>CAWEGR010000001.1:0-138038 GCA_963808775.1 uncultured Thermoleophilaceae bacterium
GTCTGTCCCGGCACCACGAACGCGATCGTCGGCACGGCCGCCGCCGAGACGATCACCGGCACCACTCAGAACGACGCGATCAGCCTGGATGCGGGCGATGACGTCTCGACGCGCTCGAGGGCGACGACTGCGCATTCATGGGCGAGGGCAACGACGAGGCGGACGGCGGCGACGGCAACGACCTGATCGTCGGCGACGTCGGCAACGACAGCGTCGACGGCGGCCTCGGCAACGACCGGCTGAACGGCGGATCGGCAGGCGTCGACGACCTCACCGGCGGCGGCCGGGAACGACCGCGCCCGCGGCGGCGGCGACGGACGACACGATCGCGCTCGGGCGAGGGCGATGATCGCGGCGTCGGCGACGGCGGCGACGACCGCGTCGAGCGGCGGCGCCGGCGACGACGCTCTGAGCGGCAGCTCCGGCAACGACCGCGATCGACGGCGGCGCCGGCGTGGACGTCGTGCGCGGCGCAGGCGGCGACGACACGCTGACGGGCGGCGCCGGCCGCGGCGACCGCGCCTACGGCGGCGCCGGCGACGACCGGCCTGCTCCTGAACGACGGCAACGCCCGGGAGCTCGCCCTCTGCGGGCCGGGGCGCGACACGGTGCGGGCGGACGAGGGCGACCGCGTCTCGCGCTCGTGCGAGGTGGTGCGGATCGCGGGCTGAGTCGCCCTAGGCGACGGTCAGCAATCCGCCGGCCTTCACCCCGAACTCGACCTCGGCGAAGTTCCCGATGAAGTCCCCGTCCACATGGACGGGGAAGGGGCGCTCGTCGAGCGCCTCGATCCGCATCTCCGAGAGGTCGGGCAGCGGCTCGACCTGGCGGTGGCGCATGACCGTCTTCGCGCGCCCGGTGAGCAGCCGCGGGACGAGCGTGAGCAGCTCGAGCGGCGTCGCGTGCTTGAGCACCCCGACGGCGAGTGAGCCCGTGTCGAGGCCGGCCGGCTCGACCACGCGGATCGGGCGCTGCCGGAAGAACGTGTAGGGGTCCGAGTTCTGCACGACGACCGTCACGCCCTCGAGCGTGCGCTCGCCGGCGCGCACGCGGACCTGGGGCGGGTTCACGAGGTACCTGCGGTTGAAGATCGAGATGACCGGCGAAGCTGTAGTACCAGGCGCCGAAGCGCGCCTTCCTGCGCGGGTGGGAATCCACGCGCTCGACCACGCTCGCGTCGAGGCCCACGCCCGCCGAGAAGACGAATGCGCGCTCGTTCACGTGGCCGATGTCGACGCGCCGCGGCTGCCACTCGTCGGCCATCCGCAGCAGGTGCTCCGTGGCGTCGACCACGTCGTTCGGGATTCCGAGCGTGCGCGCCCAGACGTTCGTCGATCCGCCGGGCAGCGCCGTCAGCGGCGTGTCCGAGCCCGCGAGGCCGTTGGCCGCCTCGTTCACGGTGCCGTCGCCGCCGAATGCCACGACCACGTCGTAGCCCTCGCTGGCGGCCTCGCGACAGATCTGCGTCGCGTGGCCCTGCTCCTGCGTGTCGATCGCCTCGACCGCGTAGCGCGATCCAGTGCGTAGACCACGAGGTTGCGAAGCCGGTCCGACACGGTCGTGGCATACGGGTTGACGATGACGAGCATGCGCCGCTTCGGCGTGCGATCGGGGAGCAGGCTCTCCGCCAGCTCCTCGGCTCTCTCAAGGGTCGTCTCCGTGACCATCCGAACCTACGCGAAGATTACGCGGCGGCCTCGAACACGCTGAACCCGTCGCGGTCGACCTCGCGCGCACGGCCGTCGAGCAGCAGCAGGTCCATGTGACCGAGCACCTCGGACAGCGTGAGGTACGCCTGCGTCACCGCGATGTTGCCCCAGAGCGCCTGCGCGATCTCATACGCGGAGCGCGGGCGCTCCGAGACGAGCCCAAGCATCTTCGCCGCGCGCCGCTCGTGCAGCGCGAAACGCTCGTCGATCAGGCTGCGGTGATCCACGATCGGGTCGCCGTGGCCGGGCAGCACGAGGCCGACGTCCATCTCGCGCGTCAGCCGGAGCGACTCGAGGTAGGTCACGAGCGAGCGCGGGCGCTCGCCGCTGCCGTCGCGCGGGCGCGTGATCAGCGGGTTCGACGAGATGTGCTTCAACAGGTGGTCCGCCGCCAGCAGCTGGCGGCGCTCGCGGTCGTGGAAGATCGTGTCGCTCGGGCTGTGCCCCGGGCGGTGATAGACGTCGAGCGTGCGGTCGCGGAGCTCGATGCTCTCGCCGTCGTGCAGCACTCGCGTGACGTCCGCGCGGGCACCCCAGGCCTGAAAGGCGCGCGAGACACTGCGCAGGGCGGTCGCCACGTCCTCGGGGATGCCGTGGCGCAGCATCATGTCGCAGGCGAAGTCGTCGTCGGCCTGGGCCTCGGCCGAGTAGTTCTCGACGTACGGGACGGCGGCGTCGATCGCCGCGACGTCGGCGTTCGAGCGCGACGCCACGAGCGATACCAGGCCGAGATGGTCGATGTGCTGGTGGGTGAGGATCACGAGGCCGATGTCCTCGAGCCCGTGCCCGAGCCCCTCGATCCCGCGCTGCAGCTCGTCCAGCGAGGTGCCCGAGTTGGGCCCGGCGTCGACGAGCGTGAGCGGCTCGTCCTCGATCAGGTAGACGTTCACGCGCCCGACCGCGAACGGTGTGGGGATGGCGAGCCGGTGGATGCCCGCCGCGGCCGCGGGAGCGTACGGGTCGGCGCTCGTCACGAGGTCCGCCACTGTACCTTCGCAGCGTGAGGATCATCCTCGCCTGCACGCTGTTTTTCGCCGCCTGCGGCGCCGTCTACGGCACGACGCGCGAGAGCGAGTACCGCGCGCGCTCGTACGTCATCCAGGTGCCGACCGCCTTCGCCGGCGAGCGCGGCGTGGCGATCGCGCGCCGCGAGGGGATCCTCCGCCGCGCCGTCGCGCTGAGCGGCGTGAGCGGCCTCTCTGCGGCCTGGCTGCGCGACCACTCGGAGGTCGAGACGACCTCGCGGCTCGACCTCTCGTTTCTCGTCCGCTCGCCGTCGCGGGAGGATGCGATGGCCCTCGCGACCGGCTACGCGAAGGCCTATCGCCGCGCCATCCCCGAGGCCACCGGCCTGCCGGTGCGCGGGAGCGGTGCGCACGACGCCGCGCGTGCCCCGGGCGTGGTCGCGTTCGGGCTCGGCGGGGCATTCGCCGGCGTGCTCGCCGGACTCGCTCTGTTCTTCATCCTGGACGGGCTCAGGCGCGGATCAGCTCGAGCACCTCGTCGCGCCTCTGGCGCATGTGCTCCTCGCTGACGAGCGACTCGAGGTTGAGCCGCAGGAGCGGCTCGGTGTTCGACGGGCGGACGTTGAAGTGCCAGTCGTCGTAGTCGATCGAGATCCCGTCGAGCTCGGTCAGCTCGCCGTCTGACCAGCGCGACGCGATCTCGCGCATCTTGCCGGCCTGGTCCTCGACCTCCGAGTTGATCTCGCCCGAGATGAAGTACGAGGAGCGCAGCGGCTCGAGCAGCTCGCTCAGGCGCCGGTCCTCGGCCGACAGCAGCTCGAGCACGAGCAGCGCCGGAAGCGTGCCCGAGTCGGCGCAGTAGAAGTCCCGGAAGTAGTAGTGCCCGGACACCTCGCCGCCGAAGGCCGCACCGGTGTCGCGCATGCGCGTCTTGAAGAACGCGTGGCCCACGCGATTGATCTCCGCGCTGCCGCCCGCGCGCTCGACCACGTCGCGCACGGCCCGCGAGGCGCGCACGTCGTACAGGATCGTGGCGCCGGGCTCCTTGCGCAGGACGGACTCCGCGAGCAGCGCGGTGAGGAAGTCGCCGGCCACGAACTCGCCCGTGTCGTCGATGAAGAAGCAGCGGTCGCCGTCGCCGTCCCAGGCGATGCCAAGCTCGGCGCCCGTCTCGCGCACCTTCTCGACGATGAAGCGGCGGTTCTCCTCGAGCAGCGGGTTCGGCTCGTGGTCCGGGAACTCGCCGTCGGGCTCCCAGTAGGTCGTCACCTGCTCGATCGGCAGGCCGTCGAGCAGCGGGCCGACCATCGGGCCCGCCATGCCGTTGCCGCCGTCGAGCACGACCCGGAGCGGCCGGATCGAGCCGGAATCGATCCAGCGGAGCGCGGCCGCGCGGAACTCCTCCGCCACGTCCTCATCGGCGACCTCGCCGGGTTGCTCCGCGGGCGGCGCCGGGCTCGCCGGAGGAGACGATCTCGCGCAGCTCGCCGATGCCGGAGTCGCCGCTGAGGGCGATCGCGCCGCGCTTGACGAGCTTCGCTCCCGTGTAGGCCGCCGGGTTGTGCGACGCCGTGCACATCAGCCCGCCGTCGAGCCCGCGCGAGCCGACGGTCCAGTAGAGCATCTCGGTGCCGACCATCCCGACGTCGAGGACATCCGCGCCCTCGTCGGAGATGCCGCGCACGTACTCGGCGGCCATCGACGGCGCGGAGAGGCGCATGTCGCGGCCGACGGCCACCCGCAGCTCGCCGACGGGCACGTCCTGAAGGTCGCTCAGCACGCGCGGCGAAGCCGCGCCCGATCCTGTATGCGAGCGCCTCGTCCATCTGGTCCGGATAGATGCCGCGGACGTCGTAGGCCTTGAAGATCGTCTCGTCCATCGGAGTGGCGAGACCCTAGCGGCGCTAGAGCCAGCCGCGCCGCTTGAAATAGCCGACCATGCCCACCAGCAGGGCGACCATCGCCCCCACGATCGTCCAGAAGGGCGCCGAGGCGCCCTCGCCCGGCACGTGGACGTTCATGCCCCAGATGCTCGCGATCAGCGTCAGCGGGAGGATCACGACGCTGAAGGCGGTCAGCACCCGAAGCACCTCGTTGACGCGGTGGGAGAGCACGGACTCGTTCGTGACCTCGAGCGCCTCCACGACCTCCTTGAAGTTCTCGAGCATGTCCCAGATGCGCTCGGACGCGTCGACGATGTCGTCGAAGTAGACCTCGAGGTCATCCGCGAGGTAGCGCTGCTTCGTGCGCTCGAGGTCGCGCAGCACGGCGCGCTGCGGGCGGATGATCTTGCGGAAGTTGATGATCTCCTGCTTCGACGCGGAGAGGTCGCGCACGACCTCCTCGGAGCGGCCCTCGAAGATGTCCTCCTCGAGGCGCTCGAGCCGGTTGCCGATCTTGCGCAGCATCGGGAAGCAGTAGTCGAACGAGTCGTCGACGATCTTGTAGAGCAGGTAGCCCGAGCCCTTCGAGAGCAGGGAGTCGCGCGTCTCCTGCGAGGAGCGGCAGCGCTCGAACAGGTACTCGACCGGCGGGATCGGCGTGTTCGGAAGGGTGATCAGGAAGTCGGGCCCGATGAAGATGTCGAGCTCGGCGGCGTTGAGGCGCCCGACCGTCTTGTCGAACACGGGGAAGTAGAGGACGATGAACAGGTACTCGTCGTACTCGTCGATCTTCGGGCGCTGGTTGCGCGAGAGGACGTCCTCGTAGTCGAGCGGGTGGAAGTCGAAGTGCTCCTCGAGCCAGGCGCGGTCGACCGTTCCGGGCCGCTCGATGTTGATCCAGCGGAGGCCACCGTGGGTGACCTCCTCGACGTTCGGCTCAGTCGCGACCGAGCCGAGCGAGGTGCCGTCGGCACGCGCGCGCGCTGAGCGCCTGAGGCGTGGCTTCGGAAGGCTCGGCATAGGGTCTCAGCGGGTCCGCCGACGGGGTCACAGAGCCCATTCTAGCCCTGTGGAGTGTTATCCTCCCGCGGCAGACATAGCCGTTGCATCGAGAGGGGTGGAGGGATATGGCCCTATGAAACCCCGGCAACCGCCACTGGTGTCAGGCGCTCGCGCGCCGTGCACCGGAGGAAAGGTGCCAAGTCCATCGGACCAGCGTGTCCGGAAGATGTGACAGGAGCGCTCCCGAGAGCCTCCGTCGTCACAGCAGCGGCGGAGGTTTTTTCATAGGGAAAGGAAACGCAATGCCCGTTCAGGCGCTCCAGTGCAAGGAATGTCGACAGACCTACCCGCTCGATGCCCGCTACGTCTGCGAGACGTGCTTCGGGCCGCTCGAGGTGGCCTACGACCTGAGCCCGCTCGACCCGGCCGAGACGAAGCGCCGCATCCAGGCAGGGCCGCAGACGATCTGGCGCTACTCGGACTTCCTGCCGTTCGAGGGGCCGCCCGCGCCCGGGCTGCCCGTCGGGCTGACTCCGCTGCAGAAGGCGCCGCGGCTCGCCGAGGCTCTCGGCCTTCGCGAGGTGTGGGTCAAGAACGACACCGCGAACCCCACCCACTCGTTCAAGGACCGCGTCGTGGCGATCGCCGTCGCGAAGGCGCAGGAGCTCGGCTACTCGGTGGTCGCGTGCCCCTCGACCGGCAACCTCGCGAACGCCGTGGCTGCGCACTCGGCGGCCGCCGGGCTCGGCTCGTTCGTCTTCATCCCGGCGGACCTCGAGGAGCAGAAGGTGCTCGCCACCGGCGTCTACGGAACCACGCTCGTGGCCGTGAAGGGCACCTATGACGACGTGAACCGGCTCTGCACGGAGCTGTCGGGCGAGCGCGACTGGGCCTTCGTCAACGTGAACGTGCGGCCCTACTACGCGGAGGGCTCGAAGACGGTCGCCTTCGAGATCTGCGAGCAGCTCGGCTTCGAGCTGCCCGACCGGATCGTGGCGCCGGTGGCGTCGGGCTCGCTGTTCACGAAGATCGCGCGCGGCATCGAGGAGTGGCTCGAGGTCGGCCTCGTCGAGGGCGAGCTGCCCACGTTCAACGGCGCCCAGGCGGAGGGCTGCTCGCCCGTGGCCGAGGCGTTCGAGGCGGAGCAGGACGTCTGCCGGCCGGTGCGCTGGCCGAACACGATCGCGAAGTCGCTCGCCATCGGGAACCCGGCCGACGGGCCCTATGCGCTCGACCTCGCGCGGCGCTCGGGCGGCTCGGTGGACTCCGTGACGGACGACGAGATCCGCGCCGGCATCCGCCTGCTCGCGCAGACCACGGGCATCTTCACCGAGACCGCGGGCGGCGTGACCACCGCCACGCTCAGGAAGCTCGCGGAGCGCGGCGACATCGGCGCGGACGAGCGCGTGGTGCTCGTCATCACCGGCGACGGGCTGAAGACGCTCGACGCCGTGCGCGGCAGCTTCGAGCGCCACGAGATCGAGCCGACGCTCGAGTCGTTCGAGGGCGCGCTCGGCGAGGCCGCACTCGGCGCCGTGTAACCTGCCGGACCGCGATGTCGGTAACGGTGAAGATCCCGACGCAGCTGCGCAGCGTCACAGGTGGCGACTCCGAGACGGAGGTCGAGGGCGCGACCACGGTCGGCGATGTCCTCGACGGCCTCTACGAGCGCTACGACGGGCTGCGCGAGCGGATCGCGGAGGACGGCGACCTGCGGCGCTTCGTCAACGTCTACGTGGGCGGCGAGGACATCCGCTTCATGGAAGGCCTCGAGACGACCGTCAAGGACGGCGAAGAGGTCACGATCCTGCCCGCCGTCGCCGGCGGGGCCTGAGAGGGGCAGAGGGCGCGCGGGCAGCGGAGGCGCCCGAGGCGCCGCGCGGCGATCTTCGCGAGCTTCGTGGTGCGCCTCCCGTTCGCCGCGCTGTCGATCCGCACGTCGTTCGTGAAGGTGTGGACCCTGGCGACGATCCTCCCGAGGCGGAAGACGACGTCGCCGCAGCCCTCAGCCAGGCCTCATCCCAGGGACTTCGCGGCGAGGGCAGGAAGGGGTCCCAGCCGAGCCCGCACTTGATCTCGCTGGTCTCGATGTCCGCGGTCCCTTTGCCTGGCGCACGGTGCGGTGGTGGCCCAGCAGGGTGACGGACGCCTCCTCGCCGTTTCTCCCGTTGGCGCCGAAGACGGGCCGCCGGGTGAGCCAGACGCAGCCCTCGAGTCGCGCGCTCCTGCGCTCCTTGACCGACCGGCCCATGAGGGTCTTGACCTCGTCGTTCGTGACGAGCCGGCAGGCGTCCCTCAGGACCGGCCTCGTCGCCGAGTCAGCCGGTGCGCCGAGGCGGCTACCAGGACCGCGAGTGCGCAGACGAGGCAGCGCGCCGTGCCACGCGCGCGATTGTCCCACAGGGTCAGGGGCGCAGCGCGGCGGCGGCGTCGCGGAAGGCCCAGAACGCCGGCTTCGGCTGGAGGTTCTCGTCCAGCAGGCCGGTGTGAAGCCCCCACATGTTCTGGTAGAGCGGGGGATAGGGCTTCGCGTCACGCCACGTGAAGTAGACGACGCCGCGCAGCCGCAGCTTGCGGCGGATGCGCCTGATCGTCTTGAAGGAGCTGCGGATCCTGTTCGCCTGCCCCTCCGGGCCGACGATGAAGCGATGCGTGTGACCGGCGTCGCCCCAGCCGAGCTCGGTGATCCAGATCGGCGCGCGGCGGTCCTTCCTGCGGTTCATGATGCGCCGGATCGAGCGCATCAGCGTCTTGAGCTCGCGGCTGTCCTTCGCGTATGAGTTGATCGCCATCGTGTCGAAGTAGCGGCGCGCGCGGGCGCGGTACATGCGCTTGATGTAGCGGTCGATCGGCACCGCGCTCTTCAGCTTGCTCGGCGGGATGCCGGCCGTGACGATCTCGGCGTCCTTGTCGGCCTGCTTGATCGCGCCCCCGACGACGCGCAGCATCTGCACGTACTCGCGCGCGTTCGCCTTGCCGCACCAGTAGATGTTGAGGCTCGGCTCGTTCCAGATCTGCCAGGAGCGGATCGGCACCTTCGGCAGCGACGGGCGCTCGCGCCAGAGGCTGCCGTTCGGGCCGTAGCGCGCCACGAGCGCTCGGGCGAACGCCCCGAACGAGTCGAGGCTCGCCGGCGGGCAGGCGGCGCGGCCGCTCGTGCGCCCGAGCCGGAACGACGGCGGCCTGAACAGCACCGGCAGCACGCGCATGCCCTTCTGGGCGAGGGTGGCGACGTAGTTGTCGTGGAAGCCGAACTCGTACTGACCCGGCGACAGCTCGATCTGGGACCAGTCGAACGTCTGGCGGATGATCCCGACGCCCATGTTGCGCTGGCTCGACAGGTTCTGCGACCGGTAGGCGCTGTCGCCGACGAAGACGTCCTCGGTGGTCATCCCGACGAAGTCGCCGGGGACGGTGGCAGTGGTGGTGGCGGGCTGAGCGGCGGCGGGCGCCGCAAGGGTGGCGAGGCAGATGGCCAGCACAAGCGCAAGGAGCGCGCTGAGACGGCCGAGCGGGGCGGAGTTCGGCATGATCACCTAGTCGGGTTCGGTACTGCGGATGGAACCTTGAGGACCGGATCGGACATCTCATACGGATGTCCAGTCACGGCCGCGCGATTCAGGCACGCAGAGGCAAAGCCCCGGCGTCATCCTGACTTCACGCGGCCCTCTCGGGTTCCCCCTTCGCAGCGGACCTTCCCTGGTGCCGCGCAGACGAAACCCGCCGGCAGGAAAGGTGCAGCGGCCGGGGAGGCTAGCGACGCGCCGACGGCCAGTCCGCCGGGCGCCGGTATAGCGTGCCCAGACCGCCCCGACGAAAGGACTGCGTTGACGAGCTCGCCCGCCGGCGATCCCTCCGGCCAGCCCGCGCGACCGCACGACTCGCGCGCCACCACCTGGATGATCGTCTCGGGCGTCCTGGCACTCGTCGCGATCGGGCTCGGCATCTGGGCGTTCACGACGAAATCGGACCTCGACGACGCGAACGACCAGCTCGAGACGCAGCAGCAGCAGGCCGCGAGCGACGAGCAGAGCGCCCAGTCGACGGAGGAGCGGCTCCAGAGCTTCGGGGAGCGCGAGCGCGCGGCCTTCGAGCGGGTCAAGCGCCGCTTCATCCGCGAGAGGGCGCAGGCGCGCAGCCTCCGGGCGTCGGTGAACAAGGAGGCGGGCGAGCTCGACGCCGCGCGCAAGGAGGTCTCGAGCGCGCAGGGGCAGGAGCAGAAGGAAGCGGCCTCGCTCAAGGCGGCGCGGGAGGAGGCGCAGCTGGCGTCGGCCTGCGTTCAGGGAGCGGTCAACGCACTCGACCGCTTCTTCAACGCGCCGAATCCGAAGGCCGGCGCCAAGGCCGCGGTGGCCGAGCTGGAATCGATCCAGAGCCAGTGCACGAAGGCGAACGCCGGCTAACCGTCCCTACGCTCGCCGTACCGCCACCGGCAGCCGCTTGATCCCGTTGAAGATGTTCGAGCGCAGCCTCTGCGCCGCGCGTAGGCCGGACGACCACGCACAACCGCTCGCGGCTCGGCGCCCGACTCAAGCCCCGGCTCCGCTCGTCGCGTCAGGATTGATAGCCATAACAGGGTCTCGTCCCCTCAGGGCACGCGCTGCGACCGCCTGGTTTTGGGAGCGCTACCATCCACGAAATGGCGACGGCGCGCTCTGAGAAGCAGGTGACGATCGCTGACGTCGCGGAGCGGGCGGGCGTCTCGCAGATGACGGTCTCACGGGTCATCAACGCGTCGGCGGCGGTGCGGTCCGACAAGCGCGCCCGGGTGGAGCGGGCGATCAGGGAGCTCGGCTATGTACCGAACAGGCTGGCGCGGGGGCTGAGCGCACGACGGCTGGGCGTGATCGCGGTGCTCGTTCCCGACCTGACGAACCCGTATTTCACCGAGATCGTGCACAAGATCGAGGAGGTCGCGAACGAGCAGGGGCTGACGGTCCTGCTGGGCAATTCCGATGAACGCCCGGAACGGGAGGCCGACTTCCTTCGAACCGTCGCCGCCCTCCGCCTGGACGGCGCGATCATCGGCGCAACGGGCGACGGCGCGGCCGCGAGCGTCAAGCAGCTCGAGGGCGCCGGGATCCCGGTCGTTGCGATCGATCGCCGCATCGAGGGGCTCGAGCTGGACATCGTGCTCGGCGCCACCACCGAGCCCGCGCAGCTGCTCACCCAGCACCTGATCGAACACGGCCACGAGCGCATCGGGATGATCGGTGGCCCGTCGGCCGCCTCGACGAGCCGCGAGCGCGCCGAGGGATATCGCCAAGCGCTCCGCGAGGCGCAGATAGACGCCGACCCGTCGCTCTATCGCGAGTCGAGGTTCAGCCAGTCGGACGGATTCGAGATCGGTCGCGAGCTCCTGCAGCAGCCGAGCCCCCCGACGGCGCTCCTGACGGCCAACAGCTTCCTCGCCTTCGGCGTGATCGCGGCGGCCGAGTCGCTCGGCCGATCGGTCCCGGACGACCTCGCGATCGCATCGTTCGACGACTTCGAGATCGGTCCGCGCAGCCCGATCCTCACGTGCGCCGACCAGCCCGCCCCGGAGATCGCCGAGCTCGCCACGCGCCGCCTCCTGGCCAGGATGCGGGGAGACGACTCCGAACCACGGACGGTGAGCGTCGGAGCCGACCTCCGGATCCGCACATCCTGCGGCTGCCACGAGGCCGACCGGGTGACCCCGGCGGACAGCGTGGTCGAACCGGAGGGACAGGTGGCGCAGGACCGAGCGACCGAGCGATCGACGATCTAGGTCGAACCGGCGGCCGGCCGAGCCGGAAGGCGCCATGGATGGTTCGCGGCTGACTCTCCCGATGCGCGGCGAGCAGTTCGGTGTCGTGTCCCTCGAAGCCATCCGGCTGCGGGGCTGGGCGTCCACAGGAAGGGCTTCTCCATTCCCGGGGAAGCCCTCGACGCCGCCGGCCTGCCGGCGCGGACGATGACGCGAGGGCCTACTCCGAGAGCCCCGCGGCTTCGAGGGCTTTCTCAGGGTCGAGATACTCGCGGACCCGAATCACCTTGCCGCTCTTGAACTCCACGATCCACGCGATTGCCGATTCGGTTATTGCGCCGCTCTCGTTGCCGCGTCCCCGGAGGTGACCGATGGCGACGACTCGCTCTCCAAGGTCCCGGATATCTGTTTGCTCTGCCTCGATCTCAGAGAAGGCGTCTTCGAGTTCTCGGATCCCCTTGCGGACGCCTTCGTGCCCCCGATACACGGTGGCTCCCCCGCCGAATTGAATCTGCAACCAGGGGTGCCACTCGATCTCGGGGTGGAGTTCGTCGAGCATCGCACCCACGTCGCGCCGGTTGTAGGCGTCCGACACGCGCCGAACGATCTCGACGTTCTCCTGCGACATCGCTTACTCCCGCAGCCCGGCGGCTTCGAGGGCCTTGCTCTGGTCCGTCCAGAACCGCTGCCGCACGACGAGGCCATCCCGAACGTCCGTCACAGCGCCGAAAGGAGCCGTTACCGCCGCACCGCTACCTCTGCCTTCAAGATGCATTGTCCCGAGCGTCAAGACCTCGGTCGCCGAGAGGTCGCGCACTTCCTCGATCTCGAACCGCGCCACTCCGAAGGAGTCGCGAATCGTCGTCGACAGGTCGAGCACGTCGCCGCGCCCCCGATAGATGCCCTCGGCCGGAGTTCCGAGCCCGATGTTGTGGTGCCACTCCACGTCGGGCGCCATTTGGCGAAAGAGCTCGTCGTCGGCTCCCTGGTTCCAGAGCTCCCAGTTCCGGCGCGCAAGTTCCACGTTGTCCTGCGACATCGTCCGCCCAGTATGTGTCGCGCCAGGGAGCAGGGCAAGCCGAGCCGCCCTCCCGATCGCGGCCACGCAGACGTGGGCGGCGGCCATGTCCGGCTGATCCACGAGTATCCCGAGTCGGACTCGTTACCGACCGAAGGAGACGGGCTGAATGCTTATTGCTGCCGACTATCCGTTCATGGACGTGCTCTGGTCGATGATCATCTTCTTCTTCTGGGTGATCTGGATCTGGATCGTGATCACGGTCCTGATGGACGTGTTCCGCCGCCACGACATCGGCGGCTTCGCCAAGGCGCTCTGGGTGATCTTCGTCGTGATCCTGCCGTGGCTCGGCGTGCTGATCTATCTGATCGTCGAGCACGACGGGATGCGCGACCGCAGCATGAAGCAGGCGAAGGCCCAGAAGGAGCAGTTCGACGAGTACGTGCGCGACGCGGCGGGCGGTTCGGCCGACGAGATCGCCAAGGCAAAGGCGCTGCTCGACGCCGGCACGATCACACAGGAGGAGTTCGACGCTCTGAAGAGGAAGGCGCTCGCCTAGAGCAGCCCTCCTCGATCCTCGCTCAGCCTCACGCCCTCGACAAAGACTCGGGGGCGTGGGGCCGATGCTGCAGCGTGCCGGGGTGTGAATGGTGGGATGGTGACGCCTCCGGAGTATCCCTGGCGTCACCTGACTACACCCGCGTCTCTACGCGCCCGGCAGGATTTGAACCTGCGACCTCTCGCTCCGGAGGCGAGCGCTCTATCCACTGAGCTACGGGCGCCGGGGCGCCGAGTCTAGTCGTCAGAGGCGGGCCAGAAGTCCTTCACGATCTCGGCGTCGCCGGTGTGGCGCGGGCCGAACGCGAGCAGCTCGAGTCCCTCCTCGCCGGCCTCGAACTGGCGCGTCACGCCGGGTGAGACGCGGACCGCGTCGAGCCGGGCGAGGACGCTCACCTCGCTGTCGAGCTTGACGCGTCCCGAGCCCGAGAGCACCACGTAGACCTCCTCCGCGCGCCCGTGGCGATGGGCGAACGGCTGGCGCTTGCCGGGCTTCAGGCGGAAGTGGGCCAGGCCGGTCTGCTCGCTCGCCAGCTCCCCGGCGAGGAAGCGCGCCTCGTGGAACTCGGACAACCCGTGCTCGGCCGCCATGTCCTTGGCGTCGTCGATGTTCGCGGTGGCGTGGCGGTCGTCGCGATCCGTCCTCGCCGCGCGCGCCCTTGCCGCCGAGCAGGTCGAGCTCGATCACCTCGAACTGCTCGACCGCCTCACGCACGGCCCGAGGCCCGTCGCCCTCGCGGGCCTTCGCGGACGCGGCCTCGAGGTCCTCCTGGCTCCGCCACAGCTCGCTCACCCAGACGACATCGGGCCTGTCGCGCTCGCGGCTGACGAGGTAGAGCTCGCAGCCGGGATCCGCAGCCAGGTCGTCCGCGGCCGCCAGCAACAGCTCGGCGACCCCCTCGGCGGCACCTTCGCGCGCCACCATTCTCGCGTTTCTCGCTACCTGAGTCATGGGATGAAAGCTATGGAAGGCCGTCCCGCGCGTCTTGGAAGAATCCGACACCGATGGACCTGGCGACCGAGTCGACAGCCCCGATCCTCGAGCCCGAACAGGGGCGGATGCACTTCGACCTCGAGCGCCGCACGCCGGCGCCTGAGCTCGCCGCCCACGTCGAGCGGCACTGGATCGTCTCCTGGGAGCTTCCCGGGGAGGACCCGTTCGAGCAGGAGATCCTGCCGAACCCGTGCGTGAACCTCGCCGCCGAGCCCGGCCTCGTCGCCGTGTGGGGAATCCCGAGGACGCGCTCGCGCCACGTGCTGCAGGGCTCGGGCACCGCCGTGGGCACGAAGTTCCGGCCGGGCGGCTTCGCGGGCTTCGTCGACGGCCCCGCGCACGCGCTGAACGACGCGGTGGTCCCGCTCGGCAGGCTGTTCGGCGCGCCGGGCCGGCGCCTCGCGACGCGGCTCGAGGCCGCGCAGGGGGACCCGGCGGCGCACATCGACGCCGTCGAGGCCTTCCTGCTCGAACGGCTGCCCGAGCCCGACCCGCGCTTCGAGCTCGTGGCCGCGGTGGTCGACGACATGCTCACGGGCGCGCCCGACACGACGGTCGCCGCGCTCGCGCGCGGCCACGCCGTATCCGAGCGGACGCTCCAGCGCGCATTCCGCGACTACGTCGGCGTGTCGCCCAAGTGGGTGCTGAAGCGCTACCGGATGCACGTGGCGGCGGAGCGGATCGCCGCCGGCGAGGCGCCCGACGCCGCCCGGCTGGCCGGCGAGCTCGGCTACTTCGACCAGTCGCACTTCATCGGCGACTTCACCGACCAGATCGGCCGCACGCCGGGCGACTATGCGCGGGCCTGCGCCGCGGCCGCCGGCCGCTCGTGATCTCCGTCGCGATCGTCTCGGACACCCACCTGCCGCGCGGCGGCCGCCGCCTGCCGGCGGAGTGCGTCGAGCGCATCTCGGGCGCGGACCTGCTGCTCCACGCGGGCGATTTCTCGACGCTCCCGGTTCTGCGCGAGCTCGAGGCGATCGGCCCGCCGCTCGTCGCGGTGCACGGCAACGTCGACACCCCGGAGCTGCGCGAGCTCTTGCCGGAGGAGCGCGTGGTCGATGTGGGCGGCGTCCGCATCGCGCTGCGCCACGACGCCGGCCCGCGGAGAGGACGGCTCGAGCGCATGCGCCGCCGCTTCGGGGAGCGCGCGGACGCCGTCGTCTTCGGCCACTCGCACCTGCCGCTCGAGGAGCGCGCCGCCGACGGCTTTCAGATCTTCAATCCGGGCAGCCCGACCGAGCGTCGCCGCGCGCCGGAGCACACGATGGGAATGGCGCGGTGACCGGGGACGGGATCCGCTTCGAGCTCATCACCTTGCCGCGCCAGTCAACATAGGCGGCGATGGACCTGGACGTCCTCTTCCTCGGCACCGCCGGCTCCTCGCCGAGCCCGCGGCGCGGCCTGCCCGCCACGCTCGTCCGGCGCGGGGGCGACCGCCTGCTCGTGGACTGCGGCGAGGGGACGCAGCGCCAGCTCATGCGCTCCGTCGGCCTGATCGAGCTCGAGGAGGTCCTCCTCACCCACTTCCACGCCGACCACGTGCTCGGGCTGCCCGGGATGCTGAAGACCTTCGCGCTGCGCCAGCGCGAACGCGAGCTCACCGTCTACGGGCCGCGCGGCCTCATGCGCCTGTTCGAGCAGCTCGCCCCCGTGGTCGGGCGGCTGCCGTTCCCGCTCGAGCTGCTCGAGCTCGAGCCGAACGACGAGCTCGACCGCGACGGCTACCGGATCGCCGCCTTCGCGGTCGACCACGGCGGCCGCGGCCTCGGCTACGCGCTCGTGGAGGACCCGCGCCCGGGCGTGTTCGACCCCGCGCGCGCCCGCGAGCTCGGCGTGACGCCCGGCCCCGACTTCGGCCGCCTCCAGCGCGGCGAGACGGTGGACGGGGTGGCCCCGGATCAGGTCATGGGCGAGGAGCGGCGCGGGCGCAAGCTCGTCCTCACGGGCGACACGGCGCCCTGCGAGATGACCCGGCTCGTGGGCTGGGGCGCCGACCTGCTCGTCCACGAGGCGACCTTCATGGAGGAGGACGCGGAGCGCGCCCGCGAGACGCGCCACTCGACCGCCGCCCAGGCGGCGCAGGTCGCCCTCGAGGCCGAGGCCGGGATGCTGGCGCTCACCCACATCTCGCCGCGCTACCCGGCCGCGCCGCTCCGCGACGAGGCGCGCGCCGTCTTCGCCAACACGGTCGTGCCGCGCGACTTCGACCGCATCGAGATCCCCGTCCCCGAGAAGGGCGAGCCCGAGCTGATCCGCGCCGGCGACCGGCCCCACGAGCCCCTCGCCGAGGTCGAGGGGTGAACGCGGCCGAGGCCGCCCGCTCCCTGCATCACGACGGGCAGGCGGCGGTCTGCGACCGCGTGGAGCCCTGGGAGCACGGGGCCATCCTGCGCGCGAGCCGCTACCCGGACCTGCTCCGGTACAACACGGTGAGGGCCGACCGCGCGACTCGAGTCGCTCGACGGCCGGTGCGCCTGATGGCCTTCGCGGAGGGGGCCCTCGCGGACCGCGTCGGGCCGCCGCGTCGACATCGAGGACGAGGCAGCGGCCAGGCGCATGCGGCCCGAGTTCGAGGCGGCCGGCTGGCTCAGCGTGCTGCTCGTCTGGATGCGGCTCGAGGGCCGGCCGCCGGCCACGCGCGCCGGCCCGCGGGTCGAGCCGGTCGAGCCCGAGGCGGTCCGGGCGCTGCGGACGGAGTGGTACGAGGAGGACTTCCCCGGATGGGACTCCACGCGCTTCGTCGACCAGGGCGAGCGCCTCGCCCGGGCCAGGGATTCGCGCGTGCTCGCAGTCCTCGACGCCGGGACGCGCCGGTCGGCTACGCGCAGGTCGACCCCGTGGGCGACAGGGTGGAGGTGTCCCAGGTGTTCGTCACGCGGGCCCGGCGCGGGCAGGGCATCGGCGCCGCCCTCACGCGGGCGGCGATCGACGGCGCGGCGGGCGCGCGCGAGACCTGGATCGTCGCCGGACTCGGCGGGACGCCCGCGGGAGCTGTATGCGCGCCTCGGCTTCAGGCCGGCGTGGATCGCCGGCCAGTTCCTCGGCCTAGCGTGAGACGAGCGCGGCCGGGCCGGCCGCCTCGAGGTCCGACAGCACGCGCTCGGCGCGGGCGGCGTCCCAGCGCTCGGCTCCGACCAGCGTGCCGGTCAGGTCGCCCACGCGCGAGAGCGCATCGCGCGCCTCTTCGTCGAGCTCGATGTCCGAGCAGAAGAAGAGGGCGTCGGCCGCCTCGCGAACCAGCGTCTGCTCGCCGGGCTCGAGGGCCTCGTCCCCCTCGGCTGCGACGACGTCCATCAGCCTGCCGTATGCCTGCGCGCGCTCGGGAGTCACCATCTCCGAGAGTAGCGTCCCGGGCCGCTGGTACTCTCGCTCGCGCGTTCCTTTAACCCGGTCCTGAGAGGCCAGGAAGGAGTCGGAGAAGGTGGACGAGAAGACGGTCCTCGACCGCGAGGACGTGCGCCGCACACTGCAGCGGATCGCGCACGAGATCGTCGAGAAGACGGGCGGCGAGGGTGTGGCCGTCGTCGGCATCCACCGCCGGGGCGCCGTCCTCGGCGCGCGGCTGCGTGATCTCGTCGCGGAGCTCGTCGGCGAGCCCGTCCCGCTCGGGGACATCGACATCTCCTTCTACCGCGACGACGTCGGCATCCGGGGCAACGACTATCACCCGGTGGTGCACGCCTCGCACATCGACTTCGCGGTCGAGGACACCACGATCGTCCTCGTCGACGACGTCCTCTACACGGGGCGCACGGTCCGGGCCGCGATCGACGCGCTGTTCGACTACGGCCGCCCGAGCCGCGTCCAGCTCGCGGTGCTGGCGGACCGCGGCCACCGCGAGCTGCCGATTCGCCCGGACTACGTGGGAAAGAACCTGCCGACCGCGCGCGAGGAGAGGGTCAACGTGAGGGTGGAGGAGCTCGACGGGGTGGACGAGGTCGCGATCGCGGAGGTGGCCCATGCGTAGTCACCTGCTGAGCGTCGACGACCTCTCGCGCGAGGACATCGAGCAGATCCTCGGGCCGGGCGGAGAGCTTCGCCGAGGTGTCGGGTCGCGAGATCAAGAAGGTGCCGACCCTGCGCGGGCGCACCGTGATCAACCTCTTCTACGAGGCCTCGACCCGAACCCAGTCGAGCTTCGAGCTCGCCGCGAAGCGCCTCTCCGCCGACCTCGTGACCGTCAAGTCGACGGGCTCCGCCGTCGAGAAGGGCGAGTCGCTCAAGGACACGGTCCAGACCCTGTCCGCCTACGACCCCGCGGCGATCGTGATCCGCACGCCGCACGCGGGGGCGGCGGGGCTCGTGGCCCGCTGGACGCGCGCCTCGGTCATCAACGCGGGCGACGGCAAGCACGAGCACCCCACGCAGGCGCTGCTCGACCTCTACACCCTGCGCCGGCGCGCGGGCTCGCTCGAGGGCCTCCGCGTCTGGATCGTCGGCGACGTTCTCCACAGCCGGGTCGCGCGCTCGAACGTGCTCGCCTTCACGCGCATGGGCTGCGAGGTCACGGTCTGCGGGCCGCCCACGCTGATCCCGCGCGGCATCGAGTCGCTCGGATGCGAGGTCCGCCACACCCTCGACGAGCTCGGCTCGGCCGACGTCGTCTACGCCCTGCGCATGCAGCGCGAGCGCATGAGCGGGAGCTTCGTGCCCTCCCTGCGCGAATACGCGGCGGCCTACCAGATCGACGGCAGGCGGCTCGGCCCGAACCAGCTCCTGATGCACCCCGGGCCGGTCAACCGCGGCGTCGAGCTGTCGGCCGAGGTGATCGACTCGCCGCAGGCGCTCATCACCGAGCAGGTCGAGTCGGGGGTGGTGGTCCGGATGGCCGTGCTCTACGAGCTGCTCGCGGGACGCGGGGCGCCGAGCGCCGTGCGGGCGGACGTGGCCGAGGAGCCGCAGCCGGCATGAACCCGATCGAGGCACGTCCCGGATCCCGCCCCGCCGTCGAGCTCGACCGCGTCGCCGGGCCGCCCGCGACCGTGCTCGTCCGCGGCGCGCGGCTGTTCGATCCGCGCGCCGGGCTCGACACGGTGTCCGACCTCCTGATCCGCGACGGCACGATCGCCGAGATCGGAGCGTCGCTCGAGCGGCCCGATGGCGCCGAGGAGGTCGACGCCGACGGCCTGCACGCGTTCCCGGCGTTCGTGGACCCGCACGTGCACCTGCGCACGCCCGGCCGCGAGGACGAGGAGGACATCGACTCCGGCACCCGCGCGGCAGCGGCGGGCGGCTTCTGCGCGATCCTCGCCCAGCCGAACACCGATCCGGTGGTCGACAACGCTCCGGTGTTGCGCTCGCTGCGCGAGCGGGCGCGGGCCGAGGCGCGCATCCCGACCGGCTTCATGGCGGCGATCACGGTCGGTCAGGAGGGTGAGCGCCTCACGGAGATGGCCGAGCTCGCCGACGCCGGTGCCGCGGGCTTCACGGATGACGGCCTGCCCGTGCGGTCGGCCGGCGTCCTGCGTCAGGCGCTGCAGTACCAGCGCCTCGCCGGGCGCATGATCGCGCTGCACGAGGAGGACCCCTCGCTGTCCGCCGGCGGCGCGATGCACGAGGGCGAGGTCTCCGCGCTGCTGGGCGTGGCCGGCATCCCCTCGGTCTCGGAGTCGACGATGGTTGCGCGTGACTGCGCGCTCGCCCGCTTCGAGGGCGCGCGCATCCACGTGCAGCACGTGTCGGCGCTCGAGACGGTCGAGGCGATCGAGGCGGCCAAGGCAGCGGGGGTGGAGGTCACCTGCGAGGCGACCCCGCATCACCTTCTGCTCACCGACGAGGACGTTCGCGGGCTCGACACCCACATGAAGATGAACCCGCCGCTGCGGGCCGAGGCGGACCGCCAGGCGCTGATCGCCGCGCTGCGCGCGGGCACGATCGACTGCATCGCGACGGACCACGCGCCTCACGCGCGCGAGGAGAAGGAGCAGCCGTTCGAGCTCGCCCCGATGGGCGTCACGGGGCTCGAGACGGCGTTCGCCGCGGTCCACACCGGGCTCGTGCTGCCGGGCGTGCTCCCGCTCGGCCTCGTGATCGAGCGCATGACCTGCGGCGGCGAGCCCTTCGGCCTCCGCACCCCGGAGATCGCGAAGGGCGCGCCCGCGGACGTGTGCCTCGTCGACCTCGACGCCGACTGGGAGGTGGGGGAGGCGGGCTACGAGAGCCGCTCCGAGAACTGTGCCTTCGCGGGCCGGCGGCTCACCGGCCGGGTCCGGATGACGATCGCCGCCGGCGCCGTGGCCTACCGGGAGCGCTCGTTCGCGCTCGGGGCGGTGGCGTGAGCGGGCTGCTCGCCTATCTGCTGCTCGAGGACGGCAGCCGCTTCGACGGCGAGTCCGTGGGGGCGATGCCCGGAGAGGGCGTCGGCCTCGGGGAGGTCGTCTTCAACACCTCGATGTCGGGCTACCAGGAGGCGGTCTCCGACCCGAGCTACGCCGGCCAGATCATCGTCTTCACCTACCCGCACATCGGCAACTACGGCGTGGCCGACGAGCACATGGAGTCGGACCGCGTCCACACGCGCGCGGTGATCATGCGCGAGGGCATGGACGGCGAGGACGCGCCCCACGCCGAGGGGGGCTGGCTCACCTGGCTCGCGGACTGCGGCATCCCGGCGCTGACCGGCGTCGACACGCGCGCCCTCGTCCGGCACATCCGCGACAAGGGCGCGATGCGCGGCGGCGTGTTCGACGCCTCCGTGCCCGAGCCGGCAGCGCGCGAGCGGGTGCTGGCCGAGCCGCCGATGACGGGCCGCGACCTCGCGCGCGAGGTGACGCCCGGCGAGCCGCAGCTCTTCGATGGCGGCGGCGGACCGCTGATCGTCGGGATCGACACCGGCATCAAGAGCTCCATCGTTCGCAACCTGCGCGAGCGCGGCGCGCGGCTCGAGCTGCATCCGTGCACGACGAGCGCGGACGAGCTGCTCGCGCGCGACCCGGACGCGATCTTCCTCGCGAACGGCCCCGGCGACCCTGCCGCGCTCGGCTACGTCGTCGAGACGGTGCGCGGCGTGGTGGGCAAGGTGCCGGTCTGGGGCATCTGCCTGGGGCACCAGCTGCTCTGCCGGGCGGTCGGCCTCGAGACCTTCAAGCTGCCGTTCGGCCACCGCGGCGCCAACCACCCGGTGAAGGATCTCGAGACGGGGCGGATCGAGATCACCTCGCAGAACCACGGCTTCGCGGTGCTCGGGCCGGGCGGCGAGCGGACGATCGAGACCGACGAGCCGGTGCGCTGGGAGACCGACTTCGGGGCTGCCGAGCTGCAGCAGCTCAACCTCTACGACCGCACGGTCGAGGGCCTCGTGCTGCGTGACGTGCCCGGGTCGACCGTCCAGTACCACCCCGAGGCGGGCCCCGGCCCGCACGACGCCCTCCACCTCTTCGACAGGTTCATGGAGCGGCTGGCGGGAGCGGCCGCCTGATGCCGCGCCGCGACGACATCAGGAAGATCCTCGTGCTCGGATCCGGCCCGATCGTGATCGGCCAGGCCGCCGAGTTCGACTACTCCGGCGCGCAGGCCTGCAAGGTGCTGCTCGAGGAGGGCTACGAGGTCGTCCTCGTCAACTCGAACCCGGCCACGATCATGACCGACCCGGAGTTCGCGACGGCCACCTACATCGAGCCGCTCCTGCCGGCGTCGGTCGCGAAGGTGATCGAGCGCGAGCGGCCCGACGCGCTGCTGCCGACCCTCGGTGGCGGCACGGCGCTCGATCTGGCGCGCGAGCTGTCCGAGGACGGCACGCTCACCCGTCACCGCGTCGAGCTGATCGGCGCCGATTACGACGCCATCCGCCGCGCCGAGGACCGCGAGCTGTTCCGCGCGACGATGGAGCGCGCGGGCCTGCGCGTGCCGCGCAGCGCCGCCGTCAAGTCGATGCGCGAGGCCGAGCGCGCGCTGCCCGACGTGGGCCTGCCGGCGATCGTCCGGCCCGGCTTCACGATGGGCGGCGCCGGCGGCGGCATCGCGCGCACGGAGACCGAGTACCGGCAGGTCGTGGCCGAGGGGCTCGCCGCGAGCCCGATCGGGCAGGTGCTCGTCGAGGAGTCCGTGATCGGCTGGGGCGAGTTCGAGCTCGAGGTCATGCGCGACGCCAGCGGACAACGTGGTGATCGTCTGCTCGATCGAGAACGTCGACCCGATGGGCGTCCACACGGGCGACTCCGTCACGGTGGCCCCGCAGCAGACCCTCTCGGACGCGCAGTACCAGAGGCTGCGCGACCAGGCGATCGCGGTGATCCGCGCCGTGGGGGTCGAGACGGGCGGCTCGAACATCCAGTTCGCGGTCAACCCGGCGACCGACGAGATCGTCGTGATCGAGATGAACCCGCGCGTTTCGCGCTCGTCGGCGCTCGCCTCCAAGGCCACGGGCTTCCCGATCGCGAAGATCGCGGCGCGCCTGGCCGTGGGCTACGCGCTCGAGGAGATCCCGAACGACATCACGCGGCGCACACCCGCCAGCTTCGAGCCGGCGATCGACTACGTCGTCGTCAAGTGGCCGCGCTTCGCGTTCGAGAAGTTCCCCGGCTCGAACGGCGAGCTGCACACCTCGATGCAGTCGGTCGGCGAGGCGATGTCGATCGGGCGCACCTTCAGGCAGGCGTTCGTGAAGGCGATGCGCTCGCGCGAGCTCGACGTCTCACCGGACTTCCCGGACGACCTGCTGGGCGCGCTCGAGCGCCCCTCGCACGACCGCTACGAGCTGCTCTTCGAGGCGGTCCGCCGCGGTCACACGGAGGAGGAGCTGTGCGAGCACACCGGGATCGACCCGTGGTTCATGACGGAGCTCGCGGCGCTCGCGCGCGGGGATGATCCGGAGGCCGGGCTCGAGCGCTCGTTCAAGTCGGTCGACACCTGCGCCGCGGAGTTCGAGGCCGAGACCCCCTACTTCTACTCGGGCTGGGAGCGGCGCGCCGCCCACGAGGTGGAGCGCGGCGAGCGCCCCTCGGTCGTGATCCTCGGCTCCGGGCCGAACAGGATCGGTCAGGGCATCGAGTTCGACTACTGCTGCGTCCACGCTGCGATGACCGTGCGCGACTCGGGCCGCGACGCGGTGATGATCAACTGCAACCCGGAGACCGTCTCGACCGACTACGACACCTCCGACCGGCTCTACTTCGAGCCGCTGACGCTCGAGGACGTCTGCGCGGTGATCGAGATCGAGCAGCCCGAGGGGGTGATCGTGCAGTTCGGCGGGCAGACGCCGCTGAAGCTCGCGCAGGGACTCGCCGACCGCGGCGTGCCGCTGCTCGGCACCCCGGTCGATTCAATCCACCTCGCCGAGGACCGGCCGAGCTTCAGTCGCCTGCTCGACGAGCTCGACCTGCGGGGGCCGCCCTACGCCACGGCCGCCTCGCCGGACGAGGCGCTCGCCGCCGCCGACTCGGTCGGCTATCCGCTGCTCGTGCGCCCGTCCTATGTTCTCGGCGGCCGCGCCATGGAGATCTGTTACTCGCGCGAGGGGCTCGCGGACTACCTCGAGCGCGTCGCGAGCCAGTCGACGATCTTCCTCGACCGCTTCCTCGAGAACGCGATCGAGGTCGACGTCGACGCGCTCTGCGACGGCGAGGACGTCGTGATCGGCGCCGTGATGCAGCACGTCGAGGAGGCCGGCGTCCACTCGGGCGACTCGGCCTGCGTGATCCCCGCGATGTCGCTCGGGCCCGAGATGCTCAGCCAGGTGGAGGACGCCACGCGCCGGATCGCGCTGCGGCTCGGCGTGGTCGGCCTGCTCAACATCCAGTTCGCGGTCTACGGCGAGGAGGAGCTGTACGTGATCGAGGCGAACCCGCGCGCGTCGCGCACGGTGCCGTTCGTCTCGAAGGCCACCGGCGTGCCGCTCGCGAAGATCGCCTGCCGCCTGATGCTCGGTGAGCGCCTGCGCGACATGGAGCTCGACATCCCGCGCAACCCGCGGCACGTCTCGGTCAAGGAGGCCGTGTTGCCGTTCGGCCGCTTCCCGAATGCGGACGTGCTGCTCGGGCCCGAGATGAAGTCGACCGGCGAGGTGATGGGCGTGGCGTCCGACTATCCGGCCGCGTTCGGCAAGGCGCAGGCCGCGGCGGGCGCCGAGCTCCCGGTCTCCGGCACGGTCTTCATCTCGGTCACGGACGGCGACAAGCCGGCGGCCACGCAGATCGCCGCGGCCTTCCACGACATGGGCTTCAGGGTGATGGCCACGGGCGGCACGGCCACGGCGATCAGGCGCATGGGCGTGCCGGTCGATCGCATCCTGAAGCTGTCGGAGGGATCGCCGAACGTCGTCGAGCGGATCGATGCCGGCGCGGTCGACCTCGTGATCAACACCCCGACCGGCTCCGGGGCGCGCGCCGACGGCTACGAGATCCGCCGGAGCGCGATCGGTCGCGGAGTGCCGTGCATCACGACGATGTCGGGCGCGAGCGCCGCGCAGCGCGCGATCCGGGCGCACCGCTCGGGTGAGGACTCGGTGGTGTCGCTGCAGGAGCTGCACTCCGGCGCGCCGCGGCCCGCGTCGGCGCCGTCCGAGTCCCCGCGTTGATGGAGAGCGCCGCTCCGCGGACGCTCGCGCCCCCGGAGCGGCGCATCGCGCGCGTGTCAGGTGTGGAGCGGCTCGGGTCCTACCACCTGATCACGGCCGTCGACGAGAGCGGGCCGCCGGACCCGCGACCGGGCCAGTTCTACATGCTCGCGAGCGAACGCGGCTGGGGCGGCGGCGCGGACGAGCGGCCGTACCTTCCGCGGGCGTTCTCCTACGCGCGCGCGCACGCGACGGGCGACGGGCTGCTGCTCTCGTTCCTGCTCGAGGCGGTCGGCCCCGGCACCACCCGCCTCGCGGAGCTGCGCGCGGGGGAGGGGCTCGGCCTGCTCGGCCCGCTCGGGATCGGCTTCCGCCCGCCGCCCGAGGGCTCGCGCCCGCTGCTCGTGGGCGGCGGGATCGGCGCGGCGCCGCTCCTGTGCCTCGAGGAGGAGCTGTTGGCGGCGGGGCGCCGGCCCGCCACGCTGCTCGGCTTCCGCAGCGCCGGTCACGCACAGGCGGCGGCCCTCTTCGCCGGTGACCCGCAGGTCGCGACCGACGACGGCTCGGTCGGCCGGCGGGCGTTCGTCACGGAGCTGCTCGCCGCCGAGCTCGATCGCGATGACGGGTCCATCGGTCTACGCCTGCGGTCCGCCCGCGATGCTCGAGGCGGTGCGGGCGCTCTGTACCGAGCGCGAGGTGCCGGCGCAGCTCGCGATGGAGTCGGGCATGGCCTGCGGCTTCGGCGCCTGCTTCGGCTGCGTGGTGCCCACGCGCAACGGCTACGTCCGCCTGTGCGTCGACGGGCCGGTGCTCGACGCCGCGGACCTCGAGACGGCCGGGAGCCATCCGTGAGCGAGTCGGCCATCGAGCTCTGCGGCGTGCCGCTGCGCGGGCCCGTCCTGAACGGCTCCGGCACGTTCGACGCGATCGCGGCGCGCAGGGCGTTCGGGGACGAGCTGCTCGAGCGTTTCCCGTTCGACGCCTTCGTCTCGAAGACGATCACGCTCGCTCCCCGCCAGGGCAACCCGCCTCCGCGCCTCTGGGAGATCGCCGGCGGGATGATCAACTCGATCGGCCTGCCGAACAAGGGACTCGACGGCTTCCTCGACTCGGACCTGCCCGAGCTCGCGGAGCTGCCGGTGCCGCTCGTGGTGTCCGTGATGGGCTTCGGCCGCGATGAGCTCGCGACCCTCGTGGAGGCGGTCGGCCGGCGCGACGAGGTCGCCCTGATCGAGCTGAACGTCTCGTGCCCCAACGTCGAGACCGGCCTCGTGATGGGCGCCGTGCCCGAGGAGACCGCCCGCGCCGTCGAGCGCGTGCGCCCGCTCACCGAGCGGCCGCTGATCGTGAAGCTGACCCCGAACGCGACCGAGCCCGCGGCGGTCGCGGCCGCCGCGGAGGGTGCGGGCGCCGATGCCGTTTCGCTGCTCAACACGCTCAAGGGCATGGCGCTCCATCCGGATACGGGCGAGCCCTGGCTCGGCGGGCGGAGCGGCGGCGTCTCGGGCCCCGCGGTGCGCGCCGTGGCGCTCGAACAGGTGGCCGCCGTGGCCGCGCGCGTCTCGATCCCCGTGATCGGCATGGGCGGCATCGCGAGCGGCCGGCACGCCGCCGATTTCCTCGCCGCGGGGGCCGCCGCGGTCGCCGTCGGCACCGAGAGCTTCCGCGATCCGGCGGCCGGGGCGCGGATCGCGGCCGAGCTGCGCGAGCGGGGGCGCCTCGGCGCCGCCGCGTCGCCCGCCTAGGCCGGCGGCGAGGCGGCCACGCCCCGTCTCGACAGCTGTCGCAACCCATACGGGGGACACGCCGGTGGGTTTTCTCCGCAACGTGCAGGATCTTCCGGGCCCAAGGCCATGGTTCGTGCGGGAGTCGCACAAAAACCCCTGCAAACAAAGGGGAAACGCTCAAGGAACCCGAAGGCACCTCAAGCTCAGGTCGAGGTCGAGCGAAATTCGCGCTTTTTTTGCGCTTTCGGCCTAGCCGTGGCGCCGCAACCGTGTACTATCGCCGCCCATGCCGTCCGCCCCCCAAACGCCCGCCAAGGCAGCATCGGCGGGACTGGCACCCGAACGGTCGCTCACCCAGCGGATGGACGCCCTCCAGCGGGCGAACGAGATTCGCACGCGCAGGGCGAGGCTGAAGCGGGACCTCAAGAGCGGGCGGACGCAGATCCACGGTCTGCTGCTCGATCCGCCCGAATACCTGCTCACGGCGAAGGTTTTCGACCTGCTGCTGGCCGTTCCGAAGTACGGCCGCGTGAAGGTGAACCGCATCCTCACGCACTGCCGCATCTCGCCCAGCAAGACGATCGGCGGGCTGTCGGAGCGCCAGCGCAACGAGCTCGTCTCGTACCTGCGGCGATAGCCGCCGCCGGCACCCCGATCCTCGTCGTGACCGGCCCGTCGGGGGTCGGCAAGGGAACCCTGATCAAGGCGCTCCTGGAGCGGGTTCCCGGGCTCCAGCTCGCGGTCTCGGCAACCACGCGCGCGCCGCGTGCGCGCGAGGTGAACGGGGTCGACTACCACTTCCTGAGCCCCGAGGACTTCGAGCGCAGAGCGGCGGCCGGCGAGTTCGTGGAGCACGCCGTCTACGCGGGCCACAGGTACGGGACGCTGCGCTCCGAGCTCGAGCGGCCGGCGCGCGGGATCGTGCTCGAGATCGACGTCCAGGGCGCGCGCCAGGTGCGCGACAGCCTGCCCGAGGCGAAGCTGATCTTCATCGAGCCGCCGTCCTTCGACACGCTCGCGGAGCGCCTGCGCGGGCGCGGATCGGACACGCCCGAGCAGGTCGAGCGGCGCCTCGCGGCGGCACGGGACGAGGTCGCGGCCGCGGGGGAGTTCGACCACCGCGTCGTCAACGACGACCTGCAGCGCGCTCTGCAGGAACTCGAGGACCTTGCCGCTAGCATGTGTGAGCCGTGATCAAGCCCAGACTCGACAAGCTGCTCGACCAGGTGGACTCCCACTACGCCTGCGTCCTGGTGTCCGCGAAGCGCGCCCGCCAGATCAACTCCTACTACCACAACCTCGGCGAAGGCACGTTCGACGAGTACCCGCCGCCGATGGTCGAGACGGGTGCGAAGAACTACCTGAAGATCTCGCTCGACGAGATCGCCGCCGGCAAGATCAAGTACCGCTACCGGTAGGGCTGCCCGAGATGGCGCGCATCCTTGTCGGAGTCACCGGCGGGATCGCCGCCTACAAGGCCGTGGAGCTGGTCAGGCTGGCGATGGGGGCCGGCCACTCCGTGCGCGTGATCCAGACAGAGCGCAGCCTCGAGTTCGTGGGCAGCGCGACGTTCGAGGGGATCACCGGCGCGCCCGTGCTCGTCGACGAGTTCGAGCCGGACCCCGCGCGCGGCAGCTTTCCAGGCGATGCCGTGCCCGAGCACGCGCCGATCTCGCACCTGGCCCTCGTCGAGCGCTGCGACGTCCTGGCGATCGCGCCCGCCTCGGCGAACACGCTCGCGAAGCTGGCCGCGGGCCTGGCGGACAACCTGCTCACGAGCGCGGCGCTGGCGAGCCCGGCGCCGCTCGTGCTCGCCCCCGCGATGAACGCCCGCATGTGGGAGCACCCCGCGACGCGCGCGAACCTCGCGACGCTGCGCGAGCGCGGCGCCCACGTGATCGGACCCGAGGAGGGCGACCTGGCGTCGCGCGGGGAGCGGGGAGTGGGGCGCCTGGCCGAGCCGCCGGAGATCCTCGCCGCGATCGAGTCGGCCCTCGCCGGGACCGCCTCGGCGCGCCCGGGCGGCCCGCTCGACGGCCTCAGGGTGCTCGTGACCGCGGGCGGCACGCGCGAGCCGATCGACTCCGTGCGCTACGTGGGCAACCGCTCCTCGGGCCGGATGGGCCTGGCGGTGGCCGAAGGTGCGGCCGCGCGCGGCGCCGACGTGACGCTCGTCTGCGCCAACGTCTCGCTGCCGCGACCGGATGGCGTGAGCGTGCTCGAGGTCGGGACCGCCGCCGAGCTCGAGGAGGCGGTGACGCGCGAGTTCGAGACGGCCGACGTGCTCGTCATGGCCGCCGCTCCCGCCGACTTCCGGCCGGCGGCGCCCGAGGCGGGAAAGATCGCGAAGACCGGACGCGACGCGCTCGTGATCGAGCTCGAGCCGACCACGGACATCCTCGCCACGGTCGCCGCCCGGCGCCGGCCGGGCCAGACGCTGATCGGGTTCGCCGCCGAGCACGGCGCGGGCGCCATCGAGCGCGGCCGCGCGAAGCTCGAGCGCAAGGGCCTCGACGCCGTGGTGGTCAACGACATCTCGCGCGCCGACATCGGCTTCGACAGCGCCGAGAACGAGGTGACGATCGTCCTCGCCGACGGCGAGCGCCCGCTCAAGCGCGCCCCGAAGTCCGAGATCGCCGCAGCGATCCTCGACCAGGTGCAGGAGCTGCGAAGCCGCGCGGCGGCGCCGGCGAACCTGGAGGACGGGTGAGCGAGAGCGCCTACGAGCTGTTCAAGAAGGGCAGCGAGCTGCTCGACTCGGGCGACTTCATGGCCGCGACCGTCCCCCTCGAGCGCGCCCGCCAGCTCGAGCCCGACAAGGGCTCGATCCGCGAGGCGCTCGGGCGCGCGTACTTCCGCTCCTCGCGCTTCGAGCAGGCGGCCGAGGAGTTCGCTGCTCTCGTCGAGAGCTACCCGGCGAACGACTACGCCCACTTCTGCCTCAGCCGCTCGCTCGAGCAGACCGGCCGCCACCGCGAGGCGAGTCGCCACGCCGTGCTCGCGGCGGGAATGCGGCCCGACCGCGCCGACTACCGCGCGCTGCGCGACCGGCTGCGGGCAGCCTGAGCGGCGCGCGCCGCGGCCGCGGCCTCGACGACCAGCCCGAGCAGGCGGTCGAGGGCGTCGTCGTCGAGCCCGGCCACGGGCAGGTCCGCGTGGATCCACGGCTCGTGCGAGGCGGTCGCCGCGAAGCGCACCAGCCGGGTCTGCCTGTTCCACCAGAGGAGCATCCACGGGTCGAGCTCGCCGCCCGGCCCGTGCAGCGGCGCCTGTACCCGCACCAGGCCGTCCGCCAGCCGCACGCCGATGTCGAGCGGCTGCGGTCCGAGCGCCTCGGCCTCGACGCTGAGCCCCCACTCGGCGTGCGCGAGCCGGCGGCAGCCGCCCGGCAGCTCCGACAGGTAGGCGTCGATCACGTCCACGGCGGCCATCTCGGGCAGAGTACGGGCGCATGCGGGCTCTGGTTCAGCGCGTGAGCGAAGCCGCCGTGAGCGTCGAGGGCCGCGAGGTCGCGCGGATCGGGCCGGGCCTGCTCGTCCTGCTCGGCGTGCGAACGGGGGACGGACCCGAGGACGCCGACCGGATCGCGCGCAAGCTGCTCGCGCTGCGCGTGTTCGAGGACGCGGAGGGCCGCATGAACCTCGACGTCCGGCAGGCCGGGGGAGAGCTCCTCTGCGTCAGCCAATTCACGCTCTACGGAGACACCCGCCGGGGAAACAGGCCGAGCTTCATCGAGGCGGCGCGTCCCGCCGAGGCGGAGCCGCTGTACGAGCGGGTGCGCGCGGCGCTCGGCGCCCAGGGCGGCAGCTTCGGCGCTCACATGAGCGTGTCGCTCGTGAACGACGGGCCCGTCACGCTGCTGCTCGAGAGCGGTTGACCGGGCCCCGGCCAGGGTCTAGCGTCGGAGGCATGGACGACCTGCGCCGCGCGGTGCTGCGCGCGATCTGCGACACCGCCTGTCCGTCCCTCGCGCGCGAGCCCGATCCGGACGGGTTCTGGGCCCGCTCGGGCACGGACGTGGGCGCCGACGAGGCGCTCGCGGCGACGATCGACGCGATGCCTCCCGAGAACCGCGACGGCCTCTGGCAGCTCTGCGACGGGCTCGTCCAGATGGGCTTCCTGCACGCCTCGCGCAGGTCGCGCGAGCAACTGCTCCGCAATCTCTCCGCGCTCGGCCCGGCGGCCGCGGCCGGCGGGGCGGCGCTGACCGGGCTCGCGCTCTTCTTCGCGTACGGCCTGCCCGACCCCGCGACGGGCCGGAACCCGTTCTGGGCCACGTTCGGCTACCCGGGGCCGAGCGGCCTGCCGCAGCCGCGCGAGCGCGAATGGGCGCCGCTCGTGCCCGCGGGCGACGAGCTGACCCTCGAGGCCGACGCGGTCGTGGTCGGTTCCGGGGCGGGCGGCGGCGTGATCGCCGCGGGCCTCGCGCGCTCGGGCCTGAAGGTGATCGTGCTCGAGGCCGGCGGCCTATTCGACGAGTCCGACTTCAACCAGTACGAGCTCTGGGCCTACCAGAACATGTACTGGCGCGGCGGCCCGCAGCCGACGGCCGACATGAACGTGTCGCTCTACGCGGGCGCGACGTACGGCGGCGGCACCACGATCAACTGGACGAACTGCCTGCGGACGAAGCCGTGGGTGCGGGAGGGCTGGGAGCGCGAGCACGGGCTCACCGGCCTCGCGGGCCCCGAGTTCGACCGCCACCTCGACGCCGTCTGGGAGCGCCTCGCGGTCAACGACCGCTGCTCCGACCTGAACGGCACCCAGCAGTCGATGCGGCGCGGGGCCGAGGCACTCGGCTGGTCGTTCAAGAGCGTCACGCGCAACATCGACGAGTCGCTCTACTCGCCCGAGACGGCCGGGTACATCGGCTTCGGCGACCAGACGGGCGCCAAGCTCTCGACCGCCAAGACGTTCCTGCCCGATGCGATCGCGGGCGGCGCCGAGGTGATGGTGCGGACGACCGCGGAGCGAGTGCTCGTCGAGGGCGGCCGCGCCGCCGGTGTCGAGGCGGCCTACGCCGATCCCGACGGCGGCCATGCCGCGCGGGTGGTCGTGCGCGCGCCGCGCGTGGTCGTGGCCTGCGGGGCGCTCGAGTCGCCCGCGCTCCTGCTGCGCTCCGGCATCGGCGGCCCCGCCGTGGGGCACAACCTGCGCCTGCACCCGTGCACCGCCGTGCTCGCGAGCTACGCCGAGGACCAGCGCGCCTGGTGGGGCGCGCCGCACGCCGGGCTCGTCGACGAGTTCGCGGACGCCGAGGACGGCTACGGGTTCCTGATCGAGGCGACCCAGTACGCGCCGGGCACCGGCGCGGCCGCGCTGCCGTTCGCGGGCGGCGAGTCGCACAAGCAACTCCTGTCGCAGTTCCGCACCGGGGCGACCTTCATCGGCCTCGTGCGCGACCACGGCGGCGGCAGGGTCACGATCGACGAGGCGGGCCAGGCCGTGCCGTTCTACTCGCTCGACGATCCTCTCGACGTGCGCAACACGCACCGCGCCATCGACGCCCAGGTGCGCCTGCACGTGGCCGGCGGGCGCGCGCGAGCTGAGCGCGCTCGCCGCGGGCCTGCCGCAGTGGCGCGTGGGCGACGACGTGGACGCGTACGTCGAGCGCCTGCGCCGCGTCCGTCTCGGCGCGGGCGGCTTCCGCCTCTTCGCCGCACACCAGATGGGCACGTGCCGCATGGGGACCGACCCCGAGACGAGCGTCGCGAACCCGGACGGCGAGCTGCACGACACCCAGGGGGTCTGGATCGGCGACACGAGCGCCTTCCCGACAGCCTCCGGCACCAATCCGATGATCACGGTGATGGCGCTCGCGCACCGCACCGCCGAGGCGATCGCGGCGGCGAGTCCCGCGCGCGCCACCGCAACCGCGTAAGGAGACGACATGGCAGCCATCGCTTCGGACACCCTCGTCCGCGACAAGCTCTACATCGGCGGCGAGTGGGTCGACCCCGCCGGGGAGGGCTCGATCGACGTCGTGAACCCGGCGACCGAGGAGGTCATCGGCCGCGTCCCGGAGGGAACGGCCGACGACGCCGACCGCGCCGTGCGCGCTGCTCGCGCGGCTTTCGACTCCTGGTCGCGCGTCTCGCCCCACGAGCGCGCCGCGCTCTGCGGTGCGATCGGCGCGAAGCTCGCCGAGCGCGGCGACGAGCTCGCGGTCCTGATCTCGAGCGAGCTCGGCATGCCGCTCACGCTGTCGCGCATGATCCAGGCGGGCCTGCCGTCGGTCACCTTCGCCTCGCAGTCCGAGCTCGCCGAGGAGATCGCCTGGGAGGAGGAGGTCGGCAACTCGCTCATCGTCCGCGAGCCCGCCGGCGTCGTCGCCGCGATCACCCCCTGGAACTATCCGCTCCACCAGATCGCGAACAAGGTCGCGCCGGCGCTGACCGCCGGCTGCACCGTCGTGCTGAAGCCGAGCGAGGTCGTGCCCCTGAACGCGTTCGTGCTCGCCGAGATCTGCGCCGAGGTCGGTCTGCCGGCGGGCGTCTTCAACCTGGTGACCGGCACCGGACCGGTGGTGGGGGAGGCGCTCGTCTCGCACCCGGAGACGGACATGGTCTCGTTCACGGGCTCGACCCGTGCGGGCCGCCGCGTGTCGGAGCTCGCCGCGCGGGACGTCAAGCCGGTGTCGCTCGAGCTCGGCGGCAAGTCGCCGAACGTGATCCTGGACGACGCCGACCTCGAGCAGGCCGTGACCGACGGCGTGGCCAAGTGCTTTCTCAACTCGGGCCAGACCTGCTCGGCGCTCACGCGCATGCTCGTTCCGCGGGACAGGCTCGAGGCCGTCGAGTCGATCGCGGCCGTGGTCGCGGAGTCGTTCAGCCCGGGTGACCCGTTCACCGAGGGCACGATGCTCGGGCCCCTCGTCTCCGAGACGCAGCGCGAGCGCGTGCGCGGCTACATCGAGAGGGGGGAGGCCGAGGGCGCGCGCCTCGTGACCGGCGGAGTCGAGGCGCCCGAGGGCCTCGAGCGCGGCTACTTCGTGCGCCCGACCGTCTTCTCGGACGTGACGAGCGAGATGACGATCGCTCGCGAGGAGATCTTCGGGCCGGTGCTGGCGATCATGCCCTACGAGGACGAGGAGGACGCGATCCGGATCGCGAACGACTCCGACTACGGGCTCGCCGGCGGCGTCTGGTCGGCCGACGAGGAGCACGCCAAGGCGGTGGCCCGCCACATCCGCACCGGTCAGGTCGAGATCAACGGCGGCGCCTTCAACCCGCTCGCGCCGTTCGGCGGCTTCAAGCGCTCGGGCCACGGCCGCGAGCTCGGCCGCTTCGGCCTCGAGGAGTTCCTCGTCGCCAAGTCGCTGCAGCTCTAGGCCGTCGCGCGACGGATGGCGGCTCGGAGGGCGTGAGCCCGCCGAGCTATACTGGGCGGTCGCTAGGACTTTCAGACGAACGCGGCTCCGGCCGCGCTGGGGGTGGGCTTCGCAGCCCACCCTTTTTGTTGAGGCATGCAGAACGACCCCCTCCAGACAGACATCGAGACGCGGCTCGCACAGGCTGAGCCGAACGTCGAGCTGCTCGCGCTCGAGAGGGTGGGGGGCGACACGCTGCGGCTGTTCATCGACCACCCGGACGGTGTCTCGCTCGAGCTCTGCGAGCGCGTGACGAACCACCTGCGGGAGCTCCTCGTCGACTACTCGCTCGAGGTCTCCTCTCCGGGTCCGGAGCGGCCGCTGACGAAGCCGGACCACTTCCGGCGCTTCCTCGGGGCCCGCGCCCGCGTGCGGCTGCGCGAGCCGAGGGAGGGCCACAAGAGCTTCACCGGGGAGCTCGTCGGCGCGAGCGACAGCGAGATCACCGTCGCCGCCGACGATGGGGTCGTGTCGATCCCGTACTCGGACATCAACAGGAGCAACCTGCTCGAGGGGGAGGGATGACGAAGGAGATCGTCGAGGCCGTCGGGGTCCTCGAGCGCGAGAAGGGCATCTCGGCCGACCGCCTGATGGCGGCGCTGGAGGACGCGCTCTTGTCCGCATACAAGAAGACGCCCGAGGCGGCCAAGTACGCGCGCGTCGAGGTGGACCGCTCGAGCGGGGACTTCCGCGTCTATGAGCTGATCCTGCCGTCCGACCTCGAGGAGCAGCTGCTCGACGAGGTCGAGGAGGAGGCGGGCGAGCCGACCGTCGATCCGGAGACCGGGGAGATGGTCTATCCCGAGCCCCCCGAGATCGATCAGGAGCGGCTCATGCAGCACCGCGACCAGATCGAGGAGCACGACGTCACGCCCGACGACTTCGGGCGCATCGCGGCCCAGACCGCCAAGCAGGTGATCCTGCAGCGGATCCGCGAGGCCGAGCGCGACAACGTCTTCGACGAGTACGAGGACCGGCTCGGCGAGCTGATCACCGGCATCGTCCAGCAGTCGGACTCGCGCTACACGCTCGTCCAGCTGCGCGAGCGCGTCGAGGCGCTGCTGCCGCGCGGCGAGCAGGTCCACGGCGAGCGCTACGACCACGGCCAGCGCATCAAGGCGATCATCACCGACGTCTCGAACCAGGCGAAGGGGCCCTCGATCATCGTCTCGCGGCGCTCGCCCGAGCTGATCCGCGCGCTCTTCGAGCTCGAGGTGCCCGAGATCGCCGACGGCCTGGTCGAGATCCAGAACGTCGCGCGCGAGCCGGGCTACCGCTCGAAGATCGCGGTGGTCTCGCACGCGAACGGCGTCGACCCGGTCGGCGCCTGCGTCGGCCCGCGCGGGTCGCGGGTGCGCATGGTCGTGTCCGAGCTGCGCGGCGAGAAGATCGACATCATTCCCTTCAACGAGGAGCCGGCGCGCTTCGTCGCGAAGGCACTCTCGCCCGCGCGCGTGCGAGAGGTGCTCGTCGACGACGAGGCCAAGCAGGCGACCGTGATCGTGCCGGACGACCAGCTCTCGCTGGCGATCGGCAAGGACGGACTGAACGCCCGGCTCGCCGCCCGGCTCACCGGCTGGCGTGTCGACATCCGCTCGGAGACGGAGTTCGCCGAGGACGAGGCCGAGATGGGCTACGAGGAGGAGGAGGTGTCGGGGCGCTGCGCCGCGATCCTCGCCAACGGCAAGCGTTGCCCGAACGCCTCGCTGCCCGGCTCGCGCTACTGCGGCCTGCCCGCCCACCAGGAGCTCGCCGACAAGGGCACCGACTTCCTCGTGCCGCCGGAAGAGGGCGACGAGGAGCCCGCGGCGGAAGAGGTCGTCGAGGAGGAGCTCGTCGAAGAGGCGCCCGCCGACGAGGCGCCCGTGGAAGAGATCCAGGTCGTCGAGGAGGAGATCGTCGAGGAGGCCCCGGCCGAGGCGGAGGCCGTCGAGGCGGAGCGCCGAGGAGGCGAAGGAGTCGTAGAGCCGCATCGCCGCTGCGTCGGCTGCGGACGCTCGCTTCCGAGGCGCGAGCTGCTGCGGCTCGTCCTCAACGAGGGCGGAGGAGTGCGCGCGGATCCCACAGGAACGGCGGAGGGCCGGGGCGCCTACGTCTGCTCCGACCCGCGGTGCGCCGCTAGTCTCGGCTCCGGGCGGCCCCTTGCCCGTTCGTTCAGGGCGCCCGTAGCCGTACCACCCGAGACCATAGAATCAGTGCAGGAATGGCAAAGAAGCGCGTCCACGAGATAGCCAAGGAGCAGGGCATTACCTCCAAGGAGGCTGTCGCGCTGCTTCAGAAGGCGGGTCTCGAGGTCAAGTCGCATTCCTCCACGGTTGAGGAGGCGGACGCCGCGCGGGTGTTCTCGAACGGCGCCAAGGCCGCCGAGGAGCCGGCTCCCGCGAAGGCGGAGAAGCCGGCGGCCGCCAAGGCGGAGGCCGCCGAGGCGAAGCCGGATGAAGACGGCGGCGCGCGCAAGCCGCAGGGCGGCTCGAAGCCGCGCGGCGGCGGCCAGCGGCCGAAGGACGGCGGGCGGTCCGGCGGACCCGCCCGGCCCGCGATTCAGCGTCCGCCGACACCCGACGGCGAGGTGCGCCGCGCCGGTCCGGCCGGCCGCGGGCCGCGCATCCTTCAGGACGCGCCACCGCCCGGACAGGCGCCTCAACAGGGCGCGGGCCGCGGCGGCCAGGGCGAGCGCCCCGGCGACACGGCCGGCGGGCGCGGCTCCGGTGGACCGCCCGCCCAGCGCGGCGGCGGCGCCGGGCGTCCCACGCGCGGCGGACGCGGTGGCGAGGGCGGTGGCCCCGCCACCGGCGGCGGCGGCGGCAGGAGGAGGACGGCGCCGGCGCGTCGTCATCGACTCACAGGCTTCGCGGCGCGACCGTCCCGGTCCGCCGCAGCAGTCCCAGCCTCCGCGGCGTGGCCGCGGCCGCAGGCGCCGGCCCCAGTGGGTCGAGCCGGACCTCGAGGCGGAGGCGCAGGCCAAGCTCGAGGCCGAGATGGCCGAGGATCCCGCGGTCCCCGTGCGCTCGGGCTCGACGGTCAAGGAGGTCGCGGAATCGCTCCAGCTGACCGCGCCCGAGGTCATCAAGAAGCTGATGGAGCTCGGCGAGATGGCGACGCTCACGCAGACCCTCTCCGACGATGCCATCCATGTGCTGGCCGAGTCCTTCGACAAGAAGGTCGACCTCGTGTCGGCGGCGGAGGAGATCTCGCCCGAGCCCGAGTACGAGGACTCGGACGACGAGCTGATCGAGCGCCCGCCCGTGATCACGATCATGGGCCACGTCGACCACGGCAAGACCTCGCTGCTCGACGCGATCCGCCAGACCGAGGTCGCCGCCGGTGAGGCCGGCGGGATCACCCAGCACATCGGTGCCTACCAGGTCCACCACGACGACCGCCTGATCACCTTCCTCGACACCCCCGGTCACGAGGCCTTCACGGCAATGCGGGCGCGCGGAGCGAAGGTCACCGACATCGCGGTGATCGTCGTGGCGGCCGATGACGGCGTGATGCCGCAGACCGTTGAGGCGATCGACCACGCGAAGGCCGCCGGAGTGCCCGTGATGGTCGCCGTCAACAAGATCGACAAGGACGGCGCCGATCCCAACCGCGTGCGCGGCGAGCTCGCGCAGCAGGGGCTCACCCCGGCCGACTGGGGCGGCGACACCGAGTTCGTCGACGTGTCCGCGAAGACGAGGCAGAACCTCGACGACCTGCTCGAGACGCTCGTGACGCTGGCAGAGATCCAGGAGCTCAAGGCAAACCCCGACACCCAGGCGTCGGGATTCGTGATCGAGTCACGGCTCGACCCCGGCCGCGGCGCGGTCGTGACCCTGCTCGTCCACCGCGGCCGCATGAAGATCGGCGACGCCGTCGTGGCGGGGGAGACCTCGGCGCGCGTGCGCGCGATGCACGACTTCCGCGGCCAGCGCATCGAGGAGGCGACGCCCGGCATGCCGGTCGAGATCCTCGGTTTCGACGGGGTTCCGGACGCGGGCGAGCAGTTCCGCGTCGTCGACAACGACCGCGAGGCGAAGCGCGTGGCCAACGAGCGCGCGATCCGCATGAAGCAGGAGACGCTCGCGCGCCAGGCGGGCCGCCGCGTCTCGCTCGAGGACGTGCTCGCGCGCGCCGAGCGCGGCGAGAAGGAGCTCAACCTCGTGCTGAAGGCCGACGTTGCGGGCTCGCTCGAGGCGCTCGCCGACGAGATCGTGCGCCTGCCCCAGGACCAGGTCCAGGTCAACATCATCCGCGAGGGCGTCGGCGGCATCGCCGAGTCCGACGTGATGCTCGCCTCCGCCTCCGACGGCATCGTGATCGGCTTCAACGTGCGCCCGGTCGGCAACGCGGCTCAGGTCGCGGACCAGGAGGGCGTCGAGATCCGCACCTATTCGGTGATCTACAAGATCGTCGAGGACCTGCGCGACGCCATGGAGGGCCTGCTCGAGGCCGTGGACGTCGAGGAGACGGTGGCGAACGTCGAGGTGCGCGCGACCTTCAAGGCCTCGCGCGTCGGGACGATCGCGGGCTGCTTCGTCGTCAACGGGACCGTGCGGCGCGGCGCGCAGTGCCGGCTCGTGCGCGACGGGACCGTGGTCTACGACGGGCGCATCGGCTCGCTGCGCAGGTTCAAGGACGACGTGCGCGAGGTCACCGCGGGCATGGAGTGCGGAATCGTGCTCGAGAACTATCCCGATCCCAAGGAGGGGGATGTGATCGAGGTCTACGAGACGAAACAGGTGGAACAGACGCTCACGTGAGCTACGTCTGTTTCCTCGAGATCCAACTCCACTTCCCCGAGAACGGCAGCCTGAAGGGCAAGCGCAAGGAGCTCGTGTCCCTGAAGGCACAGCTCGCCCGGCGCTTCGGCGCCGCGGTGGCCGAGACGGACCACCACGAGCTCTGGCAGCGCGCCGAGCTCACAGCCGTGCTCGTGGGGAGGGAGGCCGGCGACGTGAGCCGCCGCGGCTCGGAGCTCGAGCGGTTCGTGCATGCTCGCTTTCCGGGAAGCGCGGGTATCACGAACCATCTGAGGTCGCGGGAGGACCTCCTCTAGCATGGCCGATCGCATGCGCCGGGTGAACGAGGCGGTCCGCGAGGTCGTCTCGGCCAGGCTGGCCGAAGGCCTTGGCGACCCGCGCATAGGATTCGTGACGGTGACCTCCGTGGAGACAAGCCCAGACCTGCGCCACGCTCGCGTGTACGTGAGCGTCCTCGGCGACGAGGCCGCGCGGGCTGAGACGCTGACCGGGCTCGAGTCCGCCCACGGGGTCATCCAGCAGGCTCTCGCTCGCGATCTGCGCATGAAGCACACGCCCGCCCTGCAATTCGTGTGGGACGAGTCGATCGACCGTGGCATGCGGATCACCGAGATCCTGGAGGGCGAGGAGGAGTGAGCATCGCCACCGAGCAGGAGCAGGCGCTTCACGAGCTTCGTCAGGCCGACAAGCTGCTGCTCACCACGCATGAGAACCCGGACGGCGACGCCCTCGGCTCGCTGCTGTCGATGCACCGCATCCTCGAGCAGCTCGGCAAGGACTCGCTCATGTACATGTCGCCGGACGAGTTCCCGCTGCCGTGGGAGTACCGCGGCTTCACCTTCGAGGGCCTCGTCGGCGCGCCGCCTGACGACGTGGCCGAGCGCACGATCGTCTTCCTCGACTGCGGCAACATCGACCGCATGCCTGTGGACTTCCTCCAGGCGGACGGGCTCCACATCCTCAACATCGACCACCATCACGACAACACCCGCTTCGGCACGGTCAACCTCGTGATGCCGGAGGCCTCCTGCACGGCCGAGATCGTCTGGCGGCTCTCGAAGGAGCTGCGCGCCGAGATCACGCCCGGCATCGCCGACGCCCTCTACGTCGGGCTCGTGACCGACACCGGCCGCTTCATGTACGAGAACACGTCCGCCGAGGCTCACCGGATGGCCGCCGAGCTGATCGAGGCCGGCGTCCAGCCCCACCAGGTGTACCGGCGCCTCTGGGAGGACCTGCCGTTCCGGCGCCTGCAGCTGCTGCAGCGCGCGCTTGCGAGCGTCGAGCGCCACGACGCGGGCACGATCACGATCGCCCACCTGACGAAGCCGGACTACGAGGCCACGGGCGCGCTCGAGACCGATTCCGAGGGAGTCGTCGACCACATGCGCGCCGTCGAGGGCACGAAGGTCGCGGTGCTCGTGCGGGAGCTGCTCGCGCACGACCGCGAGGGCATGCGCAAGGTCAGCCTGCGCGCGACGGACGGCACGGTCGACGTCTCGCGCGTGGCCCGCGGGTTCGGCGGCGGCGGCCACCCGCAGGCCGCCGGGTTCTCGACCTCGATGCCGTTCCCGGAGCTGGTCGAGCGCCTGCGCGAGCAGGTGGCCGAGCAGCTCGCGCCGGTCTGAGCGCGCGCATGAGCCCGGTCGACGGGGTCCTGCCCGTCGCGAAGCCCGCGGGCGTGACCTCGCACGACGTGGTGGCGACCGTCCGGCGGGCGTTCCCCCGCGGCACGAAGGTCGGCCACGCCGGCACGCTCGACCCGTTCGCCACGGGTCTGCTGCTCGTGCTCGTGGGACGCGCCACACGCGCGCAGCGCCTGCTGATGTCGCTGCCCAAGACCTACCGCGCCGTCGCGCGGCTCGGCTGGACGTCGTCCACCGGCGACCGCGACGGCGAGCTCACCCACTCGGGCCGGATTCCGGCCAGCCTCGAGATCCCGTCCGGAGAGCAGATGCAGCGGCCGCCGGCGCACTCGGCGATCCGGGTGGGTGGCCGGCGCGCCTACCAGCTTGCCCGCGCCGGCGAGGAGGTCGAGCTGGCGCCGAGGCCCATCACGGTCCACCGCGCAGAGCTCCTCGAGCACGATGGCGAGCACGCGATCTACGAGATCGAGTGTTCCGCGGGGACCTACGTCCGCACGCTGATCTCGGACCTGGGCGACGCCTACTGCGAAGAGCTCGAGCGAACGCGCATCGGCGACTTCCTCCTCGAGCATGCCCTGCCGCCGGAAGAGGCGGGCGACGAACCGCCGCTCGCGCTCGACCGCGCGCTCGCCTTCCTGCCGGAGCGCGCGCTCACGGACGACGAGGCCAGGGCGGTCGAACACGGCCGCCGGGTCCCGCTCGGGGACGCACCGCCGGATGCGCCCGACGTGCGGCTCACCCACGCGGGCGTGCTGCTGGCCATCGGCGTGCCCCGCCCCGAGCCCGGGCCGGAGGCGAGCGAGCTCCACCCGGCTCTAGTCTTGCGGCCCGCATGAAGGTCGCCTCCCTTCCCGACGTCGACCCGGGCCCGCAGCCGCGCAGGGTCGCGATCGGGACGTTCGACGGCGTCCACCTCGGCCATCGCGCGGTCATCGCCGGCTCGGACACGGTGCTCACCTTCGACCCGCATCCGCTGTCGGTGATCCGCCCCGAGGCCGCGCCCAAGCTGATCAGCCCGTTCTCGGTGAAGCGCGACCTGATCGCCGGGCTGGGCGTGAACGAGCTCGTGATCATCCCGTTCGACGGGAGCTTCTCCGAGCGGTCCGCGGAGGAGTTCGTGCAGCACGTGCTGATCGACCGCCTCGGCGCCGAGCGCGTCTCGATCGGCGACAACTTCCGCTTCGGCAAGGGGGCGCGGGGCACGCCGGAGTTCCTCGCCGGGCACGACGAGTTCGAGACGAACGTGGTGCCGCTCGTCGAGGTCGACGGCCAGACCGTCTCGTCGAGCCAGATCCGCGCGTTCATCTCCGCCGGGGAGGTCAGGGAGGCCGCGGCGTTTCTCGGCGGACCGTTTCTGTTCGACGGTGAGGTCGTGCACGGCGACAAGCGGGGGCGGACCCTCGGCATGCCGACCGCGAACCTCGTTCCCGACGATCGCTACGTCTGCCCGGACCACGGGGTCTACGCGGCGTGGGCAATGCCGAAGCACCCGGCTCGGCCGGGTGCGCAGGATCCGCAATACCCGAAGCACCCGGCTCGGCAGGTGGCAGATCCGCGATCCGGATATCCGACCGCCGTGAGCGTCGGCGTGCGGCCGACCTTCGTCTCCGGCCGCGGCCTGCTCGTGGAGGCCCATCTGATCGGCTTCGACGGCGATCTCTACGGGCAGAACCTGCGGATCGCGTTCCTCGAGCGCATGCGCGGCGAGCTGCGCTTCGAGTCGGTCGACGAGCTCGTCGAGCAGATGAACAAGGACCTCGATCAGGCGCGCAGGATCTGCGAGCGGAGCCCCCTTCCGGCGCCCTGACGCCTGCTACGGTTTCCGCCCGGATGAGTCTGACCGCAGATACGAAGCGCGAGATCGTCGCCAAGCACGGCCGCGGCGACGCCGATACTGGATCCACGGAGGTCCAGGTCGCGCTGCTCACCGCTCGCATCAACGAGCTGACCGAGCACCTGCGCGAGCACAAGAAGGACCATCACTCGCGCCGGGGCCTCCTGATGCTGGTGGGCAAGCGGCGCCGGCTGCTCAAGTACCTGCAGAAGTCGGACATCGACCGCTACCGGTCGCTCATCCAGGAGCTCGGGCTCCGGCGATGATCGAGCCCGGCTCTGCGGCGCCGGACTTCACTCTCCCAGACCAGGACGGCAACGGGGTCTCGCTGTCCGATCTGCGCGGCCAGACCGTCGTGCTCGTCTTCTATCCCGCCGATTTCAGCCCGGTCTGCACGGATCAGCTCAACGTCTATCAGGAGGTCATCCCGCAGCTCGAGGAGCGCGGCGCCACCCTGCTCGGCATCTCGGTCGACGGGGCGTTCTGCCACCGCGCCTTTCGCGAGCACATCGGCCTGTCGATCCCGCTGCTGGCCGACTTCCACCCGAAGGGCGAGGTCGCGAAGGCCTACGGGGTCTGGTCGGAGTCCCACGGCGTGGCGGGGCGCAGCCTCGTCATGATCGACCCCGAGGGCGTCGTGGTCTGGACCCACCGCTCCAATCCGCTCGAGGTCCCCGGTGCCAACCTCATCTTCGACGCCCTGGAGCAGCGCTCCGCCGCCTGAGCCCGGCCCGGACGATCACGTCCGCGGTTCCGGCCCCGTCGTCATCGAGTACGCGGACCTCGACTGCCCCTACTGCGCGGCCGCGCACCTCGTGCTCAAGCGGCTCGAGGTCACGCGCGTCTTCCGCCACTTCCCGGTCGTCTCGAAGCACCCGCGGGCTCGCGTGCTCGCCGCGGCCGCGGAGGCGGCGGCGGCGCAGGGCCGCTTCTGGGAGATGCACGACTCGCTGCTGGAGGACCAGGCCCACGTCGACGATCCCCACATCTGGGCGCGGGCGCGGCGGCTCGGGCTCGATCTCGACCGCTTCGAGGCCGACCGGCGCTCGCCGGAGGTCGCCGAGCGAGTCGAGCGCGACTTCCGCAGCGGCGTCCGCGCGGGGGTCGTCACGACCCCCACCCAGTTCGTCGACGGGGTCGCGCACCCCGGTGTGCCGGACCCAGGCCTATTGCTAGCCTTGCCCGGGTTCGCAACGGACGAAGCTAAACGCATGCCGCCAACCGGAGGCGGCTGAAAGGACAGACATGATTGATGGTGTCAGCCGGGTCTCCCTCGAGATAGGGGGCCGCTCGATCGAGTTCGAGACCGGCAAGCTCGCCAGGCAGGCGGGCGGCGCCGTCGTGGTGACGTCAGGGGAGACCAAGGTCCTCTGCACCGCGACTGCAGGCAATGTGCGCGACGTCGATTTCCTTCCGCTCACCGTCGACGTCGAGGAGCGCATGTACGCCGCGGGGAAGATCCCCGGAAGCTTTTTCAAGCGCGAGGGTCGCGCCGGCGAGAAGGCCACGCTGACCGCGCGCATGATCGACAGGCCGCTGCGCCCGCTGTTCCCGAAGGGCTGGCGGCGCGAGACGCAGCTCGTCTCGATCCCGATGTCGATCGACCACCAGCACCCGTACGACATCCTCGCGATGAACGGCGCCAGCGCGGCGCTGATGCTCTCGGACGTGCCGTTCCCGGCGCCGGTCGGCGCCGTGCGCATCGGCCAGGACGCCGAGGGCAACTTCGTGGTCAACCCCGATGAGGAGTGGCTGCTCGAGTCGCCGCTCGACCTCGTCGTGGCCGGCACCGAGGAGGCCATCCTGATGGTCGAGGCGGGCGCCAACGAGATCACCGAGGCCGAGATCCTCGACGCACTCGACATCGCGCACGCCGAGATCAAGCGCATCTGCGCCGTGCAGCGGGAGCTGCAGCAGAAGGCCGGCAAGGAGAAGGACACGGTCGACGCGCCGGAGCTCCCCGAGTCCGTCGTCGAGGACGTCCGCTCGCGCTTCGGCGAGGCGCTTGAAGCCGCGACCCAGGTGGTCGACAAGCTCGAGCGCCAGGACGCCACGAAGCGGGTCGAGGAGGAGGCCATCGAGGCCCTCTCCGGCAGCCCCGACGAGCCCGAGTCCTACTCGGAGCGCCGCGGCCAGGTCGAGGCCGCCTTCTACAAGCTCGAGAAGGAGATCATCCGCCGCCGCATCGCGGTCGACAAGAAGCGCCCCGACGGCCGCGCCGCGGAGGAGATCCGCGAGATCTGGATCGAGGTCCCGGCCGCGCCGCGGCTGCACGGGTCCGCGATCTTCACCCGCGGGCAGACGCAGGCGTTCTCCGTGGCCGCGCTCGGCACCACCCGTGACGAGATGCGGCTCGACACGCTCGGCCTGCAGGAGACCAAGCACTACTTCCACCACTACAACTTCCCGCCGTTCTCGGTGGGCGAGGCCGGCTTCATGCGCGGCCCCAAGCGGCGCGACATCGGTCACGGCGCTCTGGCCGAGCGCGCGCTGCTGCCGGTGGTGCCGAAGATCGACGAGTTCCCGTACACGATCCGCGTGGTCTCGGACATCCTCGAGTCGAACGGCTCGAGCTCGATGGCCTCGGTCTGCGGCTCGACGCTGTCGCTGATGGATGCGGGCGTGCCGATCAAGGCGCCGGTCGCCGGCGTGGCGATGGGGCTGATCAAGGAGGGCGACGACTACATCGTCCTCACGGACATCGCGGGCGTCGAGGACCACCTCGGCGACATGGACTTCAAGGTCGCCGGCACCTCCGAGGGCATCACCGCCCTGCAGATGGACATCAAGATCTCGGGCGTGACGTTCGACATCCTGCGCGACGCCCTCGCGCAGGCGAAGGACGCCCGCATGACGATCCTCGGCAAGATGAGCGAGGCGCTCCCGGAGACGCGACCCGAGCTGTCCCAGTACGCCCCGCGGATCTCGCAGATCCAGATCGACACCGAGAAGATCGGCGCGGTCATCGGCAAGGGCGGCGAGACGATCCGCGCGCTGTCGGAGGAGTTCGACGCGCAGATCGACATCGACGACGACGGCACCGTGCGGATCTACGCGCAGACCGGCGAGCAGGGCGACGCCCTGACGGACCGCATCCGCTCGATGACCAAGGAGGTCGAGGTCGGCGACGAGTTCCGCGGCAAGGTCGTCAAGACGACCACCTTCGGCGCGTTCATCGAGCTCGCCAAGGGCACGGACGGCCTGCTGCACATCTCGAACATCGCCCCGGGCCAGCGGCCCAACACGGTCGAGGAGGTCGTCAACCGCGGCGACGAGCTCAACGTGAAGGTGGTCGAGGTCGACCGCGAGCGAGGCCGCATCGGCCTTCGCCTCGCTGACGACCCGGACATCGCGGGCAAGTCGGCCGAGGAGCTCGCGTCCATGGGCACGGGCGACAAGGGCGGCCGTGGCGACCGCGGCGGCCGCGGACGGCGCGACCGTGACAACGGCGGCCGCCGTGACCGCGAGCGTGACCGTCCGCGCGGGCGGGACCGAGATCGCGAGGGTGAGTACACGCGCGATCCCGAGCGCACCGAGCGCTAGGCCTTTGAGCGCGGAGCCGGCTCAGAAGACGACCCTCGACTCGGGCGTCCGGGTCGTGACCGAGGCGATGCCCTCGGTCCGCTCGATCGCGCTCGGGTTCTGGGTCAGAACCGGCTCCCGCGACGAGGGCCACGAGCAGGCGGGGATCTCGCATTTCCTCGAGCACCTCCTGTTCAAGGGCACGGACCGGTTCAGCTCGCTCGAGATCGACGAGGCCTTCGACGCGATGGGCGCGGAGGTCAACGCCGGCACGGGCAAGGAGACCACATCGGTCTACTCGCGCTTCCTCGACAACCACCTGGATCGCGCGTTCGACGTGCTGCAGGACATGGTGCTGCGGCCGTCGTACCCCGACATCGACTCCGAGCGCCAGGTGGTGATCGAGGAGATCGCCATGTACGAGGACGAGCCGCAGGACAAGGTCCATGACGTGCTCGCGGGCGCGGTGTTCGGCGACCATCCGCTCGGGCGACCGATCATCGGGCGCGCCGAGGTGGTGTCGTCGGTGCCCGTGCCCGAGATCTCGGCGTGGCACGACGGCCGCTACGTGCCGGGCAACATCGTGGTCGCCGCGGCCGGGAACCTCGAGCACGAGCGGATCGTCTCGCTGGTCGCCGACGCCGTGGGCGACGCCGGGGCGCTGCCCGAGCGCGCCGGTTCGCCGAACGGCGTCGCGCCCGTGCTGCGCTTCTTCGAGAAGGAGACCGAGCAGTACCACCTCTGCCTGGGTGGCCCGGGGCTGTCGCGCAGCGACGAGCGCCGGTTCACGCTGCGCATACTCGACACGATCCTGGGCGGCTCGACCTCGTCGCGCCTGTTCCAGGAGGTGCGCGAGAAGCGCGGCCTCGCATATTCGGTCTACTCGTACTCGAGCAACTTCGCCGACTCCGGCCAGGTGGCGGTGTACGTCGGCACCCGCCCCGACAACGTCACCGAGGCGCTCGACGTGATCGGCTCGGAGCTGCTGCGGCTGGCGGACGAGGGCGTGACGGAGGCTGAGCTCGAGAGGGCGCGCGACAACGTCAAGGGCCGCACCGTGCTGTCCATGGAGTCGACGCTGGCGCGCATGAACCGGCTCGGCAGCGCGACGCTGATGGACGTCCCGCTGCTCTCGCTCGACGAGTTGCTCGCGGCGCTCGATGCCGTCACCCTGGAGGACGTGAACGAGCTGGGCCGCGAGCTCTGGCGTCCCGAGCGGCTGTCCGCCGCCGGCGTCGGGGGCGACGAGTCGGCCTTCCGCTCGGCGGTCGAGGCCATCAGCCCCTCGCTCGCCGAGGCGGCGTGATCAATGTAGGTGTCTCGGGCGCCGCCGGGCGCATGGGCGCCACGGTCTGCGACGCAGTCGAGGGCGCGGAGGACATGGCACTCGTGGGCCGCGCCGACCCCGACCTCGGCGCGAGCCTCGGCGACATACTCGGCGACTGCGACGTGGTCGTCGACTTCTCGACACCGGACAGCGCGCTCGCCAACGCGCGCGAGTGCATCGAGGCGGGCGTCCACTGCGTGATGGGCACCACGGGCGCGGACTTCGCCGAGCTCGAGGGCGTCGGGACAGGGAACCTGTTCGTGGCGCCGAACTTCGCGATCGGAGCCGTGCTGATGATGCGCTTCGCGCAGCAGGCGGCCGAGCACATGCCCGACTGCGAGATCATCGAACTCCATCACGACCGCAAGCTCGACGCGCCGTCCGGCACGGCGGCGCGCACCGCCGAGCTGATCCGCGCGGCGGGCGGCAACGTCCACGAGCCGATCCACTCGGTCCGCCTGCCCGGCCTCGTGGCGCACCAGGAGGTCGTCTTCGGCGGCCTCGGCCAGACACTCACCATCCGCCACGACTCGATCGCCCGCGAATCGTTCATGCCCGGGGTCCTGCTCGCCGTGCGCAGGGTCGGCGCGCTCGACCGCTCGCCCGTGATCGGACTGGAGGAGATCCTGTGAAGAACCGCGCGCTGCTGCTCGGAGGAGTGATCGCCGCCGCCCTCGTGGTGGTCGTGGTGGCGATCGTGGTCAGCCAGGGCGGGTCGGACGACGAGGACACCACGCCCGCGGCGCGCACCGGCACCGATTCGGCCCCCGTGAACGTCGACGTGACCCAGAACGGCATCGTGCTCGGCGACCCCGACGCCCCCGTGACCATGGTCGAGTTCGTCGACATGCAGTGCCCGTTCTGCGCCGAGTACGGCACGGGCGCCTATCCCGAGGTCGTGCAGCGGTTCGTCGCCTCGGGGCAGCTCAAGATCGAGCTGCGGGTGCTCGCCTTCCTCGGACCCGACTCGGTGACGGCGGCGAGGTTCGCGGCCGCCACGGCTGAGCAGAACAAGCTGTTCGACTACACCGAGCTGTTCTTCCAGAACCAGGGCGAGGAGAACTCCGGCTACGTCACCGAGGAGTTCCTGCGCGACATCGCCGGCCAGATCGACGGCCTCGACGTGGAGCAGGCCTTCGCCGACGCCGAGAAGCCCGCGGCGCGGGCCGCGATCCGCGACGCCGACCGCAGGGCAGGAGATCTCGGGGTCGAGGGAACGCCCACCTTCTACATCCAGCGCGGAAACGGGCAGCCGGAGCTGCTCGAGGTCAGCAGCCTCGACGCCGAGGGCTTCACCTCCGATCTCGAGGCGGCGCTCCAGCAGTGAGCTCGCGGGCGCTGGTCGCCGTGCTCGCGGTGCTCGGGCTCGCCGTCGCCGCCTATCTCACCTACGTCCACTACGAGGACCTGAAGCCGATCTGCGCGGGCGGGGGCGGGGCCTGCGAGAAGGTCCAGAACTCCTCCTACGCCGAGCTCTCCGGGATCCCCGTGGCGGTCCTCGGCCTGATCGGCTACGGCGTGATCCTCGCGTCGCTGTGGCTGCCGGGCGACCTCGGCCGCGTGGTCGGGGCGCTGACGGCCCTCATCGGCTTCGGCTTCAGCATGTACCTGACCTGGGCCGAGCTGTTCGAGATCGACGCGATCTGCCAGTGGTGCGTGGCGAGCGCCGTGCTGATGACGGCGCTCGCCATCGTCACCTGCTGGCGGGTGCTGCGCGCAGAGGACGAGCCGGCTACCCCAAAGGTGTAGAGCCGGGCGCTCCTGTCGAGTAGGGGGAGCGCGTGGCAGCTCGAGTTCCTGCTCGCGCATGCCTGCGAGACGCTCCTGTTCTACGCCGACCGCAGCAACTACAACTCCGCGGACGACGGCATGGAGGACGCTGCGATGGACACCCTCGCGTTCATCGCCAGCGCGGACGCGGCCGCGCTCGGCTAGGCGGCGCGCAGGAGCAGCGCCGTCGTCTCGACGGCCGGGATCGGCCGCGAGAGGTGAAAGCCCTGCACGTAGCCGCAGCCCTCGCCGGCCAGGAACTCCAGCTGCTCCTCGGTCTCGACGCCCTCGGCCACCACCTGGCGCCCGAGCGCCTCGGCCAGCCGGATGATCGCGGACACGATCGCGCCGGCCTCCCGGCGCCGGGGCACGTCGCGCATGAACGAGCGGTCGATCTTGATCAGCTCGACGGGCAGGTCACGCAGCCGGCTGAGCGATGAGTGGCCCTCGCCGAAGTCGTCGATGGCCACGCCGACCCCGAGGTCGTGCAGGCGCGCGAGCGGTCCCGGCACGGCGGCCTCGTCCATGGCAACGCTCTCCGTGACCTCCACGACGACGCGGCCCGGGTCGATGCTGTGACGCTCGAGCGACTGCGCGAAGGTGTCGGCGTAGTCGGGCCGGCGCAGCTCGCGGGGCGAGGCGTTGACGCTCAGGCGCGGCGTGAGGCCGAGGGAGGCCCAGTGCGCGCCCTGGCGGCAGAGCTCGTCGACCACCCAGGCGCCGATCGGCTCGATCAGCCCGCTGTGCTCGGCCACCGGGATGAAGTCGGCGGGCGAGACGAGGCCGTGGACCGGGTCGCGCCAGCGCAGGAGCGCCTCGACCGCCGCGGCGCGGCGTTCGCCGTCCTCGATCGCGTAGATCGGCTGGTAGTGGAGCTCGAGCTCGCCGTTGTCGAGTGACTTGCGCAGCCGGGCGGTCAGCGACAGGCGCTCGAGCGGGTCGTCGCCCTCGGGCGAGTAGAGCGCGTGGCCGGCGCGGCCGGCGCGCTTGGCCTGGTACATCGCGGTGTCCGCGTGGCGCAGCAGCGCGTCCGCGTCGCCCGCGTCGCGCGGGAACAGGCTGACGCCGACGCTCGCGCTCACGTGCAGCGCAACGCCCGCGACCGCGATCGGCTCCGACAGCGCCGCGGCGATGCGCTCGGCCGCGGAGATCGCGTGCGCCTCGGCGTCCTCGCCGGGGAGGTCCGTGAGCAGCAGGAAGAACTCGTCGCCGCCCGCGCGAGCGAGCACGTCGTCGTGGCGCTTCACCGTCAGCAGGCGTTCGGCGACCGCCCCGAGCAGCTCGTCGCCGACCGGGTGCCCGAGGCTGTCGTTGACCAGCTTGAAGTCGTCGACGTCGAGGCAGAGCAGGCCGACTGCCCGGCCGGCGTAGCCCGCCCGCACGACCGCACCGGTGAGCTGCTCGGCGAGCATGGAGCGGTTGGCGAGGCCGGTGAGCTGATCGTGATAGGCGAGGTAGGCCACGCGCTCCTGCGCGACACGGCTGTCGGTGATGTCCTCGCCCGAGCTGAGCGTGCCGGTGACCCGCCCCTCGGCGTCGCGCAGGACGGTGCTGTGCCAGGCGATCAGGCGCTCCTCGCCCGCCTTCGCGCGCACCTTGTTCTCGAACTCCTCCGAATCGGGGCCCTGGGCGCCGATCAGGTGGTCGAAGCCCTCGCGGGCGGCCTCGCGCTCGCGCTCCGGGACCACGAGCTCGAACCAGTCGCAACCCAGCAGCTCGTGCTCCTCGTGGCCGAGGACGTCGCAGGTGCGCCGGTTGACGAGGCTGACACGGCCCTGCTCGTCGAGCACCACGAACATCGTCCCGGCGATGTCGAGGTAGCGCTGCGCGCGCGCCTCGCTGTCCGAGAGCTCCGCCTGCGCCCGCTTGAGCTGGCTCAGGTCCATCAGGATGCCCTGCGTGCACACGGGCCGCCCGCGCTCGTCGCGGATGACCGTGTCGCGCTCCCAGACCCAGACCTCGCGCCCATCCTCCGCGATCATGCGGAACTCGTTCTCGTAGTCCTCGGCGTCGTCATAGCTCGCGCGCTCGCGCTCGAGGACGCGCTCGCGGTCGCCGGGGTGCATGCGGGCCGCCCAGAGCGAGTGGTCCGCGACCCAGCGCGACGCCGGGACACCGAGCATCGTCTCGATCTGCGGGCTGATCCAGAGGAAGGGCGCCTCCTCGCTGAACTCGCAGATGTAGGTGACCGCCGGAATCTGCTCGATCAGCATGCGGTAGCGGACGTCGAGCGGTATCTCGGCGTCCGTCATGAACGGGCGGATTTCCTGAGGTCGCATGAGCAGAGGGCCGCCCCCCGGCGGCCTACATGAGATATCGGGCGCGCGGGCGCCCATCTTGAGCGCCGGAAGGGGCGCTCAGGCGGCGCTCTTGCTGCCCGTCCCGCGGAGCGCGCGCGGCACCACGAAGCGGATTCCGGAGCGCTCCTCGTCGATCGAGCAGGTCTTGTTGTCGATCAGGCCGAGGCGCTTCGCGTGCGGAACGAGTGTCATCTGATTGAGGTAACGGTCGTGTCCCCGCTTTCGGGTCAGCAACCAGAGGTAGCCCGTGTCGCGCATCCGGGCGCGGTAGCGAACGAGGGCGTCGACCGCCTCGTCCTCGCTCTCGACGAGCACGATCGCCCCGTCGAGCTCGCCCGACTTGACGAGACCGCGGCCGAGGGCGTCCTTCACGTCCCGGCGCAGACCGGGGCCGACGTCGCCGGTCACCTCGATCCGCTGCTCGGGCTTTACGCCCAGCTTCTGCACCGCGCTGCGGTGGCTGTAGTCGCGCTCAACCGCCATTTCCAGGGAGATTCTGACATTCCCGGTGCAGTTTCCGGTAGGCGTGCAGGTCCCACTGCAGCGGTGGCATACTGAGGCGACTCGACCCGAGGAGTGAGCCGTGGGCTTCATGGACAAGGCAAAGAAGCTCGCCGAGCAGGCGCAGCAGAAGCTGGACGAGGCGCAGACCCAGTTCAACCAGTCCGCCGCGCCGCAGGGCGGCCAGGCCGAGGGCGGCGGCATCCAGTACGACGAGCACGGGCGCCCGATCCAGCAGACGCCTCCTCCCGCGCCGAATCCCGCGGCAGGCGCGCCCCCGGCGCCCGCCCCCACGGCGCCCGTCCCGACGGAGCCCGCCGGCACGGACGCACCGCCCGCTGGAGAGCCGGCGGCCGAGCAGGCCGAGGTCACGGAGACACCCCAGGCTCCGTCGCCCACGGGGGATGCAAACGCGACCCCCGACCCCTTCAAGCCCCTCCAGCAGTGACGGAGCGCTTCACGCGCGGTTCCCGCATGAGCCTCGGCGGCATCCTCACGGCGATGGTCACGCCGTTCGACGCGAACGGCGCGCTCGACGAGGACGCGACGGTGAGCCTCATGCGCCACCTGCTCGACAACGGCTCCGACGGCCTCGTGCTGGCCGGCTCGACGGGCGAGGCGGCCACGCTCACGGACGAGGAGAAGGCGAGGCTCTGGCAGCTCGCGGTCGACGAGTGCCCGTCGGAGGCGGTCCTGATCGCCGGCACGGGCACGTATGACACGCGCCACACGGTGGAGATGACGGAGCGGGCCACGGCGATCGGGGTCGACGCCGTGCTCGTCGTGACGCCGTACTACGTCAAGCCGAACCGGCGCGGAATCAAGGCGCACTTCGCTGCGGCCGCGGCCGCCACGGACCGCCCGCTGATCGTCTACAACATCCCGAGCCGCTGCGTCACGGACATCCCGAACGACCTGCTCGCCGAGCTCGCCGAGATCGAGAACGTCGCGGCCGTGAAGCAGGCCCGCTACGAGGACCTGGCGCCGGTCGAGGGCCTGGACCTGCTCGCGGGCAACGACGACGTGCTCGCCCGCGTGCTCGACATGGGCGGCACGGGCGGGATCCTGGTCGCGTCGCAGCTCGTGGGACGAGAGATGCGCCGCATGATCGACGAGCCCGAGGCGAGGCACGAGATCCACGACTCGCTCGTCGACCTGTTCGAGGCGCTGACCGTGACGAGCAACCCGATCCCGATCAAGGCCGCGCTCAACCTCGCCGGGCACCGGGTCGGCGGCCTGAGGCTCCCGCTCGTGGAGGCGGACGAGTCCGAGCGCGAGACCGTGCGCGCCGCGCTCGAGCGGCACGACCTCCTCGCCGCGGTTTGACCCTGCGCGTCCTCCCGCTCGGCGGGCTCGGCGAGATCGGCAAGAACATGACGGTCGTCGAGTACGACGACCGCATCGTGGTGGTCGACACCGGGCTGATGTTCCCGGCCCCCGACCAGCTCGGGATCGATCTCGTGCTGCCCGACTTCGCGTACCTGCGCGAGCGCGCGGACGACATCGAGGCGATCGTGCTGACCCACGGGCACGAGGACCACGTCGGAGCGCTGCCGTTCGTGGTGCGCAGCCTCGGGCGCTCGCCGACCGTGTACGGAGGCCCGCTGACCGCGGCCATGGTCCGCTCGAAGCTGGACGAGCACCGCCTCAAGGACGTGCCGGTGGAGGACGTGCTCGCCAGCCAGAGCTTCCAGGCCGGCCCGTTCGAGATCGAGATGGTCAAGATGGCGCACTCGATCCCGGACGCGTTCGGCGTCGCGCTCACGTGCGAGCTCGGCACGACCCTGATCACGGGCGACTACAAGTTCGACCAGACCCCCGTGGACGGCGTGCCGGCGGACGTCTCGCGGCTCGCCGAGATGGGGAGGGAGGGGCTGCTGCTCCTCTGCGGCGACTCGACGAACGCGGACCGCCAGGGCGTCTCGCTGTCCGAGTCGGCCGTGGGGCCGAAGCTCGAGGAGGTCTTCTCGCGCTGCGCGGGGCGGATCGTCGTGACCTGCTTCGCGTCGAACATCCACCGCGTCCAGCAGGTGGTCGACGCCGCGTCTCAGGTCGGCCGCAGGGTCTCGCTCGTCGGCCGCTCGATGCGCAAGAACGTGAACATCGGCCGCATGCTCGGCCACATCGACGTGCCGGAGGGGATGCTCGTCGGCCCGAAGGAGATCGAGGACTTCCCCGACCACAAGCTCGTGATCATCTCGACCGGCAGCCAGGGCGAGCCGCTCTCGGCGCTGCGGCGGATGGCGCACGGCGACCACCCGCAGGTGGAGCTCCACGACGGCGACACCGTGATCTTCTCGGCGACGCCGATCCCAGGCAACGAGCGGGCGGTGAACGAGACGATCGACCGCATCTACCGCCTCGGCGCCCAGGTGATCACGGCTGCCGACGTGCCTGTGCACGCCTCGGGCCACGGCTACGCCGAGGAGCTCAAGCTGATGCTGAACCTGACGAAGCCGCAGTACGTGATGCCGATGCACGGCGACCACAAGCGCCTGCGCCTGCACGGCGAGCTCGCCGAGGCCGTGGGCGTGCCGCCGAAGTCGATCTTCCGCGGCGAGAACGGCCTGCCGCTCGAGATCGACGACTCCGGGGCGCGCTTCGGCGAGCGCGAGCAGGCCGGGATGATCTTCGTCGACGGCGTCGACGTGGGGGACATCGAGGACGTCGCCCTGCGCGACCGCCGCATGCTGTCCGCCGACGGCATCTTCATCGTCGTGGCCACGATCTCGGAGCAGGACGGCCGCTCCGTGGTGCCGCCCGAGGTGATCTTCCGCGGCGTGCCGTTCCTCGACGAGGAGGACGGCTTCGTGGACGAGCTGCGCAACGCCGTGGACGACTCGCTCGCCCACTCCGCCGATGAGGAGATCCGGGAGATCGACCTGCTCCAGGACCACCTCCACGACGACGTCGCGGCGTTCGTCTACGAGCGCCTCAAGCGGCGGCCGATGGTGCTGCCGGTGGTGGTGGAGGTCTAGCCGCGAGCGTCCGGTGCCACCCGGACGCTGTCCGGAAAGTCGGCAGTCGGTCGCCGGCGCTATCCGGCCGGAACATCGCGGTGCCGATCAGCGCCTGCGTCGCCCGTGGAGCCGGTCACGGCGTCCTCGCCGTCGCGTGCCGACGAGCGTCGGTCGAGACGACGCTCGCCGTCTGCGGCGATGCGCCCGAGCCGCGACGTCGCCGGCCCGGCGCGAGTCCGCGCCTGGCATCGACGGCGTCGATGTCGCCGCCCGTCGGCGGCGTCCAGGTCCGGGTCGCCGGTGGTTCCGTCGCCGAATGCGGAGGCGTCGTCGGTCGAGCTCGCGACCCTGACGCGGCCGTGGTGCCGCCCATCTCGGGGTCGCAGCGCAGGGCGACCGTGAGCGGGCCGTGCGTTGCGAGTGTCACCGGGTCGCCGTTCCGGATCGCCGTGGTCGGGGCAATCAGCCAGCAGGTCGTCGACCGACCCCGCGCTGGCCGCGGCGGTCGCGAGGTCCGCCGCCGTCGGCGCTCGGGACCTTGCCGAGCGTGTCCTCGCGCACGTCGACGCCCTGGACGCCGTTGATGGCGATGTCGCGGCTCTGGATCGTCGAGTTGCGGACGTCGATTCCGCGCACCTCGTTGTTGCGCAGGTCGCGGGTGCGGATCTCGTTGTTGCGCAGGTCACCGCTGCGGATCTCGTTGTTCTTGATCTCACGGCTGTCGATGAAGCCCGTCGCGACCCCGTACGAGACCCCGCCGAGCGAGACGAACAGGGCGATGCAGGCGATCACGAGTGCGGGCGAGGGGCGCCGGGACAACAGCGACTTCACGGGTGAGGCTCCTTCAGGGATCCGGGATCGGTTCTCTCCGCTCGAACACGCTAGCGCCGGAATCGGAGCGCGCCGACGCCCCGGTTCCGGAGCCCGTGATCGGGAGGGTCACCGTGAACAGGGCTCCGCCGCCCTCCGCGTCGGCCACCGCCACGTGGCCGCCATGCGCCTCGGCGACCGCCCTGACGATCGCGAGACCGAGGCCGCTGCCGCCGCTCGGAGCGGAGTCGCCGCCGCCACGGGTGAAGCGCTCGAAGATGCGCTCGCGCAGCCTGGGAGGCACGCCGGGGCCGCGATCCGCGACCTCGATCACGGCCGAGCCGTCCTCGCTGCTCACCGAGACCGTGACGGGCGTCCCGACGGGAGTGTGCAGGAGGCCGTTGTCCACGAGGTTCGCGACCATCCGGTGGAGGTCGTCCGGCACGCCGGCGACGACCACGGGCTCGTCCGGCACGTCGATCGAGATCGGGCATTCGGGCGAAAGGGCGCCCGCCTCGAGCGCCGCCTCGCTCGCGACCGACACGAGGTCGACCGGGCGGCGCGGGGCCTCGCGGCCGGCGTCCGCGCGAGCCAGCAGCAGCAGGTCCGCCACGAGCCGGCGCATCCGGCGCGAGGAGCGCAGCGCGGATCCGGCCATCTCCTTCTGCTCGCCCTCGAGCTCCCCCTCGAGCAGCTCGAGGTTGGCGAGGATGCTCGTGAGCGGCGTGCGCAGCTCGTGTGACGCGTCCGCCACGAACTCGCGCTGGCGATCGAGCGTCGCCTCGGTCTCGCCGCGCGCGGCCGACAGCTCGCTGAGCATGTCCTCGAGGGTGTAGGCGAGCTCGGCGACCTCGTCGTTGGCGAGCGGCTTCGGCAGCCGCACGTCCGGGTCGCGGGTGCGGGCGACCTCGCGCGCGGCGCGGGTGAGGCCGGAGATCGGGCGCATGGCGCGCCGGGCCACGAGCAGGCCACCGAGGAAGGCGAGCACCGTGCCGCCGAGCACGCCGAACGCGAGGAACAGGCGCACGCGGTTGATCGTCACCTGCACGCTCTCCTCGGACTTCCCGTAGAGCAGGAACGCGCGCGCCTCGGCGACCGGGTCGGGGATGAAGTCGAACGGCGTCGCGTCGGTGGAGGTCGCGGTGGTCACGAGGTTGCGCGACACGATCCGGAAGTCGCCGATGTCGAGCACGCCGTCGAACTCCGGGGCCGCGAGCGCGGTGAGCGTGGGCGACGGATAGAGCACCCGCCCGTCGCCGCGGACGACCATGACGATCGCGTCGCCGGCCGCGGCGGCCGCGAGGTCGTCCTGCTCGAGCCGGAGCCGCCCGTCGTCGCGTCACCGTGGCGCCCACGTCGTCGACGAGGTCGCCGGCGGTGGCGCTGATGTCGTCCTCGAAGCCGTTCGTGATGCGCCGCTCCGCGACGGTGCCGACCACCGCCGCGAACAGGCACAGGATCACGAAGGTCAGCGCCGCGGTGACGACCGCGACCTTGACCTTGACCGGGAGGCGCCTTCTCACGGGTCCTCCCGGAGCACGTAGCCGGCCCCGCGGATCGTGTGCAGGATGCGCGGCTCGCCGCCCTCCTCGAGCTTGCGCCGGAGGTTCGAGATGAACACGTCGACCGTGTTGGTCTCGGCGAACGGGTGGTAGCCCCAGACCTCGTCGAGCAGCGCCTGGCGCGAGACGACGATGCGCGCGTTGCGCATCAGGTGCTCGAGCAGCTCGAACTCGCGCGTGGTCAACTCGAGCCGGCGCTCTCCGCGCAGGACCTCGCGGGTGTCCGGGTTGAGCTTCAGGTCGCCGACGACCATGAACGCGCTGCCCCGCGGCGGGCGCCGCCGCAGCAGGGCGCGCACGCGCGCGAGCAGCTCCTCGCGCTCGAAGGGCTTGACGAGGTAGTCGTCCGCACCGGAGTCGAGGCCCTCCACGCGCGCGTCGAGCGCGTCGCGGGCGGTCAGGATCAGGATCGGCACGTCGCCGTCGTCGCGCAGGCGCCTGCAGACCTCCACGCCGTCGAGCTTCGGCAGCCCGAGATCGAGCACCACGGCGTCAGGCTCGAACAGGGGGGCCTCGTCGAGCGCAGCCTCGCCGTCGCCCGCCACGCGGACCTCGTAACCCTCTTTGTCGAGCGAGCGCCGCAGGACGCCCGCGATGTCCGCGTCGTCCTCGACGACAAGCACTCTCGGCCGGCCGCTCATCCAAGCTCATGGTAGGGAGGGTGCGGGCCACTCCCGTCGAATGCAGCTTGGATGGCGGGTACCCGGCGCAGGAAGCGACGCCGTTCGCGCGCGGCCTGGTGGCCGTCCGCCAACCTGCCCGTGCTCGAGCAGCGCCACTGGGACCTGATCGGCCTCGGGCTGATCGCGTTCGCCGCCTTCTTCGCCTGCGTGCTCTGGCTCGCCTGGGCGGGGGGCGAGGTGGGGGAGGCCCTCGAGGACGCTCTCCTGTTCGGCTTCGGCGCCGTCGGCTACGCGGCGCCCGTCGCGCTGTTCGCCTCGGGCGTGATCCTGATCATGCGCCCCTCGCTGCCGAGCACGCATCCCTTCAAGACGGGGGCCCTCTGCCTTGCCGCCGCGCTCACGCTCGGCTTCGCGGCGGGATCGCTCGGCCTCGGCCCGGGCGACACCCCGCGCGACGGCTTCCTCGACGCCGCCTATCTCGAGCAGCATGGCGGCCTCGTGGGCGAATCGCTGCTCTGGAGCTCGGCGAAGCTCTTCTCGGAGGCGGGCTCCCACATCCTGTTCATGTTCCTGCTGCTCGCGGGCGTGCTGCTGCTCACCGGCGCCTCGATCGCGGGGATCGCGCTCACCACCCGGCAGGCGGCGAGCGTCACCGGCGAGCGGGTGCGACGCACCGCGAACACGCTCAACCTGCCGACCGAGCGGCTGCAGGCCACCCCCGCCGGCGCCATGCGCGAGCCGGAGCCGCTCGAGCCGCCGGAGCCCGAGGACCGCGAGCCCGTGGTGCGCGCGACGCACGTGGAGGCGCCCGCTCTCGACGCCGCCGAGCGCTACCCGGACATCTACGAGCCCGACGACGAGCCGGACGACTGGGCCGAGCCCGAGCCCGAGCCGGCCGCGGACCTCGAGGTGGTCGAGCCCGAGCCGGAGGACAAGCCCGAGCCGGCCGAGCCCGAGGTCGCCGAGCTCACGCCGATGGGCAACCGCCGCTCGCCCGTGACCGAGTCCGACGGCATCGACTACCGGATGCCGAAGCCGAGCTTCCTGAAGCGCTCGAACGGCGCGCAGAAGGTCGACACGAAGGGCATCGCGAGGGTCGGCGCGATGCTGACGGAGGCGCTCAGCCACTTCAACGTCGAGGCGCGCGTGATCGGCACGGTCAGCGGCCCGCACGTGACCCGCTACGAGCTGCGGCTCGCCCCCGGCATCAAGATGTCGAAGGTCGCGCAGCTGAAGGACGACATCGCCTACGCGCTCGCGGCGGAGCAGGTGCGCATCCTCGCGCCGATCCCCGGCAAGACCGCGGTGGGCGTCGAGGTGCCGAACCGCGTGCGCCGCATGGTGCACCTCGGCGACGTCTACCAGGAGTCGCCGAAGGGCTGGTCGCCGCTCTCCGTCTGGCTCGGCAAGGACATCGCCGGCAAGGCGATCGGAACCGACCTCGCCAAGCAGCCGCACATCCTGATCGCGGGAACCACCGGCTCGGGTAAGTCCGGCTGCGTGAACGCGATGCTGTCGAGCGTCCTCCTGCGCTCCTCGCCCAACGAGGTGCGCATGGTGCTCGTGGACCCGAAGCGCGTCGAGCTGAACCACTACGAGGGCATCCCGCACCTGCTCACGCCCGTGGTCACGAGCCCGCGGCTGGCGGCCAACGTGCTCGGCAACCTGATCAAGGAGATGGAGGAGCGCTACGGCGTCATGAGCCGGACCAAGACGCGCAGCCTCGTCGAGCTGAACCGGGTGCGCGTCCGCGAGGGCGAGCCGCCGCTGCCGTACATCCTCTGCGTGATCGACGAGCTCGCCGACCTGATGATGGTCGCGCCCGCCGACGTGGAGGACTCGATCATCCGCCTCGCGCAGAAGTCGCGCGCCGTGGGCATCCATCTCGTGCTCGCGACCCAGCGGCCGAGCGCGGACGTGATCACCGGCATGATCAAGGCGAACGTGCCGGCGCGGATCGCCTTCGCCGTCTCCTCGCAGACCGACTCTCGCGTGATCCTCGACCAGAACGGCGCCGAGTCCCTGCTGGGGCAGGGCGACATGCTGTTCAGGCCCTCGGGCGAGTCGCGCTCGGCGCGCATCCAGGGCGCGTTCATCGCCGAGGAGGAGATCGAGAAGCTCACGGAGCACTGGCGCCGCCAGGGCGAGCCGGAGCTCCAGGAGGAACTGCTCGAGGCCGTCGAGCCCGAGGAGGAGGAATCCGCCGGCGACGGGGACTTCGACCCCGACCAGGACGACCTGCTCGCCGACGCGATCGCCACGGTCGTGCAGATGGGCACGGCCTCGACCTCGATGCTGCAGCGGCGCATGCGCGTCGGCTACACGCGGGCGGGGCGGTTGATCGACATGATGGAGCGCCGCGGCGTGATCTCGGGCTACGAGGGCTCGAAGGCACGCCAGGTGCTGATCACCGAGGCGGACCTGCCGCGCCTGCTCGAGAACCTCGGCTCGGAGGCCGTGGGCGCGGGCGGCGAGCGCGATCCATCACACTAGGCCGCCCATGCCGTCCATCGGGGAAACGCTGCGCGAGGCACGGATGCGGCAGCGACTCGACATCGCTGACGTCGAGGAGCGCACGAAGATCCGCGCGAAGTACCTGCGCGCGCTCGAGAACGAGGAGTTCGGGATGCTGCCCGGCCCGACCTTCGTCAAGACCTTCATTCGCACCTACGCGGAGGCACTCGGCCTCGACCCGCAGGTGCTGGTCGAGGAGTACCGCGCCTATTACGACTCGGGCGACGAGGTCGACCAGGCGCAGTCGCTCGGACCGCCCAACCTCGCGCGCGACCGGCGCCGCCAGGGCCCGCGGATCGGCCCCGGCTCGCTGCTGCTGATCGCGCTCGCGCTGGTGGTCGCGGCCCTCGTGGCGATCGGCCTGGCCTCGGGTGACGACGACGAGCCCTCGACTCCCTCCGCCGGGACGAACACGGAGCCGCGCGAGGAGCCGCAGCGGACGGAGACGGAGCGGAAGCCGAAGCCCACGCGCGTGACCCTGCGGATCGTCCCCGCGACGCCGACGTACGTGTGCCTCGACCGCGGCGCCGGCAAGCCCGTGCTGTTCACGGACACGATCGACTCGGCGCAGACCTTCCGCGGGAAGCGCCTGCGCCTCAACCTCGGCAAGACGGACGTGACGCTGCGGGTGAACGGGCGGCCGGTCCCGCTCGAGCAGGGGCCCGACCCCGTCGGCCTCGAGTTCACGCTGAACGGCACCCGCCCGATCCCGCTCGGCGAGCGGCCCTGCGCGTGAGCGCCCGCGCGGGGATCGTGATCACCGGCACCGAGGTGCTGGCGGGCCGGGTGCGCGACCGCAACGGGCCCTGGCTCGCGGAGCGCTTCCTCGAGCTCGGGGTCGAGCTCGCGCACGTGACCATCTGCGGCGACCGGCCGGAGGACATCGAGTCCGCGCTTCGCTTCCAGGCCTCCGAGGGGGTCGACGTGATCGTCACGAGCGGCGGGCTCGGGCCCACCGCCGACGACATGACCGTCGAGATCGTCGCGCGCTTCTGCGGCCGGGAGCTCGTCCTCGACGCCGAGCTCGAGCAGCGCATCTACGCGATCCTCGAGCCGCTCATGAAGCGCTTCACGAACTGGGAGCCGGAGGCCGTGCGCGCGGCGAACCGCAAGCAGGCCCTGATCCCGGAGGGCGCCGAGGTGATCAACCCGGTCGGGACGGCGCCCGGGGTGATCGTGCCGGGCTCGCCGGCAGTGCTCGTCCTTCCGGGGCCACCGCGCGAGCTGCAGCCGATGTGGGGCGTGGCGGTCGATTCGGACATCCTGCGCGACGCGCTCGCCGCGCGGACGACATACGAGCAGGCGATGGTGCGGATGTTCGGGGTGCCCGAGTCAGAGCTCGCCTCGACGCTCAGGGACGCCTCCGGCGAGGTCGAGGGCTTCGGAGAGCTCGAGATCACCACCTGCCTGCGGCGCGGGGAGATCGAGATGGTCACCCGCTACGAGCCGCCGGCGGCGGGCGCGTATGCCGCGCTGCTCGGCGTCCTGCGGCAGAAACACGGGCGCGAGATCTTCTCGGAGGACGGCTCGAGCATCGACGACCAGGTCGCGGCCCTGCTCGCGGGGAGGACCATCGCGCTCGCCGAGTCGTGCACCGCAGGGCTGCTCGCGGCGCGCCTGACGGAGCGCCCGGGCTCGTCCGACTACGTGGCCGGCGGGGTCGTCTCCTACTCGAACGAGGCCAAGATCGCGCTGCTCGGCGTGCCAGAGGAGCTGATCCGCACACACGGGGCCGTGTCCGAGGAGGTGGCGGAGGCGATGGCAGCCGGCGCGCTCGAGCGCTTCGGCGCGGACGTGGCGGTCTCGATCACGGGCATCGCGGGGCCGGGCGGAGGGAGCGAGGAGAAGCCGGTCGGGACCGTGTGCTGGAGCATCAGGCAGTCGGACAGCTCGCCCGCGCTGACGCGCCGGATCGTGCTCCCCGGCGACCGCGCCGATATCCGCGACCGCTCGACGACCGTGGCCATGCACCTCCTGCGCCGGGCGCTGTCCTGACCCGGGTCAGGCTGTTCGTCGCCCTCGATCTGCCGCCGGGGGACCGCGCGGAGATCGCGGCCTGGCGCGACACGCTGGCCGCGGGCCGCCCGGACCTGCGGCCCGTGAGCCCGCAGGCGCTGCACGTGACGGTCGCCTTCCTCGGCTGGCGCGAGCCCGCGGAGGTCGACCCGGTCGCCGCCGCCCTCCGAGAGCTGCCGCTACCGGAGACCCCGCTGCTCACCCCGCTCAGGGTGCGCGCCCTGCCGCCGCGGCGCACGCGGCTGTTCGCGCTCGACCTCGAGGACGAGGCGGGGCGCGGCGGCGCGCTCGCCGCGGCGGTGTCCGCGCGGCTCGAGGCGGGTGGATGGTACGAGCCTGAGGACCGGCCCTGGTGGCCGCACGTGACGCTCGCGCGCGTGCGGCGCGGCGAGCGCGCCGCGCCCTGGCCCGACCTGCCCGCTCCGCCGCGGGCTCCCTTCCGGGCCGCGGCGCTGACGCTCTACCGCTCGACGCTGCGCCGCGAGGGCGCCGAGTACGACGCGCTCGCGCGCCGCGAGCTCTGATCTAGGCTCGCGCCATGCCGCGACTGGCCCTGCCCGACCCGCCGCTGCGCGAGGACGACGTGCTGCTCAGGCCCTGGAGCCTCGCCGACGTGCCGGCGGTCACCGCCGCCTGCCAGGACCCCGAGATCCCGCGCTGGACGGTGGTGCCCCATCGCTACACGGAGGAGGACGCGCGCGAGTTCATCGGCGGGCTCGACGACGACCTCGCCACGGGCAGGCAGCTCGCCCTCGCCGCTGTCGACCCGGGCGGGCGCCTGCTCGGGGCGGTCGGGATCTCGAGCTTCGTGTGGCCTGACCTCACCTGCGAGATCGGCTACTGGACCGCGCGCGAGGCCCGCGGCCGCGGCGTGGCGAGCGCGGGCCTGCGGCTCCTGTCGCGCTGGGCGCTCACGGACCTCGGGCTCGAGCGGGTCGAGCTGTTCGCGAACCCGGAGAACGCCGCGTCCCAGCGCGTGGCGGAGCGGGCGGGCTTCACGCGCGAGGGCCTGCTGCGCCGCTACCGCTACCGGCACGGAGTGCGCGAGGACCTCGTCATCTTCAGCCTGCTGAGGGAGGACCTGGGTCGAGCGGTCTGAGCTCGATCACCGGGATCTCGCGGATCCCGGCGGTGCGCCGCCGGTACTCGATCCAGCCGGGGTAGATCTCGATCCCGCGGTCATACCAGCGCTCGCGCTCCTCGCCCACGAGCTCGCGGGCGAGCATCCGGCGCCTCTCGCCGTCGAGCTCGGCGAGCGCCTCGGGGTGCGCCCTCAGGTTGTGGTACCAGGCCGGGTTGCGCGCCTGGCCGAAGTTCGACGCGATCACCACGAGCCGCTCGCCGTCGGGGATCGCCACGAGCGGCAGCGTGCGCGGGCGGCCGCTCTTCGCGCCGGTGGTGGTCAGCTCGACCACGGGCATGCCGGTGACCCACTCCGTCAGGGTGGTACGGCCGCGCGTGGCGCGGCGCACGAGCTCGTCGGCGGGCTGGAGCGCGAGGGCGTAGAGGCGCGACAGCGGCTTCCACTCGCCGGAGCGGCGCATCGCCCGCCGCAGGAGGTTCGCATCGGAGTGCCCGTGCATGCCGAGACCGTATCCTCGCCGGTGTGCGCCGCGCGCTCGTCCTCATCGTGCTCTGCGCGCCGCTGCTTGCGGCGGAGGGGGCGGCGGCCTGCAGTTGCCTGCCGCCCGACCGCTCCACGCTGCGGGAGCGCGGACGCCGCCGCGGTGGTGCGGCTGCTGTCGGTCGAGCGCGTGCGCGACACACGGGCTCCTCGGGCGACCCGGCCGTCTACACGTACCGGGTCCGGCGGGTGGTGAAGGGCGGGCTCAGGCGCGGCCGGCGGATCGCGGTGCGAAGCGCGATCTCGGACGCCACCTGTGGGCTCTCGCACCGGGTGGGGGTGCTCTCCGGGCTGTTCCTCGACCGCCGCCGCGGCCGCTGGCACTCCGGAAGCTGCTTGCAGACGACGCCCCGGAACCTGCGCCGGATCGCAGCGGGCGCGACGGCGCAGCGGGCAGACGCGGCCTGCGGCTCGCGCCAACCGCCGCTGAGCGCGCTCACCGGGCAGTTCACCTCTATTTGGTTGTGTAGTTGACGTTTCATGCGCGGAGACCGCGTATGCTGCCACCTGTGATCGTTAACAACTGTGTCGGTTGTTGAAGCGGTTGAGTGCGCGGAGACCGAGCGCGCGTGCTGATCCTCGTCGCACTCGGCCTGGTGATCGGTCTCGCGGTCGGCATCGTCGGCGGCGGGGGCGCGGTGCTGGCGGTGCCCGGTGCTCGTGTACGTGGTGGGCATCGGCGTTCACGAGGCGACCACCGTCAGCCTCGCGGTCGTAGCGGCCGCCGGCCACAGCCGGCGCGGCGGGGCAGATCCGCGAAGGGGCGGTGTGCTGGTCGTCGGCGGCTTGGTTCGCCTCCGCGGCGGTGGCTGGGAGCATCGTCGGCAGCGTCGCGAACGCGGCGATCGAGGGTCGCGCGCTCCTGCTCGTCTTCAGCGGCGGTGATGCTGGTGGCGGCCGCCGCGACGTGGCGTCGCGCTGGAGCACCGGGCTGCGCGGCGGCGGGCTGCCCGGAGGCTCGCGCGGCGGTGCTCGTCCCCGTGGGGCTGGGCGTCGGCGCGCTCACCGGCCTCGTCGGGCGTGGGCGGCGGCTTCCTCGTGGTTCCGGCCCTCGCGGTCGGACTCAGCTTCGGCATGCGCGAGGCGATGGCGACGTCCATGGTTGTCATCGCGATCGTCTCGGCCCTCGGCCTGGTAGCCCATCTCGCGGCGGGGAATGAGCTCGATGTGCCGCTGGCGCTCGAGGTCGGCACGGCCAGCCTGGCGGGAGCACTCGCCGCGCCCGCGCTCGGGCGGCGCCTGCCGGTCGCCGCCCTCGGCCGCGCGTTCTCACTGCTCGTCGCCGCGAGTTGCGGTCGCCGTGGCGGGCGCGGCCGCCGCTGGAATCAACGTGAGCTAGGAGCAAGGAGCCAGTGATCCCGACGACAGCACACATCGATCTCTCCACTGGAGCTCGCGGAGCGGATCGCCGCCGGCGAGCAGCGTGACGGTTCTCGATGTGCGGAGCGACGCGGACTGGCGCATCGAGGGGCAGGGCGTCCGCCACCTGCATGTCCCGGCGGCCGAGCTCCTCGCGGATCCCGGCGCCGTCGCCCGGGTCTCGTCGACGGACCGGTCGTGGTTCTCTGCGCCCGCGGGCGCGACCGCGCAGGTCGGCCGCCGAGGCGCTCGCCGAGCGCGGCGTCGACGCCGCGGTGGTGGCGGGCGGGATGCGCGGCTGGATCGGCGCGCTTCAGGAGCGCCCGGTACCGCTCCCGATCGACGGGGCTCGAGCTCGTTCAGGTCCAGCGCCCGGGCCGCGGCTGCCTCTCGTACCTGCTGGTCGCCGGAGGCGAGGCGCTCGTCGTCGACCCCGCGCCCGATGCGGAGGTCTACGCGTCGCTCGCCGCGGCGGCTCGACGCCGAGGTGCGGCAGGTGGTCGAGACCCACCTCCACGCCGACCACCTGTCGGGCGCTCGCGCTCTTGCCGAGCTGAGCGGGGCGCGACTCCGCATGCCCGCAGCAGCTCTCGAGCGCGGCAGTCGCCTACGGGGACCGGGTCGACGCCGCTGTGCGACGGTGACCGGCTCGAGCTCGGGGGCGTCGAGCTGCGGGCCGTCGCGCTTCCCGGCCACACGACAGACATGATGGGCCTGCTCGTCGCGGGTCGCGCGCTGATGGGCGGCGACTCCCTGTTCGCCGACGGAATCGCCCGCCCGGATCTGCAGCGCGGCGACCCGGAGGGCGCGCGCGCGATGAGCCGGACGCTGCACGCGAGCCTCCGCGGAGCGCGTCCTCTCGCTTGGCGATGACGTCGTGCTCCTGCCGGGGCATGCGCACCCGGGCGTTCTCCCGGGCCCGGTCAGCCCGACCCTCGGGGAGGTCCGCGGGCGCGTGCCCGAGCTCGCCATCGAGGACGCCGACGATTTTGCCGACGCGCTGCTGGCCGACGATGCCACCGCGCCCTGCCAACTACGAGGCCGTGATCGCCGTGAACGCCGGCACCGAGCCCTTCGACCCCGAACTCGAGTCGGGCGGCAACAGCTGCGCGACGCGCTGATGACGAGAGGACGACGATGAAGCTCCCCAGCCCGATCCCACTCGACCTCGCCGAGATGATCGCCGCCCGCATGCGCGTGATCGGCGACGCCAACCGGATTCGCCTGCTCGACCTGCTGCGTGACGGCGAGCTATCGGTATCGCAGCTCACCGAGACGGCTTGGCAGCAGCCAGCAGAACGTCTCGAAGCACCTCGGCATCCTGCACCGCGCGGGCATCGTCGCCCGGCGCAAGGAGGGCACCACCGTGCTCTACAGCGTCGCCGACGAGGGCGTCTACGAGCTCTGCGAGCAGGTCTGCGGAGGGCTTCGCAACCAACTCGACGAGCTGAGCGCCCTGATCGAGCAGACGGGATGAGCGGCACCGCCGCCCGAACCGTGAACCGGAGCGGCCCGATCGGCAGGCTCGGCCGCTGGGCGGCCGGCAACCCGAGGGTGGTGTTCGCGTCCTGGGCAATCGTCGCGCTGGCTCTCGGCGTGCTCGCGCCGCGCGTGGAACATGCGCTCTCCGGCGCCGGGTGGCAGGCAAACGGGTCGGAATCGCTCGAGGTCCGCGATCTCGCGGAGCGCGAGTTCGGGGGAATCGGCGGGACGGCGCTGATGGTCGTGTTGCACAGCGAGGACAGGACCGCCGGCTCCCCGGCGTTCGACCAGGCCGTCGAGCGAGTCGCCGCGACGCTGCGCGCCGACGAGCGCGTGGCGGCGGTGGAGCTTGCCGCGGGCCGGCACGACGGTCAGCGCGGACGGGCACACGGCCGTCGTGATGGCGGGCGCGGGTGCGGACTCGAACGAGATGGTGCGAGCCGCCGACGACCTCGAGGAACCACTGGCACGCCGCGGCGGCGAGGACGTCCAGGTGACGCTGACGGGCGCATCGAGCATGTGGTCCGACTTCAACCAGGCCAATCGAGAGGCGATGCTCAAATCGGAGCTCGTCAGCTGGCCGGTGACGCTCGCAATCCTGGTCATCGCGTTCGGCTCGCTCGTGGCGGCCGGGCTCCCGCTGCTGCTGACGATCCTCGGGCTCGTGGCGTCGGCCGGATCGCTCTACCTGCTGACGCTCCTGACCCCGGTCTCGATCTGGGCGATGAATTTCGCGCTGATGTTCGCTCTCGCGCTCGGCATCGACTACGCCCTCTTCGTGGTCTACCGCTTCCGTGGGGCGCTGTTCGGCTCAGGGCTCACCGTGGACGAGGCGATCGAGCGAACGATGGACACGGCCGGAAAGGCCGTCCTGTTCAGCGGCGTCACCGTGCTGTTCTCGCTCAGCTCCGTCATGCTGGTGAACAGCCCCGCATTCCGATCGATGGCCGTGGGGATCATGCTGTCCGTGATCTTTGTGCTGGCGGCGACGCTCACCTTGCTGCCGGCGGTGCTCGCCCGCCTGGGCCCGCGGATTGACCGGCTGTCGCTGCCGTGGGTGCACTCGGGCGAGCACCGGTCGGCGCGCATGGCGGCATGGGGCGAGCGCCTCTGGCGACGCCCCTGGCTGCCCGGCATCGCCGCGGCAGTGGTGCTGGTCGTGCTCGCGCTCCCCGTGCTGTCGCTCGACACCGGCATGCCCTCGATCAAGGTCGTTCCCAAGGGCGACTCGAGCCGTCGAGGGCTACGAGCAGGTGCAGGCAGCCTTCGGCCGGGGCGCACCGGGCGCGCTCCAGATCGTGACCCCGGCGGCTCAGGCCGGTGCCGTGCGGTCCGAGCTCGCCGCCGACCGCGGCTTCGTTCGGGTGACGCGACCGCGCACGGGGACGTCCGGCCGGCTCGCGCTGATCCAGGCCGTCCCCGGGGCGGACCCGTCTTCGGAGCGCCGTGGGCAGCGCGATCGACCGCCTGCGCGCAGCGCTGCCGGCAGGGGTGCTCGTCGGTGGGGCCGTGGCGGAGAACCACGACCTCGAAGGCGGAGCTCGCCGGGAAGACGCCGCTCGTGATCGGCATGGTCCTGGCCCTCGGCTTCCTTCTGCTGCTGGTAGCCCTGCAGGCGCCGCTTGCGGCGCTGATCGGGACGGTCACGAACCTGCTCGCCACGGGCGCGGCGTTCGGTGTCGCGAAGCTGCTCTTCCAGGACGGCATCGGGGCAGGAGTGCTTGGCTTCGAGTCCCAGGGCTTCCTCGATGCGTGGGGACCAGTCTTCTTCTTCGCGATGATCTTCGCGATCTCGATGGACTACACGGTGTTCCTGCTCTCGAGCGCTCGTGAGCACTGGGAGCGAGGTGAGGGATCCCGTGCCGCCATGGTCGGCGGCCTCGCGCACTCGGGGCGGGTGATCCTCGCCGCGGCCGCGGTGATGGTGGCGGTGTTCTTTACGTTCGCGCTGTCTGGACCGCTTCCGCCGAAGGAGATGGGGATCATTCTCGGGATCGCCGTGCTTCTCGACGCGCTGCTCGTGCGCCTGCTCCTCGTCCCGGTCTTGCTCCGTCTGGCGGGCTCAGCCGCCTGGTGGCTGCCTCGCCCCCTCGCGCGGGTGTTGCCCGCGGTGCGATTCGGGCACTGAGCCCGGCCCGGGGGCGAACATCTGTCCGGTCCGACTCCTAGCTTGTGGATCTCAAGAGCTTCGAGGAGAGACACAGAATGGACAAGGAGCAGCAGAAGGCCGCTCAGGCGCGGGAGGCCGCGCTCAAGGGCGCGCTCACGCAGATAGAGCGGCAGTTCGGGCAGGGCTCGATCATGAAGATGGGAGATGACGCGGCCCAGGTGCGGGTCCAGGCGATCCCCACGGGCGCGATGTCGCTCGACCTGGCGCTGGGCGTCGGCGGGGTTCCGCGCGGGCGCATCGTCGAGGTGTTCGGCCCAGAATCGAGCGGAAAGACGACGCTCCTCTACCACGTGCTGGCGAACGCCCAGAGGATGGGCGGCATCTGCGCGTTCATCGACGCGGAGCACGCGATGGACCCGGCCTACGCCAAGCGCATCGGGGTCGACGTCGACGAGCTGCTCGTGTCGCAGCCGGACCACGGCGAGCAGGCACTCGAGATCGCGGACCTTCTGATCCGCTCGGGCGCGGTCGACATCGTGGCGATCGACTCGGTGGCGGCGCTCACGCCGAAGGCCGAGCTCGAGGGGCAGATGGGCGACCAGACGGTCGGCCTGCAGGCGCGCATGATGTCCCAGGCGATGCGGAAGCTCGCCGGCAACCTGAACCGGGCGAACACGCTCTGCATCTTCACGAACCAGATCCGCGAGAAGGTCGGCGTGATGTTCGGCTCGCCGGAGACCCAGCCAGGCGGCCGCGCGCTCAAGTTCTATTCCTCGCAGCGGCTCGACATACGCAGGATCGAGACGCTCAAGGAGGGCACCGAGGCGGTCGGCAACCGCGTCCGGGTCAAGGTCGTCAAGAACAAGGTCGCGGCGCCGTTCCGGCAGGCCGAGTTCGACATCGAGTACGGGCAAGGGATCAGCTCGGAGGGCTGCATCCTCGATCTCGGGATCGAGCACGGGATCGTCCAGAAGTCGGGTTCGTTCTTCTCCTACGGGGACGAGCGGCTCGGCCAGGGGCGCAACAACGTCAAGGGCTACCTGCGCGAGAACCCCGCCGTGGCGGCGGAGATCGAGCGCAAGATCTACGACGTGCTCGGGGTCGAGCCGGCCGGCGCGCCGCTCCAGGCCGTCGAGCCGCCGGCCGAGGACGCCGAGGCGAGGCCGGCGCGGCGCCGGTCGCTGCCGACGAGCCCGAGGAGCGGGCCGCCTAGCGCGGCCCGGCGCGCCTCGATGCCCGCGCGCAGGCCATCCGGTCCGCGTCGTCCGCGCGCTCCGGCCCCGGTCCGGGGCCGGATGGAGCACGAGCGCGCCGTCGAGCTCGCCTACAAGGCGGTCGCGCGGCGCGAGCGGACGGTCGCGGAGCTGCGCGCGGTGCTCGAGCGCCGGCGCCTCGAGCCGGAGGCGATCGAGCACGCGGTGGCGGAGCTGTCCGCAAGCGGCTTCCTGGACGACGCCCGCTACGCCGAGCGCTTCGCCGAGGACAAGCGCGAGCTCGAGCACTGGGGCTCCGACCGCATCGGCCGCGAGCTCGCGCGGCGCGGGGTCGCCCCGGACCTGATCGACGAGGTCCTGAGGGGCTACGAGCAGGACGCCGAGCTCGAGACCGCCCTGCTCCTGCTCGAGCGCCGCTTCGCTGTGCCGCCGGCCGAGGATCGCGAGCGCGACCGCGCCTGGCGCATGCTCGTGCGGCGCGGCTACGCGCCGGAGCTCGCCTACGACGCCCTGCGCGAGCACGAGCGGCGCGCGCGGGTGGAGCAGGCGGCCACGGAGAGCGCGCGCAGGGCGGCGTGAGGCGCGCCGTCGGGCGGCTGCGCGCCATCGGGCGCCTCGGGCGGCTCCGGGCGGCCGGGCGGCTCCGGGCCATCGAGCGACTTCGAGCGGCCGGTCCGCGCGGAGGAAGCAGTCCTGGAACGGGGTCGTCTCGCGACACCGATCCGGGAGCGCTTGCGCCGACCCGGCCTTCGAACCTGACGTGATCCGGCTCTACTACCGCCCGGCGACCGCCGCCATGGCGCCCCACGCGGCGCTGATCGCGGCGGGACAGGAGCCGGAGCTCGTGCTCGTCGAGCGCGATGGGGACCGCGTCGACCCGCCCGGCTACGTCGAGCTCAACCCGATGGGCGTCGTCCCGACGCTCGTCCACGACGAGCTCGTGCTCACGGAGGCGGCCGCGATCGTCGGCTATGTGGCGGACACGTGGCCGCAGGCGGGGCTCGCCCCGGCGCGCGGGACCCGCGAGCGCGCGCGCTTCGACGAGCTGCTCGCGTTCCTGAGCACGACCCCGCAGCAGACGCTGCTGCGGCTCATCTACCCCGAGCGCTACACCACGGACGCGGACGCCTCGGGCGTGCGCGCGGCGGCCGCGACGGCGCTCGAGCGGCAGTTCGGCTGGCTCGCGACGCTCGTGTCCGAGCGGCGCTGTCTGCTGGGCGAGGAGCCGGGCGGCGCCGACCTCTACCTGCACATGCTGATCCGCTGGGGCCGCCACCTCGACCCGGACACGCGCACCCGCGACGGGCTCGGTCCCTTCTACCGCCGGCTGACCGCCGCAGCCGGCCGTCGCGGCGATGCTCGAGGCACAGGGAATCGAGGCCTGAAGGGGCGGCGGCGGCGGTTGCGGGTGTGCCCCGCGAGAAGTACCCTCCAGTGAACGCGGTCGGTACGGCCGCTGCTGAGACAAAAGACGAGCAAATCGCCCGATTCCGTGCTGAACGTCGCATCCATCCAAGACAGACCGATCCCTCGGAAGGAGCGTCCGGGAGGGTCCCTAGAAGGCGGCACCGCGCGCGTCCCCGGCGCGCGTGACGAGCGACGTCCGATGTCCCGCGGCGACCTGTCGCACCGCTCATCCAATTGAGGCTGAGCCGGCGTTCTGCGCCGGAATGAGGAGACATCGAAATGGAGATCGTGTTCGCCGCGCTCGTGGCGGCGGCGGTCGCGGTGGCGGTGGTGCTGCTGGTCCAGCGCCCGCGCGCGGTCGGCGCCGGTGCCGGCGCAGTCGCCACTCCGGAGCGCCCCGCGAGCGTCGAGGGCCGTGCTTCCGGGCAGGGCCGCGATGGGCTCGAGGAGGAGCTGGTCGCGCGCCGCACCGAGATCGCCCGGCAGGAGGAGCGCCTGCATGCCCGCGAGAGCTCGCTCGAGGCGCAGGCGCAGCAGCTCTCCGAGCGCGAGCGCTCGCTCGACGACCGCCAGCGCAACCTCGATCACGCCCGTGAGGAGCTGAAGGAGACAAAGACGCGCCAGATCCGCGAGCTCGAGCGCGTGGCGGGCCTGAGCGCGGGCCAGGCCAAGCAGCTCATGATGGCCGAGCTGTCCGACGAACTTCGCCACGAGAGCGCCCGCATCATCCGCCAGGTCGAGGAGGAGACGCGCCGCGACGCCGACCGGCGCTCCCGCAGCATCCTCGCCACGGTCATGCAGCGCGTGGCGTCGAGTCACTCGGTCGAGACCACGGTGTCGGTGGTCGAGCTCAAGTCGGACGAGCTCAAGGGCCGCATCATCGGCCGTGAGGGCCGCAACATCCGCGCCCTCGAGACCCTCACCGGGATCGACTTCATCATCGACGACACCCCCGGCGCGGTGCTCCTGTCCGGCTTCGACGGCGTGCGCCGCGAGGTCGCCCGTCTCACGCTCGAGCGCCTGCTGCAGGACGGCCGCATCCATCCCGCCCGCATCGAGGAGGCCTTCCACCAGGCCAAGTCGGAGATCGACCAGCACATCGTCGAGGTGGGGGAGCAGGCCGTCTTCGAGGCCAACGTCGGCTCGGTGCACCCCGAGCTCGTGAAGCTGCTCGGCAAGCTCCGCTTCCGGACGAGCTACGGGCAGAACGTCCTGCATCACTCGATCGAGTGCGCCCGGCTGGCGTCGATGCTCGCCGAGGAGCTCGGCGGCGACCCGCGCGTGGCCGCCCGCGCCGCGCTCCTGCACGACATCGGCAAGGCCGTGTCGCACGAGACCGAGGGACCGCACGCGCTCGTCGGCGGCGAGCTGGCGCGGCGCTACAAGGAGTCGGAGGCCGTCGCGCACGCGATGGAGGCGCATCACAACGAGGTCGAGCCCCAGACCGTCGAGGCCGTGATCGTCCAGATCGTCGACGCGCTCTCGGGCGCCCGGCCGGGCGCGCGCGGCGAGTCGCTCGAGCACTACGTGAAGCGGCTGCACGAGCTCGAGGCGATCGCGATGCGCCACGAGGGCGTCGAGAAGGTCTACGCGATGCACGCCGGCCGCGAGATCCGCGTGATCGTGCACCCGGAGGCGATCGACGACGACGGCGCGACGCTGCTCTCGCACCAGATCGCCCGCGACGTCGAGAAGGAGCTCGAGTACCCGGGTCAGATCAAGGTGACGGTGATCAGGGAGAGCCGCGCGACGGACTACGCGCGCTGAGGGCATGCACCTCCGCGGCGCCTATCCTCGACCGGGATGAAGACGTATCACCTGACCACCTTCGGGTGCCAGATGAACGAGCACGACTCCGAGCGCATGAAGGGCATGCTCGAGTCGCTCGGCTACGGCGAGGCGCCCGAGCGCGCCGGAGCCGACCTGATCCTCTTCAACACCTGCTCGATCCGTGAGAAGGCCGACAACCGTCTCGTGGGCCACCTCGGCGAGGCAAAGCGGCTGAAGGCCGAGGAGCCGGAGCGCGTCGTAGGGATCGGCGGCTGCTGGTCGCAGTCGATGAAGGAGCAGGTCTTCGAGATGTTCCCGTTCGTCGACGTCGCCTTCGGGCCAGGCCAGGTCCACAAGCTCGCCGAGTTCCTCACGAGCGACTCGATCACCGCGCAGGGCTTCTTCGAGTTCGAGGGCTTCACCGGGCACCTGCCGATGAAGCGCGAGCGCGAGTTCCAGGCCTGGGTCCAGATCAGCGTCGGCTGCAACTGCGCCTGCTCCTACTGCATCGTGCCCTCCACCCGCGGCCGTGAGGTCTCACGGCCGGCGGACGAGATCGTGGCCGAGGTCGAGCGCGTCGCGGCCGACGGCGTCCGCGAGGTGACGCTGCTCGGCCAGAACGTCTGCTCCTACGGGCGCGACCTGCCGAAGGGCTCGAAGTCGACGTTCGCGGAGCTGCTCGCGCGCGTGGACGCGATCGAGGGCATCGAGCGCATCCGCTACACGAGCCCGCACCCGAAGGACATCCGCGAGGACGTGATCGCGGCGCACGTGGAGCTCCCGAGCGTCTGCGAGCACATCCACCTGCCGCTGCAGTCTGGCTCGAGCCGGATCCTCAAGGCGATGCGGCGCACCTACAACCGCGAGCGCTACCTCGACCGCGTGGCGATGATCCGCGAGCTGGTCCCGGACTGCGCCCTGACGACCGACATCATCGTCGGCTTCCCGGGCGAGACGGAGGACGACTTCGAGGAGACCCTCGAGGTCGTCGACCAGGTCCGCTACGACTCTGCGTTCACCTTCATCTACTCGCCCCGCCGCGAGACGGAGGCGGCGGAGCTGCCGGGCCAGCTGCCGCACGAGGTCTCGAGCGAGCGCATGGGGCGGCTCGTGGAGCTGGTCCAGCGACACGCGAACGAGCGCGCACAGCGCTTCGTCGGCCGCACGATGGACGTCCTGGTCGAGGGCCCCTCGCGCACCGATCCGAGCCGCCTGCGCGGGCGCATCCGCCACAACAAGACGGTCAACTTCGCCGGCGTCGCCGGGGCGGGGGAGACCACACCCGTCGAGATCGCCTCCGCCACGAGCACGACGCTCGCGGGCGAGGAGCTGCTCGTCGGCCGGCTGGCCTAGTCGGGCGTCGACGACATCGCGTCGGCGATCTCGTTGAGCCGCCGCTCCGCGCTGCCCATCGCCTCGAACGCCCGGGTCGCGTCCGCGATCTTCCCCTGCAGGTCGTCGAGCTTCTCTCGCATCGTCACGGAGTCCGAGCGCGACAGCTCGAGCTCGTCGAGCAGCTCGCGCTCCGTCATCGCGTGGATCTCGGCCTGGCGCTCGTTCTCGTCGCGCAGGCGGGCGCACTCGGCGCGCGCCTGCTCGGCGCGGCGGTCAGCGTCGGCGAGCAGGTCGATCTGTGAGCGCAGCTTGTCGAGCTCGGCCTCGGTGGCGGCGCGCTCCTCCTCGAGCTTCGCCTGGGCCTTCTCGAGGCGCTTCTCGAGCTTCGCGATCTGGTCGCGGTCCTGCGCCGAGCCGCCGGCGTGCTGTTCGAGCTCCTCGCGCCGGCTGCGCTCGGCCTCGAGCTGGTCGCGCAGCTCGCCGAGCCGCTCCGCGTGGGCGGAGCGCTCCTCGTCGAGCTCGTCGCGGTGGCGCTGGGCGGCCTCCGCGACCGACTCGTCGCTCTGGGCGCGCGCCGCGTCGAGCTCGGCCTGAAGCGCCGCGGCGTCCTCGCGGTGACGCGCCCGCTCGGCCTCGAGCCGGTCGGCGTGCCCCTGCTCGATCGCCGCGAGCCTGGATGCATCGATTCCGCCCGCCCGCGCCTCCTCGAGCGCCTGCACGTGTTCCGTGCGCTCGGCGGCCAGCTGCAGCTCGTGCCGCGCGCGCTCCGCCTCGAGCTCAGCCGCGTGCTTTGCCTGCACGGCATCCAGCTCGCTCGCCTGGCGCTCCAGCTCGAGCTCGAGCTTCTGGCGCGCGTTCGCCTTCTCGACGGCGATCGCCTCCTCGAGGCGGGCCCGCTCGCGCTCGAGCTCCTTCGCCGCAACGGCGCGCTCTGCCTCGACGGCCTCCTCGAGCCTCGCGGCGTGGGCGTCGAGCTCCTTCTGGTGGCGCACCCGCTCAGCGTCGATGGCGCTGCCGGTACGCGCCCGCTCGGCATCGAGCTCGGCCGTGCGCCGCTCGCGCTCCGCGGCCACGGCCTGCTCGGCGGCGACCTGCGCGGCGTCGGCCCGCTCGCGCTCGCCGGCCAGCTCGGCGGCTGCGTCCTCCGCGGCCCTGCAGCCCTCTCGCGCTCGGATGCCACGGCCTCCTCGAGCGCCGCCGCCGCCCGCGACGCGCTCCGCGGCGAGCGCCTCCTCGGCCTCGGCCAGCGCGCGCGAGGCCTTCTCGCGCTCAGAAGCCACGGCGGCCTCGAGCGCTTCGCCCGCCCTCGACCGCTCGGCCGCGAGAGCCTTCTCCGCCTCGGCCAGCGCGCGCGAGGCCTTCTCGCGCTCAGATGTCACGGCGTCCTCGAGCGCTTCGCCCGCCCTCGACCGCTCGGCCGCCAACGCCTTCTCCGCCTCGGCCAGCGCGCGCGAGGCCTTCTCGCGCTCCGCGGCGAGAGCCTTCTCGGCCTCGTCGATACGCGTGCCGCCCTCGCGCAGCGCCCGCTCGTGCTCGGAGGCCAGGTCGGCGAGCGCGCGCTCGTGATCCCGAGCTGCCGTCTCGAGCTCGGAGCGGAGCTCCTCGACCTCGGCCTCGAGCTCCTCGACGCGCTGCGAGCGGTCGGGGACGGCGGGCACCGGCTCGGCGGGGAGCTGGAGCCTCACAACGCCGCCCTCGTCCTCGTCGTCGGGCGGGATGATCACGGTGCCGACGGTCTGAGGGCCGCTCGGCGCGACCTGCTCCTCCATGAAGTCGAGCGAGTCGAGCAGCTCGAGGATCTGCGCGCGGGTGGCCACGGCCGGCTGCACCGCGAGCTTGGTCATGACGGCGATGTCGGACAGGCCGAGCGAATCCGTGGGGTCGGCGATCGCGACGATCAGCGTGCCGTCGGGCGTGAAGCCGACCGGCACGGCGAGATAGCGGCGGGCCGCGTTTTCGAGCAGCACGGCGGCGGCGTCGCGGTCGACGGGGAACTGCTCGAGATCGATGTGGTCGAGCCCGTAGCGCTCGGCGAGAGCGCGCGCGAGCTGGTCCTCCGTCATCGCGCCCTGGTCGATGAGCACCCGCTCGGGCGTCATGCCGGGATGCCGCGCCTGCTCGACCGCCCGGTCGACCACGTCCTGGCCGACGAAGCCGAGCTCGACGAGGATGTCGGACAGGAAGCGCCGGCCGGCCCCGGTCAGCGTGGGGGAGGAGACGCCGGGGCCGGAGAGCGGCGTGCCGGGCACCCCGCCGGGAAGCGGCTCGGCGCTCATGCGGTCTCCGTCTCCATGCTGATCGGCGCCACGAGATCGCCCAGCTCGGCGGACAGCGGACGCCGCCTCGAGGGCCTCGACGGCCGAGGCCGCCTCGGACAGCGCCTGAATGCCATAGGCGAGCCCGGCGGCGGCGCGCCCCGTCGCCGCGCGGGCGAGCGTGCGCTCCGCGCGGCCGAGGAAGGCCCGTGCGCCCTCGGGGCCCTTGCAGCCCACGAGCACGGCCACGAGCTCGTCCTCGCCGCCGCGGGCGAGATGATCGGTGCGCCGCACGCAGCCCTCGAGCGCCTCGGCCACGTCCTTCAGCATCAGGTCCGCGAGCGCCGCGCCCTGGCGGTCCGCGATCGCGCCGCGCTCGGGCAGGCGGCAGACGACCGCGTACGACTCGACCGTGCCGCGCCTGGCGAGCTCCCACTCCCGCTCCATGGCGGTCAGGAGGAGCTCGCGCGTGGGCAGCCCGGTGGCCGGGTCGACCACGTCGCGGTCGCGCGCGGCCTCGCTGAGGCGGCGCAGCTCGGCGCGCGTCGAGATGCTCTCCCACTCGTACGAGAGGAGGCGCGCCGACACGAGCAGCAGCTGGGCGAGATGACGCGGAGCGACCCCCTCGTCACCCGGGCTGCCGAGCAGCGCCCCCACAATGCTGCCGTCGGCGGCGTCGAGCGGCGCGGAGACGAACGCTCCCGGCCACCACGCGGCAAGCGCCTCGGCGTCGATGAGCTGGGCGCTTCCGCCGGGGGACGAGCTGAGCGGCAGCGTGAGGCCGCGCTCGATGCCTCCGCCGCGCGCGTCGAGCACGCGCGCCTCACCGCTCTCCCAGTCGGCCTGGCAGAGAATGAGGCAGCCGTCCGGCGCGGCGCCGGCGAGCAGGTCGAGCACCGAGCCTGCGGCGTCGGCAAAGCTCGCGAAGCGCCTGGCGGCCAGGCGCGAAAGTGCGTCGAGCGCTTCGACGTTCATGAACTTCCTAGTCATCGGCAGAATCGCTGCGGATCAGTAGACCCGCAGCGTCGCCTCAGAGCGAGCGCTCGAGGTCCGCGAGTGCGGCGCGAGCCGCCAGGATGCCGCCGTTCGACCACCACACGGCCGGGTCGACGCGGATCTGGCGCCCTCCGAGCCGCCTGGCGCGGTCCTCGCCGCCCGGCTCGACGGACACGAGCACCACGTCGGCGCTGTCGATCGGCGCGGGCGCTCCGAGGCCGGCGTCGGCCAGCACCGTGCCGGCGAACGACTCCTCGCCGGCGGTCTCGGTCCGGTCCCGGCCGACGCGCGCGACGGCCACCCGCGTGCCCGCTCCGCCCGAGGCCTTCTGAAACTCGGCGGCGCGCCCGTCCCAGTCGACGAGCAGGGCCTCGGCGTCGTTCGTGCGCCCGAGGGCCTCGCCGTGGAGGCGCAGGCTGAGCTTCCACGCGCGCCCGCCGCCATCGGTCATCACGGTCGGAGCGATCCGGGTCAGGTCGCCGTAGAGCCGCTCCTGGGTGTCGGCGTCGCCGAGGATCAGGTCGGGATCCGCTGCCTCGACCGCCGCGAGGTCGAGCGGCGTGATCGGCGCGACGACCTCGACGCCCGCCGCCTGCGAGCGCAGGTAGCGCGGCAGGCGGCCCTCCGGCAGGGCCGCGCGGATCGGCTCGACGCCGATCGCGAGCGCGTCGCCGAGGGCATCTGCGGTCAGCGTCATCGGCCGCTCGGCCTGACCGGGCACCTTCGTGCCCGCCAGCGGGGCGAGCGTGTCCTGCACCTTGAGCGGGCGCGCGGTCTCCTTGGCTTCGTCGAAGCCCGATTCCTGGCAGCCGGCCACGAGGCCGGCGAGGAGCAGCACGATGAGCACGCGTCCGCGCACGAGAGGTATATCTAGCGATCCGTGGAGGAGAACACGCCCGTGATCGCCCTGTTCGGGCCCACCGGGGTCGGCAAGACCGACGTCGCGATAGCCGTTGCGGAGCGGCTGCGCGAGCGCGGCGAGGACCCGATCGCGATCTCCGCGGACGCCCTTCAGGTCTACCGCGGGCTCGAGCTGCTGACCGGCGCGGCGACCGAGGCGCGAACGCGAGCGCCTCGAGCACCGGCTCGTGTCGTTCCTGCCCGTGACGGAGACCTACTCGGCCGGTCGCTTCGCGGCCGACGCCAGGAGGGAGATCGACGCCGCGCTGGCCGCGGGGCGCCGGCCGATCGTCGTCGGGGGGACCGGCCTCTACCTGCAGGCCGCGCTGACCGATCTCGAGCTGCGCCCGCCGCCGCCCGAGGAGCTGCGCGCGCGCATCACGTCCGACCTCGACGAGCGCGGACCGGAGGCGCTCCACGCCGAGCTGGGCGAGCTCGCGCCGGAGGCGGCCGCCGCGATCCCGCCCGGCGATCGCACGCGCGTGGCGCGCGCCCTCGAGCTGCTCGCGATGGGCGAGGAGCCGCCGCCCACAGGCGATGAATCGAGGCTCTGGACCGCGCAGCTCAGGCATCCGACGGAGCTCGTGGGGCTGACCATGGAGCGCGAGGCGCTGTACGCCCGCATCGACGCTCGCGTGGACGCGATGGTCGCCGCCGGGGCGGGGGAGGAGGTGCGCAGGGCGGCCGCCGCGGGGGCCTCCGTGACCGCGCGCAAGGCGCTCGGCTTCGAGGAGCTGCTGCGCGGCGACGTCGACGCGATGAAGCGGCGCACGCGCCGCTACGCGCGGCGCCAGTTGACCTGGATGCGGCGGCTCGAGGGCGTCAGGATGCTCGACGCGGGCTCGGTGCCGCCCAATCGGCTGGCGGGCCAGCTAGATTTGCCGCGTCCGTAGGGGTACCGAGGAGGAGACTTGAAGCGCATCGCCCTGCCCGTCGTGGTCGCCTGCATGCTCGCGACCGCGGCACCCGCTCTCGCCGTCCGCGACTGGTCGTCGGAAGCGTTCAACATCATTCCGTCGGGTCAGTACGGCGGCGTTCCCCAGGGCGAGGAGGAGGCCGGGCAGGCGCGCATGTACGACGGCCTGACGCCGCTCTTCGACAACGTGCAGCCGCGCCATCTGCGCCGCTACTTCAAGTCGGCGAAGCTCGGGACGAAGGGCCAGGGGCCGCTCACGCGCGAGCGCGTTCCGCGCAGGGGCGTGCGCATCATCCGCGACCGGCACAACGTCCCGCACATCTACGGGAAGACGAATGACGACGTGACCTGGGGCGCGGGCTGGGCGCTCGCCCACGACCGCGAGCTGCTGCTCGAGCAGGCGCGCTGGAACGCCCGGGTGGCGGTCGTCGACGTCCCGGGCCTGACGGCCATCGACCTGATCGTGGGACTGAAGCAGTTCGAGCCGAGCGCGCAGACCGAGCGCGAGGTGGCGAAGGAGATCGGCAAGCTGCGCCGCTACGGGCGCCCGGCCCGCCGCCTGCTGCACGACATCGACCTCTACGTGAAGGGCATCAACGCCTACTACGAGGCCAACGACAGGCCCTACAAGCCCTGGACGCGCCTCGACGTGATCGCCCTGAACGCCGTCAAGAGCGAGCTGTTCGGCGAGGGTGGCGGCAACGAGGTCCCCGCCGCGCAGATGCTCGACGGCCTGAGCGACCAGCTCGGCGCGCAGCGCGGCCTCTCCGTGTGGAACGACCTGCGCCAGCGCCAGGACCCGGAGACGCCCGTCTCGATCCCCGGCAACTTCCCCTACGCCCCGCTGCCCGCCAACCGCTCGGGCAACGTCGTGCTCGACAACGGCTCGTTCCAGGCGGCGCCGCTGCCCGCGACCGCGGCGAAGGCGGCCGCGGCGAACGGCGAGCAGGAGATGCGCCGCCAGGCGAGCAACGTCCTGATGGTGGCCGGCAAGCGCTCGCGCTCGGGCCACCCGCTGTTCGTCGGCGGGCCCCAGATCGGCTACTTCTATCCGGGCCTGACGCTCGAGATGGACCTGCACGGGCCGGGCTGGTCGGCGCGCGGCGCCACCTCCGCGCCCTTCCCGGGCTACATCCTGATCGGTCGCCGCGAGGACTTCGTCTGGACGCTGACCTCGGCCGGCGCCGACATCGTCGACATCTACGTCGAGACGCTCTGCGACGGCAGCGACGTCAAGTACCTGTACAAGGGCGAGTGCCGCTCGATGACTCCGTTCAACGCCGGCTCGATCGGCGGCGAGCAGATCTCGTTCAACCGCACCGTGCACGGGCCCGTGATCGGGTACGCGACGGTCGACGGCCGGCGCGTCGCGGTCTCGCGCAAGCGCTCGAGCTACCTGCTCGACGGCGTCGACCTGCTGCTGTTCCAGAAGCTCACGCGCGGCCGCATCCGCAACGCGCGCGACTTCATCAAGGCCGCGTACGTGTCGCCGCAGACATTCAACACGTTCTACGCCGACAGCCGCCGCATCGCCCAGATCACCACCGGGCGGCTTCCGCTCAGGGCGCCGGGCGTGGACTCGGGGCTGCCCACGGACGGCCGTGGCCGCCACGAGTGGCGCGGCTTCCTCGGGGACCGCGCGCACCCTCAGGGGATCCTGAAGGGCGGCGTGCTCAACAACTGGAACAACAAGCCGGCTCGCGGCTTCCCGGCGGCGGACGACCAGTGGTCCTACGGGGCGATCGGGCGCGTCGACCTCCTGAACCAGAACACCGCGAAGGTGCGCAGGCACACGCTGGCCACGCTCACCGGGGCGATGAACGCCGCCGCCACGCAGGACGTGCGGACGATGACGCTCGTGCCGCTGCTGGCCGAGTTCCTGCGCGGCGGGCCGGCCCCGAGCGCTCGCGCCACGCGCATGCTCGAGCTGCTCGAGGAGTGGAACCGCCAGGGCGGCTCTCGCCTCGACCGCGACCTCGACGGCAAGATCGACCATCCGGGCGCCGCGGTGCTCGACACGGCCTGGCCGCGGCTCGCGAACGCCGCGATGCGGCCCGTGCTCGGCGACGCGCTCATGGACCAGCTCCACAACACGCTCCACCGGCGCTACGACCTGCCGCCCGGCGGGCAGTTCGGCGGCTGGCACATGTACATGTCGAAGGACCTGCGCAGGCTGATGGGCAAGCGGGTGAGGGGGCCGCTCCGGAACCGCTACTGCGGGAATGGCGACGCCGCCGCGTGCCGCGCGGACCTCTGGGCCGCGATGGAGGCCGCCGGGGCGGAGCTCCAGGCCTCGCAGGGCGCCGACCCGAACCTGTGGCGCGCGGACGCGACCCGCGAGCGGATCTCGTTCGCCCCGGGGCTGCTGCCGTACACGATGCGCTACACGAACCGGCCGTCGGGGATCCAGCAGCTGATCGAGTTCGGTGGCCACAGGTAGCCTCAGCGCGCGTGCGCTTCGAGAAGTGGCAGGCCCTCGGCAACGACTACGCGATCGTCGAGGAGCGTGAGCTCCCCTTCGAGCTGACGCCCGAGCGTGTGCGGCGCCTGTGCGCGCCGCACACGGGCATCGGCTCCGACGGCGTCCTGCTGCTGCGCGAGAGCCCCGACCCCGCCCACGTGGCGGAGGTGCGCATCTTCAACCCCGACGGATCCGAGGCCGAGCTGTCCGGCAACGGCGTCCGTCAGGCCGTCATGTACCTGCGCCGCTCCGGTTGGACGGACGCTGACGAGTTCACGGTGCTCACCGCCGCCGGCGAGGTCCAGCCTCGGATCGAGGGCGAGTTCTGCACGATGGCGATCGGGCGGGCGCGCCTGCACGCGCCAGACGACTTTCCGAGCGGCCCGGAGGACGGGCGCGGCAGCGTCGCCTCCGCCGGGCGCGAGTTCCCGTTCCGGTTCGTGCAGGTCGGGAATCCCCAGTGCTCGATCGAGCTCGACGAGGGCCTCGAGGAGCTCGAGCTCGGCCGCTACGGCCCGCCGATCGAGTCGAGCGATCTGTTCCCGCGGCGCACGAACGTCTCGTTCTGGCGCCGGACGGGCGAGGGCTCGATCCGAGCGCGCATCTTCGAGCGCGGGGTGGGGGAGACGATGTCGTCCGGCACGGGCGCAAGCGGCGCCGCCGTCGCCGCGGTTCTGGCCGGGGTCTCGTCGCCGGTGGCGGTCGAGCTCGACGGCGGCCGGCTCGAGGTCGAGGTCGGCGAGGATCTGAACGTGAACCTGACCGGCTGGGCGCGCCCCGTCTACGCCGGCGTACTGAGCCCGGAGTTCGTGAGGGAGCTTGATGAGAACGAGTAGCCGTCTGGACCGCCTGCCGCCGTACCTGTTCGCGGAGCTCGAGCGCAAGATCGCCGAGAAGAAGGCGGCCGGCGTCGACGTGATCAGCCTCGGAATCGGCGATCCGGACACGCCGACCCCGCGGCCGGTGATCGACGCGCTCGCGGCCGCGGCCGCCGACCCCGCCACCCACCAGTACCCGTCGAACCGGGGCCGGCCCGAGCTGCGCGAGGCGTGGGCCGCCTTCTACCGGCGCCGCTTCGGCGTCGAGCTCGACCCGGACACCGAGGTCATCCCGGCGCTCGGCGCGAAGGAATGCGTCTTCAACCTCAACCTCGCGTTCCTCGACGCTGACAGCGTCGCGCTCGCCGCCGACCCGGGCTATCCCGTCTACACGGGCGGGCCGCTGCTGGCGGGGTCCGAGGCGGTTCTGATGCCGCTGCTGCCCGAGCTCGGCTTCGCGCCCGACCTCGACGCGATCGGCGGCGACGTCGCCGGGCGCGCGCGGCTCATGTACCTGAACTACCCGAACAACCCGACCGGCGCGGTGGTGCCCGACGGGCTGTTCGAGCGCGCGGTCGAGTTCGCCCGCGAGCATGACCTGGTCGTGGTCCACGACGCCTCATACACGGAGACGACCTTCGACGGCTACGTGGCGCCGAGCTTCCTCGAGACGCCCGGGGCGAAGGAGGTCGGCGTCGAGGTGTTCTCGCTCTCGAAGGGCTGGAACATGACCGGCTGGCGCACGGCGGCGATCGTGGGCAACGCCGAGGCCGTGGCCGCCTACTGGAAGCTGAAGACGAACATCGACTCCGGGGCCTTCGAGGCCGTCCAGCTCGCCACGGTCCGGGCGCTCGAGGACGGTCCGCCGGAGGGCATGAAGGCTCTCTACCAGCGCCGCCGGGACCTCGTCTGCGACGCCCTGAGCGAGATCGGCGTCGACGTGACGCCGCCGATGGGGACCATCTACGTCTGGGCGCCCGTTCCGGACGGGCACACGTCGGCCTCGTACTGCGAGCTCGTGCTCGAGGAGTCGGGGGTCGTGGTCTCGCCCGGAGGCTCCTACGGCCCGAACGGCGAGGGCTTCTTCCGGATCTCGTTGACGGTCGACGACGAGCGCCTCACCGAGGCCGTCGAGCGCCTGCGGGGTAGCCTCGGAGGCTGATGCACTACTGCGGCGCCGTACCGACCAGAGGAGCCCTCCAGCTCGCGATGCTGGAGGAGGTGCGCACCCCCGAGCCGCCGATCCGGCTGAGCGCGCTCTTCTTCGAGCCGGGGAGCGCGGCGCAGGTGGCATCCGAGCTGCGCGGACTCGGCGACGTGGTGGTCGCCCTGGGCGCCCCGCTCAGCGGCGAGGCCGGCGGTGAAAGAGCAGCAGACGTCCTGCTCGCGCGCCTCGGCGTCGCGCCCCAGCGCCGCGACGGCGCCATGCTCGAGCTGGCTGGACTGCTCGGCCTGTCGCGCTTCTCCCCGGAGTCGGGAGCCGACGGGCAGGAGGGCGGCGTCTGGGAGGGCGCCTACCACGAGTTCCCGCTGTTCGAGACGAACGCCGACGGCGTCTTCTGCGCCCTTCAGGGCAGGCGCCTGCCCGCGAAGCGCCATCCGCTCGGGATGCAGATGCGGATCGACGAGCTCTCGGGCGACCACGTCATCGACGAGAGCGGCGACCTCTGGCACCGGCGAATCGAGGAGCTCGACGCCGTTGCCTGCGCGCTGGCGGCGCACCGCTACGCGGTCGGGCACGCCTGCTGGCTCGGCGAGCCGGACGAGGGCGTGATCGTCCTGCCGGGCAGCTCGCTCCCGGACGAGTTCGAGACGCGCGGCGTGATGCCGCCGGTCGAGCGCCTGCAGCTCCCGTCGGAGTGACGGCCCTAGACTGAGGCAGGATGCAGCAGCAGGGCACGACCGGAGAGGGCCTTCGCAATCCGCGTGCGCGCCAGCGGGCGTTCTGCATCGCGGCGACGCCGGGCGACCCCGACCTCGCCGAGCTGCGCGAGCTCCTGCGAACGGCCGGAGTGGCGGTCAACGGCGAGCTCGTCCAGCGCCGTGACCGGCCCGATCCCGACCGCTACTTCGGCCGCGGGAAGCTCGCGGAGCTGAAGAGCGCGATCGAGGCGGCTGACGCCAACCTGGTCGCATGCGACGACGAGCTGCTGCCGCGCCAGGAGCGCAACCTCGAGCAGGAGCTCGGCGTGCCGGTGATCGACCGCACGGCGATCATCCTCGACATCTTCGCCGACCACGCCCACACCGCCGAGGGCAAGCTCCAGGTCGAGCTCGCCCAGCTCGAGTACAACCTCGCGCGCATGCGCGGGCTCTGGACGCACCTGGAGCGCCTCGGCGCCGGCATCGGCACGAGGGGACCCGGCGAGAGCCAGATCGAGACCGACCGCCGGCTCGCGCGCGACCGCATCGCGGCGCTGCGACGGAGGCTCGACCACACGAAGACCACGCGCTCGACGATGCGCCGCGAGCGCGAGCGGGCCGCCCTGCCGACGGTCGCGCTCGCCGGCTACACGAACGCCGGCAAGTCGACGCTCCTGAACGCCCTCACGGGCGCGGACGTGGGCGTGCGCGACCGCCTCTTCCACACGCTCGACCCGACCACGCGAGCGTTCGAGATCGCCGGGCGCACGTACCTGGTGACGGACACCGTCGGGTTCATCCGCAAGCTTCCGCACGCGCTTGTCGACGCGTTCTCGGCGACGCTCGAGGAGGCGCTCGGCGCCGACCTGATCGTGCACGTGGCCGATGCCTCCGTGCCCGAGGAGGAGCTGCACGCGATGCTCGCGGCGGTGGACGACGTGCTCGTCGAGACCGGCGCGGGGGAGCGGCCGCGCCTGCTCGCGCTCAACAAGGTCGACCTGCTCGACGAGGAGCGCCGGCGCGAGCTCTCGTTCCGGTTCCCCGACGCCGTCCAGGTCTCGGCGGTCACGGGCGAGGGGCTCGACGAGCTCGGCGAGGCGATCGAGGCGCGCTTCCTGGCGAGCCTGCGCCCGATGGACCTGCTCGTGCCCTATGACGAGGGCGGCTCGCTGTCGGAGCTCCACGACCTCGCCGGCGAGCTCGAGCGCGAGGACACCGCGGACGGCGTCCGCATCCGCGCGCGCGTGCCGGCATCCGCGGCGCCGCGCTTCGAGCGCTTCGCGCTCAACGGCGGCGCTCCGCGCGGCTAGCGGAAGTCCCCGCTCCCCTGCAGCACGGCACGCTCCTTGCGCGAGAGCAGCTTGTCGAGGTTCTGCTCGGCGATCGAATCCAGGTCGAGCCCGGCCTCCGTCGCAAGCTGCGCGACGTACCAGAGCACGTCCCCGAGCTCCGCGGCGAGCGCCTCGCGGCGCTCGTCCGTGAGCACGCCGCCGTCGTCGCGGATCGCCTTCTTGACCTTCTCGGCCGCCTCGCCCGCCTCGCCGCACAGCCCGAGGGCCGGATAGGTGAGATTCGCCCCGGCGTCGGGGTAGACCGCGGTGGCTCGCGAGCGCCGCTGGTAGTCGGAGAGATCCACAGGAGCAACTTACCCGCCCGGCAGGCCGGAACCCCTCATGCCGAGCGACTTCCTGCCGATATGAGGAGAGTATGGAAGCCCAGGCTGCCTCGGCGGGACCGTTTCCCGTGCCCGGACTCACGCCCCCCTCGAAGCGGACAGGCGTCAAGCGGCGCATCGGCGACGTCATCGTTCAGCTCGGCTTCGCCGAGCGCGAGCTCGTCGAGCAGGTCGTCGAGCGCGGCCGTCTCGAGGGCGTGCCGCTCGGCCAGGCCCTGATCGACGCCGGCATCGTCGATTCCGGCCAGCTCGCGCAGGCCCTCGCGGAGCGCAACGGACTCGACTTCGTCGACCTGAACAGCTTCGACGTCGACAACGGCGCCTCGGCGCTGATCGACGTCGGCAAGGCCCAGCGCTACAAGACGGTCCCGATCGCGTTCCTCGGCGAGCGCACGCTGCTCGTGGCGACCGCGGACCCGGCCAACCTGCTCGCCCTCGACGACATCACGATGGCCACCGGGTACGAGGTGCGCCGCGCGGTCGCATCGCCCGAGGACATCGACGCCCTCATCCGCGGGCTCAACACACTCGAGGAGTCCGTCCAGGAGATCGAGGACGAGACCGAGGACGAGGCGGCGGCCGCGCAGGTCATCGAGCTTCGCGAGTCCGCCGCGGACGCCCCGGTGGTCAAGCTCGTCCACTCGATCATCGCCGACGCCGTCCGGCGCGGCGCCTCGGACATCCACTTCGAGCCGCGCGCCGTCGACATGCGCGTCCGCTTCCGGGTCGACGGCGTCGTGTCCGACACCACGACGATCCCGCGCCACCTGGTCGCGGGCATCATCTCGCGCGTCAAGATCATGGCCGAGCTCGACATCTCGGAGCGGCGGCTGCCGCAGGACGGCCGCATCGGGCTCTCGGTCGACGGGCGGCACATCGACCTGCGCGTGGCGACCCTCCCGGTCGTGCGCGGCGAGTCGGTCACGATGCGAATCCTCGACAAGGACCAGGTCGTCCTCACCCTCGACAGCCTCGGCATGAGCGCCTCCGCGCGCGCGCTCTTCGAGAACGCGATCGGAGCCACGCACGGCGCGGTCCTCGTCACCGGTCCGACCGGCTCCGGCAAGACGACCACCCTCTACGCGGCGATGAGCGCGGTCAACACCCCCGACCGCTCGCTGATCAGCGTCGAGGACCCGGTCGAGTACGAGCTCACCGGCGTCAAGCAGGTGCAGGTGAACAAGAAGAGCGGGCTGTCCTTCGCCGCGGGCCTGCGCTCGATGCTGCGCGCCGACCCGGACGTGATCATGGTGGGCGAGATCCGCGACAGCGAGACCGCCCAGATCGCGATCGACTCCGCCCTCACGGGCCACCTCGTCCTCACGACGCTGCACACGAACGACGCGCCGCTCGCGGCCGCGCGGTTGATCGACATGGGGATCGAGCCGTTTCTCGTGTCGGCCGGCGTCGAGTGCGTGGTCGCGCAGCGGCTCGTGAGGCGCCTGTGCGAGTGCAAGACCGAGGTGAAGCTCAGCAAGGACGTGCTCGCCGAGAACGGCTTCGAGGTCTCTCGCGGCTTCACCGGCCACGAGCCGCACGGATGCGTTCGCTGCGCGGGCACGGGCTTCCGGGGGCGGACGGGCGTCTACGAGGTGATGGTCGTCAGCGACACGCTCCGGCGCCTGATCCTCGAGAACGGGTCGGCCGACGCCATCCGCGAGGCGGCGCGCGCCGAGGGCATGAAGACCCTGCGCGAGGACGGTCTCGAGCGGATCCGCGAGGGCGTGACCTCGGTCGCCGAGGTCCTGCGCGTCGTCGGCGCCGCCAAGGGCTGATCAGGCCACGCCCGCGGCGCGGCGGGCGGACGCGTGCGCCGCGTCCTCGAGCGAGTCGTCCGCGAGCGGCTCGAGCTCCATCCCCAGCGCGAGCTCGATCAGGCGGTCGGCGAGCCAGATGTTCTTCGGCAGCAGCGGGCCGTGGAGGTAGGTGCCGATCACGTTGCGCGAGTGCACCCCCTCGAAGCCGTCGCGACCGTTGTTGCCGTGGCCCTTCAGCACGCGCCCGAGCGGTCGTTCCGTCTCGCCGAGGTAGGTGCGTCCGCCGTGGTTCTCGAAGCCCGCGATGATTCGCGGTCCCGTGCCGAGGTCGGCCTCGATCGCGCAGTTGCCGATCAGGCGCTCGCCGGGCTCCCGCACCGTGCGCAGGTCGACGAGGCCGACACCGGGCAGCTCCGCTCCGCCGACCTCATAGGAGTGGCCGAGAAGCTGGTAGCCGCCGCAGACCGCGAGCACCACCGCCCCGCGCTCGGCCGCCGCGTGCAGCGAATCCCGCTTCGTGGCGGCCATGTCGGGAGCGACCATCGCCTGGTCGCGGTCCTGGCCGCCGCCGATGTAGAACAGGTCGTGTGCGTCCGGGCGCGGCGCGTCGCCGATTCCGGCCGCGGCGTGCTCGAAACCGATCCCGCGCCACTCGCAGCGCGCTCGCAGGACCGCGATGTTGCCGCGGTCCGCGTAGATGTTCATCAGGTCGGGGTAGAGCGAGCAGACCCTCAGCGCCGGCATATCACCACAGTGCTCCCGATGTGGTCGGAGGTCTCCGGGATGGCGAGGCGCTCGACCGGCACGAGGCCGGCGGAGCGCGCCTCGGCCTCGAGCTCGTCAGGGCTGAGCACGTCGAGCGCGAACGGGGCGAGCTCCTCGTCGAGCCTGCCGTCGGGCGAGACGGCCTGGCGGCGGCGCTCGACGACCACCTGACCCGGCGCCTCGCTCACCATGACCGGCTGGCTCGAGAACACCCAGCCGTCGCTCTCGATCATGTCGGGGTAGGGGGGAGAGCGATCCTCCTCCTCGAGCGAGTCGTAGGGGTCGGCGAGCGCGGCGGCGAAGCGCCCGCCGGGTGTCAGGTGCGCGTGCACGCGCTCGAGCATCGCAAGGCGCTCGGACCGGCCGCCGAGGATCTGGACGAGCTGCATGGGGGCAAGGATGAGCGCGAAGCGCCGCTCGACCGCGAACGCGCGGGCGTCCGCCCTCACCGTCACCACATCGGGCGAGCGCTCGGCGAGCGCGGCGAGCAGGTCCGCGTCCGTGTCGAGCGCGTGCACCTCGTGGCCGGCTGCGTGCAGGTCGCGGGCCACGCGCCCCGTTCCCGCCCCGAGATCGAGGACGGGCCCCTCCGCTGCCGCGGCCAGCGAGCGCCAGACCTCGAGATCGGCCGTGTAGGAGCCATTCTCGACGTCGTGCCAGATCACCGCGCGGCTCGTCATTCCGACCAGCGCCTCGCGAGGCCGCGCTTCGCGAGCAGGTCCCGCAGCTCGAGCAGGGCGGTGTAGGTGGGCAGCGCGAAGACCCGCTCGCCCGCCGCCGCGGCCAGCGCCGAGTCGAGCGAGGCGCCGAGGTCGCGCTCGACTGCGATCTCGGCGTCCACACCCGCGTACTTCAGGCGCAGGGCCATCTCCTCGGCGCGCGTGCCGGAGCAGGTCACGCGCCGCACCCGGCCGGCGAGGACCTCGAAGTCGGCGTCCCAGACCCAGGAGATGTCGCGGCCGTCGGCGATGCCGTCGTTGAGGGCGATCCAGAGGTCGAGCTCGCCCTCCTCGAGCAGCAGCGTGCGCAGCACCTCGTTCGCCCCGGCCGGGTTCTTGATCAGCAGGATCGAGAGCCGCCGCCCGCCGACCGGAATCGTCTCCACGCGCCCGAAGGCGCCGCCGAAGGACTCGAGCGCCTCCCCGGCCGTGGCGAGCGGCACGCCCAGCTCGAGCAGGGTCGCGGCGGCCGCGACGGCGTTGTAGACGTTGTAGAGGCCGGGCAGCGGCAGCCGCAGCTCGAGCGTGCCCGCCGGCGTGGTCAGCTCGATGCTCGAGCCGCTCATCCCCTCGAGCTCCACGCGGGTGGCGGCCACGGCCGGCTCGGGCCGCGTGCGGCCGCAGCCGGGACAGCGGTAGCGGCCGAGGTGCCCGAGCAGGATGACCTCGTACTCGTAGGGGGTGCCGCAGTTGCGGCAGTGCTTCGAGTCCGCGGCGTGCTGCATGCCGGGCAGCGCCTGGGAGTCGTCCGCGATGCCGTAGTAGGTCACGCCCTCGCGGAACCCGTCGGTTCCGGAGCGGCCGAGGTCGGCCACGAGGGGGTCGTCCGCGTTCAGGACCCAGCGCACCTCGCCGCCCGACCCGTCCACGAGCTCAGCCCAGCGGTCGGCGAGCGTCTCGAGCTCGCCGTAGCGGTCGAGCTGGTCGCGGAACAGGTTCGAGAGCAGCACGAGGCGCGGGCGCACGTCGCGCGCCACGGGTCCGAGCCAGGCCTCGTCGACCTCGAACAGCCCGACCTGCCCGGCCTCGCGTCCCGCGTCGAGCAGCGCCGTGGCGACCCCCCAGGCCATGTTCGAGCCGGCGCGGTTGTGGACCACGGGGCGCCCCGCGCGCTCGAGGCCCGCCGCGATCATCGCGGCCGTCGTCGTCTTGCCGTTCGTCGCCGAGACGAGCACGGAGCCCTCGTCGAGCTCGCCCGCCATCCGGCGCAGCCCGTCGGGCTCGAGCCGCAGCAGCAGCCTGCCCGGGGCCGTGGTCCCGCCGCCGCGCCCGAGCCGGCGGCTCGCGGCGCGGGCGCCGCGGGCGAGGGTGCGCGCGGGGCGGAGCATCAGTTCGGTGGCGCTATCACGCGCAGGACGCGGCGCTCCACGCGGATGATGGCCGGGGTCGCGCCGATCGGGTCACCATCCGCGTAGATCACGAACGGACGGTCGCTCGCGACCTCGATCTCCTCCCCGCGCAGGAAGACGACGTGCTCGGAATCGACGTGCGTGCCCTTGAAGACCTTGGGGAGCTGCCGCAGGAAGGTGAGCTTGCCGCAGCGGCGCGACATCATCACGTCGAGGCGACCGTCGTCGAGCTCCGCCTGGGGCAGGACGAACATTCCGCCGCCGTAGGCCTTCGAGTTGCCGACCACGACGGAGTAGCCGATCTCCTCGTGGCGCTCGCCATCGACCGTGACCGTGAAGCGCGCCGGCTTCCAGGCGGCGAGCGCGCGCAGGGCGGCGTAGAGGTAGACCGCGTCGCCGCGCACGAGCTTCGCCTCGTTGGCGATCCGGTTGGCGTCCGAGTCGAAGCCGAAGCTCGCGATCCCGACGAAGGGGGTGCCCTCGACGCTCGCCACGTCCACGAGGCGCTCGCCCCCCTCGACCGCCAGGCGGGCCGCCTCGGCCGGGTCGTGCGGCACTCCGAGCACGCGCGCGAAGTCGTTGCCACGGCCGCTCGGAACCAGCGCGAGCGCGGTCTCGGTCCCCTTGAGCGCGCCGGCGAGCGGGCGCAGCAGGCCGTCGCCGCCGATCGCCATCACGGTCTCGCCTTCCCTCACCGCCTCGAGGGCGGCCTCGTGGGCGTGCTGGATGCTGCGCGTGATCACGGTGCGGTGCGGCGCCCCGAGCTCGTCGAGCGCCCCGTGAACGGCCGGCAGCGCGCTCAGCGCTCTGCCCCCGGCGGCGGCCGGGTTGACCAGCAGGGCGAAGCTGCGGCTCACCCGGCAGCCGCCGCTGCGGCAGCCGTGCGGGCCCTCTCGGCCGCCGCGGCGCCGCGCTCCACGCCGCGCAGGTGCGGGGCGTGGTCGATCTTCTGCATGTCGGCACGCGCCACCAGGTCGTCGCCGATCAGGCGCTCCGCGTGCGGCTCCTCGAGGTCGTCCGGATCGAGCACGAGCAGCACGTCCTGCTGCACGCTGTGCCAGCGCTCGTCCGTCAGCTTCTCGGATGACACGAGCAGCTGCCCGGGGCGGGCGACCCAGTGCAGGTCGAACATCCCGAGCCGGTACGCGAACAGGCGCTCGCCGTCCGAGAACAGGATGTTGAGGCCCGAGAAGGGGGACCGCAGGACCGCCGTGGCCACCGCGCGGCGGAGGCTCTCGACCGGCCGGCCGGGATCGTAGTCGTGCATCAGCAGGTTGAAGAACGCCTCGGAGTCGGTGCTCCCGGCGGGCGCGCGAACGCCGTCGCGCAGCAGCCGCGGGTAGTCGAGGATCGTCCCGTTGTGCCCGAGCGAGTACGAGCCGAGGCAGAACGGATGCGTGTTCTCCAGCGCGAGATCGCCCATCGTGGCGCGCCGCACGTGCACGTTGAAGATGCGGCCCCGCATGCCTGTCGCGCTGACGAACTCGGCGTCCGCGTAGGCCGCCTGCGGGGAAGCGAACGCACTCGCGGCGCCGGAGCCGTCCGCGCGCGCGTGCACCGCCATTCCCCAGCCCGAGTCGTGATCCTCGGACTGCCGGATCAGCGGGTTCTCCGCGTCGAGCAACTCATGCCGGATCGAAACCGGCTCCGCGGCGACGCAGCCGAAAACGCGGCACATGATCGGGGGAGGTTACCGAGGGGGGCGAGCTTTCGCCCGCCCGCCCTTAGCCCTGCATGGAGCTCATCCTTCAGGAGCCGAGGCGGATCTGGTGGGCGCGCCCGCGCAAGCTGTGCGCGCTCGAACGGCCCGGCGGCGGCGGGCGCAGCCACCGGCCGGAGCGGCGGGCAGCCGAGATCGAGTACCTGCGCTCGCGCGGCGTGCGGCTCGTGATCTCCACGATCGCCACTCGCCAGAACCTCGCCGCATACGACGAGGCCGGGCTCGACTGGCATCACGTCCCCGTGCCGGAGACGGCGCAGGGCGCCGCCGCACTCGAGGAGCTGCTCGCGCTGATCCGGCGAGAGGCGCGCACCTCCGGGGCGATCGCGATACACGGCAACCGCTGGACGGACTTCGTGGCGGCGGTCTGCGCCGCCCACCTGCACGTCGAGCGCGGGGCCGACCCCGCCGCGGCCCTGGCCGACGCCGTGCGCGCGGGACTGACCGTCTCCGAGGCCGCCTGCACGCTCGTGGGCGTCGAGCTCGAGGAGGTGGGCCGTCTCGCCGCCTGAGCCCGTGTGCGGCGCGCGCCCGATTCCCGCGAGCGGGTCAGCCCTCGGAGCCGAGGATCAGCGCGCCCAGGTTCTCGGCCACCGCCACCGGCGCCGGCTCGACGCCGTCGAGCTCGGCCCTGTCGGCGCCGCCGCTCAGCACGAGCGCGCTGTCGAGGCCGGCGGCGCGAGCCGCGGCGATGTCGGTGTCGATCCGGTCGCCGACCGCGAGCGTCCTGCCCTCGCCGAGCCGGTCGAGCGCCGTGAGCATGAGCTGTGGCTCCGGCTTGCCGACGATCGTCGCGCTCCGCCCGCTCGCCACCTCCACCGCGGCGAGGATCGCGCCCGTGCCCGGCCAGAGCCCGTCCGGCTGCGGATAGGTGGGATCGCGCGCCGTCGCGAGAAAGTCGGCGCCGCGGCGGACGGCGAGGGTCGCGAGCCGCAGGTCCTCGTAGACGAGCTCCTCGGTCCCGCCCACGACCACGACCTCCGCGCGCGACGCGAGATCGGTTCCGTTCATGAGCTTCAGGCCGCCGTCGGCCACGTGCTTCCTGAGCGAGGGCGTGCCGATCACGAACGCGGTCCGGCCGGCGCGCGTCTCGGCGAGGAGGTGCTGAACGGCGCCGCCGACCGTCACCACGTCGGCGACGGACGCCTTCACGCCGAGCCCCCAGAGGCGGGTGACGAAGTCCTCGGTCGCGCTGCGCGGGTCGTTCGTCGCGAACGCCACCCGCCTGCCGGCGTCGCGCAGGGCCTCGAGCGCCTCGAGGGCGCGCGGCGTGGGCTCGCCCCCGATCCAGACGCAGCCGTCGAGGTCGAAGATGAACTGGTCGTAGCGCGCGGCCAGGGGGGAGAGGGGCACCTCGCTAGCCTACGGGCGCGTGGCCCGCCCCCTCCTCGTGCTGCTCGCCTGCCTCGCGCTCGCCGCCGCTGCCTGCGGCGACGATGACGACGACGCGGGCGCTTCGGAGGGCGGCTCGGCGGACACCGCTCAGGGGGCCGACAAGCCGTCCGAGACGACGGGATCGGAGCCCCGCTGCCGCGAGGTCCCGCCCCCGGAGCCGCATCCCGACGGCGGCGAGAAGAAGCCGAAGGCGAAGCTCGATCCGGCGGCCACCTACCGGGTCACGCTGGCAACCACGTGCGGCGACATCGTGATCCAGCTCGACCAGAAGACGGCGCCGAACACCGCCGCCTCGTTCGCGTCGCTCGTGGAGAGCGGGTTCTACGACGGCACGATGTTCCACCGCATCGTCCCCGGGTTCGTGATCCAGGGCGGCGACCCCACCGGGACGGGCACGGGCGGCCCGGGCTACTCGGTGCGCGACGTCCCGCCGAAGGACGCCGCCTACACGGAGGGTGTCGTCGCGATGGCGAAGACGGAGGTCGAGCCGGCGGGCACGTCGGGCAGCCAGTTCTACATCGTGACCGGCGCCGACGCCGGCCTGCCGCCCGACTACGCCCTGCTCGGCGAGGTCGTCGAGGGGATGGACGTGGCGCTCGCGATCGACAAGCTCGGCGATCCCGCCAGCGGTGGCGCCGGCACGCCCCTGCAGGCCGTCGTGATCGAGAAGGCGACACTCGATGAGTCCTGACGGCGCGGCGCCCGGAGGCGTGCGCGACGTGGGGGAGGCCGACTTCGAGCGGCTCGTCCTCGAGCGTTCGCGCGAGCTGCCCGTGGTGGTCGACTTCTGGGCGGACTGGTGCGGCCCCTGCAAGCAGCTGACACCGGTGCTCGAGCGCGCCGTCGGCGCGCGTCAGGGCAAGGTCGAGCTGGCGAAGGTGGACGTCGAGGCCAATCCGCGCCTCCAGGCCGCCTTCGGCATCCAGGGCATTCCCGCGGTCAAGGCGTTTCGGGACGGCCGGATCGCCTCGGAGTTCACCGGGGCGCTGCCGCCGGCCGAGGTCGAGCGCTTCTTCGACGCGCTCGTGCCCTCCGAGGCCGACGAGCTCGCCGCCAGCGGCGACGAGAACGCGTTGCGGCAGGCACTCGAGCTCGACCCGAACCACGCCGCGGCGCGCACGGCGCTCGGCAGGCTGCTCATGCAGCGCGGGGAGACGGATGCGGCGCTCGAGCTGCTCGAGAGCGCCCAGGGTGACTTCGTGGCGGACGGGCTCGTCGCCCGCGCCCGGCTGGCCGGCGACCCGGAGCTCGACGCGGCGTTCGCCGCGTGGGACGCGGGCGACCCCGGCGGGGCGCTCGAACGGCTCCAGACGGCCCTCGCCGACCCGGAGCGGCGCGACCTCGTGCGGCGCGTGATGGTCGCGATCTTCACCGAGCTCGGCCCGGATGACCCGCTCGCGCGGGAGCACCGCCGGCGGCTGTCCGCCGCGCTCAACTAGGCCGGCGTCAACCGACGCCGCGGGCGGCGCGCATGCGGCTCTGGCGGCGTCTGCCGAACAGCACGAGCACCACGAGCGCGATCACCACGAGCAGGAAGCCGAAGAACACGGCGCTGCCAGTCCCGATGCCGCCGAACGGCAGAGCGACCAGCTTCACGATCGCGAAGCCCACCGCGATCAGCAGGATGACGGCGAGCACAAGCAGGACGATGCCGCGCACCCGGGCGAACATTCCCGCGCTCTGGGGCGGGATGAACAGGCCCATCAGGCGCAGCAGGAGCAGCTGGCGGCCGGAGGGCGCCTCCTGCCCGAGCTTCTCCATCGCGTCCCTCAGCTCGTCCGGACGCCGCTCGGCGAGCGCCATCGACGCCTTCATCATCTGACGAAGGGCCGGGCGCTCCTGCGGGTGGCAGCCGGCGAGCGCCTCGTTGAAGTAGGCGCGGGCGGCCTTGACGTCGTAGCGCTCCGCCGCGCGCGCGCCGAGGATGGCCTTGGCGGCGACCCGGTGCTTCGACTCGCTCTGCAGCTGCTCGTCCGTGCGCGTCTCGAGCTGCTGGATCGCGGAGAGCGCGCCGACCTGCATCTGCATCTTGATCTGCTTCTGCTTCGCCACCGGGGAGGGAGTCTGGCAGACCGGTTTGCGGACAGGCACCGAAGGGGTATCGGGCTTCCATGACCATCGGAATCATCGTCGCCGTCTGCATCATCCTGTTGATCCTGGCCTTCCTGCTGCCTCGCCTCTCGAGGCATCCGCAGCGGGGTGTCGACAGGACGCTGGGCGTGGGTCAGAGCGCCGGGGGCAAGGCGCCCGGGCCCATCGGCAAGCTGTTCTCGAAGTCCTTCGGGACCTCTCGCAAGGCCACCAACAAGAGCGCCTCGACCGGGCGCAAGGCGCGCGGCAAGATGCCGCTCTAGGGCCGCGCCTCGGGCTCTTCGCCCGAATCCGGTCCGGAGTCCGGGTCGCTCTGCGGCTCGGGCTCCGTGGCGCCGCCCGGCAGCAGGTTGAGCTCGACCTCGTTGGTCGGCTCGGGATCCGCCTCCGCGTCCTCGACAGGGTCCGTCAGGGGCATCTCGACGAACGGCGACTCGACCGTGTCCTGCGCGGGGTCGGCCGGGTCGATGAGGCCGGGCTGCTCGGCCTCCGGCTCGATCAGGGCCTCGGGCAAGGTCACGCGCTCGGCCGCCTCGTCGGCGGTCGCGAGGACGTCGTCGGCGAGCTGGCGGATGTCCTCGAGCAGCCGCATGCGCTCGTCCCAGAGCAGGCGGGTGTCGCCGACGACCTGCTCCGCGTACTCGTCGGCGTCGCGGCGCGCGATGTCGGCTTCGCGCTCAGCGCGCTGGAGCCGGGCGTCGGCCTGGGCACGCGAGCGCGAGGTGATCTCGTCGGCGGTCTCGTGAGCGCGCTGGAGGATGCCGGCGGTTTCCTCGCCGACCTCATCGAGCGCCCGCTGCACGACGGACTCGCGCGACTGGCGGCCCTCGAGCTCCGTGACGAGATCGGCGACCTCGGTCAGGAACTCGTCGACGGCATGCCGGTCGTAGCCGCGCACGGCGAGCGGGAACTCCCGCTCGCGGATGCGATCGGCGGCGCTGCGCTCGAATCGCGCGGCTGGAAGCGGCTCGGTCTGGTCGCCGGTGGCGCTGATCTCGGACTCGCCCATATGCAGGCAGTATGCCTGGACGCGCGAGAGTTGAAGCATTGGCGCGGGAGCGGGTACGGATTCGTGCAGAACGAACGCTCGATAATCGGCCTTATGTGAACTCGTTGGCGGGAGTGCTCGTGCGAGAAAGTCGCGCATACCGCCAGCCGGTCTCGACGAGCACCCCCGGTGCGCTTCATCGAGTCGTTTCCGCTCTCTCGCCCAACACCCCCGCACGGCACGAAGGTCGCGCCGCTCGTGCGCGGAGGTCGCCCGCCGCGCGGGTCACGCCGGCCTGAGCGCCGCGCCTAATCGACGATCCGCCGCACCGGCTCAGGCGGGCACGCCCTCCGCGGCGTCCGCCGCGCGGGTCACCGGGCAGAGCCCCTCCTCGTGGCCGCACGCGCCGGCGTCGCAGAGCCGGCACAGCCTCTGGGCGTCGGCCCTTCCCGCGGTGAGGCCCGCGAGGAGCGTCTCGTGCACCCGCGCCAGCGTCTCGCGCTCGGCCGGGTCGAGGGGCTCGAGAACCGCCTCGAGCGCGCGCTCCCGAGCGAGCCTGATGCGCTCGGCCGCATCCGACCCGGCCGCGGTCAGCTTGCACGGACACCTCGCGCCCATCCCCGGCGCGCTCGCGGCGGACGAGCCCGGCCTGCGCGAGCCGGTCGATCAGACGCACGGCGGCCGAATGGCTCAGGCCGAGCGGCCGGCGCAGCTTGTCGATCGAGGATCCGTCGAGGTACGTCGCGAGCGCGACCAGCGCCGCGGGCGCCGCTCCCCCCTGGCCCGACGCCTCGCCCACCGCCAGGGCGAGCCGGTCCGACACCGCAAGGGACAGGGTCCCGAGCAGGTTCGCGTCGCGAGCCGAGGATGTATGACTCATGCATGTACCCTACCGGGCATGGCTGCCCCGGACCAGCCGCGCAACCGGCCGACCGTGCCGGATCGCTACGAGGCGATGCCCGACATGGCCCACCTCCCCGGCTGGCTCTGGCGCAAGACGCCCGTCTGGGGACGCGTGCTCCTCGGCCTGCTGCTCGCGGCCGCCGTCGGGCTCGTGCTGCTGATCGGACCGGGCATCCAGGACGCGAAGGAACGCGACGCGCAGGCCGAGGCCGAGCGGATCGCGCGCGCCAAGGCGGAGCGGATCGAGGCGCTGCGCCGCGAGCAGCGTCCGCGCACCGCATCGGGGACGCCGGCTCCCGACGACGTCGCCGCGCGCCTGCGGCTCATCGACGACACCGACGGTCGCGATCGGCGCCGACGCCCGCCGCCGCGTGGCCGCCGGCGCCCTCACCGGGCCGATCAAGGGGGTCGACTGCGAGCCCTTCCCGCGCAACGTCGAGCGTGTCGGAAACGAGCGCGACCTCGGCGAGCGCTACGGCAACTACTCCTGCCTCGCGGTCACGGCGGAGTTCGGCTCGAGCGGCGAGGGTCGCGACGCCTGGGGCGAGAGCGAGAGCGGCGCGGTCGGCCACCCCTATCGCGCCCGGCTCGACTTCGAGACCGGCGCGATCACCTTCTGCAAGATCTCCGGACGCCCCGCCGAGGGCGGCCTCACCCAGAAGATCGACGTGACGGTGCCGCGCGAGTGTGGCGGCCGGTAGCTTCCGGCCATCGTGCTCCAGAACCGTCCGCTCGACGAGGGCGACCTCGATTCCGACCCGCTCGTCCAGTTCGGGCGCTGGTTCGACGAGGTCAGGGAGCGCGGCATTCCCGAGCCGGAGGCGATGGCGCTCGCGACGGCCACGGCGGACGGCGCTCCGTCGGCCCGCATGGTGCTGATGAAGTCCTGCGACGAGCGCGGCATCGCGTTCTTCACGAACCACGGCAGCCGCAAGGGCGACGAGCTCGCCGCGAACCCGCGCGCGGCACTGCTCTTCCACTGGCGCGAGCTCGGCCGCCAGGTGCGCGTCGAGGGCGGGATCGTGCCGGTCGAGCGCTCGGAGACCGAGGCCTACGCGCGCGCTCGCCCGCGTCAGAGCCAGCTGAGCGCGCTCGCGTCGCCGCAGAGCCGGCCGGTGCCGGACCGCGCCTGGCTCGAGGAGCGGGTCGCGGAGCTCGATCGCGAGCACGCCGGGAGGGAGCTGCCCGTGAGGGAGGACTGGGGCGGCTTCCGGCTCCTCCCGGACGCCTGGGAGTTCTGGCAGCACCGCGAGAACCGGCTGCACGACCGCTTCCGCTACGAGCCCGACCCCTCCGGCGGCTGGGCCATGACGCGGCTCGGCCCCTAACCGCCCGTCAGCTCGATCGCGACCTTGAGCCGCGCGAGCTGCTCGTCGAGGCGGCGGCGCATCCCGCGGCGCAGCAGCGGTCCCGCGACGGCGAACCAGACGCGTGTGAACAGGCTGTCCGGGCCCGCGTCGAAGGTCTGGCGTACGCGCGTGCCGGCCGCCTCCTCGGCCAGCTCGAGCGTGCCCTCGAACGGGAACGGCCCGGACACCGAGCGCACCATCTGGCGCCGCGGCTGCCGGCGCTCGACGATCTCGTAGACGAACTCGTGGTCCTGGCCCCCGTAGACGTAGCGCGACGACAGGCGGCTGCCCTCGGCGAGCAGGCCGTCGACCTCGACGTCGTGGACGCCCTCGAGCCAGTTCTCCCAGTTGCGCGGATCCGCGGCCCAGCGCCACACGACCTCGATCGGACGCTCGACCACGATCTCGCCCGTGGCCTTCACGGGTCGGGGTGCGGCTGGATCTCCATGCCGTGGTCGCGCTCGCGCATGCCCAGCTCGTAGGCGGCCCCGCCACGCACCTGGAGGTCCCAGCCACGGCCGCCCGCGGAGCGCTCGACCACGAGGCTCATGTCCGCGATCGAGCAGTTGACGGTGTGGTGCTCGCCGCCGTCCGGATCCGCGTAGACCCAGCCCACGAAGCGCTCCCGCGGCGCGGAGACGGTGCCGCGCACGCGCATGCCCTTGCCGGACAGCATGAACGCGCACGCGTCCGGGGCCTCGTCGACCTCGACCTTCCGTCCCGGCCCTCCGAGCGCATGGCGCTCGCCCGCGAGGCTGATCGCGCCGTTGCCTATCCACGGAGTCGTGACCGGCCCGACCTTCACGCGCCCGAGCGCCGCGTCGAGCCAGTCGCCGTCGGGGGTCATCCCGTGCAGCCAGATCCAGCGCTCGGCGTGCTCGGCGCCCCAGTTGTGGCCGACCATCCCGCCCCAGCCGTCGACCGCGATCTCGCGGCCGTCGACCACGAGGGTGCCCGCGAAGCCGGCGGCCGGCGCCGGTGAGAGCAGCTTCGTGCGCGGCAACCTGGCCGTGTACATCCAGGTGCGCGGAAGGTGGAGCAGCGGCTCCTCGCCGGTCTCGAAGCGCAGGTCCCACTCGACGTCGGCCCCGATCCGCCCCTCGGCGAAGCCGTCGCCGATGCGGGCATCGGCCACGCTCAGCCACTCGCCCTCGCCCGAGCGCGGCGCGGCGGCGGTCAGCTTGGCCGGCCGCGGGCCGTCGGCCTCGAACAGCGTGAACCAGAGCGAGCCGGTCGGCTCCTCCCCCGGCCGCTTGTGGACCGTGTAGCGGATCCAGGCGCCGAGCGGCTCCGCGGGATGGCAGAGCTTGAGGTAGAAGCTCTCGTAGTGCCCGGCCTTCACGGGCACCGCTGGAAAGCGCGCCTCCGTCGGATTCACGGCCGCCACGTCGCGGCATGCTAGAACCGGCGCATGTCAGACGACCCGGTTCTCGTGATCACAGGCGCCAGCACAGGCATCGGCGCCGCCACCGCAAGGCGCGCTGTGGAGTTCGGATACCGCGTGGCGCTCGCCGCGCGCTCGGAGGACAAGCTGACCGCGCTCGCGGACGAGCTCGGCGGCGAGGCGAAGGCGATCCCCGTGCGCTGCGACGTCACGAGCTGGGACGACCAGCAGGCGCTCGTGGCCGCCGCCCTCGAGCGCTTCGGGCGCATGGACGCCTTCTTCGCGAACGCCGGCTTCGGCGCCAAGCGCGGCTTCCTCGAGGAATCCGTCGAGCACTGGCACTCGATGGTCGAGACGAACGTCTACGGCGCGGCGCTCTCGATCCGCGCGTCCCTCGGGCACTTCATGCAGCAGAACGCGGGCCACCTGATCCTCACGAGCTCGATCGCGGGCCGGCGCGCGCTGCCCGGCTCCCTCTACTCGGCGACGAAGCACGCGGTGACCGCGATGGGCGAGTGCCTGCGCCAGGAGGTCGCGGAGACGGGCGTGAAGATGACGCTGATCGAGCCCGGCATGGTCGACACGCCGTTCTTCGACAGCCCCGTGTCCGGGGCCCTCGAGCCGGACGACATCGCGCGCTCCGTGATGTTCGCGCTGACCCAGCCGCCGCACGTGGACGTGAACGAGATCCTGGTGCGCCCGATCAATCAGCCGACGTAGCGGACCTGACGGGTGGAGCGGACGCTGAGCGGCTCCTGCTCTGGCGCGAGAAAGTGAAGAGACGGTCACGATGGCCGGCTCAGGCGCCCGGACGCTCCAGAAACCGAAAAGCAGATAACAGCGAAAAAAATAGAAGAGGAAGAAATAATGAAGGAAGGAAGAATAGGAATAGTGGAACTAGTCCAGGGAAAAGAGGTATTTGTGAAGTTAGATAATAAGAGAAGAGAAAGAAAAAAAGAGAGAGAAAGAGATGGTTATAGAAGAGAATATGATATGAGAGGAGAGAAAAATAAATGAAGAAAAAAGCTGTAAGAAGATAAAAGACTGATTGACGGTCGTTTTGACGCGAAGAAGAAAAATATAGAGAAAAGATGAGAAGAATGACTACTAAAGGCGGAAGAAAAAACTGAGCGACGTAGCAACGACGAGGAAGGAACGGTGATCGAGGATGTGGGTGGAGAGGAGCGCTAGCCTGAATTGAGGCGAGGGTCGTGTGACGATAGATAAAAGGAAGAAAAGGGAGAGAACTAAGGCGAGCCGCGGACGAACGGAAACTGGGGCGCAGGAAAGGAAAGAGCTGACCTTTGACGGAGAGAAGCAAGATGTTAGAAGATAAGGGGAGATAGGAAAAAGAAAAGAGAGGATAGATGACAATAAAATAAAAAAAAGGGAAAAAGGAGAGAAGAAAGGGAAAAGAGGGAAAAAATAGAGAGAGACAAGCCGATACAGGGAGGCGGAAATGACATAGGCATCACCACGGGGAGGAAAGGGAGATTGATGACTGGACGTAAAAGAGAAGTCTGATAGATGGCGTTAACCGAAAAGGAAGATATTGACGGTGAAAGATATCTCGGAACTGATAGAGAAAGAGAAAGAATAAAAAGAAGAAGAAAAAGAAGAGAAAGAAAGAGGAGACTATGACGCGGTCAGGAGCGCGCCGAAGGCGGTAAAGGTGTAGATGGGAAACAAAGATGGCAGATAACACCGATACAGGAGTACCTCGCTGAGCCTAAGAGAAGAAAAGAAAAAGAGAGAAAGATTGATAATATAAGAGGAGGAAGAGGTAAGATTGAGGAAAGAGCGGCGCACCGGAGGGCGCTCCCGGCCGGAGCGCTCGATAGAAGAATAGATGAAAGAGGGAGAGAAGCGCTTCCTGTATCGGGTCGTGTCAGGCGACATGAATCCAGGAAGTTACCGCGCGCAGGATCGTGGCGCGTGGTGTGGCGACACCGATCCAGGAGTACCTTGCTGCCGTTCAGCCGTCTTGCCCACCCCGTAGGCTCAATTCGTGAGCCTGGCCGGCAGCCCGATATTTGTTTATAAAAAAGGGAATATAAGGAAAGAAGTAGAGATTAGAGAAGATAGATGGTGTGTACCTAGAAGGTGATGACGTGTGGATCGTTAATAAAAGAAGGAGGTGAAGGTAGAGTTGTATGTGGTGGCTGACTAGAATTGTCACGAGAGGAGGAGAAAAGGTTGTAAGTTAACTATGTGATAGAATAATAGAAGTAAAGTGAAGAAAAAGGTAGATGGGGTAAGTTGGTAGGTCGGGATGTGAGTGAGCAGAAAAAAGAAGAAGATAAGAAGAGATAAGAGGAAGAGATGAGGGTTGGAAAGATAAAGAGAGAGAGAGGGTGTGATTGGCTAAAGAAGTACGTCGTGACCGAAGAAAGAAAGAAAGTAACGGTACAGCGAGAGCTGTGAGCGTAGAGCGCGAACCGATCACTGACGCAACTGGGGCCGTTAATGCCGGGCCAGACAACTAGAGGAGGAGCAAGAGGTAGTGCTGCAAGAGGAGGAGGTAGTAGCGCAGAAGCGCGCTGTTGAAGGGGTGCGGCTCGACAAGGAGACGGTCACAGAAGAGGAAACTGTCTCCGACCAGGTGCGTAAGGAGCAGATCGACACCGATGTGTCAGTAGACGCCTGGAAGAAGAGGAGAAATTGAGGTGATGGGGCGCGTTATAACTCTAGCGCTCCTGCTTCTCGCTATTGATTTACTCTGGCGCGTGCTGAGTTGGCTGGCCTGAATCGCTAGGTCTTCTATGCGAGCGCGTGCCTCCGCCTCGTAACTGCGATGGGCTTACGGCAGCTGTTTGTGACGGTTTCTCTGCGATTGAGAGATTAGGTTACATCGGCGTCTACGTACAGCTCGTAGTACCAGCTCATTCTTAGTGAATGGGTCGTGAACCGCCAGGTCACGTCTTCTCGTCGATCATGTTGTCGAGAATCCAACGAGGACGCGGCTAGTTCAGTCGCCTTGTCAAGATGCAGCTCGATCACCTGTCGGTGGGCCTTCGCCGCCGCCTCTGAGAGGCGGTAGCCCGTCCGCCGCTCAGCTGCGACTCGTCCTGCTCAGTCACTACGTCGTGTGATTGAGTCACCCGCGTCGTCGCCCACGTGGACATGGACGCCTTCTACGTGAGCGTCGAGCTGCAGCGCCGTCCCGAGCTGCGCGGCCTCCCGGTCGTCGTGGCCGGCAGCGGGCCTCGCGCGGTGGTCACGACCGCAAGCTACGAGGCGCGCCGCTACGGCATCTTCTCCGCCACCCCCGCCGAGCGCGCCCGGCGGCTCTGCCCCGAGGCGGTGTTCGTCCCGCCCGACTTCGAGCACTACCGCGCCCGCTCGCGCGACGTCCACGAGGTGCTGCGCGCGCACGTCGAGCGCGTCGAGTCGGTCGGGCTCGACGAGGCGTACCTCGACCTGAGCGGGATCGAGCGCTACCGGGCGGCGGCGAGAAGGGTCAAGGAGGCGGTCCGCGACACCACCGGGCTGACCTGCTCGGTTGGGATCGGGCCCAACAAGCTGGTCGCCAAGGTGGCGAGCGACGCCGAGAAGCCCGACGGCTTCGTCGAGCTGTCCGCCGAGGAGGCGCGCGAGCGCTTCGGGCGGCCTCCCCCGGTCTCGTCCCGGGCATCGGCCCGAAGACCGTCGAGCGGCTCGAGCGGCTCGGAATCACGACTCTGGGCGCCCTCGGCTCGACCCCCGACGCCACGCTGATGGAATGGTTCGGCCCGCGGCTCGGACGCCACCTGGGCGCGCTGGCGCGCTTCGAGGACGAGCGCGAGCTCGAGACGGTCAGGGTCGCCAAGTCCGAGTCGCGCGAGACGACCTTCGACCACGACCTGCGCGGGCTCGCGGCGCTCGAGCCGGTGCTGCGGAAGCTCACCGGGGAGCTCTGCGAGGGGCTCGCGGACGCGGAGCGGCGCGGGCGCACCGTCGGCATCAAGGTCCGCTTCGACGACTTCTCGACGGTCACCCGGGCGCACACGCTCGACGCGGCCGTGAACGACTTCGAGAGCGTCCACGAGGCCGCGCTGACGCTGCTGCGGCGGCTCGACCCGCCGCGGCCGGTGCGTCTGCTCGGGGTCCGCGTCGCGGGCCTCGACGCGACCGAGGCCGTCCGCGTCCCGGTATCAAGAGATCAACTTTCGCTCGCGTTCTGACGCGATACGGTGGACGCATGTCGTCCGACCGCCTGACAGCGCTCGATACGTCCTTCCTCCACCTCGAGGACGGCGCCGCGCACATGCACGTGGCGTCCGTGATGGTGTTCGAGGGGCCTCCCCCGCCCTACGACGACCTGCTCGAGGCGATCGAGCACCGGCTCGCCCTCGTGCCGCGCTACCGGCAGCGCCTCGCCTACGTGCCGCTCGGCCAGGGCAGGCCGAAGTGGGTCGACGACCCGCATCTGAACCTGCGCTACCACGTGCGCGCGACGGCCCTCCCCTCCCCCGGCCACGAGCACCAGCTCAAGGACCTCGCCGGCCGCGTCTTCTCGCAGCAGCTCGACCGCGACAAGCCGCTCTGGGAGATCTGGATGGTCGATGGCCTGGCGGGCGACCGCTTCGCGATGCTCGCGAAGACGCACCACGCCCTCGTGGACGGCATCTCGGGGGTCGACATCATGTCCGTGCTGTTCGACACCTCGCCCGAGCCCGCCGCGCCGACGGCTCCGGGCGATCGCTGGCTGCCCCGCCCGATGCCGACGAACGCGCAGCTGCTCGGCGAGGCGCTGGTCGAGCGGGCCACGATCCCGACCGAGATCGCCCGCTCGGTGCGCTCGCTGTTCCGCGGCCCGCGCCGCGTGCTCGCGGGCGCGCGCGACGCCGCGGTCGGGCCTCGGCGCGATGGCCTGGGCCGGCCTCAACCCCGCCCCGCAAAGCCCCTACAACCACCCGATCGGGCCGCACCGGCGCTTCACCTGGGTGCGCGCCGAGCTCGACGACGTGAAGGCGATCAAGAACGAGCTCGGCGGCACGGTCAACGACGTGGTGATCGCGACGGTGGCGGGCGCGATCGGCAAGCACCTGCGCCACCGCGGCCAGAACACGGACGGGCTCGAGCTGAAGGCGATGATCCCGGTCAGCGTGCGCGCCGACGTCGAGCGCGGCGCGCTCGGCAACAAGGTCGCGGCGATCATGGCGCCGCTCCCCGTCTGGTGCCAGGACGCCGTGGCGCGGCTCGACATCGTGCGCGAGCAGCTCAGCCACCTGAAGGCGGGCGGGCAGGCCGTGGGCGCGCAGGTGCTCACGGAGCTGACCGGCTTCGCCCCGCCCACCGTGATGGGCCAGGCGTCGCGGCTCGTGTCGCGCCAGCGCATGTTCAACGTGGTTGTCACGAACGTGCCGGGACCGCAGTTTCCGCTCTACATGGCGGGCCGGCGCCTGATCGACCCGTTCCCGATGGTGCCGCTGGCGCGCAACCAGGCGCTCGGGATCGCGCTGCTCTCCTACTGCGGGAAGATCAACTTCGGGCTCGTCGGCGACTACGACCTGCTCTGGGACCTCGACGACCTCGCGGTGGACGTGCGCGACTCGCTCGCCGAGCTTGCGGACGCGGCGGGCGTCGAGCTGCAGGCCGAGCCGGCGATCGAGGAGCTCTCGCGCACATGAGGGACCGCCTCGCCGAATGCGCCCGCGACCTCGGCATCGAGGTGCGGGTCCAGCGCCTCCAGGCCTCCACGCGCACCGTCAGCGACGCCGCCACCGCGGTCGGATGCGACCCCTCCGAGATCGCGAAGTCGATCGTGTTCGTCGCCGACGGCGATCCCGTGCTCTGCGTGGCCTCCGGGCAGCATCGGATCGACACGGACAAGCTCGCCGACGCTCTCGACGTCGCGGAGGTTCGCCAGGCGGCCGCCGAGGAGGTGCGCGCCGCGACCGGATTCGCGATCGGCGGCGTGCCGCCGTTCGGCCACGACCTGCCGGTCATCTTCGACGAGGAGCTGCTGCGCCACGAGCGGGTCTGGGCCGCGGCCGGCGACCCCCACAGCCTGTTCGAGGTCGATCCGCGCGCCCTCTGCGAATGCGTCGAGGCCCGCGTGGTCGAGGTCGGCGAGAGCACCTAGCCCGCCGTACAAGCCCCGCGGCGATCTTTGTACGCCGGGCGAAAGACGCCTTCGCCGCGCGGCCCGACCATTGGCGCATGGATCCAACGCTCGATGACGCCCTCGCCCGGATCGACACGCTCTGGGTGGTCGTGGCCGCCGTGCTGGTCTTCTTCATGCAGGCGGGCTTCCTCCTGCTCGAGATCGGCTTCTCGCGCATGAAGAACGCGGGGACGATCGTGGCGAAGGTGATCGCGAACCTCTCGATCGCCGCGCTCTGTTACTGGGCGGTCGGGTTCGCGCTCGCGTTCGGCGGCACGGGCTGGTTCGCGGGGACGGAGGGCACCTTCCTCGGCACGATGTCGCAGAGCGCGTTCCCGGCGATGGAGTTCTCGGACGCCGCGGTGCCCGCCAAGTTCTTCTTCCAGTTCGCGTTCTGCGCGGTCTCGCTCGCGATCGTCTGGGGCACGACGCTCGAGCGCATCAAGTTCGGCGCCTACCTGATCTACGCGGTCGTCTTCAGCGCGCTCATCTACCCGATCATCAGCCACTGGATCTTCGGCGGCGGCTGGCTGCAGGCGAACTTCGGCATGCAGGACTTCGCCGGCTCGACCGTGATCCACCTGATCGGCGCCACGGGCGCGCTCGCCGCGCTGCTCCTGCTCGGCCCGCGCCACGGGAAGTACGGCAAGGACGGCAGCCCGAACGTGATCCCGGGCCACTCGATGCCGCTGATGGGCCTCGGGGTGATGATCCTGTTCGTCGGCTGGTTCGGCTTCAACGCCGGCTCGACGCTGAGCGTCGCGGACGGCCGCTTCGCCGAGGTCGCGATCGTGACGGTCATCGGCGCCACCGCCGGAGTGCTCGGCGCGATGGCCACGAGCCACCTGGTCACGAAGACCTTCGACATCGGCATGATCGGCAACGGCGTGATCGCCGGGCTCGTGGCGATCACCGCGCCGTCGGGCTACGTCGAGTTCTGGGCCGCGATCCCGATCGGGCTCGTGGCGGGAGTCGGCGTCGTGCTCTGCATCATCGCCATCGACAAGCTCGTGGACGACCCGATCGGCGCGCTCTCCGCGCACGGCGTGGCGGGCATCTGGGGCACGCTCGCCTGCGGCCTGTTCACGGCGCCGCGGCTCGCGGAGTACAACGCGATCGGCGAGGGCGGGCTGTTCTACACGGGCTCGTTCGAGCAGCTCGGCGTGCAGGCGCTCGGAGTCACGGCCGCCTTCATCTCCGTGCTCGTCGTCTCGCTCGCCGTCTTCTACCTCATCAAGTCCACCTACGGCCTGCGCGTGACCGAGGAGGAGGAGCGCCGCGGCCTCGACATCGTCGAGCACGGCATGTGGGGCTACCCGGAGCAGTTCATGCCGGTGCCAGGATCCGAGTATCACCCGCCGAACACCCCGGGAGCGCGCGCGGGCGCGCTCGCCATGCAGCTCACGGCGCGGACCCAGGAGGGCTAGAGAGATGAAGAAGATCGAGGCGATCATCAGGCCGGAGCGGCTGCAGGATGTGCAGGACGCACTCGACGGGCTCGGGGTCTCGGGGCTGACGGTGAGCGACGTGGTCGGCTGCGGGCGCCAGAAGGGCTACACGGAGCAGTACCGGGGCTCGCGCGCGAACATCTCGCTCCTGCCCAAGATCAAGGTCGAGTCGGTGGTGCCGGACGGCCTCGCCGAGCTTGCGATCGAGGCGATCGTGAGCGGCGCGCACACTGGCGATATCGGCGACGGGCGCGTGTTCGTCTCAGACATCGAGCAGGCGATCCGCATCCGCACGGGCGAGCACGGCGAGGACACCGTCCGCCACGAGGTGGCGGAGGGCTGGGGCCACTAGGCCTCGCGGAGCGCGCGCTCGGACAGGCGCCGCGGACGGTGGAGCGCGGTGATGCCGAGCACCACCGCCGAGCCGAAGATCGGCCAGGCCGGCCAGAAGTGGCCGGCGCCGGCGGCGGCCCAGACTCCGAGCAGCATCACGTTGATCGCCACGAGCACGCCCGCGTCCACCCTCAGGGTGCGCGCGCGGCGAAGCCGCTCGATCTCGGCCGCGCGTGGCTGCGTCGGGTCGATCTGCGACTCCCGCAGGGGTACGGCGGTGAGCGAGATCCAGGCGTCGAGCACGGCCACGAGCCCGAGGCCGAGCAGCGGCCAGACGAACCATGGCGGCGAGCCCGTCATGCCGGTCAGGGACCACAGCAGCACGAGCAGGAGCGCCACGCCCACGACGGCCGCTACGCGCACCCGCAGGCGCCGGACGCGGCCGGCCATCACGGCGTCCGCCTCTTCGTCCGGCAGGATCCGCGCCGCGGACGTGGGGAGCGGATCCGCGAGCGCCGGCTGAGCGTCGAGGGGGATGCTCGCGACGAGTCGCGTGCCCTCGCCCGCGGGGCTGTCGAGCCGCAGTGACCCGTCGAGCGCCCCCACCCGGTCCTCGAGCCCCTGCAGGCCGGAGCCGCCGCCCTGGGTCGCGCCGCCCGCGCCGTCGTCCGCGACCTCGACCACGAGCCGCCCGTCGTCGACCCGCGCGGCGACGGTGGCGCTCGTGGCCTGCGCGTGCTTGCCGACGTTGGCGAGCGCCTCCGAGACGACGAAGTAGGCCGCGGCCTCGACCGGGTCCGGCAGCCGCTCGGCCGGCGCCTCGATCACCCGGGCGGGCACCGTGGCGCGCGTCGCCAGGTCCTCGAGCGCAGCGGGAAGGCCGCGGTTCGTCAGGATCGCCGGGTGGATTCCGCGAGCCAGGTCACGGAGCTCGCGGAGCGCCTCGTTCGCCTCGGTGCTCGCACCGCGGATCAGCTCGACCGCCTCGGGGTCGCCCGCGGCCGCGCGCGTCTCCGCCATCCGGAGCTGCAGCGCGAGCGCCACGAGGCGCTGCTGGGCGCCGTCGTGGAGGTCGCGCTCGATCCGCCGCCGCTCGGCGTCCGCGGCCGCGATGATGCGCGAGCGGGCGTCCTGGAGGTCCGTCACGCGCGCGGTGAGCTCGGGATCCTTGTCCGAGCCGAGCAGGACCGAGCCGAGCAGGCCGTAGACGCGTCCGAGCCAGCCGAGCGCCGGAATGCCGAGGAACGCGACGAGCACTCCGAGCGGCACGAGCGCCAGCGCCTCGGGAAGCGTGTCGACCGTGACCAGGCCGAGGTCGACTCCGCCCGAGATCGCCCAGTAGTAGGCCGGGGCGCCGATCCAGGCCGCCGCGGCGCCGAGGATGACGGTCGCGAGCGTGAACGACACGATCCCCAGCGGAAGCTGGAGCATCAGGAAGACGAGGTCCTTCCACGTCGCCGGGTCCGCGAGCCGGGCGCCGATCTGCCGGGACCAGCCCGCGCCCTCGGGCAGCTGCCGGTACGGCCTCGGGATCTGGATGCCGGTGAGGCGCCCGATCACGGAGCGCTCGACGTTCGCGAGCCAGCGCCAGGCGTACACGGTCCCCACCAGGACCGGGATGCCGATCAGCGTGATCGCCGTGCCGACGCCGAACGAGAGGGCGGTGACGAGGAAGGTGAACTCCGCGATGCCGAGCGGGAGCGCCAGCAGCAGGTAGAGGATCCGCGAGTAGGTCAGCGGCGCCGCGATGTCCTTCGCGAGGCGATGCATTGCCCGTGAGGCTACGGGCGCGGCGCCGCGGCGTCGATACGGGCAGCCGTACCACGTAATCTCGCGCTGTGAGCGTGTGTGCGGTCCTTCTCTGCACCATGGTCGCGGCGCTGCCCGCCCCGGCCGAGGCCCCCGCCCGCCCTGGCGAGACCGCGTCCTCCGCCCGGGCCGCGCGCGCCGCGGCCTTTCCCCCGCGCGCCAGGATCCGCGCCGTGCGGCGCTACCTCGCCCACCGCGGGGCCGCGATCTCATGGGCGCTGATCGACACGCGCGGCCGCGTGCGCGGATTTCACCCGCGGCGCACGTTCGTCTCGGCCAGCGTCGTGAAGGCGATGCTGCTCGTCTCCTACCTGCGCAAGCTCGGCCGGCGCGGACCGAGCGCCGCCGACCGCTCGCTGCTCGGGCCGATGATCACGGCGTCCGACAACAACCGTGCCGACAGCGTCTATTTCCGCGTGGGCGACCCGTCGCTCTACGCGCTCGCGCGCCGCGCGCGGATGCGGAGCTTCTCCGTGGCGGGATACTGGGCAAACGCCAGCTTCTCGGCGCTCGACCAGGCGCGCTTCTTCCGGCGCCTGCCGCGGCTCGTGCCGCGGCGCTCACGCGGGTACGCGCGCCGGCTGCTCCGCTCGGTCGTGCCATGGCAGACCTGGGGCTTCGCGCGCGTGGCGCGCAGACACGGCTTCAGCACCTTCTTCAAGGGCGGCTGGCGCTCCACTTCCGCCGGCCGCCTCCTGCACGAGGCCGCCTGGTTCGAGCACGGCCGGATTCGCTTCTCGATGGCGCTCCTGAGCGATGGGAACCCCTCCCACGAGTACGGCACGGAGACGCTCCGCGGCGTGGCCCGGCGCGTCTTCGGCGTGCGCGCGCGCCGGCGCGGCGAGCACCCTGCACGACGTGCACGACTTCGCGCCCGGGATCCGCGTGGACCTCGTCTACCGCACGCGCCGCAACCTGACCGGGAGGCGCCTGCCGGGCTACTGCGCGAACCGCGCGCTGATGCTCGCTCCGGCCGCGCGCGACCTCGCCCGCGCGCAGCGCTGGCTGCGCCGGCGCGGTCTCGGTCTGCTGATCCTCGACTCCTACCGGCCGGCGCGCGCGTCGCAGGCCCTCGTCCGCTGGGCGGAGCGCAGCGGACGCAGCGACCTCATCGGCACCTACATCGCCCGGCGCAGCCGCCACAACACCGGCGGGGCGGTTGACATAACCCTGGTCCGCCTGCGCGACGGCAAGCGCCTTCGCATGGGCAGCGGCTACGACGAGCTCGGCCCGCGGGCCCACACCCTGAACGCGCGCGGCCGGGTGCTGCACAACCGCCTGACGCTCCGGCGGGCGCTCGAGCGCTTCGGCTTCGCGGACTATTGGCGCGAGTGGTGGCACTTCGAGCACCGCTCCGCCCTGGGCGCGCCCTTGCTCGACCGGCCGATCGGCTGCGACTCGCGATAATCCGGGACATGGCGAACCGCCAGGAACTGCTTCGCGTCGCGCTCGCGCAGATCAACCCCGTGGTGGGCGACATCGACGGGAACGCGGCCAAGATCGCCGATACGGTCGCCCGGGCGCGGGCGTCCGGGGCGGCGCTCGCGGTCTTCCCCGAGCTCACGATCACGGGCTATCCGCCCGAGGACCTGCTGCTGAAGACCGGCTTCCTCGACGAGGCGGAACGGGCGCTGCGCGAGCTGGCGGCCGGGATCGACGGAATCGTCGCCGTGGTGGGCTACCCGGAGCGCGCGGAGGACGTCTACAACTCCGCCGCGGTGCTCGCCGACGGCGAGGTCGTGGCCACCTATCGCAAGATGTACCTGCCGAACTACGGCGTCTTCGACGAGCAGCGCTACTTCCAGTCCGGCGCCGAGGCGGCGATCTTCGAGCTGAACGGCATCCCGATCGGGATCAGCGTCTGCGAGGACATCTGGGAGCCCGGCCCGCCGGCGATGACGGAGACCCTCGGCGGCGCGCAGGTGATCGTCAACCTGTCGGCGTCCCCCTACCGCGCGGGCTATGGCGCGGAGCGCGAGCGCATGCTCGTGCAGCGCGCCGTGGACTACCTGGCGGCGGTCGTGTTCGTCAACACCGTCGGCGGCCAGGACGAGCTCGTCTTCGACGGGCACAGCCTCGCCATCGATCAGGACGGCACGGTGCTCACCCGCGCCCCCCAGTTCGAGGAGGCGCTGGCGCTCTGCACGATCGACCCGCGCGAGGTCGTGGCCGCCCGCCTGCGCGACACGCGCCACCGCGCCAACGTCCGCCGCCAGCGCCGCGCCGCTCCGGTCGCGGAGCCGCGCGTGTTCACGCTCGCGAGCGTGAACGTCCACTCCGGCGGGGACGTGGTGGCCGGTGAGGTGGCGCCGGTCCTCGAGCCGGAGGCGGAGGTCTACGCCGCCCTGCGAACCGGGCTGCGCGACTACGTCGCGAAGAACGGCTTTGAGCACGTGGTGCTCGGCCTGTCGGGCGGCATCGACTCCGCGCTCGTGGCGCTCGTGGCGGTCGACGCGCTCGGCCCGGAGCGCGTGACATGCGTGTCGATGCCGTCTCCGTACTCGAGCGACGGCACGCGCGCCGATGCCCGCGCGATCGCCGAGAACCTCGGAGTCGACTTCCGCGAGATCGCCGTGGAGGGGGCGATGGGCGCCTACGAGGCGATGCTGGCGCCGTCGTTCGAGGGCCGCGAGCCCGATGTCGCGGAGGAGAACATCCAGGCGCGCATCCGCGGCAACGTGGTGATGGCGCTCTCGAACAAGTTCGGCTGGCTCGTGCTCACGACCGGCAACAAGTCCGAGCTGTCGGTCGGCTACGCGACGCTCTACGGCGACATGGCCGGCGGCTTCGCCGTGCTGAAGGACGTCTACAAGGGCTGGGTCTACCGGCTCGTTCGCTGGCGCAACCTCGTCGCCGAGCGCGAGCTCGTCCCGGCCTCGGTGCTCGATCGGCCGCCGTCAGCCGAGCTGCGCGCCGATCAGCTCGACCAGGACTCGCTGCCCGCGTACGACCTGCTCGACGAGATCCTCGAGGGCTATGTCGAGCAGGACCTCGACGCGCTCGAGCTCGTCAGGCGCGGCCTTCCGGCGGAGGAGGTCGAACGCGTGATAGCGCTCGTCGACCGCTCGGAGTACAAGCGCCGCCAGGCGCCGCCCGGGATCAAGATCTCGACGAAGGCGTTCGGCCGCGATCGCCGGCTCCCGATAACGAATCGCTACGTCAGCCGCGTGGACGCGGGAGTCGACGCGTAGAGGCCGAGGCCGGCAGCGGCGGGCGGCTCGACCCCGGCGCCGACCGCGGAGCGCGCACGCTCGCGTGGCTCGCGGCTCTGGCGCTGCCCCTGCTCGGCTTCGCGCTGCTGCTCGCCGCGCCTGACGTCGACTTCACCTGGGAGCACCATCCCTCGCACTTCTGGCTCGTGCTCGCGGCGTCGCTCACGAGTGCCGGCCTCGCGCTGTCCACGAGCGGCATCGCGCTCCGGCGCGCGGACGCCCGGCTGTTTCTCGTCTCGCTCGCATTCCTCGCCGCCGCCGGCTTCCTCGCGCTGCACGCGCTCGCGACCCCCGGCGTGCTGCTCGACGGCCCGAACCAGGGCTTCGTGATCGCCACCACGCTCGGTCTGCTCGTGGCCTCCGTGTTCGCGGCGGCTTCGGCCCTGCCGCTCACGCCCGAGCGCTCGGCGGCCGTGATCCGCCACGCCACCGCCCTGCGCGCCGGCCTGATCGGGGTGATGGTCCTCTGGGCGGCGCTCTCGCTCGGCTCGGTTGCGCCGCTCGACGACCCCACCCCCGCCGAGCGCGCGACCGGCCCGCTCGTGGTGCCCGCCGTCCTCGGCGTGCTGCTGTTCGCGTTCGCCGGCTGGCGCTACGCGGCGATGACGCTGCGCACGGGCTCGACGATCCTGCTCGCGGTCGCGAGCGCCTGCATCCTGCTCGCGGAGGCGATGGTCGCCGTCGCCTTCGCCCGCTCCTGGCACGCGAGCTGGTGGGAGTGGCATCTGCTGATGCTCGTCGCCTTCGGGGCGATCGCCTACAGCGCGCGCCAGGAGGAGAGCGCCGAGCGCTTCAGCGACCTCTATCTCGACGACACCGCGGCGGGCAAGCGCGAGGTGAGCGTCCTGTTCGCGGACCTCGAGGGCTTCACGACCTTCGCCGAGGGCCGCGACCCGCGCGTGGTGAGCGAGATGCTGAACGCGCAGCTGCGGCTCGCGATCCCCGAGGTGGAGCGCCACGGCGGCGAGGTCGACCGGCTGATCGGCGACGCCATCATGGCCACGTGGGGCACGCGCGGCGACCAGCCCGATCACCCGCGGCGCGCTGTCGAGGCGGCCCTCGCGCTCCAGCGCGAGACCGCCGGCCTCGCCGAGGAGCATCCCGACTGGCCGCGCTTCCGGGTCGGCATCAACTCCGGCGAGGCGATGGTCGGCGTGCTCGGCGCCGAGAGCGGTCGCAGCTACACGGTGATCGGCGACACCGTGAACCTCGCCTCGCGGCTCGAGGCGGAGGCGCCCGCGGGCGGCGTCGTGATCGGACAGGGCACCCTGAGCGCGCTGCCCGGAGCGAGCGTGCGCACCCTCGGCGAGGTGCGCGTCAAGGGCAAGCGCGAGCCGGTCGAGGCCTACCTGCTCGAGCGCCTCGCGTAGCGCGCCTGCGCGGCGTCCATCCAGAGCTCCCAGCGCCCGGACACCGAGCTGCGCGCGTCGTGGAACCGGTACGGCCTGCGGCCCGCGAACTCGAACTGGCGCATGCGCCCCGCTCCGCCGAGCACGGACGCGATGCGCCTGCGCGGCCAGCCGAGGGCGTCCTCGATCTCGGGGAAGGTGCGCGGCTGCCCCGGCGTGCGGGCGAGCTCCGCGAGCAGCGCCCGCATCAGGTCGCTGCAGCGGTCCTGGAAGTGCTCGACCTCGCCCGGGTCGGTCATCGCGTTCTGCGGAGAGTGCTCGGCTCCGCCCACCTCGGCCCTATTCGCGGCCCGGCTGCGGGCGCACCGCGATCGTCATGCGCGTGACCGCGCAGGTGCGCCCCTCGTCATCCCTGAAGGTCACGTCCCAGATCCAGGTCGTGCGGCCCTTGTGCAGCGGCACGCCCTCCGCGTGGATCGTGCCCTCGCTCGCCGGGCGCAGAAAGGTCGTGCTGTTCGACATCCCCATCGCGAAGCTGCCGTCGTCCTGAACGGCCACATGCGTGGTGAGCGAGACCATCGACTCTGCGAGCGAGGCGTACGCGCCGCCGTGAACGAGGCCGAGCGGCTGCTGGACGCGCTTCTCGACCCTGAACTGCGCGCGGCAGCGATCAGGGGTCGCCTCGAGCATCTCGAAGCCGAGCACGTCGTCGAGCGTGCCGGGCGCGGGGTAGACCTGAGCCGGGGTTTCCACGGACGCGCGCACACTACAGTGAGGCGCTCATGGCCACGTTCGACCAGCTCTCGCCCGAGCAGCGGGCGATCGTCGAGCTCGTCCTGCAGCAGGGGAAGACCTACCCGGAGCTGGCGGACATGCTGGGCATGCCCGAGACGCGCGTGCGCGAGCTCGCGCGCGACGCGCTCGTCGAGCTCGCTCCCGTGAGCGTGCGCGGAGTCGAGGAGGACTGGCGCGGCCAGCTCGCCGACTACGTGCTCGGCCAGCAGGCCGGGCCCGAGGCCACCGCCACCCGCGGCCACCTGCGCCGCTCGGAGGCGGCGCGCGGCTGGACGCGCTCGCTGCTCGACTCGCTCGCCGGCCTCTACCGGAACGGCTCCATGCCCGAGATCCCGGGCGCGGAGCGCGCGCGGGTGAGCGCCCCTCGCCCGCCGGGAGGCGGCGACCGGCGCTGGGCCCTCGCCGCGGCGGGCGGGCTCGTCGTGCTCCTGCTTGCGCTGCTCCTGTGGCCGGTCGGCCTGCTCACCGGCGACGACGAGACGAGCCCGCTGCCGACACGGCGGACTCGGGCTCCCAGAACGCCGCGTCCAACGGCCAGGGCGCGAGCCAGGACACCCCGGCGGGCATCGCGATCGTCGTGGAGCAGGACGGCAAGCGCCAGCTCCTCATCCAGGCCGCCCGGCTCACTCCCTCGAGCGAGCGCGAGGCGTACGAGGTGTGGCTCTACAACAGCCAGGGCAACGCCCGCTCACTCGGCGGACAGGTCACGGACGAGCAGGGCAACCTGCAGGCGATCGGCGACCTTCCCGCGGACTTCTCGGACTACAGCTCGATCGACGTCTCGCGCGAGCCGCTCGACCAGAAGCGGGAGCACGCGGGCAATTCCGTGCTGCGCGGACCCGTGCCGCGACTGCGCGAGCCGCAGGGCCAGAACGCGCAGGGAAACCAGCCGGTGGTGCTCGGGCAGACCGTGTTGTCGCCGCCGAGCCCCTAGCCCGCAGGCAGCAGCTTCCCCGGGTTCATGATCCCCTCGGGGTCGAGCCGCCCCTTCGCGGCGCGCAGCAGCTCGAGCCCGAGCTCCCCGACCTCGGCGCGCATCCAGGGCGCGTGGTCGCGGCCGACGGCGTGGTGGTGCGTGATCGTGCCGCCGCTCGCGACGATCGCGTCGCTCGCGGCGGTCTTGGCTGCGCTCCACTGAGCGAGCGCATCCTCCTCCTGGCGCGCCAGGAACGTGAAGTAGAGGGACGCGCCGGAGCGGTACAGGTGCGAGACGTGGCACATCACGAGCGGCGGCGTGCCGCGTGCCGACAGCGCGCCGCGCAGGGCGTCGCCCACGGCGGCGTAGAGCGCGGCGAGATTGCTCCACGAGGTCGCGGTCTCGAGCGTCTCGACGAGCACGCGTCGGCGTGAGCAGCTCGTCGCGCAGGTACGGGCCGGAGTAGCGGCTCTTCAGCCAGCCCTCCCCGGGCCTGCGCGCCGAGGGTCACCCCGCCCCCCGCCCGCAACGACTCCGCGGCGAGCAGCCGCCGGCGCTCGACGTCGTCGACGGTGCCCTCGAAGCCGACGATCGCGAGCGCGCCGTGCTCGTGGCCCCTCATGCGCAGGTAGCGCCTGCCGAGCTTCTCCGTCGTCCCCCCGGTCGAGGCGAGCGCGAGCGAGAGACGCGTCTCCTCCTCGTCCGAGAGCCGCGCCACGTCCGGGGAGGCGCCCGCCTGCTCCATCACGCGGAAGGCCTCGCAGCCCTCCGCGAAGCTGCGGAAGGACCAGCCCTCGTAGCGGCGCTCCTCCGGTACGGCGCGCACGCGCAGCGTCGCGTCGCAGATCACGCCGAGCACCCCCTCCGACCCAACCACGAGCTCGCGCAGGTCGGGACCGGCGCCGCTCGCCGGCAGCGGGCGCGCGTCGAGCTCCCCGGCGGGAGCGATCAGCCGCACGCCCTCCACGAGCTCGTCGGAGCGCCCGAAGCCGGTCGACGCCTGGCCGGCCGAGCGCGTGGCGAGCCACCCGCCGACGGTCGAGTACTCGAACGACTGGGGGAAGTGGCCAAGGGTCAGCCCGTGCTCCGCGAGCAGGGCCTCCGCACGCGGGCCGAGCACTCCCGCCTCGAGGCGGGCGGTGAGCGAGACGCCGTCCACGTCGAGCAGCCGGTCGAGCCGCCGCAGGTCGAGCGTGACCGCGCCCGCGAATCCGTCCGCATAGGGCTCGACGCCGCCGACGACGCTGGTTCCGCCGCCGAACGGGATCACGGCCAGGCGCAGCTCCGCGGCCGCCGCGAGGACGGCGGCCACCTCCTCGGCGCTTCCGGGCCCGACCACGAGGTCGGGCGCGCTCGCGGCGTCGCCGGCGCGCAGCCGGACGAGGTCCGGGTACGAGCGCCCGGCCGCATGCGCCACGCGCGTCTCGCGGTCGTCGCGCACGTGCTCCGCCCCCACCAGGCTCGCGAGGCGCTCGCGCGGCGCGCCGTTCAGCCGGGCGTCGGGCAGGCGCACCGCGTCGAGTGCCACGGGCGGCCGCGGCTCCACGGTCTCGAGGCCGAGCTCCGCGGCGAGCAGGGCCTCCGCGGCGGGCGGCAGCGCCACCTCGTGGCCGTCCTCGCCCCAGCCCCACCAGCGCATCAGCCCCGCCCCTCCTCGAACAGGCCGGCGAGGCCATCGACCGCTCCGGCCACCTGGCGCGTGGCCGCCGACCGGAACTGCATCGGGGCAAAGCGCGCCCACCCGCGCGGACGCTGCTCGATCGCGACCTCGACCCGCGTGCCGCCCTCCGCGGCCGTGAGCGAGACCGTGGTGACCGCCGAGGCGAGGATGCGCTCGAAGGGCGTCTCGTCAACCTCCTGGCGCCATACGAGCCGATGCGGGGGCTCGGCCTCCACTCGCGTGTAGTCGGCCCTGACGGACTTGCCCTTCGGCGAGGTCAGGACGGTCGTCCACTCGTCCTCGGAGGCGTCCTCAACGCGCGCGACGCCCGGCCACCAGCGCGGCAGCTGATCGGGCACGCTGACGACCGCCCAGACCTCCTCGGGCGTCGCCGTCACGAGGGCGTCGCGCCTCGCGATCACTCGGACGAGTAGACGACGAGCGACCTGACGTCATAGCCGGCAAGCCGCTCGCGTCCGTTCAGGAATGCCAGCTCGATCACGAACGCGCATCCTGCCACGACGCCGCCGGCCTGCTCGACCAGGTGGCAGCAGGCGCTCGCCGTTCCGCCCGTCGCGAGCAGGTCGTCGTGGACGAGCACGCGCGCTCCGCCGCGCACGGCGTCGGCGTGGACCTCGAGCGCGTCGACCCCGTACTCGAGCTGGTATTCGACCGACGCGACCTCGCGCGGCAGCTTCCCCGGCTTGCGCGCGAGGATGAAGCCGGCGCCCGCCGCCGCCGCCACGGCGGCCCCGAGCACGAAGCCGCGCGCCTCGGCCGAGACGACGTGGTCGATCTCGAGCGAACGCGCGTACTCCGCCAGCTCGTCGATCGCGAAGCGCAGCGCCGCTGGATCGAGGAAGACGGGCGTGATGTCCTTGAAGACGATCCCCGGCCTGGGGAAGTCGGGGATGTCCTGGATGTGGTCCTCGAGGCGCATGGGCGGCCCGCCGGCGCGCTCAGCGCGCGAGCTTGCGCAGGTCGCGCACCAGGAGCAGGTGCTTGAGGTGCGACGCGATCGCGGCGAGGTTCTCGAGCGCCTCGACCGCCTCCTTGCGGCGCTCGGGATTCCGCGAGCGGAGCGCGGGCGCCAGGATCTGCTCGAGCAGCGCGGCCTCGCGGTCCGCGGAGGTGCGGAAGACGCGCAGGTTGCGCCCGCCGACCCCGAAGCGCTTCAGCTCCGTCACGGCGCGCACGATCTCGCGCTCCGTGTCGTCGTAGACGGTCTCGCCGTCGCGGCGATCCCCCTTGATCACGCCGAAGTCCTCGAGCTCCTTCACGAGTCCGGCGTCCGCGCCGGTCTCGTCGAGCACCTCGGCGAGCGAGTAGTGCGAGCCCGGGCCGCGCAGCGCGAAGGTCGAACGGCGCATGGCCGCCCGCGGCTCAGCCGGATCGGTCTGCTGGACCTCCGTGTCGCCGCGTCCCGCCGCGAGCTCCTGGCGGATCACCCGCAGCGGCAGGAACTCGTCGCGCTGCAGCCGCAGGATCGTGCGCAGACGGTCGACGTCGACCTGGCCGTAGAGCCGGTAGCCGCCGGGCGTGCGCCGCGGCGCGAGCAGCTTCTGGTCCTCGAGATAGCGGATCTTCGAGATCGAGATGTCGGGGAACTCGCGCTCGAGCTGCTTGCAGACGGCGCCGATCGTCAGCGCCTTCTCCTTGCGGGGAGGCGTCGCGGGCTCGATTTCGGTGCTCATCGCTCGTCCAGGTAGGTCAGCTTGTACTTGCCCACCTGAAGCTCGTCACCGTTCTGGAGCCGGTGTGACTCGATCCGCCTGCGGTTGACGTAGGTGCCGTTCAGCGAGCCGAGGTCGTCGATGTAGAGCCCGTCGCGCCGCCGCACGAGCAGGGCATGGTTGCGCGAGACGGTCACGTCGTCGAGGAAGATCTCCGCCTCGGGGCTGCGCCCGATCGTCATGCGCTCCCCGCTCAGGTTGAAGGCCTCGCCGGAGCGCCCGCCGCCGGCGCGGATCACGAGAGCGTCGCCCTCGTGCGTCACCTCGTCGAGCTCCACCGCGCGCAGCTCGCCGCTCTCATCGATCTTGTAGACCTCGGTGGTGTCGCCAGGCTTCTTCTCGCCGGCCTCGCCGAGGAACGCGCCGCACTTCTGGCAGTAGTTGGCGCCCTCCGCGTTGACGAACCCGCACTCCGGGCAGTGCACGGCGGCGCCCCTACTCGACGTCGTCGTCGGCCGGGATCCCCTTCCCCGAGAGGATGTCGGTGAGCTGCTGAACGTCGGCGCCTGAGATAACGGCCTCGCCCTCCTCGTGCTTCTTGCGCAGCCGGTTCACGAGCTCCGCACGCAGGATGTCGATCTTGCCGTGGAGGATCCGGCGCCGGTACGACACCTCCTGCTCCTCCTCCGTGAGCTGCTGGATGAGGTCCTTCAGCTCCTGGTCTGTGAGCGCGCCGAGATCGGGAAACGTGTCCAAGAAACGGTCCTTTCGGGGGTGAACAACCCACCGTAGCACGGCTCAAGTAGAGGTTGAGCCTTTGGCCATGGCGCGCAGTCCATCTTGCAGATAGATCGCGGTCGCCGCAAGGGTCATCGCGAGGCCGACGTAGAGCAGCGCCTCGGGCACCCAGCTATCCCACACGAGCGCCAGCGCGAGGGCGCTCATCGTGGGCCAGACGGCCCAGCGGCCGAGCATGTTGACGTTCAGGTCGAGGCCGCGCCGCAGGGCCACCTGCGTCAGCAGGAGCATGAACGCCTCGCGCCCCGCGAGCACGAGCAGCGCCCAGCGCGGCAGCAGCTCCTGGTCCCAGGCGACGATCGCCCCGGCGAGCACGAGCAGGCGGTCCGTGAGCGGGTCGAGCAACGCGCCGAGCCGGCTGTACTGGCCCGTGATGCGCGCCACCATGCCGTCGAGGTAGTCCGTCCACGCGATCACCGCGAAGAGGATGAAGGCGGTCGTGTCGGTGCCCTCCCCGTCCAGCGCGACGGCGAGGAAGACGGGGATGAGCGCGATGCGCACGAACCCGATCGCGTTCGGGATCGTCCACGGGTGGAGTGCCTCGCCGCGACGCGTCTCTGGCGGCGGGCCTCCGGATCTGTCGAGGCCAGAGAGGCGCCTGAAGGTCAGGGGAGGCTTCGCCACAGCTCCGCGGCCGCGTCGGCCGCCCCCTCGAGCGGCAGCGAGCGCTTCTCCTGGCCGCGCCGCACCTGCACGTCGACCTCACCGGCCTCGAGGCCGCGCTTGCCCACCGTGAGCCGCAGCGGGCAGCCGAGCAGCTCGGCGTCGGCGAACTTCTCGCCCGCGCTGCCGCCCCGGTCGTCGTAGAGGACGTCGAGGCCCGTGGCGCGCAGCTCCTCGTAGAGCCTGTCGGCGACCTCGCGCGCCTCCTCCCCCTCCTTGCCGAGCGTGACGAGCTCGACGTCGAAGGGCGCGACGCTGCGCGGCCAGGCGATCCCCGCGTCGTCGTAGTGCTGCTCGATCGCGGCCGCCACGATGCGCGCCGGCCCGATCCCGTAGGAGCCCATCCAGATCAACTGCTCCTTGCCGTCCTCGTCGAGATAGCGAGCGCCGAGCGGCTCCGAGTAGCGCGTGCCGAGCTTGAAGATGTTGCCCACCTCGATCGCCGGCTCGACCCGGATCGTGCCGCCGCCCGGCGCGCCGTCGCCGTTCTCGACCCGGCGAACGTCGACCCACTCCGCCTCGAAGTCGCGACCGGGCTCGACGCCCGTCAGGTGGATGTCCGTCTCGTTGCCGCCCGTGACGAGCCCCTTCAGGCCGCGCAGGGCCTCGTCGGCGAGCACGGGCGCGCGGCCGCCGATCGGGCCGATGAAGCCCGGCTCCGCGCCGAACTGGGAGCGCACCTCCTCCACCTCGGCGGGCCGGAAGGCGGCGCCGAGGAGGTTCTGGAGCTTGATCTCGTTGAGGCGGTGGTCGCCGCGGACGAGAACGAGCACGGGGCCGCGCTCGTCGACGATCACCGGCATCGCCTTGATCAGCGCTCCCGCCGGCGTCCCGAGCATCGCGGCCACCGCGTCGATGGTCGTGGCGCCGGGGGTCTCGGCGCGCTGCGGGCTGTCCGCCGGCTCCGGCAGGCCGTCGACGCGCTGCGGAGTGCCCGTCGCGATCTCGACGTTGGCGGCGTAGCCGGCGTCCGAGAGCGCAACGTCGTTCTCGCCGGCCTCGCAGGGGGCCATGTACTCGTGCGCGCCGAGTCCGCCCATCATCCCAACGTCCGACTCCACCCGGTACCACTCGAGGCCGAAGCGGTCGAACATGCGGTCGTAGGCCTCGATGAACTTGTTGTAGGAGACGTCGAGGCCGTCGACGTCGCGGTCGAAGGAGTAGGCGTCCTTCATGATGAACTCGCGCGTCCGCAGCACCCCGGCGCGCGGCCGCGGCTCATCGCGCTCCTTCGTCTGGAAGTGGTAGAGCAGCTTCGGCAGGTCCCTGTAGGAACGCACCTCGCGCGAGACGTGGAACGTGAGATTCTCCTCGTGCGTCATCGCGAGCACGAGCTCCGCCCCACGGCGATCCTGCAGCTTGAACAGCTCGTCGATGTCGTAGCGGCCCGAGCGCTTCCAGAGCTCGGCGGGCTGGAGCACCGGCATCAGCATCTCGCCGCAGCCGATCGCGTCGAGCTCCTCGCGGATGATCTGCTCGACCTTGCGGTGCGAGCGCCAGCCGGCCGGCAACCAGGTCCACATGCCGGCGCCGAGCTGCCGCGCGAGCCCGGCTCGCACCAGCAGCCGGTGCGAGATGGCCTCGGCGTCGGCCGGCGCCTCCTTGACGGTGGGCAGGAAGTAGCGGCTGAGACGCGTCACGGCGGCCAGTCTAAATTGTCGCCTGATGCCGTCCCGCGCCAGGGCGTGAACGGCCGGCGGGAGCCCGACCGGTCCGGAGGGGCTCAGCGAGCGGCCGCGAGGGGCCTGCCGCCGTCGCTGCGGACGTTCGGCGGGAAGCAGAGGCTTCGATGGACTGCTGACGCGCGCGGACCGTCGAACCTCACGAGGTACTGGTCATGCGGGGCGAGGGGCGAGCGGCACACGCGGCACACGGGACGTGACTCGGAGTGCGGGGCGGTCATAGAACCCTCATCGCCCCTGGGGCGAGGCACCTCAATACGCCAAATCGGGGATTCTGCGCGACCGCGCTCAGGCGCGCGTGAAGCGGCGCCCAGCGGTCGGCGAGGAATCCTCGTCGAGCACGATGCGCTTGGCCTTGGACGCTCCCGCCATCGGCAGCCCGGAGCCGTTGTCGAGCGCCTCCTCGGTCGCCGCGGCGGCCTCCATCGCGGCGATCCGCTCCGGGGTGAGCTCGCCGGCGTTCTCCTCCTCGATCTTCGAGAGCCAGGCGGCGCCCTCGGCGGCCTCCTGCTCGTCGACCTCGACCGTCCCACGGTCGATCGACCTGTCGATCTCGGCGAACAGCGCGTCGACGAGGTCGTCCTGCGGCACCTTCCGCAGCGGCTTGCCGTGGGCGAAGATGAGCCCCTCGTTCTTCGCGCCCGTGATGCCGAAGTCGGCGGCGGCCGCCTCGCCGATCCCGTTCACGGCGCAGCCGAGCACGGCCACCTCGATCGGGTCGTCGTAGGCGCGCAGGCGCTCCTCGATCTCGGCCACGACGGTGTCCATGTCGAACTGGAGCCGCCCGCAGGTCGGACAGGCGATCAGCACCGGGCCGCGCTCGCGCAGCTTGAGCGCCTTGAGGATCTCCCAGGCGACCTTGACCTCCTCCTCGGCGTGGAAGGTCGAGAGCGAGATGCGGATCGTGTCGCCGATGCCGTCGGCGAGCAGGGTGCCGAGGCCGACCGCCGACTTCAGCGATCCCGACCACTTCGTCCCGGCCTCGGTGATGCCGAGGTGCAGCGGGTTGTCGATCTTCTCGGACAGCAGGCGGTTCGAGGCGATCGTGTTCGGCACGTTCGTCGACTTGATCGACACCTTGAAGTCGTGGAAATCGAGCCTGTCCATCAGCTCGACGTGCTCGAGGGCCGCGTTCACGAGCGCCTCGACGGGGTTCTCGCGCTCCAGCTCGTGCAGGTGCTTCGGCAGGGAGCCCGAGTTGACGCCGATGCGCATCGGCACGCTTGCCGCGCGCGCCTTCTCGACCACCTCGCCGGTCTTCTCGAAGCCGCCGATGTTGCCGGGGTTGATGCGGATGCAGTGGGCGCCCGCGTCGATCGCCTTGAGCGCCAGGGTGTGGTTGAAGTGGATGTCCGCGATCACGGGGATCGGGGACTCCGTCGACGATGCGCGCCAGCGCGCGCACGTCCTCGTCGCGCGGAACGGCGCAGCGGACGAGGTCGCCGCCCGCCTCAGCGATCGCGTGGATCTGCTTCATCGTGGCGTCGAAGTCGGCGGTCTCCGTCTTCGTCATCGACTGCACGGCGACGGGAGCCCCGCCGCCGATCTTCACGCCACCGACGTCGATCTGGCGCCTGGAAGACATCGCCAGTTCATGGTAGTGACGGGCGGCTCAGCTCTCGTACAGCGCCTCGATCTCCGCCGCGTACTTCTCGTGGATCGGCTTGCGCTTCAGCTTCATCGTGGGCGTCAGCTCGTCGCCGCCGGGCTGCCAGTCGCCCTCGAGGATCGTGAACCTCTTGATCCCCTCGACGCGGGCGAGCCCCTCGTTCGCCGCCTCCACCCCGCGCGCCACCTCGGCCTCCGCCGCCTCGCGGCCGTTCTGCTCGATGAAGCCGGGCGCCACGTCCGGGTCGAGCGTGATCAGCGCGACGTTGTAGGGCCGTGAATCGCCGACCGCGATCGCCTGGCCGATCAGCGGGCTCGACGCCTTCAGCTTGGCCTCGATGTTCGCGGGCGACATGTTCTTGCCGGCCGCGTTGATGATGAGCTCCTTCTTGCGGTCGACGATCCTGAGGTAGCCCTCCTCGTCCCACTCCCCCACGTCGCCCGTGTGGAGCCAGCCGTCCTCATCGAGGGCCTCGCGGGTCTTCTCGGCCTGGTTGCGGTAGCCGCTCATCACGAACGGGCCGCGAACGAGGACCTCGCCGTCCTCGGCGAGCCGGATCTCCGCGCTCGGAGACGGCGGCCCGACCGTGCCGATCCTGATGCGCCCGGGCGGGTTGCAGGTCCCGTAGCCGGCGGTCTCGGACATGCCCCACAGCTCCGCGAGCGGGATGCCGAGCGCATGGAAGAACTCGATCACCTCGCGCGGGGTCGGCGCGGCGCCGACGTTGACCGACTCGACCTCGTCGAACCCGAGCCGCTCGCGGATCTTCGACAGCACCAGCTCGTCGGCCTTGGCGTGCTCCTGCGCGAGCTCGTCGGGGATCGCCTCGCCGGCCTGCTCGAGCCTCACCCTCTTCAGCCCGACGTCGATCGCCCACTGGGTCGCCTGCTTCTTCGTCTCGTCCTGCTCGTACTGGATGCCGGCCTCGATCGCCGCCTTCAGCTTCTCCCAGATGCGCGGCACGGCGAAGAACCAGGTCGGGTGCACCTCCGGCAGGTAGGCCACGACCTGGCGCGGATCGGGGCAGCACGTGGTCGTGAAGCCGAGCACGATCGGCAGGTAGTGGCTGCACGCCCGCTCCGCGATGTGCGCCATCGGCAGCCATGAGATCACGCGGCCGTCGGACGGGAAGGAGATCACCTGGTCGAAGCCCCGCAGCCCGGCGCGCAGGTTCGCGTGGGTCAGCTGGACGCCCTTCGGCGGCCCGGTCGTGCCCGACGTGTAGATGAGCGTGACCACGTCCTCCGGCTCGACCGCCCGCCAGGCGGCCTCGAAGTCGAAGTCGGGCGACGCGTGCCGGTCGACCTCGCCGTCCTCGTCGACCACGATCACGTGATCCACGCCCTCGAGGCCGCGCACGCGGTCCGCGAACGCCGTCTCCGTGACCACGATGCGCGCCCCGGCGTCCGACACCTGGTACTGGATCTGCTCCTGCGAGTAGGTGTTGTAGAGCGAGAACGGCGTGGCGCCGAGGTGGACGGCCGCGGCGTCGAACCAGTGGAACTCGGGACGGTTCGTGAGCATGATCGCGAGGCAGCCGCCGCGCTCGAGACCCATGCCCGCGAGACCCGCGGCGGTGCGCCTCACGCGGTCGGCGTACTCGGCCCAGGTGATCGAGAACTCGCCGTCCTTCGTGCGGATGGCGCAGCGGTCCGCGTGGGCGGCCGCGGTGAGCTGAAAGGCCTCGGCGAGCGTGCTTGCGTCGAGGCCCGCGGGCCTCTCCGTGCGGGCGGTGGTGACCTCCATGGGCGGACTCTAACCGCTTCTCAGCGGACCCCGAAGCCCTCGCCGGACAGTCTGTCGATGTCGTTCGTCAGGCCCACCAGGAAGATCAGGATCACGAGCATGAAGCCCACCACGCCCGCGCGCTCCATGACGCTGAACGGCACGGGCTTGCCGCGCACCTTCTCGACGATCGCCCAGAAGATGTGGCCGCCGTCGAGCGGCAGGAACGGGAACAGGTTCACGATCGCGAGCGAGAGCGAGATGATCGCGAGGATCCCCACGACCTCCTCGAGGTCCGAGAGGATCGTCTGGCGCGTGGTCTCGTAGGAGCCGACCACCCCCGAGATCTCCTTGCGCTGCTCTGAGTCGAGCAGGCGCGCGGGCAGCTCGAGCGTCGCCTTCGTGATGAACCAGAAGCGGTCGACGCTGACGTCGATCGCCTCGCCGAGCGGCAGCGGATCGCGCGGGCCCGGTTGCGTATGCGAAGCCGAGGCGCGCGCGCCTCGTCCTCCCCTCGCGTTCGGCGCGCCGGGTCGTAGATCGGCGTGATCTCGAAGGTCCGCTCGCGCCCGTCGCGCATCACCGTCACCTCGACGGGCTCGGTCGCCTTGCAGCCCTTCTTCGGCGTCTCCTGCGCACTCGTGCGACGCGATCTGCTCCGCGACATCTCGACGGGCGTGCCGCGCACGCCGTCGACCGCCACGATCCGGTCGTCCGGACTTCGAGCACGCGCGGCCGCCGGGTAGTCCTTCTCGATCAGCCCGACCTTGCTCGTGCCCGTCTCGGGGCCGATCAGGGCGAAGAAGACCAGCAGCAGGATGAACGCCAGCAGCAGGTTCATCGCGGGCCCCGCCGCGATCACGACGATGCGCTTCCAGACGGGCTGCGAGTAGTAGGCGCGCGTGCGCACCTCGTCGGGCAGGTCCTCGGACGGGTTCATGCCCGTGATGCGCACGTATCCGCCGGCGGGGATCGAGCCGATCGCGTACTCGGTCTCCCCGATCGTCTTCGAGGCGATCGTGGGCGGGAAGAAGAGCGAGAACTTCTCGACGCGCATGCCCACGGCCTTGGCCGCCCAGAAGTGGCCGAGCTCGTGCAGGATCACGAGCATCGCGAAGCCCGCAAAGGCCAGCAACCAGCTCAAAGCGAACCCTCCGCAGCCGGCCGAGCCGGCTGCCTCGGCACGGCGCTGACCCCCCTCGCGACCTCGCGCGCCTCCGCGTCCGCCTCGTAGAGGTCGCTGAAGTGGCGCACCGGGCGCGCCGGCAGCTCGGACAGCGTCGACTCGATCACCCGCGCGATGCCGGTGAAGGAGAGCTCACGGCTCAGGAAGGCGTGCACGGCCACCTCGTTGGCGGCGTTCAGCACGCAGGGCGCCGTGCCGCCGGCGATCGCCGCCTCGCGGGCGAGCCGCAGGCAGGCGAAGGTGGCGGTGTCCGGCTCCTCGAACGTCAGCGAGCCGACCTCCGCGAGATCGAGCGTCGGCACCGGGACATCCGCGCGCTCCGGGTAGTGCAGGGCGTACGAGATCGGCACGCGCATGTCGGGGTAGCCGAGATGCGCAAGCGAGGCGCCGTCGTTCAGGTGCACGAGCGCGTGGATGATCGACTGGGGATGGACGACCACGTCGATGCGGTCGTAGGGCGTGCCGAACAGGTGATGGGCCTCGATCAGCTCGAGCCCCTTGTTCATCAGCGTGGCGGAGTCGATCGTGATCTTGCCGCCCATCTCCCAGGTCGGGTGGGCGAGCGCCTCCTCGCGCGTGACCCCGTCGAGGTCCGTGCGTCCGCGGAACGGGCCCCCGCTCGCGGTCAGGACGAGCCGGTCGACGCCCGTCGGCCCCTCGCCCGCGATGAGCTGGTGCAGGGCGGAGTGCTCCGAGTCGACCGGAATCAGCGCCGCCCCCGTGGCCTCGGCGAGCGCGGTCACGAGCTCCCCGCCGACCACGAGGCTCTCCTTGTTCGCGAGGGCCAGGTCGATGCCCTCGCCGAGCGCGGCCACGGTCGGCCCGAGCCCCGCCGAGCCGACCAGCGCGTTCAGCACGAGATCCGCGTCGCCGTCCGTGATGAGCTCGACGAGCCCCTCGGCCCCCGCGAGCACCTCGATGCCCTCGGGCGCGTGCTCGATCGCGCGCGCCGCGGCATCCTCGTCCGCGAGCGCGACGCGGCCCACGTCGTGCGCCACCGCCTGTGCGAGCAGCCGCTCCCAGCTCGACGCGGCGGCGAGACCGGTCACGCGCAGCTCGCGGCTGCGCTCGACCACGTCGAGCGCCTGCGTGCCGATGGAGCCGGTCGACCCGACGATCAGGATGCTTCGCACCCGATTCAGTGTAGGTACGACAGCGCGGCGCCCAACTGAGCCGCCACCACCTGCGCCACCCGGGCGTCCTCCTCGTCGAACGCGTCGAGCTCGTTCGACTGGATCGAGAGCGCGCCCCAGAGCTCGCCGCCCACCATGACCGGCACGTCCAGCTCGGACAGCGTCCCGGTGGAACCGGGCATCGGGTAGTAGTCGGGCTCCTCGCGGACGTCGGGAGCCAGGACCGGGCCCCGCTCGCGCATCGAGCGCGCCACCAGGCCGCGGTTCGTCGGAGCGAGCTCGCCGACTCGCTCCTCGCCGCCCTCGAGACCCGAGAAGGCGAGCAGCTCGCACGAGGTCTCGCTGACCATGCGCGCGATCATGGCGGCGTCCGCCCCCATGCCCTGCTGGACCCAGGTGACGGTCGCGCGCAGGATGCTGCGCTCGTCGGCGAGCGTGGAAAGCCGCAGGCCGAGCTCCCCGGCGAGGCGCAGCTGCGCTGTGCGGCGCTCGAGCATCGCTCCGCGACCGCGGCCCGCCGGCCGCGGCGGGATCGCGGCGCGCATCAGCAGACCCGCGTCGAGCGCCGCCTCCTCCAGCGAGCCCGAGGCCGTGTCGGAGTAGATCTCGAGCAGCCAGGTGCCGTCGTGGTCCGCCGCGGCCACCGCCAGCACTCCGGTGCGCGCGTAGTGCTCGAGCAGCGCGCGCTCGGCCGGGTCGCCGTTCTCGTCGTCGACGCGCAGGGTGAAGAAGCCCGCGCCGGCCTCGATCAGGGCCGCCGTCGCCGGATACTCGTAGACGGCATAGACGTCGTTGTCGACCTCGATCCGCAGCCCCTCGATCCGCTGGTCGCGCCCGTCGGCGATCGAGACGGTGCGGATGAAGCCGCTGCCGGCCGGGGCGAACGAGATCGCCCAGGCGGCCGCGTTGAGCGCATCGGAGAGACCGGCGGCGACCGCCTCGATCCGATCGAGCGCCCCGTCGTCGGCGAGGCGCCCGTCGAGCTCGGCGGCGAGCTCGCGCACGGAGGCGCGCACGCGGTCGGGCGACGTGCGCCGCAGCGCGCGGCGGTCGGTCCGCCGCGCGCGGGCACGCGTGCCGGCGGTGAAGATCTGGCCGCCTCCGTTGCGCTTGGCGCGGTAGAGCGCGGCGTCGGCCGCGCGCAGGAGCTGCGCGGGCGTCGCGACGCCCGTCCCGCGCTCGGCCGCGCCGCAGGAGATCATCACGGCGGCCCGGCCCTTGCCGAGCGTGTCCAGGGCCGCGGAGGCAAGCGCCCGCGCGTCGTCGAGAGCGGCGTTCTCGAGCACGACGCAGAACTCGTCGCCCGCGAGGCGCCCCACGAGGTTGCCTGGGCGAGTCGCCGCCGCCACCACGAGCGCCTCGCCCACCTGGCGCAGGGCCTCGTCGCCCGCCTCGTGGCCCCGGGTGTCGTTGATCGACTTGAGGTCGTCGAGATCGCAGAGGAGGACGGCGAGCGGGACCTCGCGCGCCGTCGCGCGCTCGAGCCGCTCCTCGATCGCGCGCCGGTTCGCGAGGCCCGTGAGCGGGTCCTCGTAGGCGAGCCGGGAGACGCGCTTGAACTGCTCGGCCCGGCTGATCACGCTCGCGAGCTGGCCGGCCACGGCCTCGAGGAAGCGGATGTCCTCGCCGCGGAAGCGCGGGCTTGCCGTGCGAGGTGGTCGCGTAGACCTCGCCCCAGGGCTCGCCCTCGACCAGGATCGGCACCCCGACCTCGGTCTCCTTGCCGAGCTTCGACAGGCGATCGGCGGAGAACTCGTCGAGGTCCGGGTCGTCCTCCGCGGAGAAGTAGGTCGTGCCCTCGAGCAGGAGCCGCTCGGCCTTGCGGTCGATCCCGACCGGGTAGCACTCGTCCTTGGGGAAGCGCTCCTCGTCGGGGGCGAGGTCCCCGACGTTGACGAGCACGCGGAGCTGGCCGCGGTCGCGCTCCCAGCGGCTGACCGACAGCGAGGCGGCACGCGTGGCCCGGCGCGCCTCCTCGGCGGCCGACTCCAGCACGTCTTCGAGCTCATGAGCTCCCGCAGCCGCCGCGGCCACGCGCAGCAGCGCGTCGCCATCCGGCTGAGCCGCGGGGGCACGCGGCGTGTCGGACCTCATAACAGCCCTATCGGCCCCTCCCGGCACCGCTTGAGGCCTGACGGGCCACGAGCGCGAACCCGGCCGCCATGGCCGCGTTCGCCACTCCGGCGAGGCGCAGGCTCGCCCGGGCGCGCCGGTCGCCCGCGAACCCGGGTGAGCGCGCCCAGAGCGCGTCCGTCGCGACCTCCGTGCCCCGCAGCCAGGCGAGCGCCCACCAGTCCTCCGCGCGGTCGCGCCGCGCCGCTGTGAGGTGGGCGGCGGCGAACGTCAGCCAGATCGGGCCGCAGCGGCGGAACAGCCAGCGGGCGTCCTCGGACGGCGCGGCGTGGCCGAGCAGGCGCAGGCCCGTCCCCGGGGCGGCGATCGCGGTGGCGCCGAGCGCCAGGTCGAAGGCCACCATGCCGGCGTTCACGGCCCTCAGGGCCCGCTCGAGCTCAGCCATAGCCGAGCGCCACCGCCGCGTAGTAGGCCGTCGGGATCGAGAACAGGGCCGCGTCGAGACGGTCGAGCACGCCGCCGTGGGGCCCGAACAGGTTGCCGGTGTCCTTTACGGCGAGGTCGCGCTTGACGAGCGACTCGAACAGGTCTCCCATCGGCGCGCTGATCGCAACGAGCGCGCCGATCAGCACGGCGTGCGGCCCGCTCAGCCAGTCCTGGTAGAGGCCGGCGAACCAGAACGCCGCGGTCCCGCCGACCACGCCGATCGCGAATCCCTCGAGGGTCTTGTTCGGCGAGATCCTCGGCGCGAGCGGGGTGCGCCCGTAGAAGCGCCCGCCGAGGTAGGCAAAGGTGTCTCCGACGAACGTTCCCACCAGCACGTCGACCACGAGACCGTCGCCATGAGGCGTCTCGCGGAGCAGGATCGCGTGCGCCATCGCGAGGCCGATCCAGACGACCCCGAACAGCGTGGCCGCCACCGCCCAGGAGACGTGCTCCCGGCGCGGGCGCGCGAGGGCGAGCAGGAACGTCACCGGGACGCTCGCCATCATCGCCATGATCACGTCCTGCTCGTCGCCGTAGAGCGCGGCGCCGAGCAGCCCGGCGAGCGAGATGAAGCCGGCGAGCGCGGCCGGCTTGACCCGGTCCATCAGCGTGTAGAGCTCGTGCATCGCGATCACCCCGAGCACGAGCAGGCCGAGCGCGAACACGAGTCCGCCGCGCCACACGATGAAGATCGCGAACGCGATCGCGGGGATCGCGACGATGATGCGCGCGACGAGATCCGAGCCTCCCTCGCGCTCGCGGGCCAAGCTCCTACCTCCCCCCGAAGCGGCGGCGTCGGGCGGCGAACTCCTCGAGCGACTCCTCGAACGTCTCGCGGGTGAACTCCGGCCAGAGCTCGTCCCGGAACACGAACTCCGAGTAGGCGCACTGCCAGAGCAGGTAGTTCGAGATGCGCAGCTCTCCGCTGGTGCGGATCAGGAGATCGGGGTCGTGCATGTCGGGTGCGTAGAGATGGCGGCGGAACTCGTCCTCCGTCTCACCCTGGAAGCTTCGCGCCGCGTCCACGATCTCCGCCCTGCCGCCGTAGTTGAACGCGACGAACAGCGTGATGCGGTCGTTCGAGCGGGTGGTCTCCTCGGCCCACTCCATCCGTCCCAGCAGCCCGGGCGAGAGGCGGTCGCGGCGCCCTATGAAGCGCATCCGCACGCCCTCCTCGTCGAGCTCCGGGGTCTCGCGGTCGATGCGCTCGGCGAACATCGCCATCAGCCCGTCGACCTCGGCCTTCGAGCGCGACCAGTTCTCGGTCGAGAACGAGAAGACGGTGAGCTCCTCTACGCCGAACTCGACGGCGTCGCGCAGTCGAGCCTTGACGACGTCCGCCCCGGCCTCGTGCCCGGCGAGCACGGGCAGGCCGCGTGACTGCGCCCAGCGCCCGTTCCCGTCCGTGATGATCGCGACGTAGCGCGCCGCGGCCGAATCGGCCCCGGGTGCCGTCACACCTCGAGGATCTCTTCCTCTTTGCCCGCGAGCGCGGTGTCGATTTCGCCGACGTGCTGGTCGGTGAGCTTCTGGAGGGCGTCCTCGGCGCGGTGCTCGTCGTCCGAGCCCACCTCGCCCTCGTTCTTCAGCTCACGCAGGTCGTGCATGATCTCCCGCCGCACGTTGCGGACCGCGACCCTGCCCTGCTCCGCGATCCCGTGCACGACCTTGACGAGCTCGCGGCGGCGCTCCTCGGTGAGGTCCGGGATCTGGAGGCGGATCAGCGTCCCGTCGTTCGAGGGGGTGAGCCCCACGTCGGACTCGAGGATCGCCTTCTCGATCTGCTTGATCGAGTTCTTGTCGAACGGCGTGATCGTGAGGAGACGCGCCTCGCTCGCCGAGATCTGGGCGAGCTGCTTGAGCGGGGTCTTGGCGCCGTAGTAGTCGACCTCGATGCGGTCGAGCAGGTGCGGCGAGGCACGCCCCGTGCGGACGGTCGAGAACTCGTTGCGAGTCGCGTCCACCGACCTCTGCATGCGGGCCTTTCCCTCGTCGAGAAAGTCCTTCAGCACGTCGTCACTCATCGTCCACCGGTGTCCTCACGACCGTTCCCACCTTCTCGCCGCACACTATCCGGTCGATGTTTCCGTCGTCGTCCATGTTGAACACGTGGATCGGCAGGCCGTTGTCCATGCACAGCGAGAGGGCGGTCGAGTCCATCACGCCGAGCCGCTGCTCGATCGCCTCGACGTGCGAGATCTCGGGTAGGAAGCGGGCGTCCGGGTCCGTGCGCGGGTCGGCGCTGTAGACCCCCTCGACCCCGTTCTTCGCCATCAGGAGCGCCTCCGCGTGGATCTCGAGCGCCCTGAGCGCGGCGGCGGTGTCCGTGGTGAAGAACGGGTTGCCGGTCCCTCCCGCGAAGATCACGATCCGGTCCTTCTCGAGGTGGCGCATCGCACGCCGGCGGATGTAGGGCTCGGCGACCTCCGAGATCGTGATCGCCGACTGCACGCGCGTGTGGGCGCCCGTCTTCTCGAGGGCGTCCTGCAGTGCCAGCGCGTTGAGCACCGTGGCGAGCATGCCCATGTAGTCGCCGGTCGCGCGGTCCATGCCGGCGGCGGCGCCCGACAGCCCGCGGTAGATGTTGCCGCCGCCGACCACGATCGCTATCTCGACCCCGCGGTCGTGGGTCTGCTTGACCTCGCGTGCGATGGCCGCGATGCGGTCGGGGTCGGCGCCGTAGGCGAGATCGCCCATGAGCGCCTCGCCGGAGAGCTTCAGCAGGATCCTGCTGAAGGTGGGCTTCACTCCTCGCCGACCTGGAACTTGGCGAAGCGGCGAATCACGACGTTCTCGCCGGTCCCCGCCGCCAGCTCCGCGCGCAGCTCCTCGAGCGTCTTGCTGCTGTGCTTGTCCTCGTGCACGTGCTTCTGGTTGAGGAGCACGACCTCGTCGAGGCGCTTCTTGAGACGGCCCTCGACGATCTTCTCCTGGACGTTCTCGGGCTTGCCCTCGGCGGCGGCCTGCTCGCGATAGACGCGCAGCTCGCCCTCCTTCCAGGCCTCGTCCACCTCGTCCTCCGACACGTACCTCAGGTCGGGAGCGGCTGCCACGTGGAGCGCCACGTCGCGGGCGAACTCCTGGAACTGATCGGTGCGGGCCACGAAGTCCGTCTCGCAGTTGACCTCGACGAGCACGCCGATCTGTCCTCCCGCGTGGATGTAGCTCGTGACGATGCCCTCGCTCGCCGCGCGCTCGCCACGCTTGGCCGCCGATGCCTGCCCCTTCACGCGCAGGATCTCGATCGCCTTCTCGAGGTCGCCGCCCGCCTCCTGGAGCGCCGCCTTGCAGTCCATCATCCCGGCGCCGGTGCGCTCGCGCAGGGTCTTCACGTCTTGGGCGGAGATGGTGATGCTCATCAGGACTCCTCGTCTGGATCGAAGGTGCGGCGCTCGCGCGGCGCGGCGCCCTCGGGCACGGGCTGAGCCGGCTCGTCGGGGGAGAAGCCGGCCTCCTCCGCCTCACGGCGCGCCCGATCCTCGGCCTCCTGGCGCTCGCGCTCCTCGGCCTCGCGGACGGCGCGCTCCTCGGCCTCGCGGCGCTCGGCCTCCTCGCGCTCGCGGCGGGCGGCCTCCTCCTGGTCGCGGAACGCGGTCGCGTTCTCGCGCACGACGTCGGAGATGCCCTCGATCACGACCTTGCAGGAGCGGATCGCGTCGTCGTTCCCGGGGATCACGTAGGTCACGGGATCGGGGTCGCAGTTCGTGTCGACGAGCCCGATGATCGGGATCTTGAGGCGCACGGCCTCGCGGACCCCGATCGCCTCCGTCTTCAGGTCGACCACGAACAGGGCGTCGGGCGGGCGCTGCATGTCAGCGACACCGCCGAGGTTGCTCTCGAGCTTGTCGCGCTCAGCCATCGCGCCGATGCGCTCGCGCACCGGCAGCAGCTCCATCGTGCCGCTCTCGGTCCAGTCGCGCAGATCGTGCAGGCGCTTGATGCGCTTCGAGATGGTCTGGAAGTTGGTGAGCAGGCCGCCCAGCCAGCGCTGGTCGATGTAGGGCATGCCGCAGGCATCCGCGGCTTCCTTGATCGTGTCGCGGGCCTGCTTCTTCGTGCCCACGAACAGGACGGTGCCGCCGCGCCCGGCGAGCTGCCCCGCGAACTCCTGGGCGTTGCGCAGGAGGCGCTCGGTCTTCTGCAGGTCGATGATGTGGATGCCGCCCCGCTCGCCGAAGATGAACCGCCTCATCTTGGGGTTCCAGCGACGAGTCTGGTGACCGAAGTGGACTCCAGCTTCGAGCAGCTCCCTGATGCCGACTTCTGTGGCCAAAGGAGACTCCCTTTATGTGTGTTTGACTGCCGCCCGCCGGCGAGGCGCGGACCCGGGCTGTGTCCCGGGCAGGGTCGCTGCCTCGTGGTCCGGCGGGATCGATTTCCGGACGGCGACGAAGGATAGCCGCCCTGAGAACGAAACGAGGCGGTCCGAAGACCGCCTCGCTCGTATATCTCAGCCCCCGTCTGGCCCTCCGGAGACTGGCTCCCGTCTCGCTACGTCAAGTGCATGACGCAGATCGACGGGTGGTTTGGACTCGCAAACGGTCAGTTCCCCGCTGTTTGGATGCCTAAACATCAGTTTCTCGGAATGCAGAAATTGGCGCTCGAGGCCGAGTCTGACCCCGCACGGGCGCCCTCCGTAGGCGGGATCGCCGCAGACCGGATGGTCGATCGCCGCGAGGTGAGCCCGGATCTGGTGGGTGCGGCCGGTCTCGAGCCTGACGCGCAGCAGAGCGGTGCGCGGCAGGCGCTCGATCACGTCGAAATGCGTCACGGCCGAGCGCGCGCGGTCGCTGCGCGTGGACATCACGGTCCGGCGGGCTCGGTCGCGGCCGATCGGGGCGTCGATCGTCCCGCGCTCGGCGTCCGGATGGCCGCTCACGAGGGCGAGGTACTCGCGCGTGATCTCGCGGTCCCTCAGCATCTGCTGCAGGGCCGCGTGGTCCTCCTCGGTGCGCGCCACGAGCATGAGGCCCGACGTGTCGCGGTCCAGCCGGTGGACGATGCCCTGGCGCTCGGGATCGGCTCCACCCGCGATGCGGCCCCGCAGCGCCTCCGCGAGGGTCGGGCCGTGATGGCCCGGGGCCGGGTGGGTCACGAGCCCCGCCGGCTTGTCGATCACGAGCAGGTGATCGTCCTCGAACACGACCTCGAAGGCCGGTGCCTCGTCCTCGAGCGCGTCCGTGCCGGACTCGGGCTCCGCGATCTCGATGCGCTCTCCCGGGCGCACCCGATGATTCTTCGGCCGCCTCTGGCCGTCCACGGTCACCGCGCCCGCCTCGATCAGCCGCTGCGCGGCCGCCCGCGAGCCGGCGGCCCCGCGGGCCGCCAGCAGGGCGTCGAGGCGAAGCCCGGCGTCCGCCTCGCCTGCTGTCAGGCTCGCGCCCGTTTCGGGATCACCTCCACCACCCAGAGCAGGGCGAACACCCCGATCACGATGCACGAGTCGGCCACGTTGAAGGCGGGCCACGCGACGGGGTTGATGAAGTCGATCACAGCTCCCTCGCGCGCGCGGTCGGCGAGGTTGCCGAGCGCGCCGCCGAGCAGCAGGCCCACCGGCAGCCACAGCCACGGCATGTCGCGGTGGATCCAGAAGTAGCCGACCAGCAGCACGAGCGCGAGCGCGATCAGCGCCCCGACGATCGCCCCGCCGCCCTCGAAGGCACCGAACGCGACGCCCGTGTTGCGGGTGTTCGTGATCTCGAGGCCGGGGAACACAGCCACGTCCTCGCCGCGGTCGACGCCCGTCGCCGCGATCTGCTTCGTGACCTGGTCGAGCGCGACGACGAGCCCCGCCGTGGCGACAGCGGCCGCCGGGCCGAGGACCTGCATCTCAGCCCTCGACGAGCCCCGCGACGATGTTGCTCACGATGATGAGCACGAAGGTCGCCACGATCGGGCTGAGATCGAGTGCGCCCGGGCCGATGCGCACCATCGGCAGGATCCTGCGGAACAGGTTCAGGTACGGGTCGGTCACGTCCGTGACGAAGTTCAGGAACGCGCTGAGGTAGCGGTTGTACGGGACCCGCGGGATCCAGCTCATGATGATCCGGACGAAGATCAGGACGAGGTAGACGAGCGCGAGCGTCCGGATGTAGTCGGCGATATCGGCGCGGCTCAAGACGGATCCTCCGCAGCCGGCCGAGCCGGCTGCCTCGGCACGGCGGTGGCCTCCACCACTCCGTCGACAGCTTTCCGGATCACGTCGCTGAGGCCGTTCTCCTCGAGCCGGATCAGCCCCTGCTCCGTCGTGCCCCCGGGCGTCGCCACACGCGCGCGCAGGTCAGGGCCGTCGTAGCCGTGCTCGGCGAGCCACGTGGCGGTCCCGCCCATCGTCTCGACCACCATGCGCATGGCGTCGTCGGGGTCGAGGCCGTGCGCCGCGCCGGCCTCGGCGAAGGACTCCGCCACGAGCGCCATGAAGGCGGGTCCGCAGCTCATCAGCGCCATGGCGGGCTCGATCAGCGGCTCCTCGTCGAGCTCGATGACCTCCCCCACGCGCCGCATCAGCTCGAGGATCTCGCCCCTGCGGGGCTCCGCGGCGCCCGGCCCCGGCACGTAGCAGAGGACGCCGCGCCGGACCTCGACGGGCATGTTCGGGATGAAGCGGTGGATCGCGGCGCCGGGATAGGCCTGCGACAGGGACTCGGTGCTCGTTGCGGCCAGGATGGAGATGACCGTATCGGTACGGCCAGCCGCATCGGCGGCGACCTCCTCGAGCTGCTTCGGCTTGTGCGCGAGCACCACGGCGTCGGCGCGCTCCGCGAGCTCGGCATTCGAGCCGACGGCCTCGCCGCCGATGGCGTCCGCGAGCGCCCTGGCCTTCGCCTCGTCGATGTCCGCCACCAGCGCCGGCTCGCCGATCCCCCTGGCGAGAGCAGACGCCATGTTGCCGGCGCCGATGAACCCGAGCTTCATGCGGCGGGAAGCCTAGCCGCCCGCGCGCTCGCTCCGCGATTTGCGGCACCTTCCTGTTCCAGGCACCGTATGGGTGCCCAGGGCAGGAAGGTGGACCGTCACGCCTCACAACGGCTGCAAGAACGGGGTAACGACGGGTCACCCCAATGCGAGATGCAGCCGTCACGAGCCACCAGCGCGGACGCCCAGGAGAGCCGGCGTCAGGAGCGCCGCCCGCCGGCTCAGGACTGGTTGAAGAAGCCCTTCTCGATCAACCGCGCGCGCTCCTCCGCCGACACCTCGACGTTGCGGGGCGTCAGGAG
>CAWEGR010000002.1:0-90318 GCA_963808775.1 uncultured Thermoleophilaceae bacterium
GTAGCGGGGGCGGGATTCGAACCCGCGACCTTCGGGTTATGAGCCCGACGAGCTACCTGACTGCTCCACCCCGCGGCGTGGACCCGCAAATGTAGCCACGGGGTTGCCGAACGTCAACGGCTGTAGCGTTCGCCGCGTGGCCGAGCTCACCGTTTACGAGAAGCGCACCTGCACCACCTGCAGGAAGCTCGCCGAGCTTCTCGAGGCGCGCGGAGTCGAGTTCGATCGGGTCGATTTCCACGTCGAGCCGCTCACCGCGGACGAGCTCAGAAGCCTCGTGGCGAAGACCGGCGGCCCCGCCCGCGACCTGTTCCGCGCGCGCGAGCCCGTCTACGCCGAGCTCGGGCTCGGCGAGCGCGAGGTCGGCGACGACGAGGCGATCGCCCTCATGGCCGAGCACCCAGAGCTGCTCCAGCGGCCGGTCGTCGTGCGGGGCGAGCGGGCCGTGCTCGCGCGCCCGGTCGAGCGGGTCGAGGAGCTGTTCGAGTGAGTGGGCGCGCGTCGCCGTCATCGACCAGGGCACGAACACCACGCGGCTGCTGGTCGCGGAGGTCGGCGACGGCAACGTGGAGGAGATCGAGAAGCGCACGACCATCACCGGCCTCGGCCGCGGGCTCGACGCGAGCGGGCGGCTCGGCGACGAGCCGATGGCCGCCGTGCGCGCCGCGCTCTCCGAGTACCGCGAGGCGATCGACCGCCACGGCGCGACGAAGGTGTTCGGCGTCGCCACCAGCGCCATGCGCGACGCGGAGAACGGGCCCGCGTTCCGGGACGAGCTGAGCCGGGACTTCGGCGTCGAGCTGCGCACCATCTCGGGCGATGAGGAGGCGCGGCTCACCTTCCTCGGCGCCACCGCCGGCCGCGACGGCGGCGAGGCCGGCGACCTCGTGGTGATCGACATCGGCGGCGGCTCGACCGAGTACGTGATCGGCGCGCCGGACGGCGACATGCGCTTTCACGTCTCGACGCAGATGGGCTCCGTCCGCCACACGGAGCGCTTCCTCCACTCGGACCCGCCGAGGCACGAGGAGCTCGAGGCGCTCGCGACCGACATCGCGGACGTGATCGACGCGCACGTGCCGGCCGACCTGCGCCAGGGCACCGCGCGCGCGATCGCCGTGGCCGGCACCGCGACCACGCTCGCCGCCATCGACCAGGACCTCGACCCCTACGACTCGAGCAAGGTGCACGGCTACGAGATGGGCCTCGCCGCCGCGGAGCGGATCCAGGCGATGCTCGCAACGAAGCCGCTCGAGGAGCGCCGCGGCGTGACCGGCCTCCACCCCGACCGCGCCCCGACGATCGTGGCCGGGGTGACGATCCTGGTCGAGTCGATCCGCGCGTTCGGCCTCGACGGCGTCGAGGTGAGCGAGAGGGACATCCTGCACGGCGCGGCGCTGGCCGGCGCCGAGGGCTGACCCGAAAACAAGAACCGCCCGCATCATGCGGGCGGCTCTCTTAATACGGCCCCATCAGGACGGGCAGGGGTACGTGCCTTGAAAGGGCCTTGCGGTTCAGGCGGCGGGAGGCGCCGATACGATGCGGCTTCGCCCGAACCTATGTGCCGGAAGGAGCCCTGCGGGTTCGCCGCAGGGGAGTCTCCACCCAGCGAGACGGACTATACCCCAGACAGGGCAATGTCGGAAGGGCGCGACGGACGAATGTTTGCTCGCCCGCCTACGCCAGGTTCGCTCGGCGCGGATATACGACGGAGGGGTCGGTGAGCACGTTGACGAGCGCCGGCCTGCCGGAGGCGAAGGCACGCTCGAGCGCAGGGCGAAGATCGTCGGGGGACGACACCAGCTCGCCGTGCCCGCCGAGCGTCGCGACGATCTCGTCGTAGCGGAGGCCCGGCTGCAGGTCCGCGGCCACCGAGTAGCCGTAGAGGAACTCCATCGGGTGCTTCTCGAGCGCCCAGATGCCGTTGTTGCCCATCACGCCGACCACGGGCACGCCGTGCCGGACGAGCGTGTCGAACTCCATCCCCGCGAACCCGAAAGCGCCGTCGCCGAGCAGCAGGCAGACCTGCCGCTCCGGCCGGGCGAGCTTCGCGGCGAGCGCGAAGCCGGGGCCTGAGCCGAGGCATCCGTACGGCCCCGGGTCCATCCAGCAGCCCGGCTCGTACGTCTCGATCATGCGGCCGGCGAACGACACGAAGTCGCCGCCGTCGCCGATCACGATCGCGTCGCGGTCGAGCACCTGGGCGAGCTCGCCGTAGACCCGCATCGGGTGAAGCGGGGCGCGCGAGTCGCTCAGGTCATCCTGCTCCGCCGCGCGGCGCTCGTTCTCCGTCTCGCGCAGCGAGCCCACCCAGGCCGAGCGGTCGACCCTCGCCCCCGCGCAGGCCGCGCGCAGCGCGTCGAGCGCGACCGTCACGTCGCCGTAGAGCTCGACCGCCACCTCGCGCGGGTGGGGGCGCTCCGGCGGCGAGCTGCCGAGCACGATCAGCTCGGTCTCCTCGCCGAACGAGCCGCCGAAGCCGAGCCGGAAGTCCATCGGCACGCCGACCACGAGCGCGACGTCCGCGCCCTTCAGCCCGGCGCTTCGCGCGCGCGAGAAGAACATCGGGTCGTCAGCCGCCACGCAGCCGCGCGCGAGCCCGTTCAGGAACACCGGCACGGACTGCTCCGCGCAGAGCGCCTGGAGCGCGTCCTCCGCGTGAGCCCAGTAGAGGCCCGTCCCGGCCATCACCACCGGCCGCTCGGCGGAGCGCAGCAGCGCGGCCGCGCGCTCGACGGCGTCCGCGTCCGCCACCGGCAGAGAGCCCGGCTCGGGCAGCACGCTCGGCCCGTCCGGGTCCACGTCCGACTCCATGAACACCTGGTCCATCGGGAAGTCGATGAACGCCGGGCCGGACGGCGGCGCCAGGGATGCGGCGATCGCGGCGTCCACGAGCGCGGGTATGTCCGCGGTCTCGGCCGCCGTCTCGGCGAACTTCGTCAGCGGCGCCACGAAGGGGACGTGATCGATCTCCTGAAGCGAGCCCATCCCCCAGCGCCCGGCCGGCGCGCGACCGCCCAAGGCGACGACGGGCGACCCGTTCATGAGAGCGGACGCGATCGCGCTCATCCCGTTCGTGACCCCGGGGCCGGCGGTCAGGGCGCAGACGCCGGGCGTGCGCGTGGCCTTCGCCCAGCCCTCGGCCGCGAAGGCGGCCGTCTGCTCGTGCCGGACGTCCACGATGTCAATACCCTCTTCGCGGCAGCCGTCGTAGATGGAGAAGAGGTGCCCGCCGGATAGGGTGAAGAGCTTCGTCACCCCGTTCGCCTTCAGGCGCTTGGCCACCAGCCGTCCCCCGTGGAGCATGGACGCGCACGCTATCCGACTCGATGGAGACTTCAGCGGCACCTTCCCGTTCGAGGCGCGCTACCTCGAGGTCGGCCAGACGCGGCTCCATTACGTCGACGAGGGACCGCCGCGACGCGCCGCCCACGCTGTTCGTTCACGGCAACCCGACCTGGAGCTATCTGTGGCGCAGGCCGCTCGCCGAGCTGCCGAACGACGGCCGGCGCTGCATCGCGTTCGACCACATGGGCTTCGGGCGCTCGGACAAGCCGCCCTACATGTCGGCGTACACGCTCGAGACGCACATCCGCAACGCGCTCGGCCTGGTCGAGGCGCTCGACCTCACCGACCTCACGCTCGTGGTCCACGACTGGGGCGGCCCGATCGGGCTCGGCGCCCTGCTCGAGCAGCCCGAGCGCCTGCGCGAGATCGTGCTGCTCAACACCTGGGCCTGGGAGCTGCCGAGCTTCCTCCCGCCCTTCCTGCGCGAGTTCCGGACGGATGGCCTCGGCGAGATCCTCGCGCTCGGCGGCAACCTGTTCGTCGAGTCGATCCCCGGGGGCATGTCGCGACGCGACATCGACCCGGTGATGATGGACGCCTACCGCGCGCCCTTCCCCGACTACTGGTCGCGCGCCGCCACCCTCGCCTTCCAGCGTGACATCCCGCTGACGGAGCGCGACCGCAGCGCGCCGCTGATCCGCCGCATCCACGACGGCCTCGAGACGCTCGACGTCCCGGTGCGCATCGTCTGGGGCATCCGCGACCGCGTCTTCCAGCCCGTCTTCCTCGAGCAGTGGCTCGAGATCTTTCCGCGCGCGAAGGTCACGCGCATCGAGCGCGCGGCGCACTTCGTGCCGGAGGACTCGCCGGAGGAGCTCGTCAGCGCGCTGCGCTAGCGCGAGGCCGCGGCGCGGCGCGAGGCGGCCTCGATCGACTCCACGTTGCGCGGGAGGACCTCCACGCGCAGGCGGTTGCCGAAGACCACGTGCAGGATGACGCCGCCGAAGCGCTCGGCGAGCGTGCGGGCGTCGTAGACCGCCGCCTCGACCTCGACCGGCGCGATGCCGCAGGAGGCGAGGAAGCGCTCGGCGACGGGGCCGTCGAGCTCGCGCGCCGTCAGCTCGAGCTGCTCCGTGCGGAACAGCCCGGCGGTGACGCCGTTCGTGGGCTGGATCACGACCGCCGCGATGTCGTCGGAGAGGACGCGGGCCTCGGTCTTGACGCTGTCGATCAGGCCGGCCGCCGTGGCCTCGCTGCCGAGAGCGTCGAGCAGTTCCTCGAGGCGCTCGCGGCCGAGGATTCCGCCCTCCACGCGCGCCTCCATCAGGCCGTCCGTGAACAGGCAGGCGACCGAACCGGGCACCAGCGGCACCGTCGTCTGGCGCAGTCCGGTGCGCACCCCGACCCCGATCGGCGGCGACGAGCCTGCCGTGACGGGGTCGTGCGGCTCCGGGCCGACGACGAGCGGGGCCGGGTGCCCGGCCGATGCGTACGTCAGCGAGCCCGTCTCCGGATCGTGCACGGCCAGGAGCACGGTGGCGAAGTCTCCGCCCAGGTTCTCGTCGATCACGCGGCCCGCCACCTGCAGCGCGACCCGCGGCTCGAGACCGGCCTCGAGGTAGGCGCGCAGCGTGTAGCGCATGAACGCCGTGCGAGCGAGCGCGCCGCGTCCGTGGCCGGACACGTCGCCGAGGATGAACCCGACGCGCCCGCCCGGGAGCGGCAGCACGTCGTAGAAGTCACCGCCTGCGCCGGGGCCGTCGGCCGGGCGGTATGCGACAGAGGTCTGAAGGGAGCCGACACGCTCCGGCACCGGCGGCAGCAGCGCGCTCTGCAGGAGACCGACCTCCTGGAGCAGCTCGCCGCGCTGGCGCTCGAGCCGGCGGTTGCGGACGGCGGAAAGGATGTAGCCGAGGCCGAGCAGGATCGAGAGCGCGGCGAGGCCGGCCAGCGCCGCCTTGACCGCATCCGGCACGAACTCGAGAAGCTGCGGGAGGTCGCCGAAGACGGCGGGCGCGAAGCCCTCGGTCTGCTCCTCGGCGCCTGAGCCACGGTCGCTGTCCGAGCCGCCGGGCTGCGAGTCGCCGTTCGCGCCGCCGCTTGACTCGCCCAGCTCGGAGGCCGGGGTGACCGCGGCGGCGGGAGCGATCGTTATTGCCTCGGCGGTCTGGCCGAGCACCCCGCCGGCGCCTGAGTCGCCGGGAGGGATCGCGGCGGGCGGCGAGCCCTCGAGGTCCTTGGTCTCACCCTGAGGTTGACCTTGAGGCTCGCGGCCTTCGAAGTCGTTGTCGCCCGGGACGTCCGGCGGGTCCTCCACCGGCGGCTGCTGCGGGTTCTCGGACCCGGGCGGATCGTCGGCCGGGTTGGCGGCTCGGGCGGATCGAGCGGCCGCCCGCCCGTCGGGTTCGGGTTGCCGTTGCCGTTGCCGCTGTTGCCGGGCTGCTCGGGCGTCTCCGAGGTCGGCGGCGACACGGGCTCCACCGGATCCGGCGGGTCCGCCTTGCCGCTGCCGCCGCCCGCGTGCTCGGGCGGGCCGTTGCCCGGGGTGTCAGCCGGCGGTCCGGGCGGACTCGCCTGCTCGACCGCGGTCGGCTCCGGGGCGACCGCCTCGGGCGCGGCCGGTTGGCCCTGCGCCTGCTCCGGCAGCGTGACCGGAGGACCGTTGCCATGCCGTTGCCGTTTTCCCCCTTCTTGGCTTCGGCGTTGGCGAGTGGCCCGTTCGCGCTTCCACCGAGCAGCACGAAGGCGATCGCGAGAAAGACCGCGAGGCTCGCCGCTGTGCGGGCCATCAGGACCCGCGCCTCGTGACGCAGAGGGTGGAAGGGGGCCACGGGTGTTATCTCGGCAAGTCAGCCGCTCAACTTGAGCGAAATGTGCGGGGGCGGTCGAACATTTGTCCATCCCCACGGGGAGCGAGTTCATGGCCAGGGCAGGGCCGGGGGTAGCCAGTCTCCTCCGTGAGCAGGACCACGGTTCCAGTATGACCCGAATTCCCGACAGCGCTAGTGGAGATCGAGCGCCGGTTCCCAAAATCCGTGATTTCGAGGAGTTTTCCTGCCCCAAACGGTGCACGAGACCGCCCCGTTCGTGTCTACGGGGCCGGTGGAGGCTCAGATCCGTCGCGCCCGCGCGGCGGCGCGCGCAGCGGCGCCCTGCCCCTCCGCGGGTAGGGGAAGCGGGTGCCGTCATAGAGCGACGGCGGCGCGAGGAAGCACGGCGTGCGCTTGTCGGCGTTCGTCTCGCCGGGGTCGAGCGCGTCCTCCGGGTCGGGCCGCTCGCCGCCGGGGCAGTCGAGGCTCTCGACCCCGCCCACGAGCACCGCGCGGTTGAGCGCGTTCGGCGCGAGGTAGGAGTTGCCGCGCGCCCAGTCCGGCGGCTCCTGCCCGTACGGGAACGCCTGCAGCGAGCGGCCCTCGATGATCCCGATCTGGGTCTGGCCGCGCTGGCCGGTGCCGTAGTCAGCCGCGAGGTCGGAGGCGGCGTTCGTCATGAAGCCGGCGATCGTCTGCTGGTGGTAGTTGAAGTAGGACAGGATCGGGTTGAGCTCCGGGAGGAAGACGTGCAGGCCCTCGGCCAGCGGCTCGGCCTCGCGCAGGGTTCGCTCGAGCGCCGGCACCCCGCGCCTGCCGACGTCCACGAGCGGATCGAGGTCGCCGAACAGGCGCTCGAGATCCGGCGCGAGGTCACCGAGGTCGCGCAGGGTGGGCGCCAGGTCGTCGGCGGGCGCCTTGAGATCGTCCACGAGCGGGTTCGTCTCGCGCGAGAACTCCTCGAGGCGCTCGACCGTTGCCTTCGACTCGTCGAGGAAGGTCGGGAAGATCGCGATCGTCTCGGCAAGCGCGTCGTCGCGCGCGGCGGTGGCCTCGAAGGTGCGCTTCGAGTTCACGATGAGCTCACGCAGGGCGCCCTCGCGCTCGTTGACCGCCCCGAACACCTCGCCCGTGTTGCGCACGAGCCGCCGCAGCGCGAGGTTCTGGCTGTCGAGCACGCCGAGCAGCTCGGCGCCGTCGACCGCGAAGCCCTCGAGGTTCCCGAGCGAGTCGCTCAGGTTCTCGGACCCGCCGCGCTCGATCGCCACCGACAGCTCCTTCACCCAGTCCTGGAAGGCGGCCCTCGTCTGAGGGTCGAACGCCGAGAAGATCTCGTCGAGCTCGGTCGTCTCCTCGACCTGCGCGTTAGCCAGACGGCCTCCGTCCGGCAGCTCCCCCTTCGAACGGTCGCCCGGCGAGAGCTCGACGTAGGTCTCGCCGAGCAGCGTCTTCTGGCGCAGGATCGCGCGCGTGTCCGTAGCGATCGGCGCGTACGCCTCGTCGAGCTCGATCTCAACGATCGTGCGCGCCGCGCCCGCGTCGAGCTCCTTCGTCTTGACCTTGCCGACGTTCACCCCCGCCATCCGAACGTCGGCCTCCTCGGCGAGCGTCGCGGCCTCGGGCATGTGCACCTCGAAGCGGTAGCTCTTCGGCTTCAGCGGGATCACGCCGCCGAAGGCGGTCCAGAGGAAGATCAGGATCGCGAACACCGACAGCGTGAAGAGCGCCATCGCCGCGAGCTTGCCGATGCCGGGGGCCTGCTTGATCACGGCTTGGAGCACGCTCCGATACCGGAGAGCAGGTCGGTGAGCGCCTCTGTCTCGGCCGCCGGGATGCCGAGTGCCTCGCTCTCGGAGTCGACGATTCCGCAGTTGAGGCCGAGCAGGTGGGCCCGCCGGATCGGCCCGAGCGCGTCGGAGGTCGAGAAGAGCGACACGTTGTTCTGACCGAGCCAGCCGAGCCAGTAGAGGTAGCCCTCGTTGCGCGCACGCTCCTCGCGGCTGCACTGGCCCTGGAGCTCGCAGCCCTCGGAGATCCCCTCGCTGCCGTTCGGGTTGTAGGCGCCGATGTCGAACAGGCGGTTGAGCCCGCGGAATGCCTTCGTCATGTCCGGACCCGCCGCCGCGAGGTCGGCGGACGCCTCACCCAGGTTCGCCTGGAAGGGCTGGAGCGAGCGGGCGAACGGGCGGATCTCGTCGCGGATCACCGGCGTGGCAGCCTCGGCGAACGGCCGCACCGCGGCGTTGGCCTCGTCGAGCCTGCGGAACGGCGGCCTGAGCGCCTCGAAGGTCGGTCCGAGCCGCATCGCGAGCGACTCGACCTTGCCCAGCGTGCTCTCGGTCTCGCGGAGCGCGCCCGGGAGCCGCTCGACCGCGGCCGCGAGGCTGTCGTCCTCCGCCGCGAGCGCGCCGAGCGCCGAGTTCGACGCGCGCACGAGGCGCACGATGTCCTCGTCCTTCTCGCCGAGCGCGGTGGTGAGCAGGCCGTAGCGGTTGATCAGCCGGCGCAGGTTGCGGCGCCGCTCGGCGACCGCGCCGGACACCGCCGCCAGGTCACGGTGCAGAGGACCGAGCCGCCGCAGCGCCTCGCGCAGGTCGGTGCCGCGGCCCTCGAGGCCCTTGCCCGCTCCGCTGATCAGGAGGCGCAGGTAGTCGCGCGTGTCCGTGTCGAGCATCGCGAGGAACTCGTCCGGGTCGACATCCGGCAGCGTGTTCGAGACCTGGATGCGCCCGCCCTCCTCGAGCGCCCTGCCCTCGCCCGGGTCGACCTCGACGAACATGTCCTTGGTGCCGGTGCGGGCGCGCAGCAGCGCGGTGGCGCCCTCGCGCAGGAGCCCCTCGTACTTCGACTCGAGCTGAAGCTCGACGACCGCGCGGCCCTGCTCGAGCTCGACGTCGCCGATGTCGCCGACCCGCACGCCGGCCACGACGACGGTCTGGCCCTGCCCGGGTGTCACGGCCTGGGCGTCGGCGAGCTCGGCGTGGACCACGAACGGCTTCTCCTCGATCAGGGGGAAGCGCAGGCGCTGGTTCGCGAGAACGTACGCCGCGACGCCGAGCCCGAGCACCACCACGCCGAGCAGCGCGAGGAAGTCGCCCATGTGCTTGCGGAGCGTGCGCCTCATCCGCCGCTCTCCCTCGCGTGCCTCGAGCTCGCGCTTGCGGTATGCGGCGCGCGCCTGCTCGATCGCCGGCCAGCCGTCCTCGGCGAACCTCCGGATCGCGCCGAGGAAGTCGTCGCTCGACGGCGCCGCGCTCGAGGAGCGCACCTCGGAGCCCTCGCTCTGCTCGAGCGGCTGGAAGCTCGCGATCGCGCCGCCCGGGGCGTGCAGGTCCGGCAGCTCCTGCGTCTCGCAGGGCACGTCCGGCCGGTGCGGCGGCGGCATGCTGCCGCCGTCCGGCGGCGGGCCCGGGCGCACATTGTTGGCGGGCGGGACCGCGCCGGCGTGGAAGAACTGGTTGTTGCCGTCGGAGAGGCGGCTCTCGCCCGAGAGGCCCGGGAAGCCGCGCTGGAGCTGGTGGCGCACCTTCTGCCCGTCGTTCTCCGGCTCATCGGGGTTCGGGACCTCGAGCTCCATGAAGGGCACGAGCACGTTGTTCGTGCAGGCGCTCAGCGCGCGCGTCTCGCCGAGCAGCGGGATCGAGCTGCGGTTGAACGCGACGACCGCGGGGATCGTCGCCCGGAGGATGCGCGCGGTCCCGCGCAGCTCCCGCGGCGACATCAGCGCCCGCGCCTGGCGCATGAACGGGATGGCGGCGTCGAGCGTCTCGTCCGAGGAGCTGACACCCGGCAGCGCCTCCCTCGCGAACGCCCGCACGCTCGGCAGCGACTCGTTGAGCGCGCCGAGCGCCGGGTGGGCCGCGCGGAGCGTGTCGCGCAGCGCAGGGACGGAGGCGGCGAGCGCCTCGTCCTCGCTCGCGAGCGCGCCGGCGGTCAGGTTGAAGTTGGTCACGAGGCCCTTGAGCGCGGCCTCGTCGCGGACCAGGGCCGCGAACGTCTTCTGCTGGCCCGACAGCACCCGGCCGAGGTCGCGGTCGCGGTCCTGCCCGAGCAGCGCGTCGTTCATGAGCGCCGAGTCGCGGTAGGCCGGCGCCCAGTACTCGATCGACTCGTTGAAGCCCTCGGCGCCTCCCTCGGCGAGGCCCTCCGAGTACTCGCGCAGGAACGTCTGCAGGTCGGCGCGCGTGTCGCGCTGGAGCGCCGTGAGCACGTCGCCGAGCTGTACCGGCGCGGCCGTCTGGGTCGCCGGGATCGTCCCGCCCATCGTCGAGCTCGCGCGCCGACGGCGAGCCCGGCTGGAGGTCGACGAAGAAGTTGCCCTCGAGGAAGATGCGCGGCCGGATCCTGAGCTCGGCGTCGCGCTTCAGCGGCAGGCCCTCCTCCTTCATCTCGATCGTGACCGCGGCGGCGCCGCCGCCCGGCCCCGGGCTCGTCGAGCGGCTCGACCTTCTTGACCTTCCCCACCTCGACGCCCGCGATCCGGACGGGCGAGCTCGGCTTCAGGTTGTTCACGTCGCGGAAGACGGCGCGGAACTCGTAGGGGTTCGCAAACGGATTCGCCTTCGTGAATGCGAGGTAAGCGCCGAGGGCGATCAGGACGATCGCGAGCAGTCCTGTGCGGAAGTTGGTCACGGGACGTCCGCCAGGTTGTCGATGCCGAGCTCGCGTGACTTGTAGGTGCCGCCCGAGAGGCCCGGCAGGTTGTCCGCTGTGATCGCGCCGTTCGCACCGGTGCCGACCTCGCTCGGGAACGGCAGGCCCTCGGCGTTCGAGAGGTCGCGCAGGTTGCCCGCCTCGTAGCGGCCGTCGACGAGCGAGCCGTTCGGGTAGCCGTTCTGCCCGTTCTGACAGTCGGCGTTGCCCTGCGCGTCGATCGCGGGCTGATAGGCAGACGCGTAGAGGCGGAACAGCGGCATGCCGAGCGCGTCCTTGGCGCCCTGCGGCTGCTGGCCCTGGAGGATGTCCCAGGGCCGCGACCCCTCGCTCGACCCGTAGCTGTTCTGCTGCTGGGTGTTGACGAGCTTCAGGTTCTGGTTCAGGACCGTGCCGCCACCCGTTACGCCCTTCTGGACGACCGACTGCGCCTCGCCGAGCGGGTGGATGAAGTAGTTGAGGTAGTTGCAGACCGTCTGGTAGGGCGCGATGAACTCGAGGGCCGGGCGCGCGACGGTCAGGGCCGTGTTGAGGTCCTGCAGGGCGAGCTGCGTGTTCGGGTTCTCGAACAGGTCCTCGCCCTCGGCGAGGGCGGCCTCGAGGTCCTCGTTCAGCCCGACGGTGCGAGGCAGGACCGGCGTGCCGGCGGCGAGCGCGCGGTTCAGCGCGGGCAGCGAGCGCGGGAGCTCCTGCGCCGCCGGGCGCAGCCGGCTCGACAGGTCGGCCACGTCGGCGAGGAAGGGCCGCTGGACGCGGAAGCTCGAGATCGCGGCGAGCATCGTTGGCGGCGACTTCTCGATCGTCTGGCGCAGCTCGTCCTCGTTGCGGGAGAGCGCGTCGAACGTGTCCGCCATGTCCGTGAACAGCGCCGCCTGCGTCTCCGCGACGGGCGCGACCTGCGCCGCCGCTCCGCCGAGCTCGACGAAGAAGCGGTCGAGCTCCGTGTCCGGGTCGGACAGGCTCTCCATGACGGGCGTCAGCGAGCGCAGGAACGGGTTCAGCGCCTCGATCGACGAGTTCAGCGCGGTGCCCCGGCCGGCGAAGGCGTCGCCGAAGCCCTCCGTCGCCCCCTGGATCGCGGGGCGCGTCTCGCGGTCGAAGGTCGAGAAGACGTCCTCGTACTCGAGCGGCTCGGAGGCGCGGGCGACCGGCACGGTGTCGCCGTCCTTCCAGGTCGCCTCGGCGTCGCCCGGGATCAGCTCGACGTACTTGAGGCCGAGCGCGGAGCGCGGGCGCACGCTCACGCGCGTGTCGCGCGCGAGCGGCTCGATCTGCTTGTCGAGGCTGAGGTGGGCGACGGCGATGCTGCGCCGCTCGCCCTCGACGGTGGCCACGCCCGGCTCGATGTCCTCGACCACGCCGACGCGGAAGCCGCCGACGCGCACCTCGTTGCCCGGCACGAGCTTCGCCCCGGAGGGCAGCTCCGTCTTCAGCTTGTAGGTCGGCACGAACGGCAGGCCCGAGTTCGCGTTGTACGCGATGAACACGGCCACGATCGCGACGAGCACCGTCGCGGCGCCGATCAGCACCGGGCTCGAGCTGACGGATGTCGAGCGCACGCCCCTCATGGCGCGAGCAGGAAGTCGAGGAGGGTCCCGGCCGAGCCGTCGGTCAGCGGCGCGGGCGCGGGCAGGGGCGTGCCCGAGCCGCCGCCGCCGCCGCCGAGCACGCCGCCACCGTCGCCGTCGAGGCCAAGCGCGTCGTTCAGCTCGCGCCGGAGCTCCTCCGGGCTGAGCCGGCGGAGCTCGTTCCGGTCGAGCGGCAGCGCGCGCCTCTGCTCCCGCGTGAGCGAGTCGAGCAGGTTCTGGAGCGCGGGCGGCAGCGCGAGCTGGGGCCGCGAGAGGTCGGGCTGGCCCGGCAGCGGGCCGGCCTCGGGCTGACCCTCGACGCGGCGCTCGCCCGAGGCTGTCGGCCGGCCGGCCCGCCTCCGCGCGCACCTGCGCCGACTGCGGGTCCGAGGAGTCGAGCGGATCAGGGCTCGTGATGCCGGGCTGGTTCGGGCCAAGCCACGAGTTGCAGCGCTCGAACATCTGCTGGTCGGCAGGGGTGCGGGGCGGCTCGTTGCGGAACTGCATGCAGTCCGGCGCGGCCGTGAGCGAGGCCCGCAGGATGTGGCCGACGTCGTCGACCATGTTGATCGAGAGCGTCTGCCAGAAGAAGTAGTTCCAGATCGCCTCCATCGCCGTGAAGCCCCCGCTGCCCCCGATCGCCGTGGGGTCGGGAGCGGGTGGCGCCGTGGCGTTCGCGCGCGGGTCGTCCTCGATCGCGCGGCGGCGGTCGTCGCTCGTCTCGAGGAACTGGCGCAGCGGCTTCGCGAACGGCTGCGCCTGCGTGGCGAGCGCTCGCAGCTCGGCGATCTCCTCGCGCCCCTTCGTGACCGCCCGGTGGCCGACCGCCGAGGCCTCGCCGAGCGAGTCGACCGCGGGGGTCGCCGCCTCGGCGAACGGGCCCACGCGCTCGAGGAAGCGGTCGAGCGAGGGCGCGGCGCGCTCGAGGTCGGCGAGCAGCGGCGTGCTCTCATCGGCGGTCGCCCCGAGCTGGGCCATGGTCGGCTCGAGCTCGTCGAGGAACTGCGGCAGGCGGCGCACGCCGGCGCGCAGGTCCTCCCGGCGGCTCGCGCCGATCTCGGCGGCGTCGCCCGCCTCGCGGATGAAGCGGGCCACCTCGCCCTTGCGGCGCTCGAGCGCCGCGATCACGGTGTCCGAGTCCGTGATGAAGTCCTTGATCGTCTCGTTCTGAGCGGCGAGCACCTCGAGCGTGCGCGAGGTCTCGCGCAGGCCCGGGTGCGCGCGCCGCAGCACCTCCTGGAGGTCGTCCGGGCGCCCGGCGAGGCCGGTGCCGAGCTCGGTCACGAGCAGCCGCAGCCGCTCGCGGGTCGGCTCGCGCATGACGTTGTTGACGAGGTCCGTCGGGATCGTCGAGCTCGTCTGCTCGACGGGCACGACGCCGCCCGCGGGAAGGCGCCGCGGAGAGCTGCCCGGCTGGCAGTCGACGTAGTACTCGCCGATCAGCGACTGCGGGCGGATGTCGCAGGAGGCGTCCGCGCGGAAGTCGGCGAAGCCGGGCTCTGAGACCTCGACCTCGACGACCGCCTTCGGCGCCTGGCCGGGCCGCTTGACGACGTCGAAGTCCGTCGTCGTGCCCGCGGTCACGCCCCCCACGCGGAAGTCGCCGCCCTTCACGAGGCCGAATGCGTTGTCGAACTCGACCCTGTAGGTCTTGCCCTTCGGCTTGCCGCCCGAGACGCCGGCGAGCACGAACGCCGCGGCGCAGACCGCGAGCACCGCGATCACCACGAGCGCGCGCCTCACCTCGGCACCGCCCTGTCTTCCTCGGTGCAGGCGAGCTCCTCCTGCTCCTCCTCGCTGAAGACGTTCGAGCCGTCCGGCAGCGGCGCCTCGGCCGAGCCCGGGCAGCGCCGGAACTGCTTCGTGGCGATCGACTCGGGATGCAGGGTCGGCGCCAGGCTGATGAAACCGCGGGCGGTGGCGCCGAGAGCGTCGAAGCCGCCGCCCGTGGTCGAGAAGTCGTCGAACCAGCCGAGCAGGTCGGTCGTGTACGGACGCGCGAAGGCGATCTCGCGCGCGCCGCCCTCGAGCGCCTCGACGGTCTCGGGGAACGCCCCGCGCGTCTCGCCCACGTCGTGCGCGGTGCCGCCGGGGGCGAAGCTGCGTCGCCGCGTCGCGGTCGCGATGTCGGCGAGCGGCGGCAGCGTCCGCAGCAGGTCGAGCACGTCGTTGGCCCGGCCGCGGCGGCGGATCGTGAGGCTGAGGTCGCGCACCGTCGGCTCGGCGTCGGCGGCGAACGCGCGCGCCTGCGTGAGGAACGGGCCGAGCCGCCGCGCCACCGGCTTCGACTCCTCGACGAGCGGGTCGAGGTCGTCGAGGGTGGCGCGCAGGTTGACGAAGGTGGTGTTCGCGCGGCGCATGAACGGCGGCAGCCGGCCGATCGACTCGGCGAGAGCCTCCTTCTGGCTGCCGAGCGCGCGCGTGGTCGTGCTCAGGTTGCCCACGAGTCCCGCCAGGTCGTCGCGGCGCTCCGCCAGCGCGGTCACGAGCCGCGAGGAGTCGACGAGGAAGCGCTCGAGCAGCGGCGTGTCCTTTGTCAGCTCGCCGAACAGCCGGCTCGACGTGGACAGCGCGGGGTTGAGGTACTCGAAGCCGAGGTTCGCCTCGTCCGCCCGGCCGCGGAACTGCGCGGCCGAACCGCGGAAGAAGGCCTGAAGCGACTCGCGCGTCTCCTCGTCGAGCGTGTTGTAGAGCTCGTCGATGTCGACCTGGGTGACCGTGGCGTCCGCGCCGATCACCCCGCCGTCGTCGATCTCGTTCTCCGTGTGCGGCGGCAGCTTCAGCTCGACGTAGCGGTTCGCGAGCCCGGACTGCGAGAGCTGGCGGATCTCGGCGCGCGTGCCGCGCCGCAGCGGGGCGTGATCGTCGTCGATCGAGAGCTCGATCTCGGCCTGCCCGTCGTCGGTGATGCTGATGCCCTCGACGGAGCCCACGTCGACTCCGCCGACCTGCACGGGATTTCCCTTCACGAGCTGGCCCGCGTTCAGGAAGCGAGCCTTGACCGTGTAGCCGCCCGAGCCGCCTCCGAGCAGCACAACGGCGAGGATCGCCATGGCGAGGACGACCGCGGCGATGGCGGCGGCGCCTCCCCTCTGACGGCGTCCTTGCATCCTCTCCGTCCCGCTCGGGTCTGCTCCTTCCAGACCCTGGAACGCAGAGGGCGGCGGAATCTTGCGCGCGAGTTCGGGTATACCCCTGCCATGGGCAAGGTCCTGTTCATCCCCGTCTCGGTCGGCGCCGGCCTGTTTGCCGGCTTCGTCTCAAAGAAGGTCTTCGATCAGGTCTGGGGCCTGATCGACGACCAGGAGCCCCCGGACTCGAAGCACAGGGACATCCGGTGGAGCCGGCTCCTGCTGGCGGGCGCGCTTCAGGGCGCGATCTTCCGCATGGTCAAGGAGGCCACCGATCACGGCAGCCGTGCGGCCTACTACCGCACGACCGGCTCCTGGCCGGGCGAGAAGCGCCCGGATCCGGAATAGCCGTCTAGCGGCCCGACGGCAGGCTGCCGCGCTTGCCGCCGTCGCCGATGCCCATCGACTCGGCGCCGGCGATCAGGCCGATCGCGGCGAGCACGCCGACGACGGTCCCGATGAAGTTGAGCTCCCAGATGTCGCCGCTGCCGATCGCGCTCGCGACGATGCCGCCCACGAGGGCGCCGGCGATGCCGAGCAGGATCGTCATGAGCACGCCGATGTTCTGACGGCCCGGGAGGATCAGCCTGGCGAGCACGCCGATCACGATGCCAATGAGAATGAGTCCAAGAATTTGCACGGGTCTCTCATTCCCCTGCGGCGCGCCTCCAAACCGCCCAGCCCTACCATCCCACGGGCCCGGGTAGGCGAATTGGTACAGCCCGCGCCCTTAAAAGGCGCTGCCCCTCGGGGCATTGTGGGTTCGAGTCCCACCCCGGGCATTGCGCGCGCGCAACTTCACTCCAGCTACCTTGTTGGGGAGGCGGGTACCCGTTTGGAAGCCTCAGCACTTCGACATACCGCCGGCCTTCCGGCGCTGGCAGGCCGTTCACCGCTTCTGCGGCTGCAGAGCGATGAGAAGCTGATCGCGCTCATCCGGCGCGGGCATCACGGCGCCTTCGAGGCCCTCGTTCAGCGCTACCAGCCGCGGCTGCTCGGATTCTGCCGCCACATGCTCGGCTCGCAGGAGGACGCCGAGGACGTCCTGCAGGAGGTGTTCGCCGCCTCCTTCAACGCGATCTGCGCCGACGAGCGGCCCATCAACGCCCGTCCGTGGCTCTACCGGATCGCGCGCAACCGCTGCCTGAACCACCTGCGCCGTCCGCAGGCGGCGGGCCAGGACTCGATGGACGTCTTCGAGCGCGACGGCGGCGCCACCACGGCCGACACCGTGCACAAGCGCGAGGAGTTCCGCCACATCGTGGCCGACGTCCAGGAGCTGCCCGAGACGCAGCGCACCGCCCTGCTCCTGCGTGAGATCGACGCGCTCTCGTACGAGCAGATCTCGGAAGCGATGGAGACCACCGTGCCGAGCGTCAAGTCACTGCTCGTGCGCGCGCGGGTCTCGCTCGCTGAGGCCTCCGAGGCCCGCCTGCTCACGTGCGCCGAGGTCCGGCTCGAGCTCGGTCAGGTCGCCGAGGGGCTCACGAGGACGACGGCCCCCGTGCGGCGACACCTGAAGCAGTGCGAGCGCTGCTCGACCTTCCGCGGCGAGCTTCGCTCGACCACGAAGGCGCTGGCGGCGATCTACCCCGTCGCCCCGCTCATCTTCCTCAAGAAGCTCTGGATCGCGAAGGCCGGCATGGGCGGAGGCGCGGCCGCCGCCGCCTCCGGTGGCGGCGCCGGCGCGGGCATGACCGGAACCGGCATGGCCGGCGTGGCCGCCTCAGCGGCGGGTGGAATCACCGCCGGGGGCGCCTTCTCCGCCGGAGTCGGCACGCTCGCGTCGAAGGCCGCCGCGGGCGTGGCCGCGGCCGTGATCGTCACCGCGGGCGCCGTCGAGATGAAGCACGCGCGCGAGCGTCAGAGCCCGGCTCCCGCGCCCGCTCTGGTCGCCCAGGCGCCGTCGGCCTCGGCACCCACGGCTGCGGCCCCCGCCGTCGAGCCCGCCCGCGTCACGCGCCGCGAGCGGCCGGCTCCGGCCGAGACGAAGCCCGAGCCCGTGGCGAGCGAGCCGGCCGTGACCGCGCCGCCGCCCGCCCCGGTGCCCGCTCCGGCCCCCGAGCCGGTGACGCCGCCGGCACCGCCCGTGCAGGAGGAGGGGTCGACCGTGACCCTGCCCCCGCGCGAGGAGGAGCCGCCGGCCGCCGAGCCGATTCCCGGCGAGCCCGAGCCGATCGAGCCGCCGCCCCCGCCGCCAGGCGAGGGCACAGTGACCACGCCCACGGCGCCCGCTCCGGCCCCGCCGGCGGGCGAGCCGACTCCGCCGCCGCCCCCGCCGCCGGCCTTCTGAGCCAGCCGGCCGTGATCGAGTTCGACGACTTCATGAAGGTCGACATCCGCGTGGGCCGGATCGTGCGCGTGGAGGACTTCCCGGAGGCGCGCAAGCCGGCCTGGAAGCTGACGATCGACTTCGGCCCGGAGCTCGGCGAGAAGCGCTCGTCGGCCCAGATCACGAACTACACGCGCGAGGAGCTCGAGGGCAGCCTCGTGGTGGCCGTGGTCAACTTCCCGCCGCGCCAGATCGGGCCGGTGCGCTCAGAGGTGCTGACACTCGGGGTCCCGGGCCCCGAGGGCGAGGTGATCCTGCTGCGGCCGACCGAAGAGGTGCCGCTCGGCGGCAGGATGTTCTAGGCCACGGGCGCCAGGCCGATCACCTTCAGCCTGCGCTCAAGGGCCTTCATCGCGAACGCCCGCGTCTCCTCCATCGACGCTCCGAGGACCTCCGTCTCGCCCTCCACGTACCACTTGGGCTGAAGCACGCCGTCGGCGATCGGGGCGACCTCCGCGAGCGTGCGCGTGATCGCGTCGCCGTACCTCGAGTCCTCCTGCGCCATCTCGCGCAGGAAGCGCGCGCCGAACGCCACGTGGCGGTGCTCGTCGCGGGCGATGTTGTTGAAGCCCTCGCAGAAGCCCGGCAGCGTGCCGACCTGCTCGTTGTACTCGAGGATGAAGTGCTGCCCGGTGAGGGCGAGCATGCCCTCGATGACCATGTGGTAGAGCGTGACCGCCTCCACGAGCGTCTCGAGGTCCTCCGGGCGGCGCGCGAGGGCGTCCACGCGGCTCTTCAGCATCTCGTCGAAGAGCTCGTTGAACTCAGGGTTCACGTGCTCGCTCGTCTCCTCGAGCCGCCCGGTCAGCGTGTCGGCCTGGAGGACGCCGACCTCCTCGTAGAAGCGGTTGAAGAAGCGCACGTGCCGCGCCTCGTCCGCGATCTGCGTGCAGAGGAAGATCCGCATCTCCTCCGTCGGCGCGGCGCGCATCATCGGGCCGAGCTCCTCGGCGACCTTCTGCTCGCCGATGAAGAACGACGACAGGCCGTACATGCGCTGGAAGCGCTCAGCCTCAGGGATGCGCTCGTGCCAGTCGATCCGGTCCTGGGTGAAGTCGATGTCGCCGGTCGCCCACTGCTGGCGCTCCCACAGGTCGTAGAGCTGCGAGTAGGTGAGCAGGTTGGCCTCGCCGCGATCGGCGGACTCGAGAACCGCGGGATCGCTCGTCGCCTGGAAGTCCTCGCGTTCGGTCCTCTGGGTCACGGAGTCGCTCATGCCGGGCAGCGTAGCGGAGGTTTGGCTGGCCAGCCAGTCAGGGGCCGGGCTCGGCCGTTGCCTCCACGCGCACGCGACCCGGCGCGCCCTCGAGCGTCCCCGCGAGGACCTCGTTTGGGCGCAGGCCGTCGAAGACCTTCGACACCGATCCGATGTCACCGCCGACACGCAGGGTCTTCCCGCCGATGCGGATCGCGTAGTCCGCGCCGTCCGCGGAGCGCAGCTCGATCCGGATCGAGATGAAGGCGGGCACGCGCACCACGGTCGGCGCCACGCGGCCGTTCCGGCCCGTGAACAGCGCGAGGGAGCGCGCGGGGATCTCGTCGCCCGCCCCGCCCGGCTCGTCCTCGGGCGAGGTGGCCGGCTCGGTCTCGGTCTCGACCTCAGTCTCTGTCTCGACCTCGGTCTCGGTGGGCTGCGCCGGCTCCGGCGCGGTCGCCGTCTCGAGCTCGCGGGTCTCTGTGGGGGTCGTCGTCGGGGTGGTCTCGTCGTCGTCGCCGCAGCCGGCCGCGGCCAGCAGGAGCGCGGCTACCACGATCGCGGCGACACGCGCGCTAGGACTCATCCGCGCCAAGTTCCTGCACGAGCTGCCAGCCCACCGCCACGCCCACGAGCATGCCCATGCGGGTCTCCTCCGCGATCAGCTCCTCGATCCGGGCCGCCCGCTTGAGCTCGTCGGGCTCGCCGGCGGCGGCGCGCACCTGCGACGCGTGCGCCTCCCCGAACCAGCCGCCCTCGTTGAGCGCCTGCCCGAGGATGCGCTGGAGCTGAGGCGCCGCGGCTGCCAGCAGCCGCTCGGCCCCGGCGAAGCGCTCGGGGTCGGACAGCGCCTCGATGGCCGCCTCGAGCTGCTCGTCCGTGAACATCAGGTCCGGCGCGTGAACAGCGGGAGAACGAGCCCGAACAGGGCGCCGGCGACGGCTCCGCCGACGGCCGCGGCGATGTTCGCCTCCTCGGTCGTGACCGAGAGCAGCAGCAGGACGATGGCGATCACGTAGACGCCGAGCAGGTCGTTGTCGCGCTCGTCGCCGCGGCGCGCCGCCATGCGGTCGTCCACGAGCCAGGCGCAGAGCAGGCCGAGCGCGGCGCCGTTCGCGCCGAAGGCCGGGTAGAAGAGCGGGTCCTCGAACAGCGGCGGCGTCTCGAGCACGGTGGTCAGCGCGAGGCCGGCGGCGCCGCAGAGGACGAAGATCACGATCGGCGCGAGCAGGCCGAAGCGCCGCTCGATCAGCGTCCCGAAGATTCCGACGGCCACGAGCGCCACGAACGCGTAGCCGAGCTGGTCGGCGTGCATGAACGGCGCGGCGAACCAGCGCCACACCTCCTCGCTCGACGGAACGACGACGTAGCCGAGGTCGAGCAGCGGGTCCGCCGCGTAGAGCAGCATCGCGGCCACGCAGGCGAGCAGCAGCACGCCGGTGCCGTACGGACGCGTGTCCGGCGCGATCCCCGGGATCTCGTCCGAGCGCAGCCGCGGCAGCTTGCGGGCGCGGGGGCGCTTCGGCTGCGCCTCGCCCCCGGAGCGGTCGATCTTCGGCGCGCGCTTGCGGATCCGCTGCCCGCAGTACGGGCACTCGGTGATGTACGGGCTCACCTCGGCCCCACAGTTCTTGCAAACGACGAAGAGATCGGGCTGCGACACGGTCCCGTTCAGGGTACCGGCGCGGTGGCGTCCACAATTTCGCGCACTACCTCGCGGAGGTCGTGGTTGGCCTCGTACACCACCTTCTGGCGCGAGGCGCCGTTGCCGTTCTCGAGCAGGTCCTCGAGCGCCTCGTACTCCGGCAGCGAGCCGAGCTCCTCGGCATGCGGGCGCAGCCGGTCGATGACCCGCCGGGCCAGCTCGGGCACCGGCACGCGCTCCGTGCCCGGCAGGTCCACGAGCGAGCCGTCGAGCCCGTGCCTGGCGGCGAGCCACTTGTTCTCGTCGAGCATCTCGTACGGGTAGCGGGACAGCTCGGCGCCGGACTCGAAGTGCTCGGCGAGCTCCTTCACCATCGCCTGGATCAGGGCGGCGATCGCGACGGTGTGCTCGACTCGGGTCTGCGAGTCCATGCAGCGGATCTCGACGGTGCCGAAGTCGGGATGCGGGCGCACGTCGTACCAGAGGTACGTGTAGTCGCCGATCACCTTCGTCTCCACCATGAACTCGATCCGGCGTGCCCAGTCGGCGAAGTCGTCATAGCGCGGCGGCATGCCGTTGCGGGGAAAGGCGCGGAAGATCGGCGTGCGGGTCGACTCGAGCCCGGTGCTGTCTCCGCGCCAGAACGGCGAGTTGGCCGACAGCGCCAGCAGCAGCGGGACGTGCACCCGCATCCCGTTCGTGACGTGGATCGCCTTGTCGGGGTCGTCGATGCCGACGTGCACGTGGATGCCGAAGATGATCTCCTGGCGCGCGACGAACTGGAGGCCTGAGATCAGGTCGCGGTAGCGCGGCCGCGCCACCACGCGGGCGTCCTCCCAGAGGGCGAACGGATGGGTTCCGGCGGAGCCGATCCCGAGGCCGCGGCGCCCCGCCACGTCTGCCACCGTTCGCCTCAGGTCGCGCAGCTGCTCGCCCGCCTCTCCGGTCGTGCCGGCGGGGGCCGTCGCGATCTCGCAGACGGATTCCATAAGCTCGGGCTTGATCTCACCGCGTTCGGGACCCTCTCCGAGATCGTCGAGGACACCCTCGATCGAGTTGGAGAGATCGAGGGTCTCGTCATCGACGATCATGAGCTCCTCCTCGATCCCCAGCGTGTAGGAGGGCCCACTGAACCGGTGCTCCACGGCGGCATCGTATCCGCGCCGCGCGGCGGGAAACCTCGTCTCGCGGGTATAACGAGGGGGCACTTTGGACAAGGAGAAGCAATGGCACTCGGCTACGACGGCATGCTCTACATCCTCGCGTTCGACCACCGCGGGTCGTTCCAGAAGAAGATGTTCGGGATCGAGGGGGATCCCACGGACGAGGAGTCCCGCACGATCGCGGACGCGAAGCACCTGATCTTCGAGGGCCTGCTGAAGGCCACGGAGGGCGGCGCCGAGCCCGGAGCGACCGGGGTTCTCGTCGACGAGCAGTTCGGCGAGCCCACGGGCCTCCCGGGGCAGGCGAAGGAGCGCGGCCTGCTGCTGGCCATGCCGGTCGAGAAGTCCGGCCAGAACGAGTTCGACTTCCAGTACGACGACGACTTCCCCGCCCACATCGAGAAGTTCGACCCCGACTTCTCGAAGGTGCTCGTCCGCTACAACCCGGACGGCGACGCGGAGATGAACGAGCGCCAGACCGAGCGGCTCGCGCGGCTCGGCGACTGGCTCCACTCGAACGACCGCAAGTTCCTGTTCGAGCTGCTCGTGCCGGCCGAGGACGCGCAGCTCGAGTCCGTGGGGGGCGACACCGACCGCTACGACCGCGAGCTGCGACCCGAGCTGATGCGGCGCGCGATCGTCGAGCTCCAGGACAACGGGGTCGAGGCGGACATCTGGAAGATCGAGGGCGTCGACGACCCCGGAGACTGCGACACGATCGCCCGCACCACCCGCCGCGACGGCCGTGACGGCGTCGTCTGCGTGGTGCTGGGACGCGGCGCCAACGACGCCAAGGTCGACGAGTGGCTGCGCGCCGGCGCCCCGGTTCCCGGGTACGCGGGCTTCGCGATCGGGCGCTCGATCTGGTGGGACGCCCTCAAGAGCTTCCTCGACGGCAGCCTCGAGCGCGACGCCGCGGCGCAGCAGATCGCGGACAACTATCTGCGGTTCATAAAGGTCTACGCGGAGGCCACAAAGGAGCCGGCGACCGCGTGAGCCTGAGGGTCCCCGAGCGGCGGTGGGAGCCACCGACCGCTGATAGCCTTCCCGCGTCTATGCGGATGCGGCAGTCGCTTGCGCAGTTCGAGGAGGCGTTCCGCGAGGAAGCGGCCGAGTCGATCGTACGCCGGGAGCGGCTTCGCAAGGCATCCGCTCACCGGTCGCGTGCGCGCAGGGTCGAGCGCACGCGCAAGGCGGGCAAGCTGCGCTTCGCGATGCTTGCGCTGACGCTCGTCGCGACCGCCGTGATCGTGACGATCGTGATGTTCGAGACGCTCGCGATGATCGCCGGCTGAGCCGGCGTCAGCTCTTCTTCAGCTCATCGAGGGCCGCGTCCACCGTGGTGCGGTCCTCCTGGATCTCCACGTAGACCTCGCGCCGGAACACCGGCACCGACCGCGGCGCCTCGATTCCTATGCGGACCTTCTCTCCCATCACGGCGAGGACGGAGATCTCGATCTCGTCCCCGATCATGATGCTCTGATTGCTCTTCCTTGTCAGAACCAGCACCTGTGGTGCCTCCCCCTGCCGGACGGGTTGCCGCGTTCAATAAAGCACCGTTCGGACCCGGCCGCAATGGGGAACCGTTGACGGGAGGCGCGCGGGAAGTGTGTTGGTAGTCTCAGCCGCCGTTTGGCACGCAGATCGCTGAAACCGCAGCTGAACCAGATTCGCACCTGGGTGCGCCAGGGTCGAACCGACGCCTGGATCGCCCACCAGCTCGACGTATCGGTCGCGGATATCCGCGCCTTCAAGCGCGAGCACGACCTCGCTCCGGCCGATGCTCCGGAGGGGTCGGGCGAGGAGTTCGTGCCGGGCGCCGAGCCGGAGGAGCAGGATCTCCGCGCGGAGGACGACGCGCTCGTCGCGGCCGCGCTCGAGGCCGAGCAGCAGGCCGAGGAGGAGGAATCGGAGGACCCCTCCGAGGACGCCCCCGAAGAGGCCCCCGAGGACGAAGAGGGCGACGACAAGCCGCGCAAGCGCCGGCGAGGCCGGCGGGGCGGTCGTGGGCGCAGGCGCAAGCCGAAGGCCCTCGAGGGCACCTTCGACCACGGCGACGAGGGCTTCGGCCTCTGGCTCGATCCGGCCGTCCAGGACGACCCGGTGTACGCCGAGCACTGGGCGGGCCACCGGCCGGTCACCGTGCTCGTCGAGCCCGACCGGATCGTGATCGCCCGCGCGGGCGAAGAGTCGTCCGGCGACGACGACTGACGCCGCGGCTACCTTCCACGCCCGGATGGCATACGCGCTGGAGAACGCCCTGTATCAGTGGCGCGAGGGTGAGCGCCGCATCGCCCAGTCGCCCGACACCGCCCGCGAGCAGCTCGACGACGCCGCCGACGCGCTCGTGGAGGAGCTGCGCCGCCGCCTCGGCTCGAGCTTCATGGTCGACGAGCTCGCCGACCTCTACGCAGCCGGCACCGACTGGGCGACCGAGATCGCGTGGCGCCGGGCGCCGGCGGAGACGCCACCGCCGTGGTGGACGCGGCCTTCGGCCGCTACGCCCGCGAGGCGAAGGATTTCGCGGGCGGGCGGGCGCGGGAGAAGCACCAGAAGCCGGAGTAGGAACCGGCAGGGGTCGCCGCGCCGGCGGCGAAGTGGGCTCGGATGGGTCAGGCTTTTCCGAGCCGCCGCAGGGGTGGCATTCGCTGGGACCGGCTGGGGCGGGTCGCTCTGCTCGGGATGCTCGTGTTCATCCTCGGGCTGTACATCTCGCCGGCCAAGCACTGGCTGAAGCAGTCAGGGACGGCCGACCGCCAGGCTGAGGAGCTGCGCGAGCTGACCGCGGAGAACCGCACGCTCGAGAAGCGCGTCCACGACCTCAGCGACCCGGGCGCGCTCGAGCGCGAGGCGCGCCGGCTCGGCATGGTGCGCCAGGGCGAGCGCGCCTACGTGATCGAAAACCTGCCCTAGGCGCGGAACACGCTGCGGCCGGGGTAGGTCGCGTCGCTGCCGAGCGCCTCCTCGATCCGCAGGAGCTGGTTGTACTTCGCCACCCGGTCAGAGCGCGACGGCGCCCCCGTCTTGATCTGCCCGCAGCCGGTCGCGACGGCGAGGTCCGCGATCGTGGTGTCCTCGGTCTCGCCCGAGCGGTGCGACATGACGGCCGTGTAGCCCGCCTCCTGCGCCATGCGCACGGCGTCGAGCGTCTCGGTGAGCGTGCCGATCTGATTCACCTTGACGAGGATCGAGTTGGCGACCCCGCTGTCGATGCCGCGGCGCAGGCGCTCCGTGTTCGTCACGAACAGGTCGTCGCCGACCAGCTGGACGCGCTCGCCGATCATCTCGGTGAGCGTCTTCCAGCCGTCCCAGTCCTCCTCGTCCATGCCGTCCTCGATCGACAGGATCGGGTAGCGGTCCGCCATCTCCGCCCAGTAGGCGGCCATCTCGTGGGACGTGAGCGAGCGGCCCTCGTGCTCCAGCACGTACATGGCATCCGAGTGGACCTCGCTCGTGGCGGGATCGAGCGCGATCACGACGTCGTCGCCCGGCCGGTGGCCCGCAGCCTCGATGCCCTCGATCAGCATCTGGAGCGCCGCCTCGTTCGAGGAGAGGTCGGGCGCGAAGCCGCCCTCGTCGCCGACCGCCGTGGCGAGCCCGCGCTCGTGCAGGGTGCCCTTGAGCGCGTGGAATACCTCCGCGCCCACGCGGAGCGCCTCCGAGAAGCTGCCCGCCCCGACCGGGACGACCATGAACTCCTGGAAGTCGACCTTGTTGTCGGCGTGCACGCCGCCGTTCAGCACGTTCATCATCGGCACGGGCAGCACGTGAGCCGCCTCCCCGCCGAGGTAGCGCCACAGCGGCAGTCCGGCCTCGGCCGCGGCCGCCTTGGCGCCCGCGAGCGACACCCCGAGGATCGCGTTGGCCCCGAGGCGCCCCTTGTTGTCCGTCCCGTCGAGATCGATCATGGCCCGGTCGAGCGCCGCCTGGTCCGCGGGGTCGATGCCCGTGACCGCCTCGGCGATCTCGCCGTTCACGTTCGCCACGGCGCGCGTGACCGCCTTCCCGCCGAACGCGTCGCCGCCGTCGCGCAGCTCGACCGCCTCGAACTCGCCGGTCGAGGCGCCCGATGGGACCGCCGCGCGTCCCGACGCGCCGGAGCGCAGCACCACGTCGACCTCGACGGTCGGGTTGCCGCGGCTGTCGAGGACCTGCCGCCCGTGAACCTTCTCGATCTCGCTCAAGCCTTCTCCACCTGTTCTCTGAATCTGTCCGCGGCCCGCCGCAGGGCGAGCTCCGGGTCGACGCCGGCCTCGACCGCCTCCTTCACCGCGGCGAGCAGCCGGTCGCCCGAATCGTCAGCATCCTGACCGTTCCACGCGTGGCCTGCGCTCTCGGCGCGCTTCAGGACCTTCTTGGCGTAGAGGGTCGAGGGCAGCGTCTCGGGCAGCTCGCCGAAGATCTCGCCCCCGCGCTCGTCGTCGCGCTTGATCTGGTTCCAGTTGCGCACCACGTCGCCGGCGCTCGCCGCCTCGCGGTCGCCGAACACGTGCGGGTGGCGGCGGATCAGCTTGGCGCGCAGGTCGTCGGCCACCTGCTCGAGTGAGCCCGCGCCGCGCTCCTCGAGCAGCAGCGCGAGGAACCAGACCTGGAACAGCACGTCGCCGAGCTCGTCGCGCAGCTTCGCGTCGTCGCCGTGGTGGGCGGCGTCCGCCAGCTCATACGCCTCCTCGACCGTGTGGGGAACGATCGAGCGCTCGTCCTGCTCGCGGTCCCAGGGGCACTCGACGCGCAGGCGCCGGACGATCTCGTCCAGCCGCGCGAGCGCCTCCTGGAGTTCGCTCACCCCTGCGGGTTCTCGGGCGAGGGCGCCGCCTGGCCGCCGCTGCCGGAGCCGGAGCCGCCCTGCTTCTTCTCCTTCGGGGCGTTCTTGCACTCCGCCACGCGGAAGTCCTCGGCGCAGTTCGTGTCTTCCTTGTACTCCTCGCGGAAGTCCTTGATGAACTTGTCGAGCGCCTTCTGCTGGTTCTGGGAGCGCAGCAGGTTCTTGATCGTGTCCTTCGACTCCTCGAGCGTCTGCTGGCTCGCGTCCGTGATCTTGTCGACCTTGAAGACGTACCAGCCGAACTGGGTCTTCACCGGACCCACGACCTTGCCCTTGTCCGCGCCGAAGATCGCGTCGTCGAAGGCCTTCTCCTGCTGGCCCTTCGTGACGGCCGGCAGCGCGCCGCCCTGCGCCTTCGAGGCCTCGTCGATCGAGTACTCCTTCACGACCTTCTTGAAGCTCTCACCGTCGTCGAGCGCCTTCTTGGCCTCGTCGGCCTTGGCCTCGGTCTTCGTGAGGATCACGGAGAGATCGCGGCGCTCGGGCTGCGCGAAGCGCTCCTTGTTCTTCTCGTAGTAGGCCTCGATCTCGGAGTCGGTCACCTTGCCGGCGTCCTCTGAGACCTTCTTCGTCAGCTTCTGCTGAAGCTGGTCGAGCTTGACCCGGAAGAGGATGTCCTCCTCGGTCATGCCCGAGCTCTTGAGGAACTCGTCGTAGGCCTTGTCCGTCGGGAACGCCTGCTTCTTCTGATCCTCGAAGGACTTCGCGATCTCCTTGTCGGAGACCTCGATGCCCTGCTTCTCGGCCTCCTGCTGGACCCAGGCGGCCTGGATCAGGAACTGCATGACCTGGGTCTTGAGGGCGTCGTACTCCGTCTGGCACTGCTTCTTCAGCTGTGCGTCCGTGGGCTCCTGCTGTCCCTCCGGCGCCGGCGCCTTCTTCTTGGCAGCGATGCACTTCTTGAAGTCGGGCGGGTCCGGGACCGCGGCGGTGCCGCCGGTCTGGGCGCTCTGGCCCTTCGCGGCCGTGGCGAGCCACTTGTCGAACTCCTCCTGCGTGATCGTGTCGTCGCCGACCTTGGCGACCGCGCCGGTGGGCACGTCGTTGCCGCAGGCGCTGATGGCGAGGGCCGCCAGGCCCAGAAGGGCGGCGAACAGCAGGAACTTGATCCGGACGTGTTTCATCGATGCCATGTCTAGGGCGCTTTCGTAAGGCTCTCAGGACGGGGGCAGGCCTCAGCCTGCGGAGCGGTGGCGAAGGGTAGCGGACGCATTTCAGTCGTCTCGCGGCTCGGTCGCGACCTCCAGAATCGCCTCCGCGACGGTGACAACAGCGCGGAAGCGCTCGCTCGATTCCTCGGGCAGGATCACGCGCACGGTCTCGCGCCCGGACTCGTACATCGCCTCGGGGACGCGCTCGCGCAGCGCCTTCGCGCCGCGCGAGTCGAGGTCGAGCGGAGTCACCGCCATGCGCCCGCCCTTGAAGTCGACCGACTGCGCTCCCGCGCGGCCGAGCTTGATGCGCGCGTCCTGCAGGCGGATCAGGTTGTCGAGTGGCTCGGGGATCGGGCCGAAGCGGTCCGCCAGCTCCTCGCGCAGCATGATGAGCTGCGCCACCTCGCGCGCGCCCGCCACGCGCCGGTGCACCTCGATCTTGGCCGCCTCGTAGGGCACGTAGTCGCCCGGCACGTAGGCGTCGACCGGCAGGTCCATGCGCACCGGCTCCCCGCCCTCGTCGGCGGAGTCGCCGGACAGCAGGCGCACGGCCTCGTCGATCATGCCCACGTAGAGCTCGAAGCCGACGGCGGCCACGTGACCCGACTGCTCGTCGCCGAGCAGGTTGCCGGCGCCGCGGATCTCGAGGTCGCGCATCGCGATCTTGAACCCCGAGCCGAGCTCGGTGTAGTCGGACAGGGTCGCGAGGCGCTGGCCCGCCTCCTCGGAGAGCGCCGCCGCACTCGGGTAGAAGAGGTAGGCGTAGGCGCGCTCGCGCGAGCGCCCGACGCGGCCCCTGATCTGGTAGAGCTGGGCGAGCCCGAGCTCGTCGGCACGCTCGACGATCAGGGTGTTCGCGCTCGGGATGTCGAGACCGGACTCGACGATCGTGGTGCAGACGAGCACGTCCGCGTCGCCGCGCAGGAAGGACATCATCACGCTCTCGAGTGCGCCCTCGGCCATCTGGCCGTGCGCCACCGCCACGCGCGCCTCCGGCACGAGCGCGCGCACCCGCTCGGCCGTCTCGTCGATCGTCTCGACCCGGTTGTGGAGGAAGAACGCCTGGCCGCCGCGCGCGAGCTCGCGCTTGATCGCCGTGCCCACGAGCTCCTCCTCGTACTCGCCGACGTACGTCTTGACCGGCCGGCGGCCCTCCGGCGGCGTCTCGATCACCGAGATGTCGCGCAGCCCCGCGAGCGACATCTGGAGCGTGCGCGGGATCGGCGTGGCCGACAGCGACAGCACGTCGACCTTGAGGCGCAGCTGGCGCATCAGCTCCTTCTGCTTGACGCCGAAGCGCTGCTCCTCGTCGACGATCAGGAGCCCGAGCTCCTTCGGCCGCACGTCGCGCGAGAGCAGCCGGTGGGTGCCGATCAGGATGTCGACCCTGCCCTCGGTGAAGTCCGCGAGGGCCGCCTTCGTGTCCGCGGCCGAGCGGAAGCGCGAGACCATCTCGACCCGGAACGGGTAGTCGCGCAGGCGTTCGCTGAATGTTCCGAAGTGCTGCTGAGCGAGCACGGTCGTCGGCACGAGGAACATCACCTGCCTGCCGTCCTCGGCGGCCTTGAAGGCCGCGCGCAGCGCCACCTCCGTCTTGCCGTAGCCCACGTCGCCGCAGATCAGGCGGTCCATCGGGCGCGCCTCCTCCATGTCCGCGCGCACGGCCTCGATCGCCTCGAGCTGGTCGGGCGTCTCGCGATAGGGGAAGCGGCCCTCGAAGTCGAGCTGCCATTCCGAGTCGGTCGGGAAGGCGTGGCCGGCGCGCCGGCGGCGCTCGGCGTAGAGGTTGATGAGCTCGCCGGCGAGCGCCTGAGCCGCGCGGCGCGCCTTCAGCTTCTGCTGCTCCCACTGCTTCCCGCCGAGCTTCGACAGCGGCGGCTCGCCGGCGTCGGCGCCGACGTAGCGGCTGATCTTGTGGAGCTGGTCGCTCGGCACGAACACGCGGTCGCCGTCGCGGAACTCGAGCTCGAGGTAGTCGCGCGTCACCCCGCCCACGGTCTTCGTCTCGAACCCGGTGAAGAGCGCGATCCCGTGGTCCTCGTGGACCACCGGGGAGCCCGCCCGCAGGTCCGTGAAGCTCGCGACGGCTCCCGCCGCCGGCCCCTGGGGGCGCTCGGCGCGCCGGCGCCTCAGGAGGCGGTGCTCGGGCAGCACGGCGAGCTTCAGCCCGGGCGCCACGAAGCCGTCCCTGAGGCTCGCATGCGCGAAGGTGAGCGACGCGTCCTCCGGGGCGGGCTGGCCGTCGAGGAGGGTGGGCTGCATGCGGTCGAGGTTGAGCCGGGCGCGCTCCGCCTCGCCGCGGCGGCTCCACGCGACGAAGGTCCGGTAGCCCGAGCGCACGAGCTTCTCGAGCTCCGGCTCGGCATCGCGCAGGGAGCGCGCGGCGGTGTGGGCCGCCTGCGCGCGGAACTCGTGCGGCTGGTCCTGCGAGATGCTCGACAGGCGCACGGCCGCGCGCTCGCCGAGGGCCCGCTCGAGGTCGTCGGGCTTCACGTAGAGGTGGTGCGCGTCCTCGTCGTGGAAGCTCGCCGTGACGTCGTCCCAGAGGTCGCGCAGCGCCGGCGGCAGCTCCTCCTCCGCCGCGATCGCCACGAGCGCGTCGGCCGGCAGCAGGTCGAGCAGCTCGCGGAAGCGGTCGACGGGGAGCACGTCCGCCACGTCGGGCCGCTCGTCCGCCTCGCTCGCGGCCGCGATCTCGGCGAGCTCGCGGTGCTCCGGCCCGAGCTCGGCGGCGGGAGCGATCTCGACCCGCTCGGCCTCCTCGAGCGAGCGCTGGGTGAAGGTGGAGAACCAGGTCAGCCGCTCGACCTCGATGTCCCAGAGCTCGCAGCGCACCGCGCGCTCCTCGGTCGCCGGGTAGATGTCGAGGATGTCGCCGCGCACGGCGAACTGGCCGCGCTCCTCGACCTGGTCGACGCGCTCGTAGCCGCAGGCCACGAGCTGCCCTGCGGTCTCTTCCAGGTCGAGCAGGCCGCCCTTCTCGATCTCGAACCCGTGCGGGCGCAGGTCGGGGTCCGGCACCTTCTCGGCGAGCGCGGCCGCACTCGTGACGAGCACGGCCGCCTCCTCGCCGAGCAGCGCGTCGAGCGCGGCGATGCGCAGGCCCACGAGATGCGGCGGCGGGGCCAGGTGCGACTCGTAGCGCATGCCGCGCGCCGGATAGAAGCGCACCGGGCGCGGCGCGAGGAACTGCTTCAGGTCGGCCGCGAGATCGCGCGCCGCGCGGTCGTCCCCCGCCACCACGAGCGCGGGCCGCTCTGCCTCGACGTCGATCAGCGACGCCAGCAGGTACGGGCGCATGCTCGCCGACACGAACGCCCGCTGCGGCTCGGCGCGCGCCGAGTCCGCGAGCCTCGTGAGCGCGGCGTCGTGCTTTGCGTATGTGAGAAGGCTCCTGAGCATGCGCTGCGGCCGCCCAGCAAGAAAACCGTGCGTGCGCATCCGGCCGAGCCGGATGCTTCGCGAACGGCTGCGCGGCCCTCGGAACCGAGTCTAGGGGGCGCCGATGAGGCGCTCGAGCTCGTCGGCCGCGCGCTCGATCAGGTCGCGCACGTCGTCCTTCGGCTCCGAGAAGCGCCCGAGCACGTGCGCGGAGACGATCTCGGGATCCGTCGAGTCGGGACGCCCCACGCCCACGCGGATGCGCTGGAAGTCCGGGCCGCCCAGGCCGCTCTTCAGCGACTTGAGCCCGTTGTGTCCCGCGAGGCCGCCTCCGAGGCGCGCCTCGATGCGGCCGAAGGGCAGATCGATCTCGTCGTGCACGGCCACGACGTGCTCGAGGTCGACCCCGAGCGCGCCGCGCGCAGGCCCGACGGAGTTGCCGGACTCGTTCATGAAGGTCTGTGGCAGCAGGACCGCCACGCGCGGGCCGCCGGGTCCGGTGCGCCCCTCGGTGAACAGGCCGGCGTAGCGCTTCTTCGCCTTCGGCAGGCCCCAGCGCTCTGCCGCCAGCGCCGCGACCTCGAAGCCGACGTTATGGCGCGTGGCCGCGTAGCGGTCGCCCGGGTTCCCGAGCCCGACCACCAGCCAGTCCGCCTTCCCGCCGCCCCCGCGGCGGAAGAGCGTCACTCGGAGCCCTCGGCCTCCTCGGCGGCATCCTCGCCGCCGCCCTCGGCGTCCTCGGCGCCCTCGCCCTCGACGCCCTCCTCGCCCTCGGCCTCCTCGCCGACGAGCTCCGTCTCCTCCTCGATCTCGGGCTCCTCGACCTCGGTCGGCACGACCACCGTGGCGATGATCGTCTCGTCCGGATCGTCGAGGAACTCGACGCCCTCGGGCACCTCGACCTCGGAGAGGTGCATCGTGGCCGCGATCTCCATGCCGGAGACGTCGACTGCGATGAAGTCGGGGATGGCGGTCGGCAGCGCCTCGATGTTGAGCTGGTGGGTCACGTGCTCGAGCACGCCGCCCTCCTTGATGCCCGGCGCCTCCTCGACGCCCTCGATGTGAATCGAGACGGTCGTCTGGATCTTCTCGTCCAGGCGGACCTCGAGCAGGTCGATGTGGAGGACGTCGCCGCGGACCGGGTGGAGCTGCTGGTCCTTGACGATCACCGGCAGGGTCTTGCTGCCGACCTTGAGGTCGATCAGCGCCGAGCCGTCGACGAGGACCTGGCGCAGCACGCGCGCGTCCACCTTGAAGGAGGTGCACTCACCGTCGCCGCCGCCGTACACGACGCCCGGGACCTGGCCGGTCCTGCGCAGCCGCTTGGCGGCGCGGGTGCCGCGCTCGGAGCGCTCTTCCGCGTTCAGTGTGGGTCGCTGTGCCGTTGCCATGACGGCTCGCCAGTGTAGCTACCTATCCTCGCTCAGGAATGGCGCCACCGAGGGATGACAGCTCGATCCCGAAGGGCCGGATCCGGCGCACCGCACAGCTCGGATCGGTCGTGGGCACGCAGGGCGCCCGCTACGCGGGCACGCGCGCGGCCAACCTGGCTCGCTCCGCCGACGAGGCCTCCGAGGCGCTCGAGCAGCGGCACGTGGACGCCGCCGCCCGCATGGTCGAGACGCTCGGCCGTATGAAGGGCGCGGCGATGAAGATCGGCCAGCTCGCCTCGTTCATCGACACGGAGTTCCTGCCGCCCGAGTACCGCGAGCTCTACCAGGAGCAGCTCGCCTCGCTGCGCTCGACCGCCCCGCCGATGCCCTGGGAGAAGGTGCGCGCCGTGCTCGACGAGGATTTGGGCGAACCGGTCGAGGAGCTGTTCGAGGACTTCGAGCACGAGGCCGCGGCCGCCGCCTCGATCGGCCAGGTGCACCGGGCGGTCCTGCCGGACGGGCGGCGCGTGGCGGTCAAGATCCAGTATCCGGGGGTGGCCGCGGCGATCGCGGCCGACATGCAGAACGCCGGCATGCTCATGCGGCTCGCCAAGGCGCTCGCCCCGGGCCTCGATGCCGGCGCGGCCGCCGCCGAGCTGAAGGAGCGCGTGATGGAGGAGCTCGACTACGAGCTCGAGGCGCAGTCGCAGCGGACCTTCGCGCGCGCCTACCGCGGCCATCCGTTCATCCACGTGCCGGACGTGGTCACGCGCCTGTCCACCGAGCGCGTGCTCGTCAGCGAGTGGGTCGACGGCGCGGGCTTCGACGCGGTGCGCGAGCTACCGCAGGCGGAGCGCGACCGCTTTGGAGAGATCGTGTTCCGCTTCTGCTTCGGCTCGATCTACAACCTGCAGCACTTCAACGCGGACGCGCACCCGGGCAACTACCTGCACATGCCGGACGGGCGCGTGGCATTCCTCGACTTCGGCATGACGAAGCAGCTCGACCAGGACCAGATCGATCTCGAGATCGCCGCGCTCGAGGCGATCTTCGACGACGACCCGGAGGGCCTGCGCCTGGCGCTGCACGATCTCGGCTTCCTGCGCGACCCGCGCAAGGTCGATGCGGAGCTGCTGATGGAGCACGTGCGCGCCGTCGGCGGCTGGTACATGGAGGACCGCGAGGTCACGATCGACTCCGAGCGGGTGATGGAGGCGATCGCGGCGGTGTCCGACCCGCGCTCGTCCTTCTATCGCGTCATGCGCCGCGAGAACCTGCCGGCGAACGAGCTGATGGGGCGGCGCATGGAATCGGGCGTGCTGGCGGTACTCGGGCAGCTGCACGCGACCCGCAACTGGAACCGGATCGGGCGCGAGTGGTGGTTCGGCGAGCCGCCGGCGACCGAGCTGGGGCGCGCGGAGCGCGAGTGGCTCGAGCGCGGCCTCAGGCGCCGGGCTTGATCGCCATGTCGATCACGACCAGCACGAGCACGAGGATCTCGATCGAGTTGACGAGCAGCACCTGCCGGATCCCGTCGACGGCGGTCGCCGAGCTCGACGCCATCCGACAGCGATCGCGGTCTCGATCTTCCTGCCCTGTCGCGGGTAGTAGCCGATCCCCACCAGCCAGGCTGAAGAACCAGCCGAGGAAGCCGAGCGTGATCCAGAGGTCGCTGTACGCGTAGCCGACCTCCTCGACGAGGCCGACGCCGGCGATGATCAGCACGATCGCGAGCGGCGCGTAGAAGCGGTTGCCGAGCTTGAGGGCGTCACGGTTGAACGCGACCATCCGCTCGGCGTCGCCGCTCTTCATCGTCCAGCGGCCGAGGATGTGAACGGACACCCCGCCGCCGACCCAGAGGACCGCGCAGAGGATGTGGACCGCCAGCCAGAACTCGTACATCGACATCGCGCGGCAGCCTACCGAGCGCGAAGAGGATCCCGGCGCAGCCGGCCGAGCCGGCTGCTTGGGCGAAGGCGCTAGAAAAGCTGGTTCTCCCCGGCGAAGATCTCGGAGACGGAGTCGTCGACGAAGATGCGCCGGATCGAGTCCTCGAGGACGTCGGCGCAGCTGAGCTGGGTGATGATGTCCGGCGCGCCCTCGCGCATCGGAACGGTGTCCGTGACGACGATCCCGCTGAGCGGCCCGCTCTCGAGGATCTCGAAGGCGCGGCCGGAGAAGAGGCCGTGGGTGGCCACGGCGAAGACGCGGTTGGCGCCCTCGTCGAGCACGGTCTGCGCGGCCGCGCTGAGCGTCCCGCCCGTGTCGATGATGTCGTCGACGATCACCGCGGTCTTGTTCTTCACGTCGCCGATCACGTAGCCGATCTCGGCCACCTGCTGCGCGGGCCGCTCCTTCTCCATCAGCGCGTAGGGAGCGCCGACCTTCTGGGCGAACTTGCGCACGAGCTTCACGCGGCCGGCGTCCGGGGCGATGATCACGAGCTCTTCTTTGGCGAGGCGATCCGTGACGAACTGGGTCAGGATCGGCATCGCCGTCATGTGGTCGACGGGCTTCGAGAAGAAGCCCTGGACCTGGCCCGCGTGCAGGTCCATCGTGACCAGCCGGTCGATGCCCGCGCTCTCGAGCACGTCCGCCACGAGCCGCGCCGAGATCGGCTCGCGCGGGGCGGACTTCTTGTCCTGGCGCGAGTAGCCGTACCAGGGGGTGACCGCCACGATCCTGTGTGCCGACGCGTGCTTGGCCGCGTGGACCATCAGGAGCAGCTCCCAGAGCGCGTCGTTGACGGTCAGGCCCTCGCGCTCCGAGCCGCAGATCGACTGCACGATGAACAGGTCCGCGCCGCGGATCGACTCCGCGTAGCGGCAGTAGACCTCGCCGTCGGCGAAGGTCTTGAGACCGGCGTCCGTGAGCTCCACGCCGAGCTTGCTCGCGATCTTGCCGGCGAGCTCGCGGCTCGCACGGCCCGAGGTCAGCATCAGGCGCTTCTCGTAGCCGGCCGGAAGGCTCGTTTCTGGCGCAGGCACAGTGGCCGGGTCCAGCAGCTTGCTCATGGCGAGTCGTCCTCCACGCGATCCGCGTAGCCCTCGATGTTCTTCTGCTTCTCCCGAGCGATCCCGAGCGCTCCCTCGGGAACGTCGCCGGTGATCACAGATCCCGCCCCAGTGTACGCCCGATCACCGACGTCAACGGGAGCGATCAGGGACGTGTGAATGCCCGTCTTCACGCTCTTTCCGAGCTTCGTGCGGTGCTTCTCGCGCCCGTCGTAGTTCGCCGTGATCGTGCTGGCCCCGAGGTTGGCCCCGTCGCCGACGTCGGCGTCCCCGATGTACGAGAGATGCGGCACCTTCGCGCCCGCGCCGACGTCCGAGTTCTTGACCTCGACGTAGGTGCCGACCTTGGCCCCCTCGCGGATCACGGTGCCCGGGCGCAGGTAGGCGAACGGCCCGATCGTCGCGCGCTCGTGGACCTCCGCCTCGACGGCGTAGGAGTGCACCAGGGTGGCTCCCTCGCGAACGTCGCAGTCGATCAGGGTGGTGTGCGGCCCGATCTCGCAGTGCTCGCCGACCCGCGTCGAGCCGAGCAGGCTGACCCCGGGGCCGATCGTCGTGTTGTGGCCGATCGCCACGTCCGCCTCGACCCGTGTGTTGAGGGGCCCGAGGAAGGTCACGCCGCTCATCGCGTGCTCGTCCAGGATGCGCCGCTGGGCGACCTCCTCCGCCTGCATCAGGCCGGCGCGGTCGTTCACGCCGATCGCGATGTGCGAATCGGTCGTCGCGTGCATGGCGATCGTGCCGCCCTCGGCGGCGATCACCGGGAAGATGCCAGTGAGGTAGAGCTCGCCGTCCTCGAGCCCGACCTTGCCGAGCGAGTCGAACAGGAGCTCGGCGCCGACGACGTAGCTGCCGAGGTTGATCTCCCGCACGGCGAGGACCTCCGCGGACAGGCCCTCGGTGTACTTCGTCTCGACGATGCGGTCAAAGCCGCCGTCCGTCCCGCGGACGATGCGGCCGTAGCCCGTCGGGTCGAGCTCCTCGGTCGTGAGGATCGTGGCGGCGGCGTCCTGGGCCTCGTGGTCCGCGATCAGGCCCGCTATCTGCTCGGCCGTGACGAGCGGGTGGTCGCCCGAGAGGATCACGACGGCGCCATGGTCGACCGTGCCCTGCGCCGCCAGGACCGCCGCGGCCGTGCCCTCGCCCTCGGCCTGCGCGACGGCCTCGACCCCGTCGGGCAGCTCCTCGGCGACGCCGTCCCCAGGCCTGACCACGCACACGACGCGCTCCGCGCCCGCGGCGCGGCCGGCGTCGATGACCCACTCGATCATCGGCTTCCCGCAGACCTCGTGGAGCACCTTCGCGGTGTCCGAGCGCATGCGCGTGCCGTGGCCGGCGGCCATGATCAGGACCGTGAAGGGCGCGGCCATGGAGTCGGGAGCGTAGCGACAGGCGGGCGCATCGGGTGCGGTGTCGCGACTTCGTGTTGTCCAGCGACGCAAAGTCGTGACACCGGCGCGATCTGGTCCCCGCGGAAGGGGCGTCAGCGGCTACTCTGAGCGCGCCGCATTTGGGGGGTCGTCCAGCTGGCAGGACATCAGGTTTTGGTCCTGAGAACGGGGGTTCGAGTCCCTCCCCCCCAGTCGCTCCGCAGTGTGAAGTGCGACACAGATGCCCCTCCATCACGGGCGTATCATTTGACACATGGAGCCGATCACGTTCTTCCTCATCGGGTTTTTCGTCCTCGCGATTGGCCTCGGGCCTGTGTTCGGCGCCGAGAGCCGTCCGGAGTTCCTCCGCCCCGACCTGCGCCGCGGCGGGCCGCGGCTGATCGACCATCTGGCGCTCGCGCGCATGCGCCAGCGCCGCAGCCGCCCGTAGCGCTCAGCGGTCCTTCTGCTCGCGCGGGACCCGGCCCGCCTCGGTGCCCTTCTCCGAGGCCGGCCCGCCCGGCGCCGTGACGCCGAGCACCCGCATCGCCTTGAGGCCGAGCGAGAGCCGCTCGCGCCCGTCCGTCGAGCCGACGTCGAGCGCCGTGAGCTCCTTCACCCGCTCGAGCCGGTAGCGGATCGTGTGCCGGTGGGTGAAGAGCCGCTCGGCCGTGCGGGCGACGTTGCCGTCGGCGTCGAGGAACGTCTCGAGGGTGCGGACGAGCTCCGTCTCGTACTGCTCGTCGTAGGCCACGAGCGGCGCGACCGTCTCGTCGTAGAAGCCGCGCAGCTCGCGCGGGTCCTCGCTCATCGCCGGCAGCAGCAGCCGGTACGCCCCCGTCTCCTCGAAGGACAGCCGGCCGTCGCCGCGCGCCTCGGCCACGTTGGCGGCGAGCAGGGCCTCGGAGCAGGCGCGGTGGAGGTCGGCCGGATCGCTCGCGTGGCGTGAGCGCGCGACGGTCAGCAGGAATCCCGGCAGGCTCGACTCGAGCTCGCGCAGCACGGCGTCGGCGAGCCTCCGTCCGCTCGCCGCATCCTGGCCGGGCGCGAGAATCACGAGCTCGCGCTCGTCGCGTGCGCTCGGCAGCTCCGTCTGGACGAGCGCCGCGAGACAGCCGCGCTCGACCGCCCGCGCCCCGCGCTCCGCCAGCGTCACGACCCGCGCCCGCCAGTCGCCCTCCTCGGGATGCTGGGGCCGGGCGCGCACGACGATCGCGGTGGCCCCGGCACCCAGGTCGCAGCCGAGCTCGCTCGCGCGGGCGACGATGTTCTCGCGGTCCGTGATGCGCCGCGCGAGCAGGTCGCCGAGGAAGTCCCCGACCGCCTCCTCGCTCGCGCGCTCCGGCGCCTTGGCCCGCTCGAGCTCGAGCGCGATCAGGTTCGCCACGAGCCTCAGCAGCGCGGGCGGCGGCAGCTCGGCCCGCGCGCGGAGGCGCAGGCGGCCGACCGCGGCGTCAGCCACGCGCAGCTCGACCGTCTCGGTTCCGCTCTCGCCCGCCATCACGGCCCGCTCGTCCTCGGGCGAGGCGCACGCCACGGCCAGCACGCTGCTCGCCGAGTCGAGCACGATCACGCTCGCCTCGAGCGCCCGGCTCGCGGCCCGGGTAACGGAGGGCAGGCCCGCTCCGGACTCGACCGCCTCCGAGACCTCTTCGAGCGCGGCCAGGAAGCCGCCGGCCGGCGCTACCGGCTCAGGCGTACTGGTCATAGGTCCAGACGACGGCGAGGCCGATCCCCACGCCGATCCCGAGCAGCGTCCCCAGGATGTAGAGCGTCAGAAAGCTCGCCGCGGCCTTCTCCCAGAGGCGTCCGTAGCAGCGCCAGGCCGGCACCAGGATCAGCGCGATGTAACAGGCGCCGGCGAGACCGGCGGCCAGGCCGATCGCGATCTCGGTGTTCGAGAGATCCAGGTTCATTGCTGCGCGTGAGCGAGCCGGCGCTCCGGCGAGTCCGGGTCGGGCTCGCCCTCATTGTTGCGGATGTAGTCGACGACCAGGGCGATCACGGCGAGCGCCGCGAAGATGCCGCACCCGATTCCCCAACCGCCCGCAACGTCGGACCAGTAGTGCGCCCGCAGGTAGATCCGCGAGAGCCCCACCGCCGCCGCGATCCCGATCGCCACGAACACGAGCATCCCGCTCGCGACGAGCCCGAGCCTGCGGGTGAGCACCACCGCCACGGCGATCCAGGCGGTCGCGTAGGCGGCGTGCCCGCTCGGATAGGACGAGAGGGAGGTGTCGATGAGCGGGCCCGCGGGCCGGGGCCGGTCGATCGCTCCCTTCGTGATGTGAACGGCGGCGTAGACGAGCGCGAGGCCGATCACGAGGCACACGATCTCGGTCCAGCGTCGCTTCGACGCGAGCAGGATCGAGGCGCCGAGCACGATGGCCCGCCGCGACCGGCAACGAGCCGAGCTCCGTGATCACCTTCGCGATGTCGATCGCCATCTCGTTCGCGAGCCGGTCGCCGAGGTCGAGCAGCTCGGTGTCGAGCGGGGTCGGGCCGGGATCGCGGGCCAGCTCTACGAGGTAGAGCGTGTAGACGAAGAAGCCGACGCCGGCGACCGCCACCGCGGTCGTCAGCTCGAGCCCGAGGTCGCCGGGCGTGACCCGCCCCCAGAGGAAGCGGACGTGCGGCCAGACCACGCGCACCACGGGCTCGATCACGTGGCGCTTGAGCGGTCGCGCCACCGCCACGAGCGGCCGCACCAGTGGATGGCGCTCGTGCTCGAGCAGCCAGTCGCGGATCAGCGCGCGGCGCTTGTACGCGACCACGATGCCGACGATCACGGCGATCGTGACGCCGAACCCGAAGGCCGCCTGGCCCGCGATGTGAGCCACGCGGTCGAACGAGCGCCAGAAGATGAAGCCGAGGACGCAGAAGATCGTGGCCCACAGCCCGGTGCCGACGATGCTGTACGGGATGAAGCGCCGGTAGGCGAGGCCCGACGAGCCCGCGATGAACGGGGCGAGCGCCCGCACCAGGCCGATGAAGCGCCCGATCAGGATCGTCTTGCCCCCGTGCTTGTCGAAGTAGCGCTCGACCTGCTCGAGCCGCTCGTGCGTGATCTTCACCCGCGGCCCATGCTTCTCGAGGAAGCCGCGGCCGAGCCTGCGGCCGATGAAGAAGCTCGTCGTGTCGCCGAGGATGGCCGCGATCCAGACGATCGCGATCAGCGGCAGCAGCTGGATCGTGCCCTCGCCCGCGATCACCCCGCCTGCGATGACCACGGTCTCGCCCGGCGCCACGAGCCCCACGAAGGCGCCCGTCTCGAGGAACGCCATCACGCCCACGAGCGCGTAGGTCCAGGTCCCGAGGGCGTTCGCCACGTCCCCGATCACCTTCTTCGGGTCTGGCAGCTCCGACAGCACGCCGCTCGCGTAGACGCCGAGCGCGAGCGCGATCGCTATGGCCAGGGCCCGCCGCTCGAGCGAGAGCTTCCGCCACTTCCAGATCACCCACGCGACGACGAGCACCGCGGCGACGGCGGCGATGACCTCCCGCATGTGCACGCGGGGGAGGGTACGTCAGGGTTCGCGGAATGCCGCAAGCAGGGAGCCGGGGAGCGCCGCGACGGCCGCCTCCGCGCTCCCGCGCGCCTCGAACAGGCCGAAGCAGGTGGGCCCCGAGCCGCTCACCGCCGCTGCCGCGGCGCCGGCGTCGCGGAGCGCGTCGAGTCGCGCGGCGAGGTCGGGGCGCAGGCTGAGAGCGGCCGGCTCGAGGTCGTTCTCGACGGCGGCCGCAAGCGCCGGCGCGCCCGCCGCGGCGAGGGTGCGCAGCCGCTCTGCGTCGAGCCGCTCACGGCCGAGACCGAGCCGGTCGAGCTCCGCATAGACGGCGGCGGTGGAGAGTCCGTCCCGATCCGGGACGAGGACCGCGAAGAGCGGCGGCAGGCCGACGGGCTCGACGAGCTCGCCGACCCCCTGGACGAGCGCGTGGCGCGGCTCGACCTGGCTCGGCACGTCCGACCCGAGCCGAGCCGCCAGCGCCCGCAGGCCCGCCGGATCGAGCGGTAGGCCGGCCATCCGGTTGACGATCCGCAGCGCCGCGGCGGCGTCCGCGCTCCCGCCCCCGAGGCCGGCGGCGACCGGAATGCGCTTGCCGATCCTGAGCCCCACGGGCGGCAGGTTGGGCGCGGCGTGCTCGCGGAACGCGCGGATCGCCGTCAACGCCAGGTTGTCGCCGCTCACGCCCGGACACTCGACGCTGTCCTCGCCGAACCCGTCGGGCCGCCGTGCACCTCGTCGGCGAGGTCGAGCGACGCGAACAGCGAGCAGAGCGGGTGCAGTCCGTCCGGTCGCGCGCGCCCGACGTGCAGGACGAGGTTCAGCTTCGCGTATGCGCGCTCGTGCTGGAGCACTGTCAGCCCCATCCCCCGAGGGTGTCGTGGAGCCGCCGCCACTCGTCCGGCGCGAGCCGCTCGGCGCGGGCGTCCGCCGGCTGGCCGAGCTCGACGAGCGCCGCCCGCGCGGCGTCGCGGATGCCCTCGGGTGCTCCGGGAGCGAGCGCGAGCGAGCCCGCAAGGGCCTTGCGGCGGTGAGCGAACCCGGCGTGCACGAGCGCGGGGAGCCCCTCGGGCGGCGAGGGGCCGATGCGCCGAAGGACCAGGAGAGCCGACTCGACGTTTGGCTCGGGGTGGAACACCGTGCGCGGCACCCGCCGCCGCACCCTCACGTCGCATGCGAGCTGCGCCAGGACGGAGGTGGCGCCGTAGGTCTTCGACCCGGGCTTCGCGGCGAGCCGCTCCCCCACCTCGCGCTGGACCATCGCCACCCAGAGCCGCGCGCCCGGCAGCTCCTCGATCGACTTGAGCAGCACCGTCGCGGCCACGCCGTACGGGAGATTCGCGACCACCTTCCCCGGCGACGGGTCGAGCGCCGCCAGGTCGAGCCTCACCGCGTCGGCCAGATGGAGCGTGACGTTCGCGAACGGACCGAGCGCATCCCGAAGCGCCGGCTCGAGCGAGCGGTCGACCTCGACCACGTGCAGCCAGCCCACGCGCGGCGCCAGGTACTCGGACAGCACGCCGAGGCCGCCGCCCACCTCGAGCACCGTGTCGCCGGGGTCGAGCTCGGCGGCGTCGCCGATCACGCGCAGGATGTTGTCGTCGATCAGGAAGTTCTGGCCGAGCTCGCGGTTTGGCCGCACCCCGAACTCGCGCAGGCGCCGGATCGACCCCTGCCGCGGAGCACTCACGGTCCGAAGACGCGCTCCGCGTTCGCGTCGACCGCGCGCTCGAGCTCCGCGTAGTCGACCCCGCGGAGGTCGGCCACGAGGCGGGCGGTGTGGATCACGTTGGCCGGCTCGTTGGGCCTGCCGCGCACCGGCTGGGGCGACAGGTAGGGCGCGTCGGTCTCGACCAGGAGCAGCTCGGCGGGCACGCGCTCCGCGGCGTCGCGCAGGTCGCTCGCCTTCGGGTACGTGACGTTCCCGGCGAACGAGCACAGGTAGCCGCGCTCGACGCACTCGTCTAGCCGGTCCGCCGCCGAGAAGCAGTGCATGACGACCGCTGCGAGCGAGCCCGCGTGCTCGCGCAGGATCGCGAACGTGTCGTCCTCGGCGGCGCGCGTGTGGATGACCACCGGAAGGCCGGCCCGGCCGGCGAGCTCGAGCTGCGCCTCGAAGGCGCGCCGCTGGTCGGCGCGCGGGGCGTAGTCGCGGAAGTAGTCGAGACCGGTCTCGCCGATCGCCCGCGCGCGCGGGTGGCCGGCCGCCTCCTCGATCTCCGCGAGCGCGGCGGCATCGAATCTCTCCGTCTCGTGCGGGTGGCGGCCGACGATCGCCACCACCCCCTCGTGCTCCTCGGCCGCCGCGAGGGCGCGCGCGATCGAGGGTCCGTTCATGCCGACGGTCGCAAGCCGGCCGACCCCCGCCGCGCGCGCTCTCTCGACGAGCGTCGAGTCGTCCGGCTCGCAGGCGTCGAGGTGGCAGTGCGTGTCGATCACGGCCGCGCCTAGGCCGCGGGCGCCTCGAGCGGCTCGACCCGCGGGAAGAGCTGATCGAGCTCGCCGATCTGCGCACCGCCGCCGACGGCGCCGAGCCGCGCGCAATCGAGATCGAGCTCCGGGCGCCCGAGCGCGGCGAGCAGCCGCTCGGCCGAGGACGGCATGAACGCGTGCACCAGCACGGAGACCACGCGCAGGCCCTCGGCCGCCGTGTAGAGGATCTCGTCGAGCCGCGCCGCCTGCGCATCGTCCTTGGCGAGCTTCCAGGGCTCCTCCTCCTGGACGAAGCGGTTGAGGCGCTTGATGCGCTGCCAGATCTCGTCGAGCGCCTGCGTGATCTCGACCCGGTCGATCGCGTCGCCCACGGACTCGGCGAGACCGTCGAACTCCGCTACGAGGGCGCTCGCCGGCTGGGCCTCGGGGACCACGCCGTCGCGGTAGCGGCCGATCATCGCCAGCGTGCGGCTGGCGAGGTTGCCGTACTCGTTCGCGAGCTCGGTCGTATAGCGGGTCTCGAAGCCCTCGGGCGATACCTCGCCGTCGGCGCCGAAGCTGACCTCGCGCATCAGGTAGAAGCGCAGCGCGTCCGGCCCGTAGAGCTCGGCCACCCGGACCGGCTCGATCACGTTGCCGAGCGACTTCGACATCTTGTGCTCGCCCCGCAGGAGGAAGCCGTGGATCGACACGTGCCGCGGCACCTCGAGGTCCGCGGCCATCAGCATCGCCGGCCAGATCACGGCGTGGAACTTGAGGATGTCCTTGCCGATCAGGTGGACGCTCGCGGGCCAGAAGCGGTCGGTCAGGTCCTCCCCCGGGCGCGCGTAGGAGAGCGCCGTGTAGTAGTTGAGGAGAGCGTCGATCCAGACGTAGATCACCTGCGTCGGGTCCCACGGCACCGGCACCCCCCACTTGAGCCGCTGGCGCGAGAGCGAGACGTCGCGCAGCCCGCTCTTGATGAAGGCAAGCGCCTCGTTGTAGCGGTTCTGCGGGATCACGAAGCCGGGCTGCTCCGCGTAGAGGCGCTCGAGCGGCTCCTGGAAGCTCGACAGGCGGAAGAACCAGTTGTCCTCCTTCTCGATCTCGAGGTCGATCAGGTGGATCGGGCAGCGGTTGCCCTCCGCGAGCTCGGACTCCGTCTTGAAGTCGGCGCAGCGCGGGCAGTACCAGCCCTCGTAGTGCCCCGCGTACACGTGCCCGTTGTCGTGGATGCGCTGGACGACCTCGGCGACCTTCGCCATGTGCTCCGGGTCGGTCGTGCGGATGAAGAAGTCGTTCGTGGCCTCGACGACACCCGCGAGCTCCTTGAAGCGGATCGCATTGCGGTCGCCGAGCTCACGCGGGGTGATGCCGAGCTCCTCAGCCGCCTGCGCCACCGGCTCGCCGTGCTCGTCGGTGCCCGTGAGGAAGAAGACCTCCTCGCCGCGCTGGCGCATGTGCCGTGCGAGCACGTCGGCGGCGATGGTCGTGTAGGCGTGCCCGAGATGCGGCTCGCCGTTCACGTAGTAGATCGGGGTGGTCACGTAGTAGGGCACCGTGATCGATGCTACCCGCGCGCCCGCAGCAGCCCGAGCACGGCTGAGCGGCCACGGCGCGTGGCGCGGCGCCCGTCCTCCGTCAACCCGAGCAGCGCGGCCGCGAGCAGCAGGCCAAGGCAGGCGAGCACGAAGCCCGGGCCGGGGCCGCTCGCCGAGGGGGGCGCGGGTGGAACCGCCGGCTGCGGTGCCGGCGCGGGGACCGCCGGGGCGCTGGGGCGGCGAGCGGCTTGCCCGGGTTCGGGCCCGGAGAGCGGGGCCTCACGCGCGGCGGGGAGCGGCGCCGCGGGCGCGGCGCGCGGACCGATCCGCGCCGGCGCGCCGCGCGGCTGCGCAGCACGCGCGGGCGCGGACGCCGGAGCCCCGACGCGGGGCGGCACCGGCACGCGGCGAGGCACGCGCACGCGAGGGCGCGCCGGGACCCGCCGGCCTGCCGGGACCCTGCGCGGCTCTGGCGCGGTCCGGGGCGCCGGGCTCGGCGCGGCTTCGGGCACGGATGCCGGCGGCGCGGGCAGTGGAAGCGGAGCGGGCTCGGGCCGCGGCGGCGCCTCCGGCGGCCCGAACGGTGGCGGCGGCAGGAAGGCGAGCGGGTCGCGGTAGGCATGACGCGAGCCGGACTCGCGCACGCCGAAGTGGAGATGCGGCTCCTCCGCGGAGCGCGATCCGCTCGCGCCCACCGCGCCGATTCGGTCGCCGGCCGCGACCCGGTCGCCCTCGCGAACGCTCGCGGCCGACAGGTGCAGGTAGGTCGTATCGACGCCCTCGCTCGTCCGCACGCTGACCGTCAGCCCGGCCGTTCCGACCACTCCCGAGTTGAGCACCTCGCCGCCCGCGGCAGCTCGCACGGGCGTGCCGAGCGGCGCGGCGATGTCGATGCCGCGGTGCTGGCCGGCGGCATACGGGTCGTCGCCGTTCCGGTAGGAGGTGATCACCTCCCCCTCCACGGGCCAGAGCCACGCGGCGCGGGCCGGCGCGCAGGGGACGAGCAGAGCCAGAGCGGTGAGGACGGCGAGCAGGCATGGGCGCATGCGACGAACGTACGTCCGCATCGCGCGATGTCGCCGAACGGTTTTGCAGTCCCGTCACGGAATGTCACGGAGCTGTGCGCGTCCGGTTACGAGCCCGTGAGCGCCCGGTAGAGCGCGTTCGCGCTCGACCCCGTCAGCTCGGCGACCACCGAGGCCGCCTTGCGGGGATGGGCGCCCGCCTCGACGAGGCGGCGCAGCGCGTCGAGCCCCTCCGGCTCGGCGCCGTCCGGCGCGCGCGGTGACGGCGGCCCCAGCACCAGCACGACCTCGCCCTTGGGCGGCGCGTCGGCGTAGCGGGCCGCCAGTTCCGCCGCGCGGCCGCGCACCACCTCCTCGTGCGCCTTCGTCAGCTCGCGGCAGACCGCCACCTCGCGCTCGGGGTCGATCTCCGCGAGCAGGGCCAGGGTGGCGGGCACCCGCCGCGGCGACTCGAAGGCCACGAGCGTCCCGCCCGGCTCCGACAGCTCCCGGCGCAGCTCGCCCTTCTTGCGCGGGAGGAAGCCGTGGAAGCGCCACTCGTCCGCCGGCAGGCCCGACGCCACGAGCGCGGTGATCGCCGCCGACGGCCCGGGCAGCACCTCGACCGGCAGCCCCGCCGCCACGCAGCCGCGCACGAGCAGGTAGCCGGGGTCGGAGACGAGCGGCATGCCGGCGTCCGAGACGAGCGCCACCACGGCCCCCGAGCGCATCCGCTTCACGAGCTCAGCCGATCGCGACGCCTCGTTGTGCTCGTGGTAGGAGACGAGCCTCGCGCTGACGCCGTAGCGGTCGAGCAGCACGCGCGTCCGGCGGGTGTCCTCGCAGGCGACCACATCCGCCTCGCGCAGGGCGGAGAGCACGCGCAGCGTGATGTCCTCGAGGTTTCCGATCGGCGTCGGGCAGACCACGAGCCGGCCGCTCACGAGCGCGGCTCCTCGCCGAGCAGGTCGAGCGCCATCATCGCCGCGCCCAGCATCCCCGACTCGTCGCCGAAGTGGGCGGCCACGATCCGCACCGCCTCGCGGGCCGGCGGCAGGGCGCGCTCGGCCACCACACGGCGGGCCGGCTCCAGCAGCAGCTCGCCCGCCCGCACCGCGCCGCCGCCGATCACGATCACCTCGGGGTTGAAGACGTTGACCACGCCGACGAGCCCGTAGCCGAGCCGGCGGCCGATCTCAGCGACCACCTCGAGCGCCGCCTGGTCGCCCGAGTGCGCGAGCTCGGTCACGATCCCGCCGCTGATCTCGAGCCCGGCCGCGAGCCGGCGCCCGAGCTCCGTGTCCGGCTCCTCCGCCGCGACCCGCTCTCCCTCCCGCCCGATCGCGTTGCCCGACACGAGCACCTCGAAGCAGCCGCGGCCGGGGCAGTCGCCCGGGCAGTCGGGCCCGTGGATGTCGAGCACCGTGTGACCGAGCTCCGAGCCCATCCCGGAGGCGCCGCGGTAAACCGCGCCGTCGAGCCACAGCCCGCTCCCGATGCCGGTGCCGAGCGAGATCATCACGACGTGCCGGGCGTCGCGCGCGGCGCCCGCCCGCGCCTCGGCGAGCACCGAGGCGTTGCCGTCGTTGTCGACCACCACGGGCAGCGACAGGCGCTCCGTCATGAAGTCGCGGAAGGCGACATCGTCGAGCGGCAGGTGGTTCGACCAGCGTGAGATGCCCGTCTCCCACTCCACGAGCGCGGGCAGCCCGAAGCCGACCGCCTCGACCTCGGGAGCGGCCGCCCGCACCTCCTCGACGGCCTCGAGAAAGATCGCCAAAGTCTCCTGGCGATCGGCTCCGCGCCAGAGCCGATGGACGCGGTGATGCACCACGAGATCCTCGTCGACGACCCCGCCGAGGAGCTTCGTGCCACCCGCGTCGATACCGATAACCCGCCTCGGCGGCATGGCGGGTAGATATACAGAGGGGGGTGAATGGTCCGACGCCCGGCCCCAAGAAGGACCGGCCGGAGTACAACGTCTATCGCGCCCGCAAGCGGCCGATCGCCCGTGGTGGCGATCTCGACGCGCTGCGCAAACGGCTCGACCGCTTCCGCCGCGGCGACGGCGATCGCCCGCGCCCCCCGCGCGAGGACAAGCGCCCGATCACGCCCGGGCGCGTGGCCAAGTGGATCGCCATCGGCGTCGCCGGCTGGCTGCTGCTCTCGCTCGTCCTGTTCTTCGTCAGCGCCACCACCCAGGAGGGCATCTCGCCCGAGGCGGAGGCCGCGCTGTCGGACAGCGGCAACCTGCTCACCGGCTCCACGATCCTGGTGCTCGGCTCCGACGTTCGCACCGGCGAGTCGATCGACCAGTCGGACAGCGGGCCGGGGCGCTCCGACACGATCATGCTCGTCCACGCCGCGCTCGGCAGCGTGCGCAAGCTGTCGATCCCGCGGGACGTTGAGGTCGACATCCCGGGCCAGGGGATCAACAAGATCAACGCGGCCTACGCGTTCGGCGGCCCCGCCCTCACGATCGAGACCGTCGAGAAGTTCCTCGGCAACGGGCTCGAGATCAACCACCTGGTCGAGGTCGACTTCGCGGACTTCCCGGAGTTCATCGACTCGCTGGGCGGCATCACCGTCGACAACAAGTCGCGCATCTGCGCGCCGCCCTTCGACAACTTCTGGAAGGGCCTGCGCTTCAAGAAGGGCGAGGTCGAGCTCGACGGCACGCGTGCCCTCGGCTTCGCCCGCGTGCGCAAGAACAACTGCGCGCCGGCCGAGGACGACCGCGACCGCGCCGCACGGCAGCAGGAGGTGCTGCGCGCGATCGGCGCCCAGGTCAAGTCGCCGAGCACGTTCTTCCGCCTGCCCTGGGTGAGCTGGAACGCGCCGAAGACGCTGAGGACCGACATGGGCGGCTTCCAGCTCATGGCGCTGTTCGCCGACATGGCGACGGGCAACTCCGCCGACACCGAGGTGCTCGAGGCCACCTGCTGCAACGGCTCGAACCTGTTCGTCTCGGACGGCGCCAAGCAGGAGGCCGTCGAGAAGCTGCTCGAGGGTGACTAGCTAGTCGGACTTCGAGGACGAGGAGGAGGACGACGAGGACGAGCCCGTGTCCTTCTCTTCCCGCTCGAGCTGTCCGACTTCTCGGACTTCTCGGACTTCTCCGACGAGGACGACTCCGAGCTGGATGCCGACTTGCTCTTCTTGCCGTAGTCCGTGTTGTAGAAGCCGGATCCCTTGAAGTGCACCGCGACGGGGTGGAAGACCCGCTGGACCGGCGCCTCGCAGGTCGAGCAGCTCGTGAGCGGATCGTCGGTCATGCGCTGCATGACCTCGAACAGATGCCCGTTGTCACAGCGGTACTCGTAGATCGGCATGGCACTCCGAGTATATGAGTGCCAACGCCAAGCTCGATGTAGGGTCACGGCCGTGGTGACCATGGACCAGATCGTCGCGCTCTGCAAGCGGCGCGGCTTCATCTTCCCGGCGTCGGAGATCTACGGCGGCATCGCCAACACGTACGACTACGGCCACTACGGCGTGCTGCTGAAGAACAACGTGATCGCCGAGTGGTGGAAGGCGATGATCCAGGAGCGCGACGACGTCGTGGCGCTCGACTCGGCGATCATCCAGCACCCGCGCACGTGGGAGGCGTCCGGCCACCTGGCGGGCTTCACGGACCCGCTCATCGACTGCCGCACCTGCAAGCGCCGCTTCCGGGCCGACCACCTCGAGGAGGAGCGCGCGGGCACCGGCACGAACCCCGACGTCCGCTGCGGCCACGCCCCGTCGAAGCTGCCGGGCGACCACCCCGACTGCGACCTCACGGACCCGCGCGAGTTCAACCTGATGTTCGAGACGACGATCGGCCCGGTGAAGGACGCGGGCTCGACCGTCTATCTGCGCCCCGAGACGGCTCAGGGCATCTTCCTCGACTTCAAGAACACCCTGCAGTACGCGCGCCGCAAGCCGCCGTTCGGCATCGCGCAGGTGGGCAAGTCGTTCCGCAACGAGATCACGCCGGGCAACTTCATCTTCCGCACGCTCGAGTTCGAGCAGATGGAGATGGAGTTCTTCGTGCCGCCGGACGAGGCCGGGCGCTGGCACGACCACTGGATGGAGCAGCGCATGGCGTGGTACGAGGGGCTCGGCATCGACCCGGAGCATCTGCGCCTGCGCGCGCACGGCGCCGACGAGCTGTCGCACTACTCGTCCGCGACGAGCGACATCGAGTACCTCTATCCGATCGGCTGGTCAGAGCTCGAGGGCATCGCGAACCGCGGCGACTTCGACCTCACCCAGCACGCCGAGCACTCCGGGGAGAAGCTCGAGTACGTGGACACCGCGACGGGCGAGCGCTTCGTGCCGCACGTGATCGAGCCGGCGGCGGGGGTCGGGCGGACGATGCTCGCCCTGCTCTGCGACGCGTACGACGAGGAGGAGGTCGAGGGCCGCCAGCGCACGCTGCTGCGCCTCCACCCGCAGGGTGGCGCCCGTCAAGGTGGCGGTGCTCCCGCTGGTGAACCGCGACGGCATGCCGGAGCGAGCGCGCGAGCTCTACGAGGAGCTGCGCTCGACGCTGCCGGCGGAGTACGACGCCGGCGGTTCGATCGGCAAGCGCTACCGCCGCCAGGACGAGATCGGCACGCCCTGGGGGATCACGGTCGACGGCCAGACGATGGAGGACGGGACCGTGACGCTGCGGGACCGCGACTCGCTCGAGCAGGAGCGCCTGCCGGCGGACGAGGTCGCGAAGGAACTCGCCCGCCGGCTGCACGCGGCGTAGCGCTACTGGACGCAGGCCTGGATCTTGGCCACGTCGCTGCCCGCCTCGGTCAGGCACTCGGCCTGCGAGACGGCGTCCTTCGTCTGGGAGCTCGAGCCGCCGCCGGAGCCGCTGCCGCTGTTCCCTCCGAGACCGTTCTGCTCGAGGGCGCGCTGCGTCGGGTCCGCGAGGCCCGAGCCGTCCGGGTTCGCCTGGAAGACGATGCCGGTGCGGTCCTCCGACTCGGCGTTCACGGACCACGCGAGGTCGCCGTCCACGAGCCCGCGCTCGATCGTCATGTTCGTGACCACGCAGTGAGCCGTCCTCGGCCACGACGGCCTCGGCGAGCTTCTGGGTGATGCCGTCGTTCAGCGTCTCGTACGCGAACTGCGAGCCCTCGATCGAGCCGGTGCCGATGATCTTGACCTTGAACTCGCCCATCTCGCCGTTCTTGGCGTAGTAGCGGTAGCCCTTGGCCCTCTCGCCGTCCTTGATCTGGAACTCGACCATGTACGGCAGGACGCCGACCTTCAGCAGCTCGGGGTTGTCGCCGGCGTTCTCCTCGAGCATGTCGAGCGCCTTGGCGAAGTTCTCGGAGCGGTAGAGGCTCTCCGACTCGTCGATGTCGGTCGGGTTCGAAGGAACGTTCTCGAAGCCGACAGCCTCCGTCACCTCGTCGACCTTGTTCATCACGACGCCCTTGATGACGAAGATCGGCACGGCCACGACGGCCAGCCCGATGAGAGCGAAGATGATGAATCGTCCGGCGATGAGTGCGCGCATTGCGAATCCTCCTGGATAAAGGGGTTGGTCGCAGGTCCAACCGCCCGGCCAGAGGGGAATTACGCGGCGCCGCGAGTTTCCCTGCGCGTGACTCGAATCGGCCGTGCTGAGGGGTTGTCCTGCCTAACCCGGCCACCGTCCGGGAAAGTCAGGACGCTTGCCCGAGGAACGGGCCGGACCGCGCGCAGAGGCTCAGGCCGCCGCGCCGAGCATCCGGCGGGCCACGCCCACGCCGAGCTCGAACGAGGCCTCCTGGTCCCAGTGCGGGTCGGCCAGCACCTGGATGCCCCAGCCGTCGCCGAGCGCGAACAGCATCGACGCGACCGCCTCGGCGGGCGCCTCGAGCGAGATCACGCCCTCCTCGTCCTTCAGCCGCAGCCAGCCCGCGAGCCGCTCCCGCCACTGGCGGTAGAGCTCAGCCAGCTCGGCGCGGATCTCGTCGGAGTGGCGCGAGGCGGAGAGCATCTCGTAGATGACCGCCTGGCCACCCTCGTCGTCCTCGAGGAACTCGTTCAGGCCGATCACGAGGGCGTCGAGGATCTCGTCCGCGCTCGACGCCTGCGCGAGCCGCTCGTCCATCCGCTGGTTGCGGATCTCGCAGTCGTGGCGCACGACCTCGACGAGGAGCTGCTCCTTCGAGCCGAAGTAGTAGTGCAGCAGCCCGCGCGAGACGCCGGCCTCGCGGGCGACGTGGTCGAACGTCGAGCCGGCGGCGCCGCGCCTGCCGACGCTGTCGCGCATCGCGGCGATGATTCGCTGCGCCTTGTCGCCCTCGAGGCGCCGCCGCGCCTCCGCCTGACTTGTGGTCGCAGCCTCCATGGGAGCGGCCATCCTAGCTGGCCAGCCAGCCAGAACGCCGAGGGGCGCCCAAAGGCGCCCCTCGAAGATCGTCACCGGCCGGGCGGGCCGGTCCTGCCGAGCTAGGCCGTGCTGACCGGCTCGCCGGACGAGGCGGGCTCGCTCGGCGTGGTCGTGCCGGTGTACTCGAACTCCTCCTCGGCGCCGAACAGCGCGTCGAGGACCTTCTTGCGGAGCCCCTCGCTCGCGACGAGGGCGATGCCCGCGCCGACGATGGCGACCAGGAGGAGCCGGCGCTTGCGCCCCTTCCTCTTCTTCGCTCCGCGCAGCTGGTCGGCGGCGTCCTTCAGGGAGCTCGCCGCGTCCTTCAGCTCGCGCTGCACCTTCTTGTCGTCGAGCGCCTTGGCCGGGCCCTTGCCGTTCACTCGCCCGTACGCCTTGCGGGCCGACACGAACGCGTTGCGCAGGTTGTCCCGCAGCTCGTCGTCCTCGATCAGCCGCTGCACGTACTGATTCGAGCGAACGGCCGATGCGGCGGCGTACGCTCCGGCGCCGGCCTTCACGGCCTTCTTCTTTGCTGCCATTGCTCTCCTCGATCCGCCTTCTGGTGCGGACACTCTACCCGGATATGCCTAGCGAACCCGAGGCGCCGACCTCTTGCGGGGTCGTTCGAGCGCGGCCTCGAGCACCTCGTCCACGTTGTCGACCAGCACCCACTTCAGCTTCTTGCGCAGGTGGGCGGGGATGTCGTCGATGTCCGCCTCGTTGCGGCGCGGGATGATCAGGCGCTTGATCTCGGCTCGCTGAGCGGCAAGCGCCTTCTCCTTCAGCCCGCCGATCGGCAGCACCTTCCCCGTCAGCGTGATCTCGCCGGTCATCGCCGTGTCCGAGCGCACGGGCCGGCCGGTGATGCGCGACGCGAGCGCCGTGGCCATCGTGATGCCGGCGCTCGGGCCGTCCTTGGGGATCGCGCCGGCGGGCACGTGCACGTGGATGTCGTGCGTGCGGAACCAGTCCGGGTCGATCTCGCCGTCGAGCGACTTCACGTACGAGAGCGCGGCTGCCGCGGATTCCTTCATCACGTCGCCGAGCTGGCCGGTGATCTGCAGCTTGCCGTCGCCCGGATAGGCGCTCGCCTCGACGAACAGCACGTCGCCGCCGACCGGTGTCCACGCGAGCCCGGTTGCCACGCCCGGCTCGCTCGTGCGCCGCCCGACGTCCGGCTGGAAGCGGCGCTTCCCCAGCAGCTCGCTCACGGCGGCGACGCGGATCGTGCGCTTCGAGCGGCGCGTCCCCGACGCGAACTCGCGCGCCACCTTGCGGCAGATCGAGCCGATCTCGCGCTCGAGGTTGCGCACGCCGGCCTCGCGCGTGTAGCCGTCGATCACGAGGTCGAGCGCGTCGTCCGTGAACTCGATCTTCGAGCGGCCGACGCCGTTCTGCTCCATCTGGCGCGGCACGAGGTAGCGCTTCGCGATCTCGCGCTTCTCCTCGTGCGTGTAGCCCGCGAGCTCGATCACCTCCATGCGGTCGCGCAGCGCCGGCGGGACCGGGTCGAGCTGGTTCGCGGTGCAGATGAAGAAGCAGCTCGACAGGTCGAACGGCAGGTCGATGTAGTGGTCGCGGAAGCTCGAGTTCTGCTCCGGATCGAGCACCTCGAGCATCGCGCTCGACGGGTCGCCGCGGAAGTCGGCGCCCATCTTGTCGATCTCGTCGATCATGAAGACCGGGTTGTTCGAGCCGGCGTCCCGCAGCGCGCGGATGATCGTTCCGGGCAGCGCGCCGATGTAGGTGCGGCGGTGGCCGCGGATCTCGGACTCGTCGCGCACGCCGCCGACCGAGATGCGCTCGAACTCGCGCCCCATGGCAGTCGCGATCGAGCGGCCGAGCGAGGTCTTGCCGACTCCCGGCGGCCCGACGAAGCAGACGATCGCCGAGCGCGCGTCCGGCTTCAGCTTGCGCACGGCGAGGAACTCGAGGATGCGGTCCTTGACCGCCTCGATGTCGTAGTGGTCGCGGTCGAGCACCGCGCGGGCGTGCTTCAGGTCGAGGTTGTCCTCCGTCGAGCGCGACCAGGGGAGCGAGGCGAGCCACTCGAGGTAGGTGCGGATGACGCCGTGCTCGGCCGCCTGCGGCGGCAGCTTCTCGAAGCGCGCGAGCTCGCGCTCGGCCTGCTTCCACGCGTACTCGGGAAGCTCCGCGGCCTCGAGCTGCTCGCGCAGCTCGTTCGTCTCGACGGTCTGCTCGTCGATCTCGCCGAGCTCGTCCTGGATCGCCTTGAGCTGCTGGCGCAGGAAGTACTCGCGCTGGCCCTTCTCCATCTCGGACTGGACCTGCGTCTGGATCTTCGTCCCGATCTCGACGAGCTCCATCTCGCGGGCGAGCAGCTCGGACAGCATCCGCAGGCGCTTCGTCAGGTCGCGCTCCTCGAGGAGCGCCTGCTTCTCCTCGGTCTTGATGCGCAGCGCGCCGGCGATCATGTGGGCCAGCTCGGCGGGGTCGTCGAGGTTCGCCACCGCCACGAGCAGCTCCTCGGGCAGATACGGGACCTCCTCGATGATCTGCGAGAAGGTCGACTGCACGTTGCGGTGGAGCGCCTCGAGCTCGGGCGAGGGCTTGACGATGTCAGGCGCCTCCTGGATCCGCGCCACCAGGAAGGGCTCGGTCTCGGTGAACTCCGTGAGCTCGACCCGCTGGGCGCCGTGGACGAGGATCCGCAGCGAGCCGTCCGGGACCTTGAGCATGCGCGCGACCACCCCCGCGACCCCGACCCGGTAGAGCTCGTCCGGGCCGGGCTCCTCGAGCTCCGGGTCGCGCGAGGCGACCATCACGAGCATGCGGTCGCCCGCGAGCACGTGGTTGACGAGCGTGATCGAGCGCTCCTGCCCGATCGCGAGCGGCGAGAGGGTCTCGGGGAATGGGACGCTGTCGCGAAGAGGGAGGACCGGCAGCAGGTCGGGGAGCGCGGTCCGCACCGTGGCCTCCGCGGGCTCGCCGTTCGAGGACGGGATGTGGATCGACATCAGCTCTCCTCGATCGGCACTCGCCGCACGTCCGTCTCGGGACGCGCGAGCGGGATCTCGACCTCGAGGATGCCGTCCTCGTATGAGGCGCGGGCGGCGTCGGCCACCACGTCGGCGCCGAGCTCGACGAGCCGGCGGAAGGGGCCGTGCTCGATCTCGATCTGCTGGTAGAGCCGCCCGGTCGCCGCGGCCGGTCGCCGCTCCCCTGCGATCAGCAGCCGGCGCCCGCGGATCTCGAGGGCCACGTCGCCGATCTCGATCCCGGCGAGGTCCGCCTTGACGACGGCACGCGGCGGATCGTCCGCGTAGTAGACGTCCACCTGCGGCGAGAAGCCACCCCCGCGCAGGCCCGTCTGGCGCTCGAAGACGTCCCCGAAGAGCTCGTCGATCTCGCGCCGCATCCGGTCGAAGTTCGCGAACAGGTCGCGCTGGCGGCTCACGCGGGCCGAGGATACCCGCGCGGCGGAGGCGCTACGCGAGCCGCGCCGCCAGCGCCCGCGCGTTCATCAGCGCGAGCGCCTCGATCGTGACCATCGGGTTGACGCCGGTCGCGGTCGGGAATGCCGAGCCGTCGCAGACCACGAGGTCGCGGACCGCCCAGGTCTGGCCGTTCGGGTCGCAGACGGAGGTTCCGGGCGTCCCGCCCATGCGCGCGCTGCCCATGATGTGGAAGGAGACGGGCTGGGCCTGGCCGGGGCCCCAGCCGCAGGCATCCGCGTCGCGCATGAAGCTCGCGCGGTCGCCGCGCCGGCCGGGCTCGTAGGCCACCCAGCGGGAGTGGGAGGAGTAGACGACCCGCGCGCCCATCGCCTCGACCAGCTCGGCCCCGCCCTCGATGCCGCGGCGCAGGTGCGCCACGTCCTCGCGGGTCAGCGCGTAGCGCACCACCGGCTCGCCGTCGCGTCCGACCCTCACCTCGCCCTCACCGTGGTCGCGCAGCAGCACCCCCACGCCCGCGGTGTAGGGGAGCGCCTGCATCAGCTCCTGGTGCGCGCGGCCGCCGCGCCAGGGCGAGAAGCTCAGGAGGATGCTCGGCGGGATCGCCACGTGCTCGTACTTGACCCCGTAGCCGCTGCCATCGAGGTCGGCGTGCTGGTCCGAGAACGTCGCCGACAGCATCCCCTCCCAGGGCCGCACCTGCTCGTCCATCTGGCCCCAGACGACCATCACCGGGTGGAGCCGCAGGTGCTTGCCGAGCGCGGGCGAGCGCACCCCCGAGCGGTGCAGCAGCGCGGGCGTGTGGAGCGCACCCGCCGCGGCCACGACCGCCCGCGAGCGGACCACGACCCGGTGGCCGGCGGCTGTGCGCGCCTCGACGCCGCGGGCGGTCGAGCCCTCGACGATCACCCGCTCGGCCCGCGTGTCCACGAGCATGCGCGCACCGCGCTCGTGGGCGTCGGCGAGCCAGGTCCTGAGCGTCGACTGCTTCGCCCCGATCTGGCAGCCGTAGTGGCAGAGGCGGCAGACCTCCTCGCGGCAACCGCGCACGTTGCGCTTCATCACCTGCGAGTCCCAGCCGAGCGTGTCGAGGCCGCGCCGCAGCGCCAGGTCGCGGGCGCTCGGGACGCTGTTCTCCTCGTTGACCGAGATGCGCTCCCAGACCGCCTCGGTGGCCTCGTCGAACTCCTCGCCGCCGACGCCGGTCACGCCCATCGACGCCCACTCGCGGCGCACGTGCTCGGGCGTCCGGAACGAGAACGTGTAGTTCACGACGGTGCCGCCGCCGAGGCAGGATGCCGGCGAGCAGGCCGATGCTGCCGTCGTGCGAGGTCATCCCGCCGGCGTTCAGGTAGAGCCGCTCGAAGCCGGAGAGCTCGTCGCCGTGGAAGTCCCTCTCCGTGTAGTGGCCGCCGGCCTCGATCACCACGACGTCGAGGCCCGCCTCGGCGAGCACCGCCGCGGCCGTTCCGCCTCCGGCGCCCGAGCCGACGATCGCGACGTCGCATTCGAGCTCCGTGTCGGCGTCGACCGCGAGCGGCTCGATACCGGGCGGCGGCGGGTCCACCGGCGGCCCGAGCGGGCCGGGATAGCCCATCGACTCGAGCACGGGGTTGCCGCCGTCCGTGCCGTAGTAGGCGAGCAGGGAGCCCTTGCGGAGCGCCTGGAAGGCCGCGCGCCGCTGCGGCACGCGGCTGTCGGCCCAGGACAGGAGCACCCGCTCGCGCTCGGCCTGCGAGAGCGACGAGAAGCGATTGACCCCGCCGCCGGCGATCGCGGTCAGGAGGTGCGTGTCCCAGAGCCCGAGGAGCTGCCCGACCTGGCGGCGCTCAGACGCGCGCGGGTTGCGGTCCACGAGGCCGAGCAGCCGGTCCGGCACGCCCAGCTCGGTGGCCGACGGCAGGCCCTCGCCTCCCGGCGCAAAGGTGTCGCAGATCGAGTCGAGCGCTCTGCGGGCCCGCGCCGGCAGCCTCAAAGGTCGTAGACCCTTCCCTCCTCGGCCACCTCGACCGGTCCGCCGAAGGTTCCCTCCGCCTCCTCCTTCGCCCACTTCCAGTCGAGCTCGTCCGAGATGTGGGTGAGCACGAGCCGCTTGGCGCCGGCATCGCGCGCCAGCTCGCCCGCCTCGCCCGGCGTCAGGTGCCCGCGCATGCCGGTGCGCTCCGGCCGCGGCAGCGTGGCCTCCACGAGCATCAGGTCGGCGTCGCGCGCGAAGCCGTTGAGCGCGTCCGTGGGGCTCGAGTCGGCCCCGTAGACGATCCGGCCGCCGGTGCCGTCCGCGCGCTCGATCGCGATCGCGAACGTCTCGCAGAAGTGCGGCACCTCCTGGAAGCGCAGCCGCAGCGGCCCGACCTCGGGCTGGTCCTCCTGGCTGTACTCGCGCAGGTGGAAGGCGTTCTCGATCAGCTCCTCGGGACCCCAGGCCCCCGCCACGCGGCGGAACGTGTCGCGCGCGCCCGGCGGCACGTGCAGGTCAGGTCGCGCCGGGTGATCGGTGCCCGGCCAGCGATCAACCGGGACCGGCTGCTGGCGAGGCGCGTAGGTCAGCGCGTAGGAGTACGGGACGAGATCGAGGAAGTGATCGGCGTGCAGGTGCGAGATGACGACCGCGTCGAGGTCGATGTAGTCCATCCGCTCGCGCAGCTTCGCCATCACGCCGTTGCCGCAGTCCATCAGCAGGGCAGTGCCGTTGTCCTCGATGAGGTAGCCAGAGCACGCGCCGCCGGCGTCCTGCCAGGAGGGCGACTTGCCCAGGATCGTGAGCCGCATGTAGCGACTCTACGTGCTCAGGCGTTCGGCTGGGGAAACGCGTATGTCGCGCTGGTGCGCTCGGATCTGAAGACGAATGCGAGCTGCCGCTCGGGAGCGAGACCGCGCTCGGCGGGCCGGAACGTCGTGCAGGGGCGCCCGAGGTTCAGCGCGCAGAGTTGGTTCTGATGGAAGTAGCAGTCCTCGCAGCGGGCGGGCTTTCCCTTGGGCACGTCCGCCATGCTGCAACAGGACGGCGGCGGAATCCAGCCGCCGTTTGCCGCACGTTGCAGGGTCGTCCGGAGGGGCCCCGCTAGGAGCGCGTTTTTCAGGGGGGCGAAGTTTGGGCATTGCGATGGACCCATGGAGCTGATCACCGGAGCGAGCGGATATGTGGGCTCCCGCCTGCTGCGCCGCCTGGCCGCGGAGGGCCGGCCGCTGCGTGCCCTGGCGCGGCGCCCGGAGCGCGTCGAGGCCACCTCCGGCGTGGACGCCGTGCGCGCGGACCTGCTGACCGGCGACGGGCTCGCCGGCGCGCTCGAGGGCATCGAGACCGCCTACTACCTCGTCCACTCGATGGAGCCCGCGGCCGGCGTGGACTCCGGCTTCGCCGCGCGTGACCGCCACGCGGCGGAGCGCTTCGCCGCGGCCGCGGCGGCCGCCGGCGTCGAGCGGATCGTCTATCTCGGCGGCATGGCCCCGGCCGGCCCCCACTCCGAGCACCTGGGCTCACGGCTCGAGGTCGAGGAGATCCTGATGGCGGCGGTGCCGCGGTCGACGGCGCTGCGAGCGTCGATCGTGATCGGGGCGGGCTCCTCGTCCTTCCGCGTGCTCGTGCGGCTCGTCGAGCGCCTGCGCGTGCTGCCGCTCCCGCGCTGGCGCGCGAACCGCACCCAGCCGATCGACGAGCGCGACGTGATCGAGTTCCTCGCTCGTACCCCAAACACGCCCGCGGCCGCCGGGCGGGCCCTGGACGTGTGCGGTCCCGACGTGATGACCTACGGCGAGATGATCGAGCGGATCGCGGAGGCGATGGGAGTCGGCCGCATGCCCGTGGGCCTCGGCGTCTCGCTGACGCCTCCGGCGAGCGCGGTGGTCGCCGGCGTGACCGGTCAGCCGCTCGAGCTCGTACGTCCTTTGATGGAGAGCCTCGAGTCCGACATCCTCCCCGCCGACCCCGGCGAGGCGCCGCGCCTGTACGGCCTGCGCCCGCGCGGCTTCGACCGTGCCGTCGAGCACGCGCTCGCAGAGTGGGAGCGCACCGAGGAGCTGGGCGCGCGGTGAAGGTCGAGCGCACGGTCGACGTGGCCGCCCCGCCGCGGAAGCTCTACGACGTGGTGATGGACCCGGAGCGGCTCGGCGACTGGGTGACGATCCACCATCACCTCGAGGACGCGCCGAAGGGCACCCTGCGCAAGGGATCGAAGCTGACTCAGTGCCTGAAACTGGCGGGCCGAAAGTTTCGTGTGCACTGGACCGTTGTCGAGAACGATCCGTGCAGGCGAGTCGTGTGGGAGGGCCGCGGCCCGGTCGCCACGCATGCCCGTGTGGTGTACGACTTTGCCGAGAATGGGGCGGGCACGCGCTTTTCCTACAAGAACGAGTACGACCTGCCGGGAGGACCGCTCGGACGGGTGGCCGGCAAGGCGGTGTTCAAGGTCACGGAAAAGGAGCTGGAGGGCTCCTTGCAGCGTCTCAAGTCACTGGTGGAGTAACTGTTACGGTTATTCCACGATGGCTGACTTCCTGGATGAGAAGCGCAAGGAAATAGACGCACGGCTGCGCGAGCTGCGCCCGCTGGTCGACGAGTACCACCGGCTCGAGAAGGCCGCGGCGGCCCTGTCCGGAGTCGGCACGACCTCCGCCCCGCGTCGCCGCGCCCGCCGCACGGGCACGGGCACCGGCCGGCCGCGGACGCCCCCGTGGCAGCGGCACGCGCGCGAAGCAGGCTCTCGAGCTCGTCCGCGCGCGCCCGGGCATCACGATCCCGGACCTCGCCGACGCGATGGGGATCCAGGCGAACTACCTCTACCGCGTCATGCCGACCCTCGAGTCCGAGGGCCAGGTCGTGAAGCGGGACAAGGGCTGGCACCCGGCGTAGCCCGCCGCGCCGGCGCCTCTCAGCTCACGAGCCCGAGCTCCCTCACCGCGTCGCGCTCGCCCTTCAGCTCGTCGACGGTCGCGTCGATCTTCGAGCGCGCGAAGTCGCCGATCTCGAGGCCCTGCGTCGATCGCGTAGGAGCCACCCGTGCAGCGCACCGGGAAGCTCGACACGATGCCCTCCTCGACGCCGTAGGAGCCGTCTGAGGGGATCGCCATCGAGCGCAGGCCGTCGGCGCCGAGGACCCAGTCGCGCACGTGGTCGATCGCCGCGTTGGCCGCGCTCGCGGCCGACGACGCGCCGCGCGCCTCGATGATCTCGGCGCCGCGCTTGCCCACGCGCGGGATGTACTCGTTCTCGTACCAGTCCATGTCGACCCTGTCGGCGGCCCGCTCGCCGTTCACCGTCGCGTTGAAGAGGTCGGGGAACATCGTCGGCGAGTGGTTGCCCCAGACGACGAGGTCCTGGACGTCCTCGACGCCCACCCCGACCTTCCCGGCGAGCTGCGCCACCGCGCGGTTCTCGTCGAGGCGCGTCATGGCGGTGAAGCGCTCGCGCGGGATGTCGGGCGCGTGCGAGAGCGCGATCAGCGCGTTCGTGTTCGCCGGGTTGCCGACCACGAGGATGCGCACGTCGCCGGCGGCGCCCGAGTTCAGGGCCTCGCCCTGCGGCTTGAAGATCTGGCCGTTCGCCTCGAGCAGGTCGGCGCGCTCCATGCCCTTCGTGCGCGGGCGCGCACCCACGAGCATGGCCACGTTCACGCCGTCGAAGGCCCTGACGGGATCGTCGAAGATCTCCGTCGAGGCGAGCAGCGGGAACGCGCAGTCCTGCAGCTCGAGCGCCGTGCCCTCGGCGGCCTTGACGGCCTGCGGGATCTCGAGCAGGCGCAGGTCGATCTTCTCGTCGGGCCCGAGCATCTGCCCGGACGCGATGCGGAACAGGAGCGCGTAGCCGATCTGGCCGGCCGCGCCCGTGACTGTGACGGTTGCCATCTAGCGGTTCATCTCCTCGATAACGGCGTCTGCGAACTGTGAGGTACCCACGGCGGTGGGGTCGTCACGCGTCGGCTTCAGGTCGTAGGTGACCTTCTCGCCCTTGCGGATCACCTCGGCGATGCCGCGCTCCATGCGCTCGGAGGCCTCGCTCTCGCCCAGGTGCTTCAGCATCAGCACGCCCGAGAGCATCAGCGCGGTCGGGTTAACCCTGTTCTGGCCCTTGTACTTGGGCGCGGAGCCGTGGGTGGCCTCGAAGATCGCTCCGGTGGTGCCGATGTTCGCGCCCGGGGCGAGGCCGAGCCCGCCGATCATCCCGGCGCCGAGGTCCGACACGATGTCGCCGTAGAGGTTCGGCAGCACGATCACGTCGTACTCCTCGGGCCGCGAGACGAGCTGGTTGCAGAGGTTGTCGATGATGCGGTCCTCGAACTCGATGTCCGGATGGCGCTCGGCCACCTGGCGCGCCACCTCGAGGAACAGCCCGTCCGAGAACTTCATGATGTTGGCCTTGTGCGCGGCCGTGACCTTGCGCCGGCCGTTCTCCTCCGCGTACCTGAAGGCCGCCTCGACGATGCGGTCGGAGCCGGCCACCGAGATCGGCTTGATCGAGATGCCCGACTCCTCGCGCGTGGGCGAGTCGAGCTCGTCGGCGAGGAAGGAGCGCAGCTTCTCGACCTCGGGCGAGCCCTTCTCGAACTCGATGCCCGCGTAGAGGTCCTCCGTGTTCTCGCGCACGATCACGATGTCCGTCTCCGGGAAGCGCGTGCGCACGCCCTCGTAGGCCTTGCACGGGCGGATGCAGGCGTAGAGGTCGAACTCCTTGCGGAGCGCGACGTTGATCGAGCGAAATCCGGAGCCGACGGGCGTGGTGGTCGGGCCCTTGATCGCCACGCCGCGCTCGCGGATCGACGCGAGCGTGCGCTCCGGCAGCGGGTTGCCCTCGGCCTCGTAGACGTCCACTCCTGCGTCCTGGAAATCCCAGTCGAACTCGGTGCCGGTGGCCTCGAGCACGCGCTGGGTTGCCTCGGCGAGCTCGGGCCCCGTGCCATCGCCCGGGATGAAGGTGACTGCGTGAGCCAAGACGGCCCCTTTCAGGTTTCGGATCTCGGTGCTGAGCGGGCGAGTCTATGAATCAGGGCGTGCGACGCCTGAGCGTGAGCGCTCCGAGCACCAGCGGGAGCACTGTCACCGCCACCACGACCGCCACGTCGGCCCAGCCCGCGGCGCCGAGCGAGCCGTCGCTCGCGACCCGGTCGAGGGCGTCGTAGGCGTACGTGAGGGGGAGCGCGTACGAGATCGCCTCGAGCAGCGGCGCCATCTGGTCGCGGGGCACGAACAGGCCACACAGCAACAGTTGAGGCAGCTCGGGCCGAGCAGGCCCGTGATCCGGCCGGGCTCGACCTCCAAGTCGAGCCCGGGCAACGGGCCGAACCCTAGACTTGGTGGAAGATGTTCGGCGGCGGATCCATCCAGCTCGCGCGCATATTCGGGATCCGGATAGGCGTGGACATCAGCTGGTTCTTCGCGCTGTTTCTGATCATCTGGATGCTGTCGGGCTACTACGAGGACGTCGCGCCCGGCTCCAACGCCTTCCTGCTCGCCGCGGTCAGCGCCGCGCTCTTCTTCCTCTCGATCCTGCTGCACGAGTTCGGGCACGCGTGGGTCGCGCTCCGTAACGGGATCCCGATCGAGGGCATCGACCTGTGGCTGTTCGGCGGGGTCGCCAAGCTTGGGCGCGACAGCACCTCCCCGGGCGAGGAGTTCCGCGTCGCCGCGGCCGGGCCGCTCGTGACGCTCCTGATCGCGCTCGCCTGCCTGGGTCTCGGCTCCGCGCTATCGAGCACCTCGGAGGTGCTCGACAACGCCCGCTTCGACGACACGGCGTTCGGCGCCACAAATGCCGTGCTCGGCTACCTGCTCTCGATCAACGTGCTCGTGCTGATCTTCAACCTGATCCCGGGCTTCCCGCTCGACGGCGGGCGGATCGCGCGCGCCATCGCATGGAAGATCAGCGGCGACCGCAACAAGGCGACCCGCTTCGCGGGCGTGCTCGGCCGCATCGTGGGCTATGGGCTCATCGGCGTGGGCGCGCTGCTGCTGCTCGGGGGCTCGGACTACGTCTTTACGGGCATCTGGCTCGCCTTCATCGGCTTCTTCCTGGCGCAGGCGGCGGGCTCGGCGGTCGCCCAGGCGAACCTCTCCGACCGGATCGGCGACATCCGCGTCTCCGACGTGATGGACGCCGAGCCCGTCGCGATCCCCGAGTCGCTCACGGCGGAGGAGGCGGAGACCGACTTCTTCCTCCGCTACCGCTGGCCCTGGTTCCCGGTCGTCGACCCCTACGGCCGGCTGGTGGGCGTCGTCTCGCACGAGGCGCTCGCCAGCGTGCCTCCCGGCGAGCGCTCCACGCGGCAGGTCGGAACGCTGATGGCGCGCGACGACGGCTCGAGCGGGATGCGCGCGCAGGTCGAGGACAGCCTCGAGTCGCTGCTCGCGCGCGAGTCGCTCGGGCGTCTCGGAGCGGTGATGGCGGTCGACTCGGAGGGCGTCCTGCGCGGGGTCGTGACGATCGACGCCGTGCGCCGCGCGCTGCGCGGCGCCGCCCCTGCCTGAGCGCGATGGCGGGGTCCCGCGGCGACTTCCATAGAATCGCGCCGGCCTCACATGCCTGAGCACGACGTCCTCGTCATCGGAGCCGGTCTCGCCGGCCAGCGCGCGGCCCTCGCGGCGGCCGACCTCGGCGCATCCGTCGGGATCATCTCGAAGGTCCACCCGGTGCGCTCGCACTCGAACGCCGCCCAGGGCGGGATCAACGCGTCGCTCGACCCCGAGGACTCCTGGGAGTCGCACGCGTTCGACACCGTCAAGGGCTCGGACTACCTGGGCGACCAGGACGCGATCGAGATCATGTGCCGTGAGGCGCCCGAGGAGCTCCTCACCCTCGAGCACCTCGGCGTGACCTTCCACCGCAACGACCAGGGCCGGCTCGGCAAGCGCGCCTTCGGCGGAGCCAGCGCCGCCCGCACCTACTACGTCGCGGACATCACGGGCCAGGCGATCCTGCACGTGCTCTACGAGCAGCTCATGAAGTTCGAGGAGGTGTACCGCTACGAGGAGTGGTTCACCACGGCGCTCGTCCAGGACGACGACGGCCGCATCGCCGGCGCCGTGACTCGCAACATCCGCGACGGCTCGATGGAGCTGTTCGCGGCCAAGGCCGTGATCCTCGCGAGCGGCGGCAACGGACAGATCTACAACCCGACCACGAATGCGCTCATCTGCACCGGGGACGGGATCGCAATGGCATACCGGATCGGCGCGCCGCTGATGGACATGGAGATGATCCAGTACCACCCGACGACGCTCGCCGGGCTCGGCCTGCTGATCACCGAGGGAGCGCGCGGCGAGGGGGCGCATCTCTACAACGCCCAGGGCGAGCGCTTCATGGAGAAGTACGCGCCGAACAAGATGGAGCTCGCCTCGCGCGACGTGGTCTCGCGCGCCGAGCAGACCGAGATCGACGAGGGCCGCGGATTTCCCGACGGGACGGTGGCGCTCGACATCACCGTCGTGCCGCGCAAGCGCATCCACGAGGCGCTGCGCGAGATCGTCAACGTCGGCCGCGACTTCGCGGGCGTCGACATCACGCGCGAGCCCATCCACATCAAGCCGGGCAACCACTACGTCATGGGCGGGGTCAAGACCGACATCCACGGGCGCACGCCGATCCCCGGCCTGTACGCCGCGGGCGAGGTGGCCTGCGTCTCCGTGCACGGCGGCAACCGCCTCGGCGCGAACTCGCTCCTCGACACGCTCGTCTTCGGCCGCCGCTCGGGTGAGCACGCGGCGAAGGCGGTTCACGGCACGCCGATGCCGTCCCCGTCGCGGGCCGCGCTCGACGACGAGGCGGCGATGATCGACGCGATCGTGCGCCGCGAGCCGACGGGCCGCCGCGTCTCCGAGATCAAGGCGGAGCTCGGCGAGGTGATGGACAAGCACGTGGCCGTCTTCCGCGACGAGGCCGGCCTCGCCGAGGCGCTCGAGACCGTGAGGCGGCTCATGGAGGAGGCCGAGAACGTGGCCGTCGACGACAAGGGCTCCGTCTTCAACCAGGACGTGCTCGGCGCCCTCGAGCTCCAGTTCATGCTCGACAACGCCGAGACGATCGTGGTCTCGGCGATCGAGCGCAGGGAGAGCCGCGGCGCCCAGTACCGCACGGACTTTCCGGAGCGCAAGGACGAGGAGTGGCTCAAGCACATCAACGTCGCGCGCAACGGGGCCGAGCCCGACATCTCCTACTCGGAGGTAACCATGACCCAGTGGGAGCCTCAGGAGCGCACCTACTGATGGCCGACTACACCCTCAAGATCCGCCGCTTCGATCCCGAGTCCGCGGAGCCCGCGTACTGGCAGGACTTCCAGGCGGAGCTGCCGCCGGAGCGCTCGGTGCTCGACGCGATCCTGCAGATCAAGGACCGCGAGGACGCCTCGATCGGCATCCGCTGCTCGTGTCGCGCCGCCATCTGCGGCTCCTGCGGCGTGAAGATCAACGGACGCTCCGCGCTCGCCTGCAACACGCGCATCGGCGAGGCCGCCGATCGCGCGCGCGACGGCGCGATCACGGTCGAGCCGATGGGCAACATGCCCGTGCTGAAGGACCTGATCACGGACATGGAGGCGGTCCACTGGAAGAAGGTCCGCCGCGTGGTGCCCTGGCTGCTTCCGGCGGAGGAGCCGCCCGAGAACCAGGAGTACATCGTGCCGGCCGAGGCGATGCTCGACGTGACGCAGGCGATGGCCTGCATCCACTGCGGCGTCTGCGTGTCCTCGTGCCTGTCGATGGAGGTCGACCCGGAGTTCATCGGCCCCGCGGCGCTCGCCAAGGCCTACCGCTTCGTGGGCGACCCGCGCGACGGCGAGCAGGAGTCGCGCCTGCGCGACCTCGCCGAGGACCCGCACGGGATCTACGACTGCACCCACTGCTTCGCCTGCGTCGAGGTCTGCCCCAAGGACGTGGCGCCGATGGACCAGATCATGCGCCTGCGCCGCCGCGCCACGAACGACTTCGAGATCAAGGACGAGAACAACGGCTACGGCCACGAGAAGGCGTTCGTCAACATCATCGAGAAGTGGGGCACGCTGCACGAGGCGCAGCTGTTGCCGCGCTCCTTCGGCGACGGGTCGCTCGTCAAGGGCCAGCTGCGGCCGAGCGGCGCCAAGCAGCTGACACAGAACCTGCCGACCATCATCGGCGGCCTGAAGTCAGGCAAGGTCAAGCCGACGAAGGCGCTCATTCACCCGAAGCTGCCGGACCAGAAACAGGTGCGGCGGATCGTCAAGGAGATCGAGTCGAAGGACGAGCGCCTCGAGCTCAACCTGTACATCATCGGCGAGATGGCCGGCGAGGAGATCGGCGCGTTCGCCGAGGAGGCTGACGAAGCATGAAGCTGGCGTACTGGCCCGGCTGCGTGTCCCGCGGCTTCACCCCCGAGCTGCACGGCTCGGTCGAGAAGATCGCGCCCCTGCTCGACCTCGAGCTGGTCGAGCTCGACCGCGCGAACTGCTGCGGGGCCGGCGTGATCGCCGAGCACAACCAGGAGCTCGTGGACACGCTCAACGCGCGCACGTTCGCCATGGCGCAGGACGTCTCGGACGCCGTCGGCATGATGAACATCTGCTCGACCTGCCAGGGAGCGCAGTCCGAGTGCCAGCAGCGCCTGGACGCGGCCGGCGACTACCGGGCGACGGTGAACGAGCACCTCGAGCCCGAGGGTCTCTCGTACCGCTCGGGTGACGGCTGGTGGAACAAGAACTTCCTCTGGATCCTCGTCGAGGAGATCGGGCTCGACGAGCTGCGCTCGCGCGTCAAGCGCCCGCTCGAGGGGCTGCGGCTGGCGCCCTTCTACGGCTGCTACGTCGTGCGGCCCTCGAAGCGGCTCAACTTCGACGAGTACCCCGAGCGCGACCGCTACCTCGGCATGGTGATCGAGGCGCTCGGCGGCGAGGCCGTGGACTACGCGGGCGCCCGCAAGTGCTGCGGCTTCCCGGTCATCACGATGAACCGCACCACCTCGCTGCGCCAGGCGGGACGCCACCTCGCCGACGCGATCGACGCCGGCGCGGACGCGCTCGTCACGCCCTGCCCGCTCTGCCACCTGAACCTCGACCTGCAGCAGCCCGCCGCTGCGAGCTTCGTCGAGCGCGACCTCGGCATCCCGGTGCTCCACCTCCCGCAGGCGGTCGGCCTGGCGCTCGGCCTCGAGCCGAAGGAGCTCGGCATGGGCAAGCACGTCGTCTCGACGAAGGACGTGCAGCGCAAGGTCGCCGAGCTCGCCGCGGCTTAGCCTGCGTCCGAGGTACGTCTAGACGTCGTGCTCGCGGGCCAGCGGCGCTGACTGAGGCATTCCCTTGAGTCCCGCCTCCTGGAAGATCGGCGGCATCTCAGGGTCGGAGAGCAGGTCGTTATAGCCGTCCTCGTCCATGTCGAAGACCACCCAGATCCGGTCGTCCTCATTGGGATCGCGAAAGACGTGCGCGCCCTTGGACCCATGCTCACTTCGCTTGTCGGCGCCCTTCGTCGAGAAGGCGCTCCAGAAGCGCTCAAAATCCTCGATTCTCACCGTGGACAGGACCATCTCTCCTCCTTAGGTGGATGTGCCGTCGCTCCTGCGACGAGGCCACACGCGAGTATCCCGCGAGAAGGGGAGGCTCGCCACCTCGTCCAGCGCGCGTACCCCGGCCGCGGGGGCGGGCCCGATCGCGGGGACATATGGTTCAGGGCACGAAGGCGCTGCTCGCACGGGCTCCGACAGCTTCCGTTACCGAGGTGCGGATGCGAGCGGGGCGTCACAGGTCGCGACGGCGAGCATGTCCGTGCAGCCGCCGGCGTTCGGCTCCGTCCACCCTGGTCTCGCTCGAGCCTCGCCGCCAGGCGTATCCCGGCGCGCGGACCGGTCACGGTCCGCGTGCGCAACCGGAACGCCTTCGCGGTCACCGGCAGCCTGCGCGGCGCCACCGCCCGCAAGGTCAAGATCGGGCCGCGGCGAAAGCGCGTGCGGCTCGCCCGCCGCGCCCTCGACGTCGAAGCCGGAGCCGCCGAGCGCGTGAGGCTCCGCCTGCCCCGGCCGCTGCGCCGCCTCCTGCGGCGGAACGGCCGGCTCGCCCTGCGCCTCACCGCAACCGTCGAGGACCCCGCCGGGAACTCACGGACCGTCGCGAAGCGGGTCACGCCGAGGCTGAGGAAGAAGCGCCGCTGAGACCTACCGGGAGGCCGCCTCCCGGGCGGCCTCCGCGGCGGTCGGTCTCACTCCGTCGGGTCCCGCTACTACCCCGTTCCGTCCCGACACAAGTTCAGTGGGGATGATGCCCGACCGCCGCGCGAATCTCGCCACCCCTGGCATGTGATTCTCGGAGTACGTTTCGGGGTACCCCTCGGGGGATGCCCACTCCCCCCTTCTCCCCCGAACGGGCGTAGGATCTCACCGTGCCCACGGTCGTCTCGTCGAAGTTCGAGGATCTCGTCAGCATCGGTCTCGCCGCCCTGATCGGCGAGGACCAGAATCTCGAGCTGGTCGAGGCGGACGTGCCGATCGAGGGTCTCGAGACCGCGATCGAGCGCCACGACCCCGACGTGGTGCTCCTGAACTTCGGCTCCCTGCGCACCCCCGCGCGCGTCTACGAGCTGCACCAGGCCTATCCCGAGACGCGCCTCGCCGTGCTCGCCAACCGGCCCACGGCCGCCGAGTGCAACCAGATGCTGTCGCTCGGGGCGACCGCCTGCCTGTCCAAGGAGACGGAGGGCCGCGACATCGTCAACGCCATCCACCTCGCCTCGCGCGGGATGCACGTGCTGCCGCGCTCTGCCGCCGCCGCGGGAACCGTCGAGAGCCTCGCCGTTCAGGGCGCCGACCTGCTCACGCCCCGCGAGGCCGAGGTGCTGACGCTGCTGCAGGAGGGCGCGACCAACTCGCAGATCGCGCTGCGGCTCTCGATCGGAATCGAGACCGTGCGCACCCACGCGCGCAACATCTACCGCAAGCTCGGCATCCGCTCGCGGCGCGAGCTGATCAGCCTGACCCGGCAGGAGCCGGTCGCCGTCGACGAGGAGCGACGCCCGGTCAGGAGCTGACCGGCGAGCGGCCGCGAAGCAGGCCGCGGACGTTCAGCAGCTCGGCCACCTGCACGGCGTTCGTGGCCGCCCCCTTGCGCAGGTTGTTGCCCACGATCCAGAGGTTGAGGCAGCGCTCGTGCGACGGGTCGCGCCGGATCCGGCCGACCAGCACGTCGTCGCGCCCCGCGGCGTCGAGGGCGGTCGGGTAGAGCGCGTTCGCCGGGTCGTCGATCACCGTCACGCCGGGCGCGCCCGCCAGCAGCTCGCGGCACGCCTCGGGACTGAGCTCGTCGCGCGTCTGCACGTTCGCGGAGACGGAGTGGCCGGTGAAGACCGGCACCCGCACGCAGGTCGCGGACACCGCCACCTCGTCGCTGCCGAGGATCTTGCGCGTCTCCGCCATGCACTTGCGCTCCTCGGTCGTGTAGTCGTCGCCGTCCTTGAACGTCTCGACCTGCGGCAGCACGTTGAACGCGATCTGGTGCGGGTAGATCGACGGCGCCGGCAGCTGCTCGTTCCGGATCAGCGCGGTGGCCTGCGCGTGCAGCTCGTCGATCGCCTTCTGGCCGGTCCCGGAGACCGCCTGATAGCTCGACATGACCACGCGCTCGATGCCCGCGTGGCGGAGGATCGGGCCGAGCGCGACCACCGTCTGCATGGTCGTGCAGTTCGGGTTGGCGACGATGCCGTTGTGGCCCTCGAGGGCATCCGGGTTGACCTCCGAGACCACGAGCGGGACGTCGTCGTGCATGCGCCACTGCGACGAGTTGTCGACCACGACCGCGCCCGCGTCCGCAAAGCGCGGGGCCCACTCGGCGCTGACGCCCGAGCCGGCCGAGAACAGCGCGATGTCGAAGCCCTGGATCGTGTCGTCGGCGAGTGCCGCGACCGTGAGCTGCGCGCCGTTCCAGTCGAGCGCGCGGCCGGCGGAGCGCTCGGAGGCGAACGGCACCACCTCGTCGGCCGGGAACGAGCGCTCGCGGAGCACCTCGAGCATGGTCTGCCCGACGGCGCCGGTGGCTCCCACGACCGCTACGCGCATCAGGCCGACCTTCGGGCGGTGGATGCCGGCGACGTCCTCGGGCAGCACGGCGTCGGAGCCGAGGCCGAACGCGGTGTGAAGCTGCTTGACCGCCGTCTCGACGTGCTCCTCGCGCACCACGCACGAGATCTTGATGGGCGAGGTGGAGATCATCTCGATGTTGAGCCCGGCCTCGCCGAGCACGGTGAACGTCTTCGCGGCCACGCCGGGATGGCTCTTCATTCCGGCGCCGACCACGGACACCTTCCCCATGCGCGGGTCCGTGGCGATGCCGCCGAAGCCGAGCTCGTCCTTGAGCGCCTCGAGCGTGCCGCGCGCGGTGTCGAGATCGTCGCGCGGGACCGTGAACGACATGTCCGCGCGATGCCCCTCCGACTCGGGCTCGTTCTGGATGATCATGTCCACGTTGATGTTCGCGTCGGCGAGCGCGGTCAGCACCCTGCCCGCGATCCCGGGAACGTCGGGCAGCCCGGTGAGGGTCACGCGCGCCTCCGCGGTCGAGTGGGTCACGGCGGTCACAAGCGGTCGTTCCATCGTGTGCTCCTCGTCCTGGATCACCGTTCCGGGTCCGTCGTCGAAACTCGATCGGCAGTGGATCGTGATTCCGTGGTTGCGCGCGTACTCGACCGAGCGCAGCTGCAGCACGCCCGCGCCGCTGGCGGACATCTCGAGCATCTCCTCGAAGGTCAGCACGGGCAGCTTGCGGGCGTCGGGCACGATGCGGGGGTCGGCGCTGAAGACACCGGCCACGTCCGTGTAGATCTCGCAGACCTCGGCGCCGAGCGCGGCGGCGAGGGCCACGGCGGTGGTGTCCGAGCCGCCGCGCCCGAGCGTCGTCACGTCGAGCGACCGCTGGGACACGCCCTGGAAGCCTGCGACGAGGACGATCTTGCCCTCCTCGAGCGCCTCGCGGATGCGATTGGCCTTCACCTCGATGATGCGCGCCTTCGTGTGGCCTGAGTCGGTCACGATGCCCGCCTGCGAGCCCGTCAGCGAGATCGCCTCGTGGCCAAGGTCGTTGATCACCATCGCCGCGAGCGCGCAGGTCACGCGCTCGCCGGTCGAGAGCAGCATGTCCATCTCGCGCGGATGCGGGCGCGGGGAGACCTCGTGCGCGAGCGCCACCAGCTCGTCGGTGTGCTTTCCGCGCGCGGACAGCACGGCCACCGCGTGGCGCCCCTCCTCCTTGGCCGCGACGATCCGGCGCGCGGCGCGGGTGATGCGCTCGGCGTCGGCAACCGAGGTGCCGCCGAACTTCATGACGACCGTTTCTGCCATCGGGCGCGAACGATAGACGCGGCTAGCCTGCGGGCGTGCCCAGCGACGCCGACCGGCGCAGGCTGCTCTCGCTCGCCGCGATCGCGGCGGTGGGGCTGGCCGCGCTCGTGACCGGGGTGGTGGTCGGAGCCGGTCACGACACGGAGGAGGCCACGGGCGGCCCGGTACCGGAGGCGGGCCGGGCGGAGCCGCGCACGCGCGTCTCCTTCCTCGCGCGCATCCTTCCGCCGGCGGCTCCCGCCCGGGAGGACGAGCCCCGGGGACCCTCGGTCCCGCGCAACGTGGTCGACCTGGCGCGGCGCCTGCCCGTCGAGCGCAAGGTCGCGCAGCTCTTCGTGTTCGGCTTCCCCGGACGCAGCACGAGCGCCGAGGTGTTCGGGCGGCTGCGCAGGCTCGACATCGGCGGCTTCGAGCTGACGCCGGCGAACGCGACCGACCCGGCCCAGGCGGGCGCGCTCGCGGCCGGCATCAGGAGGGTCGCGCGCCGTTCGGGCCGGGTCCCGCCGCTCGTGCTCGCGAGCCAACCGGGCGGCGAGCTCAACACGCTGGCCGGCCTGCCCCCGGCGCTTCCGCCCGCCGACATCGCGTCCGCACGCGAGGCCGCGGCCGGGGCGCTCGACTCGGGGCGCGCCCTGCGCGAGCTCGGCATCACCGGGGTGCTCGGGCCCTCCGTGGACGTCGGGCTCGAGGCCGGCAGCCCGCTCGGCGCCGAGGTCTACTCGGACGATCCGGAGGAGGTGGCGGCGTTCGCGCAGGCCACGGTGCGGGCATACCGGCGAGCGCGCATGTTCAGCTCGGTCGAGCACTTCCCCGGCATCGGCGGCGCCGATCAGTCGACGGATGCGGGGCCGGCGAGCGTGGGCCTCGACGTGCCGCAGCTCCGGGACCGGGACCTGATCCCCTTCCGCGCGGCGATCCGCGCGGGCGTGCCCGCGGTGACCCTCGGACACGCGCTCTATCCGTTCAGCGACTTCACGGTCCCCGCCTCGCTGTCGCGCGTCGCCGCGACCGGGCTGCTCCGCCGCGAGCTCGGCTTCGAGGGCGTCGCGCTCACCGATGACCTCTCCGACCCCGCCGTGAGCACGCTCGTGAGCGTCCCGGACGCCGCCGTGCGGGCCGTGCGGGCGGGGGCCGACATGGTCCGGATCTCGGGACCGGCCGGCGACCAGCAGGCGGCCTACGTGGCCGTGCTCCGGGCCGTGCGCGACGGCCGCATCGAGCGCGCGCGGCTCGACGAGGCCATCGGCCGCATCCTGGTCGCGAAGCGCAACTACGGACTGCTGCGGGGCTAGCGAGCGAGCTCGAGCTCGACGCGGTTGTCGTTGAAGGTCGGCGCGTTGCCGAGGTCCGTGAGCAGCTGCGGCGTCGTGGCCTGGGCGCTGCGGCCGCCCTCGTAGTCCGCGTTCCACCAGCCCATCGGCGCCACGAGCACGCCGGGCCGGGCGTCGTCCGAAACCCGCGCCTCGCAGGCGAACGCGCCGCGCTCGTTCCAGACCCGAACGCGCGCGCCGTCCTCGATCCCGCGCGTCTGCGCGTCCGCGGGGCTGACGACCACCTCGGGCGCCGGCTGCGCCGAGTGCTGGCGGGCCTGGTTCGCGAAGGTCGAGTTGAGGAACAGGTGGGTCTTGGGCGTGACGAGCGCGAGCGGGAAGCGCTCGGCGAGGGCCGGCGTCCGCCACCTCGGCGGGCGGCACGTACTCGGCGCGCAGCCGCATGCGCCCGCCCTCCATCTCGAAGCCGCCCTCCGCGTGCGGCGCCGGGCCCTGGCCGAGCTCGATCTTCTGCCAGCCGCGCTCCCGCAGGCCGTCCTCCTCGAAGCCGGCGAGCAGGCTGTCCGCGAGCTCCTCGTCGGACTCGCGGAAGAGCGGATCCTCGAGGCCGAGGCGCCCCGCGAGCAGGCGGAACACCTCGGTGTTGGGCTTCGCCTCGCCGCGCGGCTCGATCGCGGGCTCGTTCCAGGTCAGGTAGTGATGTCCCCAGGAGAAGACCACGTCGAGGTGCTCGAGCTGCGTGGTCGAGGGGAGCACCACGTCGGCGTGTGCGGCGGTGTCGGTCATGAACTGCTCGAGCACGACCGTGAACAGGTCCTCGCGCCGCAGGCCGGCGAGCACGCGCTCCTGATCGGGCGCGATCGCGGCGGGGTTCGAGCTCCAGCAGACGAACGCCTTCACCGGGGGCTCGAGCTCAGGGTCGGTGAGGGCGTCGCCGAGCTGGGACATGTTGATGCTCCGGACCGGGCCCGGCCTCAGCTCCTCACCCTGGAGCTGCAGATTCGAGACCACCCTCGCCGTGGCCGTCGGGATGTAGGAGCAGCCGCCGCCGCGGTCGCGCCACGCGCCGGTCAGGGCGGGCAGCGAGGCGAGCGTCGAATACGCGGCGGGCGCGCCGGAGTGGCGCTGCGCGCCCACGCCCAACCGCAGCAGCGCGGGCCGCGTGCTCGCGAACTCGCGCGCGACGCGCTCGATCGCCTCGCCGGGGACCCCGCTGATCTCGGCCGCTCGCTCGACGCTCCAGTCCTCGAGCGCCGCCAGCAGCTCGTCATAGCCCTCGGCGTGAGCGCGGCACCACTCCTCGTCCTGGAGGCCCGCGTCCACGATCGCGCGCATCATGCCGAGGCCGAGCGCGGCGTCGGTCCCGGGCAGCGGGCGCAGGTGCTCGTCGGCCACGCGCGCGGTGCGGCTCCGGAACGGGTCCACCACCACGAGTCGCGCGCCGTTCTTGCGGGCGTCGAGCAGCTTGCGCCAGAGATGCGGCGCCGTCGACATCGGGTTCCAGCCCCAGACGAGCACGTAGCGGGCGAGCGGCCACTCCTCGGGGTCGACCTCGGGCGAGAGGCCATGCGCCATGACGGTTCCGACGATCCCGGCGGTCGCGCAGATCGTGCGCTCGAGCTCCGTCGCGCCGAGCGCGTTCATCACGCGCGCGCTCATCGTGTTGCTCTGGATCAGCCCCTGCGTGCCCATGTACGAGTACGGCAGGATCGACTCGCCGCCGTGCTCGTCCTGCGCGCGCCGCAGACCCGCGGCCACGAGCTCGAGCGCCTCGTCCCAGTCCGCGCGCCGGAACTCGCCGGCTCCCTTGGCGCCCGTGCGCACGAGCGGATGCAGCAGGCGCTCATCCGAGTAGACGCGCTCGAGGTAGTTCGAGACCTTGCCGCAGAGGAAGCCGACCGTGATCGGGTGCTCGGGGTCCCCGGCGATCCCCACCGCGCGCCCGTCCTCGACCGTCGTGTGCATCGCGCACGTGTCGGGACAGTCGTGCGGGCAGGCGCCGCGCGCTACGCGTGTGGCCATGCGGCCATCGTCCTCCCGTGCCAGGCCGAATGCAAGGCGGTCCGCGGCTCAGCGCAGGCGCATGCGCTGCACGACCGGGCGGGCGCGATTGCCGGCGCTGTCCACGGCCTTCAGCTCCACGCGCAGGCGCGCGCCGCGGCGCAGAAGGCCGCGCAGGCGGCGACCGACCCGCAGGCGCAGCGCGGCGTCGTCACCCGCTCCGAGCGCGGCGCTCGCCCGGGCCAGCTCGAGGTCGCCGCGCGCCGCCAGCCGGGCACGGCCGTCGAGCCGCGTCAGCTTCGCGAGGAGGCGGATGGTCACGCTGCCCGGCTCGTCGCAGTCGACCCGCACGCTCAGCGCCCTGCGGGCGAGGCGCCGGGCGCGCGGCCGCGCCGCGAGGCCCGGGGTCGTGCAGCCCGGCGGGTCGACGTCCGGGAAGACCGCCCCGAGCGGGGTCACCGTGAGGCTCTGGACCGACTCGCAGTCGGAGGTCTCGTCGAGCTGGTCCGTGATGCACGTGTCGGCGTCCGCGCCGCCCGTGAGCCGGTCGGACGACGCCGTCGCGGGCCTCGAGCCGGTCGGCGCCCGCCTCGCCGAACGCCACGTCCGCGCCGAGCCTGCCGTCGATCCGGTCGTTGCCATCACCGGAGCGCAGGACATCGAAGCCGGCCGTCCCCAGCAGGATGTCGTTGCCCTCGTCGGTGCGGACATCCTCGAAGCCCTCGATCACGTCGGGGGCGTCGAGCCCCGCCTGATCGATGACCGTCTGTGCGGCGAGGTCGATCGTGAACGACTGGATGCCCGGCGACGCGCGCATCCAGATCTGGTCGAAGCCCGGGCCGCCTCGCATCGTGTCGCCGGTCGCCCCACCGCCGAGGCTGATGAAGTTGTCATCGCCGGGCCCGCCTTCGCCGAGCTCTCCGCCGTCCCTCAGCGCCGTCAGGAAGTCGTTGCCGTCGCCGCCGAAGATCTGGTCGACGTCCTCGCCGCCGTTCAGCGAGTCGCCCAGATCGTTCCCCTCCGGATCGGCAACCGTGTTCCCGCCCCGGATGACGTCGTTCCCGTCGTTCCCCATCGCGCTCATCACGGTCCGGGTGAGCGCGCGGCCGTCGAACGTGTCGCCCAAGGCGCTGCCGGCCAGATCGATCCGGCCCTCGTCCGGATACGCGAACGCGCAGGTGACGAGGTTGCCGAGGTCGGTGCATTCGTCCGTGCCCACGGCGAGCGAGATTCCGGCCTCGGCCACCGTGACCAGGGTCCCCGCGCCCTGAGGGGCGTCCGTGATGACCACGTTTGCGGCACCGACGGCCTCGTAGTCGATCTGGTCTCCGGGGTTCTCGCGGGTGATGATCCCGGCCGCGCTCGCACCGGCCGCGGGCAGCGCCAGGACGGCAATCAGCGACAACAGCAGCACATGGCGGGCGCGGCGCGGCATCAGCGCAACCTCACCCGGCTCGTGACGACGCTCTCGTTGCCCGCAGCGTCGGTCGCGGTCAGCTCGACCCGCAGACGCACGCCGCGTCGCACGGCGCGGCGCAAGCCCTTGGCCACTCGAAGCCGGAGGGACAGCGGCTCCGAGGCCACGACCGCCGCGCTGCGCCACGCAAGCTCGATGTCGCCCGCTCGCGATGCGCGCGGCCGGCGACCGAGCCGCCGCAGCGTGCCCACGAGGCGCGCCACGAGCCGGCCCGGCTCGTCACAGGTGAACTGCACCGCGAGACCACGTCGCAGCAGCGCGCGCACCCGCATGCGCGCTCGCACACCCTGAGTGACGCACGCCGGCGCCGTGCGGTCGGGCGTCGGCGCCGAGCCGAAGGGCGGGAGCTGTACGAGCGCGCCCGCCTCGCAGCCGCTGCGCACGTCGAGCTGATCCGCATCGCAGGTGTCGGTCCCGAGGCCGCCTGTGAGCTGGTCGAAGAACCCGTCGCGGCCCTCGAGCCTGTCGTTGCCGAGCTCGCCGAACAGGCGATCGGGCCCCGCGCCGCCGTCGATGACGTCGTTCCCCTCGTCGCCGTCGAGCTGGTTCGGGCCGGCCGTTCCGATCATGGTGTCGGGCCCGTCGTCGCCGTCCGCGTCCTCGATGCTCTGGAGCGTGGCCGTCGCGCCCACCACGGTCACCGTGCCTGCCGCCAGGTTGACGTTCAGGCCGGGCGCCGGATCGGGGCCGAAGTAGGACGCGAACAGCATGTCGAAGCCAGGGCCGCCGCGGATGACGTCGCCCGTGCCGTCCCCTTCGAAGAACGTGAAGGCGTCGTCGCCCGCTCCGCCGTCGACGCTGTCCCCGCCGCCTCCTTCGCCGTCAAGGTTGTCGTCGCCGCCTCGTCCGATCAGCGTGTCGCGGTCCGGACCGCCGAAGATCGAATCCCCGACGCTGAAGAAGGCGCCCTCGGTGGCGTCCGACCCGGTGAGCGTGTCCTCGCCCTCCTCGCCGTCGAGGGTGTAGCGGACGAGCGTGCCGTTGACGGTCGCCACGTCGTTGCCCCCTTCGAGCGACACGTCAACCGAGTCCGTGCTGCCGATGTCGCAGAACGCCGCATCGCCGAGGTCGGTGCAAGGCGCGACCGCGCTGATGTTCGGCTCGCTGACGGTCACGCGGATGTTCATCCCGGCCGGCGCGTCGGTGAGCGTGATCACGTTCACCCCGTTGTCGCCGTTGTAGTTCATGCCGAACACGTCGACGTCCACCGTGCCGGCCGCGCTCGCCGACGCGGGCAGCCCGAACAGGGCGAGCGCTACCGGGAGCGCGCGGGGCCAGCGGCGAGCCATGCGCGCATGCTAAACCGCCTGGCGGCCGCGAAGGGCGCGGCCGAGCGTGATCTCGTCGGCGTACTCGAGATCCGAGCCGACGGGCAGGCCGCTCGCCAGCCGCGTCACGGCGATGTCCGGTGAGCGCTCGCGCAGGGCGTCGGCCAGATAGAGCGCCGTGGCCTCGCCGGTGGTCGTCGCGTTGGTCGCGATCACCACCTCGCGCACGCCCGAGCCGTTCGCCGCGCGCTCGAGCAGCTCGGCGATGTGGAGGTCCTCCGGGTCGACGCCGTCGATCGGCGAAAGCGCTCCGCCGAGCACGTGGTAGCGGCCGGAGAACTCGCCCGAGCGCTCCACCGGGATCACGTCGCTCGGCTGTTCGACCACGCAGATCGTGGCCGCCTCGCGCCGCTCGTCCTGGCAGATGCGGCAGGTGCTCTCCGTGGCGAGGTTGAAGCAGATCTCGCACTGCCCGACCGTCGCCTTGACCTCGCGGATCGCGTCAGCGAGCGCGAGCGCCTCCTCCTCCGAGGCGCTCAGGATGTGGAACGCGAGCCGCTGCGCGGTGCGCTGCCCGATCCCGGGCAGGCGCGCGAGCTCGGTGATCAGGCGGTTGACGGGCGCAGCGAACAAGGCGTCAGAAGCCGGGCAGCCCCAGGCCGCCGAGGCCGCCCGCCCCGCCGAGGCCGCCGGTGGCGGCGTTCATCTTCGAGGCGGCGAGCTCCTGCGCCGAGCGGATCGCCTCGTTGACCGCGGCCTGCACCATGTCCTGGAGCATGTCGACGTCCTCGGGGTCCACGGCGTCGGGGTCGATCCTGAGCTCCTTGAGCTCGAGGTCGCCGCTGATCTTCACGACGACCATGCCGCCGCCGGCGCTGGCCTCCACGACCTCGGCGGCGAGCTCCTCCTGCGCCTTGACCATGTCGGCCTGCATCTTCTGGACCTGCTTCATCATCTGGTTCATGTTCGGCTGACCCATCAGGGCTTCTCCTCTTCGGGTTCGTCGAAGATCTCCTCCGCGCCGAACTCGGCGCGGAGACGGTCGATCAGCTGCTCGTGGTCGAGCCGCGCCGGACCGGACGCGGGGGCCACGTCGCTCAGCTCGAACGCGAGCGACACCGATGCGCCGGTGAGCCCGCGCACCGCCCCGGCGACCAGGTCGCGGTTCGCCTCGGCCTTCTTCTTCACGAAGGCCGCGTCAGCCGGGAAGGCGACGGTCAGGCGCTCGCCGTCGAGCCCGGCGGGCGTGGCGGCGCCAAGCGCGGCGCCGAGCATGCCGTTCTGCTCCGAGACCGCCTCGGCGACGGCGGGCCAGAGGGCCTTGACGCGCTCGAGCTCGACCGCGCCGACGGGCTCGGGGGCCGCGGGCTCCTCCTCCTGCTTGACGGCCACGGCAGCCGCGGAGCCCGCCGAAGCGCGCGGCTGGGGCGCCGGCGGGGCGGCCGGAGCCGCGGCGGGAGGGGCCTCTGCGGCCGGCTCCTGCGCGGCCTCGCCGCCGAGCCTGCGCTCGAGCTGCTCGATGCGGAACATGAGCGCCTGAAGCGACATGTCGGCCTGCGGCTGGGTCGCCTTCAGCAGGGCGATCTCGAGCTGGATGCGCGGGTCGGCGCCGTCCTTGACCGCTGCGAGCGCCACGGCGAGGTATTCGATCGTCCTCAGGATCTGGCCCTGCTGGATGCGCTCGGCCTGCGCGGCGAGGGCGTCGGTGTTCTCGGCCGTGACGGAGAAGCTGTCGGGGACCTCCCCGAGCGTCTGCACGACGAACAGGTGGCGCAGGTGCTCTGTGAGGTCCTTCATGAACTGCTCGTAGTCGCGCCCCGCCTCGCCGAGCCGCTGCACCATCAGCAGCGCCTCCCTCGGATCGCTCGCGGCGAGGGCATCGCCCGCCTCGAGGATGATCCCCGAGTCGGTGACGCCGAGGATGTCGAGCACGTCCTCGACCTTCACCTCGCGGCCGCCGTAGGTCACGAGCTGCTCGAGCGTGCCGAGCGCGTCGCGGAAGGAGCCGGTGGCGGCGCGCGCGAGCATCCCGACCGCCGGATCGGGCAGCTCGATGTCCTCCTCGCGCGCGACGCGCGAGAGCACGGTCGCGATCTGCTCGAGCGTGGGGCGCCCGAAGTCGAAGCGGTGACAGCGGTCCACGATCGTGGCCGGGACCTTGTGCGCCTCCGTCGTCGCGAGCACGAAGACGACATGCGCGGGCGGCTCCTCGAGGGTCTTCAGGAAGGCGTTCCAGGCCGCCGGGGTGAGCATGTGGGCCTCGTCGAGGATGTAGACGCGCCGGTGACCCGTCATCGGGGCGAGGGCGACGTTCTCGCGCAGCTCGCGGATGTCGTCGACCGAGTTGTTCGAGGCCGCGTCCATCTCGACAACGTCCAGCGAGGTCCCGCCCATGATCGACCGCGCCGCGGAGCTCTCCGGATCGAACTCGGCGCGCGGGCCGCCCTCGGCGTTGAGGGCGCACGCGAGCAGCTTGGCCATTGACGTCTTGCCGGTCCCGCGCGAACCTACGAACAGGTAGGCATGGTGCACCTTGTCGAGCTCGATCGCGTTGCGGAGCGTCCGCACGATCGCCTCCTGGCCCACCACCGAATCGAAGGTGCGGGGGCGGTGGCGGCGGTACAAAGAGAGCATCGGTCGCACCATGCTAGTGGCCAGAGGAGCGGCCGATCAGAGCAGATCGAGCGCGGCGCCGACCACGGCCTCGGTGTCGATCTCGTGGTGCACGTAGACGTCGGGCAGGTCGCCAGACTGGCCGAACGAGGTGACCCCGAGCGGGGTGACCGGCACGGCGTTCACGGACGCGAGGAAGACGAGCGTGTTCGGATCCCCGTCGAGCACCGTGACCATCGGCGCCGCCCTGTCCGCGGGCAGCAGGGCATCGAGGATCTCGAGCGGATGCTCGCCGAAGCCTGAGCGCGCGCGGAAGGCGCGGAACAGCAGGTCAGCGCTCGTCACGCAGAGCACGTCGACGCCGTCCCCGAGCTCGTCCGCGGCGGCGATCACCTCGGGCATCACCGCGCCCATGCCCACCAGCGTGAGACGAGGAGCGCCGCTCGCGCGCCGCACCGGGTAGCCGCCGGCGAGCACGAGCTCGCGCTCGGCGTGCCCCGGCTCGGGCTGCTCGAGCGGCCGGGTCGAGAGGCGGAAATAGGCCGACTCGCCGCCGGGACGGCCGAGGCGCGACAGCGCGTGCAGCAGAGCCCACTCGAGGTCGCGCCCGTAGGCGGGCTCCCAGGCGGTGCAGCCCGGCTGCCCGACCCCGATCGCGGGGGTGACGATCGACTGGTGGGCGCCTCCCTCCGGCGCGAGCGACACGCCCGACGGGGTGCCGACGAGGATCGACTGCCCGCCCGCGTAGATCCCAAAGGACCACGGCTCGAGCGCGCGGCCGACGAACGGGTCGTAGATCGTGCCGATCGGAAGCAGCGGCTGCCCGTAGCGGCTCCAGGTCGCGCCGAGCTCGCCGAGCAGCCCGACGAGATTGGTCTCCGCGATGCCGAGCTCGATGTGGCGGCCGGCCGTCGTCTCGTGCCAGCGCACGAGCGTCTGCGAATCGTCCTCGAACCAGTCGCGCCGGTCACCCATGTTCCAGATCCCGGACTTGTTGATCCAGCCGCCCAGGTTCGTCGAGCTGGCGACGTCGGGGGAGACGGTCACCACGCGCTCGGCCACCTCGGGGGCCTCGTGGACGAGGTCGACGAAGAAGCGTCCGAACGCCTGCTGGGTCGAGACGCTGCCGCGGTGCTTGCGCGACAGCTCGCCCGGCACGGCGGGTGGAGTGCGCGGCTCGGGCTCGTCGCGGGCGAGCGCCGTGGCGGCGGCGGCGCACAGCTCGCCCTCCGGGCTCCCGGCGTCGAAGGTCGCCCAGGGCGCGGCGGCATCGGCTCCGAGCCGCTCCGCGAGCCCCTCGAACTGCTCGACCGTGAGCAGCGCCGAGTGGTTCTCCGGGTGCCCCTCGATCGGCAGCGACCAGCCCTTGATCGTGTAGGCGAAGATCACCGTCGGCCGGTCGCTCGCCGCCTCGCGGTAGGCGTCGATCAGCCTGCCGAGGTCGTGGCCGCCGAGGTCGCGGAAGCCGGCGCGCAGCTCGTCGTCGGCGAGCTCGGCCACGAGGCCCGCGAGCGCGGCGCCGGCGCCCTCCGGCAGGCGCTCGCGCAGCTCCGCGGCGGGAGCGCGCATCAGCCGCTGATACTCCTCGTTCGGCATGGAGTCGATCCGCTCGCGCAGCTCGGCGCCGCCGTCGCGCTCGAACAGGGACTCGAGGCGGCGGCCGTACTTGACCGTGATCACCTGCCAGCCGGCGGCGTCGAACATCCCGGCGAGCCGCCCGAAGGCGATGTCCGGCACCACGCGGTCGAGCGACTGGCGGTTCAGGTCCACCACCCAGAGGACCTCGCCGAGGTGCGCGACCCACGGATCGGCGACGGCCTCCCAGATCGCGCCCTCGTCGAGCTCGGCGTCCCCCACGAGCGCGATCTGGCGCCCCATCGGCGGCGCCTCGAGGCGGTGGGTGTCGAGATAGCGGCGCGCGATCGCGGACCAGACCGGGGCCGTGGCCCCGATCCCGACGGAGCCCGTCGAGTAGTCGACGGGGTCGGGATCCTTCGTGCGGCTCGGGTAGCTCTGCAGCCCGCCGAACTCCCGCAGGGAGCCGAGATAGTCCTCGTCGAGGCGGCCGAGCAGGTAGTTGATCGCGTGCAGCACGGGCGAGGCGTGCGGCTTGACGGAGACCCGGTCCTCGGCGCGCAGCTCTGAGAACCAGAGCGCGGTCATGAGGCTGACCATGGAGGCGCTCGACGCCTGGTGGCCTCCCACCTTGACGCCCGAGCGGGTCTCGCGGACGCGGTTCGCGTGGTGCACGATCGCCGTGGCGAGCCAGAGCACGCGCCGCTCCACGGCGCGCAGGGTCTCGAGGTCCGGCGTCGCGGCGGACGCCCGCAGCTCGTACCCGGCGGAGCTCACGGCGTGAGCGTATATGGACCGTGCACCCAGCCTCGAAGATCGGTTCCCGGGCGTGCCCGCCAGTCGTCGGCTCCGGCCAGGCTGGTCCGCGGCGCACGAGCGGTATCGCTTAAGGCTGCTTCCTCCCGGATCTGACCTGGTTCGCGAGCGCTCGCCGCGCGGGACCCGGCCATCGACGCCTCAGTCCGGCGTACTGACCCCGAGAGCCAAACCCCTCAACCGGGAATTCAGCCCCGCTAGAGCGGATTGCGGGTGCAGGGCACCGCTACCTCCCCGCCTAGCACGGTCCACGGCGAAGCCTAGCGCGCCGCCCGCGATTAGTGTGCGCGCCCATGGCGCTGCGCACACCGATCTCGACGGACAAGGCCCCGGCCGCAATCGGCCCCTACTCCCAGGCGATCCGAACGGGGTCGCTCCTGTTCTGCTCCGGGCAGATCCCACTCGACCCGTCGACGGGCGAGATCGTCAAGGAGGACGTGGAGGGTCAGGCCCGCCGCTGCCTCGAGAACCTCGCGGCCGTCTGCGAGGAGGCCGGAGCCTCGCTCTCACAGGCGGTCCGCTGCACGGTCTACCTGACCGACATGAACGACTTCGCGCGCGTGAACGAGGTGTACGCCGAGTACTTCGCCGGCGACGACCCGCCCGCGCGCGTGGCGATCGCCGCCGCGGCGCTGCCCAAGGGGGCGGACGTGGAGATCGACGCGATCGTCGCGCTCTAGTCAGGTCACGCGCGAGCGAGCGGGCGAGCGGTCGTAGTCGCCGCGCGCCGCCAGGTCGCGCAGCCTGGCGAGCGCCTCGCGAACGTCGGCGAAGCGCGTGTAGAGCGGCGCGAAGCCGAGCCGGATCAGGTCCGGTTCGCGGAAGTCGGGGATCACGTCCGCGCGCTCGATCAGCGCGCGGCAGAGCGGCCAGGCGTCCGGGTGGCGCAGGCTGATGTGAGCGCCGCGTGCCGCCGCGTCGCGCGGGCCGGCGAGCTCGAACCCGAGCGGAGCGAGCCACTCGTCGAGCAGCTCGACGGCGTAGCGCGGTGAGCGCCATCGCCTTGGCGCGCACGCGCTCGACGCCCGCCTCGGCCACGATCCGCACCCCCTCCTCGACGGCCACGAGCGCCGGGATGCCCGGGGTGCCGGTGAGGAAGCGCCGGATGCCGGCGGCGGGCTCGTAGTCCGGGCCCATCGCGAACTGCGCCTCCTGCGAGAACCAACCCTGGATGGGGTTCTCGAGCTCGGCGAGCCGGTCCGCGCGGACGTGCAGGAAGCCGGGCGCGCCGGGCCCGCCGTTCAGGTACTTGTAGGTGCAGCCGACCGCGTATGAGATCCCCTCCGGGACCACGACGCCCGCCGAGTGGCTGAGATCCCAGAGCACGGGCGCGGGGCTCGCGCGCCTCGATCGCCTCCGTGTCCGCGAGGGCGCCGGTGCGGTAGTCGACGTGCGAGAGGCTGACGAGGCGCGAGGTCGTCGTCGCCCAGAGCCGCGGGGATGCCGTCCCGGGCGAGCACGAGCCGCCTGCCCTGGGCGCGCGCGAGACCCGCGAGCACGTAGCGGTTCGTGGGGAAGTCGCCGGCGTCGGCGAGGATCGCGCCCGGCCGGTCCGCGATCAGCGCGCTCGCGAGCTTGTAGAGGTTGATCGTCGTCGAGTCGCAGACGATCGCCTCGCCGGGCCTCGCGCCGAGCACGCCGGTGGCGAGCAGGTCGCCCACGCGCTCCGGCAGCTCGATCCAGTCGTCCCAGCCGCGGACGAGGTCGCTGCCCCAGCGGTCGACCAGCTCCGTCATCCGCTCACGGGTTGCAGCGGGCGGCCTGCCGAGCGAGTTTCCGTCGAGATAGATCGTCCCCTCGTCCTCGATGGCGAAGAGCTCGCGAAAGCTCGCCAGCGGGTCCTCGGCGTCGAGACGCTCGGCGTCGCTCACGTCATCGCCTCGAGCCAGGTCACGACAGGAGCCCAGGCCGCCGAGCGCGGGTCGAGGTGCTCCATGTGGCCCACGCCGGGAAGGGTGACGAGCTCGCAGAGCTCCTGCGCCTCGCCGGCGCGCCTCGCGTATGCGCGCGAGAACGCGTGCGGGACGGCGTCGTCCTCCGTGCCGTGGACGAGCAGGGTCGGCACGCCGATCGGAAGGTGCTCGATCGGCGACGCCGCGTCGTAGCGCTCCGGCAGCTTGCCGGGCGGGCCGCCGAGCAGGGCGCGAACGGCACCGTTCGAGAGTCCGAGGCGGTCGGCCTCGCGAAGGTCGGCCACGCCCGCCTGCGAGACAGCGCCCGCGAGCCGGATGCGCGGCTCGGGCTCGCTCCGCCCAGCCGCCCAGAGGGCGAGCTGCCCGCCGGCGGAGTGACCGACGGCGTGGACGCGCGCCAGGTCAAGCGCGGCGTCGAGCCTGCCGAGCTCGTCGATCCCGGCCGCGACGTCCTCGAACGTGGCCGGCCAGCCGCCGCCGCTGCGCACGCCGAGCCGGCGGTACTCGAGGTTCCAGACCGCGTAGCCGCGGCCCGCGAGATCCGCGACGAGATCGTCCTCGAGCCGCAGGCTGTAGCGCGCCCGCCAGAAGCCCCCGTGGAGCAGCACGACCACCGGCCGGCCGCCGGGCGGAGCCGGCCCGTCGGGCAGGGTCAACTCGCCGAACTGGTCCCCGTGAGGGCCGTAGAAATGCGGGCGGGCGCCGATGGGCCGAAGCTACACTGCGGAGATCTCCCGGGCGCGTAGCTCAGCGGGAGAGCGCTCGCCTCACACGCGAGAGGTCGCTGGTTCGAACCCAGCCGCGCCCACCATTATCCGAAGCGATATGCAGGTCGGAGCGGATTCGCCCCAAAGCCCTGCAAGTCAGCCACTTTGGGGGATGCAACCTTATGCAGCGCTCTCCGCGAGAGGCGGCGAAACCGGGGCATCCCAGACGCAATCCAGACGCACCGTCCTCCCGCGTCCAGACGCACCGATGAGCGAGGGTCACACCCGCTGTTAGCGGCGATTCGTTAAGCGAACTCCCCGAAAGCTGGCGAACCGTTGTCGTAGAATCACTCCATGAGCGCGATCAGCGCCGGTCCGGTCCACCTCACGGTCGAGCAGGCCGCAGCCTCCTCTCCGTCAGCAACACGACCATGCGCCGGCTGATCGCCAGCGGCGAGCTTGAGGCGATACAGCTCGGCGGCCCGCGTCACTCCGTCCGGGTGTCGCTGACGGCGCTCAACCGCTACCTGACCGAGCACGGCTTCCCGAGGCCAGGAGAGCCAGTGTGAAGGTCGCGCGGAAGACGCTGACCGTGGACGAGGCCGCCCGCGAGATGCGCGTCTCGGCGATCACCGTTCGCCACATGCTTGAGAGCGGCACGCTCCCGAAGGCGCGCAGCGCGATCAAGGGCGGCGAGCTCCGCGTGCCGGCTGTCGCTCTGCAGCGTTGGATGGCCGATCAGAACTGGAACGCGGAAGGAGGCTCGGATGCCAACGGCGACGAGCGAGATCAGGAAGATTGAGGGCGACCCTGGCCGGCCGCTGATGGGCAACGCTCGCGCCGAACAAGCAGCTCCCTGCGCGCAGACGAACGCAGCAACGCGCGCCCGAGTAACTGAGCGCGGCCGGCAACGTCCGGGTCGCGCCGGCAGGGGACAGCGCGAGCACCGCGCTACCAGTGTGTTGCATTGGTTCGATCTGGGAGCGCAGAGCGGAACCTGGCCGCCGTGCAGCTGGCGATGCATCGCACAGCGAGCAGGAACGCCGGCCAGGCCGAGAGCGCAATGCCGATGCGCGGCCGCACGCTCCACGGGGGAGGGGAGTCCGCGATCCGCTACGCCGTGGATTCTCTATATAAGCCCGCCCCGCTCACATTTCTAAGCAAAGGGGAGCTTCACCCGTGAGGTCCTTGAACGCGAAAGCGGCCCCGGCTGTGGGGGCCGCTTTCCCAGTCCTACGAACGCGACCGCCGCAGTGACGGGCCGTTTCCCGCGATTCAACTAGGCGAGAAAAGCCAACACGTGACGATCCGGTTGTCTTGGAGCTCGATCTCGCCCAGTCGGCCCGCAATGTCTGTTTCGCACGCCGCAAACAGGGTTAGAAGCTCATCCTCGGTAAGGTCAAGCGTGGCAGTGCAGGTCCACAGCACGTTGCCGGTGCCGACTTCGAAGCTGCCGAGGCTCGGCGGGCACGCGGCCCGCCCTGCGAGCGGCGGGACCAGCGCTCCGCCCTTTGCCGCGTAGGCGGTGCATTCGTCGCTTGACTGGAAGGCGCTGCCGTCTGCGCGCACCCAATCGAGGTAGCTCTGACACTTCTTCGCGTTCGCGTTATTCGGGCCGTTCTTGCCCGCCGACGCCGGAGCAGCAACGACGGCGAGACTGAGCGCCGCCACCGCAGCAACGAGCGCAATACGAGTCCTACGGGACATACGGGTCCTTCCCTGGGCCAGGGTGGGATAGAGGCTCACCTGGCCAAATGGAAAGCCCCCGTACGGATCACCCTAACCCGAGGACCACCATCCCCGCCATCCCTCGGGCTACCGCTTCAGCCTGATCGTGCGTCGCTTGGTTGTCACGTTGCCCGCGATGTCCTTGGCCGTGACGCTCAGCTTTGCGCTCACTTTCCTGCGGCGCGCCAGGGCGCGCTTGATCGACGTGAGCGCCCTCTTGCCGAGCTTCAGCCGCTACCAATGGGTCGGCAGGTTCGCCACGAAGCGGGAGCGAGACGCCGCCGTGGCGGAGGCCAGGATCAAGCTCGCGCACCAGAGCGACGTGTCGTCGCTGACGTGCCGGGAGTGGGCCAACAAGTGGCTCGTGCGGTATGAGCGCGATCACAAGCTGTCGAGCCTCGATACCGCGCGCTCGGCGCTGAGGCCCTTCTGCAAGAACTTCGGCGAGCGTCCGCTTGGCGAGGTCACGCGGCTTGAAGCGATGGAGTGGTCCGAGCTCGTCGCGGCGGGCCGTGTGCCCGTGGTGATCACGATGTTCAACGCGGCGGTTGACGCCGAGCTGATCGACCGCAACCCGTTCCGTGGGCTCTCCGGCGCAGCCGTGGCCGCTCAGACGAGCACCCGCCGACCGCCGAGGAGATGGACCGGCTGTTGGCGGCCTGCGACGCCCACGGCGGCTACGCGCCACAGATGCGCGCGCTGTTGAGCTTCGCCGCCTACAGCGGCCTTCGCCCCGGCGAGCTGTTCGGGCTTGAGTGGGATGACATTGACCTCAAGGCGATGCGGATCAACGTCCGGCGACGGGTCTATCGAGGCCACGTGGACGTGCCGAAGTAGGGAAGGCGCGCACGGTCACGCTCACGCCGCCCGCGAGAGACGCGCTGCTCGGTCAGCCCCGGCTCGGCGGGCTCGTCTTCCGGACGAAGACCGACAAGCGTTTCTCGGCCCCGGCGCTGTCGCTCTATTGGGCGCAGGTCAAGGCCCGCGCCGGTCTCGACTTCGACTTCTACCTCGCCACGAAGCACTGGTTCTGCCACCACATGTACGTCGAGCTCGGCCTGCCGGCCCGCGTGATCGGCCAGCAGATGGGCTGGTCGCCGCGCGCCGTCGAGAAGCTGCTCGCGGTCTACGGCCACGGAGACGTGGGAGCGCTCGACGCCATCGACCGCGCCTTTAAGGCCACGGTGACGCCGCTGCGCCCGGTCGAAGCGGGCCGGGTGCTGGTCGGGGCAGGACCTCGATCCTGAGGCTTGCACCGAGACGCCGCAAACTGCGGTAGGACGCGAGTGTGGCGTCCGATGCAGTTGGCAGGATCGGAGATTCTGCTCTCTAGGCGGCACCCTGGGACAGCAGGAGCGCCGGAGAGCAGTGGCGCGAGCGAGGGGGCTGGTAGGCCGAATGCTGACGGGCAGAGGGTCTACCAGCCCCCGAACTTTGCTCTATACCGCTGGTATACCGGCTATACCAACGGTCGCGTCGGACGGCAAACGTGTGCTATCACCCGCGATCCTAGGCGTAGAGCGGAGAAACTCACTTCGAGGTTCTTCTCTCGACCCCTTACGAGCGGGGGTCGACTCTCTTGCCAGACCGGAACATCGGCGGGCGGAATCAGACGCAACTCAGACGCAGACGGCCCGCGATCCCGCTCCTGCATGCCAATGCAACCAATCGCGCCCATCACGGCCGCGGATCCTGACGGGCGCGCGTCCTCGGCTACGGGGCATCTCGGTTCCCGCTCTGTGAGGTGTAGAGCAGCGAGGTGATCCCCTCGTGGTTCTCGAAGCGTGTGAAAGCGGCGATGAGATCCTCGGGGTCGTCGCTGTACTTGCCGTCCGGCCCGTAGATGGGAATGTGGTTGGCGACCACGCTGAAGGCGATACGCCGGTCGCCGGCGACCACGTAGCCGGCAAGCGCCATCGCCTGGACCTCGATCTGGCCCATCGCGTCCAGTGCCCCGTTGAGCCCGTTCTTCGCGAACACGTGCCCGGTCGCGGGGTCCATGTCGGCGTCCTCCGGAGGGATGCCGTCGACGCCCTTGACGGGCAGCGCCCGCAGGAAGACGCGCCCATATGGGCGCGTCTGGATATAGCGCAGGAGCTGGACCATCGCGTGCGGTGAGATCTTGTTCGGGGGGGCGCCCTGACCGTCGACGAGGCGGGCTTGGCCGCGCGGCACGCCGGCCTTGCGCGCGTACGCCCTGATCCGGCGCATTCCCTCGGCGAACGTGGGCTTGCGGGCGCGCACGCCCAGCCAGAACGGAACGGTGTTCGCACCGAGGTTGTGGCTGACCTTCTGGATCAGCTTCACGAACTGCCCGAGCGGCGGCGAGATAAGGCTCGCCACCCGCGGCAGACGCGCCACGGCGAGCCGCGACGGCAGCGCGCCGACGCGGTTAGGACCGACGGCGCGCGCGTCGACGAGTAGGCCAGCACGCTCGAGCGCCTCGACCATCAATGTGCGCGCGAAATAGGCCGGGTCCGGGACGCGGAAAATCTGCACGAACGGGGACTTCGTACCGGCGGCGAGCGTTCCGGTAACCACGACGCGGCGGCCCTTCGCCTCGCCAACAACGACGTTCGTCGACCCGCCCTTCGCGACCGTGCGCACCCGCACGTCGATGTCGTAGGCGGCGGTGGGGGACGAAGGCGAGCCTGCACACGCCGTCCGGGCCGGGTGGGCTGCGTAGAGATGTCGATCGCGTTGTCGTTTATGACGATCGGCGAAACCACCTCGTGCCCCACGACCTTCTCGCGCCAGAGCCGGTCGTCGATCACCACGTCGCGAACCCTCCCGATGCCGCGTCGCCGCGCTTTCTCGGCCAGCGCGTTCAGGCCCGCGAGCGGATCCTGTGGCGTCAACACCGCCGCGCCCGGGACCTCGTTCGCGTCGGTGTGGTCGAAGCCGGTGTAGGCGACATTGTCGTTCGGGAGCGCCCGCCCGCCCATCGTCAGGTCGCCCAACACGCGCAGAATCAAGTCGGCCCGCTGCGCAATAGAGGCGTCCGGAACCGGCGGCGAGGCCCGAGCCCGTCGAGCGCCGCCGCCGACGTGAAATTCTTCGTTGTCGAGGCGGTGTGGAGGAGCTTGTCCGCGTTCAGGCTGAACAGTCCCGACCCGTCTCCACGTCGGTCGCGAGCATCCCCCATATGCCCTCATCGAACGGCTGCGTGGTCATGAAGGCCCTGAGCTGCTCTATGTCGGCATCGGAGAGAGCGCGCGCGGGTGTTGCGCTAGCTGGCGCTGCGAAGGCGCCGAACGCGCCAGCAAGAACGAGAATGACAAGGCTGCGGATCATGTCCGCTGGGCCATCCGGGCGGCGAGGGTGTGCGACTGGCGATCCGACATGCTCGGCTCCTAGCTGCGCGGCGCGAGTCCGCGGTGTCGACTGTGCGCCGACCGAGTGCTGGAGCCGGATTTGCCCCCGCCGCTACTGGCTTGGGGCGAGGCGTGCGGTCACGCTAGCACCGCAGGCAGCGAGCGACCATTGCCCGCCGATCACGCAAGGCGACCCTCCCCGCGACACCTCATCTAGATCAATGTCGCGAAGGGG
>CAWEGR010000003.1:0-499517 GCA_963808775.1 uncultured Thermoleophilaceae bacterium
AAGACCTTGTCGGCGATGCGCTGCATGCCGCCGTCGAGCGCGTACGTGAGGCCGGAGGCGAAGTCGATCAGCCGCTTCGAGAGGTCGGTGTCCGTCGACTGGAGGTTCAGGATCACCGGGATCGCCTCCTTGAACTGGTCGGCGATCTGCTGCGCGTCGTTGAAGCTCTTCGGGATCACCAGGTGGACCTGGATGTCGCCGCCGCCGCCTCCCGCGCGGCCGTTGCCGCCCACGGAGCGCAGGACGCGCGTCTCGCGCCGGCCGGGTGAGGGCTCGTCGGCGAAGATGTCGTCGAACTCGTCGCGCCTGCGCCGCTGGAGCCGGCGCACGTTGGGCCGGTCGCGGTAGCGGTCCTCGAGCTCAGCCTCGGGCTCCGGCTCGGGGACCGGCTCGTAGCGCGGGTCCTCCTCCTCGGCGAGGCCGAAGTAGACGAGCGTGCGATGCCATGTGTCGCGAAGCGCCATGCTGCGGATGGGTTTCGCCCGTAAGCGGGAAACTCCTTGTCAAAGTGTAGGGCCGTGGAGGCGTTGACATGGGAGCTGGATCGCGGGGACGGTCTCGTCCTGCGCGGGGAGAGCGCGGGCGAGGGTCCGCCGGTGGTGCTCGTGCATGGCCTGTCGGCCACGCGCCGCAACGTCGTGCAGGGCTCGCGGGCGCTGATCAAGCGCGGATACCGGCTGATCGCCTATGACGCACGGGGCCACGGCGCCTCCTCCCCGGGCGCCTCGTACGGGTACGGCGACCTGGTCGACGACCTCGCTGCGGTGCTCGACGCTCACGCCCCCGAGCGCGCCGCGCTCGTGGGCAGCTCGATGGGCGCGGCGACCACGATGGCCTTCGCGCTCGAGCATCCCGAGCGGGTGCCCGCGCTCGTCCAGATCACGCCGGCCTACACGGGCTACGCGCGCACGGGCGACGTCGACGGCGAGACCTGGGAGCGAATGGCGGCGGAGCTCGAGAACGGCGGGGTCGATGCCTTCGTGGAGGTCGCGCAGCCCGGCGACCTCCCGGAGCGCTGGCGCGAGATCGCGCGCGAAGCCACGCGCCAGCGGATGGAGCGCCACGAGCATCCCGAGGCGGTGGCCGCCGCGCTGCGTGACGTGCCGACCTCCGTGGCCTTCAAGGGCCTCGAGCCGCTGGCCGGCCTCGACATCCCGGTGCTGGTCGTCGGCTCGCGCGACGAGGCGGACGCCCTGCACCCGCTCGGTGTGGCCGAGGAGTACATCCGCAAGCTGCCGCGGGCCGAGCTCGCGGTCGAGGACAAGGGCAGCTCGCCGCTCGCCTGGCAGGGCGCCCGCCTGTCGGGCGTGATCGCCGACTTCCTCGAGCGAAACGGCTACCCGCCCCGCCCTCAGGCTCCCTCGTAGAGCACGCTCCCGACGCGCACGATCGTCGCCCCCTCCTCCGCGGCCACCGCGTAGTCCTGCGAGGTGCCCATCGACAGCCGCGCGAGCCCGTGCTCCGCTGCCAGCTCCGCGAGGCGCGCGAAGTGGCGCCTGTTGTCCTCGGGGTCCTCCACGAACGGCGGCATCGTCATCAGGCCGGTGACCGGGCAGGGGCAGCCCTCGATGTAGGCCGCCAGCTCGGAGGGGTCGATGCCCTCCTTCGAGCCCTCGCCCGCCACGTTGACCTGGATCAGGACCTCGTTCGCCGGATGCTGCTCGAGCCGGCGCAGCGCCGATTCGCTCGCCACCGAGTGGATCAGCCGCACGTTGGGGGCGATGTCGCGCAGCTTCCGGCTCTGCAGCGCGCCGATGAAGTCCCAGGTGAACAGCTCGCGGTGCGCCTCCTGCTTGCGCAGCATGTCCTGTACGCGGTTCTCCCCCACGAGCTCGATGCCCGCCTCTGCGAGCGCCGGGAGATCCGAGTCCGCCACGTACTTCGTGGCGGCGAGGATCTCGACCTCCGGTCCGACCCGCTCGCGGATGCGGGCGAGGTTTTCGCGCACGACCTCAGGCCTCATGGCGCACCACGATGCCGGATTGGCGGCCGGTCAGGCCGTCGTCGCGCCGGTGGGAGAAGAACTGGTCCGGGTGGCAGCTCGTGCAGAGGTCGAGCTGGTGCACCTCGCCCACCCCCGCCCGCTCGAGCTTGCGCGCGATGACGGCGCGCAGGTCGAGCATGCGGCCGTCGGCCACGCCCTCGAGGTCCGAGAAGGCCTCGAGCACCTCGGGGCCGACCTCGTAGCAACAACCGCCGATGCCGGGGCCGACCGCGGCGGTCGGCGTGGCGGCGAACGTGGCGACCGCCTTCTCGATGATCCCGCCGGCGAGGGGCCGCCAGCCGCAGTGCAGCATCGCGACACGGTCGCCGTCCGAGAGCGCGACGGGGTAGCAGTCAGCCACCAGCACGAGCAGGCCGATCCCCGTCTCCTCCGTGAGGTGGCCGTCCACCCGCGCAAGCTCCTTGTCTCCGGGCTGAGCGTAGGCGCGGTCGGGCGGAGGCCCGCCCCACTCCTTCAGCTCGGACCCGTGCACCTGCCAGCCCATCGCCACGCGCTCGGGCGCCACCTCGGCGGCGGCCGCCGTCCGGCGCCTGTTCTCGACCACGTGCGCGGGATCGTCGTCCGTGAGGATCCCGAGGTTGAGCGAGCGATACGGCCCCTCGCTCACACCGCCGTTGCGCGTCGAGAAGAACGCGTGCGCCCCGGGCAGGTCGATCCGGTAGCCGAGCTCGCTCATCCGGCCCCCTCGCGCGCGAGCAACAGCGCGGTCTCGAGCTCCGCGTCGCGGCCGGAGACGAGACCGTCCAGCTTGCGGTCGAGCGTCTCGTCGAGGGCGCGCCCGAGAGCCGGCCCCTCCTCGACGCCGGCGGCGAGCAGATCCTCGCCGCCGATCTCGAGCCGGACGGCGGACAGCTCGCTGACCCAGCGCAGGAGCGGCTCGGACGGCGCTCCGTGCGCCAGGGCGAGCGCGAGCGCGATCCGGGTCTCGCGACCGATCAGGGCGCGCAGCTCCGACGGCATGAGATCGCTCTCGCGCAGTGCGGCGGCGATCCGCGGTGCCACGCGCGCGGCGCGCGAGACGGCGTCCCGCTCGGCGGCGAGCAGATGCAGGTCGGCCAGCCAGAGGTCGAGCTCCGCCGCGTTCGGAGAGCAGAGCGCCGACAGCGCCGCCAGCGCCCGGTCCGTTCCCAGAGCGACCGCTCCGAGCGACGCGGAGGCCACGAGCTCGGGATCGGCCGCCATCGCTCCGTGCATGGCCCGGTCGATGCCGAGCTCCTGCATGCGCGCGACGGCCGACGGCGCCTCGATCTCGCCGAGCAGGTCCATCAGCTCGTCGCGCACGCGCGCGCCCGAGACCGCCCCCAGGCCGCCGTCCGCGGCGGCGTCGCGCGCGAGCCGCTCGGTCTCGGCGTCCATGCGAAAGCCGAGCCGCGCCTCGTAGCGGAGCGCCCGCAGGAGCCGCGTGGGGTCGTCGATGAAGCTGCGCTCGTGCAGGACCCGGATCGCCCCGAGCTCGAGGTCCGCCACGCCGCCCCACGGGTCATAGAGGTGGCCGAGGTCGTCACCGGTCAGGCCGAGGGCCATCGCGTTGACCGCGAAGTCGCGCCTGCCGAGATCCTCGTCGAGCGGCGCCTCCTCGACCTCCGGCAACGCGCCCGGCTCGCTGTAGGTCTCGCGGCGCGTGGTGGCGAGGTCGACCTCGAGGTCGTGCCCCGTCACCGTCGCGGTGCCGAAGCGCTCGTGCTCGCGGGCCGAGCCGCCGAGCCGGTCCGCGAGCGCGCGGGCCACGGCGCGGGCGTCGCCCTCCACGGCCACGTCGAGATCGACCGAGTCGACGCCGCGCAGCAGGTCGCGCACGCCGCCGCCGACGAGATAGGCCGGCGGCAGCCCCTGGAGCGCCGGCAGGAGGCGCTCGACGCCGGGCACCCGCCGGATCCGCTCGCGCAGCTCTCCCGCCTCAACCTGCGTCACAGACGCACGGGTATACCAGCCGCGCGCATGCGCTCCTTCGCCTGCCCGACCGTGTACTGGCCGTAATGGAAGATCGACGCGCACAGGACGGCGTCGGCGCCGCCCTCCGTGATCGCCTCGACGAGGTGCTCGAGGCGGCCCGCCCCGCCGGAGGCGATCACCGGCACGTCCACCGCGTCAGAGACCGCGCGCGTGAGCTCGAGCTCGTAGCCGTCCTCCGTCCCGTCGCGGTCCATGCTCGTGAGCAGGATCTCGCCCGCCCCGCGCTCCACGCCCTCGCGCACCCACTCGACCGCGTCGCGGCCCACGGGCTCGCGGCCGCCCCTGACGTAGACGCCGTACGAGCCGTCGGCCTCGCGCCGGGCGTCGACGGCCAGCACCACGCACTGGGCGCCGAACACGGCGGCCAGCTCGCCGATCAGCTCGGGGCGCGCCACGGCGGCGCTGTTCACCGAGACCTTGTCGGCGCCGGCGTCGAGCACGGCCTGGGCGTCGCCTGCCGAGCGCACGCCGCCGCCGATCGTGAACGGGATGAACACGTCGTCCGCGCAGCGGCGCGCGAGCTGCGCGACCGTCTCGCGCTTCTCGTGCGAGGCCGTGATGTCGAGGAAGACGATCTCGTCCGCCCCCTCGTCCTGGTAGCGCACGGCCAGCTCGACGGGGTCGCCGGCGTCGCGCAGGTTCACGAACTCGACGCCCTTGACGACCCGCCCCTTGTCCACGTCGAGGCAGGGAATCACCCGGCGCAGGAGCACGGCTACTCGCCCCGCTCGAGCGCCGCCTGGCCCTCGCGAACACCGAAGCGGCCCTCGTAGAGCGCCTTGCCCGAGATCACGCCCGCGAGGTTGAGCAGCCGCAGTCCGTGAAGCGCCCGCAGGTCCTCCGCCGACGAGATGCCGCCCGAGTAGAGAAAGCGCCCGCGCACGGCCTCGGACACGCGCCGCACCTCGTCGAGGTCCGGCCCGTCGAGCATCCCGTCGCGGTCGACGTTCGTGTAGACGAAGCGGGTGGCGCCCTGCCCCTGCATGCGCCGGATCGCGTCCTCGCCGCGCAGCTGCATCTCGCGCGTCCAGCCGGCCACCGACACGCAGCCGCCGCGCACGTCGACCCCGATCAGGATCCGGGACGTGAATGCCGCGAGCGCCTCGTCGAGCAGGTCGGGGTCCGTGAAGGCCGCGGTGCCGAGCACCACCCTGTCCGCCCCGGCGGCGAGCGCGCGGCGAATCGACGGGATCGAGCGCAGCCCGCCGCCGAGCTCGACCGGCACCCCGAGCTCCCGCGTGATCCGCTCGACGTGCTCGAGGTTGACGGGCTCGCCCTCGCGCGCGCCGTCGAGGTCGACGATGTGCAGGAAGCGCGCGCCGGCGTCGACGAACGAGCGCGCCGCCTCGAGCGGGTCGTCCGCGTAGACCGTCTCCTGGTCGAAGTCGCCCTGGCGCAGGCGCACGGCGCGGCCGTCGCGGATGTCGATGGCCGGCAGCAGGATCACGACAGCCCCACGAAGTTCCTGAGCAGCCGCAACCCGTGCGGCCCCGACTTCTCCGGATGCGACTGCAGCCCGTAGACGGGCGGGCGCGCGACCACGCTCACGAACTCGGAGCCGTACTCGGCCGTTCCCGAGCACGTCCTCGTCACGCGCGGGACGGGGGGCGAACGAGTTCGCGTGGTAGAAGGCGCACGGTTCCGGCAGGCCCTCGTTGAGCGCGACGCGCCGGCGCCAGCGGACGGGGTTCCAGCCGATCTGGGGGATCTTCTGGCCGCGGGCGTCGAGGCCCTCCACCGGGCCCTCGAGCAGCCCGATTCCCTCGGCGCCGCCGTGCTCCGTCGTCGACTCGAACAGGAGCTGCATTCCCATGCACAGCCCGATCACCGGCACGCCGGCCTCGACCCGTTCCCGCAGCAGGGCGTCGAGCCGCAGGCGCCGCACGTGCTCCATGGCCTTCGGCATCGCCCCGACCCCGGGCAGGACGATCGCGTCGGCGTCGCGGGCGCGGGCGTGGTCGCTCGTCAGGACAGGCCGCCCGCCCACGTGCTCGAGCGCCTTGGCCACGGAGCGGAGGTTCCCCATGCCGTACTCGAGTACCGCGATCACAGCACGCCCTTGGTGGAGGGCACCCCCTCGACCCGGTCGTCGAACTCGATCGCCTGGCGCAGCGCCCGCGCGAATGCCTTGAACGACACCTCGACCATGTGGTGCGCGTTCGTCCCCGCCTCGACGCTCAGGTGCAGCGTGAGCTTCGCGGTGTTCGCGACGGCGCGGAAGAATTCCTCGGCGAGGTCCGTGTCGAAGTCGCCCACGCGCTCCGCCGGGAAGGCCCCGCTCCAGGCGGTGAAGGGCCGGCCCGAGATGTCGATCGCGCAGGCGGCGCGCGCCTCGTCCATCGGGACCACGGCGTTGCCGAAGCGGCGGATGCCGGAGCGGTCCCCGAGCGCCTCGTCGATCGCCATCCCGAGCGCGAGGCCGGTGTCCTCGACGGTGTGGTGCGGACCCGTCTCGAGGTCGCCGCGCACGCTCACGTCGAGGTCGAGCAGGCCGTGGCGCGCCACGGCGTCGAGCAGATGGTCGAAGAACCCGACGCCGGTCTCGCGCACGCCCGCGCCGTCGCCGTCGAGGTCGAGCGTCAACTGGATGTCGGTCTCGCCGGTGGTCCTGACGATCTGCGAGGTGCGGCTCACGCGCGGCGCTCCATCGATTCGGCGTGCACGGGGAAGCCCTCGGCGCGGGCCAGCACCGCGCCTGCGGGCGCGAGACGGGCGGCCGACTCGCCGGGCAAGGATACGCGAGCCATGCGCCTCCGGAACGTGCCGACGCCGAGGCCGCTCGCGTAGCGAGCGGCGCCGCCGGTGGGCAGCACGTGGTTCGAGCCGGCCACGTAGTCGCCGAAGGCGGTGCCGGCTCCGAGGCCGACGAACACGCAGCCGGCGCGGCGGACCCGCGGCGCGAGGCTCTCCGCCATGAAGCCCGCGAGCTGCAGGTGCTCCGGGGCGATCTCCTCCGCGATCCGGAGGGCATCGTCGGGATCGCGCGCCTTCACGAGCATCAGCTCGGCGTCGGCCACGCTCGGCCGTTCGCGCGCGAGCTCCTCGATCAGCTTCGGGACGGCGATCAGCAGCATCGCCTCCGGCGAGATCAGCCAGACCGGGCTGTCGTCCCCATGCTCGGCCTGCGCGAGCAGGTCGTAGACGAGGTCCTCCGGCTGGACGCCGTGCGTGGCGATCACCACCAGCTCGCTCGGCCCGGCGAGACCGTCGATGCCGACCTGCCCGAAGACCTGGCGCTTGGCCTCCGTGACCCAGGCGTTGCCCGGCCCCGCGACCACGTCGACCGGCGCAACGGACTCCGTTCCATACGCGAGCGCCGCGATGGCCTGCGCCCCGCCGATCGCGTAGACCTCGTCGACACCGCAGAGCGCGCAGGCCGCGAGCACCACCGGATGCGGCCGGCCGTCCGCGCCCGCCGGGCTCGCCACGACCACCTCGTCCACGCCCGCCACGCGCGCCGTGACGGCGCCCATCACCACCGTCGACGGATAGGGAGCGCGGCCGCCGGGAACGTAGATCGCCGCCCGGCGCACGGGCTCCTCCGCCACCTCGACGCGCTGGCCCTCCGGAAGGTCGACCGCCACGGGCTCGCGCAACCCCGCCTCGGCGACCGCGCGCACGTTCGCGATCGCGGTGCCGAGCGCCCTGAGCAGCTCGGGGGACGCCGAGCCGGCGTCAGGCGTGACCCGCAGCTCCGCCGGCGCGGCGCCGTCGAAGCGCTCCGAGAGGCTCCTGAGGGCCTCGTCGCCGCCCGCGCGCACCGCGGCGATGATCTCGGCCACCTGAGCCGAGCGCGCCTCGGGCGCGGGAGCGCCGCTCGATCCTGTCACGCACGATCCTCATGAGCGGATCGCGGCCACGAGCCGGTCGATCTCGGCGGCCTTCAGCTTGTGGGCCACGGGGTTCGCGATCAGCCGCGCCGTGCAGACCGCGATCTCCTCGAGGGCGTGCAGGCCGTTCTCGCGCAGCGTCGTGCCGGTGGCGGTGAGGTCGACGATCCCGTCCGCCAGACCGGTGAGCGGGGCGAGCTCGACCGAGCCCTTCACCTCCACGATCTCGGCCTGGCGGCCCGTGTCCGCGAAGTGCCGGGCCGCCACGCGCGGGTACTTCGTGGCGATCCGGACGCGCCCGAGCCGGCGCAGCGCGTCCCCGATCGGGTCGCCGCCATCGCGCGCCGCGACCACCATCGTGCAGCGCCCGAAGCCGAGGTCGAGCAGCTCGTAGACCTTGCGCCGGGACCCCTCGAGCAGCACGTCCTTGCCGGTGACGCCGATGTCGGCCGAGCCGTGCTCGACGTAGATGGGCACGTCCGAGGGCCGCATCGTCACGATGCCCGCATCCTCGAACAGGAGCTTGCGGTCGTTCGAGCGCACCTCGGCGGTGTCGATGCCGAGCCGGTCGAGCAGGTCGAGCGTCCCCTCGAACAGCGCACCGCGCGGCACCGCGATCGTGAGGCTCACGCGAGCGCCTCCTCGGCCGCCTGGGCCAGGTGCACGCGCTGCACGTCGAGCGCGATGCCGCAGGCGGGGAGGTCGCGGCCGAAGCGGCCGATCAGCTCGTCGTAGCGCCCGCCGCCACCCAGCGCGAAGCCCACCGCGGGGTCGTAGACCTCGAACACGGCGCCCGTGTAGTAGCCGAGCTCGCGCACGAGCCCGAGGTCGAAGATCACGCGGTCCGCCACGCCGCGCTCAGCGAGCAGCTCGTGCAGCTCGCTGAGCTCGGCCACCACCTCCGGGGGCACGCCGTCGACGCGCTCGAGCACCTCGGGGCCGCCGCGCAGCTCCGGCAGCGCCAGCAGCGTCTCGCGCTCGGAGGCGCCGAGATCGAGCTCGGAGACGCCCAGCTCGAGCCCGACGAGGTCGCGGCGCGAGAGGCACTCGAGCAGCGGCAGATGGCGCTCCTCCGGCACGTCGAGCGAGCGCAGCAGGCGGTTGTAGACCGATCCGTCGCCCACGCCCACGCGGTGCCGCCGCAACCCGGCGGCATCGAGCGCGGCCACCGTCTGTGCCACCACCTCCGCATCGCCCTCGGCTCCGGGCACCCCGATCAGCTCGAGGCCGCCCTGAAGGAACTCGCGCGGCTCCCCCACGCCGCGGTCGGTGGCGCGCCAGGCGCGCGAGAAGTAGCAGAAGCGCAGCGGCGGCTCGACGCCCTCGTAGCGGGTGGCCACCACGCGCGCGATCGGGATCGTCATGTCGGAGCGCAGCGCCAGCACGTCGCCCCGCTCGTCGAAGGTGCGGTAGCGCGCCCCGGCCGCGCTCGCGTCGCCGCGGCGCAGCACCTCCTCGTACTCGAGCGCGGGCGTGTGGATCTCGCCGTAGCCCGCACCCTCGAAGGTCGAGCGCATGCGCTCCGAGATCGCGCGCAGCTCGCGCATCTCATCGGGCAGCACGTCCCGCGTCCCCGGTGGGATGGGGTGCGTCACGCGCGCCCCGCTTCTCTAGGCGGGCACGCGCTCGGACGCCACGCGCTCGATGCGCGCGCCGAGAGCGCGCAGGCGCTCGTCGATCCGCTCGTAACCGCGGTCGATCTGGCGGATGTTGCCGATCTCCGACGTGCCGTGGGCGCACAGCGCCGCGATGAGCATCGCCATGCCCGCGCGGATGTCCGGGCTCTCCATGCGCTCGCCGTGAAGCCGGCTCGGGCCGCTGACGACCGCGCGGTGCGGGTCGCAGACGATCACCCGAGCGCCCATGGAGACGAGCTTGTCGACGAAGAAGAGGCGGTTCTCGAACATCTTCTCGTGGATGAGGATGAGGCCCTCGGCCTGGGTTGCCATGGCGAGGGCGATGCTGGTGAGGTCGGCGGGGAAGGCGGGCCAGGGCCCGTCCTCGATCTTCGAGACGGCGTCGCCCTCGTCCGACTTCACGCGCAGGCGCTGGCCGGCGGGGACGACGACGTCGCTGCCCTCGTACTCGATCTGGCAGCCCAGCCGCTCGAAGGCGAGCCGGGTCATGCGCAGGTCGTCGTGCACGCAGTCGCGGATGCGGAGCTCGCCGCCGGTGCAGGCGGCGAGGGCGATGAACGAGCCGATCTCGATGTAGTCGGGCCCGATCGAGTAGTCGGCGCCGCCGAGCTCCTCCTGCCCGTGCACGATCATCAGGTTCGAGCCGATCCCCTCGATGCGCGCGCCCATCTGCATCAGCATGCCGCGCGAGGTCCTGCACGTGCGGCTCGGCCGCCGCGTTGTGGATCACGGTCGACCCGGGGGTCAGGGCCGCGGCCATGAGCGCGTTCTCGGTCGCCATCACCGAGGGCTCGTCCATGAAGAAGTCGCAGGCGTGGAGGCCGTCGGGCGCCTGCAGGTGGAAGCCGGAGCGGTCCGCATCGACATCGGCGCCCAGAGCCCGGAACGCATCGAGGTGGGGATCGAGCCGGCGCCGGCCGATGACGTCGCCGCCGGGCGGCGGCATGTCGGCGCGGCCGAAGCGCGCGAGCAGCGGGCCCGCGACGAGGAACGACGCGCGGATGCGCTCGGACCACTTGCGGTCGACATCGGTGCGCGAGACGCCGTCGGCCTGCAGGGCGACCACGTTCTCGTCGCGCCACTCGACCTTCACGTCGAGCAGGCGCAGCAGCTCGACCATGGCCTCGACGTCGCGGATCCGCGGGATGTTGCGGAGCACGACCTCCTCGCTCGTCAGGAGCGACGCAGCGAGCACGGGCAGCGCGGCATTCTTGTTTCCGGCGGGGACGATGGTCCCCTCGAGGGGTGCGCCCCCCTCGATGATGAACTTCTCCATGCGGGGATCCGTCCGGGGAAAGAGAGGAGCAAGGGTACCGAAGGCCATCTCACCCGATTTCGGGGCAGCGGGCGGATACCCTGCCGCGTCATGGCCGCACCGACCCGTGACGACGCCTGGGAGCTCGTCTGCGAGTGGACCGAGTCCGACTCGCTTCGCAAGCACATGCTGGGAGTGGAGGCGGCGATGGTCGCCTACGCGCGCAAGTGGGACGAGGACGAGGAGCTCTGGGCCGCGACCGGCCTGCTCCACGACCTCGACTACGAGCGCTATCCGGACCTCGGCACGGGCCACCCGCGCAAGGCGCTCGAGCTGTTCGAGTCGCTCGACTACCCGCAGGAGCTGATCGACGCCGTGGCGGGCCACGCGACCTTCCTCGGCGTTCCGCGCGAGACGCGCATGGCCAAGACGCTCTACGCGGTCGACGAGCTGTCCGGCTTCGTGTCCGCGTGCGCCTACGTGCGCCCGGACGGCATCCACGGGATGACGCCGAAGTCCGTCAAGAAGAAGCTGAAGCAGCCGAGCTTCGCGGCCGGCGTCAATCGCGACGAGGTGCGGGAGGGCGCGGAGGAGCTCGGCGTCGACTTCGACGAGCACGTCGCCTTCGTGATCGCGGCGATGGAGGAGCGGGCGGACGTGCTCGGCCTCGGCCCGCGCGAGGGCTAGCCGGCCGCCCGCGCGAGCCCGTCGAGCGCGTATGGCACCACGCGCTCGACCCCGCGGCGCAGCCGCGCGAAGTAGGCGGAGCGGCTCAGGTTGAGCGCCTCCGCGGTCGCCTCGTGGCTCGCGCGGCGCTCGATGTAGGCGGCCTCGACGGTCCTCCTGAGCTCGCGCTCCGGGCCCGAGGATCCGAAGCCGCGCGCGATCGCCTCGCGCAGCAGCGCGCGCACGCCCTCGGCGCGCCCGGCCTCGCCCGCGCCCCTGGCGAGCGGGCTGCGTGCCAGCGCGTCCGGCTCGTGCCAGGCGCGCAGCGCCTCGCGCACGGCCTCGGCCCCAGCGTCCTCTCCGCTCGCGCTCTCCGGCAGCGGTGCGAGCCCCATGAGCGCCGCGCCGAGCCCCGCCTCGGCATCGGGGCCCGCGGAGACCCGCCGCTCGAGCGCCCGCCGCAGCCCGCGCGGGTCGCCACACACGAGCGCGAGCGGAGAGCCCTGCGCCCATGCCACGAGCTCGTCCCGGCGCGCCGCGCCGGCCACCCCCCGGGCCGCGAGCAGCTCGCGGGCCTCGGCGTTCGAGAGCGGCCCGAGCCGCATCCTCAGCGCGGTCTGCCGCAGGACCCCGGACGGGAGCTCCGTGCCTGCCGCGACGGTGAGGTCCGCGGCTCCGTCGAGCGCCCCGAGCAGCTCGGCCGTCGCGAGCTCGGCGTGGTCGAGCACGAGCAGCCGCCTGCGCCTGCCGGGCCTCCCCGCCGGCCGCGGCCGCGGCGGCGGGTCCGCCGCGTCGAGGAGCGTCACGTGGACCCCGCGCGCGGCCGCGCGTCGCGCGAGCTCGCGCACCAGGGCGCTCTTCCCGATTCCGGAGGGTCCGCTGAGGGCGACGCTCCGGGCGGGGCCGGGGGCGTCGAGGGCCGCCTCGAGCCGCTCGAGCTCGGCGCTCCGCCCGCGGAACAGAGCGGCGTCGCGGCGCGCGGCGCGCCCCGCCAGGCTCGGAGGTGCCGTGCTCGATGCTCGCGCGGTGGCCATCTGCCCGGCCAACCGGCGCAGCCGGGAGGAATTACGCCGCGCTAGATTCCCCGGCCATGCCCGACGGGCTGCGCATCATCGTCCTCGAGGGCGACGAGACCGGCCAGGAGCTGCTCGAGCAGAGCCTGCGGGTGCTCGATCCGCGGGTGACCAAGGTCCCGGTCGAGTTCGAGCACTACGACCTGTCGCTCGAGAACCGCCGCCGCACCGGCAATGACGTCGTGGGCACCGCGGCCGAGGCCATGCGCGAGGCGCGCTTCGGCCTGAAGGCGGCGACCGTGACCCCGGAGGGCGCCGACGACGTGGGCAGCCCGAACCGCATCCTGCGCGAGGCGATCGACGGCAAGGTGATCATCCGCACCGGCCGGCGCATCCCCGGCGTGACCCCGGTGGCGGGCGTGCACTATCCGATCGCCGTCGTTCGCATGGCGGTCGGCGACGCCTACGGGGCGAAGCAGTGGCGCGAGGAGGAGGACGGCGACGAGGTCGCCTATCGCACCGAGCGCATCACGCGCAGCGTTTGCCGAGCGGTTTCCGAGTACTCCTTCCGGACCGCGAGCCGGATCCACGGGCGCGTCTACGGGGGACCGAAGTGGACCGTCAGCCCGGTCTACGAGGGCATGCTGAAGGAGGAGATGGACGCGGCGGCCGAGCGCCATCCCGAGGTCCCCTACAGCCCCGTGCTGATCGACGCCACCTACGCCGGGCTGATCTCGGGCGCGGCCGACGCCCCGCTCGTCATCCCCGCCCTCAACCGCGACGGCGACTGCCTCTCGGATCTCGTGATGCCGATGTTCGGCTCGATCGCGGGCGCCGAGTCGGTGCTGCTCGCCTTCGACGAGAGCTTCGAGACCAGCGCCGTGATGGCCGAGGCCCCGCACGGGACCGCCCCCGCGCTGCTCGGCAAGGACATCGCGAACCCGATGGCGATGATCCTCGCCACCGCGGCGATCCTCCACTACGCCTCCGAGGCCGGCCACGAGGGCGCGGACACCGCCTCGCGCGCGATCTACGAGTCGGTGCTCGAGGCGGTGGCCACGGGTGTGCGCACGCCCGACCTCGCCGGCCATGCGGGCACGACCGAGTTCACCGACGAGGTGATCGGGCGCGTGCGCACCAAGATCGACATCTGGGCCTCGCTCTAGCGCCGCTTGCGCGGCTCCGCCCGCGCGCTCCGGCCGAGCGGCAGCCCCGCGGCCTGCCGGCGCGGATCCTGCAGGTGCTTTCGCCTTCTGGACACGTAGTAGCGGCGCTGCGCGAAGAGCGTGACGACGCCCGCCAAGCACGATTCCGAACAGGTTGATGGCGAGCTGGCCGGCGGCCCCGCCCGCGGTCTCCCAGTCCCCGTACCCCACCGCCAGGCCGATGTTCGACGCCGCGGGGATCGTCGTCACGGACACGAGCACGCCGATCAGCGCTCCCGACTTCGCCGAGGTGAGCGACAGCACGCCCGCCTCGCCCGCCACGACCGCCACGAAGAGGCTCAGTGCGTCGGGATGGGAGATGAAGTCGGTGAAGGGGTGCGTCTGGACCTCGTAGTCGGCGAAGGCGTCGAGCCCGATCCCGCGCGCCACCAGCGTGGTGGCGAGCGCGCCGAGCATGCCGAGCGGGAAGCCGACGGCGAGCGCCGTCAGCGAGCGTCGCGCCAGCCGTGGCCGGCGCTCGACGAGCGCGACGCTCAGCGCGGCGAGCGGGCCGAACTCGGGACCCACGACCATGGCCCCCACGATCAGGATCGGCGAGTCGAGCACGATCCCGATCGCCGCGATCTGCATCGCGGCGATCATGAACAGGACGAACGAGAACGACAGCTCCGTCTCCTCGTTCGTGCGCGCCTCGATCTCCTCCCAGACGACGGCATCCGACGGCAGGCCCTCCGCCGCCTTCTCGGCCTCGTCGGCGGCGTCCGAGATCGCGGTGTCGATGTGCTCGACCGCGATCGAGCCCACCCTCGGGATCTCGAGCTCCTTCAGGTCGGCGAGGATCAGGCTGGCGTCCTCACGCGCGATGTCGCACAGGATCACGTCGCCCTTCGGCTTCTTCGCGGCCGCGTGCAGGTGAACCACGTTGATGACGGCCGGCGAGCTGCACAGCAGCTCGAGGGCGCGGTGCGCCACATCCTCCGGCGCCACGATGCGGAGGTGGATCATCCGCGCCGCCTCGTAGCGCGCCAGCCCCGCGCGCGCATGCTCCGGGATCTCGCGCTTCGCGAGCGTTCGCGAGTCGACGAACACGTGGCGCAGCTCCCCCTCGACGATGCGCTCGCCGTCGCTGCCGCGCACGACCTCGATCGTCGTGTCGGTGGAGGTCGAGCCGAGGCGCGTGACCCGGCACTCGAACACGAGCTCGTCGTCGAAGCGCGCCGGGGCGCTGTAGCGGATCGTGGTCTCCGCGACCATCGCGTCCATGCCGTCCGCGTTCAGTCCGTCGTAGCCGCCGATGGCCTCTCGCCAGAACTCCGTCATCGCCACGTCGAAGAGGATGAGGTAGTTCGCGTAGAAGACGACGCCCTGCGGGTCGCACTCGTTGAAGCGGACGCGGAGGCGGTGGCGGAACGGCTCCGGCACGACGCCAGCCTACAGCGCGCCCCTGGAGCGCCTGCGCGCGGGCCGTGCACGAAAAGTTGCAGGAAATCGGGGCTTCCGTCCGAGCCCCGCCGTACCTTCACGAACGCATGTTCCCCCGCTTCAGAGAGCAGATCGGCACGGCGCTCGACCTCATCGTCGAGTTCTCCACGCTCGGCGAATATCGCCTGGGTGCGGGGTCCGCACCCGGAGCCACGGGCGCCCCCGCCGGAACCTCTGAAGCCGCTTCGCGGCTGGGAGGCCTCCCCCACGTCCGACTCGGGCTGCCGGCATTGCCGGCACCCGCGCGGGCCTGGGCGGAGGACGCCGCGGACCGCCAGACCGTCGCGGGCGGGGCGGCCGGCTGCGAGCCGGCCGCGACCCCCGCGGCCAGGCGGCCCTCCACGGTCAGGCCGGCACGCGTGCGGCGGCCGGCCCCAGCGGCCGCGGAACAGCTCTGCCTCGCGGTCTGAGCGGCGCTCAGAGCATCTCGCGCAGCCACTCGACCGGCGCGGGGTTCTTTCCCTCGGTCGAGCCGTCGAGCTCGACGAAGCGCGCGAACAGCTCCCTGTCGGCGACGCGCCGCCTGACCACCTCGAGCCCACGCCGCGTCTCCCACGGAGCGAGCCGGCGCCGGCGCCACAGGTAGTAGGGGCGGTCGTGCAGCTCGATCGTGACGAGCAGGCGCTCGTCGTCCGTGAAGCGCTCGGCGAAGCGGCGCGCGCGCATCGCGTGGTGGTTCTCCCCGCGCCTCAGCATCCACGGGCTCACCGCGTACTTGAACGAGTCGTGGACGAGCGCGACGAACCGCAGGTCGCGACGGCGCGGTTCGGGCTCGCCCCAGCGCTCGAGCGTGTCGAGCAGGTCCGCGACATGCGCGCCCACCCGGCCCTCGGGGTGCGAGCGCCGCGGCTCGCCCCACGCGAGGCCGGCGAGCAGCTCGGGCTGCGCGCTCACGGTTCGCTCGAGCTCCGTCTCCGGCCGGAAGCCCGGGATCAGCGCCTCGGCGCTCTCCGTTCCGGGCAACGGCACGGCGGCGCCTACTCGACCGACTCGGCGCCCCAGTGATCGCCCGCGCGCCCGAGGATGACGCGCACCTCCTTGCCGCCGTCGCCCATGGCGACGAAGTGCGCGCGGTCCTCCTCCACGCCGGGGCGATCGTCGACGAGCACCAGGTGCAGCTGCGAGTACGTCCAGCCCGGGTGGCTCTCCTCGAGCGCGCGACGCGCGGCCTGCTCCATCACCTCGCGGTGCCACCCGCGGTCGCTCGCGCGCGCCTGTTCGAGCGCCGAGTCGGCCGCGGCCACGTGCTCGGCGTATGAGCCGCGCTGACTGCGGTTGCGCGCCCGCACGCCGAGGAAGCCGAGCAGCAGGGCCGTGTCGACGACGACGAACGCGACGATCAGGACGATCGCGAGCGTGGAGATGGCAATCGGGGGCGTGAACATGCGGCGCGGGAGTCTATGCAAGAACTAAGGGCCGCCCTCGAGGGCGGCCCTAGTGAAGAACGGCGGCGACCTACTCTCCCAGGGCCTTGCGGCCCAAGTACCATCGGCGCTGAGGGGCTTAACTGCTCTGTTCGGAATGGGAAGAGGTGTGGCCCCCTCGCTATCACCACCGAAATCTGGCGAGACCACGGGTTCGGCGCCCGTCCGCCCCGCCGGAGCTTGAAAACTGCACGGTTGGTCAAACCTGCCTGCGCCGAAGCGCCGGCAGGCCATCGGAAGATCAAAAATATCCGTCAAGCCCTCGAACCATTAGTACCGGTCTGCTGAGCGCATTGCTGTGCTTACACATCCGGCCTATCACCTGGTGGTCTTCCAGGGGTCTTACTCCCTCTAGGGGATGGGAGAGCTCATCTCGAGGTCGGCTTCCCGCTTAGATGCCTTCAGCGGTTATCCGATCCGCACGTAGCTAACCAGCAGTGCCCTTGGCAGGACAACTGGTACACCAGAGGTGCGTTCATCCCGGTCCTCTCGTACTAGGGACGACTCCCCTCAACTCTCCAACGCCCACAGCAGATAGGGACCGAACTGTCTCACGACGTTCTGAACCCAGCTCGCGTACCGCTTTAATGGGCGAACAGCCCAACCCTTGGGACCTACTTCAGCCCCAGGATGCGACGAGCCGACATCGAGGTGCCAAACCGGGCCGTCGATGTGGACTCTTGGGCCCGATAAGCCTGTTATCCCCGGAGTACCTTTTATCCGTTGAGCGACGGCGCTTCCACTTGCTACCGCCGGATCACTAAGGCCTGCTTTCGCACCTGCTCGACATGTCTGTCTCGCAGTCAAGCTCCCTTGTTGCCTTTACACTCTGCGCACGATTTCCAACCGTGCTGAGGGAACCTTTGCGCGCCTCCGTTACATTTTGGGAGGCGACCGCCCCAGTCAAACTACCCACCTGACACTGTTCACCGCCCGGATTCACGGCGCGGTGTTAGAAGCCCAAGACACCAAGGGTGGTATCTCAAGGTTGGCTCCACGAGAGCCGCAGCTCTCGCTTCGCAGCCTCCCACCTATCCTGAGCGAGGCGCCTCAGACTCCAATATCAAGCTGTAGTAAAGGTTCACGGGGTCTTTCCGTCTTGCTGCGGGTACTCGGCATCTTCACCGAGACTGCGATTTCACCGAGCCCCTCGTTGAGACAGCACCCAACTCGTTACGCCATTCGTGCAGGTCGGAACTTACCCGACAAGGAATTTCGCTACCTTAGGACGGTTATAGTTACCGCCGCCGTTTACCGGGGCTTAGTTTCAGAGCTTCGCACCGAAGTGCTAACCCCTCCACGTAACCTTCCGGCACCGGGCAGGCGTCACCCCCTATACGTCGTCTTGCGACTTAGCAGAGAGCTGTGTTTTTGGTAAACAGTCGGTTGGGTCAATTCACTGCGGCCCCCTCAGGCTCCGGCCGCAGGGCCTTCACCTTACCGGGGCGCCCCTTCTCCCGAAGTTACGGGGCCATTTTGCCGAGTTCCTTAACGAGGGTTATCTCGATCACCTTAGTATTCTCTACTTGTCCACCTGTGTCGGTTTTGGTACGGGCACGCACTGTCCTCCCTAGACGCTTTTCTAGGAGGTATGGCGTCGGGGACTCGCCGGCCTTCCGGCCAGCTGGCATCGCACCTCGCCGTAACAGGCTCCCGGATTTGCCTAGGAGCCCTGGCTACATGCTTACCCCCGCGCAACCGTCGGCGGGGATCCCTTAGCCTTCCTCGTCCCGCCATCGGTGATAGCGGACAGACGTGGTACGGGAATATCAACCCGTTGGCCATCGACTACGCCTTTCGGCCTCGCCTTAGGTCCCGACTGACCCTGAGCCGAAGAACGTTGCTCAGGAAACCTTGGACAATCGGCGGAGGGGATTCTCACCCCTCTTTCGTTACTCACGCCGGCATTCTCACTTCTGAAGCTTCCACGGCTCGGTCACCCGGCCGCTTCGCGAGCTTCAGAACGCTCTCCTACCGCGCACAGCAGAGCTGTGCACCCGTAGCTTCGGTGATTAGCTTGAGCCCCGTTACATTTTCCGCGCCCGAACACTTGACCAGTGAGCTGTTACGCACTCTTTCAAGGGTGGCTGCCTCTAAGCCAACCTCCTGGTTGTCTCGGCACTCGGACATCGTTTCCCACTTAGCTAACACTTAGGGACCTTAGCTGACGGTCTGGGTTGTTCCCCTCTTGCCTACGAAGTTTATCCCCCGCAAGCTGACTCCCCGGGTACACCTAACGGTCTTCGGAGTTTGTCTGAAGTCGGTAACCTGGTAGGGCCCCTAGTCCAAACAGTGCTCTACGGCCGCTAGGCATTGCCGGAGGCTATACCTAAATATATTTCGGAGAGAACCAGATATCTCCGGGCTTGATTAGCCTTTCACTCCGACCCACAGGTCATCCGCCCAGTTTTCAACCTAGGTCGGTTCGGCCCTCCACGGGGTCTTACCCCCGCTTCAGCCTGCCCATGGGTAGCTCGCCCGGTTTCGGGTCTACCGCCACTGACTGAGTCGCCCTATTCGGACTCGCTTTCGCTGCGGCTCCGCTCATCGCTTAACCTTGCCAGTGACGAGTAACTCGCCGGCTCGTTATGCAAAAAGCACGCCGTCACATCACAAGGATGCTCCGACCGCTTGTAGGCACACGGTTTCAGGTACTATTTCACTCCCCTTCTGGGGTACTTTTCACCTTTCCCTCACGGTACTAGTCCGCTATCGGTCACCAGGGAGTACTTAGCCTTGGAGGGTGGTCCCCCCAGATTCAGACCGCGTTTCACGGGAGCGGTCCTACTCAGGAACGAGCTCAGGAGGCCATCTGCTTTCGCCTACGGGGCTGTTACCCGCTGTGGCGCCTGTGTTCCACGGATCTTCGGCTAGCAGTTGACTTTCTAACTCCTGCCGGGAGATGCAGCTCCCGGAAAGCACGTCCTACAACCCCGACTACGCAACGCCTGCACGCTTGCACGTAACCGGTTTGGGCTGATCCCCTTTCGCTCGCCACTACTCGGGGAGTCTCGGTTGATTTCCTTTCCTCGGGGTACTGAGATGTTTCAGTTCCCCCGCTTGCCTTCCGCGCGCCTATGTATTCAGCGCGGGATAACACCGCATTACCGGTGCTGGGTTTCCCCATTCGGGTATCCGCGGGTCAAAGCCTGTTCAGCAGCTCACCGCGGCTTATCGCAGCCGTCCACGCCCTTCCTCGACTCCTGGTGCCAAGGCATCCACCATGTGCCCTTAATATCTTGACGGTGATCGTTGATGGCCGGCTCGACGCTTGCGCGTCCGCCGGCATACAACGGTGATCTTCCGTTGTTTGTTGACCAACTGTGCAGTTTTCAAGGTCCGGCGAGGGCGCAACCGGAGGGACTCCCCGGCCGGTCTCTCAAAACTCAGCAGTGCGCAGCTCGGCCACGGACGGCGCCCGAAGGCGATCGCCAGAAGGCCCAGCCGACCAGGTCCGGTCGACATGCTAGAGACGCCGGCGCGCGAGGCGTTAGGCCTCGAGCGGCGACGGGCTTCGTATGAAGCTCCCTAGAAAGGAGGTGATCCAGCCGCACCTTCCGGTACGGCTACCTTGTTACGACTTCACCCCAATCACGAGCCCCACCTTCGACGGCTCCCTCCCTAAGGTTGGGTCACCGGCTTCGGGTGTTGCCCGCTTTCGTGGTGTGACGGGCGGTGTGTACAAGACCCGGGAACGTATTCACCCCGGCGTTGCTGATCCGGGATTACTAGCAACTCCACCTTCATGGAGGCGAGTTTCAGCCTCCAATCCGAACCGAGACCGGCTTTATGGGATTCGCTCCACCTCACGGTATCGCAGCCCTTTGTACCGGCCAATGTAGCACGTGTGTAGCCCTGGACATAAGGGGCATGAGGACTTGACGTCATCCCCACCTTCCTCCGGTTTGTCACCGGCAGTCTCGCATGAGTCCCCAACTAAATGCTGGCAACATGCGACGGGGGTTGCGCTCGTTGCGGGACTTAACCCAACATCTCACGACACGAGCTGACGACAGCCATGCACCACCTGTGAACCTGCCTCAAAGAGGAAGCCGTGTTTCCACGGCGGTCAGGCACATGTCAAACCCAGGTAAGGTTCTTCGCGTTTCGTCGAATTAAACCACATGCTCCGCTGCTTGTGCGGGTCCCCGTCAATTCCTTTGAGTTTTAGCCTTGCGGCCGTACTCCCCAGGCGGGGCACTTAATGCGTTAGCTCCGGCACGGGAGGAGTCGACACCTCCCACACCTAGTGCCCATCGTTTACGGCGTGGACTACCAGGGTATCTAATCCTGTTTGCTCCCCACGCTTTCGCGTCTCAGCGTCAGTAACGTCCCAGCGAGCTGCCTTCGCCATTGGTGTTCCTCCCGATATCTGCGCATTTCACCGCTACACCGGGAATTCCACTCGCCTCTTCCGAACTCTAGTCCGACAGTATCGATCGGCATCCCAGGGTTGAGCCCTGGACTTTCACAACCGACTTACCGGACCGCCTACACGCTCTTTACGCCCAATGATTCCGGACAACGCTTGCCCCCTACGTATTACCGCGGCTGCTGGCACGTAGTTAGCCGGGGCTTCTTCTGGAGGTACCGTCACCAGGGTCGGCTATTCACCGCCCGGGCTTCGTCCCTCCTGAAAGGGGTTTACAACCCGAAGGCCGTCTTCCCCCACGCGGCGTTGCTGCGTCACGCTTTCGCGCATTGCGCAAGATTCCCCACTGCTGCCTCCCGTAGGAGTCTGGGCCGTGTCTCAGTCCCAGTGTGGCTGATCGTCCTCTCAGACCAGCTACCCATCGCGGCCTTGGTGAGCCGTTACCTCACCAACAAGCTAATGGGCCGCGGGCCGATCCCGATGCGGAGGCCGAAGCTTCCTTTTCAGTCCACGCTTATGTGTGGACAGCACATCCGGTATTAGCCCGAGTTTCCTCGAGTTGTCCCGGTCATCGGGGCACGTTACCCACGTGTTACTCACCCGTTCGCGGCTCTGCCCCAGGCCGAAGCCTGGTTCGTCGCTCCACTTGCATGTGTTAAGCACGCCGCCAGCGTTCGTCCTGAGCCAGGATCAAACTCTCCGTGAAAGTCTGGCGTGGTTTCAAATCCGGACGGATCGAGGGATACCCCGAGCCGGCCGGCTCCACTGTCAGATCAGAGAGTTGTCAAGTCGTGGCGCCCCCACGTACACCGCGGGAGCTGGACCTGACGGGTCTGTTCAGGCCCTCCTCGCCGAGGCGAGAAGGGGTCGAACCTGGACGCGACCTTTCGGTCGCGCGCACTGCTGAGTTTTCAAAGACCGTGCGCCTCGCTGGGTGGGGCTTCCACCCCGCTCTCGAGCGCGACGGATCAGTGTAGCAGCACTCAGGCCCTGCGCAGGCGCCTGAAGCGCCGCTTTCCGACCTGGAGGACCACCCCGTCGAGCGCCTCGGCGGGCACGTCGACCGAGGAGCCGTCGAGCGGCTCTCCGTCGGCCTTCACACCGCCCTGGCTCAGCAGCCGGCGGCCCTCGGAGCGAGACAGCCCGAAGGCCTCCGCGAGCAGGGCGGGCACGTGCACCGAGCCGTCCATGGCCTCGAAGGCGAACTCGTCGATCTCGTCCGGCAGCTCGCGCCGGACGTGGATCGTGTCGAAGGCCGCCTGGGCCGCGCGCGCCTCATCCGGCCCGTGGTAGCGCTCGCAGATGGAGAGGGCGAGCGCGCGCTTCGCGTCCCGCGGCGGGAGCTCGGCGTCGAGCGGCTCGTCGAGCAGCAGGTCGTAGTAGATCCCGAGCACGGCGTCGGGGATCCGCATCAGCTTGCCGTAGATCTCCTGCGCGGGCTCGGTGACGCCCACGTAGTTGCCAAGCGACTTGGACATCTTCTGGACCCCGTCGATGCCCGGCAGGATCGGCATGGTCAGGATCGACTGCGGCTCGACGCCGTACGCCCTCTGTGTCTCGCGCGCGAGGAGCACGTTGAACTTCTGGTCGGTCGCGCCGAGCTCGACGTCCGCGCGGATCGCGACCGAGTCGAAGCCCTGGAGCAGCGGATACAGCAGCTCGAGGATCGAGATCGGCTCGCCGGACGCGTAGCGCTTCGCGAAGTCGTCGCGCTCGAGCAGCTGGGCGACCGTCGCGGTGCGCGCGAGCCGGAACAGGTCCTCCATCGCCATGTCGAGCCACTCGCCGTTTCGGCGGACCTCCGTCAGGGACGGCTCGAGCACCTTGAAGGCCTGCTCTTCGTAGGTCAGCGCGTTCGCGTCGATCTCCGCCGAATCCACCTGCGGGCGCGTCGACGAGCGCCCGCTCGGATCGCCCACGCGCGCGGTGTAGTCGCCGACGATCAGGACGACCTGGTGGCCGAGTTCCTGGAACTCACGGAGCTTGCGGAGGACCACGGTATGGCCGAGGTGGATGTCCGGCATGGTGGGATCGACGCCGAGCTTCACCCGCAGCGGACGGCCCATCCCGAGCTGGCGCTCGAGCTCCCCTGAAGGGAGCGCGTCGACGGCGTTGCGGGTCAGAAAACGCGCGGCTTCGGCCGCCGAAACCGTCATGAGGCCAATGCTAGACTCCGCCGCTCGGTTGGCGCCGGCCAGATGCCGTGCGGGCAGGCGCCCTTAACCGGTCAGAGAGCAGGATTTCGCACGGACGCGGGAACCCCCTCCTCGGGGCGCGCACATCAATGCCGGAGCCGCCGACGCCCATCACTCAAGGAGCCGCTGCGCGCGGTAAGCGCTTCGTGCGCGCGAACGGTGACGGCTCATCCGCGGGTGGCGGCAACGGAAACGGAAACGGCGGCGGCCCCAACCGTCCGCCGGTCGGGCTCGTGCCGGACCCGCCGCGGCGCAAGCCGAAGCTGAAGAAGCTCCGCTTCGCCTTCATCCTGCTCGGCGTCTCGGTGCTGGCGCTGATCTCGACCGTGTTCGGGATGCTGATGGCGGTCGCGAGCGACCTGCCCTCGCTCGAGGGCCGAGCGCAGTACGAGGCGGCCGAGAACTCGCTGCTCTACCAGGCCGGCCCGGGCTGCCGCGAGCCCGGCCACGACCGCTGCCTGATCGCGAAGCTGACCGGCAACGAGAACCGCATCCTCGTCCGGGAGAACGACATCTCCCCAAACCTGAAGAACGCGGTGATCGCCATCGAGGACCGGCGCTTCTACGAGCACGAGGGGGTCGACTACACCGGCATCGCCCGCGCCCTCGTCCAGGACGTGATGAAGCGCAGCGCCGCGCAGGGTGGCTCGACCATCACGCAGCAGTTCGTGAAGAACGCGCTCTCGGCGCAGGGCAACCGCACCGTGTTCCAGAAGCTGCGCGAGTCGGCGCTCGCCTACCACCTCGAGCGCCAGTGGTCGAAGAGCAAGATCCTCACGCAGTACCTCAACACGGTCTACTTCGGGCACGGCGCCTACGGCATCGAGGCGGCGACGCGGACCTACTTCGGCGACGGCGACGAGTTCGAGGAGACGGAGGAGGGCGAGGCGCTCGGCTACACGCCCTACGGCGTCGAGGAGGACGGCCCCGACGACCCGGATCTGCGCGAGTCGCGCGACGTGGCACCCGAGGAGGCCGCGCTGCTCGCCGGCCTGATCGCCTCGCCGAGCCTGTACGACCCGATCGAGAACCCGCAGATCGCAACACAGCGCCGCAACCTGGTGCTGCAGCGCATGTACGAGCAGCGCATGATCACCCGCTCGCAGTACGAGTACGGGATCAAGCAGGCCGTGCCGACCGAGGACGACGTCGACCCGCCCGACACGGACTCGGAGCAGCCCTACTTCACGAGCTGGATGACGCAGCAGCTCGTCGACAAGTACGGCGCCACGCGCGTCTTCGGCGGCGGGCTCGAGGTCAAGACGACCATCGATCCCGAGATTCAGGCCGCGGCCGAGCAGGCGATCGCCGGCCGGCTGTCCGGCATCGGCCCGGACGCCTCACTCGTGGCGATCGAGAACAAGACGGGCCGGGTCCGCGCGATGGTGGGCGGCACGGACTTCGACGCTCGGCCCTTCAACCTCGCGACGAACGGGCACCGCCAACCCGGTTCGGCCTTCAAGCCGTTCATCCTGCTGCGCGCGCTGACCGACGGGATCGATCCCAACAGCACCTGGGCGTCGCAGCCCGTGCAGCTGCCCTTCCAGGGCGAGAAGGGCCCGGAGCTGTTCAAGGTGAGCAACTACGAGGACTCGTACCTCGGCTCGGCGTCCCTGTGGTCCGCCACGGCGGCGTCCGACAACTCGGTCTTCGCCCAGCTCGGCATGAAGGTGAAGCCGAAGCGGGTGGCCGCGCTCGCGAACGAGATGGGCATCCGGACCGAGTTGTCGACGAACCCCGCCATGCTGCTCGGCGGCCTCGAGATCGGCGTGACCCCGCTCGAGATGGCCTACGCGTTCTCGACGCTCGCCAACGACGGGCGGCGGGTCACGGGCGACCTGAACCCGAACGGCGGCCCCGTCGCGTTCGAGGAGATCAGGGACGGCGAGGAAGAGTTCGAGAACAAGCCGGTCAGCGAGCGCGTCTATCCGAAGCAGGTCGGCGAGCTGGCGCGCGAGATGCTCTCGCTCGTCGTCACGAGCGGCACCGGCAAGGCCGCGCAGGTGGGCGACGAGTACATCTGGGGCAAGACCGGGACGACCGAGAACTACGGAGACGCCTGGTTTGCGGGCGGCAACGAGGACATCTCGGTGGCCGTCTGGGTCGGCTACGCGGACAAGGTCCAGCCGATGGAGTACGAGCACGCCGGCGGGCCGGTGGCGGGCGGCACGTTCCCCGCCGAGATCTTCCACGACTTCATGACGCAGTTCATCGAGATCGAGGCCGCGCGCGACGCCGAGCGCGAGGCGCGCCGGCTCGCCCGCGAGGGCGACGACGAGACGCTGCCCGCCGTGCCGGTGACTCCGAGCGAGGTCCCGCCGGCCGAGCAGGTGGCGCCCACGGAGACGGTTCCGGTCGAGCCGGACACCGGCGGCGAGACTCCCGAGGCCGAGCCCGTGCCCGAGGCGCCCGCGCCACAGGAGCCCGCTCCGGAGCCGGAGCCCGTCCCCACGCCGACGCCGACTCCGCCGACCCCGCCTCCGAGCGACGGCGGGGACACCGGCGGCGGAGTGGGCGCCGCGCCCGGCTAGGGCCGCGGGCGCGACACGTGCGGGCTGTCGGCGTCGCAGAAGCGCCAGGGCAGGTCCGCGGCCTTCGTGATGCCCACGCGCGTGCCGGTGACGATGCGCGGCTCGGCGGCGTCCGCGTCGCGGCCGAGCACCTCGATCGGGCCCTCGACCAGCGAGCTCCCGTTCAGCGACAGGCCGATGCCGAGCGCCTGCGTCAGCTTGCCTGGACCCGAGCACAGCTCCCGCTCGGACGCCACGCCGCGCCGCTCGTGCATCAGCTCGATGCCGTCCTCCGGCTCGAGCGCGCGGATCAGAACCGCTGCCGCCACCCCCTCCTCCTCGCTGACCGCGTTCAGCAGGGAGTGCACGCCGTAGGAGAAGTACACGTAGGCGTTGCCGGGGGGGCCGAACAGCGTGTGCGTCCGTCCCGTCAGCCCCACGTGGGCGTGACAGGCCGGCTCGTCCATGTGGTAGCTCTCGGTCTCGACGATCCGGCCCGCGGTCTCGCCGTGGCGGACCGTGCAGCCGATCAGCTCGCGCGCGACGTCGTGGACCGAGCGCGCGTAGAAGGCCCGGCCGAGCCTCACACGGGCGCCTCGGCGAGCACGTGGCGCGCCTGGGCGAGCTGATCGCGCACGCGCGCGAGCGAGGTGCCGCCGTCCGACACCTTCGACTCGAGCAGCGCCGACTGGTCGAGCAGCGCGTAGAAGCGCCCGTCGAGCGCCGGGGCGAGCTCGGCGAGCTCGTCCGGGGTCAGCTCTGAGAGCGTCTTGCCGCGCTCGATCGCCCCTCGGACGAGACCGCCGACGGTCCCGTGCGCCTCGCGGAACGGGACCCCCTCGCGCACGAGGTGGTCGGCGACGTCGGTGGCCGCGATGAACTCATCCGAGGCGGCCTCCGCCATGCGCTCGCGATCGAAGCTGATCTCGCCCAGCATCTCGCTGGCCACCCGCAGGCAGAGCTCGATCGTGTCGCTCGCGTCGAACAGGCCCTCCTTGTCCTCCTGGAGGTCCTTGTTGTAGGTGAGCGGAAGGCCGTGGAGGACGCCATGCAGCGCCACGAGCCGCCCCGCCAGGCGCGGCGCCTTGGCACGCAGCAGCTCCGCGGCATCGGGGTTCTTCTTCTGCGGCATCAGGCTCGATCCCGACGAGAACGCGTCCGAGACCTCGCAGAAGCCGAACTCCTGGCTCGACCAGAGCACGATCTCGCCGCCGAGCTGCGAGAGGTGGGTGGCGCAGGTGGCCGCGGCGGACAGGTAGTCGAGCACGAAGTCGCGGTTCGACACGGCGTCGAGCGAGTTCTCGGAGATGCCTCCGAAGCCGAGCTCCTGCGCGACGAACATACGGCTCGTGTCGAAGTTGACACCGGCGAGCGCGCCGGCGCCGAGCGGCAGGTCGTCCGTGGCGGTCATGCAGAAGTTGAAGCGCTGCAGGTCGCGCCGGAACTTCCAGAAATAGGCGAGCAGGTGGTGTGACAGGTACACCGGCTGGGCGCGCTGGAGATGGGTGTAACCCGGCAGCGGCCAGTCGAGGTGCTCCTCGGCGAGCCGCGCCACCGTCGCCATCAGCTCGCGCAGCAGCTCCTTGGCGGTGAGCGAGTGCGCGCGGACGAACAGCGCGACGTCGGTGGCCACCTGGTCGTTGCGCGAGCGGGCCGTGTGCAGCTTGCCACCGGTCGGCCCGATGATCTCCGTGAGACGGCGCTCGATCGCCATGTGGATGTCCTCGTCGTCCGGCTGGACGACGAACGTGTCGGCCTCGATCTCCCTGCCCACCTCGGCCAGGCCGCGCTCGATCTCCTCGAGGTCCGAGTCGCCGATGATGCCGCTGCGGGCAAGCATGCGCGCGTGCGCGAGCGACCCCTCGAGGTCGTAGGGCGCGAGCCGGTAGTCGAAGGCGATCGACGAGTTGAGCGCCTGGAACAGCGGGTCCTGCGGGTCACGGAAGCGGCTCATGCGAGGACCGGGAGAATAGGGCAGCCCCGTAGGATTCCCGCCCGTGCGGGTGCTCGTCACAGGGGCCACGGGGAAGGTGGGTCACGCGGTCGCGCGAGGCTCTGCTCGAGCGCGGCGACGACGTGCGCGCGCTGGTGCGCGACCCGGATCGGGCGGCGAGCGTGGTGCCCGAGGGCGCGGAGCTGGTGGCGGGCGACGTGATCCGCCCGTCGAGCCTCCCCGCCGCGGTCGAGGGATGCGAGCTCGTCTTCAACGCGATGGGGCTGCCGGAGCAGTGGTTGCGGGACGAGCGCGAGTTCGACAGCGTGAACGCGCTCGGCACCCGCAGCCTCGTCGACGCGGCCGTGCGCGCCGGGGTCCGCCGGGTCATCCACACGAGCACGATCGACGTCTTCCACGCCGGGCCGGGCGAGGCGTTCGACGAGTCGCAGCTCGCCACCTATCCCAAGGGAACCGCCTACGAGCGCTCGAAGCAGCGCGCCGAGGAGCTCGCCCTCGCGGCCGCGGAGGGCAGCGACACCGACGTCGTGTTCGTCAACCCCTCCGCGGTCTACGGGCCCGGGCCGGGCGGCGAGGCGACCTCGGTCGAGGGGACGCTGATCCGGCCGCTGATCGCGGGCAGCCGTGTCGACGTGCCGATGCTGCCGCCGGGCGGGATCGCGCTCGTCCACTCGCCGGGTCTCGCGCGCGGCGTGCTGCTCGCCGCCGAGCGCGGCGCGGCGGGCGAGCGCTACATCCTCTGCGACGGCCAGATGAGCTTCGCGGAGCTGGCGGAGACGGTCGTGCGGATCGCCGGCCGCGGGAGGGTCCCGCGGGTCATGCCCGTGCCCGTCGCGAAGGCGCTCGCCGAGGCCGGCGAGCGCGTCTCGCGGCTGATCGGCAAGCCGCCGCTGCTGCCGAAGGGGCAGCTCCACTTCTTCCTCTGGAACGCCCGCCCCCAGTCGGGGAAGGCGCAGCGCGAGCTCGGCTGGGCGCCGACCCCCATCGAGGAGGGCCTGCGCCAGGCCGTGGCCTCCGTTGCCTGAGGTACGCCGGGCCCGCGACGAGGACGCCGCGGACGCTGCCCGCCTGCTGTACGTGAGCGCCGACGACATGTACGACCGCTTCTCGGGCAGCCGCGAGCGCGCGTTGCGCACGCTCGAGCGCTCGCTCCTGCGTCCCGGGAACGCGTCGAGCGCCGAGTGCGTCTGGATCGCCGAGGTCGGCGGCGAGCCGGCCGGCGTCATGGCGGCGTTCTCCGTGGACGAGGCGCACGCGCGGTCACGCGCGTTCTTCCGCCTCGCCCTGCGGCACGCGCCGTTCTGGTGCTGGCCGAGCGCCCTGCGGGTGTACGTGCTCGGCGGCCGCGCGTCACCGAGCCCGCCGGCGGCCGCGTTCTACGTCGATGCGCTCGCCACCGACGAGCGCTTCAGGCGCCGGGGGGTCGCCCGGGCGCTGCTCGCGGAGGCGGAGCGCCAGGCGCGCGCCCGCAAGCTGCCCAGCGTGGCGCTCGACACGACGCTCGAGAACGCGGAGGCCCGCGCCCTCTACGCGAGCGAGGGGTTCGAGGAGGTCGCCTACCGCCCTCCCGCGCGCGGCCTGCCGGGCTTCGTGGCGCTCGTGAAGCAGCTCGGCTAGCGCCGCTTGCGGCGGCGCTTGACCCGCTCGCAGCCCCGGACGCGGTCAACCGCGTCGACCGTCGCGCGGTCCCGCCTGCCACGGCCACAGTTCACCCTGTCGCGCACGCCGTTCGCGGCGCCGATGCGGTCGTTGCCGCCGCCGCCCGCGAGGCGCCCGCCGCCCGGACCGGCCGTGAGCCGGTCGTCGCCGGCGGCGCCCGCCACACGGTCCCTGCCCGCGCCCGCCGTTCACGCGGTCCTTCCCTGCGCCGCCGTCGAGCCTGTCGTTGCCCCGTCCGCCGTCGAGGCAGTCGTCGCCGAGCATGCCGAGCAGGCGGTCGTTGCCGCGCCCGCCGAGCAGCCGGTCGCCGAAGTCGTAGCCGGTGATCACGTCCGCGCCCGTCCCGCCGCTGCGCTCGTTGGCGCAGGGCCCCGGGCGGCCCGCCACGGCGCTGCTCCTGGTCACCGAGGCGCTCAGGCCGGAGGGGTCCCTCACGGTGAGCGTCGTGGCGTACGAGCCCGGGGCCCCGAAGAGATGTGCGGCCGTCGGGCCCGTCGCGCTGGCGCCGCCGGCGAAGCTCCATGCGTAGGACGCGATGCCCTCACCGTCCGGATCCGAGCTTCCGGCGGCACTGAACAGGGTCGGCTCGCCGAGCAGCGCGCCACTCGCCGTGAAGAGCCGCGCGCGGGGCGAGGCGCTGGTATTCCTGGGCGCCGATGTCGACGACGGAGCCGCCGTTGCCGTTGCCGTCGCGCACCCGCGGGCTGCCGTCGACATCCGGATCCTGATCGGGCACCAGGGGCGTGAGGTCGCCCTGGTCGATCAGCGGCGAGTCGAAACGAAGGCGGTAGTCGAGCCTCGCGGGGTCGATGAAGCGCGGGTCCAGATTCCCGGTCAGGTTGGTGGGGCCGGCGGAGAGACTCCCGAATCCGGGGATGTTCGAGATCTTCGTGCCGTCGTACGACGATCGGCGGATGGTCAGGTTGGCGGGAAAGTTTGCGGAAGCACCCTGACGGCTCAACGCCCTCGTCACGTTCCGGATCACCGCGCCCTCGATGGTGGCGTTCGCCGAAGCGGGCGTGTTCGACGCTTCGAGGATGCCGCGCACCTCGATCCCGGTCGAGTTCGGCACACCACGTCCGTCGATCGTGAGATTCGACGCCGTGAGCTCGCCCGGCACGCCCGGCTCATTTCCCTGGTTGGTCGACGAGAGGCCGGCCCAGGAGCCGTGGTTCTCCTGCGGGTGCGGCGTCAGGATCACGTTCGAAACCTCCGCGACGCCGCCGAAGGTCCGGATCGGGTCCGTGGCGCGGATCACGGTGCGGCGAATGTCCGTCTTCGTGTCGCCGGGGCTGATCCCGATGCCGCCCTGGATGTAGGAGTCCTCGATCCGGGAGCCCTCGAAGTCATGGACGGCCGACGAGAACGGCTGGTCGGTGGCGAGCCGAATGTCGACGCCGTGGATCACGGTGCCGAGGTCCTCGACAAGGATGCCGCCGTTCGACGCGCTGTCCAGGGAGACCGACGTCACCCCGACATCGAAGGCGTCGGCCCCGTCCGCGAGGCGGAACGCGTCCTGGCCGCCCGAGCTCGCCAGGCGCACGGTGAAGGCACGGACGGAGGTCTGCAGGCTGCCGCTGAGCGACATGCCGTCGCCGAGACCCGTGTAGTTGAGAACCGTGCGCCCGCGCCCTGCCCCGATGATGGTGATCGGCTCAACCGCCGTGAACGTGTCCGGCATCGCGAACGAGCCGGGGCCGATGCGCACGACGTCGTAGTCGGTCCCGAGCTCCGCCAGCGCCTCGGCCTCGGCGACCGTGTTCGCCTGCTGCGCGCCGCCCGGGCAGGACGGGTCCCGCAGGCAGATCACGTCATCCGCGCGCGCCGCCGCGGGCGGTGCGAGCAGCACCAGTGTCGCTGCGAAGAGTGCCCGGGCGCCGGTCCTCATGGTCACCCGAGGGTACGGGGCGCCGACGCATGGGGCAGTATCGCGTCGGTCTCGACCTGGTCTCAGCGCCCGAGCACCGCTCGCAGCGCCTCGACCACCTGGGCGACCTCGGACTCGGTCAGCTCGGGGAAGAACGGCAGCGCGAGCGAGCGCCGTGAGATGTCCTCGCAGACCGGGAACTCGCCCTCGCGGTGGCCGAAGCGCTCGCGGTAGAAGCTCATCAGGTGGATCGCGGGCAGGTAGGGCTTCGAGTCGATCCCGCGCTCGCGCAGCGCGTGAATGGTGTCGTCGCGGTCGACGCCGTCCGGCAGGCGCACCACGAACACGAACCAGGAGCGGCGCTCATCGCCCGCATCGGCGCAGGGCAGGCCGAGGCCATCCACCTCGGCGAGGGCCTCGCCGTAGAGAGCGGCCACGCGCGCGCGCCGCGCGAGCAGGTCGTCGAGCCGCTCGAGCTGCGCGAGACCGAGGGCGCACGCGAGATCGTCGAGCCGGTAGTTGAAGCCGAGCCGGTCGTGGTCGAGCCAGCCCATGTCCGGCGCGCGCCCCTGGTTGCGCTCAGAGTCGATGCGCTCCTTCGTCGCGGCGTCCGGCGAGACGACCATGCCGCCCTCGCCCGTCATGAGCTGCTTGTTCGGATAGAAGCCGAACACGGACAGGTTGCCGCGCGCGCCCGCGAGCGTGCCGTCGGCGTGGCGCGCGCCGAGCGCCTCGCAGGTGTCCTCGACGAGCCAGAGCCCGCGCTCCGCCGCCAGCGCCTCGAAGCCGGGCGTGTCGGCGGGGAGGCCGAAGATGTGGACGGGCAGCAGGCCCGTGGTGCGCTCGGAGACCGCGGCAGCCGCGGCCTCGGGGGTGATGTTGAGGGTGCGCGGATCGATGTCGCAGAAGACGGGCCGCGCGTTCTCGTAGAGCACGCAGTTGGCGGAGGCGACGAAGGAGAACGGGCGACGTGATCACCTCGTCGCCCGCCTCGATGCCGGCGGCGCGCACGGCCAGGTGGAGGCCCGCGGTGCCGCTCGAGACCGCGGACGTGTGCGGCGTTCCGAGCCAGGAGCCGAACTCGGATTCGAACTCGCCGAGACGCGGGCCGAGCGAGAGCCTCCGCGAGCGCAGCGCCTCGAGCAGGAGCTGCTCCTCGCGCTCCCCCACGACCGGCCGGGCCAGCGGGATCACGGAGCCTGTCGTGCGCGGCCGGCCGAGCCGGCCGCTTCGCGAACGACCGTCTGGCGGACCAGCATGCCCGCCTCGAGCGAATCGACGAGCGCCTCCCAGCTCGCCTCGATGATGTTCTCGGAGACGCCGATCGCGCCCCAGGTGTCGTGGCCGTCGCTCGCGTCGAGGAGGACGCGGGTGACCGCGGCCGTGCCCTTGCGCTCGTCGAGGATGCGCACCTTGAAGTTGACGAGCTCGATGTCGCGCAGGTGGGGGTAGCGCTCGCCGATGGCGTCTCGCAGCGCGCGGTCGAGGGCGTGCACGGGGCCATTGCCCTCGGCGGTGCGCACGTAGCGCTCGCCGTCGACCCAGATCTTGATGGTCGCCTCGGTCTCGACGCGGCCGTCCTCGCGCTTCTCGACGATCGCGCGCCACGACTCGAGGCGGAACAGCGGCTCGTACTCGCCGGTCTCCCTGCGGATCAGCAGGTCGAAGGAGCCGTCGGCGGCCTCGAACTGGTAGCCGCGGTGCTCGAGCTCCTTCACGCGCTCGACCACGCGCGAGGCCGTGCTGTCGTCCACGTCCGCCCGCGCCAGCACGGTGCCCTTGCCGGACAGCTCGGAGACGAGCACCCGCCGGTCGGCGCCGACCTCGGTGGGGTCGATGTGCTCGAAGGTGCGCGCGTCGCGATTGACTCCGGCCACGTGCATGCCGCCCTTGTGGGCGAACGCGTTCGCGCCGACGTACGGCTGGTTCGGGTTCGGCGTCACGTTGCAGAGCTCGTCAACGAGATGGGCCGTCTCGGTCAGCCTGCGCAGGCGCTCGCGCCCGATCGACTCGAGCCCCATCTTCAGGTCGAGGGCCGGCAGGACGGTGATCAGGTTGCAGTTCCCGGCGCGCTCGCCGTAGCCGTTCATGGTGCCCTGCACCATGCGCGCGCCGGCCTCGACCGCCATCAGCGTGTTTGCGACGCCGCAGCCGGCGTCGTCATGGGTGTGGATCCCGACCTCCACGCCCTCGCCGAGCTCCGCCACGACGCGCGCGGTGGCCTCCGCGACCTGCGACGGCAGCGACGAGCCGTTCGTGTCGCAGAGGGTCACGTTGTAGGCACCGGCGTCCGCCGCCGCCCGCAGGCAGCGGAGCGCATAGCCGGAGTCGTCGCGGAACGCGTCGAAGAAGTGCTCGGCGTCGTAGACCACGCGCTTTCCCTGCCCCGTGAGGAAGGCGACGGAGTCCGCGATCATGCGCAGGTTCTCCTCCGGGTCGACCTGCGTGACCTTCTCGAGGTGGAGCGACCAGGTCTTGCCGACGAGCGTGCAGACGGGCGCGAACGACTCGGCGAGCAGGCGCAGCGCCGGGTCGTCCTCCGCCGTGCTGTCGCGCCTGCGCGTCATCCCGAACGCCGCGACCTGCGCGTGGGCGAACGTCTCGCGCGCGAGCTGCTCGAAGAGCGCCTCCTCCTTCGGGTTCGAGGCGGGGAAGCCCGCCTCGATCAGGTCCACCCCGAGGTCGTCGAGGGCATGCGCGACGCGGACCTTCTCGTCCGCGGACAGCGACATGCCCTCGCCCTGCATGCCATCCCGCAGGGTGGTGTCGTAGACGCTGACCCTGGAGGTCACGCCGAGGACGGTACGGGCACGAGATCGAGCCAGTCCGCGTAGCGCGGATCGCGGCCGGTCAGCGCGGCTTCGAACACCGTCTGGACCTCGCGCGTGACCGGCCCGGGGACCCCGTCGCCGATCGCGTGGTCGTCGACCTCGACGAGCGGGGTGAGCTCCGCCGCCGTGCCCGTCATGAACACCTCGTCGGCGAGCGCCAGCTCGGCGCGCGCGAGATCGCGCTCGACGACCTCGTAGCCGAGGTCGCGCGCGATCGTGATGCACGACTTGCGGTTGATGCCGTCGAGGATCGCGGCGGACTGCGGAGGCGTCGCTGATCACGCCGTCCTGGATCACGAACAGGTTCTCGCCCGAGCCCTCGCAGACGTTGCCCTTGCTGTCGAGCAGGATCGCCTCGTCGTAGCCCGCCTTGAGCGACTCGATCTTGGCCAGCACCGAGTTGAGGTACTGCCCGCCCGCCTTCGCGTGCGGGATCAGCGAGTCGGACGAGATCCGCCGGTACGAGGACACGCGGCCGCGCACTCCGTGCGTCTTGCCCTTCTCGCCCAGGTACGGGGCCCACTCCCAGACCGCGATCATCGCCTCGACCGGGTTGTCGAGCGGGTTGAGGCCCATCGGCCCGTAGCCGCGGTAGACGAGCGGCCGGATGTAGCAGCTCTTGAACCCGTTGCGGCCGATCAGCTCGTGCGTGACCTCGCGGAGCTGCTCCTTCGGGAAGGGCAGGTCCATGTAGTAGAGCTTCGCCGAGTTCTCGAGCCGGTCGAGGTGGTCCTGGTGGCGGAAGACCGCCGTGCCCTGCGGAGTCTCGTAGGCGCGCACGCCCTCGAACACCGAGGTCCCGTAGTGCATGCAGTGAGTGAGTACGTGTACCTTCGCGTCCTCCCAGGCGACGAACTCTCCGTTCAGCCAGATGAGGTCAGCGGTGTTCACGTACTGCTCCTAGAGGTTGGCGAGGACCGCCCGGGTGGCGGCCTCTGTTGTGGCATCGCCGCCGAGGTCCGGAGTCCGTAGGCCATCCCCGAGCGCGCGATCGACTGCCGATTCTAGGGCAGCCGCCTCGCTTTCCAAAGCCAGTCCGTGGCGCAGCATGAGCGCCACCGAGCCGAACATCGCGAGCGGGTTGGCCATCCCCGTGCCGGCGATATCGGGCGCCGAGCCGTGGACGGGCTCGAACAGCCCGGGACCCGAGCCGTCGCCGAGCGAGGCACTCGGGAGCATCCCGAGCGAGCCGGTCAGCATCGCCGCCTCGTCGCTCAGGATGTCGCCGAACAGGTTCTCCGTGACGAGCACGTCGAACTCCGCCGGCCGGGCCACCAGCTGCATCGCGGCGTTGTCGACGAGCATGTGGTCGAGCGGAACGTCGCGCTCCTCGCCGAGCCGGCTGACGGTCTTGCGCCAGAGCCGCGACGTCTCGAGCACGTTCGCCTTGTCGACGCTCGTGACCCGCCTGCGCGCGAGCGAGAACGCCACCTCGGCGATGCGCTCGATCTCCGCGACCGTGTAGGTGCAGGTGTCGTGCGCGGTGTCGCCCTCGGTGCCGCTGTCGCCGAAGTAGATCCCGCCGGTGAGCTCGCGAACCACCAGCAGGTCCGTGCCCTCGATCCGCTCGCGCCGCAACGGGCTCGCGTCGTAGAGGGCGGGGCTGGGCCGCACGGGCCGCAGGTTCGCGAACAGGCCGAGCCGCTTGCGGATTCCGAGCAGGCCCTGCTCGGGCCGTGGCGCCGCGGGGTCGGTCGTGTCCCATTTGGGCCCGCCGATGGCCGCGAGCAGCACGGCGTCCGCGGCGCGGCAGGCGTCGACGACCTCGTCCGTGAGCGCGGTGCCGTGGACGTCGATCGAGGCTCCGCCCATCAGGCGCTCGTCGAACTCGAACTCGCCGAGCTCGGGCAGCACCGTGAGCGCGGCGTCCATGATCTCGGGGCCGATCCCGTCCCCCGGCAGGGTCACGATGCGCTTTGTCACGGCCGGGACCCTACGCGTCGGGCGAATCGCGCAGCGGCGCGGGCTCACCGAGGTGAAAGCCCTGGCCGTAGCGGATCCCGAGCCTGCGCAGCTCGGTCAGCTGAAGCTCCGACTCGATGCCCTTGGCCAGCACGGAAGCACCGGTCTCGCGTCCGAACTCGATCAGCGCCGACGCGAGCGAGCGGCGGCGCGGATCGGCCTCGAGCGAGAGCGTGAGCGATCCGTCGAGCTTGATCAGCTCGGCGTCCAGCTCGATGATGTGCCGCAGGCTCGAGAACCCGGTACCGGCGTCGTCGACGGCGAGCCGCACGCCGTACTCGCGGACGCGCGTGAGGGCGCGGCGGAAGCGCCCATAGTCCTCGACCGGCGCGTGCTCGGTCACCTCGAGCACGATCTCGTCCACGGGCGCCGCGTCGAGCAGGTCGAGCAGCTCGGCGCTCTCCGCCGTGGCCGGCGACACGTTCACGGAGAGGTATCCCGTCCCCGGCAGCTCCGACGCTCCGTCACAGGCCAGCCGCACGGCGAGCAGCTCGAGCTCCATCCCCAGCCCGACCGTCCAGGCCTCCGCGAACCAGGGAGCCGGGCCGCGGTCGGGTTGCCGCTGGAAGCGGGCGAGCGCCTCGTGGCCCACCGGCGCGCGTGTATCGAGCTCCACGATCGGCTGGAAGACGACGTCGATGCTCTCGTTCTGGAGGACCGCCTGGATCCTCTCGCGGCTCCGCTCCCACTCGCCGTCGCCCTCATCGGCGCCGCGCGCCGCGTGCTGGACGAGCTCGTCGATCACGCCTGCCGCGACGACGTCGTCGAGGCTCACGCCTCCGCCGGCGGCCTCCCTGAGGGCGGCGTCGAGTCGCTCCGGCGTGACTCCCTTGACGAGATATCCGCTCGCTCCGGCGCGCAGCATCTCGATCACGCTCTCGTTGTCGGCAGCCGCGGAATGGGCGACCACGCGCGTCTCGGGCGACGAGTCACGGATGCGCCGCGTGGCCTCGACCCCTCCCCCTTCGGGCACGCGCACGTCAACGAGCGCGACGTCCGGGCCATGCTTGGCCGCGAGATCCCCGGCCTCGCTCACGCCGCCCGCCACGGCCACCACCTCGAAGCCTTCGAGAGTGTCGAGAATGCGAGCGATGACAACCCCAACCTCGGGTTGGTCGTCCACGACCAACACCCGCACGAACCCCTCACCCATCCGAGACATCGTCCACCTGCGGGGGGATCCGCGCAAGGGACAACCGTGCGGGGCCGCCCGTGGCGCTGCTAGGGGCGGCCGGCGACGATGTTCAGCCGCACGTAGTCGAGCTCGTCACCCGTGCGCCCGTTCACGGCCTTCACGAAGGAGCCGCGCAGCTCGTCCGGCAGCCGCTCGAGGTGGGGACCGAGGCAGACCGTGCGCAGGTAGCTCTCGGGATCGTCAGGCGTGACGGGCCAGGGCTGGAGCCAGGTGTCGACCTCGACGAAGCCGGCGCGCTCGAGCCGCTCGGCCGTCTCCTCGGCGCCGGCGAAGTTCCAGGGCCCGGTCCAGTCCGAGAGGAAGTCCGCGTAGGGCGCCTCGGCACCCACCTCCCGCGCGGCCCTGTGGAAGCGCGCGACGTTGCCCTCGCCCCCGCACTGAGCCACGATGCGGCCGCCCGGCCGCAGGGCGGCGTGCAGCCGCTCGAACAGGCGCGGGTGGTCCGGGATCCAGTGAAACACCGCGTTCGAGAACACCCGGTCGACCGGCTCCGGCAGCTCGAGCTCGAGCAGGTCGGCACGGAGCACGGTCGCGCGCCCGGCGGGCAGCGCGGCGCGGGCATGCTCGACCATCGACTCCGACTCGTCGACCGCGACCACGTGCCCCCGTGGCAGCCGCTCGAGCAGCATCGCCGTGACCCGCCCCGATCCGCAGCCGGCGTCGAGGACGGTCTCGCCGCCCTCCAGATCGAGCCGGTCGAGCAGCTCGTGGGCCCACTCGACGTGTGGACTGGAGACGCGGTGATAGGTCGCCGCGTCCCAGTCGCGGCTCATACGCGGGCGAGGTCGGTGGTGACCGGACCGCTGCGCTCCCGCTCCGCCTCGTAGCGGTCGATCTCGTGCTGCTGCCGGAGGGTGACGCCGATGTCGTCGAGCCCCTCGAGCAGGCGCCGGGCGATCTCCGGGTCGATCTCGAACCGGACCTGGCGCCCCGCGAAGGCGACCTCCTGCTCCTCGAGGTCGATGCGGGCCTGCCCGGCCGCCATCAGCGCCCTGACCTCGGCCTCCGGCAGGGTCACCGGAAGCAGCCCGATCTTCGTGCAGTTGGAGTAGAAGATGTCGGCGAAGCTCGGCGCGACGACCGCCTTGAAGCCGTAGTCCTCGAGCGCCCAGGGCGCGTGCTCGCGCGACGAGCCGCAGCCGAAGTTGCGCCCAGCCGCGAGGATCGGGTTGCGCGGCAGCTCCCAGCCGGGCTCCTTCGCCCAGTCGTAGAAGAGGAACTCGCCGAAGCCCGTGCGCTCCACGCGCTTCAGGAACTGCTTGGGGATGATCTGGTCGGTGTCCACGTCCGGCCGGTCCAGCACCGAGACGCCGCCCTCGATCACGCGTACGGGCTCCATGCTCAGCTCCACTCCCTGATGTCGACGAAGCGCCCCTCGATCGCCGCCGCGGCGGCCATCCGGGGGCTGACGAGATGCGAGCGGGCGCCGCGGCCCTGGCGCCCCTCGAAGTTGCGGTTCGAGGTGGACGCCACGCGCTCGCCCGGGGCCGCGATGTCCGGGTTCATGCCGAGGCACATCGAGCAGCCGGCCGAGCGCCAGTCGAAGCCCGCGGAGCGGAACACCTCGTCGAGCCCCTCGCGCTCCGCCTCTTCCTTCACCTGGGCCGAGCCCGGCACCACCATCGCGTCGACGCTCGACGCGACCCTGCGGCCCCTGACGACCTCGGCCGCCTCGCGCAGGTCGCCGATGCGCGAGTTCGTGCACGAGCCGATGAACACGCGGTCGAGCTCGATCTCCCCGATCGGCGTCCCGGAGCTGAGCGCCATGTAGTCGAGCGCCCGCTCCTCGCCCTCGTCGCTCGGCTCGGGCACGACGCCCGTGACGTCCACGACCATCGCGGGGTTCGTGCCCCAGGTCACCTGCGGCGACAGCTCGCCCGCGTCGATCACGACCTCGGCGTCGAAGCTCGCTCCATCGTCGCTGTGCAGCTCGCGCCACTCGTCGAGCGGCAGCGGATCGGGTGCCGCCTCGCGGCCCTCGACCCACTCGAAGGTCGTGTCGTCGGGGGCGATCATGCCTGCGCGGCCCCCGCCCTCGATCGTCATGTTGCAGACCGTCATGCGGCCCTCCATCGACAGCTTCTCGATCGCCGGGCCGGCGTACTCGATCACGTGCCCGACGCCGCCCGAGACGCCGATGCGGCCGATCGTCCCGAGGATCAGGTCCTTCGCGGTGACGCCGTAGCCGAGCTCGCCCTCGTAGCGGATCCGCATCGACTTCGGCTTGCGCTGCGCGAGCGTCTGGGTCGCGAGCACGTGCTCCACCTCGCTCGTCCCGATGCCGAACGCGAGCGCGCCGAACGCGCCGTGTGTCGATGTATGGGAGTCGCCGCAGACGATCGTCATGCCGGGCTGCGTGACGCCGAGCTCGGGGCCGATCACGTGCACGATTCCCTGGCGGGCGGAGCCGATCGAGAAGATCGGGACGCCGAACTCCTCCGCGTTGCGCTCGAGCGTCTCGACCTGCACGCGCGAGAGCTGGTCGTGGATCTGGCGCGCTGCCGTCGAGCCGTCCGTCGGCACGTTGTGGTCGGCCGTCGCGAGCGTCCGGTCCGGCCGGCGGACCGGCCGGCCCGCGAGCCGCAGCGACTCGAACGCCTGCGGCGAGGTGACCTCGTGCACCAGGTGCAGGTCGATGTAGAGGATCCCCGGAGCGACCTCGTGGGCCTCCCAGATCTTGTCGAACAGCGATCGCTGCAAGGTTCAGCTCCTTCTCAGTCCGGCGGCGACGACGGCGTAGAAGCTCGCCTCGCCCCTGCCGGCGTTCTCGAATCGATGCGGGATGTCGGCGTCGAAGGTCACGGCGTCGCCGGCGTCGAGGTCGTGGGCGGTTCCGCCGCACACGAGCCGGACGTGGCCTCGCTCGACCACCGCGGTCTCGCGGCTGCCGGGCTCGTGCATCGGCGGGTCACCGGGGCCCGCGGTGCTCGCCCCCGAGGCGAGCGTGTGACGCGACACCTCGGCCCGCAACCCCGGATGCGGCGGCGTGAGGACCTCATAGACATGGCCGCCCTCGCCGCCGTGACGGCGCTCCGACGCCCTCACCACGCTCACGCCGTCGCCCTCGTCGAGCCGCAGGAGCTGCGACAGGCTCAGCTCGAGACCCGCCGCGATCCGCTCCGCCACGAGCAGCGTGGGGCTCGTCTCGCCGCGCTCGACCTGCGACAGCATCGGAGCCGAGACGCCGGAGCGCTCGGCGAGGTCCCGCAGCGACAGGTCCATGCCCTCGCGGAGGGTGCGAATCCGGGTGCCGAAAGCGTGTCCGTTGACCGACACGTCTTGTACGTTATCACATACGTTTGTATGTAGCTAGCGGGCCTGGCGCGGTGGGCCGGACGACGACCTCGTTGATGCACACGTGCGAGGGGCGGCTGACGGCGTGCACGATCGCCTCGGCGATGTCCTCGGGCTGGAGCACCTCGCCGATCTGCTCGCGCGAGCGCTCCATCGCCGCCTGGACGACCGGGTGCTTGTTGTGTCCCTGCAGCTCCGTCTCGACGAAGCCCGGGGCAACCGTCGTGACCCTGATCCCGGCGTGGAGGGCCTCCTGGCGGAGCGCCTCCGAGAACGCGTGCACGCCGAACTTCGTCATGTTGTAGACCGCGGCTCCGGCGTCCGCCCGCCTGCCGGCGACGGAGGAGACGTTGACGATGTCCCCTCCCCCGTCCTTCTCGAGCAGCGGCAGCGCCGCGTGCGTGCAGTAGAGGAGGCCGAGCAGGTTGACCTCGATCATCCGCCGCCAGTCGCCGACGTCGGCGCCCACGACCCCGCCGAGCAGCATCACGCCGGCGTTGTTCACGAGGATGTCGAAGCGCCCGAGCTCGTCGTGCGACTCCTGGATGAAGGCGCGCGCCTGGCTCTCGTCGGACACGTCCACGGCCTTCACGAGGCAACGGCCCTCGAGCCCGGCGGCGATCTCGTCGAGGCGCTCGGTCCGGCGGGCGCCGAGCGCCACCGCCGCACCGGCTTCGGACAGGGCGCGAGCGGTTGCCTCGCCGATGCCGGAGGAAGCTCCGGTGACCGCGGCCACGCGACCTTCGAGCGGACCCGCCATGCGGCGATCGTACCCGGCCTAGAGCGCCTGACGCAGAAGGTCGAGCAGTTCGTCCTCGGTGGGAGGGCTGGGCGTGTTGCGATACGCGGGGTGGGCCGGGACCGCCTGCGCCACCGGGGCGAGCTGTTCCTCCCCGACGCCGAGCGAGCCCAGCGAGGTGTGGCCGCAGCGCGCGGACAGATCCGCGAGGCGATCGGGCGCCGGCGCGCCGACCGCGCCGGCGAGCGCCTCGATCGCGGCCGGCGCGCGCGGCGCCATCAGGCGCGCGAAGTGCGGCAGCATCACGGCGTTCGTCTCGGCATGGGGAGTGCCGGCCGTGCGGACGATGGTCTGGCAGGTCGCATGGTGGACGCCGATCCCCGTCGCAGCCGAGGCCCAGCCCGCCAGGAGCGCGCCGAGCGCCACGTCGTCGCGGCCCGCGTCACCCGCCGTCGAGCCCGGCCGCGAGCAGCTCCGCGCCGCGCAGGGCAGCCAGCTCCGCGATCGGGTTGCTGAGCGGCATGTAGAGCGCCTCCATGGCGTGGGCCATCGCGTTCATCGCGCTCGCCGCGAGCTCCTTGGCCGGCTGAGACGCCGTCAGGGCCGGATCCGCGATCACGAGCGCCGGGCGCACCAGCCGCGCGCCCGCCACACCCCTCGGCGTGCGGTGGAAGGGCGTCAGGTCGGCCCCCGACAGGGTCGTCGGGATCGCGGCGCACTGACCCCCGCGCGCGCCGGCGATCGCCTTGGCGGTGTCGATCACGCGGCCTCCGCCGAGCGCGACGAGCGGCCGGTCTCCCGCCCGGGGCAGAAGCTCGGCGGAGATCTCATCCACGAGCCCCGGCGGGACGTGCAGGACCGCCGCCGCGCCGTCGGCGAGCGCCCGCGCGCCCGCCGCGGCGCGCTCTGTGGTCAGCAGGGTGAACGTCTTGAAGCCGCGCCCCTCGAGCAGCGCGGGCGCATCGCCGAGCGCCCCGCGGCCGAAGCGAATCAGCCGCTCCCCGTCGAGGAAGGTGAACGACTCGGGCACCTAGGGCGTCGGCGTCTTCTTCGCCTCTGCCTCGAGCACGCGCTCGGCCTCGCTCACCGCGTTGTCGAGCGCGATCGACAGGGCACGCAGGTAGGCCTTGCCGGCGGCCTCGAGGATGTCCGTCGAGACGCCGATGCCGGAGGCCAGGCGGCCGTCCAGCTCGAGCAGCACGTGCACCTCGCCGAGCGCGTCGCGGCCGCCCGTGACGGCGGACACGTGGAACTCCTTCAGGCGCGCCTCGTGGTGCGTTGCCGCGTTCAGCGCGCTGAAGAACGCGTCGATCGGGCCGTCCCCGGTGAACGAGCCGGTCTCGACCTCTCCGTTGGGCATCCGCACGCGCACGCGGGCGAGCGGCGAGCGCGTGTTCGAGGCCTCGATGTCGAACGACTCGAGCTCGAACGCCGCCGGCGCCTGCTTCATCTCGTCCGACACGATCGCCTCGAGGTCGAGCGAGGTGATCGTCTTCTTCTTGTCCGCGAGCTCCTTGAAGCGCTTGAAGGCGGTGTTGAGCGCGCCGCCCTCGACCTTGAAGCCGAGCTCCTCGAGCGCGTTGCGCAGCGCGTGGCGGCCGGAGTGCTTGCCGAGCACGATCGAGTTCGTCTCGAGCCCGATCGTGGTGGCGTCCATGATCTCGAAGGTCGTGCGCTCCTTCAGCACTCCGTCCTGGTGGATGCCGGACTCGTGCGCGAAGGCGTTGCGCCCGACGATCGCCTTGTTCGGCTGCACCTGGTAGCCCGTGATGCGCGACACCATCCGGCTCGTGCGCGCGATCTCGCGCGTGTCGACCTCCGTCCAGAGCCCGTGCTCGGCCTCGCGCACGCGCAGCAGCATCACGATCTCCTCGAGCGAGGCGTTGCCGGCCCGCTCGCCGATCCCGTTCACCGCGCACTCGATCTGGCGGCAGCCCGCCTGCAGGCCCGCGAACGAGTTCGCCACGGCGAGCCCCAGGTCGTCGTGGCAGTGCACCGACGTCGTCACGTCGGCGAGGCCCGGCACCAGCCGGTAGAGCGTGCGCCACATCTCGGCGTACTCGTCGGGCATCGAGTAGCCCACCGTGTCCGGCACGTTGATCGTCGTGGCGCCCTCGTCGAGCGCGATCTGGAGCACCTCGGCGGTGAACTCGAGCTCGGAGCGCGTGGCGTCCATCGGCGAGAACTCGACGTCGTCGCAGAGCTCGCGGGCCTGGGCGACCGCTGCCCGGGCGCCCTTCTTCACGTCCTCGCGCGTCGACTGAAGCTGGTGCTCGATGTGGATGTCGCTCGTCGAGATGAACGTGTGGATCCGGGGGCGCTCCGACTCCTTCACCGCGTTCCAGGCGGCGTCGATGTCCTGCGCGTTCGCGCGCGCGAGGCCGGCGATCACGGGACCGTGCACCTCGCGCGCGATCGCCTGCACGGCCTCGAAGTCACCGGGCGAGGAGATCGGGAAGCCGGCCTCGATGATGTCGACGCCGAGCCGCGCGAGCTGGTGGGCGATCTCGAGCTTCTCCTGCTTGTTCAGCGAGATGCCCGGCGACTGCTCCCCGTCGCGGAGCGTCGTGTCGAAGATCCTTACTCGGTCCTTCTCGCTGCGGTCCATGTCGTTCCCTTTCTCCTTGGCCCTGCTGAGTTCCCCCTGAGCTCGCGCCTACGTGCGGGCGCCACGCGCTATTCCCCCCGAAGGGGGAGGAGAAGGAGAAGTCGCGAGTCGGCCGGGAACGGCATGCCCTGGCCAGGGTACACGGTCAGAGCGTGAGCACGACCTTGCCGACGTTCTTGCGCTCGTGCATGTAGCGGTGCGCCGCCGCGCCGTCGTCGAGCCGGAACTCCTCGGCCACGACCGGGCGGATCGCGCCGGCGTCGAGCCACGCGCGGAGCGGGTCGATGTACTCGTCGAGGCGGTTCTTCGAATCCCAGAGCGTCAGCATGTTCAGCCCGATCACGGACTTCGACTCGGTCATCAGCTTGACCGGGTTGAAGCGCGGCATCTGGGCGAGCACCCGCACCGCGCGCAGGGGGCTGCGGCGCTCGCCGGCCTGGACCTCCGAGGCGCCGAAGCAGACGAGCCGCCCGCCGGGGCGCAGGAGCGAGAAGCTCTGGCGGAAACTGCGGCCGCCGAGAGCGTCGAAGGCCACGTCGAGGGGATGGCGCTCGCCGCTGATGCGGCGGATCTCGTCGACCACGTCGTGGGTGCGGTAGTCGACCGGGTGGTCGACCCCGAAGCCGCGGATGGCGTCGTGCTTGCCGGGCGAGGCGGTGCCGTAGACCTCGGCGCCGACGAGCTTGGCGATGTGGGTGGCCGCGATGCCCACCCCTCCGGCGGCGGCCTGGATGAGCACGCGCTCGCCCTCGCGCAGGGAGCCGTAGCGGACGAGGCCCGCATACGCCGTCGCGTAGGTCACGGGCAGCGCCGCGCCCTCCGGGTAGCTCCAGCCGTCCGGCATCGGGACGAGGGCGTCGGCGCCCGTCACGGCGAGCTGGGCATAGCCGCCGAAGCGCGAGCCGCCCATCACCCGCTGTCCGATCTCGAAGCCCTCGACGCCCTCTCCGAGCGCGTCCACGTCGCCCGCGATCTCGTAGCCGACGACGCACGGCGGCTTCGGAGCCTCCGGGTAGAGGCCGACTCGCGCGAGCAGGTCGGCGAAGTTCACGCCCGCCGCGCGGACGCGAACGCGCACCTGTCCGGGGCCCGGTTCCGGGTCCGGCCGCTCCTGAACGCGTAACGTCTCAGGTGGCCCGTGCTCTGTGATCACGAGCGCCTTCATTCGGGGTAGAGAGGCTATGCCATGCGGACAGCGCCGCAGACCCAGACGGATATCAAGGATTCGATACTCGACGCGATCGGGGAAACGCCACTCGTGCGGCTGTCACGGCTCGGCCGTGACCTGCGCGCGCAGCTCGTCGCGAAGATCGAGGCGCTCAACCCCGGCGGCTCGATCAAGGACCGTGCCGCCGTCGCGCTGATCGAGGCGGCCGAGCGCGACGGCCACCTCAGGGCAGGCGGCACGATCGTCGAGCCAACGAGCGGCAACACCGGAACCGGCCTCGCGATCGCGGCGGCGCTCAAGGGCTACAGGGTGATCGCGGTGATGCCCGACAAGATGTCGAAGGAGAAGATCGACCTGCTGCGCGCCTACGGGGCGGAGGTCGTGGTCGCCCCGACCGACGTTTCGCCGGAGTCGCCCGAGTCGTACTACCGCGTCGCCGACCGGCTGACGCAGGAGATCCCCGGCGCCTTCCAGCCGAACCAGTACAAGAACCAGGCGAACCCGGAGGCCCACTACCGCACGACCGGGCCCGAGCTCTGGCGCCAGTCGGGCGGCCGCATCACGCACTTCGTCGCGGGCGTCGGCACCGGCGGCACGATCACCGGGGTCGGGCGCTACCTGCGCGAGCAGAACCCGGACATCGAGATCATCGGCGCGGACCCCGTCGGCTCGATCTACTCGGGCGGCGAGGACGGTGTCAAGCCCTACCTCGTCGAGGGCGTGGGCGAGGACTTCTGGCCCGCCACGTACGACCCGCAGATCGTCGACCGCTACGTCACGGTCTCAGACCGCGACTCGTTCCTCTGGACGCGCAGGCTCGCGGAGACCGAGGGCATCCTCGCCGGCGGCTCGTGCGGCCTCGCGCTGTACGCCGCGTACCAGGTGGCGCGCGACCTCGACGACCCGAACGCGATGGTCGCGGTGATCCTGCCGGACGGCGGGCGCTCCTACATCTCGAAGATCTACAACGACGCCTGGATGCGCCAGTACGGCTTCCTGCCGCGCGACGAGCAGCTCACCGTCGGCGACGTGCTGCGCCGCAAGCACTCAACGGAGGAGCTCCCCCCGCTGCTGACGGTCGAGAGCCACGCCAAGGTGCGCGACGCGGTCGCCCTGCTCCACGAGCACTCCGTCTCGCAGCTCCCGGTGGTGTCCGCGCACGATCCACAGACCGTCGTGGGCTCGGTCTCGGAGCGCGGCCTCCTGCGCCACGCGATGGACGACCCGGCGATCCTGAGCGCCGAGATCGTCGACGTGATGGAGTCCCCCTTCCCCGCGGTCTCCGAGGACGACGCCGTGCGCGAGGCGGTCGAGCTGCTCGCCGACCGCCGCGAGGCGCTGCTGGTGAACATGGACGGGCGCGCCGCCGGGATCCTGACGCGCGCCGACCTGCTCGAGTCGCTCGCACGGTGAGCCCGCTCCCGGACGACGCGCGCTTCGCCACGCGCGCGGTGCACGCGGGACTCGAGCCCGACCCGGCCTATGGATCCGTGATCCCGCCGATCCACCAGACGTCGACGTACGTGCAGCCCGCCCCGGGCGAGTTCGTCGAGGACTACGACTACTCGCGCTCCGCGAACCCGACCCGCTCGGCGCTCGAGCGGGCGCTCGGGGAGCTCGAGGGCGGCCTCGGCTCCGCCTTCTCGAGCGGCATGGCCGCCACCCACGCGCTGATCACGGCGCACTGCTCCGCGGGCGACCACGTGGTCCTTCCGAGCGACCTCTACGGCGGCACCTATCGCCTGGTCGACAAGGTGCTCACGCGCTTCGGGATCGAGTACGACATGGTCGACCAGACCGATCTCGACGCCCTCTCCGCCGCGCTGCGCCCCGGCGCCACGCGGCTCGTCTGGGTCGAGACGCCCACGAATCCGCTGCTGAACGTGGTGGACGTGGCCGCGGTCGCCGAGCGGGCGGGCGACGCGCTCGTGGCGGTCGACAACACCTTCGCAACGCCCGTGGTGCAGCGCCCGCTCGAGCTCGGCGCCGGCGCCGTCGTCCACTCGGCGACGAAGTACCTCGGCGGGCACTCCGACGTCGTCGGCGGAGCGGTCGTGGTGGGCGACGAGGGGCTGCACGAGCAGGTCCGCTTCGTCCAGAACGCGATCGGCGCGGTGCCGGGCCCGTTCGACTGCTTCCTCGTCCACCGCGGCCTGCGCACGCTGCACCTGCGGGTTGCCGCCCACACGGAGAGCGGACGGGCAGTGAGCGAGTACCTGCGCGAGGCCGCGCACGTGAGCCACGTGCGCTGGCCGGGGTTCGGCGGGATGGTGTCGTTCCGCCACCCGGAGGCGACCAGGATCGCGGCGGCCACGGAGATCTTCTCGCTCGCGGAGTCGCTCGGCGGGGTCGAGTCCCTGATCGAGGTTCCGCAGGCGATGACGCACCAGTCCGTGGAGGACTCGGCCGCCGCCGTCCCGCCGGATCTCGTGCGCCTCTCCTGCGGCGTCGAGGACCCGCGAGACCTCGTGGCCGACCTCGCGCGGGCGCTCAGAGGCTGACGGTCCGCCCGGCCACGAAGCCGTCGGTGGCGACGATCCTGTCGACCACCTCCTGCGGCACGCGGCTGTCGGCGGTCACGATCATCACCGCGCTGCCGCCTGTCTCGTCGAGGCGCCGCCCCACGGCAGCAGAGACGATGTTGATGCCGCAGTTGCCGAGCTCGGTGCCGACGCGCCCGAGCATGCCCGGGCGGTCCTCGTAGCGGAACACCGCCCAGTGCGGCTCGACCTCGATGTTGAAGCGAGAGCCCCAGGCCTCGAGCAGGTGCGGCCGGTGCGCGCGCCCGAGCGTCGTCCCGACCACGCGCGTGCGCTCGCCGCCGCTCACCACGCTCACGCGCAGCAGGTCCGTGAAGTCGCGCGCCCGCGTGCTGCTCGTCTCCGACACCGCGATGCCGCGCTCGCGGGCGATCGTCGGCGCGTTCACGTCGTTCACGTCCTCCTCGACGTGGCCGCGCAGCAGCCCCTTCAGGACCTGGACGGTCAGGAGGCGCGTGTCCCGCTCCGCGATCCGCCCGAGATACTCGACCTCGACCTGGTCGATCGAGGGACGCTCCGCGAGCGTCGCGGCGATCCGGCCGAGGTCGCCCGCGAGCGGCAGGAACGGGCCGAGAGCGTCGAGGTCCTCGGGCGCGACCGAGGGCACGTTGACCGCGCTCGTGACGACGCCGCCGGTGAGGGCCGCCACCACCTGCTCGGCCGCCTGGTAGCCCGCGCGGTCCGTGGCCTCGGCGGTCGAGGCGCCGAGGTGCGGGGTGACGACGACGTTCGGCAGCTCGAACAGCGGGTTGTCCGTCACGGGCTCCTCGCGGAACACGTCGAGCGCGGCGCCCGCCACCTTTCCGGACTCGAGCGCGGCCCGCAGGTCCTCCTCGACCAGCAGCCGGCCGCGGGCGACGTTGATGATGCGGACCCCGTCCTTCATCTGCCCGAACGCGCGCGCGTCGAGCCAGTTCTCCGTCTCGTCGGTCACCGGCAGGTGGATCGTCAGGAAGTCGGCGGCGGCGTACAGCTCCTCGATCGACGCGGCGCGCTCGACGCCGAGGTCGCGGAAGCGCTCCTCGGCCACGTACGCGTCGAATGCCATCACGTGCATCCCGAAGGCGAGGGCGCGCTGCGCCACGAGCTGGCCGATGCGCCCGAAGCCGAGCACCGCGAGCGTCTTCTCGTACAGCTCGACGCCGCTGAACTTCGAGCGCTCCCACGCGCCGGCCGTGAGCGAGCCGTGCGCCTGCGGCACCTTGCGGGCCAGCGCGAGCAGCATGGCGAGCGTGTGCTCCGCGGCCGTGATCACGTTCGACTGCGGCGCGTTCGCCACCACGACTCCGCGCTTGGTGGCCGCCTCGACGTCGACGTTGTCGACCCCGACGCCCGCCCGGCCCACCACCTTCAGGCGACCGGCGCGCTCGAGCAGCGCGGCATCGAGCTTCGTGGCCGAGCGGATCAGGATGCCGTCGAACTCGCCGATGCGGCGCTCGAGCTCGGCCTCGTCCCAGTCCGTGCCGAGCTCGACCTCGAGCCCGGCGTCGCGCAGCAGCGCGACCCCGCTGTCGCCGATCTTCTCCCGGACGAGGACCTTCACGCGGGTGCCGCGACCGGCACGCCGGCCTCGATGAAGACGCGCTCGGCGGCGGCCACGCCGGCCCCGAGCTCGAGCTCGTGGCCGAGCTCGCGCAGGGTCATCTCGAGGGCGGAAATCGTCACGACGATGTCGAAGGGGCCGAAGTAGCCGCAGTGCGCGATGCGGGCGATCCGGCCCTTGAGCCGGCCCTGGCCGCCCGCGATCGTGATGCCGAAGCGGTCGCGCATCAGCTTCGGGACCTGCGCGCCGTCGATGCTCTCCGGCAGGGCGATCGCGGTGACCACGTTCGCGTTCTCACCGCCGCCGCCCAGCAGCTCGAGCCCGAGGCCGGCGGCGGCGGCGCGGGTGGCGCGGCCGAGCAGCTCGTGGCGCGCGTAGACCTGATCGAGCCCCTCCGCCTCGATCATCCCGAGCGCCACGTCGAGCGCCTGCACGAGGCCGACCGCGGGGGTGAACGGGCTGTCGGGCGGGTCCTTGCGCTGCCCGCTCGCGCTGCGCTCCCAGTCGAAGTAGTAGCGGCGCCCGGGGTTCGCGCCGGCGCGCGCGAGCGCCGCCTCGTTCGGGCTCGCGAACCCGAGGCCCGGGGGAGCCATCAGCGCCTTCTGCGAGCCCGCCACGAGCACGTCGATGCCCCACTCGTCCTGCGGGCAGGGCACGGCGCCGAGGCCCGACACCGCGTCGACCGCGATCAGCGCCCCGTGCTCGTGCGCGACCCGAGCCAGCTCGCGGACGTCGTTGACCACGCCGGTGGAGGTCTCCGACAGCGTCGTGAAGACGAGCTCGACGCCGGGGTTGGCGGCCAGCTCGCGCTCGAGGCCCGCGGGATCGACGCGCATGCCCCACTCCGTCTCCCAGAAGACGGTCTGGGCGCCGTAGGCGTCGCAGAGCTCGCCCCAGCGCTCGCCGAACTTGCCGCACGCGGCCACGAGCGCGGCGTCGCCCGGGCGGACGAGGTTCGCCACGGCCGACTCCATCGCCCCGCTGCCGGAGCTCGCGAACAGGAGCACGTCGTTCGCGGTCCCGAACACGAGCCTGAGCCGCTCGAGCACGCGCGCGTACACCTCGACGAACGCAGGGGCGCGGTGGTAGAGCATCGGCTCGGCCATCACCTGCGACACCTCCGGCGGCAACGGCGTCGGCCCGGCGGTCATGAGATACCGCTTGACGTAGGGACTGGCCATCGGCCCGGCGAGGATAGCTCGCGGCGCTCAGGCCACGAGCCGGGCGAGCACCGATGCGGTCAGCGCCGCCGCCCGGATGCTGTCCGAGTTGTCGAACTCGTTCTCGAAGTCGCGCCTGAACTCCTCGTCGGTCGCGATCAGCACGACGATCACGATCCAGAAGATCGTGGCGAGCACGGCCAGCCCGAGCCCCGCCCAGCCGATCCAGAAGCCGGCCTGGGCGATGCCGCGGTTCTTGGGGGTCTCGCCCGCGTCGACGCGCTTGACGCCCTTTCGCCCGTAGACGATCCCCGCGATCGAGCAGCCGACCGAGATCAGCGACGAGAGCCCGGCGCTGATGAACAGCAGGCCGACGGAGACGAGCGAGAGCACGAATCCGGCTACCGCGGAGCCGTTGTCGGGCGCGGGCGGCGCGTAGCCCCACGGACCCTGCTGCTGCCAGGTGCCCGGCGGAGGCTGCTGCTGAGGGGGCGGCTGCTGCCAGCCCGCCTGGCCCTGGGGCGGATGCCAGCCGCCGGGCGGGGGCGGCTGTTGCGCCTGACCGGGCGGGGGCGGCGCGCCGACCGGCGGCGCCTGCGGCCCGGCGGCTCCAGCGGGTGGCGCGTACTGCGGAGGGGGTGGCGGCGCCGGCCTGTCGCCGAGCTCGGGCTCCGGCCCGGCCGGCTCGGGCGGGAGGAATTCTCCGCCTGTGCCGAGGCGGCCGGCTCGGCCGGCCGCGGAGGTTCCCTTGTCCTCCCCCTCCATTGCCTCAGAACTCCTGGTCGATCCAGTCCATCATCGAGCGGAGCTCCTTGCCCTCGCGCTCGATCTGGTGGTTCTTGCCCTCCTCGCGCATGCGCAGGAAGTTCTCCTGGCCCGCCTTGTTCTCGGCGATCCACTCGCGGGCGAAGTCGCCGTTCTGGATCTCGGCGAGGATCGACCGCATCGCCTCGCGGGTGCGGTCGTCGATGATCCGCTTGCCGCGCGTGAGGTCGCCGTACTCGGCGGTGTTCGAGATCGAGTAGCGCATGCCGGTGATGCCCTTCTCGTACATCAGGTCCACGATCAGCTTGAGCTCGTGGAGGCACTCGAAGTAGGCGAGCCGCGGGTCGTAGCCGGCGTCCACGAGCGTCTCGTAGCCGGCGCGCACGAGCTCCGTGACGCCGCCGCAGAGCACCGCCTGCTCGCCGAACAGGTCCGTCTCCGTCTCGTCCTTGAAGGTCGTCTCGATGACGCCCGCGCGCGTGCAGCCGATCCCGCGCGCGTAGGCGAGCACGAGGTCGCGCGCGCCGCCGGTCGCGTCCTGATGGATCGCGACGAGCCCCGGCACGCCGTTGCCCTCGACGTACTGGCGCCGCACCAGGTGGCCGGGGCCCTTGGGAGCCGCCATGCCGACGTCGACCTCCGGGCCCGGGATCGATCTGGCCGAAGTGGATCGAAAAGCCGTGCGCGAACATGAGCAGGTTGCCCGGTGCGATCCCGTCACGGATGTCGCTCTCCCAGACATCCGCCTGCCTCTCGTCCGGCAGCAGGATCATCACCACGTCCCCCGTGCTCGCGGCGTCCGCGATCGGGAGCACCGTGAGGCCGTCGCCGCGCGCCTTGTCGACCGACGACGAGTCCTCGCGCAGGCCGACCACCACCTCCACGCCCGAGTCCCTCAGGTTGAGCGCGTGCGCGTGACCCTGCGAGCCGTAGCCCAGGATCGCGACGGTCTTCCCGTCGAGCTTTGAGAGGTCGGCGTCCTTGTCGTAGATCATGAGGCGCGGGACTCTATTAGCCGGTCCCGGAGCAGTTTCCCGGCTTCGTTGCGCGGCAGGCTTCCGGTCAGCTCGACGCGCTTCGGCACCGCGGCCGCCGGGAGCCGCCCGCGGCACCAGTCGCGCAGCTCCTCCTCTCCGGGCCGCGCGCCCCCCTCCGGGACGACAAAGGCCGTGACCGCCTCGCCCCAGACGGGATCGGGCAGGCCGGCCACCCCGGCCTCGGCGACCTGCGGGTGCTCCATCAGCGCGTTCTCGATCGCGAGCGGGGCCACGTTCACCCCACCGGTGACGATCAGGTCCTTCTTGCGTCCCTCGAGCCGCAACAGGCCGTCCTCGAGGCGACCGAGGTCGCCCGTGTGGAGCCAGCCCTCGGCGTCGCGGGCGCCCGGCGCGACCATCGCGCCGCGCACCAGCACCTCTCCGTCCGCCGCGACCGCGAGCTCGACACCGGCGAGCGGCCTGCCCGGGCTGCCGGCCGTGACCTGCGAGGCCGACTCCGTCATGCCGTAGACGGGCACGACCGGTATGCCGGCCGCGTCCGCCCACTCGAGCAGCCCCGGCGGGATCGGCCCCCCGCCGAGCACGATCGCGCGCAGGCCCGGGGTGCGCTCGAGCCCGGCCTCGCGCAGGCGCACCAGCATCGTCGGCACGAGCGATACGAGCGTGACCTCGCCCGCCTCGAGCGCGTCGCGCACGCGGGCGGCGTCGAAGCCGTCGTGGATCACGGCCGTGGCGCCCGCGATCGCGCAGCGGACGAGCACCGACAGCCCGGCGATCCGCGTGAGCGGCAGGGGGCAGAGCCAGCGGTCGCCGGGCGTGAGCGGAAACGCGTCGGCCGAGGCGCCGGCGCTCGCCTCCAGGTTCGCGAGGGTGAGCGCCACCGGCTGGGGCTCTCCGGTCGTCCCGGAGGTCAGGATCACGAGCGCGCTGCCCCTCGGCGGATCGAGGCCGGCGGGCGCCTCCGCGCCGGGCTCGAGCGGGACCGCGACCGCGCCCGCCCGCCAGGTCGCGTGGAGCAGCGCGGCGAACTCGATGCCGGAGCGAGCGCCGACCGGCACGACCCTCCCGGGCTCGATCTCCTCGGCCAGGCGGGCCGCGCGCTCGTCGAGCTGGGCGTAGGTCGCGACCGTGCCCTCAGCGACGAGCGCGGGGTGATCGGGGCGCTCGCGAGCCGCGCCTGCCAGCCAGTCCTGCATGGGCAGCAGCGTATGCTGGCGGGCCCGATGAGCACCACCGAGAAGGACGCGCAGCGGCGCTGGACCGAGGAGCAGTCGCGCAGGAAGATCCGGCCGGCCGCCGCCTGGAGCGGGGCGGGCGCCTACGAGGACATCCGCTACGAGACGGCGGAGGGAATCGCGAAGATCACGATCGACCGCCCCGACGTCCGCAACGCCTTCCGCCCCGAGACGCTCATCGAGGTCTCGGACGCACTCGACCGCGCGCGCGAGGACACGGAGATCGGGGTGATCGTGCTGACCGGGGAGGGCCCGCTGGCGTTCTGCTCGGGCGGGGACCAGCGCGTCCGCGGCGACACCGGCTACGTGGCGGGCGGGGCGAGCGTCGGGCGCTTTCACGTGACCGACCTGCACGTTCAGATGCGGCGCTGCCCGAAGCCGATCGTGGCGATGGTGGCCGGCTATGCCGTCGGCGGCGGCCAGGTGCTGCACGTGGTCTGCGACCTCACGATCGCGGCGGACAACGCGCGCTTCGGGCAGACGGGGCCGAAGGTGGGCAGCTTCGACGGCGGCTTCGGCGCGGGCCTGCTCGCGAACCTCGTGGGGCCGAAGAAGGCGAAGGAGATCTGGTTCCTCTGCCGCCAGTACGACGCCGGCGAGGCGCTCGCGATGGGGCTCGTCAACAGGGTGGTGCCGCTCGAGGAGCTCGAGGAGGAGACCGTGGCATGGTGCCGCGAGATGCTGGCCCTCTCCCCCTTCTCGCTGCGCCTGCTCAAGGCGAGCTTCAACGCCGCGGAGGACGGGCTGACCGGCATCCAGCAGCTCGCGCACGACGCCAACCTCCTCTTCTACGGGAGCGAAGAGGCACGGGAGGGGCGCGAGGCATATCGCGAGAAGCGCCCGCCGGATTTCGCCAAGTTCCCGAAGCGGCCTTGAGCCACCTGCGCCTGTGGTTGCTCGCGGCGCGTCCGCGGACGCTGCCCGCCGCGATCGCGCCGGTGCTCGTGGGCACCGCGCTCGCCGGATCCGAGGACGTCTTCCGCGCGGGGCCGTTCATCGGCGCGCTGGTCGGCTCGATCTTCATCCAGATCGGGACGAACCTGTCGAACGACTACTCGGATGCCCGCCGCGGGGCCGACACCGAGGACCGGCTCGGGCCCGTGCGCGTGACCGCCGGCGGGCTGATGCCGCCGAAGCGCGTGCTCGTCGGCACCTACGTCGCATTCGGCATCGCGGTCGCCGCGGGCATCTACCTCGCGGCCGTGTCCGGATGGGAGCTGATCATCGTCGGCATCGCCTCGATCCTGGCCGGGGTGCTCTACACGGGCGGGCCGCGGCCCTATGGCTATGAGGGCCTCGGCGAGCTGTTCGTGTTCCTCTTCTTCGGCATCGTCGCGGTCGCGGGGTCCTACTTCGTGCAGACCGAGGAGCTGCGCTGGGAGGCCTTCGCGCTCGCGGTGCCGGTCGGCCTGCTCGCGGCGGCGATCCTGGTCGTCAACAACGTGCGCGACATCGACACCGACAGGCGCGCGGGCAAGCGCACGCTGGCGGTGAAGCTCGGGCGCGAGCGCGCCCGGGGCCTGTTCACGGCGATGATCGTCGTCTCCTTCGTGGTCCCGCTGGCCCTGATCGGCACGCTCTCGCCCTGGGTGCTGCTGGCGCTCGGCTCGCTGCCGCTCGCGCCGCCGCTGCTGCGCGCGGTGAGGACGCGCACCGACGGTCCGGCGCTGAACGGCGCGCTCGCCGGCACGGGGCGCCTGCTCGCCGTCTTCTCCGTGCTGCTGTCGGTCGGGGTGCTGCTCTCGTGAAAGGCCTGCGCCGCTCGCTGCTGCGCCTCTCGATCCCGCTCGCCCACCCCTTCGTGACCTCGAGCGGCGTGGTCACCTCGCGCGAGCTGCTCCTGCTCCGCATCGAGGCGTCCGACGGCACCGTCGGCCACGGCGAGGCGGCGCCGTTCGAGCCCTACGACGGCGTGCCGCTCGAGCGCGCGATCGCGGCGCTCACCGGCGCGGGCGGCCGCCGGCCGCCGCAGGCGCGCGCCGCCGAGGAGGTCGCCCGCCTCGATCTGCGCGCGCGCCAGGACGGCCGGCCCGTGGCGGAGCCCGTCAGGGACTCGCTGCCGGTCAACCTCACGCTCGCGTCCGGGCCGCCCGAGGAGGCCGCCGCCCGTGCCCGCGAGGGCCTGCGCTCGGGCTACGCCTGCTTCAAGCTCAAGGTCGGCCTGCCCGACGACAGCGAGCGCGTGGCCGCTGTGCGCGAGGCGATCGGGCCCTGGCCCGCGCTGCGCGTGGACGCGAACGGCGCGTGGAGCGTCGACGAGGCCGTGCGGGCGATCCGGGCGATCGAGGAGCACGACCTCGAGTTCGTCGAGCAGCCCTGCCGCTCGCTGCGCGAGCTCGCCGCGGTGCGCGAGCGCGTGTCGACCCCCATCGCCGCCGACGAGTCCGTCTCGACCCTGCGCGAGCTGAGGCGCGCACTCGAGCTCGAGGCGTGCGACGTCCTGAACGTGAAGCTGGCCGGCTGCGGCGGCGTCGAGCCGGCCCGCGAGCTCCTGCGCGAGTCGCGCGCGGCCGGGCTCGACGCGTTCATGTCGAGCACCCTCGACGGGCCCTGGGGGATCGCCGCGGCGCTTCAGGTCGCGGCGTCCGAGGAGCTCTCGCTCGCGTGCGGGCTCGCGACGCTCGGCCTGTTCGACGCCGAGGTCGCCCGCGCGCTGCCCTCGCCGCGGCGCGGCACGCTCAAGGTGCCCGGCGGGCCGGGCCTCGGGCTCGAGATCGACGACGCGGCGCTCGCCGAGGTCACGGTCGAGCGGATCGACTGACCCAGTCGGCGATCAGCCGGGCGACCTCCTCCGGCCGCTGCAGCTGCGGGGCATGGCCCGCCTCCTCGACGATGACCGCGGTCGCATGCGGAGCGGTGTCCGCGATCCGGCGGGCCGCCGCCGCGTAGCCCTCGTCGCGGGCACCCGCGATCGCCAGCAGCGGCAGCTCGAACATGACCAGCTCGTGCCAGACGGGCTCGAGCACGCCCTGGCCCGCCGTCCTCAGGAGCAGCGCGAGGCCGACCGGGTCCTGTTCGAGCCTGCCCGCGCGCTGCTCCTCGATCAGCGGCTCCGGCTGGTCCGCGAACAGGGGCTGGCGCTCCCAGACGGAGACGATGTCCTCGATCGGCGCCGCCTCCATCCAGGCCGCCAGGCGCTCGTCCGCCTCGGCGCGCGCGCTTCGCAGCGCCGGCTCGTCGATTCCCGCGGTCGCGCCCACGGTCACCACTCCGCGGTAGCGGTCCGGCTCGCGCAGCGCCGCCCGCAGCGCGAGCCGGCCCCCGAGCGAGTAGCCGCACAGGACGCGACCCTCGCCGGCCTCGGCGATCTCGCGCAGGCGGCCCTCGAAGTTGTGCTCGGCGTGTCCGAGCAGGAGCGGGTCGATCGAGTCGGGCAGGAGCCGCGTGACCGCGCCCCACGCCGAGGCCGGCTGCATGAAGCCGGGGATGAACAGCACGCCCGCCTGCGCCATCGCCGGGTAGCGTGACGCATCCGTGCAGCCGATCAACCGCACGTACGCCCCGATCCAGGCCCTCGCCGACGAGCTGCGGCGCTGCGGGATGACGCACGCGGTCACCTCGCCCGGGTCGCGCAACGCCCCACTCGCGCTGACTCTGGCCGCGCAGGAGGGCATCGAGGCGGTCTCGGTCATCGACGAGCGCAGCGCCGGCTTCGTGGCGCTGGGGATGGCGAAGGCGAGCGGGCGCCCCGTGGCGGTGACCTGCACCTCCGGCACCGCGGCGGCGAACCTCCACCCGGCGGTTGTCGAGGCCTGGGAGGCGCGCGTGCCGCTGATCGTGCTGACCGCCGACCGCCCGCCGGAGCTGCGCGAGGTCGGCGCCGGTCAGGCGATCGACCAGATCCGGCTCTACGGCAGCGCGGCCAAGTGGTTCGTCGAGGTGGGAAACCACGAGCCGGGCCGCGCCACGGCGATCCACCACCGCGCGCTCGCGTGCCGCGCCTGGCACACGGCGCGGGGCGGGCGGCCGGGGCCGGTGCACCTCAACTTCCCGCTGCGCGAGCCGCTCGCGCCGGCGCCCGAGCCGGACCTCGACCCGGAGGACTGGCGGGGCAGGCCGGGCGGCGAGCCCTGGACGCGGCTGAGCGAGGGCGAGCGCGCACTCGCGGCGGATGAGGTCGCGGAGCTCGCGCGCACGCTGCCCGCGCGCGGGGTGATTGTCTGCGGCGAGGCGCGCGAGCCGAACCTGGCTGTGCTCGACCTGGCGCGGGCGCTCGGCTGGCCCGTGTTCGCCGAGCCCACCTCCGGGCTGCGCTGCGGCCCCCACGAGCGCTCGCACGTGGTCGCCCACTACGACGTGCTGCTGCGGTCAGAGCGCTTCGCCGCGGAACGGCGCCCGGAGCTCGTCCTGCGCTTCGGCGACATGCCGACCTCGAAGCCGCTGCGCGCGTGGGTCGCGGACGCCGAGCAGGTCGTCGTGGACCCGCACGCGCTCTGGAACGAGCCCACCCGCTCCGCCGCCCGGGTGCTGGTGGCGGAGCCGGCGCGGCTCGCCGAGGCGCTCGCGGGCGTCGTCGAGGGCAGCCCCGATCCGGGCTGGATCGAGTCGTGGCGCGAGGCCGATGCGGTGGTGCCGGAGGAGCTCGCGGCGTCCCCGGAGGACTTCGAGCCGCGCATCCTCGCCGGCCTCGAGCCCGAGCTGCCGGACGGGGCGATCGTCTGGGTCAGCTCGTCGATGCCGATCCGCGACGTCGAGGCGTGCTTCCCGCAGTCCGCTAAGCGGATCCGCTTCATGTCGAACCGCGGCGCGAACGGCATCGACGGCGTCGTCTCGTCGGCGCTCGGCGCCGCCATCGCCACGGGCCTGCCGACCTGGGTGCTGATCGGCGAGATCGCGCTCCAGCACGACGCCGGCGGGCTGCTCGCCGCCCGCCGCGCAGGGGTGGACCTGCAGGTCGTCTGCCTCGACAACGGCGGCGGCGGCATCTTCGACTTCCTGCCGGTCGCCGGACATCGCGGAGCCCGAGGCCTACGAGGGTCACATCGCGACCCCAACGAGCACGGACCTCGCCGCGCTCGCCCCGGGCGCGCGCATCATCCGGACCGACCGCGCGACGAACGTGGCGCTCCACCGCGAGCTTGCGGAGCGGGTCGCGCGCCGCCTCGGCGGCTAGTCGCTCAGGGCAACCCTGTCGACTCGCCGGTGGTAGCGCTCGCCCGCCTTGCCCCCGGCCATCGCGGCGAGCAGGGTGCCGACCACGACCGCGGCGAGCGCGATCGCGGCGCCCGCGGTGAGCGAGCCCTCGTCGATCGGGATGCGGGGCAGGTCGAGGCGCTCGAGCACGTTGTACTCGGCGCCGAAGAGCGCGCCGAACACGGCGAGCACGATCGTCACGCCGAGCCCGATGGCCCACACGGCGAGGCCCTGGCGGCCGCCGTCGAAGCGAGACATGCGACCGCTCACGTAACCGCCGGAGGCGTACGCGACTCCGAGCACGAGGAGCAGCAGGATGCCGCCGACGATGCCGATCGTGTCGGCGTCCGCCTCGTCGGCCGTGTCGTTGACGTCGCTGAGCCCGAACGCCGCCCCGGCGGCGCTCAGCAGCCCGACCAGGATCGCCGCCATCCCGACGGCCACGAGCCAGCCGAAGAAGGCGCTCCCCCAGTTGATGCCGCCGAACTCCTCGCGCTGGCGCGCGCGCACGGCGCGCAATGTGTCCCGGTCGCGCGCGAAGCGTCCCTGCTCCGGGTGGGTCTCGGGATCGCGGATCTCGCGATCACGGACCTCTTCCTCAGTCCTTGTGTCGTCACGAATCGCCATGGCGAGATTCGGATGCCCGCGGACGGCGCGCCGGAAACCCGCGGGCTCAGGACAGGAGCGGCAGGAGCGCCTGCAGCTTGACCTCGGATTCGGCGAGCTCCTCGGCGGCAACCGAGTCGCGCACGATCCCGCAGCCCGCGTACAGATGGGCGACCTCCCCCCGCAGAAGCGCGCAGCGGAGCGCCACGGAGAACTCGCCGTCCTCCGCGAGATCCGTCCAGCCGACCGCCCCCGCGTACCAGCCGCGGTCGAGGCCCTCGAGCGCCGGGATCAGCGGCAGCGCGACCTCGGCGGGCTCGCCGCCCACCGCCGGCGTGGGCAGCAGCAGCCCGGCGAGCTCGACGGTCGCGACCGGCTCCGCGAGCTGCGCTCGGATCGGCGTGGCGAGGTGCTGGACGTTGTGGACCTGGACGAGCACGGGCTCCTCGCCCGCCGCGACCCAGAGGCTGACCGGGTCGAGGGCGCGCTCGATCCGGCGCGTGACGATCGCCTGCTCCTCGCGGTCCTTCGAGCTCTGCATGAGCTGCTCGCCAAGGTGGTCGTCCACGGCCGGGTCGGCGCTGCGCCGGGTCGTCCCCGCGAGCGCGACCGTCTGCGCGCGCTGGCCGTCGCGGCGCACGAGCAGCTCCGGGCTGGCTCCGAGGAAGGCGAGCTCGGGCGTGCCGATGCACCAGCAGTAACAGGACGGGAACACCTCGCGCAGGCCGCCGAAGACGGCGCCCGGGTCGTGCGGCCGGGCCGCGTGCGCGCGCACCTCGCGCGCGAGCACCACCTTCTCGAGATCGCCGGCCCGGATGCGCTCGACGGCGCGCTCGACGGCGTGCTCGTAGTGCGAGGGCGGGGCCGCGCTCGCCACGCGCGTGCGCTCGACGGGGTCGGGGTCGAGCAGGGGCATCCCGGCGGGCCGCAGCTCCGCCAGCCGCGTCCCCAGGCGCTCGAACACCGCCTCCACGTCATCGTCGGGGTCGATGGCGGCGCACAGCGTCAGCCTCGCCTCGTCGCCCTGCCGCGCGATCGCGAGCTCGGGCAGCACGAGCACCGCCGGCGCGAGCGAGCTCCATTCCGGAGTTCCGCCGCCCTCGTGCGCGAACGCGAACCCGCCGGTGAACACCGGGCCGCAGGCGGGCGGCCGCGAGGGGTCGCGGGCAGGATCGTCCGCGATCACGCGCCGGCCGAGCTCGCGCGCGCGCCGTGCCACGTCGACGAAGCGCTCCCGGCCGCGCGACTCGAGCAGCTCGGCCTGGCCGAGAGCGGCGAGCGCGAACCCGTTCCTGTCGGGCTGCTCGAAGCACGCGAAACGGTCGTCCGGCCTCCGCGCTGCCAGCACGAGCGCCGACGGGTCGAGCTCGGGCGCGAGCGGGATCGTGATCGCCGCGATCGCACGCTTCCCGTCGCTCCGGGAGAGCGCAGAGGCCTCCTGCAGCCGCCGCATGAGCGACAGGCGCCCCTCCGCGCCGAGGGTGATTGACGCGCGGTCGGAGGCCTCGGTCCGCATCGCTAACGGGTCAGGTCGCCCCGCGCCCCCGCGCCACGGCGATCTCGCCCGTGCGAACCATCTCGATCAGCCCGAACGGGCGCACCATCTCCTCGAACGCCTCGACCTTGTCGGCGGTGCCGGTGACCTCGACGGTGACGCTCCGCTTCGAGACGTCCACCACGTTGCCGCGGAAGATCTCGGCGAACTGCATCACCTGCGCCCGGGCGTCGCCGTCCTGGCAGGAGATCTTGAACAGCGCCAGCTCGCGAGCGACCGTGTCGCCCGGCTCGAGGTCGCGGATCTTGATCACGTTGACGAGCTTGTGGAGCTGCTTCGTGACCTGGTCGATCGGGTGCGCGGCGCCGTCGACCGTCAGCGTGATGCGCGAGATCGACATGTCGTCGGTCGCGCCGACCGCGAGCGAGTCGATGTTGAAGCCGCGCCGCGCGAACAGGCCGGCGATGCGCGCGAGCACACCGGGCTTGTTCTCCACGAGGATCGAGAGGACGTGCTTGCGGCCCGTGCGGATGCCGCCACTCGCCTCGAGATCCTCGAGGGACAGGACTTCCTTCGTGCCTGGCTCACCCATGGCTCAGCCCACCTCGGTCGGATCGATCATCCGGCGAAAACGTGCGCTCCCCAAGGACGCAGGGAGCGGACAAGGCTCTGCCTGTCCGCGACCGAGGACGCCGGGGAGGGTGCGTTTGCAGCCGGGTGATCATCCGACCATGTCGCGGGCGGCCTGGCCGGCCGGGATCATCGGATAGCAGTTCTCCTCGGGCGTCACGCGCACGTCGACGAGCACCGGGCCCTCCTCGGCGAGCGCGTCGCGGAAGGCGCCGACCAGCTCGCCCTTGTCATCCACGCGCATGCCCTTGGCGCCGAACGCCTCGGCCAGCTTGACCCAGTCCGGGCTCGAGCCCATCTTGACCGACGAGTAGCGCCTGTCCCAGAACAGCTCCTGCCACTGGCGCACCATGCCGAGGTAGCCGTTGTTCATCAGGAACACCTTGACCGGGATGTTCTCGTCGACGCAGGTCGCCAGTTCCTGGACCGTCATGATCAGCGAGCCGTCACCCGCGAGGCAGACCACCTGCTCCTCGGGGTTCGCCACCTGCGCGCCGAGCGCCGACGGCAGCCCGAATCCCATCGTGCCGAGGCCACCCGAGTTGATCCACTGCCGGGGGCGCGTGAAGCCGTAGTACTGCGCGGCCCACATCTGGTGCTGGCCGACGTCGGACGTCACGATCGCCTGGCCCCCGGTGGCCTCGAACATCGCCTGGACCATGTACTGGGGCTTGATCTCGGCGTCGGCCGAGTCCTCGTATCCGAGCGGGTGCTTCTCCTTCCAGTGCTCGACGCGCGAGTTCCAGCCCTCGAGCCGCGCCGGGTCCGGGCCGAGGGCGCGGTACTCCGCCGTCAGCTTGGGGACGATGTGCTTCGCGTCGCCGACGATCGGGATGTGCGCCGGCACGTTCTTCGAGATCTCGGCCGGGTCGACGTCGATGTGGATGAACTTCGCGCGCGGCGCGAACTCGGACAGCTTGCCCGTCACGCGGTCGTCGAAGCGCGCTCCGACGGCCACGATCAGATCGGCCTCGTCCATCGCGTAGTTGGCGGTGCGCGTGCCGTGCATCCCGAGCATCCCCATCCACTGCGGGTGGTCGGCCGGGAACGCGCCGAGGCCCATCAGCGTGCAGGTGACCGGGAAGCCGTCCGCGAGGCAGAGCTCGCGGAACTCCTTCGAGGCGTCCGCGTTCACGATCCCGCCGCCGCCGTAGATCACGGGCCGGCGCGCGTTCGCGAGCGCCTTGGCCGCCAGCCGGATCTGCTTCGCGTTGCCCTCCGTCGTCGGCTGGTAGCCCGGCAGGTGCACCTTGCTGACCGGCTCGTACGGGATGTCGGCGCGCGAGAGGTCCTGCGGAACGTCGACCAGCACGGGGCCCGGCCGTCCCGTCCTCGCGATGTGGAACGCCTCGTGGATCGCCTTCGGGATCTCCCGCGGGTCCTGGATCATGATCGAGTGCTTGACGATCGGCATCGTGATGCCTGAGATGTCGGCCTCCTGGAAGCCGTCCGTGCCGATCAGCTCGGTCCGCACCTGACCCGTCAGGAAGACGGTCGGCACGCTGTCCATCACGGCGTCGGCGATGCAGGTGACCAGGTTGGTGGCGCCGGGCCCGCTCGTGGCGAGGGCGACTCCCACCTTGCCGGAGGCCTTCGCGTATCCCTCCGCCGCGTGCCCCGCGCCCTGCTCGTGGCGGCACTGCACGTGGCGCACGCCCGCGTCGTAGAGCGCGTCGTAGGTCGGGAGGTTGGCGCCGCCGGGGATCCCGAATACGTGCTCGACGCCCTCGGCCTTGAGGCACTCCATGATGGCGTCGACGGCTCGCATGACGGCAACCGCTCCTTTCGCGGTGGGGGAAGGTCTGACCGCGGGGCCAGGCGGTCGAGTCTAACAGCGGTTTTTCGCGCTCAGACCGGGTTTCCTGCCGGTCGCGAGACCGGCTCTGAGGGATCCGGATAGTCGAGGTCCGTGCCGCAGGTCATGCACACCTGATCGCTGATCTTCACGACGTGGGAGCAGCGCGGACAGCGGCGCCGCGGCTCGAAGCGCTCGTCGCGCATGAGCAGCGCGGCGAAGATGCCGATTCCAGGCAGCGCGCAGCCCACGAGGAACCAGATCAGGAACGACCCGCCCTTGAGCCGGGCGATGGCTCCGGTGGCGACTCCGAAGGCGAACGCGATGAAGAGGAACTCCACGCGGCCCGCCCGCGGTCAGAGCACCCGAAGCGCCCAGACGACGGCGATCACCGCGACGACCGCAACGATGATCCAGGCGGCCGCGGCCACGAAGCCGAGCACCATCTTGAAGAGGATGTAGGCCGCCACGACGAGCACCAGCACGGCCAGCGTCTTCTTGCCGATGTTGGAGAGGGCCTCTCCCATGCACCGCAATTCTGGCAGAGGCGCTTACAGGAGCCGGGCGGGGCGCGTGGGCAGGTAGCGGTCGAGGCCGGGGAGCGGCACCGACGAGAGGACCCACGCCGGCCAGTGGATCCAGAAGCCCAGCCGGCGCAGCCGGTCGAGCAGCCACCACGAGGACGATGTGCAGAACACGCCGAAGCTCTCGGGCTCGTGCATCTTGGCGACGCGGTCGAGCGCTGACAGCACGAGCGGGATCAGGTCCTGCGGCGACTCGCCGACCGCCGGCCCGATGTCGCCCTCCGAGCTGACCCAGCAGAGCGCGAGCACCCCGCCGCTGCCCTCGTCGAGCAGCGCGAGGCACGAGCGGGTGCGCCCGAAGAACTCATGAAGGAGCGGCCGCTCGTGGCCGATCGCCGGCGGCTCGAGGCGCTTCCATTCGACGACCGCTCGCTCGGGCGTGAGGGCGTGGACCGCGGGCAGGGTGGCGTCGACCTCCTGCGCGCGCAGCTCCAGGTAACGGTCGACGCGCTGGCGCATGTGCCAGTGGCCCGCCGCGGGCATCACGCCGAACTCCGTGTAGAGGGTGAGGTCGACGGGCGTGCCGAGGGTCACCACCACGCGTCCGAGATCGGGCGTCGGGCGATCGGGCCAGATCCGGCCGAGCAGCGAGCGGCCGATGCCATGTCCCGAGTGGTTCGGGGACACCCACAGCTCGGTCATCTCGTCCATCGAGCCGAAGCGCGACGAGCGCGCGTAGCCGACCATCTCGTCGCCGTCGTCGCAGATCCAGAACGCGCCGCCATCCTGCGCCGCCACGAACTCGGCGAACGGCCGCGTTCGCCGCCAGTCGTCCTCGAGCGCCCCCTCGTCCCTGCCCTCGCCGGGCCGCAGGAGCCCGCGCTCGCGGCGCGAGGCGTCCCAGGCCGACTCGCCGAGCAGGAACGCCGTCCGCAGGTCGGCGCTGCCGCCCTCTCGAAAGCCGAGCTCGCTCATCGCGCGGCCGCGACCGCCACGCGCAGCGCGGGCCGCATCGGCTCGGGCATGCGGCGCCGCACGCGCCAGGGCGCCCCCGCGAAGGCGTGGTTCGCCACCGTGGCGAAGCCGACTTCGTCCACGCGCAGGGCCAGCAGCAGGTGAGCCACCCGGTCCGAGGGCGGCAGCTCCGGATCGGTCGTGCGGACGCAGAAGCAGTGGACGACAGCATGGCTGCGCAGCGGGCCGAGCCGGCTGCTTGCCCGACGGCTCCTTCCCCCCGGCGCCACGAGCAGCGCGCCCGCCTCGCCGACGAGCCAGACTCCGAGGGAGCCGCGCTCGAGCGCCAGGCCGGTCTCGCGCTGGAGCTCGCGCTCGTCGTGGCCGAGCAGATCGCCGAGGAGTCCCTGGGCCACGGGCTCAGAGGCCTCGTTGCGGGGCCCCTTTCGCCTGACCACGCTCGCGCCGCGGAAGGCGTACAGCTCGGGAATGATCCACGCGTGCGCGATCGCCGCCAGCGCGACCGGCGTGGCCAGCGGATCGAGCAGGAGCATCCCGGCGCCCGCGGCGACGAACGGCACCGTGTACAGCAGCGTCCACGCGTGCCAGATGCGCCCCCAGCGCCTGAGCCACGCGGCATCCGTGGGCGCGCGCCAGGGAACCGAGGCCAGCTCGGGCAGGGCCTGACTCGGGCAGGGCCGTGACCCATTACCCGCCCGCGATTGGGCGGCGCATGATCACGAGATCCGCGTCGCGCGGGAGCTCGCGGACGTGGGAAGCGCGTCCGGGCCCCTCCGGCACGGTCCCGATGTAGCCGACGGCCTGCTGCTCGCGGAACTCGTCCACGGCGGCCCGGAAGGCCTCGTCATCCTTGACGGTCCACTCGGCGAGCGTGGTGTGTCCGCTGCCGTCGAGCCTGATCAGTCGCGCCATATCTCCTCCCTTGGCCTGAGCCCTCGGGGGCATGGTACGCCTAGCCGAGCTTCTCCCGAATCAGGCGCTGCACCTCGCCGCCATCCGCGCGCCCCTTCGTCTCCCGCATCACCGCGCCGACGATCGCCCCGATCGCCTGGCCCTTGCCCGCGCGGATCTTCTCGACGGCGTCCGGGTTGTCGGCGATCGCCCGCTCGACGATCGCGTCGAGCTCGCCGGCGTCGGCCGCCCCGAGGCCCTTCGTCTCCACGATCGCCTCGGGATCGCCGCCCTCCGCCACCAGCGTCTCGAGCACCTCGCGCCCGGCCGCCGCGGACACCCTCTTCTCGCCGACGAGGCCCACGAGCTGCGCGAAGGCCGCCGGCTCGAGCTTCGTGTCCGCCGGGTCGCCGTCGCCGATCCGGGCGGCGAGCTCGTTCGCCATCCAGTTGGCGATCGTGCGAGCGTCGCCGTTCCCGCCGGCGGCCGCCACCGCCTCCTCGAAGAAGTCGCCCTGCTCGAAGCGGAAGGCGAGCAGCCGCGCCAGGTCGGGCGTGAGTCCGTGCTCCTGCTCGAAGCGCTCGGCACGCGCGGCGGGCAGCTCCGGCAGCGCCTCACGCGCGTGCGCCAGCATCTCCTCCGTCGGCGCGACCGGCACGAGGTCCGGCTCCGGGAAGTAGCGGTAGTCGTGCGCCTCCTCCTTCGAGCGCAGCGACGACAGCGCGTCGAGGCGCGGGTCGTAGTGGAGCGTCTCCTGTTCCACCTCTCCCCCGCCCCGGACGATCTCCTCCTGGCGCGCGATCTCGGCGTTGATGCCGCGCTCGAGGAAGCGGAACGAGTTCATGTTCTTGAGCTCGGTCTTCGTGCCGAGCGTCTCGTCGCCGACCGGCCGGATCGACACGTTCGCGTCCATCCGCAGCGAGCCCTCCTCCATGTTCACGTCGGAGACGCCCATGCGCCGCAGCGTCGCCTGCAGCAGCCGCCCGAACTCGGCGGCCTCGGCGGCCGTGCGCAGGTCGGGCTCGGTGACGATCTCGACGAGCGGCGTGCCGCCGCGGTTGAAGTCGACCACGCTCGCCTCGGCCCCGTGGATGCGCCCGGAGGCGCCGGTGTGCACGAGCTTCGCGGCGTCCTCCTCCATGTGCACGCGGTGGATGCGCACGTCCCCGAGCCGGCCGCCCGTCCCGAGCGGGATGTCGTACTGGCTGATCTGGTAGCCCTTCGGCAGGTCGGGATAGAAGTAGTTCTTGCGGTGGAAGATCGAGCGCGGGGCGATCTCGCAGTCGAAGGCCATCGCGATCATCAGCGCGAGGCGCACGGCCTCGGCGTTCGTGACCGGCAGCGTGCCGGGATGGCCGAGGCAGATCGCGCACGTGTGCGTGTTCGGTTCGTCCCCGAACGAGAGCGCGCAGCCGCAGAACATCTTCGTGCGTGTCCTGAGCTGGCAGTGGATCTCGATGCCGATGACGGGCTCGAAGTCGGTCACGAGCCCGCCCCCACCGGGATCCCCTCGAAGCCGATCGCGCGCTCGAGGGCGTGCGCGGCCTCGAGGATGCGCTGCTCGCTGAACGCGGGGCCCGCGATCTGGAAGCCCACCGGCAGGCCGTCCGACAGCCCGGCCGGGATCGAGATGGCGGGCGTGCCGGCGAGCGGCATCGGCACCGTGAAGTAGTCCGACAGGTACATCGCGAGCGGATCGGCCGTCCGCTCGCCGAGCGCGAACGCGACGGTCGGCGAGGTGGGCGTGACGATCAGGTCGACCTTCTCGAAGGCCGCCCTGAAGTCCTCGACGATGCGCGTGCGGACCTTCTGCGCCTGGCCGTAGTAGGCGTCGTAGTAGCCCGACGAGAGCGCATACGTGCCGATCATGATGCGCCGCTTGACCTCGTCCCCGAAGCCGTCGTGGCGCGTCTGCTCGTACATCTCGGTCAGGTCGCCGTCGCCGTGGCGCCAGCCGTACCGCACCCCGTCGTAGCGGGCGAGATTGGCGCTCGCCTCGGCGGGCGCGATCACGTAGTAGGCGGACAGCCCGAGCCCGGCGCTCGGCAGGTCGACCGTCTCGACCTCGCCGCCGAGCTGCTCGATCAGCGCGATCGTCTCGCGCGTGACGTCCGCCACGCCGGGCTCGAGACCCTCCTCCTCGAGCCCCCAGACGCCGAAGCGCACGCCCTTCAGGTCCTCCGCGCTCGGCAACTCGATCTCGCCCGGGATGCCGAGCGAGGTGGAGTCGCATGGGTCGCGGCCCTCGAGGTGCCGCAACATCAGGGCGGCGTCCGTGACGTCACGCGTGAGCGGGCCGCACTGGTCGAGCGAGGAGGCGAAGGCGATCATCCCGAAGCGCGAGACCGCGCCGTAGGTGGGCTTCATCCCGACGATGCCGCAGAGCGAGGCCGGCTGGCGGATCGAGCCCCCGGTGTCGGTGCCGATCGCCCAGGGCGCCCTCCCGGCGGCGACGGCCGCGGCGCTGCCGCCGCTCGACCCGCCCGGGACACGCGAGCGGTCCCAGGGGTTCTCGACGGGGTGATAGCCGGAGTTCTCGTTCGAGGACCCCATCGCGAACTCGTCCTGGTTCGTCTTGCCGAGCACGCGCGCGCCCGCTGCCTCGAGGTTGCGCACGCTCGTGGCGGTGTAGGGCGGGCGGTAGCCCTCGAGGATGCGCGAGCCGGCGGAGCTCGGGACGCCCTCCACGCAGAACAGGTCCTTGGCGGCGAACGGCGGCAGCGTGCCCGCATCGGCCGGGGTCTCCTCGGCCACCCACAGGTAGGCGCCCAGGTCGTCGCTCCCGGCGCGCTCGCGCCAGAACTCGAACACCTCCTGCGCGGAGGTGTCGCCCTTCTCGATCAGCGCCGCCTGCTGCGCCGCGGTGAGCTCGAGCAGCTCGGAGCTCACGACGCCCCCGGCGTGGGCACCCGGAAGCCGTCCGGCGAGGCGTCCGGCGCCTGCTCGAGCGCGCGCTCCTTCGACAGGCTCTCGCGCGGGACGTCCTCGCGCAGCACGTTCTCGAGCTGCACCACGTGCGAGGTCGGCTCGACGCCCTCGAGGTCGAGCTGGTTCATGCGCTCGACGTGCTCGAGGATCTTCGTGAGCTCGGGCCCGATGCGCTCGACCTCCTCGTCCGTGAGCTTGAGGCGGGCGAGGCGGGCCACGTGCAGGACCTGGTCGCGCTCGATCATCGGCGCGATTGTAGGCGGGGCGGCCTAGTCACCCGCGCCAGGCGGAGGCGAGCGGAACGTCTCGATCGGGGCGGGCTCGGGTGCGGGCGCACCGGCGAGGTCCGTGTAGCCGCCCGGCCTCTGCGGGCGCTCGTCGCGCATCGCGAGCCAGGCGCCGGCGAGGACCCCGAGCGCGCCCGCGAGGCCAAGCCAGAGGCCCCAGCCGCGGCCGCCGGCGGCGTCGGGCAGGTTCGCGACCCGGATCAGGACGAGGATCACGTCCGATGATCGCGGCGCCCGCGAGAAAGGCGCTGTAGGCGATCGGGACGCTCGGCAGGCGCTGCACGGCCGTGATCAGCCAGAGCCCCACGGCCGCCGCCGCCAAGAGTGCGAGCAGGACGTCCGTGACGGCGAGCGACTCCCATGCGCTCGCGTCCGGCTCCGAGTACCACGGCGTCCACAGCGAGACGAGCAGCACGATGCCGCCCGCCGCCGCGATCCACTCGCCCGCACGGAGCCTGCGCAGGTTCATCCGCGCGGGCAGGCTACCGCTCGCCGCCCCCGGCAAGGGGAGGTGCCGGGGACGGCGGCGGCGCCGCGCGGGTCGGCCTAGCGAGGGGAACGGCGGCCCGCGCGCTGCCCGGCCGCTCTTTTGCGTCTCCACCGGAGGCACCGGCCGGGCATGGCGCACCTTGTCGCAGTCCGCCGTGCCGCAGAAGGGGGGCCTGCCCCCGAGCGGGGGTGCGGTTACCCGTACTCGGGCCGCCCGGGCGTCCAGCCATCATTCGGGGCATGCGGTCTGCCGTGCGGCTACCACTCGCGGGCGCGGCGTTCCTGGCGCTTGCCGATACGGCCATCGTGGCCCTCGCGCTGCCGCCGATCCTGCGCGAGCTCGACACGGACGTGGCGGGGGTTGCCGCCGTGCTCGGTGTCTACGCCGTGGTGCTGGCGATCGCCCTCCCGCCGGCGGAGTGGCTTCGCGCCCGCACGGGCACGCGCAGCGTCGGCCTCGGGGCGATCGCGCTGTTCGCGGGCGGATCGGTGGTCTGCGGCATCGCCGACAGCCTCGACCTGCTGCTGGCGGCGCGCGCGGTCCAGGCGGTGGGCGGGGCGGGCCTGCTCGTGACCGCCTACGCGGTGCTGCGGCGAGATGACACGGGCCCGCGGCTCTGGGCCTATGCGGCCCTGCTCGGAACGGCGGCGGGCCCGGCGATCGGCGGGGCGCTCACGCAGGCCTTCGGCTGGCGCTCGATCTTCCTGATCCAGGCGCCCGCGGCCCTGATCGCGGTGCCGGGCGTGCTCGCCCCCGAGCCGCGCCGGTCCCGCCGTGGGGCGCGCGCGACGGGCACGCGCTTCGGCCTGCTCGGGCCGGTCGCGCTGGCGCTCCTGTCGGGCGCGATCGCCGCCGCGCTGTTCCTGACCGTGCTGCTCCTGATCAGCGGCTGGGGCGACGAGCCGCTCGAGGCGGCGCTCGTGGTGAGCGTCATGCCGCTCGCCGCCCTGATGGCGGGTGCCGTTCCCGGCTCGGCCGCTGTGCGCGCCGCGGGCGGCGCGCTGCTCGTCACCGCGGGCACGGCCGCGCTCGCCTTCCTCCCGACCGCGGACGCCGCCTGGACGATCCCGCCCCAGATCGCGATCGGCCTCGGCATGGGCCTGGCGCTGCCGGCGCTCGCCGGCGGGCTGCTGCCGGAGCGGAGCGGCCGCGACGCGGCCCGGCTGCTGTCGCTGCGCCATCTCGGGATCGCGCTGGCGCTCGTGATCCTCGCGCCGATCGCCCAGAGCGAGCTCGACTCGACCCTGGCCGAGACGCGCGAGAAGGGCGCCGCGATCATCCTCGACGCGCCGATCGACCCGCGCGTGAAGTTCGACATCGCTCCCCAGCTCTCCGAGAGCGTGGAGACCGAGGATCCGCGCGGCGGGATGTCCGGCGTGTTCGAGCGGGGCCGCGGGGAGGTCGAGGACGACGAGCGCGAGGCCTACGACGAGCTCACGGCGCAGGCCGACGAGGTGCTCGTCGCCGCGGTCAACAACTCGTTCTCGATCGCCTACCTCGTTGCCGCGGGGCTGGCGGGGCTGGCGGCGCTGATGCTCGCGCCCGCCGCGGTCGCGCCGTCGGGCCTGCGCGCGGCTCTGGCCTTCGGCGCCGTGGTGCTCGCCGCGCTGGCGGTGGCCGGCTTCGCCGCGGTGGCGGACGAGCAGCGGCCGGCTGAGGTGGTGATCCAGGACCCGTGCGAGGACCGCGACTCCCCGGGCAGCGGCGGCATCGCCGGGTTCCTGCAGGACGCAGCGCTGGTCGCGCTCGACGAGGTGGCCTGCCGCGCGGGCTCCTCGCGCGAGGAGCTCGTTCTTGCGATGGTCGACGAGGAGGCCGCGCGCGAGTACGAGGAGCGCTACGACGTCGATCCGCGTTCGGTGATCGACCTCGCCGAGACGGTGCTGCCGGGCTAGCCGGCGGCGGCCCTGGCCGCCTTCAGCGTGTTCACGAGCAGCATCGCCCGCGTCATCGGGCCGACACCGCCCGGGACCGGCGTGATCGCCGCCGCCTTCTCCGCCACCGGCTCGAAGTCGACGTCGCCCACGAGGCCGTCCTCGGTCCGGTTCGTCCCCACGTCGATGACGACGGCGCCCTCGCGCACCATGTCGGCGGTCACGAGGCCCGCCGACCCGACTGCGGCGATCAGGACGTCGGCCTCGCTGCAGACCGCGGGCAGGTCGCGCGTCCGGGAGTGGCAGTGCGTGACGGTCGCGTTCGCCGCGAGCAGGAGCTGCACCATCGGCTTGCCCACGAGGATGGAGCGGCCGAGCACCACGGCGCGCGCGCCCGAGAGCTCGGTGCCCGTGTCCTCGAGCAGCCGCATGCAGCCGGCGGGGGTGCAGGGCACGATCGCCTCCTCGCGGTTGTGCATGAGCAGGCCGGCGTTGACGGTCGTGAGGCCGTCCACGTCCTTGGCCGGGTCGATCAGCGAGATGAACTCGTCCTGCTCGAGATGGCCGGGGAGTGGAAGCTGCAGCAGGATGCCGTGCACGCGCTCATCGGCGTTGAGCGAGGTGATCAGCTCGGCGAGCGCCTCGGCCGAGACGTCGCCGCCGGGCTCGTGGTGGAAGGACTCGAAGCCGACCTCCGCCGAGTCCTCGCGCTTCATGCGCACGTAGACCGCGGAGGCGGGGTCCTCCCCGACGAGGATCGTCGCGAGTCCCGGCCTGAGCCCGAGCGCGGCCACCTCCTCCGCCACCTCGGCCTTGACCCGTGCCGCGACGGCCTTGCCGTCGATGATCTTCGCCGCCATGGCGCGGCAGTGTACGAATTTGTTCGGTTAGCGCCGCTTCAGCGGCGCGTAGTCCGCCATCAGCTTGCGCTCGGAGCCGTCGCCCGCGAAGCGCACGACCACGAGCCCGCCGGGCTCGATGCCGACCACGACGCCGTCCCCGAACTGCGCGTGGACGACGTCGTCGCCGAGCGCGAACGATGCGCCGCCGTTCGTGGCGCCCGCCCCGGCCGGCGCCGGCGCGGCGGCTCCTCCGCCCCAGGTGGCCGCCGCGGCGGGGCCACGCAGCTCGTCCGGATCGGCGTCGGTGAGCTCGACCGGGATCTCGTCGACGAAGCGGCTGCGCACGTTCCAGTCCCGGCCGCCGAAGAGCATGCGCGTGCGCGCGTAGGTCAGGTAGAGGCGGCGGCGGGCGCGGGTGATGCCCACGTAGGCGAGACGGCGCTCCTCCTCGACGTCGCCCGCCTCGATCGAGCGCATGTGCGGGAACACGCCGTCCTCGAGCCCGATCATGAAGACGATCCCGTACTCGAGCCCCTTCGCGTTGTGGAGGGTCATCAGCGTGACGATGCCCCGGTCGTCCTCGAGCTTGTCCTGCTCGGAGAAGAGCGCGATCTGCTGCAGGAACTCCTCGACGGAGCCCTCCTCGGCGGTGGCGTCGTACTCGCGGCCGACCCCCACGAGCTCCTCGAGGTTCTCGAGCCGCACCTGGGACTCGACCGTGCGCTCGGCGCGCAGGGAGTCGATCATGCCGCTCTCCTCGAGCGTCTCCGCGAGCAGCTCCCCCACCCCGGCGTCGCTGTCGGAGCGCTCGCGCAGGCGCTCCATCACGGACATGAAGCGCCCGACCGCCTTGATCGCCGCCGCGCCGAGGGCGGGGATCTCCTCGGGCCGGGACGCGACGTCCCAGACCGGCTCGCCGAGCGTGTTGGCGTAGTTGACGATGCGCGCCTGAGAGGTGGCGCCGATTCCGCGCTTCGGCTCGTTCACCACGCGCGTGAAGGCGACCGTGTCGGACCCGTTGACGAGCAGGGTCAGATAGGCGAGCGCGTCCTTGATCTCCTTGCGCTCGTAGAAGCGCGTGCCGCCGATGACCTGGTAGCCGACCCCGTAGCGGACCAGCATGTCCTCGAGCACGCGGCTCTGAGCGTTCGTGCGGTAGAAGACCGCGATCTCGTCCCGCGACTCGCCGGCATCCACGAGCCGCTCGATCTCGGACACGACGAAGCGCGCCTCGGCGTGCTCGTCCTCGAGCTCCCGCACGCCCACCTGGTCGCCGTCCCCGAGGTCCGACCAGAGCGTCTTGTCCTTGCGCTCGCGGTTGTTCTGGATCACCGCGTTCGAGGCCCGCAGGATCGTCTCCGTCGAGCGGTAGTTCTGCTCGAGCTTGATGACCTCGGCGTCCGGGAAGTCGTGCTCGAAGTCGAGGATGTTGCGGATGTCGGCTCCGCGGAAGCGGTAGATCGGCACTGATCCTCATCACCGACCACGCACAGGTTGCGGTGCTCCTCGCTCAGCAGGCGCAGCCAGCGGTACTGGGCTCGGTTCGTGTCCTGGTACTCGTCGACGAGGACGTGGCGGAAGACGCGCCGGTAGCGGTCGCGCACCTCGGGGAAGAGCTCGAACAGGTTCACGCTGCGGAACAGCAGGTCGTCGAAGTCCATCGCGTTCGCCGCGTGGAGGCGCTGCTCGTAGAGCTCGTAGACGTCGGCGGCCGTCTGCTCGAAGAAGCTGGACACCTTCAGGCGGTAGGCCTCGGCGTCCAGGAGGCCGTTCTTCGCCTCCGAGATCTGGCGGCGGATGCCGCGCGGCGCGAAGCGCTTGGGATCCACGTCGAGCTCGTCGACGCAGTTCTTGACGAGGCGCAGCGAGTCCTGCTCGTCGTAGATCGTGAAGCCGCGGGTGTAGCCGAGCCGCTCGGCGTCGGTCCGCAGCATGCGGGCACAGGCCGAGTGGAAGGTCATCACCCACATCGCCCGCGCACGGCCGCCCACGAGCTGCTCGACTCGTTCGCGCATCTCCTGCGCGGCCTTGTTCGTGAAGGTGATCGCGAGGATCTCGCTCGGCTTCGCCTGGCCCGTGCCGACGAGGTGGGCGATCCGGTGGGTGAGCACGCGCGTCTTGCCGGAGCCGGCGCCGGCCAGGATCAGGAGCGGGCCCTCGCCGTGCAGCACGGCGTCGCGCTGGGGCTCGTTCAGGCCCTCGAGCAGGTGGTCTGTGGCGGCCTCCCCTGGCACCCGCCCAACGATAGGGCCGGGCTCGGCGTCAGAGGTCGCGGCGGCCGAACGCGGTCCGCGCCGCGAGCCCGACGAGGCCGAGGTACGCGATCGTCCAGAGCCAGAGCAGCGGACCGCCCTCCTGCGCGCCGCCGAAGGGGCCGAGCCGCACGAGCACGCCGGTCACGCCGCGGACGTCCGTGGTGAGGCCCTCGAGCCCGGCCTGGTAGAGCGCCTCGAACGGCAGGAGCCAGGCGCTGACGCTCGCGACCGTCTCGAGCTCGTCCACCGACAGCGCGTCTCCGATCTGGCCGAGCAGCCCGGCGGCGAGGCCGGCGCCGAACAGCATGAAGATGCCGATTCCGTTCGCGGTGGCGCTCATGAACACGGAGCCGAGCAGCGACAGCGCCGCGATCACGAGCACGCCGAGCACGAGCCCGAGGCCCGGCAGCACGACCTGATCGGGCCACCACTCGCCGGTCAGGCCGGTGATCACCATCGCGGCCGTGTAGATCGCCGCCACGTACAGGGAGCAGATGAACCCGGCGCCCGCGAAGCGGCCGAGCAGGAGCGAGGTGCGCCCGACCGGCCTCACCACGAGCGGCTGCAGCAATCCGCGCTCGGCATCTCCGCGCACGACCCCGAGCGTCAGGAAGGAGGCGAGCACGGCTCCGAGGAAGAGCGTCGTGAACATCGCGAGCCCGAACAGCGTCGAACCCGTCAGGACGCGCTCGTCGAGCTGCTGCGCGGGCGCCGAGGTCCTCGACCGCGTCGAACGCCACGGTGGTGCCGAGGGTGTAGAGCGCGAGAAAGCCGACCGAGAGCACGAGCACGACGACGAGCACGCGCCTGCGCACGCACTCGCGGACCGCGTAGCGAGCGATCACGACGGCTCCGCTCATGCGGCCGGCGGCGCCGCCCCCACGGCTTCCAGATACGCGTCCTCGAGGTTCGACGACAGCACCCGTACCTCGTAGATCCGCTCGCCGGCCGCCACGAGCTCGGCGACGATCGCGGGCACGTCCTCGCGCTCCGCGCTCTCGAATACCCGCACGCCGCCCGCGGTCTCGATCTCGACGCCGCGCGTGCGCTGGAGCTCGGCCGGGGTTCCCCGCGAGACGATCCGGCCGCGCGTGAGGATGGCCACGCGGTCGCAGACGAGCTCGACCTCGCTCAGCAGGTGCGAGCTGAGCACCACGGCCACGTTCCGCTCGCGGAGCTCGCCGAGCAGGTCGCGGACGATGCGCCGCCCGACCGGGTCGAGCGCGCTCGTGGGCTCGTCGAGCATCAGCAGCTTCGGCTCGCCCACAAGCGCCTGGGCGATTCCGAGCCGCTGCTGCATGCCCTTCGACATCGCGCCGACCTTGGTCTCCCGCGCGTCCGCGAGTCCCACGAGCTCGAGCAGCTCGGCGCGCTCGCGCGCCCCGCCCCCCGAGCCCGCGAGCGACTGGTGCAGGGCGATCAGCTCGTCGGCCGAGAGCCACTCCGGAAAGCGGAACAGCTCGGCGAGATAGCCGATCGAGCGCCGCGCGCCGGCCGAGCCCGCGGGCGAGCCGTCGACCTGCGCGCCGCCGCTCGATGCCCTCACGAGGCCGCAGGCGATCTTCGTGAGCGTCGACTTGCCCGCGCCGTTCGGCCCGAGCAGGCCGAGGAGCTCGCCGGGCTCGACCTCGAGGTCCACGCCGTCGAGCGCGAGCTTTGCGCCATAGCGCTTGGTCAGCCCGTGGCAGGCGAGGGCGGGCGTCACCGGGCGCAGTGTAGGAAGCTGGCCGCGTGGGGCTGACGGATGACGTGCGGACGGGCTGCGCGGAGATCGCCCGCGGGGCTCGCTCGGTCGCGATCGACCTCGGCGCGCTCGACCGGGTCGAGCCGGCACCCGCGCCCGAGCTCGACCCCGAGCGCCACTACCTCGAGGGCCCGCCCGAGGACGTGGCCTCGTACATGCTCGTCCTCGACTCGATCAACTTCGGCTCGGGCTGGTTCCCGACGCTGCGCAAGCGGCCGGGCTGCAGCGGCTACTTCACGGTGGCCTGGGCGCTGGCTGACCATTACCGGGCGCACGGTCCGCTCGATCTGGCGCGGCTCGACGCCACCTCGGTCGCCTCGATTCTGGGCCAGGATCCGGCGCATGAGCTGATGGGGCTCTACTCGCGGGCGCTGCGGGAACTCGCCGGTTTCTGGAGGGCCGGACCGAACTGCAGCTGGTGAGGGAGGCTGAGGGATCGGCGGAGCGGTTGGCCACGATGGTCGCCGCCATGCCCTTCTTTGCCGATTTTGGCTTTTTCAAGCGGGCGCAGATCCTGCCGCACGACATGGAGCTCGCCGGCGTCGCGTCGTTCTCCGACCTCGACCGGCTGACGATCTTCGCCGACAATCTCGTTCCTCACGTGCTGCGCGTCGACGGCGTGCTGCGCTACGAGGAGGGGCTCGCGGCCCGCATCGACGCGGGCGAGCTGCTTGAGCCGGGGCGCGAGGAGCGCGAGATCCGGGCGTGCGCCGTGCATGCCTGCGAGCTGATCTCGCAGCGCATCGGCGTCGCGCCGCGCATCCTCGACGGCTGGCTCTGGAACCGCGGCCAGGCTCCGGAGTACAAGGCGATCCCGCGGCACCGAACGCGCACGGTCTTCTACTGAGCGTCGTGGAGCGCGCGCAGCCGCCGGCCCGTCTCCTCGGGCTCGCGCATCACCTGATCGTGCGTGAAGCGGTGAACGGCATAGCCGGCGAGAGCGAGGTCGACGTCTCTGCGCCGGTCGTGCTCGAAGGCGCGTTTGCTCCGATGCGCGCCGAAGCCGTCGGTCTCGACGATCAGCCGCTTGTCGCGCCACAGGAAGTCGGCCTCGTAGGTGAGCACCCGGGCGTTCACCTCGGGGTCGGGGAGATCGACGGCGCGCGAGATCGCCAGCATCGCCTCCTCCAGGTCGTTGCGGGTGAAGGTGGTGGGGCCCTCGCGCTCGATGAGCTCGCGAAGCACGCGCGTGCGGCGCCCTGCCGCCCGCTCGATGGCGCCCTCGAGATCGCCCGGGGCGAGCAGCCGTCGCGCGTAAGCCTGCTCGAGCGCGCGCTCCGCGTCCCGCGGCCGGCGATCGGCAGCGAGGTCGACGATCGTGCGGGCCGACCGTCGTGACCGGGATGCCGTCGTGGACGGTCACGTCGCGCGGGTCGAGCCGCCTCGCCACATGGACGTCGAGCCTCGCCCGCTGCATCCTGGCGCTGCGGCCCTCGATCGTCACGTCAAAGCGCTCGCGGGCCGTGAACAGAAGCTCCCAATGGGCGCCCGCCGAGTGGTGACTCGCCGCGGCGCCCTCGCCCACCGCCAGAACGGCGGCCATGAGGAGCCCCTCGCGGCGCAGCCGCGCGTGACCCCACGCGTAGACGCCGCGGTGGAGCCGCACGAGCCGGCCTGTGCTGACCCGCGCGGCGATCATGTCGCGGCTCATGCCGCACCGAATCAGCTGTCGCGCCGTAGATGCAGCCCCACTGCCGAGCCGCGATCGCGGCCGCCCATCGCATCAGGGCCGCCCGCGATGGGTGCCGCGACTTTGTCGGCTAGATCATGCGACAATCTCGCGGCACCCGGCCAGCGTGGCGGGTTCCGTGTTACGCGTGGGAGCGGTGTGTGACGGCGCCGCGAAAAGCGGGCTCCGGCGGGCTCAGCCGCCGGTCGAGTCCGGGCCGCGGCGGGCCTTCAGCGGCTTGACGTCGGCGCCCTCGGGCTTGCGGCCGGTGAGCTCCGCCAGCAGCTCCTCGACCTCCGTGAGGCGGTTGGCGAGGCCGCGGATGGCGTCGGCCACCGGGTCCGGCAGGTGGACCCAGTCCGCGTCCGGGCCGCTCGGCTTGCGGCCGTCGACCCGCACCGGGTGGCCGGGGTTGCCGACCACCGTCGAGTTCGGCGGCACGTCGTGGATCACCACCGAGTTGGCGCCGATCTTCGCCTGCGAGCCGATCTCGATCGGGCCGAGCAGCTTCGCGCCCGCGCCGATCATGACCTCGTCGCCGACCGTCGGATGGCGCTTGCCGCGCGCGAAGCCAGTGCCGCCGAGGGTCACGCCCTGGTACATCGTCACGTCGTCCCCGACCTCGGCCGTCTCGCCGATCACGACACCCGAGCCGTGGTCGATGAACAGGCCGCGGCCGATGCGCGCGCCCGGGTGGATCTCGATTCCGGTCACGAGCCTCGTCGCGTTGGCGAGCACGCGCGGCGCCAGGGGCACGCCCGCCTCGTGCATCGCGTGCGAGATCCGATGCGAGAGCAGCGCCTGGACGCCGCCGTAGGTCAGCAGCATCTCGCCGCGTCCCACGCTGCGGGCCGCCGGGTCGCGCTCCTGCGCCGCGGTGAGGTCCTCGCGCACCTCGCGGGTCACGCGCGCCAGCGTGCCGAGGCCGATCACGGCGCGAAGAAGGGCGTGGACACGTAGCGCTCGCCCGAGTCGGGGAAGATCACGACGACGCGCTTGCCGCGCATCTCGCGCCGGCAGCCGACCTCGATCGCGCCCCAGAGCGCCGCGCCGGCGGAGATGCCCGCCAGGACGCCCTCGCGGCGCGCGCACAGACGCGCGCAGTCGAGCGCGTCCTCGTCGTCGACGGGCAGGATCTCGTCGATCACGTCGCGGTTGAGCACCTCGGGCACGAAGCCCGGCCCGATGCCCTGGATCTTGTGCGGCCCGGGCGCCCCGCCCGACAGCACCGGCGAGCTCTTCGGCTCGACTCCCACGACGTGCAGCCCGGGGTTGCGCTCCTTGAGGCGCTCGCCGCAGCCCGTGATCGTGCCGCCCGTCCCCGCGCCCGCGACGAGGACGTCCACCCGGCCCTCCATGTCGCGCCAGATCTCCTCGGCCGTGGTGCGCCGGTGGATCTCCGGATTGGCGGGGTTCGAGAACTGGTTCGGGACGAAGCAGTCGCCGCGCTCGCGGCAGATGCGCCGCGCCTCCTCGACCGCCTCGGTCATGCCGCCCATCGACTCAACGAGCAGCACCTCCGCGCCGTACAGCCGCAGCAGGTTCTCGCGCTCGCGGCTCATGCCCTGCGGCATCGTGATGACGAGGTCGTAGCCCTTGGCCGCGCAGACGAACGCGAGCGCGATCCCGGTGTTGCCCGAGGTCGACTCCACGATCGTGTTGCGGCCCGGGCTCGATCCGCCCCTCCGCCTCGGCGGCGTCGATCATCGACACCCCGATGCGGTCCTTGACGCTGCCGCCCGGGTTGTAGGCCTCGAGCTTCGCGATCAGCTCGGCGCCGCAATCTGGAGCGACCCGCGTGAGCGCCGCCATCGGCGTGTTGCCGACGATGTCGGCGAGGTTGTCCGGGATCGCCCGCTGGAGGTTCGGAACGGCCATCCGCCGCCCAGGCTACCTGGGCGCGCCGCGACGGCCTACGCCACGTCGCGCCGGCGCCGCTTGGCGCCGTAGAGCAGCTTGTCGGCCCTGGCCACGAGCGCGGTCGCGCCCTCGCCCGGCTCGCGCACGGCGATCCCGAAGCTCGCCTCGATCTCCTGGCCGTCGCTGCGCCGCGACGCGAGCGTGGCCTGGAGCCGCTGCGCAACCCGCTCGGCATCGAGGCGCGAGGCGCCGCCGAGCACGATCGCGAACTCGTCGCCGCCGAGCCGGAACGCGTCGTCCGAGCGGCGCAGCCCGGTGCGCAGCGCGTCCGCGAGCGTCTGCAGAGCGCGGTCGCCGGCGTCGTGCCCGTGGCGGTCGTTCACGAGCTTGAGGTTGTCCATGTCGCAGAGGATCAGCGCCAGGGCCCCGTCCGGCCGCGCCACCTCGCGCGAGAGCCGTTCCTGGAACGCGCGCCGGTTCGGGAGCCCCGTGAGCTGGTCGTGGGTCGCCTCGTGCTGCAGTCGCACCGTCCGGTCCGCCGTGCCGAGGGCCGCCACCGCCTGGTTCGCGAACAGCCGCAGCGCCTGGAGGCGCGCTTGCGTCGGCAGCAGCCTGTCGCGCGGGTCGTCGACCCAGATCAGCCCGAGGCGGTTGCCCTCCGGCTCGTCGAGCGGCACGAGCAGCCAGTGCCGCGACCAGGCGTGCGGCCCGCGGCCGTTCAGCTCCGAGCGGTACGAGATCGGGTGCGCCTGGACGCGCTCCTCGGCGACCTCGGTCGGGATCAGGTAGCAGCCGGCAACCTCGAACTCGTCGGTGAAGAGCGGCTCCGTCGCGGACAGCGGCATGCGGTGGTTGAGCGCCTCCGAGTCGAGGTCCCAGCCGGCCGACGCCACGGGCCGCAGCGGCGAGTCTGGGCTGTCCGCGAGCTCGATCACGACCTTGTCGAAGCCGAGAGCGTCGAAGATCCCGTCGCAGACGGCCTGCAGCACGTCCTCGGTGTCCTGCGCCTCGGCGAGCCGCGCCGAGACCTCGAGCACGCCCTCGAGCATGCGCTGGTGCTGGACGTCGTTCGCGGTGTCCTGCGCGATCCGCAGGGCGAGCGCGGCGTGCGCCGCGATCGCCACGAGCGCGTCGAGGTCCGCGTCGGTCGGCCGCAGCCCGTTGGCCGGCTCGTCGACCGAGACCATGCCGATCAGGTTGTGCTTCGGGTCGTACAGCGGCACGAACAGCGCGTCCTCCGCGGTCCACGCGTTCGGGTCGTCGCTCGCCTCGATTTCCGGCACGAACGTCTCGACCCCCAGCTCCTCCCAGTCGAAGTCCTCGCCGGGCACGAAGTAGGCGCCGCGCCGCTCGAAGCGCTCGGCGAGCATCGGGTACCAGGTCTCCGCGGGCGAGGCGCGGCCCAGGAGCGCCTCGATCGAGTCGGCGGATCCCACGGCCGCCGCGGTGAGCATGTCGTGGTAGGCGGGGCGATAGACGTTGACGACGACCGCCCTGAAGCCGAGCAGGTCGGCGATCGTGCGGCAGACGTCCTCGAGCACGCCGTGCAGGTCCGCCTCGTCGCGCACGGAGGCGGTGCGCTCGAACATGGTGCCGAGCCGCGAGAGGATCTCGAGTTTGCCCGCCGCCATCAGGCCCTGTTCCTCGCCCCGATCGGGACGATCTTGGTTCCCTCCGAGCGCAGCTCCCGGCAGAGCCGCGCCGCCTCGGCGTTCACGGTCGCCCAGGGCTCGCCCGGCCGCGCGAGCACCCAGCCCTGGCCGGTCGACACCCCGAGGTGGATCAGCACGCGCAGCTCGTCGAGCGTCTCGATGCCCTCGGCGCAGATCGACGCGCCCGTCGAGCGCGCGAAGTGGACGAGCGAGCCGATCAGCGCGATCTTGGCGGGATCGGCGTGCACGTCGGCGACGAGCGAGCGGTCGAGCTTGATGATGTCCGCGCGCATCCTCATGACCTGCTGGAGGCCCGCGTAGCCCTCGCCCGCGTCGTCGACCGCGATGCGGGCGCCGCGGGCTCGCAGCGGCGCGAGGTGGCGCTGGAGCGCGTCCACGTCGAGCACCCGCTCCTCCTCGGTGATCTCGATCACGACGCCGCGGAGATCGGCCGGGAGCTCCTCGAGCACCTCCGTCGAGGCGATCGCCGACGGGCTCAGGTTGACCGACAGGAAGGCGCCATGCGGCCGCTCGGGCGCCGCGAGCGCGCGGCGCACGGCCTCGGCCTCGAGCGAGGCGCCGAGCCCGAACCGGTGCGCCTGCGAGAACCACCACGACGGCGGCAGCCCCGGCTTGCCGGCGAAGCGCGCGAGCGATTCGTAGCCGACGGGCTCACCCGTCGCGAGCGACACGATCGGCTGGAAGACGGGCCGCACAGCGTCGGGCCGCGCGACCAGCTCCGAGAACTCCTCGCGTTGCTCGTCCGTGACCACGAAGACGTGCTCCGGGTCATAGCGGCGCGCGCGGCCGCGGCCACCTTCCTTCGCCCAGTAGAGCGCGCCCGAGGCGAGCTGCAGCAACGCGCTCGCGTTGCGGGCGTCCTCGGGGAAGCACGCCACGCCGGCGGAGCAGCGCAGCCCGCCCCCCATCGGCGCCGCCGCCTCGACGGCCGCTCGGCCCGCCTCGGCGAGGGCCAGAGCGCGCCCGCCGTCGGCATCCGGCAGGACGATGCCGAACTCGTCGCCGCCGACGCGCGCCACCACGCCCAGGCCGCGCATGGCCGCGCGCAGGCTCGCCGCCACCGCGCCGAGCAGCTCGTCGCCGAAGGGGTGGCCGCGCGAGTCGTTGATGCGCTTGAAGTCGTCGAGGTCGATCAGGACGACGGCGAGGGAGCGGCCGTCGCGGCGCGCGAACTCGACCTCCTTGCCGAGCACCTCCTGGAAGCGCCGGTGGTTGGCGAGAGCCGTGAGCGGATCGCGGTGGGCCAGCTCCTCGAGACGGCGCTGGTTCATCTCGAGGTCGGCGGCCATCGTGTCGAAGTCGCGCGACAGCTCGCCGAGCTCGTCGCGGCGGCGCCACTCGAGTCGCGTCGACAGGTCGCCGGAGCCGACCGCGCGCGTGGCATGGCGAAGCCGGTCGAGCGGGCGGAAGATGCCGCGCTGGAGCACGACAGCGGTGAAGATCGAGAAGGCCGCCAACAGCACCAGGAGCACGATTGCGACCGCGCGGTTGCGGTCTGCAAGCTTCTCGTCAGCCGCCGCCAGGTCGTAGCTCGCCACGAGCGCCGCCTCCACGCGGCCGTCCTCGCCGATCGGCGTCACGAGCAGCTCCTCGTGACGATCGCCGTCGCGCGTCTCCGCGGAGACCTGTTCGCCCGAGCCGAGGGCGTCGGTCACGAAGCGGAGCTCGTCGATCCCGTCCGGGAGCGCCCCCGACCGCGCCACGGGATCCGACGACCCCGGCACGTATACCGAGAGCTTCGTGAGGTCGCGGGGCGCCACCGCGAGCACCTCGCGCAGCTCGCGCTCGAGCGCCGCGGCATCGCCCGGATCGACGGCCTGCAGCCGGCGGTCGAGGATGTTCGAGACGCCGCGCAGCTCGGTCAGGGCCGAGTCACGATAGGCGCCACTCAGCTCGTCGCTCGAGCTCTTCGATGCCACGAACGCGCAGGCGGCCGCAGCCAGGGTCAGGGCAATGCTGACCTGAACTCGAAGGCTGCGGAGGGATTCTTTCGAGATAGGCAAACGGGCCAAGCTGGGGCTCCCGATGTTGTATCGGCCCCAACGACATCATCCTGTAGCCCGTTCGGGCCTTCAACCCCTCGATGTCAGCGCAGGGTGCGAACCCGGATCGCGTGCGGGTCGGGGGTGCCGCGCACGCTCCCCACCCGGGCGACCCCCACGAGCGCGCCGTCCTTGCCGCTCCGGCGGACGTCGATGACCCCCACGCCCGGCGTCGAGCCGAATGCCTCGTGGCCCGAGGCAGGGTTCGGCCCCCGCAGCGAGGCGAACATGAAGCGCCCGTCGGGCGACAGGTCGAACAGGTCCGGGGCGGGATCGTCAGAGACATCGCCCTCGAGCCCGAACCGTCCCGTGACCTCGCCGGAGCGCGCGTCGACCACGGTCACGTCGTTGGCCGAGCGGTCGCCCCACCAGATGTACTTGCCGTGCTTCGTCAGCGCCACCGCGTGGGCGTCGACCTCGACGCCCGGGGCGTCGCGCGTGTAGACGTGCCTCGCGGGCGGGGTGTTCGGCGTCGTGATCGGAGTCGTCGAGAGCGCTGACAGGTCGAAGGAGTAGACGTCGTGGCCCCAGGGCTCGTCGCCGGGCACGGACGGCACCGTCAGGCCGGCGCCGCTGTTCACGTACATGCGGCCCTCGGCCTCCATCTCGCCGCAGCCGTTGTCGTCGACGGCCGTGCGGTCGTACTCCGCCACGATCCGCATGGGCGTCGCGTTGTGGTCGACCACGAACATGCCGCCGCCGCGCAGGGTCACGAACGTGAAGCGGCCGTCGCTCGTGGTGCGGGGACAGATCGGCGCGTTGTCCGGCCTGAGCTGCGGGTCCTGGCAGGGAGCGCCGCTCGGCGTGGTGCAGGTGGCGAGGTTGAGCGTCGCGGCCGACTCGAGGCTGAACTCGTCGTTCGGATAGTCGGTCGAGATGCGCTGCAGCAGCTTGCCGTTCTGGTTCGCCACGATCAGCGCACTCTGATCGGGCGTCGGCCAGGCGGCGTGCGCCTGTGTGCCCACGTCGATGCAGTCGATCGGCTCGCGCGACTCCGCATCGAGGAAGGCGATGTGGCCGCTCGCGACGTACGCGATCATCGCGTGGCTGTTGCCGCCGGGCCCGTCGGCGTCGCCGCCGTTGAAGACGAGCATGTGCGGGCGCACCGGCGAGCTGCCGGTCTTCTCGCGGCAGAGCGAGGCGACGGCCCCGCCGAGATCGATCGATTCGGGCACGGCGGTCGAGGCGTCGCGCGTCAGCTCGCGCCCGTCGAACACGTGCAGCACCCCGGGGCCGGTGGCCTGGGACTTGTCGTCCTGGTCGATCAGCCAGACCTCGTAGGTCGGCGGGCCCCCGAGATCCGCCTCCTCCGCCCCGGCGGTGCCGACCACGGCGACGACGGCAATCGAGACAAGCGCGACCAGCGCCGCCAGCAGCATGCGGGGCTTCATGAGACTCCTTCTGGAGGTAGGGGTGGCGCTCCGCGCGACGGGCCAGACCGCCAGCGAGCGCAACGTAGGAGCGCTGTCGGACGTAGATCCGTTCCCTGAATGCCCCGTCGCGATTCGGTGGAGGTTCCGGCCGCGAATCCCTACGAACGCTGGAGGAACCAGCCTCCGGCGACCAGGTCGCGGAAGACCACGAGGTTGCGCCCGTCCATGAGGACGATCTCGAAATAGCGGCGCCGCAGCGGCCGCGAGGTCCACCAGCGGTCCTCCACGACCCACTCCTCCCGGATCGCGTCGACGTCGGCGCCGGCGACGTTGTGCGGCACGCCGCCGTCGCCGGCGATCACCGTCGTGGGCTTGGGCGCCCCGAGCCTGCGCGAGCCCAGCGGCGTCACTAGGGATGCGCCCTCCGCCGGGCGCCGCCGGCTCCGGGCGGGGGATGCACCGGCTGGTCCGGGAACGGCGCGAGCAGCGCGCGCCGCTCGGGTATGCGCGAGTCCGGGTCGAGGTCGAGCACGCGCATGGCGGCCTCGCCACCCGCCGCCTGGCGCGCCTGGCGAACCGCCTCCCCGAGCCTCCCCCGCCGCACGGACTCGGCCTCGTCGAGCAGCCGCACCTGGTCGTGCGCCGGCGGCCCGAACGCCTCGACCGTCAGCGCGAGCGACTCGGACGGCGCCGGCAGGTCGGCCAGCTTCGGCGCGAGCGCGAGCTGGATGCGCCCGGCGTCCGCGCTCGCGTGCCGCAGCGTGACCGCCGTGCGCCAGGTGCCGCCGGCCACGAAGCGCGCCGAGACCGCAAGCGCCCGCAGCGAGCGCCCCCGGCGCTCGCGCCGGGCCAGCACGCGGGCGATCAGCAGCTCGAGGGCGCGCTCGAGCTGCTGGCCGCCCGTGGCCTCGGGCAGCTCGATCCGCTCCGTCACCGGCTCGAGCGGCCGGCGCGGGTCGAGCGGCAGGTCACTCCCGCGGGCGAGGTCGAGGGCCAGCAGCCCCGGGTGCCCGAAGCGCTCGGACACCGCTCGCGCCGGCAGGGCGGCGAGCTCGCCGAGCGTGCGGATCCCGAGCCGCTCGAGCGGCTCCGTCAGGTCCTCGAGCCCGGGGCGGGTGCGAAGCAGCCCGATCGGGAGCGGAGCCAGGAAGCCCGACACCTCACCCTCGCCGACGACCACCGCCGCCCGCCCTGCGCCGGGCCGCGAGCGCTTGCGGGGCCGGGCGCGCAGGGCCGCGCAGTGGGCCGCGAAGCGGCTCGGCGCGCAGCCGAAGCGCGCCCCCGCGCCGAGCGCCCGGCGCGCCGCGGCGAGCACCCCGGCGAGATCCCCGCCGTGGATGCCCTCGAGCCCGCGGGTCTCGAAGTAGGCCGCGCCCGGAACGTCTGACTCGACAGCAGCCCCGATGCGCTCGAGCCTGTCGAGCGCCGTGTGCCAGAGAGCTCGCACCCCCTCCGGGTCGGGCGGCACGAGCCGCAGCGCGGGGCAGCGCGACATGGCCTCCCCGAGCCGCATTCCGCGCACGATCCCGTAGGCCTCGGCGGCTGCCGAGACCTCCCCCACCATCTGCTCGCGGCCGGCCTCGGGGGCGAGCGCCACGGGCTCCGAGAGCAGCGCTCGCCGGTCGCCGAGGGCGGCCAGCAGCTCGAAGCGGGGGTAGAGGACGCATGCGACCATGTACGAACACATGTTCGCATCCGCGGCGGCGCCGTGCAAGGGGGCGCCCAGTCGGATCTAGAGCGCGACTGCCCCGGCGAGCACGCTCGCGACTCCGGTCGCGATCACGAGCAGGAGCGCGAGCACGAAGAAGCGCTCGGTGGCGATGCGCCGGAACGCGACGGCGCCGAGCGCGTAGCCGGCGAGCATGCACACGAGCAGCGGGAGGACCACCTCCGCCTCGAGCGGCCCGGTCCCCTCGGCCGTGACGACGATCGCGCCGCCGGCCACGCTCAGCAGCAGGAAGGCGGCGGCGAGCGTCTGCCGGAACTCGACGGGCCGCACCCCACGCGCCTCGAGCCAGAGCGCGAGCGGTGGGCCGCTCACGCTCAGCGACGTGGTCAGGGTCCCGCTGGCGAAGCCCGCGGCGAGCTCGGACCCGCGCGGCAGCGCCCGGCGCGCGTGCGCCCCGGCGCGCCGGACCCGCAGCTGCCACAGGCCGGCGGCGATGACCGCGACGCCGACCGCCACCTGGAGCACCTCCTTCGACAGCACGGCGAGCAGCAGCGCGCCCGCCGCCAGGCCGGGGATCGCCGCCGCGAGCAGCGGCGCGAGGCGCCGCCAGTCGACGTGCTCCGGCCGACCCGACTCGAACAGCACGAGCGCGTTGAGGACCGTCGCGAGCGCGAGCATCGTCAGCACGGCCTCGTGCGGCTCGAGCAGGCCGAGCAGGGCCGGCGAGAGGACGAGCGCGAAGCCGAATCCGGTCGCCGACTGGACCGTGGCTCCCACGAGTGCCGCGGCGCCCAGCAGCAACACGGCAGCGGCGCGAGCGCCTAGCCCGCGACGAGCAGTGCCTTGTCGAACCCGGTGAGGATCTCGGGCTCGCCGTCGCGCACGATCACGAGGTCCTCGATCCGGACGCCGAAGCGCCCGGGCAGGTAGATGCCGGGCTCGACCGTGACGGCGTTGCCCTCCTCGAGCGCGCCCTCCGCGGTCTTGCCGAGCCGCGGCGCCTCGTGGACCTCGAGCCCGACGCCGTGGCCGAGGCCGTGCCCGAAGCGCTCGCCGTGCCCTGCCGCCTCGATCAGCGCGCGGGCCACGCCGTCGACCTCCTTGCACTCCGCTCCCGGGCGCACCGCCGCGAGCGAGGCGACCTGCGCGCGCAGCACGGCGTCGTAGACCTCGCGCTCCTCGTCGCCCACCTCCCCGCTCGCGAGCGTGCGGGTGCAGTCGGAGCAGTAGCCGTCGACGACGCAGCCCATGTCCACGACGACCAGCGTGTTCGCCGGGATCGGGACGTCGCGCGGGCTGGCGTGCGGCAGCGCGCCGTGCCCTCCCGCCGCGACGATCGGCGCGAACGAGGGGCCCTCGGCGCCCGCATCCTCCATGAACCGGACGAGATCGCGGGCGACCTCGCGCTCGGTGCGGCCGGCGAGCCCGCGCTCGAGCAGGCTCTCGTAGGCGCGCGTCGAGAGCTCCGCCGCGGCGCGCATCGCGGCGACCTCCGCCTCGTCCTTGACGGCGCGCAGGCGCTCGACGAGGCCGCCCGCCGGCACGAGCTCGACGCCGTCCGGCACGCCCTCCCCGAGCTTGCGGTGCGCCTCGACGCTCAGGTCCGCGTCGTCGAACCCGGCGCGTCCGCGCAGGCGCGCGGCGATGTCCTCGAGCATGCGCGGGCCGTGCTGCACGGTCTCGAACCCGCTGACCTGCTCGCCGGCCTGTTCGACGTAGCGGAAGTCCGTGAAGAAGAGCCGCTCGTCGCGGGTCACGAGGCAGGCCCCGCTCGAGCCCGTGAAGCCGGCGAGCCAGCGCACGTTGACGAGCTTCGTGACGAGCAGGCAGTCGAGCTCGCGCTCCTCGAGGAGCGTCTGGAGCCGGTCGGCGCGGGTCACCTGTGCATGGCCTCCTTCAGCATCGCGAGCGCGTCACGGTAGCCGTCGACCCCGCGGCCCTGCACGCAGCCCACGCAGAGGTCGCGGATCACGGACACCCGCCGCCACTCCTCGCGCTCGTCGATCTGCGACAGGTGCACCTCGACGGCCGGCAGCCCGGTCAGCTCGAGCGCGTCATGGATCGCCCACGAGTAGTGGGTCCAGGCGCCCGGATTGAGGAGCAGCCCGTCGGCCCGCTCGTCCGCGCGGTGCAGGAACTCGCAGAACTCGCCCTCGTGGTTCGACTGGTAGAAGGCGACATCGAGGCCGAGCTCGCGCGCGAATGCCTGAATCCGGACCTCGAGCTCGGTCAGCGAAACCTCGCCATAGTGCGCGGCCGCCCGCCGGCCGAGCACGTCGAAGTTGACTCCGTGAAGCACGTCCACGCGGGTCTTCACCCTGCATGCACCTCCTCGACCGCGGCACGCAGGTCGTCGGGATCGACGGCGTGGCCGTGACTGACCTCGCCCGGGGCGTCGAGCAGCACGAACGGCACCTCGCCGCCCGCGCGCTTCTTGTCGCGCTCGATGTGGCTCAGGACCTCGTCGACGCTCGCTCCGCCGAACGCGAGCGGCAGGCCGCGCGCGGAGAACAGCTCGGTCACCTCCGCGCGGAGCGCGTCGCGCCCGGCGAGCCGCAGCGCGGCGAGCAGCCCGATGCCGACCGCCTCTCCGTGCCGGTAGCGCCGGTAGCCGGTGGCCGACTCGATCGCGTGCCCGACGGTGTGGCCGAGGTTCAGCACCTGGCGCCGCCCGCCGTCGCGCTCGTCCTCGGCGACCACGGCGAGCTTCGTGCGCAGGCAGCCGAGGATCGTGTCCGTGTCGACCTCGCCCCCGCGCCGCACCCGCGCCCAGAGCGGGCCGCCCGCGATCAGCGCCGTCTTGACGACCTCGACGTAGCCCGCCGCCGCCTCCTCCGCCGGCAGCGTGGCGAGCAGGGCGGGATCGGTCAGGACGGCGGAGGGCTGGTGGTACGCGCCCGCGTAGTTCTTGCCCTCCGGCAGGTCGACGCCCGTCTTGCCGCCGTAGGCCGAGTCGACCTGGGCGACGAGGGAGGTCGGCACCTGGACGTGGCGCATGCCGCGCTGGTAGAGCGCGGCGCAGAGGCCGCCGAGGTCGCCGGCCACTCCGCCGCCCAGCGCGACGAGCAGGTCGCCGCGCTCGGCGCCGGCGCGCGCGAGGCGGCGCAGCACCTCCTCGGCGGACGCGAGCGTCTTGCTCCCCTCCCCCGGCGCCACCACGATCGTCTCCTCCGCCCCGCCGAACGGCACGGCCGAGGCGACGTTCTCGTCCGTGACCACGAAGCGCCGGCCCTGCTCGGGATAGAAGAAGCCGGAGCCGACGAGACCCTCGCCCGCGAACACCGGGTACTCCGCGACGGGGGTGCGGGGCGGATCCGAATGGAGCGCGGGCGGCGGCGCCCCGCCCGACCAGACCATGCGCGTGCCCGCGGGGGCGCGGCGGAGCGCCTCGAGCGCGGGCAGCACGCGCCGGATCGCCTCGCGCTCGCCCGGGGGCACGATCGCGTCGGCCACCGACTCGTACAGGGCCGACCGCTCGGCGTGCAGCGCCGCGAAGCGGCCGCGGTCGCGCGCGAGCGGCCGCCCCTGGTTCGAGGCGCGCCGCCAGGCCTCCTCGGGCGGAACCTCGAGGTGCACGACCGTGTGCGCGGCGAGCGCCTGGCGGACGCTCTCCGAGCCGACCGCCCCGCCGCCGAGCGCGATCACCTGCGCGCCACCGTCCCCGAGCAGCTCGAGCACCACCTCTTCCTCGCGCGCGCGGAAGGCGGGCTCGCCCTCACGGTCGAAGTACGACTCGATCGACTCGCCGAGGCGGTCCTCGACGACGCGGTCGGAGTCGACCGCCTCCGTGCCGAGCTCGGCGGCGAGCGCGCGGGCGCCGCTCGACTTGCCCGCGCCCATGAAGCCGACGAGGACGAGCGCGTTTACGCCGCGCCCCTCCACCCGATGCGCTCCTTGTAGGCGGCGAGCGCCGCGCGGGCGTCGTCCAGGTGGTCCCCGCCGAACTTCTGGCGGTAGGCGGAGGCGAGCACGATCGCGACCATGGCCTCGCCGATCACTCCGGCCGCGGGCACCGTGCACGAGTCGGTGCGCTCGCGCAGCGCCTGCGCGGGCTCCTTCGTCTCGAGGTGCACCGAGCGAAGCGGCTTCGTGAGTGTGGGCAGCGGCTTCATCGCGCCCACCACCACGAGCGGATCGCCCGTGGTCATGCCGCCCTCGAGCCCGCCCGCGCGATTGGTCTCGCGATGGAAGCCGCGCTCGTCGGACCAGAAGATCTCGTCGTGGGCACGGGAGCCGACCCGCTCGGCCAGCGCGAAGCCGTCGCCGATGCCGACTCCCTTCATCGCATGGATCGACATCACCGCGCCGGCCAGGCGGCCATCGAGGCGCTCCTCCCACGAGATGTGCGAGCCGATGCCCGGCACGAGGCCGAAGGCCTGCACCTCGAACAGGCCGCCGAGCGACTCGTTCGCCTTCCGCGCGGAGTCGATCTCGGCCACCATCGCCTCGCTCGCCTCGGCGTCGAGGCAGCGCACCGGCGACTCGTCGACGCCCTCGAAGCTCGCCGGGGTCAGCGCGGCCGGCGGCTCGGGGGCGGCGACGCCCCCGATGCGCGTCACGTGCGAGTGGACCGACACGCCGAGCGCCGCCAGAAACGCCTTCGCGAGCGCTCCCGCGGCCACGCGCGCGGCCGTCTCGCGCGCGGAGGCGCGCTCGAGCACGTTGCGAACGTCCGTGAAGCCGTACTTCTGCACGCCGACGAGGTCGGCGTGGCCGGGGCGCGGCAGGTGCACCTCCTCGACCTCGGCCTCGACCGGCCAGGGGTTCATCCGCTCCTCCCAGTTCTGGTAGTCGCGGTTCTCGATGCGGAGGGCGACCGGGCTGCCGAGGGTGCGGCCGTGGCGGACGCCCGAGGTCACCTCCGCGCGGTCCTTCTCGATCTTCATGCGGCCGCCGCGCCCGTGTCCGAGCTGGCGCCGCGCGAGGTCGCGGTCGATGTCGTCGGGGTGCAGCTCGAGCCCCGCGGGCAGGCCCTCGACGACCGCGGTCAGGCCCGGTCCGTGCGACTCGCCTGCGGTGACGAAGCGGAAAGACAAAGCGCCCACACCCTACTTACGAGGGTGCGGGCGCCTTGCCGGGCGGAGGAGGGTCTTCTGGTCCCTGCCTGATCAGAAGGGGACGTAGTCGTGGCAGGTGCGCGAATCGATGTTCGGCACGCAGGGGTTCATGGCGTTGACCGGCACGTCGTTGCCGCCGAGGTCGATGGTCGGCACGCCGCCCTTGAGGCACCAGATCGGGTTGCCGTTGCCGTCCAGGTCGACCAGCAGCTCGTACATCTCGGTGATGTTCGAGTAGCCGTCGTGGTCCTGGTCGTCCTCGCCGTCGAGCAGCGTGTCGCCGTCGACGTCGGGGTCGGCGAGATCGAGGTTCACGAACGGCACCTCATCGAAGTAGCCGGGGCGCAGGCCGCAGTACTCCTCGTCGGAGTCCCAGGCCTTGATCTCGCGCGGCTTCTTCGACCAGAAGCCCTTCCAGTACTCGTTGGTGCTCGGACCGCCCGCGGACTCGAGCCAGTTCGCCAGGCCGTCGGCGTCCGCGTCACGCTCGTCGTCGCGCCAGCCGCCGGCCGGAACGAAGTTGTACGTGGCGGGGAAGCCGGTCGGGGCCAGCAGGCCGTAGGCCGGGCCGCGCCAGGCCGGCACGCCGGGGGCCACGTTGCGGCTGTACTTCGTGCCGTCGCTGTAGCCGAGCGGCGACTCGAGGTCGAGGCCGCCCAGGCGGGCCGGGTCGAAGGAGCTGCCGGTGATGACCCACGCGCGGTACTCCTCGAGCGTGGTCAGGCCGTCACCGTCGAAGTCATAGGTGCTGGAGAGGCCGCCGGCCGCTCCGTCCTGCGGGTCGAGCGCGTTCGGCCAGGGACGCTCGGCCGGGTAGGGCACGGCCTTGATGTTGAGGTCCTGCGCGGCGTAGAACTCCCAGCCGTCCGACATCGAGTCGCCGTCCGTGTCGGCGAGGCACGGGTCGGTCTTGACGTCGAGCTCGAGCGCGTTCGGCAGCAGGTCGTTGTCGTGGTCGGCGTCGCTGTCGCACACGTCCACGGTGCTACCGCCGCCGCCACCGCCGCCGCCACCGCCGTCGGAGCCACCCACGCCGGTCACGACCGGCGAGAGGCGCCGCGGGGTGTACTTGCTCATCTTGCGGGCGGCCACCACGCGCAGCTTCAGGCGCGTCGGGCGCTGGCGGCTGTTCGCCACGTTCAGCAGGCGCGCCACCGACTCCGGGATCGTCACCACGAGCTTCGTGCGCGATGCCCGGCGCGGCTTGACGAACGCCGTGCGGTTGTCGGGCGCGCGGAAGATGATGGTGTTCGCCTTGCGGCGCGCCTTGAAGTGCTTGCCGAGGATCACCAGCCGGTTCCCGACGCTGACGCGCATCGGCGTCACGCGCGTGATCGTGGGGCTGTCCGCGGCGGGCGCGGCGCCGGCCGGGCTCGCGACGAGCGTCGCGGCCGTCAGCGCGAGAAGAGCGATTGTCAGGAGGCGACGCATTCCAGATCCCCTATCGACGGTCTGAGTTGGCGGTTGAGTCCGCGCCAGGCTGGGTGGACACCGTCACGAGGTCGGCGATCATCGGCGGGACGAAGCGGTGGGCCACGCCGGGGGCGCCGATGGCGGCGCTGGCCGACGGGCGGTGGACGCTCGCCGACGCCTGGGCGTCCTCGAGCTTCACCTTGCGAATCTCGTCGACGCGCAGCATGTACGACTGCCCGTCTTCGTTCGTGAACTCCTCCTCGGAACCAGGGCCGAGGTAGAGGAAGGCGCAGTCCTTGCGGCTCGGCTTGCACTTGCCCTCGCCCGCGGCGTCCAGCGTCGCGTCGACGAGGAAGACCGCGTTGCCGCCGTCGGGGGCGACCCCGAGGAAGAGCAGCTGCGGGTTCGCCTCGCTCGGGAGCATGTCGAGCTTCTGCATCGACTTGATCTTGCGCGTGCGGCCCTCGCCCCGGAACGTGACGTCGATGACGTACGTGTACTGGGTCGTGGTCGGCTTCTGGCCACCGGTGCCGTTGCCACCGGTCGTCGTGCCGCCGCCCGTGTCGGAGCCGCCGGTGTCGGAGCCGCCGGTGTCGGAGCCGCCGCTCGAGGAGCTGCCGGAGTTGGTGCCCGCGGCGGGCTCGTCGTCGCTCGGGCCTGCCGAGCTGGAGCTGGGGCCCGCGGCCGCTGCGCGGCCGGCCTTGAGGATCTTGGCGGGCGGCTTGAAGGGGTTGCTGGGGTCGAACGTGCCGAGCGTGGAGCCCTTCGGCGTCGTGCTCTCCTCGAGCGAGACGGCGGCGAACTCCTCGTCCTGCGGCTCAGCCGTCGCGGGCGCCGCCTTGGCGGTCGGCGCAGGCGTGGCCGGGTCGGCCGGCTGTGACAGAACCACGGGGACGGCGACCAGGCCCAGGAGCAGCGCCACGGCCACAGGCCACAGCCGCTTCTCGCGGAGGTCCGTCCAGAGATCGAGCAGGAAGATCTTCATTGGATTTGCCCTCTAGGGGGTCGCCACCGCGGTGGGAGCGGCAGGGGCGGTCGGGGTCGGTGCGGGGGTGCTCGCGGGCGTGGTGCCCGGGGCAGCCGGCGCGGGACCCTCCGGCGTCGCGCCGGCGGTCGCGCCCTGCGCCTCGGGCGAGAGGTAGACGGTCGCCATCAGCTCCGCCCGGATCCGGGGGAAGATCTGCGTGTCGCTCGCGAAGCTGACGCCCTCGAAGGTGACGAGGCGGCCGTTCACGAGGACCTCGCGTCCCGCGACCTGCACGAACCTCTTCGTGCTGTGGAAGAAGTCCGCGAGGTTGAAGAAGTCGCCGACGAACTCGAGCTCGAGCGACACGGTCTCGAGACCGGTCGTGCCCGTGGCAGCAGCCTCGGTTCCAGCGGGAGCGGCAGTGCCGCCGCCCACCGGCAGACCGCTGCCGGACGAGGTCGAGGTCTGTGTGTCGGCCGGGTCGACGCCGGACTGCTCGGCGGACGCATTCGCGTCGCCCGAGGTAGCCGCGGCGTTGTTCGCGCTCTCGACGGCCTGGCCCGAAGCGCTCTGCGCCGTGGGGCCGCCCGCGTCGGTCGGCGTGGAGCCGCTCGACTCCGTGCCGGTCGCCGGCGCGGCGGTCGCCGCGGTCGCGACGGGCAGGCGCTCACCGGTCGTGATGCGGGTGAACTGGATGCCCGTGCCGGCGGCGGCCGAGTTGAGCTGCACCAGCAGGCTCGGCATGTCCACCTGAGCGGGGATCGCCTTGCCGAGGCGCACGATCTCGGCGTAGTCGTCGGTGAAGTCGACCTCCGCCGTCTGCGCGCTCTGCGTGGCGGCCTCGGCGAGCTGGAGCCGCTCGGCGGCCTTCGTCTGCGCAGCCGCGGCGGTCGTCGCCTCCTCGCGCTTTGGCGCGAGCAGAAGGAACCAGTAGGCCGCCAGCACCAACAGCGGCACGATGACCATGACGATCTTCTTGTCGCGATCGCTCAGGCTCATGATCCACCCCCAAGCGACGCCGGGACTCGCATGGCGCCGGTGGGCGCCTCGGCCGCGGGGGCCTGCGGGGCGAAGCTCATCGTCAGGTCGTAGCGGTAGAAGGACCCGCAGTTGTCGACGGTCGTCTGCGAGTCGCCGCCGGTCTCGACGCTCGACTCGTTCAGGACGACATCGGTCACGCGGTACAGCCCGCGGAGGCGCACCATCATCGTGGCCACATCCGACTGCTTGGGCGTGCAGCCCGTCAGGGTCGCGGTCGGCTGGACCGCCACCGCGGCTGCGTTCGGATCGACGGCGACGGCGGCCTCGTCTCCGGTCGTGGAGGCGTCGGCGGTCTGGATCCAGCTGCCCTCGGGCATGACCCGGGCCAGCTCGCGCATCAGGCGCTCCCAGTCGAAGCGCGTCTCGGCCACGCCGGCGACGGTCGCGAGGCGCACGTCCTTGATCGCGGCGAAGTCGACGAAGGCGGCCTGCTCGCCGGCCTGGGCCTCGAGGGCCGCGGCCTTGGCGTTGTCGGCCTTGGCCTGGCTCTTGCTCTCGTTGACCTTGTTCGACTGAAGCACGTAGGCCACGGCCATCACGAGCAGGACGCCGAGCACGCCGACCACGAGGTAGGCGCTACCGGAGTTCTTGCCGGTGGGCCTGGCCCGACGCTGCTCGGTCGGGATCAGGTTGACGGCCTTCATGCCGCAGCTCCCATCGCCAGACCGGCGGCGACCGTGAAGCGGTGCGGATCCTCGCTGGCGCCGAGCGCGGCGGGATCGAGCACGCCGAGCGGCGCGGCGACGGTGGTGGGCAGACCGAGGTGGAGGCCGAGGCTCTCGACCAGCGAGTCGTCCACCGAGCCGGGGCCCGACAGGACGACGTCGCCAACCGGGCGGGCCTGCTCCTGGGTCATGTAGTAGTCGATCGACAGGCGGATCTCGTCCGCCAGGCGCGAGCCGGCGTCCTCGTCCTCCCAGACGGCGGACAGCGGGCGCGTGAAGTAGCAGGTGCCCCCGACCGCGATCGCCAGGTTGCTGACGCCCGCGAGGTGGCAGTAGACGCGCGCGTTCTCGTCGGGGCCCTCGGGGGCCGAGCCGGCGAGCGTGCGGATCAGCGCGAAGGCATCGAGGTCGATGCCGTCAGGCTTGAGCCCGGCCTTCTTGGCCGCGTCCAGCAGGCCCTCGATCATCGAGCGGCGGGCGGCCACGAGGACCACCTGCATGCGCGGGCTGCCATCGGGCGCCGTCGTGTAGCCGGCGACCTGATGGTCGAGCACCGCCTCGTCGAGCGGCATCGCGATCGCCTCGGCCGCCTGGAAGCGGACCGCCGCGTCGCGCTGCTTCGCGTCCTCGATGCGAGGAAGCTCGACGACGCGAACGACGATCTGCTGGTTCGCGACTCCGAGCCGGACATTCTTGGGAAGGTCCGCCTCGGACGCGAAGGCCTTCAGCGCGTCTGCGAGCTGGTCGGGGTTGACAACCTCGCCGTCGCGGAACAGGCCGTCCGGGAGCTCCCGGCTGGCGGCGCGGACAACGCGCCCACCGTCGACCTGGGCAGCAGCGAGGTAGCGGCCGTCGATATCGAGACCGACGCCACCACGATCTGAGTTCTTGCGGAGGGAAAACGCCATGGAGGTTCCCTCCGTGTATCGGCGGGGGGGTGGACACCCTTAGCCCTAAGTTCGAAATGTCCAGAACGACTGGACATGCCCAGGCGCCCCGCGAGGGCCCCAAGCCCGCTTACAACCACGACTTGACCCCGTCATGGCCGGTCAAGTCGCGATCCGTGGGAAAAGCTCGCCGATCCCGCCGGCGCCGGTGATTCCAGGGCGGCGAGCCCGACGCGGCACCCGGAGGTCGGCCCGGCGCGGCGGTCCGGAGCGTGTGACCGGCGATGGCAGGACGTCGCCGAAGGCCCAGCCACCCGACAGGTGCCACGGGGGTCCGGGGGCGCGAGCCCCCGGCTGCCATCGCATGTGTCACTTGACCGGGCTATACGCGGTCAAGTGACACTTGCCGCGCGCGGCGCGGCGATCCGGAGCGTGTGACCGGCGATGGCAGGACGTCGCCGAACGCCCAACAGCCACCCGACAGGTGCCACGGGGGTCCGGGGGCGCGAGCCCCCGGCTCGCCATCCCCCCGGCTGCCCTCACCCGTCCAGGAACCGGTCCTCGTACAGCTCGACGAGCTCGGGCCCCACCAGCACGCCGACGATTCCGCCCAGCGCGAGGAAGACGCCGAACGGCACGGCCTTCTTGCGCGCCGACGCGCCCTCGCGGGCGATCATCCCGAGCCCGACGACGGATCCGCTCAGGAAGGCCACGAGCAGGGCCGGGATGACCGACAGGCCGAGATAGAGGCCCATCGCGCCGCCCAGCTTCACGTCGCCCATCCCCATGCCGCGCGGGTACGCGAGCACCGCGATGAACAGGAACGCGAACGCCCCGGCGCCGGCCGCGAGGTTCTCGAGCAGGTCGTCGCGATCGACGAGCACCGTTGCGATCACGCCCCAGGCCGCCATCGGATAGACGATCTTGTTCGGCAGGATGCGGTGATCGAGGTCGATCGCCGCCAGTGCGATCAGCGCCGCCACGAAGGGGAGCTCGAGCACGAGGTCCTCGTCGAAGCCCCGCACGGCCACGACGGCGGCGAACGCCACCGCCGTGAGCAGCTCGACGAGCGGATAGCGCCGGGAGATGCGCGCCCCGCAGGCGCGGCAGCGCCCTCGCAGCAGGAGCCACGACAACACCGGCACGTTGTCCCAGGGCCGCACGGGCGTGCCGCACTCCGGGCAGCGCGAGCCGGGGCTGACGAGCGACTCGCCCGCCGGAACGCGGTGGATGACCACGTTCAGGAAGCTGCCGATCACCGCGCCGAGCACGGCGGCGAGAGCTATCTCGACCCCGAGCGGCACGGTTCCGGCAGGCTAACCCGCGCGCCGGATGGCGCTAGGGAACCGCGATCGGCGTGATTTCACGCCAGGTGTTCTGGACCACGCCGGCCGTTCCGAACGCGTTGACGGCGAAGGCATTGGTGTCGAACTTGATGTTGAGCTTGCCGCTCGAGCCGGCCTCGACACCAGGGCAGTTCGTGCTGGAGCCCTCGCACGAGCCGTCCACGATCACGCCGCCCACGAGCTGCGAATTGCCGTGCACCTTGACCAGGTCGGAGTCGTGCAGGCCGCCGAGGTTCGCGTGGTAGACGAGCCCGTAGTACTTCATCGTGCCCGTGAGCTCGAGCTTGCCGCTCAGCATGATGATCATGCCGGGGTTCGACGCCGAGTTGTACGTGGCGTTGCTCTGGTACTTCCAGAGCGTGTTGCCGCCCGGGTCGAGCACGACGACATCGCCTGTGAGGTCGGTCGGCTGCGACGTGTAGTAGGTCCCGTTCGCGCGCGCCACGTCGACCAGCGACTCGAGGTCGTCGGACGAGATCGTGGTCGGCTCGTCGTAGCCGGTCTGGACCACGTTCGGGATGATCTGGCCCTTGTTCGGCTGATAGGTGAGGCAGCCGGTGACCGGGGCGGCGCCGCCGTCGGGGCCGCAGCGCACCGCCACCCCGAGGCCGCCGTTCGTGTCCACGATCTGGGCGGAGTGGATGCCGTTATTGGTCGTGGCGAAGCTTCCGGCGAGGATCGCGTACTGAGGAAGCGTGACCGGTCGTGGCTCGATCCGGATCAGACCGACGATCGCGCGCTCCTTGCCGCGCACGTTCGCCTGCGCGCGCACCCACATCAGCTTGTCGCCGTTCTGGTCGTAGGTGGGGCGTCCGCCGGCCCCGCTCGTCACGTCGCCGAGCAGCGCGTCGCTCCAGAACGTGTCGGCCTGCGCGCCCACCGCGCTCGCGTTGTCGCGCACCCACGTGTACCAGCACGGTGTCTGTGTCGTAGTCATTCTGGTGCGTCGCGGCGTCGTAGTTCTGCGAGATCTTCGCGGTGTCCGGGCAGAAGCCGCTGATCGCGGGGCAGCGCGCGGGATACGGGTTCGTCGGCGTGCCGGTGCCGCGGCGACCGAGAATGAAGATCTGCTGGCTGAGCGCGCCCTCGGCAAGGTTGAAGGTGGACTCGCCGAGCCGCTCGCTGTGAGACTGGCTCGTCTGGTTGTCCACGCGCGCCATGGCCGCGAGGCCGATCCCGAGCATCACACCGATCAGGATCATCGCGGTCACGAGCACGTTGCCGCGCTCGTCGGTCAGGGTCCTTGTCAGCATGTGACGGTTCCTCCAGGGATGCAGACGGTCTGTGAGGACGCGGTGCTGGCCAGGTCGGCCTGGTCCTTGACCGTCAGCCAGACGGTGTACGTGCCGGGTGCCAGCGGGCCGTAGACGTAGACGATGCCCTCGCCGATGCGCTTCGGATCGTCGGCGGGCGGGCCGCCGGTGTGCGCGTCGTCGTACCAGAAGTAGTAGAGGGCGCGTTCCTCGGGGTCCGCCGAGTCGGACCCGTTCAGGATGATCGACGTGCCGTCGCGCACGGCGGTGAAGCTCGCGGCCGGCACGCGATTCTGGTTGCGAAGGAACACCGTGGTGAAGAGGCTCACCTCGGAGGGCGTGCGTGCGGTGTCGACGTCCACGTACACGCTCGTGTGGATCTCGGTGGTGCGCAGCGGGTCCGCTTCGTTGTAGGTGAACAGAGGCCGTGCGCCGTTCACCACGTGTTGCCCGACGACCTCGGTGGCCTCCCACCCGCTGCCGGGACACTCGGTGGCGGCGGGGTAGGACGGGTCGGTGGCCGTCACCCAGGTGAGGGTCTGGCGGTAGACGATCTTCTGGTCGGCGTTCAGGCAGTAGCGCACGTACTGCGTGTTGCGCGCGTTGAGGCTGCCCACCGGGCGGTTCTCCGCCACGGACTGGACGATCAGGTCCTGGTCGTCCTTGCGCTTGATCGCCTGCGGCGTCTCGTTCGTCGGGCTCGCCAGGTTGCGGAGCTCCTTCGCCAGGCGGTCGATTCCGCGGCGCGCCTCGTCCTGCGAGTCGTTCTGGAGGTTGTTCGTCTCCGTGTTCTTCTGGAACGCGGTCACGGAGGTGAGCGTGGCGCCGAGAATGATCAGCATCAGGGTCGCTGCCACGAGGAGCTCGACCAGCGTGAAGCCCGACTCCTCGCGGGCGAGCCTGCGTGCGAGGGCGCTCACGGGAAGTTCACCACCGGGGCGCTGAGCGGCGACTCGCCGAAGCGGGTGTCCACGGCGCTGACCGCGTAGGTGTGCGGGCCGTCCGGAGTGTCCGGATCGGTCCAGCTGAGCCCGGCGACGCCCTGGGGGAAGAAGACGGCGAAGCGCTCGTCGAGCGTGAAGGCGGCGTCGCCGTTGTCGTCGCGGTAGATGCGGTAGAAGAGAATCGGGTCGCCGTCCGGATCAGTGCTCGCGTCCCAGCCGAGCGCGGTCGCGCTGTCCGACACCGGGGACGTCCCATCGGGCTCGACGCAGCCGGGCACGCCGCCTAGGCATGCCGTGAGATTGGTCGGCTGTGACGGGACCGTGTTCCCACTCGTCACCGTCAGCACGGTGCTGGCGTCGCCGTCGCGCGGCGAGCCCGCGGTGTCGATGTCGACGCCCGCGACGTAGTAGTAGAGCGGGTCGTCCGTGGGCGCCTGGTCGTCGACGCACTCTGTCGCCTCGAGATATGAGCCGGTCTGCCCGAGGCAGGTGATCGGGCTCCCCCACGAGCCGGGGGCGCCCGTCGTGCTGCGGTACACGTGGTAGCCGAGCACGTCGCACTCGGTGTTGCCCTTCCACTGCAGGTCGACCATGTCGCCGTTGCCGTTGCGGCCACCCTCGAGCTGCTCGGGTGCGAACGGCACTCGCCGGTTCAGGACGATCGTCATGGCCTTCGGCGAGCCGGCGCGGCCCTTGTCGTCGAACGCCTCGGCCTGGACGACGTACGTGCAGTCGTCCCAGTAGCGCCCGCCGGCGCTGCCCTCGATGTCCCAGGTGAAGGTGAACCTGCGGTTGCTCGAACCGACCGGATCGGCGTTGCCCTGGCCGGCGCCGTCGACCGACCAGTCGAGCTCGGCCGCGTCCGTGGAGGTGTCGGCCTCGAACAGGATGCTGCCCGGCACCGTGACCGTCTTCGGGATGCCGCCCACAGCGGGCGCGTCGAGACGGGTGACCGTCGGGCCGAGGCCGCCGACCGGGTTCGAGACGAGCGAGGTCTGCTTCATCGTCTCGGTGTTGCCGCGCCCGTCGACCCACGTGACGGTGATCGCGATGCGCTTGTAGTCGTCCGGGTTGCGGTCGAATGTGCCGCGTGCCGGACCCCACGTCGGAGTCCGCGCAGAACTCGACCAGCCCGTCGTGCGGCCCGAGGTTGTCCTTCGGGTCGTCCATCGAGCAGACCTCGAGGGTCACGTCGTAGTCGAAGTTGCGAGCCGAGATCGTGTAGGTCGATGCCGCGCTGACGTCGCTGAGCCCGGGCCGGCTCGAGAGCGCGCTCAGCAGCGAGGTGTCCGCGAGGTTCTTGTACGGCACGGCGCGCGCCACCTCGACGACGGAGCGCGAGACGTTGTTCGCGCCCTCGCGCGCCTTCGTCTTGCCCGTCACGGCGTTCGCGCCGTCGACCATCGCGACCACGCCGAGCACGCCCACGAGAAGGACGAACATGGCGACGAGGACCTCGACGAGGGTGAACCCGCGCTCGTCGTGCGAGTCAGGCGTGCGGGACATCAAACCTTGTAGTCGGCCGATCGAGCCTGAAACTGGAGTCCGTGCGCTGCCCGATGGACGGCGGCTACCAGACTCCGGCATCGCAGCCGCCCTTGTTCGTGCCGGCCTCGCTGCAGGTCCGCACGTAGGGACTGCCGTCGACCTTGGTCATCGTGAACGAGTTGCCCGAGTCGGACGACATGGTGAGTTCGAACGACTCCGAGGCGCTCGCGCTCATGGTGGCCCGCGACAGGTCGAGGCCGTCGGAGTAGAAGGCCGTATTCGGAAAGTCGCATGTGCGGTAGTCCCAGGTGGTCGCGTAGCACGACTCCACCTGTGTGATGAGGGTCCGCAGCTCCTGCTTGGCGCGCGCGTCCTGCGCCTTCGCGCGCTGCCCGAGGAAGCCGGGTAGGGCGATCGCGGCCAGGATCCCGATGATCAGGATGACGACGAGCAGCTCGATGAGCGTGAAGCCGCCCTCGTCCTGGCTCAGGTTGTGGAATTGCTTCCGCCGCATGCTTGGTCCCCTTGCTCGGGGTGGGGCGCCCCTAGGTCTTTACCGGGGGGTCTAGGCCCGGTGTGGAAAACGCGACGGGGCGGGCCGTTGGCCCGCCCCGTGCGCTACGACAGAACTTCTCGACGGTTACCAGACGCCGCCGTTGCAGCCACCCTTGGTCGTGCCGGCAGACGAGCAGGTGCGCGTCGGTGCCGCGCCGCCAACCTTGGTGATCGTGAACGAGTTGCCCGAGTCCGACGTGGACGTGATGACGAAGTCACGCTGACCAGCCGAGGTCACCGTGCTGTCCGCCATGTCGATGCCCTCGGTGTCGAGAGCGGTGTCGCCCTCCTCGCACTGCTGGTAATCGTTCGTCGTGGTGTAGCACGACTCGATCTGCGAGACGAGGTTACGGGCATCGGACTTCGCGCTGGCGTCCTGCGACTTCGCGCGCTGGCCGAGGAAGGCCGGCAGGGCGATAGCGGCGAGGATGCCGATGATGAGAATCACGACGAGCAGCTCAATGAGGGTGAAGCCCTCCTGCCCGTTGTGAATGCGCTCGCGGAGCTTCCGCAGCATGTGTGTCTCCTCCTTGAAGGTGACGGGGTATTGGTCTGGAGCCAGCCGCTGCGGTAAGCCCGAGCCCTGGCCTCTGCGCCATTAATCGACCGCCACCAGGGCTTTCTTTACTTCCGTGGTGCCGGGGCCTAGACCAAACGTCCAGACCTGACCTGCGTGCTCACCTAGAGTTGGCCGCTGTGCACGTGCGCCGGGCCCTGCTGCTGTTCGCGATCGTCATTGGGCTTGCGGCCCTCGCGGCGTCGCTCACGCGCTCGGGCACGGACGACCCGGCGGACGAGCCCGCCGCCACGGCGCCCGGGCAGTCGACGGCCCCGACCGCCGCCCCTCAGCCGGCCGGAGGGGGCGCTGAGACGACCCTTCGCTTCGACGCGGCTCAGGACGACACGCTGACCCTCGAACCGGGCCAGGCGGCGCAGGTCGAGGTGGCCGTGGACGAGCCGGGCCAGGTCGCGATCCCCTCGCTCGGCCTCAGCGAGCCCGCGCAGCCGCTCACGCCAGCGCGCTTCGACGTCTTCATCCGCACGTCCGGCAGCCACGTGCTCGAGTTCACACCGGCCGGGAGCGCGGAGGCGGGGCTGGCCGGGACGCTGCTCGTGTCGGCCGCCGAGCGGTGAGGCGGACCGCGCTCGCCGCCCTGATCGCCGCCGCGCCGCTCCTCGGGGCCTGTGCGGGCGACGACGACACCGCCGAGCCCCCCAAGCGCGCCGCGACCGTCCGGACCGAGAGGGCGCCGCAGGCGCCCCGCCGCGAGCGCCTGCGGCCGGTGCGCTGCCCGGCCGGGCTATCGAACTGCGCCGAGGCGAGCGGGCGCATCATCTACGTCGAGCGGGTCGACCCCGACGGGGACGGCGACGCCCACTTCGTGCTCGCCTCGACCGACTCGATCACGGCGCCGGGACTGTCCGTGATCGACGTGAAGCGCTCGCTGCGCCCCCATCCGCTGCCGGGGCCGGGTGATCGGCTCAGCGCGGCCGGGCCGGTCTACACGGGCTCATACGGCCAGCGGCAGATCCAGGCGATCGAGGTCCACACCGCCCGCTGAGCGCGGTCTCAGCCGAGCGCGGCGAGCTCGTCCTCGAGCCGGCCCGCCTCCGCCTCGGCCTCGCTCGCGTCGGCCTCGGCCCGCTCGGCGTCCGCCTCGGCCTCGCGCAGCGCCAGCCGCCGCCCGCTCGGCGCGCTCGCGCTCCTTGTCGAGCGCGCGCTGGGCCGCCTCGGCCGTGCGGCGGGCTCGGCCCGCCTGCGCCGTGGCGGCCTTCATTCGCTTCTCGAGGTCGCGCCGCTGCTTCGTGCTCTCCGGCTTGCGTGCCCGCGCGGCGGGTTTCGGCGCATCCCCGCCGGTGTCGAGCCCGAACAGCCCGACCGCCTCGCGCTCCTTGACGAGCCGGCCCGCGCGCAGCTCTTCGGCCGCCTCCTCGTCCGTGGCGGCCGCGCGCAGGGTGGCGCCCACCTTCTCCTCGAACGCCGCGGTCGTGGCGATGTCAGCGGCCCTCGCGGCCTCGACGGCGGCGCCCGTGAGCGAGCCGACGAGCTCGCGCTGGCGCGCGACGGCCTTGCGCAGGTCGTCGCGCGACCCGCCGCCGAGCAGGTCGTCCTGCGCCGCGCCCACGGCTCGGCTCGCGTCGAGCAGCTTCTTCACGTCCTTGGGGCGCCCTCGCGCGACCTGGTTGAGCGCCCAGGCGGGCGCGGTCGGCTTGCGCAGCGCCTTGACCTCGGCCGCCTCGTCGCGCCTGCCGTCGCCCCGCAGCTTCTTCTCGAGCGCGGTGCGGGCCTTCGTGAACTCGGCGAGCGGCAGGTCGTAGAGCTCGTCGGCGCCTGTCGGGAGGTCCGTCACGGTCCCCGGGAGTGTCCCAGGGCGGGCTCGAGCTCGATCCGCTCGGCCGGGGCGAGCAGCATCGTCAGCCCCGAGCGCGGATCGCGCGGCGAGGGCCGGCTCTCGCGCAGGGCGACCGCGGACCAGCGCTCACCGGCGTCGAGCCGTGGCGCCAGCTCCGCCGCGAGCTCGCGCGGCACCCAGCCGAGCTGCTCGCCCGCCTCGCTGTCGACGGCCACGGCGTTCGGGTCGTGCTCGTTGGCGGCATCGCGCCTCAGCGCGAGCGGGCGCCCGGGCTCGGCAGCGTCGCCCGCGAGGGCCGCCGCGTGGTGGCGGCCCGCACCCGCCACGCCGGCGATCGCGATTCCCCGCGCGGCGAGCTCGGGGGCGTCGCGCGCGAGAAAGCGGCCGCTCTCCTCGTCGACGGGCGTGAACCCGGCGAGCCAGACCTGGCCGCCGTCATCCGGATACCAGTAGCGCTCCTCGAACTCGACCCGGACGATCACGACACCGCGGCGCGCGACCCAGACCTCCTCGCACGGCCAGCGCCGGGACCAGCCGCGCTGGATGTAGAAGCGCACCTCCTCGTCCGGCCCGTCCGGCGCGTAGAGCTCGTGCAGCGCCTCGAGCTCGAAGCCCGTTTCGCGCAGGAGGCGCAGCATCTCGCCATGCGGAAGGTGGAAATCGGGGCCCTCCTGCTCGGGCCAGTAGGTGGCGTGCAATCCGGCCTGCGGCCGCTCGAGGCTCATGCCCGCGGGCTCGTCCTCGCTGACCGGCGAGCACAGGATCGAGATCACGGAGTTGCAGAGGAAGATGAGCCGCCCGCCGGGGCGCAGGAGCCTGTGGGCCTCGGGGATCCACAGGTGGGGGTCGCACCAGATCGCCGCCCCGTACTCGGAGAACGCGATGTCGAACGAGGCGTCCGGCAGCGGCACGGCCTCGCCGCTCGCGTGCAGCAGCGGGAACTCGATCCCGTGCTCGCGCTGCAGCGCGCGGGCGGTCTCGAGCTGCGCCTCGGAGACGTCCAGCCCGACCGGCCGCGCGCCCATCCGCGCGAACCAGGCGGACCAGTAGCCGGTCCCGCAGCCGATGTCGACCACGTCGAGGCCGGCGAGCTCCGGCAGGATGCGCACCTCGGACTCGGGGATGTCCCAGCCGCCCCAGCTCGGCTCCGCCCTTGCCCAGTTCGCCCGGCCCTTCTCGACCCAGTTCGGGGCGTCCTCGTTCCACATGCGCCGGTTCGCGGCGGCATGCTCGGTGAGCTTCGGTTCCGTCATCCCTAGGGCGTCGCCTCCTCCTGGAGCTGTTGCCTCAGGTTCGCCATCTTGTCGGAGAACTCCCTGCGCTGCTCGGGCGACATGGCGGACCGGAGCTTGCCCGCGAACTGCGCGTCCGCGCCCTGGGCCTCGCGGATGTCCGCCTTCAGGTCGGCGAGCACCTCCTTCGTGGCCTCGCCCTTGCCGCTCGGGTCGCGCCGCGCGACCTGCAGGAGCGTCTCGTAGGAGCCGGCGAGGTTCTGCATCGTGCTCACGTAGTCCTCGGTCGTCGACTTCAGCTCGCCGCTCTCGAATCCGCCCGCGATCGACTCGCCCTTGTCGAGGATGCCCGTCATGTCGTCGACCGCCGCCTGCGCGCCGGCGGCGTTCTCCTCCTGGAGCATGCGCGCGAAGCGGGCGTTCACGTGCGGGAAGTCCTCCATCGCCGTGAACCACTCCTCGAGTTCCTGCTGGTCCGACTCCGACAGCCCGCCGAATGCCTTGGACGCGGGGTTGTCCTCGTCTCCGCACGCGGCGGCGAGCAATGCCAGCGCGATCAGGATCGCTGTGAGGGTACGTGCCAACGCTAGCCTCCCTGTGGTCGTGCACGTCGAGATCTGGTCCGACGTCGTGTGCCCCTGGTGCTACGTCGGCAAACGCCGTTTCGAGGCGGCGCTCGGGCGCTTCGAGCACCGCGACGAGGTCGAGGTCACGTGGCGGAGCTTCGAGCTCGACCCGTCCGCGCCGCGCGAGCGCGACGTGGACGGCGCCACCCATCTCGCCCGGAAGTACGGCATGGAGCGCGAGCGCGCCCTGGCGCTGCAGCGCGGCCTCGCCGAGCTCGCCGCGGCCGACGGCCTCGACCTGCGCTTCGACCTCGCCCGCGGCGGCAACAGCTTCGACGCGCACCGGCTGATCCAGCTCGGCCGCGAGCTCGGCGTGCAGTCCGGCGTCAAGGAGCGCCTGATGCACGCCTACTTCACCGAGGGCGAGCCGATCGGCGACCCCGAGGCGCTCGCGCGCATCGCGCCGGAGGCGGGCCTCCCCGAGGACGAGGTGCGCGAGCTGCTCGTGACGGAGCGCTACGCCGAGGAGGTGCGCGAGGACGAGCGCGACGCGGCCGCCCTCGGCATCAACGCGGTCCCGTGCTTCGTGGTCGACCGCCGCATGGGCGTGTCCGGGGCGCAGGAGCCGGAGCTGCTGCTGAAGCTGCTCACGAGGGCGTGGGCGCAGGCCTAGGCGGTATGGACTTTTCACGGGCGCTCTGAGAGGCTCGCCGACCATGCTTACGACCGTTGCCGTCGGCACCGATGGATCCGAGACCGCGTCGCGTGCCGTGGAGGTCGCCGCGGAGCTGGCCGAGCGCTTCGGAGCGAAGCTCGTTCTTCTGAGCGTGGCTCACAAGCACTCGGGCGGACCGAGCGCCGGCGATGACGAGCTCCAGTGGGCAAGCAACCCCGATGCCCGCGCCCGTGAGCTGCTGAGGCGGACCGAGCAGGAGCTCCGTGACCGGCAGATCGACTGCACGACCATGATCGACGAGGGCGACCCGGCGGACGTTCTCATCCGGCTGGCCGAGCAGTGCGAGGCGGACCTGCTCGTGATCGGCAACAAGGGCATCAAGCGCCGCGTGCTCGGCAGCGTGCCGAACTCCGTGACGCACAAGGCGCCCTGCTCGGTCTACGTGGTCAAGACGACCTAGGGCGGATCACCGGCACCTTCCTGTTCTGAGCACCGTATGGGTGCCTGAGGCAGGAAGGTGACGGCGGAGAAGGAGTGGCGGCCCGCCACGCGGCGGGATCCGCCGCCGCGTGGCGACCAACCCGCCGCCCTATGTATCCGATCGACAGGCGACCCTCACGCATGGAGCGGCGGCGGTGAAACTGGACGGCTGTCGCCGCGGCGCTACTTGATCTGGTCGTAGACCTTGAACATCGGCAGGTACATCGCGATGACGATGAACCCGACGATTCCGCCGACCGCCACGATCATGATCGGCTCGAGGATCGAGGTGAGCGCCTTGACGGCGGCCTCGACCTGGTCCTCGTAGAAGTCCGCGACCTTGGTCATCATGGTCTCGAGGGCGCCCGTCTCCTCGCCCACGCCGATCATCTGGGTGACCATGACCGGGAAGGCCTCGGGCACCTCTGTCATCGGCTGGGTCAGCGTGCCGCCCTTCTTGACGGACTCGCGGACGTCCTCCATCGCCTTCTCGATCACGCGGTTGCCCGACGTGCGGCCGGTGATGTCGATCGCCTCCAGCATCGGCACTCCCGCCGCGATCAGGCCGGAGAACGTGCGCGAGAAGCGCGCCAGCGCCACCTTCTGCACGATCCCGCCGATCTTCATCGGGAACTTCAGCTTGAGCCGGTCCCACTGCATGCGGCCGCGATCGGACTTCTTCCAGCGACGGAAGACGAACACGACCGCCGCGACGACGGCGATCATGATGTACCAGCGCTGGGTGATCATGTGCGAGAGCCAGACCGTGAACTTGGTGATCGCGGGCAGCTCGCCGCCGAAGTCGTCGAAGATCTTCTCGAACACCGGCACGAGGAACGCGACGAGGGCGAACAGCACCACGAACGCGAAGCCGCCGATCAGCGACGGATACATCATCGCCGCCTTGACCTGGCGGCGCAGCGCGGCGTCCTTCTCGAGCTGGTTCGCCACGCGGCCGAGCGTCTGGTCCAGGATGCCGCCCGTCTCACCGGCGGCCACCATCGCCACGTAGAGCTCGTTGAAGACGTCAGGGTGCCTCGCGAGCGCGTCCGAGAGCGCGACGCCGGCCTCGACGTCCTTGCGCACCTCGATGAAGGCCTCGCGCAGCTTGTCGCTCTCCGTCTGCTCCTCGATGACGTAGAGCGAGCGCAGCAGGGACATGCCGGACTGCACCATCGTGGCGAGCTGGCGTGAGGCGATGACGAGGTCGTCGGCCTTGACGCGCCGGAAGCGAGCGAGGATGTCGCCCGCGTTCGCGGCCTTCAGCTCCTCGATGTCGAGAACGATCAGCCCCTTCGAGCGCAGCTGCGAGGCGACGGTCTGCTTGTCGCCCGCCTCGATCTCGCCCTTGGTGGGAGAGCCGGCGAGGTCGAGCGCCTTGAATGCGTACGTGGCCATCGTTTACGCCGCCCTGACAGTGCCCATCAGGCGCCGCAGCTCTTCCGGGGTTCCGGAGCGCGCCTCGGCGAGCTCCCTCGTGATCTTCGACTCGCGCACGAGCTGGACGAGCGAGGCATCCATGGTCTGCATGCCGAACTGGCCTCCGGTCTGAAGCGCGGAGTAGATCTGGTGCGTCTTGCCCTCGCGGATCAGGTTGCGCACGGCGGGCGTCGGCACCAGCACCTCGGTGGCGCAGCAGCGCCCGCGGCCATCGGCCGTCGGGAGCAGCTGCTGGGTCACGATGCCCTGCAGGGCGACCGACAGCTGCACGCGCACCTGCTGCTGCTGCTCCGGCGGGAACACGTCGACGATACGGTCGACCGTCTGAGCCGTGTCCTGCGTGTGCAGCGTGGCGAAGACGAGGTGGCCGGTCTCGGCCGCCGTCAGGGCGGTGGCGATCGTCTCGAGGTCGCGCATCTCGCCGACGAGGATCACGTCGGGGTCCTGGCGCAACGCGGCCTTGAGCCCGAGCGCGAAGCTCTGAGCGTCGGCGCCCAGCTCGCGCTGGTTGACGATGCAGCTCTTATGCCGGTGGAGGAACTCGATCGGATCCTCGATCGAAAGGATGTGCTCGTGCCGCGTGTCGTTGATCAGGTCGAGCATCGCGGCGAGCGTCGTCGACTTGCCCGAGCCCGTCGGGCCCGTGACGAGGACGAACCCGCGCGGCTTCTTCGTGAAGTCCTCGAGCACCCTCGGAAGGCCGAGGCTGTCGAGCTTCGGCATCTCGCTCGGGATCAGGCGGAAGGCCGCGGACAGCGACGCGCGCTGCATGTACGCGTTGACGCGGAAGCGCGCCTTGCCGGGAATCGAATAGGCGAAGTCGATCTGCCAGTCCGTCTCGAGCCTCTGACGCTGGTCGTTCGTGAGGATCGAGTAGATGACCTCGCGGGTCATCTGCGGCGTCAGGCGCGGGTAGTCCAGCGCATGCAGCCGGCCGTGGTGGCGGATCATGGGCGGTGAGCCTGCGGTCAGGTGCAGGTCGGAGGCGTTCCGTTCCATTACCTGAAGCAGGACTTCGGCGAAGTCGAACTCCATTTGGGTCTCCTATCGGCTGGAGGGCCGGATCACGTGACTCTCGCCACCTCTGCTATGGACGTGATGCCGTTCTTGACCTTCTCGAAGCCGTCGACGCGGAGCGTTCGCATGCCCTGCGCCACGGCCACCTTCCGTATGTCTTCGGCAGATGAGCGCTCAACCGTGAGGTCGCGGACCTCATCCGAGACGACCATCACCTCGTAGAGGCCCGTCCGGCCCTTGTAGCCAGAGCCGCCGCAGCGGCCGCAGCCGACCGGCTCGTAGGCCTCGAGGTCGAACGCGACGTTGAAGCCCGCCTTCTCGAGCGAGGACACGCTGAGCATGATCCGGCGCTTGCAGTAGGTGCAGAGCTGCCGCACGAGCCGCTGGGCCACGATGGCCACGATCGCGGACGCGGAGAGGAAGGGCTCGATGCCCATCTCGGTCAGGCGCGTGATCGCGCTCGGAGCGTCGTTCGTGTGCAGCGTCGAGAGGACGAGATGCCCGGTGAGCGCCGACTCGATCGCGATCTTGGCGGTCTCGCCGTCGCGGATCTCGCCGACCATGATCACGTCGGGGTCCGCGCGCAGCATCGCGCGCAGGCCGCCCGCGAAGGTCAATCCCGCCTTCAGGTGCACCTGCAGCTGGTTGACGCCGGCGAGCTGGTACTCGACGGGGTCCTCGATCGTGATGATGTTGCGCTCGGGCTCGTTGATCTCGTTGAGCGCCGCGTAGAGCGTGGTCGACTTGCCCGATCCGGTCGGGCCCGTGACGAGCACGGCGCCGTAGGCGCGCCGGAACGCGTCCTCGAACAGCGCCTCGCTCGTCTCCGACATGCCGAGCGCGTCCAGGCCGATCAGGGCCGCGGACTTGTCGAGGATGCGCATCACGAGCCCCTCGCCGTCGACGCGCGGCATGGTCACGACGCGCGTGTCGATCGCGTGGCCCTCGACGGTGAGTGAGACGCGGCCGTCCTGCGGGACGCGCTTCTCGGCGATGTCGAGCGCGGCCATGATCTTCACGCGCGAGATCACGCCGGGGATCATGCGCTTGGGGATCTGCGTGGTCTCGCGCAGCACGCCGTCCACCCGGAAGCGCACGCGCATCTCGCGGCCCTCGGGCTCGAAGTGGATGTCCGAGGCGCCCTCCTCGACCGCCTGGGCGATGATCGAGTTGACGAGCTTGATGACCGGCGCGTCCTCGGCGGACTCCCGGATCTCGGTGATGTCGGCGAGCTCGTCCTCACCCTGCTCGACCGCCTCGGCGACCGCTTCGTCGAGCCGGCTCATGCGCGAGATCAGCCCGTTGATGTCGTCCGGAGAGGCCACCACCGGCTGGACCTCGCCGCCGGTCCGCAGCTTCAGGTCGTCGAGGGCGAGCACGTTCGACGGATCCGACATCGCCACGAGCAGGTGGCCCTTGTCGTCGTAGCCGACCGGCGCCGCGCCGAGCTTGCGCGCCATCTGCGCGGGGATCAGGTTGAGCGCGCGCACGTCCGCCTTGAAGACGGCCAGGTCCACGTGATGGAGCCCGAAGCGCTGGGCGATCGCCCGCGAGAGCTGGTCGCCCGTGATCATCCCCGACTCGACCAGCAGCTGCTCCGGAGAGCGGCTCTCGGTCTTCGCCTGCTCGACGACCGGGTCCACGCGCTCGCGCGGGAGAAACCCCATCTCGACGATCACGTCTGAGATGAAGCGCGAACCGCCCTTGCGCTGAGGAGGCGTCAGCCCGTTGAACGGGACGTCCTCCGGCGCGGCCTCCGCCGCCGCGGGCGAGCCAGCCGGAACAGCCCGAAGCTGCGCCGACCCGCCCTGGCTCTCGCTCATCGCGCGTCCGTGACGACCTGGACCAGCGAGGGGCCGTCGACGTAGCCCTCGATGAGGCGGGCATTGCCGTCGGTGTCGATCACGACGACCGCGGGCACCTCGTTGACGCCCAGGCTCTCGACCAGGTCGCCGTAGCGACCGATGTTCACGACGAGGTCCGTGAGCACCACGGCCTTCGTCTCGCGCTTGACCGAGCGGACCGATGTCTCGACGGCCTTGTCGTCGAGGCCACGCGGGTTCGCGAGGAAGAGCACGACCTTGTCGTTCTGGCGCAGGGCCTTCTTGAGCTTCTGCGGGTTGTTCACGCCCTGGAGGCCGGCGCGGATCAGCGACGGGTCACCGCCGGCGACCGTGGCCGAGCTCTCGAGGGCCGTGCGCATGAAGTCGCCGAAGGCGCCGCTCGGAAGCTTCGTGGAGACCTTGGCCGGAGCCTCGATCGTCTGCGGCTCGCCGACGTCGGTCAGGTTCAGCTCGAGCGAGGCCGTCACGGCACCCGTGCCGGGCACGGCGAGCTCGACGTCCGCGGTCAGGCGGCGAAGGATCTTGTCCTCCTTGCCGACCCACACGTCCAGGTCGACCTGCTTGACGGCCTTCTCGACCTGGGCCACCGCGTTCTGCGGCAGCGCTGCCGCGGCCTGGCCCCCTGCCTGCTGCTGGGCGAAGCCGATGATGTCCTTGGCGGCCTTGGGCGCGTCGACGCTGGCGGAGACGTGCTCGGTCTCGACGCCGTCGATCGTCTCGCTGCCCTCGGAGCTGACGTTCTCGACCCACTTCGCGGGGTCGAACGGCAGCTGGGCCGCGTCCGCCTGGCCCGCGGCGTTCTCCGCTTCGTCCGCGTTCACGACGTTCTGCCAGACGTCCTCGGGAACGAGGTAGCCGGTGTCGCCGTCGACGAAGTAGGCCTTGCCGTCGACCGTGACGAAGCCGCCCTCGACCTTCGTGCCGGGCACGTCGAGCTTCACGTCGACCTCGACTGCGGGCTGCTTGGCCGACGCGTCCGTGGCGCCGCTCAGCTCGAGCGAGCCGGACTGACCCTGCGCGCGAATGGAGGCGTCGAGGTCGAAGCGGGCGCTCTCGACGTTCGACTGGAAGGCCGCCTGCAGCGCATCCTCGGGCGACAGCTCAGCCGGCGCGGGCGCGGGCGCCTGCTGCGACCCGGCGTCGTCCGCCGGAGCGGACGTGCTGTCCACCGAGTTGTTGCGCGTCTGCTGTACAGCGAAAACCGTGGCTCCGAGCAGCGCGACTCCGATGAGGACGAGGAGGAAGGGGCGGGAGACGGACATTGCCACGCATATCGGCAGGCTCCCCCCTCTTGTTTAGGCCTGCGATGGGCGACTGGACATCGCGGCCGCTCTGCGCATGATGTCCAGCGGCGCGGGCCGGCCGGTCCAGCGCTCGAAGCTGCGCGCGCCCTGGCGCACGAGCACCTCCAGCCCGTCGACCACGCGGGCGCCGCGCTCGAGCCCGCGGCGCGCCAGCGGTGTGCGCTCGGCGCCGTACACGAGGTCGACCACGACCCCGGCGTCCACGAGCGGCAGGCCGTCGAGGGTGTCGTCACGTCCCAGGCCGACGGCGGTCGCGTTCACGAGCATGTCGAATGCGCCCGCGGGAGCGTCGGACTGACCCGCGCCGAACTCGTCCGCGAGCGCGCGTGCGCGCTCGGGCGAGCGGTTCCAGATCACCACCTCCACCCCGGCCTCGCGAAGCGCCCAGACCGCCGCCCGGGCCGCCCCGCCGGCCCCGAGCACCAGTGCCCGCCCGGCCGGCATCCCCGAGCGCGTCGAGCAGACCGCCGGCGTCCGTGTTGTCGCCAGCGATGCGCCCGTCGTCCTCGAACGTGAGCGTGTTCACCGCACCGATCGCACCGGCCGCCGCGCCGAGCTCGTCACAGAGCGCGTGGGCCGCGAGCTTGTGCGGGATCGTCACGTTTGCGCCGCGGTAGCCCGAGGCCGGGAGCGCGCGCACGACGGCCTCGAAGCGCTCGGGCGCGAGCGGAAGGTGGAAGTAGCGCCAGTCGAGTCCGAGCTCGGCGAAGGCGGCGTTCATCATGGCCGGCGAGCGGCTGTGCGCCACGGGGAAGCCAAGGACGCCGGCGTAGGTCGTCAACAGTCGGTGAGCGACTTGCCGCGGCGCTCTTCGCGCGCACGGTTGTACTCGTCGACGTAGCGCTGGAACTCGGCGTCCGTCTCGGCGAACTTGTGGGTGCCGTTGCCGCACACCTTCGCGACGTAGAAGAGGTAGTCCGTCTTCGCCGGGTTCGCCGCCGCGCGGATCGAGGCGAGCCCGGGGTTGCCGATCGGGCCGGGCGGGCAGGCCCGTGTGCAGACGCGTGTTGTACGGGCTCGGGTTGGCGAGCTCCGACTGCTTCAGAGGCTCCGTCCAGTTGCCGGTGATGAAGCGCACGGTGGCGTCGATGCCGAGCCCGATGTCGTTCTTCAGGCGGTTGTAGATGACCGAGGCGATGACGGGCCGCTCCTTCGCGACCATCGCCTCGCGGTCGATCAGCGACGCGATGATCAGGACGTCGTACTCGGTCAGGTTCTTGCGCTTCGCGTAGCTCATGTCGACCTTCGCGAAGTTGCGCTTGAAGGCCTTGATCTGCTCGTCGACGAGCGTCTTGGCGGGCCGCCCCTTCCTGAGCTCGTAGGTGGCCGGGAAGAGGAAGCCCTCGAGGCTCCGCGGACCCTCGGCGCCGTAGTTCCTCGGGTTCAGGCGCGGATTGCGCCGCGTCGCGCGCAGGTAGTTCCCGCGCAGGTCCGCCTGGCGCACGATCGGCGCCATCTCCTTGCGGGAGAGGCCCTCCGGCAGCGAGACGACCGTGACGTTCGGCGGAACGCCCTGCTCGAGCTCGTCGAGGGCAGCGGTGAAGCTCATGTCCTCGCGCAGGACGAACGAGCCCGGCTTCAGCTCGCCCGTGCGCCCGGCGATGCGCGCGCGCAGCTGGAAGAAGCGCGCGCTCGAGACCACGCCGTTGTCCTCGAGGATCGTCGCGATGTCGCCGAGGCTGGCGCCGCGCGGGATCTCGACGCGCACCCGGGCGCCCTCGCTCTCGCCCTTGAAGGGCTGAAACAGGGAGACGAGGAACCACGCGGCGAACGCGAGCACGCCGAGGGCGATGAGCGCCGCGACGATCCTGCCCCAGCGCGGCCCGTCGCCGCGCGGCCGGCGCGGGCGGCGCGCGGCCTGCCCGTCGCCGTCGCGCCCGTCGCCGTCGCGACCCATGCCGGTGCGCTGCTCGGCCGCGGCGAGCCAGTCCGCGGGAGGAGCGGACGGAGTGGAGGGAGCGGGCGCCGGGGGCGCGGCCGTGCGGCCGGTGCGTCGCGCCTCGCGCTCTCGCCTCGCGGCCTCCCTCTCCTCAGGGCTGCGTCCGCCCGGGACGGGCGGCGGTCCCGAGCTCACTCGGTTGTTCCCGCTCCGGTCCGTGAGGCGCTGAGCCAGCTCTCGAGCAGGTGCGCGGCGGCGCGAGAGTCGGTCTCGCCCTCGCCGCCGATGCGCTCGGCGAGCCGCGTGGTCAGACGTTCGTCGTGCAGCTCCACCGGAACATTGAGTCTCCGCTCGAGCCGCTCTGCAAACGCGCGCGCCGCTCGAGCCTGCTCGCCCTCCTCGCCCGCGAGGGTGAGTGGAAGCCCCACCAGCACGCGCTCCGCGCCCAGCTCCTCCGCGAGCGCGGCCACGCGCGCGAGACCCTTCTTCGTGTCGGGGCGCTCGACGGCGGCGAGCGGCGTGGCGAGCGTGCCGGTCGGATCGGAGACCGCACAGCCGCAGCGCGCGGCGCCGTGATCGAGGGCGAGCACGCGCATCGGCTCAGGCTCCGAGGGCCTTTCGGATCTCGGCACGCGCGGTCGCGAGCGCATCGGGCAGCTTGGCCGGGTCGCGGCCGCCGGCCTGCGCCATCGTGTCGCGCCCGCCGCCGCCACCGCCGGCGGCCTGTGCCGCGGCGCGGATCACGTCGCCGGCCTTGACCCCCTGCTCGACCACCGCCGGCGACACGTTCGCCACCAGGTGCACGCGCCCGTCCTCGGCGCAGCCGAGCACGACCGCCGCCCGCTCGCCGAGCTTCTGGCGGAGCGCGTCGGAGAGGTCGAGCAGCTCGCGGGCCGCCATCTCGCCGACGGCCTCGACGAGCACGCGCGCGCCCGCCACGTCCTCGGCGCGGCCGAGCAGCTCGTCGGCGCCCGCGCGGCTCGCGGTCTCGCCCTTCGGCTGCTTCCCCAGCTCCTTCACGCGCGCCGTCAGGCGCTCGACCGCGTGCACCACCTCGTGCTCCGGCACCCGCAGCAGGGCGGACAGCTCGGCGAGCCGGCGCGTGCGCTCCTCGAACAGCTCGGCGCTCGCCGGCCCGGTGAGCGCCTCGATGCGGCGCACGTTCGACGCGCTCGAGGTCTCGCTCGTCACGTGGAACAGGCCGATCTCCGCGGTGCCCGCCACGTGGGTGCCTCCGCAGAGCTCGCGCGAGACGTCCTCGATCTCGACCATGCGGACCCAGTCGCCGTACTTCTCGCCGAACAGCGCCATCGCGCCGAGCGCCTCGGCCTCGTCGCGCGTGGTCTCGATCGCGCGCACGGCGTGGTTGCCGGACAGCCAGGCGCTGACCGCGTGCTCCACGTTCGAGAGCTGCTCGGGGCTGAGCCGCTCCCCGTGGGTGAAGTCGAAGCGCAGCTTGTCCGGCCCCACGTACGAGCCCGCCTGGCGCACGTGCGTGCCGAGCTCGGCGCGCAGCGCCGCGTGCAGCAGGTGCGTGGCGGTGTGGTTGCGCATGGTGGCGAGGCGGCGGTCGCGCTCCACGGTCGCCCGCACGCTCTCGCCCGCGCCGAGCTCGCCGTCGAGCGGCTCGAGCGCGAGCGCCTGGTCGTCACCGAGCCGGTAGACGTCCACGACCCTGGCGCGGCCCGACGGCGTCTCGACGATGCCGCCGTCGGAGACCTGGCCGCCGCCCTCGGGATAGAAGGGGCTCTCCTCGAGCTTCGCCAGCACCCAGCCGTTCGCGCGCTCGGCCGAGCGCAGCACCGTCTCGGCCTCGGTCGTCTCATAGCCGACGAAGCGCGTCTGGAAGCCCGCGTCCTTCGCGAAGCGGAGCACGTCCTCGTGCTGCACGTGCAGGTCGGCGCCGACGGCCGCGCGAGCCGTCCCGCTGCGCGAGACCTCGCGGGCGCGCTCCATCAGCTCCTCGAAGCCCTGGTCGTCGACCGAAAGGCCCTCCTCCGCGAGCAGCTCCTTGGTCATCTCGTAGGGGAAGCCGAAGGTGTCGTGCAGCTTGAACGCGTCGGCGGCCTCGACCCACGACGTGCTGTCCGCCCTGGCGCGCTCGACGAGCTCCGCGAGCAGCCGCTCGCCCTGCTCGAGCGTGCGGCCGAAGCTCTCCTCCTCCGCGCGCGCCCAGCGCTCGATCGTCGGCCACTCGGCCTTCAGGTCCGGGTAGGGCTCGCCCATCACCTCGGTCACGCGCTCGCACAGCCGCACCACGAACGGGTCGCCGATGCCGAGCACGTGGCCCTGCTGGATCGCGCGCCGCATGATCCGGCGCAGGATGTAGCCGCGGTCCTCGTTCGACGGGACCACGCCGTCCGCCAGCAGGAAGGTCGCGGCGCGTCCGTGGTCGGCGAGGATCCGCAGCGCCCGCGTGGTCGGGAAGTCCTCGCCGTAGCTCCGCCCGGAGAGCTCCTCGCCCAGCTCGATCAGCGGGCGGAAGTGGTCGGTCTCGTAGACCGACTCGACCTCCTGGAGGACTGCCGCCATGCGGTCGAGCCCCATGCCGGTGTCGATGTTCTGCGAGGGCAGCTCGGGCAGGCCGCCGTCCGCCTGGAGCTCGTACTGCATGAACACGAGGTTCCAGAACTCGAGGTAGCGCTCGGTGTCGTCGCCGGGGCGGTCCGTATCCGGGCCGAAGTCGGGGCCGCGGTCGAGGTAGAGCTCGGAGCAGGGCCCGCAGGGACCGGTCGGCCCCGACTGCCAGAAGTTGTCCTCGCGGCCGAGCAGGACGATGCGCTCCTCGGGGATGCCGACCGAGCGCCAGCACTCGATCGCCTCCTCGTCGGGCCCGAGCCCGAGCTCCTCGTCGCCCCCGAAGACGCTGATCCAGATGTCCTCCTGCGAGAAGCCGAACCCCTTCGTCGACAGCTCGAGCGCGAACTCGACCGCGCCCTGCTTGAAGTAGTCCCCGATCGAGAAGTTGCCGAGCATCTCGAAGAAGGTCAGGTGGCGGTGCGTCATGCCCACGTTCTCGATGTCGGTCGTGCGGAAGCACTTCTGGCAGCTCGTCAGCCGCTTCGCGGGCGGGGTCTCCTCGCCGCGGAAGTAGGGCTTGAACGGCTGCATGCCGGCCGTCGTGAGCAGGACCGTCGGGTCGTAGGAGCTCGGCACGAGCGATGCGGAGGGCATGCGCCTGTGCTCGCGCTCCTCGAAGAACGACAGAAACCGCTCCCGGATATCGGCAGCCCTCATGACCATCGGAGTTTATGGACCGGCTGCAATCGGCCGCCCAGATCCCGAGGCGGGCGGGAAAACCCTGCAATTTACGTCCAGTTTCCCCGGAAGCTTGCCGATCGCGATGGAGGTTTGCGCGGGGAACCCATGCAATCCCTGCGCGGGTCACCAGTTTGGGCGAATCCAGCCGACGATGCGATTGTGCAGATGGCCGAGAGATGGTCGGCGAGGCGCGCGAGCGCCGAACTCGACAGATGCCACCGCGCGAGGCATTCGTCCGCGGCCTCTCGGCGATGGCCTTCGTCCTGACGCTCACCGCCCTCGCCACGCTGCTTCCGAACGAGCGCCCCGTGGACATGCTCGTGGTGCTCGGCCTCGTGGTCGGCTACGCGCTCGTATCGCGCGTCCGCTTCGAGTTCGGCGACACCTACGTCGTGCCCGAGCAGCTCCTGTTCGTGCCGATGCTCGCCCTCGCCCCTCTTCCCCTGATCCCCGCGATGGTCGCCGCGGGCGCGGTGCTCGCCGTCGTCCCCGACTTCGTACGCGGGACCTGGCACTGGGACCGCACGATCGCCACACTCGGCGACTGCTGGTTCTGCGTCGGCCCCGTGCTCGTCCTCGCGGCGCTCGCACCCGAGCTCGCCGCCATCGACGTCGCCTGGGCCTACGCGCTCGCGTACATCGCGCAGCTCGCCGGCGACCTCGCCTGGGTGATCATCCGCGACCACCTCGTCGACCGCGTGCCGATGCGCGAGGTGCTCCGCTTCTTCGCAGGCATCGCGCGCGTCGACGCGATCTTCGCGCCGATCGCCTTCCTCGTCGCCGTGGCCGCCGCCACCGCGCCGCTCGCGCTGCTGGCCCTCGGCCCGTTCGTCTGGCTGCTCAAGATCTTCTCCACGGACCGGCGCGAGCGCTACGGCGCAGCGCTCGAGCTGAACCGCGCCTACCGCGGCACGGTCATGCTGCTCTCGGACGTGCTCGAGTTCGACGACGAGATACACCGCCGAGCACTCGCGCTCCGTCGTCGACCTCGTCGACGCATGTGGCGGACCGGCTCGGAATCGACGGCGAGCGCCGGCAGGAGCTCGAGTTCGCCGCGATGCTGCACGACGTCGGCAAGATCTCGATTCCCAAGGCTCTTCTGCACAAGCCCTCCGCGCTCACGAGCGCGGAGTTCGAGGTCATCAAGACGCACACCATCGAGGGGCAATTCATCCTCGACCGCGTCGGCGGGCTGCTCGGCCGCGTCGGCGAGGTCGTGCGCTCCTGCCACGAGCGCTGGGACGGCACGGGCTATCCGGACGGCCTCGTCGGCGATGAGATCCCGCTGGCCGCACGCATCGTCTTCGCGTGCGACGCCTACAACGCCATGACCACCGACCGGCCGTACCGCAAGGCGCTGCCCGCCACGGAGGCGATCGAGGAGCTCGGGCGGCATTCGGGCACCCAGTTCGACCCGAGCGTCGTCAAGGCCGTTGTCGCGGTGGTCGAGAAGGAGCTCCCGCGGGTCGAGCAGGTCGACCACGTGCGCGCCCTCGTGGCGAGCTCGAAGGTCGCGCAGGGCGCGGCCGCGGCCTCCTAGCCCGAGTCCTTCAGCACCGCCTGGCCGGGCCGGCCCGCCGCGCCGGCGCAGCAGCGGCAGCGTCGCGGCCCAGACGAGCAGCGCCCCGACGCCGGCAGCCACGATCAGCTCGCGCGGCGACGTCAGCGTGAGCAGCGCCCCTGCGCAGAAGAACGCCAGGCCGAACGCCCAGGACGCGAGCGCGTCCTTGACGCCGAAGGCGCGCGCCAGCACTCCGTCGGGCACCGACTCCTGCACCAGCACCCGCTCGTGCACGAGCAGCAGCCCGTTGCCGAAGCCCGCCACAACGAACGCCGGGAGGGCGAGCGCCACCGACGGCGCGATGCCCGACAGCAGCAGCCCGAGCGCCGAACAGCGCGATGCCGCTCGTGAACCTGCCCCGCAGGCGCTCGTGCGTGCCGCCCTTCGAGCCCGCGAGCGAGCCGCCCACGAAGCCGAGCCCGAACGCCGCGACGAGCACGGCGTAGCCCGCGTCGTCCGTCCCGAGCTCCTCGGATGCGAACGGAAGCTCGGCGACGTTGAAGAGGCCCCCGAAGAAGAGCGCCATGGCCGAGGCCCCGATCACGACCCTGATGTCGCGCATGCGCGCCACGATCGCGAGCCCCTCGCGCGTTTCCCTGATGAGTGCCCGGGCGATGGCCCCGACGCGCGTCTCGCCGCTCGGCTGGACCGCGCCGAACGGGAGCAGCGCCAGGATCACCGCGGACGCGGCGAACGTCGCGCCGTTCACCAGCAGGATCTCCTCAGGGCCGCCGAGCAGCAACGCCAGCGCCGCGAGCGCCGGACCGGCGGTGAAGCCGAGGTCCGCGATCGCGCCGTACAGGGAGGTGGCGGCGGGGACCTCGTCGTCCTCGACGAGGCTCGGCAGGCCCGCGAGCGCGGCCGGCGTGAACAGGGCGGTTCCCGTCCCCGCGAGCGCGGCAAGGGCCAGCGTGGCGCCGAAGGAGTCGACGAGCGCAACGCCGATGAAGGCCACGGCGCGGATCACGTCCGCCGCGACCACGCAGGTGCGCCGCGACCAGCGGTCCGCCACGGCGCCGAAGAACGGGCCGAGCAGCATCGCCGGCAGCAGGTCGGCGAGCAGCACGAGGCTGATCGCCCAGGGCGAGTCGAGCCGCTCGAAGGCGACGAGCAGCAGCGCGACGTACGCCGCCCCCGTTCCGAGCGACGACTGCGCGAGCGCGAGGAAGAACCAGCGCGCCGCGCGGCTCCGGCGAAGCAGGCGCGCCACGTCCCTCACGGCGCGCGCCTGCCACTCGTCCTAAAACAACGGGGACCGCGTCTGGACGCGGTCCCCGTAAAGCTTCTTCTCTGTTTCCTGGCTACTTGCGGCTGGGCATTCGCGGGTCCCCCTAGTTCGCTTCGCCTTCCTAGCTTGCACGGCCTAGCGGACCAATCCCGTGCAAAGACAGCGCTAAGACTGCCACACCCCGCGGACGATTGCCACCCTTTCGTGCAAGTTTCTGTGCAGAAGTTGTGCTGAAGCACCGCGGCAGGACGCCGGCGCGTTACGGCTGGGGCAGCGCTTCGCCCGCACTTTGCGGGCTCGCGTCGTCCCTGACGGCGGACCGGATCTCGGGTTCTGAGACGTTCAGCGGGTGATGGCAGGCGGCCAGGTGGCCGTTCGCGAAGCGGGCGAGCGGCGGCTCCTCCTCGCGACAGATCTGCGTCGCCAGCGGGCAGCGCGGATGGAACACGCAGCCGGACGGCGGGTCGATCGGGTTCGGCGGCTCCCCGGACACGACGATGCGCTCGCGGCCGCGATTCTCCCTCGGGTCGGGGATCGGGATCGCGGCGAGCAGGGCCGACGTGTACGGGTGGATCGGCTTCGTGTAGAGCTCCTCGGCGGGCGAGAGCTCCATCAGCTTGCCGAGGTACATGACGGCGATGCGGTCGGACACGTGGCGGACGACGCTGAGGTCGTGCGCCACGAAGACGTAGGTGAGGCCGAACTCGTCCTGCAGGTCGTCGAGCAGGTTGATGATCTGCGCCTGCACGGATACGTCGAGCGCCGAGACCGGCTCGTCGAGCACGATCAGCCTGGGCTCGAGCGCGAGCGCCCGTGCGACTCCGATGCGCTGGCGCTGCCCGCCCGAGAACTCGTGCGGATAGCGGTTCACGTGCTCCGGCGCGAGCCCGACCAGGCCGAGCAGGTCACGCACGCGCCCCTCGACCTCGCCACGGGGGTGGCCGTGCAGCCGCAGCGGCTGCCCGATGATCTGGACCACGCGCTTGCGCGGGTTGAGCGACGCGAACGGGTCCTGGAAGACCATCTGCATCTCGCGTCGCAGCGGCTCCATCTGCTTGCGCGAGGCATGCGTGATGTCGTTGCCGCGGAAGCGGATCGTGCCCTCGGTCGACTCCTGGAGGCGCATCAGCGTGCGCGAGATCGTCGTCTTGCCGCAGCCGGACTCGCCGACGAGCCCGACCGTCTCCCCCTCCGCCACCGACAACGTCACGTCGTTGACCGCATGCACCCGGGCGACCTCGCGGTCGATCAGGATCCCCTCCTTGATGGGGAAGAAGACCTTGAGGTGCTCGACGTCGATGAGCGGCGTCGCCCCGTTGGGGCCGCCCTCCTGCGCGGGCTCGCTCACTCCGCCTTCTCCGGCAGGCCGATCACGCCCGGCCGCACCTCGCGCAGCTCGAGCTTCTGCTCGGCCGACAGCCAGCAGCGGTCGAGGTGCTCGGGCTGCGGCCCGCGCGCCTCGAGCGGCGGCACCTCGGCGCACTTCGCGAACTCGTGCGGGCAGCGCGGGCGGAAGTGGCAGCCCTGGGGCCGGTCGGCGAGCGCCGGCGGGAGCCCCTTGATCGCGGGCAGGCGCTCCGGCCGCGGGCGGTCCACGCGCGTGATCGAGCCGAGCAGTCCCCACGTGTAGGGGTGCTGCGGGTCGTAGAAGAGCTCGTCGAGCGTCCCCTGCTCGACGATCCGTCCGGAGTACATGACCGCGATCCGGTCGGCGATGTCGGCCACCACGCCGAGGTCGTGGGTCACGAGGATGATCGCGGCGCCGGTCTCATCCCGCAGCTCACGAATCTGGTGGAGGATCTGCGCCTGGATCGTCACGTCGAGCGCCGTGGTGGGCTCGTCGGCGATCAGCACCGAGGGGTTGCACGAGAGCGCGAGCGCGATCATCACGCGCTGGCGCATGCCGCCCGAGAACTCGTGCGGGTAGGAATCGAGCCGGTCGCGCGCCCGCGGTATGCCCACGCGCTCCATCAGCTCGATCGCGCGCTCGCGCGCCTGCTGATCGGGGAGCGCCTCGTGCTCCTGGATCTGCTCGACGATCTGGTTCCCGATCTTCAGCACGGGGTTCAGCGAGGTCATCGGGTCCTGGAAGATCATCGCGATCTCCGCCCCGCGCACACGCCGGAGCTCGTCCTCCGGGGCGGTGATCAGCTCCGTGCCCTTGTAGGTCGCCGTGCCCTCGAAGCTCGCGTTCGGGGAGCGCGTGAGACCGAGCAGCGTCATCGCGGAGACGGACTTGCCGGAGCCCGACTCGCCGACCACGGCCAGCACCTCGCCGGCGTGCAGGTCGAACGACACCTGCTCGACCGCTCGCACCACGCCGTCCTCGGTGGCGAACGAGACCTGCAGGTCCTGGACCGAGAGCAGCGGCCCCTCGGACGGCGGCCGCGGGGCGTCGAGCGTCGACTCGGGCGTGCTCACTGGAGCCGGATCCGCGGGTCGAGGTATGCGTACAGGATGTCGACGACCGCGTTGAGCAGCACGATGAAGAACGCGGCGAACAGCGTGACCGCAAGCACCGGCGGGACGTCGAGCTGGTCGATCGCCTCGGCCGTGTACTGGCCCACGCCCTGCAGGTCGAAGACCGTCTCCGTCAGGATCGCGCCGCCGCCGATGACGGCTCCGAAGTCAAGACCCCAGAGCGTCACGATCGGGATCATCGAGTTGCGCAGGACATGCCTGATCATGATCTGCCGCTCACCGAGGCCCTTCGCGCGCGCCGTGCGCACGTAGTCCTCGTTGATCGTGTCGAGCACGTTCGAGCGCAGCACGCGCGAATAGAAGCCGATGAACAGGATCGCGAGCGCGGTCCACGGCAGGATCAGGTGGTAGAACCAGTCGACCGGGTCCTCGGTGAACTCGACGTACCCTCCATTCGGGAACCAGCCGAGCTTGAAGCCCAGGTAGTGGTTCATCAGCGCCCCGATCCAGAACACGGGCATCGAGATGCCGACCAGGGCGAGGATCGTGAGAAAGCGATCGGTGAAGCCGCCGGCTCTCATGGCGCTGTAGAGCCCGAAGCAGATCGCCACGAACATCCATAGGAGCGCGGCGCCGATCGCCAGCGAGAAGGTGCGCGGGATGCCCTTCCGGATCTCCTCGTTGACCGGCAGCTGCGTGTAGTACGACTCGAGCTCGCCGGTGAAGACCTTCTTCATGGTGGTGACGTACTGCTGCGGCAGGCTGTCGTTGAAGCCCCACTCCTTGCGGATCGCCTGGATCGTGGACTCCTGCGCCTGCCGGCCCGCCATCCGCACCGCCGGGTCGCTGTTCGGGATGACGTTGAAGATCAGGAAGACGAGCACCGATACGGCGAACATCACGAACAGCATCTGGAACAGCCGGCGAATGATGAAGCGGGCCATCAGTGCTCGATCCGCACCTTGGCCCGCGGGTCAAGCGCGTCGCGGACGCCGTCTCCGAGCACGTTCAGGGACAGGACCGTCAGCACGAGCATCAGGCCCGGCACGATCGTCAGGTGCGGCGCCGTCGAGATGCGGTCGATGCCCTCGTCGATCATCGTGCCCCACGAGGCGTTCGGGGGGCGAACTCCGGCGCCGAGGAACGACAGCGCCGCCTCGAGCAGCACCGCGTTGGCGATCAGCAGCGTGAAGAAGACGAGCAGCGTCGAGGACAGGTTCGGCAGCACCTCCGTGAACATGATCCGGAGCGGCCCCGCGCCCTGCGAGCGCGACGCCTCGACGAACTCCTTCTCGCGAAGCGACAGCACCTGCCCTCGGATCGGCCGCGCCATGTAGGGCACGTAGACGATGCCGATGATGAAGATCGGGATCGCGAGCGAGTCGCCCGAGACCGTTATCGGCCCGATCTTGAGCCCGCCGAGCGCCAGAGCCACACCGAGCGCGACGCCGAGGATCACGACGGGGAACGACCACATGACGTCGAGCACGGATCTGATGCCGACGTCCGACCAGCCGCGGAAGTAGCCCGCGATCAGCCCCAGGATGATCGACAGCACCGTGGTCATGAGAGCTGCCGTGATCCCGATCAGCAGCGAGTTGCGGCCGCCGTAGAGCAGGCGGACCATGATGTCGCGGCCGGTGGAGTCGGCGCCCAGCAGGAACTTGCCGTCGGCCTTCAACCATTGCGGGCCGATCGGCACGCCGTCGAGCGCGACGACGTTCTTCTTCTTGCCGTCGACGACGATCGTGTCCGAAAGGTGCGTCTCGTTGGGCCCGGTGTCGGCCACCTGGTTCGCCCAGATCGGCGCCGCCATGCAGGCGAGCACCAGCAGCACGAACAGAGCCCCGAACGCGAGCGCCGTCTTGTTGCGCTTGAGACGCCGCCAGCCGAGCCGCCACGGCCCGATGCCGTGAACGTGCTCACGCTCGCCCTCCTGCTCCCAGCCTGCCGGCCGCGGTGCAGTTCCCTCGACTACTGGCTCAGTCGCCATCCAGTCCCCTCACAGGCCCCCCTCCTGCAGCGCAACATACCCCACGGGGAGGGCGCCGAAGCACCCTCCCCCATGGGGCAGTTAGCCAACGGCTACTTGAGGCACCAGCTCGAGTAGTCGTTGAAGTACACCGGGTGGAACAGCGAGCAGTTCTCGAAGTCCATCCGCTCCGAGAAGAAGGTGCTCAGCTTGCGGTGGCCGTAGGGCACGATGTAGGCCCGCTCGACCAGCTCGCGGTTGAGCTCCTCCCACTGTCCCGCGACCTCGTCCGTGATCTCCGGCTCGAGGTTCAGCTCCGCGATGCCCTTCGTGATGTCCGGGTCATCCACGTTGCCGGGGTTCTGGCTGTTCGTCGGCTGGATCGACTTGCCGTCCACCAGGAAGAAGAAGTTCTTCGGGTGGGGGAAGTCCTGGAACCAGTTCAGGAAGCCAGTCTGAGGTGCGGTCTTGGCGCTTCCGATGGTCTGGAAGTAGACACCGCCGTCGAGGATCTTCGGCGTCGCCTTGAAGCCCATCTGGTTGAGCATGTCGGCGTACGCCTCGGTGACCTTGTCGGTCGGGTCGTCGTTGTTGCCGTAGACCGTGACCTCGGTGCCGGCCACGCCGGCGTCCTCGATCATCTGCCGGGCCTTCTCGAGGTCCGGCGGCTCGTTCGGGTTGCCCCACGGGCAGTCCTCGACGTCGAGCGCCTCGTCGTAGCCCGGCAGGCCGGGCGGCAGGAACGAGCAGCCCGGAGCCAGCTCACCCGCGAAGATGCGGGCCAGGGCCGGCTTGTCGACGCCCCAGTTGACCGCCTCGCGGACCTTCGGGTCGTCGAACGGGGGCTCCTTCGTGTTCATGAAGAAGTAGTACGTGGACGCCGCCGTCTGCTCGCGGTAGCGGTCCGAGTACTTCGCCTTCACCTCCGGCTTGAGGTCAGCCGGCGGCGGGTCCTGCATGTAGTCGAGCGTGCCCGAGATCACGTCCTGCGCCTGACGCTGCGCGGACTTGACGATCTTCGTCGTGATCTTGTCGATCTTGCCCGGCGGGATGTCCGGTCCGAGATCCGGGAAGTTCGGGTTCTTCTCGAGCACGAACTGCCGATTCGGGACCGACTCGGTGACCATGTACGGGCCCACGCCCGGAGGCGGGTTCTTCGTCAGGTCCTCGCAGGGCGTGTCGCCCGGCACGAGGCCGGCGAACCACATCCCGAGCACGTGGTTGAACGAGCCGTCCGGCTCGGACAGGTTGATCGTGATGTCACCGGTCTTGTCGTCGGTGACGATGCCCTTGATGTCGCCGTCGCACTTGCCCGCGTCGATGTAATCCTGGGCGCCGTCGATCCCCAGATAGAACGCGGAGCCGCCCGACTCGAGGTTGAGCAGACGCTTGATCGAGTGCTCGAAGTCAGACGCCTTCACCGGCGATCCGTCGGAGTACTTGAGGCCCTGGCGCAGCTTCAGCTTGTAGGTCTTGCCGTCAGGAGACACCTCCGGCATCGCCTCGGCGAGGCCCGGGATGAGCTCCGCGCCCGCCTGACCCGCCTTGCGCGGATAGGTGATGAGCGGCGTGTAGACCAGCCAGAGCGGCTCGATTCCGTTCACCGTGTAGGTGAGGGCGGGGTCGAGGTGGTCGGGCTGCGAGGTCTGGGAGATCGTGATCGATCCACCCTCCTTGCCGCCGCCACTCGATCCGGAGTCCCCGGAGTCGCTGCTGTCATCGTCGCCACAGGCGGCGATGGCCAGCATCGCGAGGGCCGCCACGAGCAGCGCGAGAGCGCGCATACCGTACTTCCCCATTCAGTTCCCTCCAAAGTTGCTTGAACGAGCAGAAAGCTCGCCGGGCGGCAATCTACCCACGCGTTCGCCGCAGGTAGCCCGCTTCCCGAAACGACAACGTTGCCTTAACGGTCGGCGGCGGCGCCCGGAGGGGTCCTCAGGAGCTCGTCCCGCATGACCTGGAGCGACTTCCGGATCAGGCGCGACACGTGCATCTGCGAGAGGCCGACCCGCTGCGCGATCTGCGTCTGGGGCAGGCCCTCCTCGAAGCGCATGCGCAGGATCTCGCGCTCGCGGGCGGGCAGCCTGTCGAGTGCGGGCTCGAGGGCGGCGCGCTGCTCCGAGCGCTCGAAGCCCTCGTCGTCGGTGCCGATCGTCTCCATGGGGTCGAGCTCCTCGTCGCCGCCCGGCCCCGTCGAAAGCGACACGGTCGAGTACGCGGAGCCGACCTCCATCGCCTCGAGCACCTCCTCCGGGGTCGTCTTGAGCTCCTCGGCGATCTCGGCGATGCTCGGCGAGCGCCCGAGCCGGCCCGTCAGCCGCTCGATCGCTCCCGACATCGAGGCGTTCAGCTCCTGGAGCGCGCGCGGCACCCGGATCGCCCAGCCCTTGTCGCGGAAGTGGCGCTTGATCTCCCCGACCACGTTCGGCGTCGCGTACGTGGCGAGCGAGACCTCGCGCTCGAGCTCGAAGCGGTCGATCGCCTTGATCAGCCCGATCGCCCCGACCTGCTCGATGTCCTCGAGTGCCTCGCCGCGGCCGGCGTAGCGCCGCGCCAGCGACCGCACGAGCGGCAGGTGGCGCTCGATCAGCTCCTCGCGCGCCGTCGTGTCGCCGTTCTCGTGGTAGCGGCGGAGCAGGTCGCGGTCCTCCTCGCGCGCCTTCTCGGTCGACATCGAGGCTCGCTTCTGGCCGGCGCTCACGGCACCGCCTTCAGCTTCTCGAGCCGGACGACGATGCTGCCGTCGTCGGACTCCTCGACCCCGAACGAGTCGACGACGGTCTGCAGGATGCGCCGCAGGGTCAGCTCGCCCGGGCGCTGCACCCCGTCCTTCAGGGCGTCGGCCACCGCGCGCTCCGACAGGGGGCCGACGCGCGTCCTGATGCCGCCGTTCACGACCTCGAAGGACATGCGCACGCTGCCGACGCGGCCCGCCTCGGCGAGCAGGCGCTCGACCGCGAGCTGCAGGTCGTCGATCTCCTCGAAGGCGAAGTCGACCCGCTCGGCGATGCCGCCGATGATGAGGCGGACGACCGCCTGGAAGTCGCGGGAGAGCGGAGCCTCCAGCTCTATTCGCTCTGCATTGCCGCTCACGCGGGTTCCCCGATCGTTCCGTACCCCACCACGCGATCGTCACTCATCAGGCACGCGAGCTGGCCGGGGGCGGCGGCGAGCGCCGGGCGCTCGAGCTCGAGCAGCGCGCGCCCGCCGTCGCCGCCGGACGGCGTGACGCTGCACGCGATCGGCGCGGCGTGGTAGCGCAGCCGCACGGTCTCGACGGCGTCGCGGCCGCGGTGGAGGCGCACGCCCTCGAGCGGCACCGAGCTCGTGGCGAGCCGCTCGCGCGGGCCGACCACGACCCGGTTCGCCTCGGCGTCCCTCGAGAGCACGTAGAGCGGCTCGCCGCCCGAGATCCCGAGGCCGCGCCGCTGGCCGACCGTGAAGTTGTGCTGACCGTCGTGGCCGCCGAGCACGCGTCCCTCGGCGTCGACGATCTCGCCAGGGCGCCGCAGGCGCGGCCCGCCGTGGCGCTTGCAGGAAGGCGCGCCCGCCGAGGCCGGCGACGAAGCAGAGGTCCTGGCTCTCGCGCCTGTCGGCCACCGGCAGCCCGGCGTCCCGGGCGAGCGAGCGCACGCTGTCCTTCGTGAGGCCGCCGAGCGGGAACGACAGACGCTCGAGCTCGGCCGGCTCGAGCTTGGCGAGCATGTAGCTCTGGTCCTTGCGCGGGTCGGACGCGGCGCGAATGAGCGGCCCGTGGTCGTCGCGGGCGATGCGCGCGTAGTGCCCGGTGGCGAGCCGCGCCGCACCGAGCGCACGCGCCAGCTCGAGCATGACGTCGAAGCGGAGCTGGCCGTTGCAGCCCACGCACGGATTGGGCGTGCGCCCGGCGGCGTAGCCGTCGAGGAACGGGTCGACGACCTCTGCGCGGAAGCGCTCGCGCACGTCGAGTGTCAGGTGCGGGATGCCCATGCTCTGCGCGAGGCTGCGCGCGCCGCTCACGGCCTCGGGCGAGCAGCAGCTCTCCGTGCCGTCGGTGGCGGGGTCCGCCCACAGCTCGAGCGTGACCGCCACCACCTCGTCCCCGGCGTCGAGCGCGAGCTGCGCGGCGGCGGCGCTGTCCACCCCGCCGCTCATCGCCACCAGCGTGCGCCGCGGCTCGGCGGGGAGACGCACCGCGCCGGCCCGGGCGGCGGCGCCGAGCGCGCGGTGGAGCGCGTCGGCGGCCAGCTCGGCGACGTGGCGCTTCGGCGGCACGAGGCCTCCGAGGGCGCGCGCGACCTGGTCGGGGCCGATCAGCGCGGCGTCGAGCACGCGGGCGCCCTCGACGAGCTCGACGACCGCGCTCGCGGCCGCCGTGAGCGCGCCGCAGCCCTCGGCGTCGAAGCCCGCCTCGGCCACGCGGTCGCCCTCCACGCGGACGGCGAGGCGGACGAGGTCGCCGCAGGCGGCTCCTCCCGCCGCACCGGTGTGCGGATGCCCGGCGAGGGCGCCGCGCCCGCGCGGCGAATCGAGGTGTTCGGCGAAACTGCGCAAGGACTCCACGCTAGCGCCGCCGGCCGAGGATCTCGCGGCGCCTGAAGGGTCCCATCCCGGGAGCCTCTCACACGCGCGCGGTGGTAGCCTCGCAATTGGCCCGAGCCTGTGCGCGAGCCGCCGCAGATGTTGAGCCGAACACCACCGGGACGGGAGTCCCACTCGCGACGCGGCCGTGGTCCGTTGCGGAGGACACCCACGCTTGCTCCGACAGCAGGCCCAACTCCCGGACGGCAGCGGCAGGCTGGGGCCCTCTAGCCCGGCGGCTGCTCGAGGCGCACCCCGAGTTCCCGCAGCTGGCGCTCGTCCACGGGCGCCGGCGCGCCGGTCAGCGGGTCGGCGCCGCTCGCCGCCTTCGGGAAGGCGATCACGTCGCGGATCGAGCTCGCGCCGGCCAGCAGGGCGACCATGCGGTCGATGCCGAAGGCGATCCCGCCGTGCGGCGGTGCCCCGAAGGTGAGCGCCTCGAGCAGGAAGCCGAAGCGCGCCCTCGCCTCCTCGGGCCCGATCCCGAGGGCGTCGAACACCTTCTGCTGCGTCTCCGGGTCGCTGATCCGGATCGAGCCGCCGCCGAGCTCCCAGCCGTCGAGCACCACGTCGTAGGCGCGGCTGCGCCACGTTCCGGGATCGCCGTCGAGGTCGCCGGTGGGGCTCGTGAAGGGATGGTGGAGCGCGTCGAAGCGGCCCTCGTCCTCGTTCCACTCGAACATCGGGAAGTCGACGACCCAGAAGATGTCGTGACCCTCCGGCTCGGCGTCCGCCACCTCGGGCCGCAGCCCGCCGAGCACCCGGGCGGCCACCTCGGCGCTGTCCGCGGCGAACAGCAGCACGTCGCCCTCGCTCGCCTCGAGGGCGGCGGTCGCGGCCGCGCGCTGCTCGTCGGTGAGGAACTTCGCGATCGGGGAGCGCCAGTCGCCCTCCTCGATCACGGCCCAGGCGAGCCCCTTCGCGCCGAGCCCCTTCGCCTGCTCGGTCAGCGCGTCGAGCCGGCTGCGCGGGAACTCGCCGCGCGCCCTGATCGCGCGCACGACGCCGCCCGCCTCGAGCGCGCCGGCGAACACCTTGAACTCGCAGCCGCGGAACACCTCGCTGAGGTCGTGGATCTCGACCCCGAGCCGGCGGTCGGGGCGGTCGGAGCCGTAGCGCAGCATCACCTCGTCGTAGCTCATGCGCTCGAGCGGCAGCGTGATCTCGATGCCTCCGACCGCGAGCACCTGCTGGAGCAGGCGGTCGACGGTCTCGTGGACGTCCTCCTCCTCGACGAAGGCCATCTCCATGTCGAGCTGCGTGAACTCGGGCTGGCGGTCAGCGCGGAAGTCCTCGTCGCGGAAGCAGCGAGCGATCTGGTAGTAGCGCTCCATCCCGCTCATCATCAGGAGCTGCTTGAAGAGCTGCGGGGACTGCGGCAGCGCGTACCACGAGCCGCGCACGAGCCGGCTGGGGACGAGGAAGTCGCGCGCGCCCTCGGGCGTCGAGCGGGTCATGATCGGCGTCTCGATCTCGAGGAAGCCCTCCTCGGAGAGCCCGTCGCGGATCGCCTTGACCACGTCGTGGCGAAGCACCATCCGGTCGCGCATCGCCTCCTTGCGGAGGTCGAGGTAGCGGTAGCGGAGCCGCAGCTCCTCCCCCACCGGGTCGTCCTCGTCGATCTGGAACGGCGGCGTCTCGGCGTCGGCGAGCAGCTCGAACTCGCCGACCACGAGCTCGACCTCGCCGGTCGGCAGCTCGGGGTTCACCGCAGCTCTCGTCGCGGCGCACGAGCCGGCCCGCGGCGCTCAGCACGTCCTCGGCGCGCAGCGACCCCGCGGCGGCATGGGCCTCCGGCGCCTCCTCGGGCCGGAAGACGAGCTGGAGCAGCCCGGTGCGGTCGCGCAGGTCGATGAAGATCAGGCCGCCGTGGTCGCGGCGGCGGTGGACCCAGCCGGCGACCCGCAGCTCGTCGTCCACGTCGCCGGCGCGCAGCTCGCCGGCCCAGTGGCTCCGGTAGCGGTTCGGGCGCGGGGCCCTCACCAGCCCGACACCTCCGGGTCGGCCGCGCGCGCGATCTCCTCCGCGCCGCCCACCGGGCGCTGCTCGCCGCTCTTCATGTCCTTGAGCTCCACCCCGCCGTCGGCGTCGACGATCGCGACGAAGCGCGCGCCGGCGCGGTCGGCCTGGCGAAGCTGGCCCTTCAGCGAGCGTCCCGCCTGCTCCATCTCGGCCGACACCATCGCACGCCGCAGCTCGCCGAGCAGCGCGAACGCGTGCGTGCGCGCGGCGGGGTCCGGGAGCGCCACATACACGCGCGGACGCTCCGGAGCCTCCCAGTGCTCCGTCAGCTCGGGGTCCTGCGCCAGCAGGATGCGCTCGATGCCCGCGGCCCAGCCGACGGCCGGGGTCGGCGGCCCGCCGAGCAGCTCGATCAGGCCGTCGTAGCGGCCGCCGCCCGCCACGCCCGACTGGGCGCCGAGCGCGTCGCTCGTGAACTCGAACACCGTGCGCGTGTAGTAGTCGAGGCCGCGCACGAGCGCCGGGTCGAGCTCGTACTCGATCCCCGCGGCGTCGAGCAGCGCGCGCACCGCCGCGAAGTGCTGCGCGTCCTCGTCGGCGAGCTGGTCGAGCAGCTTCGGGGCGGTGGCCATCACTCCCCGGGTGCCCTCGTCGTCCGAGTCGAACGCGCGCAGCGGATTCAGGTCGATGCGCTCGCGCACCTGCGGCGCGAGCTCGGACTCGTGCGCGTGCAGATGCGCGCGCAGCTCGTCGAGGTAGGCGCGGCGCGTCTCGAGGGAGCCGAGGCTCGACAGCCGCAGGCGCAGGCCGCGGCACTTCGCCTGGTCGAGCAGCTCCGCGAGCAGCACGATCAGCTCCGCGTCCGCCGCCGGGTCGTCCGTCCCGAGCGTCTCGGCGTCGATCTGCGCGAACTGGCGAAAGCGCCCGGCCTGGGGCGCCTCGTGGCGGAAGAACGGGCCCGAGCACCAGACCCGCACGGGCTGCGGGCGCTTGTGCATGCCGTGCTCGATGTAGGCGCGGCAGATGCCGGCCGTGGCCTCCGGCCGCAGGGTCAGCGAGCGCCCGCCCTGGTCCTCGAACGTGAACATCTCCTTCTGGACGATGTCCGTGGACTCCCCCACGCCGCGGGCGAACAGCGCCGTGTCCTCGAAGACCGGCGTCTCGACGTAGTCGAAGCCGCTCGCCGGGAGGAGCGCCTGGCAGATGTTGAACAGATGGCGCCGGCGGCGGCCCTCGTCCGGCAGCACGTCGCGCGTGCCGCGCGGCGCCTTCGGCTTCGCGCTCACCGGGCCGGGAGCTCGGCGAGGAAGGGGTTCGTCGCCCGCTCCTGGCCGAGCGTCGTGATCCCCATGTGGCCCGGGTACACCCGCGTGTCCTCGGGCAGCGTCTCGACGAGGCTCGCGATCGAGCGCATCAGGGTGTCGTGGTCGCCGAACGGCAGGTCGGTGCGGCCGATCGAGCCCTGGAACAGGACGTCACCCGAGAAGACCGCCGCCTCGTCGGGGATGTGGAAGCTCACGTGACCCGGGCTGTGGCCCGGCGTGAACAGGACGTCGATCTCGAAGCCCGCGAGCTCGAGCCGCTCGCCGCCGCTCAGCGTGTGCTCGGCGTCGTAGGACTCGAACGGGCCGAAGCCGGGCCAGGGCACGTAGCTCATGATGTCGGCCAGCACCATCTTCTCGAGCTCGGGCACCCAGACCTCCGCGCCGGTCGCCCGGGCCACGGGCGCGACGGCCCCGACGTGGTCGAAGTGGGTGTGCGTGAGCAGGATGCCGTCGAGCGAGACCTCGAGAGCGTCGATCGCCTTCAAGAGCGTCTCGGGCTCGTCGCCCGGGTCGACGATCAGGGCGCGGTCGCTCCCGTCGTGGCGGACGATGAACGTGTTCTCGGCCACAGGCCCGACCGTGAACATCCGCACGTCCACGGCGTTTACCGCCCCTGCGCCTTGCGCTTCATCCGCCAGCGGTAGAGCGCGACGTCCGTGACGTAGCCGAGCGGGATGTAGAGCAGGAACATGAACGCGGCGAGCGCGACGCCCGCCGCGATGTCGCGCTTGAACGCGACGATCACGAGCACGCCGAACACGGCCGCGGCGATCGCGGCGCGGTTGATCGAGCTCTTCCACGTCGGCGGCTTCGTGAGCCGGTCCTCACGCCGCTGGCGCGCGATCTGCTGCGCCTCCTGGCGTGTCTGCGGCCGGCCCGTGCGGCCGGCTCGCTCGATCGTTCCGGCCGGGGTCCCGCGGTGCTTGCGGGTGCGCTTGCGCTTCGTCTGGGCCATGGGGGGCAGTCGAAGTTACTCGATCGCGGCGAGCACCTCTTCGATCAGGTGCCGCTCCGGATCGAAGGCGCGCAGCGGCACGTCCGCCGGGAAGTCCCGGAAGGCCTCCCGCGGCGCGATCCCGATCAGCTCCGCCTCGGCGATCGGCGCCCGTTCGCGCACGAACTCGACGATCTTCCGCAGCGGAACCGCGCGGTGGTCGTGCACGTTCGTGGAGACCTGCGCGCGGTGGCGATCCTCGAGGTAGAGGCCGAGCGCGCGCACGCCCGGCAGCCCCCCGCCCGACTCACGCAGCGACGCCGCGATCTGGCGCGCCAGCTCGAGGTCGTCCGTCTCGAGGTCCACGTTGAAGGCGATCAGCGGCGGCCTGGCCCCGGCGAGCAGCGCGCCCGCCGTCGGGTGCGCCTCAGGCGGTCCGTAGTCGGGCACGAGCTCGCCCGAGCGCATGCGCCGCGCCAGCTCCTTCGGGCCGCCGCGGCGGATGGAGGCGCGCTCGGCGTGGTCGGGCCGCGTGGCGAGCTCGCCGTAGAGGAAGACCGGCACGCCGAGCTCCTCCCCCACGAGCGCGGCCGCGGTGAGAGCCTCCGCGCAGGCGGCGCCGCGGCGCTCCTCGTCGAGGTAGACGACCGGCATCACGTCGAGCGCGCCCACGTGCGGATGGATGCCGGTGTGCGCCGTGATGTCGATGCGCGCGACGGCGGAGCGCGCGAGCCCGAGCAGCCCGGCCGCGAGCTCCCCCTGCCTGCCCGCGAGCGTGAACACCGCGCGGTCGTGGTCCGGGTCCGCGTGCAGGTCGAGGAACAGCGCCGGGGCCACGGACCGCTCGATGGCGGCGAGCGTCTCGAGGTCACGCCCCTCGCTGACGTTCGGCACCGCCATCAGGAGCGGGGGCCGGCTCATCTCTCGAGCGGCGTCAGGTCAGGCTCGCCGCCGGCCCAGGCCTCGCCGGGAGCGGGCGGCGGATACGTGCGGGTCGCGGGCCGGTCGTCGGCGCCGGCCCTGCGCATGTGGCGGTACCAGCGGTGGTACCAGGGCGCGGCGAGCACGAGCAGGCCGGTCAGGACCGTCACGCCCGCGAGCATCCAGAGGTGCTCGTAGAGGATCGATGCGCTGTCGGCCGACAGCGCCGCGATGCCGACCAGCACGATCGAGAGGCCGACGCCCGTGTAGTAGTCGCGCGGGAAGCGCCACAGCCAGGGCACCTCGAACCACCAGACGTTGCCCTTCTGGAAGCGCTTCACCGTGTAGGCGGGGTTCAAGACGAACCACATGTAATCCCAGTAGACGGCGAGCGCGAAGTAGGTCCCGATCGCGAGCAGCTCGCCCTCGATCGTCCAGTCGACCCCGAACACGAACGGCAGATGCAGGAGCAGCAGCGGGATCGTGAAGGCGTACACGTGGTATCCGGTCAGCGGCCGCGATCCCATGGCGATCCCGTACGCGCGCCCGAAGCGGCCGCGCTTGTAGTACCAGGTGGGCAGCCGCTCGGCCCAGCCGTAGCCGCCCTCGATCTCGAGCTCGATGCCGGCGAGGCCGAAGGCCCACAGCCACAGCAGGATGATTCGCCAGACCTCGAAATCGTCCATCCCGAGGAGGTTCGGCGCCCCGCCCCGCGACCCTGCCCGTCCCGGCGCCGGGTGGCGCGCTTAGGCTGATCCGGTGCGACTGGCGCGCGAGCACGCTCCACTGCTGGCCGTGCTGGCGGCGGGAGCCATCCTGCGCCTGGCGGTCGCCGTCGCCTACGGGCCCGCGCTCTTCTTCAACGACTCCTGGTCCTACCTCGACCTGGCGCTGCGCGCCGACCCCGTCGGCTTCGCGCCCGAGCGCCCGAGCGGCTACCCGCTCGTGCTCGACGTGCTGTTCGTGTTCGGGCGCAGCCTCGCGGTGGTCACGACCGTGCAGCACCTGGCGGGCCTCGCGAGCGGTGTGCTCGCCTACGCGCTGCTGCTGCGCCTCGGCGCGCGGCGCTGGCTCGCGACGCTCGCCGCCGCCGTGATCCTGCTCGACGTGTACGCGGTCACGCTCGAGCAGCACCTGATGACGGAGGCGTTCTTCGGGCTGACGCTGCTCGCGGCGGCCTTCCTCGTGATCGCCGGAAACGGCGCGCTCGCGCTCGGCGCGAGCGGCGCGCTGCTCGGGCTCGCGGTGACGATGCGCACGGCCGGGCTGTTCGCCGTGCCGGTCTGGCTCGGCTACCTCGCCTGGCGCAGGCACGGGCTGCGGCCGGCGGCGGTGGCGCTCGCGGCACTCGTCCTCGTCGTCTGCGGCTACGCGGCGCTGCACGCGCGCGGCGATCCCACCCGGCCTGCCAACCCGGGCACGTTCAGCCTGACCGAGATGGACGGCTGGTTCCTGTACGCGAAGACCGGCGCGATCGCGGACTGCGACGGAGCGGACATCCCCGAGCGAGCCGAGATCCTCTGCCAGCCGGAGGACGGAGCGCACCCGCGACGCCGAGTTCTACCTCTTCAACACCGAGTCGCCGGCCAAGCAGCTCGTGGGGCACGGGCGCAGCGGCGAGCAGCAGATCGAGGACAACCGCATGCTGCGCGAGTACGCGCTGGCGATCATCCGCGAGCACCCGTGGGCGTTCGCGGACCTCGTGCTGCGCGACCTCACGGCGCCATTCACGCCCGGGGCGCGCGGCGTCGACGTGAGCGTCCGCCTGCCGGAGGCGGGCTCAGGCGGCGCGCCGCTCCCGTGCGAGGAGTGCGACGGCGTGGATGTCGAGCCCGTCAACGAGGCGGTGCGCGACGAGTACGAGCCGGGCTACGAGCCGCGGGTGCGCTGGCCGTCCGGGGCGCTCTTGGCCTACCAGGACTGGCTCCACACGCCGCGCTGGCTGATGGGAGCGCTCGCGCTCCTCGTGGCGGCTGGCGACGCTGCTCTGCGTCACGCCGCTGCGCCGCCGGCTCGAGCGCCGGCGCGAGACGTTCCTGCTCGGCGGCATGGCGATCGCGATCCTGCTCGGCAGCGCGGCGACGGTGAACCCGCTGGTGCGCTTCCTCGTCCCGCTCGTGCCGCTGCTCCTGTGCGGCGGGATCGCCGCCGCACTCGACCTGCTGTCCCTGCGCGCCGGCCGTCCTAGCGCATCAGGTGCAGCATGACGTACCCGCCGCTGCCCGGAAGGTGTGATCGTTGGATTGCGATCCCGATCCGAAGAACCCTGGACGTCCTCCCCCGAAGTGGATGGGGCCGGAGGTCGATCCGTCGGTGCCCTCCGCGGCGTCCAAGCCCACCGTGTGCTCGGTGACGTTTGGCTCGCCACCCCCACCACCCTGCGAGTCGGTGCCGCCCGCTCCACCGGCCCCCGCCAGCAGGAGCGTCGCGCCGTTGGAGATCGAGCTCCCGCCACCCGGCTCTCCGTTGACGGATGGCTGCGTACCGGCGGCCCCGCCCCCGCCCACGATGATCGTCCACGTCTGGCCGGGGTTGGCAGGAATCTGGGCGCGAGCGTGCCCGCCCTGTCCCCCGCCCCCGCCCGCGACCACCCAGCTTCCGCCGCCACCAGCCGCCGCGGACCTCCGCGAGGATGCTGGTCACGCCCACGGGGACCGTGAACGTGTACTCGCCCGGCTCCCGGAAGAACACGATTGCTCCGGACGCGCGCGTCGGTCTGCGCCTTGTCGTAGAAGTTCGACGTGTTGACGGTTCCCGTGTCGCCCTTGGGGCCGGGAGGCCCGGTGTCGCCCTTGGGCCCCTGGACGGAGCCGCTGAAGTCGTCTGGGCTGAGCGACTCGTTCTTGACGTCGAGACCCGTCAGCGAGCTGTTCCTGACGTCCTTACCGGACAGCGACCCGTTCTTGACCTCCTTGCCGGTGATCGCCTTGGCGGCCGCGAAGGCCGTGCCGCCGAGGAGGATGAACAGGCAGACGCTCGACACGACGTTCGCATAGGTCAGAGCGAGGGCGGAGCTTCGACAGCATGGGCGAGTCCCTTCAGGGCCGGTAGGGGGTCCGCCGAACCTATCCCAGCTCTTCGCAATGCGCCACAGGCCCGGGCAAGGCGCCTCTAAACTCCCCCATCCCCGGCTCCGTAGCTCAGCGGTTAGAGCGCACGACTCATAATCGTGAGGTCCCTGGTTCGAATCCAGGCGGAGCTACTCGGGAGATGAGGAGCATCCTCACTCCCCGGACCACCTCTCCGGCGGCAAGCCGTCTGAAATTTGGGATCAACCCGAGCGCGGGACTAACCGCGAATCAGGGCGAAGGGGGCCTAGGCCGGCGGAAGAGCCTGAACGCAGGAGCGAACACCCATTCGCCAGGTTGAGCCGGGCGCCCTGATCCTTACTTCACTTGCTCGGCAGCGTCTCTATCCACGCTCTGAGCTGGGCATTGAACGCTTCGGGCTCCTCCCAGAACCCGGCGTGGGACGGCATCGAACGGACGACGATCGCCGGTGCGTTGTGCTCGATCCATCGGACGGCCATCTCATGCCAGTCGGGTCTGAGAAATGTGACCATCGAGAGGCTCTCGCTCAGTCGGCGGACGAGAGCTCGGTGGTCGGAGAGCATCCCCGAGACCGTCAGCTGAACGGCCGCGTGATCGGGTGTTCGTTCATGCATAGCGAGAAGCCACTCGAGCTCGTCCCGCGAGAGGGCCCGAGCGACCATGTTGCGGGCAGTGGTCGTGGCCAGGGCAGACCGGTCGTGGAGGAACTGCCCGATCCATGTGCCCAGGTAGTAGGACTCGGCACCCTCGAACCAGTCGTCGGCTTCGTCCATGGCGAGGGGCTTTGGCGTTTGATCGATCGCCACGAGGCCACGCACCCGGTCCGTACCTGCGGAGGCGAAGTACTCGTAGGCCGAGTGGATGGCATTCGACCAGGCGACCAGCACGAGCCCGTCGAGATTCAGGGCTTCGATAAAGCTCCTGAGGTCGAGGCCCTGCTGGGCGTAAGTGTTGTTGCCGACCGTTTGAACCGAGCCGCCGTGACAGCGCGGGTCCAGAGCTAAGGCACGACCCGTCTGCGCGAACTCATCCAGTTGATAGTGGAATACGTCGAGGCTGTGGGTCCAGCCGGGCAGGAAGAGAATTGGATCGCCCTCGCCCTGGTCGACATACCGGAACGGCTCGTCTTCGCCGAGACGAATGATCGAATCGGTCAGGCGAACTCGTACTCCTCGCGCGCTAATGGTCGTAGTAGACCCATTCGAGCGCGACCCACCCTGTCGATGTGGTGTAGGGGCCGTGCTCGTACCCTGGCGGATTGCAGACGAACGTGCCGGGTCCGTAGACCGTGCCGTTCTCCTCGAAGGAGCCCTCCAGGATGTAGCTCTCTTCCCAGAAGTCGTGGACTCGTACCTGGCCGATTTCGATGTCCGGGTCTGCCTTGATCAGGCGTGTGTAGCTCCCCGTCTCTTCGTCGAGGGCCAGTACCTTTTCCCAGACGCCGGCGGGACCGTCGGCGAACGGCTCCCAGTCCGCCGTTTCCAGCTGCCCGGGGGTAAGAAAGACTACGGGCTTCGCCACGTCGAGTCCTCTCGTTCAGAGGGGCAGCGCTACGCGCTGCCCGGTTGACGCGCTGCGAGCGACGGCCTCGGTGAGCTCCATGTACTTAACGCCCTCGTCGAAGGTGGTCAACTCGATCTCGCCTTCGCCGCGAATCGCGGTTATGAACTCCTCCTCGACACGCCAGCCACCCTCCTCGGCAGAATCGATGACGACCGGCTCGAGTGCCTCGTCTCCAGGGCGGCCGGCGAACAAGTCCCCCGCGGTGAAGCGGATCGTCCCCTCGCTGCCGAAGAGCCAGATCTCGGCGCCGGTGCGTAGGCCCGTGACCTCGGAGACGTGGAGGTGACATTGCGCGCCACTGCTGAGCTGCGCCACGACGTCGAGATGGTCCGGGACCCGGACAGGACGGACGACCCCGGCGCTGTCGCGCCGGGAGGAGACGAAGGTGCGGCTCATCGCAATCACGCTGGTGGCGTAGCCGGCCCAACGCATGACGCACTCGTAGAGCACACCGAGGAACATCGTGTTGTAGCCGGAGCGGTCGAAGTCATGGCGCCAGCTGAACTCCCCCGAAGTATCGAGAAAACCTCCACCGATGCGGGCGTCCACGGCGACCAACTGTCCTAGGAAGCCAGCGTCGATCATCTTCCGGACCGTCGCATCGACACGTAGCGTCAGCGGCGGGGGGACCACCTGCGCCACGAGCCCTGGCTTCGCGCCGGCGGCGTCTCTCATCCGATGGGCCTGCGCCACGTCCATCGCTAGGCGGGCTTCACACAGCACGTGCTTGTCGTGCTCGAGCGCGGCGAGCGTGACCGGCGCGTGCATGTTGGGCCACGTTCCAATCACGATCGCGTCCACGGCGTCGTCGGACACCACGTCGGTCCAGAGCTCAACCACGTTGGGGATGCCGAACTCGCTCGCAACCGCCTCCGACGAGCTTCGGCTCCGGTTGGCAACGCTGACGATTTCGACGCCTTCGATCGCCTGCAGGTTAGGAATGTGGCGCTCACGCGTGTTCTTGCCCGCTCCGACGATCCCGACCCGGACCGGATCTGACGCGCTCATGAGGGTGAGGCCCCGTTGCCGCCGCGGGCGAGATCCGCAAAGCGGAACAGGAGGTCGACGCAAAAGCGCTCCGCCTCAAGCATTCCGGCCACCCGCCCGTCGCTTTCGATCACGAAATACTCATCGGCCGATCCTCCACCCCTGGCTCCGTAGCCGAGCGCGCCACCTCCTAGAGCCGGCACGTCCAGGCTGTTCGCGAGGTGAGCCCACGGCCCGCCGAAGGGCTGAATCGGCCACAGAACCGGCACTCGGCCGTGCTGCTCGAGCGTGTCGACAAATGCCTTGACGACTGCGCTGTCCGGGGTCTGCCTGTGACCGTCCCAGAGCCCCTGTGGAATCAGCCTGACGTCGCTAAAGCCGCGCTTATCCAGGTGGGCCCGGACGTGCTCGATGATCTGCTCGGCATCGAGATCCGTGACCATCCGCAGCTCCACGCTCGCGCGCGCGGCACCCGGCAAGAGCATGGTGAGGCGCACCGGGTCGCCGACGCCCGCGGTCCGGATCTCGCTGATGTTGATCGAAGGACCGTACAGATACTCGAACAACAGGTCGTGACCGTCGAGATCGCCCATGAACCGCTCGACGCCCCCGGTAACCGGCAGGAAGGAGCTCCAGGCGGTCTCGTCGCGACGTGCAATCAGCCCCTGGACGAGATTGCGGTCCGTCTCATCCAGAGCGACCCGCTCGTCGTTCACGTGTGTGAGGCCGTCGATCTCGATCGCGTTGCCGTCGTCCGAGAACAGCGTCGCAAGGGCCTTGACGAGGCGATGGGTCGGGCTGTCGATCACGCTCTTGCCGTTGCCGTAAATCGTGCCGTTCTTCGGCCCGCGCCCCAGCGAGGCTCCATCGCATTCGAGGTCAAAGGTGACCATATTCTTGTACCCGAGAACCAGCGCGATCTCCTGGGTGTCGAGGCCCTCGCCCGCGCGCGGAGACACCACGGCATCAACCTGGTCGACGTACTCGCCTGCTGCTTCGATGATTCGCGAGAAGTTGGGGCTGCCGAGCATCTCGGCCCCTTCGATCAAGAAGAGCACGTTGACCGGCAAGCCGGTCCCCGATTCCGCAGCCGCCTGGATCGCGTTCATCCAGATCGCGAGCGGAGCCTTGGTCGCTGCGCCGCGGCCGGCGACGGCGCGGGAATGGCCGTCGATGCTTGAGATAGCAGCATCGTACGGCGGCAGGGTCCATTGAGAATCATCGATCCCGTAGGTGTCGAAGTACGCGTAGGAGGCGATCGTCACGTCCGCGCCGGCGTCGTAGTAGGCCCAGACCCCTGGCCAGTCGTCGCCGGTGTCCACGACGTGAGCCTCATGGCAGCCGATCGCCTTGAAGTGCTCGGCGAGGAGCTGCGCGTACTCCGGGACTCCTCCATTTGGCTCCGTGCTCACGCTCGGCTGCCGGATCAGGTCCTGCAGCCGGGCGACGTGGTCGTCGTGGTTGCGCTCGAGGTACTCGTAGATCTCGGTGTGCGACACCTCAGGCCTCCTTGAAAGTAGTACGGGTCACCTCGGCGCTAACTCGAGGTAGCCGGCCTGGCGCATGCCGTCGGCCAGGCGGTGAACGTGCGCGGTGCTGAGCCGCAACGAGAACTCGTGACCGATCGATCGGGTGATTTCCGCGAGGTCGCGCTCGCCGCCGCTGAGGTTCCAGAGCTCGTCGACTATCACCTGGAGCGTCTCCTGTCCGACCGAGGCATCGACGACTGACATCTCACCCACGAGGCTGACGGTGTCGTCATAGGTGAGACCGGCGATGCCGTGGGGGATCTTGTGATCGCGTCGAGTGGGAATGAGACTTCCGCTCGGGTCGGCGTCAACTGGCGGGGTCGCGGAGCCGAGCGTTGCGGCCTCGCTGACGAGGGCATCGATCTCGCGGGCCAGCCGCGCTACCAATGCCTCGGCCTCTTCGCGGGCGGGAATGTCCTCCGCAGGCACGAGGGCAAGAACGGACCGAAGAGTCCTTACGTCCCGCTCGGCCGCCCAGGCGATCTCGTCGATTAGCGCGGCCGCATCATCTTGGTCCTCGGCCTGCATGGCCTCGCCCAGCACTCGTGACAGCCGCAGGGTGCTGCGACGAGCGACCTCCTGCATGATCCCTGCGGCCTCAGGCCAGCCGGCGGTGGCCGCGAGCATCGCCGCCGCTCCGTTGACCTCCCCGCACCGCTCGAACACCGCAGGGTCAGTCTTGTCCGGGGTCAGCAGCTGGGTGTGGAAGTAGCGATCGGGGAGCGACATGAACAGCAGCCCCGGAACGCCGAGCTTTGTCCAGGTCGCGTTGTCGCTCCAGGGTGTGTAAGGCAGCACGGTCGTGTGGACGAGCGAGATATCCCGACTTCCCTCGCGGTACACCCATGGGGCCTCCTTAGGCGACTGCTCCATGAGCCCTTCGAGGAGGTCGTTCATGAAGGTGGGCAGCGACCCTGGCGAACGAGACATGATCAATGACGACCGAGTGGCGGCCTGGTCGTGTCCCACGCTGCAGAATGCGATCGCCGCCATGAGCCGCGCGGCCTCCGGCGCTTGGCTGAACCAATGAGTGCTCGCCAGGCCCTCGTTGCCGAAGATGAAAACGATCGGCCGTTGTGGCTTCCGGATCTCACCGCGGTCCACGAGCCCTTTGATCTCGGCGGCCATCTCCAGCATCAGCGCCACGCCCGATGCGCAGTTCGCGCCGGGCTTGGTGGCGGCGGTCACGTGGGCCACGAACGCGATTGCACCATCCGGACCGCGCTCACCGGGGATGCGGGCGACTACATAGGGGGAGCGCCCATCGAAGGTGCTCGCGTCGACCTGGAAACGTACGCGGACCGGCTCGGCGCCGTCCGCGAGCGCCTTCAGCACATGCTCGAACGCGGGCTCTGAGACGGTGAAGGTCCACGGGTTGCCGTCCGCCCTAGAGGGCAGTCGGAGCTGCTGGACCGCTTCGGGCACCGATTCGCGCGTCCTCCAGGGCTCGTACTGGTACAGCAGATAGTTCGTGATGATCCCGCTGGCTCCGAGGCGAGCTGCCCGCGCGGCGATGTCGTACCAGGCGAAGTTCTCGCGGGCGTCGTGGATCAGCGCAGCCTTGCCAGCAACGTCCCGTCCGGCGTAGTCCGCATCGCTCTCGCCCGTTCCGACGTCGACGACCTCCAACTCGACGCCTCCCGAGGGCGTCGGAGGACACCACCACGGGACACACGACGGACAGTCGTCCCAGGTGACGAGCCTCTGCTCCGTCGGGGCCACGAGATCCAGGCTGCCGGACGCAGGGTCCCACGCCTGTGGCGTCCGCTCTCCGAGGATCTCGGTCCCGTCGAGTGGAAGCTCGAACAGCTCATGCTCGACCCCGGCCTGCGCCAACGTGTCGGCGACGTAATCGATCGCGGCGATGTACCCCGACGATCCCGGCGAACGATAGAACTCCCCGAGCGCGCGTACGTGCGCCTGCGCACGCCGCCCATCGAGCTGCGCGCGCATCAGCTCCAAGTAGGCCTTGGCGTGGACGGGCGTCGGCACGGGGCTACTCGGCCGCGACGGCGTCTATCTGAACCCGTAGCTCCGGCCAGGAAAGCGGTACGCCGACCGTAGTGCGGGCCGGGCCCTCGCGAACCCCAAGCTCGTCGAAGAAGCCCAGGTATGCGGCATGCATGGCATCGAAGTCGGCGTCGATGTCCGAGAGGTAGACGTGGATCTTGATGAGCGACGCGGCGTCGGTCCCAGCCGCCTGTAAGGCCCTCACGATGTTCCCTAGCGCGAGACGGGTCTGATCAGCGATGTCGCTCGGGATGTCACCCGTATCTGGCTCGGTCCCGATCTGGCTCTTCACGTGGACGAACCCGCCCGCCTTGATCGCCTTGGAGTAGGGCTCCTTCTCGTCCACGCCGATCGCGATGCGCTCTGCCACGTCGCCTCCTGTCCCGGTTGATGTCACTCCTCAGGCGAGGGCGACCATGTCCATCTCGACCTTGGACCAGGGGAGGCGCGCTCCAATGGTGGTCCTGGCCGGAGGCTCACTGATCCCGTTCTCACGGAAGTACTCGTCGTAGGTGCTGCTCATGCGGTCGAACTCCGCGTCGATGTCGTCCAGGTAGACGTTCACCTTGATCAGCTTCGATAGGTCCGTTCCGGCTCTCTCGAGAACCTTGGTCAGGGTGAGAAGGGTGTACTTGGTCTGGGTCTCGACATCCGGCGGAAGCTCGCCGGTCTCGGGATCCAAACCGATGTTGCCGGTGGTAAAGACCAGCCCGTTGGCGATGATGGCGCTGGTCGAGAACCGGTCGCCATCCGTCCGTCCGATCGCCTCTCTCATCTTCTGGAATCCCCCTATCCACGCGGGAAGGTCGCTGACGCAGAGATAATAGATCATACAACTTATCCTCTGACGCCACAAGGGTCATTCGTCAGACGGGGACACCTCCTCCTAGGAGCTGTCGGCGGTGCGCGACTCGCTGCGCAGAATCTGCGCAAACAGCGCCTGAACGACCTGAGAGTCGCGAAAACGCGCGGCCTTGCGCTCGGCATGCCGCGGACTGGCGTCCAAACGAAAGTGGTCCCTCATCGCCGCGCGGGCAGCGGCCTCATCTCGGACGCGGACAGCGTCCAGAATCGGCCGGTGCCGACGGGCATCGTCGAGGTTCCAGACCTCGGCCAGCTTCTTCCCCTCCATCGACGGAGGCAGCGAACTGAGCATGATGATCTCTTGCAACGGCTTGAGCAGGATCTCGAGCGCAGGGAGTCCTGCCGCGCGAAGCATCGAAACGTGAAACGCGAGGTGGCACATCTCGGCGCGCTCCCAGTCGCGCTCCTCGACGGCCGCAATGAAGTCGTCAAGGTTCGTCTCGAGTGCCTCCCAGTCACTCTCTGCACTCCGTGCCGCCGCGAGCGCTGCCAACTCGATCTCGATCGTCGCACGCGCCTCGAACACATCGCCGACGGTGAGCTCGGATCGCATCAGCTGGATGATCAAAGCCCCGCTGAACGCTGCCGTATCGCTCGGATTGGCGACCAGCATCCCGACGCCTTGGCGTACCTCGACCAAGCCGTACGCCGAGAGTGTCCGAACGGCATCGCGGATGACGCTGCGGCTGACGCCGAACGCCTCACCGAGCTCAGATTCGGTGGGTAGCCGTTCGTCTGAACGAAGCTCCCCGCGCACAATCCGCGTTCCAAGGTCGACCGCGACACGATCGCTCAGCTTTGTCGGGTCCGGCCGGACCTCGTCCGATCCAGGAAGGAGTCTTGTCGACGCTATCTGATTGCTAGCCGCAGAATCGGAGGGCATCAGATTCCCGCCGGCAGCTCATAGGTTTGCGGCTGCCGGTTACGCAGGGAAGGCAGGTTCGTGCGGATTTCGGAGAGCCGCGATCGGTCCAGGTCGGCCCAGATCACGCAGTCCTCGTCACCCGCTTGCGCAACGACCAGACCCCATGGGTCGACGATCATCGATCGACCGTAGCTTGACCCCCCGTCGGATCCGCGGCTGCCCCACTCGTCGGCCGCGAGTACGTAGCACTGGTTCTCGACTGCTCGCGCTCGAAGTAATAGCTCCCAATGGTCCTTGCCCGTGTAGGAGGTGAATGCCGCCGGCACCGTGAGGAGCTCAGCGCCCTTCACCGCGAGCAGGCGGTAGAGCTCTGGGAAGCGGAGGTCGTAGCAGATCGTGAGCCCGACCTGCCAGCCCTGGATCTCGCACAGCACCGGCTCGTCGCCCGGCTCGGCACTGTCCGACTCGCGGTGGGCCTGACCGTCAACGTCCACGTCGAAAAGGTGAATCTTGCGGTAGAGCGCCGTGATCTCCCCGTCGGGGGCGAAGACGAGCGACGTGTTCGAGGGCTTGTCCTTCCCCTCCCGGAGTTCGGAGATCGATCCGCCGACCAGCGTGATTCGGTGCTGGCGCGCCCAGGCCCGCATGGCCTCGACGGTTCGGCCGGAGGCGAGCCGCTCCGCGTTGGCGAACGTGACCTCAGCAGTGCCGCGTGCGTTCCACTTTTCCGGCAGGAGCACAACGTCGGCGCCGCCAGCGGCCGCTTGCGCGATCAGCTGCCCCGTCGTCTCGATGTTCTCTTCCTTGTCCGCACTCGAGTTGACCTGTACGCAGGCGGCACGAAGGGTGTTGGTCACTCTGGGCCTCCACTCATCTGGGGCATCACTCTGGAATGACCCAACAGTCGTCCTGGGTCCAGCTGACGATCAGGTCGTCCCCCACCGCAGGGCGCCGGCCGGTGGCCCGCGACGGGACGAGCACGGCGATCCGCTCCTCGTTACCGAACTGGACCACGAATCTGTGGTGGCTTCCGATGAAGAACGCATCGAGAACCGTTCCGGTCAGACTCACGCGCGAAGAGCTGCGGTCAGCCTTGGCGAGCTCCTCGCCCACGTCGACGTTCTCTGGACGGATGACCATCTTGGCTTTCGTACTCGGTTGAAGCTCGGCGCCTCGGCCGACGGCCACTGGTCCTGCGGACAGGCGGACGGACGCCGTTCCTCCGCCTGTCTCAATGACCTCGCAAGCGAGCATGTTCGCCTCTCCGACGAAGTCCGCGACATAGGGAGTGGTCGGGCGCGCGTATATCTCTTCCGGATTCCCAACCTGCATGAGACGCCCTTTCTCCATCACGCCGATGCGGTCCGACATGACCAGGGCTTCTTCCTGGTCGTGGGTTACATAGAGGAAGGTGATCCCTAGGCGCCGCTGGATCGACTTCAACTCGGTCTGCATCGCGCGGCGGAGCTTGAGATCGAGCGCTCCGAGCGGCTCGTCGAGCAACAGGACCGCGGGCTCGTTCACGATCGCTCGCGCCAGGGCGACGCGCTGCTGCTCGCCACCGCTCAGCTCTCGCGTACGCCGTGTCTCGTAGCCGCTCAGCCGCACCAGCGCGAGCGCCTGTCTTACCGCTTCGCCGATCTCCCCGCGCGGCCGCCGCGCCTCCTTCAGGCCGAAAGCAACGTTGTCGTAGACGGTCAGGTGGGTGAATAGGGCATAACTCTGGAAGACGGTGTTGACGGGCCGGCGGTTCGGAGGCGCGTTGCCCATGGGCCGCCCCAATAGCAGGACATCGCCGGCGTCGGGGATCTCGAATCCGCCGATCATGCGAAGCGTCGTGGTCTTGCCGCAGCCGCTCGGCCCCAGTAGCGAAAAGAACTCACCGCTCTTCAGGGACAAGGTGAGGTCGTCCACCGCGATCTTGCCGCGGAAGCTCTTGCACACGCTGACCAGGTCGACCACGCTCTCGCCGGCCATGTCTTGGGGGGAGCTATCTCCGTGTGCGCCGGTCGGCACCGAGCGTCCACCTCCAGCTGACGAGAAGGAACAGGATCATGAGGATGAGCGTCGCACCCATGAGCGAGGTGCCGAGGGCGTTGACGACCGGGGAGACCTCAAATCGGATCAGGCCGAAGATCACGAGCGGGAGCGTGGTCGTCGACCCCTGCAGGAAGAAGGAGCTGACGACGTTGTCGAGCGAGAAGGTCAGGGAGAGGAGCGCACCCGCGATGATCGCGGGGCGGATCTCGGGAAGCGTGACCCGCCAGAGAGTGCGTAAGCCCGTCGCGCCGAGATCGCGAGCGGCCTCCTCCGTCGCCGGATCGCGCGAGGCGAGGCGGGCGGCCGACGATGACAGTCACGTACGCGCTCGAGAAGACGGTGTGGCCAATGATGATCCCGGTGAAGCCGCGAGGGATGCCGATCCGCACCATGAAGATCAACAACGCGAGCGCTAGGACCAGCTCCGGGATCACGATGCGCGCATAGGTGGTGCTTTGCAGGAAGCCGCGCTGCCAGCGCCTAGCCCGCCGCAGGGCGAGTGCCCCGGCCGTGCCGAGCACGGATGCGACCACGGCCACTATGAGCGCGATGATGATGCTGTTGAGGGCCGCCTCGCGCGCCGACTCGCTCCCCCACGCCTGCTCGTACCAGCGCGTCGTGAATCCACGCCAGTCCGTTCTCGACGGGTTGTCGTTGAACGAGTTCACGACGACGAGCACCAGCGGAGCGAACAGGAACACGTACACGAGGAACGCGTACCCATAGAGCAGCCATGGGCGTTTTCCTGCGATCACTAGTCGAACGCCTCCCCCACACGCTCACGTCCTGCGACCAGCCGCACGAGCGCGAGAAACAGGAAGGCAAGCACCATCAGCGATAGTGCTGCTGCGGACCCCTCGGGCCAGGTGAAGCGCTGGAAGTTCGCGGCGATGACGTTCCCGACCATGTACGTCTTCGCGCCGCCGAGAATCTGGGGAACGACGTACTCACCCAGGGCGGGGATCCAAACGATGATGCAACCGGCGATGAGGCCCGGCAGTGCCAGCGGGAAGGTCACCTTGCGGAACGTCGAGAAGGCCGAGGCTCCAAGGTCGCGTGAGGCTTCGAGCACGCGCCGGTCGATCCGCTGTAACGATACGTAGAGCGGGAACACCATCAACGGCAGGTAGCCGTAGACGATGCCGATGATCACCCCGGTGCTGTTGTTCACGAGCTGCAGCGGCTCGTCGATGATCCCGAGCGACGTCAGGGCCTCGTTCAGGTAGCCGCGGTCGCCGAGAATGTCGAGCCACGCGAACGCGCGCACGATGAAGCTCATCCAGAATGGCACGATGATGAGCAGCAGCGCGATGTTCTGGAAGCGGCCCGCGTGGAGGGCCACGAAGTACGCGAGCGGGTAGCCCACGATTGCGCAGCCGATCATCGCGATCGTGGCAATAACGATCGACCGCAGGAGCGCCTCGAAGAACACCTTGTCGAGGAGCTCGTTCCACGCGGACAAGGTCGGCGAGTAGGTGAACTGCCCCGTTATGTAGTCCTGCGCGACGAACGAGTAGAGGAACATGATCCCGAGCGGGATCAGGAACAGCGGGATCAACCAAGCGATCGCGACGCCGGCGGTGAGACCGTTGACCGCGTCCTCGGCTCGATGTGCGCAGCGAACGCAGGCGGCCGGCTGCGGGCGGAGTCCGCACCGGCGGCTCGCCGGGCCTTCCTAGGCCGACTTGAACTTCTCCCACGCCTCGTCGTGGTACCGCTGGCCCTCGCCCAGGTAGCCCTGGAACTGAACCGTGTCGTAGACGTTCGCAGCGGGGTAGGTGACCGGGTTGCTCTTGAGCTTCTCGTCGATGTACGGCTCGGCCTTCGGGACGATCGAGGCGATCGACAGCGTGTTGCAGTAGTTCGCGTACACCTTAGGCTGGAAGCTGTAATTCGCGAAGGCCTCGATCGCGGCCTGCACGTCGGTGTCCTTGACGATCCCCCAGCAGTCGAGATAGCCGGTCGTGGCCTCCGGGTTAACCCACTTGAGCGGGACGTCTGGGTTGTCAGAGATCGCCCCCGCGCCTGCCCAGTCCTCGACTGCGCTGATCACGGCTGAGCCGTCGAGCAGCGGCTTAACCTGGTCCCCGGTGACCAGCGAGAGCAGATGCGGCTTGATGTCGATCAGACGGTCGGCCGCCTGGTTGCACTCGTCCTCGCTACGGCTGTTGCCATCGAACCCGAGGGAGATCAGGCTGACCGGGATCGTGCCGACCTCGGCGTCGAGGAGCGTGATCTTGCCCGAATACTTATCGGACAGCTCCCACAGGTCGGCCCACTTAGTGATGTCCTCGTCGACCATGTCGGTGCGGTACATGATCCCGGTCCTGCCGTAGTCGGTCGCAAGGACCTTGCCCGACTTATCGCTCGCCAAGCCATCCTTGAAAGCGGGGTCAACGTTCGCGTAGTTGGGCACGCTGTCGAGGTTCCACGCGGCAAGGAGGTTGGCCGCGTCGAGCTGACCGGCCTGGTGCAGGTCGAGCAGCACCATGTCGGCGGCGCTCGGGTCGGCCGAGATCTTGGCCACCCGCTCCGCGTTCACGGGGATCTCCTTGACCGTCACCCCGCGCTTGGCTTTGAAGTCCTCGTACTGGCCCTTGCCGATCCAGTCGGTGTAGTTGACGAAGCGAATGGACTGGCCGTCGATCGACGCCGGCTTACTCGTGGTGCTCGAGCTCGAGTCGTCGTCGTCGCCGCAGGCGGCGAGGAAGCCCGACGCCCCGAGAATGCCGAGTCCGGTCAGCCCCAGGAACCGCCGCCGGTTAGCACCCCCTCCCGTCCAGTCGATATCGAACGGTGTCCGATCAGGGTCGGGCTCGGTCATTCAGTCCCTCCAGGCGCGCACTGAGGTCGAGGATGTTCAGCGTTCCGACTGACTCCGGTGACATAAGCTCTCATACGTATGATGCATTGTCAACCTATCGCCCCGGACTCAGAAAGCCGCCAGCCAGCCACCATCCACAGGCACGATCGTCCCGGTCATATAGGTGCAGTCGTCGGAGGCGAGAAACACGGCGAGGCCCGCCACATCATCCGGTTGACCTAGGCGCGGAAACGGAGTCCTCAACGTGGCGTACGCAAGCGTCTCGGGCGTCTCTGGCTCGTCGAGGGGAGTGGTCATGATCTTCCCGGGGGCGATCGCGTTGACCACTATCCCGTGCGGGGCATACTCCACCGCGAGCTGCCGCGTCATGTTGATGACGCCTCCCTTGATGGTGTTGTAGGTAAACGTCCCGGGGCTTCCGAGGAAGCCTGCCTGCGACGCCATGTTGATGATCCGACCGCGGGCTTCGCCCACGGGCCGTTGGTCGAGCATCGCCTGGATGAAGCGCTTAGAGCAGAGGAAGACCCCTCGCAGACCCACGTCCATCATTGCGTCCCAGTCGCCCTCGCTCGTCTCGAGTATTCCCTTTTGGTGTGGCCCCGTGAGGATCGCGTTGTTGACGAGAACGTCCACGCGGCCGAAGCGCTCCAGCGCGATCGTCGCGAGGCGGTCGACGTCCTTCCACGCAGACACGTCGGTCTCCACGTGCAGCGCGCTGCCGCCTGCGGCGGCGATCACGCTATCGGTGGGTTCGCCGCCCTCGCGAGGTATTCGCCTGATGTCGGCGATCACAACGTTGGCCCCGTGAGATGCGAAGGCGGTAGCCATCGCGCGCCCGATCCCCGAACTCGCGCCGGTAACAACGATTGTCTTGCCGCTGAGGGCGCTCATGCGGGGACGTCCACCGTGCCTCCGGACTCGAGCGCCTCCTCACACGCAAGCGCGACCGTCAACGCGCGCGCGGCGTCCGGCGCCGTTGAGAACACCTCACCACCACCAGCGCGCACCGCCTCGAGAAATCCGATCATGTTGCGGCGCGACGGGTGCTGCCCGACCGCGCGCGGCTCGAGCGGCCGACCGCGCGAGACACCACTGAGCGTGAACACGGGGTCGAGGTCGAGGCGGAGCGTGGCGTCCGTGGCCGCGATCTGCAGAAAGTAGACCTCTGGCGTGTCGTCACCAGTCCACGCGGTATTGCTCAGACCGATACCGCCAGACTCGTAATGGAGCGTGAGCGACATCGCGTTCACGATCCGCTGCGGGCCGTCAGTGTGCTGTGCGAGCGGCACTGTGCTCGCCGCCGCCTGGACCGCGACGATCTCTCCACAGACCGCCCGGTGAAGATCTATGTCGTGGCTGGCGAGCTCGAGCAGGATCCCACCGCCGGCCGCGTAGTCGAGAAACCACGGTCGTGCCCGTGTTGGCCCGAGGCTAGCCCCGATCACGAGCGCGGGCTCCTGCTCCCCAAGCAGCTCGCGCACATCGGGGAGGAGGTCGATCGCACGCCACTGATAGCCGACTGCGCAGATCGTGCCGCACCGCTCCGCTGCCGCGACGATTGATGCCGCGTCCTCTCGTGTTCGGGCGAGTGGCTTCTCCACGAGCACCGCTATGCCCCTCTCGAGCGCCCCGACGGTTGGGCCGGCGTGCGCACCGGGCGGCGTGCTTACGATGATCCCGTCCAGCTGCTGCGAGTCGAGTAGTTCACCGTAGTCGGGGTAACCGACGACGCCGAACTCGCGCTCGGCGACTTCTCGGCGCAGGCGATCGGACTCCGCGACGGCGACGAGCTGAGCCTCGTCCAGCTCCGACACCATCCGCGCGTGGCGCACGCCAATGCCACCGAGCCCGACGACGGCGATCCGCACGGGAGTCACTCCAGCCCGGCCTGCCCGCTCAAGTACCAGTCAACGATCTCCTTGCCCGTGGCCTTCCAGACGGGTCCTGCTGCGACTGCCTTCATCGCCTCGTCGAGGTGCTTGATCCGGAACGGCTGCCCGATGAGGTATGGCTGCAAATGAAGCACCAGCACGCGGCCATTGATCCGACCGTCTTGCACCAGCCGCTCGAACCCCTCAGTGATCATCCGGCCCCAGCGCTGCGTGGAGATGCTGCGGGTGCTGAGGGTGTAGACAGGATCAAGGTCGATTGCGGCTGGAAGCGCCACCATCGATCCGGCGGGAACCTTCATCCGGTACGGCTGTTCGTCGTTGGCCCAGTCGCATACGTAGCGAACGCCCAGGGCCGCCAGCAGCTCCACTGTGTGCTCCGACTCGCCGTAGTCGGCGCCAACCCAGCCTTCCGGCCAAATCCCCGTGGCGTCCTGCACCGCCTCCAGCGAGTCGGCGAGGTACTTCCGCTCGTCCTCCTGCGCCATCTCCGCGGTGATCATGCGGTTGAACGTCATGCCGTGACCGATGAACTCCCAGCCGCGTGATGCGCACTGCTCAACCAGGAAAGGATTCGAGCGGGCCAGCTGACCGTCGATCGCGACGGTCGCCGGAATGCCATAGCGGTCGAGCACGTCGATCACCCGGAAGATCCCCACCCGATTGCCGTACTCGTGCGCCGCCACCCGTGAGATCTGGAATCCGTTCGGGTAGGGGCCGTAGCCGACCGCGCTCGGAGGAGCGATCGTCCCGGGCGGGGGAAAGAGCTCCATGGTCTCGAGGTGGATGACGACGCACATCGCGACCGGGACGTCACCGGGCCAGCGCAACACCGGTCTCGCCACGATCGGGGACCAGTCGGTGTACGGGTTGTCCATGCGCCTGGGCTCGCGCTCTGCGGTGGCCATGGTCATTCGCCCCCCAGCGGCAGCTCGTGTGCCACGGCGGCCTCGAGATGATTCGCGATGTAGTGCTCCGCGATCTGATCCGCGGTCGTTAGCCAGACGTCGTCGTGCCCGAGGATGTAGCTGAGGGCCTCGTCGAGGTAGCCGATGCGGTGCGCCTGACCGATCACGTACGCGTGCAGCGATACGCACATCACGCGGCCACTCTCGGCGCCCTCCTCGTAAAGGACGTCGAACTGATCCTTACACAACTGCACGAAGTAGTCGGCTTCGAAGGCGGACGCGCCGAAGCCCATTGCCATTAGGGAATCGTCGTTGACATCACCCGCATACGGAACTCCGACCAGCGGCCCCGACTCCGTAAGGATCGGAAACGGCTGGTCGTCGATCAGCCAGTCGGCGGAGTAGATGAGCCCGGCCTCCGCCATCAGGCGCATCGTATTCGGAGTCGTGCTGCCGGCCGGACCGAGCATGCCCTTCAGCTGCTTCCCGGTGTGCCGCTTGACCGTCTCGACGTTGTCGCGGAACCACTCCCGCTCCTCGTCCTCGGAGAGCCCGAACAGGTAGCTCGTGTTGTAGATCCCGTGGCTCATGATCGCCCAGTCGCGCGAAACGATCGCGTCGCGGATCTCTGGGTAGTGGTCGAGGACCGCGAGGTTGCAGGAGATAGTCGGGCGCACACCGTGGTGATCGAGAACCTCGGCGAGGCGCCAGAAGCCGACCCGGTTGCCGAAGTCGTAGTAGCTGTAATGGAGCACGTCAGGCGCGCTCGAGAGCCGCGGCCATGGCTTGATGTGCGGATTGTGAGGCGGCAGGTACTGGTAATGCTCAATGTTGGGCGCCACCCAGAGCGCGACGCGCGCGCCGCCCGGCCACTCCACGCGCGGCCGTGAGATGATCGGCAGGTAGGGAATGTTCGCTACGTGTTGCACAGGACCTCCAAGAGCTCGCTAGACAAGGTTGCGACCGCCCCGGAGGGCGAGGTCTTGGCTGGAAGGACGATCGTGGTGACGGGCGCCAGTTCTGGCATCGGTCGCGCCATGGCCCTCGCGTTCGCCGGTCACGGTGCCTTCGTCGTGAACGCCGACGTCCAACCCGAGCCGCGCGAGGGCGGCACCGCGACCGACGAGATGATCCGCGCAGCGAACGGCGAGTGCTGTTTTCTGAGGACTGACGTCTCCTGCGTGGAGGACGTGGAGCGTCTCGTCAAAGCGGCCGCGGGTAGGACTGGGCGGATCGACGTCCTCGTCAATAACGCGATGTTCTACGGCACCCACAACGGGGCCGTCCTCGACACGCGAGAGGAAGATTGGGACGCGATGATGAACGTCGGCCTGCGTGGGGTGTTCCTGTGCTGTCGTCACACCCTGCGGCAGATGCTCGCCCAGGAGCAGCGCGCCGAGTTGCGGGGGCGGATCATCAACATCGCCTCGCAGGTCGCCTTCCTCGGCTCGCCGGGCTCGTTCACTTCGAACACGATCAAGGGCGCCGTCGTGGCCATGACTCGACAGCTCGCCGTGGAGTTCGCCGAGAGCGGGATAACCGTGAACGCAATCGCTCCCGGTCGCATCCCGACCGACAACAGCGATCCCCCTGAAGTCGCCGAGCACGCAAGATTGCGAGCACCGGTCCCTCGCGTAGGGCTGCCAGGCGACGTAGCCAACCTCGCCGTGTTCCTCGCTTCCGACGCTGCCACGTTCATGACCGGGGCGACGGTCCCGGTTGACGGCGGCTGGCTCGCAGCTTTCTAGCTCGAGGCCGCCCACTCACCAACCCGCGAGTCGCCGCGGTCCTCTTCACGACTCCGTGAGTATGAAGTAGGATGTCATACGTATTAACAGCGTATCCTCGGCACCACCACGCGTCAAGCAGCGGGGTCCGTACCCGCGCTTGTTCTTCGTGCTCTGTGGGCTGGTCCTCGCCGCGGACACAGTGTTGCTCGGCGCGTTCACGCCACTGGTGCCGCACTACGCGGACCGATTCGACCTCTCCAACACCGCGACGGGTCTGGTGGTCGCGGCCTTCCCCGCCGGCGCGGCGTTCACGGCGCTGCCCGCCGGGCGGCTCGCGGGTGTCATAGGCGCAAAGGTGACCCTGCTGCTCGGTCTGGCGTTGCTCGCCGCCGCGAGTGCCTGGTTCGGCATCCTGTCCACGCCCGGCGAGCTGGCTCTCACGCGGGCGCTGCAGGGTGTTGGGAGCACTCTCGCTTGGATCGGCACGTTCAGCTGGCTCGTCGCCCGTGAGCCGTCCGGGGGACGCGGCGAGCTAATTGGCCGGGCGTACTCGATGGCGATGCTTGGATCGCTCGTCGGCCCGACGCTCGCTGTTGTAGTCACGACGGCGGGGGCGCTGCCGACTTTCGCCTCGATTGCGGCCGGCTTCGGGGCCCTGCTGGTTGCCTTCGCCTGGATGCCCGGTCTCGGGGTGCGCCCCCCAGCTCCGCACGTCCGCCAGCGCACTCTTCTTCGCAACCGAGGAGTCATGATCGGAATGCTCCTGCTCGGGTTGCAGTCACTGGCATTCGGAGCGCTGTCGGTCCTCGCGCCTCTGCGACTGTCCGACCTGGGGCTCTCGACGGGCCCAATCTCACTCGTTTACATCGCGACGGCGATTCTCGTGATGGCGGTCAATCCGCTAGCGGGACGATGGTCCGATCGTCAGGGTCACCGCATCCCCATGCTCTATTCGCTCGCGGCGGGTGCCGCGGCAGTGACCATCCTGGGGTACGTCAGCTCGGCGTGGGCCTTCGCAGGGGTGTTGATCGTGGCGGAGGTCTCGCTCTTTGGGCTCTCGGCGCCAGCCTCCACGCTGGTGACCGATGCCGTGGAGGCCACCTCCCTCGGGCTCGGCGTGGCCTGGGCGGTCATCCTCCTTGCTTGGGCGCCACCCCAAATGGTCGGCGCGATACTCGGCGGCGCGCTGCGCGACGCGGCTCACGCCCCCTATCTCCTGCTCGGTGGGCTGTGTCTGGCAGCAGTGATGCTGCTCGCGCGCCCTGACCTGAATCCGCGGTGAATCTCGGCTGGAAGAAACGAGGGCAACTCCTGGGCAACACACCATCCACGACTGACAGGGGGTAGGTCTTGAACGCGAAATCGCTGGCACCCTGGAACGTTCGTCGAAGCTGTCGAGCGGTGATGTGTGCGTGTTCCCGCGTGCCCACCGAGGGGATGGACCTGACCCCATTAGGGGCGTAGGGTGGAAAATCCCCCTGGCCCAAGGAGGGCACATGGACTCGCCCGTTCGGCTCACCCGCCCACTCCTCGCCTTTGCGATCGTGGTGCCGCTCGCCTGGGCGGTGTTGCTGTGGTTCCATCCGGACGTTGACCCCAACCACGTCTACGCCGACCTGCGCGAGGACGTGGTGGCCTACCAGATCGTCCACGTCGGGACGCTGGTCTTCATCGGTCTGATCGGCTTGGCGCTCTACCTGCTGGTCCGCGACCTGCCGGGCAGAGCCGCGACGATCAGCCGACTCGCGATCGGTCCATTCGTAATTTTCTATGCCGCCTGGGAGAGCGTGATCGGCCTCGCCATCGGGGCGCTCGTCCAGCACGCCAACGACGCGCCGGCGCGTCAACGGCCCGCCGTGGCGGACGCGATCCAGAGCCTTGGCGACAACGCGATCATCGGCGACCCAGGCATCGTGGGCAGCGTCGGGGCGATCGCATGGATCGTGGCCGTCCTGGCGGCCGCCATCGCTTACCGTCAGGTTGGCGCTCCACTCCTCGCCACGGTCCTGCTCGGACTGTCCTTCATGGTGGTCTCGCACCCGCCGCCGATCGGACCTATCGGGCTTGTGTGCTTCGCCAGCGCGGTGGCTCTCCTGGGCCGCGCGCAAAGCGTCTCCTCGCGACTTCGGACAGCGGCGCCGACGCCCGTACCGACCTAGCTGCCACAGATCGGACCTGCTGGCGGCGTCATGCTGCCGCGCTCGCGCGGTGATGGCGCATCCGCTCCTTCATCGCCGCGACGCTGCCGGTTCGCGCAGCCTCCGACAGCAGAAGCAGTTCCTCCTTCGGCGGGAGGCGCGGTTGGCCCTGGTCGGCCCAGGCGCGTGCTGCAGGCCACCCCGGCGGTCCTTCGCGAGCGGGTCGGGGGTCATCCCCACCCCGTGGGGACGTGACGGAGCCGGAAACTCAAGGTGCGTCGCGTCTGCGGTGCGTCGCTCTCTAGGAGGAGTTCTGAGGAAACCGGCCCCGCCGTCCCTCCTCGACAGTAGGCGTGGTGAGCGTTCCTCGCACCACCCGGTTGCAGATGTGTTGCGCCACGAATGCGCGGTCTAATCGACGCTCTCGCTCACAGTTCGCAACGACTCAGAGCGACGTAACGGGAAAGCCACTAGCGAGCCGGCTCGTCACGCTGCCACCACAAGACTTCAACTCGAATCCCGTCCGGATCGAAGACGAAGAATGCGTAGTAGTCCTCGATGTCGCGATCTTCCTCGGGAGGAAAGTGAATGTTGGCCTTCTGTGCGAGGCATCGCGCGTACGCGGCGTCGACCTCGTCCCGCTCGTCGACCTCGAAGGCCAGGTGCTCGATTCCTACGGAGTAGTAGCGGTACTCACCCTCGTCGGCGGGGCGTAGCCCAAGCCCCGTGCGGGTCGTCGGTTCGTGCAGGTACACGACTTCCTCGGTTCCTCGGTACGTCGGGAAGCGAAGCTCCTTCGTCCATCCGAGCGGCTCCAGAAGGGCGTGGTAGAACGCGAGGGATCGCTCGACATCGGCGACAGCGAGGTCGACGTGGTGGATAGGCATTGCTGGCACGATTCCTCCCAGGGTTGAGTTCGTCCGAACCTATTGTCGGGCCAGCGCCCAGGCCCTCGAAGCCGTGGGGCTGCGGGAGTAGGCCCGCGCTCCTCTGGCGACGCGTGGCGACCTGCCGTAGACGACTCATGATCGTGAGGGCAAAGCGGCCCCCCGCCGCGCTGTGAACGCCGCGAGGGGCCTGAACACCGGAGGAGTGACTCTCCGATGCCTACCCGCATCGTAAGCCCAAGGCTCGCCACTCGGCACCCGAGGGCAGTGGCGTGATGCCGGCCGCGCCCGAGACGACGAGCACGCTCTAGCGCCGAACCTCTCGCCGCGAAGCCCAGCTCCGCCACCGAGTGAACAACGAGTTCCTCGAGCGACGCGATGAACGCCGCGTCGCCGGCGGTAGCCGGGCGACTGACCTTGAAATCGTCAGGTCCCTGGTTCGAATCCAGGCGGAGCCTCTCGGGAGATGAGGAGCATCCTCACTCCCCAGACGACCATCCCGGCGGCGCACAACAGCAGGCCTTCCGTGACGCCGATGTGGTCGAAGACGAAGCCCACGGCCAGCGCCCCGAACGCGAGGCCGGCGAGGTTGATGGTGAAGAAGAGGCCCACCTCGCGGCCCGAGAGGCCCGACGGCGAGTCCGCCTGGAGCCAGGTCATCAGCTGGATGAACGAGGCCTCCCAGATGATCCCGACGCCGAACATCGCGAGCAGCGAGAGGAACAGCGTCTCGGCGAAGGCCAGGGCGACCATCGAGGCGGCCACCAGGAGGCCCGCCGCTCCGAGCAGCCGCTGACGGGTCGCCATGGGCGCTTCGTCGAAACCGATCAGGAGATTCCCGAGTATGCCGCCCGCCGCGAGCGCGGCGAGCATCAGGCCGAGGACGTGCGCGCTGTCGTCCTGACGGCTCGCGATCACCGGGGCGAGCTCCTGGATCGGGCCCACCAGCAGCGCGAACACCGCGGTCGCCCCCAGCAATATCGACAGCGTCGAGCCGCGGTGCGCGGCCTCGAGGGCCGGCCGCAGGCCGTGCCCGGCGTCCTTGGCGCGCCGCGCCGCCGGCGGCAGGCTCAGCATCAGCGCGATGAGGGCCACGTATGACAACGCGTTCGCGAGAAAGCACGCGCCCGCACCGACCGTCACCACCAGCGCACCGCCGATCAGCGGTCCCGCGAGCGACGCGGTCGAGAACCCGATGCCGCTGAGCGCGTTGGCGGCCGCGAGCTCCTCCCTGGGAACCGTCTGCGGGACCAGCGTCGGCAGCGTCGCCGTGTTGAGCGCGGTGCCCACGCCGGCGATGAAGACGAGTACGTAGATCGGCCAGATCGCAGCCGCGTGGTCCCAGGCGATCACCGCGAGCAGGACGGCCGGAACGATCTGGACCCCGTACAGGACCATGCCCACGCGCCGCGCGTCGAAGCGGTCGACGAGCATGCCGCTGTAGATGGAGAAGAGCCCGGGCCCGCGGTTGAGAAGCGCCAGCACACCCACCGCGGCGGCGTTCCCGGTGAGCTCGTACACGAGCCACCCGGCGGCGGTGATCTGCATCCAGGAGCCGGCGGAGGTGACCACCCTTCCTGCGAACGCATGGCGAAAATGGCGGTGACGCAGCGGCGCGAGCTTCGCCTGCTCCGCCCGGTGCAGCCGCTCCAGAACCGGCTCGCGCATCCGGTCCTTGATCCCACCAGACCCGGCCCAGATGCTCAACCTCCACATGGACGGCCCGGGTTGCCCCCTCCCCCGCGCGGGGGCTGCCGGGCGTGATCACGGCCCCGTCGATGGCCGCCGTGAGCTCGTCCAGGTCCGAGGGTCGCATCGGGTTCAGCCGTCTAAGGCCGGCTCAGGCGACGGGCGGTGGCTTGCCCGCGGCGCTCGCCGGCAGCACCGGGTCCCACTCGCAAACGAGGCACGCGTGCTGAAACGCCGAGCGCACGAAGCCGAGGGCGGCGCCCGCCGGGTCGGGAGCGGAGCGCACGTCGTCCCAGTCGAGGATGAACTCCCCGAGCGAGGCCTCCCAGCGCGCCGCGTCCGGCGAGAGCGTCGCGACCGGGAAGCTCTCGGGCGCCGGGTGCGCGTAGGCGTAGAACGCCGCCTTGCCATAGCGCGCGTCGCCCGGCCACCAGCCGACGGCGACCTCCTGCGAGTCCATCGAGTTGCGCATGATGAAGTCGTCCGAGGGCGGATCGGCGGGCAGCCCCGAGAAGAGGCTGACGGCGAGGTCGAACGACCCCCACCACGCGTTGACCGGCGTGGAGCGCCCCCTGTAGGGAGCGCGGAGCGCGGCGAGGATGAGCGCCGCCTGCGTCGCGGCGGCGAAGTAGGCGGTCGCCTGGGCCGGATCGTAGGTGTGGTGCTCGTCGTCCTGATCGAGCGGCACAGTCCAGGGGACCTCCTGCGGCGTCACATCGATCTCGACCGGGCCGGCGAGCTCCCGGACGGCGGCGAGCAGTTCACGCGTGACCTCACCAACCGGGCGGTCATCGCGGAGCGCAACCCGCTTCGTCCTTCCGTCGCTGTGCTCGACGAGCGACTCGTGGCTGCGCAGGTCGAGCGCCACCACGAACGCACCGCTTCCGTCAGGCGCAGGAAGCGGCGCGGTCTCCCAGCCGCGCGCCGTCAGCCGCAGTGCCGCATGCTGCAACTGCGGCTCCGGCCGCGCGAGGGCCACCGCGAGCTTGCCCAGGACCTGCGTGTGGGCGTGCAGGGTGTCGCACGTCGCAGCCCAGGTCTCGTAGTTCACGGCCGGCCAGCTCATCGCGTCCTCAGCGAGAGCCCGTGAGGGTCCAGTTCCACGTCGTGACGTTGATTCCGGGAACGGTCAGCGTGCGCGTGCCGTTGAAGTGGATCCCGTCGGGTGACTGCTGGAACTGCGTCTCCAGGGGCGCCATCCCGCCCTGGACGACCGGGATGGTCACGTCATCCTCCTCGCAGTTCGTGATGACCAGCGTGACCTGCGCGAACGGCCCGAGGAAGATGTCGCCCGTATAGGAGTGGGGGCCCTGCCGGGCCGGGTCTCCGACCGCGCTGACGGACACCTGACCACCCCCGCCGTTCACGGGCTGGGCGAGGTCGAGGGGCTTCGTGGCCTCCATGTCGCAGTCGGGCAGAACCAGCGCGGCGCCGGAGAAGGTGTAGGTGACGGTGCCGCTCGCGAGGGTGAAGAGGCCGCTCGCCCCCGGGGTCCCCTGGGGACTTCGCACCCAGGTCGCGTGCCCCGTCCACGCGATGTTGCTCGTCCTCCCGTTGGGATGCGTCAGGCTCTGCGTGCCGCTGAAGTTGCCCTCGATCCTGTTGATCTCGAACGGCGGAACGAGCGGCTGCTCCCATCGGTCCGCCGGCCTCGCGGTTCCGGCCACGCCGGCCTTCGACGTGGCGCGCACCGCTACCCGCACCTTTCCGGAGGTCGCGTTGGAGGCCACCGTGTAGTTGAAGCGCGCCCGCTGGCCACCCGCGCGGGTGGGCGAGAAGGTGGCCTTCTCCTGGTTCTCGAGGCGGGCGTCGAGCTCGGAGGCCGCTCCGTCCTGCACGGCCTTGGCGATCACGCTGAAGCTTCCTGTGTCGCGCGCCCTCAGGGTGATGGTGTTGGGCGCGGGCGTGAACTCGAGCTTCGCGCACTTGCCGGGCTGCTGCCATTCGGTCTCGCGCCGTCGGTAGCCCGAGATCGCCTTGTCGACGATCGCGCGGAACTGCTGGTCGGCGTCGGCGCGCGCTCTCCGCTCGAGGTCGTCCTCCACCTCGCCGCGGTCGGGCCCGAAGAGGCCCTCCATGGTCACGGTGACCGAGATGTCACTGCGCGCGGGCTCGTAGGCGCCGGTGCGCATGTTCACCCGTGTCTTGCGGATGATCCGCGTGCGCAGCGAGATCGGAGGGAAGGCGCGTGTCGAGCCGCCGAGCGAGGCGGTGGAGATCTCCTCGTCGCGGATGTCGAGGTCGTCGAGCTTCGCGTCCACGTCAGTGAAGCCCTCGAGCCGGGTCCTGCGCTTGATCTCGACCGCCTGCGACCAGACGTTCTCGGCGCCGCGCGAAACCCGGACAGACGCCCGCAGGCTGTAGCGCACCCCGCCCTCGAGCCGGCCGGCCGCCGTCGGGCACTGCGGCGCCTCCACCTCGTTCGGCTCGCACGCGCCGAAATCGAGGTCGGCACGGATGGTGAAGCCATTGCCGCTCAGCTCGATCGCGATGCCCGCACTCGGATCCGAGCGTGGCCGTCACGGTCGCCCGCGTGGGGCCGTCGCTCGAGGTGAAGGACTCTCGCTGCGTCTGCCCGGCCGGCACGGGCGTGCAGCCTCCCGCAGCCGTCCAGGCTCGCGGACCGAGTCCGGCCACGCCCGCGTCCGCGGCGAGGGCATCGAGGCGAGCCACCCCCCGCGCGGTGACCCTCTGGAGCAGGCGCGAAGCACGGGGCCCGAGCCTGCGGATCAGCTTCGGCAGCGATTTCGCCTTGCCGCCGCGGCGGTTGCGGAGCCCGGAGAAGTTGCGGCCGAGCGCGGAGCGCGCCAGGAGCACCCGCGGGTCGCCCGCCCTCGGCTTCGGCAGCACTCGCCGCGCGGGCAGGCACAGGCGCCGCTTTCCGACGCGCACCCGGACCTTGCCCTTCTTGCACTTCTTCTTCGCAGCGGCAACCGCCTCACCGACCGGTTCCCCCGCGGCCGCGGCGGATCCGGCCGGGACCACCGCCAGGGCGCGACGACCAGAAGCGCCGTGAGAGCGCACCAGCTTCGCGGCCAGCCAGAGCCGCCGAACGGGCCAGACATTCGGCCCGCATCGTCCCACAGCCGCAGCGTTCGGGTCAGCCCGGGTCGCGGCTCGCGAGATCCTGCTTCTGGAGGGGCTCCGCGTAGCGCTGCTCCTCCGTGTAGAACGGCGGCCGCTCGCCGATCTCGCCCAGCAGCATCTCGTAGAGCTCCGAAACCACGTCGGGCTCCTCGGCCGAGAGGTCGCGGCGCTCGCCGGGATCGGCCTCGACGTCATAGAGGCGGTTGCCCTTGAACTGGTTGTCTGAGACGAACGCCCACTTGTCGTGGCGCACGAACAGATCGTTCGCGTAGCCGCCGTACGCGAAGTCGCGCGACTCCTCCGGCTCGTCGCCGTCGAGGATCGGCGACAGGTCGGCGCCCTCGAACCCGTCGGGCCGCCGGCCCGCGGCAAGCGACATCAGGGTCGGGGCCACATCGTGCGTGGAGGCCCACCAGTCGCTGGTCTCGCCGCCACCGCGCCCGTCCGGATGCCTGATGATCATCGGCACGTGCATCATCTCCGGGTGGAGCAGCCAGGCGTTCTTGCCCACCCAGTCGCGCTCGCCGAGCAGAATGCCGTGATCGCTGACCAGCATCACGACCGTGGAGTCGGCGAGACCCATCGACTCGAGCTGGTGAAGCAGCTCTCCGAGCCAGCGATCGGCCATCGTGACCCCCGCCGCGTAGGTCATGCGCACGCGCTCGAGCTCGGCCTGCCGCCAGTCCTGCACCGGTCCGTAGCGGATGTCGCCGATCTCGACGAAGTCGGATCCCGCGGGCCGGTACATGTCGAGGTACTTCTCGGGGATCGCCCACGGCTCGTGCGGGTCGAATGCGTCGACGGTGAGGAAGAAGCGCCCGCGGCGGCGACCGACCTTCTTCAGGGCCTCGATGCCCTCGCTGAAGACGCGCGCGGTCGCTGATCCCGTCTCCTCGATCGCGCCGTTCGCGAAGCCGTTGTTCGCCATGTAGGCCCGCAGGTCGTCGATGTAGGGCTGGTGCTGGAGGTAGCCCGGCAGCCGCCTGATCGCCTCCTCCGGCGGAACCTGATGGGTGATTCCCCGCCTGAGGTTCTGTCCCCTGAGCGGCCGGAAGTGGTCGAAGCTGTTCCGAAACGACTCGTACACGCCCGCGAACGCGAGCGAGGGCGTGTCCGTGACGTAGCCCGTCCAGTAGCCGGCCCTGTGCATCGCCTTCGCGATCGTCGGCTCGCTCGGGAAGATCGGCGCCCAGCCGCCGCTCTCGCCGAGGCCCCTCCAGGGCTCCCAGTTGCGGAACGGGAAGATCCTCCGCCCCGTCATCATCGACCGTCGCGCGGGGACGGTCGGCATCGCCTCGGGGTACACGTGGGTGAAGCGCATGCCCTCCGCCGCGAGGCCGTCGATCGACGGGGTCCGCATCACCGGGTTGCCGTAGCAGCCCAGGTGATCCGCCCGCAGGGTGTCGATGATCACGAGCAGGACGTTGTAGTGGTGCGACGCCGCGCTCGAGCTCGGTCCGAACAGGGAGCTGCGGCAGCCCGTGCCGAGCAGCGCGGCCCCGGCGCCGGCCGCGCCGAGCGCCTCGCGTCGTGTCAGACCCCGTCGTGCGATCTCCGCACTCTAGGCATCGCCCGGACGGCCACCGGGCCCGGGCCGGCCTAGCGCCGTCGCCGAACGATCCGGATCGAGACCGATCGACGCGTGCCCTTGTTTCCGGCCAGATCCGTCGCCGTGGCACGCAGCAGATAGCGGCCCGGCTTCAGCGCCCTGCGGCGGATCCGGCCGCTCCACGCGACCTTCGAGCGCCCGGCCGGAGCGGAGCGGGTGTAGGCGCCGGCACGGGTCAGGCGGGTGCAGCGCCTGCGCGCGCGGTTCCTGCGGTTCGGCTTGACGCAGCGCCTGCCCGCCCTGCGGCCCTTGCCCTTGCGCAGGACCACGAATCGCACCCGCGCGGGCTCGCTCAGGCTGAGGCGCAGCGTCGTGCCGGCCCGGACCCTCTGCGCAGCCGTCGCGTCGCCGTTCGGCGGCATCGCGCGCGCCCCGACGCGGAAGCGCCGGCGCGACGCGCTCAGCGCCAGGACCGGGTCCGTGGTGTCCGCCGTGCCTCCAGGCCCGCCGGGCAGGGCCGGCAGGCCCAACAGCGCCAGGTTCGCGGTCCGCGGCGCGGGCGCCCTCGTCACGAAGCTGCCGCCCACGAGCAGTCCCGTCGCCGGCGACGCGAAGAGCGCGTCGGCACGCGCGACCGCGGGCAGCGGACCGTTGCGCTCCTCGGCGCCGAGCAGGAGCGCGTCCGCGTCGACGGCCGCCGTACGGGAATCGAAGGCTGCGAAGCCAGACCGCGCGGCGCCCCCGTTCACGCTCGTGAAATCGCCTCCGGCGAAGGTCGTCCCACCGTGGACCGCGAGGGCGCGCACCGGAGCGTTCGCGCTCGGCGCCCAGGGCCGGGCGGCTCCCGAGGCGTCGAAGGCGGCGAGCCGTTGCCGGACCGTCGCGCCGTTCACCGCCGAGAACTCGCCGCCGGCGAAGATCGTGTCGCCGCTCAGCGCGAGAGCGTTCACGGGTCCATTCAGGTTCGGATCCCATGGCCTGCGCGATGCCCGTGCCGGCGTCCACCGCGGCGAGGTTGTGCCGCACCCTTGTGAGCGAGGCGAGCGTGATGTTCACGTTCTGGAACTGGCCCCCCAGATAGAGCGTGTCGCCCGCAAGGGCGAGGCTGCGCACCGCACCGTCGGCCGCGACGTCGAACGGCAGCACCGTGCCGGCCTCCCCCGGCACGTTTCTCACGGCCGCCACGCGGAGGCGGGACATGCCGCCAACCGTGGTGAAATCGCCGCCGACGTACACGGTCTGTCCGGACGCCACGAGCGCGGACCCGCCATTGCTGTTGAGGTCCTGGTGGAAGCTCGCGATCGCGCCACTGTTCGCGTTGAAAGCGGCGAGACTCGCGCGCGGATCCGGGGCCGCCGTCAGGAACTGCCCGGTCGCCCAGACGAGCCCGTCGCTCGTGACCGCCAGGGCATTGACCGACCCGAACTGCATGAACTCGCCGTTCAGCGGCGGGTTGAACGCCGTGGGCCTCCCGGTGTCGAGGTTCATGGCAGCGAGGTTCCGCCGGTCCACGCCGCCGGCGTTCATGAAGGTCCCGCCGGCGACGACGTCGTCGCCGTTGACCGCTATCGCTCGGGTGCCAACGGTCCCGCCGGACGGGAACTGCTGGCGGCCGCGCCCGATGATCGGCGCGAAGGCGGTGGGCGTGGCGTTGATCCCGTCGACCGCGATCAAGGTCGGGGTGCGGTCCCGCGCTCAGCGGTCCGCTTCCGAAGTTCCCCGTTCCGATGTAGACCGTCGAGCCCGAGACGGCCAGCGAGGTCACGGCGCCCGGAGGAGTTGGCTTCCAGTTGGGGCTCGGGACGGCTCCGATGACGCTGATCGCGGCAGCGGGCAGCGGCGGCGTCGCCGGGATCGTTGTCGAAGTTGATGTTGCCGCCGCCGATGTAGATCCAGTTGGCGGTGACGGCCATCGCCGTGAGCTCGGGACCGAACTGCAGTGGGGCGATCCAGTTCAGGTCGGGCGCGCCGCTCGACTCACTCACCTTGGCGATGCCGTGGCGGGCGACCGGCGGAGTGCCGATGCTCGTGAAGCGGCCCGAGATGAACACGTCGCTCCCGTCGGGATCGAGCGCGAGCCCGTTCACCGTGTGGTTCGGTCTCGGATCGAAGGGCAACACCGTGCTGCTCGCCACGCCGAAGGCGGCCGCCCGGATGCGAATGGCGCTGCCGTTGCTGCCCTGCGCAGCGTCGAAGATGCCGCCCGCGTACAGCGTGGGGCCGTCCAGCAGGAGCACGTGGATGCCCTTGAAGTCGACGGAGCCGGACTGCGACACCCCGCCGGTGAACCCCGTGAGCGCGCCGTTCGCGCGGGTGAACCCGGCCAGGTTGCCTCGCGCCGTCCCGTTCGCGGTCGAGAACTCGCCGCCGGCGTAGATCGCGCCGCTGGGATTGTCGACCGCGAGAGCGCGCACGGCGCCGTTCGTGTCGGGCGCCCAGCTCGGATCGACGGTCCCATCCGGGAACACATGCGCGAGGTCCGTGCGAGGCACGCCGCCCACGGACCTGAAGTCCCCGCCGAGGTACCACCCGCCGGTGCCGTCGACCACGATCGCGTTGACGACGCCCTCGACCTCGGGCCACGGGTTCTTCAGGTCCCCGTCCGCCGCGTCGAACCTCGCCGACGACCCCGTGTACGGCCCTATGTGACTGAAGTTCCCGCCGATGTATGCGGTCGATCCCGAGACCGCGAGCGGCCTTCACCTCGCCGTCCGGGACCCACGTGGCCCGCGGTTGGGTGAACGCATCACCGAGGGCGGCCGACGGGAGGAGGGCCGCGGCCAGCGTGACCGCTACCGCAATCGACGCGCGAGCCCGCATTGGGGTGATCGTCTCACGCCGGCAGGCTCGAATCCACCTTCGAGGCCTACCCGCCCGCGCGCGCCGAGCCCCACCAGTAGTCCTCGCCCGCGGCCGGCTGCCGCACGTACAGGAGCCCGTCGACTCGCTTCGCCGCGAACCATGCCTGACCTGCGGGCGTGCCCAGCTCGCCGGTGGGCCAGCTGTGCGCCGGGACCTGGGGGTCGAACTGGTGGCCAGGGTCGGTGAGATTCTCGAACTGATTCGAGTTCATGTTGAAGTCCCGCAGGCGAATGTAGTGCGGGTCGCGGTACGCCCGGTAGCCGGCCACCTCGGGCAGCAGCGAGTCGAACGTCCAGGTGGTCGCCCTGACCGCGTCCTGCAGTCCGAGCTCGGAATTGAGGAACTCGCGCGCGCTGCCGCTGATCCCGCTGGTCAGGCGGGTCAGCTCATCGCTCGCCGCGAGCCGCCAGTTGGTGAAGGGCCGCCCGCCGACCGGGTCGAGATTCGACTGAACCGACCTCGGCAGGAAGGTCTGAAGGAACGCCGGCGCGCTCACCGGGTCGATCGTGAAGGTCCACATCAGGCCCGTGGCCGGATCGACCCAGGCGCCGCCCGGTAGCGGCGGCTTGAGCGCGTTTCGCTGCTCCGCCACGTTGCGCTGGATCTGGAGGATGTTCTGGCGAATCGTCTCCTGGCTGTAGGTGTCGGGCTTCGAGTGCCAGTAGTTCGTGAGCAGCACCGCGAGCTGCGTCTGGTAGACGGCGAAGTAGTTGTGGACCTCGGCGACCTGCTCCTGCTTGCCGGGGTCGTAGACGCGCGTGGCCGCGGCGATCGCCCGCGAGGTGGCCTTGACCACGTTGCCGGCGAGCGGGAGACCCGGTGACAGGCTGCGATGCAGGATCGTCGACGCGTCGAGCAGGTTCGCCCCGACGTAGTCGTCGATCGTCCGTGCGAACTTCGGCAGGGTCGGATCGTCCGGCTCGAGACTCGCCAGTAGCGCAAGCTGGCTCAGGGCGTGGTCGATCTGCCCGAGCGTGCGATCCGTCTGGTGGGCCAGCAGGCCGACCTCGTTCTCCGCGACGGACCTGAAGGTGCTCTCGATCTGCCCCTGAAGGCGTGTGACCTGCTTGCCGAGCGCCTCGAGCGCTCCCTGAATCTCGGCGAGCTGGTCCGCCTGGGAAGTGAAGCCGAAGGCCTGCTGGATGCTGGTGAGCCAGCCGAGCCCGCCCGAGCTCGAGCGGCTCGAGAGGCCGCCGATCGCGTACGTCGCGAGCTCCTCGAGGCCCGTCTCCACCAGCTTCTGGGGAGCGAGATCGAGCCAGTCGAGCGGCGATGCCGAGGCGCGCACGGACCGCTCGCGGAAGCGGCGCCGTTCGCCATCGCCGTCGCGCAGCTCACGCAGCAGGCGCCGGTTGAGCGACTGCACCGAGTCGCTGCGGCGGGCCGCCGCCAGGAAGGCGTCGCCGTCGAAGTACCTGTCCGAGTGGTGCAGGTCGTGCGTCGTGTCGTGCCACGACGGAATCGCGAGCAGCCGCTTGACGGTCGATCGCGCCCGCCCGAGCCGCATGTCGCGCCCCGCGGTCCGCGCGAAGGCCGTCAGCGTGGTGACGGGGTTGACCTCGATCACATCGGCGTCCCCGCGCTTCGCCGCCTCCGCGTAGAGCGCGCCGGGGACCCGCTGACCGAGGCTGCGTCCTCCTCGCACCACGACCGTGAACCGCTCCGGTAGCCGAGCGAAGTCGAGCAGCGCGACGCCCGCCGCGTTCGTGCGCTCGTCGGCTCCGCCCGTGAGCTGCCGCAGCGGCCGGCGTTCGCCGAGGTGGGCAGGATCATCCGTCGTCGGGACGACGCTGACCCTCGCGCCGGCGACGGGCAATTCGGAGTCCAGGAACACGGCGACCGGGACGACCCGCGACTCCGCCGCTCGTGCATCGCCGGCCGGCAGCACCAGCGCCAGCACGAGTGCCACGGCGCCCAATGCCCGAGCCGCCTTCGGTTCCATGCCCTGAACCTTCCTGTCGCGCTATCCGGAGCGCGGGACGATACCGGCAGTCCGGCCGGCGAACAGCGCGTAGACCGCCGCGCAGCGGCGCATCGCCTCCTCGTCGATGTACTCCGCCGGGCCGTGCGCGACCTCGAGCCGGCCGCCCCCGTACGCGAACGCGGGGATGCCGAGCTGCGAGTACCAGCGCGTATCCAGCACGCCGGGGCAGAGCAGGAACGACGGCTCGGCGCCCTCGACCGCCTCGACGCAGCCGGCGAGCGCCCGCGCGACGGGGTGCCCGCTGTCCGTGCCGCCCGAGGGCTGGCGCTGCAGCACCTCGATCTCGACCTCGGCGCCGCACGCCTCGGCCGCGTCCTCGATCAGCCCCGTCAGCCGGTCGAGCTCCTCGTCGAGCTCCTCCTCGGGGTTGAAGCGCCGGTCGACGGAGAACCATGCGGACCCGGGGACGACGTTGAAGCCGGCGCCCCCCTCCGCCTGCCCTCCGACCACGAGCATCGAGCCGCCCGCCGCCGGGTCGTCGACCGGGAAGGCGGTGCGCTTCTCGAGCAGCTCGCGCGACAGCCGCGTGAGCGGCTCCGCGATGCGGATCATGTGCTCGAAGGCGTTCACGCCCCGGTGGACGTAGCCCACATGCGCCTCGCGTCCCGACGTCCGCACGCGCAGCGTGATCGCGCCGCGGCTCGCGTGCCAGACGACACCGCCGGTCGGCTCGGCGGTGAGCATCGCGAGCGCCCCGGGATCGATCAGGCCGGCGTCGCGCAGGTGGCCGGATCCCGCGGCGCTGCCCGTCTCCTCGTCGGGCACGAAATGGAGCACCACGCGGCGGCCGTCGAGCAGCCCGAGCTCGCGGGCCGCGAGCGCGCCGAAGAGCATCGAGACGAGCCCACCCTTCATGTCGGCCGAGCCGCGCCCCACGATGCGGCCGTCCTCGCGGCGCGGATCGAACTGCGACGCGCTCTGCGCGGGCACGACGTCGAAGTGGCCGTGGAAGTAGACGAGGCCGTCGCCCTCGCCGACCTGCGCGCGCACGATCGCCGGGCCGTCGAGCTCGGCGCTCGGCGGGACCTCGATCAGCTCCGCCTCCACCCCGAGCCCCTCGAGCGCGTCCGCGAGCACCTCCGCGCAGCGCCCGAGCTCGCGCCCGGGCGGGTTCTCGGTCGGGATGCGCACGAGCGTCTCGACGAGCTCCGCCATCCGCTCGGCGCGCTCGTCGAGCCAGGGCTGCACGAGGGATGTGGCGGCCGCCGGGTTCACCGTCACGCCCGAGCCGGCACCGGCGGGCGGCCGCGGGCGACCTCCTCGAGCGCCGCGGCGAACTCGTCGGGGCGCTCGATGTGCGGCACGTGACCCGCCCGCTCGATCACGCGCAGGGGCCAGCCGAAGCGAGCCTGGGCCTGCTCGGCGAGCGCGAGCGGAGTCATCCGGTCGCCGCGGCCCCAGAGGAGGGAGACGGGGAGCCGGGCGGCCTCGAGCTCCGCCGGAGGCACCGGCTTCGATCCGAGCTTGATGAGCGTGCCCATCGTGCGCTTGACGTGCCGGAGCCGCGCGCATTCGAGCGAGTAGGCCTCGAACGCCGCGAACCAGTCCGGCATCCGGGCCCGGGTGTCGTCGAGATCGAGCAGCGCATAGCGCTCGAAGCGCTCGTTGTTCCGTGGCGTGGGCCGCAGCGTGACGCGGATCGCCGCGAGCTTCAGTCCGAGCGGCATCCGGAAGGGCGCCACGCCCGGCGACCCGTAGATCACGAGGCTCCTCACGCCTCCCCCGTCGCGTGCGCACTCGCGTGCGGCGAAGCTGCCGAGCAGGGAGTGCGCGACGAGGAGGGGTGCGCGCTCGCAGGTCGCGTCGACGACCTCGGCCAGCCAGCGGCCGAACGAGGCGTGATCGAGCTTCGCGAGCGGCTCCGACTCGCCGAGCCCCGGGAGGTCGGGGATCACGAGGCGGTTCCGCGCGGCCAACCGCTCCACCACCGGCGCCCAGTAGGCGCCGCCGCACTCGATACCGCCGTGCAACAGGAGCAGCGGAGGCCCGGCGCCGCCCTCGAGGACGGTCGTGGCGGCCCCGGCGAGCACCACCCGGCGCTCCGTGAGGGGTAGCCCTTCGAGCATCCGCCGGCGTGCCTCGCTCATGGGCCGAGCCTAATGCCGTGAAGCTGCGCGGCGCATCCGCGAAATCACCCAACTCAGGCGAGGTCGTGCTCGTGCGCGTAGGCCGTGGCGGAGGCGCGCGAGGACACGCCGAGCTTCACGTAGATGTTGCTGACGTGCCTGTCGACGGTGCGCACGCTGAGCACGAGGCGGTCGGCGATCGCCCGGTTGGTCTCGCCGGCCGCCACCAGGCGCAGCACCTCGAGCTCACGGGCCGTGAGGCCGTGGTCCGGCCCGCCGCCCTGCGGCCGGTCGAGCCGCTTGAGGTCGGGGCGGGCCCGCAGGACGGCGTAGGTCCCGCGCGCGGCGTCGAACTCGAGCGCGGCGCCCTCCTCGTCCCCGGCCGCCCGGCACGCGAATCCCGCCAGCTCGCGCGCCTGCGCGAGCTCGTAGGGGGCGCCGAGCTCCTGCCAGATCCCGCGGCGCGGCGTACCAGGGGCAGCGCGGACGCCGGGTCGTCGCCCGCGACGGCGATCCCCGCGCGCGCGTGAAGGAGCGCCGCGGCGAGCGCCGGGCACTCGTCCGCGTCGATCAGCCCGCCGAGCTCCTCGGCGGCGCCGCTCGCCTCCTCGAGCTCACCCGCCGCGACCAGGATCTCGATCGCGGCCGGCAGCAGCGCCACGCGCGCCCCCGGCGCCTCGGTCTCGGCGAGCGTCCTGCGAACCAGCCCGAGGGCCGCCTCCACGTCCCCCTGCGCGAGGCGCAGGAGCGCCAGGCCGGGCTGCGGCTCGCGGCCGTTGCGGTTCGCCTCGCGGTAGGCGCGCTCGGCGGCGGCCCATTCGCCGCGCAGCCTGTGCAGCTCGCCCTGCCGGAAGCACGCCTCGCCCGCCGCGTCTTCGTTGCCGCCTCGCAGCGCGCGCTCGCGTGCCTCGCGCGCCTCGTCGAGCGCCTCCGCCCAGGAGCCGCCGAGCTGAAGGATCTCGGCGCGGTGGATGCGGCAGCGGCCGGTGAAGGCCACCAGGTCGGGCTGTCGCTCACACCAGTCGGAGAGCACGGCGGTCCACTCGCGCGCGCGCCGGACCTCGTACGCGTCGCGGCAGGCGAGGATGACCCCGCAGTAGACGATCCCGGTCGCGATCGGGGACAGCTCACCGGAGGCGGCGGGCAGCATCGCCTCGTCGAGCAGCGGCAGCCCCTCCGCGGCCCGGCCCGCCGCGATCAGCATGTGGCCCTGCATGTGGGCCGACAGGGCGAACAGCTCCCGGTCACCGCCGCGCTCGGCGATCGCCGCGGCCTCGCCGGCAACGGCGGCGGCCCCCGCCAGGTCGCCGCTGCCCATCCGCTCGAACACCTCCGGGAGCATCAGGTAGCCGAGCGCCACCTCCTCGCCCCCATGCTGCTCGTAGATGCGGCGCGCCCGGCCGAGCCAGCCACCCGCCTGGGCGATATCGCCGTTCTGGGCGTGCTGTGCGCCGATCCAGAACCCGCAGCGCACCGCGCTCGAGGCGTCGCCCTCATCCAGGTGAGCCCGGTGAGCGTCGGCCAGCAGCGCGAGGTACTCGTCCTCGCGGCCGAGCATGTACGAGCAGGTCGCGCGCCGCTCGATGTCGAGGGCCGCGCCGGCGCTGGCCAGGGCGTCGTGGGCCGCGCCCCATTCCTGGCGGGCGTAGTGCTCGCGACCTCGCTCGAGGATCGCCTCAGTGGGCGCCACCGGCGGATTATCGCCGAGGTGGAGTAATTCTCCACCCAGGTGGCCTGGACCCCCGGGTCCGTGGGCGGGACTGTGGTCGCATGAGGCGCATCGGGATAACGATCGCGACCGGCGCCGCCCTGCTCGTGGCTCCCGGGGTCGCCGAGGCAAGCTTTCCGGGGCGGGAGGGCGAGATCGCGTTCTCGCGCCAGACCGGTCCGAATCACACGACTCTGTGGCGCGTCTCGCCCGCGAGCGGCCGCGTCCGGGCCCTGACAGAGATCCCTCGCCGCTGTGGCCGGCGGGCCCACTGGGCCGACTATGAGCCCTCCTACTCGTCAGATGGCCGAACGATCGCCTACGTTCACGAGGACAGCTGCAGTCCTCGCTTCGTCGACGGCATCTACCTCATGCGCGCCGACGGCCGGAATGAGCGCTTCTTCATCGGAAGCCGCGACCGGCACGACTGGCTGCGCTGGCCCGCATTCCAGGCGGCCGGCGACTGGATCGGCTTCGTGCGGCAGAACGTCCAGACCATGGAGAGTGCGCTGTGGGCCTCCGTGGCCGATCGCGGAGACGAGCCGCTCCGCTGGTTGACCGGCGGCTCCCTGCTCTTCGCGCCCTACCAGGACGACCCGGAGTGGTCGGCCCGGGGGGAGCTCGCGGTCAGCGCGGACGGCATCTACGCGATCACGGAGAAGGGGTCGACGCGTCGCGTGACCCGCAACATGGGCGACTACGCGCCCAGCTGGCACCCGTCCGGCAGGTCGCTCGTCTTCGAGCGCCTCTACTCCCAGGGCGGCAATCGGCCGGACCTCGGCACGATCTACAGCGTGCGCCCTGGCTCACCGCCGCGGCGGCTCCTCCCCGGCCGCTCGGCGGGGAAGCCGGTCTGGTCCCCCGCCGGCGGGCAGATCGCGTATGTGCACGCTCCGAGCGGGCTGGCCACGCCTGGCACGCTGATGCTGATGAGCATGCCGGGGGGCCGGCCTCGGCCGCTGGTCGGCCACGTGAACGCCGAGCGAGTCGCCTGGCAGCCGCGCCCCCGCTAGCGAACGAGGGCGGCGAGGGCGGACCCGGCGTCGTCCCTCTGCCGTGCGCTCACGTGGACCGCCTCGGCGGCCGCCGCGGCATCCGGTCCCGCTACCACGAGGTCCGCACCCGACTCCGCGAAGTAGCGCACGTTCATGCGCGCCTCCTCCGCGTCGCGCGGCACGCGCAGCTCGACGCCGGCGTCGCGCAGGCGCGGATCGAGCAGGTCGCGGCCGTCGCGCGCGAGCGCCGCATCGATCACGAGCGCCTGCGGCCGGCTCTCCGTGGAGCCGCCCGAACCGCCGTCGAAGGCGCCGCCGAGCGCCACCACGCCCGCCGCGAGGACGGTGGCGATTGCGGAGACCGATGCCAGTCATACGTATGAGCGTACTACGTATGATGAGATAAGACAAGCCCGTGCGATCGCCCGTCACCTCCATCGACGTCGCCGAGCAGGCGGGCGTCTCGCAGTCCACGGTCTCGCTCGTCTTCTCGGGCAAGTGCCAGGGCCGCGTGTCCGAGGCGACTCAGGAGCACGTGCGCGAGGTGGCGCGCGAGCTCGGCTACCGGCCGAACGTGGCGGCGCAGGCGCTCCGGCTCGGAAGCGCGCGGGCCGTCGCGCTGCTCGTCCCCGACATCACGAACCCCTTCTTCAGCCGCGTGCTCCGCGGCGCGCAGCGGGCGGCGGGCGCCGCCGGCTACACGGTCGCCCTGGTCGACACGGAGCGCGACTGGGAGGAGCGCACCTTCGAGACGCTGCGCGCGGGCCCGGTGGACGGCTACCTGCTGTTCGAGGTCGCCCCTCCCCCGGGCCTCGGCCCCGATCACAACGTGGTCCTGATGGAGTCCGAGGCGCCGCGCCGGCCCTCTGTCCGCTTCGACGTCGAGGGCGGCGCCCGGGCCGCGTTCGAGCATCTGCTCGAGCTCGGCCACCGCCGGGTGGGGCACCTCGCGGCGAGCTTCGACGCCCCGACCTTCCACCTGCGCGAGGCCGCCCGCCGGGACGCGCTCGGGCGGGCGGGGCTCGACCCCGGCGAGCAGCCGCGCGCGCTCACCCCGATCGGCATCGAGGACGCCCGCGAGGCGGCACAGGAGCTGCTCGACCAGGAGCCGAGCGCGGTCTTCTGCGACGACGACGTGATCGCGGGCGGGCTCTACCTCGCGGCGCGCGAGCGCGGGCTGCGCATCCCCGGCGACCTCTCCGTCGTCGGCTTCGACGACATGGACTTCGCGCGCGTGCTCGGCCCGCCGCTCACGACCGTCGCGCTCGATGCGGAGGAGCTCGGCGCGAGCGCCTTCGCGCTGCTCGAGCAGCGCATGTCGGGTGGGCGCACGCGGCGCCGCATCGTGCTGCCGGTCGAGCTGGTCGTGCGGGAGTCGACGGCGCCGCTGCGCTGAGGATCAGACCGCGGAGTCCTCGGGCATCGGCCGCTGCACCTTGCCGATGAGCCGCGACGGCGCGAGGGCGAACGCCGCGAACAGGGCCGCCAGCAGCAGGATCACGACGCAGACGCCGAAGCCGGTGCGCGCCGCGATGTCGAAGGCGTCGTCCGCGCGGTCGAAGAGCACGTCCCTCGACGCGCCGCCCGCGCGCCCGATGACAGAGCGCGCCTCCTCGATCGACTCGGCTGCACGCTCGCGCTCGACGAGGGCCAGCCGGGAGAGCTTCTCGTCGATCTCGTTCGTGTAGATCCCGGCGAAGACGGTGCCGATGATCGCCACCCCGAGCGCGCCGCCCACCTGGCGCGCGAGCTGGTTGACCGCTCCGCCGTCGCCCGCCTTCTCCTCACCGAGGTCGTTCATGATCACCGCGGTCGCGGGCGGCACCATCAACGAGATCACGATGCCGATCAGCAGCGAACCGGTCAACGGCACGGCGATCGTCGTGGACTCTCCGAGCACGAGGTAGAGCGCGGTCACGGCGGCCATGGCCACGAGCCCGCCGGACACCGTCAGCCGCGGGCCGAGCTTCGCGAACAGCCGCGCGTTGTAGTGGGCGCCGATCGCGGCGCCCATGCCGAGCGGCGCGAGCGCGAAGCCCGCCTCGATCACGGTGCGGTCCTGCACGTACTGCAGGTACTGCGGCAGCACGAACATCGAGCCGAGGAAGGCGACGTAGACGGCGAGGATCGCCACCGCGCCGGCGGCCACGGCGGGGCGGACGAGCACGCGCACGTCGAACAGCGGCGCGCGGGTGCGCAGCTCGAAGCGGAAGAAGAAGACGCCGCTGACGAACCCGAGAATGGCCGAGACGATCACGCCCACGCTCGTCCAGCCGGCGTCGGGGCCCTCGATGAGGGCGAACACCACGCCGGTCAGCGCCACGATCGAGAGCACCGCGCCGACCAGGTCGAGCGGCGGGGTCCCCGGCCGCGTCGACTCGGGCAGCACGCGCATCCCGTACGGCACGACGAAGATCGCGACGGGCACGTTCACGAGGAACACCATCTCCCAGCCGACCAGATCGACGAGCACGCCCCCGAGCAGGGGGCCGAGCACGAGGCCGACGCCCGCGACGGCCGCCCAGACGCCGAGCGCCTGGGCGCGCTCCTCCGGCGGGAACATCACCGCGATCAGCGACAGCGCGGGCGGCAGCACGCAGGCCGCCGCGGCGCCCATCAGGGCCCGCGCGCCGATCAGCGCGGCCGGCGACGGCGCCAGCGCGCACAGCACGGAGGCGACCCCGAACGCGGCCATGCCGCCGAGGAAGATGCGCTTGCGCCCGAAGCGGTCCGCCAGCCCGCTGCCCACCAGCAGCAGCCCGGCGAGCGCCACGAGGAACGCGTCGATGACCCACTGCAGCTCCCCGACGCCCGCTCCCAGGTCGCTCGAGATCGCCGGCAGCGCCACGTTCACGATCGTCATGTCGATCGCGCTGATGAACATCGCGGCGCAGACGACCAGCAGTCCCTGGCGGCGATGCGCGTGCGGCTCGCCGGGCTCCCGCGGGGCGTGGTGGACGAAGTGCGGAAACTCGATGCCGGGAAGCTACCCGTAGTCTGCGGATATGACGTATTCGCAGGCCGAGGGACGCCAGGAGGTGCTCGACGGGCTCGCCGAGGCCATCGACGCGCTCGGCTTCGCGCTCGCCTGTCTCGGCGAGGCGTACGAGCTGCTCGACGAGACGAGCGGCGACCATCTCGACGACGCGGTCTTCCGGCCCGTGCGGACGGCGTACGGGCGCGCGAAGCGCACGCACTCCGGCTTCTCCCAGCGCCACGGACTGCCCGAGCGAGCCTTCCCCGAGGCGAACGCCGGCGTCTCGCCGGCGGGCGCGCCCGGCTTCATCGAGCTCGCGCTCGGCGCCGTCGAGGAGGCCGAGCTGACGCTCTCGAGCCTGCAGGACACGATGCTGCCGGTCGAGGTCGGCGACGCCGAGCTGCGCTCCGGGCTCGCCTCGGTGCGCGAGAGCATCGCGCCGGTGGCGGCCGACGCCCGCGAGTTCAGCCGGACGCTCGGCCGCTGAGCCGCTCGTCGCGGCGGCGTCGCGCAAGGTGGGCGCCCATCTCGCGCGTCGTCAGCTCGAGCGCCCCGAGCGCAACGGCATGAGCACGAGCCCAGTCCGGCAGGTCGTAGTGGTCGTGCCAGGGACGCCCCGGCTTCGTCTGGAGCCATTCCTCGCGCAGCCCGAGCCGGCGCGCGAAGCCCTCGAGCTCCTCGGTCGAGTCCGCCACCAGGTGGCAGAAGAGGCGGCCGCGATGGCGCCAGACCGGATCGTCGACGTAGACCGCCACGAGGGCGACCCAGGATAGGTCAGGCCGCGCGCGGGACCGGAATCGCCGCGGTGTCCGCGGGCAGCATCAGCACGGGCGCCGGCACTTCGCCGGTGGCGGCGCGCATCAGCTCCTCATGGAGACGGCCGGCGGGCAGGCGGCCCGCCAGGAACGCCTCGATCGCCCGGCGGCCCGCCGGGCTGAGCGGTGCGTCGTGGTACGAGAACCTCACGCCGAGTTGTTCAGCGTTCCGGGCGGATCCCCTCTCAGCCGGTAGAACTCATGCAGGTGGCCTACTCACCGGCAGAGGGCTTCTACGACGAGCTGTTCGAGGCGGAGGATCTTCCGCGCGCTCCCGCGGCCTCGCTCGTCGGCACGCTCGAGCGGCTCGGCCGCGACCGCCTGCGCGCGGCGGGCGAGCGGCGCGACGCGATCTTCATCCAGCAGGGCATCACCTTCGACGCCTCGGGCCCCGACGGGCCCTCGCGCGACCGGCCGTTCCCGCTCGATCTCGTGCCGCGCATCCTGCCGGCCGAGGAGTGGCGGACGATCAAGCGCGGCCTGGCTCAGCGCGTGCGCGCCCTCAACTGCTTCGTCGAGGACGTCTACCACGACCAGGAGATCATCGGCGAGGGCATCGTGCCCTGGCAGCTCGTCCTCACGCGCTCCAACTTCGAGCGGGCGGCGTACCGCATCAGGCCGCCGGGCGGGGTCTGGTGCCACATCTCCGGCTGCGACCTGGTGCGCGACGCGGACGGGCGCTGGAAGGTGCTCGAGGACAACGTGCGCACGCCCTCGGGGATCTCGTACGTGCTCGAGAACCGGATCGCGATGAGCCGCCTGGTGCCCGAGCTGTTCGCGGGCTATGACGTCCGGCCGGTGAGCCACTACCCGGCGCTTCTGCTCGAGGCGCTCAAGGCGGGCGCGCCGGGGGGCGGCGAGAACCCGGTCGTTGTGGTCTGGACGCCCGGCTCGGCGAACTCGGCCTACTTCGAGCACGCGTTCCTCGCGCGCCAGATGGGGGTCGAGCTCGTGGAGGCCTCCGACCTCGTCGTGCGCGAGGGGCTCTGCTACATGCGCACCACGCGCGGGCTGGCGCGCGTGGACTCGATCTACCGGCGCATCGACGACGCCTTCATGGACCCGCTCGAGTTTCGCGCGGACTCGCTGCTCGGCGTGCCGGGCCTCATGGGCGTCTACCGCGCGGGCAACGTGGCGATCGCGAATGCCGTCGGCACCGGCGTGGCGGACGACAAGGCCGTCTACCACTACGTGCCGGAGATGATCCGCTTCTACATCGGCGAGGAGCCGATCCTCGACAACCTGCCGACGTGGCTGCTCGCCGACCCCGAGCAGCGCGAGGACGCCCTGTCGCGCATCGGCGAGCTCGTGATCAAGCCGACGGGCGAGTCGGGCGGGAAGGGCGTATTCATCGGGCCGCTCGCGAGCGAGGAGCAGCTCGAGGATCAGCGGCTGCTGGTCGAGCAGGCGCCGGAGCGCTGGATCGCGCAGAAGACGGTGGCCCTCTCGACCGTGCCGACGGCGCTCGGGGACGGGTCGCTCGCGCCGCGGCACGTCGACCTGCGCCCGTTCGCGATCTACGGCGACGAGATCAAGATCATCCCGGGGGGCCTGACCCGGGTCGCGCTGCGCGAGGGCTCGATGATCGTCAACAGCTCTCAGGGCGGTGGCTCGAAGGACACCTGGGTCCTCTCGGACGGTGACGGCGACAGCGCGAGCGCCGGGCCCGGCGCGCTCGCGCCTCCGGCGCTGCCGGGGATGCGCCAGGCCGGCTGGCGTGGGCAGGAGCAGCAGCAACAGCAGGCGCGGGGCCGCTGATGCTCGCCCGGATCGCGCACGACCTCTATTGGCTCGGCCGCCACCTCGTGAGGGCCGAGCACACCGCCCGCATGCTGGACGGCCTGTTCCACGCGGACCTGCAGGGCCGCCCCGACGACCCCGCCTCGGTCACGCTCTCGTGGGAATCGCTGCTCGTGATCATGGGTGCGGGCGAGACGGACGGACCGGCGCGGCGCGAGGACGTGGTGCGCGTGCTCACGACGGACGCCGAGAACCCGGTGTCGATCGTCTCCTGCGTCACGTCGGCGCGCGAGGGGGCCCGCACGCTGCGCGACACGATCTCGGCGGAGATGTGGGAGTCCGTCAACACCTTCCAGCTCCAGCTCTCGATGCGCGACCTGCACGCCGGGCTGCGCGCCGGGCCGTACTCGATCTACTCCGCGGTCAAGGAGCGCAGCGCGCTGTTCTGGGGCCTGACCGCGCGGACGATGCAGAAGGACGAGGCGCGCGCGTTCCTGCAGGCGGGCGGGCGCATCGAGGCCGCCGACATGGTGCTGCGCATGCTGCGGGTGGCGCTCCCCCCGGCGCCCGAGGCGGACGACGCCGTGGGCGGGCCCGAGGCGCCGCGCCGCGACGGCAACGCGCTCGCGCTGCTGCGCGCCGTCGGCGGGTTCCAGGCGTTCATGCGTTCGGTGGTGGCGCCGCCGAACGCCGCGCCGGTCGCCCGCTTCATGCTCTACGAGCGCGAGTTCCCCGACTCGGTGGCCGCCTCGGTCCAGTCGCTCGACTCGGCGCTCGAGCGGCTCGAGGCGGAACCGCACGATTCGCCGCCGGTCCTGCGGGTAAGACGCATGCTCGCCGACCTCGACTTTCGCGCGCGCGTGGAGCCGGGGTCGGAGGCCCTCACCCCCTCGCTGCGACCGGTCCAGCAGGAGCTGTCGCTGCTCGACGCCGAGATCCATGACCGCTACTTCCACCCGAACACCGTGCTGGCCCTCACCGTGAGCACATGAGGTTCTCCCTGCGCTATCGCGCCGAGTACCGCTACCCGGGCCCGGTCTACGACCAGCACAACATGCTGCGGGTCACGCCCGCGAGCACCCCCGTCCAGCGTGTGCGCGGCTTTCGCGTGGTGGTCGATCCGAACGCGCGCACGCGCACCCACCGCGACTACTTCGGCACCGAGGTGGTCGAGTTCGGCGTGCCGGGCGAGCACGACCGGCTCACGATCACCGCCGAGGGCGAGGTGGTCACCGAGACGCCGGCGCGGCCGCCGGGGGGCGCCTGGGAGCTCCTGCGCGAACCCGCCTACGCGGACGCCGGGCGCGAGTTCCTCCTTCTTACCGGAGACGAGCCCGCCAACGGCGCGCTCACCTCCCTGCGCGAGGCGATCGAGGCGGACACGCCGCGCGGGACGCTCGAGCGGCTCTGCGAGGTGGTGCCGGACCGCTTCGAGTACCGCCCCGGCGCCACGTTCGTGGGCTCGACGGTCGACGACCTGCTCGAGGGCGGCGCGGGGGTCTGCCAGGACTTCGTCCACCTCTCGCTGATCCTCCTGCGCCAGTCGGGCATCGCGGCGCGCTACGTCTCGGGCTACCTGTTCGCCGCCTCCGAGGACGGCGGCCAGGACTCCGTCGAGGTCGACACGCACGCCTGGGTGGAGGCGCTCCTGCCCTCCGAGGACGGCGGCCCGCCGGCATGGACGGGCGCGGATCCGACGAACCGGCGGCTGGCGGGCGAGGAGCACGTGAAGATCGGGCACGGGCGCTTCTACGGCGACGTCGCGCCGATCCGCGGCGTCTACAAGGGCGGCGGCGGCGAGGCCGACCACGAGGTCAACGTGCGCATGACCCGGCTGGCCCCCCGAGGGGCGTCGCTCAACACTTCATAAAGTAAAGTAAGGGGTCGATGCGAACCTTCTGGCGTCTGCTCGGCTTCCTGCGCCCATACCGGCGCGAGGTCGCGCTTTCGTTCGTGCTGGCCGCCGTCGCGATGGGTGCCGGGATCCTGATCCCGTACCTCGTCGGCCAGACAATCGACGAGATCGACGACGGCGGCGCCAACCTCTGGCCGCTCGCCCTCGCCGTGGCCGGCGCCGGCGTCCTGCGGCTCGCCTTCAGCGTCTCGCGCAGGCTCGTGGCCGGGCGCGTGTCGCTCGGGGTCGAGTACGACCTGCGCAACGGCATGTACTCGCACCTCCACTCGCTCGAGCTCGAGTTCTTCGACGGGCAGCAGACCGGACAGCTCATGTCGCGGGCGACGGTCGACCTGCAGTCGGTGCGCTTCTTCCTCGGCTACGGCCTGATCTTCATCGTGCAGTCCATCCTCACGATCCTGATCGCGGGCGGAGTGATGCTCGCCGTCGACCCGGTGCTCGCGGCGATCGCGCTCGCCCCCACCCCGTTCGTGATCTGGGTGGCATTCCGCTACGGGCGCCGCAACCGGCCGGCGACCCAGGAGGTGCAGCAGCGGATCGCGGAGCTGACTGCGGAGGCGGAGGAGAACGTCTCCGGCATCCGCGTGGTCAAGGCGTTCGCGCGCGAGGAGCGCCAGCTGCACCGCTTCCGCGGCACGGTCGCGCGGGTGTTCGACCAGTCGATGGTCTCGACCCGGCTGCGCGCCTTCTACAGCCCCTTCATCGGCTTCCTGCCGCAGCTCGGGCTCGCGGCGCTGCTGCTCGTGGGTGGCCGCCAGGTGATCAACGGCAGCCTGCAGGTGGGCCAGTTCGTCGCCTTCTACGGATACGTCCTGATGCTCACCTCGCCGATGCGGATGCTCGGCATGGCCCTCGGCATGGCGCAGCGCGCCGTGGCGAGCGGCCAGCGCGTGTTCGAGCTGCTCGACCGCGAGCCGCGCCTGGTCGCGCCGGCCGACGCCCCGCCGCTGCCGCCGGGCGGCGGCCGAGTCGAGCTGCGCGACGTGAGCTTCGGCTACGGCACGGGCGAGCCGACTCTGCGAGGGATCGACCTCGCGGTCGAGCCGGGGCGCACGGTCGCGCTGGTAGGGCCGACGGGGTCCGGCAAGACGACGCTCATCATGCTGATTCCGCGCCTGTATGACGCCGACTCCGGCTCGGTGCTCGTCGACGGCGTCGACGTGCGCACGGTCGACCCGGCCTCCCTGCGGCGCGAGGTGGCGCTGGTGTCGGACGACGCCTTCCTCTTCTCGGCCTCCCTCGGCGAGAACATCGCCTACGCGCGGCCGGATGCGTCTGAGGACGAGGTTCTGGCCGCGGCGAGCCGGGCCGGGCTGCTCGAGCTGCTCGACGACCTCCCCGAGGGGCTCGACACGCTGGTCGGCGAGCGCGGCCTCACGCTCAGCGGCGGGCAGCGCCAGCGCGTGGCGATCGCGCGCGCCCTGCTGGCCGAGCCGCGCATCCTGATCCTGGACGACGCGACCTCGAGCGTCGACGCGACCACCGAGAGCCGCATCAAGGCCGCGCTCGGCGAGGTGATGGAGGGCCGCACGACCTTCGTGATCGCGCACCGCCTCTCCACGATCGCGCTGGCCGACGAGGTCGTGGTGCTCGAGGAGGGCGAGATCGTGGCGCGGGGGACGCACGAGCAGCTGCTCGAGGAGTCCTCGCTGTACCGCGAGATCGCCGAGAAGGGCCTGCCCGACCAGGTGTTCCTGAACCGCGTCGATCCCGAGCGCGAGGTGGCGGGCCTGTGATGCGGCGCTGGCTCAGAGCGCTGCGCGGCGAGGAGCGGCGCGTGGGCAAGCTGCGCCACCTGCTGGCGCTGCTGAGCCCGTATCGCCTGCGCGTGGCGCTGATGCTGCTCTCGCTGCTCGTCGCCACCGGCGCGGCGCTGGTGCCGCCCTATCTGGCCGGCCGCGCAATCGACGAGGTGGTCGAGGGCGGCGACACCGGCGCGCTCACCAGGATCGTTGCGCTGTTCATCCTCGCCGGCCTCGTCAACTGGGTCGCCACGTACTTCCAGACCTATCTGATCTCGTGGATCGGCCAGCGCGCGCTCCAGGACCTGCGCCTGCAGATCTTCGAGCACCTGCAGCGGCTGTCGATCGGCTTCTACTCGCGCAATCGCGCGGGCGTGCTGATCTCGCGGATGACGAACGACGTGCAGGCGCTCGACCAGCTCGTGACCGAGGGCATCGCGACGCTGTTCTCCGCCACGCTGACGCTGCTCGGCACGGCCGCGATCCTGGTCGCGCTCGACCCCGGCCTCGCGCTCGTCACCTTCCTGACCTTCCCCGTGCTGCTCGTGGGCAGCGTGATCTTCCGGATCGCTTCGAGCGGCGCCTACCGGCTGACCCGCGAGCGCATCGCGCAGGTCACGGCCTACCTGCAGGAGACGCTGTCGGGCGTGCGCGTCGTGCGCGCCTTCGGTCAGGAGGCGCGCCACCGCCGGCGCTTCGCGGAGCTGAACGACGCGCACCGCGAGGCGAACATGCAGACGGTCCACCTGAACGCCGCGTACTTCCCGTCGGTCGAGCTGCTGACGGCGGTCGCGACGGCGGGGATCCTGCTCGTGGGCGGCAACCAGGTGCTCGGCGGCGCCACCACGATCGGCGTGCTCGCGTCGTTCGTCTTCTACCTGCAGACCTTCTTCGACCCGATCCAGTCGCTCTCCCAGCTCTACACGACCTACCAGGCGGGCATGGCGGCTCTCGACAAGATCTTCGAGCTGCTCGACGAGGAGCCCGACCTCGGGGATCGCCCGGGCGCGGTGAGCCTGCCGCGGGTGCGCGGCGAGATCGAGTTCGAGGACGTGACCTTCGGCTACGGGGCGGACGAGGATGCCCGCGCGCTGTCGGACGTCTCCCTGCATGTGCCGCCCGGGCAGACCGTGGCGCTCGTGGGGGCGACCGGCGCCGGCAAGTCGACGCTCGCGAAGCTGGTGGCGCGCTTCTACGACCCGACGTCGGGCCGCGTCCTGATCGACGGCCATGACCTGCGGGACGTCCAGGAGCGCTCGCTGCGCGCTCAGCTCGGCATCGTGCCGCAGGAGAGCTTCCTGTTCTCGGGCACGATCGGCGAGAACATCGCCTTCGGCCGGCCCGACGCCACCGAGGAGGACGTCGAGCAGGCGGCGCGGGCGGTCGGCGCACACGACTTCATCTCGGCGCTGCCGGACGGCTATGACACCGAGGTGGGCGAGCGCGGCGGCCATCTGTCGGCCGGCCAGCGCCAGCTCGTGGCGTTCGCGCGCGCCGCGGCCGCCGATCCGCGCATCCTGATCCTCGACGAGGCGACCTCGAACGTCGACGTGCGGACCGAGGCGGAGATCGAGCGCGGGCTGCGGCGCCTGCTCGCGGGGCGGACGGCGATGGTGATCGCCCACCGGCTCTCCACGATCCGGGGAGCGGGCCGCATCGTCGTGCTCGACCACGGCCGCATCGCCGAGCAGGGGACCCACGAGGAGCTGCTCGACGCGGACGGCGCGTACGCGCGCCTGTACCGCGACTGGGCGCGCCAATCCGTGGCCTAGCGGGGAACCGGCGCATCGCGCGCCGGCCAGGGGTACCTTGGCCCGCATGAGGAGAATCAGGACGATCCTCCTGGGGCTCGCGCTGTCGCTGATCGTGGCGGCACCGGCCGTCGCGACGGTTGAGCTGTCGGAGTTCAAGGTCGAGCCGAGCTCGCTCGCAGCGGGCGGCCACCCGAACGTGACGATCACCCAGGGACTGACCTACAGCTCGAACGACGACGACGTCAAGGACGCCTTCGTGAGGCTGCCCCCGGGGCTGCTCGGCAACCCGCAGGCGGCCGCGCTCTGCACCCAGGCGCAGTTCGCGGCGGACACCTGCCCCGAGGCGTCGGTGGTGGGAAGCGTTGCCGTGAACGCGAACCTCGTGCTGCTGCCCGACCCCCTGCCGAACATCCTGGGGCTGACCGTCAACGGCGTCGTCTACAACCTGCGCCCGACGGGCTCCGAGCCCGCCCGCATCGGGATGGTGCTCGAGGCCGTGGAGGGGCTCTCGAAGATCTTCCTGCAGGCGCCCGCGTTCCTCCGCCCCGGTCCGGACGGCTACGCGCTCGAGACGACCTTCGCGGACCAGCCGCGCACGTCCGCCGGCCTCAACGTCCAGATCCAGCGCATCGCGCTGACCTTCCGCGGCGCCGCCGCGCGCGGGCCCTTCATGCGCATGCCGACCGCCTGCGGCCCGCTGACGGCCGTGGGCAGGGTCAACTCGCACGACGCCCCCGCGAGCTTCTCGCAGAAGACGTTCAAGCTGACGCCCACGGGCTGCGCGGCGCTGCCGTTCGCGCCGCGCGCCGAGGGCTCGGTGGGCGCACCGGGGATGACGGGCGCGGGCGATCACCCGCCCGTCACGACCACGCTGCGCTTCAACCCCGAGCACGCGGCGCTGAAGCGAGCCGAGGTCACTCTGCCGGCGGTCCTCGGCCCGAGCAGGGATGCGCTGTTCCGCTCCTGCCCGCGCCCGCAGGCGGACGCCTCGAACTGCCCCGAGAGCTCGCGGGTCGGCACGGCGATCATCGACTCGCCGCTGCAGGCCGCGCCGCGTGCGGGGACCGATCTACCTCGCGTACAACACGCCCGCGGCACTGCCGGGCCTGATGGTGATGCTGCCGCCGCCGGTCGGCGTCCGGCTCGACGGCGTCGCGGAGCCGACGCACGACCGGGCTCAAGAACACGTTTGCCTCGAACCCCGACCTGCCGGTGCGCAGCTTCACGATCGCGCTCGACGGCGGTCCCGAGGGGCTGCTCACGCTCTCGAAGGATCTCTGCGACGAGGGCACCGACACGACGATGTCGGCCTCGCTCGTGTCGCACTCCGGGCAAGCGGGTCCGACCTGAAGCAGCGACTCGCGACGCCGGGCTGCGACCCGCGTGCGCGGGCGTCGATCCGCCGCCGGGGACGCCGGGCCAAGCTCGTGGCCCGCCTGCAGGCGGCGCGCGAGGGGCCCGCGATCACGGCGGCGACGCTGCGGCTGCCGAAGGCCCTGCGGCGGGGGAAGCGCGCTCCGGGAGTCTTCGTCGGCAGGACGCGCCTCGAGCCGACCGGGCGCGGGCGCTCACTGAGCGTGCGCTTCCCCGGCGACGGCACGCGCGCGGCGGTGATCAGCTGGCGCGGGCTGCGAGCAGGGCGCAAGCTGCGCCGCTTCACACGAGTGACGATCGCGATGACGGACGCGCGCGGGAAGGTCACGACGGTGAAGCCGCGCGTGCGGGTGCGAGGCAAGCGCCCGCGGGCGCGCCGGGGCTGAGGCCGCCGGATCAGACGGCCCGCCGAGGGTGTTCGGCGAGAAAGTCGCGCATAGCGCTACCAACTCGCCAAGCACCCCCGCAGGCGCGCGTTGCTAACTGGGGGGCAGGGACTCGAACCCCGATAACCAGCTCCAGAGGCTGGCGTCTTGCCATTAGACGACCCCCCAACGGATCGCGAGAAGGATAGACGCCGCGGAGCGGTCCGCCCGCCCCTACGCGGCCTGCCGCGACGCCGGCGTCAGCCGCCAGCGCTCCGGCAGGAACGGGATCACCGCCCGCTTCACGTACTCGCCCCCGGCTCGCACCATCGCCCTGCGCGCGAACGCCGGCGGTAGCGGCGCGAAGCCGTACTCGTCGCGGATACGGTCGGGCAGGAGCGTGATCGTGATGAAGTTGACCGTCTCGACGAGACCGCGCGCCAGCAGCGGCACCGGCGGCTCGAGCACGATCGCGCGGGCGCGCTCGCGCGACCACTCGCTCACGTGCAGGCGGTCGCCCTCGAGCATCGAGCGGCGGTAGTCGTCGAGGTCGGCGAGCGTGCGCGGCATGTCGCCCACGCGCAGCCCGAACAGCCGCCCGACCACCTTGTAGTCCTCCCAGTACGCGGCCTCCTCCTCGCGGGTCAGCGAGCCGACGTACGTGCGGTAGACCACGAGCCCCGAGTCGACGAGCGAGAACAGCACCCACATCAGCAGCTCGGGGTCGTCCGCCCGGTAGGGGGTGCCCGCCTCGTACGGCCCCACCGCCCGCTTGAGCGTCCCGCGCACCTGCCTGTGCATCGCCCGCACCCGGCGCGTCATCCTGTCGGCGTCGGCCCTCGACCCGAACCCGATCGTGCTCATCACCTCGGCGGTGCGCGCCAGCCGGTCGTAGGGCTCGTCGACCGCCGTCGAGTGCGCGAGCAGCCCCGAGACCGCGAGCGGATGCGCCGCCTGCATCAGGAGCGCGCGCGGCCCGGACAGCGCGATCGCCCGCTCGCGATGAACGCGCCGCAGCATCGAGTTGTCGTCGAAGTAGCCCTTCACTGCCCTGGAACCCTCTGCCCCTCCACCCAGGGTACGAATCCCCGGGGGCGGCGGATGAGAGCCCGTGACCGGGGTAGTGGACGAGCATGACCAAGGATCTGAAGACGGGCGACCGTGTGGCCTGGGACACGCCGCAGGGGGAGACGCACGGCCGAGTGGTCGAGAAGGTCACCGGCGAGAAGCGCGTCGGCAACGAGGGCCAGAAGGGCACGCGGGTGAAGGGATCGAAGGACGACCCGCGCTACGTCGTCGAGAGCGACAAGACGGGCAAGCGCGCAGCGCACCGGGCCGACGCCCTCAGAAAGCGCTGAGCTAGGCCGAGCCGAGGTCGGCGCTCTCGTCCGCGAGCCTCGCCCGGTCGACGCTCGCGCCCGAAGTGATCCAGCGCCGCGCGTGCTCGAGGTCGTCCGAGCGCCCGACCGTCAGCGCGGCCACCACGCGGTCGCCGTCGAGGTAGAAGGCCGTGAAGTCGCCCTCGTCGAGCGAGCCGCGCACGACCGTTTCGCCCGAGCCGGGGCCGACGTACTCCATCGACGACCAGTCGGCCAGGTCCGAGAAGAAGTACGGAACCGCGTCGTGCTCGACCTCGCGCCCGAGCATGTTGAGCGCGGCGGTCTTGCCGTGCGAGAACGCGACGTCCCAGTGCTCGATGCGGATCGGCCGCCCGTGAACCGGGCTGTCGTACTCGCAGATGTCGCCCGCCGCGTAGATCCCGGGCACCGAGCTCTCGAGCCGCGCCGAGCAGAGCACGCCGCCGGCCTCGCCGATCTCGAGCCCGGCCGCGCGCGCGAGCATCACGTCGGGCGCCACTCCGGCACCGATCACCACGAGGTCCGCGTCGAGCTCGAGCCCGCTCTTCGTGACCACGCGCCCGATCCGCTCGGGATCGGAGCCGCTCGGCTCGAAGCGCTCGAGCTCCTCTCCTCCGTGCACCTCGATGCCGTGCTTCTCGAGCACGCCCTGGAAGAAGCCGCCCACCTCGGGGCCGAACTGCCGCTCGAAGGTCACGTCCTCGAGCATCACGATCGCGCAGCTCGCGTCGAGGTCGGAGGTGATCGAGGCGGCCACCTCGCAGCCGATGTAGCTGCCTCCGACCAGCACGACCCGGTTCGCGCGCAGCGCCTCCTCGCGCAGCGCGGTCGAGTTCCCGAAGGCGCGGATGTAGTGGATGCCGTCGAGATCGCACCCGTCGACGCGCAGGCGCCGCACGTTCGCGCCGGTCGCGAGCAGGGCGGTGTCGAACTCGATCTCGTCCTTCGTCGACAGCGTGGCCACGCGCGCCTCGGCGTCGAGCTTCATCACGCTCGTGCGCGTCATGAGCTCGATGTTCTGCTCGTCCCACCACTCGTCCGGGCGGAACAGCACCTCCTCGCGGCTCTCCTTCCCGCGCAGGTAGCCCTTCGTGAGCGGCGGGCGGTTGTAGGGCGGGTCGGGCTCGCGCCCGACGAGGAGGATCGAGCCCTCGCCGCCCTCCTCGCGCAGCCAGCGCGCGCAGTTGGCGGAGGCGAGGCCCCCGCCGATCAGGAGGTGGTCGACCTTCCTGCGCGCCATCGCGCTAGGCCGCCGCGGGTGTCGTGAATCGCTCGGTCACGCGGGCCTCGATACCCACGTCGAGCACCAGCAACACCTCGTCGCCGGCCTCCACGATCGAGTCACCGGCCGGCACGAAGCCACCGCCGTTGCGCAGGATCGAGATCACGAGCGAGCCGTCCGGCAGGCCGAGCTCCCGCACCATCTTGCCCGCCGCCTGCGAGCCCTCGGCCACCTCGAGCTCGATGATCTCGAGCCGCTCCTCGGGCAGGTCGAGCAGGTGGACGAGGCCGTACTTCGGCACCTCGTGCTCGATCAGCCGCAGGATCAGGTCGGTGGCGGAGATGACCGGCTTGACGCCGAGCAGCTCGAAGTGCTGCAGGTTGCGCGGGTTGTTGCAGCGCGCCACGACCCGGCCGACGCCGTACTTCTCGCGCGCCACCTGCGAGATCAGGATGTTGTCCTCGTCGTCGCCCGTGACCGCGACCACGAGATCGGCGCGCTCGATCCCGGCACGCTCGAGCACCCAGAGCTCCGAGCCGTCGCCGTAGAGCGCGCTGTGCTCGAGCTCCTGCTCGACCACGGCGTAGCGCTGGGCGTCCGACTCGACGACGGTGACCTCGTGGCGCTTGTTGATCAGCTCGCGCGCGAGGTTCCAGCCGACCTTGCCGGCTCCGACGATCAGCACGTACATGGGGCTACCCCGAGACTCCCTCGAAGCGGATCTGCCCGCGGACGGCCGCCTCGAGCAGCTCGATGGCCGTCTGCGTCGGGCAGACCGTCTGCAGCCCCTGCTCCGCGTACCAGCGCGCCCGCGCGGGGTCGAGCACGCGCACGACCACGCGCTCGATGTTGAAGCGCCGCTTCGCGATCTGCGCGATCACGAGATTCGTGTTGTCGCCGTCGGTCGAGGCCACGAACGCGTCCGCCCGCTCGATCCCGGCGGCCAGCAGGGCGTCGATCTCGAGCGCGGTGCCCTCCGTGAAGCGGCCGCCGCGCTCCTCCCAGGTGAGGTTCTCGACCCGGTCGAGGAGCGCTATCGCCTCGGAGTCCTCATCGAGGACGGAGACCTCATGGCCCTCCGCGAGCATGGAGTGGGCGATCGACGAGCCGACCCGACCGCATCCGACTATCAGTACGAACATCGGATCTCACTCTACATCGGCTCGCTCAGGGGAGAACGCCCTCGCGGGTTCCCTCCTCGCCCGCGGGCGGAGCGGTCAGGATCACCTTGCAGGGCGCCTTCTCCACCACGTAGCGCGTGGTCTCCCCGACGAAGCGGTCGCGCGACCGGCCGCGGCCGCCGAGGATCGCGCCGCCGCGCACGCGCGTGGGCTCCTCCGCGGCGAGCACGATCGCCTCCACCCCGCGCCGCCGGGCCTCTGAGACGATCGCCTGCCCCACGGTGCGCCCGCGCACCATGGCGGTGGCCACCTCGACGCCCTCGTACTCCTCGCCCACCTCCTTGGCGCGCGCGAGCACGCGCCGCGCGCGCTCGACGCGCTCGTCCGACGACCCGCGCGTCGATCGGCAGCGACATCGGGATCTCGAAGACGTAGAGCGCCTCGAGCACGGCCCCGCCCTCGCTCTCGTCGGCGTGCTCGGTGGCGAGCCGGCCGGCCGTGCCGATGATGTCGTCGTCGAGCGGCTCGCCGAAGACCGGCACCAGGATCGATCCGTACTCGGGCTCCTCGCGCTCCTGCAGCGCCTCGGCCGGGATCGTGAAGCGCCGGCCCAGCGAGCGTCCCTGGGAGCGCCGGTAGATGACGTACATCAGCACGCCGGCGACCATCCAGATCCCGCCGATCACGCGGGCGCCCTCGTGCAGCACGATCACGCTGACCCAGACCGCGACCGCCAGCGCGAGGCCGAAGACCGCCGGCAGCGGTACCCGCCCACCCCGCACCTTCACGCTCATCGGGATGCGGAACGCGCTCGGCCGGTCCGGCTCGCGGAAGCGGAGCACCAGCACCGACAGGTGCGCGAGCGCGAAGGTGATCATCGCGCCGAACGCGAACACGCCCGCCAGGAACTCGAGGTCGTGCGGAATCGCCAGGCCGAACGCGATCACGGTGGCGATCGCGATGGCCACGTAGGGCGTGCCGTGCCGCATGCTGAGCCGGCCCGCCGCGCTGGGGATCTGGCGGTTCGTGGCGAGCGAGTACGCCAGGCGCGCGAGGCCGAGCATCTGCCCGTTCATCGCGACGATCAGCATCAGGGCCGCGACGGTCCCCACGAGGTAGCGGCCGGCCTCGCGCAGGGCCTCGGTGTCGTAGGCGTTCACGATGCCGAGCACCGGCGCCTCCTCGAAGCGGCCTCCGAGCGGCGTGGCGCCGTCCACAACCGGCTGCGCCATCAGCCCGGCGCAGGACACCACGAGCACGAGCATCCCGGCCACCAGCGTGCAGATGAAGACGAAGCGGCGCAGGCCGCGCCGGCCGACCCTCACCTCTCCGGCCAGGCCCGACGACGCCTCGACCCCGATCAGGGCGATGCACGCCACGCCGAACGCGAAGATCGCGTCCTCCCAGGGCGGCGCCTCGCCGAGCTCGACCGAGTCGAGGATCGCCCCGGCGTCGAAGAAGTCGATGAATCCGACGATCGAGACGAGCAGCAGCACGAAGATGGACACGAGCGATATGCGCAGGACGCTGCCGAGCCGGTCCGCGTGCAGCCCGCGGACGTTCAGCAGGGCCACGAGCAGGAGCGCGAGACCCGCCACGACCACCTCGAGCAGCCCGTCGTCGAGGCCGCTCCAGTAGACGGCGAGGTAGTCCGTGATGACCACGGCCCCGGCCGCCATCACGATGATGTAGTCGAGGATGATCGCCCAGCCGGCGATGAAGCTCCAGAGCTCGTCGAACGCGTAGCGCGCGAAGGTCGAGGCGCCGCCGCGCTCCGGGTGGAGGGAGCTCCCCTCCACGTACGTGGCGACGGTGACCATGAAGAAGACCCCCGCCAGCAGGTATACCGCGGGCGTCAGCCCGAGCGCGTTGCCGGCGACCACCCCGAGCGCGAAGAAGATCGAGGCGACGACGGCGCTGAGCGTGATCGCGAACAGCGCCGGCTCGCCGAGCCCGCGGGTGATCCGGCCGCCGGAACGCTCGGCGCCGCGCCTCAGGCTCGCCCGCGCGCGCGCCCGGGCACCGGCGGCGGCCGCCGCCATCCGCTCGGCGCGGCGGTCGCTCACGCCCGCAGCGCCAGATACAGGCGCCCGGCCCCGATCAGGGCGAGCATCACGCCCAGCACCACGCCGAGCGCGAGCGGCCCGCCCCCGCGCGCGAGAGCGGTGACCACCATCGCCGTACCGACCAGGAACAGAAGCGCGCTCAGCAGGCGCGTCGAGGTCGCGTAGGCGCGTTCCACACGGCCTATCGTATTCCCGCTGCGGCGGTCTTTCGCTGGCCGTCGAGCCCCCGCGAGGAGTCGATGATCACGCGGCAGGGCCGTTCGCTCAGCACGGTCTCGAGGGCGCGGCCGAACAACGAGCCGCCGGCGCGCTTCGGCGGCAGCGCCATCACGATCGCGCGCGCGTTGATCTCCTTCGCCTCCTCGACGATCCGGCGGCCCGCCTGGCCCGGGCGCACCTTCTCCCAGTGGCCGGTCACGCGCCGCCCGCCCTGCACGCGCGCCGAGTCGATGATCGACGCGGCCTTCTGCTCCTGCTGGGGCATCGACGCGTCGATCGGCGAGTTGGCCGGGACGGTGATCGTGACGAGCACGTGGATGCCGCGCCTGCGCCGGGCGGCGAGCCGCGCAGCCGTCGCGACCGCCTCGGGCGAGTAGTTGCCGTCCTCGAACGCCACGAGCACCGACTGGTACTCGACCTCGTGCTCGACCACCGGCTTCGGCATCACGATCTTGTGCGTCTCCGTCAGCGACAGGCCCTGGCGGCGCCGGTAGACGACGTAGAGAAGGATCCCGAACGCAGAGCCAGAGCACGCCGGAGGCGAGCACGCGCAGGTCGAGCACGGTCGCCACGAGCAGCGCGGTACCCGGTGCCGAGGCCGCCGAGTACCGACGTCATCGGCACCTCGGTCCCCCGCACCGAGACGTTGAGCGGCGCCCTGTACGGGCGTTCGAGCTCCGGTTTCTTGAAGCGCAGGGTCGTGACGGAGACGTGCGCGATCGTGAACGACAGCATCGCCCCGAAGGCGTAGATGACGCCGAGGAAGTCCGCCTGCCCCGGCAGGATCGCGACGCACGCGATCGTCCCGAACAGGGCGATCGCCACATAGGGCGTGCGGAACCTGGGGTGGAGCGAGCGCAGCAGCTCCGGGAGCTGGCGGTGCTGGCCCATCGAGTACGACAGCCGCGACACGCCGATGATGCCGGCGTTCGTGGCGATGAAGCAGGATCGACGCGGCGAGCAACGCCGACGTAGATCTCCGCCGGGTCCCTGCAGCGCCCCCAGATCCATGTTCTCGACCACGCCGAGAATCGGGTCGTCGGCGTAGCCGCCCTCCTCGCTCGGCTTGGCGAGGGCCGTCTCGCCATTGATGACCGGCATCGCCGACAGCGCGATCGCCGGCAGGAACACGTAGATGACCGCCACCGCGAGCACCACGAGGCCGATGCCGCGCGGGATCGTCTTCTGGTAGTCGCGCGCCTCCTCGGCCATGTTCGAGACCGTCTCGATGCCCGTGTAGGCGACCATCGCCACCGGGATCGCGATCAGGAAGTCGCCCACGGTCGGGACCGTGCCGAAGTCGACCTGCTCGACGAGCAGCTCGGGGTCGAGCACCAGCACGACGCCGATCAGCACGAGCCCGACCTGGGTCAGGAAGTCCGCGACCGCGAAGCCGATGTTGACGCCGGCCGACTCCTTGACGCCCACGATGTTGACCACCGCCAGCAGCGCCACGACGACGATTCCGCCCACGATGTCGGCGGGCGATTCGCCGAGCGGCTCCCAGAAGACGCCCAGGTAGTGCGGCACGAAGAACGCCGAGATGGCGATCGTGATGATGTACGTGAGCATCTGGGCCCAGGCCGCGAAGAAGGACCAGAACTCGTTGAAGGCTCGGCGCGCGAAGCTCGACGAGCCGCCGGCCTCCGGGAACATCGTGGTCGCCTCTGAGTAGGTGGCGGCGGTGGCGGCGAAGATCAGCCCCGCGATCACGAACACCACCGGCGTCATGCCCGCCGCGTAGATCGCGACGAGGCCGAGCGCGTAGTAGATCGAGCTGCCTACGTTCCCGTAGGCCGTTGAGAAGAGCGCCCCGGTCCCGAGCACTCGCTCGAGGCCGCGGTTCTTGGGCCTGTACTCGGCCAAAGCCCCCCTGGCCCTCTAGCTGTCGAATCCGGCGCCCATGCGGTCCAGCAGCTTAAGCCACGGGCCCCTTCGGCCCCGGCGCTCGTCGGCCCGGATCAGCGCCCGGCGCGTGATGCCGACCGCCGCCGAGCGCAGCGGCTCGGGCGGGAACGGAATCGGCCGCGAGCGCACGAGCTCGAGGCGGGTGCGCTCCGTGTCCCTGCCGTGCACGAGGTCGAGCGCCACCTGGGCGCCGAAGCGGCTCGCGCCGACCCCGAGGCCGGTGTACCCGACCGCATAGGCGGCCCTGCCTCCGAGCGCGGTCCCGAACGTCACGCAGAAGCGCGAACAGGTGTCGATCGCGCCCGCCCAGCGGTGCGTGAAGCGCAGCCCCTCGAGCTGCGGGAAGGTCTCCTCGAAGTTGCCGGCCAGCAGGTCGAAGACCTCCGCGTTCTCCTCGAGATCCGGCCGCAGGCCGTTGCGCCAGTGGTAGATCGCCTCGAAGCCGCCCCAGAGGATGCGGTCGTCCGCGGTCAGGCGGTAGTAGTGAAAGCGGTTGCCGGAGTCGGCCAGCCCCTGCCGCCCGCGCCAGCCGATCGCGGCACGGCGCTCTTCGTCGAGCGGCTCGGTCACGAGCACGTAGTCGTACACCGGAATCACGTAGCGGCCGATCGAGCGCACGAGCGGCGGGAACGCGTTCGTGGCGAGCACGACCCGCCGCGCCCGCAGGCGCGCGCCGCCCTCGCAGTCGAGCACGAGCTCGTCGCCGTCCTCCCGGATGGCCGCCACGCGGGTGTCCTCGTGGACCGCGACGCCGTCCTCGATCGCCGCCGCACGCAGCCCCCAGGCCAGCTTGGCCGGGTTGACGAGCGCGCCGCCGTCGTGCCAGGCGAGGCCGCCGAGATACGTGGGCGAGTCGACCTCCGCACGCACCGCGTCGCGGTCGAGCAGCGTCACGGACGCGCCGTGCTCGCGCGCCCGCTCCGCCGCCTCCGCGAGGTCGTCGAGCTCGTGCTCGCGCGTGGCCACGTCGATGAAGCCGGGCTCCTCCCACTCCGCGTCGATGCCGCGCGCCTCGATCGTCTCCCGGATCGCCGCGAAGCTCTCGTCGCCGAGACGGTCGAGCTCGTCGATCTCGGCGGGCCAGCGCGACAGGCCGTTCTCGAAGCCGTGCGTCAGCGACGGGTCCGCGAAGCCGCCGTTGCGGCCGCTCGCCGCCCCGCCGCAGCGCTCGCCCTCGACGAGCACGACCTCCTCGCCCTCGCCGGCCGCGAGCAGCGCCGCCCAGAGCCCGGTGAAGCCGCCGCCGACGACGGCGAGCTCACAGCGCCGCTCGCCCTCGAGCGGAGCGGCCGGCTCGGGCGCCTCGGGCGCGTCGAGCCAGAAGACGCTCCGCTCGGAATCGGCGAGCGACGCTCTCAGTTGCTCAGACCAGGAACGGGACGATCAGGAGCGCGACGATGTTCGCGACCTTGATCATCGGGTTGATGGCCGGTCCGGCGGTGTCCTTGTACGGGTCGCCGACGGTGTCGCCGGTCACCGAGGCCGCGTGGGCCTCGGAGCCCTTGCCGCCGAACTCGCCGTCCTCGATCAGCTTCTTGGCGTTGTCCCAGGCACCGCCGCCGGAGGTCATCGAGACCGCGGCGAAGAAGCCCACGACGATCACGCCGATCAGGAGGCCGCCGAGCGCCTGGTAGGAGAGCAGGCCCACGACCACCGTGACGACGATCGGGATCAATGCGGGCAGGATCATCTCCCGCTGCGCGGAGGCCGTCACGATCGCGACCGCCTGGGCGTAGTCCGGCTTCTCCGTCCGGTCCATGATGCCCGGCTTCTCCTTGAACTGCCGGCGCACCTCCTCGACCACGCCGCCGCCCGCGCGGCCGACGGCCTCGATCGCGAGCGCCGCGAACAGGTAGACCATCATGCCGCCGAGCAGCAGGCCGATCAGCACCTCGGGCGAGGAGATCTCGAAGCCCTTGAGGGGCTCGCCGCTTGCCGCCGCCTCCTCGCGCAGCTCCTCGATGAACGCCGCGAACAGCACGAGCGCCGCGAGCACGGCGGAGCCGATCGCGTATCCCTTCGTGACCGCCTTGGTGGTGTTGCCGACCGCGTCGAGCGGGTCGGTCACGTTGCGGACGTCCTCGGGCAGATCCGCCATCTCGGCGATTCCGCCCGCGTTGTCCGTGATCGGGCCGAAGGCGTCGAGGGCCACGATCAGGCCTGTGAGCGACAGCTGCGCCATCACCGCGACGCCGATGCCGTAGATGCCGGCGAGCTCGTTCGCCACCAGGATGCCGAGCGCGAGCAGGATCGCCGGAGCCGCCGTGGACTGGAAGCCCTGGGCGAGGCCCTGGATGATGTTCGTCGCGTGCCCGGTCTGCGAGGCCCGCGCGGTCGTGCGCACGGGACGGAAGCGGGTCGACGTGTAGTAGTCGGTGATCACGAACAGACCGGCCGTGATCGCGACGCCGACGAGCGTGCAGATGTAGAGGTCGAAGCCCGACGGCGCCTCGCCGGCGCCGCCCGTGAGCAGCTCGGAGACCTCGCTCTTGAAGCTGAGGTCGTCCATCATCAGCAGCGTCACGGGCAGGAAGGCGAGCGCGGCCAGCACGCCCGAGACGATCAGGCCCTGGTAGAGCGCGCGCTCGACGTTGCCGGCGGCGCTGCGCACCGCATAGGTCCCGATGATCGACGCGATCAGCGAGACGCCCCCGATCACGAGCGGGTAGGTGGCGACGGTGCCGACCTGGCCGAAGGTCAGGACGCCGAGCAGCATCACGGCGACCGCGGTGACCGCGTAGGTCTCGAACAGGTCGGCCGCCATGCCGGCGCAGTCGCCGACGTTGTCGCCCACGTTGTCGGCGATCACGGCCGGGTTGCGCGGGTCGTCCTCCGGGATGCCGGCCTCGATCTTGCCGACGAGGTCGGCGCCGACGTCGGCTGCCTTCGTGAAGATGCCGCCGCCGAGACGCGCGAAGACGGAGATCAGCGAGCCGCCGAAGCCGAGCCCGACCAGCGCGTCGATCGCGTCGCGCTCCTCGGTGCCGGCGAGGATCAGGATCCCGTAATAGCCCGCCACCCCGAACAGGGCGAGGCCCGCCACGAGCATGCCGGTCACGGCGCCGCCCTTGAAGGCAACCTCGAGCGCCCGGGAGACACCGGAGCGGGCGGACTCGGCCACGCGGGCGTTCGCGCGCACCGACACGTTCATGCCGATGAAGCCCGCGGAGCCCGAAAGCAGGCCGCCGATCAGGAAGCCGATCGCGATCAGGATGCCCTCGGCGTCCTGGGCCTCGAGCGCGATCGCGAGCACGATCGCGAGCACGATGGCCACCGCGCCGATGATCGCGTACTGGCGCCGCAGGTACGCCGTAGCGCCCTCCTGCACCGCCTGGGAGATGCTCTGCATCTCCTCGTTGCCGGGCGAGAGCGAGAGCAGCCAGCGCGAGGTGACGATTCCGTACACCACGGCGGCGCCCGCGCACACGAGCGCGATGATCACGCCCCAGTCAGTCAGGAATTCCAAGGGGTTTTTCCTCCGTCCAAGGTTCTTCAGTCAGCGGGCGGACCATGCGCGAGGGCGCACGACACCAGGGGCTGTCGCCCGGAGAGAAAGCGGCGGGCAGTCTATCGATCTCAGCGGACCTTGACCGCTGTTATGTCAAGCGCGTCGATCCGGAAGACCCCACCGCAGGTGTGGTTCGCCACCACCTGGATCGGGGCCGGGTTTGATGCTCCGGTCGGAAACTGCGTGTCGGCGCTGATGCGCCGTTCCGTGACGTCGACCTGCGTCGTGAGGCTGGCCACCTCCTGGCCGTCGAACATCCAGACGAGCGAAAGGCGCTCGCCCACCGGATGCCGGCAACGCCTGCGGCGCCGGGTGCTCCCGGCCCCTGCTCGGGCGCTGGCACCCCTGAGGTCCCTGCGGCCCGCGCTCGCCGCGCAGGAGCGATCCCGCTGCGAGGTCGCGCGGCTTGAGGCTGCCGTCCTTACCTTCGCCGAGTTCACGCGTTGCGCTTGATCTGCTTCGGCCCCACCGAGTCGCCATGACGTTCGCGTAGCTCAGGTGCCGGCGCATCTAGTGGTGCACCACCGCGCTGTCGAGCGCTGCGGCGCAGGCGTCGGCCGGCTGCGGCCCGATCCGCGGAATCGCGCGGGTGAGCAGGGCGCGCAGCCGCTCCACGTTGTCCGAGAAGACCCGGAAGGCCTCCTCCGCGGACACCGGCGGCACGTGCGGCATGCCCTCGAGGCCCACGTCGTAGTCCGTCACGAGCGAGACGTTCGCGTAACAGAGCGACAGCTCGCGGGCGAGCCAGCACTCCGGATACTGCGTCATGTTGACCACGTCGAAGCCGCTCGCCGAGTACCAGCGCGACTCCGCGCGGGTGGAGAAGCGCGGGCCGGCGATCACCACGACCGTCCCGCCCTCGACGACCGGGATGCCCTCCTCACGGGCCGCCTGGGCGAGCACGCCGCTCAGCTCCGCGCAATAGGGGTCCGCCGCGGAGACATGCGTGGTCTGCGGGCCGTCGTAGAAGGTGCTCTCGCGGCTCTGCGTGCGGTCCACGAACTGGTCGCAGATCACGAACGTCCCGGGCTCGAGCTCGGGCTTGAGCGAGCCCACGGCACACGGGCCGACGATGCGCCGGACGCCGACCTCCTTCATCGCCCACACGTTCGCGCGGTAGTTGATGCGGTGCGGCGGCAGCGTGTGCTCCGGTCCGTGGCGCGGCATGAACGCCACCTCGTTGCCCTCGATCCGCCCCACGGCCACCGGCGCCGACGGCGGCCCGTAGGGCGTGGCCACCGGCATCTCCTCGACATCCTCGAGAAAGCGGTAGAAGCCGGAGCCGCCGAAGATTCCGATCACGAGCCGGGCGTCCAGATCTTCGCGCGGGCCTTCGCGCGCTCCTCGGCCTCGCGGTCGGTCTCCTCGCCCGCCTGCTCCTCGGCGGGCGGCGCGCCCTGCTCGCCCGACTCCTTGACGTAGATCATCTGGACCTGGGCGAGCGCGTCCTTGATCGGCGCCACCGAATCCTCGGGGCAGAGCGGCAGCATCGCGCGGGCTGCGTCGATCGCCTTCTTCGCCTCGGCCGCGTCCTTCGCCTCGGGCACGGTCAGCTTCTGGCCGGCGAGGTTCACGAGCGTGGCGACGGTCTGCACGACCACGTCCTCCACCTTGACCTGGCGGAGCGCGGCGATCAGCTCCTCCTCGGACGGACCCTGTGTGCTCAAGTCTTCACCTCCTCCGCGGCGTACGTGCGCTGCGTCAGCTCGACCTCGGCAGCGTAGACGTCCTGCATCGATGCGCCCTCCGCGAGCGCCCGCTTCTGGCGCTGCGCGCCGTTCTCGGCCGGGAGGGCAGGCTCGATGCCGAGCCCGCTGCGCACCGGCTCGGTCCAGGCGAGCAGCCGCTCGAGGGCCGCGGCGGAGGGGTACTCCTCGCTCCGCTCGAGGTCGATCAGCTTGCCGTCGAGCCCGTGGCGGATCGCTCGCCAGAAGTTCTCCTCGATCAGCCGGCCCGGCGGGTCCGCGAAGGGGACGCCCTCGTCGTGGTCGAGCGCCGCCTGGGCGACGCAGGCGGTGATCAGCCCGGCGAGGGCGGTCGAGTCGTCGCCGCTCGTCTGGGCGTCGCAGATGCGCATCTCCACCGTCCCGTAGGAGTGATGAGGCCGGACGCTCCACCACACCTGCGTGAACTCGACGATCGAGTTCGTGCGGACCAGGAAGTCGACGTAGTCGGCGTACGCGTCGAAGCCGCCGAACGCCTCCGGGATCCCGCAGCGCGGGAAGCTCTTCGTGAAGATCTGGGAGCGCGCGGAGTGGAGCCCCGAGTGGCGGCCGTCGAGAAACGGCGAGTTGGCCGAGATCGCGAGCAGCTCCGGCATCACGGCCCGCAGCCGATCGCAGACGGCGATCGCGCGATCCGCGCCGCGCACTCCGACGTGGACGTGCACGCTGAAGGTGTTGTTGCGCCACGCCACGTACTGGAGCGAGCTCTCGACCCGGCGGTAGTGCTCCGTGTCGATGATCCGCTGCTCCTGCCAGGTGCTCCAGGGGTGCGTGCCGGTCGCGCCGAGCCTGATTCCGAGGCTCGCGGCGCGGGCGAACAGCCGCGCCCGCGCGTCGCGCTGGCGCTCGACGGCGTCGGCGAAGGTCTCGCCGCGCCCGGAGCGGATCTCGATCTCGGACCGGATCAGCTCGCCGGCCACCGACTCGCGCAGGACGGGATCCTCCTGCGCGGCGTCGCGGAGGTCCTCGAAACGGTGGTCGAGCGACAGGGTCGCGGGATCGAGGATCCCGAACTCCTCTTCGATTCCGACCGTGAAGTCCGTCGAGGCCTCGAAGACCTCTCTGACCCTCGGCATGTCGAGCATGGCGGCGGTTCTACGTGAGGTAGAAGTAGAGCGCGTAGAGGAGGTCGACGGCGGGGCTCGAGGTGTGGACGGTGACCTCCGGCGGCACCTGAAGCAGCGCCTCGGAGTAGTTGAAGATGATCTTGACGCCGGCCTCCACGAGATCGTCGGCCACTCCCTGGGCGGCGGCAGTCGGCACCGCGAGCACGCCGACCACCACGTCCTCGTCGCGGATGACCTTGTGCAGATCGGCCAGGGGGCGCACGACGAGGTTCTCGTTCACGCGCATGTCGACCTTCGACTCGTCGCTGTCGAACAGCGCGACGACCCGGAAGCCGTGGTCGGCGAAGATGTCGGACCCCGCGATCGCCTGGCCGAGGTTGCCGGCGCCGAACAGGGCGATGTTGTGCTTGCCGGTGGTGCGCAGGATCTTGCGGATCTGCGAGACGAGCGAGTCGACGTTGTAGCCCACCCCGCGCTTGCCGAACTTGCCGAAGCCGGACAGGTCGCGCCGGATCTGGGTCGAGTTCACGTGGGTGTAGTCGGCCAGCTCCTGCGAGGAGATCGTCTCGCGACCCATCTTCTTCGCCTGGGTCAGCACCTGGAGATAGCGCGACAGGCGGGCGGCCACGCCAAGCGAGAGCCGCTCCGCCGGCGCGGGCTCGGTTTCAGAGCGCACCGGCTGCAGCCCGACGCCTCCGCCTGTCGGGTCGTCGTACCTCACGACCCGCCCACTCTATCGAGCCGCTCGAGCAGGGCCACCTCGTCAACGAAGAACTCGAACAGCTCCTCGTCGTCGACCGCGAGCACCGGGATGCGCTCCCCGTAGCGCCGATAGAGCAATGGATCGATCGACACGTCGACCTCCTCGAGCTCGAAGGGGTGCGCCTCGCGCACACGCTCGACGGCCGCGCGCGCGTTCTCGCACAGGTGGCAGCCGGGCTTGCCGTAGAGGGTCAGGACGGGCACGGTCCGCCAACGCTAGACGAGCGCGCTGCCGCGGCGCTGTCGCCGGGGCGCTGCCACCCTAAGGCCCTCTCGTGGAGCACATCGAGCTCATCGTCTTCGGCCTCCTGGTCGCCACGGTCGCCTTCGCGGCGCTCGCCGGGCTGCTGCGCGTGCCCTACCCGATCACGCTGTTCGTGGGCGGCGCGCTCGTGGGCTTCATCCCCGGCGTGCCGGACGTGGAGCTCGAGCCGGACCTCGTCCTGCTGATCTTCCTGCCGCCGCTCCTGTACGGCGCCGCCTTCTTCACGTCGCTGCGCGACCTGCGCCGCGCCGCCCGCCCGATCGCGCTGCTCTCGATCGGGCTCGTGTTCGTGACGATGATCGGCGTCGCGATCGTGGCCCACGAGCTGATCGGGCTCGACTGGGACGTCGCCTTCGTGCTGGGCGCGATCGTGTCGCCCACGGACGCCGTCGCGCCGGCGGAGATCATGCGCCGGCTCGGCGCCCCGCGGCGGCTGCTGACCGTCATCGAGGGCGAGAACCTGACGAACGACTGGACGGCGCTCGTCCTCTACAAGGTCGCCGTCGCTGCCGTGGTGAGCGGAACGTTCTCGCTCGCGGAGGCGGGTCTCGAGTTCGTGCTGAGCGGCATCGGCGGGCTGGCGGTGGGTCTGGCGGCCGGCTGGATCATCAGAGCAGATCCGCTCGCGGCTCGACGACCCGCCGATCGAGATCACGATCTCGCTGCTGAGCGGCTACGCCGGCTACCTGCCCGCCGAGGAGCTCGGCTTCTCGGGCGTCATCGCCGCCGTGACCGTCGGCATCTACATGGGCTGGCACACGCCTCAGCTCACCACGCCGTTGATGCGCCTCCAGGGAATCTCCGTCTGGGAGATCCTGACCTTCCTCCTGAACGCCGTCCTGTTCCTGCTCGTCGGCCTCCAGCTCCCGAGCGTGCTCGACGACCTGAGCGGCCAGACCTCCGGGAGAGCTGCTGCTCTGGGCCGCGGCGATCAGCGCGACCGTCGTGGTGGTGCGGCTCGTCTGGATGTTCAGCGTCGTGTTCCTGATCCGCGCCATCGACCGCCGCGACTCCGTGCGCCAGCGCCGCTCGAGCTGGCAGACGCGCCTCGTGATCGGCTGGGCGGGCATGCGCGGGTCCGTGTCGCTCGCCGCCGCGCTCGCGGTGCCGCTCGAGACCGACGCCGGCGGGCCGTTCCCCGAACGCGACCTGATCATCTTCCTGGCCTTCGCGGTCATCCTGGTCACGCTCGTCGGCCAGGGCCTCACCCTCGGGCCGCTGATCGACAGGCTCGGGATCGACGACGACGGAGCGGACGAGCGCGAGGAGAACGTCGCCCGCCTGCGGCTCGCCGAGGCCGCGATCGTCCGCCTCGACGAGGTCTCGATGGAAACGTGGGCGCGCGACGACACGGTCGAGCGCGTGCGCGGGATGTACCGCTACCGCGCGCGCCGCTTCGACGCGCTCGACGGCGGGGAGGACAGATCCCTCGAGGACCGCACCGACGACTACAGGCGGCTGATGTTCGAGCTGTTCGACGCCCAGCGCGAGGAGCTGATCTCGCTCCGGAACTCGCTCGAGATCTCGGACGAGGTGCGCCGCAGGATCGAGCGCGACCTCGACCTCGAGGAATCCCGCCTCGATTCCTAACGAAGGCGGGGCCTGCGCAGCCGGCCGAGCCGGCTGCTTGGCTAAAGGCGCGCGGCGGCGTCGAGCCCGAGGTAGTCGGGATACGGCAGCGGCTCCAGGAAGCGCGCCGCGCCCGCGATCATCGCCGCGTTGTCCGTGCAGAGCTCGACCGGCGGCACGTGCACCTCGACCCCGAGCCCGCGAACGGCCTCGCGGAGCTCCGAGTTCGCGGCCACCCCGCCGCCGATCGCGAGCCGCTCGAGCCCGGTCAGCTCGAGAGCCGCGCGCGTGCGCGCCGTCAGCGCGTCGACGATCGCGCGCTGGTACGAGGCCGCGAGGTCGGCCCGGCTCGCGTCCGGCTCGTCGCGCAGGCGGTAGAGCAGCGAGGTCTTGAGGCCGCTGAAGCTGAAGTCGAGCTCGCCGGGGGCGCTGCGGGGGAAGTCGAAGGCCTCGGGGTCCCCGTCGCGCGCGAGGCGGTCGATCTCGGGGCCGCCCGGGTAGCCGAGGCCGAGCAGCCGGGCGCCCTTGTCGAAGGCCTCGCCCGCCGCGTCGTCGAGCGTCTGCCCGAGCACGGTGTAGGCGGCAGGATCGTCCACGCGCGCGAGGAACGTGTGCCCGCCGCTCGCGACGAGGCAGAGGTAGGGCGGCCTCGATCGGCTCGGGCCCGAGCGTGCTCGCCACGACGTGCCCGTGCAGGTGGTCGACCGGCACGAGCGGCAGGCGCCGCGCGGCGGCGATCGCCTTCGCGGACGAGAGCCCGACGAGCAGGGCGCCGATCAGGCCGGGCCCGCGGGTGACCGCCACGGTGTCGATGTCGTCGAGCCCCGCCCCCGCGCGCTCCAGCGCGTCGGCCGTGACCGCGTCGACAAGCTCGAGGTGGTGGCGCGAGGCCACCTCCGGGACAACGCCGCCGTAGCGGGCGTGCAACAGCCCCTGCGACGCGATCGCATTCGAGCGGATCTCGCCGCCGTCCGTGACGACCGCGGCGCACGTGTCGTCGCAGCTCGTCTCGAGCGCGAGGATCAAGCGGTGGCCCGCTCGGGAGCCGTCCGCCACATGATCAGGGCGTCCTCACGGTTGTCGTGGTAGTAGGCGCGCCGCCGCCCGGCCGCGCGGAAGCCGAACTGCTCGTAGAGCCGGATCGCCGAGTCGTTCGAGGTGCGCACCTCGAGCGTGTACTGCTCGTTCGGCCGGTCCGCGAGCGCGAACAGCTCCTCGAGCAGCGCGCTCGCGATCCCCCGGCGCTGCAGATCGGGCTCGACCGCGACGTTCATCAGGTGCCAGACCGTGTCATAGCGCGAGCAGACGACATAGCCGACGATGCGTTCGTCGACCCAGCCGGCGAGGCAGATCCCGGACGGCTTCGAGAGCTCGAGCACGAACATCGCGAGCGACCACGGAGTCGGGAACGCGCGCCGCTCGATCGCGATGACCTGGGGCAGGTCCGCGTAGGTCAGGCGGCGGATGTCGAGCTCTGTGTTCACGCGCTTGGCTTTGCGTCCGGGGCCCTGCGGTAGTCCGGCAGGACCCGCTCCGGGGGCTCGCCCCTGACCCCCTCGGCGAGCCGGCAGACGTGCAGGGCGCGAACCACATGGACGCCCGCCTCGTCCGGCGCAACCCGGATGCCGGCCGCTTCGAGCGCCCCCCGAAATCGTATCGACCCGTCCCCGGCCGCCAGCGGCGCGAGACCCGCCTCCTGCACGCGCGCGCCCAGTTCGCCGGGCGTGGCCGCGAACGGTTCCCACAGGCGGTCCTCCGGTCCGTGCAGGGCGGCGAACAGCTCCCCGCGCTTCGCGTCGATCAGCGGCAGCCGCAGCTCCGCCTCGATCCCCTCCGCGAGCGCGGCGAGCGAGGAGACGGGCCGCAGCGACAGTCCGGCCGCCGAGGCGAGCGCCCGCGCGCTCGCCACCCCGATCCGCAGCCCGGTGAAGGTGCCGGGGCCGACTCCCACCGCGATCGCGTCGAGGTCGCCGAACCCGAGGCCGGCGCGCTCCATCACGTCGGCCACCGCCGGCATCAGCTCGCTCGCGTGGGCGGGCCGCGCCGCCAGGCGCTCAACCGGCGGCACCACCTCGAACACCTCGCCGTCCGAGCGCAGGACGCAGGCGGCCGATGCCGCGGTCGAGGTGTCGAACCCGAGCAGGTTCACTCGATCGTGATCAGACGCCTGTCCTCGCCCCCGTGCTCGAGCCGGACGCGCGCGGTCACGCGCTCCAGGACGGGCTCGGCCGCATCGGGCCACTCGAGGAAGGCCACGCGCTCGGGCGTCAGATAGTCGTCGAGCAGCGCCGGGTCCTCGGCGGCGAGCGACCCGAGCCGGTACAGGTCGAGGTGCGCGACGTCGGTCTCTCCCTGGAGCACCTGCCCGATCGTGAACGTGGGGCTCGTGACCGGCCCCCGCACCCCGAGCGCGCGGGCCGCGCCGCGCACGAACGTCGTCTTGCCCGCCCCGAGCTCCCCGCTCACGAGCACGACGTCGCCCGGCTCGAGGCGCGCGGCCAGCTCCGCCCCCGCCGCCTCGGTCTCGGCCGCCGAAGCCGTGCTGAGCCTCATCCGAACAGGTCGAGCTGCGGCGGCTCCTGCCGCGGCTCGGGTGCGACCGTGAGCGCGGGCGGCGCCACCACGCCGATCGGCGTGGGCGGCGGCTCCTCGAGCAGCGCGGGGATGCGGGCGAACGCTTCGCGCAGCTCGTTGAGGGTGCCCGTCGAGCGCAGCGCCGCCGCCGGGTGAAAGAGCGGGTAGACGCGCACCGTGCGTCCGCCGAGCTCGTGCACCTCGGGCTTGCCGTGAATCGCCGTGATGCCGCGCTGCGTGCGCGTGACGAGCTGCATCGCGACCTTGCCGAGCGTGCACACGAGCCTCGGCTCGATCAGCTCGATCTGACGGTCGAGGTACGGGCGGCAGGCGGCGGTCTCCTCTGGCAGCGGGTCGCGGTTCCCGGGCGGCCGGCACTTGACCGTGTTGGCCACGAACACCTCGCCGCGCGACAGCCCGATCTCCGTCAGGAGCTGGTCGAGCAGCTGGCCCGCCCGGCCCACGAAGGGCAGCCCCTGGGCGTCCTCGTTGGCCCCCGGCCCCTCGCCGATGAACATCAGCTGAGCGTCGGCGTTCCCGTTGCCGAAAACGACCTTGGTGCGGCCCTGGTGGAGCGCGCAGCGCGTGCAGGTGGACGCCTCCCGGTAGAGCGCGACGAGCTCCTCGCGCCGCTCCGATGCGGGTCGCGACTGCATGCCCGCAGAGTATCCTTGAGTCGTCGGCCGCTACCGGGAACCCCCGAGCCGGAGTGGACCGACAGGGGCGAATGCACCCGACCATCAACAGTGAGGAACAGCACGCGATCGCGCAGCGCGTCGCGGTGATCGGCGCCGGCCGGGTCGGCCGCGCGCTCGCCGTCGCGCTGGCCGAATCGGGCCTGGCGGTCGAGGGACCGCTCGGCCGCGGCGAGGCTCCCGCCCCCTGCGACGCCGTCGTCCTGTGCGTTCCCGACGTCGAGATCGGCCGCGCGGCGGAATCGGCCGCCGGCCGGGCACCCCTCGTGGGGCACACGAGCGGGGCGACGCCCCTGGCGGCGCTCGAGCCCGCCGCGCGCGCTGGGGCCGAGCTGTTCGGACTGCATCCGCTGCAGTCCTTCGCGCACGGAGCCGGGCCAGAGGCCTTCGCGGGAGCGGGCTGCGCGGTCGCGGGATCCACTCCGGCGGCGATCGAGTTCGCCGCTTCGATCGCGCGGCGCCTGGGAATGAGCCCGTTCGAGATCGATGACGAGGGCCGGGCCGCCTATCACGCGGCCGCCTCCGTCGCCTCCAACTTCCTCGTGACCCTCCAGGCCGCAGCAGAGAGCATCGCCGCCGGCGCGGGCCTCGCGCCCGAGGAGGCGCGCGCGCTGCTCGTGCCGTTGCTGCGCCGCACGGTCGACAACCTCGCGGAGCTGGGGCCGGATGGCGCGCTCACGGGGCCGATCGCGCGCGGGGACGACGCCACCGTCGAGGCGCAGCGCGCCGCCGTGGAGGACGTCGCGCCGCACCTGCTCGACCTGTTCGACGAGCTCGCCCACCACACGAGGGCGCTCGCGCGGCCGGAGGTGCGGGCGTGAGGACGGCCCGCACGATCGCCGACCTGCGCGCGGCGCTCGCGCCCGAGCGGCGGGCGGGGCGCAGCATCGGGCTCGTCCCCACGATGGGCTTCTTCCACGACGGGCACCTGTCGCTGATGCGGCGGGCCCGCCAGGAGTGCGACGTCGTGGTCGTCTCCCTGTTCGTGAACCCCGCACAGTTCGGCCCGGCGGAGGACCTCGACACCTACCCGCGCGACGAGGACAACGACGCCCGCCTGGCGGAGGCCGAGGGCGTCGACGTGCTGTTCGCCCCCGCGCGCGAGGAGGTCTACCCGCCCGGGTTCGACACGACCGTGAGCGTCGGCGGGCTCACGGGCGTCCTCGACGGCGACCCGGGTCTGCGCGGCCCCGGCCACTTCGAGGGCGTCACGACGATCGTCACGAAGCTGCTCAACATGGCCGGGCCCGACGTCGCCTACTTCGGGCAGAAGGACGCGCAGCAGGCGCTCGTGGTCCAGAAGCTGGTGCGCGACCTCGACATCCCGGTGCGCATCGCCGTCTGCCCCACGATCCGCGCCGGCGACGGCCTCGCGCTCAGCTCGCGCAACGCATACCTGTCCGGCGAGGAGCGCGACCGCGCCCTCGGCCTCTCGCGCGCGCTGCGCGCGGCGGAGGCCACCGTGAACGCGGGCGAGCTCGACGCTGCCACGGTGCTGCGCGCCGCACGCGCGGAGCTCGACGAGGCCGGCATCGAGCCGGAATACCTCGAGCTCCGCTCCACCACTGACCTCTCCCCGGTCGAGCGCGTGAACGGCTCGACCCTGCTGGCCGTCGCCGCCCGCGTGGGACGCGCGCGGCTCATCGACAACACGATCCTGAGGAGCACGCCATGAGCAGCCGCCCCCCGCGCGCGAGTGCGCCCCCGGCCAAGCGGGCCGCCGTGACCCTGTCGAAGCTCGGCGAGCGCAAGGCCCTCGGCGAGCCGATCGTGATGGTCACCGCCTACGACTATCCGAGCGCCCAGGTGGCCGAGGAGGCGGGCGTCGACGTGGTGCTCGTCGGCGACTCGGGCGCCATGACGGTGCTCGGCTACCCGTCGACCGTGCCGATCACGCTGGACGAGATCCTGATGCTGGCGGCCGCGGTGCGCCGCGGCCTGTCCACGCCGCTGCTCGTGGGCGACATGCCGTTCGGCTCCTACGAGGCGTCGAACGAGGAGGCGATCCGCAACGCCCAGCGCTTCATCAAGGAGGCGGGCTGCGACGCCGTCAAGCTCGAGCGCGGCGGCACCTCCGTGGAGCGCGCGAAGGCGATCGTCGACGCCGGCATCCCGGTGATGGGCCACGTCGGCCTGACACCGCAGACGGCCACGGCGCTCGGCGGCTACCGCTCGCAGGGCCGCACGGCGGACCGGGCGCTCGCCGTGATGCACGACGCGCTCGCGCTCCAGGAGGCCGGCTGCTTCACGATCGTCTTCGAGGCGATCCCGAGCCCGCTGACCGAGGCGATCATGCCGCGCATGCGCATCCCCGTGATCGGGATCGGCGCGGGCCCTGCCGCCGACGGCCAGGTGCTCGTCTTCCACGACCTGCTCGGCATCTACGACGGCCACGCGGCGCGCTTCGTCAAGCGCTACGCGAGCGTCCGCGAGGAGATGATCAGGGGCGTCAGCGAGTACGCGCGGGAGGTCCGCGAGCGGCGCTATCCCGCTCCGGAACACGGCTACACGATGGCGCCGGACGAGGTCCAGCGCCTCCACGAGCTGATCGACGAACCCGCCGGGGAGCCCTTCACCGGGGGCTTCAGCCTCTGAGCTCGCAGGGCGCAGCAACTTCCGCCTGAAAGGCGGGTTGTCGGGGCATGCACAAGACCCGATTCGCCCGCCGTCTCATTCCGTCGCCGGCCATGATCGTCGCGCTCGTCGCGTTGTTCGTGGCGATGGGCGGCTCTGCCTACGCCCTCGTCATCACGGGCAAGAGCATCAGGAACGGGACGGTCACCGGGAAAGACCTGAGGAACCGCTCGATCACGGGCACCGAGGCGCGCCGCGACAGCATCGGCGGCGACGCTGTCAAGGAGGCGTCGCTCGGCCTCGTGCCGCAGGCGCTCCTCGCACACGGGTCGGCGCGCTTCGCCGTCGTCAACGGGAGCGGCCAGATCGTCCGGGGCCGTGGCGCCACCGCCGCGCGCACCGGCAACGGCCGCTACCAGGTGATCTTCGGCAGCGACATCCGCGGCTGCGGGTACTTCGCGACAATCGGTGACCCGAGCGCGGCCGGACCGCCGCAGAACAGCCAGATCAGCGTCTCGTCGCTCGCCTCGAACGTGAACGGCGTTGCCGTCCGCACCGAGAACGGCAACGGCAACGAGGTCGACCGCCCGTTCCACCTGATCGTGCTCTGCTGAACCCTTCCCCTGAGGCTGGGGACCACGGGCCCTCCTGGCGGTGCGCCGTCAGGGGGGCCCGAGTGCTTCGGGGTACTCGATCGGCCGCAGCACCTTCGCCGGAGAGCCCGCCGCGATCGAGTAGGGCGGGATGTCGCGCGTCACGACGCTGTTGGCGCCGATCACGCTGCGGTGGCCCAGCGTCACGCCGCTCGTGATCACCACGTTGGCGCCACACCAGACGTTGTCGCCGATCCGGACCGGCCCCTTGGTCGTGAAGCCCTGCCAGGGCACCGGGCGGACCGGGTCCTCGAAGCGGTGATTCCCGTCCGTGATGAAGCAGCCGTTCGCGAACATGCAGTGGTCGCCGATCTCGACCAGCGCCACGGACGCCACCATCACCGCGATGTTCAGGTAGGTCTGCGAGCCGATCCTGATCCGCGCTTCATCGGGAGCGGTGAGCCACACGTTCGGCTCGAACACCGAGTGCTCGCCCACCTCGAGCCGCCCTTCGCGAAACGCCTCGAGCACGTTCCCGTGCAGCGGCCAGCGGGCGAAGGCCCGCCGCTTCGCGAGCTCACGGTGGATCGCCAGCCGGTTCCACGGCAGCGAGTTGCGCTCGTACCAGCGCCACTTCTGGAGCCAGAGCCGCAGATCGTCCACGTCCGCAGCTTCTCAAAGGTCGCGCCCGGAAGGCCGATGTAGAGGTGATGGACCCTCTGGCCGACCTGCCCCGCGCCGAAGACTTCGATGCGCTGCTCGTGCGCGAGGAGCTGCGCCGTGGCCGCACCGACGAGGTCCTGTCGATCGCCGTCCTCGACGTGGACGGCCTGCGTAACGTCAACGCGCTTCTCGGCGCGAGCGCCGGAACCGAGGTGTTGCGCATCTGTGCCGCAGCGCTCCGCGCGACCGCGCGCACCGTCGACGTCATAGCCCGCACCGGCGCCGACGAGTTCAGCGTGCTGCTGCACGCAACCGACGCCAGGAGCGCCAACGCCTGGGCCGACCGCTTCGAGCTCGCCGTCGAGAGCGCCGCGGCCGAGCACCCGGCCGCGCCGGTCACGTGCGCGCTCGGGCTGGCGGACACCACCGAGGAGACCTCGCTGATGGAGGTGGCCGCCCGCGCACGCCGGCGCATGGAGGTCATCCAGACCGTGCGCAAGCTTCGCCGCGCCCGTGAGGGCGGCTGAGCGCGGCTCTAGGCCGCGGCCGCGACCTTCGCGCGGCCGCTCCCGCGTGCCTTAGGGCGTCGCGCCTCCACGATCCTCGAGAGGAACCCACCGGTGTGCGACCCGGCCTTCCCGGCCACCTGCTCCGGAGTCCCGTGCGCGACCACGAGGCCGCCCTCCTCGCCGCCCTCGGGGCCGAGGTCGATCAGCCGGTCCGCGGTCTTGATCACGTCGAGGTTGTGCTCGATCACGACCACCGTGTTGCCCTGGTCGACGAGCCGGTTCAGCATCTGCAGCAGCCGCTCCACATCGGCGAAGTGAAGCCCCGTGGTCGGCTCGTCGAGGATGTACAGCGTCCGGCCGGTCGCGACCTTCGACAGCTCTGAGGCGAGCTTTACGCGCTGCGCCTCGCCGCCCGACAGCGTGGTGGCCGGCTGGCCGAGCCGGATGTAGTCGAGCCCCACGTCGTGGAGCGCCTGCAGCCGGCGCTTGATCTTGGGGATGTGCTCGAAGAAGCCGACGGCCTCCTCGACGGTCATGTCGAGCACGTCCGCGATCGTCCTGCCCTTGAAGCGGACCTCGAGCGTCTCGCGGTTGTAGCGCTTGCCGTGGCACTGCTCGCAGGGCACGTACACGTCCGGCAGGAAGTGCATCTCGATCTTGATCTGGCCGTCCCCGCGGCAGACCTCGCAGCGCCCGCCCTTGACGTTGAAGGAGAAGCGGCCGGGCTTGTAGCCGCGCGCCCGCGCCTCCTGCGTGCGCGAGAAGAGGTCGCGGATGTGGTCGAACAGCCCGATGTACGTGGCCGGGTTCGAGCGCGGCGTGCGGCCGATCGGCGACTGGTCGATGTTGATGATCTTGTCGACCTGATCGAGCCCCGAGATGCGCTTGTGAGCCCCGGGGCGCTGCTTTGCCCTGTGCAGCCGGTTCGCCACCGCCTTGTAGAGCACCTCGTTCACGAGCGTCGACTTGCCCGACCCGGACACGCCCGTGACCGCGCAGAAGACGCCGAGCGGCACCTTCACGTCGATCTTCCGCAGGTTGTGCTGCGCCGCCCCCTCGACCTCGATGTAGCCGCTCGGCCGTCGCCGCTTCTTCGGGATCGGTATCTCCCGCTTGCCCGACAGGTACTGGCCGGTGGCCGAGTCCTCGACCGCCATCACATCGCTCCGGGGTGCCCTCGGCCACGAGCCGGCCGCCGTGCTCGCCGGCGCCCGGGCCGAGGTCGACGAGATGGTCGGCCGCCAGCATCGTCCCCTCGTCGTGCTCGACGACGATCACCGTGTTGCCGAGGTCGCGCAGCCGCTCCAGCGTCGCGATCAGCCGCTCGTTGTCGCGCTGGTGGAGCCCGATCGAGGGCTCGTCGAGGATGTACAGCACCCCCACGAGCGACGAGCCGATCTGCGTGGCAAGCCGGATCCGCTGCGCCTCGCCGCCCGAGAGCGTGGCCGCGGCCCGCTCGAGCGACAGGTAGCCGACCCCGACGTTGTCGAGGAAGCGCAGCCGCTCGTCGATCTCGCGCAGGATCAGGCGCGCGATCTGGCGCTCCGTCTCCGACAGCTCGAGCCCGTCGAGCCACTCGATCGCCCGGCGCGCGGACATCCGCGTGAACTCGTGGATGCCGAGCCCGCCCACCCTGACGGCGAGCGACTCGGGCCGCAGCCGCGCGCCCTTGCACTCGGGGCAGGGGCGCAGCGTCATGTACTCCTCGATCTTCTCGCGCGACCAGTCCGAGTCCGTCTCGCGATAGCGCCGCTCGAGGTTCGGGACGATGCCCTCGAAGGTCGTGGTGTACGAGCGCCGCCGTCCGTAGCGGTTGCGGTACGAGATGTAGATGCGCTCGCCGTTCGTGCCGTACAGGAAGCAGTGCCGCACGTCGTCCGGCAGGTCCTCCCAGGCGGCGTCGCGGTCGACCTCCCACTTGTCCGCGATCGCCTGCGTCATCTGCTCGTAGTAGCTCGAGGCGCTCGTCGACCAGGGCAGGATCGCCCCCTCGTTGAGCGACAGCGACGGGTCCGGGACGATCAGCTCCGGGTCGATCTCCATCTGCGAGCCGAGCCCCGTGCAGCGCGGGCAGGCCCCGTGCGGGGAGTTGAACGAGAACATCCGCGGCTCGAGCTCCGGCATCGACGTCCCGCAGTGCAGGCACATGAAGCGCTCGGAGTAGGTGGTGACCGCGCCGGTCTCCACCGACTCGATGTCCACGATCCCCTCAGCGCGCGCGACGGCCGTCTCGATCGAGTCCGCGAGCCGCTTGCGCAGATCGTCCCGCATCACGAGCCGGTCGATCACGACCGAGATGTCGTGCTTGTACTTCTTGTCGAGGACGATGTCCTCCTCGAGCCGGCGCAGCTCGCCGTCCACCTTCACGCGCGTGAAGCCCTCGGCGCGCAGCTCCTCGAAGAGCTTGCCGTACTCCCCCTTGCGCCCGCGCACGGCCGGCGCGAGCACCATGAACTTCGCGCCCTCCTCGAGCATCATCACCTGGTCGATGATCTGCTCGGCCGACTGGGCCTCGATCGGCCGGCCGCAGTTGTGGCAGTGCGGATGCCCCACCCGCGCCCAGAGCAGGCGCAGGTAGTCGTAGATCTCGGTGACCGTCCCCACGGTCGAGCGCGGGTTGCGCGAGGTCGTCTTCTGGTCGATCGAGATCGCCGGCGAGAGCCCCTCGATCGAGTCGACGTCCGGCTTGTCCATCTGCCCGAGGAACTGGCGGGCGTAGGCGGACAGCGACTCGACGTAGCGGCGCTGACCCTCGGCGTAGATCGTGTCGAACGCGAGGCTCGACTTGCCCGAGCCCGACAGTCCGGTGATGACGATGAGCGAGTCGCGCGGCAGCCTCAGGTGGAGATCCTTGAGGTTGTGCTCGCGAGCACCGGAGATGACGATTTCGCCGCTTTGGACCACTGGAGATAACGAGTGTAGCCCTGCGCCCGGATCGAACCTGTGTTCGCTTTTCGCCCGCCCGTCCCGTGCGAGAATGGACCGGTCATGCGTTTCGGCTACACGATTCTGTACGTCGAGCGAGTGGAGGCGAGCCTCGACTTCTACGAGCGCGCCTTCGGCCTCGAGCGCCGGTTTCTGCACGAGAGCGGCGAGTACGGCGAGCTCGAGACCGGCGCCACCGCCCTCGCCTTCGCGAACCATGAGCTCGCGGCCTCCAACCTGCCCGGCATCTACCGGCCGGCCGATCCGGCGATCACCCGGCCCTCGTTCGAGGTCTGCCTCGTGACCGAGAACGTCGAGGGCGGGTTCGAGCGCGCCGTGCGCGAGGGCGCGGAGCCCGTGAGCGCGCCGACGACGAAGCCGTGGGGCCAGGACGTGGCGTACGTCCGCGATCCGGACGGCAACCTGGTCGAGATCGCGTCGCCGGTGAGCTGATCAGCCGCCGGCGCGCGCGTAGACCTCGTCGAGCAGCGCCTCGCTGTCGTCGAGCTCGAAGTTCTCCGCCAGGTAGGCGGCGGTCTCCTCGCGCGAGGAGCCGCTCAGCGCCATGTTGAGCGCGATCACGCGCGCGCCCTCGCTGCCCGCGGGCGACGCGGCCGCCGCGGGAGCGCGGCGGGAGCGGGCTCCGGCGCCGGATCCGCGGGGACGGGTTCCGGCTCGGGCTCCTCGACTCGCTCGGGGCGGAGGTCGCGCAGGCCGCGCAGGTCCTCGCGCAGCTCGCGGATCGCCGCGCGCACCTCGTCCGCGAGGGCCTCGAGCCGCGACTCGATCTCGTCGGCGCGCGCCCCCAGCCGGTCGGCGGTCTCCCCCACCCGGCGAAGCTGCGACTCGGTCTCGCGCTCAGCCGCTTCGAGGATTGCCCGCACCTTCTCCGCAGCGGCGGCCGCGCCTGACCCTGTCTCTCCCTCTGCCACCGGGGCGCACGATAACGAGATAGGCCCGCGCGACCCTTGCGGACGCAGCGCGGGCGCGAGAGACTCGCGCCATGCGGGCGTCACGGTGCGTCCCCGGTCTCGCAGCAGCAGCCGCGCTGCTGGCTGCCTCAACGCCCGCCTGGGCGTCGCACGCCGGCCCCCTGAGGGGCCAGTGGCACCTCGACGAGAACCCCGCGGTCGCCGGCCAGAAGATGCTCGACAGCTCGGGGCACGGCCTCGATGGCGACCCCTACGAGACGATCCTGAGCGTCTCCGGCCGCTTCGGCCAGGGCGTCGAGATCCCGGACGACCTCGAGATCACGGTGGGCGACGACGCGCTGCTCGAGCCGCAACGGGTGAGCCTGCTCGCGTGGGTGAAGGGATCCGCGCCGGGCGCCTTCCAGACGATCATCGCCAAGGGCGGCGATGACTCCTGCACGGCGTCCTCGTACGCGCTCGACACCTCGTCGGCCGGCGGGATCGAGTTCTACGTCCGCGGCCCGGGGTCGAACGCGCGCTTCAGCACTCCGGCGGCCGCGCCCGGCGCGATCTGGGACGGCGCGTGGCACGCCGTCGCCGGCACCTACGACGGTCTCAGCGTGCGCCTCTACGTGGACGGCGTCCCGGTCGGGGGACCCCAGCCGGGGCCGCTCGCGATCGACTACGAGCGGCAGTTCGGCGACCTGACGCTGGGCGACTACCCGACGCCCGACTGCACATCGCTCGGCTACGGCGAGTCGCTCGACGAGGTGCGGATCTACGACCGCGCGCTGAGCGCCACCGAGATCGCCCGCCTGCAGACGAGCGCCGGCAACGACCCACCGGTGCTGGTGCCGGACGGCCCCGGAGGCGGCGGCGGTGGCGCGGGTGGGACCCGCGCGCCGCTCACGGCCAATTTCGCGATCGGCCGCTCGCAGACCGTGCGGCGCGGCATCAGGCTGAACGCGCTCGGCTCGCGCACGGACTCGGCGCTGTCGATCCTCAAGTACCGCTGGGATCTCACGGGTGATGGCCGCTACGAGATCGAGTGCGGCGGCGAGGCGCCGGCCGTGTCGCTCCCGGTCCGGCGCCTGAGCCAGCAGGCGAAGCTCGAGGTGGTGGACAGCGCGGGCCGCGCCGACACGGTCGCGAAGCCGCTCGCGATCTCGCGCAATCAGGTCACCCGCTCGAGGCCCGGCGTGTATGCCTGCGAGCAGCCGCTCGGCGGCCAGCAGGGCGACACGCCCGGCTGCGTCAAGACGTTCGCGTTCGGCATCGTGGACGTGAACAGCCGCGGGGCGGCCGACCAGTGCTTCCAGATCGAGGCGCGCGTGCGGGACGTGTTCATCCGCGACGGACAGGGCGCCGCCAGTGGCGGCGGTGACCAGATCTTCCGGCCGCTGCGCGACTTCATGGACTACAAGGCGACCATCGAGGGCCCGGTCGCGCTGAACGGGCTGCCGGTCCCCGTGCCACGCGACGTCAAGACGGAGTACGACAGCGGCAAGGAGACGATCTCGCTGGGGTCCAAGCCGATCCTGCTGCCGCGGCCCGGCGGCGGAACGTTCAAGGTCGCCGACATCCCGCTCGACCTGAAGATCGAGCCGAAGAAGACACGCGACTACCCGGGCGGCGTCTTCACCCTGGTCTCCAAGAAGATCGAGGGCGACCTGAAGGGCTGGGGCGGGCTCCCGAGGGGCGGCGCGGTCGAGCTGCTGCTGATCAACAAGGCCAGCATCGCGAAGGTCGCGCTCAAGCTGCCGAACGTCTTCACGCTCGCCAACCGCCGCGCGGTCGAGGGCTGGGCCGCCGCCCGTGCCTCGAACACGGACGGGTTCAAGTTCGACGGCATGAAGCTCGGACCGGTCGACGCCTTCCTCGGCCCGGTGATCGTCTCGAACCTGCAGTTCCAGTACAGCCGCAGCAGCGAGGTCTGGAGCGGCGGCGCGGACATCCAGCTGCTCCCAGCGGGCGTGACGATCCGCGCGGCACCGCCGCCTCCCGACTACGGCTTCGGGCTGCGCCGCGGGGCCTTCGACCACGCGGGCGGCGGCGTGCGCTTCGACGTGCCGCCACGCCCGCAGCTCTTCCCGGGCGTGGGGCTCGTCGAGATCGGCGGAGCGATCGGGATCAACCCGCTGCGCTTCACGGGCCGGCTGGCCATCGACGCCGGCGGGATCGTGACGATCGACAGCAGCGCGTTCATGGCCTTCGCATCGCCCGAGAACCCCTACGACTTCCCGGCCGAGTACGCGCCACCGGGGCTCGAGTTCCTCGGCGGCCGGCGGCTCGACTCCTACGCGTTCGCCCTCGGGGGCACGGCCGGCCTGACCGTGCCGAAGCTCGGGAGCGTGCCGCTCCTGAACTCCTATGTCTTCTACCAGTACCCCGACTACCTGGAGCTGGCCGGCAAGTTCGAGTTCGCGCCCTTCGGCGACAAGTTCAAGATCAAGGGCGAGGTCGGCGGCTTCGTCGAGGCGCTCTCGCAGCTCTTCAACCTGGAGGGCCAGGTCGAGGCCTGCGTCGACATCGACATCTTCGACGCCTGCCTGGGGGTCGGCGCCGTGGTGTCGAGCAAGGGCATCGCGTTCTGCACGATCGTCCCCGTGCCACTGTCTCCGCTCGGACCCACGGTGCCCGTTCCCGCCGGACTCGGCTACCACTGGGGGCAGGGCTTCCCGCCGGACATCATGGTCTTCTCCTGCGACCGCGAGCCCTATCGCCAGGCGCGGCCGAGCGCGTCGCAGGCGGGCGCCCGCTCCTTCACGATCGCTCCCGGCGCACCCTCCGCGAAGCTCCGGATCGCCGGCCAGGGGGCTCCGCCGAAGGTCGTCGTCACCGGCCCGAAGGGCGAGCGCTACGCCCTTCCGTATGTGGACGCGGCGTCCGCCAATCCGAACGCGCTGGGGCTGTCGATCAGCGAAACGGCCACGCTGGAGGTCTTCCTGAAGTCGCCGTCCCCGGGCCGCTGGACGGTGACTCCGCAGGACGGCTCCGCGCCGATCGCGGGCGTGTCCGTGGCGCGCGGCCTCGCCGAGGCGCGGGTGCGCGGCCGGGTCCGCGGCCGCGGCAGGACGCGCACCTTGACCTACAGCGCCCGGGCGGCGCGCGGCCAGCGCATCAGGTTCGTCGAGCGCGGGGCGCGGACGCTCGCGACGATCGGCCGCGCGACCGGAGCGAAGGGGCGCATCCGCTTCCGGCCCGCGGCGGGCAGGCGCGGCCGGCGCTCGATCGTCGCTCTCGTGGATCGTGGCGGCGTCACGACGCAGGTCATCCGGGTCGCGACCTACGCCGCGCCCTCCGACGCCCGGCCCGCGCGGCCGCGCGGGCTGCGCGTGAGGCGGCGCGGGACGCGGCTCGTGGCGCGCTGGCGCAGGGTGGCCGGGGCGTCGGGCTACGCAGTGACCGTGACCGCGCGAGCGGCGCCGCCCGTCATGCGCGTGACGCGCCGTCCGCGGCTGCGCCTCGGCGGCCTGAGCGCGCGCTCGCCCGTGACGGTGCGAGTGGCCGCGATGGTCGGTGGGGAACCGGCCCGGCCCCGCCGCCCGCAGGCGTGTGGGACGCCGCTGAGCGGACGGCTCAGTTCTTGACGCGGAAGGCCCCGCGCATGAACGGGTGGATGCGGCAGAAGTACGTGTAGGTGCCCGGATCGAGGTCGTCCGGCGTGCGCCACTCGAGCGCGCCGGTGGTCGGCGGCACCGCTGAGCCCAGCGTGCCCGACTCGAACTGCACGTCCCCGTCGGCGATCGGGTAGGCGATGCCCGTGGCGCGGTTGCAGGGCGCCTTGCAGGAGGTGATCGAGTGGTAGATCGCCTTGGCGTTGTCGACCGTGTTGCGGAAGTTGAGCGACTGGCCCGGGCGCGATCACGGGCGGCCGCCCCGCCGCGCCCGACAGCGACAGGTCGCCGAGCTGGTACTTGAAGTCGACCATGTCGACGTTGCCCGGGTTCAGGCGTGCCGTCCGGCAGTGAACGCGGATCGGGCATGCCCGTCGACTCGCCGCCGTGGTTGTCGTTCTCCGGCAGGTGGCCGTGCGTAGGCGGTCCCGGGAAGCTGACGCGCCGCTTGAACGGGTCGACTCCGGGCCCGGTCTCGGCCATGTAGGCGACCATGATCCCCATCGACTCCCACCACGACGCGCGCCTGGTGTCGTAGGTCGCGGTCGTGGAGAGCACGTCGCCGGGGCGCACGCGGACGCGCCAGCCGGGCCGCGTCGAGGTCATCGCCACGTCCCACGAGACCGCGCCGGCGGGCTCGAAGTACTTCGCCCGCGAGCGCGCGATGTGGACCCGGCCGTCCTCGACCACGGGCGCGCGCTTCCGGCAGACGCGCCGGGCCGCCGCCGTGGCGCGCCGCCCGCAGCGGGCGCGCCGGACGCGCGTGCCGGGGCGCTTGACCCAGAGGTCCGTGTGGAGGCCCCCGGGATGCAGGTGGCCCGCCGTGTGCACGAGCACGCCCGGCCGGTCGACCACCCAGCGGTTCTGTGCGGGCCCGGAGCCGTAGGGGTCCTGCGCGTCGTCCGGATAGGTGAAGCGGCCGCCACTGCCGGAGCCCTTCTTCACGTTGAAGACGGGATACGTCTCGCCGTTCTCGACGTCCATCCAGACCGGACGCACCGGCTTCATGCCCCGCGCCGCGCGTGAGCCCTTCGGGACGATGTCGATCTCGAGCTGCATGTAGACCTTCGTCGGCACGGGCGTGAGGTTGTGGATCATGTGGTTCAGGAGCCACCTGTCACTCGTCCGGTGGACGTACCCGTAGCCCTTCGGGAACTTCACGATCGTCTTCTCCTCGCCCGCCGCCACGAACAGCTCGGGGAGACCCGACGTGAGGTTCTGCTGAGACATGTTGATCCAGACGCCGTGATGGAGATGGATCACGTCGACCCCGGGGACCTTCCCGTTCAGGTACACGAGGTCGGGACGCATGCGCGTGATGTAGCCGTCGAACTGCGGCCGGTCCGTGATCAGCTGATTGGAGATCTCGTTCTGACCGGGCTTGATGTCGAACGGCCCGACCCGGTAGATCATCCGCTTCGCGCCGTTCGCGGCGTCCTTGACCGAGACGAGCTCGGCCGAGGCGCTTGGCGCGGCCACGAGGACGGCGAGCGCGGCCAGCAGAGTGAGTAGGGGGCGCGCGGCGCGCGTCATTGCGGACACTCTAGATCAGCGGGTTCGCAGAGCTGAGGCGAGAGCCTCGTCCGCGCTCGCGACGTCCTCGGACGCCGCGGCGTAGGCAGCCTCGTCCCCGGACCTGGCCGCAGTCGCCAGGTCGTCGTAGGCGGCCGCGACGTCGTCGAGGGCGCCGCCGAGGGCCTCGTCGCTCACGTCGCCTGCCGCCGCGCGGTGAGCGCCGGCGAGGCCCTCCGCCGCCGCGACCTGCTCCTGCGGGGTCTCGGCGAGGGCGAGCTCGTCGCGCAGCCGGACCCGCTCGACGTCGAGGGTGGCCACGGCCCGAGCGTCGGCGCGCGGCGCGGACGGCTGCGGCGCCGGCGCGGGATCGGATCCCGGGCTCGCGAGCAGCGCGCCGAACGCGGCGGCCACGATCACGATCGCGATCAGCGGCAGCCACGGCCGCAAGCGCTGCGCGAGCGGGGGCTTCGCGGGCGCGGCGGCCACGGGCACGAGCGGCTGCGTGGGGGCGCTCGACTCGGCGAATTCGGGCGGCGGGGCGGCGGTCTCGCCCTCCGGCAGGAGCCAGGCCTCGAGCATCGGCGCGGGGGCCTGTGATGGCGGGTCCGCGGCGGGCGGCGGCTCGGGGGCCGCGACCTCGGGCTCAGGTTCCGGCTCCGGCCAGGATCTCGGGCTCCGGCTCCGCGCAGGATCTCGGGCTCGGGCTCCGCCAGGATCTCGGGCTCAGGCTCCGCCAGGACCTCGGGCTCGGCTCCGCCAGGATCTCGGGCTCGGGCTCCGCCAGGATCTCGGGCTCCGGCTCCGCCAGCACCTCGGGCTCAGGCTCTGGCTCCGGCTCGATCTCGGGCTCCGCCGGCAGCACGGGCGGCGCCGCGACGCCGCCCCCCAGCGCGAGGGCCGCGCGCGCCTGCTCGATCAGCTCGCCGGCGCTCGCGGGGCGCTCCGAGGGATCCTTGGCCATCCCGCGGGCGACCACGTCGTCGAGATCGGTGCCGAGCGCCTCGACCCGCTCGCTCGGCGCCGGCGGCGGATCCGAGAAGTGGGCGCTGTGGATGAGCATCGGGTCGCTGTGCGGATACGGCTCCTGGCCGGTGAGCGCGTGGACGAGCACGCCTGTGAGGGAGTACACGTTGCTCGCGGGCGTCGGCTGCTCTCCGCGGAGCGCCTCCGGCGACTCGTACGCCACGTGCGGCGCCCTGCGCACGACATCGCCCCAGCCGGCCTGCCGGACGAGCATGAACAGGCCGAAGAGGTCGAGCTGCAGCGCGCCGTCGGGCAGCAGGAGACTGTCGGCGCCGAGCGTCTGGTGAACGAGTCCACGCCCGTGCGCGGCGTCGAGCCCCGCGGCGGCGGCCGTCAGCAGCTCGAGCACGGTTCGCGGATCGAGCGGCCCCGTGCCGAGCAGGCCGGCGAGCGTCGCCGAGGGCCGCTTGTCCGTCACGACGAACAGTCGGCCGTTGTCCTCCCCCACCTCCCTCACCGGGAGCAGGGCTGGGTGGGAGAGCTCCGCGCGCAGACCGGCGAGGCGGCGGAAGCGGGCGCGGACGCGCCGCTGCGACACGGGCGCGGCGGCAACCTGCACCGACGCGTGCTCGCCTCCCGGACCCTCGCCCTCGAACAGCAGGCTGCCGCCCTCCGCGTGACCGGGCTCGCCGAGCAGGCGGTAGGGGCCGACGCTCCGCTCGATGACGGTGTCGACCGGTGCGAGTTGGTCGTAGAAGCTCATCCCGAATCGTCGAAGCTCTGGCCCTCTTCCTCGCGGCTGCTGCTGCTCCCTCTGCTGCTGCTCGCGCTCACGGCGGCGCTGCTCGCGCTCGCGCTGCTCGCGCTCGCGACGTATCCGCTCCGCCTCGCGCTGCTCGGCGAGCCGCTGCTGCTCCTCGAGGCGGCGCTGCTCCGCCGCCCGCTCCCGGCGGCGCTCCCTGCGCTCCGCGCGTGCGGCCTCCTCGGCGAGCCGCTGCTGCTCGGCGAGCGCGAGCGCCGCGGCCTCGTCGGCGGCGTCCTGCTCGGCCTGCTTCTGCTTCTTCTTCTCCTGCGTCGCCGCCGGCTTGGGCTCCTGCTCCTCGACGACCTCCTCGGCGGCGGCGAGCGCGGGCAGCGCGGTGGCCTCGCGCAGCGCCGCGGGCTTGGCCGCCACGGTCACCGGACGGGGCTCGGATCCCTCGTCTGCCGCCACGCGAACGGCTCCGAATGCGCCCAGGAAGGCGACCACCGCGGCAAGCGCGAGGAGGGGCGGACCGACTGGACCACCGGGGCCTGGGCGAAGCTTGAGCCAGTTCATCTGCGAAAACGCCGGAACGAGGGCACTACCAGAGGTAGCACACCTTTGTGAAGCCTGTCAGAGGTTCGCCTCGGCCTCGTCGAGCTCGTGGCGCAGCAGCTTGATCTCGTCGCGCAGCTTTGCGGCGTACTCGAAGCGCAGATCGTCGGCCGCGGCGAGCATCTCCTCCTCGAGCTCGACGATCGTCCTGCGGATCTCCTCGGCCGACATCCCCTCCGTGTCGTGCTTGCGCCGCGCCCTGCGCGACGGGACCTTCGACTCCATCATCAGGAAGTCGGTGATGTCGGAGATGCCCTTCTGAATCGTGGCGGGCGTGATGCCGTGCTCCTCGTTGTATGCCACCTGGATCGCGCGCCGCCGGCCGGTCTCCTCGATGGCGCTGCGCATGGCGGCCGTCTCGCGGTCGGCGTACATGATCACGGTGCCGCGGATGTTGCGCGCCGCCCGTCCGATCGTCTGGATCAGCGAGGTCTCACCGCGCAGGAAGCCCTCCTTGTCCGCGTCGAGGATCGCCACGAGCGAGACCTCCGGGAGGTCGAGGCCCTCGCGCAGGAGGTTGACCCCGACGAGGATGTCGAACTCCCCGAGGCGCAGCTCGCGGATGATCTGGATCCGCTCGAGCGTGTCGATCTCCGAGTGCAGATAGCGCACCCGGAAGCCGTACTCGAGCAGGTAGTCCGTGAGGTCCTCCGCCATCTTCTTGGTCAGCGTGGTGACGAGCGTGCGCTCCTCCGTCTCGACGCGCTTGCGGATCTCCTCCATCAGGTCGTCGATCTGGTTCTTCGTCTCGCGCACGTCCACCTGCGGGTCGACGACCCCGGTCGGGCGGACGATCTGCTCGGCGATGCGCGACGAGTGGTTGCGCTCGAAATCACCCGGCGTGGCCGAGACGAACACGATCTGCGGCGTGTGCTCGAGGAACTCGTCGAAGGTCTGCGGGCGGTTGTCGAGCGCGCTCGGGAGACGGAACCCATAGTCCACGAGCGTGTTCTTGCGGGAGCGGTCGCCCTCGAACATCCCGCCGATCTGCGGAACGGTCTGGTGGGACTCGTCGATGAAGCAGACGAAGTCGTCCGGGAAGAAGTCGAGCAGGCAGTAGGGCCGCTCCCCCGGCTGGCGCTCGTCGAGGAAGCGCGAGTAGTTCTCGATGCCGTTGCAGTAGCCGAGCTCGCGCATCATCTCCATGTCGAACTGCGTGCGCTGGCGCAGCCGATGCGACTCGAGCAGCTTGCCCTGCTCCTCGAGCTCCTTCGTGCGCGTCTCGAGCTCGTCGCGGATCAGGCCGACCGTGCGCTCCATCGTCGGGCGGTCGGTCGCGTAATGGGTGGCCGGCCAGACCCCCACGTGCTCGAGCTCCTGGATGATCTCGCCCGTGAGCGGGTCGAAGTGCTGGATCTGCTCGATCTCGTCGCCGAAGAAGACCGCGCGGTAGGCCGACTCCGCGTAGGCGGGGAACACCTCGAGCGTCTCGCCGCGGACCCGGAACGAGCCGCGGCCGAGCGCGGAGTCGTTGCGCGTATACATGTTGTCGACGAGCTTGCGCAGGATCTCGTCGCGGTCGACCATCTCGCCGCGCTTCAGCAGCGTGACCTGCGAGTTGTACTTCTGCGGCGAGCCGAGGCCGTAGATGCAGGACACGCTCGCGACGACGATCACGTCGCGGCGGGCGAACAGCGCGCTCGTGGCGGAGTGCCGCAGCCGGTCGATCTCCTCGTTGATCGAGGAGTCCTTCTCGATGTAGAGGTCCTGCGCCGGGACGTACGCCTCGGGCTGGTAGTAGTCGTAGTACGAGACGAAGTACTCGACCGAGTTGTCGGGGAAGAACTCGCGGAACTCGTTGCAGAGCTGCGCCGCCAGCGTCTTGTTGTGCGCGATCACGAGCGCGGGGCGCTGGACCTTCTCGATCGCGAACGCCATCGTGGCCGTCTTGCCCGAGCCGGTCACCCCGAGCAGCGTCTGGAAGCGGTCGCCCTCCTCGACCCCCTCCGCCAGCGTCGCGAGCGCCTGCGGCTGGTCTGCGACTGGGCGGTAGGCGGCGTTGACGCGGAACTCGGGCACCCTGTCGAGACTAGCGTCGCCGGCGGCGCGCTCGGGCGACCCGCAGCTGCTCACGGCGTCGGATCTCGGCCACGGATCTGGCGGCCCGCCTCACCACGCTCGCGCGCGTGGCGAACAGCCTTCGCGCTCGTCTAGCGCCGGACGCGCACCCGCATCGCCATGCCCTCGTGGATCGTGCAGATCATGCGGTAGCGCCCACCTTCGTGAGCTTGCGGCGGAAGCGGTAGTCGCTCGCCGCGAGCGTCCGAGTGGAAGCGCTTCACTCCGGCCGGCTTGCTGGCGAGGTAGACGTCGTGGACATCGCCCGGGATGCTCGGCCACCCCAGACGATGTAGGTGCCGGGCTTCACTGCGCAGGGTCTCGGGGCGTGAAGAAGTTGTCACCGATGTGCACGATCTTCTTCGGCACCGCCGACGGCTCGGCGCGCTCCGCGCTCGCCGCGGGGACGAGGCTGACTGCTGCCACCGCGGCGGTGGCGAGGACGACCTTGATTCGCATGCTTCGGTTGCTCCTATACGTGACGGCAGGACCGGCGCCGCCCGGCGAGAACCGGGCGGCGCCTGACCCTAGCTGGGTGCTACTGCTCGAACCGCTCGAGCGGGCGGATCCCCCGCTGCGGAGCGTGCTGGTGCTTCAGCCAGTACGTCTCCCACGACTCCGGCTTGTCGACGGTGCCACCGATCCACGGTGCGATCTCCGCAAGAACGCTCAGATCGTCGGTGTTGTCTGCCGGACCCGGGCAGGGCGCGAACGTGCCCCCGGCGGCCGGAATGTTCGGACTCCGCGTCTCGTTGTCGGCGAAGCAGTTACCTGTCCCGCTGCCGTCGTAGACCATGTCGCGGCCGTTCAGGTCGCTGCCCTCAAGACCGAAAGAATTGCCTCGAACGACGTTGTTGCGGAGGATCGCCGCCTCGGCGAGCTCCGGATCCGGGTTGCCCGCCAGCGTGAACTGCGGCACGAGGCCCAGACCCGCGAGCCAGTTGCCGAAGATCCGGTTGTTCTCGATCGTCGTGTCCTGGCTTCCGAACAGCAGGATGCCGGTCCCGATCGGGTAGCCCGCTAGGCCGGCCGCGCCGGACTGCGGGATCTCGAACGGTGCACCCCAGTAGAAGTTGAAGTTGTTCCAGAACACGTCGTTGTCAGCGATCACGTTCTCCTCGGCCGGCGGGAACTTCTCCGACTCGAGGGCGTTCGGCACGATGCCCGCGCCGTTGTTGTAGAAGCGGCTCTTCGTGATCGTGACGTAGCGCATGTTCGTGCCCGACCAGCCGAGCACGTTGCCCCACGACTTGATGTTGCGCACGATCGAGCGCTTCTTGCGCCCGGTCTGCGGTGGCGTCTGGCCGATGTAGAAGCCGGCGTCGTTGTTGTAGAACGCCTCCGAATTCGTCATCCGGCCGCCCTTCGAGTTGAAGGCGTAGATGCCGTAGACGCCACAGCGCTCCGCGACGAGCTTGTCGAGCGTGTAGCCGTCGACGTTGACGACGAAGAAGCAGTTGCCCTTCCAGTTGCGACCGTGGATACCGCGGACCACCACGCGGTCCGCGTTGTTCACGAAGATCCCGTTCTGGGCCTTCGCCCCGCGGAGGCGCTTGCCGTCGAGCTTCACGCGCCGCGGCTTGCGTGGATTGCCGATGATCTCGAGGCCGTCATAGCGCGGACCCTCGACCTTGACGTTCTCGCGATAGGTGCCCGGACGGACCCTGATCGTGTCCTTGCCGTCGGCCTTCTTGACCGCCGCACCGATCGTCTTGTAACGGCAAGCCTTCTTCTTGCAGACGACGAACGTCTGTCCCTTCCCGCGCCCTCCGGCCGGGCCCTCGCCCGGGTCGGACGGCGGCGGATAGTTGCCCGCGGCAGCGACGGCCGGCAGCACGAGTGCCGCCAGCCCGACCGCGATGAGCGCCCGCAGAGCGCGCATATGTCCTCCTCCTTGATGGTTCACGGATCCACCACGTACCAGCCGGCCATGCCGGCGTCCTGGTGGGTCGCAACGTGGCAGTGGTAGAGCCACCGCCCTGGATTGTCCTCCACCCACTCGGCCGTGATCGTTTCGTTCGGGCCGACCGTCGGACAATCGACGAAGGCCCCCGCGGCGTCGCGCCAGCGGTGGCCGTGGACGTGGAATGTGTGGAAGTTGGCGTCCATGCCCATGATGTGCAGCGCGACCCTCTGGCCGTTGCGCGCACGGATCGTAGGCGTGTTGCCGGCCGCGGTGCGGCCGTTGATGCAGTGGATGAGCCGCGGGATGCCCGTGACCTGCGGCGGGAAGTTGTGGAGGAAGAGCACCTGCTCGACGTCCGGCGCGGGGGCGCCCTTCGGCCGGATCACGACCGCGCCGAACAGCCCGCGCAGCGTGTTCAGGGTGTGGTTCGGGCCGTGGTCGTGATAGGGCCAGACACCGACGGAATCGGGCGTCGCCTCCCACACGTAGGTGAACTCCTCGTCGGGGGCGACGAAGCCGCCGACCCTCGTGAAGTCGCCGAGATACGCGCCGTCGTAGTCGGGGTTGTAGCGGACGCCGTGCGGGTGGACGGTCACCGCCTGGTTGAACCGGCGATCGGCGTTGCGGAAGTGCACGACGATCACGTCGCCGACCTCCGCGTGGAACGTCGGCCCAGGCATCCGCGGCGCGCCGATCGCGTTCGCGAACCCCGCGCTGAACGGCTGGTAGACGAACCCCCGGAACGTGCGCCTGCCCGAAATGCGGCGCTTCATCCACTCGTCCCGGCCGGTCGGCGCCATGTTCCAGCGAACGCTGCGCGCCGCGAGCCAGTACTCGCGCCGCTGCCCGCCGGGCTGGGGCTCGGGCGTCTGGAAGCTGAGCTCGTCGACGGGGTCGCGCGGACGGCCGGCGGCGCTCGCCCGGCGCTCCTCGACGAGCTCGGTGGCAGCCTCGTCGAGCTTCGCGACGTCCTCGGGGGAGCGCACCTCGACCGTCTTGCCGCCGACCGTGCACAGGAAGGCCGCGCCTCCGGCGAAGGCGAAGAAGTCCCGCCGGCCTAGGCCGGCGGGCGGGAGCTGATTCTCATCGTGTTCGGGCGAGTCCAGGACGCCTCTATCCCTAGCACACGAATTCGTTCAAATCACGCGGACGGAGGTAGCCTCGACGCGTCATGGCGGTCGTGATCGCAAGCGTGCTCGACAAGGACATGGCGGGCGAGCCGCTGTTCCGGGGCGTCTCCTTCAAGCTCGAGCGCGGCGACCGCATGACGCTCGCGGGCCGCAACGGAGCCGGCAAGACCACCCTGCTGCGGATGCTCGCGGGAGAGACCGGGATCGACGGCGGCGAGCTCGCCTTCGAGAAGGGCACACGCACCGCCCTCCACGACCAGCGGCCGCCGCGCGAGCGCTCGCTCAGCCTGCGCGACTACGTGCTCTCCGGCTGCCGCGACCTGGTCGTGCTCGAGGACGAGCTGCGCGGCCTCGAGCAGGGGATGGCCGAGCGCCCCGAGGATCAGGAACTGCTCGACCGTTACGCGCGCGCCCAGGCGCGGCTCGAGCACGCGGGCGGCTGGAACTGGCGCGAGCGCGCGATCGCGCCGCTGCACGGGCTCGGCTTCAAGGACGCGGAGCTCGACCGCGGCCTGGCGAGCTTCTCCGGCGGGGAGCTCACGCGGGCGTCGCTCGCCCGCGCGCTCGCCGGCGACCCCGATCTGCTGCTGCTCGACGAGCCCACGAACCATCTCGACATCGCCTCGCTCGAATGGCTCGAGGGGTATCTCACGGAGCTCGACGCGGCGGTGATCCTCGTGGCCCACGACCGCTGGTTCCTCGAGGCGGTCGGAACCTCGGTGCTCGAGCTCGAGGCGGGCCGCGCGCGCTTCTTTCCCGGCACCTGGCACGCGTGGCGCCGGGAGGCCGCCGCGCGCGAGCTCCAGCTCGGCCGGGCGATCGAGAAGCAGCAGGCCGAGATCGAGCGCATGGAGCGCTTCATCGAGCGCTTCCGCTACAAGGCGACGAAGGCGCGCCAGGCACAGGACCGGGTCAAGAAGCTCGACCGGATGGAGAGGATCGAGCGCGACCCGCGCGACGAGCGCACGCTCGGCTTCCGCTTCGCGGCGAGCGAGCGCGCGGGCCGCGTGGTGCTCGAGCTCACCGACGGGCGCGTCGAGGTGCCCGGCCGCGTGCTCGTCGACGACGCCGAGCTCTGGCTCGAGCGCGGCGAGCACGTCTCGCTCGTGGGCCCCAACGGCGCAGGCAAGACGTCGCTGATCGAGGCGCTCGCGGGGCTGCGAGCGCTCGACGGCGGCCGCGTGCGCACCGGCCACAACGTCAAGCTCGGCTACCTCTCCCAGCACGCGGAGGAGCTCGGCTCGAGCGGCACGGTGCTCGAGGCCGTGCAGCGCGCCACGGCGTTGACGCCGGGAAAGGCGCGCGCCCTGCTCGGCCAGTTCCTGTTCAGCGGCGAGGACGCCGAGAAGCCGATGAGCGGCCTGTCGGGCGGCGAGCGCCGCCGGGCCTCCCTCGCGATCCTCGTCCACTCAGGCGCCAACGCGCTGATCCTCGACGAGCCGACGAACCACCTCGACCTCGACGCGCGCGAGGCGCTCGAGGACGCGCTGTCGGCGTTCGACGGCGCGGTGCTGCTCGTGTCGCACGACCGCGCGCTGCTCGACGCCGTGGGGACGCGCACGATCGCGATCGAGGACGGCGGCCTGCGCAGCTACGACGGCGGCTGGGCGGAGTATTCGCGCCTGCGCGACGAGCGCCGCGAGGCCGATGAGGAGGCACGCGCACGCGCGCGCAACGAGCGAAGCTCCGAGCGCCGCGCGCGCCCGGAGCGCAGGCCGAAGGCCGCCTCCGGCCCATCGAAGAACCAGGTGAAGCGCATCGCGCAGCTCGAGCGCGACGTCGAGCGGGCCGAGATCGAGCTGGCCCGCGTCGAGGACGAGCTGGCGGACCCCGGCCAGTGGGCGAGCCCCACGAGCTCGGCGCGGGCGACCGAGCGGCACACGGCCGCGCGCCGCGCCGTCGAGGCGGCGTACGCCGCCTGGGAGCAGGCCACTCGCTGAGCGCGGCCGACTCGCGGGTGGGGCGCAGCCGGGCTCCGATCGACGGTGCCGGAACTATCCGGCAAACGTAGATAGGACTACTAACCCAACAGGCTCGGCTCGCCGCGCGCGACCCTGTAGTCGAAGCGGCCGCCCTCGTTCTCGAGCGCCTCCGCCCCGGGGCGCTTGATGGTCGCGACGCGCCGGAAGCTGCATGAGAAGCCCCGCCGCGTGGCGGTCACGAGCCCGTACCCGTGATGGTCGAAGTCGGCGTCCGCCGCCCAGGGGTTCGCGCTGCGCATGAGGTCGACCACGGACTGCGGGGTCTGGGGGTCGGCGGGGTTCGCTCCCGGGAGCACCCCTCCCCCGCCCTCGCCGAGGCCCGGTGAGGTGATCGAGCCGCCGACGAACTCGGTGGCCACCGGCACGCTGTCCTCGTTCGCGACTCGCACGTCGCCCGCCACGAACGTATGGATGTCGCCTGTCACGAAGACCACGTCCTCGATGCGCTTGCTGCGGATGTGCTCGAGCAGGTCGCGGCGCTCGACCGGGTAGCCCTGCCAGGAGTCGAAGCCGATCAGGTCGCCGCCCGGGAAGATCGTCGGCATCACCATGACCTGGTTGCCGATCACCTTCCAGGCGGCGCGCGACGAGGACAGGCGGCGCTTCAACCAGGCGAGCTGCTGCCCGCCGAGGAAGGCTCGCGGCTGCTCGAGCTCGGCGCACGCGGGACCGAGCTGCGGATCGCCGCATGGCTGGTCTGCCCGGTACTGGCGCTGGTCGAGCAGGATCAGGTCGACCGTCCTGCCGAACCTGAGCGCGCGGTAGATGCGCGTGCCGCCCGGCTTGACCGCGAACGTGGGCATGCTCTCGAAGTACGCCCTGTACGCGGCGGCCTTGCGGGCGTCCGTGTAGCGCTCGTCCGGCGACAGCCCGCCCGTCGGCCCGGCGCCGCCCGCGTAGTTGTTGACCACCTCGTGGTCGTCCCAGATCGAGATCATCGGGAAGCGCTCGTGCACCCTGCGCAGCGCGCGGTCACTGCGGTAGAGCGCGTACTTCGCCCTGTACGCCTCGAGCGTCTCCGACTCGCCGACCGGGTCGCTGCGCACACTCGCGAAGCGGTCGCCGGGCGCGTACGACGCCTCCGAGTAGACGTAGTCCCCGAGGTTGACCACGAAGTCGAGATCCTCGCGCGCAAGCAGCTTGTGAGCATGGAAGTACCCGAACGCGAAGTCCTGGCAGGAGAAGAACGCGAACCGGACGGGCTGGCGCGAATCGGGCGGAAGGGCCGTCCGGAAGCGCCCGATCCGGCTCTCCTCGCCGCGGGTGGAGAACCGGTACCAGTACTGCTCGTGCGGGCTCAGGCCGGCGATCCGCGCCTTGACGGCGTGGCCGACCCCCGGGGACGTGCGGATCAGCTCCCTCGCCACGACCCGGCGAAAGCCGCGGTCGCGCGCGACCTCGAGCTCGACCGTGCCGCTCCCCTCCACGTCCGCCAACCGGGTCCAGAGCGTGATCGCGTTCGGCGCGGGATCACCCGACAGGACGCCCTCCTCAAAGCTGCCGCCCCGCAGGCTCGGACCTCTGCGCGGGCGCGCGGCGAGCGCGGATGGCCCGCCGAGCGCCGCCGCGACGGCCACTCCGCCCGCCGCGCCGAGGAACGTTCGGCGCGAGCTCGCCAGGCCCGCGCTCACAGGCCGAGGTCCCTGGCGTAGTGATCGCGGTACTCGCCGCGCCGCTCGAGCACGTTCTCGACGTACGCGCGCGTCTCCGGGAAGCGGATGTGCTCGACCTCGAACTGGTCAGCGCCTCCGGCGCTCCGGACCCAGTCGTCGACGTTCGTGATACCGGCGTTGTATGCGGCCAAGGCCGCCTCCTCCCTGCCGTCGTAGTGGTCATGCAGATAGCGCAGGAACCAGGAGCCGTAGGCGATGTTGATCTGCGGCGTGGCCAGATCGGACTGCTTGAAGCGGACCCCGCCCGTGTGGCTCGCGATGAAGTTCGCCGTATCGGGCGTGATCTGCATGAGGCCGCGAGCGCCGGCGTGCGAGGTCTGGTCGCGGAAGCGCGACTCCTCGTAGATCACGGCCGCGATCAGCGACGCGTCGAGATCCTTGTCAGCGGCCTGCTGGCGGATGATGTCGTCGTGGCGCAGCGGGAGCGTCGCGATCTCGCGGACCGCATCGCCCAGCGGGCCGACACCGGCGAGGATCGCGACGATCACCGCGGCGAGCGCGGCCGCCGCCGCGAAGGCGCTCAGCCGCCGGCGTCGCGTCTGCGCGCGCGAGGGTCTGCGGGCGATTCTCCCGATCTGCGTGTTCATGGATCGATCCCACCGAGTTTGGCAAGGACGCGGGACAGCGATTCCTTCAACTCTTCCCGGGACCCATCGTTGCGGACCGTGAAGTCCGCTCTTTGCGACTTCTCGTCCTGCGTGAGCTGGCGCCCGGCGCGCTCGGCGACGGACTCGTGCCCGCGGGCGGCGGCCCGCTCCTCGCGCAGCGCCTCGTCGGCAACCACGGCGATCGTGGCGTCGTAGAGGCCCTCGGATCCGGCCTCGAACAGCAGCGGCACCTCGACCACGGCCGCCCGCGGCGGCGGCTTCACCGAGTCGACTTCGGCGCGAAACGCGGCGACGCGCTCGGCCACGCGCGGCCACAGGACTCCCTCGAGCCAGGCGCGCGCGTCGTCGTCGGCGAACACGCGCGCGGCGATCGCGGGCCGGTCGAGCCTGCCGGCCGGGGCGACGCCGGGGCCGAGCCGCTCGACGATCAGGTCGCGCAGCTCATCGGTCTCGAGCAGCTCGTGCACGACGGCGTCCGTCGAGAGCGTGCGCGCGCCGAGCTCCTCGAGCGCCTCGAGCGCCGTCGACTTGCCTGCCCCGAGCCCTCCGGTCAGGCCGACGAAGGGAACGCTCACGCCCGGAGTGCGCCGGGCACGGCGCTACTCCTCCTGAGGCTCTTCGCCGGTGCCCTCCGGCTCGGCATCGCCGGCGGGTGCCTCGGGCTCGGCCTCCTCGGCCGGCGCCTCCGGCTCCGCCTCCTCGGCGGCCGCCTCCGGCTCGGCCTCCTCGGCCGCTGCCTCGGGCTCGGCCTCTTCCGCCGCAGCCTCCGGCTCAGCCGCAGCCTCCGGCTCGGCCGCGGCCTCCGGCTCGGCCGGGGCTTCCGGCTCGGCCGGGGCCTCCGGCTCGGCCTCGGCCTCCGGCTCGGCCTCGGCGGCCTCCTCCTGCTCGGCGGCCTGCACGTTCGAGAGGGCGGCGCTGAGGGCGTCCGCTCCGCTCACCTGCGGGCCGGCAAACACGTCCTCGGACAGGCCGAGGTCCGGCACGTCGCCGATCTCCTCGGACACGCCCGCCGCGGCTGCCCCGGCGGCGGCGGCCGACTTGATGTGCGCAAGCTGCTCCTCGACCCGCTTCACCGACAGCGACAGGCGCCGGCGCTCCGAGTCGATCTCGAGGATCTTCACGCGCACGTCCTGGCCCGGCTCGACGATCTCGCGCGGGTTCTCCACGTGGTGGTGGGCGAGCTCCGAGATGTGCACGAGGCCCTCGACGCCGTCCATGATCTCGACGAACGCGCCGAAGGTGACGACCTTCGTGACCTTGCCCTCGAGCTCGTCACCGATGCGATACGTGTCGATGACGCGCTGCCACGGATCCTCCTGGGTCTGCTTGAGGCCCAGGGAGATGCGCTGGCGGTCGCGGTCGATGTCGAGCACCTTGACCGGCACGATGTCGCCGATCGAGAGGATCTCGGACGGGTGATTGACGTGCGACCACGACAGCTCCGAGATGTGGATGAGGCCGTCGATTCCGTCGAGGTCGACGAAGGCGCCGAAGTCCACGATGTTCGAGATCGCGCCCTCCACGACCATGCCCGGCTGCAGGCGGTCGAGGATCTGCTGGCGGACCTCCTTGCGCTCCTCCTCGAGCACCGCGCGGCGCGACAGCACGACGTTGTTGCGCGAGCGGTTCAGCTCGATGACCTTGCACTCGATGGTCGTGCCGAGGAACTCGTCCAGGTTCTGCACGCGCCGGATGTCGACAAGCGAGGCGGGCAGGAAGCCGCGCACCCCGAGGTCGATGATGAGACCGCCCTTGACGACCTCGATGACAGCTCCCGGGATCGCCTCGCCCGACTCCGCGGCGGCCTCGATCTTGCGCCAGGCCTTCTCGAAGCGAGCGCGCTTCTTCGACAGGATCAGCCGGCCGTCCTGGTCCTCCTTGGTGAGAACCAGAGCGTCGACTTCCTCGCCGAGCTCGACCTCGTCATGCGGATCCACCGACTTGCGGATCGAGAGCTCATTCATCGGAATGACGCCCTCGCTCTTGTAGCCGATGTCGACGAGGACCTCGTCCTGGTCGATTCGCACGACGTTGCCCGTCACCACATCCCCCTCCTCGAAGGGGACGATGGTCGCGTCGTAGTTGGGAACTATCTGTCCGTCGATTTCGAGCAGTAGCCCGCCCGAACCCTCGACGGCAGTCGGTGGATTAATGGTCTCTGTATCCGGCACTGCCGGCGTAGGCTAGCGACTGGGGGTGCCCTGAGTACCCTGCTCAACCGAATGCCAACACGACGCACCCTGCGCGGCGCTGAGCGCACTCCTCTCTCCCGCGACCTCGACGTCCTGATCTGCGGCGCCAGCTTCGCCGGGCTCGCCGTTGCGCGTGAGCTGGCGGGCAGCGGCGCGCGCGTTCTCGTCCTCGATCGCTACGAGATCGGCGAGCGCCAGACCTCCGCCTGCGGCATCCCGACGGAGTGGCTGCGCGCGATGGATCTGATGGGCGCGCACCGGCAGACCTTCGGGCGGCTCGTGATCCACACGCCCTTCGGCACGTCGCGCCTCGAGCTGCCCTGGACCTTCTCGACGTTCGACTATCCCGAGCTGTGCCGGCTGCTCTGGGAGGGGTCGGACGCCGATTTCGAGATCGCGAAGGTCGAGTCGCGGACGGGCGACACCGTCAGGACCGACCGCGGCGAGCTGAGCGCCCCGCTGATCGTCGACGCGCTCGGCTGGCGTCGGGTGCTCGGCCGCGGCTACCAGCCGCCCGACGCCCCGCTGTCGCGCGGGCTCGAGGTGCATCCGCACGGCACGGGCGAGGAGATGGAGCTCTGGATCGACCGCCGCTACGTGCCGGCCGGCTACGGCTGGAGCTTCCCCGCCGGTGACGAGCTGCGCATCGGCGTCGGCTCGTTCGATCCGCGCTTTCACGTCAAGGACACCACCGTGATGCTCGCCGAGGATCTCGAGCGCGAGCCCGTCCGCTACCAGGGCAACTGGATCCCGCACAAGCTGCGCGCCGCGACGGACGACGGCATCTTCTTCGTCGGCGACTCGGCCGGCCACTGCCTGCCGCTCACCGCCGAGGGCATCCGGACCGCGCTCTACTTCGGCATCGCCTGCGGCCGCGAGCTGCGCGCGGTGGTCGAGGGCCGCCGCTCGATCGCGGAGGCGCTCGTGGCCTACGGGGACTTCTCGGCGTCGCACGAGTGGAAGTTCCGCTGGTTGCTGCAGACCCAGCGGATCGTCCCGCGGGTCCCGCCGCGGCTCCTGAACCGCGCGATCGGCGCGATGCAGGCGCGAGCGTTCGTCGACTGGTCGTTCGGGCACTACCTCGCGATCGCGCCGCCGGAGTTCGCGTCCGCTGACCCGGCTCCGCGCCCGCTGACGCGCGCGCCCGCCCGGGTCGCCGCCTGACGGACCGGCGCTCTAGTCGCGCACGACGAGGAACGTCCCGAGCGCCACGAGCGCGACACCGAGCACGCGGGAGAAGCTCAGCTCGCGCTCCTCGAGGCCGAGGACCCCGGCGCGGTCGAGCACGAGCGAGAGGGTGAGCTGGCCGGTGATCGTGGCGACGGTGACGCCTCCCGCTCCGAGCTCGCGGACGGCGATCAGCGCCGTGGTCACGTAGACCGCGCCGAGCAGGCCGCCGATCAGGTAGTACCACGGCAGGTCGCGCGCCTCGCCGAGATCGCCGAAGCCCCCGCCCACCAGCAGGGTGATGAGCACGAGGGCCGCGAGGCCCACCGCGAATGACACGGACGCGGCCGCGAGGCTTCCGACCGACTTGCCGAGCGTCGAGTTGATCGGGGCCTGCAGGGCGATCATCCCGCCCGCGCAGACGGTCGCGAAGAGGGCGAGGACCTTGGCGTCCAGGGCTACTTCGCCTCCAGCCAGTTCTCGCCGGCGCCCACGTCCACCTCGAGCGGCGGGTCCATCTCGAAGGCGTCCGCCATCTCGCGCCGCACGATCACCGACGCCTGCTCGACCTCCGCATCGGGGCCCTCGAACAGCAGCTCGTCGTGGATCTGGAGCACGAGGCGCGTGTCGAGCCCGGCCGCGCGCAGCTCGTCGCGGCAGCGCACCATCGCGACCTTGATGATGTCGGCGGCGGTCCCCTGGATGACCATGTTGACCGCCAGCCGCTCACCGAGCGAGCGGGTCTGGAACTGGCGCGAGCGCAGCTCGGGCACGCGGCGGATGCGGCCGAAGAGCGTGGTCACGTGACCCTCCTCGCGCGCGCTCTCGATCGTCTCCTCGATGAACGCCTTCACCTTCGGGAAGCGCTCGAGGTAGGCGTCGATGAACACCTGCGCCTCCTCCTTGGGGATCTGCAGCCGGTCGGCGAGGCCGTAGGCGGACAGCCCGTAGACGATCCCGTAGTTGACCATCTTCGCCTTGGAGCGCGTCCCGGGGTCGGTCCTGCCGCCGAGGATCGCCTCGGCCGTGGCCGTGTGGACGTCCTCGCCGCGCCGGAAGATCTCCTTCAGCACGGGTTCGTCGGCGATGTGGGCGAGCAGCCGCAGCTCGACCTGCGAGTAGTCGGCGGACAGCAGCCGGCAGCCCTCCTCGGCCACGAAGCAGGCGCGGATCTCGCGCCCCTGCTCGGTGCGGATCGGGATGTTCTGGAGGTTCGGATTCGTGCTCGACAGGCGGCCCGTGGCCGTGGCCGTCTGGTTGAAGGTGGTGTGCAGGCGCCCGTCGGGGCCGATCAGCTCCGGGAAGGCGTCCAGGTAGGTCGACTTGAGCTTCGTGACCTCACGCCACTCCTCGATCGCCGGGATGATCTCGTGCTCGTCCCGGATGGCCTGGAGCACGCGGGCGTCGGTCGAGAAGCCCGTCTTGCCGCGGCGCTTTCGCGACAGCCCGAGCTTCTCGAACAGGATGTGGGCGAGCTGCTGCGGCGAGCCGATCGTGAACTCCTCCCCCGCGAGCTCCCAGACGCGCCGCTCGAGCTCGGCGCCGCGCTTTCCGAAGCGCGCGCTGATCTCGGCGAGCCGGCGGGTGTCGAGCCTCACACCCGCCCGCTCGAGCTCGATCAGCACGTCCACGAGCGGGAGCTCGATCTCGTGGAAGAGACGCGTGAGGCCGTCCTCCTCGAGCCGGCTGCGCTGGCGCTCGGCGAGCACGCGCGTGAGCACCGCGCGCTCCGCGGCCGTCCGCTTGCCGTCCGCCCCCTCGACGTCGACCCCGATGCCCGCCTCGGTCGCGAGCTCGTCGAGCGGGTAGCCGCGCCGCGCGGGGTCGATCAGGTAGGCCGCCACGACCGTGTCGTGCTCGAGGCGGGGGGCGGCCGACGGCTCGTCGGCCATCGCGATCGTCTTCCAGTCGTGCGCCACGATCGGGCGCTCGCCGCGCGCGAGCGTGAACGCGGCGAGGGTCTCCGCCTCGGAGACGAGCACCTCGCCCCCGCCCGCGTAGGCCGCCACGGCCAGCGGGCCCGCCGGCTCGGAGTCGAAGTCGAAGGATCCCTGGGCCGAGCCGCCCGCCGGCGCGAGCGCGGGCTCGGCGGCGGCCACCTCCTCCGCGGCATCGTCGCCCTCCTCGGCGAGCTCCGGGTCCACGGGCGGCGCCGGCTCGGACTCGAGCGCCTGGCCGCCGCGCAGCGCCGCGACGGACACGAGCTCGCCGTCCAGGCTCCCCAGCTCCGTGACGGGCACCTCGCGCGCCGCGACCCGGATCACCTCGTCGACGCGCTCCGCGGGCGCCGCGCCGTCCTCGCCGAAGGCCTCCTCGAGGCGCTCGAGCGGTGCGCGCAGCTCGAACTCGCGGAACGTCTCGCGCAGCCGCGAGCGGTCCGGCTCTCTCGCCACGAGGGCCTCGAAGTCGACGTCCACGTCCACGTCGCGCACCGCGGTCGCGAGCGTCTTCGAGATGCGCGCGTCGTCGGCGTGCTCGGTCAGGTTCTGCTTGCGCTTGGCCCCCGAGATCGCGTCGACGTTGTCGAGCACGCCCTCGAGCGAGCCCCACTCCTGCAGCAGCTGGGAGGCGGTCTTCTCGCCGATCCCCGGCACGCCGGGGATGTTGTCCGAGGTGTCGCCCTTGAGACCCACGAAGTCGGGGATCAGCGCCGGCTCGATTCCGTAGCGGTCGACCACCGCGTCGTGGTCGTAGATCTTCGTGTCCGTGACCCCGCGGCCGGTGGCCATCACCCGCACGCCCGGCTCGACGAGCTGGAACAGGTCGCGGTCGCCCGTCAGCACCATCACGTCGTGCCCGTGCTCGCGCGCCTTGCGCGCGATCGTGGCGATCACGTCGTCGGCCTCGAAGCCCGGGACCTTCACGTTCACATAGCCGAACGAGTCGACGAGCGGCTCCATGTGCGGCCACTGCTCGGCGAGCAGGTCGGGCTTCGACTCGCGGTGCCCCTTGTACTCCGAATAGACCTCCTCGCGGCCGGACATGCCCGCGTCCCAGGCGACGAGCGTGGGCCTCACGCCGTACTCCGAGATCATCTTCACGAGCATCGACGCGAAGCCGAAGATCGCGTTCGTGGGCTGCCCCTTCGAGGTCGCGATCGACTCGGGAAGGGCGAAAAAGGCCCTGTAGACGAGGCTGTTGCCGTCTATGAGGAGGAGCTCGCGGGGCGGCGGGTCGGGCACCGGCCCAACCCTACCGCCGCCGCTGGGCGCCTCAGCGGGTCCGGGTGCGGCGCCCGGGCGTCTGCCGCGGACGGACGCCTGACCACTCCCCGTATCATCCCCTGCCCTCATGGCCACGCCCTCCGCACAGTTCTCGCTGACCCTGCGCGTCGCGCTGCCCGCGAGGGGCGGCGGGGCCCTGGGCCGCGTGACGGCGGCGATCACTCGGGCCGGCGGATCGATCGTCGCGGTCGACACGGTCGACGCCAAGGGCGACCGGACGCTGCGCGAGATCACGGTCGAGTGCTGGAGCGTCGAGCACCGCGGAGAGGTGATCAGCGCGGTGCAGGCGGTGCGCGACGCCGAGCTCACCGAGATCACGGACCGCACGTTCGAGGTCCACCGGCGCGGCAAGATCCACACCGGGCTGAACATCCCGCTGAAGTCGCGCGACGACCTCTCGATGGCCTACACGCCGGGCGTAGCGCGCGTGTGCTCGGCGATCGCGGAGAACCGCCAGAAGGCGTTCAAGTACACGATCAAGGCCAACACCGTCGCCGTGGTGTCGGACGGGACGGCCGTGCTCGGCCTCGGCGACATCGGCCCCGAGGCGGCGATGCCCGTGATGGAGGGCAAGGCGATGCTCTTCAAGGAGTTCGCCGACGTGGACGCCTTCCCGATCTGCCTGTCGACCAAGGACACCGACGAGATCGTCGAGACGGTGATCCGCATGTCGCCGACCTTCGGCGGCATCAACCTCGAGGACATCTCCTCGCCGCGCTGCTTCGACATCGAGCAGCGGCTGATCGAGGCGCTCGACATCCCGGTCTTCCACGACGACCAGCACGGCACGGCGATCGTCACGCTCGCGGCGCTCATCAACGCCTGCCGGCTCACCGAGCGCCGCATGGAGGACCTTCAGGTGCTGATGGTCGGCGCGGGAGCGGCGGGCGTGGCGGTGGCGAAGATCCTCATGGACGCCGGCGCGCACTCGATCGTGGCCTGCGACCGCTACGGAGCGATCCACCGCGGGCGCGACGACTATCACGCCGGCTCGATGAACGCCCCGAAGCGCTGGCTCGCGGAGAACACGAACCCGGACGAGCGCGACGGCACGCCGCGCCAGGTGATCGAGGGCACCGATCTCTTCATCGGGCTCTCGGGCCCCGGGATCATCGACGCGTCCGACCTCGAGCGCATGAACCCCGATCCGTTCGTGTTCGCGATGGCGAACCCGAACCCGGAGGTGAAGCCCGAGGAGGCCGCCCCGCACGTGCGGCTGATGGCGACCGGGCGCTCGGACTACCCGAACCAGATCAACAACGTGCTCGCCTTCCCGGGTGTGTTCCGAGGGGCGCTCGACGCGCGCGCGACGGCGATCACCGAGGAGATGAAGCTGGCCGCGGCACGCGGCATCGCCGAGTGCGTCAGCGACGAGGAGCTCGACGAGGACTACATCATCCCGAGCGTCTTCAACCGGGAGGTGAGCCGGGCGGTCGCCAGGGCCGTACAGGAGGTGGCGGAGCGCGAGGGCGCGGTGCTGACCGACCCGGACCAGCCGACGGTCGAGCGCGCCGCCATCTGAGCTCATGAAGATCGCCATCACCGGAGCGACTGGAACGATCGGTCGCGAACTCCTCGCATCCAGCGACCATTCCTGGTCGGCCCTCTCGCGCGACCCCGAGCGCGCCGGGCTCGACGTGCCCGCCCACGCCTGGCCCGACCCGAAGGGCGCGCCGCCGCCACTCGACGCGCTGCGCGGCTGCGACGCCGTCATCCACCTGCTCGGCGAGACGGTGGCGCAGCGCTGGACGGACGAGGCGATGCGCGAGATCCGCGACTCGCGAGTGCTCGGCACGCGCAACCTCGTGGCGGCGCTGCGGGAGCTGCCGGAGGCGGATCGACCCTCGGTGCTGGTCTCGCAGTCGGCGAGCGGCTACTACGGCCCGCGCGGACCGGACCCCGTCGACGAGGCGTCGCCCGCCGGCGACGACTTCCTCGCGCGCGTTGTGGTCGAGTGGGAGGCCGAGGCCCTGGCCGCGGAGGAGCTCGGCATGCGCGTGGCGCTCACGCGCACCGGGGTCGTGCTCTCGCAGTCGGGCGGCGCGCTCGAGAAGATGCTGCCCTTCTTCAAGCTCGGCATCGGCGGTCCCGTGGCCGGCGGGCGCCAATACGTGCCGTGGGTGCATCTCGACGACGTGGTTGGCGCGCTGCTGTTCTGCGCGACGTCCTCCGGGGTCTCGGGCCCGGTCAACGTGACAGCTCCCGAGCCCGTGACGAACGGCGAGCTCTCAAAGGCACTCGGACGCGTGCTGCGGCGTCCCGCGTTCCTTCCCGTGCCGGGCCTCGCGGTCCGGACGCTCTACGGCTCGATGGCCACGATCGTGACCACCGGGGTGCGGGCCGTGCCGGCAGCGCTGCTCATGCACGGCTACGCGTTCAGGCAGCCCGAGCTCGAGGCGGCGCTGCGCGACGCGACGGGCCGAGCAGGTCCTGAGCTCGCGCAGCATCCAGACCGGCTCGTTCATGACGTCGTTCCAGGTGTAGCGGCGGAACTCGTCGCCGCGCAGGCGCGCCTCGCGCTCGCGCAGCCGGTCGCGCTCCCACGCCTGGCGGGAGCGGTGGTAGCGATAGGAGTCGAGCTCAACCGTCAGCCGGTACTCGGGCCAGCGGCAGTCGACGCGGCGCCCGCCGGCCGGCCGGTTCGTCACCGGGAGCGGGAGATCCGCGCCGATCAGCCGCTCGATGAGCTTCGACTCGACCCTGCTGAGCGTGACCCTGGTCTCGCCGCTCATCACGCGGCGGAGCTCCGCGGCGCCTCGCGAGCGCGGATACCGCTCGAGGATGCGCGCGACGTCGCGCGGCGTGACGTCGTAACGGACGCCGGCCTCGTGGCACGCCGCCGCGAGCTCCGCGCGTGGGAGCACGGCCGCGAGCTCGACGAGCACGGCGGCCGGGCTCAGCGTGGGCACGCCGCGGCAGGATGAGGCCTCGCTCCTCGCGAGGTCAGGACGCAGACGGGTGACGATGCCCTCGGGGTGCCGCGCCGTCGTGGTGACGACCTCGGGCGGCCGCGACCCGCCGCGCACGAGCCCCCGAAGATGCGCGGCCGGCACGCCTGCAAGCAGCGCGCCCTCGCCGCACGCCAGTACGGCGGCGAGGTAGTGCGCCTCGACGTTGGGCGCCGCGTGGCCAACCCGGTAGACGCCCCGAAGGACGGCAATCAGGGCACCGGACGCGAGCCGCACCTCGATCTGCCCACTCGAGACACCCGCGGCAAGCAGCTGCCCGCGCGTCACCAACCCGTGCGCCCGGCTCGCGAGCTCGGCGATCAATCGGTCTACATTCGCGAGTTTTCCCTCCATAACAGGGAAAAGTCGCGATTCTGGAAGGTTCGCCCCCTCGGGCCGGCGCGCACGAGCCCGGCGGCCCGGGCTGCTCAGCCCTGGTGGTCCTGCTCGTGCACGCGGTGCTGCTCGGCGCGCAGCTCGGCGACCGTCTTGCCGCCGCTTCCGAACGGGCCCTGGAGCTTCCAGCGCGAGTCGGCGCGCGCGGGCCAGATCAGCCAGATCACCGCGCCGACCACCGATAGGAGCAGGCCGAAGGCCAGGCCGAGCTTCTCGCCGTAGCCCTTCCGGTGCGACAGGTAGGAGGCCGCGATCGCCGAGGCCAGCCACAGGTAGGTGAGCCAGAGCGCCTTGGCGCCGATGACGGCGAGGGTGTCGAACAGCGTCGATCATGCTCCGAGGTAGGCCTTCTGGACGTCGGGGTTCGTCCGCAGGGTTTCCGAGGCGTCCTCGATCGCGACGGTGCCGGTCTCGAGCACGTAGCCGCGCTTCGAGACGTCGAGCGCGTAGTTCGCGTTCTGCTCCACGAGCAGGATCGTCGTGCCCTGGCGGTTGATCTCGGCGATCGTCTCGTAGATGCGCTCGACGAGGATCGGCGCGATCCCCATCGACGGCTCGTCGAGCAGGAGCAGCTTGGGGTTCGCCATCAGCGCCCGCCCGATCGCGAGCATCTGCTGCTCGCCGCCGGACATCGTGCCGCCCTTCTGCTTCTCGCGCTCCTTCAGGCGCGGGAACAGGTCGAACACGCGCGTGAGGTCCTCGCTGATCCCGTCGCGGTCGCGGCGGAGGTAGGCGCCGAGCTCGAGGTTCTCGCGCACGGTCATGCGCGGGAACACGTGACGGCCCTCGGGCGAGAGCGAGATGCCCATCTGAACGATCTCCTGCGGAGGTATCTCGCCGATCTCCGTCCCGTCGAAGCGAATGGTGCCCTCGCGGGGCGGCGTCAGACCGGAGATCGAGCGCAGGGTCGTGGACTTGCCGGCCCCGTTCGAGCCGATCAGCGTCACGACCTCGCCCTCCTCGACGGTGAGCGAGACGCCCTTCAGCGCCTCGATGTTGCCGTAGAAGGTGTGCAGCTCGGTGACCTCGAGGAGCGCCATCAGAGCTCGCCTCCCTGGCCGCCGGCGCTCTGCTGTTGCTGCTGGTCGCGCCGCGCCGCGCCCGCCTCCGCCTCGGCGGCACCCTGCTTGCCGAGGTAGGCCTCCACGACTCGCGGGTTGGCGCGCACCTCCTCGGGTGTTCCCTCGGCGATCTTCTGGCCGTGATCGAGCACCGTGATCCGCTCGGAGACGCCCATCACGACCTGCATGTCGTGCTCGATCAGCAGGATCGTCAGGCCGCGCTCGTCGCGCAGCTTGTGCATGAAGTCGGTGAGCTCCGCGGACTCCTGCGGGTTCATCCCGGCCGTCGGCTCGTCGAGAAGCAGGAGCTTCGGGTCGGACGAGAGAGCGCGCGCGATCTCGAGGCGGCGCTGGTCGCCGTAGGACAGGTTGATGGACATCGCCTCGTGCTGGCTCTCGTCGATCCCGCAGTAGTTGAGGACCTCGCGCGCCTTTTCCATCACGTCGCGCTCCTCGCGCCGCACCCGCGGCAAGCGGAAGATCGAGCCGAACAGTCCCGGCGCGCATGCGCGCGTGCTGACCGACCATCACGTTCTCGAGCGCCGTCATCGTGCCGAACAGGCGGATGTTCTGGAACGTGCGCGCCACGCCGTCCTTCATGATCAGGTCGGGCCGGCGGCCGGTGATGTTGCGCCCGTCGAACGAGATCCGCCCGTAGGTCGGCTTGTAGAGGCCCGTGAGCATGTTGAAGAACGTCGTCTTGCCCGCGCCGTTCGGCCCGATGATCGAGACGATCGACTTGTCCGGGATCTCGAACGAGATGTCCTCGACCGCGACGAGTCCGCCGAACACCTTCGAGACGCTCTCCGCCGTGAGCAGGCTCATGCGCGCGCCTCGAACATGGTCTCGCCACCGCCCATCTCGGTGTCCCCGATGCCCTCCTTGAGCTCGATGGCCCGCCTTCGCTCCGGGATCAGCCCCTCGGGTCTCAGGATCATCATGATCACGAGCAGGAAGCCGAAGATCCCGAACGACAGCTCCGTGAGGTCGAAGTCGAGCCCGACCTTGGACGGGTAGTTGTTGAAGACGTCCGGGATCAGGTTGTTGTTGATGAACGAGAGCACGATCGCGCCGAGCACGACGCCCTCGATCGAGCCGAGTCCGCCGAGGATCACCATCGCGAGCACGAAGATCGAGAACGAGAACGCGAACTGGTCGGCGTTCACCGTGTTCAGGTACGACGCGATGAAGACGCCGGTGAAGCCGCCGAACGCCGCTCCCGTCCCGTAGGCGAGCAGCTTCGCCTTGACGAGCGGCACGCCCATCGAGGCGGCCGCCACCTCGTCCTCGCGCAGCGCGATCCAGGCGCGCCCGAGACGCGAGTCCCGCAGCCGGTAGTTCACGAACAGCGCGACGAACACCATCGCGAGCGCCACGAAGTACCAGGGTCTGAGCTCGAGCGCTTGGAAGGGTTCGAGGAGCGGCAGGTCGATCTTGTCGATCGGCGTGATGCCCTGACGCCCGTTCGTGACCTTCTGGCCGGCGATCGTGATCTCGTCGCCGTTGATGACGAGGCGGCCGACGATCTCGCCGAAGGCGAGCGTGACGATCGCGATGTAGTCGCCCCGCAGGCGCAGGGTGGGCAAGCCGATCAGCATCCCCGCGATCGTCGTGACGATCACCGCGACGATGATCACGATCAGGAAGTTCATGTGGATGCCGGGAAGCACCGACGCCGGCTCGCCCACGAACAGCGACAAGCCCTCGCCCCCGCCGGCATCGACGGCGAAGCCGGACATCAACCAGCCGGCGGTGAGCGCCCCGAGCGCGAAGAAGGCCACGTAGCCGAGGTCGAGCAGTCCGGCGAAGCCGACGATGATGTTGAGGCCGAGCGCCATGCACGCGTAGGCCAGCGCGAGCGTCGCGTCCTCGATGAAGCCGCCGTCCGATTCCTGGAAGAACGGCAGCAGGATCGCCCAGATGATCAGCGCGACGATCGTCCCCTTGCGGACGAGGTCGTTCTCGTGGAGGACCGTGCGAGCCGCGATGAGGGCCCACGCGACGAACGCCATGAAGACGCTCATCTCGATCTGGTCCGCCATCCAGAGCCCGATCACGAGCCCGACTCCGAGCCCGATCAGCGTGCGCCTGTCGGTCTTCAGGTCCGACCGCGGCGCGGACGGAGCGGCGGGGGCCTCGGTGCTCATCCGGCCTCCCTCGTCTCCTCGCCGAGCAGGCCCTGCGGGCGGAAGACCATGATCAGGACGAGGTAGGCGAACACGATCGCGGGAGTCCACTGGCCGCCGATGCGGTTGTCGGAGATCTGCTGGATGATCCCGATGATGAAGCCGCCGAGCACCGCGCCCTGGAGGTTGCCGATGCCGCCCATCACCGCGGCGGTGAACGCGATCAGGCCGGCCTGGAAGCCCTGCAAGAACCAGATCGTCGTCTGGTAGAGCGCGTAGATGAGGCCCGCGGCGCCCGCCATGAGGCCGCCGAGCAGGAACGTCGCCGAGATCGTGGTGTCGACGTTGATGCCCATCAGGCGCGCGGCCTCGGGGTCCTGGGCGGTGGCGCGCATCGCCTTGCCGAGGCGGCTCTGGTTGACGAAGGTGACGAGCAGGAACACGAGCGGCAGCGTGGCCGCAATGGCCAGCACGTCGCCCTGCGAGACCGACACGCCGCCGATGGAGAACATCTCCTTCTGCGCGTTGATCAGGTCCGGGATGCCCTCCGGCGAGCCGCCGATCCAGAGGATGCCGACGTTCTGGAGGATGAAGGAGAATCCCACCGCCGTGATCAGCGGCGCTAATTTGGGCGCCGATCTCAGCGGCCGGTAGGCCACCCGTTCGATCATCACGTTGAGCATCCCGCTGGCGAGCATCGCCAGCAGCAGCGTGAGGAAGAGGCCGAGGATGAGGCCACCGGTGCCGGTGGCCGCGGTCAGCCCGATCGTGCCGAAGAACCCGGCCGAGACGAGCGAGCCGATCATGAACACCTCGCCGTGGGCGAAGTTGATCAGCTCGATGATCCCGTAGACAAGCGTGTAGCCGAGCGCCACCAGCGCCCAGATCGCCCCGTTCGACAGACCGTCGACGATGTTGTTGCCGAGGCGAGCGAGGCTGCCGTCGTCCGAGATGTCCTGGATGCCGTAGACGACCGGCATGACCAGGAGCAGCGCGATCAGCGCGTACTCGCCGAAGTATTTGCGAATCGTGTCCCCGGTGCTCGCCTTGACCGGCAGGCGCGGGGCTTCAGAACTAGCCTCCAAGATCCTCCCCAGATCCCGTTCAGCCGGATCCAATCAGAAACGGGGGGCGGACGACAACACGGTCGTCCACCCCCCGCACTGTTTCATGCAGTTACGTCTGGGCTCAGCCGCCCTCGGCCTTCACCGTCTCGCCGAAGACGAGCTCGCCGTCCTTGATCGTGTAGACGCCGTAATCCGTCAGCGTCGTGTCGCCGTTCTCGTCGATGTCGTAGGTGCCGAGCACCGACTCACGACCCTTCGTGTTGAACAGCGCGTCGATCATCGCCTGCTTGTCCGAGCAGTCCGGACCCAGCTGCTCACAGGTGTCGAGGACCAGCTTCATGGCCTCGTAGCCGTAGATGGCGTAGGGATCCGGGTTGGCCTCGCCGTACTTCGCCTCGTAGTCGTCGAAGAACTTCTGGCCCTCCGCCGGATACTGGTCAGGCGAAAGCGTGGCGACCGTGACCTTCGTCTTGGCCGCCACGTTGGCGGGGATACCGCCCTCCTTCGGGTCCGCGAAGCCGGACTCGGCCACGCCGTCAGGCCCGTAGAGCTTGCAGTCCGGGCAAGCGGACTCCACGTCCTTGTACAGCTGGACCGCGCCGTTGCCCGTGATTCCCGAGAACACGAAGCAGTCCGCGCCCGAGCTCTTGATGGTGGACGCCTGCGAACGGAAGTTCGGGGCCTTCGGGTCGATGCCCTCGTTGCCCGCGATCTCGAGATCCCTGCTCCTTGGCAGCGATCTCGATGTTGTTCGCAAGACCGGCGCCGTACACCTCCTTGTCGTTCAGGATGTACGCGCTGGTGCAGCCGTCCTTCTTCATGATCGGTGGCGAGCGCGGCGCCCTGGATCGTGTCCTTCGGAACGATCCGGAGGTAATGCCGCGTGCCCGTCGGGTAGTACTTGTCGGGCTCGCCCTCGTCGGCGCCCGGCTCGTCCGTCGTCAGACCCACGGCGGTGTTCGCCGGGCTGATCTGGGCGATCGGGACCTCGTTCAGGATCGGGATCGAGATTGCGCTCGCGCCCGAGTTGAACTCGCCGATGTAGGCAACCGCCGCGTCGTCCTGAGCGACCTTGCGCGCGTTCGCCGAGGTGGCCTCGGGCGTCCACGTACCGGCCTGGGCGGTCGAGTCGTCGAGCGACGTGTACTTCACCGTCGTCTCGCCGGCCTTTCCACCCGCCTGCTCGAGGGCGAGCTTGATGCCCTCGACCATGGCCGTGGTCTGCGGACGCGACGCGCCCTGGAGCGGAAGCGACGAGTAGACGTCGACCGTCGTCCCACCGCCCTCGCTGCTGCTGTCGCCGCTGTCGCGCTGCTGTCGTCGTCGTCGTCGCCGCAGGCGGTCATGCCCAGGGCGAAGGCTCCGAGAAGGCAGGCGAACAGTGCCAACCAACGTACCTTCAAAACGTCCCTCCTATGGAGATGGCTCCAACCTGGGCGGGATCCTAAGCAGGCGGGGCGGCGATACGCGGTGCGGGGCCGCGCCTTAACCGGGAGACAATCTCCTCTTCACCCCAGCACGCGAACGAACTCGAAGCGGCCGTCCTGCAGCGCGTAGAGCGCGAATCGAGCCCCGTCGACGTCCCCCGTGCCGCGCATCCTGTAGGCCCCGAGCGGGGAGCGCCGCTCGCGCATATCGAGTGCGGCGGTGCGGACCGCCGCCCGGTCGCGCCCGCCCTTCTCGATCGCGTCGAGCACGAGCCGCATGGACTCGTAGCCGTAGACCGCCTCGGGCCGCGCGGCGGCGGAGCCGGCCTCGTGCTCGATCCGCCCGCAGCAGGCGGCGCGCGCTCGCCGGCAGGGCGCCGGCGGGCGGCACGGGGTCGAGCAGCTCCACGCTCACGGGCGCCGAGGGGATCGGCGCCGACGCGTCGCGAGCCCGCAGCCCGGCGGCCGTGTAGAGCGGCACGCCCGGCATCTGGTCGTCGATGGCGGCGAGCAGGCGGCCGCTGCCCGGGCCGGCGATCCCCGCGTAGACGACCGCGTCGGGACGCGCCTTCGCGAGCGCGCGGGCGATGTCGGGGATCTCCTCGACATCGCCCCGGTACTCCTCGGACGCCACGGGCTCCGGGCCGTCGCGGCGCGCGCGGGCGAGGACCTGCGCGGCGAACTCGCGGGCGTAGACGTCCTGGTCGAACACGATCGCGAGGCGCTCAGCCCCACGCGAGCGGATCAGCTCGAGCAGCACCTCGACCTCGAGCAGGTCGCTCGGGACGAGCCGCGCGAAGTTGCGCTCACCCGTCGGCTGGAGGCGCTCGGGCGCCGAGCGCGGCCGGCCGGGCGGGGTGCGCGTGATGCTCGTGAGGCCGTCGAGGGGCGACACCTGCAGCAGGTGGGCGTCGTTCGTCAGCGGCGCCGACACCGCCGACGCTCCGTAGGCGAGCTCGCCGATGTAGGCGATGGCCTTCGGGTCGTCCGCCGCGCGGTCCGCGTTCTCGCTCACGGGGCCGGGCGACCACGGGGCCTGCTCCTCGCCGGGCTCCGCGGCCTCGGTCGCGGACAGCGGCACGAGCTCGATCCGAAGCCCGGCCGCACGGCCCCGGGCGTCCGCGAGCGCGAGTCGCGCACCGGCCTCGACGGCGCGCGCGGCGGGCGCCGAGACCCCCTGCCTGGGCAGGCTGAGGTAGACCCGTGCCGTGTCGCCCGCGACGGTGGTGGAGCCCTCGCCGGCGCCGTCCTCGCCCAGACAACCCGCCAGCGCGAGCAGACACAGGAGGGGTGCGGGCGTCCAGCGCAAGCCGATCAAGTTATCTTGCGCGCCGATGCGTATCGGCGTACTCACCGGAGGTGGCGACTGCCCCGGCCTGAACGCCGTCATCCGCGCGATCGTGCGGCGCGGGATCGACGGCCACGGACAGGCGATCGTCGGCTTCCGCGACGGCTGGCGCGGTCCGATCGAGAACGCCTACGAGGAGCTCACGATCGAGTCGACGCGCGGCATCCTCCCGCGCGGCGGCACGATCCTGCGCTCGTCCCGGACGAACCCCTTCAAGCAGGATGACGGCCCCGAGCGGATCCGCGAGAGCATGCAGACGCTCAACCTGAACGGGCTGATCGCGATCGGCGGCGAGGACACGCTCGGCGCGGCGGCTCGCCTCCACGGCGAGCACGGGCTGCCGGTGCTCGGCGTGCCGAAGACGATCGACAACGACCTCGGCGGGACCGACATGACGTTCGGATTCGACACCGCCGTCCAGATCGCGTCGGACGCGATCGATCGGCTCCACACCACGGCCGAGTCACACAACCGCGTGATGATCGTGGAGGTGATGGGCCGGCACGCGGGCTGGATCGCGCTTCACTCCGGCCTCGCCGGCGGCGCCGACGTGATCCTGATCCCGGAGCGGCCCTTCGACGTCGACGAGGTCTGCCGGCTGATCCGCCGCCGGCATTCGCGCGGGCGCTACTTCTCGATCGTCGTCGTCGCCGAGGGCGCCCTGCCGAAGGAGGGCACGATGGAGACGCTCGAGGGCGGCACGGACGAGTTCGGGCACGCGCGGCTCGGCGGCATCGGGCAGCGGCTCGAGCGCGAGATCGAGTCACGCACGGGCTTCGAGTCGCGCGCCACCGTGCTCGGCCACATCCAGCGCGGCGGCACGCCGACCGCGTTCGACCGCGTGCTCGCCACCCGGCTCGGCCTGGCGGCCGTCGACGCGGCGAACGAGGAGAACTGGGGCATGATGCCCGCGCTGCGGGGCACGCGCATCGAACTCGTCGCGATGTCCGAGGCGGTGGCGGAGCTGCGCACCGTCCCGCCCGAGGACTACGCGGCGGCCGAGGCGTTCTTCGGCTAGAGCGCCCCGCCGTGGTCTTCCACGGTCATGGGCTCGCGGCGCAGCATCTTGTTCAGGAACGGCTTGACCATCACGAAGGCGGCTGCGCAGACGACCATGAACACGGTCAGCAGGAACGCGTCGAACGCCTTGATCCCGAACGCCCAGGCGCAGATCCACCAGACGAGCCCGATGGACAGCGTGACGAGAACGGCCATCAGCCGTTGCCCCGGCGCTCGGCGATCTTGAGGCGCGCCTTCGTGAGCGCGTTGAAGGCGCTCTTCATGGCCTTCTCGGCGCCCGAGTCCTGCGGCGGCATCATCCCGACCTGGCGCGCGAACGCCATGCCGTCGTAGTAGGCGGTGTTGCTCGTGATGAGCCCGTCCTCGACCTCGAGCAGGTCGAAGCCGCGCATCTCGAGGTGCTTGCCGTTGGCGTCGACGCCCTGGAACGACGATCCCGTGAAGTTCCCGGTCATGCGCCACTCGACGGCCACCCGGTCGCCCTCGGCGACGAGGCGCTTCAGCGTGGTCTCGGCGTCCGGCACGGCGCCGAAGAGCTCCTCGAAGAAGGCCTGAATCTCGGCCCGGCCGCGCATGACCCCGATGGGCAGGATCTCCTCGATGCCGTCCTCGCGCAGGTGCTCGGCCATGCCGCGCGGATCGCGCCGCGCGAGCGCGTCGAAGTAGGAGCGAACGTGCGCCTCGGCGCCGCCCGTCTCGGGCTCTGCGACGACGGTCTCTGAGTCGGAGTCGGCCATGGTCGGCAATCTACCACCGGCCCTCGGGCGCTCCGGCTATGCGGGGACCTCGGCCGGCCGCCGCGCCTGCGCGGCGCGCCCCGGCGCTCGCAGCGCCAGCACAGCGAGCCCCGCCAGCACGAGCGCGGCGCCGGCGGCTCCGGACGCACTCGGCCGCTCGCCGAGGGCGACCACGCCGAGCAGCGCGGCCGTGAGCGGCTCCGCGAGCGTGAGCGTGGCGGTCTCCCCCGCCCCGATCCGTTCGAGGCCGCGAGCGAACAGCACGTAGGCCAGCGCGGTCGGGAGCGCGCCGAGATACAGCAGGAGGGCGATGCCGTCCGGGGAGCCGACGCCGTCGAGCGGCACGATCGCGAGCAGCGGCAGGAGCAGGACGGCGCCGGTGGCGAACACGGCCGCCATCACGCCCTCCGGCGTGCCGCCCGAGTCGAGCATCCGCTTGCCGAGGACGGCGTAACCGGCGTATCCGGCGCCGGAGGCGAGCGCGAGGCAGACGCCCGGCAACGACGCCTCGCCGCCGCTGCCCCCGAGCACGAGCATGCAGACGCCGGCGCAGGCCAGCGCGGTGGCGGCGGCCCAGCGCGCGCTCAGCGGCTCGCGGTTGAACGCGCGCGCCGCGAGACCGGCGAAGGCAGGCGCCGAGCCGAGCGCGACGACCGTGCCGACCGCCACGCCGGTGTCGGCCACCGCGGCGAAGAAGCTCACCTGGTAGAGCGCGACGAAGACGCCGCCGAGCAGCACGAGCCGCGGGTTGCCGCCGCTGCGCAGGCGCCCGAAGGCGAGGGCGACGAGCACGAGCAACGCCGCGCCGACAACGATCCGCCCCGTGCCGACGAGCAACGGCTCGATCTCGGGTCCCAGGGCCTGGGCGGTCCCGGTGGTCCCGAACAGGACGGCGGCGAGCAGGACGTTGGTGCGGGCCACGTGTTCAATTGTTCCACAATCACACCGGCGCGGCAAGGGGCGGCCGCTCGGGCGCCGGATCCTGGGTGCCGCGAGTTTTCTACACACACGTGTACAAAATCGCGGCACCCGAAAATGAGCCGCCCCGCGCACCGGTCGCCTCACCCTCGTAGCCGCCGTTGACCCCGACCCGGCGCGTGGATTCGCGGAGGTCGGCGCGCCGCGTGGCCGCGCTGCGACCGGCTCAGCGCAGCGCTTCGGACAGCTCGGCGACCAGCGCGCCCACCGCCGCCGCGCCACCCTCGCCCGCCGCGCGGACCACGCGGCTGCCGACGATCACGCCGTCCGCGATCTCCGCGACCGCGCGCGCGTGCTCCGGCGTCGAGATCCCGAAGCCGACCGCCACGGGTGCCTCGGTCGACGCGCGCACGCGCGCGACCGTGCGCTCGAGGCCCGGGGGCAGCTCGGCGCGCTCGCCGGTCGTGCCGGTGAGCGACACCGTGTAGACGAATCCGCGGGCCTCCGCGCCGATCGCCGCAATCCGCTCGTCGGTCGTGGTGGGCGCCACGAGCGGGATCAGCGCGAGCCCCTCTGAGTCGCAGGCGGCCCGGAGCTCGCCCGCCTCGTCGTGCGGGAGGTCCGGCACGATCAGCCCCGCCGCGCCGGCCGACGCCGCGCGCAGCGCGAAGCGCTCGACCCCCGCGGTCAGCACGACGTTCGCATAGACCATCAGCGTGACCGGCACGCGCGAGGCGATCCGCTCGCACGCGCGCAGCACCCCGTGGGGCGTGACGCCCGCGGCGAGCGCCTCCGTGCCCGCGGCGTGGATCACGGGGCCGTCCGCGAGCGGGTCGGAGAACGGGATGCCGAGCTCGATCAGATCGGCGCCGGAGTCGGCCGCCGCCAGCGCGGCGTCGACCGAGGCGTCGAGCGACGGGTGGCCGCCCATCAGGTAGGGCATCAGCGCCGCGCGCTTGCCGTGGCCCGCGAAGGCCGTCGCGATCCGGTCGACCCCGGTGGCCGTGACGCTCACGCGCCCTCCTCCAGGGCGAGCACCTCGGCGAGATCCTTGTCGCCGCGGCCGGACAGCGTGATCAGGTCGGTGCCCGGCGCCGGGTTGGCCAGCACCCAGGCCACCGCATGCGAGGACTCGAGCGCCGGCAGGATTCCCTCGAGCTCCGCGACGCGCCGGAACGCCGCGAGCGCCGCGCCGTCCTCGACCGCCTCGTAGCGGACCCGGCCCGAGTCGCGCAGCCACGCGTGCTCGGGCCCCACGCCCGGGTAGTCGAGCCCGGCGGAGATCGAGTGCGCCTCGAGGATCTGGCCCTCCTCGTCCTGGAGCACCGCGGACATCGCGCCGTGCAGCACGCCCTTCGCGCCGGTGGTCAGCGGCGCCGAGTGGCGGCGCGTGGCGAGCCCCTCCCCCGCCGCCTCGACGCCGATCAGCTCGACCGACTCGTCCTCGACGAACGGGATGAAGGTGCCGATCGCGTTCGAGCCGCCGCCCACGCACGCGATCGCGCGGTCGGGCAGCCGCCCGGTGCGCTCGAGCAGCTCGGCGCGCGCCTCGTCGCCGATGCGCCGCTGCAGGTCGCGCACGAGCGCCGGATACGGCGCCGGGCCGACGCAGGAGCCGATGATGTAGTGCGTCGTCTCGACGTTCGCGACCCAGTCGCGGATCGCGGCCGAGACGGCCTCCTTCAGCGTGCGCGCCCCGGCGTCGACCCCCACGACCTGGGCGCCGAGCAGCCGCATGCGCTGCACGTTCGGCTGCTGGCGGCGCATGTCCTCGGTGCCCATGTAGACGATGCAGTCGAGGCCGAGCAGCGCGCAGGCGGTGGCCGCGGCCACGCCGTGCTGACCCGCGCCGGTCTCCGCGATGATGCGCGGCTTGCCCATGCGCTTCGCGAGCAGCGCCTGCCCCAGCGCGTTGTTGATCTTGTGCGAGCCGGTGTGGGTGAGGTCCTCGCGCTTCAGCCAGATCTCTCCGCCGGCGACCTCCGAGAGGCGGCGCGCGTGGTAGAGCGGCGTCGGCCGGCCCACGTAGTCGCGCAGCAGCGCGTCGAGCTCGCCGAGATAGCCGGGATCCGAGCGGGCGGCGAGCCAGGCCGCCTCGAGCTCGTCGAGGGCGGGCACGAGGGTCTCCGGCACGTAACGGCCGCCGTAGGGGCCGAAGCGGCGCTCGACCGCGGGTGCGCTCACGCGGCCGGCGTCTCCGCGCTCCGCCCGAGCCCGACGTCGGCCGCCTCGACGGCGCGGAAGAACGCCTCGAGCTTCGCCGGATCCTTGCGCCCCGGCTCGGCCTCGGTCCCGCTGGCCGTGTCGACCGCGTACGGGTGCACGCCCTCGATCGCGGTGCCCACGTTGTCCGGCGTCAGCCCGCCGGCGAGCACCACGGGCGGCTGCTTCGGGTGAAGCAGGGCCAGCTCCCAGTCGAAGCTCTCCCCGGTCCCTCCCGGTGACGACGGGGAGTACGCGTCGAGCAGATGCAGGTCGGTCGGGAAGGCGCGCAGCGCCTGCACCTGCGCGGCGTCGTGCACGCGGACGGCCTTCATCACCTTCGCGCCCGTGCGCCGCGCGGCCTCGCGGCAGTAGACGGGCCCCTCGTCCCCGTGCAGTTGCAGCAGCGTGAGCCGGCAGCGGTCCGCGGTGGCGGCCACCTCGTCGAGGGTCGCGTTGACGAACACCCCGGCGACCTCCGTCTGCCTGTGCAGCTCGGCCCCGATCAGCTCGGCCTCGGCCAGCTCGCAGCGGCGCGGGCTGCCGGGCCAGAACACCATCCCGACCGCCCACGCGCCGAGCTCGGCGGCCCGGCGCGCGTCCGCCGGGCCGGTCACGCCGCAGATCTTGACGCGGGTCTCCGACATCCCGCGCCTATGGTCGCAGGCGCGCTACGGGAGCGGGAGCAGGCCGCCGCCGTCGTCCTCCTCGGGCTGCGGCTGCGTCTCCGAGAGCTGATCCGGCCGCTCGCCGAGCTCGACCTCGATCGTCTGCAGCTCGCCGTCGCGGTAGAGCTCGACCTGAACGGTCTCGCCCGGCTGGCTCCCCGCGACCGCCGCCGCCACGTCGTCCGAGCCCGCGGTCTCCTGGCCGTCGATCTTGACGATGATGTCGCCCTGCTCGAAGCCCGCGTCCTCGGCCGGCGTGTCAGGGACCACCTCGGCCACGATCGCCCCCGAGTCCACCGGCAGGTCCTGCTCCTCGGCGACGTCGGAGGTCACGTCCGACATGTTGATGCCGAGGTAGGCGCGCTCGATCTCGCCGCCCTTCTTGAGCTGCGGCAGGAGCTGCTTGAGCGTGTTGACCGGCACGGCGAAGCCGATGCCGACCGAGCCCTGGCCTCCGCCCGTGGCGATCTGCGAGTTGATGCCGATCACGCGCCCCTGCGAGTCGAGCAGCGGGCCGCCCGAGTTGCCCGGGTTGATCGAGGCGTCGGTCTGCAGCACGTTCGAGATCTGGAAGCCGTTCGGCGCCGTGATCTCCCGCTGGACCCCGGACACGATCCCGGTGGTGACCGTCTTCGTGTACCCGAACGGGTTCCCGATCGCGACGACGGGATCGCCCACCTGGGGGTCCGAGGAGTCGCCGAGCGGGAGCACGGTGAGATCCTCGACCTCGGACGGATCGATCTTCAGGACCGCGAGGTCGCTGCTCGTGTCGACGCCCATCACCTCGGCATCGACCTGCTCGCCGCCCTCCTCGAAGGACACGGTCACCGACTCGGCGCCCTCGACCACGTGCGCGTTCGTCACGATCGTGCCGTCCTTGGCGACCACGAAGCCGGAGCCCGTGGCCGTCCCGCCGCCGTCGTCGGGGGTCGGGAAGATCGATTCCTCGTCCGAGGAGACACCGGTGGCGGCGACGAACGCCACGCCGCGACCCTCCTCGGCGTAGATGTCGCGAACGGTCCGGCCCTCGCCGCCGTCATCCGCAGCGGGCTCCGTCATGGGCGACTGGCGCTCGACGACCGTGCGGTCGCCCGTGTCGATGACGTCGGTTGAAATCAGGATCGCTCCGAGGACCAGCACGACGAGTCCCCCGAGCAGGCCGGAAACGATGTTCGCGATCGGGTTGTTCATGGAGCCGAGAGTGGACGCGCAACCTTAGAAACGTCTAAAGACCCGCCCGCGGCGATCTGCTATTGCGGGCGCGGGCCGCCGGGAGGCATCGCGAAGAGGCCGCGCAGGCGGTCGCCGGCGCTGCCGCGCGACAGCTCGCGGCGCACGGCGCGCCGCGCCGTGAGGTCCGGTCCCGCCGGAGCGCGCGGGTCGAAGCGCGCGGCGCGCAGGGCGCCCGCGTAGGCCTCCGACGCCGGTCCGGCGCTGCGGCCGAGACGGCGCTCGAGGGCCAGCAGCGTGGTGCGCGCGGGCACATCCCAGCCGAGCCGCCGCAGCGCGCGCCGCAGCTCGGCGAGCTGCGCCTCGGAGCGCTCGGACGGCCCGAGCGCGTGCAGCCTCTGGACGCGGCGGGTGACCCAGAACCCGGCGCCGGCGAGCCCGCCGAGCAGCAGCAGCAGGAGGACGGGCACGACCCAATCCGGGCCGCCGTCGCCGGAGCTCAGGGTGGGATTCGCGTCGGCACGCTCGGCCGCGACGCCCTGCCGGCGCAGGGCGTCGATCTCGCCCGCGTCCGCGGCTGCGGCGCTGGTGCCGGCCGCGCTCGACTGCGACTCGGCCGGCGAGGCGGCCGGCGTCGGGTCGAACGGGACCCATCCGATCCCCGTGAACCACACCTCGACCCAGGAGTGCGCGTCGAGGTCGCGCACGCGGTACTCGCCCGTGTCGGTGTTGAAGGAGCCCGGCGAGAAGCCGGCCGCCACGCGGGCGGGGATGCCCGCCATGCGCAGCATCAGCGCCATCGCTCCCGAGAAGTGCTGGCAGTAGCCGCGCCGCTCCTCGAACAGGAAGCCGTTCAGGGGCAGCGGCCGGGTCGGCACGCGCTCGCTGTAGCGGTAGTTCTCCTGCAGGTGGCGCTCGATCGCCTTGACCACCTCGTAGGAGGTGGTGGCGTCCGCCGTCAGCTCCTGCGTCAGCTCGTACATCCGGGCGTACTCGGATGAGCGCAGCACGGCGTCGGCCTCCGCGCCGTGCCCCGAGTCCGGCTCGCCCCGCAGCGGAACGAAGACGAGCTCACGGTTCTGGGCCTGGAGCTCGCGCGCCTGGTCGCTGACCGGGCCGCTGTCCTCTGTCGCGCTCTCGCCTGAATTCGGGAGGTAGAGCGCGGTGTAGTTGACGTAGCTGTCCGGGTAGCCCTCGGGCGCCTCGGTCATCTGACGCGCGCTCGGGTCGGGCGCGTATGTCCGGATCGAGTACGAGTCGCCCTTCTCGAGCGGCTCCTCCCCGATCAGCCTGGCGGTCCCGTCGGCGCTGGTCGTGGCGTTCACGCCGTCCACGTCGTGCGTGAGGCCGGCGCCCACCACGAGCTGCGTCGACAGCGAGCGCACCGTGAACTCGATCTCCTCGTCCCAGCGCGGGTTGTACTCGAAGTAGTCCCAGGCCTCGCCCTCGCCGATGCCGCGCTCGCCGTCGAACGGAAGCTCCGCGCCGAGCGCCGCCGTGTCGTTGTGGCTCGAGCGGAACCAGCGGAAGCCGTCGAAGCCGTCGAGCGTCTGCGCCTTCCAGTAGTGCGGGCGGTCCGACTTCACGTTGAGCAGCGTCGTGCCGTCGCGCGGCCAGTCGAGCGGGCCGTACTGATGGGTCCAGTCGAAGGTCACGCGCTTGCCCTCGCCGAACAGGCTCCAGGCCTGGTAGTCCCACCAGGCGCCCTGGCGGTCCATCGCGGAGGCCACCGGAAGCGAGAGCACGCCGACCGCCACGACCGCCGCGGCCGCGATCACCGCCTCGCGCGCGGGCAGGCGCGGAAGCCAGAGGTAGGCCGCCACGAGCAGGAGCAGCACGAGCCCGCGCAGGAGCGGCTCGCCCGGGTCCTGCTCGGTGACCGCCGCGCCGTAGAGGAAGAGGAGCGCGACGAGCCCCGCGAGCCGGAGCAGCGGCGCAAACCGTCGCGCCGGCCAGAACGCGAGCGTCGCTCCGATCGCGAGGAAGAGCGGCGCCCCGAGCAGGATCGTCAGGCGGATCCACTCGTCGGGACCGTCGTAGGGCCACTCGACGCCCTGGACGCCGGCGAGCCCGCGGTCGAGCCCGTCCACGAGCTCGTCCCAGCCGCCGGGCAGGAGCATCCGGCCGGGCAGGCCCGCCGCCATCAGACCGAGGGCGAGCGCCGCCACGCCGACCAGCGCGGCGAGCACCCAGACGAGCCAGCGCGGCAGCGGCGCGCGCCCGAGCAGGATCAGGACGCCGCCCGCCCCGATCGCCACGAGGACGACGAGCGCCATCCGGCCGGTCGGCGCGTCGAGCACGAGCTGCCCCCAGTGCGCGGTCGCGAACGCCGCGAGCGCCCCGAAGGCCACGAGCCGCAGGACCGCGGAGTCGCGCGGCACGGCCGCGGCGCGCGCCGCGTCCATCGAGCCGGGCGGGGCGGGGGTGCCTGCGAAAGCCTCGGCCGGCTGCCTCACGCGGCGATCCCCCTGCGCGCCCGCTCGACCTGGACGCCCGTGCAGCCCGCCACCTCGAACGCCGCGTGGATGCCGGGCAGCGGCGTCGGGCTGACCACGTAGCGCGACCCGGCGGGCAGGCGCTCGAGCGCTCGCGGCGTGCTGCGCAGGTCCGCGCCGGTCACCCAGATCACCGCTCCGCCGCGCGGGCCCAGCGTCGATCCGGCGGGCGGGGGACCCTCCTCGACGAGCGCCAGCCGCATGTGGACCGCGGGCCAGGCGCCCATGTCATGCCCCACCTCGATCGGCCGCCTGTCGCCCGGCAGCAGGATCGAGCAGCCGCTGTCGTGCCCGAGCCAGACGCACAGCGACGCGGCGGCCCGCACCGCGGCGTCGAGCGCCTCCTCGCTCGCCGGCGCCGACGGATCGAGCACGATCAGCGGCGCCGAGTCGAGCTCGGCCACGAGCCGGCGCTCGAGCATCTCGCCGGTGCGCGCGACCGAGGGCCAGTGGATCCGCGACGCCGGGGCGCCCTCGCGGTAAGGGCGCAGGCCGTCGATCTCGAGCTCGGCGAGGGATGCGTCGAGCCGCCGTCCGGACAACCCCGGGGCCTGACCGAGGCCGCCCTGGGTGCCTGCGCCGGCGCCGCCGCTTCCAGGGGCGGTGACCGGCTCGACCCGCGGCAGCACGATGACCTCCTCTCCGCCGACGCCGACGATCTCGGTGGCGAACAGCCTGAGCGGGTCGCGGAGGACGAGCAGCGCGGGGTCGAGCAAGCGCCGCCCGCGGCGCGAGAAGCGCACGTTGATGCGCAGCCGGCGCGACCAGCGCCCGGCCACGGGAACCGGCCAGCCGAGCAGAGGCTCGAGCAGCTCGCCCCCGGGCGGCGGCGCGAGGCCGCTGCGGACCTCCACCCGCAGCGGATACGGCTCCTCCTCGAGGATCGTGTGCGGCCCGGCGCGCCTCGTGATGGTGGCGCCGCGCGCGGCGAGCAGCACCCAGGCCACGGCCACGATCGCGAGCAGCGCGAGCGCGACGCCGGGCACATACAGCGAGGCCGAGTCGAAGGTCGCCGCCGACAGGCAGAGCGCGATTCCGAGGGCGAAGGTGACGAGCGGCCGGATCACGGGCGCCTCGGGCCTCGCCCCTAGAGAGCGGGCACGCGCTCGAGCGCGTCGCGCACGACCGCCTCGCGCTCGTCCGAGCGCGCGCCCGGCGCGAGCAGCAGCCGGTGGCTCAGCACCGCGGGGGCGAGCTTCTGGACGTCGTCGGGCAGCGCGTGGTCCCGCGCGTCGAGCGCCGCATAGGCCTTGGCCGCGCGGAACAGCATCAGGCCCGCGCGCGGGGAGGCCCCGAGCTCGACGCGCGAGTCGGCGCGGGTGGCGTCGAGCACGGCCACCACGTAGCGCCGCAGCGCCTCGCTGCCGTGGACTGCGGCCGCGGCGATCTGCCCGGCGAGCACGTCGCCCACGTCGGCGACCGTCTCGAGGTCGAGCACGCGGTCGCTCTCGGCGTGCGCGAGCAGCATCTCGGACTCCTGCGCGGCGCTCGGATATCCGAGCGAGACGCGCACCATGAAGCGGTCGAGCTGCGCCTCGGGGAGCGGATAGGTGCCCTCGTACTCGACGGGGTTCTGCGTGGCGACGACGAGGAAGGGCCGCGCCAGCTCGTGCGTCTGCTTGTCGACCGTCACGTGACGCTCCTGCATGCACTCGAGCAGGCCCGACTGCGTCTTCGGCGACGCCCGGTTCACCTCGTCGACGAGCACCACGTTCGCGAACACGGGCCCCGGCCTGAACTCGAAGCGGTTCTCGCGCTGGTTGTAGACGTTCGTGCCGACCACGTCCGCGGGCAGCAGGTCAGCCGTGCACTGCACGCGCGCGTACTCGGCGTCGACCGAGCGGGCGAGCGCCCGCGCGAGCGCCGTCTTGCCGACGCCCGGATAGTCCTCGATCAGCACATGGCCCTCGGCGAACAGCGCCACGAGGACGTCGCGCAGGACGTGGTCCGGGGCCTTGACCGCTCGCGCGATGTTGTCGCGCAGGCGGACCCCCAGCTCCGCTACCTGGGACGGGTCGAGCTCAGGGACGGTCGCCATTCGCTTCCATGGTAGGGGAGGCAGGTTCTTCATGCCTGGGTCGGATCCTCGGCGGCGGTCAGCTCGCGCACGGCCGACTCGGGGTCCGGCGCCCGCATGAGCGCCTCTCCGATCAGCACGGCGTCGACCCCGACGCCCTCGAGCTCCTCGATCTGGCCGCGGTGCGAGATGCCCGACTCGGACACCACCACCTTGCCGGCCGGCACCTCGTGCAGCAGGTCGAAGGTCCGCTGGATGTCGACCGTGAAGTCCTCGAGGTCGCGGTTGTTGATCCCGATCACGTCGCAGTCGATCTCGAGCGCCTGCTCGAGCTCCTCCTCGGCGTGGATCTCGACGATCGCATCGAGGTCGAGGGCGTCGGAGAGCTCGTACAGCGTCGCGAGCTCGCGCGCGCTGAGGGCGCCGACCACGAGCAGCACGGCGTCCGCTCCCGCCACCTTCGCCTCGTAGAGCTGATACGGGTCGAGCGTGAAGTCCTTGCGCAGGATCGGCAGGTCGCAGGCAGCGCGCGCCTCGCGCAGGTCGGCGAGCGAGCCGCCGAAGTGCGCCTCCTCGGTGAGGATCGAGAGCGCCGCCGCGCCGCCCCGCTCGTAGGCCTGGACGATCTCGGTGCAGCTCGCGCCCTCGCGGATCGCTCCCGCCGAGGGCGAGCGCCGCTTGTGCTCCGCGATCAGCGAGGTGTGGGGGCTCGAGAGCGCCTCCGCAAAGGGCCGCCCCTCCTGGCCGATGTCGATCTGCGCCTCGAGATCGGCCAGCGGCCGGTCGCGCTTGCGCAGCTCGACGGCCTCACGCGTGGCGCCGACGATCGTGTCGAGGCGGACGCTCACGCGTTCGTCTCCCGGACGAAGCGCTCGAGCAGGTCCGCGGCAGCCCCGGAGTCGATCGCCTCCTCCGCGCGGCGGACACCCTGCTCGAGGGTCTCGGCGCGGCCGGCCACGAGGATCGCGGCGCCGGCGTTCATGACCGACAGCGAACGCTCGGTGCCGGGCGATCCGCCGAGCACGTCGCGCAGCACGCGCGCGTTCTCGTCCGGCGAGCCCGCGCGCACGAAACCGTCCGGATCGGCCTCGAGACCGACGTCGGCGGGGGCGACCTCATAGGCGTCGAGGCGCCCCTGGCTCAGCTCAACCACCCGGGTGGGACCGGCGACCGAGAACTCGTCGAGGCCATCCGCGCTCGACACTACCAATGCTCTTTCGGTCCCGAGCTCCCCCAGGGCGGCGGCCATGGTCTCCAGCTTGCCCGGGTCCGAGACGCCGATCACCTGGCGCCGCGCGCCGGCCGGATTGGTGAGCGGCCCGAGGAAGTTGAAGATGGTCCGCACGCCGAGCTCCCTGCGCACCGGGACCACGTGACGGGTTGCGCCGTGGTGCTTCGGGGCGAACATGAAGCCGAAGCCGACGGACTCGATGCAGACCGCCACCCGGGCCGGCTCGAGGTCGATGCGGGCGCCGAGCGCCTCGAGCACGTCCGCCGAGCCAGCACTGGCTCGTGGCCGAGCGGTTTCCGTGCTTCGCCACCCGGCAGCCCGCCCCCGCCGCGATGAACGCCGCCGTGGTCGAGACGTTGAACGTGGGCCGCCCGCCGCCGGTGCCCGCGGTGTCGACGAGGTCGTCCCCCGCGTCGACCGCCAGGGCGAACGAGCGCATCGTCTGGGCGAGGCCGGCGATCTCCGCCACGGTCTCGCCCTTCGTGCGCAGCGCGATCAGGAAGGCCGCGATCTGCGCCTCGGAGGCGTTGCCCTCCATGATCTCGGCGAGCACCGCTGCCGCCTCCTCGCGGGAGAGGTCGGCGCCGCCGGCGACCCTGTCGATCGCCTCCGTGAGGGTGGTGTTCGGCATCTCAGCCGCCGAGGAAGGTCGCGAGCATCTCTTTGCCGTGCGGGGTCAGCACGGACTCCGGGTGGAACTGCACGCCCTCGAGCGGAAGCTCGCGGTGGCGCAGGCCCATGATCACGTCGCCGGCGCGAGCCGACACCTCGAGCGTGTCCGGCAGGCCCTCGGGGTCGACGATCAGCGAGTGGTAGCGGCCGACCACGACCGGGCGACTCGAGCCCGTTGAAGATCGAGCGGCCGTCGTGCTCCGCCTCCGCGGTCTTGCCGTGAACCGGCTCGCCGCGGATCACCCGGCCGCCGTACTCGGCGGCGAGCGCCTGGTGGCCGAGGCAGACGCCGAGCACCGGCACGCCGTCCTCCGCGTAGCGCCGGATCGCCTGCTTCGAGAGGCCCGCCTCCTCGGGCGTGCACGGCCCCGGCGACACGATCACCCGGCCGGGCGAGCGCTCGAGCAGCTCCGGCTCGTCGTTGCGGACCACGTCGACCTCGGCCCCGAGCTCCCCGAGGTACTGGACGAGGTTGTACGTGAACGAGTCGTAGTTGTCGATGACCAGCACGGAGGTCATGCCCAGTCCACCTGCCTGCAGGCGAGCCTGATCGCGTCCATCACCGCGCCCGACTTCGCCTCGATCTCGCGCACCTCGTAGTCGGGCTCCGAGTCCGCCACGATGCCGCCGCCCGCCTGCACGTGGACCTTGCCGTCCTTCACGAGCGCCGAGCGGATGTAGATGCACGTGTCGAGCTCGCCCGTGTAGGAGAGGTAGCCGACCGCCCCGCCGTACGGGCCGCGCTTGACGGGCTCGAGCTCGTCGATGATCTGCATCGCCCGGATCTTGGGCGCGCCCGAGAGCGTGCCGGCGGGCAGGCTCACGCGCAGCGCGTCCATCGGCGACACCTCCTCGCGCAGCGTGCCGGACACGGCCGAGACGATGTGCATCAGGTGCGAGTAGGTCTCGATCGCCATCAGCTCGTCGACGGCGACGCTGCCGTACTCGCAGACGCGGCCGAGGTCGTTGCGGCCGAGGTCGACGAGCATCACGTGCTCGGCGCGCTCCTTCGCGTCCGCGAGCAGCTCGCGCCCGCGCTTCACGTCCTCCTCGGTCGAGCCCGCGCGGGGGCGGGTGCCCGCGATCGGCCGCTGCTGGACGTGGCGCCCGGTCACGCGCACGAGCGACTCGGGCGAGGCGCCCGCGATCTCGAAGTCCTCGAAGTCGAGGAAGAACATGTAGGGGCTCGGGTTGATCGCGCGCAGCCCGCGGTAGATCGAGAACGCGTCCACGGGACAGTCCGCCGTCCAGCGCTGGCTCGGGACGACCTGGTAGACGTCGCCCGCCCGGATGTACTCCTTCGCCCGCTCGACGGCGGCGGCGTAGCCGTTCGGGCCGAGGTTCGAGGAGAACTCGGGCGGCTCGCGCGTGCCCCGGTCGACCACGGGGACCGGGCCGCGCAGGCGCTCGCGCACGTCCGCGATCGCCGCGGCGGCCTCCTCATACGAGCGCTCGACGCCGGCGCCGCCCTCGACGTTCGCGAGGATCGTCACCTCGTGGCGAAGGTGGTCGAACGCCACCAGGACGTCGGTGATCATCACGGCGAGATCCGGCACACCGGTCTCGTCCGGGTTTGGCTCGCCGACGGTGGGCTCGAGGGTGCGCACGAGGTCATAGCCGAACATGCCGACCGCGCCGCCCGCGAACGGCGGCAGGCCGTCGAGCGGCGCGATGCGGTGGCGCTCGAGCTCCTCGGCGACGGCTCCGTAGGGATTCGGGTGGTCCCCGCGGCCGAGGCGGAGCACGCTGCGCGGGTGGAAGCCGAGGAACGACCAGCGCCCGACGCGCTGGCCCTGCTCGGCGGACTCGAGCAGGAACGACGGCCCGTCGCCGCGGAGCTTCAGGTAGGCCGAGACCGGCGTCTCGCAGTCGGCGATGAACGTGTGCCTGAGCGGCACGAGCGTTCCCTCCCCGGCGAGGCCGCGGAGCTCGTCGAGCGACGGGGTCAGCTCGAGGTCAACCGCGACGCTCAAGGAGCACCTCGTAGGCGTCGGCGAGCGAGAGCCCGCGCGAGGCCATCAGCACGGTCAGGTGATAGAGGACGTCGGCCGCCTCCTCGGCGAGGCGCTCCTCGGACTCCTCGCGAGCGGCGCGCGCGACCTCCTCGGCCTCCTCCTCGACCTTGCGGCCGATCAGCTCCGGGTCGGCGAGCAGGCGCGCGGTGTAGCTGTCGCCGGGATCCGCGGCGCGGCGCTCCTCGATCGTCCGCTCGAGCGCCGGCAGCGCCTCGGCGGGCTGCGGCTCCATGTCGCCGCGGAAGAAGCAGGTGCGCTCGCCCGTGTGGCAGGCCGGACCGGCCGGCTCGACGAGCGCCACCCAGGCGTCCTCGTCGCAGTCGTAGCGAAGCGCCTTCAGCCGCTGAACGTTCCCCGAGGTCGCGCCCTTGTGCCAGAGCTCCTGGCGCGAGCGCGACCAGAACCACATCTCGCCCGTCTCGCGCGTGCGCGCGAGCGACTCCTCGCTCATGTACGCGAGCGTGAGCACCTCTCCGGTGCGCGAGTCCTGGACGATGCAGGGGGTCAGGTCCACCTGCGGCAACTCTACGAGCCCAGCGGCACCCTGAGGAATTCGTGCACCACCCCGATCTCCTCGAAGCCGAGCCGCCGGTACATGCTCTTCGGCCAGTCCGCCTCGTCCGTGAGCAGGAAGACGGTCTCGTTCCCCTCCTCGCGCGCCCTGGCGGAGGCCGCCATCACGGCCGCGCTCGCGTGACCCTGCCCGCGGCGCGCCTCGATCGTCCCGACCTCGTCGACCTGCGCGATGCCGCCCTTCGTGTAGAGCCTGAGCGCGCAGGCGGGGTCGTCTGGGGGCGATGCGAAGTCGCGCGCGTTCAGGGCGCGCCCGTAGCGGTCGTCCATCCCGGCGAGCTGCTCGATCGCCTCGCTGCTGGGAGCCGAAGGGCTGCTCGCGCCGGAAGCGCGCCAGCGCGGCGGCGCCGGTCGCGCGCTCCACCTCCGCCGCGGGCGGGAGGTCGCGCTCCTCCGGCTCGTTGCGCTCCAGGTCATCACGAGCAGGCGGAAGACGTTCCAGCCGCGCCGCAGGAGCGGCGCGCACAGGCGCCTGCCGAGCTGCTCGTCGTGCACCACGAGCTTGCGGTGCATGTAGGCGCCCTGGATCCGCTCGGCCTCCTCCGTCAGCTCACGCCAGCCCGCGTCTGGGTCGTCCACCTGCAGGGCGTTGAGCTGCCAGACGAGCGGCAGGCTCGGCGTGTTCATCGCCGCGCCGTGCGCGGTCGGCACCACCTCGTCGCAGACGGCCTCCTCGCTGCTGCGCAGGAACGCGAGGATCCTGTCGAGCTCGGTCGCGCTCACTCGATGCCGAGCCGGTCGAGCAGGCCATCGTCCTTGCGCCAGCCCCTGCGCACGCGCACGTTCAGCTCGAGATGAATCCGGCGGTCGAGCAGCGTCTCGATCTCCCGGCGAGCGGCGGTCCCCACCGCCCGCACCATGCTCCCCCCGGCGCCGACGAGGATGCCCTTCTGCGACTCGGTCTCGGCCCACACCCGTGCGCGGACCACGAGCAGCCCGTCCTCGCGCTCCTCGAGCTCGTCGACCTCGACCTCGACCGCGTGCGGGAGCTCCTCGCGCGTGCGCAGCAGCACCTGCTCGCGGATCAGCTCGGCGAGCCTCACCTCGAGCGGAAGGTCGCTCGTCTCCTCGGGCGGGTAGAGGAACGGGCCGTCCGGCATCAGGCCCACGAGGTGCTCGACGAGCGGGCCGACGCCGGCGCCCTCGCGCGCGCTGACCGGAAACAGCTCGCCGGGGACGTCCAGCGCGGCGGCGGCCTCGAGCGCCGCGAGCGTGCGCGGGCGGTCGAGCAGGTCGACCTTGTTGAGCACGGTCACGGCGGGCAGCCCCGCCTTGCGGATCGCGTTCGCGATGAAGCGGTCGCCCGCGCCGATCTCCTGTTCGCCGTTGAGCACGAACAGCGCGGCGTCGGCGTCGCTCAGCGTGCGCTCGACCTGGCGCTGCATGCGCTCGGTGAGCGAGTCGCGCGGCCGCTGCACCCCGGGCAGGTCGACGAGCACGAGCTGCCAGTCGTCGCCTGTCGCGATCCCGCGGATCTCGCGGCGCGTGGTCTGCGGCTTGTCGGACACGATCGCGACCTTGCCGCCGACGATCGCGTTCACGAGCGTCGACTTGCCCGCGTTCGGGCGGCCCGCGAGCGCCACGAAGCCAGAGCGCCCGCTCACAGCCGCTCCATCACACGGCCCTGAAGCGCGAGCATCTCGCCGTCGTCGGTCTCGTGGTCGTAGCCGCACAGGTGGAGCACGCCGTGGACGACGGCCTCGGTGAGGTCCTCCGTGTGCTCCGGGCAGATCACGACGTCGCCGAGCTCGCGCGGCCCGGCGGCGGGCCCGGCCTCGTCGACCGGGAACGAGAGCACGTCCGTGGGCGCGTCCTTCGCGCGGTGCTCACGGTTGAGGCGGCGGATCTCGTCGGCGTCGACGAGCGCGATGGCGAGGTGCCCGTCCTCCACGCCCGCCGCGGCCAGCGCTGCGCGCGCGGGCTCCTCGAGCCCGGGATCCCTCTCGGCGAGCACCTCGATCTCCAGCACGTCCGGGCGGCTCAGCTCTGCTGCCGGCGGGCCTCGCGCAGCGCGGGCGCCTGCTGCTCGGCGTACTCGTTGTAGGCGGCGACGATCCGCTGCACGAGCTTGTGGCGGACCACGTCCTCGCTGCCGAAGCGCACGAACTCGATCCCCTCGACCTCGTCCAGGATCTCGCCGACCACCACGAGCCCGGAGCGCTGATCGCGCGGCAGGTCGATCTGCGTGATGTCGCCCGTCACGACCATCCTCGAGTTGAAGCCGAGGCGCGTGAGGAACATCTTGATCTGCTCGGGCGTCGTGTTCTGCGCCTCGTCGAGGATGATGAAGGCGTCGTTCAGCGAGCGGCCGCGCATGAACGCGAGCGGGGCCACCTCGATCACGCCGCGCTCGAGATGCTGGTTGACGCGCTCGGGATCGAGCATGTCGTAGAGGGCGTCGAACAGCGGGCGCAGGTAGGGATCGACCTTGGCGGCCAGGTCACCGGGGAGGAAGCCGAGCCGCTCGCCGGCCTCGACGGCGGGCCGCGTGAGCACGATGCGGTTGACCTCGCGCCGGGACAGCGCCGCGACCGCCATCGCGACGGCGAGGAACGACTTGCCGGTGCCGGCGGGCCCCACGCCGACCGTGATCGTCGAGCGCCTGATCGCGTCGACGTAGCGCTTCTGGTTGACGGTCTTCGGGGCGACCTTGAGCCCGCGGTGGCGCCAGACCACGTCCTCGAGGATGCGGCTCGGCGACTCGTGGCGGTCGAGCGCGCTCGCGATCGCCTCGATCGTCCCCGGCGCGATCTCGTGTCCCTGCCGCACGAGATCGGTCATCTCGCGCACGACCGTGCGGCCCATCGCCACGTGCTCGTCCGAGCCGTCGAGGGTGAGCACGTTGCCGCGCAGGAACACCTCGCAGTCGAGATGCTGCTCGAGTGTCTTCATCACGGTGTCGCCCGGGCCCGCGAGCTCGGCGGCCACCTCGTTCGGAAGCTCGATCTGGACCCGCACTACGCCGTCAGCTTCTCCTTCACGGCCGCACTCACCCGCTTGCCGTCGGCGCGGCCCTGGAGCTTCGGCATGACGAGCGCCATCACCTTGCCCATCTCCCTGGGAGACGAGGCCCCCGACTCCGCCACGGCGTCGCCGACGATGGCGTCGAGCTCCTGGTCCGTGAGCTGCGCCGGCAGGTAGCCGGCGATGATCTCGGCCTCGCGCTCCTCAGCCTCGGCGAGCTCCGGCCGGTCACCGTCGCGATAGGCCTCGGCGGCCTCGAGCCGCCGCTTGCGCTCGCGGCCGAGCACGTCGAGCGGGTCGCCGGCGCCGTCCTTCTCGGCGTTCTGCAGCGCGTTCGCGATCAGGCGCAGGGCATGCACGCGCTCGCGCTCGCCCGCCTTGAGGGCGGTGTTCACGTCCTCCTGAACCTGTTCGAGCAGCGACACCGCCCTCCAGTCTAGGCGTGCTGCCGCGCGGCTAGCGCCCGCGCGGCGGCCCCGTGGGCGCCGAGCGGAAGCGGCGCTCGGTGATCGCCCCGTCGGTCGAGCGGCGGACGGCGCGGCAACCTTCCATGACGGCGATGACAGAGAGCATCAGGGGTGTCCTCCATTCGGTGTTACCAGCTTTCGATGTTTAAATGGTAACCGGGGCCGGTTACCACTAAACTCGATTTCGTTGGAAACTGCTCACTACATCGACGCGCTTCGCCTCGACGGCGGTCAGGTCGCGCTCGACTTCGTCAACACCATCGGCGGCCTGCTCGACACCGCGCCGATGCCCTCGGAGGAGAACCTGCGCTCCTACGCCGATCTGCTCGCCTGGAGCGTGAAGGTCGACGTGCTCTCGGCCCGGGACGCAGATCGCCTCGACCGCAAGGCACGAGCGGACCGCCCCGGCGCCGAGCGGACACTGCGCGAGGCGCTCGACCTGCGCGAGCTCGTCTACGGCGTGTTGCGCCCGATCGCGGAGGGTGGCGAGCCCGACGCGGAGCGGCTCGACGCCCTGCGCGGGCGGGCGCTCGACGCTGACCGGCGCGCCACGCTCGTGCGCGACGGAGACGCCTACAGCCGGCGCTGGGAGCACCACGAGCTCGCCTCGCCCCTGGACCCACTCGCCTACGCCGCCCTCGAGCTGCTCACCGAGGGCCCGCTCGATCAACTCAAGCCATGCGGGCGCTGTCGCTGGCTGTTCCTCGACCGGTCGCGAAACCAGAGCCGGCGCTGGTGCAGCATGGAGGAGTGCGGGACGCACACCAAGGTGGAGCGGTACGTTGAGCGCAGACGCGCGCGCCGGCGCGCGGCGAAGAGCCGATGACCCCCTCGATCCGAGTAGCGACCTTCGACGTCTACGGCACCCTGATCGACTGGGAGGGTGGCGCCGCGTCCTTCCTCTACGAGCTCGCCTCGCGCCATGAGCCGGCGCCGCCGCCCGCGCGCGAGCTGCGCGAGCGCTGGGAGGCGCTCCAGTTCGAGCGGCTGCAGGGCGACTGGCGCCACTACAACGAGGTTCTCTCGGACTCGCTCTCCGAATGGGCCGCGGAGCGCGGCTACCGCTGGAACGAGCACGACGGCGAGGGCCTCGTGCGCTCCATGAAGAGCTGGCAGCCGTTTCCCGACACGATTCCGTCGCTGCGGGAGGCGAAGGAGGCCGGCATCGAGCTCTGGCTGATCTCGAACACGGACAGGGCGATCATCGAGCACACGCTGCGCCACCTCGAGGTTCCCTTCGACGGCGTGGTCGTCGCGGAGGACTGCCGCGCGTACAAGCCCTCGCACAAGCCCTTCGAGCACGCGCTGCGGCAGATCGACGCGTCACCGGACGAGATCCTGCACGTGGCGTTCGGCTACAAGTACGACATCGGGCCCGCCAAGCAGCTCGGCCTGCGCACGGCCTGGGTGAACCGCCACGGCGAGGAGGAGCCCGGCCAGGAGCGGCCCGACCACGAGTGGCTCGACCTGCGCCCGCTGGCCTCGGTCAACGACTAGTCCGGCAGGATCGCCACGACCCGCGCGGGCGCCCCGCCGGCGCCGACGATCCTGAGCGGGAAGCAGGCGACCTGGAAGCCGCTCGCCGGCAGCTCCCCCAGCCCCACGAGGCGCTCGATCTGCGAGTAGGGCAGATCGGCCTGGTGCGCCGCCCAGAAGATGCCCGGCTCGTCGGCCTCGATCGCCTGCTGTGCCTGGACGTGCAGCGGCCCGTCCCATCCCCAGGCGTCGATCCCCATCACGCGCACGCCGCGCTCGTAGAGCCAGCGGGTGGCGCCGGCCGTGACGCCCGGGCCGAGCGCCAGGTACTCGGGCGCCTCGATGAAGGCGTCGCGGCCCGTGCGCACGAGCACGATGTCGCCCGGCGCGAGCTCGTGGCCGATCCGCGCGAGCTCCTGCTCGACGTCGCCGGTCTCGACGGCCTCGCCGTCCTCCTTCGCCGTCATGTCGAGGACGACGCCCGGCCCGAAGAACCAGTCGAGCGGCAGCTCGTCGATCGTCTGCGCGCGCTCGCCCCCGACGCGCGAGTTGTAGTGCCACGGCGCGTCCACGTGGGTCGAGTTGTGCGTCCCGAAGCGGGTGAAGGACTCGACCGCCCAGCCCTCTCCGTCACGCAGCAGGCGAGCCGGCACACCCAGCAGACCCTCGATGAAGGCCGCTCCCTGGGCGTGGTCGGCGAACTCGATGTCGGTGCGGAGCGCGTCCGGGGTCTCGGGCGGGCTCTGCCTGATCGGAGCCGACAGGTCCACGAAGCGCACGCCGGCAGGCTAACCGGTCTGGACGAATGTTCTACGTGGAATCGGGGACCCCCGGCCGATAACCACCTTGACTGCGAGTAGGAGACCGAGCTAAGCGAGTCCTGGAAACGGGGGCAGTCTTCAGGGCCGGGTCATCAGCAAGGCACTCCACCCTCCCAGTTGCAGGCGGCGGCGTTCGCTCAAGGGCGCGAACGCCGTCGCCGCCTCTTCCTCCTCTCCCTCGAGCAGCCCGGAGACGATCAAGGTCTCCGGGCTCTCAGGGTGTCTTGCGGAAGCGCTCGCGAGCTCGAGCAGCAGCGGGCGCACCAGGTTCGCGACGACGGTCGGCGCGTGCGGCAGCGGCTGCTCGCGCAGGTCGAAGCGCTCGACGCGCGCCAGCTCCACGCCCGTTCGCGCGCGCGTTCTCGCGCGTGGCCGCCACCGCCGCCGGGTCGTTGTCGAGCGCGCTGACCGGGTCGAAGCCGAGCCGCGCCGCGGCGATCGCGAGCACGCCCGAGCCGCAGCCCACGTCCACGAGCGGGCCGGCGGGCTCGAGCGACAGCAGCAGCTCGAGCGAGAGCCGCGTGGTGGGATGCGCGCCCGTGCCGAACGCCTGGCCGGGATCGATCACGAGGTCGATCGCGCCCGCGCGCTGATCGGCCCAGGGCGGGCGCACCCAGACCCGCTCGCCCACGAGCACCGGCTCGTGGAACTCGCGCCAGCGCTCGGCCCAGTCGTCGGCCACCGGAGTGCCGCTCACGTGCACGCGGACGCCGCCGACCTCGGCGTCGCCGGCGGGCAGCTCGGGCAGCTCGCCCGGCGCGCCGTAGAGCGCGTACTCGACCCAGCCGTCCCCGTCGACCTGCTCGAAGCCCCGGGGCGCCACCTCCAGGAGCTCGCCGAGCACGGCGTCGGCGTCCTCCGCGCGCGCCCGGATGGCGAGCCGGATCACCGGAAGGCGCGGCGGACCTTCGAGAGGATCGACTCGCGCTCGTCCTCGCGCAGGTTCTCCTCGGTGAGCGAGCCGCGAAGCTCCTCGAGCAGCTCCCGCTGGCGCTCCGTGAGGTTGCGCGGGATCACGACGTTCAACACGATTCGCTGGTCGCCGCGGCGCCCGCGGCCGATCGCCGGCATGCCGAGGCCGCGCAGGCTCACGACGGTGCCGGGCTGTGTCCCCGCCGGCACGTCGATCTCCTCCTCGCCCTCCAGCGTCGGAACCGTGACCGTGGAGCCGAGCGCGGCCGCGGGCGCCGGCACGTCGACCACGCTGATCAGGTCGTTGCCGTCGCGCAGGAAGCGCTCGTCCTCGCGCACCCGCACGAGCACGTACAGGTCGCCGGCCGGACCGCCGCGCTCGCCCGCATGCCCGCGGCCGGTCAGCCTGATGCGCTGCTCGTCCGCGATCCCCGCCGGCACGTCGACCTCGAGCGTCTTGCGGACCGCGCGCCGCCCGAGCCCCTCGCACTCGGCGCACGGCTCTGTCGGGATCTTGCCCTCGCCCGCGCAGCGCTCGCAGGCCTGCTCGCGCACGAGCTGGCCGAACGCGGTGCGGGTGACGGCGCGCACGCGCCCCATGCCGCCGCAGACCTCACAGGTCTCGATCGGCGTGCCCGGCTCGGCGCCGTTGCCGTGACAGTGCTCGCAGGCGTCGACGAGCTCGTAGGCGATCTCGACCTGGACGCCGCGCGCGGCCTCCTCGAGGGAGATCTCGATCGAGCTCGCCACATCGCCGCCCTGCACGCGCCCGCCGCCGCGCCCGAAGCCGCCGCCGAACGGGTCGCCGCCGAAGAACGCGTCGAAGATGTCGGCGAACGAGCCGAAGCCGTGCGCCTGCGAGGCGAACCCGCGCGAGTCGAGGCCCTCGTAGCCGTAGCGGTCGTAGGTCGCCCGCCGCTCCGCGTCCGAGAGGATCTCGTATGCCTCGGCGGCCTCCTTGAACTTCTCCTCCGCCGCCGGGTCGTGCCGGTTGACGTCCGGGTGGAGCTCACGCGCGAGGCGGCGGAAGCTCTTCTTGATCTCGCGGTCGTCGGCGTCGCGCGCCACGCCGAGCACCTCGTATGCGTCGCGCCTCACTCGTCGTAGACCTCCGCCACGAAGCGCGACAGCTCACGCGCCGCCTGGCGCACGGCCACAACCGCGTTCGGGTAGTCCATGCGCAGCGGCCCGATCACCGACACCGCACCGAGGTTGCGGCGGGCGAGCCCGTAGTTCGCGGCCACGAGGCTCAGCGAGCGCATCTCCGGGGTCGAGTTCTCCCCGCCGATCCGGAGGTAGACGCTCGGCTCCCCGAGCGACTGGCGCAGCACGCCGAGCAGCGCCTGGCGGTGCTCGAGCACCTCCATCAGCGCGCCGAGCTGGGACAGCTCCTGGAAGCGGTGCTCCGACAGGAGCCGCGCCGCGCCGTCCATGTAGAGCGTGCTGCCGGCCGTGTCCTCGAGGATCGTGAACGCGGGCGAGAGCGTGGCCAGGAAGGCCCGCTCGGCGGGGCTCAGCTCGGGATCGGCAAGCCGCGCCCCGAGCGCCCGCGCGCCCACGTCGAGGCCGCCGACGGCCTCGTTCAGATAGCTGCCGGCCCAGTCGACGAGCCCGGGATCCACGGGCGCGTCATAGGAGATCACCCGCTTCGTGACGCCGCCGGTCGAGGTGATCACGACCACCATCGCGACCTGCGGCTGCAGCAGCAGCACCTCGACGCGCCGGATCGTGGCGGTCTCGATCGGCGGCGCCGTGACGAGCGCGAGCAGGTTCGTGACCTGCGAGAGCTGCTCGGACGTCGCGCGCATGGCCTCGTCGACCTCGCGGCGCATCGTCGAGAGCTCGAGCCGCTTGCGCGGGACGGGCAGCTTGCCCTCCACGAGGAGCTCGTCCACATAGATCCGGTAGCCGCGGTCGGTCGGCACGCGGCCCGCCGAGGTGTGCGGGTGCTCGAGCAGGCCCGCCTCCTCGAGCCGGGCGAGCTCTGCGCGCACGGTCGACGGCCCCCAGGGCACGTCGTCTCGCTCGGCTATCCATTTCGAGCCGACGGGCTGGTCGAGCTCGACGTGCGCCTCGACCACCTTGCGCAGGATGAAGCTCTGGCGCGAGCTGATCTCCACAGGGGAGAATCTAGAGCGCGGCGTCCGGCTTCAGCTCGGCTTCGGCCTTGCGGATGATGCGGTTGTCGCCCTGGACGGCCTCGGCCTTGACGAGCACCGTGCCGTCCTCGCGCTCCTCGGCCACCTCGCCGCTGACGGCGATCTCCTGCTCCGGCAGCCCCATGCCGCGGAACTGCACCGACAGGCGCCGGAGCGAGCGCGGATCCCCGCCCGCGGCGCTCGTGCACGCGCGCGCGACCTGGGCCATCGAGTAGAGCCCGTGCAGGATGTTCTGCGGCAGCCCGACCGACTGCGCGAACTCGCGGTCGATGTGGATCGGGTTGAAGTCGCCGCTCGCGCCGGCGTAGCGGTGGGGCAGGTACTTGTCGGGGGTGACCTTCAGCTCGACGCTCTTCACGAGTCCCCCCTGACGATGTTGGTCCAGGTGCCGCGCGCGACCTCCTGGCCGTCCTGGTTGCGCGACACCGACTCGAACACGTAGAAGCCCATCCCGCCCTTCTCGGAGATGTCCTTCACGGTCGTCTCGGTGGTGATCGTGTCGCCGGCGCAGGCGGGCTCGCCCCAGACGAACTCCTGCCCGCCGTGGACCATCATCGCGAAGTTGATGCCCACGTCCGGGTCGAAGATGCCGGGCCCGACGGAGCCCGCCGAGTAGACGACGGCGAACATCGGCGGGGCGGGCACGTCGCGGAAGCCCGCCGCCCGCGCCTGCTCGCGGTCGAAGTAGACGGGGTTGTCCTCCCCGACCGCGCGCGCGTACTCCGCGATCTTCTCCTTGCCCACCTCGTACTCGAACGGCGGGTAGGCCTTCCCTATCGCTTCGGTCTTGACGGCCATCGGCGCGGGAGCCTATCCCGCGCGCGGACTCGCTAGGCCGCTTCCCGCAGCGCCTGCGCCTCGGCGAGGGTGGCGAGCTTGCGCAGCGCGGCCTCCTCGATCTGGCGGGTGCGCTCGCGCGTCAGCCTGAACAGCTTGGCGACCTTGTCGAGCGTCTGCGGCGGCTCGCCGTTCAGCCCGTAGCGCAGCTCGATGATGCGCTTGTCGCGGTAGGGGAGGTTCTCGAGCACGTTGTAGAGGCGCTCGTCGCGCATGCGCTCGACGGCCTCGTCGAAGGGCGACGGGGTCTCCTCGTCGGCGATCAGGTCGCCGAACAGGGCGGCGTCGCCGTCGTCGCCGACCGGCTTGTCGAGCGAGACGATCTGCTGCGCGGCCTTCATGATCACCTCGGCCTCGTCGGGGTCGACCCCCGCGGCGGCCGCGATGTCCTCGATCGTCAGCTCGCCGGCGCCCTTGGCCTCGAGCTTGCGCTGGGCCTTGTCGAGCTTCTTCAGCACGTTGTCGATGTGGATCGGGATCCGCACCGTGCGCGCCTTGTCGGCGATGCCGCGCGAGATCGCCTGGCGGATCCACCAGGTCGCGTAGGTCGAGAACTTGAAGCCCTTGCGGTAGTCGAACTTCTCGACCGCGCGGATCAGGCCGACGGTGCCCTCCTGGATGAGATCGAGGAAGGGCAGGCCCTGGTTGCGGTAGCGCTTCGCGAGCGAGACCACGAGACGCAGGTTCGCGCGGACCATGTGGTCCTTCGCGTCGAGATCGCCGCGCTCGATGCGCTTGGCGAGCGCGATCTCCTCATCGGCCGTCAGCAACGGGGTCTTGGCGATCCCGTCGAGAAACTGCTGAAGCGAATCGACGGTGGGGTCGGGGGCGGTCCGAGTGAGAGTGTCCGTGGTCACGGCGGACAAGCTATGACCGCCCCCTAAGGCCATCCTAAAAAGTGCAATCCCGCTCTCAGCGCGGGTTAGACAGCCCTCCCCAGCAGCACGAGACGCCCGTCTCCGAGCTCGAACGGGCGCCGCTCGGCGAGGTCCCCGATCAGCTCATCCACCTCGAAGCCCGCCGACCCGAGCATTCGCAGGAGCTCGGCGAGCGTGTACACGTGATGCACGGCCACCGCCTCCTCGGGCTCCGCGTCCGGCGCCGTGAAGCGCATTTCGCCGATGAGCCGGCTGCGCGGCGCGTCGTAGCGCTGCGTGGCCTGCATGCGGACCTCGCCGAGGTCGTAGTCGAGCTCAGAGCGGAAGCTCGGCAGGATCGACTCGGCCAGGACCGACGTGTCGAGCACGAGCCGCCCGCCGTCCCGCAGCGCCCGGCGGCACGCGGCCAGGTGCTCGAGCGTCTCGGCGTGGGGCATGTAGCCGAAGCTGTTGCCCCAGACCACGAGCGCGTCGAAGCCCTCCTCGGGTGCGTCGCGGACGTCGCGGACCTCGAAGCGGGCGTCGACGCCGCGCTCCGCTGCCGCGCGCCGGGCCAGCTCGATCTCCGTGGGCGAGTTGTCGATGCCCGTCAGCTCGAGCCCGCGCTCCGCGAGCCGCACCGCGATGCGCCCGGATCCGCAGGGCGCGTCGAGCACGCGCGCGCCGGGCGGAAGCTCGAGCAGCCCCGCGAGCGCGGCCGCGTCGTCGTCGGCCCGCGGCTCCGCGGCCACGCGCCAGAACCTCGCCTTGAGTCCTTCCATGAAGCCGACGAACCAGTCATCGGCGACAGCCTTCGTGTGCACTTCGGGTACTTCCTTTCAGCTCAGGTGTGCGTGAACGATGCGTTCAGCGCGCCGAGCCGGCGGCGAAGTGCTTCAACATGAACGATGTGTGACGTGCGTGCAGCAGAGGCGTCGCCCGCAAGGCTACCGGGCGAGAAACTCGCGCACAAGTCGCGCGGTCTCTTCGGGGCGCTCGAGCGCCGGGAGGTGCGCGGCGCCCTCGATCACCACGAGCTCGGCGTCGGCGATCTCCGATGCGAGGCGCTCGGCGATTGCGCGGAAGTCCTGCTTGTCGTCCTCGCCCACCAGGACGAGGGTCGGGCAGCGGATCGCGCCGAGCTCGATCCGCTCGACCTCCTCGTCCTCGGCGGCCGACGCGATCTGGAGCTCGAGCGAGCGCCTCTGCATCGGGCGCACGCGGTCCGCCACCGCGGGCGCCCAGAACGCCGCGTTGAGGTCGGCCACGGAGTCGAGGTCGCCCTCCTCGAGCAGGCGGTCCTCCTCCTCGGCGTAGTCGAGGATCTCCCGCGACCAGTCGTGGTCAGGGAGCGGCGCGTCCATCAGGACGAGCGCCGGGACGAGCTCGGGGCTGCGCGCCGCCACCTCGAGGCAGACCTGCCCTCCGAACGATGCGCCCACGAGCGCCGCCGGCTCCCCGCCCATGCCGGCCTCGAGGTCATCCGCGTTCGAGAAGCTGCCCGACTCCGGCATCGGGGTGTTCCCGAAGCCGCGCAGCTCGTGCCGCTCGGCGTCCGGGAGGTCGAAGCCGTCCCACATCGACGCGTCACAGACACCCGCGTGGACGAGGACGGCCCTCACTTCTTCGCGTCTCCGTCGCCCGAGAGCTCGAGCACGGCGAGGAATGCCTCCTGGGGAACCTCCACGCGGCCCACCTGCTTCATGCGCTTCTTCCCCTCCTTCTGCTTCTCGAGCAGCTTGCGCTTGCGCGTGATGTCACCGCCGTAGCACTTGGCGATCACGTCCTTGCGCATCGGCTTGACGGACTCGCGGGCGATGATCTTCGAGCCGATCGCGGCCTGGATCGCGACCTCGAACTGCTGGCGCGGGATCTGCTTGCGCAGCCGCTCGGCGAGGCCGCGGCCGGCCGGGTAGGCCTTGTCGCGGTGCACGACCATCGAGAGGGCGTCGACCTTGTCGCCGGCGAGCAGGATGTCGAGCTTGACCAGGTCGCCCTCGCGCATCCCGAGCACCTCGTAGTCGAGCGAGGCGTAGCCCTTCGTGCGCGACTTGAGCTGGTCGAAGAAGTCGAGCACGATCTCGGCGAGCGGGATGTCGTAGTGGAGCTGCACGCGCTGCTGCGACAGGAACATCATGTCCACGTGGGTGCCGCGACGCTCCTGGCAGAGCTCCATCACCGCGCCGACGAACTCCTTCGGGCACAGGATCGTCGCGCGGATGTAGGGCTCCTCGATCGACTCGATGATCGCGCGGTCCGGCATGTCCGAGGGCGAGTGGACGATCGCCGTCTCGCCGTCGGTCAGGTGGACGTCGTACTCGACGTTCGGGGCGGTCGCGAGCAGCTCGAGGTCGTACTCGCGCTCGAGCCGCTCGCGCACGATGTCCATGTGCAGCAGGCCGAGAAACCCGCAGCGGAAGCCGAAGCCGAGCGCCTCGCTCGTCTCGGGCTCCCAGGTGAGCGCGGCGTCGTTGAGTGACAGCTTCTCGAGCGCGTCGCGCAGGTCCGGGAACTGGTTCGTCTCGACAGGGAACAGCCCGCAGAAGACCATCGGCTTGATCTCGCGGTAGCCGGGCAGCGGATCCGTGGCGGCGCCCGCCTTCGTGGTGATGGTGTCGCCCACCCGCAGGAGCGAGACGTCCTTGATGCCCGTGATCACGTAGCCGACCTCCCCGGCGCGGAGCTGCTCGACGGGCATCATCTGCGGGCCGAAGAAGCCGATCTCGTCGATCTCGGCCTCCGTGCCCGCCTGCATCGCCAGGATCGCGTCGTTCTTGCGCAGGACGCCGTCGACCACCCGCACGTACGCGACGACGCCGCGGTACTGGTCGAACTCGGAGTCGAAGATGAGCGCGCGCGCCGGGGCGTCGGCGTCGCCCTCGGGTGGCGGGATGCGCTCGACGATCAGGTCGAGCAGCTCGGTGACCCCCTCCCCCGTCTTCGCCGAGATGCGCATCACCGAGTCCGGATCCTCGCCGAGGAGCTCGCCGATCTCGCCGGCCACGCGCTCGGGCTCGGCCCCGGGCAGGTCGAGCTTGTTCATGGCGGGGATCAGCTCGAGGCCGGAGTCGACGGCCAGGTAGGTGTTCGCCACGGTCTGCGCCTCGACTCCCTGGGCGGCGTCGACGAGCAGGAGCGCGCCGTCGCAGGCGGCGAGCGAGCGCGAGACCTCGTAGGTGAAGTCCACGTGCCCCGGCGTGTCGATCAGGTGCAGCCGGTAGAGCTGGCCGTCCTTCGCCGTGTACTCCACGCGCACCGCCTGGGCCTTGATCGTGATGCCGCGCTCGCGCTCGAGGTCCATCGAGTCGAGCAGCTGCGGGCGGTGGTCGCGCGGATCGACCGCCCCGGTGATCTCGAGGATGCGATCCGCCAGCGTCGACTTCCCGTGGTCGATGTGGGCGATGATCGAGAAGTTGCGTATGTTCGCTGCTGGAGCGGCCAAGGCTGGCCACGAGTATGGCGACCACGGATTCGGACATCGCGGTGATCAAGGGCGTCTTCGATGCGTTCGCCCGCCGCGACGTCGACGGTGCGATCGCGCACGCGGACCCCGAGATCGTCTTCGCGGCCATAACCGGCGAGGAGCTCGGCCGGGACGAGCCCTACCACGGGCACGACGGGCTGCGCGCCTACTTCCGCGACGTGGCTGCCGTCTGGGAGGAGCTGCGGCTCTCCCCCGACGAGTTCCGGCACGTCGGGGACTGCGTGCTCGTGACGGGGCGCGTGACCGCGCGCTCGGCGTCGCGCGTGGTCAGCGGTTCGACGGGCTGGATCTGGCGGCTCCAGGACGGCAAGGTCGTCTACGCGCGGGTCTACGCGTCGGCGGGCGACGCGATCGCGGCCCTCGGCGACCCGGCCTAGGGCCGCCGCTGCGCGCGGAGCAGGTAGTCGACCTGCTCCTGCTTGCGCATGATCATGTGCTCGAGCCGGTGCTCGATCGCCTCGGAGGCCGCCTCGCGCCCCGTGGGCTCGATCGCCGCCTGCAGCGTCTCGAGCGTCTCCGACTCGCATTCGATCAGCCGTTCGAGCGCCTTCGCCGGGTCGGCCGTGAAGCTCATCTCGGCGACGTCGGTGGTCGGCTCCCCGCCCAGCGCCGTGACCTTCTCGACGAGCCGGGTCGCGTCCTCGAGCTCCGAGAGCGCGTGCGCGCGCATCTTGTCGGCGTGCGCCTGGTACTCGAGGCCGATCACGCTCCCGGCGGTCAGCGAGTAGAGCAGCACCGAGCGGTGCTGAAGTCGCAGAGCCTCGTTGAGGCAGCGAATCTGCTCCTCACGGTCCATCGTCTCTTCAGGCATGCAGCCCTCCTACCCCTCAGAGCGCCCGCGGCTAACGAGCAGCCGCCGGATCTGCTCGGCCTCGGGCACCCGCAGCAGGCGCACGGTCACCACGTACACGAGACCGCCGGCGAGGAGCCCGCCGCCCACGCTCACGATCTGCGCCGCGAGTGAGCGCCCGAGCAGCTCGTCGAGCCCGCGCCACGCTCCGTAGGCCGCCACCCCGAGCAGCGCCGCCGCGACGAGCATGCGCGCACCCGCGCTCGCGAGCTGCCGGCCCTCGATGCCGCCGAGCGAGCCGCGCAGGATCCAGCCCTGCGCCACGCACATGACGACCGTCCCCACCACGGTCGCGAGCACGATGCCCGCGATCTCGAACTCCTGGTAGAGCAGGAGCGCGAGCGCGAAGTTGACGATCAGGTTGACGCCCGCCAGCGCGGTCGTGGCCCAGGGCCGCTGCAGCGAGAAGAACGTCCGCGAGAACAGCAGCGACACGCCCTGGAACGGCAGCGACAGCGACCACCAGAAGAGGGCGGTGGAGGTCAGGTCGGTGGCCTCGGGGCCGAAGGCGCCGCGCTCGTAGACGAGCCGCGTGATCGGCTCGGCCAGCACCGCGAGCAGAACGGCGCTCGGGATCAGCAGCAGCGCGATCTGGCGCACGCCGTTCCCCATGGTGCGGCGCAGGTCGTCGTGGGCGCCGCGCGCGGCGAAGCGCGAGAGCGTCGGGAACAGGATCGTCGCGATCGAGATCGAGAACAGCCCCTGCGGCAGCTGGTAGAGCCGGAAGGCCTTGTCGATCGCGGCCGGCGCCTGATCGGAGACGAGCGAGCCGATCGCCACGTTGATCGCGAGGCTCAGGTTGATGAGGCCGAGGGCGAGCGTGACCGGAAGCATCAGCTTCAGCACCTGGAGCACGCGCTCGTCGCGCCAGTCGAGCGTGAATGTCAGCCGCCCTCCGCGCCCGCGCAGCCACGGCAGGGGCAGCAGGAACTGGACGATCGTGCCGACCAGGATCCCGATCGCGTACGCGTAGATCTCGTCCTCCTGCGGGAACGCCGGGACGAGGCCGACGAGCGCGAGGATGATCACGAGGTTCCACGCGACCGGGGCGAGCGCGGGCACCGCGAAGTGCTCGTAGGCATTCAGCATCCCGACCGTGAGGCCGGAGAGCCCGAGCAACACGACGATCGGGAACATGATCTGCGCGAGGGCGATCGTGAGGTCGTCGAGGTACGGGTCGTCGCCGAAGCCCGGCGCGAACAGGCTCATGATCGGCCCGGCGAAGATGATGAACAGGGCGGTGATCGCCCCAAGCACGAGGCAGATCAGGAAGAACAGCGTCGAGGCCACGCGCCAGGCCTCGCGCCGCTGGCCCTTCTCGAGCATCTCCGTGAACACCGGGACGAAGGCGCCCTGCAGCGCCGAATCGGCGAACAGCGCGCGCACCAGGTTCGGCACCTGGAACGCGATCGTGAACGCCGACATCGCGGCGGTCACGCCGAAGTACTTCGCGGCGACGACCTCGCGCACCAGCCCAAGCAGGCGCGAGAGCCCGGTCGCGAACGAGAAGAACGCGGTGTTGCGCGCCAGCCGGCGCGCGTGCCCCTCACTCACCAGCGCCGCTACAATGGTCGACCGCCGCGCCGACCTCGCCGGTCGCGGTGCCGATAGCTCATGGCCAACATTCACTCACAAGAAAAGCGAATCCTCCGGGCGGAGCGCGAGCGGCTCGAAAATCGCCGCCGCACATCCCAGGTCAAAACGTGGTTCCGCCGCCTCGAGACAGCCGTCAGCGACGGCGACTCCACGAAGGCCGACGAGGAGTACCGCAGCCTCACCTCGCGCATCGACAAGGCCGTCAAGGCCGGCGCGCTGCACCGCAACAACGGCGCCCGCAAGAAGTCCCGCGCCGCGCGCATCCGCCACCGCCTGTCGTAGGGCCCAGGCCCGTCTAGGGTCCCGGGCCATGGAGACGAGACTGCTGATAGGCGGCGAGCGCGTGGCCGGAGACGGCGACGCGCTGTCCGTCGAGAACCCGGCCACGGAGCAGGAGGTCGAGCGGGTCGGCACGCCCTCACCCCAGCAGCTCGACGCCGCGATCGCCGCCGCCTCGGACGCATTTCCGGCGTGGTCCGGCACGCCGGCCGTCGAGCGCGCTGAGCTGCTGCACGAGGTCGCCACGCGCATGCGCGCGATGACCGACGAGCTCGCCAGGGTGATGACGCTCGAGGGCGGCAAGCCGCTGATCGAGAACTCGGACGAGGTCGGCTGGACGGCCGCGGCGTTCGACTACTACGCGGAGATGGGCCGCAACTTCGCCGGTCGCGTGATCCCCTCGATCGAGGCCACCCAGCTCGCGCTGGTCGTGAAGGAGCCGATCGGCGTGTGGGGCTGCATCGTGCCCTGGAACTACCCGCTGCTCCTGCTCGGCTGGAAGCTCGCTCCCGCGCTGGCGGCCGGCAATACGGTCGTGGCGAAGCCCTCCGAGCTGACGCCGCTGTCGACCCTGCTGCTCGCGGATTGCTTCTCCGACCTGCCGGACGGCGCGTTCAACGTGGTGGCGGGCGCGGGCGACGTGGGCGCGCGGATCGTCGAGGACGAGCGCGTGGCCGGCGTCGCGTTCACGGGCTCGGTCGAGACGGGCAAGAAGGTCGCGGGCGTCTGCGCACAGCGGGTGGCGCACATCAACCTCGAGATGGGCGGCAAGGACCCCTTCATCGTGTGCGCGGACGTGGCCGATGACGTCGCCGTGGCGGCGAAGGGCGGCGCCTGGGCGGCCTACCTGAACGCCGGCCAGGTCTGCACGTCCGCCGAGCGCTTCTACGTGGCGCGGGAGGTGTACGACGACTTCGTCTCCGAGTTCGTCGACTACACGCGCTCGCTCCGGGTGGGCGACCCGCTCGCGCCGGACACGGACGTCGGCCCGATGGTCTCGGGACCGCAACGCGCCAAGGTCGAGGCCCAGGTGGAGGCGGCGGTCGCGGCGGGCGCCGAGCTCGTCGTGGGCGGCGACCGCGCCGGCCAGAGCGCCGGCCACTTCTTCTCGCCCGCCGTCGTCACGGGCGCGCCGGCAGCCACCGACCTGCTGCGCGAGGAGACCTTCGGCCCCGTGGCGCCGATCGTGCCGGTCGAGTCGCTCGACGAGGCGATCCGGCTCGCCAACTCGACGCGCTTCGGGCTCGGGGCGAACGTCTACACGCGCGACCTCGAGACCGCGGTGCGCTGCATGCGCGAGATCAAGGCGGGCACGGTCTGGATCAACGACCCGCTCACGGACAACGACGCCGGCCCCTTCGGCGGCATGAAGCAGTCCGGCTTCGGCCGCGAGCTCGGCCAGGAGGGCCTCGAGGCCTTCCAGGACACGAAGCACGTCCACATCGAGACGAAGATCGCGCCGAAGGAGTGGTGGTATCCGTACGGGGCCGGAGATGCTGCACCGCCGAGCGGCGCCGGAGCCTGAAGGCCGCGCGATCGACAGGACGCTGCGGCCGCACGAGTTCGCCGCAGGAATTCGTGCAAACTGCGGACGAAATGTTCGCAAATAGCGAATTTCTTGCGCGCAGAACAGTTTCGCCGGAGCGAGACCCGTGCTTCTACTGGGCAACGAGGGGATCGGATCGGATCAGATCCGACCCAGGTCGATCTGGCCGTCGACCCGACTGGCCCACAGTCGCGCCACCGTCCAGATCCTGACAAGGGAGGTTCCAATGCGGGAGAGGACTCGCAAGATTGCTGCGCTGCTTGCGGCATCGGGTCTCGCCATTGCGGCCGCCGCGCCCGCGGCCACCGCGGACCCGCCGAAGTTCAACCACGGGCAAAAGGGCAACGTCTGCGACGCCCCTGGCCCCAACTCCAACCCGCACTGCGTTCCGCGCTAGGAGCGCGCCTGTTCGACTGAAGAGGGCGTCGTCGGCTTGCCGGGCGCCCTCTCAGTCAGGCGGCCGAGCGCGCGAGGGCCAGCGAGAACGCCGTGGCCTCCGGCAGCTGAACCTCGCCACCGCCGCGCAGCTCGAGCTCGAGGTCCGCGAGGATGCAGAGGGTCCGCTCGAGGGTCGCGGCGTCGGTGCGCTTCGCCTTCGAGACGGTCTTCTTGGCAAGCCACGGCGGTCCCTTGAGCGCGCCCGCCGCGGCCTGCTCGCTCATGCCGGACTCGAGCAGGACGGCCGCGCGGTGCACGTCGCGGACGCCCCGCACCAGGCCGAACACGCAGCCCGCCCGGGCGCTCGCCGCTCTCGCACAGCTCCTCGGCGAGCCCGAGCGTCTGAGGAAGGTCGCCCGCCGTGAGCGCGTCGGCGAGCGCGTAGACCTTCGGCACCGTGTCGCTCGCCGCGAGCCGCTCCACGTCCTCGGCGGTCACGGTCTCCGCCGGATGGAGGGCGAGCTGGATCTTCTCGAGCTCTCTGGCGAGCCGCTGCTGGCTTCCTCCGACCCTCGCCACGAGCAGGCGCGCCGCCGCGTTGTCGAGCCGGAGGCCGAGATCGCCGGCGCGCTCGATGCACCAGCGCGGCAGCTCGCGGGCGCTTGGCGCGGCGTACTCGCGCAGCTCCCCGCCCGCCTTCTCGACCGCCTTGGCGAGCGCCTTCGACGCGCTCCCGCGCACGATCAGGACGAGCAGGGTGTCGGGTGGGAGATCCGCGAGGGCCGCCTCGAGCGGCGCGAGCCGTTCGGGCCTCCAGGCGCCGGCGTCGTCCACCAGCAGGTAGCGCATCGACGGGTCGAAGCTCAGCATGCTGAGCGCCGCGACGACCTCCTCGGGGTCGCTCTGGCGTGCGTCGAACGCCTCGAGGCCACCCGGTCCCCGCTCCGCCTCGGCGCGCTTGCGCAGGCGGGCGCGCCAGGCGTCGATCTTGGCGTCGTCGTCGCCGCAGACGAGGTACGCGGGCTTCAGGCCGGACACCCGGAGCAGTCTACGTCCGCGCCGGGCGGAGCCCTCAGCGCTCAGCGCTCGGTCTCGACCTCGACGTCTCCGTCGCTCACCGTGAGCGTGATCGTTCCCTGGCGGTCTGTGCGGTAGACCCGTGCGCCCGAGCGGGCGAGCGCCGCGAGCGTGGGCGGCGCCGGGTGGCCGTAGGTGTTCTCGCCGACCTCGATCGCGGCCACCTCGGGCCGCAGGCGCCTCAGCACGGCCGGGAGTCCCGGGTCGGCGCTGCCGTGGTGCGGCACCTTCATGGCGTCGACGTCCGGGAGGTCCAGCGGGAGCAGCGAGCCGCTCTCCGCGTCCGCGGACAGCAGCAGGTCGAAGTCGCCCGCGCGGACCACGGCCACCACGGCGCGCGGGTTCGGATCCTCCGGCGCGGGGCCCGCGGGCCGCGGGGCTGGCGACAGGATCCGGATGTCAAGGCCACCGGCCTCGATGCTCGCCGGCGCGATGGCGCGCACCACCCGCACACCGTTGACTGCGCGCGGCCTCGCGCACCGCGGCGAGTCCGGGGTCGGGATTGCCGTCGCCACCGTCGAGCAGGGTCTCGACCCGGAAGCGCTCGAGCACGTCCGCCAGCCCGCCGTGGTGGTCGCGCGAGGCGTGGGTCGCGACGACGATCGAGAGCCGGCGCACCCCGGCCCGGCGCAGCAGGCGGGCGACCTGGCCCTCCGGCGGGCCGCCGTCGAACAGAACCGCGCCGCCATCAGGATGCTGGATCAGCGTGGCGTCTCCCTGCCCGACGTCGAGGAAGCTGACCGTCAACCGGTCCGGGGGCTCCGGGGGCGCGAGCACGCGAACGGTGGCGAGAAGCGCCGCGGCGGCGAGCGCGGCGAGGACCGCGCGGCGCGGCCCGCTCGGCAGCCGCCGCCAGCGCGCGGCCCGCTCCTCGAGGGGCGCGGCGGCTCGGCGCGCGGCAACGGCCACACCCCAGCCGGCCGCGCCGAGCAACGCGTACGCCACGACGACCGACGCCCTCGACCCGAGAGGCAGGCCCACCGCGGCCAGCGGCGCGTCCGCGAAGCGCCCGGCCAGCCACGCCAGCATCCCGACGGGGAGCGCCGCGAGCGGTCCGAGCGCTCCCGCGAGGGCCGCCGCGCCGGGCAGCGCCGGCTCGAGCACGCCGAGCGCGGCCTTGACCATGCCCAGCCACATCGCGGGCGCGACCGCAGGGAGCGCGAGCAGGTTCGCCGGCAGCGACGCCGCCGGCACGGAGCCGAAGTGATGCGCGAGCAGCGGCGCGGTGGCGAGCGTGGCCGAGGCCGTGATCGCGAGCCCGTCCGCGAGGCCGCGGGTGAGCGCCGCCTGCATCCGCCCGGGCCTGCGACTGAGCCGAGCCGCCGCGCCGATCAGGACGCGCCTGAGCGGGACCCCCGCGATCAGGATTCCGGCGACCGCCGCGAAGGAGAGCTGCCAGCCCGGATCGGCGCAGGAGCGCGGATTCAGCGCCAGCGTCACCGCCGCGGCCAGCAGCAGCGCGTACCAGCGCGAGGCCGGCCGCGAGAGGGTGAGCGCAGCGATCCCGGCCACACCCATGACACCGGCCCGCTGCAGCGACGGACCCGCGCCTGCCAGGGGGACGTAGAACGCCACGAGGGGAATCAGCGCGACGCCCCGCGCACGGGGGCCGAGGCCGAGCAGCGCGAGCAGGGGCATTGCGAGCGCCACGAGCAACATGACGTTCTGCCCCGACACCGCGAGCAGGTGCGCGAGCCCCGAGTCGCGGAAGTCCTGGCGAACCCCCTCCGAGATCGCCTCGTCCTCGCCGAGCACCATGCCGCGCGCGAGCGCCGCCTCCTCGCCGGGCATGCCGGCCGCCACGGCCCGCCCGGCGCGCTCGCGCAGGCGGTCGAGCGCCCCCTCGACCCCGCCGCGCCGCTCGCCGGTCGCCTTGACCGCTGTCGACCAGAAGCTCGGCCGTGACTCCCCGCCGGCGCAGGTGGGCGTGATAGCCGTCGTGTTCCGGGCGCAGACCCTGGAGCCGCCCGCGCAGGCGGAGGCCCTCGCCGAGCACCACGTGCTCCGGCAGGCCGTCCTCCGCCCAGCGCGGGATCCGCGCGAGCAGCCGCGCACCCGCGAGCCGACCGCCCGCGACCTCGACCTCCGCGCTCGCGCCGAATGCGCCCGGCCGCGGCAGCGTGAGCAGGTGGGCCCGCAGGTCGACCGCCGGCGGCGTGCGCCCGATCCGCTCCGCCGGGCCGTCGATCGCCGCGAGCCGGGCCTGCCCGAGCGCCCCTCCCGCGAGCACGAGCGCCGCCCCCAGCGCGCCCGCTGCCGGGGCCCCGCAGGCGGCCACCGCGGCGAGCAGGAGCGCCGCGCAGGCGAGCGCAGCCGCCTCCGGGGCCTCCGCGAGCGCCAGGCCGAGCGCGAGCGAGCCCGCCGCGAGGTGCCAGGGTCTGCCCGCGACCAGGCCGCGTGCCTTGTCGAACGGGCTCAAGGCGGGCGCGCGCGGCTCATGGCGCCAGCGCCTCCTTCAGTGCCGCCAGCCGCTTCTCGCCGATGCCGTCGACCTCGCCGAGCTCCTCCAGCGAACGGAAGCCCGCCCTGCGCGGCGCGGTACTCGAGGATGCGCCCGGCAAGGGTGGGGCCGATCCCGTCGAGCGCGTCGAGCTGCTCGAGCGTGACCGTCGCGAGGCTCGGTTTGGGCCCGGCCATGCCTCCGGGAGCCGCGGCGCTGCCTGGAGCGGCCGCGCTCGGCGCGGCCGCTGCCGCGCCGCGCAGCGGCACCACGACCTGCTGCCCGTCGGCGAGCTTCGCCGCAAGGTTGACGCTTGTCAGCTCGGCGCGCGGCCGCGGGCCTCCCGCCCGCGCGATCGCCTCGGCGATCCGCGCGCCCGCGGCGACCCGGACGAGGCCGGGCGAGCGCACCGCCCCGGCGACGTGGACCCAGATGCCGTCCGGCCTGCTCGCGGTGGCCCGTCGCCCTTCGGGAGCGGGCGTGTCGATCTCGACGGGCGGCGGCGGATCGGCGCCCGCACCGCCGACGAGCCGCGTGATCGCGAGCGTGGCGAGCACGGCGGCGACGACCCAGGTGACGGCGGTTGCGCGGTTGCCTTCGAACACGCGCGCGACGCTACGGGCGGGCGCGTTGCGCGTGGGGCGCGCGATGTGACAAATGAGCGAAAAGTCCGTGAACGGTTTGACGCCCGGCGTGGCCGGGCGGCGCGGCGGCCGAGCGGGCGCGGCCGGCGCGCCGCGCCGCCCTCAGCGCACCTCGAACCCCGCCAGCCCCTCGGGCTCCTCCTCGAACACCTCGACCCGCTCCACGGCCGCGCCCCGCGGGCCCGACCCGCACCACTCCACGAGCCGCGCGACCGCCTCGGACGACCCCTCGAACACGCCCTCGACCGTGCCGTCCGGGCAGTTGCGGATCCACCCGGAGACCCCGAGCCGCGATGCCTCGCGCCGCGCGCTGTCGCGGTAGAAGACGCCCTGCACGCGTCCATGGACCACCACCCGCCGTCTCACGGGTGGCAGACTCCGGCACAGCTCATGGTCACGACGGACGAAGACACGCGCACGGACACCCCCTGGGGCGTCGACTCGGAGTATGGACACCTGCTCGACGTCCTGCTCTGCCCGCCCGACAACTTCCACTGGCTGCCCGCGAGCGCGATCTCACGGGCGACCCTCGCGAGCGGGCTGACCTTCAGCAAGGAGGACGCGCAAGCGCCAGCACGCCGAGATGGTGAGCGTCTACGAGGAGGCGGGCGTGGGCGTCCACTTCCTCGAGCCCGACCCGGCCCTCCCCTACCAGGTGTTCGCCCGCGACTCGAGCATCAACGTCCCCCAGGGTCCGATCGTCACGCAGCCCCACCAGTGGTGGCGCCGGGGCGAGTACGCGCCGGTGATCTCCTTCTACCAGGGCGCCGGCATCCCGATCCACCGGATGATCACCGCGGCCGCGCTCGAGGGCGGCGACTTCATGATCGTCGAGCCGGGCGTGGCGGTGATCGGGAACGGCGAGGAGCGCACCCAGGAGCCGGCCGCGAAGCAGCTCGCCGGCTGGCTCGAGGCGGACGGCTGGGAGGTCCGCATCGAACGCATCCCGCCGCACTTCCTCCACATCGACGTGCTCGCCGCCATGCTCGGCGAGAAGCTGGCGGCCGTGTGCGTCGAGCAGGCGGGCAACGGCTTCACGCGCTGGCTCGAGGGCAAGGGCGTCGAGATCGTCCCGGTCTCGCTCGCCGACTCGCTCAAGCTCGGCGTCAACGGAGTCTGCCTCGGCGGCGACCGCGTGCTCACGAGCGCCGAGTCGAAGGACCTGAACGAGCGCCTGCGCGCGCTCGGGCTGACCGTCTACGACCCCGAGCTCGCCGCGTTCACGCTCGGGGGCGGCGGCGCGCACTGCCTGATGCAGGCGCTCAGGCGCGAGCGCGTGGCCTGAGCGCCGCGGGGCGGGCTCAGCGCTCGAGCGCCACGCGCAGCGTCCGCAGCTCACGGTCGCTCGCGCCGCGCAGGCTGCCGCCGTGCGCGAGGGTCTGGCGGATGTAGTCGAGCGTCTCTGCTGCGAGCCGCTCGCCCGGGAGCACGTTCGGGATGCCGGGCGGGTAGGCGGCGAGAGACTCCGCGGCCACGCGGCCGACCGCCTCCTCGGTCGGCACGATCTCCTGCGGGCCGAGGAACGCCTCGCGCGGCGTCATCACGAGCTCGCCCCACGGTGGCGGCGGCGCGAACGCATACGGGCCCACCGGCCGCGGGCTCTCGCCGAGCACCTCGACCGCGTTGCGGAGCGCGGCGACGAGCCGCGCGCCCGCGGCGGCGGCGTCCTCCCCCATGCCGAACACGGCGACCATCACGTTGTCGCCCGCCAGCTCCATCAGCACGTCGTCGTTGACCCGCAGGAGACGGGCGAGCTCGAAGCCGCTCGCGCCCGTTCCGCGGACGTCGACGGCCAGCCGCAGCGGGTCGTAGTCGAACACCCCGGGCGAGCCGGCGAGGGTCTCGTCGAGCACGTCGAGGCCGGGGATCTCACGCACGGCCTCGCGCGTGCGCCGCAGCGCCTCGAGCGTCTCGCCGAGCAGCGCGCTGCCGTGCACGGCAGCCGAGCGGCGCGCCGCGTCGAGCGAGCCGAACAGAAGCGCGTTCGGCGAGGTCGACTCGATCAGCGTGACGCAGCGGTCGACCACGCCCTCCTCGATCAGGTCGCCGTGGCCGAGGTGGATCATCGCCGACTGGGTCAGCGAGCCGACGATCTTGTGGATGCTCGAGATGACGAGATCGGCGCCGAGCGTGAGGGCGTGCGCGGGGAGCGCGTCATGGAAGGCGAGATGGGCGCCCCACGCCTCGTCGACGACGAGCGGCACGCCGCGCGCGTGCGCGACCTCGGCGAGGCCCGCGACGTCGGCGACGGCGCCGAAGTACGTGGGCGACACCACCGTCGCGCCCACCGCGCCGGGGGTCTCCTCGAGCGCGCGGTCGAGCGCCTCGGGCGTCATGCAGTGCGCGATGTACAGGTCCGGGTCGAGCTCGGGCGACACGAACGTCGGCCGCAGGCCCGACATGATGAGCGCGTCGATCGTGCTCGAGTGAGCGTTGCGTTGCGTCACGACCTCGGTCCCGCGGTGGCCGAGCGTCAGCAGTGCGACGTGGTTCCCCTGCGAGGCGCCGTTGACGAGCCACCACGTTCGCCGCGCACCCCACGCCTCGGCGGCAAGCCGCTGCGCCTCCTCGAACGGGGTCGGCTCCTCGCCCACGTCGATGCCCCAGGTCAGCGCGGGGATGTCGAGCGCCAGCGTGCGCTCCCCGAGCGCCTCCCGCAGCGCGGGATCGGCGCCGACGCCTCCCTTGTGGCCGGGCACGTGAAAGCGCCCCGGGTCGCGGTCCGCGTACTCGCTGAGGGCGTCGAGGTAGGGCGTGCGGTCCTGGCCGCTCATGGAGAGCGGTCGGACCGAGTGGGCTCCTCGGAGGGATCGCGGCCCTCAGGCGCCCGAGCCGGCCGCGGCTCCACCGCCAGCGAGATGTGCGCCGTCGCGAGCACGGCGCCGATCACCATCAGACCCGCGCCCGCGACCGCGAGCCAGATCCCGATGGCGTAGCCAGGCCCACCGTCGCCCGCCACCGCCGGCGGGTCGTTCACGAGCTGGACGAGCACGACGACGATCGCGAAGATCGTGACCGCGAGCGAGAGGCCCGGCGACACCGGCGGCTCGCGCAGCAGGCCCATCCCGCCCGCGAGCTGAACGATCACGAGCAGGGCGCAGAACAGGAGCACGATGTCGACGAGCTCGAACACCGTCCAACCGGTGAGCCCGTCGTACCAGTTCAGGAACAGGCTGACGATCAGGATGATCGCTCCCACGGCCGCGACGAGCGGCCCGAGCGGCAGGCTGACGTGGCGCGCGTCGTTCATCGCGCGACGAAGTTGACGAGCTTTCCAGGGACGACCACGGCCTTCACGATCTCCTTCCCATCGAGCCGGTCCGCCAACCGGCCCGATCCGCGAGCGATCTCCTCGAGCTGCTCCTGCGACGCGTCGGCGGGCGCGGGCAGGCGGTCGACGAGCTTTCCGTTGAGCTGCACGACGAGCTCGATCTCGTCGCGGGCGAGCAGCGCCGGATCGGCCGCGGGCCAGGGCTCCTCCCAGACCCTGCGGCCGGTCATCTGCTCATAGATCTCGCATGCGAGGTGAGGCGCGAACGGGAAGACGAGCGACGCCGCGGTCGCCACGGCGAAGCGCACGTGAGAGGGGTCGACCCCCTCGCGGCTCTTGTAGATCTCGTTCGTCAGCTCCATGACCGCGGCGATCGCCGTGTTGAAGCCGAAGCCGCCCGTCATGTCGCGCGTGACGCGGTCGATCGCCCAGTGCGCCTTGCGGACGAGCTCAGACGGCTCGCCGGCCGGCTCGATCCCCTCGCCCGCCGGCGCCTCGGCGGCGGCCGTCCAGAGCCTGCCGAGGAAGCGGTGCACGCCCGTGACGCCGGAGTCCGACCAGTCGGCGTCGCGCTCCGGTGGCCCGATGAAGAGGATGTAGCAGCGCAGGGTGTCGGCGCCGAAGCGCTCCACGTACTCCTGCGGGGAGACGGTGTTGCCCTTCGACTTCGACATCTTCGCGCCCTCGCGGGTGATCATCCCCTGCGTGAACAGGCGCGCGAACGGCTCCTGCACGTCGAGCAGCTCCATGTCGGCGAGCGCCTTCACGAAGAAGCGCGCGTACAGCAGATGCAGGATCGCGTGCTCGACACCGCCGATGTACTGCTCGACCGGCATCCAGTCGCGCAGCACCTCGCGGTCCCACGCCGCGGTGTCGTTGAGCGGGTCGCAGTAGCGCAGGAAGTACCAGGACGAGTCGACGAAGGTGTCCATCGTGTCGGTCTCGCGCCGGGCCGCGCCGCCGCAGCTCGGGCAGGTCGTGTTCACCCAGTCGGTCGCGGCGGCCAGCGGGGACTGGCCCTTCGGGGCGTAGTCCTCGACCTCGGGCAGCTCCACGGGCAGCTGGTCGTCCGGCACCGGGACGAGCCCGCACGAGTCGCAGTGGATGATCGGGATCGGGCAGCCCCAATAGCGCTGGCGCGAGAGCAGCCAGTCGCGCAGCCGGTAGTTGACGGTCGCCCTCCCGAGCCCGCGCTCCTCGAGCCAGGCGACGATCGCCCGCTTGCCCTCAGGCGCGCTCAGCCCGTCGAACTCGCCCGAGTTGACAAGCCGCTCGCCCTCGCTGTGCGCGATGAACGCGACGCCCTCGGGCGCCGGCTCCTCGCCCTGCACGACCTGCCTGATCTCGAGCCCGAAGCGCTCGGCGAACTCGTAGTCGCGCTGGTCGTGGGCGGGGACCGCCATCACGGCGCCGGTGCCGTACTCCATCAGCACGTAGTCGGCCACGTACATCGGGATCTGCTCGCCCGTGACCGGGTTGGTCACGGTCTGGCCGAGCGCGACGCCGGTCTTCGCCTTGTGCTCCGCGCCGCGCTCCTCGGCCGACTCCGTGAGCGCGCGGTTCACGTACTCGTGCACCTCGGGCGAGTCGTTCAGGCGGAAGACGTCGGGATGCTCGGGGGCGAGCACGAAGAACGTTGCTCCGAACAGGGTGTCCGGGCGCGTGGTGAAGACCGGGTAGTCGATGCCGAGCTCCTCGCAGCGGAAGACCACCTCGGCGCCCTCGGAGCGGCCGATCCAGTTCTCCTGCATCCGGACCACGTGCGGCGGCCACTCGATCGTCCGCATGTCCTCGAGCAGGCGGTCCGCGTAGTCCGTGATGCGGAAGAACCACTGCTCGAGCTGCCTGACCTCGACCTCGCTGCCGCAGCGCTCGCAGCGCCCGTCGATCACCTGCTCGTTGGCGAGCACGGTCGCGTCCTTCGGGCACCACTTGACCGCTGCCTCCTTGCGGTAGCAGAGGCCACGCTCGAACAGGCGGAGGAAGATCCACTGCGTCCAGCGGTAGTAGCGCGGCTCGTGGGTGCCGAACTCGCGCGTCCAGTCGAAGGAGATGCCCCAGTCGCGGAACTGGCGCTGGAACTGCGCGATCGAGTCGTCCGTCGACTCGCGCGGGGGGCGGCCCGTCTTGATCGCGTGGTTCTCGGCCGGCAGCCCGAAAGCGTCGTAGCCGATCGGATGCAGCACCGTATGGCCGGTGCGGCGCCAGAAATGCGCCACCGCGTCGCCGATCGCGTAGTTCTTCAGGTGCCCGATGTGCGGCTCTCCAGACGGGTAGGGCAGCATCTCGAGCACGTAGGCGGCATCGCCCCGGGCGGCCTCGTCGTTCGAGACCTCCCAGGTGTGCTCGGCGGCCCAAACCTCCTGCCACCTGTGCTCGATCTCCCTCGCGTCGTAGCGATCCGCCATCCGGCGGAGGAGGTTACTTGCGGGGCCTGCGGGCTGGACCGAGCGGCGAAATGCCGGCGCGAGATTTTCGACGCCTGTCCAAATACCCGCGGACCGCCCGGACCTAGGTTGTGAGCGCTGCCCATCCGCGAATGGAGGACTCCGCATGAAGATCGTCGTGGCATACGTCGACCCCGAGCGCTTCGAGCAGATCCGCGTCGACCTGCTCGAGCTCGGCTACCCGTCGCTGTCGGTGATCAGCGCCGACGGCTCGATCCCCGAGGCCACCCTCTCCGGCCACTACCGCGGCGCCGACCTGATGCAGCACACGCGCCGCAAGGCGCGGCTCGAATGCGTCGCGGGCGACGACCAGGTCGACACCGTGGTCGAGACCGTGCTCGACGCCGGCGGAGAGCACTCCTTCGTGTACGTGCTGCCGGTGGACGGGGCCTACCCCGCCGACACGGTCAAGCTCAGCGCGGGAGCAGACGCACTGCCGTCGCCTTGAACGACGCCACCGCCTCCCGCCCGCTCCTGACGCCGAGCGCCGCGGCGGCCTCGGGCGTGATCTCCGCCGTGACCGCCTGGGGCGTCGCGACCGTCACCCGGACCCGGTTGCCGAGCGGCGTGACCGCCATGACGGGGCCGGTGAGGTGGTTGCGCGCGGAGCCCGTGGCCGCGCCCTGACCCGGGTCGTCGAGCGTCACATCCCAGGGGTGAAGGGTCGCCGCCACGGCGCCCTCGGCCGTCTCCGAGCTGACCACGCGGCCGCCGCCATCGAGCTCGACCTCGGTCAGGCCGTCGGAGCGCGTGCGAGCGACGCCCGAGAGCACCACGGCCCCGGTGAGGTCCGCCACGAAGCCGGACCCGGGCTCGGCCGCGAGCTCCGCCGGAGTTCCCTCCTGCACCACGCGGCCGCGGTCGAGCACCGCGACGCGGTCGCCGAACAACGCGGCCTCCTCGAAGGAGTGGGTGACGAGCAGCGCCGGGGCGCCGGTCTCGCGCAGCGCGGCGGCGAGCTCCCGGCCCGCCGCGGCGCGCGTGGCCGGGTCGAGCGCGGAGAGCGGCTCGTCGAGCAGAAACGCGTCCGGCCGGCGAGCGAGGGCCCGTGCGAGCGCCACGCGCTGGCGCTCGCCCCCGGACAGCGACCCCGGCCGCTCCTCCGCCCGGTCCGCGAGGCCGAGGCGCTCCGAGCAGCTCGAATGCGCGCGCGCGGCGTCCCGCCCGCGGGAGCTCCTGCAGCGGATAGGCCACGTTCCGCCACGCGCTCAGGTGCGGGAAGAGCGCGTACTCCTGGAACAGGTAGCCGCAGCGCCGCCGCTCGGGCGGCAGGTCGACGCCCGCCTCGGTGTCGAGCCAGACCTCGCCGCCGCACTCGACCCGGCCGCGGGCGGGATGGCGGAGCCCCGCCGCCACGCGCAGCGTGCTGGTCTTGCCCGAGCCGGAGGGGCCGGCGAGCGCCAGGCACCGGCCGGGCTCGACCGACAGCGACAGGTCGAGCTCGAGCGCGCCGACCCTGGTCGTCGCCTCAACCCGGAGCATCGGCCGGCCGTTGGCCGAGGGCGCCGGACCCCCCCACGAGCTTCACCGACAGCAGGATGGCGCCCGAGATCGCCACGAGCACCGCGGAGAGCGCGAGGGCGGAGTCGAAGTCCGTCGAGAAGCGGTCGTAGATCGCCAGCGGGACCGTCTGCGTGATTCCCTGGAAGGACCCCGCGAACATCAGGGTCGCGCCGAACTCGCCGAGCGCGCGCCCGAGCGCGAGCGCGCCGCCCGCCGCGAGGCCCGGCATCGCGGCGGGAATCGCAACGCGCGCGAAGCCGCGCGCCTCGGAGGCGCCGAGCGTCCGCGAGGCGTCGAGCAGCGCGCGGTCCACGGACTCGAAGGCCGAGATCGCCTGGCGCACGTAGAAGGGCGAGGCCACGAAGGTGAGGGCCACCACCACCCCGGCGGTCTCGAGCGCGAGCTCGATCCCCACGGCCTCGATCGTCCCGCCCAGGATCCCGGACGGCCCCACCGCCGCCAGCAGCGCGATGCCGGCCACGGCCGGCGGCAGCACGAGCGGGAGCTCGATCAGGGTGATCACGAGCGCGCGTCCGCGGAAGCTGCGGGTGGCGACCAGATACGCGGCGGGCGTGCCGACGGCCAGGATGATCGCGAGCGAGATCGTCGTGGTCTTCAGGCTCAGCCAGAGCGCGTCGAGCGCCCCCTCCTCCCCCAGCGCGTCCACGAGCTCGGCGGGGCTGCGGTCGACGAAGATCGCGAGGATCGGCAGCGTGAGGAACGCCAGCGCGAGAGCGAGCGCGGCGACGAGCAGGACCGGGAAGGCCCGGCTCACGGCGCCCGCCCGAAGCCCGCGTCCTCCAGGGCGTTCGCGCACGGACCGCTCTCGAGGCCGGTGAGGAACCGCTGAGCGAGTTCGCGCTCCCTCGCCCCCTCGACGACGCCGGCGCCGTACGTCACGTCGGGCTCGAGGTCATCGGGCAGCTCGATCGCCTTCAGGGAGTCGCCGGCGGCGTTCACGTCCGTCACGTAGACGAAGCCCGCGTCCGCGGCGCCCTGCGTCAGCTTGCCGACGATCCCCTTCACGTCGGGCTCGTTCGAGCGCACGTTCGCGACGATTGCCGTCTCCTCGTCCGGCGGCAGCTTCGCGAGCGTCTCGCGCGTGTACTCGCCGATCGGCACGGACTCCGAGCCGATCGCGATCTTGATCCCGGGCCGTGTCAGGTCCATCGATCGAGTCGATGTCCGAATCCGCCGGCACCGCCAGCACGAACTCGTTCGTGGCGAACTCGACGGGCGTGCCGAGCAGCCCCTCGTCGTTCAGCTCTTCCGGCAGGCGCGTGTTCGCGGCCGCATAGACGTCCGGCTTCACGCCCTGGCGGATCTGGGCCGCGAGCTCGTCGGAGCCCGCGAAGCTGAGCCGGACGTCCGCGCCCTCGGCATCGCCGAACTCGGGGCCGCAGGTCTCGAGCGCCTCCGTCATCGAGGATGCGGCGGAGACCACGAGGGCGGTCTGCTCATCGTCGTCTCCACAACCCGCGAGAACCAGCGCGAGGAGCGAGAGGCTCATCAGCCTTCTCATCGTCGCTCGACCATCACCGAGGTCGCCTTGACGGCCGCCGTGGCCGGCACGCCCGGGGCGAGGCCGAGTTCCTCGACGGCGTCGCGCGTGACCGCGGCAGTCACGAGGTGCGGCCCCGCCTCGATCTCGACGAGCGCCATCACGCCGTCGACCTCGACGGAGCGGACGATCCCGGGGAAGCGGTTGCGCGCGGACAGCGTGTCGCCGGTCTCGTGCCGGCTCGCGTGGCCCGCCAGCCGCTCGATCTCGCGGCGGGGAACGCGCCGCCGGTTGGCGGAATCGCGCCTGGTCTGGAGCTTCCCGGCGCGTTCCCAGCGCCGCAGGGTGTCGGGGCTCACGCCGATGGCGCGGGCGGCGTCACCGAGCAGCAGTCCCTGGTCGCGGCGGGCGGGCATTGCCTAAGCATTGCATAGGCATATGTGCCTGCGATCCTTTGCGCGATGAGCGATGTGACGAAGCAAGACCGCTCCGAGAAGCGGGTCGGTCCGCTCGAGCTCTTCTTCGACCTCGTCTTCGTCTTCGCGCTCACCCAGGTCACGGCGTTCCTCGCCCACGAGCCGACCTGGGAGGGCCTTGGCCAGGGTCTCCTGATGCTCGCGGCGCTCTGGTGGGCCTGGGGCGCCTACGCCTGGCTGACGAACTACATCGACTACGAGCGCGACGCCGAGCGACTGCTCATGTTCGCCGCCATGGGCGCCTTCTTCATAGCGGCGCTCGCCGTCCCCGAGGCGTTCGGCAACAGCGCGCTGACCTTCGCGCTCGCCTACGCGGCGGCGCGCTGGCTGCACATCTTCATCTTCGCCGAGGCCAACGACGACGTGGATACCGCGACAGCGATCCGGCTGCTCGCACGGACCGCCCTCCCGGCGCCGCTGCTGCTCGTGATCGCGGCGTTCTTCGACCCGGGGGTCCAGGCGGCCATCTGGGTCGTGGCGCTCGCGCTCGACTTCTCGGGCCCGTACGTCTTCGGGGTGCGCGGCTTCCGCATCTCGGCGGGGCACTTCGCGGAGCGCTTCAGCCTGATCGTGATCATCGCGCTCGGTGAGTCGATCGTCGCGATCGGCACCGGCCTGACCGAGGAGCTCGACGCGGAACTGGTGGGCGCAGCGCTCGTCGGGCTCGCGCTGGCCTGCGCGCTCTGGTGGGCCTACTTCGACGTCGTCGCGCTCGTCGCCGAGCAGCACTTCCGCGACGCGAAGGGGCACGCGCAGCTGCTGATCGCGCGTGACTCCTACAGCTACATGCACCTGCCGATGATCGCCGGCATCGTGCTCGTGGCGCTCGGCATGAAGAAGACGCTCGGACACGTGGACGAGCCGCTCAAGACGGTGCCCGCGGTGGCTCTGTTCGGCGGCGTGGCCCTCTACTACCTGGGCCACATCGGCTTCCGGCTGCGCAACGTGGGCACGGTGAACCGGCAGCGGCTCGTGGCCGCGCTGCTCTGCCTCGTCCTCATCCCGCTGGCCACCGAGGTCGACGCCATCGTGGCTCTCGGCGCCGTGACGGCCATCGCGGCCGGGGTCGTCGCATTCGAGGCGATCCGCTACGCGGACTCCCGCCGCCGGGTTCGCGCCGAGCACGGCGCCTGAGGCTCGTTCACGGACTTTTCACCTGCGCGCCGGGGAGCTCTGCCACCTTGAACCGCATGCGCGGTCACTTCGCGCCACGTCTGGTGGGCCGGGCGCCCGACTTCGAGGAGCTCTACGACCTCCTCGGCCGCGCCGGCCACAACGTCGAGCTGTCGACCGCGCTGCTGCGCGATCTCATGCGCGCCTGGCCGGACGGCCGGGAGAAGCGCGTCGAGCTCGTCGAGGTCGAGCATGCGAACGACGCCGTCACCCACGACATCGTCCACCACCTGCTCCAGCGGCTCGCCGTCCCCTTCGACAGCCGCGACGTGCTCACGCTCGCCTCAGGGCTCGACGACGTGATCGACTACGCCGAGGAGGCCGCCGACCTGCTCGGCCTCTACCGCGTCGAGGCGCCCATGGACCAGGCGATCGAGCTGGCGGACACCCTCGCCGCGGCCGGCGCCGAGGTCGCCCTCTCGCTCGGTGCCCTCGACGGACCGCCCGACGGGGGCGACGCCCAGCGCCACCTCGCCGAGATCGACCGGCTCGAGGACGAGGGCGACCGCATCCTGCGCCAGGGCCTGACGGCGCTGTTCGAGGGCGGCGTCGACCCGATGGTGGTGATCCGCTGGAAGGACATCTTCGAGCGGGTGGAGGAGGCGATCGACGCCTGCGACCGCGTGGCGCACCTGCTGCGCGGGATCCTCGTGAAGAACACCTGAGACGGCGAAGTCATGCAGAAACGGCCATATGTGACCGGTTTCTGCATGATCGAGTGGCCGACCGCGGAAGTGGAGCTGAGGGGACTCGAACCCCTGACCTCAACGCTGCCAGCGTCGCGCTCTTCCAGCTGAGCTACAGCCCCAAGAACTCGCCAGAAGGTAGCAGCGGGCCCTCAGCCCACGGAGCGCGCCGGGGCCTCGCCCCAGAGCTGATCGAGGCGGTAGTACTCGCGCGCCTCGGGCGTGAAGATGTGGACGACGACGTCCCAGTAGTCGAGCAGGATCCAGCGCGCGTCGCGGTCGCCCTCGGTGCGGCGCGGCAGCAGGCGGTCCTCGCCCTTCTTCAGGTCCTCGTTGATCGCGTCGTGGATCGCCTTCGTCTGGCGCTCGGTGTTGCCCGAGCAGATCACGAAGAAGTCCGTGTAGGAGACGATCCCGCGCAGGTCGATCACGCGGATGTCGATCGCCTTGCGGTCGGAGGCGATCGCGGCGATGCGCTCGGCGAGCGCGGCGGAGTCGAACTCGGGCGCGTTCATGCCGGCGCCGCCTCCGCCCTGTCGCCGCCGTAGAGGCCGCCCTCCTCGATCGCGGCGCGGACCCCCTCGGGCACGAGGTAGCGGATCGGGGCCCCGGACCGGACCCGCCGCCGGATCGCCGTCGAGGAGACCTGGATGACCGGCATCTCGAGGTAGCGCACGCGCTCGGCGCCGGGCAGCCGCGAGAGACGAATGCCGACCGCGTTGCGCCCGAAGCCGACCCGCTCGAACACGCACACGGTGGCCAGCTCGAGCACCCGCTCGGGCTCATGCCAGCTCGGCAGCGCGGACGCCTGGTCGCTGCCGAGGATGAGAAACAGCTCGTCGTCCGGCCCCGCCTCGTGCAGCGCCGCGAGGGTGTCCGAGCTGTAGGACGGTCCCGAGCGCTCGAGCTCGATGCGCGAGACCTCGAAGCGCGAGTCGTCGCCGACCGCCGCCTCGAGCAGGGCCGCGCGTTCCTCGCCGCCCGGGTCGCCCTCGAGCTCTCGGTGCGGCGCCTCGCCGACCGGCACGAGCAGCATCCGGTCGAGCGAGAGCTGCAGAAACGCCTCCTGCGCGCACACGAGGTGCCCGATGTGAGGCGGGTTGAATGCTCCTCCGAAGACTCCGATCCGCAAACCGCTACTCGCGAACCTGCCCGGTTCCCTCGACGACGAACTTGTAGGTCGTCAGCTCGCGCAGCCCGATCGGGCCGCGCGCGTGCAGCTTCTGGGTCGAGTTGCCGATCTCGGCGCCCATGCCGAAGACCGCGCCGTCCGTGAAGCGCGTCGAGGCGTTGACATAGACGGCCGCGGCGTCGACCTGGTCGGTGAACGCCTTGGCGGAGACCGTCGAGCCCGTCACGATCGCCTCGGAGTGGCCCGAGCCCCACGCGTTGACGTGGCCGATCGCCTCGTCGAGCGAGTCGACGACCTTCACCGCGAGGATCAGCGCGTGGTACTCGGTCGCCCAGTCCTCGTCCGTCGCGTCGATCAGGGAGTCGCCCAGCTCGCCAGCCAACGCGCGCGTGCGGCCGTCCACCCGCAGCTCGACCCCGGCGCCGCGCAGCTCGCGCAGCGCGGTCGGGAGGAACTCGGCCGCGACGTCCGCGTGCACGAGCAGCGTCTCCGCCGCGTTGCAGGTCGAGGGGCGCTGGACCTTCGAGTTGACCGCGATCGCCACGGCGTCGCCGATGTCGGCGCTCGCGTCCACGAACACGTGGCCGTTGCCGCCCGCGGCGTACATGACGGGGACGGTCGCGTGCTCCTTGAGCGCGTTCTTCAGCCCCTCTCCCCCGCGCGGGATGATCAGGTCGATCACGCCGTCCTGGGTCGCGAGCTGCCGCAGCTCGTCGCGGTCGCCGCCGTTGACGATCGAGATCGCGCCGTCCGGCACGCCGGCAGAGCGGATCGCCGCGGCGGCGACCTGGGCGAGCACGGCGTTCGAATGCGAGGCGGTCGACGAGCCGCGCAGCACGATCGCGTTGCCCGACTTGAGGCAGAGCGCCGAGCAGTCGATCGTCACGTTCGGGCGCGCCTCGTAGACCACGGCCACGACGCCGAGCGGCGTGCGCACGCGGCGCACGTCGAGGCCGTTCTCGAGCCGGTGGCCGTCGATCGTCTCGCCGACCGGGTCGGGCAGCGCCATGATCGAGCGCACGTCGCGCGCGATCAGCGCGAGGCGCTCCTCGTCGAGCCTCAGGCGGTCGAGCAGGCCCTCGTGGAGACCGGCCTCCTGACCCGCCTCCATGTCGCGCGCGTTTGCCTCGAGGATCTCGGCCGACCGCTGCTCGAGCGCGTTCGCCATCGCCTCGAGCGCGGCGTCCTTCGTGCGGGTGTCGAGCCCGGCCAGCTCCCTGGCCGCGCGCTTGGCCGCTACGCAGATCTCGGCTACCGACTGGGCGACTGTCGCCATGCGGCAAGACTACCGGCCCCGTCGCCGGCCTCAGGCGCGAAGCTTGGTGGACCCGCGCGAGCCCGTTGCGTCATGCAACCCAGGCTGGTAGGTTGACCGCGGAGGAGTGCTTCCGCGCACGTACGAGAACCAGGTGTGCTCCGTCGCCAGGACCCTGGAGGTCATCGGCGACCGCTGGACCATGCTCGTGATCCGCGACGCCTTCCTCGGGCTACGCCGCTTCGAGGACATCCAGCGCGACCTCGGGATCGCGCGCAACGTGCTGGCGGACCGCCTCGCGCGCCTCGTCGACGAGGGCATCCTCGAGCGGCGGCTCTACCAGGAGAAGCCGGCGCGCCACGACTACCGGCTCACCGACAAGGGCAGGGACCTCTGGCCCGATCATGGTCGGGCTGATGAGGTGGGGCGACCGCCATTCCCCCGCCGAGGGCGGTCCGCCGTCCCGGGTCGTCCACCGCGACTGCGGGGGCGAGCTCGACGACCGCCTGATCTGCGAGCGCTGCGGCGAGCCCGTGACCGTCGAGAGCGCGCGCGTCGAGCGCCGCCCCGACCTCGTGGCTACGCCGGCGCCTGCCGCGTAGCGCCCGTCACGGCCCAGCGCCCGCCCGCGAACCGCCACGAGCAGGTCACGAGCCGCGCCGCGATCAGGCCGAGCAGGCCGCACCAGACGCCCACGATGCCGAGATCGAGGGCGAGCGAGACGAGCGTGATCGGCACGAACACGCCCAGCGCGGCGAACAGCATGCCCCACATGAGGAAGCGCGTGTCGCCGGCGCCGATCAGGATGCCGTCGAGCGCGAAGACCGCGCCGTTCGCCGGCTGCATGAGCGCGAACAGCAGCCAGATCTCCTGAGCGCGCTCGATCACCGCCGGATCGCCCGTGAACGCGCGCGGCAGCACGTCGATGAGGGCGACCATGACGAGCGCGAAGAGGGCGCCCGCCGCCACCGCCCACTCGATCATGCGCCGCGCGGCCGCCCGCGCGCCCGCGGCGTCCCCCGCCCCGAGCGAGCGGCCGACCAGCACCTGTCCCGCGATCGCGATGGCGTCGAGCACGAGGGCCAGGAACACGAAGAGCTGGAACGCGATCTGGTGCGCGCCGAGCGAGTCCTCGCCCACTCGCGCCAGCACGGCGCCCGCGACGAGGAAGGAGAGGTAGAGCGCAGCCGTGCGCACGAAGATCTCGCCGCCGATCCGGAGGAGCGGGCGCATCCCGGCGAGCGACGGCCGGCGAGTGTCGGCCGGCGCCCGCAGCAGCTCGCGGATGAACGCCGCGCCCATGCCCGCCTGGGCGACGACCGTGGCAGCCGCCGAGCCGGCGAGCCCCCAATCGAACCCGTAGATGAACAGCAGGTTCAGGAACACGTTCGCCACGTTCGCGACCACCACGATCACGAGCGGCGTGCGCATGTTCGACACCCCGCGCAGGTAGCCCTGTCCGGCCAGCGCGATCAGGGCGAACGGCAGCCCGATCGCGCCGATCCGCAGGTACTCGACCGCCAGCTCGCGCGTCCGGCCCTCGGCTCCCATCAGGTCGACGAGCGGGGCGGCGAGCGCCGCGAGCAGGACGCAGAGGCCGAGCCCGATGCCGCTCGAGAGCCAGAGGGCCTGCGCGGCGATCCTGCCGGCCGAGCGCTCCTCCCCCGCTCCGTGCAGGCGCGCGACCTGCGCGGTCGTTCCGTAGGTGAGGAAGTTGAACAGCGTGAAGGCGCCCGTGAGCAGGGTCGCCGCGATCGCGAGGGCGGCGAGCTCCCGCGTGCCGAGGTGGCCGACCATCGCGGTGTCCACGAGCAGGTAGAGCGGCTCGGCGGCGAGGGCACCGAGCGCCGGGAGGGCGAGCCTCGCGATCTCCCGGTCGTACGGCGAGCGCAGGGTCAAGGCGGCTACTCGAGCACGAAGTAGTCGCGGTGCACGGCCTCCTCGGTCGCCCTCGGGAGGAGCTCGCGGACCGCGTCCGTCTTCAGGCCCTTGATGCGGCGCAGCTCGCCGGCCGAGTAGGCGACGATGCCCTTGCCGACCGGCCGCCCGTCGCAGCGCACCTCGACGGCGTCGCCCGCCTGGAACTCGCCCTCCACCTCGACCACACCCACCGGCAGGAGGCTCGTGCCGCGCTCGCGCAGCGCCCGCTCGGCACCCTCGTCGACGATCAGGCGGCCCTGGGTCGGCTTCGCGTACTTGAGCCAGAGCTTGAAGCTCGACACGCGGCCCTCCTGCGGGTGGAAGCGCGTGCCCTCCGAGGCCTCGCCCGCGAGCGCGCTCGCCACGGACGCCCGCTCGACCCCGCTCGTGATCGTGACGGGAATCCCCGCGGCGGTTGCCATCTCGGCTGCCACGACCTTCGAGCGCATGCCGCCGGAGCCGAGCGGCGAGGTCGACATGCCGATCTCGTAGCGCTCGAGCTCCTCGAGGTCGCGCACCTCCGAGATCAGCTCCGCCCCGGTCACGCGGCGCGGATCCGACGAGTAGAGCCCGCCGGTGTCCGTGAGCAGGACGAGCAGGTCGGCGCCGAGCAGCACGGCGATCTGGGCCGCGAGGAAGTCGTTGTCGCCGAACGAGATCTCGTCCGTCGTCGTCGTGTCGTTCTCGTTGATCACCGGCACGACCCGCCAGCGAAGCAGCGTGCGCAGCGTGTGCCGCGCGTTCAGGTAGTGCGTCCGCGCCGAGACGTCGAAGAAGGTGAGGAGCACCTGGGCGGACGGCACGCCGCGGGCCTGGAGCAGCTCGTCGTAGTGGCGGTACAGCTTGCCCTGGCCGACCGCCGAGGCCGCCTGCAGCTCCTCCATCGCCGTCGGGCGCATCGGCAGGTCCATCATCCGCATCCCGCGCGCGACGGCGCCGGACGTCACGACCACGAGCTCGTCACCCGCGCGGTGGCGCTCCGCGACCACGTCGCAGAAGGCCTCGAGCACGTCGGCGCGCACCTCGCCGGCATCGTCGGCGACGATGCTCGAGCCGAGCTTCACGATCACGGTCGCCATCGCCTGCGAAGACTAGGACCCGGCAGCGCCCGCCGAGAGCTTCCAGTCGCCGTCCTCCTTCTCGAGGGTCAGCGTCTGCGGGCGCTCGGCGCCCTGCGCGGCGATCGTGACGTCGACGGTCGCGGTGTCGCCGTCGATCTTCGTCTCGTCGATGCTGACCAGCTCGAGCTCGAGCCCCTGGATCGCCCCGATCTGGCGCGTGCACTCCTCCTCGGCCTGGTCGCCCGTGGCTCCGGTCGTCCGCTCGAGGAACTCGCGCGTGACGAGCTCGCCGCAGAACTTGTCGGCGTCGCGCTCATTCGTGGCGGTGACGAAATCGCGGACGGTCTGCTCGACCTGCTCCTGGTCGTCCTCGCCGCCGCCGCAACCCGCGAGAGCGGCGAGCGCGAGGACGAGCAGCAGGACGAGCGGGCGGGACATGCGGCGCACTTGTATCAACCGAACGGGGCGCCCGGATCGAGCTCGAAGACGACACCGCCGATCTCGACGTCGTCGCCCGGCTCGAAGCCCGCCTGCTCGAGCGCCTTGATCACGCCGAGCGCGCGCAGGCGCTCCTCCACGTAGCGCAGCGCCTGCTCGTTGTCCGTGTCGTGGCGGGCGATCAGCCGTTCGACCCGCTCGCCCACGACGCGGTACGCGCCCGAGGGCGCGCGCTCGACGTGGAAGGACTCGGCGCGGCCGGGCCGGTAGACGCGGTGCGTGGCCGGCGTGTCGGCGGGCTGCTCGGGCGCCTCCTCGCGAGGCACCCGGGCGAAGATGGCCGCGGCGAGCTCGTCCAGCCCCTGCCCCGTGGCCGCGGACGTGATGACGGTCTCGAGGCCGAGCCGCTCCTCCCACTCCCGCCGCGCGCGCTCCGCGTCCTCCGCCTCCACGAGGTCGGCCTTCGAGAGGCAGAGGATGCGCGGCAGCTCCGCTAGGCCGTGGCCGTGCTCGCGCAGCTCGGCCTCGACCGTCTCGTGGTTCTCGGCCGGATCCGATCCGTCGAGCGGCGCCAGGTCGAGCACGTGCACGAGCAGGCGACAGCGCTCGACGTGGGCGAGGAACTCGTGGCCGAGGCCCGCGCCCCCGCTCGCCCCCTCGATCAGGCCCGGGATGTCCGCGAGCACGAGCTGTCGATGGTCGTGCTCGAGCGTGCCGAGCACGGGCTCGATCGTCGTGAACGGGTAGTCCGCGACCTTGGGCTGGGCGCGGGTCACGCGGGCGAGCAGCGAGGACTTGCCCGCGTTCGGCAGCCCGACCAGGCCGGCGTCGGCGAGCAGCTTCAGCCTCAGCTCGAGCCGCCGCTCCTCGCCCGGCAGGCCCCGCTCCGCGAAGCGCGGCGCCTGGCGCGTGGCGGTGGCGAACTGCTTGTTGCCGCGCCCCCCGCCCCCGCCGCGCGCGACCAGGGCGCTCTGCCCCCCGGCCGTGAGGTCCCAGCGGTCACCGAGCTCCGTGTCCTCGACCACCGTGCCCGGCGGCACGCGCACCTCGAGGGCCTCGGGGGTGGCGCCGTGCTTGTTCGCTCCCTGGCCGTGCCCGCCGCGCTTCGCCTTGAAATGGCTGCCGCGGCGGAACGAGGACAGGTCGCGCAGCGACGCGTCGCAGACGACCACGACGTCGCCCCCGCGCCCGCCGTCGCCCCCGTCCGGGCCGCCCTTCGGGACGTGTGCCTCCCTGCGGAATGAGCTCACGCCGTTGCCCCCGTCTCCCGCCTTGACGAAGATCGACGCGCGGTCGCTGAACACGCGTCAGCCCTCTGCGCGCGTGCCGGACAGGCGGGCGATCAGCCGCTCGTCGTCCGGGAACAGGCCGGCCGCCGGTAGGCGGCGCAGCAGCTCGACCCAGGCGGGGTGCCCGGCAAACACGTCGCGCAGGATCGCCGCACCCTCCTGCTCGCGGCCCTCAGCGGCGAGCGCCACGCCGCACCAGAAGGCGAGCTCGACGTTGTCCGGCTGCTCCTCGTGGGCAGCCAGGTACTCGCGAAGAGCGCCCGCGCTGTCGCCGGCGGCGGCGAGCTGGTCGCCCGCGTCCGCGCGCGCGTAGGCGTGCCGCAGCCCGTGCAGCCGGCGCAGCTCGTGAAGCGGCTCGGGATGGTCCTCCACGCGCAGGTTGAAGAGCACCTCCTCCTGTGGTTTTCCGCTGGCGCGTGGCGCCACCACGAGCAGCGCGGACGATTGCCTGCCGCGCAGGTCGCCGCCCTCCGCCTCGGCGGCGTCGAGCGCCGCGAGCAGGCGCTTCGACAGAGGACCATGCGCAGACGCGTAGGCGCGCGCCATGGCGTCCGGAACGGTGTCGCGGGCCATCATGTTCGCCTGGGTGCTCACCTGCTGTCCGACCACGTGCCCGGCGTGGGCGATGCAGCCGGTCCCGGTGTGCACGGCCACGCGCCCGGCGCGGTCGACGAGCGCCACCTGGCGAGCGTCCGGATGAGCGTCGGCGGCGAGCAGCTCCTGGAGGGTCTCGGGGGCGCTCTTGCCCTCGCGCATCAGCTCGAGCCCGGCCGGGCCGAACGCCGGCTCGACGACCGATTGCGTGGCGACCGCGCCCACGCCGGCCTCCGCCCAGCTAACGACAGAGCCGACGCCGAAGAAGTGCGACTGCACGGCGACGCCGAGCTCCCCGCTCGACGGGTCACGAGCGACGATCGAGTAGGTCAGGGCGCGGAGGCTACTCCGCCGGATCGACCGAGATCACTCGGCCGCGGCGGTTCTCGGCGAACTGAACGGTGCCGGCGCGCGTGGCGAAGATCGTGTCGTCGCGGCCGAGGCCGACGCCCTCGCCCGGCTTGAAGCGGGTGCCGCGCTGGCGGACGATGATCTCGCCGCCCGAGACCTGCTCGCCCGCGAAGACCTTCACGCCGAGCCGCTTGGCGTTCGAGTCGCGGCCGTTGCGGCTCGATCCGAGTCCCTTCTTGTGCGCCACCTCAGCCCCCCTTGATCGAGTCGATCTCAAGGCGCGTCAGGTGCGAGCGCGCCCCGAAGCGGCGCTTGTAGCCGCGCTTCGGCTTGAACTTCAGACCATGGATCTTCTTGCCGCGCTCGTGGGAGGTGACGGTGGCCCGGACCTTGACCTTCTTGAGGCCGTCCCCTCCGAGCACCGACTTGTCACCGTTTGCGAACAGGAGAGGCTCGAGGTCGACCTTGTCGCCCTCCTCGGCGGACAGGCGATCGACGACGATCGACTGACCCTCCTCGACGCGGTACTGCTTACCGCCCACTCTCACGACTGCATATGCCATCGGCGACCGGCCAGTGTAGCGATCAGGCCGCGACCGGCTCCCGGGTGCGGGTGCGCCATTGCGCGACCAGCAGTCCCGCGGTGACGAGCGCCGCGCCCGCCAGCGCGCGGCCCGTGATCTCCTCGTCGTAGAGCGCCGCCCCGAACAGCAGGGCGCCGAACGGCAGCAGCAGGGCGAGGTAGGCCATGGCCTGCGCGGAGAGCTGGCGCAGCAGAACCGTGAGCGACACGAACGTGATCGCGGAGCCGAACACCGCGAGATACGTGATCGAGCCGAGCGCCTCGGCGGTCCAGTTGAACTCGCCCCAGGTCTCCCCGAGAGCCGACGCCACGAGCAGCAGGATCCCGCCGCCGAGCATCCCCCAGCCGTTCAGGACGACGGCATCGAGCTCGGCCGCGCGCAGCTTCTGCGACACGCTGCCGATCGCCGCGCCGATCGGCGACACGGCCACGGCCACGGCGCCCGCCCAGGCGAGCTCCTCGTCGCCGAGGTGGAGGCTCTCGGCAAAGGTCAGCCCCAGGCCGACGATCGCGATGGTCGTCCCGATGAGAGTGCGAGCCCTGAGCGGCTCGTCGGGCAGCGCGGCGGCCGCGAGGAACGCCACATAGAGCGGCAGCACGCCGAACAGGACCGCCGTCAGGCCCGAGGGGATGTACTGCTCGCCCCAGTAGACGAGGCCGTAGGTGAGGGCGAACGGGAACAGGCCGAGAACCGCCGCGAGCCTCCAGTCCGTGCGGAACGAGCGCCGCCCGATCGCGGCGATCGCGAGCAGCACGACGCCGGCGAGCGCGAAGCGCGCGCCCGCGCCGAGCAGGGCCGGCACGTCCTCGAGCCCGATCTTGATCGCGACCCAGGTGCTGCTCCAGATGAGCACCAGCAGCGCGTAGAGGGCTCGAACGGCTCCGAGAGACACCCAGCGAGGCTATCGACGCCCCCGCGTCCGCCACAGGTCACACAACCGCCGAATGTGTGCCCGACAGCGACGTGATCGTCCCGCCGGCAGCTGACGGTTGTCTTCGACCGCACGCAGGTCGAGATTCGCATCGGGCCGTTCTAGTCGTCGCGGTGGACCGTGTCCGGCGAGAAGGCCGGCAGGCAGACGGCCACGTACTCCGCGCCCCCGGGGGTCGAGTAGCGGACCCACTCGCCGCCGCGCACGAGGATGCCCTGGCCGGCGCTCACCTCGAGCGTCCCGCCGTCCTCCGTCTCGACGTGGAGCGCACCGTCGAGGACGACGGTGTACTCGTCGAACTCGGGCCGCTGCCCAGGCTCCTGCCAGCCGGCGGGCGAGCGCATGCGCGCCACGCTCGCGCGCTCCTCGCCGTTGCTCGCGCGGCCGGCGAACTCCTCGATCAGCTTCGGGGGCTCGCCCGCGGCCTCGACGCGGATGGGACTCGAGATCAGCTCTGCCATCGGCGCCGAGCCTACCCGCTGCCCACGCCAGGAACCACGTTCTCGAGCGGCTCGCCGCGCGCGAAGCGGCCGAGCTGCTCCGCGCCGAAGCGCCAGGCGCGCTCCTCCGCCGCGGCGCTGTCGCCCGCGTTGTGGGGCGTGATCGCGAGGGCGAGCTCCCACAGGGGGTGCCCGGGCGGCAGCGGCTCCGGGTCGACCACGTCGAGCACCGCCCGCAGGCGTCCAGAGCGCAGCTCGGCGACGAGCGCGTCGGTGTCGACCACCCGCCCGCGGCCCGCGTTCACGAACAGGGCGCCGTCGCGCATGCGCCCGAGCAGCGCGGCGTCGAAGAGGCCCACCGTGTCGGGCGTCAGCGGCGTGAGCACCACGACCGCGTCCGCGTCCCCGATCAGCTCGGGGAGCTCGTCGACCCCGTGAAGTCCCTCGCGCGCACGGCTCACCACCGGGATCAGCTCGACATCGAAGGGCTCGAGGCGGCGCGCGACCGCGCGTCCGATCGAGCCGAACCCGACGATCAGGACCCTCGAACCCCGCAGTTCGCGCGGCGTTCCGTACTCCCAGTGGCGCGCGCGGGCGACCTCGAGCTGGCCGTAGGCGTCTCCGAGCAGCGCGCCGACCACCCACTCGGCCATCGGCGTGTCGCGGGCGCCGCGCGCGTTGCAGAGCACGGCCCAGGGCGGCACGTGCGGCTCGATCCCGTCCGTTCCGGCCGACAGCGACTGCACGACACGGACCTGCTCGAGCCGCGGCAGGGCCTCGAGGGTCTCGGCGTCCTCCCAGTCCGGCATCAGGAACTCGCGCCTCCTCCCGGCCCTCCGGGAGAGCGCGCACCGTGACGCCTTCGGGCGCGACCGCGGCGACGATCGTCGAATGCGTTCCGTGTGACTGCCGCGATCACCCGAGCGCGCGCTCGAGGTTGTCGAACGCCTTGGTCCAGCCGTCCTCGTGCGAGCGCACAGCCTCCTCGTCCCAGAGGTCGCTGTGGGTGAAGCGGACGACGGTCGAATCGCCCCTCTCCTCGAAGTCGACCTCGATCAGCTGGCTCCTGTCATCGCCGTCCCAGACCCACGTGAACGCGAGCCGGCGCGGCGGGTCGATCTCCGTGTAGCGCCCGCCACCGCCGTACTCGACGTCCTCGTGCGGGTTGCGCATGACCACGCGCACCGTGCCGCCCACGCGCAGGTCGATCTCGGCCTCGGTCGTCTCCCAGTCGTGCTCGGCGTGCCACCAGCGGCGGATCACCTCCTCGCTCGTCCAGGCGTCGAAGACGGCCTGGGCGGGCGCCGCGAAGGTGCGCTCCATGCGGAGCGTGGTGCTCTCGCTCACGTGTCCGGATCCCGTCGGCGTCGCAGGCGCAGCATTATCCACGCGCGCGCCAGGAGCAGGCCCGCGCCCGCTCCGGACACCGACGGGAGGAACTCCTCGACCGGCACACCTCCGACGTGTGCGATCACGCGACCTTCTGCTTCTCGTACGCGTCGTGGTAGTCCCACCACTCGTAGGGCGGCCCCTGCGGGTAGCCCTCGGGCGAGTCCTCCCACAGCTCCTGGCGCCCGAGCGGCGTGATGTCGAGATAGGCCCAGGTGCTGCCCATGTGCTCGTCGCCGCGGGCGTCGATGAAGTACGTGCGGAAGATCTCGTCGCCGTCACGGAAGAACACGTTCGTGCCGTGCCATTCGCGCACGTCGTGATCGGCGTCGAAGTCGTCCGTGATCGTGTACCAGGGCATGTCCCAGCCCATCCGCTCCTTCAGCCCCTGGATGTGCGACTGCGGGGCACGCGACACGTACGCGAGCGTGGTGTCGCGGGCGTTCAGGTGGGCGAGGTGGGCGACCTGGTCCGCCCCGAACGAGCAGCCTGCGCAGCCGCGCTCGGGCCAGCCGTCGACGTCCTCCTCGTAGAAGAAGCGGTAGACGATCAGCTGGCGGCGGCCCTCGAACAGGTCGAGCAGCGAGACCGGTCCGTCCGGCCCCTCGAAGCGGTACTCCTTGTCGATGGCGAGGCGCGGCATGCGCCGGCGCTGCGCGGCGAGCGCGTCACGCGCGCGCGTCATCTCCTTCTCCTTCACGAGCAGCTCCTCGCGGGCCGCGACCCACTCTTTCCTCGATACGACTGGCGGCATGTTCATGACGACTTCTCCTCCTTCAGGTACTCGTCCACTACGTCGAACAGGCGGCCCCACAGGGCGCGCTGGCGATCCATCCAGTCGGCGGCCTCGCTCATCACGTCCGGCTGCAGCGAGAGCCGGTGAGTGCGGCCCACCACCTCGCGCCGGATGACCCCGGTCTCCTCGAGCACCCGCAGGTGCTTCGTGATCGCGGGCTTCGAGACGCCGAACCCTGCCGTCGCGTCGCCGACCGTCGCCGGCCCCGAGGCCAGCCGCTCGACGATGCCACGCCGGATCGGGTGAGAAAGCGCCCTGAACGGATCGTTAACCACTCGGTTAACTGTATCAGAGGCGCTTCTCGAACCAGTGGTCGGCGAACGGCTCGTCGTTGAACGGCGCCACCTCGGCGTACCCGGACGAGCGATAGAGCGCGATCGCCTCCACGAGCGCGCGGTTCGTCTCGAGGCGCGCGGCCGGGGCGCCCGCCGCCCTGGCGCGCAGCTCGAGCTCCTCGAGCATGCGGCGCCCGAGCCCGAGACCGCGGGCCGGCTCGGCGATCCACATGCGCTTGATCTCCGACGGGGCGCCCGCGTGGTGCTTCACCGCGCCACAGCCGACCGGCTCGCCGCGCAGGCGGGCGAGGAGGAAGGCGCCGGACGGCGGGACGAGCTCGTGCGGCTCCGCCGAGATGCCGGCGGCCGGATCGAAGCCCGTCTCGGAGCGCCGGTCGAGCTCGGCGAAGTACGCGCGCACACAGCGCCGTCGCGTCCGCCGACCGCGGATCGGCCTCGCCGATCTCGACGAGCGGCCCCAGCAGCAGGCGCTGGACCTTGCCCATGGCCTCGACGAGCTCCGCGCGGCTCGCGGGGTCGAGCCGCGCGAGCATCGACTCGGCGAGCGCGTCGCTCCGGCGGTCGAGCTGCGAGCGCTCTCGGAGCCCCGCCGCGGTCAGCCGCGCGACCCGCGCGCGGCGGTCGTGCTCGCTCGCGGCGACCAGCACGAGGCCATCTCTTTCGAGCGCCCGCAGCAGGCGGCTCAGATGCCCCGAGTCGAGGCCGAGCCGCGAGCGCAGCGAGCGAAGCTCGCAGCCCTCCGTGCCGATCTCCCACAGCACGCGTGCCTCGTTCATCGGGCGGCGACGGCCGAGAAAGCGGTCGTCGAGCGCCCCCACCGCCTGCCCGACCGTCCGGTTGAAGCTGCGGATCCGGCTGACCTGCTCCGCCGCGGACATTCTCTGACTTTAGTCAGAGATCGCGATCGAGCGCGCCTCCTCCCAGGTCGTGAAGTACTCCATCCGCACGATCGCGCCATCCTCGAAGAAGAAGACCTGGTGGTACATCTCGGTGTCGACCTCGACCCCACTGACCTTGCCGCGGCCGTAGTAGCGCAGTCGCGTCGCGACGCGGTCGCCGCCGTCGACGTGCTCCTGGGGATCAAGGCGGAGCTCGGTGAAGGTCTCGTCGAGGCCCTCCCAGAAGCGGATCACCTCCGCGCGGCCGCGGCAGGAGTCGGAGCGCTGCATTTCGGGGAGGACGAAGTCGACGTCCTCGTGGAAGTCCCGGACCGCCGCATCGAAGTCGCGCCGGTTGTAGTTCTCGATGAACGCCCTCGTCTTGTCGACGTGCTCCTGTGACACCGGCGCGAAGTATCCCCCGACCCGGGATCTCGAGTGGGACGGCTGCTTCAACGCACGCGATCTCGGCGGCCTGCCGTCGGGCGCCGGCGGGGCGACCCGGCACGGCGCGTTCGTCCGGGCCGATGCCCTGAGCGGGCTCACCGAGGCCGGCTGGCGCGCCGCGCTCGCGCACGGCGTGCGCACGGTGATCGACCTGCGCAACCGCGACGAGCTCGGCCCCGACGTCGCGCAGCGGCCGGCCGAGGTCAGGACGCTGCACCTGCCCCTCGACGCGAGCGAGGAGCGCGACTTCTGGGACATCTGGTCGTCCGGGCCGCAGTTCGGCACGCCGCTCTACTACGGCCCGCACATCGAGCGCTTCCCGGAGCGGAGCGCCGCCGTGCTCGCGGCGATCGCGAACGCCGAGCCCGGCGGGGTCGCGTTCCACTGCGAGGGCGGTCGCGACCGGAGCGGGCAGGTCACGATGCTGCTGCTCGCCCTGGCCGAGGTGCCCGCCGAGGAGATCGCGGCCGACTACGCGCTCAGCCACGGGCGGCTTGCAGCACGCTATGCGGCGCGCGGCGAGGAGGACCAGGCGCCGCTCCTGCGCGCCTATCTCGAGGAGCGCGGCACGAGCGCCGAGGCGGTCATCGTGGAGCTGCTCGGGGAGCTCGACGTCGAGGAGCGGCTACGCGCCGCGGGCCTCGCGCAGAGGGAGCTCGCCGCCCTGCGCGGCCGCCTGCTCGACGCCTGAGTCCACCGTCAGCTCAACGCCCTCCGCCGCCATGCCGATCGCTCCCTCGGCGCCGCCGCGCTCCGCCCAGCGAACGCGGGCGTCCTCCAGGATCTCGTCGAGCTCGTCATCCGTGTGCGACGGGTCGTGATGGAAGAACAGGGTCCGGCGCGCGCGCACGCGCTCGGCGAACTGCAGCGTGTGCGTCACGGACGAATGGCCCCAGCCGAGGTGCGCCGCATACTCGGCGTCCGTGTACTGGGCGTCGTGGAGCAGCAGGTCGACGTCGTGCGCGAGCGCTGACCCCGACAGCCACTCGAGCTCCAGCTGGTCGATCGAGCCGACGATCGCGGGCTCGTGGTCGGGCAGGTAGCAGAGCGAGGCGCCGTCGTCCTCGATCCGGAAGCCGAGCGTCGGGCCGCGGTGGGTGACGGCCTCGGCGACGATCTCCGCGGAGCCGATGCTCCAGCTCGATCGCGGGCAGTTGCGGAAGTCGAGGTGGCAGGGCAGCTCGCGGATCTCGACCGGCGTCAGCGGCGCCGAGAGGTAGCGGCCGATGCGGCTCTCGAGCGAGGCGCCCGGCGCGGACGGCCCCCAGAGCGTGACCTCTACCTCGGGCCGGAACAGCGGCGGGAAGAACAGGAGGCCCTGGATGTGGTCCAGGTGCAGGTGGGTGAGCAGGATGTGGATCCGGTCTCCCGCCGTGCCGAGATAGGGCGGCAGGTTGCGGATGCCGGTTCCCGCGTCGAGGATCAGGTGGGTCCCGTCCGACAGGGTCACCTGGACGCACGAGGTGTTCCCGCCGTAGCGGACCATGTCCGCGCCGGGTGTCGGCAGCGAGCCTCGCGTGCCCCAGAACTTGATCTCCATCAGGAGTGCCCGTCCCAGAAGATCGCGACCGCTCCGCAGAGGCCGGCCTGCCCGATCACGGGGAACGCCGTGACCTCGATGTCCTGCGTGTCCCCGGACGCGGAGGTGATGCGCATCGGCGAGTGCGCGGCCCGCTCCTTCTCGAGCGCGATCGAGAGGGGCAGCTCCTCGACGGGCAGGGTCTCGCCCTCGGGGCCGCGCGGCTCGAAGCGCGCACCCCACTCGCGGGCGGGCATGCGACCGGCCTCCTCGAAGGTCAGGCCGAGGACCTCAGAGGCGGCATCGTTGTAGAAGACAAGCACTCCTTCCTCATCGACAAGGAACGCGGGCGTCATGAGATGGGTCATGAAGCCGCGCGCCATGATCAGCTCGACGGGATGCTGCTCGGTGCTCACGCGCTAAACGGTAACCGCCTCACGCCATGCTGGCTCCATGCACATCGAGCAGCTCGCGATCATCGTCCACGACTACGACGCCGCGATCGAGTGGTTCGTCGACACACTCGGCTTCGAGCTCGCCGAGGACTCGCCCGCCTTGACGAACGACGGCCGCGCGAAGCGATGGGTCGTGGTCCGGCCTCCCGGCGCGCGCACGGGCGTGCTGCTGGCGCGGGCGGATGGCGACGCGCAGCGGCGGGCGGTCGGGCGCCAGTTCGCCGGACGGGTCGGCCTGTTCCTGCGCGTCGACGATTTCGACGCGGAGTTCCGGCGGCTCGAGGCGGCGGGCGTCCGCTTCGCCGGCGCGCCGCGCGACGAGGCATACGGGCGCGTCGCGGTGTTCGAGGACATCGCGGGAAATCGCTGGGACCTGCTCGGCCCGGGCGGGGGGAGCTAGGGCTTCGTCCAGCTCAGCACGGTGGCCGTGCCCGGCCTGCGGGGAGCCCGCCCTTCGGCGATCTGACGCCGCAGCCGTTCGAGACCGGCGCTCAGCTCCTCCGGGTGGTCGCGCCGGAGGCGCTCGAAATAGCTCGTCGCGCCCATCTCGCCCGCCTCGAGCACCCGCTTGGGATCGGCCGACAGCGCGGCGAGCGATCCGTCGACCATGTCCTCGAACTCGAACGGGATCAGACGCGCGCCCGGGAGCTCCGCGAGGATCGCCTCCCGTGGCGGGTGCGTCTCCTCCATCCACGGGAGGCTGCTCGGGAACAGGTCGACGATCCAGAGGGAGGCGGCGTCCTCGCGCGTAAAGCCCTTGAGCACGAGGCGGCCGCCTCGACGCAGGATCCGGCGCGCCTCGGCGAGCGCGGCGGCGCGGTCCTCGACGTGATGCAGCATCGAGATCATCAGGACGGCGTCGAAGCTCTCGTCGGCGAACGGGAGGGCCTGAGCGTCCGCCGTCGCGGTCTCGAGCCCCTTGGCCGCGGCGCGCGCGAGCATCGCGGGCGAGCGGTCGACGACCACCGGGTCCCAGCCCTCCTCGCGCAGCGCGAGCGCGTAGTTGCCCGTTCCCCCTCCCACGTCCGCGAGCCTGTTTCCGGGCGCGCCGCTCAGCGCGTCGCGCAATGGCCGAAGCACGGACGGGCTTGCTGCACGCGTCTCGTCGTAGCTTTCCGCCTGCAGGGAGTAGTCCGGGAGTAGGCCCACCCGTCTGAGGGTGGCACGGAACGAGGAGGAGCAGGTGACGGGCAAGGTGGTGTGGCACTTCACGATGTCCCTCGACGGATTCATCGCCGGGCCCGGGCATGACATGGACTGGCTGGAGGACGTTTCGTTCGCTCCAGGCGTGGTCGACGAGACGGCTGCGTCGACCGGCGCGATCCTCGCCGGCCGGCGCTGGTACGACGAATTCGCGGGCCGTCCCGAGGCGGCGCCCTACGGCGGGCGGTGGAGCGGGCCCATATTCGTCCTCACGCACCGCCCGGGGGACGAGGTGAAGGACCCGTCGGTCAGGTTGATCGAGTCACGAATCGCCGACGCCGTCAACACGGCGCTCGCGGCTGCGGAGAACAAGGACGTCGTGATCTTCGGCGCCGACATCGGCCGCCAGTGCCTCGACCGCGGCTTGATCGACGAGCTTCGCGTCCACGTGGCCCCGGTCATGCTCGGGGACGGCGTGCGGGCGTTCGATCGACCGGGCGGCCAACGCGTGCATTGGGTGCACGCGGACTCCGAGGACCCCACGCGTGCGGTGGACCTCCGGCTGCGCCCCGCCCGGCTGAGATCCTCCGGCCATGCCACGCGAAGCGGTCGGTGAGCGGCGCGTGGACGCCGACCAGGTGCTCGCCTTCCGCCTCGCGCGCTCGGGCCTCGCCGCCCGCCGGCGCAGCGGCATCGCGCAGGTCGCGGCGTGCCCGGCGTCGGATTTCGCGCGCGACGCGGCGCTGCTGGCACTCGCGGCCCGGGTCGAGAGCATCTCCCGCGACGCCTACGACTCCGCCGCCGACTCCGGCAAGCTCGTGGTCGCGCACGTGGTTCGCGGAGCGATCCACGCCCTCCGCCCCGCTGACCACGCTCTCTGGGGCCGGGCGCTGCTCGCCCGCGACGACGCGAGCTGGCCGCGTCAGATGGGCCAGCAGGTCAGGCGCCTGCTCGCGAAGCACGACCTGGCCGCCCGCGACGCGCTCCAGGAGGTGGCGGATGCCACGAAGCAGGCACTCGCGCGCGGACGCAGGCTCAACAAGGTCGAGCTCCACGAGGAGCTCCGCGCGCGGGTTCGCGGCGAGCTGATGCCGTGGTGCCGAGGCTGCGGCAGCCATCACGTGGCACCGATGCTGTGGCGCTTCGCGACGGTGAAGGCGGGCGTCCGGCTCGACTCGGAGCGCCGCTACCTGATGGGCAAGCCGGGGCGCTCTCCGCGCGCGAGCGAGGCCCTGCGCCGCTACCTCGGCTTCTACGGTCCCGCCCGGCCCGGCGAGTTCGCCGACTGGGCCGGCGTCACGCGTTCTCAGGCCGACCGCCTCTGGGCCGAGGTGGAGCGCGATCTCGCTGAGGTCGACGGCGCGTGGCTGCTGAAGTCCGACCTGAGCGAACTCGACTCCCCGCCCGCTGCGGAGGGGGTGCGGCTCCTCCCGGCGGGCGACCCCTACCTGCAGAAGCCGAACCGGCCGCTGCTGGCGCCGGACGAGTCGCTCCGCAAGCGGCTGTTCCGCCCCGTGGCCAGCCCGGGCGCGGTGTTGAAGGACGGGCGCCTCGTCGGGACATGGAAGGCGAAGGCGAGGGGTGGCACGGCCGAGATCGCCGTCGAGAAGATCGGCCGGGTGGCTCGCGGCACGATCGCCGAGGAGGCCGAGCGCGTGGCGGAGCTGCGCGGCGCGGCCGACGTGAAGCTCCTGCTCGCCTGAGTAACGTCCGGGGCATGCGCGTCCCGATCGAGCTCGACCTGCACCTGCCGAACTTCAACTACCCGGGCGTCGGGCCAGACGAGCTCTTCGACAAGATCGCGGACATCGCGACGAGCGCCGAGGAGTCCGGTTTCACCGCGGTCAGCGTGATGGATCACCTGCATCAGATCGTGCCGGTGGGCGCCGAGGAGAACTTCATGCTCGAGGGCAACACGATCCTCGCCGGGATCGCCGCCCGCACCAGCACGATCGCCATGGGCCTGCTCGTGGGCGGCGTCACCTACCGCAACCCCGCCCTGCACGCGAAGGTGACGACGACCGTCGACATCATCTCCGGCGGGCGCGCGTTCCACGGCATCGGCGCCGCCTGGTTCGAGGGCGAGCACCGCGCCTACGGCTTCGACTTCCCGCCGCTCAAGGAGCGCTTCGAGCGCCTCGAGGACCACCTCCGGATCGCGCGCGCGATGTTCACGGAGGAGCGCGCGACCGTCGACGGCACCCGTCAGTCCGCGGCGGGAGCGCTCAACAACCCGAAGCCCGTGCGCGGCGACATCCCGATCCTGATCGGCGGCAGCGGCGAGCGGAAGACCCTCCGGATGGTCGCCCAGTACGCCGACGGCTGCAACGTGTTCGGCGACCCCGCGCGGGTGCGCCACCTGCTCGACGTGCTCGAGGAGCACTGCGAGAGACTGGGCCGCGACCCCGCCGAGATCACGAAGACGACGATGGCGACCATCGCGATCGGCGAGACGGAGGAGGCCGCGCGCGCGAAGCTCGACCTGATGCGCGATCTCGGCGTCCCCGAGGAGCGCGTGGCGAGCTTCACGGTGGGGACGCCCGACCGGATCCGCGAGCTGGCGGAGTCCTACCGCGAGGTGGGCATCGAGGGTCTCACGATCCGGATGCCGGACGCCCACGATCCGGAGGCGGTCGCGCTCGTCGGCGAGACGCTCGCCCCGGTGTTCACGGGCTCTCGAGCCACGTGATGCCGTAGTTGCGCGACGCGCGGTCGTAGGCGTCGGGTCCGAGGACGCCCGCGCGCTCGGCGTCTGCCAGCTCGCGGAAGAACCCCTCGAGGCCGGCGGGCGCCGTCAACACGAGCGTGCGTCCGGTGCGCGGCACCACGCGCCGCTGCGCGTGCGGCACCCCACGCGGGGCAAAGACGAGATCGCCGGGCCCGGCGTGATGCTCCGTGTCGCCGACCGTGAACACGTGCTCGCCGTCGAGCACGTAGAAGAGCTCGTCCTCGCGCTCGTGGACGTGCAGTCCCGTGTCGACGGGCTCGTTCTCCTCGAACACCGCCAAGGCGCCGCCCGTTTCCTCACCGGACGCCTTGACGACGATCTCGACTTCGCCGAATCGCAGATATTCCATGCAGTCTCCTCTATTCGATAGAGTGGACTATACGCCACGCACGTATGACAGCACGGGCCGAGCTCGCCAGGCACAGGCCTCCCGCCGGCGCATCGTCGACGCCGCCGCCACCCTGTTCGTGCGGGACGGGTACTCGTCCACGACGATCAGCGCGATCGCCGACGAGGCCGGCGTGGCCGTCCCGACGGTCTACGCGAGCCTGCGCAGCAAGGCGGGCATCCTGCGCGCCGTGGTCGACCTGACCGTGCGCGGGCGACGACGCGGAGGCGCCGCTCGCGGCGCGCGCCGACTGGCAGGCGATGGAGCGGGAGCCGGATGCCGGCCGCAAGCTGGCGGCGTTCGTCCGCCTACACCGCCGGATCTGCGAGCGCGAGGCGGCCGTGTTCGCCCAGCTCGAGGCGGCCGCGGGCTCCGACCCGGAGGCGACCGAGCTGCTGGCCGAGCACGACGGCCGGCGCTACGAGACGCAGACCCGGCTCGCCCGCAGCCTGCAGCGGGCGGGGCAGCTGCGGCCCGGCCTGAGGAGCCGCGAGGCTGCAGACGTCATCTGGACGCTCGCCAGCGAGCGCACGTACCTGGCGCTCGTCCGCGATCGCGGCTGGACGCCGCGCCGGTACGAGCGCTGGCTGGCGGAGCAGCTGGAGGCCGGCCTGCTCAGGGCCCCCTGAAGATCTCGCGGGCCGCCCAGGCCGTGCCCGGGAAGTCCGAGAACACGCCGTCGACCCCGAGCCGGAAGAACGTCAGGTACTCCTCGATCGGGCCGCCGGCGTATCCCGACGGGAACGCGTCGTCCCTGAACGTCCAGGTGTGGATGAGGAGCCCGTGCTCGTGGGCGCGGTCGACGAGGTCGGTCGTCTTCTTGATGTTGCCCGCCGGGTCCGTGCCGACGATGTACACCTTCCACGGGCCGATGCCGTCCGCGTACGTCTTGATCTCGGCGAGGCCGGCGTCGGTCGCGAAGTAGCTGAACAGGTCGGTGCGGCCGGAGACCGTCCAGTCGTACGGCCGGTCGAACGGCGGGGCGTAGGTGGGATCGCCGTTGGCGTCGGTGTCGTTGGCGTCGACGAGCTGCACGAGCCGCACCTTCGTCATCCCGTTGAGCTGCTTGAGGTTCGCCTGCTCGAAGGACTGGATGAAGACCGGCGCGTTCTTGCGGTTGAGCCCGTTCCGCTTCAGGGCCTTGACGAGCCGCTCCTCGAGCGGCAGGCCGAGGTCCTGGTGGAAGGTCGGGTGCTTGGTCTCGGGATAGATGCCGACCCGCAGGTGGCCGCGGGCTCCCTTGCCGCGCCTCACGTTGCCGCGCGACCCGCGCTTCGCGAGGTCGATGACCTCCTGGAAGGTCGGGATCTCGAACTCGCCGTCGAACTCGGTCGGGCGGCCCGCGCGCGTCTGCTTCGCGCCGAGCGTCTTGATCTCCTCGAGCGTGAAGTCCGAGGCGAACCAGCCCGTGGTCGGAACGCCGTCCACCATCTTGGTGGTCTTGCGGTCCGCGAACTCGGGATGTTCGGCGACGTCCGTGCTGTTCGTGATGTCCGGCTCGTGCCGCGCGATCAGCACGCCGTCCTTCGTGGCCACGAGGTCGGGCTCGATGTAGTCCGCGCCCAGCTTGATCGCGAGGCGGTACGACTCGAGCGTGTGCTCGGGCAGGAGGCCGCTCGCGCCCCGGTGGCCGATGACGAGAGGGTTCGACTCCTTGTTCGGTCCCTGGCGCTTCGGCTTCTTCGCGTCGGCTGCCGCGGGGACGGCCAGCGCGATCAGGGCGACGGCCGCGAGGACTATGCGTGTGAGGGCGCGGGTATGCATGGCGCGACCGTATCCGAAGCTGGAGGATCCGTTGCGCCGTCTCATTGCTCTCGCCGTCCTGTCCGCCGCCCTCGCCGTTGCGTCCCCCGCCGGCGCGATCACGTTCGGCGTGCCCGACGGCGGGGACCATCCGAACGTCGGCGGGCTCGTGGCCGACGAGCAGTACCCGGACGGCACCTGGATCTATTGCTCCGGCACGCTGATCTCGCCGACGGTCTTCCTCACCGCCGCCCACTGCGGAGAGGACGGGGAGCAGGTGGCGGTGACCTTCGACACCGCCTACGAGGAGGGCGACAGGCTCTACACCGGCACCTTCGAGGCGGATCCGCTCTACAACCAGTCGCAGAGCGATCCCCACGACATCGCGGTCGTGGTGCTCGACCAGCCGGTGCGCGGCATCGAGCCCGCCCTGCTGCCGGAGGCCGATTCGCTGTCGGACCTGTCCGGCTCGCAGACGTTCACATCCGTGGGCTACGGCTCGTACGAGGTGACGAAGGGCCACGGACCGCGCGAGTTCCTCTACGACGACGTGCGCATGAGGGCCACGGGCACGCTCAACTCGATCAACCCGAGCTGGCTGCGCATCTCGATGAACCCGGCCACCGGCAACGGCGGCACCTGCTACGGCGACTCGGGCGGCCCCAACTTCCTCGATGACAGCGATGTGATCGCCGCGATCACGATCACGGGCGACTCGGTCTGCCGCTCGACGAACGTGGTCTACCGCCTCGACACGGAGTCGGCGCGGGCGTTCCTGTCGCAGTACGTGGCCCTGCCCTGAGCGTCAGAGCTCCGCGAGCGCCGCGATGCCGGCGGCGCTCCGGCGCGCGTGGGCGACCCTGCTGCGCGGGTTCGCCTCGCGGTCGGTTCCGCGGGCCACGAGCTCGTCGAGCGCTGCCGTGGGAGTGAGGCCCCGGGCCTTGGCGTCGTGGAGCATCCGGACCCAGGGAGCGGCGAGATTCAGGGCCTCGGGCTCGGCGCCGGAGCGGGGGTGCCAGCCCGCGGCGTCGTCGTCATCGTTGGCGTAGATGTGGCCGATCACGGCGTCCCGCGTGTCGGCAATCGCGATGTACTCGACAGGCCGATCGGTCTTCGACCGGTAGCGCGGCGGGCCACCCGTGACTCGCAGCTCGAGGTCCTCGGTCAGGAAGCCGGGCGGGCGCTCATCGGCCATCGCCGGAACCTAATGCATGAGTGCCGGGCGGCCGCCCGGGCAGGAGATGCCCATGACCACTGCAACTGAAATCGGGCAGACGGGCCTCCAGGGCTGGCGCGAGAAGGTGGCGGACGGAATCTCCCGGCCCGTCGCAAAGCGGGCTCCCGTCGAGGAGGATCAGGTGCGCGCCGTCGTCGGCGCCGCCTTCTTCGTGCTGGCTGTGATCTACGTCGTGAAGACGCTCTCCGCGGCTACGCGCCGCGCGCGGGCGTAACCGCCCGCGGGCGGCCGGCCGCTAGTCCGACGAAGCCGCCTCGGCCTTCTTGCGCCGGCCGCGGCCGCCCCGGCGGCCCCGGCGGCGCCGGCGCCCTCCGTTCGCGGCCTCGGCGTCGGCCGAGGTGGCCACCACGCCCTCGGGCGGGTCGACCAGCGAGGCCTGGGCGGCGCTGCGGCCGACCTTCTCGATCCGCACGAGGGTCTTCTCGCCCACGAGCGGGGCCGCCCCGAACACCGATACGACGTAGCCGTCGAGCTTCGCGACGGCGTCGTCGTCGTTGTACATGTGCGGCTCCTCGATGTGGACGAGCACCTCCTCGCCCTCGCGGAACGGCAGCGCCCGCTGCTCGACCTCGTCGCGCGTGCCCTCGAGCACCACCTCGAAGAAGTCGATCGGCAGCGCCTCGGTCCCCTCGAAGTGAAAGTGCTTGCCGGTCTCCGCCTCGATCTCGTGGATCGGGCCCTCGACGCCCTGGCCGCCCACCAGAATCCCGGCGACCTTCGGGTTGACTCGGATCAGGAAGGCGGGCGGCTCCGGCCGCTCGACCGCGAGGTCGCGCAGCCAGCGGTCGACCTCGATCGCGACCGTCTCCTCGGACAGCACGACGGCCTCGCCGTCGCAGGTCGGGCACGTCTTCGTGAGGATCTCCCGCACGCCGTCCGTCACGTTCTGGCGGGTCATCTCGACCAGCCCGAGCGGCGAGATCTCGACGACGTACGTCTTCGTGCGGTCCTCGTCGAGCGCCTTGCGCAGCGTCTTCAACACCGCGTCGCGGTTGCGCGCGCGCGACATGTCGATGAAGTCGATGACGATGATGCCGCCGATGTCGCGCAGCCGCAGCTGGCGCACGACCTCGTCGGCCGCCTCGAGGTTCGTCTTCGTGATCGTGTCCTCGAGCTTGGCGCCCTTGCCGCGGCCGGTGAACGACCCCGAGTTGATGTCGATCACCGTCATCGCCTCGGCGTAGTCGATCATCAGGTAGCCGCCGCTCGGCAGGTCGACACGGCGCTTCAGGACGGACTGGATCGCGTCCTCGACGTTGTAGCGCTCGAAGAGCGGCTCCTCCTTGTCGTCGTAGAACTCGAGCCGCTCGAGCAGCTCCGGCGCCGTCCTGTTGAAGAACGACTCGAGCCGGTGGTGCTGCTTGCGCTCGTCGACGATCGCCTTCTCGAACTCGCCCGAGAAGATGTCGCGCGCCACCCGCACCGACAGGTCGGCCTCCTGGAACACCATCTCCGGCGCCTGCGTCGACGCCGCGCGCTCCTGGAGCACCTCATGGAGCTTGTGCAGGTACTTGATCTCGCGCTCGAACTCCTCCTTCGTCGCGCCCTGCGCCGCGGTGCGGACGATCACCCCGCCGTCTCCGAGGTCCGCCTTGCCGGCGGCCCGCCGCACGCGGTCGCGCTCCTTGTCCTCGAGCCGGCGCGAGACGCCGACGCCGCTTCCCTGCGGCACGTAGACGAGGTAGCGGCCCGCGATCGAGAGCTGCATCGAAAGCCGCGGGCCCTTCGTCTTCAGCGGATCCTTGATCGCCTGCACCAGGATCTCCTGCCCCGGCTTGAGCAGCTCCGTGATGCGCTTGCCCTTGCCGGCCTTGCCGGAGCGGCCGCGCCGGGCCACCTCGACGCCGGGAAAGACGACGTCGTCAGCGTGCAGGAATCCGTTCTTGTCGAGGCCGATGTCCACGAAGGCGGCCTCGAGGCCGGGCAGGACGTTGTCGACCTTGCCCTTGTAGACGTTGCCGACGATCGAGCGGTTGCCTCTTCGCTCGAGGTAGATCTCGGCGACGCGCCAGTCGGCCTCCTTCGGCTTGCCTCCGCCGCCCCTTCTATTGCGACCCCCGTCGGAGCCTTCCGACTCCAGGATCGCGACTCTTGTTTCGCCACGGTCCACCGTGACGAGCAACTGCTTTTTCAAAGGAAGTTCCTCTCATGTTCTTCACAGGAGCCCCGTGGGCTTGGACCCGGCCGTCTCGCGCGCCTGCGCGTGGATCGACTGGAGCACTCCTATGGCCATCAATGTCGTGATTACCGACGAGCCGCCATAACTCATGAGCGGCAGTGGGATGCCGGTGATGGGCATGATTCCGATCGTCATGCCCACGTTCACGAAAACTTGGAACATAAGCATGGCAGCTATGCCCGCCGCGACGAGCGCGCCGTAGAAGTTCTTCGCCATCGTGAGTGTTCTGAGCGCCCTCCAGATCAACAGGGCGAACAGGGACAGCACGAGTGCTGCCCCGACGAAACCGAACTCCTCGCCGACCACGCTGAACACGAAGTCGGTGTGGTGTTCGGGCAGGAAGTCGAGCCTCGTCTGCGTCGCGTCGTCGCCGCGCCCGGTCTTCCCCCCGGAACCGATGGCGGTCAGCGACTGATCGATCTGGTAGCCCTCCTCCGACGGATCGGACGTCGGGTTGAGGAAGGCCGTGAGGCGATCCATCTGGTACGGCTTGAGGACCTCGACCCCGGCCGCCGGCGCCGCGACGAGCACGATCAGGGTCGCCACCACGGCGAGCGCTCCGAGGCCCGCGAGGTGCGTCCAGGGCGTGCCGCCCACGAACAGGACGGTCACGAGAATCGCCAGGTAGACGAGCCCCGAGCCGAGGTCAGGCTGGGCGATCACGAGCATGGCCGGGATCAGCCCCAGCAGCACCACGCGGCTGGTGGTCTCGCGATCGGTCAGGCGCCGCATGCGGTCGACGAGGAACGCCGCCAGCGTCACGGCGAGCAGCAGCTTGCCGAGCTCGGACGCCTGGAAGTTGAAGAAGGGGAACTCGATCGCCCGCCGCGAGCCGCGCGCGGAGAACCCCAGCGCGTAGACCAGCATGATCGAGGCGATCAGGAAGCTGTAGAGCCCGATCTTCCACTCGCGCAGGCGCGAGTAGTCGAAGCGGGACAGCAGCAGCATCAGCACGAGGCCGACGCCCGCGTAGGCCGCCTGCCTGTAGACGAAGTAGTTCGGGCTGCCCGGGATGTCGTCCTGGGTCGCCGTCGCGATCGTGTAGATGCTCGCGGCGACGATGCCGAGCGTCGCGAGCAGCATCAGCGGGTCGAGGCGCAGCACGCGCACCCCCGCATCGCGGAAGTCACGCACCGGGGAGCTGGCCGAGGCGTTCATCAGTCGGGCGCCGCCCCGCCTGCCACCAGCGTGTTCTCGTCGATGTCGAACAGCTCGGCGATGATCCGGCGCGCCATCGGCGCGGCCGTCTCGGCGCCGAAGCCACCGGCCTCGTCGGTCACGGCGACCACGTACCTGGGGTTCGGGTAGGGCGCGAGCGCCACGTACCACGACTGGTCGGGCCGGAACAGGCCCTTCTCGGCCGTGCCGGTCTTGCCCGCGACCTGGATCGGGAAGCCCTCGAACACCGAGGTCGAGGTGCCGTTCCCGTCGTTGGCCGCGCCGAAGATGCCGTCGAGTATCGCCTGCCGGTGGGCCGGGTCGATGCTTGACCCTGCGCGCCGTGGGCGCCTCGAGCTCCTGGATCACGCGCCCGCTCGAGTCCTCGATCCGCAGCCCGAGCCGCGGCCGCAGGACCTTGCCGCCGTTCGCGACGGTGGCGTAGGCCACCGCCATCTGCAGCGGGTTGGCCGCGATGTCGCCCTGCCCGACCGACAGGTTGATGTTGTCGCCCACCGACCAGGGCCGGTCGAAGAAGCCGCAGATGCCCTCGCTGATCTCGGCATCAGTGGGCTTCTTGCGATCGACGCAGCGGTTGAAGGCACGGTTCCCGGCGTTGCGCCAGGCGGGCGTCGGGATGCGCCCGGGCAGCTCGTCCGGCAGGTCGATTCCCGTCTTGTGCCCGACCCCGAGGCGACGCGCCCAGCGCTGCAGGCCGAGCCTGTCGCCGTGCGAGTCGAGCTCCATGCCGAGCTTGTAGAAGTAGACGTCGCTCGACACGGTGAGCGCCGTGCGCATGTCGATCGGGCCGTTGACGGCGTCGCCCGCGTTCTTGAACTCCTGCGTCGCCGACCGTGAGCACGCCGCCGTCGTTGACGATCTCCTCGGGCGTGATCACGCCCTCCTCGAGCGCCGCCACGGCGGTCACGAGCTTGAACGTCGAGCCCGTGGGATAGCCGCCCTGGGTCGCGCGGTTGAAGATCGGCGCGCCGAGGTCCTCGTTCTGGAGGCGCGCGTAGACCTTCTCGGGCACCGGCTTCGTAAAGATGTTCGGGTCGAACGAGGGCTGCGAGCCGAGCGCCACCACCTCGCCGCTGTTCACGTCCATGACCGCGAAGGCCCCGCGGCCCGTGCCGCCCGCGAGCGCCTGCTGGCCCGCCTCCTGGACGTCGAGGTCGAGCGACAGGCGGAGCTGCCGGCCCTGCTTGGGGCGCTTCGTCGCGAGGTCGCGGATGATGTTGCCGAACGCGTCGACCTGCACCCGCGAGGCGCCGTTCCTGCCGCGCAGGAAGCGGTCGTACTGCGCCTCGATGCCGCTCTGGCCGATGCGGTCGCCGAGCTCGACGCCGTTGTAGCGCGAGTCGGCGAGCTGCTCCTCGGTCACCTCGCCGACGGTGCCGAACAGGTGAGCGCCGGTCTCGCCGTGCGGGTACTTGCGCACGAACTGCTGCTCGACGTCGACACCCGGGAACTGGTCCTGGCGCTCGAGCACGTAGGCCGCCACCTCGGCGGTGACGTCCTGCCTGACGGTCGCGGAGGAGTACGGGAGCGCCTTCAGGTCGCGCTCCGCGCGCCGCTCGATGCGGCCGGACTTCATGTCGAGGATCTCGCCGAGCCGCTCGTAGACCTCGCGCCGGTCGCCGGCGTCCTCGGGCAGCGCGTCCGGCTTGACCACGAGTGCGAGGCCGTTGCGGTTGTCCACGAGCACGGCGCCGTTTCGGTCGACGATCTGGCCGCGCGGCGCCTGCACCTTGATCTCGCGGATCACGTTGCCCTTCGCCTGCTGCCTGTACTCGGTGCCCGAGAGCACCTGCAGGTACCAGAGCCGGAAGAAGATGACGGCGAACGCCATCAGCGCGACGCCGCCGAGCACGGCCACGCGGAAGGCGAGCTGCGGGGTGAGGGTCGGCCTGCGCTCGTTGTCGAGATACATCCGCGCCTACACCTCGAGCCCGCGCAGCCCGAGCGGGCCCGCCTCGCGCGGGCCGCGCCGGCGGCGGCGCAGCTCGAGCGGGTCGACGGCGAGGACGGGGCGCATCAGCTTGCGCACGAGCACGAACACGGGCAGCGCGAGCAGAGCGTTCAGCAGCACGCTGACGAACATCTCGCGGATCACGAGCACGCTGACGGTCGCACCGACCTCGAGCATGAACGAAACGGCGGCGAATGCCAGGACGAAGGCGGCCGTCGCGAGCGCACCCACCAGCAACGGCAGCAGGCCGTGGCTCGGATCGCGGATCTCGCGGAAGCGCCCGACGCCGTAGCCGACCGCCGTCAGGATCAGCGACGAGACGCCCATCGTCGCGCCGCTCGCGAGGTCGAGCAGGAAGCCGGCGCAGAAGCCGATCGCGCAGCCGGGCACCGCGCCCGCGTAGTACGCGACCGCGGCGACCACGAGCACGACGAGGTCGAAGTGCCCGCCGAAGAAGCCGATCTGGCTGAAGAAGGAGAGCTGCAGGATCACCGCCGCCAGCAGCAGCAGCGCGGTGCGGGCCACGGCTCCGGGCGTGACGATCACGGTGTGAACACCCCGGCGGCCTGACTCGCGCCGCGGCGCGTGAGCACCTGCACGATGTCGACCGACTTCAGGTCCGCGTAGGGCTTCAGGTGCACGCGCTGGTAGATCTCGACCTCGTCGAGGTCGACGTCCGTGACGCGGCCGATCGGGATCCCGCGCGGGAACAGCGACTCGGCCTCCTCGGTCTTGAAGCCCGAGGTGACGACGATCGAGTTGTCCGTCACCCGCCCGCCGTGGACGAGGTCGAGCAGCAGGTCGCGCGGATCGCCCACGTTCGGCCGGACCACGCCCGCGGCGCCGCGCGGCATCACCTGCGCGCCGACGCCGATCGAGGCGTCCGTGATCAGCGTGACCTCGGCGGTGCCGCCGGTCACGCTCGTGATCTTGCCGATGAGCCCGCCCGAGATGCTCGCGTCGGGGTCGCCTCCCGAGGCGATCACCGGCTGGTCGAGCTCGATGCCGTCGCTCGAGCCCTTGTCGATCTTGAGGCTCGACCACCAGACCGACGACGAGCGCGCGATCGTGCGCGCGGCAACCGGCTCGGTGCCCTGCGGGAAGCCCTCGAAGTCACGCAGGCCGACGAGGCCCTTGAGCTGCTCGGCGTCGCGCTCGGCCGTGCGCGCCTTGGCGAGCTGTGCGCTCAGGCGGTCGACCTCGCGGCGCAGGTCCTCGTTCTCGCCCTTGGCCTCGAACGTGTCGCCCGTCCAGCCCACGAGGTCGCGCAGCGGCTTGAGCGCTCGGCTCGTCCCGGTCTCGATCGGCGCGAACGCCTCCTGGGCGCCGCGCTGGAGGCTGTGGAAGAAGCCGCCACCCGACTCGCCGAAGTACGCCGTGAGGATGACGATCGACAGGGCGATGAAGACGGCGAGCGCTGCCCGCCGCCTGCGGATGAGCTTGCTGTCGTGCACCTCTCGAGCCCTCGGGGGCCGCGGGGCTTACCGCCGCCGGCTCGTTCGGGAATTCCGGTTGCTGCGGTGGATTGCCTCGAACTCCTCGAGGCTGCGTCCCGAGCCGACTGCCACGCACGTCAGCGGGGATTCGGCGAGGTGAGCCGGCATCTGCGTCTCGTCGCGCAGCCGCTCGTCGAGCCCCTGCAGGAGCGCGCCGCCGCCGGCGAGCATGATGCCGCGGTCCATGATGTCGCTCGCCAGCTCCGGCGGGGTGCGGTCGAGGGTCTCCTTGACCGCGTCGATGATCTGCTGGAGCGGCTCCTCGAGCGCCATCCGGACCTCTTCGCTCGTGAGCACGATCGTCTTGGGGAGGCCCGAGACCAGATCGCGCCCGCGGATCTCCGCCTGGACCTCCTCCTCGAGCGGGAAGGCCGAGCCGATCTCGAGCTTGACCTCCTCCGAGGTCTGCTGCCCGATCATCAGCTTGTACTCGCGCTTGACGTAGTTGATGATCGCCTCGTCGAGCTCGTCGCCGCCGATCCGGATCGACTGCGACACAACGATTCCGCCGAGCGAGATCACCGCAACCTCGCTCGTTCCGCCGCCGATGTCGACGACCATGTTGCCCGTCGGCTCGCCCACCGGGAGCCCGGCGCCGATCGCGGCTGCCATCGGCTCCTCGATCAGGTAGGCCTGGCGGGCGCCGGCCGACAGGCAGGCCTCCTCGACCGCGCGCTTCTCCACCCCGGTCACGCCGCTCGGCACGCAGACGACGACGCGCGGGTGCGCCCAGCGGTTCTGGTGAACCTTCTGGATGAAGTGGCGCAGCATCTGCTCCGTCACGTCGAAGTCGGCGATCACGCCGTCCTTGAGCGGGCGGATCGCCTGGATCGTGCCGGGCGTGCGCCCGAGCATGCGCTTGGCCTCGATCCCGACAGCGTGCACCTCAGCCGTGCGCGAGTCGATCGCGACGACCGAGGGCTCGGAGAGCACGATGCCGCGCCCGCGCACGTACACGAGCGTGTTTGCGGTCCCGAGATCGACGGCCATGTCGCGGCCGCCCATACCGGTGAGGTAGGAGAAAAAGCCCATTCGCGCTGTGTGGGGAGGATAGGCGCCGAGGCGGCAGCATGGACTGCTTGAAGCCCGGCCTGCAGGCGGCTACGCCGCCGCGCCCGACAGATGCGCGAGTCTAGCGGCCGCGCCTGGCTCTCGCTCGAACGGAGCCCTGCGACCGGCGGCCTCGGGCCCTCCCCAGGGTCAGCGCGTCCCGCGCGACCAGTTGCGCATCGAGACCGTCTCGTCGCGGCCGGCGGCGCTCGCGGGAGCGAAGGCACCCGGCGCGCCGCCGTGCATGTCGCCGTAGGGGTGCTCCGCGATTCCGCTTCCCTCCACGGTGAAGTACCCGTAGATGACCCCGACCAGCATGACGACGCACACGACGATGATCTCCATGGCCGCCAGCCTCTCGCTTCGCCGAGGCGGCCAGTGTGAGGTGGCTCACAGGCCGAGCAGATCCGGCGCGAGCGCGAGCAGGGTCGCCACCGGCAGGCCGACCACGTTCAGGTAGTCGCCCTCGATGCCCTCGACGAGCGCGGCCCCGCGACCCTGGATCTGATAGCCGCCCGCGGCGTCCGCCCACTCCTCCTGCCCGATGTACCAGTCGATCGCCGCGTCGTCGAGCTCGCGGAAGCGGACGCGCGTGACCGCGAGCGCCGTCCGCTCGCCGCCCCCTGCGCGCAGCGCCACTCCGCTCATCACCTCGTGCTCGCGGCCGGCGAGCCGCTGCAGCATCGCCCTCGCCTCGGCCGCGTCGCCCGGCTTGCCGTAGACCCGCTCGCCGGCCACCACCTCGGTGTCGACGCCGAGGACGGGATCGCCCTCGACCGCGCGGGCCTTGCGCAGCGCGTTCTCGACCACGAGCTCCGCCGGCCGCCCCTCCTCGAGCTCCTCCACGTCGGGCGCGACCGCGAGGAACGGTATGCCGAGCTGCTCGAGGATCGCGCGCCGCCGCGGCGAGCGCGAGGCGAGCACCAGCACGCGGGCGGTCAGCCCTGAAGCTCGGGGAAGAAGAGCGCCGCCTCGCGCGCCGCGGACTCGTTCGAGTCCGAGCCGTGCACGAGGTTCGTCTGCACCTCGAGGCCGAAGTCGCCGCGGATCGAGCCCGGGCTCGACTCGAGCGGATTTGTCGCTCCGATCACCTGGCGTGCCGCCACAACCGCCTCGTGGCCCTCGAAGACGACCGCCACCAGGTGGCCGCTGGTTATGAAGTTCACGAGCTCCTCGAAGAAGGGCTTCTCGCTGTGCTCGTCGTAGTGCTGCTCGGCAAGCTCCCGCTCGACGAGCATGTGCTTCATCGCGACGATCGTCAGGCCCTTGCGCTCGAAGCGGGCGATGATCTCGCCGGTGAGGCGGCGCTCGAAGGCGTCCGGCTTCACCAGGATCAGGGTCCGGTCCATGGGTCCTCCTCGTTCTGGTTCGGTTCAGCCCGCGGACTGCGGGCGATCGCGGCGGGCGCGCGCGGGCGCCTCCGCGGCGGTCGGGCCGTCGGCGGGGCGCGGGGCGCGCGCGGGCTTGCGGGCCGCGGACGCCTGGCGCGCCGCGCTCGGCGCCGCCGCACTGGCGGCGGCCGGCCTGCGCGCGCGTCGCCGGGTCTCGGGCGCAACCTGACCGACCTCGGCCTCGCAGTACGGGCAGATCTTCCAGCGTGAGTCGAGCGGCTTGCCGCAGACTCCGCAGGGCTCCTTGAGCCGGCGCAGGCAGCTCGGGCAGCGCAGGAACTCCTTCTCGACCTCGAAGCCGCAGTACTGGCAGTGGAGGTGGTCGAACGAGTTCAGCCTCGCCTCGGCGGCCGCGATCTCGAGCTCGCGCTCGCGCACGTCCTCGAGGTACTCGGGCGGGCGCACGATCAGGTAGACGATCGTGCCGATGAACGGAAACAGGGACGCGGCCGTCGCGCAGCCGACCAGCATCGCATCCGCGATCCGGCGGCGGGCGTCGGCGAACGTCCAGTAGACGAGCGCCAGCCAGATCACCACCAGGAACAGGATGAGCAGGTTGACCGCGAGGTTCAGCCCGTCGTTCTCGATGCCGAAGACGGCGAGAGGGCTCATTGAACGCGCGAGTGTAACGGTGGCACCTACAGGAATACGCGGCCCAGCGCGTAGCCGATCCCGAAGAAGACCAGGATCACGGTGGCGACGACGATCGCCACCAGGCCGATCATCGCACCGAATCTGGGTCCGTCGCCGTCCATCGAGGGGACATCCTAGGCACGCGGAGGCCGAATCGGCGCCCGATTTGAGACGTCGCAGAGAATTTGCACATTCGTCACACGCGCGCGTAGAGACGTGCGCCGCCCGGGCCTACGTTGCCCGCATGACGAGACAGGAATGCGAGATCGATGCGGTCCCGGGCCTGCGCGAGGCGGTTGAAGGGACCGCGGAGGCGGCCCTCGTGGACGCGCCCGCGCAGCCCGACGCGATCATGGCGGAGCAATGGGCGTCCGCGATCGCCTCCATGTGGGAGCCGGATCCGGATCCCGATCCACTCGACCGAGAGGGCCTGTTCGGCCTGGCGCTCGTCGACCGGCTCGAGGCCGCAGGGGGCAACGGCGGGCTCGCAGCTCTGCGAGCCCTCGCGGCCGTGGGCTCCGAGCGCTTTGGCTCGGCGGCCGAAGCGGCCGCCGAGCGCCTGCGTCGCCGCGGCATCGAGGACCCCGGCTGGGCGGGAGAGGTCGGCGCCGCGCGGGCCACGCGCGCGCTGATCCTGCGGACCGGGGAGCGCTCGCGCGAGTTGGTCATGGGAGTCGGCTTCTCCTATCCCGGCGGCGGCGGGCACGCGCTGGTCGCCTTCGTCGACGAGGGGTCAGCGCTCAAGCATCTCGGTCTCGTGCGGGCGCTCGACGACCTGTTCAGCGACTTCGCCGAGGAGGGCGACGATCTTGTGGCGGACGAGATCGACGTGGCGGAGGCGGCAGCGACGCTGCGGCTCGCCCTCGAGACCAGGCGGCGGGCGCCACGGGAAGGGCGAGAACGTCCCTCGGCTGCTGCCGCTGGCCGAGGGCCGCATCCGCCGGCTCGTCCCCGAGACATGCACATGCTAATGTCATGTGCATACCACTCGATCGCCGCACCCAGATCCTGCTGGACGAGCGCCGCTATCGCCTGTTGGAGGAGCGCGCGCGGCGCGGTGGCACGTCGGTCGCGGCGGTTATCCGGTCGGCGATCGACCGCGAGCTCGACCAGGACCCGGACCGAACGGCGCGAGCGGTCGCGTCGTTCCTCGACGCGCCCCCCGTGGACCCGGGCTCCTGGCGCGAGGTCGAGGCGGACGTGGAGGCGGGCTACGAACGCCTGTGAGCCGCGTCTTCTTCGACAGCAACGTCTTCCTGTACGCGACCGGTACCGATCACCCGCTCCGAGATGCCTGCCGGGAGCTCTTCGAGCACGTTCAGCAGGGGGCCCTCCGCGCAGAGACGAGCGTCGAGGCGCTGCAGGAGGTCGCGCACGTTCGCGCTCGCAGGAGCGGCCGCCGCGCAGACGCGGTCGAGGTGGCGCGCCGTGCCGCGCGGACCTGCGTCGTCCATCCGGTCGAGCCCGAGGACCTCGAGCGGGCCCTGTCGGCGTTCGCTGCCGACGAGTCGCTCCCCATGCGCGACGCGCTGCACGCCGCCGTGGCCCTCAACCGCGGCGTGACGGTGATCGCGAGCGCCGACACGGACTTCGATCGAGTGCCCGGCCTCGAACGGGTCGATCCGCTCGACCGGGAGGCGGTCGCCGCGCTGGCGGGCGCGGGCTGAGTCAGAGCGTGGACGCCCTGGCGTCCGCGGCGTCGCGCACGAGGTCCGCCACGAGGTAGATCGAGCCCGTCGCGATCACGCTCCCGCCCGGCCCCGCCAGCTCGCGCGCCCGGGCAAGCGCGGCGCGAGGATCGGCCACGGTCTCGGCCGGCGGGCCGCCCACCTGCTCCTCGAGCGTCGTGAGGGTCGCGGGCGAGAGCGAGCGCGGGTTGTGCGAGCGGGTGAAGACGACACGGTCGACGCGCGGCAGCAGCTCGCCGAGCATCCCGGCGGCGTCCTTGTCGTCGAGCACGCCAATCACCGCCACGCGCGGGCGCCGCTCGCCGAGCACGTCGTCGAGCGACTCCGCGAGCGCGTGGGCGCCCGACGGGTTGTGTGCACCGTCGAGCACGGTCAGCGGGCGCTCCGAGATCACCTCGAGGCGGCCCGGAACGACCGGTCTCGGCCGCGGCGCGCTCGACGGCCTCCGGGTCGAGCGCGCGGCCGAGGAATGCCTCGGCCGCGGCGGCGGCGAGCGCGAAGTTGCCGCGCTGGAAGCCGCCCGCGGCCCTCAGCGGCGGGCCGGCGGGGATGCCGCCGGCGAGCGGGAGCACGAGCCGCGCCCCGCGCTCCTCGGCCACCCGCTCCGCGACGATCATCGACTCCGGGTCGAGCTCCCCGGCCACGAGCACGCCGCCCGGCTGCACCACGTCGAGCTTCTCCTGCGCGATCCCGGCCAGCGTGGGGCCGAGCCAGCGCGTGTGCTCGAGGCTCACCGAGGTGATCACCTGCACGCGCGAGGGGATGACGTTGGTCGCGTCGTAGCGGCCGCCGAGGCCCGCCTCGACGACGGCCACCTCGACCTCGCGGCGCGCCAGCTCGGAGTAGGCCGCCGCGGTGAGCGCCTCGAACTGCGTGACGTGATCGTCCTCGGAGGCGCCGCGGTTCACGAGCTCGGCGGCGTGCGCGGCGCGCTCGACGGCCGCGGCGAAGTCCGCGCCCGAGACGGGCTCCTCCCCCACCTCGATCCGCTCGCGGAACGAGCGCAGGTGCGGCGACGTGTACGAGCCGGTGCGCACGCCGTGGCGCTCGAGGATCGCCGCCGCGAAGCGCACGGTCGACGACTTCCCGTTCGAGCCGACCACGTGGATCGAGTCGAAGCGCCGCTGCGGCGAGCCGAGCACCGTCATCAGCCTGTGCATGCGGTCGAGGCCGAACCGCATGCCGAACAGCTCGAGCCCGAGCAGGTACTCCTCTGCCTGGCGCGCGTTCATCCCTCGAGGCGCGCGAGCGCCTCGCGGTACTCCTCGAGCTTGCGGCGCTCCTCGTCGACGACCGCGGCCGGCGCCTTGGCGACGAAGCCCTCGTTCGCGAGCCTGCGCTCCGCGCGCTCGACCTCCTTGCGGAGCCCGTCGCGCTTCTTCTCGATGCGCGCCCGCGCCTCGCCGGCGTCGAACGCCTCGCTCGGCAGCACCTCGACCCCGCCGCCGGGGATCGGGACCGTCGCGACCACCTCGCCGTCCGCTCCGGCGCCGTCCGCCCACTCGAAGCGCGCGAGCCTGGCGAGCTGTCCCGCCACCGCGTCGTAGCCGTCCGCGCTCAGGCGGCCGAGCACGGGCGCGCTCGCCTTCGCGCCCACCTCGTCGCGGTAGCGGCGCAGCGAGGTGACCGCCTCGATCAGCCGCTCGAGGGCGGCCTCGGCGTCGTCGTCGAAGCGCGACGGGTCCGGCTCGGGCCAGGCGGCCACCGCCAGCAGGCCGCGCTCGGCGCCCGGCAGCAGCGACCAGATCTCCTCGGTCACGAACGGCATCACCGGGTGCAGCAGCCGCAGGGTGCGCTCGAGCGCCCACAGGAGCACCGCCGACACCGCCTCGTTGTCCTCCTCGTAGAGGCGTGGCTTCGCGAGCTCGAGGTACCAGTCGCACAGCTCTGACCAGAACGCGCCGTACAGATCGAGCGCGGCGGCGGAAAAGCGAAAGCCGTCGAGCTCGCCGCTGACGCGCTGCGTGAGGTGCTCGAGGCGCGAGACGATCCAGCGGTCCTCCACCGTCTGTGCCGCGCCCGGGTCGGGCTCGACGTCGGCCACGCGCAGCAGGATCAGCCGCGAGGCGTTCCAGAGCTTGTTCGCGAGGTCGCGCCCCTGCTTGACGCGCTCCTCGTTGAAGCGCACGTCCTGCGACGAGGACATGGCGAGCAGCCCGAAGCGCAGGGCGTCCGCGCCGTAGGCGGGGAAGTCGCCGCCGCCCTCGAACACGGGCGGGCGCTCGCCGCCGTCGATCAGCTCGAGCGGGTCGATGCCGGTGCCGAGCGACTTCGACATGCGCCGCCCGTCGGGCGCCTGGATGACGGAGTGGATGTTCACGTCCGTGAACGGGACGCTGTCCGTCAGCTCCATCCCGAACATGACCATGCGCGCGACCCAGAGGAAGATGATGTCGCGCGCCGTCGAGAGCACGTCGGTCGGGTAGAAGGCCCCGAGCTGCGGGGTCTCGCGCGGCCAGCCGAGCGTCGCGAACGGCCACAGGCCGGACGAGAACCAGGTGTCGAGCACGTCCGGGTCGCGCTCCCAGCCCTCGCCCTCGGGGGCGCTCTCGCCGACGAAGGTCTCCTCGCCGCGGTACCAGACGGGGAGCTGGTGGCCCCACCAGAGCTGGCGCGAGATGCACCAGGGCCGGATGTTCTCGAGCCAGTTCAGGTAGACGCCGGTCCAGGGCGTCTCCGGGTGGAAGCGGATGCGCCCGTCCTCCACGGCCTCGATCGCCGGCCGCGCGAGCTCGTTCATGTCGCAGAACCACTGGAGCGAGATCAGCGGCTCGATGCGCCGTCCCGAGCGGTGCGAGTGGGGCACGTCGTGCTCGTAGGGCTGGGTGCCGGAGATGAGCCCCTGCTCGCGCAGCTCGGCCACCACGGCGGCGCGCGCCTCGTCGGCCTCCATGCCGTGGAAGCGCTCGGGAGCGGCGCCCGTGATGCGGCCGTCCTCGCCGATCACGGTCAGCTCGTCGAGGCCGTGCTTGCGGCCGATCTCGAAGTCGGCCGGGTCGTGGCCGGGGGTGATCTTGAGCGCGCCGGTGCCGAACTCGGGGTCCACGTGCTCGTCGGCGATGATCGGCAGCCGCCGCCCGACGAGCGGCAGCAGCGCCGCCTCGCCGATCAGGCGCGAGTAGCGCTCGTCGCCGGGGTGCACGGCGATCGCGGTGTCCGCCAGCATCGTCTCGGGGCGCACGGTCGCGACGGTCACGGAACCCGACCCGGACTCGAGCGGGTAGTCGACCATGTAGAGCGTGTCCTCGACGGTGCGCTGCTCGACCTCGAGATCCGAGATCGCGGTGCGGAGGCCCGGGTCCCAGTTGACGAGGTAGTTGTCGCGGTAGACGTAGCCGCGCTCGTGCAGGCGCACGAACACGTGCGAGACGGCGCGCACGTAGTCGTCGTCCATCGTGAAGCGCTGGTCCGCGTAGTCGAGCGAGGCGCCGATCTTGCGGAACTGGCGGGTGATCGTGTCGCCGTACTGCTCGCGCCACTCCCAGACGCGTGCCACGAACTCCTCGCGCCCGATCTCCTCACGGCTCGTGCCCTGGGCCTCGAGCTGCTTCTCCACCTGCCGCTGCGTGGCGATGCCGGCGTGGTCGGTCCCGAAGATCCACTTGGCGCGCCGGCCGCGCATGCGCGCCATGCGGATGCACGCGTCCTGGATCGACGCGTTCAGCGCGTGTCCCATGTGGAGGTTGCCCGTCACGTTCGGTGGCGGGACGGCGATCGAGAAGTTCTCAGCGGCGCTGCCCTCCGGCGGCGGGCTGAAGATCCCGGCCTCCTCCCAGCGCGCAAACACCCGCCCCTCGACCTCGGAGGGCTCGTAGCGGGTGCGCTCCTCGAGCGTCTTCAGGCGATCCGCTGCCATGGGGCCGCAAGTGTGCCAGCCGCGGCCACCCTCCGGGCCTGATGGGTTAACCCCGGACGGTCTTTGGTCGAAGTGAGCGGGTGGGCGCGGTTTCTGAGCTCAAGGCGATGCTTCCCGAGGGGAACCTGCTGGGCGGCCTGTCCGCCGCGCACGCGGCCTAGGGGCTCAGCCCGGCAGCGCGTTCACGAAGTCGACGAACTTCCCCGTGTCGCGCAGCGGCCTGCCGTGCCCGAACAGGACGAGCCTCGGCTCGAGGGGTGCCAGCCGCTTCGCCGAGCGGCGGTTCTGCTCGGGGTTCGCGGTCAGGTAGGGCTTCGGGTCGTTCAGGCCCGGGATCCCGGTCGTCACGTTCACGTTGTTCAGCACGTCGCCGAGGATCAGCACGCGGTCTGACTCGCGCCAGTAGGCCACGTGGCCGGGCGAGTGCCCGGGCGCGTTCAGCACCTTGAAGCCCGCCACCTCGTCGCCCTCGCGCAGCAGGCGGTCGACGTTCCGGCCCGGCCCGGTCCAGAAGCGCATCGCCATCCGGTTGAACACGTGCGGCGGCTGGACCACCGCGATTCGGCGCGGGTTCTCGGCGAATGGCGCCTCGCTCTCGCCGACCCAGTAGGGAATGTCGAGCTTCCCGCAGATCTCGTCGGCCGAGCCCTGGTGGTCCGGATGCGCGTGCGTGAGGGCGAGCGCGGTCACGTCGCGTGCCGCGAGCTGCTTCAGGATCCGCTTCCCGGCGCGGCGCGTGCCGGCGTCGATCAGCACGTCCTCGACGAGATAGACGTTGATGGCGTCCGGCGGAAAGCCGCGGAGCTGCCAGACGCCGTCGGCGAGTTGCTTCACGTGGCGCGGGCGGGGATCAGGCGGATTCCGCCGCCGGCGGAGCCTCGTCCTCGTCGTCCGCCACGGCCTCGGTGACGAGCGTGGGCTTGAGCTGCTTCTCGATGGTCTCCTTCGTCACGACGCACTTCTTCACGTCGCGCCGCGAGGGCAGCTCGAACTGCACGTCGAGCAGCGTCTCCTCCAGGATCGAGCGCAGGCCGCGCGCGCCCGTCTCGCGGTCGAGCGCCTTGTCGGCGATCGCGCCGAGCGAGTCGTCCGCGAACACGAGCTCGATGCCGTCGAACTGGAAGAAGCGCTGGAACTGCTTGACGAGCGCGTTGCGCGGCTCGGTCAGGATCGTCACCAGATCGTCGCGCGTGAGCTGGTGGATGACCGAGCAGACCGGGAGGCGGCCGATGAACTCCGGGATCAACCCGTAGTCCACGAGGTCCTCCGGCAGGACGCGCTCGAACAGGTCGCCCGTGTCCTTGTTGTGCTTCGACGAGACGGTCGCGCCGAAGCCGACGCCCTTGTGGCCGATCCGGCGCTCGACGACCTTGTCGAGGTCCGCGAACGCCCCGCCGCAGATGAACAGGATGTTCGTGGTGTCGATCGTGAGGAACTCCTGGTGCGGGTGCTTGCGCCCGCCCTGCGGCGGCACGGAGGCCACCGTGCCCTCGAGGATCTTGAGGAGCGCCTGCTGGACGCCCTCGCCCGACACGTCGCGCGTGATCGACGGGTTGTCCGCCTTGCGCGCGATCTTGTCGACCTCGTCGATGTAGATGATCCCGGTCTCGGCCTTCTTCACGTCGAAGTCGGCGGCCTGGATCAGCTTGAGCAGGATGTTCTCGACGTCCTCGCCGACGTAGCCGGCCTCGGTCAGCGCCGTGGCGTCCGCGATCGCGAACGGGACGTTCAGGATCTTCGCGAGGGTCTGCGCCAGCAGCGTCTTGCCGCAGCCCGTGGGGCCGAGCAGAAGGATGTTGGACTTCTGCAGCTCGAGGTCCTGCTCGCCCTCGGCCTGCATCATCTGGACGCGCTTGTAGTGGTTGTAGACCGCGACCGACAGCGTGCGCTTCGCGGGCTCCTGGCCGACCACGTACTCCTGCAGGACCGAGTAGATCTCCTTCGGCTTCGGCAGGTTCTCGAGGTCGAAGGTGGGAGCTCCGGTCAGCTCCTCGTCGATGATCTCGTTGCAGAGATCGATGCACTCATCGCAGATATAGACGCCGGGTCCGGCGATCAGCTTCTTGACCTGCCTCTGCGACTTGCCGCAGAAGCTGCACAGGAGCTGTTCGTTCGAGTCGGTAGGTCGGGCCAACGCATCTCTCCCCAGCTGGAGTGTCGAGGGTACCGCAGAAATACGCCCTCGACGCCCGAGTCCCTCCCACCTCGACGGATTGGCTATCCACCGTGCGCGAAGCGCCTCGCACCGAACTCGAGAAGCGCTAGCCGAGCGAAAACCAAGCGATCCAAGAAAGAGGACGCGGAATAGTGCTCCGCACATTCCGCGTCCGATGCCGCAGGAGCGCGCAGGTTTGCAGCCGGCTAGTGCTTCTCGATGACGCGGTCGATGAGGTTGTACGCAGTCGCCTCTTCCGCGCTCATGAAGTAGTCGCGCTCGGTGTCGCGCGTGACCTTCTCGAAGTCCTGCCCGGTGTGGAGGGCGAGGATCTTGTCGAGCCGCTGGCGCACGTCGATGATCTCGCGCGCGTGGATCTCGATGTCGGTCGCCTGGCCCTGGAAGCCGGAGCTGACCTGGTGGATGAGGATCTTCGCGTTCGGCAGCGCCATGCGCTTGCCGGCGGCGCCGCCCGCGAGCAGCAGCGCGCCCATCGACATCGCGATCCCGACGCAGATCGTCTGCACGTCGGGCTTGATGAACTGCATCGTGTCGTAGATCGCGAGGCCCGCGTAGACCGAGCCGCCCGGCGAGTTGACGTAGAGCGAGATGTCCTTGTCCGGGTCCTCCGACTCGAGGTGGAGGAGCTGGGCGACGATCAGGTTGGCGATGTCGTCGGTGACGGGCGTGCCGAGAAAGACGATCCGCTCGTTCAGGAGGCGCGAGTAGATGTCGAAGGCGCGCTCCCCGCGGGACGTCTGCTCGACCACCATCGGAACGAGAGGGCTCATTGTGGCGCGAGTCTAGCGAGCAGGTCCCGCACCACCCGTCGCACGTTGTCGGGGTCGTCGCTGAGCTGCCGCCAGGTGAATCTGACAACCGTGTAGCCCGCCGCGGCGAGCCGCTGGTCGCGGCGCCGGTCCTCCTCGAACGCTCTGCGAGTCATGTGCGCGACGCCGCCGTCGGTCTCGACGACGAGGCGCTCCGCGGGCCAGAGGAAGTCGGCGCGGATCGCTGGGCCGCCGTCGTCGAGGGTGATCCACCTCTGGCACTCGGGTGGCTTCAGGGCCGGGCGTACTTCAGCCAGGAGGAACTCCTCGATCTCCGTATCGGTGAGAGGGGGCGTGGCGGCGCTCGCCAGGAGGCGGCGCGCGATCCGGGCGCCGCGGGTCGTCCCGGCGCGCCTGCCGCGTCCTCGACCGCTCGCCGGTCGAAGACGCGCAGGAGCTCGGCGCGCGCCCACGCCTGCTCGACGATGCGCTCGGGCTCGCGGTCGCCGAGATCGACGAGCGTCCGGGCGACCGTGGTGCACGGGATGCCCTCGACCTCCGAGACGTCGCCGGGGGCGAGCGTCGTGCTCGCCCGCCGGCGGATGCCGCGGACGGGGCGGGCACCCGTGCCGGGGACGACCACCTCGATCTGGGCCGGCATCGCGACGAGCAGGAGGTCGCGGACGATCGCCGCGCAACGGCCGGACACCGCGGCTCCCTCGCCGGAGGCGCGCACGGCGGCGTAGGCGCGGCCCTTGGCCGTCAGCGACGAGCGCCCGACGGCGTAGACGCCGCGGTGCTTCCGAAACAGGCGCCCTTCGCGGGCCCAGCGGCGAATGGTTCGGTCGGCGACAGCCCTCCGCGGCGAGCTCGCCGGCCGTCATGACCTCGTGGTGGGCTCGCGCGAAGGCCGCGATCCGGAGCCCACGGGGACCGCGGTCATCGAGAAACCGGTCATATATGGCCGTTTCTGCATGACCTCGCGGTCATCCAGGCGAGTCTGCCGGGGCGCGGCGCACCTGTGGGTGCGCTGTGTGACGGGCGTGCGAAGAGGGTGTTAGGAGTCCGCCGACTCGGGCGTCCAGATCTTCTCGCGCGCCTCCGCGCGGCCCGGGTCGATCGGGTTGGCGCTCTCGACGAGGAGGTCGACCGCCTTGCGCATGGCGATGTCCTCGCGGAGGGCCTCCTCGGCGCCCTGGGAGCGGGCCCGTTTGAGCGCCCGCTTCAGCTGCTTCTCGCTCGCGTCCGGCGGCGCGGCCGAGCGGAGCGCCTCGTCGACCTCGTCGTCCGTGACCTCGATGCCCTCGGCCTCGACGATCGCCGCGAGCACCGCCTCGCGCTTCAGCGCGAGCTCGGCGTCCGGCTCGGACTCCGTGACGAGCTCCTCCTCCGTCTTGCCCGCGAACTCGAGGTAGCGCTGCGGATCCATCCCCTGCGAGGCGAGCCGGCGCGAGGTGCGGTGCCACATCTCGTGCGCCTTCGAGTGGACGAGCTCGTGCGGGATCGTGATCGTCGCCTTGGCGACTGCGGCATCGACGGCGGCCTCGCGGAACTCGGCCTCGGCCCGCGCCTCGTTCGCCTGCTCGATCCGTTCCGACAGCTCGGAGCGCAGCTCATCCAGCGAGTCGTAGCCGCCGGCGGACTCCGCAAACGAATCATCCAGCTCTGGTAGCTGCTTTTCCTTGACCTCCTTGACCTCCACGGGAAAGACGGCATCCCGCCCGGCCAGATGCTCCGCCTGGTAATCCTCCGGGAACGTCACGGAGACGGTGACCGAGTCGCCCGCCGACGCCCCCACGAGCTGGTCCTCGAAGCCCGGGATCAGCCGCCCCGAGCCGAGCTCCGCCACGTGGCCGCGCGCCGCGCCGCCCTCGAACTCCTCGTCGTCGATCTTGCCGACGAAGTCCATCACCACGAAGTCGCCGTCGGCCGCGGCGCGCTCCACGTTGTCGAGCGACGCGTGCGACTCGCGCAGGCGGTCGAGCTCGGCCTGGACCTCCTCGGCGTCTGCAGCCGTGTCGGGCTTCGGAACGTCGAGGCCCCTGTAGTCGCCGAGCCGCGCCGGCGGCACGATCCCGATCTCGATCGAGAACGCGAGCGGCGAGCCCTTCTCGGGCAGGTCGGAGAGGTCGATGCTCGGGTCGCCGACCGTGGTGAGGCCGGCATCGTTGATCGCCTGCTCGTACCAGCTCGGCAGCCCGCGCCGCACGGCCTCGTCGAGCACCGCCTCGCGGCCGACCTGGCGGATCACGACCTGCGGCGGGATCTTGCCCGAGCGGAAGCCCGGCACGCGCATCTCGCGCCCGATCGCGGTCGCGGCGGTCTCGAGCTCGCGCTCGAGCGCCTCGCTTGCGACCTCGACCTCCACGCGCACGCGCGAGTCGCCAAGCTCGGTCGTGCTGGTCTTCACGGCCGTCGACATGGGCCGGTGACGATAGCCGAGGTAGGTTGCCACCATGGACTCTCCCGCTCGCCAGGAGGTCGAGCGCGCGATCGCCGAGTACCGCGCGACGCGCGACGTGCTCGAGACCTCCGTCCTGCCGCTGGCGACCTCGGTCGACGGGCTCACGTTCCGCTTCCAGGTGTCGCTGCATGGACTCGAGCTGCAGCCGGGCGCCTACGTGACGATCGAGCACGCCGGCGCCGCCCCGCGGCTCGGCCAGGTGCTCTCGCTCGCGGTCGAGCAGCAGGACGCCGTCGGCAGCGGCGCCTCCGTCCACGTGCACGTGCGGCTCGGCGGCGGCGAGGGCGTGGTGCTCTCGGGGGAGCGGACGCCCTTCCACGACGCCCGCGTGCGCGCCGCGACGCCCGACGAGGTCGCGGCGTGGCTCGACGAGATCCGGCCCGCCGGCGCGCAGCTCCAGGTCGGCGAGCTCGCCCTCGCACCCGGGGTCCCGTTCTCTCTCGATGCGAGCGGCTTCGGCCGCCACACGTTCCTGTGCGGGCAGTCCGGCTCGGGCAAGACCTACTCGCTCGGCGTTCTGCTCGAGCACCTGCTCGTCGAGACCACGCTCCGGGTCGTGGTGCTCGATCCGAACTCGGACTACGTCCGGATCGGCGACCCGGTCGGCGAGGACGAGCGCTATCGCGACGCCGCCGCCGCCGTGGCGGTGCGCTCCGGCGACGACATCAAGGTTCGCTTCCGCGACCTGAGCCCCGCCCACCAGGCGGCGCTGCTGCGCCTCGACCCGCTCACGGAGCGCGAGGAGTACGGCGAGATGCTCGACCTGATCGAGGACGAGTCGATCCGCGGCATCGACGAGCTGCCGCCCGACCGCGGGTCGTCGCTGCGCCTGCGCATGCGCAACCTGGGCGTGGGCGATTTCGGCATCTGGCCGCGCTCGGACCTCGCGAGCCCGCCGGTCCTCGACGAGCTCGTCGACCCGGAGGGGCCGCGCTGCCTCGTGGTGGACCTCGGCTCGCTCGGCGGGCGCGAGGAGGCGTCGCTCGTGGCGGGCGCGGTGCTCGAGCGCCTCTGGGCCACCCGCACCAGGCGGGCCCCGATCGCGATCGTGATCGACGAGGCGCACAACGTCTGCCCGGCCGAGCCCGCCGATGCGCTGCTCGCCCTCGCCACCGACGACGCCGTGCGGATCGCGGCCGAGGGACGCAAGTTCGGCCTCTACCTGATCGTCGTCACGCAGCGGCCCCAGAAGGTGCACCCGAACGTGGTCTCGCAGTGCGACAACCTCGTGCTGATGCGCGTCAACTCGACCGCCGACGTGGCTCACCTGAGCGAGGTCTTCTCGTTCGTCCCGCGCGGGCTGATCGCGCGGGCGCCGGCGTTCGCCCAGGGCGAGGCACTCGTGGCCGGCAAGATCTCGAGCCACCCGGCGCTGATCCGCTTCGGCGCGCGCCGCAGCCACGAGGGCGGCGCCGACGTCCCGGCCGACTGGGCCGGCTAGGCGTGCGCCGCGGCCCGCTCGAGCGCATCCAGGCCTGGGTCGTCACGGGGCCGCTCGGCCACCTCTGGAGCGCGCTCGCGGACATCGCCGTCGCGCTGGCGCGCTATGGGTTCTCGCGGCTCAGGCTTCGCGCGACATCCGGGCTCGCGCGCTCCCGCCGTAGCTGAGCAGGTCGAGCAGGAACGCGAACACGACCCAGAACCACTCGATCCCCTCGACGCCGCCGACGGGCGACCAGGCGAGCGCGTAGACGAGCGTCGTCAGCGGCAGGAAGATGAGGCCGGCGAGGGGCAGCAGCCAGGAGTCGTACGCGCGGTCGACCGAGTCGCCGAAGATCCATACGAGCGCGAGCGCGAGGCGCGGAAAGAAGCCGGCGGTAAGCACGAGCAGGCAGCCCACGGCCAGAACCCTAACCGAGGGACCGTCCAGGGGCGCTCGTACGCTGCCTCCCTGTGAGCTCCCGGATCGAGTTCGGCTCCCGCCGTCCGGCCCTGCGCGTCGCGGTGCTCCCGATCTCGATCATCGTCGGCGGCCTCGTGCTCGCCCTGCTCATGCCGGAGCTCGATCGCCTGCTCGAGCTCAACATCGGCATCGAGCGGGACGCCGACAGCGCCCGGGCCGCCCTCGGCGCGATGGCGAGCGGCATGATCGCCTTCACCGGCTTCGTCTTCTCCGCAGTCGTGCTCGTCGTCCAGTTCGGCTCGACCGCCTTCTCGCCGCGGCTGCTGCGCGTCCTGCGCGGCGACACGGTCCCGCGCGCCGCGCTCGGCGTGTTCACGGCCACCTTCCTCTACGCCCTCGTGCTCACGCAGAACATCGAGAACGACTTCGTCCCCACGCTGTCGCTGATGACCGCGCTGCTCCTGCTGCTGGCAAGCGTGGCGATGCTGCTGGCCCTGCTCTATCGGCTCACGGAGACGCTGCGCGCGAGCGCCGTGATCCAGGAGGTGGGCCGCCGCGGGCGCAAGGTGATCGAGGCGGCGTACCCGGAGCCCTTCACCGACCGCGCGCTCGACCGGCTGCCCGTCGAGCCGAGCGCCGCGCCGATCGAGGTAATCCTCTACGAGGGCCACTCGGCGTATCTCATGACGATCGACCGCGAGGCCGTCGCCGAGGTCGCCCGCCGCCACGACGCGCGCGTGCTGCTCGCGACGTCGATCGGCGACTTCCTCCACCGGGGCCGCCCGCTGTTCGAGATCTACGGCGACACGCTGGTGCCCGGGAGGGAGCTTTACGAGACGCGTCGCCCTCGGCGACGAGCGCACGGTCGAGCTCGATCCGCCGTACGCGTTCCGACTGCTCGTCGACATCGCGAACAAGGCGCTCTCCGCCGCCATCAACGACCCGACCACCGCCGTCCAGGCGATCGACCAGATCGAGGAGCTGCTCAGGCTCGTCTCGGAGCGCCGGCTCGGGGTCGGGGTGGTGCGCGACACGGAGGGCGTGGCGCGCTTCGCCTACCCGACTCCGCTATGGGAGGACTACCTCTCGCTCGCGGTCGACGAGATCCGCCGCTACGGCCGGGGCTCGTTCCAGGTCTCGCGCCGCCTGCGCGCGGTGCTCGAGGACCTCGACGCTTCGGTGCACGAGCGCCGCCGGCCCGCCATCGAGAACCGCCTGCGCCGCCTCGAGGCGGATCTCGAGTACGGCTTCCCCAGCCCCGAGGACCGGCTCGAGGCCGCCACTCCGGACCGCCAGGGGATCGGCTCGCCCGGCCCGATGCGACCCGGCTACACCCGCTGACGCGCGAGCGTTACATTCCCCTCTCGGACTCCGAACCGCAGGACGAAGGGAGAGCAGTGGCCGACGAAGAGGAACTGGGGCCGATCGACATCGTGGTGTTCGCGTACCCCCCCGGCGCGCCCCTGACGGGCGAGGCCGTGCCGATCTTGCTGGACCTCGTCGAGCGCGGGATCATCCGCGTGCTCGACGTGCTCGTGGTGACCCAGGGCGAGGACGGGCGCTTCGCGGGCTTCGAGGCGCGTGACCTGGACGACAAGGGGCTCGGCGAGCTGAGGGAGTTCGAGGGAGCCTCCTCGGGCCTGCTCGGGGACGACGACGTCGCGACGGTCGTCGAGGCGCTCGAGCCGGGCAGCGTCGCCGTGATGATCGTCTACGAGAACCGCTGGGCCGCGCCGTTCGCCGCGGCGGTGCGCCGCAACGGCGGCGTTCTCATCGACAACCAGCGCATCCCCGTCCAGGACCTGATCGACGTGCTCGATGCCGTCGAGGCAGGCGCCTGACCGACACAAGGAGCTAACGAAATGCCAGGACTTCTACGCGGAATGGCGCGCACGGCCGTCGTCGCCGGCACCGCCACCGCAGTCTCCAACCGTGTGAGCCGCCGCCAGGCCCAGAAGTGGTCCGATCAGGAGGGATACGGGCAGCAGCAGGCCTACAGCGAGCCGCCCCCCCGCCCCCGCCCGCAGCGGCGCCCGCGGGACCGGACCGGATGCAGCAGCTCAAGGACCTCGGCGACCTGAAGGCACAGGGCGTCCTCACCGACGCGGAGTTCGAGGCCGAGAAGGCGAAGATCCTCGCCGGTTAGCCGCCCTCCGGGGAGGCCCGGGGGCGCCTCAGGGACAATCGCGGCGCGGGCTCGTCGGGGAACTCGGCGAGCACGCGCCGCCGCATCCACTCGAGCCAGCCGAAGGCGAGGGCCGTGAAGATCAGCATGGTCCCGATCCGCTGCGTCCATGGCACCGGGCCCCAGGTCACGAGCAGCAGGATCGCGACACCGAGGCCCGCGAACACCCACCCGGGGTGCTCGCGCAACGTGTGAGCAGAGAAGCGCCGCACCGCACGTCGCTCTGCGGCCGGCGCCCGCGAGCCAGGCGCCGAGCACCACGAACAGGCCGAACAGCAGCGATCCCTGCGCCACCTCGCCGAGCAGCGAGGTCGAGATTCTCCACGCGTCGTCCGCGGCCGGCGCCGCATTTGGGGATTCGGCCAGCGTGTCGAGGACCCAGCGCTCGCCCAGACGTCTGATCGCGAAGATCAGGAACGCGCTCAGGATCAGACAGCCGCCGACGGTGATCGTCGTGCGGCGGCGGTCCTGCGACAGGGCAAGCGCACCCGCGAACGAGGCGACCGCGAGCAGCACGAACACCCAGACGAGCGTCTCGAAGATGTCGAAGACGTTCTGGATCGTCTCGAGCTCGTCGGGCTTCGCGATCGTCAGGTTCGCGACCTGCGGCGGAAGCCGCTCGGCGACACCCTCAGGCAGCCCCGCGCTCTCGGCGACCTGGTTCACGAGCTCACCGAGGTTGATCGAGACCGGACTGCCCTCGAGCTTGCCCTCGACGATCTCGATGAACTCGCCGTGGGCGACCTCGTTCGCCTTGCGCCAGGCATCGAGGGCCACGGCGCTGCCGAGGATGTCCGGAGCCTCCCGTATCGCCACCTGCTTGAGCGCGGCGCTGGCCGGCCCGGCGAGACGGTCGAGGTTCGGCGGCAGCACCTCCTCGAGCCGATCTTCCACATCGGCGCTCGTAAACAGCTCGTTGACGATGTAGACGCCGAGCGCGGTCCGGATCGGCTCGCTCTCGAGCATCTCGGAGCTCGTGTCAACCCAGTTGTCGGTGTCGATCGCCTGGCGCTTGACCCACACGGCCAGCGACCCCACCGTCCAGAGAATCGTCCCAGCGACCAGGAGAGCCGCTACACCTATTCGTCTGCCGCGCATACCACCGTTCCCACCAGCATGTCCGGGACACTCCGCCTGCGCGCGTCCGTGAGAATTGTCAGGTAGCCGGCGAGCAGGGGGATCGCCGCAAGGAACATCGCGCCGAGGCGCAGGGTCGCGCGCCACGGGCGCGGGGGGAGGCCGGTGCTCTCGACGCAGACGCGGATGCGCATCACGTGATTGCCCGGCGTCTGCCCGGTCGAGGACCAGAAGGTCACGAAGTAGGCGAGCGACCAGAGCACCCACGCCGCGGCCCCTATCGCCGCCGCGACCACCTCGAGGTTCTGCGGCAGATGGAAGACGGAGAACGTGAGCGCGACCGCGGCCGCCACCACGATCGCCACGGCGTTGATGATCGCCGCGTCGAGCGTGAACGCGATCGCGCGCGTGACGAGGCCGATGTACTCGAGCCGCGGTACGTCCGACGCAGCGGCGGCGGCCACGGTCACCCCGGCCGGGACCGCATGGCTCACCGCGCCTCCGACCGGCGCAGCGCGCGCCGCACCTTGCCCTCGATCCAGGTGTCCGCGCTGCGCGAGCGGGTGCGGACACCGCCCGCGACCTCCTCGGCGAAGCCGACGCTCTGGCGGCTGATCGCTTCGGTGACGGATGGGCTGCGCGCGACCTCGTCGACGATCATCCAGAGCTCGTCGCTCTTGAGCAGCTGGTCGACCGCGGCGTTCATGGCGCGGCTCTCGACCACCTCGGCGACGAAGCGCTCGAGCGCGGCGCTCTCGAGCGCCGAGTGCGCGACCCGCTCGGCCGCCTGCTCGACGCCCTCCTCCTCGAGCACGCGCTCGATCACGGCGTGCTCGACCACGGCGCGCGCGGTGGTCTCGACGAGCTCGCCCTGGAGGGCCTGCGCGACGGCGCGCCGCACGAGTGCGCTCGCCAGCACGCGGTCGAGCGCCGACTCGGCGAAGCGGGAGGCGAGCAGGGCGTCGAGGCTCGCGAGGGCGGCGTCCCCGGCACGTTCGGCCGCGACGACCCGCGGCCGCGCGCGGCGCCGCCGCGGCGAGCGAGGCCGCGCCCGCAAGCGGACGCAGCGCCGCCGACCCAAGCGCGCCCGTCATCCGTGCAGCTTGGCCAAGCCGCGAGTCCGCCACGCCACGAACGCTCCCACGCCGGAGGCTCACGCGCAAGCCCGTGAGAGGATTGCGCCATGGCCCGGCGCCCCGGACGCACCGTGCTGGCGCTCGCGGTGCCACTCGTGCTGTTCATCCTCTATGGCATGGCGCGGGTGAGCGCGCCGGTCAGCGCCCTCGGCCTCGTCTTCCACGAGCCGGAGGGCTTCGCCGTGGTCGCGGCCGTGCTGTCGCTCGTCGGCGCCGTCCTGCTGTTCGTCCCGCGGATCGAGCTGGCCGTGGGTCATGTGATGGCTGGAGGCTCGCGCCCGCCGGAGCCCGAGGAGCGCGAGCGCGTCTCGGGACTGCTGGCGCCCGTCGCGGAGCGAGCCGGGATCGACCCCGGCCGCCTGATCGTGCGTGTGCTCGACGACTCGCGCGCGAACGCGAGCGCGGGCGCGGCCCACCTGCTGTACGTGACGACCGGAGCGCTCTGGCTCGACGACGAGGGGCTCGAGGCCATCCTCGCCCACGAGCTCGGGCACCACCGCGGCCTGCACCCGGTGCTGACCGCCGTCGTCTGGTGGCTGAGCCTGCCGGGCGTGGCCCTGGCGGCGGTCTACCGCTGGCTGCGGAACGCGGTCGGGGCGCTCGGCAACCGGCTCGGCACGATCGGCCGCCTGCTCGCGGTTCCGCTGCTCGTCCTGCTCTGGGTCTGGCAGTTCACCGTGATGTGGATCTTCTGGCTCGGCGAGCTGCTGTCGAGGCGCGCCGCGCGCATCGCGGAGTTCGAGGCCGACGCCTCGGCGGCGCGCTGGGGCTACGGCGCCGAGCTCGCCGACGCCCTCGAGCGGCTCGGCGCGGCCGAGCCCGAGCGGCGGGGGCTGCTCGCCCGGCTGCGCGCCGACCACCCTCCGACGCCGGAGCGCGTCGCGCGCCTGCGCGAGCAAGCCGCCCTGGCGGCTCCCGCGTGACCCCGGTTCCGCCGCCCTAGGATTCCCATCGGATGTGGACTCCCCTCGCGATCCCGCGCGCCGCCACCGAGGTCGCTGCTCGAGCTGCCGCGGCTCGTGTCGAGCGCGGCCCGCGCGGCCGCCGCCCTCGAACGACTCGTCGAGATCGGTGAGGAGCTCGAGCACAAGGCGGACCTCATGCTCGCGACGCTCGAGCGCGCCCAGGGCCTCGGCGACACGATCGTGACGAGCGGCGACAAGCTGATCATGTCCGGGGACAAGCTGCTCGAGGCGGCCGAGAGCATGGAGTCGCTCGCAGGGCGGCTGATGGAGTCCGGCGACAAGCTCGTCGACGCGTCCTCGGACGTGCAGCGCCTCGCGCAGCCGTTCCTGCACGCCACCGACTCCGCCCAGCGGATCGTGTCACGGCTCCAGCGCGATCCGGGCACGGACCGCCCCTCCGGCGAGGACTCTCCGGCCTAGCGCACGCTCGCCGGGGCGGGCAGGCGGTCGAGCGCGCGGCGGTAGCGCCTCATCACCGAGCGCGGGAAGTCCGCGTGGGTCTGGCGCCTCAGCCTCGGGACGCGCTCCCTGTGGTACGGGCTCGAGAGGTTCTCGTTGTGCCCGATGACGTTCCGCGTCGAGATGCCGTAGCGGCCCTGGAGCATGCGCGTCAGCCGCAGCGAGGCGGCCATCTGGCGCCGGTTGCCCGACACCTGCCCCTGCGTCATGCCGACGTGCTCGATGCCGATCGCCGTGTAGTTGAGGCCAACCGTGTGGCGGCACATGATCCGCGGCGGCACGAGCTCGTAGGCCGTCCCGTCGCGGTCGATCACGTAGTGCGAGCAGACGCCGGGCAGCTCGTGCAGCTCGGGGTCGGGCTGGTTCAGGGAGAAGTAGTTGAAGACCGGAAGGAAGCTGCCGGTGACGGTGTAGTGCTCGACGATCACGTTCGGGCCGCGGGTCCGAAAGGCGTCGATCCCGTAGTGCCTGACGGCGTAGGCGGCCATGTCGCGGCGGCGCGCCGACCCGTACGGGATGTGCTTGCGGGTCACGCGCGCCGGCGCGACCGCTCGCGCGAGCTCGAGCACGCCCCCCACGTGGCGGCGCACCCCGCCGGCGCCGAGCCTCCCGCCCGGCAGCTCGACCACGAACGCCGTGTCGCCCGGGTGCTCGTGGTTCTGCCAGGACGAGACCGTGCCGTGATAGGCGGGCAGGGAGCGGCGCGGGAGCCCGCTCGCGCGCGAGTACATGCGCTCGAGCTCGGGGTCGCCCTCGGCCTTGACCACCATCCGCAGCGCCTGGTGGTACCAGAGCGACACGCGCGGCTGCTCGCGCTCGATGAAGCGCATCATGACCTGTGTCTCGGGCTCCGACGCGGGGCCCGTGCCGGACTCGTAGACGCCGTCCTGCGGGCGCCAGCGATGCGGGAAGTTGCGATTCAGGTCAACCCCGTTCGCGTTGCCGCGGCTGCCCGCGGCCGCGCCGTCCGGGTTGGCGGTGTCGACGAGCCAGAGCGCGGTGCCGCGCGGAGGCCGAGCGCCGCGCAGGCGGGCGATCACGGCGCGTCCCGCGGGCTCGGTCCCGTGGATCGAGCCGACGACCATCAGCTTGGTCCGGGCGCGCTCGCTGCCGACGAGCAGCGCGCGAATCGGACGGCCCTCCGACGAGCGGCCGATCGTCTCCCAGCCGGACGCCGCGGGCGTGCCCGTGGGAGCGGCCGACGCCGCGAGGGCGGCGATGGCGGCGAAGGTCGACGCGATGCTCATGCGCACCCAGGGTACGGTTGGAGGCCGATGATCGTCGACCTTGCCGAGCGCGCAGCCGCGGGAGGACGGCTCGCCATCGACACGGAGTTCGTGTCGGAGCGCCGCTATCAGGCGCTGCTGTGCCTCGCACAGGTGGCGGTGCCCGACCCGGACGTGCCCGGAGGCGTGCGCACGGAGGTGCTCGACCCGATCGCCGACGAGCTCGACCCCGCCCCGCTCGCCGAGGTGCTCGCGGACCCGGCGATCGAGATCGTCGTCCACGCGGGCCGCCAGGACGTGGCGATCCTGCGGCGCAGCTGGAGCACCGAGGTCACGAACGTGTTCGACACGCAGATTGCGGCCGGGTTCCTCGGCTTCGGCAACCAGGAGGGCTACGAGTCGCTCGTCCGCAAGGTGCTGAGGGTGAAGCTGAAGGGAAGCGAGGGGTTCACGCGCTGGGACAAGCGGCCGCTGACGGAGCAGCAGCTCGAGTACGCGGGGGACGACGCCCGCCTGCTGCTCGAGCTCGGAACCGAGCTCGAGCGCCGCCTGACCGAGCGCGGGCGCCTCGACTGGGCGCGCGAGGAATGCCTGGTCGTCTCCGAGTCGAACGACGAGCGCAGCGCCGACCGCGCCTACGAGCGGCTGCCGCGGATCGGGCGGCTGAGCGACTCGGCACGGGCGGTGGCGCGCGAGCTCGCGGAGTGGCGCGAGGACGCCGCCCGCGGCGCGGACCGCGCGCCGGGCTCGATCCTTCCCGACCAGGCGCTCGTCGAGCTCGCGCGCCGCACGCCGCGCGACCGGCACGGGCTCGAGCAGATCCGCGGGCTGCCGCCGCCGACGCTCCACCGCCGCGGCGACGCGCTGCTCGCGGCGATCGAGCGCGGCCGGCAGCGCACCCCTCCCCCGGCGCCCGCCGAGCTGCCCCCGCGCGAGTCCGCCGACGCTCCGCTCATCTCGCTCGCGCAGGCGCTCGTGCGCCACCGCTCATCGGAGTCCAAGGTCGCCGTCGAGCTGATCGCGACGCAGGCCGAGCTGTCCACCCTGCTGTCGGCGCTGCGGCGGGGCGAGGACGGCAACGGGCTGCGCGTGACGAGCGGCTGGCGGGCGCGGCTGGTCGGCGACGAGCTGCGCGAGCTGGCGGCCGGCGAGGTGGCGCTCAGCGCGAACCCGGCGGGCGGCCTCAGGGTCACCCGGCCCTGAGCGGCGCGAGCCGCCTCGGTCATCCGAGCTCGAGCCCCGCAGGCAGCTCGCCGTCGTCGATCAAGCGCCGCACCTCGCCGCTGCGGCGCGGGTTGAGCGCGACGTGGCGTTGGCCGACGCTCGGCTTCTCGACGAGCAGCCCCGCCCCCACGAGCGCCTCCCCCGCCTCATAGGCGAGCGCGCGCTCGTTGCCGGCGAAGCCGCGCGCGAGATGGTCGAACTCCGTGTGGTAGCCGCCCCACTTGCCCATGCCGTCGAGCCGCTGGAGGATGCGCCGCGTCACGCGCCGGGCCGGGTCGGGGTCGTCGTGCGCGCGCGACGCCGCGCCCGCCGAGCCGAGCAGCACCGAGACCTGGCCCTCGAGCGCCTCGACGGCGTCCTCGTCGAGGGGCGAGGCGCCGAGCCGGGTCACGGCCTCCGCGACCCGCAGCGGGTGCGTCTGCCCGATCGGTGGCTTCAGATCGGCCGGCGCGGGGAGCACGTGATCGGGCACGAGCATGGCGACCGCGCGCAGGCGGTCGATGCGCCGTTCCTCGAAATCGCAGGCGAGCGCCTCCACGGCGTACTCGGCCGCCTCGCGGGGATGCGCGGCGGGATAGGCGACGCACGAGCTGCCCGCCGGACGCCCCGAGCTCGAGGGCGAGGTCGCCCGCGCCCACCGGCGGCCCCGGTGAGGCGCCCTCGACCACGTGCTCGACGGCGAGCGCCGCCAGCGCCCCCGCGCGCGGGCCGACCGCATCCGGGTCCGCGCGCAGCTCGGCCGGCACCGGCAGCGCCGCGAGCACCCGCTCGGCGCCCGGCGCAACCGCCACGGCGATCGGGTCCGGGTAGCCCGTCCGCGACTCGAGCAACTCGGCCGCGCCGCGGCTCAGCTCGGCGCCGAGGCGCTCGCGCAGGCGCGCCGAGAGCTCGAGGGGCGCGTCGGCGCCGCCGGCCTCGGCGAGCTCGCTGAGCAGATCGCCCATCCCCGCAGGGTACGTGCGCCCTCGCGCGGGTAGGGGAGATGGGATGGACACGAAGCTTCTAGGCATCTACCTGAACGATCACCTCGGCGGCTCGACCGCCGGCGTCGAGCTCGCCAAGCGCGCCCGCAAGCAGAACGAGGGCAGCGAGTACGGCGAGTTCCTCGCGTGGCTCGCGGACGCGATCGAGTCGGATCGCGACACGCTCATGCGGATCATGGACGGCCTCGAGATCCGCAAGGACCCGGTCAAGGAGGCCGGCGGCTGGCTGCTCGAGAAGGCCGGCCGCCTCAAGCTGAACGGCCAGCTCAAGGGTTACTCGCCGCTGTCGCGGCTCGTGGAGCTCGAGGGCCTCGCGCTCGGCGTGACGGGGAAGCTCGCGCTCTGGAAGGCGCTGCGAGAGCTGTCGGCCGATCAGCCCGCGCTCGACAGGGCGGAGCTCGACGCGCTCGTCGCGGGCGCCGAGGAGCAGCAGCGCCGAATCGAGGAGCGCCGGCTCTCCGCCGCCCGCGAGGCGTTCGGGCTGCTCGACGCCGCCGTGCCGTAGCCTGCGGCGCCCAATGACGTGGCAGCCCGAGCTCGATGAGCTGCGGCGCCGCGAGGAGCTCGCCCGGAGGATGGGCGGCGAGGAGCGGGTCGCGCGCCAACACGCCTCCGGGCGCCTCACCGTGCGCGAGCGGATCGAGCGGCTGTTCGACGCGGGCACGTTCCACGAGACCGGTGCGCTCGCGGGGCGGGCGAGCTACGACGGCGACGGGGAGCTGAGCGAGTTCCTGCCCGCCAACACAGTCGTCGGGCACGGACGCATCGACGGCCGCCGCGCGGTGGTGCAGGGCGACGACTTCACGGTCCGCGGTGGCGCGGCCGACGCCGCCATCTGGGAGAAGGCCGTCTTCGCGGAGCGCATGGCTCATGACCTGCGCCTGCCGCTCGTGCGTCTCGTGGACGGCACGGGAGGCGGCGGCTCCGTCAAGACGCTCGAGCAGATGGGCTTCTCGTACGTCCCGCCGCTGCCCGGCTTCGACCTCGTGGTGGCAAACCTCGCGAGCGTCCCGGTCGCCGCCGCGGCACTCGGCCCGTGCGCCGGGCTCGGCGCCGCGCGGGTCGTCTGCTCCCACTTCAGCGTGATCGTGCGCGACAGCGCCCAGCTGTTCGTGGCCGGGCCGCCGGTCGTGGCGATGGCGGCGATGGGCGAGGCGCCGGACAAGGAGGAGCTCGGCGGCGCGCGCATGCAGGCGCGGGCGGGGGCGGTCGACAACGTCGCCGCGAGCGAGGACGAGGCGCTCGAGCAGGTGAGGCGCTTTCTCTCCTACCTGCCCGACAACGTCTGGGAGGCCCCTCCGCTGAGCGCCGCCGAGGACCCGCCGGAGCGCCGCGAGGAGGAGCTGCTGTCGATCGTGCCGCGCGATCCGCGCCGCCCTTACAAGATGCGCCGCGTCCTCGAGGCGGTGCTCGACCGGGGCTCGCTGTTCGAGCTCGGCGCGGCCTTCGGCCGGCCCACGATCACGTGCCTGGCCCGGCTCGGCGGGCGCCCCGTCGGCGTGCTCGCCTCGGACCCCGAGCACTACGGCGGCGGCGTGACGGCGGACGCCGCGGAGAAGATGGCGCGCTTCGTCGACACCTGCGACCAGTTCCACCTGCCGGTGGTCAACCTGGTCGACGTGCCGGGTTTCGTGATCGGCACGAGCGCCGAGCGCGCGGGCACGATCAGGCGCGGCGCGCGCGGGCTGTTCTCGGTCGTCCAGGCGAGCGTCCCCTGGGTCTCCGTGCTCGTCCGCAAGGTCTACGGCGTGGCGGGCGCGGGCCACGGCGACGGCTCACGGCTCAACCTGCGCTTCGCCTGGCCGTCCGGCAACTGGGGCTCGCTGCCGTTGGCGGGAGGGGTCGAGGCGGCCTACCGGCGCGAGCTCGAGGCGGCGGCCGACCCGGTCGGCGCTGCGCGCGGAGATCGAGTCGCGCCTGGCCGCCGTGACCTCGCCGTTCCGGACGGCCGAGCGGTTCAGCGTCGAGGAGATCATCGACCCGCGCGACACGCGCCCGATCCTGTGCGACTGGGCCGAGCGCGCGCACGAGCTCGTCCGCCACGAGCTGCACGCAGGGCCCAAGGCGCGCGGCCCGCGGCCATGATCGAGGTGCTATAGTTGCACGTGCAATCACTTTCAGGGAGAGAGACGAGATGAAGCTGAACGGCATCCACCACATCACGGCGATCACCGCCGACGCCCCCGCCAACGTCGACTTCTACACGCGGGTGCTCGGTCTGCGGATGGTCAAGAAGTCGGTCAACCAGGACGACCCGACCGTCTACCACCTCTTCTATGGCGACGAGCACGCGAAGCCGGGCCTCGACCTCACCTTCTTCGAATATCCCGGCGCCGCGCGCGGCCGCGCGGGCGAGGGCATGGTTCACCGCATCGAGTGGCGGGTGGCCTCCCCCGCCGCGCTCGATTTCTGGGCTGCGCGCCTGGCCGGCGAGGGCATCGAGTCGGAGCGCGACGGCGAGCGCCTGCGCTTCCGCGATCCCGAGGGCCTCGAGCACGAGCTCGGCGTCCACGACGTCCCCGACGAGCCGCTGATCGCCGAGCACCCGGAGGTGCCGGCCGAACATGCGCTGCAGGGCTTCCATGGCGTGCGCGCCTACGCGTCCGATCCCGGGCGCAGCCGCGAGCTGCTCGAGGCGGGCATGGGCTTCCGGCCGGAGGGCGACGGCTGGGAGGCCCGCGCCGAGAGCCGCGGCGGCACCTACGCCTACGACGCCCCTCCGGCCGAGCGCGGCCTCCAGGGAGCGGGCACGGTCCACCACATCGCCTGGGCGACGACCGACGAGGAGCACCCGGCGTGGATCGAGCAGGTCCGCAGCCACGGGGCGCGTCCGACCGACGTGATCGACCGGCACTACTTCCGCTCGATCTACTACCGCGAGCCGAGCGGGGTCCTGTTCGAGCTCGCCACCCCGAGCCCGGGCTTCACGATCGACGAGCCGCTCGAGACGCTCGGCGAGAAGCTGTCGATCCCGCCCTTCCTCGAGTCGCGGCGCGCGGACATCGAGGCCGCCGTCAAGCCGCTTCCCTACAAGCGGGCGGTGTCATCCGGATCGTGAAGGCCGGCTCGCTCCGCCTGCGGGGCCGCGTGCGGACGCTCGACCCGGCGCGGCCCCTGGCCGACGGCCTCGCGATCGCGGGCGGATGGATCGTCGACGAGCGGGACGCCGAGGGGGCGCGCGCGGTCGAGCTCGGTGACGCCTGCCTCGTCCCGGGGCTCGCGGACGCGCACGTTCACTTCCCCACGTGGGCGCTCGGCCTGAGGCAGGCGCGCCTCGAGGGCACGCGCTCGCGCGACGAGGCGCTCGAGCGGGTCGCCGAGGCGATGCCGGCGGTGGCCCCCGGCGGCTGGCTGCGCGGCCTCGGCTGGCGCGAGGGCGACTGGACCGAGGCTCCCACGCGCGAGGCGCTCGACCGGGTGACCGGCGACGTACCGGCCGCCCTGATGTCGAAGGACTACCACTCGCTCTGGCTGAACAGCGCCGCGCTCGCGCTCGCTGACGCTCCGCTCGAGGCGGAGGGCGGCGTGGTCGAGCTCGACGCGGCCGGCGAGCCCGCGGGGGTGCTGCGCGAGACGAGCGCGTGGAACTTCCGCGACCGCTACGTGCGCCCCACCTTCGAGGAGATGCTCGAGGCCTCGCGGACGGGCATGCGCGTGGCGGCCGGCCGCGGCGTGACGGCGATCCACGACAAGGACGGCTGGCTCGGCTCGTTCGAGGTCCACGCGCGCCTGCTCTCGGAAGGCGAGCTGCTCGCGCGCGTCTGGCAGTCGTTCCCCTGGGAGCGGCTCGACGAGCTCGAGACGCTCGGCATCCGCTCGGGCTTCGGCCATCCGCTGCTGCGCTTCGGCTACCTGAAGGGCTTCATGGACGGAACGCTCGGCTCCGCCACCGCGCACCTGCTCGACGGCTCGGGCGTCGAGATCACGAGCGGGGACGCGCTCGAGCGCGTGGTGCGGCGCGCCGCCCGGGCGGGCTGGCCCGTCGCGGTGCACGCCATCGGGGACGCGGCCAACCGCGCCGCGCTCGACGCCTTCGAGGCGAGCCGCGACGAGTGGGCGCCGCGCGGGCTGCGCCAGCGGATCGAGCACGCGCAGCTGCTCGCGGCGGAGGACATCCCCCGCTTCGCGGCGATCGGGGTCACGGCGTCCGTCCAGTTCAGCCACGCGCCGTCCGACCGCGACCTCGCCGACCGGCTCTGGGAGGGTCGCGAGGGCGCGTACGCCTACCGCTCGCTCACCGACGCCGGAGCGGCGCTCGCGAACGGCTCGGACGCGCCGGTCGAGGAGCTCGACCCGCTCGCCGGGGTGGCGGCCGGGGTGCTGCGGACGATCGACGAGCGCCCTCCCTGGCGGCCCGACCAGGCGCTCCTGGTCGACGAGGCGCTGCGCGCGACGTGCATCGGGCCGGCCTTTCTCGAGCACGAGGAGACGAGACGCGGCATGCTGCGTCCCGGAATGCGCGCCGACCTCGTCCTGCTCGACCGCGACCCCGCCGCCTGCGCTCCCGAGGAGCTGGCGGAGCTGCGCGTGCTCGCGACCCTCGTCAGCGGGCGGGTGACCCACGTCGCCGATGATGCGCCCGCCGGCCTGGAGCCCGCGGGAGTGAGCGCCGAGCCGCTCGAGGCCGAGGAGCGCGCGGAGCACCTCGCGGGCGGCATCTACGGGACGATCGTCGTGGCGGGCCTGCTCGCCGCAACCGGGCCGGACGACAGCCCCGAGGTCTTCGAGACGGCGATCTGGGTCGTCGCGACGGTGCTCGTCTTCTGGCTCGCGCACTCGTACGCCCTGCACATGGGTCGCCGGGCGGTGGGGATCTCCGGGAACCTGCGCCTCTCGCTCACCCGCAACTGGCCGCTCGTCCAGTCGTGCTTCCTGCCGCTGCTCGTGATGTTCGTGGCCGACGCCCTCGGCGAGGACGACGAGCGCGCGATCCTGATCGCCGGGTGGGTGTGCGTCCTCCAGCTCGGAGTCTGGGGCCTCATCATCGGGCGCCGGGAGCACACGTCGTGGCACCGGGTCGTCCTGACCACCGCGGGCTGCGCCGGGCTCGGGGCCCTGATGATTGTGCTGAAGATCATCATCCACTGAGAGCGCCGGTTCGCATGTGTAGCCGGGCCGCCTCTCGGAGACAAGGGAGGCGTGACGAGACGGGAGTCCTGGCTACCGGCATCACCCGAGAGCGCGGCCATCGCGCGCGCTCTCGTCCGCGAGTGCGCCCGCGAGATAGACCTCGGCAACGGCGCGCTCTGGGAGCTCACGCTCGCGACCACTGAGGCGGTCGCGAACGCGGTCGAGCATGGAGGCGCCTGTGGCCCCAACCGCGAGATCCTGCTGCGAATCGAGTGCGCGGAGGACACCCTCCACGTCGAGGTCTGCGACTGCGGCGCGTTCCGGGACCCGCGCGCGAGCATCCGTGACATCACCCGCGGCCGCGGCCTGCCGATCATCGCGGCGGTCACGGACCACATGGAGGTGCTCCCCGCCGGCGGCCGAACCCTGGTGCGCTTCGCCAAGCGGGCGAGCGCCGCGGCTGCCTAGGTTCGCTTCCAGATCTCTCGAACGCGGTCCTTCAGAAACAGCGCCTCGTCCCAGCGATCGGACAGCTCCGCACCGTCGGCGCCGGTGATCGCGTAGCCCGGCGGGCCGAGCTCGGTGACGAACACGAGCTCCTCCTCGGCCGTCGCCTGCTCGCGCCACGCCGTGAAGCCGTCCCCCCACCAGCGGAGGAACAGGTCGAGCCACTGCTCGTTCTGAGGGAAGCCCAGGGGTATCTGCACCTGCTCGCGAGAGGCGACTCGCCCGTGGAAGCCCCATGTGCGCGCGAGTATCCGCTGGATCATCGCCTCGTCGGCCTCACCGACCGGCCACGCGAACTCCTCACCGACGACGAAATGGGACAGGTCGGCCACGAGCCTCATGTCCGGGATCGCGTCGATGAGCTGGAGCGTGTAGCGGAGATCCGTCGTCATCCGGTCCCGGTGGGTCTCGAAGTACACCGTCAGCCCGGCGTCCCGTGCGACCTCGAGCCAGCCGAGGACGTAGGGGATCGCCTCGAGGACCGTGTAGGGCCGCACGTTCGGCTGCAGGTTCACGTGCCGCACGTCCGTGCCGGCGAAGGTCTCGGCGATGCCCTTGAAGTCGTCCACCGAGGCGGGAAAGCAGACGATCGACCACTCGAGCTCCGTCTCGGGAATCAGGTCGAGCGCCTCGCGAGCCACCGGGAGCGTCGGCGTCCACGCGATCTCGAGCCCGTCGAAGCCCGCATCCGTGATGCGCGCGAGCTTGTCGCGGAGCGACCACTCGGTCCCGCCGAACGGCAGCCCCTCCATCCCCCAGAGAGATTGAAAGACCTTGAAAGTCACACCCTCACCCCCGTGCGTGTGCGATAGCGGTATCAGCGCTTTCTGCGCTCGTAGCGCGTCAGGCCACATTCCACCTGACGTCTACGCCTGATATCGGTACCACACCTGCGCGGATGGCGCGCGCCGGCCTATGCGAGCGCGCAGCGGAGCTCGAACCAGACGTGCGTGCGACCGTCGTGAACGACGCCCCAGCGCTCTGACATCTGGTCGACGAGCACGAGGCCCCAGCCGCCCGGCTCGTCGATGCCCTTGTCGCGCTCCATCGGCGCGAATCCCGGCCCGGGATCGGACACCCGCACAGCCACACCGCCCTCGACGGCCCGCAGCTCGAGCTCGATCAGCTCGCCGTCGCGGGCACCGCCGTGCCGGACCGCGTTGTTGACGAGCTCGGAGAGCAGCAGCTCGAGCGTCCGCTCGTTGTCCTCCCCCAGCCAGGCTCTGGCATGGCGCAGCCAGGCCCGGGCGCGTTCAGGCGCGCGCGGCCCGCCGGCCACGGCGATGCTCAGCTGCCGCTGCCTTCCGCCTATCGCCGGAGCTAGATCTAGGGTCTGGGAAAAAGCCATTGGGGGAGAGCGCCCCTCCGGGAGACTGGGTCCGAGGGCAGTTTCGACATAACCCGGCAGATCCTTTAACGATGCGGCCGGCGTGCCGACGGGCGTCCAGGCGCATCGGCGGCCGGGCTGGACGGCTGAGGGCCGGTCTGCCCAGGGCGCGGGTCCTGTCCGGGCACGAGGCGCCGCGCCGGCCGGCCGCAGGACCGGCTCCGCACAAGGGGCTCGGCTACGAAAGCGCCACACGTCGGGTCCGATCTACGTTCTCCGGAACTAGTTCCGGCAAACGTAGATAGGACTATCCGCACAAGGGCCGCGTGGCCTACACCACGCGCTCGGGGCGCGTGTAGACGTTCACGCTGCCCCCGCGGGCGAAGCCCGCCAGGGTGAGGCCGCGGTCCCCTGCCAGCTCGACGGCGAGCGAGGTGGGTGCGCCCACGCCGACGAGCACGGGCGCTCCGGCTCGCGCGGCCTTCTGGACGAGCTCGAAACCGAGGCGGCCGCTCACGCACAGCACGCGGTCGCGGAGCGGCAGCCCCCCGTCCAGCAGGACGCGGCCGATCACCTTGTCCATCGCGTTGTGGCGCCCGACGTCCTCGCGCACGAGCAGCGGATCGCCGCCCGCCGCGGTGAACAGGCCCGTTGCATGCAGCCCGCCGGTCCGTTCGAAGACCGGCTGGCGCAGGCGGTCAGGGAGCGCCGCGAGCACGCCGCGCTCGATCCGCAGCTCGCTCTCCACGGGCGGCGCGTGCACCGCCACCTCCTCGAGCGCCCCCTTGCCGCAGATGCCGCAGGACGAGGTCGTGTAGAAGCGCCGTGACGCGGGCGGCTCCGCCCCGGGTGCCGTGACCTCGACGACGTTCGCCGCGAGGTCCTCGGGGAGGCCGACCTCGGGGGGGTCGTCGACGATGCCCTCGCCATAGAGAAAGCCGGCCGCGAGCTCGAGGTCGTGGCCGGGGGTGCGCATCGTCACCGCCACCGCCTCGCCGTTCAGGCGGATCTCGAGCGGCAGCTCGACGGCCACCTCGTCGACGCCGCCGTCGCGCTCGACTCGCGCGAGCATGCCGGCGGCGACGCCTTCGAGTGCGGCCATGTTGGGCTCAGCCGGTGAGCGCGGGCTCCGCGGCCACCCGCGGCGGCGGCGCCTTCGCGGCGCCGGCCGGCTCGACCGAGACGGCCACGACCTTGTACTCCGGGCACGAGGTGTTGACGTCCGCGGAGGGCCCGATCAGCAGGTTGGTCCGCACCTCCGGGAAGTGGAACGCGGTGAACACGTGGCCGGGCTCGATCCGCTCCGTGACCATCACGGGCAGCTCGATCTCGCCGCGGCGGCTGCGCACTCGTACCTGCATTCCCTCCTCGATGCCGAGCGTCGCGGCATCCTCGGGGTGCAGCTCGAGCCAGTCGCTCGGCATCAGCTCGAGGTTGCCCGTGCGGCGCGTCATGGTGCCGGCGTTGTAGTGCTCGAGCCGGCGTCCCGTGACGAGGATCAGCGGGAACTCCTCGTCGGCCTGGTCGCCGGGCGGCTTGTACGGCAGCGCGGCGAACTGGGCGCGTCCGCCGGGGCGCTCGAACTCGTCCTCGTAGAGGATCGGGGAGTCGGTGCCGTCCGGCGCAACCGGCCACTGCAGGCCGCGGCGCCCGACGCGCTCGTGGGTGATGCCGGCAAAGCGCGGCGTGAGCTCGGCGATCTCGGTCATCACGTCGGCCGGCGTCTCGAAGCCCATGTCGTGGCCGAGCGCCTTCGAGACCGTGGTGAGGATCTCGAAGTCGGTCTTGGCCGCCCCGGGCGGGTCGGCCGCAGCCTCGACGAGCTGCACGCGCCGCTCCGCGTTCGTGAACGTCCCGGTCTTCTCGAGGAAGGCCGAGGCGGGCAGGATCACGTCCGCGTACTTCGTCGTCTCGTTCTCGAAGATGTCCTGGCAGACGAGGAACTCGAGCGACTCGAGCGCCGCGACCACGTGCTCCGTGTTCGGATCCGTCTGCGCGACGTCCTCGCCGAAGATGTACATCGCCTTGAGCGAGCCGTCGACCGCGGCGTCGAACATCTCCGGGATCTTCATGCCGGGCTCGCGCTTCATCTGAACGCCCCAGCGCTCCTCGAAGCTCGACGCGACCGCCTCGTCGGACACGTGCCGGTAGTCCGTGTACGTGTCGGGCAGGGCGCCGTGGTCGGACGAGCCCTGGACGTTGTTCTGGCCGCGCAGCGGCAGCAGCGCCGCACCGGGCCGCCCCACGTTGCCCGTGAGCAGCGCGAGGTTGCAGATCAGGCGCACGCACTCGGAGCCATAGCGGTGCTCGGTCACGCCGAGGCCCCACAGGATCGAGGCGCGCTCCGCCTCCGCGTACAGGTGAGCCGCGGCCACGACGTCGCCGGCCGGGACGCCCGTGATCTCCTCGACGGCCTCGGGCGTGTAGGCGTGCACGAGCTCGGCGACCGCGTCGTAGCCCTCGGTGCGGGACTCGATGAAGCCCTCGTCGGTCAGCCCGTCCCGGATGACCACGTGCGCGAGGCCGTTGAGCAGCGCCGCGTTCGTCCCCGGGCGGTTGCCGAGGTGCAGCTCGCCGTAGTCGGCCAGCTCGATCCGGCGCGGGTCCGCCGTGATCAGCTTCGTGCCCTTGAGCGCGGCCTGCTTGATGCGGGCGCCGACCACCGGGTGCCCGGAGGTCGGGTTCGCGCCGATGATGAGCGCGACCTGGGAGGCCTCGATGTCGTCGAACGAGCCCGTCGCGCCCGACAGGCCGAACGAATGGCGCAGCGCGAACGATGTCGGCGAGTGGCAGACGCGCGAGCAGTTGTCGATGTTGTGCGTGCCGATCGCGGCGCGCATCAGGCGCTGCATCACGTAGCAGTCCTCGTTCGTCGCGCGCGAGGAGGCGAGCCCGGCGATCGCGTCGGGGCCGTGCTCCGTCTTGATGCGGCCGAGGGCGTCGGCGATGCGGCTGATCGCCTCCTCCCAGGAGGCAAGCCGGAAGCCCTCGCCCTCGCGCACCAGCGGCGCCGTGAGGCGGTCGCGCGAGCGGGAGAACTGGTGGGCGAAGCGGCCCTTGACGCAGGTGTGGCCCTTGTTCGCCGGACCGTCCATGGCCGGGCTGATCGACCGGATGCGCCCATCCACGCGGTGCGCCTCGAGGCGGCAGCCCACCCCGCAGTAGCCGCAGGTCGTCGTCGTCGTGGCTTCGAACCGGTCGCTCATGTCGGAACTCCTTCCTCTTCCCCAGACGGTAGCGCCAGATCCAGCAGCAGGTGCTCCGTGATCGCATCGGTTGGACAGGTGTCGGCGCAGGCGCCGCAGGACACGCAGGACGACTCGACAAAGCCCGAGTCGAGCCCCGCCGTGATGCCGGACGAAAAGCCGCGCCCGGTGGCCGTCAGGGCGAACGCCCCCTGGACCTCGTCGCAGGCGCGCACGCAGCGGCCGCAGGAGATGCAGAGCTCGTGCTGGATGACGAGGTACGGGTGGCGGCCGTCGTGGTGTGACGCGCGGCGCTCTCCCTGCCAGCGCGGCTCGCCGATGCCGAAGTACGCGGCGACCTGGCCGAGCTCCGTGTGCTCGCCCGGGGCCTGCGGCAGCTCGGACATCACGAGCTCGACGGTGGCGCCGGCGATGCGCCGCGAGGTCTCGTCCTCCGTGCTCACCACCATGCCGTCGCGGCAGGGCGTCGTGCACGCGGCGAGCGGCCCGGGCGCCCCCTCGACGCCGACCATGCAGACTCGGCAGGCGCCGAACGGATCCATGCGCTCGTCGAAGCAGAGCGTCGGCACGTAGCGGTCCACGCGCTGCGCCGCCTCGAGGATCGTGGTGCCCGGCTCGACCTCGACCTCGATGCCGTCGACCGTGACCTTCACCAGTCAGGCCCCCTCGGCTCCTCGTCGGGCTCGGCCGGGCGGCGCATGTACGGATCGTCCGGGCCGTCGGGCTCCGCCTGCGGCTCGCCGCCCACGCCGAGCTCGTCCGGCCAGTGGGCGATCAGGCTGCGGATCGGCGCCGGCATGCCGCCGCCGTGGGCGCACAGCGACCCGAGCTCGAGCGTCTCGAGCAGCGCCTCGAGCTTCTCGCGATCCACCGGCCCCTCCGCCTCGACCATCTCGAGCCCGCGCTGCAACCCGATCCGGCAGGGAAAGCACTTGCCGCAGCTCTCGTGCGCGCCGAACTCCATCAGGTGCACCGCGAGGGCACGCATGTCCGTGCGCTCGTCGAAGGCGAGGATCGAGCCGTGGCCGACCATGCAGCCCTCCGCGGCGAGCTCGTCGAAGTCGAAGGGCGTATCGAGCTTCCAGCCCGGCAGGATGCCGCCGAGCGGGCCGCCGATCTGGAGCGCCTTGATCTCGTGGCCGTCGCGCAGGCCGCCACCGAGCTCCTCGCAGATCTGGCCGATCGGGGTGCCGAAGCGGACCTCGTAGACGCCGGGGCGCTCGAAGCGCTCGTTCAGGCATACGAGCTTCGTACCCGGGGTCGCGCCGGGACTCAGCGCCTTGTAGGCCTCCGCGCCCTCGCGCGCGATGAAGGGCGCGTTGCAGAGCGTCTCGACGTTGTTGACGACGGTCGGCTTCCCGTGCCAGCCCCGCTCCGCCGGGAACGGCGGCCGCGCGGAGACGGTGCCGCGCAGGCCCTGGGCGGAGGCGAGCAGCGCCGTCTCCTCGCCGACGACGTACGAGCCCGCGCCCTCCAGCACCTCGACGTCGAACGAGAACCCGCTGCCCCCGATGTCCTCGCCGAGCCGGCCCTCGGCGCGTGCGAGCGCCACGGCCTCCTCGAGCGCCGGCAGGGAGCGCGGGTACTCCGAGCGGACGAACACGATGCCGAAGCTCGCCCCGACCGCGTAACCGGCGAGCGCCATGCCCTCGAGCAGCAGCTCCGGATGGCGTTCCATCAGCACCTTGTCGATGTACGAGCCGGGATCGCCCTCGTCGCCGTTCACGACGATCGCCTTCTCGTCCCCGGGCGCGCGGGCCGCGAACTCCCACTTGACTCCCGCGGGGAAGCCGGCTCCACCGCGTCCGCGCAGGTTCGCCTCCTTGACCTCGGCCACGAGCTCCTCGGGCGAGAGCTCGCGCAGGACGCGCTCGAGGCCGGACCAGTCGCCCCGCCGCAGCATCACCGGCTCGTCGAGCATCGAGCCGCCCTCCGGCTCGGCCGCCTCGACGACCTCGCCCGCGACGGCGCGCGCCGCCGCTCCCTCGCCGGCGTCGACCGCGCCCCCCTCGCGGACCGCGGCGCCCGTGTGGCAGAAGCCGAGGCAGACGGTCTGCGCGAGCGAGACCTCGCCGTCCTCGGAGCGGTGCCCGAGCGAGAGTCCGAGCCCGTCCTCCACCTCGCGCACGTGCGCTCCGAAGTCGCGCGCCCAGCAGGCGGTTCCGGTGCAGACGGAGACGTGACGGCGGCCGCGCGGCTGCAGCAGGTCGTCGTAGAAGCTCGAGATGCCGTAGACGGTCGCCTCGGGCAGGCCCGAGACCTCCGCCGCGCGCCGGCGGTCGTCGTCGCCGATCACGCCGCGCTCGTCCATGGCCTCCTTGAGGACCTGGAGCGCGGTGGCGGGCGCCTCGCCCTCGCGCGCACGAAGCATCTCGATCAGGTTGCGCGACATGCGGCCGCCAGCATCATACGGGCTTTGAGCAAATTGGTACACCGCGCCCGAGATGAGGCAAGAGGGCTTTCAGCCGCTTGCGCAGCGGATGCCCGGGCATAGACTCGGTGGAAGGCCGCGGTGAGAAAAACGTGAGCATTCAGGATGCGGACGAGACCCTGATCGAGGAGGTCTGCTCGCGCGTACGCGAGTTGCTCTCCGCGAACGGTGCCGACGACGCCGAAGCCTTCGTGCGGCGCTACTTCCGCTGGGTGGCCGCCGAGGACCTCGCCGAGCGCGACGCCCTCGACCTCTACGGGATGGCGATCGGTGAGCTCGGGTTCGCGCGCGAGCGGCAGCCGGGCGAGACGAAGGTGCGCCTGTACAACCCGGTCTTCGAGACCCACGGCTGGCAGTCGACGCACACCGCGCTCGAGATCGTCACGGACGACACCCCGTTCCTGATCGACTCGGTGACGATGGCGCTGAACCGGCGCGGGCTCGGCGTCCACCTGCTGATCCACCCCGTCATGCGCGTCCACCGCGACGACGACGGGCGGCTCGTCGAGATCGTGGACGAGGGTGGTCAGGCCGAGTCGATCGTGCACGCCGAGATCGACCACCAGACCGACCGCGCCCGGCTCGAGGAGATCCGCCAGTCGCTGCTCCAGGTCGTGGGCGAGGTGCGCGCCGCGGTCGACGACTGGCCCGACATGCGCGCGCGCGCCCTCGAGCTCGCGGACGAGCTGCGCGACTCGCCGCCGCCCGGCCTCGATCCCGAGGAGGTCTCGGAGGCGCGGGCGTTCATCACATGGATCGAGGACCACAACTTCACCTTCCTCGGCTATCGCGACTACGAGCTCGTGACCGAGAACGACGAGCTGCGGCTGCGCGCCGTGGCCGGGTCGGGGCTCGGCATCCTGCGCCAGCCGCGGGGCGAGGAGAGCTCGCGCGCGTTCAACCAGCTTCCGCCGGAGGTGCGCGCGCTGGCGCTCGAGCCGCACCTGCTCAACCTGACGAAGGCGAACTCGCGCTCGACTGTCCACCGCCCCTCGTACCTCGACTACGTCGGAGTGAAGCGCTTCGACGACGAGGGCAAGGTCGTCGGCGAGCGCCGCTTCCTCGGGCTCTACACGCACACGGCCTACCAGGCGCGGCTGTCCGACATCCCGATCCTGCGCCGCAAGGTCGAGCACGTGCTCGCGCGCGCCGCGTTCCCCGCGGGCAGCCACAACCAGAAGGCCCTGATCGAGATCCTCGAGTCGCACCCGCGCGACGAGCTGATCCAGGTGGACGCCGACGAGCTGTTCGAGACCGCGATGGGGATCCTCCACCTCGGCGAGCGCCAGCGGCTGCGCCTGTTCGTTCGCCGCGACCGCTTCGGGCGCTTCTTCTCCTGTCTCGTCTTCGTTCCGCGCGACCGCTTCAACACGGAGAACAGGCGCCGCATCGAGGCGATCCTGCGGGATGTCACCGAGGCGGAGACGATCGACTACACGACGCGGGTCTCCGAGTCGGTGCTCGTCCGGCTCCACTACATGGCGTACACGGAACCCGGTCACCGGCCGCAGATCGACGCCCGCGCCACCGAGGTGCTGCTCGTGGCGGCCACGCGCTCGTGGACGGACGACTTCGAGCAGGCGCTGATGGACGACCAGGGCGAGGAGCGCGCGGGCTCGCTCTTCCAGCGCTACGGCGACGCGTTCCCCACGGCCTACCGCGCCGACTGGGTCGCCCGCTCGGCGATCGGCGACATCCGCCGCCTCGAGGCGCTCGCGTACGCGGGCGGGATCGACATCGCGCTCTATCGCCCGCTCGAGGCCGGCCCGGGCACGCTGCGCGCGAAGCTGTATCGCTCCGGCCGCCCGCTCGCGCTCTCCGACGTGCTGCCGCTGTTCGAGAACATGGGCGTCAGGGTCGCCGACGAGCGGCCCTACGAGATCCGGGCGCGCGGCGGCGACTCGGCCTGGATCTACGACTTCGGGCTGATGCACCGCACCAGGGGCGACCCCGACGCGGAGAAGGTGCGCGAGGCGTTCGAGGACACCTTCCTGCGCGCCTTTGCCGGCGACGATCGAGAACGACGGCTACAACCGGCTCGTGCTCGGCGCGTCGCTCGAGTGGCGCGAGGTCGCCGTGCTGCGGGCGGTCGGCCACTACCTGCGCCAGACGGGCTCGACCTACAGCGACCGCTATGTCGAGGACGTGGTGGTCCGGCACCCGCGCGCGGCGAGCCTCCTCTTCGAGCTGTTCCGCGCCAGGCTCGACCCGGACCGGGCGGACGAGGCACGCGCGGAGGCGCTCGTCGAGGAGATCAGGGGCCTGATCGACGAGATCGAGTCGCTCGATCAGGACCAGATCCTGCGGCGCTTCCTCGCGGTCGTGCGGGCGATGCTGCGCACGAACTGGTTCCAGACGGGCGACGACGCCCTGCCGAAGGGCTACATCTCGTTCAAGCTCGAGACGGCCGAGCTCGGCTGGCTCCCGGAGCCGCGGCCCGCGTTCGAGATCTTCGTCTACTCGCCGCGCACCGAGGGCGTCCACCTGCGCGGCGGCCGAGTCGCCCGCGGCGGCCTGCGCTGGTCCGACCGGCCCGAGGACTTCCGCACCGAGGTGCTCGGCCTGATGAAGGCGCAGATGGTGAAGAACGCCGTGATCGTGCCCGTGGGGGCGAAGGGCGGCTTCGTCGTCAAGCGCCCCCCGGAGGGCGACGACCGCGAGGCGCTGCTCGAGGAGGTCGTGCGCTGCTACCGCACCTTCATCCGCGGGCTGCTCGACCTGACGGACAACATCGCGGGCGGCGAGGTCGTGCCCCCGCCGCAGGTGGTCCGCTACGACGGCGACGACCCCTACCTGGTCGTGGCGGCCGACAAGGGCACGGCGACCTTCTCCGACATCGCCAACGAGGTCGCCGCCGAGTACGGCTTCTGGCTCGGGGACGCGTTCGCATCGGGCGGCTCATCGGGCTACGACCACAAGGAGATGGGCATCACGGCGGCCGGCGCCTGGGAGTCCGTCAAGCGCCACTTCCGCGAGATGGGCCGCGAGGTGAGCTCGGAGCCGTTCACGGTGACCGGCATCGGCGACATGTCGGGCGACGTGTTCGGCAACGGGATGCTGCTCTCACGCCAGATTCGCCTGGTGGCGGCGTTCAACCACCGCGAGGTCTTCATCGACCCGGATCCGGACCCGGAGCGCTCCTGGGAGGAGCGACGCCGGCTGTTCGAGCTCCCGCGCTCGTCCTGGTGCGACTACGACGAGTCGCTGATCTCCGAGGGCGGCGGGATCTGGTCGCGAGCCGCGAAGTCGATCCCGCTGTCGCCGCAGATGCGCGAGCTGCTCGCGGTGGAGGACGAGGAGCTCAGGCCGTCCGACCTGATCCGCGCGATGCTGCGGGCGCCCGTCGACCTGCTCTGGAACGGCGGGATCGGGACGTACGTGAAGGCATCGTCGGAGGCGCACTCCGACGCCGGCGACAAGGCCAACGACTCGCTGCGGGTCGACGCGAACGAGCTGCGCTGCCGGGTCGTCGGCGAGGGCGGCAACCTCGGCTTCACGCAGCGCGGCCGCGTGGAGTACGCCCTCGCCGGCGGGCGGATCAACACCGACGCGATCGACAACTCCGCGGGGGTCGACTGCTCTGACCACGAGGTCAACATCAAGATCCTGCTCGACGCGGTGGTCGCCGACGGACGGCTCACCCGCCGCCAGCGCGACGAGCTGCTGGCCGAGATGGAGGAGACGGTCGCCGACCTCGTCCTGAAGGACAACTACGAGCAGTCGGAGACGCTCACGCTCGCGGAGGCTCAGGCAGCCTCGATGGCGGACGTGCACCAGCGCTTCATCCGCAGGCTCGAGCAGCACGCGCGGCTCGACCGCAAGCTCGAGGCGCTGCCCGACGACGAGGAGCTGATGGAGCGGGCCCGCGACAACCGCGGCCTGACGCGGCCCGAGCTCGCCGTCCTCCTGGCGTACGCGAAGATCGAGCTGTACGCCGCGCTGCTCGACTCGGACGTCCCCGAGGACCCGTATCTGGGAGCTGAGCTCGAGCGCTACTTCCCGCCGCCCCTGCCGGAGCGCTTCCCCGAGCCGATGCACGCGCACCGGCTCAGCCGCGAGATCGTGGCGACCCAGGTCGTGAACAACATGCTCCACGGCGGCGGCACCACGTTCGCCTTCCGCCTGCACGAGGAGACGGGCGCGCCGGCGTCCGAGATCGCGCGCGCGTACGCGATCGCGCGCGAGGTGTTCGACATGCGCTCGCAGTGGGCGGCGATCGAGGCGCTCGACAACGAGGTGCGCTCGCAGACGCAGCTCGAGATGCTGCTGGAGGGACGGCGCCTGATCGAGCGCGGGTCGCGCTGGCTGCTTCGCCAGCGCGAGGCGCCGATGGACATCGCGACCACGGTCGCGGCGTACGAGCCCGGGGCCTCGATCCTCACCGAGGAGCTGCCCAGGCTGCTCGACCCCTCGGATCTCGAGCCCGTTGCCCGCCGGATCGACAAGCTGCGCTCCGCGGGCGTGCCCGAGCGGCTCGCGACGCAGACGGCGACGATGCAGTCGATGTACAGCGTCTTCGACATCGTCGAGGTCGCGGATGCGTCCGAGCTGCCGGTCGAGACCGTCGCGGCCGTCCACTTCCACCTCGGCGCCCGGCTCGGGCTGCACTGGATCCGCGACCGGATCAGCGAGCTCGGACGCGAGGACCGGTGGAAGGCGCTCGCGCGCTCCGCGCTCCGCGACGACCTCTACGCCACCCACCGCGAGCTGACCGGGACCGTCCTGCGCGACTCGCCGGAGCTCGACTCCCCATCGGAGCGGGTCGGCGCCTGGGTCGAGGCGCAGCCGGCGGCCGAGCGCGTGCTCCAGACCGTCGCCGACATCCGCGCCGGCCGCGTCTTCGACATGACGACGCTGTCGGTCGCCGTGCGCGAGGTCCGCTCGCTGCTCGGCTGAGTCAGTCGATCAGGCGCGCCGTCATGCGGCGAACCGCGAGCCGCCAGAGCGCCACCGACGACGCCGCCAGCACCGCCACGCGGATCAGGTCCGTCCACTCGAAGCCGAAGCTCGCTCCGCGAACCAGCTCGACGAGGTGATGGAGCGGGTTGACCTGCGCCGCCACCTGGAAGCCCTGGGGAAGCTGGTCGATCGGGAAGAAGGTGCCCGCGACGAGGAACAGCGGCGTGATCACGAGCGTGGTCACGTAGTTGAACTGGTCGATCTTCGAGACGCTGCCGGCCACGGCGATGCCGAACGCGGCGAAGCCGAGCGCGGTGATGAAGCAGAAGAACGGCACGAGCAGCATTCCCGGCGCCGGGTCGAGCCCGAACAGCATCGACACGACCAGCGGGAAGCAGCCGTAGACGCCCGAGCGCAGCCCGATCCAGAGCATCTCGGCGGTCACGAGCTCCTCGACGTCGACGGGCGCGGCGAGGATCGCGTCGTAGGTGCGCTGGAAGCGCTCCTTGACGAAGGTGCCGAACATCGCGGGCAGCGCGCTCGAGAAGATCACCGCCGTCGCCACCATCCCCGTGCCGACGAACTCGACGTACTCGAGGCCGCCGACCCGGTCGACGATCGTCGAGCCGAGGCCGAGCCCGAAGGCCACGAGGTAGATCACGGGCTCGAGCAGGCTCGAGAAGGTCGTGGCCTTCCAGAAGGTGCGGAAGTTCGCGACCTCGCGGCTCATCACGCCGCCGATGGCGGCGGGCTCGAGCCCTCATGCGGAAGCACCCGGCTCGGCCGGGTGCGCACCGATGTCGTTCATTCCGCCTCCTCGCCGGTCAGCAGCACGAACACGTCCTCGAGCGACGCCGCGCGCCGGATCGCGTCCTCGGGCACCGCGCCGTCGGTGGCGCGCTCGGAGCCGACGATGGCGACGCGGGGCCGGCCGGGCGCACCCTGAGCGACTGGGCGAGCGCCGCCTCGCGCACCTCGGCGAGCCGCTCGGGCGGACCGTAGACCTCGGCGGTCTCGCGACCCGCGTGCTTCCGGATCAGCTCGCTCGGCCGGCCGCGGTCGATCACCTTGCCGTGCGTCATCACGGCGACCTCGTCGGCGAGGCGCTCGGCCTCCTCGATGTAGTGGGTCGACATGAGGATCGTCTTACCCTCGCTGCGCAGCCCGCCGATCAACGACCAGAGCTCGGTGCGGATCTGCGGGTCGAGCCCGACGGTCGGCTCGTCGAGCAGGACGAGCCGCGGGCGGTGGATGAGCCCGCGCGCGAGCAGCAGGCGGCGGCGCATCCCGCCGGAGAGCTTGTCGACCTCGTCCCCCCTGCGCTCCGTCAGGCGCGCCAGCGCGAGCCCGGAGTCGACCGCCTCGCGCACGTCCGGCACGCGGTAGAGGCGCGCGAACACGGCGAGGTTGTCCTCGACGGTCACGTCCACGTCGAGGTTGTCGAGCTGGGGCACGACGCCCATGTGCGCGCGCGCCTCCTTCGACTCCCCCGGGAGCTCGTAGCCGAGCACCCGGATCGTGCCCTCGTTCGCAATCGCCTGGCCCGTGAGCATGCGCATCGTCGTCGACTTGCCCGCCCCGTTCGGGCCGAGCAGGCCGAGGCAGATGCCCTCCGGGACGTCGAGATCGAGGCCGTCAACGGCCGTGATCTCGCCGAAGCGCTTGACGACTCCGCTGAGCTCGATCGCTGGCACGAACGCCCGAGACTACGCGGCTGCCGACATGGCGAACGCACGTTGCGGATCTTTGGACACGTGTACAAACGCGCCCGCGCGAGGGGCGGCTAGGTTTGACCGAGCCCGGACACAGCCAGGAGGCCCTCACACGACATGCCACGGATTCGCCAGCACAACGTCACCGCCGCGCAGTGGAGCCCCAACGGTGGCGCCATCGGTTCTTCCGACCTCACGCAGCCCTCGAACTACCCGTTCGGCGAGAACGTCTTCTCCGCCTCCGTGCAGCGCACGCGCCTGCCCAAGGACACCTACCGGCGCCTGCAGCGCACCCTCGAGCAGGGCGAGCCGCTCGACCCGTCGCTCGCCGACGCGGTCGCGCTCGCGATGAAGGAATGGGCGCTCGAGAACGGCGCCACGCACTTCACGCACGTCTTCCAGCCGCTGACCGGGCTCACGGCCGAGAAGCACGACTCGTTCTTCGGGCCGGCCGGCGACGGCGTCGCGCTCGCCGAGTTCTCGGGCAAGGAGCTGATCCAGGGCGAGCCGGACGCGTCGTCCTTCCCGACCGGCGGGGTGCGGGCGACCTTCGAGGCCCGCGGCTACACGGCCTGGGACCCCACGAGCCCCGCCTTCATCCTCGAGAACCCGAACGGCGCGCTGCTCTGCATCCCCACCGCCTTCGCCTCCTGGACGGGCGAGGCCCTCGACGCCAAGATCCCGCTGCTGCGCTCGATGGACGCGCTCTCGCGCTCCGCGATCCGCGCCCTGCGCCTGCTCGGCGACGACGAGTCCAAGCGCGTGTTCACCACCGTCGGGCCCGAGCAGGAGTACTTCCTGATCGACGAGCAGTACTACTTCGAGCGCCCCGACCTGATCAACACGGGCCGCACGCTGTTCGGCGCCAAGCCGCCGAAGGGCCACGAGCTCGACGACCACTACTTCGGCTCGATCCCTGAGCGCGTGCTCGCCTACATGATGGATGTCGAGCTCGAGCTCGCCAGGCTCGGCGTGCCCGTCAAGACGCGCCACAACGAGGTGGCCCCCGGCCAGTACGAGATCGCGCCCGTGTTCGAGAACTCGAACGTGGGCTCAGACCACCAGCAGCTCACGATGCAGCTGCTGCAGTCGGTGGCGCGCAAGTACGGGCTCGTCTGCCTGCTGCACGAGAAGCCCTTCGCGGGCGTCAACGGCTCGGGCAAGCACAACAACTGGTCGATGGGGACGGACACGGGACACAACCTGATCGACCCGGGCGAGACCCCCGCGGACAACATCAGCTTCCTGTTCTTCTGCGCCGCTGTCATCAAGGCGGTCGACAAGCACCAGGGCCTGCTGCGGGCGTCGGTGGCGAACATCGGGCAGGACCACCGCCTCGGGGCGAACGAGGCGCCGCCCGCGATCATCTCGATCTTCCTGGGCGCCGAGCTCGAGAAGGTCTTCGCGGCCTGCGCGGCCGGCGAGGGGGATCCCCACACCCCGGCCTCGGTGCTCGGGCTCGGAACGCCGGTCCTGCCGCGGCTGCCGATGCACGGCGGCGACCGCAACCGCACCTCGCCGTTCGCCTTCACCGGCAACAAGTTCGAGTTCCGCGCCCTTGGGTCGAGCATGTCGCTCGCGTTCCCGAACACGGTGCTGAACACGATCGCGGCCGAGGCGATCGACGAGCTCGCCGACGAGCTCGAGGCGAAGCTCTCGGACTCGGACGATCTCGCGAAGGCGGTCAACTCGGTGGTGCGCGACGCGTGGCTCGCGAGCAACCGGATCGTCTTCGGCGGCGACAACTACTCCGATGAGTGGCACGCCGAGGCGGAGCGGCGCGGGCTGAAGAACCTGCGCACCACGCCCGACGCGCTTCCCGAGGTGCTCGCGGACTCGTCGGTGTCCGCGTTCGAGAAGTACGACGTCCTCTCGCGGCGCGAGCTCGAGTCGCGCTTCGAGGTCTGGTCAGAGCAGTACTCGACCCGCGCGAACATCGAGACGGAGACCGCCGCCTCGATCGCTCGGACGATGCTCCTGCCCGCCGCGCTGCGCCACGTGGCCCTTGTCGACGCCGCCGGGATGGACGCGCTCGCCTCCGAGGCCCGCGAGCTGGTGGGCGAGTTCGCCGAGGCGATCGGAGAGCTCGAGGAGGCCAACCACTACCCCGACGGCATCGAGGGTCTCGAGCTCGCGCGCTACGCGCGCGACAGCCAGCTGACGGCGCTCGCGAAGGTGCGCGATGTGGGCGACAGGCTCGAGAAGATCGTGGCCGACGACCTCTGGCCGCTGCCGAAGTACTCCGAGATCCTGTTCATCAAGTAAGCGGAGAGACCTTGAAGATCTCGCAGCCGACCGTCTTCGGGCGGTCGGCTCGGTCCGCCGTCGTCAGGTCGTCGCCGCCGCCGCAGCTCACCACGTCGTCCTGAGCCGGCGGCGCGTCGCGGGCGTCGAGCTTGTCGCCGTCGGCGCCGCCGAAGAGCCGGTCGATCCCGAGGCCGGCGCGGAGCACGTCGCGGCCGGAATCGCCGATCAGGAGATCGTCGCCCCCGCGACTGCCCATGTCGGTCATGGCCCGGCCCGCCGCGGAAGACGTCCGGGCCGTTCGAGCCGACGAACGTGTCGTCGCCCTCGCGGCCGCCGAAGTTGAAGCGGTCGGACCGGTCGCCGCGCATGACGTCGTCTCCCTCGCCGCCGACGATGTTCATCTGCGGCGCCCGCACGGTCGGGTGTGGGCGTTCGCGCGGTCATCGCTCGTCGCCGAGGTCGGCCTGCACGAGCCGCACGCGCGGCCTGATGCGGCAGAGCGCGCGGCCCTCGATCATCGAGCTCGCAGCCCTCGCCGACCGTGATCGCGGCGCCCGGGTCGGTGAGCCGCACAGGCTGCCGCGGATGGAGGTTTCGATCACGGAGCCGGTTGACCTCGCCCGGGGCGGCCTCGTAGACGACCCATCTGCGCTCGTCGTCGACCACCGTCCCGGCGGTCGCGCCGAACGCCGGCGCGGCGGCGGCGAAGAGGCTGACGGAGGCAAGTGCGGTGACCCAGATCCTCATCATGCCCTCCCAACGGGGTAGGAGGGCCGATGTTACGCCCGTCAGGCGGGCAGGCGCTCGGGCAGGCCGGTCCTGACGAACACGGCGGTGCGCTCGGCGTGCTGCTCGAGCTCCGGCCAGCGCGCGAAAGCCGCCGGCTCGTGCCCCTCGCCGACGCGGTTGATGAAGGAGATGACCTCGCTGATGTGGCCGCCGGCGTCGACGCGGAGGACGTCGAGCGCGAACGGCAGATAGGCCCCCTCGCTCTCGAGCCATGCGTAGCTCCCGATCGCCGCCTGCCCGTTGACGGTCGTGGCGCGGTGGCGCCAGCGCCACTCGCCCGACAGCGGGCCGAGCCGCAGGAAGCCCTCGAGCCTGTCCTTGCCGCGGAACCAGGCCCGCAGCGGCGGCATCGACCAGGCGGCGTCGTCCGCGAGCAGCTCGAGCATGCGCTCGACGTCGCCGCCCTCCATCGCCTCCATGTAGCCCTCCACCACCTCGCGCAGGCCGTCGTCGCCGAGTGCCTCGAGCGTGGCCTGCTGGCTGCGCTCGGGCAGGGCGTCCTCCACGGTGCGCCGCGCGCGCTGAAGGGCGCTGTTCACGGACGGCACGCTCGTGTCGAGCGCCTCGGCGACCTCGGCCGCGGAGAAGCCGAGCACCTCCCGCAGGATCAGGGCCGCGCGCTGGTTCGGCGGCAGGAGCTGCAGCGCGACCACGAACGCGAGCTCGAGGCTCTCATGCTGCTCGTAGCGCGTGGCCGGCCCCGGCTCGTCGTCCTCGGCGGCCGCCAGCTCGATGTCCGGGTAGGGATCGATCCAGACGCGCTCGACCGGCGGCTCGTCGAAGGCCTTCTCCATCTCGATCGCGGGCCTGTCGGCCGTCGGCAGCGTCAGCTTCGGCCGCTTGCCGATCTGGTCGAGGCACGTGTTCGTGGCTATGCGGTAGAGCCACGAGCGCAGCGAGCTGCGGCCCTCGAACTTGGCGAGCCCGCGCCAGGCACGGAGCATCGCGTCCTGGATCGCATCGTCGGCGTCGTGGACCGAGCCGAGCATGCGGTAGCAGTGCGCATGCAGCTCGCGCCGGTACGGCTCGACGAGCTCTCGAAAAGCGGTCTCGTCAGTGGCTGCGGCGCTCACGCACGGGAGGGTACGCGAGGCCCGACCTCACGGGCCTCCTGCCGCTCCGGCGCAATCCGCACGACGTTGCGCGCCAGGCCGAGCTTCTCGAGCGTCCAGATCACGTATGCCGCCGGGTCGAGCGCGCGCTCCCAGCGGCGCAGGCCGTGCTGCGCGGAGCGCGGGAAGGCGTGGTGGTTGTGGTGCCACGACTCTCCGAACGAGACGAGCGACAGCCACGGCACGTTCGTCGAATGGTCGTCCGTCTCGAAGCGCCGGTTGCCGAGGAAGTGGCAGACCGAGTTCACGCTCCAGGTCACGTGGTGGACGATGAAGATGCGCACGAGCCCGCCCCAGAGCAGGCCGGTGGCCGCGCCGGCGATCGTGCCGGTGAGCAGGTAGCCGGCGAGCGCGGGCAGCAGCAGGCTGAGCAGCACGAGCCAGGGGAAGTTGCGGTTGATCGTGCGCATGCCGCGATCCTCGAAGAGGTCGGGCGCGTGGCGGCGAATGCTCGCGCGACCCTGGCTCGAGAAGAGCCAGCCGGTGTGCGCGTGCCAGAGCCCGCGCATGACCCCGCCGATCCCGTCGCCGTGTCCCACGTGCGGGCTGTGCGGGTCGCCCTCCTCGTCCGCGTGAGCGTGATGCTTGCGGTGGTCCGCGACCCAGCTCATGACCGGTCCCTGGACCGCCATCGAGCCCATGATCGCGAAGGCGTACTCGAGCGGCTTCGGGACGATGAACGACCGGTGCGTGAGCAGCCGGTGGAAGCCGACGGTGACGCCGACCCCCGTGATCACGTACATCGCCGCGAGGATCGCGAGGTCCGTCGCCGACACCGCGCTGTTCCAGAGCAGGACGATCGCCGCGATCACGGCGAGGAACGGGATCGCGACCGCTGCCAGGTTCACGCGCTTCTCAAGATTGGTCATGAGAACAGGATGCCCGCATCCAGGGCAGGCGAAAAGCTAGTTGTGAGCGTAGTTCCGGACATGATTTACTCACCTATGTGACAACTTCGCGTGACGACGCTGACTACGCGGGGCCGACCGAGCCCTGGCGCGGCCTGCCGAGCTCGATCGCCGACGTGATCGAGCCCGAGCTCGACGCGGTTACCGACGAGATCCTCGCCACCATCGCCCAGGAGGTGCCCGAGTACGCCCGCCCGCTCGAGGGCGCGTTCGGCCGCGGCGTGCGCACCGGCGTGACGGAGGCGCTGCGCCAGTTCGTCGCGGTCGTGCGCGACCCGGACGCGGGCCGCGGACCGGGCCGCGAGGTCTATGTCGGCCTCGGCGGAGGCGAGCTGCGCCAGGGGCGGACGCTCGACTCGCTCCAGTCGGCCTATCGCGTCGGAGCGCGCGTGGCCTGGCGGCGGCTCGCGGCGGCCGCCCGCCGGGAGGGGGTCACGCCCGAGGTGCTCAGCCTCCTGGCCGAATCGATCTTCGCGTACATCGAGGAGCTGTCGGCCGACTCCGTCGAGGGCTACGCGGAGGCGCGCTCGCAGCTCGAGGGCGAGCGGCGCCGGCGCAGGCGCGAGCTCGTGACGCTGATGCTGCGCGAGCCGTCCGTCGACGGGGCCGACCTGCGGGCGGCGGCCGACGCCGCGGGCTGGCGCGTGCCGCGCGCTCTCGCCCCACTCGCCGTGCCGGAGGACGAGCTCGCCCGGCTGCTGCGGCGCCTGCCGCAGGACTCACTCGCGACGACCGTGGAAGGCGCCGGCTGCGTGATCGTCCCGGACCCGGACGGCCCGGGCCGCGCCGAGGAGCTCGAGAGCGCGGCGGGAAGGGTCAGGGCGGTGCTCGGCCCCGCCACGGATCCGCCCGGACTGGCGGCGTCCTGGGCGCTCGCGCTGGCGCTCCTGCATGCGGGCGAGGAAAGCGGGCTGCTGCGGGTCGACGATTCGCTCACGGAGCTGCTGCTGCGCGAGGGGCGCGAGCTCGTGAACCGCATGGGCGCGCGGCGACTGGCGCCGCTCGACGCGACTCACGCCGCGGGCGAGAGGGCGGATGGAGGACACCGCGCTCGCCTACGTGCGCGAGCAGGGGAACGCCGCTGCGATGGCGCGGGCGCTCGAGATCCACCCGCAGACGGCCCGCTACCGGCTTGCCCGGCTGCGCGAGCTCGTCGGCGACGAGCTCGACGACCCGGACGCGCGCCTCGAGCTGGAGCTCGCGTTGCGCGCCCGGGCCGTGGCTTCGGCCGGTGACTAGAAGCGGCGCTTCTTCGCGCTCCACTCGACGCCGGGGGTCTCGCAGCCCATGTAGGACGCGGACAACGACCCCGAGGCGGCGCGCCGGCCGATGGTCCCCCTCACGCGGATGTGATTCCGCTCGAACGAGAAACCGCCGCCGGAACCGATCGGGACCTTCTTCCTCATGACCAGCCGCGAATAGCGCAGGTCGCGGATCGCGACCTCGGGGCACTCGAGGCGAGCCTCGAGGTACATGCCCGTGATGCGCCGGCCGTTGACCCGCAGCACGATGCCGGTCTCGTACGGCTCGAGGTCCGGCGCGAACGAGAACGGGCCCGTGGATGGCGTCGCCCGCGAAGACCCCGGTGAGGTCCGTGGCGGCGTCGGCCTTCGACGGGAGTGCGACAAGCGCGAGCGCGGCGGCGGCGAACAGCGCCAGGGCTGCGGCGATCACGCGATTGGAGGCGGTGGTTTCGCTCATGCCGCGATGCTCGCCCAGCGGCGCCCCGCTCGCTTCAGGGCGATACCCGCAACCCGCACCCTGAACCGGGTCGTGGAGGATGTCGAGCTGTGCAAGGTCTCGGGGAGTCGCTCGACCGCGCGCCGATGTCGTCGCTGCACCTGCGCTTCTGGCTGCTTGCCGGGCTGGGCATCATGCTCGACGGGTTCGACTTCTTCATCATCGGCGTCGCGAACCCCCTGATCGCCGAGGATCTCGGCGTCTCCTCGGTCGAGAAGGGACTGGTGTCCGCGGCCGCGATCGTGGGCGCGATCTTCGGGGCGGCTCTGCTCGGCCCGCTCGGCGACAAGATCGGGCGACGCCGGATCTTCCGCGTCGACCTGTGGCTGTTCGTCGTGTTCTCGCTGCTCTGCGTCGTCGCATGGGACGTCTGGTCCCTGATCGCGTTCCGCTTCGCGCTCGGAGTCGCGATCGGGCTCGACTATCCGATCGCCGCGAGCTACCTCGCCGAGATCCTGCCCTCGCTGAAACGCGGCCGCTGGCTCGTGTCCGCCTTCGCGCTGCAGGCGGCGGGCATCGTGCTCGGCGCCATCGCGGGCGTCGTGATCCTGGAGGTCTGGCCGAACGACGACGCCTGGCGGGTGATGCTCGGCTTCGGCGTCGTCCCCGCGCTGATCATCATCCTGCTCCGGCGCGGCGTTCCCGAGAGCCCGCGCTGGCTCGCGCAGAACGGCCACGAGGACGAGGCGGCCCGCGTCGGCGAGCTGTTGGTGGGCCATCCGGTCGAGATCACCGCTGCCGACCGCGAGCGCCGGGAGTCGCCGCCCGAGGGCCTCCGGGCCTTCATCCAGCCGCAGTTGTTCTCGCGCAGGTATCGACGGCGGACGATCTTCACCGCCGTTCCGTGGTTCCTCATGGACATCGCGACCTACGGCGTCGGCATCTTCACGCCGACGCTGCTCGCGGCGCTCGCGCTCGCCGGACCCGACGCTACGTTCATCTCCGATGACATCGCGTCGACAGAGGGCACGGCGCTGCTCGACGTCTTCCTCGTCCTTGGATTCGTGGGCGCGATCGTGCTCGTCGACCGGGTCGGCCGCGTGCGCCTGCAGCTCGCGGGCTTCGCCATGATGACGGCCGCGCTGTGCGTGCTCGGGGCCGCGGAGGGCCTGCCGGGCGGGGGCGACGACCACATCGCGTTGGTGCTTCTCGGCTTCGCGATCTTCAATTTCTTCATGAACATGGGGCCGAACGCCACCACGTTCGCCCTGCCGGCCGAGATCTTCCCCTCGGAGGTCCGCGCCGCCGGGCACGGCTTCGCGGCCGGGATGGGAAAGCTTGGCGCGGCGCTGGGCGTGTTTCTGTTCCCGGTGCTGCTCGCGGACGTCGGCGAGAGCGCGCTCCTGTTCGGCGTGGCCGTCACGAGCGCGCTCGCGTTCGTCGTGACCTACCTGTTCCGGATCGAGCCGCGTGGGCGGACGCTCGATGAGCTGGCGGGGTCGACGTGACCGCCGTGAGCCCGCGCATCACCCCGCCGTAGCGTCCGCCTGTTCCTCCTCCGCCTCCTCGGCGGGGGTGCTCGTCCGGAGCACCCGCAGCGCGTCGGGTGGAAGGTGCACGGTGACCGCCGCGCCCGGTTCGAGGGCGGATGCCGAGACCCCGCCGTCGTTCGGCACCATGGCCTTGAGCAGCTCGCCGCCCAGCACCCGCACGTGCAGCTCGTACGCGCCGCCGAGGAAGACCGACCGCTCGACCATGCCGGGCATGCGCTCCTCGCCCTGGTTCGAGTGCGGCTCGATCGCGATGCGCTCCGGCCGAATCATGACCTTCACGTCGCCGCTCGCATCCATCGCACCCTGCCGAGCCCGGAGCTTGCGGTCGCCGACCTGGACGGCGCAGGCATCGCCGTCCGGCCCGAGAGCCGTGGCGCCGAGCAGGTTGGCGACGCCGAGGAAGTCGGCGACGAACACCGTCTCCGGTTCTTCGTAGATCGCCTTCGGCGAGGCGGCCTGCTCCACGCGGCCGTTGTTCATGACGGCAATCCGGTCGCTCATCGTGAGCGCCTCGCCCTGGTCGTGGGTGACGAACACGAACGTGATGCCCACCTCGGCCTGGAGCGCCTTGAGCTCGACCTGGAGGTTCTTCCGCAACTGGGCGTCGAGCGCGCCGAGGGGCTCGTCGAGCAGCAGCACGCGCGGTCGCAGCACGAGGGCCCGCGCGAGCGCGACGCGCTGCTGCTGCCCGCCCGACAGCTGATCCGCCTTGCGGCGCGCGAACTCGCTCATGCTGACGAGCTCGAGCGCCTCGCCGACCCGCTTGGCCCGCTCCTCCTTGCTCAGCTTCTGGTACTTGAGCCCGAAGGCGACGTTCTTCGCCACGTCGAGGTGCGGAAACAGCGCGTAGCTCTGGAACACCGTGTTGACGTTGCGCTGATGCGGGGGCACGCGCGCCACGTCGGCCCCGTCGAGCAGGATGCGCCCGTCCGTCGGGCGCTCGAACCCGGCGATCATGCGCAACGTCGTCGTCTTCCCGCACCCGGACGGGCCGAGCAGGGTGAAGAACTCGCCCGGCGGCATGTCGATGTCGATGCCGTCCACGGCGACGAAGTCACCGAACGTCTTGCACAGCTCCTCGAGGCGGACCTCTCCCTCCATCAGACCTCCAGTGTGGCGACCGAGGTCGCCTCGTCGCCGCCCGCAAACCGGCGGTAGACGAAGTAGGCGAACGCAAGGGTCAGCAGCGTGATGACCAGGCTGACCGTGGCGAGTGCATTTAGCGCAGGGGTCGGGGCGCCGCGCGCGCTCGAGTAGAGCAGCATCGACACCGTCGTGGTGCTCGCGTCGCTCGACAGGTACTGCGTGACGACGAAGTCGTCGATCGACGTGGCGAAGGCCACGGCCGCGCTCGCGACGATCGCCGGCGCGAGCAGCGGCAGCATGACCCGGAAGAACTGATCGCGGCGAGGGGCGCCCAGGTCCGCCGCCGCCTCCTCGAACTCGGGGCCGATCGACACCAACCGGCCGCGCACGATCACCACGACGTACGACAGGGTGAACGTGATCTGCCCGATCGCCTGCGCGTCCGTCCCGAGTCCGATTCCGCCGAACACCTGCAGGAACAGCAGGAGCAGCGCGACGCCCATCACGATCTCCGGCGTCACGAGCGGCAGCAGCATCAGGGCGTTGACCGTGCCGCTGCCGCGCCCGCGCCAGCGCTGCAGGCCAAGCGCGAGCGCCACCCCGAGCGGGGTGGCCACGAGGACGCAGATCACCGCCAGCAGCAGCGTGTGTGTGAGCGCGTCCTGCAGCGCCGCGTCGTGGAACACGCTGCCGGTATCGCCCGTGAACCAGCGGGTGGAGAACCCCTGCCAGGTCGTGCGCGAGCGCCCGTCGTTGAACGCGAACGCGATCGCGATCAGCACCGGGAGCACCGCCCAGAGGATGTACCCGCCCGTGATCAGCGCGAGGAAGCGCGGCTGGCCCCAGGGATTGCGCAGCCGGCTCATGTCGTCTGGGCGGTCGTGCCCGCCCGGCGGGTCGTGCGCAGGTAGTAGAACATCAGCCCCAGCAGGAACGCCGACAGCAGGAGCGTCAGCGCGGCGCCGGTCACCTTCTCAGAGCCCTGTCGCATGAACTCGTCGATCTGGTTGCCGATCATGTTCGTCTGGGTCGATGCCGAGACCAGGTCCGCCGTGTAGTAGTCGCCGAACATCGGCAGCGCGATCAGCACGGCACCGGCGAGGATGCCCGGCACGGACAGCGGCAGCGTCACGCGGAAGAACGCGCTCGCCGGGCTCGCACCGAGGTCGCGGGCCGCATCGATCTGGCGGCCGTCGATGCGGTCGATCGCGACGAACAGCGGCAGGATGAAGAACGGGATGTATCCGTAGACGAGCGCGAGGATCACCGTCGTCGGCTGGCCGTTGAGCCAGCCGCCCGGCTGGTCGAGCAGGCCGAGCTGCAGGAACAGCCACTCGATGCCCACGCTGTGGAGGACGTCCGAGCCGATCCCGTCCGGCGCCAGCAGGTTGATCCACGCCAGCATCCGCATCAGGTAGTTGATCCAGAGCGGAAGGATCAGGGCGAGCAGGATCCAGCCCCTCCAGCGCCCGGCGTGCCGGGCCGTGAAGTACGCGACCGGGTACCCGATCAGCAGCGAGAGCGCCACGGCGATCGCGACGAACTCGAGCGTGCGCAGCGAGACGGTCCAGAACGGGCCGCCGCTGAAGAAGTTGTCGAACATGGCGCTGACGTAGCCCACGTTCCAGTCGAGCGGGTTCCAGTACGGGACCGGCTGCGACAGCGTGTCCTGGTTGCCGAACGCCACGGCCAGCACCGCGTAGAACGCGAACAGGAAGAAGACCGTCAGCCAGACGACGCCGGGGAGGGCCACCAGGCGCCAGGTCCAGCGCGACCCCATCAACCGGCCTTGAACTTCGACCAGGCGTCGTCCCAGTAGCGCTGGCCGGTGACGCTCAGCTGGAGCAGCTCCTGATTTGCCGGGAACTGGTCCGGCCGGACGACCGCTTCCTCCAGGGTCTTCGGGATCAGGCCCCGGCTGATCAGCGCATCGGCGTCGATGCCCTTCTGGGGCGGCACGTAGCCGTTGAAGTTCACGAAGTTGTTGTAGGCGTTCTTCTCGTTGAGCATGAAGTTGATGAACGCGAGCGCCAGCGCGGGGCGCTCGGTGGTGCGCCCCATGCAGAGGAAGTCGTTCTGGACGACGCCGTTCTCGTCGGGACCCCAGAACGAGAGCACCGTGGGGGGAACCCCCTTCGGCATGTAGTAGAAGGCCGCCCCCAGCAGGTCGCCCGACCACGAGTGGTGCAGCACGGTCTTGCCCTCGGGCAGCGTCTGGTAGTCGGTGATCGCGACCTTGACGTTGCAGATCTCGCTCAACTCGGAGAGGTCGCTCTGGGCCTTGTCGACCGTGGCCTTGCTCCTCCGTGTTGAGGTCGGGACGGGTGCCGGCGTGCATCGCGTCGCGCTGCATCGGCATGCTGAGCGCGTCGCGGCGGTCGTCGAGGATGCCCACCTTGCCGCGGTATGGCTCGGACTCCCAGAAGATGTCCCAGGGAACGTCCATGGCCGCCACGTCCTGCTTGACCTGGTCGTTGCGCCAACCGATGCCGTCCATCCAGACGACGTACGGGACCGTGTAGCGGCTGCCGCGGTCGTAGAAGGGATCGACCAGCTCCGGCCAGATGTTCTTCTCGAGGTTGGGCAGGTAGGAGTGGTTGAGCGGGGCCAGCAGCCTGTGCGCGATCAGGTCGACGATGTTCGCGCCGGTCAGCCCGACGATCAGGTCGAAGTCGACCGCCCCCGACGAGAGCTTCGCGACCGCCTCGTCCGCCGAGTTGTAGGTCGCCACCTCGACCTTGGTCGAGAACTCCTTCTCGAACTTCTTCAGCGTGGCCGGGTCGAAGTAGTCGGGGTAGTTGTAGATCCGGAGCGGGCCGGCCTCCGGCTTGACGCCGTCCTTGACCGGCTTGTTGTCGTCGGTGATCGCCCAGGTGACGGAGTTGTCCGTTCGCGGGAGGGGCAGCCCGGCCGGGCCGGTCGGCTTCGGGACGACGAGCTCGGCGGCGGCGCCGGTCGCGCCCGCTGCGTCCGCCCCCACGGGAACCGTCGTGTTCTCGCATGCCGCAAGCCCGGCAACAACCCCCGCGCCCGCAACGGCCCCAGCGGCCCCGCGCGCAAGCTGGCGGCGGGTGATGCCGGATCGATCCTTTGGGTGTGCCACCTCAGCCCCCCTCTCGGCTCGCTCGTGGCAGCGCGGAGTCTAAAGCGGCGACCAAGTCCGTCAGCAGCGGCCGGAAACCGGCCTCGAGGAAGTCGTCGCTCCTCGCCGTCACATTGTTGATCAGGGCCCCCTCGACGAAGTTGGCGATGATCTGCGTGGCCGTCTCCGGGAGCCCGGCGCTCCGCACCAGATGATGGAACCCGTCCATGTAGGCGATCGTCCACCGGGCGGCGAGCGGGCGCAGGTAGTCCGCCCGGCCCGCCTCCAGCATCAGCTCGTACTGGGCGAGGAGGAAGGCGAGCGGATCGTTGATGTGCGCGTCGGCGAAGCCCACGAGGCGGTCGACGAGCTCGGCCTGCGAGATCCGCGGAGGGCAGTCCGTGTAGCGGCGCACGTACTCGGTCGACCGGGCGATCATCAACTCGAGGGCCTCCTCGACGAGCGCGCTCCTCGAGTCGAAGTAGTACGTCGTCGAGGCGAGCGCGACGTTCGCCTCCTCGGCGACCGCGCGGTGCGTGACGCTGTTGACCCCTCCGTCGCCGATCAGACGGAGCGTGGCCTCGAGGATCTCCTGCCGGCGCGGGTTGTCTCGCTTGCTGTTGGCCGGAACGCTCATGCCGTGCGGTGGTGCATGCGTACTGTACATTTGTACACCTTCCGTGGCCGAACGCTATGACGTCATCGTCGTCGGGGGCGGCTTCGCCGGCGTCACGGCCGCACGGGAGTGCGCGCTGCGGGGCCGCCGCACGTTGCTGCTCGAGGCCCGCGACCGGCTTGGCGGCCGCACGTGGAGTGCCGACTGGAACGGCTTCCAGGTCGAATACGGCGGCGGCTGGGTGCACTGGCACCAGCCGCATACCTTCTCGGAGCTCACGAGGGCCGGGCTCTCGGTCTCCGTCAGCGACGACGCCGGCCGGGCCCACTGGCACGTCGGCGCCGAGCGGCGCACGGGCACGATCGAGGAACGGGACGCCATCGCTCGCCGCGGCTGGGATCGTTTCGTCGAGGGCGTCCGCGAGGCCCTGCCGCAGCCGCATGCCCCGCTGACCGCGCTTCCGGAGCTCGCGCGCTTCGATCGGATCTCGATGGCCGAGCGGCTCGCCGAACTCGACCTCGACGAGGAGGCGCGCGACGTGCTGGCCGCCGAGCTCGAGTCGGTCGCCCACGGGCAGCTCTCCGACGCCGGCGCCGTCGCGATTCTGCGCTGGCACGCGCTCTCGGGCTACAGCCTCGAGCTCACCCAGTTCACCGGAGGCCGGGTGACGATCGACGGCGGCACCGGGGCGCTGGTCGCCGCCATCGCCGACGCCGCCGTGTTCGACCGGCGGCTGTCGACGCCGGTCGCGGCGGTCGTTCGCGACGGCGAGGACGTCGAGGTGCACACGCGCGCCGGGGAGGCGTTCGTCGCGCGCGCCGCCATCGTCGCCGTCCCTTTGAACGCTCTCGGCGGAATCGAGTTCAGCCCGCCGCTTCCGGAGGACAAGCTGCGAGCGATCGAGCTCGGCCAGGCCAGCCAGGGGGTCAAGGTGATGATCCACGCGCGCGGCGAGGGCGTGAGCCAGAACTCGATTCGCTACCTGCATCCGTTCGGCTACCTGAGCAGCGAGATCCTGCTCGACGACGGGACGCAGCTGATGATCGGCTTCGGCGGCGATGCCGAGCAGCTGCGATCCCGCCGACCTGCCCGGGATGCAGGCGAGCCTCGACGAGACCCTGCCCGGCTACGAGGTCCTCGAGGCCACGGCGCACGATTGGCAGGCCGACGAGTTCTCGCGCGGAACCTGGGCGATTCACCGCCCGGGCTGGTACGAGCACCACCACGCCGCGATGCGCAGGCCGGAGGGCAACGTCATCCTCGCCGGCTCCGATCTGGCGAACGGCTGGGCCGGCTTCATGGACGGGGCGATCGAGTCCGGCCTGCACGCCGGCGCCTGGGCGGCGGCGCTCGACGGGTAGCGCTCAGCCCGTGTTCCTGAGTCCCGCGGCGATCCCGTTGACGGTCAGAAGCAGGGCACGCTCGACCGCCGGGTCGGCCTCGCGCCCGGCGGCGCGGTCGGCGCGCCAGCGCTCCGTCAGCGAGACCTGCAGCAGGTGGAGCGGCGCCAGGTAGGCGTCGCGCACGCGCAGCGTCCGCTGCAGCACCGGGTTCGCGCCGAGCAGCTCGCTCTCCCCCGTGAGCCGCAGCAGCTCCGCGACCGTGAGCTCGTACTCCGCCTCGATCGTCTCGAGCAGGCGCATGAGCTCGGGGCGGACGAGGCGGCCGACGTAGTGGCGCGCGAGCCCGAGGTCCGTCTTCACGAGCGTCATCGCGACGTTCGAGAGGAAGTTGCGGAAGAAGTGCCACTCCCCCATCTCGCTCAGCCGCTCGCCGAGGCCGGCCTCGCGCGCGGCGGCGAGCCCGCTGCCCACTCCGAACCAGCCCGGCACGACCTGCCGCGACTGCGTCCAGCCGAACACCCACGGGATCGCTCGCAGGCCCTCGATCCCGGCGTCCGAGTCCGGGCGGCGCGAGGGGCGCGAGCCGAGGTGGAGCTCGGAGAGCAGCTCGACCGGGGTCGACGTCGTGAAGTACTCCGGCAGGTCGGGGTCCTCGACGAGCTCGCGGTAGCGGCGGAAGGCCGCCCCCGAGACCCGTTCCATGGTCTCGGCCCAGCGCGCGAGGGTCTCGGCCGAGGCGCGCGGCACGCGGTGGAGCACGGTCGACTCGAGCGCCGCCGCCACCATCAGCTCGAGGTTCTCGCGCGCGAGGCTCGGCACGAGGTACTTGTCCGAGATCACCTCGCCCTGCTCGGTCAGCTTGATCGCGCCGTCGAGCGTCCGCGGCGGCTGGGCGAGGATCGCGCTGTGGGTCGGCCCGCCGCCGCGCCCGACGGTTCCGCCGCGGCCGTGGAACAGGCGCAGACGCACGCCGTAGCGGGCGGCCGTGTCGCGCAACCGCTGCTGCGCGCGGTGGATCTCCCACTGGCTCGTGGTGATGCCCGCCTGCTTGTTCGAGTCCGAGTAGCCGAGCATCACCTCCTGCAGGTCGCCGCGGAGGGCCACGAGCTGCCGGTAGCTCGGATCCTCGAGCAGCTCGGCGAGCAGCTCCCCGGCGCGGCGCAGCTCGTCGACCGTCTCGAGCAGCGGGACGAAGCCGATGCGCGCCCGGCCCGAGTGCAGGTCCACGAGGCCGGCCTCGCGCGCGAGCACGACCGCGGCGAACAGGTCGTCCGCCCCACGGCACATCGACACGATGTACGACTCGACCACCTGCGGCCCGTAGCGCTCGTGCGCGTCCGCGATCGCCTCGAAGGCGCCGAAGGTGCGCGCGCCGTCCTCGTCGAGCGGCGGCGGCGAGCTCGCCAGCGGGCGGCGCGAGCGCAGCTCGCGCGCGAGCAGCGCGGTGCGGGCCTCGCGCGAGAGCTCGGCGTAGGCCGTGCCCGGGCGGCCGAGCTCGCCCACGCCGCGCGCCTCGTCGACCTCGCTGGGCGCGGCCGCGGCGCCCCCGAGGCGGTCGAAGAGCTGCCCGAGCGCGCGGTGGTGGGCGTCGGCGTGCTCGCGCACGTCGAGCGTCGCGAGCTCGAGCCCGAACGCGGCGAGAGTGCGCGTGGCGCGTTCGAGCCGCCCGCGCGCGATCAGCTCCCCGCGGTGCAGGAGGAGCGAGTCCCGCAGCAGCGCCAGCTCGGCCACGAGCTGGCCGGCGCCCGAGTACTCGCGCTCCGGCTCGGCCGGGCGGCCGCTCGCGAGCCGCTCGCGCGTGGCGAGCAGCTTCAGCCGCATGCAGGTGAGCTTCAGCCGGTAGGGCTCCTCGGAGTTGAGACGGCGATAGCGCGGCTCGAGCTCCGGAAGCACCTTCAGGTCCGCGGCGAGCGACCCCTCGAGCTCTGGCGTCACGCCCGCGATCCGCATGGAGCTCGAGAGATCGCTGCGCAGCTCGTCGATCAGCGCCAGCGCGCCGCGGATGCCGTGCTCGTGCTGGAGGTCGAGCACGGCACGCGTGCCGTCGGCGCTCACGTTCGGATTGCCGTCGCGGTCGCCCCCGATCCAGCTCCCGAAGGCGAGTGGCCGCGCCGCCACGGGCAGCTCGTAGCCGAGCCGCCCGAGCTCGCGCGTGAGCAGAGGCGAGCACGTGCGGGACGGCGTCGCGCTCGAGCTCGTCGAGGTAGTAGACGGCGTTGCGCGCCTCGTCGATCACGTCCGGCCGCGCGATGCGCAGCTCGTCCGTCTGCCAGAGCAGCTCGACGAGCTCCTCGAGCCGCCCGCGCTCGCGCTCGGGGCGCTCGAGGGCGGCGGCCACCTGGCGGAGCTTGGCGAGCACGGTGCGGCGCGCGGCCTCGGTCGGATGCGCGGTGAAGACCGGGCGCACGGCGAGCCGGTTCAGCTCGGCGAACAGCTCGTCCTCGTCGATCCGCGAGTCGAGGATGCGCTCCACCGCCTGACCGAGCCAGGTTCCCCCCGCGCGCCGTTCGGCCGCGAGCTCGCGCCCGCGGTGCACCTGCTCGGCGATGTTGGCGAGCTGGAACCAGGTCGAGAAGGCGCGAACCAGCTTGATCGCGGTGACCGAGTCCACCCCGCCCAGCAGCGCGCCCGCCTCGTCGCGATCCTCGCGGACGAGCAGCCGCACCCGCTCCACGAGCTCGAGAAGGTCGCGGCCCTCCTGGCGCACGAGGGTCTCGCCGAGGAGCGTCCCGAGCTCGCGGATGTCCTTCCGCAGCTCGGCCTGGGTGTCGGGGCTCGCAGGGGTGTCGATCGACATCGCCGCTTCAAGCTACGCTGCCCGCCCCGTGCGGCGCCTCGCGACTCTCACCGCCTGCCTCGTTCTGCTCGCGCCGGCCGGCGCGGCGGCGCAGGATCCGGTGCCCGTGAAGCTGCGCGCGCCGCGGCTCGTGGCCACGGGCACGGCCTTCGAGCTGCGCGGCAGCGCCGCCGCGGGCGTGCGGGTGCAGGTCGAGATCGGCGTGCGCGGGCGCTGGCGCCGCGCTCGCGGGAGCGCGGGCCGACCGGCGCGGGCGCTTCGAGCGCCGCGTGCGGCCGGAGCGCGCGCGGCGCCGCTACGTGCTGCGTGCGCGTGCGCCCGGCGGAACGGTCTCGAACCGCGTGACGGTGCGCTCGCGGAACGTTCGGCTCGCCTCCGTCGGAGACATCAACCTGGGCAACGGCCCGGGCGTGCTGATCGCGAGCCAGGGTGTGCGCTACCCGTGGACGAGCGTGGCGGGCGCTCTGCGGCGCGCGGACGTGGCGTTCGGCAACCTCGAGTGCGCGATCTCCACGCGCGGCTTCCCGGTGCCGAAGCAGTTCACCTTCCGCGGCCGCCCCGCCGCATTGCGGGCGATGGCCCGCTACGCGGGCTTCGACGTGCTCAACCTCGCGAACAACCACGTGGGCGACTACGGGCGCACGGCGATGCTCGACACCATCCGACTGACGCGCCGGTTCGGCATGACGCCGGTGGGCGCGGGCGGCAGCCTCGAGTCCGCGGCGCGGCCGCGCGTGGTGGAACGGCTCGGCCTGCGCATCGCGTTCGTCGGCTTCTCGGACATCCTGCCGGCGTCGTTCTGGGCAGGGCCAACCCGCGCCGGGACCGTGCAGGCGACGACGGGCAACATCAGCCGGGGCGTGCGCGCCGCGGCGCGGGTCGCGGACGTGGTGGTGGCCACGTTCCACTGGGGCGTCGAGCGCGCGACCGTCGAGAACGGCCGCCAGCGGGCGTTCGCCGCCACGGCGATCGCGGCGGGCGCCGACGCCGTGATCGGGGCGCACCCGCACGTGCTCCAGCCGATCCGCCGCAGCGGCCGGCGCGTGATCGCCTACAGCCTCGGCAACTTCGTCTTCGGCGCGGCCTCGCCCGGCACCACCGCCACGGGCATCCTCAACCTCTCGCTGTCGGCGCGCGGCGTCGAGCGGATGGGGTTCCGGCGAGCGCGGATCGTGGGGACGCGGCCGGTTCTGTAGGCGCTCTAGGGTTGGCGGCCGCATGAGGATCTGCCTGATGATCGAGGGGCAGGAGGGCGTCACCTGGGAGGAGTGGGTGGCGATCGCGCAGACCGCCGAGCGCTGCGGGTACGAGGCGCTGTTCCGCTCCGACCACTACCTGTCCGTCATGGGCGAGGGGACGCTCGGCGCGCTCGACGCGTGGGCCACCCTCGCGGGCCTCGCCACGGTCACCTCGACGCTGCGGCTCGGCACGCTCGTGTCGCCCGCGACCTTCCGGCATCCGGCCGTGCTCGCCAAGAACGCGGTCACGGTCGACCACATCTCGGGCGGGCGCGTCGAGCTCGGGATCGGCGCCGGCTGGAACCAGGGAGAGCACGACGCCTTCGGCTTCGAACTGCCGCCGATGCGCGAGCGCTTCGACCGCTTCGCCGAGCAGGTCGAGATCGTGCACGGGCTCCTGTCCGGCGGCGACTTTGCGTTCGAGGGGCGCTTCTTCACGCTGGCAGGGGTCGACGCTCAACCCGGCCCCGTGAACGGCCGGCTGCCGATCGTGCTCGGCGGCAAGGCGGGCCCGCGAGCGGCGGCGCTGGCCGCGCGCTTCGCCGACGAATACAACGTGCTCTACGTCTCGCCGGAGGAGTGCCGCGAGGTCCGCGAGCGCCTCGACGACCGGCTCACGCTCAGCCTGATGACCGGGCTCCCCGACTTCGGCCCCGAGCAGCGCGACGCCTACGCGGAGGCGGGCGTCGAGCGCGTGATGCTCCAGCACCTCGACCACGCCGACCTCGGCGCGATCGAAGGGGCGATGGAGCGGCTCAGGAGCTGACCGTCTCCTCCTGCTCCTCGGTCTCCGGCTCGGCGGCCTTCTTCTTCTCCACCTTGTGCCGGTACCACTTCGCGTCGTCCGCCGGCAGCGGGGTGTTGCCGAGGATCAGGTCGGCCGACTTCTCCGCCGTCATCATCACCGGCGCGTAGATGTTCCCGTTCGTCACGTAGGGGAACACCGACGCGTCGACCACGCGCAGGCCCTCCATCCCGTAGACCTTCATCGACTTCGGGTCGACGACCGAGAGCTCGTCCGTGCCCATCTTGCAGGTGCAGGACGGGTGGAGAGCGGTCTCGGCGTCGTTGCGGACCCACTCGAGGACCTGGTCGTCCGTCTCGACCTCGGGCCCGGTGAGAGCTCGCCCGTCGAGTAGGGCTCGAATGCCGGCGAGCCGAGGATCTTGCGCGTGACCCGGATCGCCTCGACCCACTCGCGCTGGTCGTTGGGCGTCGAGAGGTAGTTGAAGCGAAGCGCCGGGTGCTTCGTCGGGTCGGAGCTGACGGCCTTGCAGGAGCCGCGAACGTCGGCGTACATCGGGCCGATGTGGACCTGGTAGCCGTGGCCGCCGCCGCCCTCCGGCACGGTGCCGTCGTAGCGGACCGCGATCGGGAGGAAGTGGAACATCAGGTTCGGCCAGCCCACCTCGTCGTTCGAGCGCACGAAGCCGCCCGCCTCGAAGTGGTTCGTGGCGCCCGGCCCGGTCTTGCGCAAGAGCCACTCGAGGCCGACCTTCGGGCGGTTGACCATCTTGAAGTAGGGGGCCATCGACACCGGCTGCTTCGAGCCGTGCTGCACGTAGACCTCGAGGTGGTCCTGCATGTTCTCCCCCACCCCCGCGAGCTCGTGCACCGGCGCGACGCCGATCGAGCGCATCAGGGCGGGATCGCCGACGCCCGAGATCTGCATGAGCTGCGGCGAGTTGATCGCGCCGCCGCAGAGGATGATCTCGCCGCCCTGTGCCACCTCGGAGCGCTTGCCGCGCGACCACTCGACACCGGTCGCGCGCGTGCCGTCGAACAGGATGCGGGTGGCGAAGGCGCGCGTCTCCACGGTGAGGTTCGGGCGCTTCATCACCGGGTGGAGATACGCCCGGGCGGCCGAGAGCCGGCGGCCCTTGTGGACGTTGCGGTCGAACTTCGCGAAGCCCTCCTGCTTGTAGCCGTTGACGTCCTCCGTCAGCGGATAGCCCGCCTCCTGGACGGCGGCGAAGAAGGCGTCGAAGAGGGGCCCCTTGGCCGGCCCGCGCTCGAGCACGAGCGGGCCGTCGTGGCCGCGGAAGGGGTCGTCCTGGGCGGCCGCGAGGCAGTTCTCCATGCGCTTGAAGTAGGGCAGGCAGTGCGCGTAGTCCCACGTCTCCATGCCGTCGCCCGACGCCCAGCGCTCGTAGTCCATCGGGTTGCCGCGCTGGAAGATCATCCCGTTGATCGAGCTCGACCCGCCGAGCACCTTGCCGCGCGCGTGGTAGATGCGCCGGCCGTTCATGTGCGGCTCGGGCTCGGACTCGTACTTCCAGTCGTAGAAGCGGCTCCCGATCGGGAACGAGAGCGCGGCGGGCATGTGGATGAACACGTCCCAGAGCGAGTCCGTACGCCCCGCCTCCAACAGGAGGACGCGGTTCGAGGGGTCGGCCGAGAGTCTGTTCGCGAGCGCACTCCCCGCAGATCCGCCGCCGACGATGACGAAGTCGTACTGGGAGCTCATATGTGTGGCTTACCACATGGCGAGCAAACGTTTCAATTGGGCCGCCACCGCCTCGGGCTCATCCTCGATGCGCCGCCAGGTGATTCGCACCACGCGCCAGCCCGCGGCGGTCAGCTCGGCGTCGCGCAGGCGGTCGCGCTCGAACGCCCTGCGGGTGCCGTGGGACTGCCAGCCGTCGGTCTCGACGATGAGGCGCTGCCGGTGCCAGGAGAAATCGACCTCGTAGGTCTCGATCACCTCGTTGACACGCGGCTCCTCGATGTCGTTACGGCGGCAGAGAAGGAGCATGAGCTCTTCGATCTCCGTCTTCGTGCGGGTGGATCCCGCGCGGTGCTGGCTCAGGACGCTTCGGAGCAGGCCGGCGCCTCGGCGGCCGTGGATCGCTTCGAGGCCGCTCAGGTCGAGGCGCAGGAAGTGGGCCTCGTCGCGGGCCCGTTCGACCTCGCGGCGGTTGCCGAGGTCGGCCAGGTCGAGGATGGTGCGGGCGGGGGTCGTGACGGGGATGGCGTCTTTGGTGGTGACGTGCTCGGGCGGGAGCGGCGAGCGGTGGACGATGACGGCGCCCCGGCGGACGCCGGGTCCCGCCGCTTGGGACCGTGATGTCGATACGCGGGCCGCGCTCTGGGAGGAGGCGCCAGTGGACGGCGGCTGCTCGATGACTCAGCACGGCCGCCGGGCCGCGGGCAAAGACGGCAGCGAGGAAGCGGCCTTCGCGGGTCAATCGCTTGTGGCCCACCGCGTAGACGCCGCGCCAGACCACGTGGAGCCGTCCGGCCTCGCACTCGCCGCCGCGATTGCGTGCCTGTCGAGATCCAAGCGCGTGCAGCTGGCGGGGTCGATGACCACTCCGTGTTGGCGAGCGGCAGGTCCGCGAGCGCCCGATCCAACGGTGTTCGGCGAGTTGGGTCCGCATACCGGACTAAGTCGCCAAGCACCCTCCCTTCGCCCCCTTTATTGCCCGTCGTTCAGGAGCGCTTCGAGCTGCCGCTCGAGCCCGGAGTCCCCCACCGGCCGCTCCTCGAGCGGCAGCCCGAGGCGGGCCGCCGCGTTCTTCGCGGCGGTGCGGGTCGCCTCCGTGGGGCGCTGCGCCAGCCAGATCACCCGCGTGTAGTTGCCGAAGTAGGCGTCGCGGAGGTCGGGGTGGCGGTCGAGGCCGAGCTCGCGCCAGACGGTGTGCTCGAAGGTGCGCGCCAGGAAGTCGGTGAGGAAGTACGTGCCGGGCTCCTCCTCCAGGGCCGAACGCACCTCGGCCGACCCGAAGACGTCGTAACAGTGATCGCCGGACAGCCGAGGCACCCCGGCCTCCATCAGGGCCTCATCGAGTCCCCCATAGGTGCCGCAGTCGGCGTACGCGACGACAACGCGCTCGCAACGAGCGGAAAGCGAGGCGAGCTCGTCCAAGACCGCCGAGGGGATCAGCTCCGGCCGGTTGTGCAGCAGCGCCGGCACCGGCGCCACCTCGACCTCCCAGCCGCGCCTCCGCGCGATGCGCTGGACGTCGACCGCGAGAGCCCCGCAGGCGACGACCCCGATCATCCCGGGAAGGCGAGCTCGTCGACGAACGCGTCGTTGAAGTCCTCGCGCCCCGAGAGCTCGACGTAGCGCACCTCGCGCACGATCGAGCGGGCCTCCGCGCGCTCGCGCAGCGACAGCGCCGCGATCTTCGCCCCCTCGCCCGCCACGTTGCCCGCGGAGACGATCCGCGGCAGCGCCAGGGGCGGGACGAGGCCGATCCGCACCGCCGCCGACGGCGACAGGTACGCCCCGAAGCTCCCCGCGAGCAGCACCTGCGAGATCTCGTCGGCCTCGACCCCGAGCTCGCCGAGCAGGATCTGCCAACCCGTGGCGATCGAGGCCTTCGCGAACTGCAGCTCGCGAACGTCCCGCTGCGACAGAAAGACACCCGAGGCCGGATCCTCGCCCCGCGGGTGCAGGAGGAACACCCTTTCTTCGCCGATTTTCGTTAGTCGCGGAGCGAGCGCTGGCGAGATCGATGCGGCGTCGGAGTCGGGGACGTAGCGGCCGGAATGGTCAAGGAGTCCACAGCTGACGAGCTCCGCCACCGCGTCCACCAGGCCCGACCCGCACATCCCCACCGGCTCGACGTCGCCGATCACGTCGAGCGAGATCGAATCGCCCTCGATCGACACCCCCTCGATCGCGCCCTCGGCCGCGCGCATCCCGCAGCGGATCTGGGCCGCCTCGAACGCCGGGCCGGCCGGCGCCGCCGTCGCGACCACGCCCTCCTGGCTACCCAGCGCGATCTCCGAGTTCGTCCCCACGTCGATGAAGAGCCGCAGCCGCTTGTCGCGCGTCAGGCCGGTGGCGAGCATCCCGGCCACGATGTCGCCGCCCACGTACGCGCCGAGCGACGGGAACACGAAAGCCGGCGCGCGCGCATGCACCGGCACGCCGAGGTCGGGCGCGAGCATGGGCGGCGGCTCGTGCGTCGTGACGATGAACGGCGCCATCGACAGCGGCTCGGGGTCGATGCCGAGCGCGATCTGCACCATCGTCACGTTGCCGCAGAGCGTGATCTCGTAGACCTCGCCGGGGTCGATGCCGCCCTCGGCGCAGACCTCCTCGGTGAGCTGGGCGAGCGTCTCCTGGGCGCGCAGCTGGAGAGCGTCGAGCGCGTCCTCGTTCAGCATCGTCGCGGACACGCGCGAGATCACATCCGCCCCGAACGGCTGCTGGCGGTTCAGCATCGAGGTGACCGCCACGGGGGTCCCGGTCTCGAGGTCGAGCAGAGTGGCGACGACGGTCGTGGTGCCGAGATCGAACGCCAGCGCATACCGCCGCGCGGTCGTGTCGCCGGCCTCCACGTCGATCAGCTCGTCGTCGACGACGACAGCGGTCACGTCGAAGTCGGACGATCTGAGCACCCTCCCCAGCTTCCGTAAAACGGGGAGCCCGACGCGCGGCTCGAGGTCATCGAGCTCCGCCAAAACCCGCGCAAGATCCGAGCGCTGATCCTCCAAGCGAGGGCTCCTCGAGCACGAGATGCCGCTTCTGCACCGCCGGCCGCAGGATCACGTGCCGCCCGACCCCGACGAGCGCCGCCTTCGGCCGCGTCTCGAGCGGCGGCACCTCGATCACGAGCTCGCCGCGCGCCGGCGCCCGGCAGGCGAGCCGCCAGCCGTCGCGCAGCTCGTCGGGCGAGAACGCGCGCGGGTCGACCGCGCTCACGGGCAGCTCGCCCTCGAGCACCTTCACCTTGCACTTCTTGCAGGTGCCGTGCCCGCCGCAGGTCGAGTCGATCGCGATGCCGTTCCAGCTCGCGGCGTCGAACACCGGCGTGCCGCTCGGCACGCGCACCTCCTGTCCCTCGGGCTCGAAGCGGACGTGCGCGCGCTCCGAGCCGTCGCCCGGCTGGACGTCGAGCAGCTCCGGCTCTCGCTTCAGGCCGGGGCCCCCGCGGCGGCCTGGCGCGCCCTGTGCGCGGCGATCCAGTTGGCGCCCCACTGGTCGTGCCCGAGCAGCAGGTCGGCCGCTCGCACGCTCTCGACGCAGACGGGCGCCGTCGACATGATCGCGCTCGTCAGCCCCGCCGCCATCGCCATCGGCAGGAAGCCGGCGTTCAGGACGTGCCGCTCCGGCAGCCCGAACGAGACGTTCGAGGCACCAAGGCTCATGTTCACGCCGAGCTCGTCGCGGATCAGGCTGATCGTCTCGAGGGTGACCTTGACCGCCTCCGGGTCCGCGCCGACCGTCATGGCGAGCGGATCGATCAGCACGTCCTCCGGCGGGATGCCGTGGTCGCCCGCGGCGCTGACGATCTTGCGAGCGATGTCGAGCCGCTGCTGGGGCGTCTCCGGGATGCCGGTCTCGTCGTTCGCGAGGCCGATCACGGCCGCGCCGTGCTTCGCCACGAGCGGCAGGATCTCCTCGAGGCGGTCGTCCTCGCCGGTCACCGAGTTGACGAGCGCCTTGCCCTCGTAGACGGACAGGCCGGCCTCGAGCGCCTCGATCACGGACGAGTCGATGCAGAGCGGGATCCCGTCGGTGTCCTGGATCAGCGTCAGCAGCTTCTGCAGCAGCTCGGACTCGTCCACGAGCGGGATGCCGGCGTTCACGTCGAGCATGTCGGCACCGGCCTCGACCTGCGCCTTCGTGTCCGCCACGACGGTGTCGAAGTTGCCCTCCTTGAGCTCCTCGGAGAACTTCTTGCGGCCCGTCGGGTTGATGCGCTCGCCGATGATGCAGAACGGCTGCCCAGCGCCGATGGTGACGGTCTCCGACCGCGACGAAAGAACGGTGTCCATGTGCCTCCTAGGCCGGCACCGCGCTGCGGCGCCGCTCGATCAGGTCCTTGGCCTTCTTGACCGTGGCCGATGCGTCGGGCGAGTAGCCGTCCGCCCCCACGGCGTCCGCGTACTCCTGGGTGACCGGCGCGCCGCCGACCATCACGACCACCTGGTCGCGCACTCCCGCCTTCTCGAGCGCGTTGATGTTCGCCTTGAACATCGGCATCGTCGTGGTGAGGAAGGCCGAGAACCCGACGACGTCCGGCTCGTGCTCCTGCACCTGCTCGACGAACTTCTCCGGCGGGACGTTCACGCCGAGGTCGATCACCTCGAAGCCGGCGCCCTCGAGCATGATGTTGCAGAGGTTCTTGCCGATGTCGTGCACGTCGCCCTTGACGGTGCCCATCAGGAAGGTGCCGACCGGCTTCTGACCCGTCTCGGCGAGCAGCGGCCGCAGGATGTCGAGCGCGCCCTGCATGGCGCGGGCGGCGATCAGCATCTCGGGCACGAAGTAATCGCCGCGCTCGAAGCGGGCTCCGACCTCCTCGAGCGACGGGATCAGCGCGTCGAACAGCATCTTCTCGGGCGCGAGGTCCGAGGCGAGCCCGGACTCGACTCCCTCCTTCACCGCCGGGGCGTTCCCCACAAGGGTCTCCTCGTAGAGCAAGCTGAGGATCTCGTCGTGCGTCATGCGGCGTTCACTCCTTCCGGACGGTGGCCGAGGAGCTTCGAGAGCGCCCTCGCCTGCTTGGTCACGATCGGGCGCAGCTCCGCCACGCGCTTCGGCGTCAGGCGCAGCGTCGGGCCCGACAGGCTCAGCGCCGCCACGGCGCGGCCGCTCGAGTCGAGCACCGGCGCGGCCACCGCGCTCAGCCCCAGCTCGAGCTCGTCGATCGCCTTCGCGAAGCCGTCGCGGCGCACGGCCTCGAGCTCCGCGGTCAGGCGCTGCGGGTCCACGATCGTGCGCGACGTGATCGGCTCGAGCGGGCCGTCGGGCGCGCGGGCGGCCTCGAAGGCGAGCAGGATCTTGCCGTTGGCCGAGCAGTGATAGGGAACCGTGCGACCCACCCACTGGGTGGTTCCCAGGAAATGCTTGCCCTCGACCTGCGCGAGGTGCTCGACCCCGTTCTGCCCGGGTATGCCGAGGTTGATGGTCTCGCCCGTTGCATCGGCGAGCGCCTCCATCGGGCGCCCGGCCTGCTCGAGCAGGTTGCGCATGCCAGGGTCGCGGCTCGCGAAGCGGAGCAGCACCGGGCCCGCGCGGAAGCGCCCGCGCTCACCCTGCTGCTCGACGAGCCCGTTGCGCTCGAGCGCGCCGAGCAGGCGCGACGCGGTCGACTTGGGCAGGCCCGCGTCGGCGGCGAGCTCCGTGAGCCCGCGCGGCGAGTCGGCGTCGAGCACGAGGGCGAGCAGCTGCGCGCCGCGATCGATCACCGCAGTCCCCTGGAACTCTTGTTCCATGCCGGGTAGATTACCCGTCGCGCCCCCGCAGTCAAGCCCCTGAGGAGCCCTCATGTATGTGAACGAGATGCCGCGCTACGAGATCCTGAGCGAGGAGGCCATGAGCGTCCTCGACGGCGGCTGGCGGCGCATCGTTTCGGAGCTCGGCGTCGAGTTCATGCTGCCCGAGGCGGTCGACCTCTTCCGCGAGGCCGGGCAGCGCTGCGAGGAGAACAAGGTCTTCCTCGATCCCGAGTTCCTGCTCGAGCAGGTGGCGAAGGCGCCGAAGGAGTTCGACCTCCAGGCGCGCAACCCCGAGCACACGCTCCACATCGGCGGGAACCACATGGCGTTCTCCGGGGTCTACGGGCCGCCCTTCGTGCGCGAGGGCGACGTCCGGCGCGACGCCACGATGGCGGACTTCGAGAACTTCACGCGCCTCTGCCAGCACTTCCCGGAGCTCGACTCCGCGGGCGGCACGATCGTCGAGCCGAACGACCGGCCGCTCGACTCGCGCCACCTCGACATGGTCTACGCGCTTCAGACGCTGACCGACAAGCCCTACATGGGCTCGGTGATCTCGGCGGAGAACGCGCAGGACACGGTCGCGATGGGAGAGATCGTGTTCGGCGGCCGCGAGGCCCTCGACCGGGCGCCGGTGTCGATCTCGCTGATCAACTGCAACTCGCCGCTGCGCTGGGACGACCGGATGCTCAGCGCGATGCTCGAGTACAACAAGCGCGGCCAGGCGGTGGTGGTCACGCCGTTCCTGTTGATGGGCGCCATGTCGCCCGTCTCGATCCCGGCAACGCTCGTGCAGCAGATGGCGGAGGCGCTGTCGGGGATCGCGCTGACGCAGCTCGTGAATCCGGGCTGTCCGGTCGTGTTCGGCTCGTTCCTCTCGAACACGGACATGCAGTCGGGCTCGCCCTCGTTCGGCACCCCGGAGTCGGCCATCGGACTGCTCTGCACCGGCCAGATCGCGCGCTCGTTCGGGCTCCCCTGGCGGAGCGGCGGCGGCCTCAACGCCTCGCAGACGACGGACGCACAGGCCGCCTACGAGGCGCTGATGACCATGCTGCCGACCTTCCTGGCCGGCCCGAACTTCGTCATGCACGCGGCGGGCTGGCTCGAGGGCGGCCTCGTGTCCTGCTACGAGAAGTTCATCGTCGACGTCGAGATCCTGCGGATGCTGAAGCACGAGTTCACGCCGCTCGAGGTGACCGAGGAGTCGCTCGCCTTCGACGCCCACGAGGAGGTCGGCTCGGGCGGGCACTTCCTCGGCGCGGCCCACACGCTGATGCACTTCCGCGAGTGCTTCTACCGGCCGCTGCTGTCCTCGACGGAGAACTTCGAGCGCTGGCAGAAGAACGGCGGGCTCGACACGGCGGCGCGCGCGGCCAACATCTGGCGCGAGACGCTCGACGCCTACGAGCAGCCGCCGATGGACGACGCGATCCGCTCGGAGCTGCGCGACTACGTGGCGCGGCGCCGCATCGAGCTCGGCGACGAGCCGATCCCGACGCCGGAGTACTGATCTGCGTGTGATATATCAGGGGCCGTGAACGAGGAGAGCGGTACGGGGTCGGGGCTCCCCGCGACGGCGCGCGCCGTCGTGATCGGCGCCGGGATCGTGGGCAACTGCCTGGTGGGGCACCTCGCCCGCCTCGGCTGGACCGACCTCGTCCTGATCGACAAGGGGCCGCTCCCGAACCCGGGCGGCTCGACGGGCCACGCGTCCAACTTCATCTTCCCGGTCGACCACTCGCGCGAGATGACGGAGCTGACCGCCGACAGCATCCGCCAGTACGCCGAGCTCGAGGTGCTGACCGTCCCGGGCGGCATCGAGGTCGCGCGCACGGAGGAGCGGATGGAGGAGCTCCGCCGCCGCATGGCCTCCGCCAAGTCCTACGGCATCGACGACGTGTCGCTCGTCTCCCCCGCCGAGATCAAGGAGCTCGTCCCGTTCATCGACGAGTCCGTGATCATCGGCGGCTTCTACTCGAAGGGCGTCGGCGTGGTCGACTCGCTGCGCGCCGGCACGCTGATGCGCGAGGAGGCGCAGGCGAAGGGCGCGCTCACCGTGTCGGCCAACACCGAGGTGCTCGGGGTCGACGTCGAGGACGGGCGCGTCAGGCGCGTGCGCACCGACCGCGGCGACGATCGAGGCCGAGTACGTGGTGATCGCCTGCGGCGTCTGGAGCCCGCGGATCGCGCGCATGGCGGGCGCCTCGATCCCGCTCACCCCCGCCGTCCACCAGATGATCGACATCGGCCCGGTTCCTCACTTCGCGGGCGCGAAGAGCGCGATCGAGTTCCCGATCGTGCGCGACATGGACACGAACATGTACGAGCGCCAGGACGGCACCGGCCTCGAGGTCGGCTCCTACGCGCACCGCCCGATCCTGCACGACCCCGAAGAGATCCCCTCGATCGAGGAGTCCGCGCTCACCCCGACCGAGCTGCCGTTCACGGAGGACGACTTCGTGCAGCAGATGGAGCACGCGCTCGAGCTGATGCCGGAGATCGTGGGCGACGAGTCCGTGGGCGTGAAGTACGCGATCAACGGCCTGCTCTCGCTCACCCCGGACGGCCTGCCGCTCCTCGGCGAGACGCCCGAGGTCAAGGGCCTCTGGTCGGCCGCCGCGGTCTGGGTCAAGGAGGGCCCCGGCGTCGGGCGCGCCGTGGCCGAGTGGATGGTCGAGGGCGAGCCCGAGATCGACCTGAGCCACTCGGACATCGCGCGCTTCTACGAGCACCAGAAGGCCGTGGCCCACGTGCGGGCGCGCGCGGCCGAGGGCTTCAACAAGACCTACGGGATCGTCCATCCGGGCGAGCAGTGGGAGTCGAACAGGCCGATCCGCCTCTCGCCCTTCTACGCGCGCGAGGAGCAGCTCGGCGCCGTCTTCTACGAGGCCGCCGGCTGGGAGCGGCCGCACTGGTACGCCTCGAACGAGAAGCTGCTCGAGGAGTACGGCGAGCGCGCCGGCAGCCGCGAGGCCGAGTGGGACTCGCGCTGGTGGTCGCCGATCATCAACGCCGAGCACCTCGCCATGCGCGACCGCGCGGCGATCTTCGACCTCACCGCGTTCTGCGTCTTCGACGTGCTCGGCCCGGGTGCGCTCGACTGCGTGCAGAAGGTCTCGATGCGCCAGATGGACGTGGCGCACGGCAAGGTCGTCTACACGCCCCTTCTCACGCCCGGCGGCGGCTTCCGCTCGGACCTCACGGTGATGCGGCTGGGCGACGAGCACTTCCGCGTCGTCACGGGCGGCGCCCACGGGATGGCGGACCTGAAGGTGTACTCGGACCACGCCGGGCCGGACGCGCAGGTCGTCGACCTGACCTCGAGCTGGTGCACGCTCGGCCTCTGGGGCCCCCGCGCGCGCGACATCCTGTCGTCGCTGACGAGCGATGACGTCTCGCACGAGGGCTTCCCCTTCGCCGCCTGCCGGACGATCGAGCTCGACTCGCTGCGCGTGCTCGCCTCGCGCATCTCCTACGTCGGCGACCTCGGCTGGGAGCTCTACGTGCCGATCGAGCAGGGCGCGCGGCTCTGGGACCTCGTCTGGGAGGCCGGCGAGCCGCACGGCGTGGTGCCCGCGGGCATCGGCGTCTACGGCACCACCGGCCGGCTCGAGAAGTGCTACCGCGCATTCGGGTTCGAGCTCGACGGGGAGTACAACGTGGTCGAGGCGGGCATGGCCTGGGGCAAGGTGAAGGCCCAGGACTTCGTCGGCAAGGAGGCGCACGTGGCCCAGCGCGAGTCGGAGCCGGTCACGCACATGTGCGCGCTGACGATGGACGACCACACGGCCTCGGACGGGCGGAAGCGCTACCCGCTCGGCGGCGAGCCGATCGTCACGCGCGACGGCGGCGAGCCGCTCCTCGACGCGAAGGGGCGCCGCTCGTTCGTCACGAGCGCCGGCGCCGGCCCCTCGATCGGCAAGCACATCCTGATGGCGTACCTGCCGCCCGAGCACGCGCAGGTCGGCAACGAGCTCGCGGTCGAGTACATGACGGAGCGCTACCCGGTGACCGTAGCAGAGCGCCGACTCGACCGCGGTCTTCGACCCCGAGAACACGCGGGTGCGCTCGTGAGGATCCTCGTCTGCGTCAAGCGGGTGCCGCTGACCGGCGGCAAGATGGTGCTCACCCCGGACGCCCAGGCGCTCGAGACGCGCCACCTCGGCTTCACGATCAGCCCGCACGAGGAGTGCGGCGTGGAGGAGGCGGTGCGCATCGTCGAGGCGCAGGGCGGCGAGGTCGTGGTGCTCACGCTCGGCACGGACGAGGCCGAGGAGCAGCTGCGCGAGTGCATGGCGCTCGGCGCCGACCGCGCGCTGCTGCTCGAGGGCGGCGCCGAGGAATGGGACGCCGAGGCCACCACCGCCGCGATCGTGGCCGCCGTGAGGGCCGAGGAGGAGTCGGGCGGGCCGTTCGACCTGATCGTGTTCGGCAACGAGTCGGCCGACACCGGCAACTTCCAGGTGGGGATCCGCGCGGCGTACGCGCTCGGGCGCCCCGTCGCGACGGGCCTCAAGGGGCTCAGCGCCGAGGGCGGCCGCGCCCGTTGCGAGCAGGAGGTGCCGGGGGGCCGCGACGTCTTCGACCTCCCGCTCCCCGCGGTCGTGACCGTGCTCGAGGGCATCAACCTGCCGCGCTATCCCTCCGTGCCCGCCAAGCTGCGCGCACGCAAGAAGCCGGTGGACCGGCTCACGCCCGAGCGCGCGGCGCCGAGGCTCGAGCGGCTGCGGCTCGTGGTGCCCGAGGGACACGGCAAGCAGGCCGAGGTGATCGGCGAGGGCGCGACCGCCGCCCCCGCCGTGGTGGCCCTGATGCGCGAGCTGGGGGTGGCGTGATGGCGGACGTGCTGCTGCTCGTCGAGCACGACGGCGCCGGCGCCGTCGACGAGCTCTCCCTGCAGGCGCTCACCCTCGCGCGCCAGCTTGCGGGCGACGGGGCCGTGACGGCCCTGCTCGTGGGCCCGGGGGCCGAGGGTGCCGCGGGCGCGCTCGGCTCGTTCGGGGTGGCGAACGCGCTCGTGGCGGCCGACGACCGCCTCGATGCCTACGCGCCCGGAGCCTGGGCGCGCTCCGCCACGGACGCCCTCGAGCGCAGCGGCGCGGCGGCTCTCGTGGCCGCCGGATCGAACCGCGGCAACGAGGTGCTCGCCCACGTCGCGGCGCGCCGCGGCCTGCCGTTCGCCGCGAACGTCACCGCTGTCGCGGGGCCGGCGGGCGGCGACTCGCTCGAGCTCACGCGCGTTCGCTGGGGCGGCTCGCTGCTCGAGGAGGCGCGGCTCCATTCGGCGCCGGCGCTCCTGACCGTCGCGCCGCATGCGGTGGCCGCGGCGCCGTCGAACGGCGCCGCCGCGCCTCAGGTCGAGAGCTTCGCGCCCGCGCTCGACGACGCCGACCTCGCCGTGCGGGTCGTGGAGCACGTCAGCACCGTCACGAGCGGCATCTCGCTCGCGGAGGCCAAGGTCGTGGTGAGCGGCGGGCGCGGGGTCGGCTCCGCGGAGGGATTCGGGATCCTCGAGGAGCTCGCGGGCGAGCTCGAGGCGGCGGTCGGCTGCTCGCGCGTCGTCACGAGCGCCGGTTGGCGCCCGCACACCGACCAGGTCGGCCAGACTGGCACGAAGGTGTCCCCCGACCTGTACATCGCCTGCGGCATCAGCGGCGCCACGCAGCACATCGCGGGCTGCAAGGGCGCGAAGAAGATCCTCGCGATCAACACCGATCGGGAGGCGGCGATCCTCGCGAACGCCGACTACGCGGTGATCGGCGACCTCACGGAGGTCGTGCCGGCGATCACCGCCGAGCTCAGGAAGGCGCGAGGGTCTTAGTGGCTGTGGCGGCCGGAGCGGTCGCCCTCGCGGCGGCGCTCGCCGTCAGCGGCTTCCTGTTCGGACGCCGGGCGAAGCTGCTCGTCGACCTCGTCAAGCTCGGCAAGCCCGCCGAGCGCTCGGGCGACGTCCCGAAGCGGGTGCGCAACGAGGCCACGATCGTGCTCGGCCAGCGCAAGCTGTTCCAGCGGCTCGTGCCGGGCCTCGTCCACGCGGCGATCTTCTGGGGCTTCCTCGTGCTCTTCCCGACCATCGTGATCGCGATGATCGGGGCCGTCGACGAGCACGCGACCCTCCCGTGGCTCGGGCACCAGGGCTGGTTCGCGTTCATGGTCGACCTGTTCGCCGTGCTGGTGCTCGCGGGCGTGATCGCGGCGGTCTTCATCCGCAAGGTGCAGCGCCCGAAGCGCTTCGAGGGCAGCCACCTCGGCGAGGCGGACCTGATCCTGGCGCTGATCGCGGGCATCGTCACGACGCTGCTGCTCTGGCACGCCACGCGCATCGCGCTCGGCATCAACGAGTGGCCCGCGTCGTCATCGCCGGTATCCGACGCGCTGTCGGGCCTGTTCGCCGACAACGAGACGACCGAGGTGCTCGAGCGCGTCTTCGTCTGGGCGCACGTGCTGATCATCCTCACCTTCCTCGCCTACCTGCCGCACTCGAAGCACCTGCACATCGCGACGGCGGCGGTCAACGTCTGGTTCGGGCGCACGGAGGCGCGCGGGCGCATCGAGCCGCTCGACTTCGAGGGCGACGACGAGGACATGAGGCTCGGCGCGGGCACCGTGGCCGACCTGACCTGGAAGCAGATGATCGACACGTTCTCCTGCACGGAGTGCGGCCGCTGTCAGGACGTCTGCCCGGCCTGGACCACGGGCAAGGAGCTGTCGCCGAAGCTCCTGATCATGGCGCTGCGCGACCAGGTGTTCGAGGAGGGCCCCCCGATGGTCCGGGGCGCCGACGGCTTCGAACCCGAGCCGCTCGTGCCGAACGCGGTGACCGACAACGTGGTCTGGGACTGCGTCACCTGCGGCGCGTGCGTGCGCGAGTGCCCGGTGTCGATCGAGCACGTCGACCACATCATCGACCTGCGCCGCCACCTCGTGATGATGGAGTCGCGCTTCCCGACCGAGTCCGAGCAGATGCTCCGCGACGTCGAGCGCGCATCGAACCCGTGGGGCAAGCCGCAGACGGAGCGTGCGGACTGGGCGGAGGAGCTCGGCGTGCGCGTGCTCGCGCCGGGCGAGCCGGCGCCGGAGGTCCTCTACTGGGTGGGCTGCGCGGCATCGTTCGACGAGCGCGCCCGCACCGCGGCCGAATCGACCGCGAAGCTCCTCAAGGCGGCGGGCGTCGACTTCGCGATCCTCGGCCCGCGCGAGAGCTGCACGGGCGACCCCGCCCGGCGCATGGGCAACGAGTACCTCTTCCAGGAGCACGCGACGCAGAACGTCGAGACGCTCAACGGGGCGGGCGTGAAGAAGATCGTGGCGAGCTGCCCGCACTGCTTCAACACGCTCGGCAACGAGTACCCGGACTTCGGCGGCGACTACGAGGTGGTCCACCACTCGGAGCTGCTCGCCGACCTCGTTCGCGAGGGGCGCATCAAGCCGAGCGGCGACGCCGGGCAGATCACCTACCACGACTCGTGCTACCTCGCGCGCCACAACGACGTGCGCGCGGACCCGCGTGAGATCGTCGACGCCGTCGGCACGCCCGTGGAGATGGAGCGCAACCGCGAGCGCACCTTCTGCTGCGGCGCCGGGGGCGCGCACATGTGGATGGAGGAGCGAGCCGGGCTGATCAACGAGGAGCGCGCCCGCGAGGCGGCGGAGACCGGCGCGGACACGCTCGCCGTGGCCTGCCCCTTCTGCACCGTGATGCTCGACGACGGCGTGCGAGCGAACGGCGACGAGCTGCGCGTGGCGGACGTCTCGACGCTGCTCGCCGAGTCGCTCGAGGACGACTAGGCGTCCGCCGCGAGCTCGCGCACGATCCGCGCGAAGGCCCGGCCGGCGGGGCGCCAGGCGTCCTCTGATGCGGCCGGGCAAACGAGCTCGATCGAGAAGCCGAGCTGCTCCTCGAGCTCGAGCAGGCGTGTCCCGCGCGCGGTCGACACGGCCGCGGTGCGGGTGGTGAGCCCGACACAGTCCCCGCCGCGCACGGCGGTCTCCCATACGAGCGGTCCGCGCGGGTCGGGGTCGGTGCGAGGGTCGAAGCCCGCCTCGCGGCAGAGCCTGCGCACGGCCTCGTTGTAGCCCTGGCCGTCCGCCGCGTCGACGAGCGCGAAGGTCTCGTCCTCGAGCTCGCCGAGGCTGACGCTGCTGCGCTCGCGCAGCCGATGAGCCTCCGCCACGGCGACCACCGCGCGCTCGCGCCGCAGCGGCTCGCACACCACGCCGGGCTGCGGCGCGGCGCAGAAGCCGAGCGCCAGCTCGAGCTCGCCCGCCGCGACCTGGCGCACGAGCGCCCCTGAGGAGTCCTGCGCGGCGCGCACGTGCACGTCCGGGTGGCGGCGCCCGAGCTCGGCGAGCAGGCTCTGGGCGATGTAGTGGACGCCCGGCGAGAAGCCGAGCCGCAGCTCGCCGCGCTCGCCTGACGCGTGGGCGCGGGCCACCTCCGCGACGGCCGCCGCTGCCTCGACCGCGGCGCGAGCGGGACCGAGCGCGGCCGCGCCCGCCTCGGTGAGACGCACGGGCCCACGCGAGCGCTCGAACAGCCGCACGTCGAGCTGCAGCTCGAGCCGCTTGATCTGCTGGCTGAGGGCCGGCTGAGCGACGTGCAGGCGCTCCGCCGCCCGGCCGAAGTGGAGCTCGTCGGCCAGCACCACGAACGAGCGCAGCAGGCGCGGATCGAGGCTCATGCACGCAGCTTATGAGAGCTGCGCATCCTCTATTCGACCGCGGCGCGATGCCTTCCTAGGCTGCGCCGTCCATGCGGCTTCGGCTCGTGATCCTGCTCGCCACGGCGCTCCTGGCGGGCTGCGACGGCAACGACGAGGCGCGGACGCCGGCGACGCCCGCGTCTCCCCCGCCCCCGCCGGACGCCGGGACGGCGACCGGCCACGGCGCCGACGCCCCGCGGGTGGCGGTGCCGGACCGGGACGGCAGCCCGCCGTCCGCGCTCGTGGTTCTGGCGGAGCCGGGCCGCGGTCCGCGCGCTCGCTCGGCGCAACCGGGCGCCGGACCCGAGCGCGTCGTGGCCCTGCACTCACCCTCGGTCGTGGGGACCACCACCGGGCGCGACCCGCACAGCGGCGTCCCGCGCGTGCGCGTGTCGGTGCGCGAGCACGTGACCTGCCGGGTCGACGCCGGCGGCACGGTCGAGCGCCAGCGCGTCCGCTACTTCCCGCCGCCGCAGATCGAGCGGATCCGCTCCTCTCCGGGCGCCCGGATCGCCGTCACGGCACGTCGCCGCGTCGCGGTCCCGCTCGCCCGCTCCCGCTGCCCGGCGGGCGCGCGCGCCGCGCGCGTGGACGGCGAGGTGTGGGGCGAGGCGATCAACGGGCTCGGGCTCGAGGCCGTGACGCCCCACATCCATTTCGTGTGGCGGCACCCCCAGATGCGGTAACTTGCCGCCATGTCCGTCTCGCCGGGCGTCCGCCTCGCCGGACTCGCCGCCCTCCTGGTCACGCTCCTTCTCGTCGCCGCGGCTCCCGCGAGCGCCCGCTCCTTCGTCCTGCGGGCGTCGGGCAACCCGACCGGCCCGGGCGAGGTGCTCGCGATCGGCGACTTCAAGCCGCCGGCGAACCCGACCGTGCGCCGCGCGGTGAGGGTCTTCGGCGACCCGACCTCGCGCCGCGGCGCGGGCGAGGCCTGCAGCATCCGCTGGGCGCGCTTCGGCCTGCGGATCAAGTTCGCGAACTTCGGCGGCTCGATCGCCTGCGGCCCGCGCGGCCTCGCCCAGAAGGCGATCATCACGGGCGATCGCCGCTGGCGGACCGCCGAGGCCTTCACATCGGCGACAGCGTCGCCCGCCTGCGGCGGCTCCACCCGAATGCGAAGCGCACCCCGCGCGGCTTCCGGCTCGTGGAGGGCGTCCTGCCCTTCGGCAGGCCCGTCACGTACGCGGTGCTCGGGGCGCGCGTGAGCGGCGGTCAGGTCACGGCGTTCACGCTGTTCATCGGCGCGGCCGGCGACTGAGCGGACCAGACGCCGGTGCGGGCCACCTCGCGGGCGTAGTCGCGGAAGTCGCGCGGCTCTCGGCCGAGCAGAGCCCGCACCCCGTCCGTCAGGTGGGCGTTGCGCCCGTCGAGCACCCCGGTGAACAGGTAGCGGAACAGGGCGATCAGGTCCTCGGGGATCTCGTGCTCGGCGAGCGCCGCGGCGTAGTCGTCCATCGGAACCTCCGCGAAGCCGATCTCGCGGCCGCTCGCGGCGGCGATCTCCGCCACGGCCTCGCGAAAGGTGAGCAGCCTCGGCCCTGTCAGCTCGTAGACGCGGCCCTGATGTCCGTCCTCCGTGAGGGCGGCAACGGCGGCGTCGGCGATGTCGCCGGCGTCGATGAACGGCTCGGGGACATCGGTCACCGGCAGAGCCACGAACCCCTCGAGGACCGGATCGAGCAGGTAGTCCTCGCTGAAGTTCTGGGCGAACCAGGCGGACCGCAACATCGTGGTCTCGGCGCCTGAGTCCTCGACGGCCTGCTCGCAGAGCTCCGCCTCCGGCTCGCCGCGACCCGACAGCAGCACGATCCGCCGCACGCCGCTTGCGACCGCCTGGGCGGCGAACGCGCGGATCGTCTGCGGCGCGCCCGGCACCGCGAGGTCGGGATAGAAGCTCAGGTAGACGGAGGCCACGCCGTCGACGGCCGCGGGCCACGTGCCGGGATCGTCCCAGTCGAAGGCGGGGCTCGCCGAGCGCGATCCGATCCGCACGGGCACGCCCCTGGCCTCGAGGCGCTGGACGATGCGGCTCCCGGTCTTGCCGGTGCCGCCGAGGACGAGTGTGATGTCGGTGTTGTCTCGCATGGGCGGCATTCAAGACGGCCTACGCGAGACTCTCCATGGTTGAAACGCTCGTGTTCATACGCGATCGTCTAAGCTGCCCGCCCATGGATTCGATCGGCGGACTGCTCGACGGGCCCCGCGCCCGCGACGCGTTCGTCCTGCGGACGGTGCTCGACCCGCCCTGGTCGATGCGGATCGAGGACCGCGCGCCGGTCACGATCATGGCGGCGATCCGCGGCGAGGCGAGCATCGCCCACGACGCCGATCCGGACGAGCCGAGCCGCCTCCGCGCGGGCGAGATCGCCGTCGTCCGGGGGCCCGAGCCGTACACGGTCGCGGACGACCTCGAGACGCCGGTCCAGGTCGTGATCCACCCCGGCCAGCGCTGCACCACCGTCGAGGGCGTCGAGCTGGCGGAGACGATGCGGCTCGGGGTGCGCACCTGGGGCACGAGCGCGGACGGTCCGGTGGTGCTCCTGATCGGCTCGTACGAGAACGCGGGCGAGGTCGGGCGGCGGCTGCTCGAGGCGCTGCCGCCGGTGCTCGTCCTGCCGGCGGACGCGCTCGACTCGCCGCTCGTCGCGCTGCTCGCGGACGAGGCGGCGCGGGACGCTCCCGGCCAGGAGGCCGTGCTCGACCGCCTGCTCGACCTGCTCCTGATCGCGGTGCTGCGCGCCTGGTTCGCGCGGCCAGAAGCGGACGCCCCGGCCTGGTACCGCGCCCAGGGCGACCCGGTCGTCGGGCCGGCGCTGCGCATGCTCCAGAACAACCCGGAGCGGCCGTGGACGGTGGCGTCGCTGGCGCGCGAGGTCGGCATCTCGCGCGCGGCGCTCGCGCGCCGTTTCAACGAGCTGGTCGGCGAGCCGCCGATGGGCTTTCTCACCGGATGGCGGCTCACGCTGGCGGCCGACCTGCTGCTCGAGCCGGGCGCGACGGTCGGCTCGGTGGCCCCGCGGGTGGGCTACGCGACCCCGTATGCCCTCAGCACGGCGTTCAAGCGGGTGCGCGGCATCAGCCCGAAGGAGCACCGGCTGCGCTTCGCGTGAGGTCGCCGCGACCGAGGTCATGCAGTTTGCGCCGGTAGGCGGCGCGTTCTGCATGACCTCAGCGGCGGTCGCCCATCCAGTAGCGCGGCCCCGGGCCCGCGCCCGCCGCGCGGTCGCCCGGGTTCGCGAGGCGGCAGCGGTCGAGCGAGAGGCAGCCGCAGCCGATGCACTCGGTCAGGCCCGCCTTGAGGCGCTCCAGCTCGGCGATGCGGTCGTCGATTCGGTCGCTCCAGCCGCGCGAGAGGCGCGACCAGTCGCGGCGCGTGGGCGCCCGGTCGGGCGGGAGCTTCTCGAGCTCCGTGCCGATCTCCTCGAGGGTGAGCCCCACCCGCTGGGCGAAGACGATGAACGCGATCCGGCGCAGAACCGGCCGCGGGTAGCGGCGGTGGCCGGAGCCCGCGCGCTCGGACTCGATCAGCCCGCGCTCCTCGTAGAAGCGCAGCGCGGAGGACGCCACGCCGCTTCGCCTCGACACCTCGCTGATCGTCAGCAGCTCCGACACTTGACTTCAAGCTTACTTCAACTTGTACCTTGCCCGACATGACACCGAGCGAACAGATCACCGAGACGGTCACCGCGTGGCCGGGCGTCAGCGCCGGCCCCGGCTCCCGCGGCGAGTTCTCCTTCAAGGTCGGCAAGAAGGAGATCGGGCACCTGCACGGCGACCGGGTGCTCCACGCCGGATTCCCCAAGGCCGTCTGGCACGAGCTCTACGACGAGGGCCGGATCGACTACCACCCGGTCTTCCCCGGCAAGCCCGGCTACGCCGCGCGCAAGATCGAGACGGGCGACGACGTCGAGGACGTGATCGCGCTGCTGCGCCTGAACTACGAGCGCGCGACGAGCCGCTCGACCGTCTGACGGCGCCAGCGCTCGGTGCGGCCCACCTCGTTGAACGTGTAGAGGTGGAAGCCGACCACGCCTGAGGTCGGAGCGGTCACCGTCGGCTCGAGCGCTCGCAGCAGGCGGTCCGGCTTGAACTGCCTCGTCAGGAGGCGCGACATCCAGCCGCGGTGGTGGCCGAGGAAGCGCGCCGACTCGCCGAGGCCGATCTTCATCGAGATGCGCACGAGCTTCGCGTAGTCGACGACGCCCGGGCATGCCGATCCAGATCGGCAGCTCGGTGCCGCGCTCGCGCACCGCCCCGATCCACCAGGCGATCGTCTCCGTGTCGAAGCAGAGCTGGCTCACGATCTCGGTCGCGTGCGGCGCCTTCGTGAACATCGCGCTGATCGTTTCCTCGTCCGAGATCAGGTGGTGGCTCTCGGGGTAGCCCGTGATCCCGACGCGGTCGAAGCTCTCGCGCAGCGGGCCCATGGCGGCGAGCAGCTCGGCGGCGCCGTGGAACTCGCCGGCCGCCTCCGCCGCGTCGCCGGCGGGGACGAACAGCTCGTGGACCCCCGCGTCGCGCAGGCGCGCGAGCACCTCGTGCAGGTGGGCGCTGTCGCGCACGAGCCGGGCGGACAGATGCGGAACGACCGTGTAGCCCTCCCGCGAAAGCCGCTCGCCGAGCGCGAGCGTCGCCTCGAGCCCCTTGCGCGGTGAGGCCGTCACGGTCACGCGCGCGGGCGGGTCGAGATGGGCGCGCACCTCGTCCTCGATGCCGTCGAGCGGGAGGATCTCGAAGCGCGGGCGCCTGAGCAGCTCAGCCATAGCCGCCGAACCGCTCCTCAGCGCTGCGGGCTCGCCCATGCTGATATATCAGGGTACCATTGACCGGGCATGGCGATCGGGGAAGCCACACCCGGCTCGAGCGACGGCGGCCTCGTGGCCGAGCGGGCGTACTTCGAGCTCCGCGACCGCATCGTGACCCTCCAGCTCGGCCCCGGCAGCGTTCTGCGCGAGGACGAGCTGATGCGCGACATGGACATCGGCCGCACCCCGCTGCGCGAGGCGGTCAAACGGCTCGCGCTCGAGAACCTCGTGGCGGTCCAGCCGCGCCGCGGCACATTCGTGTCGGAGGTCGACGCGGCGGACATCGTGAACATCACGGAGGTGCGCGCGGAGCTCGAGGCCTACGCGGCCGAGCTCGCGGCGGTCCGCATGAACGACGAGGAGCGCGCCGCCGCCGAGGCGCTGCTGCACGAGGTCGACGAGCTCGACCGTCCCGACGACCAGAACTGGCTGATGCGCTTCGACGAGCGCATCCACCGCTTCACGTGGGACGCCTCGGGCAACCCGTACCTGGCCGAGACGCTCGAGCGCTACTTCACCCACTCGCTGCGGATCTGGTACCTCGTGCTCGACCGCGTGCCGAACCTCGGCCACGCCGTGCACGACCAGGTCCAGCTCGTCCAGGCGCTGCTCGACCGCGACGGGGACCAGGCGCGCATCGTCATGCGCGAGCACGTGCTCGCCTTCCAGCGCGAGATCCTCGCGGCGTTCAGCCGCGGCTGACCGGCCCCGGCGGGTGCCAGAGGCCGAACGCCTGGACCTGGCGCTCCGCGCCGGTGAGGGCGCGCACGGAGCCGAGCCCGAGCCCCTCGAGGTGGGTCGCGAGGGCGAGGAACAGCTGCGCGGTCGTGAGCGCGTCCCCCTCCGCAACATGCGGACGATGAAGCGGCATGCCGAGGCCGCGCGCGATCTGCGCGAGCGTGCCCGCCCCCGGGTCGCCCTCGCCGCGCTGCACGCAGAGCAGCCGCCAGAGCTGCGCGGTGTCGACCATGCGCCGCGGCAGCCGCATCCCGAGCGCTCCGAGGAAGGAGCGCTCGACCCACGCGTGGTGGACGACCGGGATGCGCCCGTCGAGCGCCCGCGCGAGCGGCTCGAGCGCCTCGGGCGCGTGCGGCGCCGCGGCGAGGTCGCTCGTCCGCAGGCCGTGGATCTCGACCGACGCCGGGGCCGGCGGGTTGCGGGGCCGGACCAGACCGTGCACCGCCTCCCCGGCGGCAATGCGACCCTCCTCGACGGGGAACGCGGCGAACGAGACGACCTCGTCGCGCTTCGGATCGAGCCCGGTCGTCTCGAGGTCGACCACGACGAACGGCGCGGCTCGCCACGAGGACGACGCCTTCACCGCGGCGCCAGACCGAGCTCGAGCCGGATGCCGCGCTGAACCTTCGCCACCTGGCGGAAGGCCTCCTTGAGCGAGGTCCTCGTGAGCGGCGCGAGGCTCTTCGGGTCGATCAGGTCGTCGGGCACGCCGCCCGACCTGAGCCGCTCGACCTGGTGCTCCATGCGCAGGGCGGCCATCAGCTCGTAGGAGTCGCGCAGCAGAGCGGCGTCGCTCGCGCCGAGCCTGCCCGCCCGTTCCGCGGCGTCGAGGCGCGCCCGCGTCGAGGCGGCGCTCACCCCCGCGGAGAGACCGGCCCAGCGCGCGAGCGACTCGATCGGCTGCAGTCCGCGGCGCTTGATGTCGAGCGCCCCCCGCCGCTCGCCGCCCCCGTGGAGCACGAACTGGCGCAGGAACCCGGTGGGCGGCCGCTCGGCGAGAGCGGCGGTCGCGAGCCTGATCAGCATGTGCTCGCGGCCGGGCGTGGTTGCGAACGCGGCGGCGATCCGCTCGGCCGCGGCGGTCGAGCCCCAGACCGCATCGCTCTCGACGACCACGGACAGGAGGATCAGCCCGCGATGCTGGTCGGGCTCCTCGATCCATCCGCGCGCGGCGGCCTGCCAGCCCTCGAGCGGGCGCGCGAACAACGGGCTCGTGGCCACGGCGCCCTTCTCGTCGGGCTCGAATCCGCACGCGGCGAGTCCGGCGAGGACCCGCTCCGCCAGGGTGCCCATCGCGGCGCGGATCTCCTCGTCGTCCGGGCCCTCCCACGCGAGGGCGCAGTCGACGTCCGAGCTCGGGAACGGCTCGAAGCGGCCGAAGCTCCCCATCGCCAGCCAGGTGAACGGGACGGGCGCGGGGCCGTGCTCGTCGAGCGTGATCTCGATCAGGCGGCGCGTGACGCTGTCGTGGACGCTCGAGATCGCGCCGCTGACCGCGGCGGCCGGCAGCCCGGCGTCGTGCAGCGCGATCACCGAGTCGGGCAGCTCCGCGGCCGCCTCGGCCACCTCGGCGAACGACCCCGCGCGGGCAACCGCCGCGCGCAGCCGGAACGGCGCCCGGCGCTCCGATGCCATCAGGTCGACGTCGTCGAGCACGCCGAGCAGGCGTCGCCTCGCGTCCAGCACCGGCAGATGGCGCACGCCGTGGTCGAGCATCACGAGCAGCGCCTCGGAACCCGTGCGGTCGGAGCCGATCGTCCAGGCGGGTGCGCTCATCACCTCGCTCAGCGGCGTGTCGGGGCCCGCGCCGGCCGCCACCACCTTGGTGCGGATGTCGCGGTCGGTGACGATCCCGAGGCCGTCGCCGAGCTCGACCACCACGCAAGTGACCCCGGCCTCCGCCATTCCGCGCGCCGCGTCCTTCACGCTCGTGCCGGGCGGAAGCAGCAGCGGCTGCGCGCGGATCAGCTCGTGCACGTGGCGCCCGGCGGTGTCGTGCGTCCGCGCGTCCTCGCGCCCGGCGAGCAGGCGCACCCCCTTGTCCATCGCGCGCGCTATGAAAGGGACCGAGGCCGGGCGCTCGAGCACCGGCCGGATCGTCTCGGCGGGGAAGCGGTAGAGCAGCGAGTCCTCGGCCGCCCTCGCGACGAAGCCGAGGGGCTCCTCCGCCAGCAGCGAGGCGAAGCCGAACATCTCGCCCTCGCCGAGCACGTCGAGCAGTCGGCCGTCCACGAGCAGCTCGACCGAGCCGCGCCGCACGACCCACGCATACGACGAGGTCGCCTGGGCGCTCTCGAGGATCGGCGCGCGCGCCGCATGGAACTCGATCTGGGCGGCCGCGGACACGCTCTCGAGCACGTCAGGCTCGAGGCCGTCGAAGGGCGGGTGCTGCTTCAGGAACTCGGCGATGTCGTGCATTGGTTGACAGGCGTCGTCGGGCCCTGAGATATTCGCGCCCGGACGGAGTCTGCGAAAGGGGAGGCAGGATGGCGACGAGCGAAGCGGGCGAGCACACGGATGAGCTGGCCGATTTCGGCTACAACCAGCAGCTCGACCGCACGATAGGAAAGTTCGCCAGCTTCGCCGCCGGCGTCAGCTACATCTCGATCCTCACCGGCGTCTTCCAGCTCTTCTACTTCGGCTTCGCGTTCGGCGGCCCGGCGTACTGGTGGACGTGGCCGATGGTGTTCGTGGGCCAGCTCATGGTCGCCCTCTGCTTCGCGGAGCTCGCCGCCAACTTCCCGGTCGCCGGCTCGATCTACAACTGGGGCAAGAGGATGGGCAGCGCGACCGTCGCGTGGCTCGGCGGCTGGATGATGCTGACGGCGTCGATCGTGACGATCGCGGCCGTTGCGCTCGCTTACCAGATCACGCTGCCCGAGATCGATCCCTTCTTCCAGTTCTACGGCGACGGCACGGGCGAGAACGACTTCGCGATCAACGCGGTCATCCTCGGCACGGTCCTGATCGCCTTCACGACGCTGATCAACGCGCTCGGCGTGAAGCTGATGTCGCGCATCAACAGCTCCGGCGTGTTCATCGAGCTGATCGCCGCGGTGGTGCTGATCGTCGCCCTGCTGCTCAGCGCGACGCGCGGTCCTGACGTCGTGTTCGAGACCCATGGCACCGGTGCCGGCCACGACTGGGGCTACTTCGGCGCGTTCCTGGCAGCCTCGCTCGCCTCCGCCTACGTCATGTACGGATTCGACACGGCGAGCTCGCTCGGCGAGGAGACTCACGAGCCGCGCAAGACCGCCCCGAAGGCGATCATGCGGGCCGTGATCGCCTCGTTCGTCCTCGGCGGTCTGATCATCCTGTTCGCGATGATGGCCGTGGGCAACATCAACGCGCCCGAGATCGGCGAGTTCGGCGGGCTTCAGTACATCATCCTCGACGTCTTCGGCGACACCGTCGGGAAGGTCTTCCTGATCTGCGTGGTGATCGCCGTGACGGTCTGCTGCCTCGCGGTCCACACCGCGACGATCCGGATGGCCTTCGCCATGGCGCGCGACAACAACCTGCCCGCAGGCGAGAAGCTCGCGAAGATCGACCCGAGGCACAAGACCCCGATCATCCCGGCGGTCGTCAGCGGCCTGCTCGCGGTGCTGATCCTCGTCCTGAACATCGGCAACGCGCAGATCTTCACGGTCATCACGAGCATCGGGATCATCATGATCTACATCGCCTACCTGCTCGTGACGATCCCGATGCTGCGCAAGCGCTTCCGCGGCGAGTGGCCGCCGAAGCAGGCGGAGGGCAGCACGCTCTTCTCGCTCGGCAAGCTGGGCCTGCCCATCAACCTCCTGGCCGTCGGCTGGGGCATCTTCATGGCCGTCAACCTGGCCTGGCCGCGCAAGGACGTCTACAACGCGACCGCGCCGTTCCACTGGTACCTCCAGTACGGCGCGATCCTGTTCATCGGCATCGTCTTCTTCGGCGGCCTCGCGTACTACTGGTTCGTGCAGCGCCACAAGACGGGCGTGCTCGACTCGCACCGCTTCGACTCGGCGTCGCCTGCCGTGGCCGAGGGCGCGATGCCCGAATCCGCTCCTTGAGCACCCGCATGCACATAGACGGCGAGTGGTGCGACGCCGCGTCGGGCGCCACCGTCGAGGCCACGAGCCCCGCGACGGGGGAATCGCTCGGCCCGGTCGCCGAGGGCGGCCGCGAGGACGCGCGGCGCGCGATCGCGGCGGCGAACGCGGCGTTCGAGTCGTGGGGCGCCCGCACGGGATTCGAGCGCGCGGCGTTCATCCACCGCGTGGCCGACGCGATGGAGAGCCGCCGCGACGAGCTCGCGCGCGTCTGCTCGCTCGACCAGGGCAAGCCGCTGAAGGCGGAGGCCGAGGGCGAGACCGGCGAGATGATCGAGTTCTTCCGCATGGCCGCGGAGGACGCGAAGCGCCTCGAGGGCCGCATCCCGGAGAGCGCCGACCCTGGCCTGCGCGTTCTGCTCGTGCGCCGGCCGCTCGGCGTGCTCGGGCTCATCACTCCCTGGAACTGGCCCTACACGATGCCCGCGGAGGTGCTCGCCCCCGCGCTCGCCTGCGGCAACACGGTGGTCTGGACGCCCGCCCCCTCGACGGCCGTCTGCTCGGGCCTGCTCGCCGAGTGCGTCGTCGAGGCCGACCTCCCGCCGGGCGTCTTCAACTTCGTGCTCGGCCCTGGTCCCGAGGTGGGCGACGAGCTGGCCGTGAACCCCGGCACGCGCGCCGTCGCGTTCACGGGCTCGACCGCGACCGGCATGATCGTGTCGCGCCAGGCGGCGGGCAAGACGCAGCTGCTCGAGATGGGCGGCAACGGGCCGTTCGTCGTGATGGACGATGCCGATCTCGCGGCCGCGGCGGAGGCCGCCCGCGTCGGCGCGTTCCTCGGCGCCGGCCAGAGCTGCTCCGCCGCCGAGCGGCTGCTCGTCCACAACGCCGTCAAGGACGAGTTCGTCGAGCTCCTGAAGGGCGAGGTCGAGCGCGAGGTGCGGCTCGGCGACCCGTTCGACGACGCCACCACCATGGGCCCGGTCAACAACGAGCCCGGCGCGGCCAAGATGGACGAGCACGTGGCCGACGCCGTCGAGCGCGGCGCGACCGTGGTGGTCGGCGGGGCGCGGGCGGGCGGCTTCCCGACGGACCTCTACTGGCAGCCGACCGTCCTCGACGACGTCCCTCCGGACGCGATCGCCGCGACGCAGGAGACGTTCGGGCCGATCGCGCCGGTCCTCGGAATCGACTCGCTCGAGGATGCGATCGAGCAGACGAACGCCCAGACGTTCGGGCTGATGGCCGCGATCTTCACGAAGGACCTGGCAGCCGGCATGCGCTTCGCGGACTCCGTGCACATGGGTCTCGTGAACGTCAACGAGACGACGAACTACTGGGAGCTTCACCTCCCCTGGGGCGGACGCGCCCGCTCGGAGAGCGGGATCGGCAGGGTCGGAGGCAACTATCCGATGGAGACCCTGACCGAGCTCCAGACCGTCCTGATCCGCGCCTGACGAACCGCCTCGTTAAGCCTCGATAGAGGCTCTGGCGCGATCCATGCGCACTGATATATCATCGCGCCGAATGAGCGATTCCGGCGCTCAGGACGCCGTTCCGCCGAGGGAGGAGACCGGGGAGACGGGCGACCAGCCCGTGGTGCACGCCGAGGGCGTGTGGAAGGTCTTCGGCCACCGCGGCAACGACATCATCGGCACACCCGACGCCGAGCTGTCGCGCGCGGACCTGAGGGAGAAGACGGGCTGCGTCATCGCCGTGCGCGACGTCTCGTTCGAGATCAACCCCGGCGAGGTGTTCGTCGTCATGGGCCTCTCGGGGTCCGGCAAGTCGACCCTCGTGCGCACGCTGATCCGCCTGATCGAGCCGACCGCCGGGAAGATCCAGATCACCGGCGAGGACGTGATGGCCGCCGACGGCAGCGCGCTCCGTGACCTGCGGCGCCACCGCGTGTCGATGGTCTTCCAGCACTTCGGGCTGCTCGCCCACCGGCGCGTGATCGACAACGTCGCGTTCGGGCTCGAGATCCAGGGCATCGCCAAGGCCGAGCGCCTCGCGCGGGCGGGCGAGGTGCTCTCGCTCGTCGGCCTCGAGGACGCGGCGAACCAGTTCCCGGACCAGCTCTCGGGCGGCATGCAGCAGCGCGTCGGCCTGGCCCGGGCGTTCGCCGTCGACCCCGCGCTCATGCTGTACGACGAGCCCTTCAGCGCGCTCGACCCGCTGATCCGGCGCGACATGCAGGACGAGGTGATCCGGCTCCAGGCGGAGACGGGCAAGACCATGCTCTTCATCACCCACGACCTGCCCGAGGCGCTCCGCCTCGGCGACCGCATCGCGATCATGCGCGACGGGGCGATCGTGCAGCTCGGGACCGGGTGAGGAGCTGGTCGGCTCGCCCGCCGACGACTACGTCGAGAACTTCGTGCGCGACATCCCGCGGACGCACGTGCTGACGCTGCGCTGGATCATGCGCGACGCGCGCCCGGGCGAGGACGGCACGGGGCCCGAGCTGCCCGTGGGGACCACCGTCAGGGACGCGGTGCCCGTCGTGGCCGCGACCGACGGCCCGGTGCGCGCGGTCGAGAACGGCCGCACCGTGGGCATCGTCGATCGCGAGAGCGTGCTCGCTGCGATCGCGGGCGGCGAGGGGGGCGGCTCACGCGCCGGCCCCGGCGACCGCCGCTGCCGCAGGCGAGGCGCGCGCGTGAGCCGGAGCTCCCGGTGGCGGTAGCGAGCCGCGGACTTCCCGCTCCGGCGTCTCTACGTGCCGACCTCGCGCTGGCGCAGCCGGCCGGTCCAGGTCGGCGGGATCGTGCTGCTCATGCTCGCCGGGCTCGCGCTCTGGCGGAACGAGTTTCCCTGGCCCACCTCGCTCACCTGGCAGGACCTTCCCGCGGAGCTCGACGAGGCACAGTCGTGGCTCCTGGACCAGCGCACGGCCGAGAACCCGAACGTCATCTTCGCGATCCTCGACGGCTTCCGGGCGCTGGCCGACTGGCTCGTCGCGGCGCTGCTCGACATGCTGCTGTGGCTCACCTGGCCCGGCGTGATCATCGCGGGCGTCGCAATCGTGTGGCGCTTCGGCGGCTGGCGCGCGGGCCTGATCGTGCTGTTCGCGCTCGTCTCCTTCGCCCTCATGGGGCTGTGGGAGGAGTCGATGCAGACGCTCGCGCTGATGCTCGCCGCGGTGATGCTCTCGCTCGTCGTGGGCGTGCCGATCGGCGTGATCGCCGGGCGCAACGACCGCTTCCACAGAACCATCACGCCCGGCCTCGACGCGATGCAGATCGTGCCGGCGTTCGCCTACCTGATGCCCGTGGTGATCCTGTTCTCGGTCGGGCCGGCGGCGGCGGTGATCTGCACGATGATCTACGCGATCCCGCCCGCGGTGCGCATCACCGCGCTCGGCATCCGAGGCGTGACGCACGACGCGGTCGAGGCCTCGCAGGCGTTCGGCGCCACGCAATCGCAGACGCTCTTCAAGGTGCAGCTCCCGCTCGCGCGCCGGCAGCTCCTGCTGTCGGTCAACCAGACGATCATGTTCGCGCTCTCGCTCGTCGTGATCGCGGGCCTGATCGGCGGCCGCGGGCTCGGCGACGTCGTGACGAACGGGCTCTATTCGAATCCCGCGCTCGCGATCCTCGCCGGCATCGCGATCGTGATCATGGCGATCGCCCTCGACCGCGCGACATCGGCGATCGCGGACCGCACCGATCCGACGAAGCGCCACCTCACGGACGAGGACAAGCGCCGCGGCCGGCATCGTCACCCTCGCGGTCTTCGCCGGCATCGCCGCCGCCGCGCTTGTCTTCCGCGCGCTCGGGGCCGACAGCGTCTACCCCGACGAGTTCGAGACCTCGTCGACGGTCTACACCGCGACGATCGAGGACACGCTGCTGCCGTGGATCCAGGACGTACTCGACTACATCCAGGACCCGACCTCGTTCGTCTTCGGGATCACCGAGCCGATCGGGAACTTCCTGCTCGAGCGCATGCTCGAGCCGCTGCGGGTGTTCCTCGTCGAGACGCCGTGGTTCATCGTGCTCGGGGGCCTCACCGCGATCGCCTTCGTGTTGAGCGGGCTGCGCCCGGCGATCACCGCGTTCCTGATGCTGGCGGCGATCGGAGTGATGGGCGTCTGGGAGCCGGCGATGGACACGGCGTCACAGGTACTCGTGGCCACGGCCCTCGCGGTGCTGATCGGCGTTGCGATAGGAATCTGGGCGGCGGAGTCGCCGCGTGTCGAGCGGATGCTGCGCCCGCTCCTCGACACGCTGCAGACGCTTCCGCAGCTCGTCTACATCATCCCCTTCATCTACCTGATGCCGGTCTCGCGGATCCCGGGCATCGTCGCGTCCGTGCTCTACGCCATCCCGGTGGTGATCCGGCTCGTGACGAACGGGCTGCGCGGCGTTTCCCCCGCCGCCGTGGAGGCGGCCTCGGCGTTCGGCGCCTCGCGCGCACAGGTGCTCGCCAAGGTGAAGGTTCCGCTCGCGCGCGAGTCGATCATGCTCGGCGTGAACCAGGGGATCATCCTGGTCCTCGCGGTGGTCGTGATCGGCGGGCTGGTGGGTTCGGGCGCGCTCGGCGACATGATCGCCCGCGGCCTCCAGCGCAACGAGTTCGGAGAGGGAGTGGTGGCGTCGCTCGCGATCCTGGCGCTCGGCATCGCCCTCGATCGCGTGACGCAGGGACCGCAGGCCGCGCGACGGCGCAAATCGGGTCGCGGCCCCGGTGGCGGATGGACGCTTCGGAGACGACAAGAACAATCACGAGGAGGGACAGCTTGATGGAACGAAAGTGGTGGAGGCTCGCGCTGGTGTGCATCACCGCGCTCGCGCTCTTCCTCGCCGCATGCGGTGAGGACAAGGACGATGACAGCGGCAGCAGTGACGACCAGGCCGCAGACTCGGGCGGCACGACGGACTGCGGCAAGGTCGTGCTGAACGAGCAGGCCTGGGCCGGTTCGACGGCAAACACCTACATCGCAAAGGCCGTCCTCGAGGACGAGCTCGGCTGCGAGGTCGAGATCACGAAGATCACGGAGATCCCCGTCTTCCAGGCAATGGCGGACGGCAAGGTCGACGCGGTGCTCGAGGACTGGCAGCACGTCGACGAGTACAAGAAGTACGTGGACGAGCAGGGCACGGTCGTCAAGGGCGGCCCGCTGGGAGTGGAGGGCCACATCGGCTGGTTCATCCCCCAGTACACGATGGACGAGAACCCCGAGTTCAAGACCTGGGAGGGGCTCAAGGGCAAGGAGGACGTCTTCAAGACGCCCGAGTCCGGCGACCAGGGCATGTTCCTCGGCGGCGACCCGTCCTACGTCCAGAAGGACAAGGAGCTGATCGAGGCTCTGGACCTGAACCTCAAGCACGTGACCGCGGGCGCCGAGCCCGCTCAGGTGGCGCGCTGGAGCCAGGCGTACAAGCAGAAGGAGCCGATCCTCTTCTACTGGTACACGCCCCAGTACCTGAACCAGGAGTACGAGCTCGCCGAGGTGAAGCTGCCTCCGCGCAAGGAGGGCGAGGACTGCCCGGACGACGCCAAGGCAGGCGGCGACCCGCAGCAGTACGCGTGCGAGTACGACGTGACGATCATCGAGAAGCTGTTCTCGAAGGACTTCGCGGACAGCGGATCGCCCGCGTACGAGGTCCTGAAGAAGATGACCCTCACGAACGAGGATCAGGAGCAGGTCGCGAAGGCCATCGCCGGGGACAAGGAAGACCCCGAGCAGGCCGCGCAGGACTGGGTCGACGCCAACCAGGACATGGTCCAGTCGTGGCTCGGGGACAGCTAGTCGTCTGAGCTGAGCCGAATGTCAAAGCCGGCGGGCGCGTGCACGTTCAGTATTCGCACGCGCTCGCCGGTCCTGTTCGCGAACGTGTGCGGCACGCCCGGCGGCGCCAGCACGAAGGTGCCCTCGGGCGCGCTGATCTCCTCGCCCTCGCCGGTGATGATCGTGAGCTCGCCCTCCAGCACGTAGAAGGAGTCGTCCTCGTCGGCGTGCGAGTGGATCTCCGGGCCGTCGCGGTTCGGCCCCATCGTGATGACGCCGAGGTTGAAGCGCGGCGTGTGCTCGCTGAGGGCGAAGAACTCGACGTTGCCGACATGCCTTCCCTCCCCCGGCCCCACGATCACGATCTCGTCCGGCTGGCTCACGCTCCCGGCTTCTCCTCGAGGTCACCCGGCGTGATGGCGCCGGTCTGGAAGGCGGCGCGCACGAGCTGAGCGCGCTTGGCGGCGCGCGGGAGGTCGCCCACGCCGAAGCGCTCGAAGAGTGCGCGCATGTGGGTCTTGACGGCCTCGACGCTCAGGAACAGCTCGTCGGCGATCTGCTGGTTCGAGGCGGGCGTGGCGAACTCGCTGCCCTCGCGGAAGGGCCGGCAGAGCGCCACCAGGACGCGCCGCTGCGCCGGCGAGAGCTCGACCTTGGCGTGCTCGCCCGAGACGGCGATCGTCTCGATCACCACGGCGGCCGGCTGGCGGAAGACCATCTGGGTGTCGCCGAAGCGGAGCAGATCCCCGTCGGCGAGCCGGCGCCGCTGCCGCAGGCGCTCGCCGTTCACGTACGAGCCGTTGCGCGAAAGGCCGTCGTCAGAGAGCGCCCACTCGCCCTCCGCGATCCGCTCGAGCTGCGCATGCGCGCCCGAGACCTTCGGATCCCACTCGACGGCCAGCTCGCAGCCGGGCGCCCGCCCCACCGTGAGCCGCTCGGGCCCGTCCGCCAGCGAGACGATCCGCTGGCCGCCGTCGGAGTCGCGATACAGCAGGTATGGGTCGCCGAGGCGATCGGCCTCGATGCGCTCCTTGAGCTCGACGGGCGACGCGCCCTCGGGGTCGACGGGTGAGACGGGCATCAGCTCTTTCCGGGTTTGAGGGTGAGGGATTCGACGACCTTGGAGGATCCCGGCATGGGACGGCTCGGTCGGCGCCGCCGATGGCGTAGACCGTATCGCCCTCCGCCACCACGGCGAGGCCGTGCCGCGGCGTCTTGCAGCGGCTTGCCCGGCGTCCACGAGTCGGACGCGATGTCGTACAGGAACACGTCGTCGAGCGCGCTCGTGGCGGTCTCGCCTCCGACCGTGACGATCGTGTTCTCGACGATCGCGGCCCCGAGGCCGCTGAGCGCCTCGCGGCATGCGGCGAGCGACTCCCAGCGTGTCCTCGGCCGGGTCGTAGCGCTCCAGGGTCGCGAGATTCGTGTCGAGCTCGAGCTGGCGCCCGCCGATGGCGTAGAGGTAGCTGCTCGTCCGCGACGGCCGCGAGGTGCTCGCGCTCCGTCGGGATGTCCTCGACGACCTTCCACTCCTCGCCGTCGAAGACCTCGGTCGTCGGGAGCAGCTCACCGCCCGCCTGCCCGCCCGTGACCACGAGCTTGTCGCCCACCGCCGCCGCGGCGCCCGCGACCCGCGGCGAGTTGAGCGAGCGCGCGCTCCACCCACCTCTCGTCCCTGCAGCTCGTAGACCCGGTTCGACTCGCGCGCATCGACCTCCGAGCCCTCCGCGACCCATCCGCCCATCACGAACAGCCTGCCCTCGTAGTTCGCGGCCATCGCGTGGTTGAGCGGCACCGGGAGGTCGCGGGCCGCGCGCTCCAGACGTCCGCACCCGCGGTCGTCGAGAACTCGGTCGTCGTTGCCGTGCCCGCGACCGTGTCTCCGGTCAGCCCACCGAGCACCCAGATGCGACTGCCCAAATCGACCGCCGGGCGCCTGCTGGCGGGCGATCTCCGCGTCGGCAAGCGTCTGCCATCCGGAGCCGCTCGTGAGGCGTGGCTCGACCGTGCTCGGGCTCGTGTCGGACGTGCTCCGCCTCCATCGTCGCCACCACCCGCCGCCAGCACCACGACCACGATCACCGCCGCCAGGGCCGCCAGCACCGCGAGCACCAGGCCGAGGCGCCCGCGGCCCGGGCCCGGCTCGCCGCCCGTTCCGGGCTCGGGGTCGGGCTCCGGCTCCGGCGGCGCCGGCGGCTCGTCGTCGCCGGTCGGCGGGATCGAGCCCGCGCCCGTGGGGGTCGGCACGTCCATCGTCGCCGAGATCGTGGGTGACACCGTGCGGCCGCGGGCGCCGCTGCCGCCGACGGCGGGCTCGCCGAACGCGGTTGTGCGCGCCCAGCCGGCTCCATACGCGGCGATCGCGGCCTCGTCGAGCTCGTGCCCGAGCTCCGCCGCGCTCTGCTGGCGCTGCTCGCGGTCGCGCGACAGCGCCCGCATCACGGTCGCGGATATCCGCGGGGGCAGGTCGGGGGTCACCTCGGCGAGCGGCAGCGGATCCTCGTGCACGCGCGCGTAGAGCACCTGCATCGGCTGCCCGTCCTCGAACGGCCCGCGGCCGGCGAGCAGCTCGTACAGCACGGCGCCGGTCCCGTACACGTCGGTCGCGGGCGAGGGATCGAGGCCGAGCGCCTGCTCGGGCGCCATGTAGCGCGGCGTGCCGAGCAGGAACCCCGAGCGCGTGGCGAGGCTCTCGGCCCCGCCGAGGACCTTCGCGATTCCGAAGTCCGTCACCTTGACGACGCCGTCGTCGGCCACGAGCACGTTCGCCGGCTTGACGTCGCGGTGGAGCACCCCGCGCTCGTGCGCGTGCTGGAGGCCGGCCGTGAGCGCGAGCACCGCCGCGCAGCTCGCGCGCGGGTCGATCCCCGCGCGCGCGAAGTCATGGAGCGTGCCCCCGCCGAGGCGCTCCATCACGAGCAGGCAGAGCCCGTCCTCCTCGACGAAGTCGTAGATCGGCACCACGTGGATGTGGCTCAGCGACGCGAGCAGCTTCGCTTCCGAGACGAAGCGGCGGCGCACGCTCTCGTCGCGTGCGGAGTCCGCGGGCAGCAGCTTGACCGCCACCTGGCGCTCGAGGCGCCGGTGGCGCGCGGCGTAGACCACTCCCGTCGACCCGCGCCCGATCTCCTCGCCGATCTCATAGGAGGGCAGCGCAGCCGAGAGCTGGTCGAGCTGAGGGCCCACCGAGGGGAGGATAAGGAGCGGGCAGGCGATTCAACTGTGGCGGCGGTCACCTCCCAGGGGTGGAGCGCCCCACCCTGAAGGTGGCTGGGCCGAACGGCCGGGAGCGGCGACATTCATCTCCATGAACGCCAAACTCAAGTCAACAGTCCTCGCGGCAGGCGCTCTGCTCGCGATCGCACCGGCCGCGGACGCCGCGACGACATTCGGCAGCCGGCTCAACCACAACCCCGCGAACGCGGGCGACTGCACGCAGGGCGACCTCACCGGCCCGTGCACGATCGCCTCGTTCATCCACCCGTCCGATCCGAACGGCGACCCGTACTCGGGCGGCGCTCCGGTGGACGGCGTGATCACGAAGTTCCGCACGCGGATCTTCGGCGAGGGCGGCGCGGCCGCCACGATCACGCTGAAGCTGGCCGAGGTATCCCGTCCGGACCCGAACAGCGATGACACCGCCGTCGCGCGGCTCGTCGGCACCGGGCCGACCGTGACCGTTCCGGCCACGGGCGACATGCAGGAGACCCCGATCCGCGAGTTTGCGGCGCAGCTGCCCGTCAAGAAGGGCCAGCACCTCGCCCTCGAGGGCACGAACCTCTGGGCCACCTACAACACGAGCGGAGACCAGTTCTCGTACGTGTACAGCCCGCCGCTTCTGGCCGGCCCGGCGCGTACCTCCGACATCGGTACCGGTGAGCTGCTCGTCCAGGCCGTCATCGAGCCCGACGCCGACGGCGACGGCCTCGGCGACGAGACCCAGGACAAGAACGTCGTGCCCATCACGCTCCGCCTGCAGAAGGGCGAAGCAGGGCCGCAAGGTCGGCGGCAAGTGCGTGAGCGTCACGAAGAAGAACCGCTCGAAGAAGCACTGCGTCCGCTACGTGACGCTCAAGGGCAGCGAGCAGGGCTCCGCCGACGGTGTCCCCGCCCGCATCCAGCAGTCGAAGAGCTTCGCCGGCAAGAAGCTCAGCGCGGGGCGCTACCGCCTCGTCGCCAAGAGCGCCGCCGGGACGAGGAAGGTCAGGTTCCGCATCGCGGGGTAGCCTGACCCGCAGGTTGAATTCGGGTCGATGTCTGTGTGGGGCCGTCCGCTATGAGGCGGACGGCCCCCTGCGTGACGTGATCGTCTGCCACTGCGGCGAGTGCCGCCGCTGGGGAGGCCACGTAGCCGCCATGACGGCCGTTCCACGGGAGCGGCTGCGCGTGGTCGAGCCCCGCGGCCTCGCCTGGATCGACAGCCCCGAGAGCGCCGCCCACGCCCGCCGGGGCTTCTGCCGCGAGTGCGGCTCGAGCCTGTTCTGGGACGCGCCGGACCGCGAGACGGTCTCGATCGCCGCCGGCACGCTCGACGCGCCCACCGGCCTGCGCACGAGCGGCGAGATCTACGTCGAGGACGCGGGCGACTACTACCCGCCGCCGTCGGCCAGCGCGACGGTCCCGCCGAGCACACCCGAGTAGAGCACCCCGCTCGGGCTGATCGAGAGCCCGGCGTAGTGGACGTTGAAGAGCCGGCCCGTGCCGAGCAGGCGGCGCCAGACGGTGCGCCCGCTGTGGAAGTCGACCGCGGTCAGGTACCAGCGGTCGGGCAGGCCCGGCGGCTTCGTGTAGAGGTAGAGCAGCCCGGTCGCGAGCGAGAGCTTCGGAACGGTCGAGGGTGAGATCTCGCGCGACTCCCAGACCGTGCGGCAGCCGCGGCCGCCGCGGCGGATGTCCACGCGGGTCACACCCGGCGCCGTCGTCTTGCCCTCCTCGGTCGCCGCGGGCGGCGGGGCGTACCCGTAGTTGTTCTCGATCACCATCGAGCGGCCGGTCGCCACGATCGAGTTCTCCGTCGCGCTCGCGCCGCGCTCGAACAACGGCTCCTCGCAGACGACCCGGCGAGTTCCGCGCGCCAGCCTGCGGGCCCGCCGCATCACGACCACCTGCATCGGATCGGCGTTGTCCGTGATCGACAGGTAGCGCCGGCCCATCATCGTCGGCGTCGTGCCGCTGCCCGCGTCGAACTGGCCCGGCTTCTGCGTGCCGACGTTGTCGTACCGCACGCGCCAGGACACGACCGGGCGCCCGCGGCGGTTCGCGTCGAAGCGGTACTGCGCGCGGTCGGTGACGACGAACACCCCGCCGCTCGAGTCGACCGCGAACGAGTTGCCGATCGCCTCGCCCGTGCGGCGCGTGCCGAGCACGCGGCCGCTGCGCGGGTCGATCACGCCGACCACGCCGTGACGGCGCGAGACGAACCAGAGCCGTCCCTCCCAGTCGGGCAGCGCCGAGTTGAGCTGGTCGTCCTCGGCGAGCACGCCCTCGAGGTTGTACTCGCGGACGATCCGCCATTCGCCGTCGCGCAGGGCGACCACGTGGATGCGCCGCGCGATCGAGATGACGACACGGCCGCGCTGGTCGACGTAGAAGTAGGCGCCGCCGACCGCCTCGAACGGGGACACCCCGGGCGGGATGATCCTGTCGGGCAGGCGGAGCTGGGCGAGCGTGTCGAGGGTCCGCGGGTGCATCAGGCGGAGATGGACCTCGGCGGCCGTGACGCAGGTCGTGATCAGGCGGCCGCGGCGGTCGAACGCGATCGTGATCCCGCAGGAGCCGAGCCCGATCGGGCCGCCGAAGAACTGCGAGAAGGTCCGCGGCGAGCGCCCGAGCGGGCCCGCCCAGCGATAGGTGTCCGTCTGATAGGCGTCGTTGTGGACGTTCGAGCGGCCGTTCGCGGCCATGTAGGGATGCCGCGGAACGCGCGGCGCGGCGACCGGCCGCGGCCGCGCCGCCGTGCCGCTGAACAGGTCGAGCCCGGCGAGCTCGTCCTGGTTCTGCGGGATGGGCTCCGCACCGCGGGCGGGCGTGCCGAGGGCGAGCAGGCAGGCGAGGCCGGCGAGGGCCGCGAGCGCGAATCGCATCGGCTCAGGTTAGGCTGCCGCGCCGATGAGGGCCATCCAGATCGTGAACCTGTCCGGGCCGCGCGACGCGCTGAGGGAGGTCGAGCTGCCGGAGCCGGAGGCCACGCACATGCTGACGCCGGGAAGCGGCGTGGTCGTCGAGGTGCACGCCGCCGGCGTGTCGTTTCCCGAGGTGCTTCAGACCCGCGGCGAGTATCAGGTCAAGCCGGAGCTGCCGTTCGTGCCCGGCAGCGAGGTCGGCGGCGTCGTCGTGAGCGCGCCCGAGGGGGCAGCGGTGAGCGCCGGCGATCGCGTGGCGGCGTTCTGCCTGCTCGGCGGGTTCGCGGAGACGGCCGTCTCTCCCGAGTTCCTCACCTTCCCCCTGCCCGAGGGGCACGACTTCGCGCAGGGCGCCTCGCTCGTCCTCAACTACCACACGGCGTACTTCTCGCTCGTCACGCGCGGCCGCTACTCGGAGGGCGAGACGGTGCTCGTGCACGGCGCGGCGGGCGGGGTCGGCAGCGCCACGCTCCAGATCGCCAAGGGCCTCGGCGCGCGCACGATCGCGGTCGTCTCGAGCGACGACAAGGAGCGCGTCGCGCGCGAGGCGGGCGCCGACGAGGTGCTGCGCTCGGACGGCGCCTGGAAGGACGAGGCGAAGGAGCTGTCCGGCGGCGGCGTCGACGTGGTGATCGACCCCGTCGGCGGCGACCGCTTCACCGACTCGCTCCGCTCACTCGGCGAGGGCGGCCGCGCCGTCGTGGTCGGGTTCACGGGCGGCTCGATCCCCGAGGTGCGCGTCAACCGGCTGCTGCTCAACAACCTCGAGGTGGTGGGCGCCGGCTGGGGCGCCTTCGTGCTCGGCAAGCCAGACCTGAACCTCGAGATCGGCCGGGCGATCGCCGAACTGGCCGAGCGCGGCTTCGTGAAGCCGATCGTGGGCGCGCGCTTCCCGCTCGAGCGGGCCTCGGACGCGCTCGAGCTGATCGACGGGCGCGGCGCGACCGGCAAGGTCGTGCTCGACGTGCGCGGCGGGTGAGCTACTCCGGCATGTAGAGCTCGAGCTGCGGGCGCTTGGCGAGCCGGCCGTCGCCCGACGAGACGCCCCGCAGCCGCCTGCAGGAGCCAGGGGGCGAAGTGCCTGCCCGTCCAGACCGCATACTCCGCCGCGGCGCGGTGCGGAGGCACGCGCGGCGGCGGCGTCAGCGGCTCCGCCCAGACCTCCGTCGCACCGTCGAGGCCGAGCCGCGCGGCGAACGCCCCGGCGATCCGCTCGTGGCCCAGCGAGTTGGCGTGCAGGCGGTCCGGGTGCCACAGGCGCCGGTCGTGGCCCTGGCCCTCGCGCTCGAAGTCGACGACGAGCGCGCCGTGGCGCTCGCAGATCGCGCGGATCGCCTCGTTGTAGGCGAACACGCGCGCCCGCGCGACGCGCGCGAGCGGGTTGATCGGAACGGGGTCGGGGAAGGTCATCGTCAGAACGGTGGCCCCCTGGCCCGCGAGCGCGCCGATCATCTCGTCGAGATGGCCGGCCACCACGTCGAGGTCGCAGTGGCGGCGCAGGGTGTCGTTCAACCCCGCGACGACGGTGCTGAGGTCCGGCTCGAGCGCCAGCGCGGCGTCGAGCTGCTCCTCGCGGACCTGGCGCGCGAGCTTGCCGCGCACCGCGAGGTTCGCGTAGAGCAGGCCGTCGCCGCGGCGCGCGACCTGCTCAGCCAGGCGGTCGGCCCAGCCGCGGAAGCCGCGACCGTCCGGGTACGGGTCCATCAGGCCCTCGGTCGCGCTGTCACCGATCGCGACGTAGCGCTTGAACGGCATGCGCACAGATTAGAAAGCGTGCTGGCGTAGTCTGGCCGCGTGACGCACGCGCGAGATCCGCTCCTGGCTGATGGACATGGACGGGGTGCTCGTGCACGAGGAGGATGCGATCCCGGGCGCGACCGAGTTCGTCGGGCGCCTGCGCGAGCTCGGCATGCCGTTCCTCGTGCTGACGAACAACTCGATGTACACGCGCCGCGACCTGGCCGCGCGGCTTGCCCGCAGCGGCCTCGAGCTGCCCGAGGAGGCGATCTGGACCTCCGCGCTCGCGACCGCGCGCTTCCTCGACGACCAGCGCCCGGGCGGCACGGCCTTCGTGATCGGCGAGGCCGGGCTCACGACCGCGCTCCACTCGATCGGCTACACGCTCAGCGAGACCGATCCCGACTACGTGGTGCTCGGAGAGACGCGCACCTACAGCTTCGAGCGCATCACCCGCGCGATCCGCCTGATCGCGGAGGGCGCGCGATTCATCGCCACGAACCCCGACAACGTCGGGCCGACCCGCGAGGGCCCGCTGCCGGCCACCGGGTCGGTGGCCGCCCTGATCAGCCGCGCGACCGGCGTGGAGCCCTACTTCGTCGGCAAGCCGAACCCGCTGATGATGCGCTCGGCGCTGAACGCGATCGACGCGCACTCGGAGTCGACGGCGATGATCGGAGACCGCATGGACACGGACGTGGTCTCGGGGCTCGAGGCGGGCCTCGAGACGATCCTCGTGCTGACCGGCGTCGCCACGCGCGAGGAGGCCGAGCGCTTCCCGTTCCGCGCGTCGCGGACCGTCGACTCCGTGGCCGACCTCGTCGCGGAGCTCGGCTAGCTCTTCTTGCGGTCGACGGCGCGCTCGAGCTGCGCCTTGTTCATGCTCGAGCGGCCCTCGATGTTGAGGTTCCTGGCCTCGTTGTAGAGCTGCTCGCGCGTGCGGCCCTTCGGGCGATTCGTGCCCGAGCGCTGGCCGCCGCGGCGGCCGGACGAAATGTCGCTCGTCGAGCTGCGGGAACGCTGTGCGGGACTCGCCGCTGCGCGCACGCTCCTTGTTCACGGTGCGCGCGGCGATCTCCTCGGCGCGCCCCTCAGAGCGTCCCTGCTCTTTCTGGCTCCTCTTGACGTGCTCGTACTGGCGGGCCCTCTTCGTGCCCTTCTTCACTCCACGCGGTGGCATCGGGAACCTCCTCGGTCGCCTTCGCCGCCGAGCTACCCGAGCGGGGCTTGCGCAAACGCTCCGCGAGCAGGTACGACCCGATCACGAAGGCGACGGACGCGACCTGCGCGGCGAGCGTCTCGACCGTCGGGAAGATCCCGAGCCAGAGCCCCGCCCAGTAGGGGACGTCGAGGTCGACCGGCGTGATCGGGAGCCAGCCGACGCCCTGCATCGTGCGCGCCGTCTTGCCGACCATGATCGCCAGCACGATCGTGAGCAGCACGCCCGTGACGATCAGCATCTTCTTGTAGGGCAGCTTGCGCTCGAGCGCGAACGTGGCGATCGCCACGGCCGCGACGCCCGCCGCGCCGAGCGCCACGCCCTCGAGCACGACCCAGAGGCCGGAGCTGAGCTCGAGCGCCTGCAGGAACAGCACGGTCTCGAAGCCCTCGCGATAGACGGTCGAGAAGCCGAGCAGGACGAAGCCGAGGACCTGCGCCGAGATGATCCCGCCCTCGACGCGCGAGCAGGCGCTTGCGGCGCTTGTGGAAGCGCGAGATGTGCTCCGTCCAGTAGACGCGGTGGAAGAACCAGTTGAGCACGAGCAGCAGCACGCCGATCGCGACGATGCCCACGATCGCCTCGAGCTTCTCGCCGTACTGCGCGAGCGACGTGAGCACGGTCTGCGCGAGCACGAACGTGATCGCGCTCGCCACGATCGCCAGGCCCGCGCCGATCAGCATCGGCTTGCGGCGGCCACGGGCCGCGCCGAGCAGGCTCGCCATCACCGCGGCGAGGATCAGCACCGCCTCGAGGCCCTCGCGGAAGACGATCACGGCGGCGTTCGTGACGACGGTCGCGGTGCTCGCGCCCTCGCCGAGCGTGCCCGCACCCTCCTCGAGTGCCTCGTCGAGCGCGAGCCGCGTGGCGCGCACGTCGCGGGCCGGGCGCTCGTCCGCGATCAGCTTCGCGAGGCCGTCGAGCCCGTCGTACCCGAACCAGACGAGCGCCTCCACGCGCGCCACCACGTCGGGGGCGATCGAGCGCAGGCTCAGCTCGGGGCCGAACTCGAAGAAGGCGTAGGCCTCGAGCCGGGCCTGCTCGGCCTGGCGGTACTCGCCGGCGGCGATCGCGGCCTCCATCCGGTCGAGCGTGAGGTCGATCAGGTCGAAGTCGGACTGCGAGTCGTCCTCCTTCCACTCCTCGGGGAACAGCTCGTCGAGCCGCTCGCTCGCCCGCTCGTGCGCGGCCTCGACCTCGTCCTCGTCCACCACCTCGCCGCCCGAGGCCGCGGCCTGCGCGTAGCCGCCGAGCTCCGCGAGCGCCGCCTCGACCTCGGCCGTGGCGCGCGCATCGCGCTCGGTCAAGGCGGCCTCGAGATCCGAGAACGCGGACTCGGCGCCCTCGTGGAAGGCGACCGCCTCCTGGAGCTCGAACGGGATCGTGACCCGGCCGTCATCCGTCCCGTCGCGGTACTCGATCGGGATCAGGTCGAGGAACCTGACGAGCTGCGCCGCCCGCCTGGCCTGCTCCTCCGGGGTGAAGGGCGCCGCCACGAAGCCGTCGAGCACCCGGCGCGCGCCCTCGATGTCGCCGCGCTCGAACACGGCGTCGGCCTGCTCGCGCGCGGCGGCGCCGCGAGAGCGCTCGTACTCGGGCGCGAGCAGCTTCCAGAGGCCGGCGGCCCGCGCCACCGTCTCCGCGGCGCGGGCGTCGAAGCCGCGCCCGGCCGCCTCCTCGGACTCGTCGAGGTCCGAGCTGAGCCGCGCCTGGTAGGCGTCGAGCAGGTCCTTCTTGACGGCGAGCGCGGCCGCGCGCGGGCCCAGCTCGCCGCGGGCGAGCTCGCGCACGGCGAGCGTGGCGTCCACACCGGGGCGCGTGAAGCGGGTCGCCTTGCGGAACTCGCGCACGAGCAGCCACTCGCGCGCGCCGGCCGCGTCGCGCGCCCTCACGGCGGCGAGCGTGGCGAGGTACGAGCCGCGGAGCACCGCCGCGCGCAGCCGGCCGGCGGACTCCGCCAGTGCGACGCTGTCGCCCGCCTCGAGCGCGCGGTCCGCGGCTCGCAGGGCCGCGCGTCGCCTCCCGCCTCAGCTCGCGCGGGAACTCCGGGGCGAGCGTGGCGGCGAAGGCGGCACGCGCCCTCGAAAGGGCACGCGCCGCCTCGCCGTTCCCCCTGCCGGCGTCATCGAGGAGCAACGCGGTCTGCGCCTCGACAACCGCCGTCTGAGTCTCCTGTGCGGCCCTCCAGGGGGCCGCGGCGCTCGCAGCGGCCGCCCCCCACACAAGGAGGGCGAGCGTGAGCGCGAGCAGCGCCCGGCTAACCCTCGTCGATCGGTACATCCAGCTTCGCGGCGGCCTGGGTGATCTGCCCTGCGATCGCCTCGGCCTGCTGTTGCGCCTGCGAGCCGAGGGCGTCGGCTTCCTCGGCCGTGTACCTGCGTCCCTGCTCCTCGCGGTCGCGCAGGTCCGCGGCGAACGACCGGAGCTCCTCGAGGCTCGCCTGGGTCTGCTTCGCCTGCGCGGCGTCGGCGCTCGCGATCATCGGGCGCACGCCGTCGTACGTGAACACGAGCCCCTCGAGGATGTCCGCGATGTCGGAGAGCCGCGACGTGGCCACGAAGGCCTGCTCGCTCGCGGCGTCACCCGACACGAAGCGCGAGTTCTTCCACGCCTCGAAGTACTCGGACATCGTCGGGGTCATGATCACGAGCGCCGAGAACGCGTCGGACGGCGTCGGCTCGAACTCCTGGGCGGCGGCGTCGAGCTCGCCCGCGTAGCGGTCGAAGTCGCGGGTCACCCCGAGCCACGCGGCGGCGTCCGGGAGCCCCTCGCCGAACTCGACGCTGCCGTCGCCGTTCACGTCGGGCTCGGCGTTCTTCGCGGCGAGCTCCTCGCTCGTGCCGTAGAGGGCCGTCTCCGTCAGGAACATGAAGTTGCCCGGCTGCTTCAGCGTGCGGCCGTCGGGCAGCTTGACGTCGAAGGGCACGGCGTTCTCGGGGTCCTCGCCCGACGAGCCGGCGTCGATGATCACGTCGTAGTCGGCGAGCGACGCGACGCCGGCCACGATTCCCTCCATCTCCTCGTAGGCGGGGTTGGCCCTGCGGTAGGCCTCCTTCGAGCGGGCGAGGATCGCCTCGACCTCCGCCCGGTTCTCCTCCAGCATGCGCGCGTGGTCGAAGCCCGCGGCCTTCGCGAGCGCGTAGTAGGCCTCCCCGTCCCGCGCGAGCGCCTCCGTCTGCTCCTTGAGCGCCGCGGAGTGATCGGTGAGGTAGCTCTTGATCGCCCCGAGGTCCGCCTTGGAGGCCGCCGCGGTGGTCGTCGAGGCGCCATCGTCGGATTCGCTCGAGTCGTCGTCGCCGCAGGCGGCGGCGAAGAGCGCGAATGCGACGGCGAACAGGGTGGCGAGACGGATCGGGAGCTTCATCGGACCTCCGGGACGCGTTCAGTTAGGGATTCCTAATTAGGTATCCCTAAGAGCAGGCGCGCGGCAGGCTACCAAGCTCAGCGCGGAAGTCCAAGCGGGGCGGTCGGATTTGCGAAGAACACCCGCATCAGCGCCCCTCCACCGGGCGCGTTGAGCGCCTCGACCCGGCCTCCCTGCGCCTCCACCGCCTGCCGCACGATCGCGAGCCCGAGCCCGGATCCGGACATGGCGCGCGCGTCGTCCGCGCGGTAGAAGCGCTCGAACACGTGCGCGAGGTCCTCGTCGGCGAAGCCGGGGCCATGGTCGCGCACGCTCAGCTCGCCGTCCGCCAGGGTCAGTTCGATCTCGCCGCCCGGCGGGCTCCACTTGACCGCGTTGTCCACGAGATTCGAGATCGCCCGCTGCAGCTGCTGCGGCTCGCCCCGTACGACCGTCGGCTCGGCCCTCACGGCGAAGCGCAGGCCGTTCATCGACCTGGCGCGGGCGCGCTCCGCGACCGCCTCGACGAGCTCGTCGACGCGCACGTCGTCGACCGCCTCGCCGGGCCTTCCGCCCCTGGCCAGCTCGACGATGTCCGCCACGAGCGCCGTCAGCTCGTCAAGCTCCGTGACGATGTCGGCGCGCAGAGCGTCGCGCTCCTCGGGCGGCAGCCGCTCCGCCTCGCCGAGCGTCTGGATGTTCGCTCGCAGGCTTGCGATCGGCGTGCGCAGCTCGTGGCTCGCGTCCGCCACGAGCCCGCGCTGCGACTCGACCGAGCGCTCGAGCGAGTCGAGCGTCGCGTTGAAGCTCGCGGCGAGGCGCGCCAGCTCGTCGCGCCCGCGCACCTCGATCCGCTCGGACGGGTCGGGATCGGCGGCGAGCTCCTCGGTGCGGCGCGTGAAGCGCTCGATCGGCCCGAGGGCGGTGCGCGCCACGATCGCCCCGAGGCCCGCGCCGAGCGCCACACCGGACGCGCCGACGATCAGCAGGACGAGCACGATGCGGTCGAGCTGGCGGTCGACCTCGTCGAGCGGCCGGGCCGCCTGAAGCGCCCCGCGCCCGCCCGGGAGGGCCGAGGTGAGCACCCGCAGGTGCACGCCCTCGACGGTCTCGTCGCTCAGGCTCTCGCCCTCGCCCGTGCGTGCGATCTCCCGCGCGCGGGAGTCCACCGGCAGCCGCTCCACCTCGCCGGCCGCGGACAGGACGCGGCCGCCCGGGAGCACGATCTGCAGAAAGCCCTCCGGGCCGCCGAACCGGACGTCGGGCCCGCTCGGCACGAGTCCCGGCTGTTCGCGCGGATGGCGCACGCCGTCGTCGCCCGGCGGCGGACCGCCCAGCCCCGGAAGCGCCGCCACGCGCTCGCGCAGGGAGGAGTCGACCTCGCCGCGCAGCTCGGCGCGCACGCCGAAGTAGACGGCGAGCGCCGCGGCGGCGACGGCGAGGGCGACCGCGAGTCCCGCCGCCCCGGCTATGCGCGTGCGCAGGCTCATGACTCCGGCTCGCGCAGCACGTAGCCGACGCCCCGCACGGTGTGCAGCAGCGGGCGCGCGCCGAGCTCGTCGAGCTTGCGCCTGAGGTAGCCGACGTAGACGCGCAGCGCGTTCGACGCGGGGCCGAAGTCGTAGCCCCAGACGCGCTCGTAGATCACGGAGTGCGGCAGCACGTTGCGCGGGTTCTGGAGAAACAGCTCGAGCAGGTCGTACTCCGTGCGCGTCAGCTCCGCGAAGCGCTCCTCGACGACGACGCCGTGGCGCGCCGGATCGAGCCGCAGCTCGGCGAACTCGAGCGCGCCGCCGTCCTCGGCCGCCGCCGCTCCGGCGCCGCGCCTGAGCAGCGCGCGCAGGCGCGCCTTCAGCTCTCCCACGTCGAACGGCTTGACGAGGTAGTCGTCGGCGCCGGCGTCGAGACCGTCGATGCGGTCCTCGACGGCGTCGCGCGCCGTCAGCATCAGCACCGGGACCCGGTCGCCCGAGGCCCGCAGCGTGCGGCACACGGCGAGCCCGTCCATGCCCGGCAGGCCCACGTCGAGCACGATCGCGTCCGGCGATTCCCCGCGCGCGCCCGCGAGCGCCTCGGCGCCGTCGCTCGCGAGGGCGATCTCATAGCCCGCGAGCGACAGCGCGCGCCGCAGGGCGTCGCGCAGGGCGCGGTCGTCGTCGACGATCAGGAGCTTCACCCTGCCCATTCTGACCGCGGCGCGCGGCCTCTTCGGCACTTCCTACACGGCTCTTACGCTGCTCATACACAGGGACGCGACTCTGCCCGAGCATGAGAACTCCAAGCAAGGCCACAGCACTCGTCCTGGCGGGCGCGGTCGGACTCGCGTCCGCCGCCTATGGAATCGGCACGCAGAGCGGCGACGGCACCGCGACCGCCGCGCGTGGCGACTCGAACTCGCAGCGCGGCTTCGAGCGCGGTGCCCCGCCCGGCCTCGACGAGCTGGCGGACGCGCTCGGCGTCGAGGCGAGCGAGCTCGAGGACGCGTTCCGCGACTTCCACGACCAGGAGCACCAGGACGGCCGCACCGCGTTCGCCGAGGCGCTCGCCAAGGCGCTCGGCAAGGACGCGTCGGAGGTCAGCTCCGCCCTCGAGAAGCTCGAGGAGGCGCACAGCGCGCGCTTCGCTCAGCAGCTCGCGAACAAGCTCGGCATCGACGTGGACAAGGTCCAGTCGGCGCTCGACGAGCTGCGCGACTCCTCGGACGGCCCCCGCCATCCGCAGGGGCTCAGCACGGAGCTCGCCGGGAAGCTCGGCGTGAGCGTCGACAAGGTCGAGGACGCGCTGTTCTCGCTGCGCCCCGGCCCGGGTGGCGACCGTCACCACGGCCGGCCCGGCCCGTCGCTGCGCGCGCTCGCGTCAGAGCTCGGCGTGACGAAGGCCGAGCTGCGCAAGGCGCTCCGCGAGGTGCGCAGCTCCTTCGCGGACGGGATGGACCAGAAGCGCAGTGAGCTCGCGCAGTTCCTCGCAGACCGCTTCGGCGTCTCCGTCGAGAAGGTCGAGGAGGCGCTGCCGGAGTTCGCCGGTCCCCCCGGCGGGCACCGCGGTCCGGGTGGCCCCGGCGGCCCGGACGGCGGCCCCGGCGGTCACGGCTTCGGCGGTCCGCCGCCGATGGGCCCCTGACGCCTCTGGGTCAGTAGGGACGCCAGGGCGAGAGCAACGAGGGCGAAGCCGGCGGCGCCGAGCAGCGCCGCGCGGTAGCCCTCGTTGAGGGCGACGACGCCGCCGGGCGCGGCCGCGGAAGCGGTCCGCTCGGCGGCGATCGCCGTGAGGATGGCCAGGCCGACGGCCCCGCCCACCTGCTGGGTCGTGTTGATCAGGCCGCTCGCCAGCCCGTAGTCGCGCTCCCCCACGCCGCTCACGCCCTCGATCGTCAGGGCGACGAACGCGAGCGAGAGCCCCACGCCGATCACGAGCGACGGGCCGAGCACGTCGGCGAGGAAGGAACCGTCCGCCGAGACGAACGAGAGCCAGCCGAGCCCCGCGCAGAAGAGCGCCAGCCCGCCGAGCAGGATCGGCCTCACCCCCAGCCGCCCGATCAGGCGCGCCGCCACGGTCGAGGTCGAGATCAGGACGACCGCCAGCGGGAGCTGGCTCAGCCCCGCCTCGAGCGCGTCGAAGCCGAGCACCTCCTGCATGTAGAGGGAGATGAAGAAGAACAGGCCGAAGATCGCCGCGCCGGCCGCGAGCATCGCGGCGTTGGCGGCGCGCACGCCGCGCAGGCGGAACACGGTCAGCGGCACGAGCGGGGCGGGGGCACGAGTCTCGATCGCGACGAAGACGGCGAGCAGCGCGAGCCCGGCGCCGACGAGGGCGAGCGTCTGCGCCGAGAGGAAGCCCGCGTCCGGAGCCTCGACGAGCCCGAGGACGAGCAGCACCAGGCCCGCGGTGACCGTGATCGCGCCCGCGGCGTCGAAGCGCCGCGGCGCGGACGGCGCGCGGGTTTCCCCGAACAGCCGCGGCGCGAGGGCCGCCGCCGCGAGCCCGATCGGCACGTTCACGAACAGCACCCACTCCCAGCCGAGCCCGCTCACGATCACGCCGCCCAGCAGGACGCCCGCCATCCCTCCGGACGCGGCCACGGCACCCCAGACGCCGAGCGCGTGGTTGCGCTCGGGGCCCTCGGGATAGAGCGTGGTGACGATCGAGAGCGCGGCGGGGGCGAGCGCGGCGGCGCCGAGCCCCTGAAGCGCGCGCGCCGCGATCAACTGCCCCGTCGAGGCCGCGAGCCCGCCGGCGAGCGAGGCGAGCGCGAACAGCACGAGCCCGGCCATGAACACGCGCCTGCGCCCGAGCAGGTCGGCGCTGCGCCCGCCGAGCAGCAGGAGACCGCCGAAGGCGAGCACGTACGCGTTGACGACCCACGACAGCGTCTCCGTCGACGCGCCGAGATCGTCCCGGACGGAGGGCAGCGCGATGTTCATGATCGACGCGTCGAGCACGACCATGAACTGGGCGGTCGCGAGCAGCGCCAGCGCCAGCCCCCGGTGCGTCGAGAGGCGGAGGGGCTGCTCGTCCAGGGCCATCGGGCGGGCTACGCTACCGCCGCATGTGGCCGCCCGAGGCGATCGACTTCCTGCGCGACCTCGAGGCGAACAACGACCGCGACTGGTTCAAGGCGAACCGCGAGCGCTACGACACGTTCCTGGTCGAACCGGCCCGTGAGCTCGGCGCCCAGCTCGCGCACCTGGGCGAGCCGCGCCTGTTCCGGCCCTGGAACGACGCGCGCTTCCACATGCGCCCGCCGATCAAGGAGCAGCTCGGCATGGCGATCGGCTACGGCGGAGGCGGCGGCTACTACGTGGAGCTGTCGCTCGACGGGCTGCTGGTCGGCGTTGGCCTCTACCACCCCGCCTCGGACCAGCTCGCGCGCTACCGCGCGGCGATCGACGACGGCCGGCGCGCGGCGTCGTTCGAGCGCGCCCTGGGCGCCGCGGAGCGCGCGGGCCTCGAGCCGATCCCGCCCTCGCTCAAGCGGGCGCCGCGCGGCTACCCGCAGGATCATCCGCGCATCGAGCGCCTGCGCATGCGCGAGCTGACCGTCTTCTCCCGGCGCGAGATCGGGCCGTGGCTGCACAGGCCCGCGGCGGACCGCCGGGTGCGTGAGCAGCTCGAGGGCGGGCGCCCGCTCGTGACGTGGTTGCGCAAGCACGTGGGCCCGAGCGGAGCGGCGTGAGCGACGCGGACACCCTCGTCTTCATCCCGGCGTGGAACGAGGAGGCCTCGCTGCCCGAGGTGCTCGCCGAGGCGCGGCGCGACCTGGCGGGGGTCGACGTGATGGTGATCGACGACGGCTCCACCGACCGCACCGCCGAGGTCGCCAAGGAGGGCGGCGCGCTCGTCTTCTCGTTTCCCGAGAACCGCGGCCTGCGCAGCGGGATCGCCGAGGGCTACCAGCGCGCGCTCGACGGCGGCTACGCGTTCTGCGGGCGCCTCGACGCCGACGGCCAGCACCCGGCCGTGGAGCTCGCGCGCATGCTCGCCCTGGTCCGCGCGGACGAGTGCGACGTGGCGATCGGGTCGCGCTTCCTGCCGGGCGCGGAGTCGCCTGAGGGCGAGCGCTACCGGCCGCCGCCCGAGCGCGTCTTCGGCACCTCGCTGCTGCGTCTCCTGATGCGCCTGCGCCTCGGACAGCCGATCTCGGACGGGACGAGCGGGCTGTACGCGGTCAACCGCTCCGCGCTCGAGCTGCTCGCCGACCCCTACGTGTGCGAGTCGCCGGAGGTGGAGGCGCTCGTGCGGATCACGGACGCGAAGCTGCGCCTGCTCGAGGTGCCGGTGCACATGCGCCAGCGCGAGCACGGGGAGTCGTCGTTCCGCGGCCGGCGCGCCGTCGGCCTGGTGGTCACGATCGGGCTCACGCTGTTTGCCGGGGAGCTGCTGCGGAGGCGCGTGAAGCGCGGCTGACGAGCCAGGAGCCGGCGAGCAGCGCGACGGTTCCCGCGAGCTGGGCGCGCCGGCCGAGCTGGCGCGGCGGCGCGAGCGGCCACAGCAGCGGCGTGGCGGCCGAGGCGTCGCCCGAGTCATGGAGCAGGTGCGAGGCGAGGCCGGCGAATGCCGCCCAGCCGTACAGCGGCCCGCCCGCGGCCGTGGCGACGGCCGCCGCCCCGAGGGCGGTGAACGCGTTGTGCGATCGCGGCCTCGTGGGCAGCGACAGGCTCGCCGCGAGGCGCAGCGATCGCGCCGCGACCGGGTGGTCGACGTCGATCAGCGTGCCGGCCGCCACCGCCGTCAGCACCGGCCCGGCGCCCGCCCGCGGGACGAGCGGCGCCGTCACGAGCGCGGCGATCCCCGCGTGGACGAGCGGGTCCGAGACCGCCAGAGCGCGCCGGCGCAGGGTCAGCTCGCCGCCCGCCATGGCCGCTCAGCGCGACGCCGCCGCCATCAGCTTCGGCGCGACCTGCTTCTTGCGGCTCATCACACCGGGCAGGCCGAGCACGCCGTCGTCCGCGGAGCTGCCGAAGGCGCGCTCCGCCATCGCGGCGTCGCCCGCCAGGAGCAGGTCGGTCCCCTTCGTGAGGATGTCGGTCAGCATCAGGGCGGAGAGGGCATGGCCCTGGCTCTCGCGCAGCGAGCGCAGCGCGCCGAGCAGCTCGTCGCGGCGCTCGAGCACCTCGTCGCCGACCGTCTCGAGCTGGGCGATCGAGATCGTGCGGCCGCCGCCCACCTCGTACTCCTTCAGGTCGTTGGCCACGATCTGGTCCGCCGGCACCTTCGAGACGTCGGAGGTCTCCATGAACATCTCGCGCCCGAGTTCCTCGGCGTCGACGGCGAGCACGCGCTCGAGGTACTCGACCACGGCGTGGTCGCGCTCCGTCGTCGTCGGCGAATTGAGGATGACCGTGTCCGAGAGCACCGCGCCCAGCAGCATCATGGCCGTCGAGCGCGCCGGCTCCATGCCGGCGTTGCGGTAGCGCTCGATCACGAGCGTCGCGGTCGACCCGACGGGGTCGAAGGTGGCCGCGACCGGCACGTGCGTCTCGATCGAGCCGATGTGGTGATGGTCGAGGATCTCGACGATCTCGGCCTCCTCGATCCCGGGCACGCTCTGCGCGGCCTCGGCGTGATCCACGAGCAGCACGCGCCGCGGCTCGGGGTTGACGAGATCGGAGCGCGTGACGAGCCCGACGGGGCGACCGGACGAGTCGACCGCGACCGCGGCGCGGTAGTCGACCTCCTTCACCTCCTCGCTGATGTCCGCGATCAGGTCGTCGCGCCGCACCGTCAGCGGCTCGGGATCCATGAGGGCGCGGCAGGGGGCCGCCAGCGTGATCATTCGCGCGGTCACGTAGGAGTCCGCTGCCGATACGACGACAGCCGCGCCGCGCTCACGCGCGAGCGCAAGCACGTCGTCGGGCGGCCGCGTCGAGTTGCTCGTCACGAGCAGCGCGGCGCCGTGCTCGAGCGCGCGGCGCTGGACGTCGGGGCGGTCGCCGACCACCACCACGTCGCCCGTCTCCACCTGGGTCGGCGAGGCCACGTCCATCGCCTGCACCCAGACGCGTCCCGTCACCTCGAGGTCCCCCTCGCCCGTCACGAGCTCGCCGTCGAGCGTGCTCACGATCGCCGCCACGCGCGTGCGGGCGTCGAGGCGCGAGGCCTCGCGCGACTCGCGCACGTAGCGGCGGGCGAGCTGGCGCTCGGTCATGACGCCGACGAGCTCGCCGTCGCCGTTCACGATCGGCAGCAGGTCGAGGCCCTCGCGCGCCATCGCGAGGCCGACCTGCCGCACCGGGTCGTCGTCGCTCGCCGCGGGGAAGCTCTCGCGCATGACGTCGCGCACCCGCAGCAGGATGTGGGGCAGCAGCTCCGGGACCGGCGCGGCGCTCCGCTCGAGCAGCCAGGCCGTCTGCGCGTTCGGCTCGCCGAGCCGCACCGGCTCGTAGACGTTGCGCGGATCGAGCCGGTTCTTCAGCTCGGCGTATCCGATGGCGGCCGCGATCGAGTCGGCATCGGGGTTGCGGTGGCCGGTGACGTAGACGTGCGGCACGGAGCCATAGCATGCCCGACGTGTCCGACCGCGCGCATGCCCTCGACGCCGCCCACGCCCACGCCGAGCGCTTCCTCGCCGAGGTCGGCGAGCGGCGAGTGGCCGCGAGCGGCGACGCCGCGGAGGTGCGGGAGCGCCTCGGCGGCCCGCTCTCCGAGCACGGCCAGGATCCGATCGCGGTCATCGACGCGCTCGCCGAGGGCATGGAGCCCGGGCTCGTTGCCACGCCGGGGCCGCGCTACTTCGGGTTCGTGATCGGCGGCTCGCTGCCCGCCGCGCTGGCGGCGGACTGGCTCGTCTCCGCCTGGGACCAGTGCGCGGCATTTCATGCCCTCTCCCCCGCGTCGGCCGCCGTCGAGGAGGTGGTGGCCGCCTGGACGCTCGAGCTGCTCGGGCTGCCGGAGAGCGCGAGCGTGGGCTTCGTCACCGGCGCCCAGGGGGCCAACACCACCTGCCTCGCGGCCGCGCGCCACGCCGTGCTCGAACGGGCGGGCTGGGACGTCGAGCGCGACGGCCTGATCGGCGCGCCGCGGGTCCATGTCCTCTGCGGCGAGGACGAGCACGTGACGGTGTTCGCCGCCCTGCGCCTGCTCGGCCTCGGCGAGGCGGGCGCCGTGCGGGTCGCCGGGGACGAGCAGGGACGCATGCGGCCGGACGCCCTGCGCGAGGCGCTCGCCGAGCTCGACGACGGGCCGACGATCGTGTGCGCGCAGGCGGGCAACGTGGCCACCGGGGCGTCCGACCCCTTCGACGAGATCGCCGACGCCTGCGAGGAGCGCGGCGCCTGGCTCCACGTGGACGGCGCGTTCGGGCTCTGGGCGCGCGTGTCCCCGACGCTCGGCGAGGCCACGCACGGCGTCGAGCGCGCCGACTCGTGGGGGCTCGACGCCCACAAGTGGCTGAACGTTCCCTACGACTCGGCGCTCGCGATCGTGGCGGACGAGCAGGCGCACCGCGCCGCGATGGGCCTGTCGGCGGCGTACCTCGTCGCCACGCCGACGGAGCGCGAGAACACGAACTACGTCCCCGAGTCCTCGCGGCGCGCGCGAGGCGTGCCGATGTACGCCGCGCTGCGCTCGCTCGGCCGCGCCGGTGTCGCCGAGCTCGTCGAGCGCAACTGCGCGCAGGCGCGCCTGATGGCCTCGCTCCTGTTCGAGCGCATCCCGGGCGCCGAGATCGTCAACGACGTGGTCCTGAACCAGGTGCTGCTGCGGCTGCCGGGCGGCGACGAGGCGAACCGCGCCGCCGTCGCGCGCATCCAGCAGGACGGCACCTGCTGGCTCGGCGGCACCGAATGGCGCGGGCGCGCGGTGATCCGCATCGCGATCTCGAACTGGTCGACGACGGACGCGGACATCGAGCGCTCTGCCGCCGCGATCGCGGCCGCCGCGGGCGCGCCCTAGCCGAACGTCATCGCGCCGTCGTCGAGGCGGCCGCGGCGCAGCATGTGGAGGTCGCGGAAGTAGTTCTGGTGAAGGCGCCAGGGCATCTCGACTCCCTGGCGCGGGAAAAGGTGGAGCGAGCGCAGCACGTAGCCGGCCTTCAGGTCGACGAGCGGCTGGGTCGGCAGCGGTACATTCGGCGTGCGCGCCACGCACGTCCTGTAGCCGTGCTCGTCCATGTGCCGCAGGAGCCGGCAGACGAACTTCGCCGAGAGGTCCGCCTTGAGCGTCCAGGAGGCGTTCGTGTAGCCGATCACGAAGGCCATGTTCGGCACGCCGCTCAGCATCATGCCCTTGTACGCCAGCGTCTCGGGCAGGTGCACCTCGCGGCCGTCGACGCTGAAGCGGGCTCCGCCGAGCGCGAGCATGTTGAGGCCCGTCGCCGTGACCACGATGTCCGCGTTCAGCTCCTGCCCGGACGCCAGCCGGACCCCGTGCTCCGTGAACGTGTCGATCTCGCCCGTGGCGACCGAGGCGCGACCCGCCGAGATCGCCTCGAACAGGTCGCCGTCCGGGACGAGGCAGACGCGCTGGTCCCACGGGTTGTAGCGCGGCTCGAAGTGGGTGTCGACGTCATAGCCCTCCGGCAGCCGCGCCTCGACGCCCTTGCGCACGAGCCTGCGAATCAGATCGGGCCGGCGCCGGCTCGCCTGGAAGAACAGCGTCGTGACGAGCACGTTCTTCCAGCGGATCACCGCGTAGGCGGCCTTGAGCGGGAGCAGCCGGCGGGCGAGCTTCGCGAGCGGGTCCTCGGCCGGCAGCGTCACGACGTAGCCGGGCGAGCGCTGCAGCATCGTCACGTGCTCGGCGGTCTCCGCGAGCGCGGGTACGAGCGTGACGGCGGTCGCCCCGCTCCCAACCACGAGCACGCGCTTGCCCGCCCAGTCGAGCTCCTCCGGCCAGTGCTGCGGGTGGATCACCTCGCCCGCGAAGTCGCCGAGGCCGGGCAGCTCGGGCAGGTAACCCTCGTCGTAGTTGTAGTAGCCGCTGCACACGAGCAGGAACGAGCAGCTGAAGCGCGCCGCGCCGGTTCCATCTGAACGCTCGGCCTCGACGGCCCAGCGTGCCGCCGCCCCGTCCCAGTCGGCGCTCACCACGCGGTGCCCGAAGCGGATCCGCGGCTCGATCCCGCCCTCGCGCGCCGTGCTCCTCACGTAGTCGAGGATCGCGGGGCCGTCGGCGATCGCCTTGGCGTCCTCCCAGGGCCGGAAGGAGTAGCCGAGGGTGTACATGTCCGAGTCCGAGCGGATGCCCGGGTAGCGGAACAGGTCCCAGGTCCCGCCGATCGCGTCGCGCGCCTCGAGGATCGCGTAGCTCTTGCCGGGACAGCTCTCCTGAAGGTGGTGCGCGGCGCCGATCCCGGACAGGCCGGCACCGACGATCAGGACGTCGAAATGCTCCACGGAGGGGTCGCGAGTCACCAGGAGGAGCGTAGTTTCCGCTGCTAGATTGCGAAAGCCGTCCGCTACGGCGACGGCACGTGGTGGGCGTAGCTCAGCAGGTAGAGCTCCTGGTTGTGGTCCAGGCGGTCGCGGGTTCGAGTCCCGTCGCTCACCCTCGACAAACCCCTGCTAACGCGGGGTTTCGTCGTTCGGGGCGGGACAAGGGCTCTGGTTGGCGGGCGCCAATCGGGCACCAATTCGTAACACGGGCGGGGGCGCATTTCCGGCGGCCGTAGATTCACGAGGCAGCGGCTCACCTTGCCGTGGCGGGCGTGAGCGGGACGGCTACGGCCGATCCCGCGCCCTCGCCGAACGGCGTCCGGGTGGCTACTCGGAGGTGTCCTCTGACGCCGGAGCGCCTGCGAAGGCAAGCCGAAGAGGCTCACCCGGCGGCGGGTGCTCGCCGTCGAAGAGGCCGCAGGCGTCGAAGCTCGTGCAGGAGCAGTCACTGGCGGTGAGCAGCCATGTGCGCATCGCCTGCGCGCGGGCGATGAGCGCCTCGACCTCGGGGAGCTTGCGCCCGGCAAGCTCGCGCAGCGACTCGAACGCGGGCGTTCCGGCTTCGCTGCGGTCAAGTAGGAGGCGCGCTTCGTCGAGCGAGAAACCGGCGCGCTTCGCGACTTCGAGGACCTCCAATCGCTTGATCGCAAGGTCGTCGTAGCGGCGTTGGCCGTTCACGCGCGCCGGTGCGGGCAGCACGCCGACCCGCTCGTAATAGCGGATCGCGGAGGTCTGCAGCCCGAAGCGTTGCGCAAGCTGGCCGATGGTGAGTGTCTCGTCCACAAATGCCCTTGACTTGAACCCGGGTTCAAGGTGCAGAGTAGCGGCACCAACTACGTCCTTGGAGGTCCCTTGATGCCAGCCGAACTGCCGATCGCGTGCTCGTTGGGCGCGACCGAACTGCCCGAGCGTCTCGCTGAGATGGCGGCGCTCGGCGAGGCCGCGCTCGTCGATACGCGCACGCTCGCTGCATGCAGAGCTTCGCTTCGCCGTCGGCGACCGTGTCCGTGAGCGCGTGGAGGCAATCGTCTCTGCGGAGGCGAGTTGCTGCTCATTCCTGACCATGGGCGTCAGCGAGGAGCCCGACCTAGTGGTGCTCAACATCGACGCGCCGGAAGGCGCCGAGCTCGTGCTCGACGAGATGGTCGACGCGTTCCGCAATCAGCCCCAAGCCGCCTAATGAGCGCCACCGATCAAACCCGCAAACGTTCGGACTTCGCGCTCGTCGGCGGCGGGCTCCTGATGATCCTCTGCTGCGCCGTCGGGCCAGCCGTCATTGGCGCAGTCGCCGGAAGCGCGATCGGCGGCTGGCTCGGCATCGCTTGCGCCGTGATCCTGGCCGCCGCGCTCGGGTTCATCCTCCACCGCCGCACTCGTCGGCGCGGCGCCTGCTGAACGGAAGTTGAAGCGGGCTGAAACGATGATTCGGTGACCGCCCGCTCCATCGCCTTGTTCGCCGTCGCCGCCTGGCGGAGATAGGCGGCGCTACCTCGTCTGGATGGGCATCAAGGAGCACAAGGGCGTGCTCTTCGTGGCGCTCGGGGCCATGGCCCTAACCGCCTACGGCGTCGTCGCCGCATTGCAGCCGAGCCACGAGTTCGGGCGCGTCCTCGCCGCCACGGCGGTGTCTTCATCATCGGCTCTCTGCTTTGGGGTGTCGCCTTCGACGACTTCGCCCCGACCGAGCCGACCTCATCGGCGCCCTCATCTGCCTGATCGGAGTGGCCACCATCATGTACGCGCGCTAGCGCGTCCACGCCGACAAGGGTCGAGGCTGCTCGTGCGCATGCACTGCCGCTTTCCATGCGAACGGCGTGCTGGCTACCGGGCGGCCGCGAGGGCGATGCAAGATGCGGCCGCGAGCGCGGTCGCATACGCGAACGCGGCGGCGGGCGAGGCGAGCGTGTAGAGCAACCCGGCGATCGTGCTGGCGGCGAGGTTGCCAAGCTCTGGACGGCGGCCAATAGCCCGAAGGCAGAACCGCGCAAGCTCTCGGGCGCCAGCGTGGCCACCGTCGCGTGTTCGGCCGTTTCGACGCAACCGATGCCGACCCCTGCGAACGCGAACAACACTGCGAGCAGGTGGATGCTGGCGCCGGTGAGCGCGAAGCCCGCATAGGCGAGCGCAAAGAACGCTACGCCGCCGGTGAGCACTGGCACCATGCCGCGACGGTCACCGAGTCGACCGGCCGGGATGCTGACGTCGGCGGCGGCAAGGTTGTAGACGACGTAGAGCGCGACCGCCAGCTTCACGGCCGAGTCGGTAGAACGCCCCGGTTCCAGCAGGTCGGTGGCACGCAGGATTAGCAGCGTGGCGGCCATGTTGGCGAACTCGAAGACGCCGATTCCGGCCATGATCTGGCCGAGCTCGCCGCGCAGCACGGGACGGACGCGCAGACGAATCGGCTGGCGCTCGTGCTGCGCCGGGCGGGCGTTGTGCCTAATCGCGTAGACGATTGCCAGTGCGGCGAGCAAACCGGGGATGATCGAGAGCAGAATCGCGGTGCGCACCGCGACGACCGCGATCAACGCCAGCGCCAGCAGCGGTCAACCGATCGAGCCGGCCTTGGGCATAGCGCGCTCGTAGCGTAGGCGCGGCCACAAGCGGCGCTCGGCACACATCGGCCTGCAAGACATTGCGCGCCGGAACTCGCAGCCCTCTGGCCGTCCACGCGGCCGAGAGAGGCAAGCCGACTGCCATGCGGCCGAGGCGGCGCCGATCACCGGATAGCACGCTCGCGGTGTAGCCGCCCACGGCCACGGTGCGGCGGCGGTGAGGTCGTCTGCAACGCGCCGCCACCGAGCTGCGCGCACCGGCAACGCGTCTGACACACCCTCGATTAGACCGAGCGCGAGGGCGCTAGCGTCGAGTCAGAAGCTCGGCAACACGCGTCGGGACTCGTGCCGAGGTCGGCAGCAGACTGGCCGTCCCGATGCCACGCAGCACCCGGCGTGAGCCAAGCGCCCTCCTGCGCTCCTGCGGGCTGCGTGTGAGAGGTGAGAAGCGATAGAGGCATCTCAAGCGACGAGGATAAGACGCGAGGGGTGGCACCGCCTGCCAGAAAGAAAAGAGGACCCCTCGAGCCCCGATAGGAAACCTCCGGAACTGCAGCTCGTGGTGCGCGCGAGATTCTCTTAGAGACGGCGCGGCACCATCACGCCCCCCGACGTGGCGACTCACCCCCGAGGCGGAAGCGTGGTTGCAATATGGGTTCATCCGGGACTAGGGTGATCTGGACCGGGGGCTTCTCTTGAGCGCGAAGGGCCGTCCCACCTGTCGGGCAGATGGAAGGACCCTCATGTCGCGTAGGACTCGTATTGCGCTCGCTGCTGCGGTGGCGGCGCTCAGTCTCGCTGTCGCTGTCGCCCCGGCGTCGGCGGGCAAGAACGGCCCGAACAACCAGAACGCGAAGAAGTGCCAGAGCTACCTCGATTGGGTGCGCGCAGACGGCAGCGCCTTCCAGTCGAGCGACGAATGCACCGCCTACGCGGCGAAGGGCGGGGCACTGGTGGCGAAGCCGCCGCCGCTGTCAGGGGGGTGCACCGTCCTGAACGACCCGGCCTGGGACGGATACGCCAACGGTACCGGGCGCACCCGGTTCGTACCTCCTTCAACGCTGGCGAGACGGTCACGGTGATTGCGAGCAACCCCTTCGGAATCTTCGAATACGCCGCCCTCTTCGCGTCGGTGCCCTCCTCCGGCGAGTAACGTGGTGCAGCCTCGTCGGCGTTCCCGGCCACGCTCATCTACACGTTCCCGTCCTCCGGCACTGTTCTCGGTCGGGTTGGAATGTCCATCGCGGTGCTGGTTTTGCGGACTGGCAGGTGTCGTGTAGCTAGGAAACGAGCCTCGACAGCAATAGGCAAAGCGGCCCCCACAGCGGGGCCGCTTTCGCGTTCAGGGCCGTGATCTCGGTCCGGGGCGGTCTGGCGCGTTAGCCCGCCCGTAGCGCCCGCCGGGCGGCGTAGTCTCGGTGCCATGAATGTGATTCGTGGCACCGTCGCCGAGGGCACCGAAACGCCGCCACGCCCCTTCCGAATTCGATCCTCGGATCGGCTCGACCCCGACCCGGCCGAGTGGACTTCGCCGCTGCCGTCGCTGCTGGCGAAGCGCGTTCCGGCCGAGCAGCGCGAGCGGCACGAGCGCACCGTCGCGACTTGGGGCGAGGCGGCCAGCAAGGCGCGCGAGCAGGGCGTCAAGGCGCGGCAGGCGGCGGTCGACGACGAGCAGGCTTTGCGCGAGGCGGTGGCGACGGGCTGGAAGCGGCCGAAGCCGAAGGCGGTGACTGCCGAGGCGGCGGCCGCCGAGGCGCAGCGCGCCGAAGAAATGGCGGCCGTGCTCGTGCTCGAATCGGGCCGCGAGATCGCCGCAGGATTCAGCGACGACGACCTCGGGCGGCGATCGGCGAAGCCAAAGCGCAGGCGGCGGCGCTCGTCGAGGCGCTGCCGGAGCTCGTCGACGGCATGGTCGAGCAACTGCAGGAGGCGGGCCGCTTGGGCGGCGAAGCGGCGTGGTGCGGCGGGCTGCGTGAGCGCCGCATCGTGGCGCCGTGGCGTCCGTCGTCGGCGCCCGCGACGCACCGTCTGGCCGCTGCCGCCGCCGCCGCGCAAACGCTGCGCGAGCGCGTGCTCGCCGAGTTTGAGGAGCGCGACTGGAAGGCGGCGTAGGTCGAGCATCACGCACCGGCTGGTGCGCCACCGGTGGGCGCTTGGGTCTCGGGCGAGGTCGACCCGACCAAATGAGCGAGCAGGGGCCAATTTTGTCGGTCGTGCGGGCGTGTCCTGACCCGAGGAGGGCTTCGACTTGAACGCATCGACCGAGTTCTCGAAGAGCGCCCTGAACTCGGCCCTCTCCGACATCGCGAAGAGATCCATGACGGTTGCTCGCCGCGCACCGTGGCGGGGTGGATCGAGCGTGGTCGCCGCTCGCCGACCGGTCCCTATGGCGACTTGCCGACACGGTCGATTCACGTTGGCGGGTGCGCGTCGTCCGGCGCAACGGCGTTCCGGGTCGCAACGAGATCCTGAGTTGTTGAGCGCGGCCGCGCGAGCCGGAAGCGTCCCGGCTATGAAGGAGCTACTCCGCTACCACGACCGCCAAGGTCATGGCCGGGAGCGGCGGGATCCGCTCGACCGCTTCGACGAACTGGCCGCGCGCCGGGACCGGTGAGCTTTCCGCTCCTCGTCGCACGTTCTCGGCGGCGGTCGGGGCGGCCGTAACCGCCCCTCGCGTCCACGACGAGAACGCCCCGGAAGGCGCTCTCCGCAAGCCTTTGAACTACGACTTCGGTGGGACGACCGCGACCGTCAGGGTGAAGACATCCCCGAACAGGTCTCCCGTCTGCGTGCACTCGAACGTGGTCAGGTTGGCCTTCTTGCCGAAGTTCTTCTCGAAGAAAATTACGCCCTCAGCAGACGCGAATTCGAAGCGCCTCGCGACGACGTGCGGGCCGTTCCCGTCCGGGTCGAGCAGGTAGGCGGTGGAGGCTCCCACGGGGGGTGCTCCGTAAACCTCAGCGTCGAAGTCCCCGCAGTCAAACACGCCGAAGATCGCCAAACCTTGACCGCCCGGCACGCGGGCCGAAGCCGGGACGGCGGCTACGGCGATCAGGGCGACGGTGCATAGCGTCGCACTTAGTGCGATCCAAACTTTCATCTCTCCTCCTCTTCGGGCACGAGGCCCTGTTGCGCGGGTGAGCGCTACGCCTTAGCCCTAACGCCTCTGGAGCCAGCGCGCAATGCTGCAAGTGCGTATTGGTGCAAATGCGCAACACGGACTGCAGGCGGTCGCGGGTTCAAGTCCCGTCGCTCACCCTCAGGCGCAAACCCCCCTCTGGACCTGCAGTTCCGAGGCCCGAGGAGTCAGTCGCAGACGCGCCTGCCGGTGTTTCCCGCCGGGCTGCATCCCCATGACTGTCCCCAATATGGGTGTAGTGTCGCTTGATGAAGTTGTGCATTTGGGCGGTGCTGTGCCTCGCGGCGCTGCCCGCGGCGCCCGCGGCGGCCGGGCCGGTCCGGGTCAAGCCCGCGGTCACTGTCCACGGCGCCAACGTCGAGCTGCGCGGAAGCGGATTCCGCGGCACCAGGACGGTGGTGCGGATCGGCGGACGGCGAGCCGCGGTCACGCGCGGCACCAGACGCCTGCTGCGCGTGGTCGTCCCCAAGCTGCGGCCTGGCCGCCACGCGATCGTCGCGGGGCGCCGGCACGGGAACATTCGGCTTGTGCGCCCTTACCGCGGGCGGGTCGGGGTGCGGCGCGACACGCGGCGCGCGAAACACGCGACGATCGGGCCCGCCGGCGGCACGCTTAGGACGCGCGCGGCCGACGGCACGGTGCTGACGCTGACCGTGCCCGCCGGCGCGCTCGCGAAGGCGACGCCGCTGACGATCTCCCCGGCCAGAGTGCGCGGGCTCCCCTTCAGCGGCGAGTTCTCGGTCGCCGCGCACTTCGCGCCGGAGGGCCTGCGCTTCGCCCGGCCCGCCCGGCTCACGATGAGGCTCAAGCGCAAACCGAAGCGCGGGCTCGTCGGATTCGACGCCGCCGGCAACGGGACAGGGCTCGGCTTCGGCCGCGCCCGCGTGAGCGGCCGCACGATCACCAAGAACGTGGATCACTTCAGTGTCGACGGCGCGGGGAGCGCGGCGCCGCAGGACATCCTCATCTTCCTGCAGGGCATCGTCGAGAGCGAGTTCCCGCTGCCGGTCGGGCAGATCGAACTCCTGCGCGAGCAGGTCGGAATCTGGGTGGAGCTCTTTGGCCCGGACGTCTGCATCGAGCTGTGCAGCGCGGTGCAGGAGATCGTGATCGCGTCGCTCGTGTTCCACATCGACGACGCCTGCGATGACGCGCGAGCCGCTCCGTCGCTTGCGGGCTATGAGCGGATCGTGGCGCTCGACGGCATGCGCTCCAACTTCGGTGGCAACGAGGAGATCGGCGCTGAATGCCGCAGCGAGATCCTCACAACGATCGTCGACAGCGCCATCACCGCGGCCGCTGTCGACCCGCTCGCGACCGCCGAGACCGGCGAGCTGCCCCAGGGCGACGACGGGCTGCAGCTCGACGGCCGCGAGCGAGTCACGTGGTTCGAGTGGCTCGTCCACCTGTCGACACAGGCACAGGCCGTCGGCGAGAACGTGCTGCGCGCGCGCCTCGACGCAGCGGCGGACGCGGCGCGGCCGCGGATGATCGTGCTCAACCGGCCCGACTGCGACACCGACCGACCGCGAGCGCGCGACCGAGAACCTGGCGACGGCCTGGGACTACGCGGTCCGCCTCGGGGACTTGCTCGTCGAGGAGACCCGGTCGGCGCTCGACTACTGCCGCGTCGAGGTGGACATGGCGGCCCAGGCGGCGTTCGCGCCCGGCGGGCAGCGCCAGCTCTCCGCGCGGGTCAGCGGCCTCGTCGACCCGACGCGGAACAACGGCGTCAGCTGGTCGGCGAGCGCAGGGACGATCACCGCCGGCGGCCTCTACACGGCCCCCCTCGAGCCGGGGAGCTACACCGTCACGCTCAAGAGCGCCCACAATCCCAATCGCAGCTGGGTCGCGCCGATCACCGTCGCGTGCTCGCAGCCGGTCCTCCTTGCGGCCTTCGCCCAGGCCGAGGAGAGCTGCTCGACCGCCAGCGTGACCTTCGACCGGCGATTCACCGCGATGGACGTGTCCGGGCAGGCCTGCGCGGACGCCTGCAGCTCGCTCCAGGACGGCGACGTGTTCAGCGAGGGCGGCGCCTACGACAACGCGGTCAGCGTCGCCCCCGCGGTCACGGGCGCCTCGGCGTCCGCCGCGGCGAGCCAGACCTCGACCGTCGCGGAGGCCGGCGGCGGGCTGACGGTGACCGGCCAACTGCACGCCGACGTGACGACCGCCGAGGGAGACGAGACGTTCTCGAGCGGCGAGGCAGACAATGTCCTGAGGGTCGAGTTCGACGTGGCCACCGCGGACGCCGGGTTCGAGATCTCCGGCGGCTTCGCGAACCCCGGCGACCAGAACCCGGTCGTCTACCTCGTCTGCTCGGGCATCGAAGTGTTCCGGGCGGAGGGCGAGACCTCCACCACCTTCGGCGAGTCCGGCGCCCTCGACGCCGGAAGCTGCCAGCTCATCGCCGAAGCCCATTCGGACCGTGACACGTCCGGCACCTCGAACGTCACGGTCAACCTGACCTTCTCCGCGGCATGATGAAGTCTCGCTCGCCGGACACCGCATAGCGCTGCTGCTGCTGCGCGCCCTGGAGCAGTGGGCGTCGCGCACCCTCCAATCGACGGTCCAATGTGAGCCGAACCCACATGACCCAGATCGAGAAACGGTGACCTGGACATGGCAGGGCACGTGCCCGGATCGCGCGGACTGATCGTCGCGCAACAGGAGGGCAACGGGCCGTGGGTTGACACGCGGCACGAGCGAACTCATAGGATCTCCTCTCCTCCAGCGACCAAAGGAACCCAATGAAGCTGATCGGAGCGGGCCTGCCTCGCACGGCAACCACGACCCAATTGATCTCGCTCGAGATGCTCGGCTTTCCCTGCTACCACATGCGCGACATGATGTCCGACCTCTCGACGAGCGTCCCACTCTGGCGCGCGGCGCTGGAGGGCGATGGCGACTGGGACACGCTCTTCGACGGCAAGGAGTCGATCGTCGACTGGCCCGGCGGGTACTTCTGGCGCGAGCTGATGGACGTCTATCCCGACGCCAAGGTGCTGCTGAGCGTCCGCTCGGCCGACAGCTGGGTCGAGAGCATGCACAACACGATCGCCGGGATCTACTACGGCGAGAACCTCATGCACCACCTCGCCATGGCGCAGCACTCCATCGACCCGCTCTATGCCTCGTGGCTCGACCTGCTCCGCGACATGTGGGCCAAGGCCGACATCATGGTCACCAGCAACGGCGATCGCGAGCAGATGGCCGTCGACATGAATCGCTGGAACCAGGAGGTCATCGACACGGTCCCCTCCGAGCGTCTCCTCGTGTGGTACCCGACGGACGGCTGGGAGCCGCTCTGCGAGTTCCTGGAGGTGTCGGTTCCCGACGGACCGGTCCCGAACGTCAACGACACCGAGAACTTCCAGAAGAACCTCATCATGGGTCCCGCCATCGCCGCGATCAACGGCTGGTGGGAGGAGAACCAGATGGCCGAGCATCAGCCCGGCCACCTGGACGGCTAGCTGGCCGTCCTCCTAGCTGCGGCGGGCAGAAGTCGCGTGGCCCGGTCAGGTGACAGCTCTTCAAAGTCGAAGTAGCCCGCGCGAAGCAGCTCGTCGCAGCGCGCGAGCTTCGCTCCAGACTGAGAATCATCGCCAACGTGTGTGTAGGGACGTCCTCCACGTTTGCGAGCGACGTGTTGGCTTCCGCTCGGCTAGTTCTGGATCACCGAGAGTTGCTTCAAGACGTCGACAGGTCTGAACTACATCGTCCTAGCGGCCGGCCGCCGGTATTCCGGCGGCCGGCCGTAGAGCATCGGAATCGCCCACCAGCAACGGAGGGGATATCCCGACTTGCCGCTCGAAGGCGGCAGGAGGTTTCTATCACGTCGTCTCGGGAGCTCAGCGTCGCTCCGGTCCGCATCGTGCACACCGTCATCAACGTCGTGCGGGTTGCTCCAACTGCCCCTCGCGGTTACGGTCGGCCGCACTGATCGTCGGCGGAGGAGTTCTCATGGGCGTGTTGGTCCTTCTGGAGATGGATGGCTCGACCGAGGCCGTGCTCGCGGCGGCAGTCGACCTCGAAGCTCGTCGTCCGACGTCCGCCAAGCTGGCGCAAGCGTCGCGCCGACCGAGAGCGGTGTTGTCGTGGCTACGTTCTGGGAATCCGCCGAGGCGCGAGACGCTTACCAGTCAGAGCCGGAGCACCGCGAGGCGCTGCAGGCGAGCGGCCTGCTCGACGCGGTGACGGAGATGCGATCCCGCGTCTTTGAAGATGCGGAGCTGAAGTTGGCCTAGCAGTCGCCGCGCTCGCAGAAGGCCTCGGCCTCCCTCGCTAGCGGGTGTCGGCCGTCGCGGCGCCGGGATGAATCGGGCCGCTGGTCTCCCGCAGGCTCTCGCCGCTGCGGCCGGTGCGCACCGCGATCACCTCCGCGAGGATGGACACGGCGGTCTCGACCGGTGTGCGCGCCCCGACGTCGAGCCCGCACGGTGCGTGGATCCTGGAGATCGAGGCGTCGTCGAGCCCCGCCTCGCGCAAGCCGCTCGACCCGCCGCTCCTGGGTGCGGCGGCTGCCCAGCGCGCCCACGTACCCGGCGCCGGTCGCGAGCGTTGAGATCAGCGCGGGCTCGTCGAACTTCGCGTCGTGGGTGAAGACGAGCACCACGTCGCGCGGGCCCAGCTCCCGACCGTCCAGATAGCGGTCGGGCCAGTCGACCACCACCTCGGCCACCCGGGCGAAGCGGGGGCTGTTCACGAACGGCCCGCGGGCGTCGCAGATCGTGACCCTGTAGCCGATCTCGCCGGCGAGCTTCGCCATCTCGGCGGAGAGGTCGATCGCCCCGAAGATCACCATCCGCGGCTGGGACGAGAAGGCCTGGATGCACACGGCGAGGTCCGAGCCCATCACCTCGCCGCCGGCGCCGTAGCGGCGCACGCGCGAGAGCCCCTCGTCGAGCTGTCCCCGCGCGTCGCGCGCCACGGAGCGCATCGAGCAGGTCGGTGACGCCGAGACCGCCGACGACGCCGATCGTCGAGGATCGCCATCTTGGTCGCGGCGCTCGCCCCATCGAGGAGCGTGGCCAGGGCGACCGGCTCGCCGGCGTCGCGCGCGACGGCGACGGCCTCGAGCGCCTCCAGGGCGCCGGCGCCCTGCTCGTGCACGAAGATCCTGACGGTGCCTCCGCACATCAGGCCGACGTCGCCCGCCTCCTCGTCGGAGATGCCGTAGGTCACGACCCGCGGAGCCTCGCCGGCGAGGATCTTGCCGGCCTCCTCGACGAGCGCGCCCTCCACGCACCCACCGGTCACCGAGCCCTCGATGTTGCCCCGATCGTCGACGAGCATCTGCGCGCCCGGGTCGAGCGGGGCCGAGCCGATCCGCTCGACCAGCATTGCGTTGACGACCCGCCGTCCCTCTCGCAGCCACGCGACTGAGATGCGCTCGGAAGTCGGCAGCGTGCTCACGTCGATCCCCGCGAGCAGGGTAAAGGACCCCCAACGGCCGACGGCCGCGTTGGGTTATTGTCAAGCCGGAGATGAGGGCGAGACGGTGCTCACAGCCGCATCAACCGGATGGGTCGTCGGGATCGCCATAGGCGTGGTGGTGATCGCGGTCGCGGCAGTCATCGTCATCGCCATCGTCTCGCTGGCCACACGCATCGCCACGCAGGCCTCGACCGCCGAGAAGGGGGTCGAGGTCGTCCGGCAGCAGACCTCCGAGCTCGGCGGCATCGCCCGGATCAACGACTCGGGCACGAGGATCCTCCACTCCGCTCGCGCGCTTCGGAAAGCGGCGGTCGGGCGATGAGCGCCTGGGGCGTCGCGCTCGTCATCGGGCTGGTCGCCGCGCTCGTCGTGGCGGGCCTGCTGGCGGTCCTCCTGGTCCAGGTGGGGAGGATCCAGCGATCGGCCGCCAATCTCCTCGAGACCGCCGGCAAGGTCGGCGCGAACACGGCGAACATCCCGCAGCTCGAGGCGACCGCGCCCGTGCTCGCGCTGATCGTCGAGGAGGCCGTGGTGCAGGACGGCTACATGAACGCGCTCACCGACGGCTTCGGGCAGGAGGCGTCGTGAGCACCGATACCTACATCCTGCTGAGCGTCCTGCTCGCGCTGGTGGTGATCGCGGTGCTCGCCTTCGCGCTGATCAGGGTGCGCCAGGGGCTCGAGGCCACCTCGCGTGACCTCGCCGCGCTTGCCGACGCTCTCGAGGGGGTCGAGTCCGAGCACCTGCGGCCGCTCGAGCCCGCTGTGAAGGCGATCAACGCCCAGTTCGACGTGATTCTCGGCGCGCTGCCGGGCATCGGCCGCAAGGCGGCGATCGTGGCCGAGCGGAGACCGCGATGACGCTCTGGTGGATCGGCAACGCGGTCCTGCTGCTGGTGATCCTCCCGGTCGTGATCCACCTGCTCCGCGGCGTGCTCGAAGCGGCCCGCGGAATCGTCCCGAGCGTGCAGCAGGATCGGGACGGCGGCGGCCGCCGGCTCCAAGGACCTCGACGCCGCGGCGCTCCTCCTGACGACGAAGGACCAGGTCGAGCAGACCGTGGCAGGCGTGGCGAACTACGGCGGCTCGCTCGACGTCATCGTCGACGACGCGCCCGAGGGGCAGCGCTGATGCCCGCGGCCGGCGTGGTCATGATCATCGCGGTCCTGGCGATCGTGCTCGCGCTCGTCTACTACCTCGTCTCGACGATCTTCGCGCTCCGCCAGATCGCCGCCGGGCTGGACGAAGCGATCGGCGGCGTCGGCGAGATCATCGAGAAGAGCGCGCCCGTCAACGACGTGGTGAACGCCATCAACGGGCAGCTCGACGCGGGGGTGGACCTGCTCGAGGGCCTGCTCGTCAAGAAGGCCGGGCTCAGCGACGCGATGGGCCTGATCGAGAGCGTCTATCCGGGGGCCGCCGCGGCGGGGCTGCGCAACTTCCCGGAGAGCGGCTCGGTGGAGGCGCCCCGGATCGGCGAGGTCTACACGCGCGGCACGCTCACGCTCGCTCGGCTCGGCCGCGAGGCGCCGATCGCCGCCGCCAGCCCGGCCGGAGCCGTGCTGCGCAACGTCGAGGGCGGCAGCCTGGCGGCGCGGCTGCTCTACCCGAACGTCCGCCAGGAGAGTCCACAGAATCTCCCGAACTCTCCGGTCATCGGCACCGACGCCCCGACCCAATACGAACAGCGCGACGACATCGGGGCCCCGCGCAGGCGGCTCCCGGCCCGCGGCACCTGATCCAGAGAGGAGCGCGTTGCAGACCCCGGCGCCATTCGAGTACGAGCGAGCGACCAGCGTCGACGGCGCGATCGCGGCGCTGGAGCGCCTCGGCGGCGAGGCCCGGATCATCGCCGGCGGCCACAGCCTGCTGCCGATGATGAAGCTGCGCCTGGCCAACCCGGCCCATCTCGTGGACATCAACGACCTGACGGAGCTCGCGTACATCCGCGAGCAGGACGGGGAGATCCGGATCGGCGCGATGACCCGGCACGTCGAGCTACTCGAGTCCGACCTGCTGGCCCGGCAGTTCCCGGTGTTCCGGGACGCCGAGACGGTCATCGCCGACCCCGTGGTCCGCAACCGCGGCACGATCGGCGGCTCGCTGTGCCAGGCGGACGCCGCCGAGGACCTGTCGGCGGTCTGCGCGGCCCTCAAGGCGCGGGTCGCGATCCGCGGCACGAGCGGGGAGCGGGTCGTGGACATGGAGGACTTCCACGTGGGCCCGTTCACCACCGCGGTCGGCGCCGGCGAGGTGCTCACCGAGATTCGCCTGGCGCAGCGCCCGGGCGCGGGCAGCGCACACGAGAAGGTCGAGCGCCGCGCCGGGGACTGGGCGATCGCGGCGGCGTCCGCGGCGGTCTGGATCGACGGGGGCACGATCGCGGACGCCGGCATCGCGCTGAGCGCGGTCGGGCTGACGACGATCCACCTGACCCGTGCCGAAGAGCTGCTGCGCGGCAAGCTGCCGTCGGACGAGCTGTTCGCGCAGGCCGGCGAGATCGCCTCTGCCGACTGCTCTCCGAGCGCCGACGGCCGCGGCCCCGTCGACTACAAGCGCCACCTGGCCGGAGTCCTCACCCAACGAGCGCTGCGGCGCGCGAGCGCCCGCGCCCTCGGCCAGGAGACCTGAGATGAACGTGTCCATGACCGTGAACGGCGAGCAGGTCTCCGGCGACGTCGAGCCGCGCCAGCTGCTGGTGCACTTCATCCGCGAGACGCTCGGGCTCAAGGGCACCCACTGGGGCTGCGACACGTCGAACTGCGGCGCCTGCGTGGTCCTGATGGACGGCAAGCCGATCAAGTCGTGCACCGCGCTCGCGGTGATGTGCGACGGCCACGAGATCCGCACCGTGGAGTCACTCGAGGTGGACGGCCGGCTCGACCCCGTCCAACAGGGGTTCCACGAGCTCCACGCGCTTCAGTGCGGGTTCTGCACGCCGGGGATGATGATGACCGCTCGCGCGCTCCTGGACGAGAACCCGGATCCCTCCGATCACGAGATCCGCACCGCGATCTCCGGTGGGATCTGCCGCTGCACGGGCTACAAGAACATCGTGGCCGCCATCAGGTGGGCCGCCGAACAACCAAGCGGCGGACGCCGCGAGGAGCGAGGCATAGGCATGGCAGTCGTCGAGAACCTCCCCAGCCCGTCGACCGAGCGCCCGATCGGCTTCGGCCGGCTGAAGCGCAAGGAGGACGCGCGCTTCATCCGTGGCGAGGGCACCTACCTGGACGACATCGAGCTGCCGGGCATGGTGCACGGCGCCGTGCTGCGCAGCCCCTACGCGCACGCGCGGATCGTCTCGATCGACACCTCCGCCGCGCTCGCGCACCCGAACGTGGCGGCCGTGGTCACCGCCAAGGACCTCGAGACGCTCGGGCTCGCGTGGATGCCCACGATCTCGTACGACACGCAGGCCGTCCTGGCGGGCGACAAGGTCCGCTTCCAGGGCCAGGAGGTCGCGTTCGTGATCGCAACCGACCCGTACTCCGCCCAGGACGCGCTGAGCCTGATCGACGTGGAGTACGAGCCGCTGCCCGCCGTCGTCAACGCGCGCAAGGCGCTCGACGCCGACGCCCCGCTGATCCGCGACGACAAGGCCGGCCAGCGCGACAACCTCGCGAGCCCGACCTGGGAGGCGGGCGACCAGGCGGCGACCGACCGCGCCTTCGCCGAGGCCGACACGGTGGTGGCGCGCGACATCATCTATCCGCGCTGCCACCCGGCGCCGCTCGAGACCTGCGGGATCATCGCCGACTTCAACCCGGAGACCGGGCAGCTCGACATCTACAACGGCAACCAGGCCCCGCACGCCCACCGCACGGTGTACGCGCACGTCGCGGGGCTGGCGGAGCACATGATCCGGATCCGCTGCCAGGACATCGGCGGCGGCTTTGGCAACAAGGTGCCGGTCTACCCCGGCTACGTCTGTGCGATCGCCGGCTCGATCGTGGCCGGGGTGCCGGTGAAGTGGGTCGAGAACCGCTCGGAGAACCTGATGTCCACGGGCTTCGCGCGCGACTACCTGATGCGCGCCGAGATGTGCGCGAAGGACGGCAAGATCACCGGCCTGCGGGTCGACGTGATCGCCGACCACGGCGCCTTCGACAGCACCGCCCAGCCGACGAAGTTCCCCGCGGGCTTCTTCCACATCGTCTGCGGCTCCTACGACCTCGAGGCGTCGCACGTAAAGGTGAAGGCGGTCTACTCGAACAAGGCGCCCGGCGGGGTGGCGTACCGCTGCTCGTTCCGGATCACCGAGGCCGTCTACCTCGTCGAGCGGATGGTTGACGCGCTCGCGATGGAGATGAAGGCCGATCCCATCGACCTGCGCATGCGCAGCTTCATCGCGCCCGAGCAGTTCCCGTACGAGACCACCACCGGCTGGACCTACGACTCGGGCGAGTACGCCAAGACGATGAAGGTCGCGATGGAGATCGCCGGCTACGAGGGACTGCGCCGCGAGCAGGCCGAGAAGCGGGCTCGCGGCGAGCTGATGGGTATCGGCGTCTCCTTCTTCACGGAGGGCGTGGGCGCCGGGCCGCGCAAGCACATGGACATCCTCGGGCTGTCGATGAACGACGGCGCCGACCTGCGCGTCCATCCCTCCGGCAAGGCGGTCGTGAGCATCAGCGCTCAGACCCAGGGGCAGGGGCACGAGACCACCTTCGCGCAGATCGTGGCCGAGGAGCTCGGCATCCCGCCCGAGGACGTGGAGGTACGGCACGGGGACACCGACAAGTCCCCCTATGGGCTCGGCACCTACGGCAGCCGCTCGACCCCGGTATCCGGCGGCGCCGTCGCGGTGGTATCGCGCAAGGTCCGCGACAAGGCGCGCCTGATCGCCGCGACGATGCTCGAGACGAGGCCCGACGACCTGGCGTGGGAGAAGGGCCGCTGGTACGTCAAGGGCGACCCGGAGAAGGGCGCGCTGATCGAGGAGATCGCGGAGCGCGCCTACAGCGGGGAGCCGATGCCCGCCGAGCTCGAGGGCGGGCTCGATGCGCAGGTCATCTACGACCCGCCGAACCTCACCTATCCGTACGGCGCCTACATCGCGGTCGTGGACATCGATCCCGACACCGCCCAGGTCACGGTGCGGCGCTTCATCGCGGTCGACGACTGCGGCGTGCGGATCAACCCGATGGTCGTGGACGGCCAGATCCACGGCGGGCTGGCGGAGGGAGTCGGCATCGCCCTGATGGAGGTCATCAGCTTCGACGATGAGGGGAACTGCCTCAACTCGTCGTTCATGGACTACCTGATCCCGACCGCGCTCGAGTGCCCCGACTTCGAGCTCGGGGAGACCGTCACCCCGTGTCCGCACCACCCGCTCGGCGCCAAGGGCGTCGGCGAGTCGCCGAACGTCGGCTCCCCGCCGGCCATCGTGAACGCCGTGATCGACGCGCTGCACGAGACCCACGGGGTCGAGCACGTCGACATGCCCTGCACCCCGGCGCGCGTCTGGGCGGCGATGCAGGGCCGGCCCGAGCCGCCGCAATGATGCCGGAGGCCCTCGCTCGCCGCGCGCGCGAGCTCGCCGAACGGCGCGAGGCGTTCGTGACCGCGACCGTGGTCCGGGCGCGGCGCCCCGCCAGCGTCGAGGCCGGGGACACCGCGCTGGTGCTCGGCGATGGGACCATCGATGGCTTCGTCGGCGGCGCCTGTGCGGAGCACAGCGTGCGCGTCCACGCGCTCGAGGCGCTCGAGAGCGGCGAGGCGGTGCTGCTCCGGATCCTGCCGTTCGGCGACGAGGACATCGGGCCCGAGGGACGCGAGACCGCGAGGGAGGACGGCGCGGTGACCGTCGAGAACCCCTGCCTCTCGGGCGGCGCGCTCGAGATCTTCCTCGAGCCGATGGTGCCCGCGCCGCGCGTGCTCGTCGTGGGCGACACCCCGATCGCTGCCGCCCTCCTGCGCCTCGGCGCCGAGCTGGGCCTCGACGCGGTCGCGGCGGACGGCGACGCGCTCGATCCCCGGCCCGGCGACCTCGCGCTCGTGGTGGCCGCGCACGGTCGCGACGAGCTGCACGCACTGCGGCGCGCGCTCGAGGCCGGCCTGCCTTACGTCGGCCTGGTGGCAAGCGCCAAGCGCGGCGACGGCGTGCTCGGCGAGCTGCGCGGGGACGGGGTCCCGCCCGAGCTGCTCGACCGGGTCGACGTGCCCGCCGGCCTCGACATCGGGGCGCGGACCCCGTCGGAGATCGCGCTGTCGATCCTCGCCGAGGTGGTGGGTGTGCGCCGGAGCAGGCCCGCCGATGCCAGGACCGCCGTCGACCCCGTTTGCGGCATGAAGGTCGCCGCGGTGCCCGGCACGCCTTCGCTCCGGCATGACGGCGAGCTCGTCTACTTCTGCTGCGAGGGCTGCAAGGCGCAGTTCGCCGCGGGGCACCAGCATGCCGGCAGCGACTGAGCCGTTCGTGACCGGGCTCGTGCTGGGCGCCGGCGGCTCGAAGCGCCTCGGACGCCCCAAGCAGCTGCTCCCGTACGGGGAGGGCACGCTGCTCGGCCACGTCGCCGGCACCGCGCGCGCGTGCGGCTTCGACCAGACGATCGTCGCTCTCGGCGGCTCGGCCGGCGAGGTGCGCGCCGGCGCCGACCTGGCGGGCGCCGAGGTGGTGGTCAACGAAGCCTACGGCGAGGGCTGCTCCTCGTCGATCGCCGCGGCGCTCGCGACGGTGGACGCGCGCTGCGAGGTGTTGGTGCTGATGCTCGGGGACCAGCCGGGGGTGACCGAGGCGACGGTCCGGACGCTGCTGTCGGGCCGCAACGACGCGCCGCTCGCCGTATGCCGCTACGACGACGGCGACGGCCACCCGATCGCGTTCGCGCGCGGGGTGTTCGGCGAGCTCGCCGAGCTGCACGGGGACAAGGGCGTGTGGCGGCTGCTCGACAGGCGCGCCGCCGAGGTCGAGCGGGTGCCCTCCCAGGGCCGGTCCCTCGCGACGTGGACACCCCGGAGGACTACCAGGCCGTGCTCGAGCGCCCTGGCCGCCGCATGAGCGACGAGCTCGGGCACCTCGTCCCAGACGTCGAGACGCTTGCCAGGCGGCTGGCGACGGTCGACTACCTCGTGGACGAGGGCCTGGCTACCTCGATGTTCCTCAGCCTCCGCCTTCCGCAGCCGCTGCTGCTCGAGGGCGAGGCTGGAGTCGGCAAGACGGAGGCGGCGCAGGTCGCTGGCCGCCGTGCTCGAGACGCCGTTGATCCGGCTGCAGTGCTACGAGGGGATCGACGCGGCGGAGGCGCTGTACGAGTGGAACTATCCGCGCCAGCTCCTCAGCATCCGGCTCGCCGACTCGAGCGACTCCAAGCTGAGCGAGGAGGAGCTGTTCGGCCCCGACTACCTGATCCGGCGGCCGCTGCTACGGGCGCTCGAGCACCCCGGCCCGCGGCCTGCCGTGCTGCTGGTCGACGAGATCGACCGTGCGGACGACGACTTCGAGGCCTTCCTTCTCGAGCTGCTCGGCGAGGCAAGCGTGACGATCCCCGAGCTGGGCACGATCACGGCCACCCACCCGCCGATCATCGTCCTGACCTCGAACCGGACGCGCGACCTGCACGACGCCGTCAAGCGCCGCTGCCTGTATCGCTGGATCGACTACCCGACGCCCGAGCGCGAGGTGGAGATCGTGCGCCGGCGCGTGCGCGGTGCCTCGGAGTCGCTGGCGGTGGAGGTGGCGGACGCGGTCGCGCGGATGCGCGGCAGCGACGTGCAGAAGCCGCCTGGGATCGCCGAGGCGATCGACTGGGTGGCGGCCCTCGGCCTGCTCGGGATCGAGCATCTCGACGCCGCGGCGGCGGACCTCACTCTCGGGTCGGTGCTGAAGTACGACGAGGACCAGGAGGTGATCCGCGCGGCCGGCCTGGAGCAGCTCGTGCGCAGCGGTGGCTGAGTTCAAGGTCGAGACGATCCACGTCGACCTGCCCGCGCTGGCGGGGTCGCTCGGCCAGCGGCTACGCGCAGCCGGCGTGCCTGTCACGCCCGAGCGCTCGGCCGGGTTCGCGCGCGCGCTGACGCTGGTGCGGCCGGTGAGCCGGAGGCGGCTGTACTGGACCGCGCGCTCGGTCTTCGTCTCCGACCAGTCCCAGGTCGGGGCCTTCGACGGGGTGTTCCGGTCCGTCTTCGGCGGCGCCGAGGCGGCCGGGCCCGAGCCGCCCGACGAGCGGCCCGCGTCCGAGCGCTCGGTCTCCCCGGAGCCGGGCCGGGCGGAGGCCGGGGCGGCGGCTTCCGCAGCGACGCGCGAGCGACGGCGATTCGGATGTGGAGGCGGAGGTCTCCGGTTCCGATGGCGCTCGCGAGCGACGAGGAGCACCTCGCCGGCAAGCGCTTCGATGCGCTCGAGCCGGATGAGCTCGCGCGGCTTTACCGGCTGATGTCGCGCCTCGAGCTCGCGACGCCGGTGCGGCGCACCCGCCGTTTCGAGCGGGGACGCCACGGCGAGCGGATCGACATGCGGCGGACGCTGCGCGGCAGCCTTCGCTCGGGGGGAGATCCGATCCGGCTCGCGCGCCGGCGCCGGCGCGTCGTCCGGCGCCCGCTCGTGATGCTCTGCGACATCTCGGGCTCGATGGAGCCCTATGGGCGCGCATATCTCCAATTCATGGCCTGCGCCGCCGGCAGCGGCCCGCACGCCGAGGCGTTCGCCTTCGCCACGCGGCTCACGCGCTTGACCCGCGCGCTTGCCTCGCGGCACCCGGAGCGTGCGATCCAGCGCGCCGCGTCCGCGGCGCCCGACTGGTCGAGCGGGACCCGCATCGGGGCGGCGCTCAAGGAGTTCAACGACCGCCACGGGCGCCGCGGCATGGCTCGCGGTGCGGTGGTGGTGATCCTCTCCGACGGCTGGGAGCGCGGCGACCCGCAGCTCGTCGGGCGGGAGATGGCGCGCCTCTCACGCCTCGCCCACCGGATCGTCTGGGTCAACCCTCGCGTCGGGTCGAGCGGGTTCGCCGTACGGGCAGGCGGCATGGTGGCCGCGCTCGAGCACTGCGACGCGCTCGTCAGCGGCCACAGCTTCGAGGCGCTCGGGGAGGTGGTCGACGCGATCGGGGCCACGTCGTGCGTGGGGACGGAGACGTTCGAGCTGTCGCCGGCCGAGGAGGAGGAGCCTTGGGCCAGCGCGACCCCGGTGCCCGGCAGCTCGGTTGCGATGCCCAGCGGCCACGGCCCGAGCAGGGGCAACACGACCCCGGGGTGGAAGAGCGATGACGACTCCTAAGACCTGCATCTACCCCGGCTGCGAGCGGCCCGCGGTCCCGCCGCATCCGCTGGGTGGGCCACAGCCCGCGTTCTGCGACCGCGAGGACCACAACGCGCTCACCGCGCACCAAGAGCGCGAGCGTCTCGCGTCCGGGACCACCGCCACGAACAAGGAGGAGACGTAGTGGCTGACGAGGCCTACCGCGCGGTGTTCCTACGCGTGCACCCGACAGGCAAGATGGTGCTCAGCCTGACGACCGAGTCCGACGGGCGGGAATCCGAGTACGCGAAGCTCGTCGCCGGCGAGCTCGGCGTGCCGGCGCTCGACGTGAAGGTCGTCCCGGCCGACACCGACCGCTTTGGGACGGGGCACGGCTACAACACGAGCCCGTCCCCGGGCACGGAGGCCGCGATCGTGACCGCGACGGGCCGGATCCGCGACAAGGCGCAGCTGCTCGCGGGGGCGGCCCTGGACGCCGACCCGGGCACGCTCACGTTCTCGAACGGCGGCTGGAGCGCCGGCGGCTCCTCCGAGGTCAAGACGATCGAGGACATCGCCCTGTACGCGCACGGCACCGGCGCGCTCCCGCCCGGCGTCGAGGGCGGCCTCGACGCGCAGGCCGTCTACCGCGATTGAGGTTCGAGGTGGCCTTCGAGCACCACCTGGACCTCGTCCCTGACCTTCAGCGCGCCGAAGAGCGCGGAGTAGGGCTTCATGCCGAAGGCCGTCTGGGTGACGACCGCGGTGCCGCTCACCGCGCCGCCCTCGCCGCCGGCGAGGTCGAACTCGATCGGCTGGGTGTTCCCGGCGAGCGTGAGATCTCCCCGCACCCGCAGCGTGTCGCCATCGGCCTCCACGGCGGTCGAGCGGAACCTGATCTCCTGGCGCCTGAGGACCTCTTCGTCGATCGTCTGGTGGATGCTGGCCACGTCGTCGTCGCCGAGTGCCTGCATGCCGCCGGTGCCCTCGATCACGCGCAGCGACTCGGCGTCGGCGGTCAGCTGCATGCTCGTGCCGCCGGGTTCGTCCTCGACCTCGAGCAGCGCCTCCCAGGCCGTGACGTGGATGACGAGATCGTGCCCGGCCTTCGCCGCCGCCCCCGCGCGCTCCGTCCGAACCGCGAGCGTGGCGTTGTCGGGCCCGAGTCGGTAACTGCCCATCCGGAACGACACGTTTCGAGCATATAGCCGCGATTCCACGACAAGGAGACCATCCGAATGGCCGTCGAGTTGGATCACCGCTTCACGACGTCGAAGCCGGTCGACGAGAGCTTCGCCGCGATCACCGACCTCGAGCGCGTGGTCCCGTGCGTCGAGGGCGGGCGTGTCTTGGAGACCACGGGACCGGACTCGGTCAAGGCCGAGATCGTGATGAAGATGGGGGCGATGTCGATGACGTTCGCCGGCACCGTGGAGGTCGCGGAGCAGGATCCGGGCGCCCACCGCGCCGTCTTGCGCGTCAAGTCGCGGGAGGCCGGCGGCCAGGGGCACGCGAACGCCGACGTCACGTTCCAGCTCGAGGAGGGCAGCGGCTCGATCCACACGAGCGCGCAGATCACCGGTAAGGCGGCCTCGATGGGCGAGGGCGTGGTGGTCGGCGTGCTCGACGCTCTGATCACCGACTTCACGGGGAAGCTCGGCGAGCTCTGATCGTCTGATGGGAGTCGTCCAGATGCGAGAGATCCGCGAGGGCGAGGTGCCCTTCGACGGCGGGACCGCGATCCAGGATCCGGCCGACCGGCCGGCGTTCCGCGGCAACGGCCCGGACGACTATGTCTGCGTTCGCTGCGGCAACGTGCTCGCCGAGTCGATGCACGCGATACAGATGACGAAGAAGGTCCGGGTGCGCTGCGCCCGCTGCTCGACCGTCAACGTCGCCGTGACCGGCGACTAGCTCGCGACCAGGGCATCAACCGACCCACGACGCTCGGGCTACGCCCGGGACGCGTCGCGAACCGCGAGGGGAGCCGTCGGTCCGCAGGTAGTTCCCGGCTTAGCTCTGAGCCACCACATGGCCCGCCGTGATCATCGGCGGGTTCGGGAACAGATCCGCGAGGTGCTCCTTGACGAAGTCCGCGGCGAGGGCGTTCGAATCCTCCTCGTCGGCCTGGTCCTCGAAGACGCTGGTCGAGATCATGACGCCGTCTCCGGCGTCCACCCAGTAGTAGGCGACGAAACCCCGGTGGGTGCTCATCAACGGGACGAAACCCTCGCGTACCCGCTTGCCCGCCTCCTCAGGATCCGCGATTCCGTCGTAGCGACGCACAGTGGCCCACATGTCTTCCTCCGGAGCTCGATGACTGTCGCGGCGATTGTCCCAGACTGTGGCTGTCTTTAAGCGGGTGAGTCGGTTTCGGCGAGCGATGCGCCGCAGACTGAGACGGTCAGGCCCCGGCGCGCTCCATGTTGCGCGTCACGACCTCCATCGTCTCGGCGAGCTTGCCGGTCGGGCTGAACTCGACGACCTCGGTGCCGGCGTAGAGAACCGGGGTGTGACCGGGGCCGACGTAGTACGCGTCGCCCGCCTCGAACACCTCCTCGACGCCCGACGACCGGAACGCGACCCTCCCCTTGATCACGTATCCCATGTGCTCGCACTGGCACTCGTCGTTCGGGAGTCCCGTGAAGAAGGGCGCGAGATCGGCGTCCGCCGTGTAGGTCTCGAACCCGACGGTCCAACCACCATCGAAGTGCTCGAAGTGACCCTCGTAGCCCTCGACCTTCTCGTGCTCAGAAGCGCTTTGCCTCGAAGCCTTCGGCATGACGACCTCCTATGTCGCTCTCGCCGAGTCTCTCACCGCGCGACTCACCTGGCTAGTCGACCTCGATCCGCACCCGCCTCATCTCTCGAGACGCCAGGGCTCAGCCGAGCAGCGCGCGTGTCTGGCGGGCGATCTCGACGTCCTCGCGGGCCCGGATCACCAGGACCGCCACGCGCGACCCCTGCCCCACGACGTCCGCGTCGGCGCCCTCCGCCGCGGCGTTGCGCTCGGCGTCGAGCGCCACTCCGAGATGCTCGAGGCCGGCGCACGCGAGCTGGCGCACGCGCGGGGCCGACTCGCCCACGCCGCCGGTGAAGACGAGGGCGTCGAGGCCCCCGAGCGACGCCGCCATGGCGCCGATGCCCGTTCGCAGCCGGTGGACGTAGACGTCGAGCGCGAGCCGGGCGTCGGCGTCGTCGCGGGCGAGCAGCTCGCGCATGTCCGCCGTTCCGGCGAGACCCACGAGCCCCGACTCGTGCTCCAGGGCTTCGGTCATCCGCTCCGCGCTGAGGCCGGCGTGCTCCTGCACCCAGAGCAGGAGGCCGGGGTCGACGGAGCCCGAGCGGGTCGCCATCACGAGGCCCTCGAGGGGCGTGAAGCCCATCGTCGTGTCGACGGAGCGCCCGTCGAGCACGGCGCACAGCGACGCGCCCGCCCCCAGGTGGCAGGAGACGATCCTGCGCGCGCCGGGACTCAGCTCCCCCGCCCGCCTCGACGCGTATGCGTGCGAGAGGCCGTGGAACCCGAAGCGGCGCAGGCCGAATCGCTCGCGCCATTCGCGGGGCAGCGCGTAGGTGGCCGCGGCGGGCGGGATCGAGGCGTGGAAGGCGGTGTCGAAGCAGGCGACCTGAGGGACGTCCGGCAGTGCCCGCGACAGCGCGTGGACGGCCGCCAGCGACCGCGGCTGATGCAGCGGAGCGAGCTCGGTCAGCTCCTCGAGCGCGCCGACCACGGCGGGGTCGAGCCGCGCCGCGGACGTGAACCGGTGGCCCCCGTGCACGATCCGGTGTCCCACGGCGTCGACCTCGGCCGGCAGGTCGGCGGCCGCGGCGTCGTCCGGGCCGTCGAGGTCGCGTTCGCCACAGCTCGGCGTCATCGCTGTCGAGCAGGGACAGCTTGAGGCTGCTCGATCCCGCGTTGGCGACGAGGACGTGCACTCAGCCGAGCCAGGTCCAGTCCCGCACGTCCGGAGGGTCGATGCCGTGCTCGCGCGTGTAGAGCCGGTGCCGGACCCGCTCGTCGACCATCTGCTGGCGCAGCCCCGCCGCGGTCTCGCCGAGCTGGGGCACGCGGTCGATCACGTCGATCACGAGGTGGAAGCGATCGAGGTCGTTCAGCATGACCATGTCGAACGGGGTCGTGGTCGTGCCCTCCTCCTTGTAGCCGCGCACGTGGATGTTCTCGTGGTTGCGGCGCCGGTAGGTCAGGCGGTGGATCAGGAACGGGATAGCCGTGGTAGGCGAAGATGACCGGCCTCGACGTCGTGAAGAGGGCGTCGAACTCGGCGTCCGACAGGCCGTGAGGATGCTCCGCCTCGGGTTGCAGCCGCATCAGGTCGACCACGTTCACGACCCGGACCCGGAGCCCGGGCAGGTGCTCACGCAGCAGCGCCGCCGCGGCGACCGCCTCGAGCGTCGGGATGTCGCCGGCGCAGCCGAGCACCACGTCCGGCTCGGCGCCGTCGTCGCTCGAGGCCCATTCCCAGATGCCGATGCCGCGCGTGCAGTGCACGATCGCGTCATCCATGGACAGGTAGTCGAGCGCCGGTTGCTTGCCGGCCACGATCAGGTTGACGTAGTCGCGCGAGCGCAGGCAGTGGTCCATCACCGACAGCAGGCAGTTCGCGTCGGGCGGCAGGTAGACGCGGACGACCTCCGCCTTCTTGTTGATCACGTGGTTGATGAAGCCGGGGTCCTGGTGCGAGAAGCCGTTGTGGTCCTGGCGCCAGACATGCGAGGAGAGCAGGTAGTTGAACGACGCGATCGGCCTCCGCCACGGAATGTCCCGGGTGACCTTCAGCCACTTCGCGTGCTGGTTGAACATCGAGTCCACGATGTGGATGAACGCCTCGTAGCAGTTGAAGAGCCCGTGCCGGCCTGTCAGGAGGTAGCCCTCGAGCCAGCCCTGGCAGAGGTGCTCGCTGAGGACCTCCATCACGCGGCCCTCGGGCTGCGAGGTGCTCGTCGCCCTCGTCGCGGTCGGCGAGCCAGACGCGGTCGGTCTCCTCGAACACTGCGGAGAGGCGGTTCGACGCCGTCTCGTCTGGACCGAAGATCCGGAAGTTGGCGGCCGAGCGGTTCGCCCGCAGCACGTCGCGCAGCCAGGTGGCGAGCACGCTCGTCGCCTCGCTCGATGTCGTGGCGGGAGCCTCGACCGTGACCGCGTAGTCGCGGAAGTCGGGCAGCTCGAGGTCGCGCAGCAGCAGGCCGCCGTTCGCGTGCGGGTTGGCGCTCATGCGGCGTTCGGCCTCGGGCCGCAGCGCTCGCAGCTCCTCCTGGAGCCGGCCGTCCTCGTCGAAGAGCTCCTCGGGGCGGTACGAGCGCATCCAGCGCTCGAGCGCGTGCAGGTGATCGGAGTTCTCGGCCAGGCCGGAGAGCGGGACCTGGTGTGACCTGAACGAGCCCTCGGCCGGCTTGCCGTCGACCTCGCGCGGGCCCGTCCAGCCCTTCGGAGTGCGCAGCACGATCATCGGCCAGCGGGGCCGTTCGAGATCGCCGCCGCGCGCCCGCTCCTGGATCGACGCGATCTCGTCGAGCACGGTGTCGAGGGTGGCGGCGAGCTCCTGGTGGACGGTCTCCGGGTCGTCTCCCGTGACGAAGTGCGGCGAGTGCCCGTAGCCCACGAACAGCGAGCGCAGCTCGTCCTCGCCGATCCGGGCGAGGAGCGTCGGGTTGGCGATCTTGTAGCCGTTCAGGTGCAGCACCGGCAGCACCGCCCCGTCGCTCGCCGGGTTCACGAACTTGTTCGAGTGCCAGCTCGCCGCGAGCGGCCCGGTCTCCGCCTCGCCGTCACCGACGACGCAGAGCGCCAGCAGGCCGGGGTTGTCGAAGATCGCGCCGTAGGCGTGCACGAGCGAATAGCCGAGCTCGCCGCCCTCGTGGATCGACCCCGGCGTCTCCGGCGCCACGTGCGACGGTATCCCGCCCGGGAACGAGAACTGCCGGAAGAGGCGCCGCAGCCCCTCCTCGTCCTCGCCGACGTGCCCGTAGACCTCCGAATAGGTGCCCTCCAGGTACGCGTTCGCCACGAGGCCGGGGCCGCCGTGACCGGGGCCCGCCACGTAGATCGCGTCCAGATCGCGCTCACGGATGGCGCGGTTCATGTGTGCGTAGAGCAGGTTCAGCCCGGGCGTCGTGCCCCAGTGACCGAGCAGGCGGGGCTTGACGTGGTCGAGCGTCAAAGGCTCGCGCAGGAGCGGGTTGTCGAGCAGGTAGATCTGGCCGACCGACAGATAGTTGGCCGCCCGCCAATAGGCGTCGATCAGCCGCAGCTGCTCCTGGTCCATCGTCGCAGTACAGCAGCGTTGGCAACGCTTCGAGGACTGCCTGATCCTGAAGACGGGCGCGAGCCCGGATGCCCGCGTTGGTCAAACGTCAAAGGACGCCCGCGGACATCTCTGGAAGCGCGGGCCGGCGTGATAGGCAATGCCGTCATGTACACCCTGTACGCCCTGTGGGGCACGCCTCCGGATCCGGCCGCCTTCGAGGACTACTACTGGGAGACGCACGCGCCACTCGCCGCGAAGCTGCCGGGCATCCGCGAGCTCAATCTCGTGCGGACGAGCGACGCCATCGAGGGCGCCGAGTCGCTCCACTACCGGATCGCCGAGCTGGTCTTCGACAGCAAGGACGCGCTCGAGGAGTGCCAGAAGAGCCCCGAGTGGGAGGCCCTCGTGGCCGACGCCGGCCTCATGGTCGAGCGCTTCGACGTCAGTCTCGGGAACGCCGGCGGCGATCGCGTCGACGGCCTCCGTTAGCCCTCACCAGCTCGTCGGCTTCGTCGGGCGTCCACACCCAGACGTCGAAGAACGTGGTCAGGTCCTCTCCCGAGATCTCCTCGAAGAGCGCCTCGAAGTCGTCCGTGCTCGCGGTCGAGTCGTCGTAGCGGGTCAGCCACTCGCGGCTCGCCTCGAAGAACGCGTCGTCGCCGATCTTGTCGCGCAGGGCGTGCAGCGTCGCCGCGCCGCGGTCGTAGACGCCGGAAAGGAACAGCCCGAAGGGGCCGGGGTCGGCGATGGCGAGGTCCCAGAAGTTGTCATCGGCCGGGATCTCCATGATCGCGTCGAAGGCTTCCGCGGCCGTCTCGCCCCCCTGCTCCTCGCTCCAGAGCCACTCGACATACGTCGCCCAGCCCTCGTTCAGCCAGATGTCGGCCCAGCGCTTCGGGCTGACGGCGTTCCCGAACCACTGGTGCGCGATCTCGTGGACGACGGTGCCCTCCCGCGCGACCCGCGAGTAGAACGGGCGGGTCTGCGTCTCGAGCGCGTAGCCCACGCTGTCGTCGTCGACGATCGCGCCCGCGGAGTTGAACGGGTAGGGCACGAACGTGTCCTCGATGAAGGCGATGATGTCGGGCTGCAGTGCCAGGCTCGCCTCGGTGGTCGTCCGGTTGGCAGCCGTGAGGTTGTCGTCGATCGCGTCGATGATCGGGAGCCCGTCGGGCGTCTCCGACTCGTGGAGCGTGTAGTCACCTACCGACGCCGTCGTGAGGTAGCTGGCCTGCGCGTCCGGGGCGTTCCAGAACCATGTGGTCCAGCCACCCTCGGTCACAGGGTCGCCAACCGGCACGCCGTTTGCGACCGCGACCTTGCCCTGCGGCACGGTGATCTCGAAGGAGTAGCTCGCCTTGTCGGTCTGGTGGTCCGAGACCGGATACCAGGTCATCGAGCCCTCGGGCTCGCTCACGACCATTGCTCCGTCAGCCGTGGTCACCCAGCCGTAGAGGGCGCCCTCGATGTCCTTCGGCCGGGTGGTGTCGCCGCCGTAGGTCACGACCACCCGGGCCCGCTGTCCCCGCTTGATCTTCGGCCGCGGCTGGATCGTGAGCTCCCAGACGCGGGCGTCGTCGTCCTGGACCTGCCAGTAGGCCGCGTCGTCGACGACGGCCCCCTCGGCGGGCGGCTCGATCTCGGTTGCCGGCCTGCCGCTGACGGTCACCGCCTCGACGTCCATGTCGCGCAGATCGAGGTTGAAGCGGTCCAGGTTCTGCGTGGCCACGAGGTCGATCGTCGCCACGCCGCTCATCTGGCCGACGAGGAGCGTCGGGGAGCTCGGCGGCGTGTAGGTGACGTCGAGGTCGTAGTGCTGCACGTCGTAGCCACCGTTGCCTGCGAAGGGGAAGTAGTCGTCGCCCGCGCCCGGCGCACCCGCGATGAACCTCTGGGCGGAGGCCGTCCCTGCCGAGAGGGCGATCACCCCCGCTGCCACCAGAACCGCCGCGACCACTCGCGACATCCGCCTCCGACCAAGCACCACGTGTTGCGCGTCACGACCTCCATCGTCTCGGCGAGCTTGCCGGTCGGGCTGAACTCGACGACCTCGGTGCCGGCGTAGAGAACCGGGGTGTGACCGGCGCCGACGTAGTACGCGTCGCCCGCCTCGAACACCTCCTCGACGCCCGACGACCGGAACGCGACTCTCCCCTTGATCACGTATCCCATGTGCTCGCACTGGCACTCGTCGTTCGGGAGTCCCGTGAAGAAGGGCGCGAGATCGGCGTCCGCCGTGTAGGTCTCGAACCCGACGGTCCAACCACCGTCGAAGTGCTCGAAGTGACCCTCGTAGCCCTCGACCGTCTCGTGCTCAGAAGCGCTTTGCCTCGAAGCCTTCGGCATGACGACCTCCTATGTCGCTCTCGCCGAGTCTCTCACCGCGCGACTCACCTGGCTACCCGACCTCGAGCCGACCCGCCTCACCTCTCGAGACGCCCGGCCTCAGCCGAGCAGCGCGCGTGTCTGGCGGGCGATCTCGACGTCCTCGCGCGCCCGGATCACCAGGACCGCCACGCGCGACCCCTGCCCCACGACGTCCGCGTCGGCGCCCTCCGCCGCGGCGTTGCGCTCGGCGTCGAGCGCCACTCCGAGATGCTCGAGGCCGGCGCACGCGAGCTGGCGCACGCGCGGGGCCGACTCGCCCACGCCGCCGGTGAAGACGAGGGCGTCGAGGCCCCCGAGCGACGCCGCCATGGCGCCGATGCCCGTTCGCAGCCGGTGGACGTAGACGTCGAGCGCGAGCCGGGCGTCGGCGTCGTCGCGGGCGAGCAGCTCGCGCATGTCCGCCGTTCCGGCGAGACCCAGGAGCCCCGACTCGTGCTCGAGGGCCTCGGTCATCCGCTCCGCGCTCAGGCCGGCCTGCTCCTGCAACCAGAGCAGGAGGCCGGGGTCGACGGAGCCCGAGCGGGTCGCCATCACGAGGCCCTCGAGGGGCGTGAAGCCCATCGTCGTGTCGACGGAGCGCCCGTCGAGCACGGCGCACAGCGACGCGCCCGCCCCCAGGTGGCAGGAGACGATCCTGCGCGCGCCGGGACTCAGCTCCCCCGCCCGCCTCGACGCGTATGCGTGCGAGAGGCCGTGGAACCCGAAGCGGCGCAGGCCGAATCGCTCGCGCCATTCGCGGGGCAGCGCGTAGGTGGCCGCGGCGGGCGGGATCGAGGCGTGGAAGGCGGTGTCGAAGCAGGCGACCTGAGGGACGTCCGGCAGCGCCCGCGACAGGCGTCGACGGCCGCCAGCGACCGCGGCTGATGCAGCGGGGCGAGCTCGGTCAGCTCCTCGAGCGCGCCGACCACGGCGGGGTCGAGCCGCGCCGCGGACGTGAACCGGTGGCCCCCGTGCACGATCCGGTGTCCCACGGCGTCGACCTCGGCCGGCAGATCGGCGGCCGCGGCGTCGTCCGGGCCGTCGAGGTCGCTTCGCCACAGCTCGGCGTCATCGCCGTCGAGCAGGGACAGCTTGAGGCTGCTCGATCCCGCGTTGGCGACGAGGACGTGCACTCAGCCGAGCCAGGTCCATTCCCGGACGTCCGGAGGGTCGATGCCGTGCTCGCGCGTGTAGAGCCGATGCCGGATCCGCTCGTCGACCATCTGCTGACGCAGTCCCGCCGCTGTCTCGCCGAGCTGGGGAACGCGGTCGATCACGTCGATCACGAGGTGGAAGCGATCGAGGTCGTTCAGCATGACCATGTCGAACGGGGTCGTGGTCGTGCCCTCCTCCTTGTAGCCGCGCACGTGGATGTTCTCGTGGTTGTGGCGCCGGTAGGTCAGGCGGTGGATCAGGAAGGGATAGCCGTGGTAGGCGAAGATGACCGGCCTCGACGTCGTGAAGAGGGCGTCGAACTCGGCGTCCGACAGGCCGTGAGGATGCTCCGCCGCAGGCTGCAGCCGCATCAGGTCGACCACGTTCACGACCCGGACCCGGAGCCCGGGCAGGTGCTCCCGCAGCAGCGCGGCCGCGGCGACCGCCTCGAGCGTCGGGATGTCGCCGGCGCAGGCGAGCACCACGTCCGGCTCGGCGCCGTCCTCGCTCGAGGCCCATTCCCAGATGCCGATGCCGCGCGTGCAGTGCACGATCGCGTCATCCATGGACAGGTAGTCGAGCGCCGGTTGCTTGCCGGCCACGATCAGGTTGACGTAGTCGCGCGAGCGCAGGCAGTGGTCCATCACCGACAGCAGGCAGTTCGCGTCGGGCGGCAGGTAGACGCGGACGACCTCCGCCTTCTTGTTGATCACGTGGTTGATGAAGCCGGGGTCCTGGTGCGAGAAGCCGTTGTGGTCCTGGCGCCAGACATGCGAGGAGAGCAGGTAGTTGAAGGACGCGATCGGCCTCCGCCACGGAATGTCCCGGGTGACCTTCAGCCACTTCGCGTGCTGGTTGAACATCGAGTCCACGATGTGGATGAACGCCTCGTAGCAGTTGAAGAGCCCGTGACGGCCGGTCAGGAGGTAGCCCTCGAGCCAGCCCTGACAGAGGTGCTCGCTGAGGACCTCCATCACGCGGCCCTCGGGCTGAGGTGGTCGTCGCCGTCGGTGCGGTCGGCGAGCCAGGCGCGGTCCGTCTCCTCGAACACCGCGGAGAGGCGGTTCGACGCCGTCTCGTCGGGACCGAAGATCCGGAAGTTGGCCGCCGAGCGGTTCGCCCGCAGCACGTCGCGCAGCCAGGTGGCGAGCACGCTCGTCGCCTCGCTCGATGTCGTGGCGGGAGCCTCGACCGTGACCGCGTAGTCGCGGAAGTCGGGCAGCTCGAGGTCGCGCAGCAGCAGGCCGCCGTTCGCGTGCGGGTTGGCGCTCATGCGGCGTTCGGCCTCGGGCCGCAGCGCTCGCAGCTCCTCCTGGAGCCGGCCGTCCTCGTCGAAGAGCTCCTCGGGGCGGTACGAGCGCATCCAGCGCTCGAGCGCATGCAGGTGATCGGAGTTCTCGGCCAGGCCGGAGAGCGGGACCTGGTGTGACCTGAACGAGCCCTCGGCCGGCTTGCCGTCGACCTCGCGCGGCCCGGTCCAGCCCTTCGGGGTGCGCAGCACGATCATCGGCCAGCGGGGCCGGTCGAGATCGCCGCCGCGCGCCCGCTCCTGGATCGACGCGATCTCGTCGAGCACGGTGTCGAGGGTGGCGGCGAGCTCCTGGTGGACGGTCTCCGGGTCGTCTCCCGTGACGAAGTGCGGCGAGTGCCCGTAGCCCACGAACAGCGAGCGCAGCTCGTCCTCGCCGATCCGTGCGAGGAGCGTCGGGTTGGCGATCTTGTAGCCGTTCAGGTGCAGCACCGGCAGCACCGCCCCGTCGCTCGCCGGGTTCACGAACTTGTTCGAGTGCCAGCTCGCCGCGAGCGGCCCGGTCTCCGCCTCGCCGTCGCCGACGACGCAGAGCGCCAGCAGGCCGGGGTTGTCGAAGATCGCGCCGTAGGCGTGCACGAGCGAATAGCCGAGCTCGCCGCCCTCGTGGATCGACCCCGGCGTCTCGGGCGCCACGTGCGACGGTATCCCGCCCGGGAACGAGAACTGCCGGAACAGGCGCCGCAGCCCCTCCTCGTCCTCGCCGACGTGCCCGTAGACCTCCGAGTAGGTGCCCTCCAGGTACGCGTTCGCCACGAGGCCGGGGCCGCCGTGACCGGGGCCCGCCACGTAGATCGCGTCCAGGTCGCGCTCACGGATCGCGCGGTTCATGTGTGCGTAGAGCAGGTTCAGCCCGGGCGTCGTGCCCCAGTGACCGAGCAGGCGGGGCTTGACGTGATCGAGCGTCAGGGGCTCGCGCAGGAGCGGGTTGTCGAGCAGGTAGATCTGGCCGACCGACAGATAGTTGGCCGCCCGCCAATAGGCGTCGATCAGCCGCAGCTGCTCCTGGTCCATCGTCGCAGTACAGCAGCGTTGGCAACGCTTCGAGGACTGCCTGATCCTGAAGACGGGCGCGGAGCCCGGATGCCCGCGTTGGTCAAACGTCAAAGGACGCCCGCGGACGTCTCTGGAAAGCGCGGGCCGGCGTGATAGGCAATGCCGTCATGTACACCCTGTACGCCCTGTGGGGCACGCCTCCAGATCCGGCCGCCTTCGAGGACTACTACTGGGAGACGCACGCGCCGCTCGCCGCGAAGCTGCCGGGCATCCGCGAGCTCAATCTCGTGCGGACGAGCGACGCCATCGAGGACGCCGAGTCGCTCCACTACCGGATCGCCGAGCTGGTGTTCGACACCAAGGAGGCGCTCGAGGAGTGCCAGAAGAGCCCCGAGTGGGAGGCCCTCGTGGCCGACGCCGGCCTGATGGTCGAGCGCTTCGACGTCAGTCTCGGGAACGCCGGCGGCGATCGCGTCGACGGCCTCCGTTAGCCCTCACCAGGTCGTGGGCTTCTCCGGCGTGCGCACCCACACGTCGAAGAACGTGGTCAGGTCCTGGCCCGAGATCTCCTCGAAGAGCGCCTCGAAGTCGTCCGTGCTCGCGGTCGAGTCGTCGTAGCGCGTCAGCCACTCGCGGCTCGCCTCGAAGAACGCGTCGTCGCCGATCTTGTCGCGCAGGGCGTGCAGCGTCGCCGCGCCGCGGTCGTAGACGCCCGAGAGGAACAGCCCGAAGGGGCCGGGGTCGGCGATGGCGAGGTCCCAGAAGTTGTCGTCGGCCGGGATCTCCATGATCGCGTCGAAGGCTTCCGCGGCCGTCTCGCCGCCCTGCTCCTCGCTCCAGAGCCACTCGACATACGTCGCCCAGCCCTCGTTCAGCCAGATGTCGGCCCAGCGCTCCGGGCTGACGGCGTTCCCGAACCACTGGTGCGCGATCTCGTGGACGACGGTGCCCTCCCGCGCGACCCGCGAGTAGAACGGGCGGGTCTGCGTCTCGAGCGCGTAGCCCACGCTGTCGTCGTCGACGATCGCGCCCGCGGAGTTGAACGGGTAGGGCACGAACGTGTCCTCGATGAAGGCGATGATGTCGGGCTGCAGTGCCAGGCTCGCCTCGGTGGTCGTCCGGTTGGCAGCCGTGAGGTTGTCGTCGATCGCGTCGATGATCGGGAGCCCGTCGGGCGTCTCCGACTCGTGGAGCGTGTAGTCACCTACGGACGCCGTCGTGAGGTAGCTGGCCTGCGCGTCCGGGGCGTTCCAGAACCATGTGGTCCAGCCACCCTCGGTCACAGGGTCGCCAACCGGCACGCCGTTTGCGACCGCGACCTTGCCCTGCGGCACGGTGATCTCGAAGGAGTAGCTCGCCTTGTCGGTCTGGTGGTCCGAGACCGGATACCAGGTCATCGAGCCCTCGGGCTCGCTCACGACCATTGCTCCGTCAGCCGTGGTGACCCAGCCGTAGAGGGCGCCCTCGATGTCCGTCGGCCGGGTGGTGTCGCCGCCGTACGTCACGACGACGCGGGCCCGCTGGCCGCGCTTGATCTTCGGCCGCGGCTGGATCGTGAGCTCCCAGATGCGGGCGCCGTCGTCCTGGACCTGCCAGTAGGCGGCGTCCTCGACGACGGTCCCCTCGGCGGGCGGCTCGATCTCGGTCGCCGGCCTGCCGTTGACGGTCACCGCCTCGACGTCCATGTCGCGCAGATCGAGGTTGAAGCGGTCCAGGTTCTGCGTGGCCACGAGGTCGATCGTCGCCACGCCGCTCATCTGGCCGACGAGGAGCGTCGGGGAGCTCGGCGGCGTGTAGGTGACGTCGAGGTCGTAGTGCTGGACGTCGTAGCCACCGTTGCCGGCGAAGGGGAAGTAGTCGTCTCCCCCGCCAGGCGCACCCGCGATGAATCTCTGAGCGGACGCCGTCCCGGGCCCGAGCGCAAGCGCACCCGTTGCCACCAGGACCGTCGCGACGACCCGGAACACCTGCCTCCGACCAAGCACACGATCTCCTTCGCCTTGGGTGCAGCAAATTTAATCGCCACTTGACAGGTGACCAAATGGTCACATATAGTTCACGGCCATGGACGCGGTGTTCAAGGCCCTCGCCGACCCCACTCGACGGGGCCTGCTGGACGCCCTCTTCGACGAGGACGGGCAGACGCTGAGCGCCCTCGAGGCAAGGGTCGACATGACCCGCTTCGGCGTGATGAAGCATCTGCGCGTACTCGAGGAGGCCGGTCTCGTGACCACGCGCAAGCGGGGCCGCGAGAAGCTCCATTTCCTGAACCCCGTCCCGATCCGGCTCATCCACGACAGGTGGGTGAGCAAGTACGCCGAGCCCATGGCGGCGACGCTCGCCGGGCTCAAGAAGACCCTGGAGGAAGACGATGGAGAGGCTGCCTGAGGCAGGATTCCAGCTCGCGGACGGCGACACGGTCGCCGTGTTCGAGGTGTTCATCAAGACGACCCCGGAGCGGCTCTGGGAGGCGATCACGGACCCGAAGCTGCGCGCGCGCTACAGCTTCGGCGTGGAGACCCACTCCGACTGGACGCCGGGCTCCGAGTACACGGCCGGGGTCCCCGGCGTGGTCGAGATCGGCGCCGGCGAGAACCTCGAGGTCGACCCGCCCCGGCGGCTCGTGCAGAGCTTCACGGCGCTCTGGAGCGACGAGGTGAAGAGCCACGGTCCGTCGCGGGTCACCTGGGAGATCGAGCAGGTCGCGGACGCATGCCGGCTGACGGTCGTGCATGACGAGCTGCGCCCCGGGGCGAACCCCGAGCTCTACGGCGGCTGGCCGATGATCCTGTCCGGCCTGAAGACGCTGCTCGAGACGGGCGAGAACCTCACGACGCCCGGCTCCCTGCGCTACTCGGAGGCGCCTGCCTGAGCGTAGGCGTCCGGATCGCCCGCGAACCGCCCGGCACACTCGAGCGAGCAGAACCGGTACACCGTTCCACGGTGCCGGAGACTGCCGGCCGCCTGGCTCTCCTCGACGAGCATGTGGCAGACCGGATCGAGCTGGTGCGGTTCGCGGGCGGCGTTCGCCGGGACGGCGGCGAACAGCTCGACCGGTCCCGGGACGTTGCGCACCCGGTGCTCGCCTCGGTGCTCGATCCGGACCGCCGGCAGGCGCTCGGCGTGCTCGCGGACGACGGCCGTGACGAGCACCTCGCCACCCGCCGCGAGCCCTGCCACCCGGGCTGCGAGGTTGACCGTGGCGCCGAACCAGTCGCCCTCGCGGGCCACGGCCGGACCGTGGTGCATGCCGACCCTGACCGCCGGGAAGCCGTGTCCCGAGATCACGTCATGGGCGGCGATCAGCCCGAGCTCGACAGCCTGCGATGGATCCCGGTGACGAACCATCACGGCGTCGCCGATCGTCTTCACCACCTCGCCGCCGCGCGCGTTCGTGATGTCGGACAGCTCGCGGCAGAACTCGATCGCGAGCTCGCTCGCGTCGTCGTCGCCGTGCGCCTCCGTGAGCGCGGTGTAGCCGGCGATGTCAGCGAACAGGAACGTCCCGATCTCAGCCTGGGCTGAAGCCACGCGACCACGGTAGCGGCGGGACGGCCGCGGGGCCGCTGCGGTCTTGTACGGAGGGCGCCGCGTGACCACCCGCGACCAGACGCGTAGGTCGTGCCGATGTGGGATGCCCCCGCAAATCCGATCCTTCGGAGGACCGATGAACCGGAGGAGGAGTGCAATGAAGAAGCTTTACATCTACGCCGGGATCGCCGCGAGCTGCCTGATGATCGCCGTGGGGATCGGTGCTGTCGTGATGGGCTTCGAGGGCCGCTCGACGGTCCGCGACGAGCTCGCCCGCGAGCAGATCGTCGGAACGCCCGACATGAAGGGCGTCGCCAACGAGAAGATCGACACGGGCAGCGAGGCGCGTGATTTCGCCGCCGGGATGCGGGAGCACACGCTCGCCGCAACCCAGGGTCAGACCTATGCCGAGATGGCCCGCTTCCTCGACGAGAACGGCAAGCCGACGGCCGACGAGGAGAAGGCCGCCGTCGATCCGAAGTCCGGTGAGCCGGTCAGCAACCCGGCCCGCGAGATCTGGGTCACCGAGACCGCTCTCGCGAGTGCCCTGAACACCTCATACTTCGCCGAGAACGTCGCGAACTTCGCGATCGTGGTGGGCTTTGCCCTTCTGCTCTCGGGGATCGGCTTCCTCGTCCTGACGCTGCGGCTCCCGTGGCGCCCGGAGGAGACGGAGACCGAGACCGACCCCGGTGAGCCGGCCCGCGCTGGCGAACTGAGTTCAGCCCCCGTTCGGCTTCGAGCCCCCGTCCCGGTCCGCCGGGGCGGGGGCTCTCGCCGTTCTGGGCGATACTGGCGACCAGGTGCCCGTCGCCGAAACCCTCGCCAGCTTCGCCCTCGACCTCGACGGCGCGGCGATCCCCGCGCGCGTTCGCGAGCGCGCCCGCGAGCACGTGACCGACACGCTCGGCTGCGGTCTCGCGGCGGTCGGTCTCGGGGCCGGAGCCTCGGCCACGCGCGTGGCCCTCGACCAGGGCGGCCGGCCCGAGGCGTCCGTGCTCGGCGAGGAAACGCTCGTCCCGGCCGCCGCGGCCGCGCTCGCGAACGGCACGCGCTGCCACGCGCTCGACTTCGACGACACGCACGAGGCGGGCATCTGCCACTCGAGCACCGTTGTCGCGCCCGCCGCACTCGCCGCCGGTGAGGCCGCCGGCCGCAGCGGTGCGGACGTCCTGACGGCCTACGTCGCGGGCACCGAGGTGGCGCTCAGGGTGGCGATCTCGATGGCCGACGCCCTCTATGAGCGCGGCTTCCACCCCACGCCCGTGGCCGGCGCCTTCGGCGCCGCGGCGGCGAGCGCGCGGCTGCTGGGCCTCGACCGCGCGGCCACGGCGAATGCCCTCGGAGTGGTCGGCAGCTTCGCCGCGGGGTTGCTCGAGTTCCTCGGCGACGGTTCAGACACGAAGCCGCTGCACGCGGGCTGGGCGGCACACGCGGGCCTGCAGGCGGCGGCGCTCGCCCGGGCGGGAGCCACGGGCCCCGTGACCGTCCTCGAGGGACGCTTCGGCGTGCTCGCCTCTCATGGCGCCGACCCCGGCCGCGCCGCCGCGATCACCGCCGGGCTCGGCGAGACGTGGGAGCTCGAGCAGCTCGCGATCAAGCCCTTCCCCGCCTGCCACTTCCTGCACGCGAGCGCCTGGGCGGCCGGCGAGCTCGTGGACGAGCACCGCCTGGGGCCCGACGACCTCAGCGAGGTGGTGGTGCGGGTCCCGCCGGAGGGCGCCCGGCTCGTGCTCGAGCCGCTCGACGTCAAGCTGACCCCGCGCACGCCCTACGACGCGAAGTTCAGCCTCCCCTTCGCGCTCGCGCACCGGGTGGTGCATGGCCGCCTCGACCTCGAGTCATTCACCCCGGACGCGATCGCCGACCCCGCGGTGCTCGCGCTCGCGAGCCGGGTGCGCCCGGAGCCGTTCGAGGGCGAGCCGCCGTCGCGCTTCGCGGGCGGCACGCGGGTCGTGACGGGCGACGGCCGCTCGCTCGACCGGCTCGTGCCGCACTCGCCGGGCACGCCCGGCAACCCGCTCGGAGAGAGCGATGTCGCGGCGAAGTTCAGAGCGTGCGCGGGCCTCGCGCTCGAGGCGGATGCCCTCGACTCGCTCGAGGCGGCGCTCGCGGCCCTCGACGGACCGGCCCCCGTCGGTGCGCTGAGGGCCGCCGTGGCCGCCTGAGCTCAGCTACTCGGGCGCGGCGAGCATCGGCCCGCACTCAGCGATGCAGGCGCAGAGTGCTTGTGACGGCGGACTCGGCGCCGTCCTCCCCGCGCGCGGTGAGCACGAGTGCCGCCCTGAGACGCTCGAGGCGCAGCAGGCTCGACCGTCGCGCGGCAGGGACGCTCAGGACGAGATTCTTTGTGCTGCGAACGCCGCTGAGGACTCCGCTCGCGATCGTCCGTCCCCCTCTACGCAGGGAGCCGGCGACACGGCTCGTCTCGGAGGTCGCCACGAACAGCGCGTGACCGCGGCGCACGACTCGCTCGAGCCGCCCGTTGCGCAGGCTGACCGTCCCCCTGAGCGAGGCGTGCTCGTCACCCTGATCGAGCCGCACGCGCAGCAGCACCCTCGCTCCGCTCGCGCTTGCGAGCGCCCGCCGCATCGCCGGGCGCAGCCGGACGGACATCCGCTTCTGGCCCGGGCCGGCGAGCGTCGTCGACGACCTGCCGATCAGCACGCTGGACAGCCCGACGCGCCGCGCGCCGGACGCGCTGATCGTGAGCCGCGCCCGCGCGCTGCAAGCGGCCGCGCACGAGAGGAGCACGGGCAGCCCGCCTCTCCTCACCGCGCCGAGCTCCTCGATCCTCGACACGGCGATCAGGCCCGGGGCGCTCGCCGGCGGGCGCCGGCGCCGACGCGACCGTGAAGCCGGCCGGAGCGCTGCTGCCCGCGTTGCCGGCGGAGTCGAGCTGGCCCACCACCGCGGTCCACTGGCCGTCGGCGAGGCGCGGGGTGTCGGCGGCGAATGCACCGCTCGCGGCGGCCACCGGGAGCACGAGGCTGTGGGCGGGGAGGCCGCCGACGAGCGAGCCGCGGTAGAGCCTCACGACCACGGTCGGCTCGTCGCCGTCCGACGTGCCCGCGACCCCCGCGACGCGCGGCGTGCTGTCGCTCGTGGTCGAGCCACGTCCCGGGGCGCGCAGGTCCACGACGGGCGCCTCGTCGTCGTCCACCACCGTGAACGTGCGGGTCTGCTGGCCGGGGTTTCCGGCCTGGTCGACCTGGCGGGCGCGGACCGTGTACTGGCCGAGCGCGAGCGCCGGCGACACCTGGACCGCCCAGTTGCCCTGCCCGTCCCCTGTCACGTTGTGCGTCTGGGCCGGCGACCCGCTGGCGTTCGCCCCCGCGAACAGCTCGACGGTCACGGCCAGGGTGTCGCCCGCCTGCCGCGCGACGGTGCCGCGCAGGATCGGCGTGCGGTCCTTCGTCGGCGAGACCGGGACCGGTGACCTGCGGCTGCGGCCCGACGTTGTCGACCGTGAAGCTGTGGGTGGCGGGCGTCGGGTCGACGTTCCCCGCGAGGTCCTCGGCGCGCACCCTGAACGTGTGCGGGCCCTCGCCGACGTCGCTGTAGGACATCGCGGAGGTGCACTCGCTGAACGCCTCGCCGTCGAGCGAGCACTCGAAGCGCAGGACGGCCGAGTCGCTCGAGAAGCTGAAGCTCGGGTCGTCGCTCGCGACGAAGGCGGCGGGCCCGCTGTCGATCATCGTCTGGGGCGGGACGGTGTCGACCTGCCAGACGTGCGGGATCTCGGCGCTCTCGTTGCCGGAGCCGTCGATCGCCTGGATGCTGAACGTGTGCTGCGCCGTCGGGAAGGCCGTTCAGCACCTGCGGCGACGTGCACGCCGTAGTACGCGCCGCCGTCGAGACGGCACTCGAAGCGCGCGTCCGAGTCGGGCGACTCGAAGGCGAAGGTCGCGCTGGCGTCGTCGGGCGAGCCCGGGAACGCTGTGCGTTGGAGCGCCGGCGCGGTCAGGTCGAAGTCGCACAGGGCCCGGCGGCTGATGGCGCTCCAGGCGGTCAGCGTGCCCGCGTTACCGGCGAGGAGGTCGCGGACGCGCAGCGTCCAGGTGCCGCGGCGGTCCTTGCCGTCGAAGCGCGAGAGCTGGTCTCCCTGGGGCCTGTAGGCCCGACCCGCGACGGGCCCGGTCGACGGGATCGTGCCGCCGGCCTCGTCGTCGAAGGTCACATTCGTGAAGTTGTCCGCGCTGTTGTCGGGACCGCCCGGGTGGCGAGCGAGCGTCACCGTCGTACCGTCGGGGCCGGTGAGGGAGATCGCCAGATCGCCCACCCACGGGTGGGTGATGCCGCCGATCCGCACGTTCAGGTCCCTGATCCGTCCGCGCGTCGTCACGCTGAGCGCCGAGGCGACCCCGACCGGGTTGTTGTCCGGGATCGCCTTCGGCACCTCGGGCCCGACGGCACTCGAGGTCAGCGTCGCGCCGCCCTCGCCGGTCGGGATGACGATCGGCAGCTCCTGCTGCTCGCCGCTCGCCGTCATCGTCAGCGTCGCCGTGGCGTCGCTGCCGCAGGGCGCCGCGGCGGAGTAGGTGGCCCCGTAGTCGTTCCCCGCCGCCTCGGCGGAGTCCGGAGCGATGTCCGGGAAACCCGAGCTGCCGGGCGGGTCGAAGCTGAGCCCGTCGCCGTCGCCGACCGCGCCGCTGACGTCGACCGCGACAGTCCGTGCCGCTGTTGCGCACGACCGGCGTGAGGTCAACCGCTTCGCCGGACTCGAGCACGGAGTCGTTGTCCCCGCCCGCGCCGCCGTCGGAGACGCTCACGGACTGCGTCGACAGCACCGGGGCGTCGACCTCGTCCGCGTTCGAGACGACGAGCGCGAAGTCCTGGTCGGTCGGGTCGCCGTTGCCGGGCACGCCGTCGCCGCCGACCGATGTGCCGCCGACCTCGACCGAGATCCGCCCAACGAGGCCGGCCGGCAGCACGACGCCCTCCACGTTGTTGCGCGGATCGGCCGCACCGCCCGGGATCGAGACGCCGCCGTCCATCACGTTGCCGCGGTAGGTGCGGCCGCCGGCGACCACCGTCAGGTCGAGGTCGTTGACGAAGGCGTCGCCGCCGGTTGTCGCCGGCACGGCGTCGGTCCAGGCGAGCGTGACCCGCACGGGAGCGCCCGGGGACGCCACGGCGTAGGAGTGGAACTCGCTCTGCCCGGAGTTCGTGATCAGCTCGGTCTGGTCGAGGTACTCGCGCTGCGTGTTGCCGAAGGCCCGCGACAGGTCTGGCCGGCCCCAGCCGGCCTCCATGCTCGGTGCGCCCGGAAGCGTCCCGCCCTTGCCGTCGACCGCGCCGGCGAGATCCGTCGCGCCGTCGATCAGGATCGCCTTGGTGAGCGCGGGCGAGGGCGGGCTGTCATCGCCGGGCCCGCGGGCGTACCAGTCGCGTATGAGCGCGGCCGCCCCCGACACCACCGGCGCGGCCTGCGAGGTGCCGGTGACGAGGTTGTAGAACGTGCCCGACGGGAAGATCGGGTTGCAGATCATCGCCGGGGTCAGGGTGGTCCCGTTGAAGTAGGCGTCGTGCCGCGGCCGCGCGCCCACCACGTGGGTGCCGGGCGCGACGAGATCCGGCTTCTGGCGGAGGTCCTCCGTGGGCCCGCGGCTCGAGAACGCGGCCACGTGATCGGCATTGTCCGCCGCGGAGGACGCGTACCCGCAGCCGTCCGTGAAGCCGGGGCGGACGTTCTCGGAGGCGCCCACCGTGATCACGTTCTTCGCGGTTCCGGGGGGTGTGACGGACCTGTAGCCGCTATTGCCCTCGTTGCCCGCGGACACCACCTCGACGAGCTGCTGGTTGCCGCCGGCGCGTTCCCGGGATCGTCCGGGCGCAGCGGGTCCGCGTCGCGCACGAGCGCGTCGAGCTCCCGGGCCTCGGGGCTGTAGTAGCCGGGGGACGAATCGTCGCCCCAGGAGTGGTTCGAGATCCGCGCTCCGCTGCGGTGAGCCGTGGCGGCTATCTCGGTCAGCGAGGTAGCGATGAATCCGCCGGCGCACCCGAACAGCTTCGACGAGCCGAGCTTGACCCGTGGCGCCACGCCGAGCCCGTAGTTGAAGCCCGTGCTGTCGTTCGTGCCGTTCGAGCTGCCGCCGGCCGCGTTGTACCCGGCGAGGATCGAGGCGACGTTCGTGCCGTGCCCCCAGCAGTCGTCGTTCGCCTTGTCGCGGGGCGGCGTGGTGGCGGGGCCGTCGGCCGACGCATCCCCGTCCGGGGACCAGTCGCGGACGTACGCGACGCGTGAGCCCTGCGCCTTCGTCCCGTTCACGTAGAAGTCGGGATGGGCGGGCGCCGTCGAGCCGTCGTCGAGCCCCGTGTCCTCCACGTCGACGACGAAGTCGAAGCGTGCCGGCGCCGAAGCCCTCGCTCGTCAACCAGTTGAGATAGCTGGGCGTCGTGGGGATGCCGGCGCTCAGGTTCCCCGCCGCGATCTGGGAGACGCGCTCGTCGTGGGGCACCGGGGTCGCGTAGCGGCCGATCGCCACCACCGCGGGATCCCCGGCCAGGTCGGCCGCGTCCGACGCTCCGAGGCGCAGGTACTGCGTCGCGACCCCTCGCACCGTCGAGGTGTCCCTCAGGCGCCGTCCCGCGGCATCGGCCGCCGCGCGAGCGTCCGCCCCGGCGTCGCCGGCCACCGTCTGGACCGTGACGTCGCCGGAGGGCGGCGCCGCGCCCTCGTACTTGTCCGCCGCCTCGATCGGGATCACCGCGCGCACCTCGACGTGGGTGCCCACGAGGTCGGCAAGCCGCTCGATGGCCTCGCCCGTGGCGTGGACGATGTAGCCGTTCTGGGCCACGTACCCGACGACCTGGCCGCCGGTGCCGTTCAGGCGCTGGAACCAGGCGTCCTTGACCGGTCCGGCGAACTGGACGAGCACGAGCTCCTCGTCGCCGTGACGAGGCTTCTTCTTCGAGGCCAGCGTCTCGCGGTCCGCAGGGTCCACGAGCTTCCCGCCGAGGCGCACGTGGCGCATGTCGTCGCGACGCTTGGCACCCGCCCCGCGCAGCTCCTCCTCATCGGAGCCCCGCGCCTCGACGAGCGTGAAATCGCCGTAGCGCGCGACGGTGCGAACGTCCGATTCGGCGAGAGCGCGAACCCCGTCGGCGTCGTTCGGGACGACGAGCAGATGCGGCGAGGGATCGGGCGCCGGGTTCTCGGCACCCACGAGCGGGGTGGCTGCGACGAGACCGCCGAGGGCGGCCACGATGAGAGCCAGACTCCGGTTACGCCAAACCGCGATAGGGCAGCCCTTTCCGCGCTACCGACCCCGAGGGAGGGTAGCTTCGCGAACCGGCGCCACGGGGGAAGCGGCCGGCGACGGACGCAGTTTCCGCACCTGCGGATCATCGGCAGGAGCGCCGAAACCTTTAGCCGCGCAGGGGCGATTCCTCGAAACTTCGTCCAGACGGCCCTCCGGCCGCCACCTCAGCGAGCCGGTGTCAGCTCCGCCGGAACGGTCTGGTCGGCCACCGCCTCGACGACCTCCTCCTCGGCGGGGAGACCCTCCTCGCGGGCGCAGACGACGCGGAACGCGCCGGTTCCCATCTCGGGATTGGGGCGGATCGGCAGGCCGCGAATCGAGTCCCAGCCGAGCCGCTCGAGCTCGAACGGATTCATCTCGATCGCGACCGCGGGCCACTCGCAGGACGCGGCGTGCTGGTCGATCGCCTTGTAGATGGCTTCGAGGTTCTTCGATTCGGTCTTGCTCATGACCCCTCCGGCTTACCCAGGATCTCGCGGTAGTGCTCGATGGTACGCCGCAGCCCCTCGCGGAAGTCGATCTCGGGCTCCCAGCCGAGCAGCTCGCGGGCGCGCGTGATGTCGGGCTGACGAACCTGCGGGTCGTCGACGGGCAGCGCCTCGAACACGATCTCGGAGTTCGACCCGGTCAGCTCGATGATCATCTCGGCCAGTTCGAGCAGGCTCATCTCGGCCGGGTTGCCGATGTTCACCGGCTCGTGGATGCCCGACTCGCTCAGCAGCACGAGGCCGCGCACGAGATCGTCGACGTAGCAGAAGCTGCGCGTCTGCTTGCCGTCGCCGAAGACGGTCAGGGGCAGGTTGCTGAGCGCCTGCCGCAGGAAGGTCGGGACGGCGCGGCCGTCGTGCGGCCTCATTCTGGGACCGGACGTGTTGAAGATCCTCACGATCGCCGTGTCCACGCCCTGCTGGCGGCGGTAGGCCATCGTGAGTGCCTCGGCGTAGCGCTTGGCCTCGTCGTAGACGCCGCGCGGGCCGATCGGGTTGACGTTGCCCCAGTAGGTCTCGGGCTGCGGGTGGACGAGCGGGTCGCCGTAGACCTCGCTCGTCGACGCGAGCAGGAAGCGCGCGCGGTGGCGCTTCGCGAGCCCCAGGGTGTTGTGCGTTCCGTAGGCGCCGACCTTGAGGGTGTGGAGCGGCAGGCGCGCGTAGTCGATCGGCGAGGCCGGCGATGCCATGTGGTAGACGAAGTCGACCGGCTCGGCGATCTCGTAGTGGCTCGTGATGTCGAGCATCTCGAAGCGGAAGGCGTCGCCGCGCGGGATGTGGGCGATGTTGTCCAGCGAGCCCGTCTCGAGGTTGTCGACGCAGATCACGCGGTGCTCTCGCGCGAGCAGGTAGTCGCACAGGTGGGAGCCGAGAAAGCCGGCTCCGCCGGTGACGAGCGTGGTGGGCATGGACGGGCAGGTTATTGCCCGAAGTCGACGACCACCTTGATGTCGTCGCCGCCCTTGTCGAGCGCGTCAGTCCAGTGCTCGAGCGGCACCCGCCGCGTGATGAGCCTCCCGAGCCACGCGGCATCGGCGGAGCGCAGCGCCTCGACGGCGTGCTCGAAGTGGCGCAGGTTCGCGTTGACCGATCCGAAGATCACGTCGTTCTCGAGCACCACCTCGTTGTTGAGCGCCCCGATGTCGGTGCGCAGCGCGCGGCTCGGTCCCACACCGGTCAGGCAGACCACGGCGCCCGGCGCCGTGTCGGTCATCGCTCCGGCCACGAGCTCGGCGACGCCCGTGCACTCGACCACGACGTCCGCCTGCAGCTCCTTCGAGAGGCTGTCGATGTCGCCGGCGTGATACTCGGCTCCAAGCTCGGCGACGAGCTCCGGCTTCAGGCCCTCGGTGGCGAGATCGAGCACGTGGACCTCGTGGCCGCGCTGCGCGCCGATCAGCGCGGCCAGCAGCCCGATCGGCCCCGCGCCGGTCACGAGGGCCCTGTCGCCTCCGCTGCAGGCACGGCCGCGGATGCGTTCGATCTGATCCCACGCCTTCGCGAGGACGCTCGCGGGCTCCGTGAGCACGCCCAGCTCTCCGAGCTCGCCGGGGATCGGCACGGCGAAGTCCTCCTCGAGCAGGACGAGCTCGGCCCCGTAGCCGTCGCGGCCCTTGATGCCGCGCTCGGTGTAGAGCCCGTTGCGGCACATGTCCCACTCGCCGCGCGCGCAGCAGGCGCACGGGACGGGGTCCGGGCGCCGCACGACCGCGGCCACGAGCTCTCCGGGCTCGAAGCTCGAACCCTCCCCGGCCGACCGCACACGTGCCAGGAGCTCGTGGCCGAGCACGAGCCGCTCCGCCCCCTCGGGAGCCTCCCCATGGTCGCCGGCGAGGATCTCGCGATCCGTCCCGCAGACGCCCAGCAGCAGCGGCTCCACGAGCAGCTCCCCGCGCGACGGCGCGGGCGGGTCCGGCAGCTCTGAGAGCTCCGCGCTTCCCTGCCGCCCCGGGATCACCGTCATCGCCCTCATGCGAGGCGGTTACCCCGCGGACGGCATGCCGTCACAACGGATCCGGAAACGGAGAGGGCGGGACGCCCCACGCGTCCCGCCCTCGATCCGCTCCTGGAACCTCCTGAGGCTCAGTGCTCCATCGAGGCGTGCGGCGCGTTCTCCGTGGCGAGCACGCCGACCGCGCCCTTGACCATGTCGCCGAAGGCGTGCGTAACGAAGGGGTAGGTCCCCTCCGCGTCGAGCGTGAACTCGACCCAGCCGCCCTGCGACGGCGCCAGGTTGACGGTCTGCGCGTCGTGACCGGTGACGCCCTCGATGTGGGTCGTGTCGAACACCGTCCCGATCACGTGGAAGGCCGACCAGATCGACGGGCCCGAGTTGAGCACGAACATCCTGATCTTCTCGCCCTTCTTGACCATGATCGGCTTGGTCTTGTACTGCGCCGCGTAGCCGTTGAAGGCGATCACGTCGGGCTGCTTTGCCTCCATCTTCGACAGGTCGGCCTGGCCGCCGGGCTTGCCGATGTAGAACTCCTGCTGGTTGAACCACATCTCCTTGTCGACCGGCGCGAGGTTCTTCGGCTTGACGATCATCATGCCGACCATGCCGGCGCCCGTGTGGTGCAGGACCGGATCGGTCGCGCAGTGGTACATGAACACGCCGGGGTGCTCCGCCACGAACTCGAACGAGTGCTCGGCGCCGGGCGGAATCGTCTTGAAGGCCTCGCCCGGGTTGATCTCGGACGAGTGGTAGTCGATCGAGTGCGGCATGCGCACGTGCATCCGCTCCGTCGAGCCGTTGAAGAGGTTGATCTTCACCTTGTCGCCGACCTCGACGACCATCGGCTCGGATACGCCCGTGCCGCGATGCTCGACGCCGTTGATCGCGTAGGACCAGACCTCGGTCGGCGCCAGGTCGTCGGAGACCTTGGTGACGTGCTCGTAGACGTCGACCTTGAAGGTCTTGACGGGGCCCGCGGGAATCGGGGGAAGCGACGGATCGACCCACTCGAACTTCTCGAACTTGACCCCCTTGGCCTCTGCGGCCGTGGGAGCAGCGGCGATCGTCGCCGATGCGTGGGTCGCGTGCGGTCCCGTCGGCGGAGTCGTCGCTTCTCCTTGTTCAGAACGCCACCCGGGAAGAACAGGACGCCGAGCACGATGCCGGCGACGATCGAGAGGATCCCGAACACGAGAGCGGCGTCGCGCAGGCGCTGACGCCGGCGGTTGGCACGCACGAGGCGCGCGGCCTCCAGCTCGGGGGACTCGGTCGGGTCTCCGATCAGGAACATTTCCATCTCCTCCTTCGCGGCTAGAGCCCGGGGATGCGCTCGCGCATCCGCCTGCCCGCCTCGTCGTCGTCCATCACCGCGAACACGACGGTGAGGATCGTGGCCGTGACCGACGCCGATCAGCGCCAGGACCGCGGCCACCGCCCACATGGAGCCGGTGAGGAGGAGGGCCATGCTGAAGACCACGAGGCCCGAGGGCGATGACCACCCCGGGCAGCAGACCGAGTCCGGTCTCCTCCATGATCGATGTGTCGTTGTGCAGTTCGTCGTTCACCGGAACTCCTTTTAGTCGTCGTGTCTGAGAGCATCGACTCCCGGCGCGGCGCGGTCATCCGGGATGCTGCGGCAGGCTTGCTGCGGCGAACTACGTAGAGACCATCGGGGTCTCGCCGGATGATCTGCGCGGGCGCCTGACCAAAGCTCCCGACATGACCCCGATCGCCCACGAGACGTGGTTCACGGACATGACGCCGTCCGACTGGTCGTTCGCCTTCGAGGCCTCGACCCTCGCCCTGCTCGGCCTGGCCCTGGTCGTCACCCTCGCGGTGCGGCTGATCGCGACCCGCTTCCCGGGCGTGGACGTCCCGTTCCTGGGACGGCTCGCCCCGTGGATGCCGTTCGCGATCCGCATCCACCTCGCGGTGTCGCTCATCGGCCTGCTCTCGCTCGGCTTCTACCTGTCACCCGCGATGGATCTCGAGTGGAATCTCGCCGGGGTCGCTCTCGGCGCGACGATGGTCGCCGTGGCGGTCTCGATGGCCACGGGCTGGCACGCGCGCGCGGGAGCGCTGCTGCTGGTCGCCGCGGGCCCGATCGGGATGCTCGAGTTCGGCGTGTCGCCCGTGCTTCAGCGCTTCGACCTGCTCGGCCTCGCCTGCTTCGTGCTGCTGACGGGGGCGGGACGCTGGTCGGCGGACTATGAGTCCGGGGTCGCCGTCGAGCCCTCGCTCGACTCGCAGGCCCGCGCGATCTGGTCGCTGAGGGTCGCGGCGGGAGTGGCTCTGATCGTCGTCGCCTTCGTCGAGAAGCTCGCCAACCCTGAACTCGCGCTCCACTTCCTGGCGGAGCACCCCGACTTCAACATCGCGCAGCTGGTCGGCCTGCCACTGGGCGATCTCGAGTTCATACGCATCGCGGGCGCGATCGAGGTCCTGTTCGGGCTCCTGCTGATCTCCGGCGCGCTGCCGCAGGCCTGCGTGCTGATCGCCGGGATCCCGTTCAACGCGTCGCTCGCCTTCTTCGGGAGCGTCGAGCTGATGGGCCACCTGCCGATCTACGGCGCGATGCTCGTCCTGCTCGTCTACGGCTCAGATCCCCGGCTCCGTCCGGTCACCTCGAAGCTGTGGCCCTGGGGCCGTCCACAGATCGAGCCGCCGATCGCCGCACGCGGGGCGGCTTCCGGGTAGCTTCCCGAGAAGTGGCCGACTCGCCCGAGATCACGATCATCCTCGCGGACGACCACCCCGTGGTCCGCACCGGGCTGCGGATGCTGCTCGAGGCCGAGGACGATCTCGAGGTCGTGGCCGAGGCGGGCGACACCGAGGCCGCCCGCCGCGGAGTGCTCGGTCACAAGCCCACCGTGATCGTGCTCGACCTGAACATGCCGGGCGGCTCGAGCCTCGATGCGATCCCGGCGATGCGCGAGAGCTCGCCGGAGACCTCCGTGGTCGTGCTGACGATGCAGGAGGACCCGGCATTCGCGCGCGAGGCGCTGCGCGCGGGCGCCAGCGGCTACGTGTTGAAGCAGGCGGCCGGGACCGAGCTCGTGCAGGCGATCCGCGCCGCGGCGGGCGGCGGCACCTGGCTGAACCCGGAGCTCGGAGCGCGAATGGCGGCGGCACCGCTCAGCCCCACCGGTCCGCCGGGCGACCTCACCGATCGCGAGCTCGACGTCCTGCGCCTGATCGCCCTCGGGCATACGAACTCCGAGATCGCGGAGCAGCTCTACCTGAGCGTGCGCACGATCGAGACCCACCGCTCGCACATCCAGCAGAAGCTCGGGTTGTCGAAGCGCGCCGAGCTGGTCCGCTACGCGCTCGACAACGACCTGATCGAGCGCTAGCCGGGGACGCGCCGGGAGCGCCGATGATCATCGACGAGCTGATGCCGCGCTTCGACGCGACGCGCGTGGACCACCTGATCGTCGACGCGCCCCTCGAGCGCGCGTACGACGCGGTCCTGCGCGCCGACTTCAACGAGGCCTTCGCGCGCAGCGTCCCGGTCCGCGCGCTGGTCGGCGTGCGCACGGCGATCGAGCGCGCGGCCGCGGCGGTGCGCGGGCTCGATCCGCCCGCTCCGCCCGAGCAACTCGAGCCGGCGCGCCTGGCCGACATGGAGACGCACGGCATGTACGTCCGCCTCGGGGAAGACCCGCCGCGCGAGATCGCCTTCGGGATGATCGGCCGCTTCTGGGGCGGCGAGACGCGCTGGGAGGAGATCGACGCGTCCGAGTTCGCCGGCTTCGACCGGAACGGATACGCGCGTATCGCCTGCAGCATCTCGCTGCGCCCATACGGCGAGACCCGCTCCCTGCTCTCCTACGAGGCGCGCACGCAGGCGACGGACGCGGAGTCGCGCCGGGCGTTTCTGCGCTACTGGCGCGTGGCCTCGCCGCTCGCGGGCGTCGTCCTGCGCGCCCAGCTCGGCGTGATCGCCGACGAGGCCCGTTGAGCGCTCAGCTCTCGTCCAGGAACTGCTGAAGCTCCTCGGCGGCGACCTTGCCGCCGGGCGAGAGGCTCGCGTCCGTCGATGCCTCCGACTCCACGACCTCGTGGCCCTCGAGGCGCGCGTTCAGGTAGAGCGGGGCGGCGCCGGTATGCAGGATCCCGTGAACGACCGCGCGCAGCGGCTCGCGCTCCGAGGCCGCGCCGGCCAGCGCGGCGATCGAGGACGCGGCCGCGTCCGCCTGCTGGGCGCCGAGCCCTCCGTGCTTGATCGGGAAGTCCGTGGCGTCCCCCGCCGCGAAGACGTGCTCGTCGAGTCCGCGGACCCTGCAGTGCTCGTCGACCGGGATGAAGCCCTCGGCCGTGGCGGGTATCCCGCGCACGGGGTTGCCCTCGACCCGCGGCATCGCGACTATGCGCTCGGCCTCGAGCTCCGGGCCCGAGGGCGTGACGAGCACGCGCCGCGAGGCGGGCACCTCCGGGGAGGCTCCCGTGTGAAGCTCGACCCGCGCGCCGGCGAGCAGCTCCGCCAGCGCGTCGCTGATTCCCTTGCCGAGCTGCGCGAGCGGCGCGGGCTCCGGCGTGACGAGGCCGACCCAGACGCCCTCCTCCCCCATGCTCGACGCGCGCTCTGCCGTCATCAGCGCGAGCTCGTAGGCGGGCAGCGGCCACGCCGGCCCCTCGGGCAGCACGAACGCGATGCTGCGCGTGTAGCCCTCCTCCACGTCCTGGACGATCCCGCGGAAGGTCTCGTCCGCGTTCGCGTCGTCGAACGTCGTGACGTGGTCGAAGGGCGTGCGCAGGCGCCCGCCGATCGCGAGCAGGAGGGCGTCGTAGGGCACGCTTGAACCGCCGCCGAGGTGCGCCGTCTGAGCGCCCGGCTCGACCCACTCGAGCGTGTCCTCGAGGAGCTCTGCCCCGGTTCGCCGGGCGATCCGCGACAGCGGGTGGGTGGTCACCCGCCCGCGCGCGAATGGCTCGTCGACGGCGAGCGGCCTCAGCCTCAGATCCGGCGACGGGCTCACGAGCGTGATGTCGAGCGCTTCACCGGCGAGCCTGCGGAGCCTCAGCAGGCCCTCGACCGCGGCGATCCCGCCGCCCGCTATCACGACATGGAAGCGGCTCACCGGCGGCAGGCTACCCGCTGCGGGAAATCACTGAGCGGAACGGGTTCCTTACACCGATGATGGATGGCGCCCATGCGGCGATTCTTCAGGGGGATGAAGGAGAACGCCATGAGGGTCACAATCGTCGGAGGCGGAGTCGCAGCGCTGGAGGCGATGCTCGCTCTGCACCACATTGCCGAGGATCGTGTGGACGTCGAGCTGGTCACCCCGACGCCCGAGTTCGAGTATCGGCCGCTGTCGGTGGCCGAGCCGTTCGGGCTCGGCAAGGTCCGCAAGTTCGACATCGTGCGCCTGGCGCGCATGAGCGGCACGCGCATGCACCTCGCCGGCGTCGCGGCGGTCCATCCCGGTGAGCACTGCGTCGAGACCTGGGACGGCCGCTCGCTCTCCTACGACGTGCTCATGCTCGGGATCGGCGCCACGCCGGTCCCCGCGCTCCCGGGCGCGGTCACGATCAAGGGCCCGGGCTACACGGGTCGCTTCCGCACCCTCCTGCGCGAGCTCGAGCAGCACAAGCTTCACCGCCTCACCTTCGCCGTTCCCGCCGGCGGCTCATGGCCGCTGCCGCTCTACGAGCTCGCCCTGATGACCGGCAAGCACGTGCGCGACCGCGGGCTGCGCAAGGTCGAGATCTCGCTCGTCACCCCCGAGGCGGCGCCGCTCGAGCTGTTCGGGCCGCGTGCGTCCGAGGCGGTGTCGGCACTGCTCGCCGAGCGCGGCATCGCGCTCCACACGCAGACGACGCCGATCGAGGCGGCCGACGACGAGCTGCGCATCGTGAACGGCGACCCGCTGCCCGCTGAGGCGGTGGTGAGCCTGCCGCGTCTGCGCGGGCCCTACCTTCCTGGCCTCCCGCATGACGGCGACGGCTTCATCCCGGTCGACGCCCACGGCTACGTCGGCGACGAGCTCGACGTGTACGCCGCCGGCGATGCGACGACCTGCCCGATCAAGCAGGGCGGCGTGGCCGCTCAGCTGGCGGATGCCGCCGCGGAGGCGATCGCCGCCCGCGCGGGCGCCGCGATCGACCCGCAGCCGTTCCGCCCGGTCCTGCGCGGGCTGCTGCTCACCGGCAGCGAGCCGCGCTACATGCGCAACGAGGTCTACGGCCAGACGCAGGACGACACCGTCTCGGAGCACGCGCTCTGGTGGCCCCCCGGCAAGATCGCCGGCCATTACCTCGCGCCCGCCCTTGCCCTCGGCGAGCTCGACGTGCCCTCGAGCGCCGTCCCGGTCGACGTCGGCCTAGAGGTGGCGGGCCGGTAGCTCGGCACGCACGGTCGTGCCGGATCCCACGGTCGACTTGACCGTGAGGCGGCCGTCCACGAGGGCCACGCGCTCCTCCATCCCGATCAGCCCGAAGCCGCGCTCCACGGCGTCGCGCTCGAACCCGCTGCCGTCGTCGGTCACCTCGACCACGAGCGTCTCGCCCCTCTCCTCGACGCACACCCGGACATGCTCCGCGTCCGCGTGCTTCGCGGCGTTGGTGAGCGCTTCCTGTACGAGACGGAAGACGGTCATGCCGAGCTCGGGCTCGAGCCGCGTTGCCTCCGCGCCCGGCTCGTAGACCAGGTCGATGTCGGCCTCGATCGCCATGCCCGTGGTGGCCTCGCTGCGTTCGAGCAGCGCACGCAGGGCGGGCTCCAGCCCGAGCTGGTCGAGGGCGGCGGGGCGCAGCTCGGTGATCAGGCTCTGAAGACCCCCGATCGTCAGATCGAGCTGCTCGACCGCCTGCGCGGTCGCCCCGGCGACGGGGCTCTCCTCCAGGCCCGCGGAGGCGGTCTCGAGGAGCAGCTTGACGGCGCCGAGCTCCTGAAGCGTCTCGTCGTGCAGCTCACGCGCCCAGCGCTTGCGCTCCTCGTCCGCCGCTCGCAACGAGGCGCGCAGGCGGTCGGCGGCGACGCTCTGGGCGGTTGCGATCGCGATCGCGGCGCTCGCGGCGAAGGAGATCAGGAGATGCTCGTCGTCGCTGCCGAAGCCGCGCTCGTTGCCCATCTCGGGAAAGGCCACGAGCACGCCGCGGGCCTGGCCCCGGTATCCGAGCGGCACGAGCAACGCCGCACGGGCTCCGGGATCGAGCAGGTCGAGGCCATGGCCGGGCCGTGAGCCGAGCTCATTCACGCGCTGCGCCTTGCCGCTCTCGAATACGGCGGTCGCCAGCGAATCCTCGCTCGCGATGGTGGTGCCGACCACCGCGGGGTCGATCTCGCCCGCAGCCGCCGCCACGCGCAGGCGGCCCGGACCCCCGTCGAGCAGCACGGCGAGCGAGCCGGCGTCGAGCATCGCGCGCCCGCGCTTGACGACGAGCTCGAGAACCCGCTCGAGGTGGGTCTCGACGCCCACCGCGCGCGCGACGTCCGCGGTGGCCTCGAGTCCGCGCACGGCGCGCTCGAGCTCCGTGCGGCGCCGCTCGACATCCCCGTACAGGCGGGCGTTGTCGATCGCGATCGCGGCCCACTCCGCGAGGACCATGACGAGCTCCTCGTCGGTCGGCGAGAAGCTCTCGCCCCCGTGCTTGTCCGTCAGGTAGAGGTTGCCGAAGGCCTCGCCGCGGATCGCGATCGGTACGCCCAGGAAGGTGCGCATCGGCGGATGGCCGGCGGGGAAGCCGTAGGAACGCGGGTGGGTCGTCACGTCGTCGAGGCGCAGCGGGGCGGGGTTGCGGATCAGCTCGCCGAGAACGCCGCGACCGCGCGGCAGGGGCCCGATGCGCTGCCGGTCGTCCTCATCGAGGCCGATGAAGAGGAAGCGCTCGAGCCCCTCTCCCGCCTCGTCGATGATGCCCAGTGCCGCGTACTCCGCGTCCGTCAGCTCGCGAGCGGTGTCGAGCACGCGGCGCAGCACCGCTTCGACGTCGAGCTCGGACACGAGCGCCCGTCCAACGTCGAGCAGGGAACGGAGCTCTCGCTCGGAGAGCTTGAGAGCGTCGTCGGCCTGCCCCGTCCTCTCATGCTTCATCCCGCGGTTGAGCGTACC
>CAWEGR010000004.1:0-723778 GCA_963808775.1 uncultured Thermoleophilaceae bacterium
ACCCCGCGATGGGAGCCCCCCACGAGCCCGCCCAGGGCGCCTCGAGCCGTCTCGTCGATGCCCGTGAAGTCAAGTCCGGCCCGGGCTCGTCCCAGCCGAATGAGGCTCGTGTCGGCGCGGACGGCCCCGCAGCTCAAGCGCAGGAGGCGAGCAGCATGCCGGCGCAGCGGAGTAGAAGGCGTGGTTCACCCGCACTCTCAGCATCGCCCCTTGGAATTGGATGCGCACCGGACTTGGGCATCCCCGGAATGCGGGTGCTTAGGCCCGAGTCAACGCACGAGCAACCGTTGGAGGACCAAGCTCCTCCGGTGCCTCGGCGTCGACCAGCCGTACCCGGACGGCGTGGAGCAGGCGGTCGCGCTCTGGAGACGGCGGGCGCGCCTCGAGCTCGCGCACGAGGCGCCGGAGCTGCATCACTCGCTCGTCTTGTGGATGGGCCATCGTGGAATCTCCGGGTTCAGGAAGTGCCGCCCTGCGCGGACAGCCCCGATACCCAGCCCCCGTACTCCCGAATCGCGTTCGGTCTGAGGAGGTAAGAGCTGCCCGTCTCACCGCGCGAAGCTGGGTGTGAGCCCGCGAACCGGAAGCTCGAACCGGATCGTCGCCTGGCGGCGCGCCCGTCTCCTCAGAGCCGGATTCGATCACGGCTTGGCGGAGCAACTCGCGCGTGAGTGTGAAGTCGACCTACACGCGGCCCTAGAGCTCGTCGAACGCGGTTGCCCGCCGGAGCTCGCGTGTCGGATCCTGGCGCCCCTCGAGTTCGGGAGGCGCGTCCCGTGAGGGCACCGGGCACCGTTAGCCTCGACCGAGGCATGGGCCCGAGCCTGCCGACCAGGTCGGTCACCGGCGGCCCCCAGGGGGCGCAGGCCGACTCGCGCGCCTGGCTCGACGCGCTCCGAGCCACAGGCCCCGTCCGCGATCAGGCCGTCGCGCGCCTGCACGAGCTGCTGCTGCGTGCCGCGCGCTTCGAGCTGTCGCGCAGGCGCGCCGCCCTCGCGCACGTGCGGGGCGAGGAGCTCGACGACATCGCGCTGCAGGCGGCCGATGACGCGCTGGTGGCGGTGCTCAAGAAGCTCGACGAGTTTCGGGGGGCGAGCCGCTTCACGACCTGGGCGTACAAGTTCGCGCTGCTGGAGGCCGGCGTGCGGCTGCGTAGGCGGGCCTGGCAGGAACGCGAGGTGGTGCTAGAGGCGGAGAGCTGGCCTCTGATGGCCGATCCGGCTGGCGGCCCAGATGCACGCGCCGAACGATCAGAGCTCCTGAACGCCGTCGGGCTCGCCATCAACGACTGCCTCACGGAGCATCAGCGCGAGGTGCTGGTCGCCCTGACCATCCGCGACGTACCACTCGACGTGCTCACCGAACGGCTCGGCACGACACGCGGCGCGCTCTACAAGACACTGCATGACGCGAGGCGCAAGCTGCGCGCCGACCTGGCGCGGCGCGGCTTCTCGCTCGAAGATCCAGAGGGAGACTGACGATGCGAGAGCACCCGCCTCACGACAACTTGGAGCGGCTGCTCGGCCCGGCCGAGCCGGAGCTCCTCTGCGACGAGTGCTTCGAGAAGCTGGACGAGTACGTGGAGCTTGAGCTCGACGGCGCGCCCGCTGACGAGCGGATCCCCGGAATGCGAGCGCACCTCCAGGGCTGTCCTGCCTGCAGCGAGGACTACAACAGCCTGCGCGACTTCGTCCGGAGCGGCGCCGACGAGTCGTAAGGTCCGGCCGCCCAGGGGCGCTAAGCAGGAACAAGCGACCTCAAGGAGGACCGATCCATGAGCACCGCAATCGCCGCCGTACTGCGGCCCGTACCAGTCCCAACCTCGAACGTGCTGCGCCGCGACCCCGCCGCACAGGCGTTCATGCTGCTGCGCATCGCGTTCACGGTCGCGCCGATCCTGTTCGGGCTCGACAAGTTCGCCGAGGTCCTGATCACCGACTGGCCGAAGTACCTCGCACCCGAGTTCAACGACCTCATCCCGGGCGGCGCCCAGGACGCCATGTACATGGTGGGCGCGGTGGAGATCGCCGCCGGCCTTGTGGTCGCGGTCTCACCGCGTTTCGGCGGCCTTCTGGTTGCCGCCTGGCTTGGCGGCATCATCGTCAGCCTGCTGCTCGTAGGCGGCTACGCCGACATCGCCCTGCGCGACTTCGGCCTGCTCCTGGGCGCACTTGCCCTCGCGCGGCTCGCCGCCGCCTACTCGAAGAAGGGTGCGGTGACCACCGGCCGCAACTCGCGCGCAGGCGGTTGACGCACGGCCGCTGGGGTATGCGGCCGGGGATGGCCGTGAAGCACCCAACCGAACGAGGTAGCGAAGGACGGACGACGTTCGACAGGGCCGCAGAGACGGCCTCGAACTTCTCGAGCAGCCCGATGTTCTTCACTGTCTGCGGATTGTTGGTGGCGGCCTGGGCCGCTTCATATGCGCTGGTTTCGAGCGACACCGTGCACCATGTGCTTGCGGATGCCATGGCCGCGGTCACCCTGCTGCTGGTGGCACTGCTGAAGAACGCGGAGCGTCGCTCGGAGCACGCGATCCAAGCCAAGCTTGACCGGCTGGCCGAGGCGATGCTCGCCGAGCGTGGCGAACACCCGGATGACGGCGCGGAGGAGCTGGAAGAGGCCGTGGGCATGCACGACGAGGTCTGACGCCTCGGCGGACCAGGTGTACGGGTGACGCCCGGACGCCGGCCGGCGTCGGCGCTAGAGCGGCAGCTCCTCCTCGAGCGTGTCGAGCACGTGGTCGGCGCCCGCCTCCCGGAGGCCGTCACGGTCGTACTTGCCGGTCGCCACAGCGATCGCGGTGCACTCGACCGCGTGAGCCGCCTCGATGTCGAGCGGGGTGTCCCCGATCACGAAGATGTCCGTGTTCGGCACGTCGCGGCCCAGCATCGCCTCGCCTCGCCGGACGGCCTGCCGAACGATCCCGGGCCGGTCTATGCCGGCGCTGGCGTAGGCGCCATAGGTGAACCAGCGGTTTAGCCCGGCCCGCTGCAGCTTGATGTGCGCGGCGCCGTCGCCATTGCCGGTGATGAGTCCAAGCAGATGCCCTTCGCGGCTGAGCTGCTTCAGGCGCTCGGGAACCCCCGGCAAGACGCGGTAGCCCTCGCTTTCGTCGACCGCCGCGGGCAGGTACTCGAGCCGCCGCTGGATCAGCTGCGCCAGCTCGTGCGGAGACGGCACTCGGCCGAGGACCGCCTCGAAGGTCTTCGCCCCCACGTCCGGATCTGTCATACCGGCGTCCGTGTGCTCGCCGATGTCGGCGGGGATCCCGTACAGCTCTTCGAAAGCCCGCTTCCATGCGACCGCTCCGGCCCCACCGGTCGAGACGAGCGTGCCGTCGATGTCGAAGAGCAGGATGCGAGGGAAGTCGGTCATCTTCCGCGCGTACCCGGGCTCAGAAAATCAATGACGGGAAGCTGAGCGAAAGGGCGTGGCCTGCCCCGCCCCACGCAGGCTCGGGAGTGGAGACAATGCCCGAATGGATAGCCACGAGCCGGACTTCATCGTGGTCGGGGAGAGGGTCGCTCTTGGACCGCTCCGGCCTGACCTCGCCGCCGATTACGCGCGTTGGATGAACGAGCCCGCGGTCCGGTGCGGTCTCAACCAGATGGGTATCGCCACGCCGCAGAGCCAGGAGAAATGGGTCGAGGAAAACCTCGAGAAGGGTGCGAAGAGCGAGCCCGAGGTGGTCGAGTTCACGGTCTACGACCGCAAGGACTCAGCGCCGGTCGGGACGGCGGGGCTGCTCGGGATCCTCCACGCCCACGGGAACGCCGAGTTCGCCATCTTTCTCGGCGAGCGCCGCGGCCAGGGGCTCGGCACCGAGGCCACACGCCTCGTGCTCGACTACGCGTTCCACGTGCTGCAGCTGCGCAACGTGCTGCTCGAGACGTTGGAGTCGAACGCCGCTGGGCTGGCGGCCTACGAGCGAGCGGGTTTTCGCCGCATCGGCGTGCGCCGCGGCGCGCGGATCAGCCGCGGGCAACCCACCGACATCGTGCTCATGGACGCCGTCCCGCAGGACTTCGGCGCGTCGGTGCTGCGCTAGGCAAGCCAGCAGTGCCCCAAGCGACGCCCGCCTGATCGGTGCTTTGAGGCAGGAGCGGCGGTGCAGCCCTGCAGCCCGAATGCACGCCGAGTGCCCCGGGCAGGATTCGAACCTGCGACCCGCGGCTTAGAAGGCCGGGAGACATGTCAGGGATGGCCCGGGGAGGCGGTCGTGATGCGACCGCGATGCGACCTCGAGTCAGCCCGCGTTCGCTGCTCGTCGGGAGGCCTGCTCCCTCGACACCGGGCGCCGGCAGTCGCGTCCGCGACAGCGCCGCAGTGCCTCGAGCTGGAGCGCGAGTCTGGCTCGCACGTCGGCAAACGCGGGAGTCGCGCTCAGGTTGTCCAGCTCCTGTGGGTCGATCGACAGGTCGTAGAGCTCCCGCGCACCGCCTGCGTGCTCCGCGTAGAGCCAGCGTCTAGTGCGGATCGCGGTGGTCTGCATCCTCGCCGCTCGCGCGACCTCGATCAGCAGCGCGCGACCGCCTCCCAACGCCGGGTTTCCGGCAAGCGGCAGGAGCGAGCGCCCGTCCTGTGGGCGACCCGCCGTGGCGCCAGTGACGTCGAGCACCGTCGGGGCGAGATCCGCGTTGATGACCAGCTGACTTCGCCGGACCCCAGTCGGGACGCCGGGCCCTCGCACGAGCAACGGCACTCGGATGGCGGGCTCGTACACCTTGGCCTTGCCGTGGGGCAGCCGGTGCTCGCCGGCCAGGTAGCCGTTGTCGGAGGTGAACACGAGCAGGGTCTGCTCGAGCTCGCCGGCATCGCGGAGCGCGGAGACGATCTGCTCGACCCCCTCGTCCACGGCGATCAGGGACTCGAGCCGCTGGCGGTAGAGGCTCTCGATGCCGGCCACCAGATGTGGCTCCAAGCGCGGCCGCTGCATCGCCGGGGGTTTGTCGGAGACGTCCGCCTCGTCGAAGCTCGCCGGCTGAGGGAGCCGCGCGATGGCGAACGCTCCACGATGGCGCGGGGCCACTGCGGGCGTCGCCAGATCGAGAGGATCGTCGGCCTCGCGAGGGCCCCCTGTGTGCGGCGCGAGGAACGCGACCGACAGGAAGAACGGCTGCTCGGAGGGTGCCAGCCGCTCGACGATGTCGACGGAGCGCCCGGAGATGAAGTCGGTCGAGTACCAGCGCGGATCCTCATCGCGGCCGTAGGCACGTAGAGCGCCGTTCTCGTTCATCGTGTAGCCGTAGTAGCGGTAGGTCGTGGGGTCGACCATCGCGTACCACTCGTCCCAGCCGGCCGGCACCTCGTATGGGTTCCACGAGGCCGTAGTTGTTGAGAAACTTGCCGACGTGAACGGTCCGGTAGCCGGCCGCCTGGAGCCACGTCGGCAGCCAGTTGGAGGTGCCCTGCAATCGCCCCCACCCGCCGAGCGGCGGACCGTTGGTGAGCACGCCGTGGTTATGTGAGTACTGGCCGGTCAGAAACGTCGCGCGCGAGGGGCAGCAGCGCGGGTTGTTCACGAAGGCATTCCTGAACGTGGCTCCGGCTCGCCGATGAGCTCGCGCGTTCGGGGCAACGCGCGCATCGATTGCAGCGTCTGGTCGTCCGTCATGAGAACGACGACATTCGGGCGCTCGAGCGGCCGGGGCGCTGTACGCTCGAGCGGGTCCCGCTCCCCATCCTGGCAGCAGCATCGCCGCGCACAGGGCGCAGGCGGTGCACAGGGTCAGCGTGGAGACCGTCTTCATGCGAATCCAGGCCTCAAAGCGACCTGCGAGCGCGTCATGGTAGCGGCGCAGCTTCCGGCCGTCCGGTGAGTTAGAGGCACGATGGACACGCCGGCGAGCACGCGAGCGCAGGGGCTGAGCCGGCGGGCGTTCGTCCGTGTGGCCGGGACCGGTCTCCTTGCCGGGGCGGCTGGGGGCTGCGGCATCTTCGACCGCGCGCTCGCGGTAAGCGAGCGTCGCAACGTGGTGCTGATCGTGATCGACAGCCTTCGTGCCGATCACGTCGGCTGCTACGGCGCTCGCGGGATGCGCACGCCCAACCTGGATGAGCTCGCCGCCGGCAGCATGCGCTTCACGAGCGTCTTTCCCGAGGCGATGCCCACGATCCCGGCGCGGCGCTCCCTGCTATCCGGGCGCCGCGCGTATCCGTTCCGCGGCTGGGAGCCATGGGCCGGGATGGCGAAGCGTCCCGGCTGGCAGCCGATCCGCCCCGGCGCGGAGACGCTGATCACGGCGTTTCGGCGTGCCGGCTGGTGGACCGCCTACGTGACGGACAACCCGTTTCTCGGGTACACGGGAGTCCTGGAGCCGTTCCGGCGGAGCCCAGATCGCTTCGTTCGCGTCGACGGCCAGCGCGGCGACCGGCGTCCGCGCGCGCTCGTGCCGCGCGCCGAAGCGCTGCGGCGGCTCCCGCCGGGTGCGCTGCGCACGGAGGAGCGCATCAACGCGGTCCGGCAGTACCTCGCGAACAACGGGCGCGGGCGCGACGAGCTCGAGCAGCCGTGCTCGCGACTCTTTCGTTCTGCGGCGAAGCTTCTCCCCGCGGCGAAGCGCCAGGGCCGCTTCCTGATGGTGGTCGACTGCTTTCAGCCCCACGAGCCATGGACGCCGCCGCGGCGCTACCTCGACATGTACGGCGACCCCGACTACCGCGGCTATGAGGTCGCGGACATCGGCTATACACACGCGTCGAGCTACCTCAGCGACCGCCACGTCGGTCGCCTTCAGACGACCTACAAGGCATGCGTGACCATGACGGACCACTGGCTCGGCGGCTTTCTCGATCGCCTCTGGAGCCTCGGACTGGACGACTCGACGGCGATCCTGCTAGTGAGCGATCACGGCGTCCTCCTCGGCGAGCATGATTGGACCGGCAAGGGATCGACCCTGCTCCACCCCGAGTTGATCCACGTCCCGATGCTGCTTCGAGAGCCGGGTGGAGAAGGGGCCGGAGCGGCCAGCGGGTGGTTCGCGTCGACCCACGACGTCGCACCCACGCTCGCCTCGCTCGCGGGAGTGCGGAGGCCGCGGGGCTTCGAGGGAGCTGACCTGTCGCCGATCCTCGCGGGCGCTGCTCCTGGCGAGGCCCGTCCCTACGCCGTCGGCGGCTATGCCAACGGCTCGTACGTCCGCGACCGCGACTGGGGGTACATGGTCCTGAACAACGGGCAGCAAGAGCGGCTGTACGACCTGCGCGCCGATCGCCGCGAGCGCCACAACCTCGCCGACCGCAAGCGAGATGTCACGGCTGAGATGCGCCGTCGCGTGCTCGCCGCCGCTCGCGGCCGGCCCCCGTACTACTCGAAAGCCGAGCTGGAGCGGTCTCCGCGAACACGTGTGGCGGAGGTGCCGGCGGCCGAGCGCCGGACGCCGCGCCTATGACCTACTCCCAGATTTCGGTGGGGATAGTGGTGGAGGCCTGGGCCGGGACTTCGCCAGTCTCGCCGAGTGCCCCGGGCAGGATTCGAACCTGCGACCCGCGGCTTAGAAGGCCGCTGCTCTATCCACTGAGCTACCGGGGCGGGATGCCGAAATCGTAAGGGCCTCAGCGGCCACCGCCACCGCCGATCGACGAGCCTGACAGGAAGAAGAACCAGAGCTCGAACGCCACGGCCGCCACGATCACGCTGACCACGACCACGCGCTCGATGCCGGAGATGCGCGCGGACCTCGCGGCGTGCTCCGGGCGCTCGCCGCGCATCGAGCGCAGCCAGGGCGCATGGGTGCGGACGGTCGGGCGGGTTCCGGTGGCGTCCTGGTAGGCGGCCGCTGTCACTTTGAGGAGCTGGTAGAGGCCCCAGCTGAAGGCGATCAGGCAGCCGATCACCGCCACGAACGCCCCCATCGTCGGTTGGCTCGACTCCCCCTGGACCCGCGACCCGATCCAGAGCGCGAGCAGCGGGCTGCCGGTCCAGACGTTCAGGGCGAGCAGGGCCATCGCGGCGGCGAGCAGGATCGGCTTGATCCTCCCGCGCGCCGCCTGGTCGCTTTGCCCTGCCGGCATCAGGTCGGGGTGCTCGGATTTGAACCGAGAACCTCAGCCACCCAAAGGCTGCGCGCTACCAGGTTGCGCCACACCCCGACAAGCCCTCTCGACTCTAGGCGGTCCACCTCCAGAATCGCGACTTGACCCTCCATACTGGCGGTCAACTCGCGATTGTGGCGCGCGGCGCGGACCGGAACCCCGCCCCGCTCCGGCTAGGGTGGCGGGCCGATGGCTGACGTCCAGCCCCTGCGCACCCTTCGCTACGACCCCGAGGCCGTCGGCTCGCTCGAGCACGTGATCGCGCCCCCCTATGACGTGATCGACGCCGAGTTGCGCGAGGACCTCGTCGCGCGCAGCCCGTACAACGTCGTCGAGATCGACCTGCCGGAGCCGCCGGAGGGCGAGGGGGATCGCTACGAGAGAGCCGCGGCGACCATGGTCGACTGGCTCGCACGGGGCGTGCTCACCCAGGAGGACGAGCCGGCTCTGTGGGTCCTGCGCCAGGACTACACGGCACCGGACGGGAGCGCGCGCAGCCGGACCGGCTTCTTCGCGCGCGTGCGCGTGGAGGATTACGGGCACGGGCCGCATCCGTCCTCACGAGCGCACCCACCCGGGCCCGAAGGAGGACCGCCTGCGGCTCACGCGCGCGACGCAGGCAAACCTCTCCCCCATCTTCAGCCTCTTTCCCGACCCGAGCGGCGCCGCCGGCGAGGCCCTCGAGCGTGTGGAGAGCCGCATGCCGTTCGCGGAGGCAAGCGACCACGAGGGCACCCGCAACACGCTCTGGCGGATTTCCGATGCGGACGAGATCGCCGCGCTGCAGGGCTCGCTGACCGACGCGGAGCTTCTGATCGCGGACGGCCATCATCGCTACGAGACCGCGCGCGTGTATGCCGAGGAGGTCGGCGGCGAGGGCGGCCACGACTTCACGCTGATGCTGCTCTGCTCGCTCTCGGACCCCGGGCTGCTCGTCTTCCCCACGCACCGGCTGCTCACGGGCCTGAAGGACGACTCGGACAAGCAGCTCGCGATCCGCGAGGCGCTCATGCGGGACTTCGAGATCGAGGAGCTCGACGGCGCTCAGGCGCTCGAGCCCGACTCGGACGGCCGGGTGGCCTTCGGCTACATGGACAGCTTCCACCGCCGGCCCTACCGCGTGACCCTCAAGGACCAGGCGATCGCCGACCGCGCGCTCGCGGGCCTGCCCGAGCCATATCGCCGGCTCGACACGGCGGTGCTCGAGTCCCTGATCCTGCGCGGGGCGCTCGGCATGTCGGAGGACGACATCTCGCACCTGCGGGGGCTCGCCTACTCGAAGAGCCTCGACGACGCGATCGAGCGCGTCGAGAGCGGAGCTGTCGACGCCGGCTTCTTCATGCGGGCGACTCCGGTCGAGCAGGTGCGCGAGGTCGCCGAGGCGGGCGAGTCGATGCCTCCGAAGTCGACGTACTTCTACCCCAAGGTCCCCACGGGCCTCGTGTTCAATCCGCTCACGTGAAGATCTACACGCGCAAGGGCGACGACGGCACGACCGGCCTCTGGTACGGCGGGCGCACCGAGAAGTTCGCGGCCCGCCCCGAGGCCTACGGCTCGATCGACGAGGCCGGCTCCGCGCTCGGTCTCGCGCGTGCCGCCGCCGAGCGCGACAGCGAGCTGTTCGCCGACATCCTGCGGATGCAGAACGAGCTGTTCGTCGCCGGCGCGGAGCTCGCGACCGCGCCCGAGGCATCCGAGCGCCTCGAGGACGGCGTCTCGCGGGTGACCCCGGACATGGTCGAGCGCCTCGAGAGCGACATCGACCGCTATATGGATCGAGTCGACCTACCGCCGAAGTTCGTGATCCCGGGCGGGCACCGAGCTATCCGCCCGGCTCGACGTGGCGCGCACCGCCGTGCGGCGCGCCGAGCGGCGCGTGAGCGCTCTCCACCACGCCGGCGAGCTCGCCGGCGACACCGTCCTCGTCTTCCTGAACCGCCTGTCCGACGCGCTGTTCGCCATGGCGCGCTTCGCGGACGAGCGGGACCCCGAGCTCTTCCAGGGGAGAGAATGAAAGCCACCTCGCGCCATGCCGGCGGCAAGCTGCAGCAGCAGGTCCAGATCCGCTCCCACGAGATCACGGCCGACGAGCCGCGGTCGTCCGGCGGAGAGGACTCCGGCCCGAGCCCGCAGGAGCTGCTTGCCGCGAGCCTCGCCTCGTGCACCGCCGTCACGATCCAGATGTACGCGGAACGAAAGGGCTGGGAGATCGACGACCTGACCGTGGACGTCGACTACGAGCCAGCGCAGCGGGGATCGCCGACCCGCTTCAGCATGACCGTGGGGCTCCCGAAGGAGCTGCCCGAGGAGGCTCGCGAGCGCCTGATGCAGATCGCCGCGAAATGCCCGGTCCACCGGGCGCTCGAGGGCGAGGTCATGTTCGACGAGCACCTCGAGCTGGTCTAGGCCGCGCGCCGGAGCGAGCCCCTCTCCCACATCTCGAACGTGTCGAGCGCCTCGAACCCCACCCTCTCGTAGACCGGGCGGCCGAGCTTCGTCGCGATCAGCGTGGAGGTCTCGTTGCCCCGCTCGGCGGCGTCGGCGAGCGCGTGCGCGAGGAGATGGCCGGCGATGCCGCGGCCTCGCGCCTCGGGCAGCACCGCAACGATCTGAACCTCGCTGTTCGATGCGTGGTCGCACATGGTGAGTCCGCCCACCGCCTCGCCGTCGTGCCGCGCGAGGTAGATCGGCATGGTGTCCGGCAGACCCGCGAGGCCGCGCTGCCAGGAGTCCGTCCCGTGCGTGTAGGAGGCGTCGTTGACCGCCAGCAGCTCCATCAGTTCGCCCTCGCGGGTCCAGTCGGCGAGGGCATCCGGCCCGGGGCGCTCGACCGGCTCACCGTCGAGCCGGCGCGCCATCGCCACCGGCTCGGCGTCGAGGAAATGGCCCTGCTCGGCGAGGAAGGCCGCCACCTCGGTGCGGCCGTCGGGCTGCACCCACACGGTCCAGTTGGCGCCGATCTCGGCGTAGGCCGCCGCGATCTCGTCGTAGGCGGCGATCAGGTCGGACGGTTGCTCGTAGAGCACGGCGTTGCAGACGGCCCGCTCCGGTGTGGCCGGCACCACCGCCGCCACCACCCCGGACGGCTCGAGGGCCCGAGCCCCGGGCGAAGCGTCCCCGACGATTCGCCACCAGTGCATCATCGCGCTGTGGACGATGTCGATCACGCGGGCATGATAGGCCGGTGCGCGAGTATCTCCTGACTCCGGAGGAGGCGGCGGCGATGGACGCGCCGGGCACGAAGGACGCCGCGGTGCTGGTCCCGATCTATCCAGACCTTCGGGCCGTATTCACCGAGCGCAGGGCCGACCTGCGGCGGCACGCCGGCGAGATCTCGTTCCCCGGCGGGCGCCAGGACCACCCTGACGAGGACCTGCGCGACACCGCCCTGCGCGAGGCCCACGAGGAGATCGGCCTCGACCCGGCCGACGTCGAGCTGATGGGCGCCCTGCCGCCGGTGGGGACCTTCGTGACCGGCTATCGGATCTTTCCGTTCGTCGGCCGCATCAAGGAGCGGCACGTCTGGGTGCCGCAGGAGAGCGAGGTCGAGAGCGTGCTCGAGTTCTCGCTCGCCGACCTCGTGGCCGGGCACGAGATGCGCCGGCTGGTGCGCAAGGGGGTGCCGGTCAAGACCCCGACCTACACCGTCGACGGGCACCTCGTCTGGGGCGCCACCGCCCGCATCGTGCAGTCGCTCCTGAAGGCGCTCAGGCCCATGCTCTGAGTGACGGGCGGGGTATCGTGCGGATGCAGATGGAGCGCATCCCGCTCAGGCCCATCCCGATCCGCCCCGCCGGCCCGGTCACGCCGGCGCAGGCCGAGGCCGCGGTGGCGGAGGCCCTCCCGGCGCTGCCGGAGCGGGAGGCCCGCGCGCTCGCGCTCGTCGCCGTCGCCGCGGTCCCCCGCGCGCAGGCCGCGCCCGAGCTCGGCATCGGCGAGGAGGAGCTCGCGCTGGCGCTGGCCGCCGGCCGGAAGGCGCTGCGGGCGGCGGCCATGCCGCTTCCGGGCAGCGGCTGGTGCGAGCGAGCCGAGCGCCTCGTGTCCGACCGCATCGACGGCGAGCTGCCGGAGGCCCGCGCCCCCATGCTCGACGTACACCTGCGCAACTGCCCGCGCTGCGTCGAGCACGAGCGCCGGCTCGTGCATGCCACCGACGCCCTGATCGCCCGCGTGCCCGGCGTTCTGCCGCAGCCCGCGGGCGAGCCGGTGTCCGCGCCGGCGCTCAGCCTCGTCGAGGACGCGCCCGAGGAGGAAGCAGCTCCGGCGGCCGTCGACGCTCCCGCCCGGACGCGGCGCGGGCTCGCGCTCGCCGCCACCTGGAACGTTCTGCTCGTGGTCGCCGTGATCCTCACGCTCGCGGCACTCGCGCTCGCGCTGGCCGGCATCCTCGGCGCGGACATCTAGGACACTCAGCCGGCGACGAGGCGGCCGACGGCCGACCGCATCGCCGCGAGCCAGGCATCGCCGGTCCGCGGGATCTGCCTCGACGATCTCGACCGGCATCGACCAGGTCGCCTCGGCGCGCACGCACGATCGCTGCGCCGCCGTCGAGCAGCTCGCGCGGCGCGCTGCCGCCCGCCTCGTAGACGAGGCCTCGCACGTGCGTGTCGACGAGCCGCTCGGTGAGCGTTCGCAGGCGATCGCCGTGCAGCGGCGGCTCTGGCACGGAGCCCATCAGCCAGCAGATCGCGCTCACGCCCGCGAGCGCCGGCAGCAGCGTGCCGAGGCGGTCGGGATCGGCGACGACCGCCTCGGCGCCGGCGCCCTCGATCGCGTCGAGACGGGACGGGTCGCGCGTGCTGCCGCGCACGGCGTGGCCGTCCGCGCGCAACGCCTCCGCGAGGCCGCGGCCGCGGCAGCCGCAGCCCACGATCAGGACGCGCGCCACCTCAGTCGCGCTGCCGGGCGCGCCGCCGCATCTCGGCCCGCCAGCGCTCGTCCTCGGCGACCTGCTCGCGGATGTCCGCCTCGGTCAGCTCGCGCCGGCCGCTCGCGCGCCGCCTGGCGTTCTGCGCCTCGAGCATCTGATCGAGGTCGTCGAGCTCCAGCTCGGCCTCGACCTCCGGCGAGCGCGTCGGGCGCCAGTCCACCTGCTCGGCGCCGGTGCCGGGATACCACTTCCCGAGCGCCAGGAAGATCCCGAGCGCGACGATGCCCATGCCCAGGACGAAGACGGAGAACTCGTCCACCGCGCCGAGTCTACGCCCGGCGCGGTGGCGCGGCTGCTCGTTCTAGTTGCGCGTGTCGTCGGGGCGGTCCGTCGCCCGTGTCCTGTTGCTGACCGAGTGGCCGCGGCTCGAGTCCGAGTCGCCGTTGTGGTTGTCGTCCGAGTTCGACTCGTCGGAGCCGCGCGTGACGTTCGACGCGTCGGTCCCGCGCGTCTGGTCGACCCCGTCCGTGGTGCCACGCGTGTCGTCGCTGCCACGGGTGTTCTGGCTCAGGCTCTCGTCGGTGCCCTGCGTGCCGTCGCGGCCGTCGGTCGTGCCGCGCGTGTCATCCGTCCCGCGGGTGTCGCCGTTGCCGGTGTTCGTGGCGGTGTCGTCCCCGTCCGTCCCGGTGCCGGGCCCCGAGTTGTCGTCGTCACCGCCGGGACCCGAGTTGTCGTCATCGTCCTCGCCGTCGCCGTCCTTGCCCGGGCCGGGCGCGGCGGTCGCCTTGTCGAGATCGAACGGCGTGCCGTCCGCGCCCGGCAGCCCGACCGCCGCGGCGATCGACGCCGTGAGCAGCACGACCGCGACCAGCAGCACGATCGCGCGGCGCGTGAGCGAGCGCTGGTTGTCGAGGAGGTCGTCCTCGCCCTCGGCGAGGCGCAGGTACATGGAAGCTGGGTGCATGCTCATGTCCTCTGGAACACGTGCCGGACGCATAACTCACGCTCGGCGGGCGCCGCGCCGGCCGAGGACGAGCTTCGCGGGGAGCTCCGCCACGAGCGGCTGCAGCGAGACGGCCAGCTCCGAGGCGGACGGCCGGGCTTCGGGGTCCTTCTCGAGACACGCCAGGATGGTGCCCGCGAGCGGCTCCGGGACCCTGGTCGCCCAGGGCCGCACGTCCTCGACGAGCTGCGGGAAGCGCACCTCGGCGTCGACGCCGTCCTCGACCGATACCGGCTTCGGGAACGGCCTGCGGCCGCTGACCGCGTGGTAGAGGGTGGCGCCGAGGCCCCAGACGTCCGCCGCGGGCCCGATGTCGCCGTTCGGGACGCACTGCTCGGGGGGCATGTAGGCGTTCGTGCCGATGTGGTCGCGCACGCGCGCGGCGCGCTCGAAGGTGCGCGCCAGCGACATGTCGATCACCCGCGGAGGAATGCCCATCACGAGGTTGTCGGGCTTCAGGTCCAGGTGCAGCCAGCCCTCGCCGGCCATGTAGTGGAGCGCGGAGGCCACGTGCAGGGCGAGCGGCAGCGCCTGCTCGGCGGGCAGCGGCCCCGAGCGCTTGATCAGCCTCCGCAGCGTGGGGCCCTCGAGGTGCTCCACGAGCACGTGCGGGTGGGGCGGCTCGAGCACGGCGTCGAACGAGCGCAGGATCACGGGATGGGCGAGCGAGTCGAGCGCCTCCGCCTCGCGCCGCAGGGCCCGCAGCGCCGACTCGTCCTCGACCTGGTCGGGGCGGATCAGCTTGGCCACCATCGGGCTGAACATGCGCTCGTCCCAGACGAGGTAGGCCTCGTAGCGGTTGCCCCCTCCGAGCAGCTTGAGGACCGACCGGCCCTGGCCGATCTCGTCTCCCTCGCGCAGCTCCCAGGACGCCTTTTCGGACATGTGCAGTCGCATCTTGCAGAATCAGGAACACATGATCGACTTCGAACTCACAGATGAGCAGCGCCTGATCCGCGACACCGCGCGCGAGTTCACCGACGGCGAGATCGTCCCGCGCGCCCGTGACAACGACCGCAACGAGCACTTCGACACCGATCTGGTGAAGAAGATCGCCGACATGGGCTTCCTCGGGGCCATCGTCCCGGAGGAGTACGGCGGGCGCGGCGTGGACTACCGAACCTACGCCCTGATCACCGAGGAGATCGGCCGCGGCTGCTCCGCGATGCGCACCGTCGTGTCCGTGCAGACCTCGCTGGTCTGCTCGACGCTCGCGCGCTGGGGCAACGAGGAGCAGAAGCAGGAGTGGCTGCCGCGGCTCTGCTCGGGCGAGGCGCTCGGCTGCTTCGGCCTGACCGAGCCGGACACGGGCTCCGACGCGTCGAACCTGAAGACGCGTGCCGAGAAGGTCGACGGCGGCTGGAAGCTGAACGGCGGCAAGATGTGGATCTCGCTCGGCAACCACGCCAAGCTGGCGCTCGTCTTCGCCCAGACCGACCCGTCGCTGAAGCACCGCGGGATCGCCTGCTTCCTCGTCCCCACCGATTCGCCCGGGTTCTCCTCCCAGGAGATCCACGGCAAGCTCGGGCTGAAGGGCTCCGACACCGCGTCGCTGGGACTCGACGGCGTCGAGGTGGCGGACTCGACCCTGCTCGGCGAGGTCGGCGACGGCTTCAAGATCGCGATGTCGGCGCTCGACTCGGGCCGCTACAGCGTGGCCGCGGGCTGCGTCGGGATCTGCCAGGGCTCGGTCGACGCGTCCGTGGCCTACTCGAAGGAGCGCACGCAGTTCGACCGGCCGATCGCGTCGTTCCAGCTCGTTCAGGAGATGATCGCCGACATGGTCGTCGAGACAGAGGCGGCGCGAGCGCTCGTCTGGCGCGCCGGCTGGACGAAGGACATGGGCCGGCCGTCGACCACCGAGACCTCGATCGCGAAGCTGTACGCGACCGAGGCGGCCGTCAAGTGCGCGAACACGGCCATCCAGGTGCACGGCGGCTCCGGCTACGTGGACGACTACCCGGTCGAGCGCTACCTGCGCGACGCGCGCGTGACGACGCTCTACGAGGGGACCTCGCAGATCCAGAAGCTGATCATCGGTCGCGCGGTCACGGGCGTGAACGCGCTCGTCCCGTGAGCCTCGTCGCTGCCGAGAGGCGCGGGGCGGTCGGTCTCGCGCAGCTCGACCGTCCGGACGCCCGCAACGCGCTGTCGCCGGACCTGATAGCGGAGCTGGGCGCCCTGCTCGAGCGCTTCGACGCCGATCCGGACGTGCGCTGCATCGTGATCGCGGGCGGCGAGGAGTGGTTCGCCGCGGGGGCCGACATCAAGGTGATGGCCGAGCGCACGCTGGTGGAGACGCTCGAGGCCGAGTCGGCCCGCTTCTGGCCGCTCGTGGCCTCGCTGCGGACGCCGCTCGTGGCGGCGGTGTCGGGTTACGCGCTCGGCGGCGGCTGCGAGCTCGCGCTCGCCTGCGACATGATCGTCGCCTCCGAGACGGCGGAGTTCGGCCAGCCGGAGATCCTGCTCGGCATCATTCCCGGCGGCGGGGGGACTCAGCGGCTGGCGCGCGTGATGGGAAAGCAGCGAGCGATGGAGCTCGTGCTCACCGGGCGGCGCATCGATGCTCAGGAGGCGTACGCGCTCGGCATCGTCAACACGGTGGCCCCGGGAGGCGAGTGGCTCACCGCCGCGCTCGAGCTCGCCGAGGTGATCGCCCGCCGGCCGCCGCTCGCGGTGAGGTTCGCCAAGCAGGCCGTGCTCGCCGCCGAGGAGACGCCCCTCAGCGCCGGGCTCGCCCAGGAGCGCCGCCTCTTCGAGCTGGCCATGGCCACCGAGGACCGCGTCGAGGGCATGCGCGCCTTCCTCGAGAAGCGCAAGCCGGAGTTCCGCGGGCGGTGAGCCCGCCGCGCACGCTCGGCGTCGTCGGAGCGGGAACGATGGGCGCCGGGATCGCGCAGCTCGGCGCGGCCGCCGGCATGCGCACGCTGCTGCACGACCCGGCCGCGGACGCGCTCGCGAGCGGCGAGGCCGCCGCGCGCCGCGGACTCGCGAAGTGGGCCGAGAAGGGGCGCGCGCACGAGGACGCGGGCGCGCTGCTCGAGCCGGTGGCGAGCCTCGAGGCGCTCGCGCCCTGCGAGCTCGTGATCGAGGCGGCGCCCGAGCGGGCGGATCTGAAGCGCGACCTGTTCGCGCAGCTGTCCGAGCTCTGCGGCGGCGACACCGTGCTCGCCACGAACACCTCCTCGATCCCGGTGACGTCGCTGGCCGGCGCCGCGGCGCGGCCGGAGAACGTGGTGGGAATGCACTTCTTCAACCCACCCCCGCTGATGGCGCTGCTCGAGCTGATCCGCGCCGAGCAGACCGGCGAGCGCGCCTTCGAGCTCGCCCGCGCGGCCGGCGAGGCGATGGGCAAGCAGGTGATCGTGGCGGCCGACGGCCCCGGCTTCCTCGTCAACCGCTGCGGGCGCCCCTTCAGCGGCGAGGGCCTGCGCCTGTTGCAGGAGCGGATCGCCACGCACGAGGGGATCGACCGCATCTGCCGGCTGGGCGGCGGCTTCCGGATGGGCCCGTTCGAGCTGATGGACCTCGTCGGCGTGGACGTTGGCTTCGCGGTCGCGCGCTCCTTCGACGAGCTGTCCTTCGGGGAGCCGCGCTGGCGTCCGAACCCGATCCAGGCGCGCATGGTGGCGGCGGGGCGGCTCGGCCGCAAGACGGGCCACGGCTATTACGAGTACGCGGCCGACGGCTCCTACCGCGAGCCCGACCCGGAGCCGCGCCCGCGCGGCACGGGCGGAGTCCGTCGTCGCGATCCTCGGGGAGGGGCCGCTTGCGGACGGGCTGCGCGAGCTCGCCCGCGAGACGGGGCACGAGCTGCGCGAGGGCGCCCCCGCCGAGCTCGTTGTCGACGCCGGGATCGACCCGCACCCCTCGCCGCCGGGCGGCGCGCCGCTGCTCGCCCTGTGCGCGGGCAGCAGCCTCGCGGCGCGCGGCGAGCCCGGAGCCGTCGGCTTTCACCTGCTGCCGCCGCTCGGCGACGCGCGCCTGGTCGAGCTGACCCGCCTGCCCACCACACCGTCGTTCGCCGCGGAGGCGGCCGAGGTCTTCTTCGGCGCGCTCGGCTTCGAGCACGAGTGGGTCGGCGACGCCCCCGGGCTCGTGCTCGGCCGGATCGCGGCGCAGCTCGTGAACGAGGCGGCGTTCGCGATCGGCGAGGGGGTCGGGACGCCGGAGGACGTCGACAAGGGCCTCGTGCTCGGGCTCTCGCATCCGCGCGGGCCCATCGCCTGGAGCGAGGCGGCCGGGCTGGCTCACGTGCTGGCGATCCTCGACGGCCTATGGGAGGAGCGGCACGAGGAGCGCTACCGCGCGGCGCCGCTGCTCCGCCGCCAGGCCGCGCTCGGGCGTAGCCTTCGGGGCTAGTGCGTCTCGACGACCACATGCCGAGCTGGGACGAGCGCGAGCGACACGCCGCCCTCGTCGACGCCCCGCCCGAGCAGACGCTCGCCGCCGCGCGCTCGCTTCCGTTCGGCGAGCTGCGCCTCGCCACGGCGCTGATGGCCATCCGCAGCCTGCCGGGCCTCGTCGGCGGCCGCGTCCCTAAGCCCGGGCCGCCGAGCACGTCTGTGATGGAGAGCTTCGAGCGGCTCGGCTTCGCCGTCCTCGAGGAGACGCCGCGCGAGCTCGTGGTCGGAGGCATCGGACGCTTCTGGCGGGTGAGCGGAAACATCAGGCGGATCGACGCGGGCGAGTTCGCGGGATTCGCCGAGCCCGGCTACGCGAAGGCGGTCTTCAACGTCGAGGCGGTCCCGCACGGCGACGGGTGCGTGCTCGTGACCGAGACGCGCGTGGCCGGCACCGACGCCGCCGCCACGCGCAGCTTTCGGCGCTACTGGCGCCTCGTCTACCCGGGCAGCGCGGCGATCCGGCTCGCCTGGCTGCGGGCTATCCGCCAGCGGGCGGAGGCGGGCGCCTAGCGCGGCAGCCCGTCGAGCGCCTCGAGCAGGCGGTCGACCTCATCCTCGGTCGTGTAGTGCAGGAAGCCGGCGCGCACCGCGCCCTCGTCGCCGAGCCCGAGCGCGCGCATCGGCTCGAGGGCGTAGTAGTTGCCGTCCCACACGTAGATGCCGCGCTCGCCCAGCAGCTCGGCCACGCGCCGCGGGGAGAGCCCGTCGACGTTGAAGCAGAAGGTCGGCGTGCGGCCCTCGACCGCGTTGAGGCCGTACAGCTTCACGCCGTCGGGCATGCCGGCGAGGAAGCGCTTCGCGAGATCCGTCTCGTGGGCGAGGATGAGCTCGAACGCGCGGTCGAGCGAGCCGTCGCCGAGCGAGCGCAGGTACTCGATCGCAGCGAGCGCGCCCGCGATCGCCTCATGCGATTGGGTCCCCGTCTCGAAGCGGTGGCCCGGAGGATCCTGCTCGGCGGGCCGCACGCGGTCGGCGGGCAGAGACGCCGCGAGCTCGGGGCGGATCGCGGCGATGCCGAGATGCGGCCCGAAGAACTTGTAGGGCGAGCAGAGCAGCACGTCGAGCCCGAGCTCGCGCGCGCGCAGCCGCCGGTGCGGCGCCATGTGGACGGCGTCGGCCCACGCGAGCGCGCCCGCCCGGCGGGCCGCGGCGGCGATGCGCTCGGCGTCCGGGATCGAGCCGACGGCGTTCGAGGCGAGCGTGAAAGCGACCACCCTCGTGCGCTCGCCGATCAGCTCCTCGAGCGCGTCCACGTCGAGCGTGACGTCATCGGGCCGGACCGGGGCGGTGCGCACAACGAGGCCGTGGTCCTCGGCCACGAGCAGCCACGGCGAGACGTTCGCGTCGTGGTCGAGCGCCGTCACCACGATCTCGTCGCCAGGCTCGAGGGTGCGCGCCACGGAGTGCGCGAGGTTGAAGTTCAGCGTCGTCATGTTGGCGCCGAACGCGATGCCCTCCGGCTCGCCGCCCGTGAGGTCGGCCGCCGCCTCGCGCGCCTGTTCCATGAGCGCATCCGAGCGGCTCGAGGTCGGGAAGGCCCCGCCGAGGTTGGCATTCGAGCCGAGCAGGTAGTCGCTCATGGCGTCGACGACCTCGGCGGGGACCTGGGAGCCACCCGGACCGTCCATGTAGACGTCACCCGACGCGAGTGCCGGGAAGCGGGATCGGACGGCCGAGACGTCGAGCACGGCGCGCGAGCCTACCGGGCCTGCTCGCGGCCCTGCCCTTGCCCGGCACGAGCAGCGCGAGCAGCGCCGACACCCCGAGCACCGCGGAGCCGACCCAGATCGCCGGGACGAGGCCGTCGACGAACTCCTGCGGCGTCGCCATTCCGCCCGCGTTCGTGAACACCGTGGCGAGCACGGCCACGCCGAGCACGCCGCCCACCTCGCGGATGGTGTTCGTGGCCCCGGAGGCCTGGCCCGCCTCCTCCGGCCGCACGGCGCTCAGCACCGCGTTGGCCGCGGGCGCGAACACGAGCGCCATGCCCGTGCCGCCCATGACGAAGCCCGGCACGAGCAGCCCGTAGGCCACGTCCGGGGTGCTCACGATCGCGAGCCATGCCAGCGCGAGCGACTCGAGTGCGAGCCCGGTGACCATCAGCGGCCGGCTGCCGAGCCGGTCGGACAGGATCCCGGCCACGGGCGCCACGAAGATCGGCATCGCAGTCCAGGGAAGCGTCCGGATCCCCGCCTCGAGCGGCGACAGCCCCTGCGCCGCCTGGAAGAACTGTGCGAGCAGGAAGATCGAGCCGAACGCGCCGAAGAACATCCCGAGGGACACCGCGTTCGTGGCGGCGAACGACCGGTTGCGGAAGAAGCGCATCGGCAGCATCGGCTCCGGCGCGCGCAGCTCCCAGGCCACGAACGCCGCGAGCAGCAGCAGACCGGCGCCGGCCGAGCCGAGCACGGTGGCGCTCGTCCAGCCGAGCTCGCCCGAGCGGACGATCCCGAACACGAGGCCGAGCAGACCTGCGCTCGCGAGGGCGACGCCCGGGAGGTCGAGGGCGCGGCTCGGCCCGCGGCTCGTGGCGAGCACCCTGAGCGCGACCGGCGCGAGCGCCAGCCCGATCGGGACGTTCAGCCAGAAGATCCACTGCCACGAGAAGCCCTCGACCACCGCGCCGCCGACGACCGGGCCGAGCGCGACGCCGAGGCCGGACACTCCCGACCAGATGCCGAGGGCGAGCCCGCGCTTGTCCTCGGCGAAGGCGTCGCTCAGCAGGGTCAGCGACAGCGGCGTGATCACGGCCGCCCCGAGGCCCTGCAGGGCGCGCGCGGCGATCAGCGCCTCGGTGGTGGGCGCCAGCGCGGCCAGCGCAGAGGAGACGGTGAAGATGCCGATGCCCACGACGAACACGGGCCGGCGTCCGAGGCGGTCGCCGAGCGCCGCCGCCGTCAACAGGAAGACCGCGTAGCTGAGCGTGTAGGCGTTCACGGTCCACTCGAGCTCCTCGAGCGATGCACCGAGGTCCTCGCGGATGCTCACGAGGGCGTTCGTCACGACGAGGTTGTCGAGCGTGACCATGAACAGCGCGACCGAGACGATCGCGAGTGTCGAGATGCTGTGGCGGGGGTTCATGTGCGTCTCCTCGTGATTGATTGATCTATCAGTACGTGATGAAAAAAAGGGGGTCAGTCAGCGTGGTAGTAGCTCGCGGGCAGATCGAGGGCCGCCGCCACGTTCAGCAGCATCCCGTGCGCCATGAAGTCGAGCACCCGCTCGGGCGCCGCGCCGCTCAGGGAGCGCACGTGCTCGATCACGCCGACGAAGTGCTCGCGCACGGGCACGCGCAGGTCGGGGTCGGCGCCGGCCGCGTGGGCCTGCATCTGGACCAGGATCTCGTCGCGGTTCTCGAGCAGCTCCATGTACGCCTGCCCCATCGCCTTCAGCTTCGCCTCCGGCCCGTCCTCGCCGCGGGCGGCCTCCGAGAACGCGCGCATGATGCGGTCGGTCACGTGCCGGCTCGTGGCGATGAAGAGCTCGCGCTTGTTCGGGAACAGCGCGTAGATGTAGGGCTGGGAGATGCCGGCGCGCTTGGCGATCGCGCTCGTGCTCGCCGCGTGGTAGCCGCTCGCGGCGAACTCCTTCACGGCGGCGGCGATCACCTGCTCGCGGCGGTCGTCGGATGTGGCTCGAGGGGTCATTGCGCAGTGCCACTTTATTGATTGATCTATCAATTGTCAAGGGTCACTCGGCGACGGAAGGCCAGCAATCCCTCCCCGCAGCGGGGTGTTCGGCGAGTTGGGGTCGCATAGCGACACTTACTCGCCGAGCCCTGCCCCTTCTTCGCCGCCGTTCGCCCCGCCCCGCCACACCCGGCGGGGAACGGCACCCCCGCCTCAGCCGCGCGCCAGCAGGTCCCGCAGCACGAAGTGCAGGATTCCGCCGTGGCGGTAGTACTGCCACTCGTTCGGCGTGTCGATGCGCACGCGCGCGTCGAACTCGATCGGGTCGCCCCCGTCCGCCGGGGTCGCCGTGACGTGGAGCTCGCGGGCGCCCTCCTCGAGCGGAGCGAGGTCGAAGCTCTCGTGGCCCGTGAGCCCGAGCGACTCGACCGACTCGCCGTCCGGGAACTGCAGCGGCAGCACCCCCATTCCGACGAGGTTCGAGCGGTGGATGCGCTCGTAGGACTCGGCGAGCGCGAAGCGGATGCCGAGGAGGCGCGGCCCCTTGGCCGCCCAGTCGCGCGAGGAGCCCGAGCCGTACTCCTTGCCCGCGAGCACGCACAGCGGCGTGCCGCCCTCGGCGTACGCCACCGCGGCGTCGTAGATCGTCTCCTCCTCGCCGTCGCGGACGGTCAGGCCACCCTCCGTCCCCGGCGCGAGCAGGTTGCGCAGGCGGATGTTCGCGAACGTCCCGCGCATCATCACCTCGTGGTTGCCGCGGCGTGAGCCGTAGGAGTTGAAGTCGCGCTGCTCGACCCCGTTCTCGATCAGGTACGCCCCCGCGGGCGAGTCCTTCTTGATCGCCCCCGCCGGGGAGATGTGGTCCGTCGTGACGCTGTCGCCGAGCAGGGCGATCGCCCGCGCTCCGCGGATCTCCTCGAAGCCCTCGGGCGCCTCGGCCGGCATGCCCTCGAAGTAGGGCGGGCGCTTCACGTAGGTCGAGTCCGGCCAGGCGTAGCGGTCGCCCTCGGGGACCTCGAGGCCGTTCCAGTTCTCGTCGCCCTCGAACACCTCGCCGTAGGAGGAGCGGAACATGTCCGACTCGATCGCCGACTCGATCGCCTCGTTGACCTCCCGCTGGGTCGGCCAGATGTCGCGCAGGTAGACGTCGCCCTGGAGCGGCTCGCCCGTGATGTCGAGATCCATGCGGCCGGCGAGCGCATACGCCACGCACAGCGGCGGTGAGGCCAGGTAGTTCATCTTCACCTCGGGGTGGATGCGCCCCTCGAAATTGCGGTTGCCGGACAGCACGCTCGCCACCACGAGGTCGCGCTCCTCGATCTCCCGAGAGATCTCCTCCGGCAGCGGGCCCGAGTTCCCGATGCAGGTCGTGCAGCCGTATCCGACCAGGTCGAAGCCGAGCTGCGAGAGCGGCTCGGTCAGCCCGGCGCGGTCGAGGTAGTCCGTGACGACCTTCGATCCGGGCGCGAGCGAGGTCTTCACCCAGGGCCGCCGCGTGAGCCCGGCCTCGACGGCCTTCTTCGCGAGCAGGCCCGCGCCCAGCATCACGGAGGGATTCGAGGTGTTCGTGCAGCTCGTGATCGCCGCGATCACGACGGAGCCGTGGCCGAGGCCCTCCTCGGCGCGCTCGGCCACCGCCGCGGGCGCGTCCGGGTGCTCGTGGCCCGCCTTCGGGGCCTGCCCGCCGCCGTTGTTCGTGGGCGGGTCGCTCGCCGGGAACGACTCGGCGGACGAAGCGTCGTAGCCCTCGAGCGCGACGTCGCCGGCGTACTCGCGCAGCTCGGCGACGAAGTCAGTGGCCGCATCGGTCAGGGCCACGCGGTCCTGCGGGCGCTTCGGGCCGGCGAGCGACGGAACGACCTGTGAGAGGTCGAGCTCGAGCGTGTCCGAGTAGGTCAGCTCCTCCGAGTCGGCGTCGTGGAAGAGGCCCTGCTCGCGGCAATAGGCCTCGACGAGCTCGACCCGCTCCGCCGGGCGTCCCGAGAACTCGAGGTAGCGGAGCGTCTCCGCGTCGACCGGGAAGATCGCGCAGGTCGCGCCCATCTCCGGCGACATGTTCCCGATCGTCGCGCGGTCGGCGAGCGGGAGGTTCGGCAGGCCCGGGCCGAAGAACTCGACGAACTTGCCGACCACGCCGCGCTCGCGCAGCATCTCGGTGACCGTCAGCACGAGATCGGTGGCGGTCGAGCCCTCGGGCAGCTCGCCCTCGAGGCGGAAGCCCACCACCTGCGGGATCAGCATCGACACCGGCTGGCCGAGCATCGCCGCCTCGGCCTCGATTCCGCCCACGCCCCAGCCGAGCACTCCGAGGCCGTTGACCATCGTGGTGTGCGAGTCGGTGCCGACGAGCGTGTCCGGGAACGCCTGGCCGTCGCGCGACTCGACGACGCGCGAGAGGTACTCGAGGTTGACCTGGTGGCAGATGCCCGTGTTGGGCGGCACGACGGCGAAGTTGTCGAATGCCGTCTGCCCCCAGCGCAGGAAGGCGTAGCGCTCGCGGTTGCGCTCGAACTCGAGCTCGGCGTTGCGCTGGAACGCGAGCCGTTCGGCGAACACGTCGACCTGGATCGAGTGGTCGATCACGAGCTCGACCGGCACCAGCGGGTTGATCTTCTTCGGGTCGCCGCCGAGCTCGTCCATCGCGTCGCGCATCGCGGCGAGGTCGACGATCGCCGGGACACCGGTGAAGTCCTGCATCAGGACGCGCGCGGGCGTGTAGGCGATCTCGTGCGACGGATCGGCCTTCGCGTCCCAGCTCGCGAGCGCCTTCGCGCCCTCGTCCTCGCCGTGGCGCAGCAGGTTCTCGAGCAGGATCTTCAGCGAGTACGGCAGCCGCGCCACGTCGTACTGCTGCTGGAGGGCGTCGAGCCGGAAGATCTCGTGGCTCTCGCCCCCCACCTCGAGGGTCGCCCGGGCGCCGAAGGTGTCGGTGTCGCTCACAGCTGAAATCTACCCGGCGAATATGGGGTCTCGACCCCATGGAAGCGACGTGCGGGATCTGGTGCAATTCCGCACATGGCTCAGTACGAGTGCCCCAACTGCCACGATGTCGTCGCCTTCGACGGCTTCGCTCGGGTCACCTGGTGCAACGCCTGCGGCAGCCCGGTCACGATGCTCGACATGCTGCCGGTGGTGAGCACCGCACGCACGGAACCCGAGACCCACGCGGAGGTCGAGGACACCGGCGCCGTGGCATAGGAACGACTGCGAGGGAATCACCGGGGTCGGGAGCGCCGGGGAGCGTGGCCCGAGCGGTGTGCCCCTCGTCAGCCGAGAACGCGGGAGTCGCGGGGCCGGGCTGTCCGGGCGCATTCCCGAGTGTGAGACAGCGGGCGCGGCGCGCATCGAAGGAGAGCGCGCGGCGCCCGCTGTCGTTGCGGCTTCGCATTGCTCACGCGTCCCGCGGGGCCAGGCGGGACTCGCGCGAGGCTCCCGCGCTCGCAGCCACCACGAGCGCGATCGCCACGATCTCCCGGGCGGACAGCTCCTCGCCCAGCAGGATGAAGCCGGCGAGGGCCGCGACCCCCGGCTCGAGCGACATCAGGACGCCGAACAGCCCGGTCGGCATGCGCCGCAGCGCCTCCATCTCGAGCGTGTACGGGATCGCGGACGAGAGGATCGCGATCCCGAAGCCCACCGCGAGCACCGACGGCAGCAGGAGATCCGAGCCGCCCTCGGCCGCGCCGAAGGGCACGAGCGCCGCCGTGGCGACCACCATCGCGAGCGCCAGCCCGTCGGCGCCCTCGAAGCGCTGCCCCACGCGGGCCGTCAGCAGGATGTAGGCGGCCCAGAACGCGCCGGCGAGCAGCGCGAGCAGGATCCCCGTCGTGTCGAGGCCGCCCGCCCCGAAGTCCGAGAGCAGCAGGATCCCCGCCGCGGCCAGACCCACCCAGAGCAGGTCGACCGCCCGGCGCGAGCCCGCCACCGCCACGCCGAGCGGGCCCACGAACTCGAACGTCACCGCGGCGCCGAGCGGGATTCGGTCGAGCGACGAGTAGAACGCGAGGTTCATGAAGCCGAGCACGAGCCCGAAGACGAGCAGCAGCTGCCAGTCGCGGCGCGTGTGCCCGCGCACGGATGGCCGCCAGATCGCCATCAGCACGAGCGCGGCGAACATCACCCGCAGGAAGACGGAGCCACCCACCCCGACCTCGTCGAAGAGGCCCTTGGCGAGCGCCGCCCCGAACTGCACGGAGGCGATCGAGACGAGGACGAGGACGGTCGCGGGAATCCGCTGCACCCCGGGATAATGCCCAGCGTGCTGACCAAGGCTGCTCCCGTCCGCGCGCGCGAGCGCACCTACGAGGAGCTCGAGGAGATCTGCTCGGGGATCGAGGCGCCATTTGCGCTCGTGGACCTCGACGCCCTCTGGGCGAACTCCGCCGAGATGCTCGGCCGCGCCGCCGGGACGCCGATCCGGGTCGCGTCCAAGTCGGTCCGCTGCCGGCCGCTGCTCGAGCGCATCCTCGCGCGCGAGGGCTTCCGCGGCCTGATGACGTTCACGCTCCCCGAGACGCTCTGGCTGCACGAGCGCGGATTCGACGACCTGCTGCTCGCCTATCCGAGCGCGGACCGGCGGGCGATCGGCGAGCTCGCGCGGCTCGACGCCGAGCGGCCGCCGATCGTGCAGGTCGACTCCGTCGAGGGCCTCGACCTGATCGAGTCGGCCGCAGGTGCCGGAGGGCGCCCTGTCAGGGTCTGCATCGACGTCGACATGAGCTGGTGGCCGCTCGGCGGGCGGCTCAAGATCGGCGTGCGCCGCTCACCGGTAAGGACCCCGGAGCAGGCGCGGGCGCTCGCCGAGGAGATCGCGCGCCGGCCGCGCCTCGAGCTCGCCGCGCTGATGGGCTACGAGGCGCACATCGCCGGTCTGGGCGACGAGCCGCTCGGAGCGCGGCTGCAGCGCCCCGCGATCCGGCTGATGAAGCGGCTCAGCGTGCGCGAGATCGCGGAGCGGCGCGCCGCCGTGGTGGCGGCGGTCCGCGAGGTGGCGGACGTCCCGATCGTCAACGGCGGCGGCACCGGCAGCATCGAGACGACCCGGGCCGAGAACGTGATCACCGAGGTCACGGCCGGCTCCGGCTTCTATGCGCCGACGCTGTTCGACCGCTATTCGTCCTTCGACCTGACCCCGGCGGCGATGTTCGCCCAGCCGGTCGTGCGCCGCCCGAGCCCTGGGGTGGCGACGCTCCTGGGCGGCGGCTTGCACGCGTCGGGCGCCGCCGGCAAGGACCGCCTTCCCGCTCCCCATCTGCCGCGTGGCCTGCGCCTCGATGCGCTCGAGGGTGCGGGTGAGGTGCAGACCCCGGTGATCGGGGCAGCCGCCGCTAGCCTCCGGATCGGCTCATGCGTCTACCTTCGCCATGCCAAGGCAGGCGAGCTGTGCGAGCGGTTCGGCAGCCTCCACGTGCTCGACGGGGACGCGATCGTGGACGAGCTTCCGACGTACCGCGGAGAGGGCAGGACCTTCCTCTAGCTGCGCAACCCGGGGCCCCGATGGGTGTTCAGGGGCTCGTGTCACGACCGCTGCTCGCGCTCTGCCTGATCCTCGCCGCGCTGGCCGCCGTGCCGCCGCTGGCGAGCGCCCGGCCGAACGTCGTCCTGATCATGACCGACGACCAGACGGCCGCCAGCCTGCCCGCGATGCCGCAGGTCAACTCGCTGCTGGCCGGGCAGGGCACCCTCTTCGATCAGGCGATCGCGAGCTTCCCGCTCTGCTGCCCCTCGCGCGCCACGAACCTCACCGGCCAGTACGCCCACAACCACGGGGTGCTGCACAACAACCCGCCGAACGGCGGCTACAAGGCGCTCGACCACACGAACACGCTGCCCGTGTGGCTGCACGGCGCCGGCTACCGGACGATGCACGTGGGCCGCTACCTGAACCGCTACGAGTTCGCCGACGGCATCCCGCCCGGCTGGGACGACTGGTACGGCAGCCCCCACTCGGGCGCCTTCAACTACACGAACTGGAAGGTGAACGAGAACGGCGTGCTGCGCACCTATCCGATGGAGGGGCAGCCCGACGTCTACCTGACGGACTACCAGACGCGGCGGGCCACCGAGCTGATCGACGACGCCGCCCCGTCCGACGATCCCTTCTACCTGTCCGTCTGGTACACCGCCCCGCACCGCGGCCAGCCGCGCGACCCGGACGACCATCCGAGCCCGGGCAGTCCCTCCCCCGCTCCGCGCCACCGCGACGCGTTCGCCGGCTTTGCGATGCCGCGTCCGCCCAACTTCAACGAGGCGAGCATGTACGACAAGCCTCAGGTCGTGGCCGACCGTCCACGCTTCACGGCTGAGAAGATCGCCGGCATCGAGGAGAACTGGCGCCAGGAGCTCGAGAGCCTGCTCGCCGTCGACGAGGGCGTGGCGCAGATCGTGGCCGCCCTCGAGCGGTCGGGCGAGCTCGACAACACGCTGATCGTCTACCTGTCGGACAACGGCTTCATGCACGGAGAGCACCGCGCCCTCGCGGAGAAGGTGCTCGCCTATGAGGAGTCGATCCACGTCCCGCTCGTGATGCGCGGCCCCGGGATCCCGGTCGGCCGCGTCGACCGGCGCCTCGTCATGAACGCGGACGTTCCGGCCACGATCCTGCACGCCACGGGCGTGCCCGCCGGCCGCGCCCAGGACGGGCGCTCGCTGATCGAGCTGTCCGCCGACCCGGGCAGGGAGTGGGGGCGCGACATCCTGATCGAGAACGGCAACGGCGCGAACGGCATCCCGAAGTACCGCGGGATCCGCACCTACCGCTTCATGTACGTCGAGCACCGCTCGACCGGTGAGCGCGAGCTCTACGACCTGGCGGAGGACCCCTTCCAGCTCGGAAGCCGCGACGGCTTCGCGCGCTACCGCGTGATCCAGCACGAGCTGCGCCGGCGCCTGCATGCGCTCGAGCGCTGCGCCGGGTCGAGCTGCCGCGCGCACCCGCACCTCAAGCTGCTCCTGCGCTCGCGCGGGCGGCCGCTGGGCGGCTGCGTGCGCTCCGACCTGCGCGTGGCGGTGGGCGGCGCCGAGTCCCGCAGCGTCCGCCGCGTCGACGTGATGGTCGGCTCGCGACGGGTCGGCCGCGTGGTCAAGCCGCTGGCGGACACGCTCCCGCTCAGGGGCGCGAGCACCATGCTCGCGGAGGACGTGCCGCGCACGAAGCTGCGGCGGCACGGCCGCTTCCGCCTGCGAGTGCGCGCGGAGACCCTCGACGGACGCCGGCTGACACTCGATCGCGTGCTGCGCACCTGCTCGTGAAGCGCCGCGCCGCGCTTCTTGCCGTCGCGGCGCTGCTGCTCGTGATCCCCGCCGCCCCGGCGCGGGCGCAGGACACCCGCCCGAACGTGGTCGTGATCATGACCGACGACCAGACGCTCGAATCGATGCGGGCGATGGACGGCACGCGGCGCGTCCTCGGCCGCCAGGGCACCACCTTCGAGCGCGCCTTCGTGTCGAACGCACTCTGCTGCCCGTCGCGCGCGACCTTCTTCACCGGGCAGTACTCGCACTCGCACGGCGTGATCGGCAACCGGCCGCCGCAGGGCGGCTACGGCGCGCTCGACACGCGCGAGTGGCTGCCGGTCTGGCTCCAGCGCGCGGGCTACCGGACGATCCACATCGGCAAGTTCCTGAACGGCTACGGGACGGACAGGCCGGCCACGGAGGTGCCGCCGGGCTGGAACGAGTGGAGCACGTCGGTCGACCCCTCGACGTACAACTACTTCGGCTACACGCTGAACGAGAACGGGATCCTCGCCCAGTACGGGCTCGACGGCAACCCGCTCTACTACTCGAGCGACTTCTACACGCAGCGCGCCGTGGACGCGATCGGGCGGATGAGCAGGGTGCGCGAGCCGTTCTTCCTCTCGCTCGCTTACCTCGCACCGCACAGCGGCGGCCCCCGCGACCCCGACGACCCGGCGGCGCTGCCGACTCCCTCGCCGGCGCCGCGGCACATGAACCGCTTCGCAGGCGAGCGGCCGCCGGCCGACCCCTCGTTCAACGAGCTCGACGTCTCCGACAAGCCGGCCTTCATCCAGGCGCGCCCGCCGATCAACCCAGTGCGCGCGGAGGCGATCGAGGAGAACTACGAGCAGCGGCTCGAGTCGCTGCTCGCGGTGGACGAGGGCGTGGTGCGAGTGGTTGGGGCGCTGCGCGAGGCGGGCGAGCTGTCGCGCACCCTGATCATGTTCACGTCCGACAACGGGTTCTTCCACGGGGAGCACCGGCTCCCCAACGGCAAGGTGCTCGGCTACGAGCCGTCGATCCGGGTCCCGCTCCTCATGCGCGGGCCGGGCGTCCCGCGCGGCGCGCGGCGGCGGCAGCTCGTGACGAACGCGGACCTCGCTCCCACGATCCTCGAGGCGACGGGGGCGACCGCCGCCGGCCGCGTGCCGGACGGCCGCTCGCTGTTTCCGCTGCTCTCCGATCCCGGTCTCGAGTGGGGCCGCGACCTGCTGGTCGAGGGCACGCCCGGCGTGAACCAGCCGGCGTTCGACGCGCTGCGGACCTACCGCTACATCTACCTCGAGTACGACAGCGGCGACGTGGAGCTGTACGACCTCGAGCGCGACCCGTACCAGCTCGAATCGCTGCACGCGGATCCGCGCCACGCGCGGCTGCGCCGCGAGCTGGCGGCGCGGCTCGCGCTGCTGGCGGTCTGCCGGGGCCGCTCCTGCCGCACGCGCCCGCGGGCACAGATCTCCTTCCGCGGCTGCCGGCCGCGCGTGCGCGGCCGCCGGCTCGAGAGCGTGCGCGTGCGGGCGCGCGCGGGAAGCGCCGTGCGCGCCCGGGTGCGGACGCGCGACGGCCGCGTGGTCACGCTCGATCGCCCGCTGCCGCCGGGCTGCTGAGCGCGTCGCCCTCGGGCAGCACCCGCTCGAGCAGCGCGTACAGCGGCCGGCGCCGGAGCTCGGGGCGCAGCTCGACGACGTAGTCGACGAGCGCGAGGCTCGAGGCGACGGCGTAGTCGGCCGCATGCAGCTCCTCGCCGGCGAGCACGCCGTCGGCGATCAGCGCGTCGATGTGATCGAGCATCGCTCCCGTCTCCTCGCGGTCGCGGCGCACGCGCTCGTCGTCGACCCGGAAGGCCAGGAGCACGAGCCGGCCGATCGCCCGCCGCGCGCGGTCGTTGCGCGCGAGCAGCGGGCCGAGGCGCCCGCTCGCGCCGCGGTTCGTCAGCGCGTCAGGGTCGCGGACGCCGGCGGTGGCCGCCACCCGGCGCGCCCACTGCTGGAGCTCGGCGTCGGCCCATTCCTCGGCCTCGAGCGCCCGCGCGGAGGGCGGGACGAGCCGCGGCGGGCCGGGATCGAGCTCGTCGAGAACGCGCGGGAGCTCGCGGGTGCCCTGCGCCCGCCGGCCGTTCTCGAAGACGACCGCGGGCACGCGGTCGCCGCGGAAGCCCTTCACCCGCACGATCACGCGGTGCGGCCCGACCGGCAGGTTGACCCGCCGGAACTCGACCCCCTTCGCCTCCAGCATCAGCTCGCCCGTGCGGACGGCATGCGAGCCCGGGATGGCGTACAGCGTCGCGCTCACGCGGCAACCGGGCCGAGCACGCGGCGGGTGTAGTCGTTCTCGAAGCGCCCCTCCGGGTCGAGCTGCGCCCGGATCTCGGCAAAGCGCTCCCAGCGCGGGTAGCGCGGGGCGAGCGTCGCGGCCGACTGGTAGTGGCGCTTGCCCCAGTGCGGGCGCCCGCCGTACTCGTCCATGATCGCCTCGACCGCGCGGAAGCAGGTCTCGTACTCCATGCCCACGTACTGGTGCACGGCGATGTAGGCGGTCGGGCGCTCATGCGCCGTCGAGAGCAGGGCGTCGTCGCCCGCCACCACGCGCAGCTCGATCGGGAAGCCGATCGGCAGGCGGCGGCGCTCGATCAGGTCGAGCACCCGCTCGAGGGCCTCGGCGGCGTGCTCCCGCGGGATCCCGTACTCCATCTCCGTGAAGCGCACGAGGCGCACGTTCGCGTAGACGCGGTTCGATGCGTCGAGCTGCTCGGAGCGGCCGAGCACGGACGCGATCGTCCGGTTGAGGCGCGGGATCAGCGCCGGCGCCGCTCGTCCCAGCCGGCAGGCGAGCCCGAGCGCGACGTTCTCGACCAGCACGTCGCGCACGAAGGCCTCGGCCCGGCCCGGCGGGCTGGGCTCGCGATCGGTGCGCTCGGACGTGAGGGTGAGCGCGCGGCGCGTGTAGGGCATCACGAACGCCTCCCAGTGGTCGTTCGCGTCGACGAGCTCGTCGAGGCGCGGCAGCAGGTCGTCGAGCGGGCACGGCTCGTCGATGCGGTGGATCGTGAACGCCGGCACGCAGCGGATCGTGACCGCGCTGATCACGCCGAGCGCGCCGAGGGAGACGCGCGCCGCGCGCAGCTCGTCGCCCTCGCGCAGCTCGCGGAGCTCGCCGCTGCCGTCGACGAGGCGGACGCCCACGACGCGCGAGGAGAGGTTGCCGAAGCCGCCGCCCGTCCCGTGGGTGGCGGTCGAGATCGCGCCGGCCAGGGTCTGCGGGTCGACGTCGCCCTGGTTCTCCATGGCGAGGCCGCGCGAGCGCAGCTCCTCGCCGAGCTCGCGCAGGCTGATCCCGGCCTCGACGGTCGCGTCGAGGCCGTCCACGTCGAGCACGCGCCGCATGCCCGACATGTCGACCATCACGCCGTCCGTGCAGGCGATGTCCGTGAACGAGTGGCCCGCGCCGGCGACCTTGACGCTCCGGGCGCCGCGGACGATCTGCGCCAGCTCCTCCTCGCTGCCCGGGCGCTCGATGCGCTCAGGCGCGCAGCGCTGTTGCCCTGACCAGTTGCGCCAGACCGGCAAGCGGCTAGGAGGCAGCCGACTCCGCCGCCGCCTCGACCTTGTCCGGGTCGGGCGTCCAGTGCGCCTCGGGGTCGATCGGCGTGTCGCGCAGGTAGGCCTCGGCGTCGAGCGCCGCCATGCAGCCGGTGCCGGCGGCGGTCACGGCCTGGCGGTAGACGTGGTCCGTGAGGTCGCCGGCGGCGAAGACGCCCGGCAGCTTCGTCTTCGTCGAGCGCCCGTCCACGAGCACGTAGCCCTCGTCGTCGAGCTCGAGCTGGCCCTCGACGAGCTGCGAGTTGGGCCGGTGGCCGATCGCGATGAACGCGCCGGTGATCGGCAGCTCGCGTTCGGACCCGTCCTCGGCGTTCTCGAGCACCGCGCGGCCGAGCGCGCCGTTCTCCCCGGCCTCGAAGCTCTTGACCACGTACGGGCGTCACCAGCTCGATGTTGTCGCTCGAGCGGGCGCGGTCGAGCATGATCGCCGAGGCGCGGAACTCGTCCCGGCGGTGGACCACGTACACCGTCCCCGCGAACTTGGCGAGGAAGGTGGCGTCCTCCATCGCGGTGTCGCCGCCGCCGACCACGATCGTCTCCGCGCCGCGGAAGAAGGCGGCGTCGCAGGTGGCGCAGTAGGAGACGCCGCGCGCCGACAGCTCCTCCTCACCGGGCACGCCGAGCTTCTTCGGCTCGGCGCCCATGGCGAGGATCACCGAGCGCGCCTTGATCTCCTGGCCGCCCACGTGGACCGTGTGCAGCCCGCCTGACTCGCTCGCGAGCTCGAGCCGGGTCGCGTCGTCGGTCAGGAAGCGGGTGCCGAAGCGCTCGGCCTGGTCGCGGAACTGCTGCATCATCTCGGGACCGAGAACGCCCTCGGGGTAGCCCGGGTAGTTCTCGACGTCGGTCGTCTGCTGGAGCAGGCCGCCCCAGGCGAAGCCCTCGATCACGAGCGGCTCGAGGTCGGCACGCGACGTGTACAGCGCGGCGGTGTAGCCGGCTGGACCGCTGCCGACGATGACGACGTTCTCGATTTCCTTGATCTCCACGACCCCTACTTTACTTTCTGAAGTGCTCGTTCCTCTTCCCAGCCGGCAACGGTCTTCCGGAGCTGCACGAAAGCGACGATCCCGGGCGGGATCGGCAGCCAGAAGGCGATCACGCGGTACGTGAGCACGGCGGGGAAGACGATCGACTCGTCGATCCCGAACAGCGTGAACGCCCCGATCATGCCCGCGTCCACGGCGCCGACCCCGCCGGCGGGGGACGGGATCAGGTTGGCCGCCATCCCCAGGAAGAAGCCCTGCACCAGCACGGCGAAGGGCACGTCGCCGCCGAAGGCCTCGAAGCTCGCCCAGAGCACGCCGACGTTCGCGGCCCAGAAGCCGACCGCCCCGCCCACGGCGAGCGCGCCGCGGCGCGGGTGGCGCACGTAGGCGAACGCCGTGCGCGTGCCGCTGGCGAGCGTGGCCGGAACGCTCGCCAGCCGCCGCAGGTAGCGCACGCGGCGGTAGCCGCCCGCGAACGACTGGATGCGGCGCTCGATGTCCTGCGGGACCAGCGCGATCAGGCCGAACACGGCCATCAGCCCGCCGGCCACCGCGGCGGGGACGATCGTCCCGCCGACGGGCGCCGCCCCCGGGAAGACGCCGGTGCGCAGCAGGATCCCGAAGATGATCAGCGCCGCGACGTAGACGAAGTAGGTGAGGACGAGGAAGGCCACCATGCGGCAGGCGGAGCGGCGGCGCGGCATGCCCGCCTTGCGGAGCGCCCAGTAGCTGAGCACGAGCCCGCCGGCGCCGGCGGCCGAGAAGATGCGCGTGGCCGCGAGGCCGGCCATGGTGATCTGGTACGAGGCGCTGAAGTCGAGCCGGCGGTGCACCTCGTCGTCATGGGTGCCGCCGAGCACGCCGCGGAACAGCGCGACGTAGGCGCCGAAGGCCACGACGTTGAATCCCACGGCGATCACGAGCCAGTACCAGACGGCGTTGTCGAGGTTCTCGACGGCCTCGTCGGCACCGACGATCTTCGGGAACAGCACGTAGATCGCGACGATCATCAGCACGATCAGGAGCAGCGCGCTCGCGATCTTGCGCCGGTCCTTCAGGAGCGCCTGGAACTTGCCGACGTCCTCGTCGCCGTCGTCGTCCTCCTCCCCCGGAAGATCATCGAAGGAGGGATGCTCGTCGGGTAGGGGCCGCTCGAAGGTCGCGCGCCTCTCCCGCTCGAGCAGGCGGCGGTCGTCCGCCGCCATCAGCTCGCCCTGGGCTCCAGTCGCTGGACCCGCCCGGCGATCGTCTTGATCGCGGGCTCGAGCCGCGGCGCCGCGCGCCAGATGCCCTCGGCCAGCGCGAAGCCCGCGAGCAGGTCGACCACGTAGTGCTCGCCGAGATAGACGAGCCCGAAGCCGAGCGTCAGGGCATAGACCCACCCGGCCGCGGCGTGTCGGGGGCCCACCTGTGACAGCAGTCGCGCTGCCATGACTGATGTTCCGAAGTGAAGCGAGGGCATGGCCGCGAACGGATTACCTGACAGCGAATGGTAAAGCGGGTGCCATAGACGTCCCCATACCCGCTCTCCCGCCTCTTCCATGATTCTGCGCACCGGTGCCATGTTGCCGTTCTGCCCGGCCCACCAGGGCGGGGCGGTCGGGACCGTCCAGTAAACGACACAACCGAGGTCGAAGCAGGCCGACATCAGGATGGCGGAGCGCGGGTACTTGTCGCGGTGGCGCACGAGCAGGTAGGCGAGCGTCCCGTGCGGGACGAAGAACCAGCTCCAGTGCACCGCCGACAGGCCCAGCTCGAGCGGCCCGACGTTCTCCGACCTTCCGAGCGACCGCTGCAGGCGGATGGTCGGCGGCGTTCCACCGGCCAGCGCGGTGTCGAAGCGGATCGGGTAGTCGACCTTCAGCCGTCTGAGGAGGGCATCGGGGTCGTCGTCCGGCATGTCGAAGTGCGCGAAGTACGCCCACATCTGGAGGGCGTAGATGGCCGCATCCCGCACCGGGGTGCGGCGCGCGGCGAGCGCGAGCGCGGCGGGGGCCGGCCAGGTGAGCGCCGATACCACCGGGGCCCGGAGCTTCAGCCGGTGCCTGACCAGCGGCGTGGCGACGCCGACCGCCACCGCGCCCCACGCGAGCGTTCGCAGGGCGCGGGTGCTTCGCAAAGCCGCACGAGGATACGCAAGGAGGCCGACGACGCGCATCGAATCAGAGGGCGACATGACCCAAGCGCGCTCGCTCCTCATCCTGACCGTGACGCTCGCCCTCCTCTCAGCGGCCCCGGCGGCCGCCGACGACAGCGGCGGCGCGGCCGCCCCGCAGCCCGCCCGCGCGGAGGGCGGCGGCGTGGTCGGACCGCGAGCGGCGGTGCCCGCTGGAGGACGCCCAGGTGGGCACCGAGGCGCCCGCGCCTGCCGAGGAGGCGCCGCCCGCGGAGGTGGCGCAGGAACCCACTCCGACGACTCCCGGCGGCGAGGGACAGAACGGCGAGGAAGAGCCCGACGACGAGGTCGACGAGGAGGTCGACGAGGAGGCGGACGTCGGCCCGACCGGCAGCGGCGGGATCGACCCCGGCTCCGGCGCCGAGAGCGGCGGCCTGCCCTCGACGGGCCTCGAGCTCGGCGCGATGGCGGCGATCGGCCTCGGCCTGCTGATGCTCGGAACGGCGCTGCGCCCGAGGCAGCGCCAGCGCGGCTAGGCCAGCAACCGCCGCAGTTCGGCGATGGTGGGCGCCGGGTCCTCGACGACGTCCCGCCAGGTGTAGCGGCGGAAGTCGTCGCCGCGGGCGCGGGCGTCGCGTTCGCGCTGGCGGTCCTTCTCCCACGAGCGCCTCGTGCGGTGGAAGCGGTAGGAGTCGAGCTCGACCGTGAGCCTCTTGCCCGGGCCAGCGGCAGTCGACGTAGCCGGCGCCCTCGGGCCGGTTCGTCTCCGGCAGCGGCAGGCCGTGCTTGCGCAGGAGCGCCAGGAAGAGACGCTCGAGACGGGACAGGACGATCGGTGCGTCCCCCTTCGCGAGCGCGAGCAGGCGTGCACTGTCCTTCGCGGTGCGGGTGGCGCTCGAGTGCCCGCTCGATCTGGTCGGCGCCGATCTCGTGGCGCACGTCTGCCTCATGGACGGCCCTGCCGAGCTCGTCGAACGACAGCAGTGAAGACAGGGAAATCAGGGTGGCCGGGACCGTCGTGACCGGGATCCCCCTCCATTCGGTGCTGTCTTTCTTCGGGTCGCTCCGCCGGCGCCGCCGGGTGAGGACGCCCTTCACGCGCCGCTCCGTGGGAGCGAGCACCTCCGGGGGCGGCGCCGGCCCCCGCACGAGCCCCCACAGCCAGCCCGCCGCGCGACCGCACAGGACGGCCCCCGGCCCACACGCCTTCACCGCCGCCATGTAACGCGCCTCGACGCTCGGCGCCCGGTGGCCAACCCTGTACACACCCGGGAACTCAACGAACAGCGACCCCGAACGCAGCCTCCCCGTGATCTGCCGGTCCGAAAGACCGGCCGCCAGCAGCTCCGGCCGCGTCACAATCCCGTGCGCCCGGCGCGCGATCGCCGCGATTGTCCTGGAATGACTACCCATACGGTAGGCAAAGCAGGACAACCCGGAGGTTCGCCCCCCGGGGCCGGCACTCGAGGAGGACCGGCTACTCGATCGGGCCCGGCATGAGCTCCTCGGGCGGCGGGATCTCGATGCCGAGCACCTTCATGCGGCGCTTCAGGGTCCGGTAGGCGAGGCCGTAGATCTCGCGCGAGGTGTAGCCGTAGGAGACGTAGTCGCGCGGGTCCGTCACGTAGGGCGGCGCGAAGACGTAGGCCGCCTTGGGCGCGAGGTCGAGCACGACCCGCTCGACGGTCTCGCGGTGGCGCGGGTCCTCGGCGATCGCGTCGCGCAGGAAGCGGACGCCGAATGCCACGTGGCGGTGCTCGTCGCGCTCGACGAGGCCGAAGCCCTCGCAGAAGCCGGGGTACATGCCGTGCTCGACCATGTAGTCGCGGATCAGCGTCTGGCCGGTCACGGCGAGGAAGCCCTCGACGACCATGTGGTAGGTCGTGATGCCCTCGACGAACAGGTCGAGGTCGTCGGGCCGGGCCTTGATGCGGTTCGAAACGTCGCGCAGGCCGTCGTCGAACACCTCGCGCCAGGGCGAGGTGAGCACCTGCTCGACCTCGGCGATCCGCCCGCGCAGGTCCTCCGAGGAGAGGCACAGAACCTCCGCCCCGTAGCGGTCGAAGAAGGCGGCGTGGCGGGCCTCGTCGACGAGCTGGGTGGCGAGGAACAGCTCGATCTCGCCCGTCGGAGCGGCAAGCAGGAACGGAGCGAGGTCGGCGGTCACCCGCTCCTCCCCGACGTAGAACGCGCTCAGAGACCAGATCGTCGCCTCCTGGGCCTGCCCCGGCGTGACGACCCAGTGCTCGCGATCAACGGAGAAGTCCAGCTCCGTCGACCTCCACTGCTGCCGTTCCCACAGTGCGTACAGCTGCCTGTAATCGAGCAGCGAATCGGCATCGTCAGAAGGCGAATAGATGGACCCCCGCGAGTCGAGCAGCGCCCGCTGCGCCGCCTCGCGCTCCAGCTCCGCATCGTCGGCGCCCTGCGAGCGCGCGATCCAGCGGCCGAGCCGGGTGATCGGCGGGAGCTCGCCCTCGACCCTCGTGAGCTGGTCCTGCATCGCCTGCGCCGCCGAGATGCGCCCGCTCGCCATGCCCTGGTAGGCGTCGAGCGACGCCACGAGCGCCGTGCCCGTCGGCTCCACGCCCTCGGGCAGCTCGCGCGTGACCTCGAGCTGCTCGCCGTCGCGCACGTGCACGTACCAGTCGCCCTCGCCGGCGATCGAGTAGCGCACGATGAACGCGTGGCCGCGAGTCCACTCCGGGTCGATCAGATAGGGCAGAGCCCGGTAGAGCAGGTCCGGATCGAGCGTGCCGCCGGCCTCGACGACGTCGGCGAGCGAGGGCTGCCCGTTCGCCATGTGCCGCAGGCGCAGGGCGCGCCGGCGCTTGCCGCGCACGCGCAGGCGACCGCGCAGCATCAACCCCAGCGGACCGGAGGAGCCGCTCGCGAGAGCGGCGAAGGTGGCGGGATCGGTGTCGAGCAGGAAATCGGGTGGGGCCGCTCCCCTGGCTGCCCGCCGTTCTCGGCAAGACCGAGGCGCGTCCGCTCGGAGATCGAGACTCGGTGGGTGCCGAGGTCGTGCAGCTCCAGCACGTACTCGAGCTCCCCAGGGATCCGCGCGGCCGCCGCCGGCAGCGCCATCAGCGCCAGCCGCGCCGCCAGCTCGGGCTCGCGCTCCGCGATCCGCTCGAGCGGCGCCTTCAAGCCACCTTCTCCATGATCCGCACCTCCACGTCGGCCCGCTCGGCGAAGGCGCGGGCGTCGTCCATCGTCCCGAGATGCTCGCCCCAGTGCATCGGGTACCGCGACCCTCGGCTGGATCCGCCGGGCGGCCTCGGCGGCCTCCTGCGGGGTCATGACGTACGTCCCGCTGACCGGGAGCAGAGCCACGTCCACGCCGGTCACGCTGTCCATCTCGGGGATCACGTCGGTGTCGCCGGAATGGTAAAGCCGCTCCCCCCGCACGTTGACCTCGTAGCCCACCCAGCCGGCCTCGCGCGGGTGGAAGGGCTCGCCGTCCGGCCCGCGCTTCGAGGTGTTGTACGCCGCGATCGCCGCCACGTGCACGCCGCGCACGAGCTCGTCCTCGAGGACCTCCCCCGGCGCGATCGAATGCACCTGCCCGCTCACACGCTCCGCGACCGCCGCCGGGCCGACGAGCCACGTGGCCCGGGTGGTGAGCCGCTCGACGTCCTGCGGCGAGAAGTGGTCGTAGTGCCCGTGGGTGACGAGGATCAGGTCGGCCGGCGGGGCGTCGTCCGGCCACGCGGTAGGGGTCTATGTAGACGACGGCTCGTCCAACGCGGACGCGGAAGCCGGAATGACCGAGCCATTCGATCGAGTCGAGGAGCACGGCGACCCATCGTGGCAGGCAAGCGTCCGCGCGAGCCGCACGCGCGTGCCGTCCTGCTCGCGCTCGACGTCCACGTCGTCCATGAGCGCGCGCATGAGCTGGAGGCCGTGCCCGCGGTCGGGCAGCGGGCCGTCGGGGCGCTCGATCCACGAGCCGGCGTCCGCGATCTCGAGCGACAGCTGCGGTCCTTCGAGCCGCGCGTCGAGCGAGAAGGTCCCGCCGCCGCCCGGAGAGCCGTGCTCGATGGCGTTCGCGCACGCCTCGCTCGCCGCGAGCTGCACGACGTCGAGGTCCTCGCTGCCCGCGCCGGCGGCGCGCAGCCAGCTGCAGAGCTCGTGCCGCATCGAGGCGAGCAGGTTGGGATCCGAGCGCAGCTCGAGGTGCAGCGGCGCGGGCGCGGCGGGCAGCGCGCGCAGGGCGAGCACGGCGATGTCGTCGTTCGCGGGGTGGAGCGCCAGCATCGCCTCCACCAGGCGGTCGCAGAGCTCCTCCGGGTCTCCGGGCCGCTCCGCCGCCTCGCGCAGGGCGTCGAGTCCGACGTCGATCGAGACCCCGCGCTCCTCGACGAGCCCGTCCGTGTAGAGGACCAGCGTGGAGCCGGGCTCGATCGCCAGCTCGAACTCGCCATGCGCTGCGCTCTCGAACACGCCGAGCGGCGGGTCGGGCGTCACGTCCACATAGCTCGCGTGGCCATCCGGGCCGATCAGGAGCGGCGGCACGTGGCCCGCGCTGGCGATGCGCGCCGACGCCAGGTCGGGCTCGACCACCACGTAGGCGAGCGTCGCCATCTGTCCGCCGTCGAGGCTGCGCACGAGGCTGTCGAGGCGGTCGAGGACGAGCGCGGGCGAGTGGCCCTCGAGCGCGTACGCGCGCGCGGCGTGCCGGAGCTGGCCCATGAACGACGCCGCCGCCAGGCCGTGGCCGACCACGTCGCCCATCGCAACGCCGAGGCGGCCCCCCTCGAGCTCGAGCGCGTCGTACCAGTCGCCGCCCACGTCCGCGCCTCCCGGCATGTAGCGCGCCGCGATCTGGAGCCGCTCGCGGCGCGGCAGGCTGTCCGGCAGCAGGCTGCGCTGGAGCGCCTCGACCGTGCTGAGCTCGCGCTCGTACGCCCGCGCATGCTCGACCGCGAGACCGGCGCGGTCGGCCATCAGCGCCAGCAGCCGCTCGTCGCCCCCGTCGAAGCGGCGTGGCGACGCGTGCCCGAGCTCGATGACGCCCGCCGCGCGACCGGACACGCGAAGCGGTGCCGCCATCACGGTCTCGACCCCCGCGAGGATCACGTCCGGGTCGAGCCCCGCGCCGCCCGGCAGGTCGGCCACCGTCACCGGCAGGCCCCCGTCGATCACGCGCTCGAGGATGTCGGTCAGCGGCGCTTCGTCGCCCGCTCTCGTGCCGTCGAGCCCGGCGGCCGCCGCCACCCGCAGCGCCGCCACGTCGCCATGCTCCTCGAACAGCAGGATGCGGGCGACGTCGGCGTCGAACACGTCCCGCAGGCCCTCGACGAGGCGCGCCGCTAGCTCGCGCAGCTCGAGGTGCTCGAGCGCGGTCTCGGTGACCTGCTGGAGCCGGCCGAGCGTGTCCGCCACGGCCTCCGCCTCGGCCCGCGCGGCGCGCTCTGTGGTCGAGCGCCGCTCCTCGGTCACGTCCAGCACCTGCCAGATCAGGTGTCCCGGGCGGTCGAGCCCATCGGATGGCGCGGACACGTTCACGATGGCATGCCCGAGCGTGCCGTCGTGGCGCGTGAAGCGGACCTCGGCGCGGTGCGAGCGCGACCCGTCGCCGAGCAGCCGGGCGAGCGCCTCGCGCTCGCGCTCTCGATCGTCCGGATGCCAGAGCTCCCAGAGCGGCTGCTGCAGGAGCTGCAGGTGAGAGAGGCCGACCATGTCGCAGAGGGCCGTGTTCACCTCGATCCAGTTGCCGTCGAGCGTCGACAGGCCCACGCCGATCGGGGCGTCCTCGAAGGCCGCCCGGAAACGCTGCTCGGACTCGCGCAGCTCGGCGTTCTTCTCGGCCAGCGCGAGCAGCATCTCGACCTTCGAGCGCAGCACCTCGGTGTCGACGGGCTTGACGATGTAGTCGACCGCCCCTGCCGAATAGCCGCGCGAGATCTGCTCGGCGTCCGCGTCCCCCGCCGTCAGGAACACCACCGCCGTGTCCTGGTGGCGACGCCGGCGCTTGATCAACTCGACGGTCTCGAAGCCGTCGAGCCCCGGCATCCGCACGTCCATGACGATCACGCCGAAGTCGTCGTCGAGCAGCCGGCGCAGCGCCTCCTCGCCGGACCGCGCCGTCACGACCCGGCGCCCGAGCGGCTCGAGCAGCGCCTCGAGCGCCTGCAGCGACTCGGGCTGGTCGTCGACGACGAGGATGCCGGCGTCCCGCCTCACCTATGCAGCCAGACCCTCATGAGCGACAGGAGCTGGTCGACGTCGACCGGCTTCGTGATGTAGTCGGACGCACCCGAGGCGATGCTCTTCTCGCGGTCGCCCTTCATTGCCTTCGCCGTCAGGGCCACGATCGGGAGGTGCTCGAACTCCGGCATCTCGCGGACGGCGCGCGTGGCCTCGTAGCCGTCCATCTCCGGCATCATGATGTCCATCAGGACGAGCGAGACGTCGGGATTGCGGCGCAGCGCGTCGATCCCGTCGCGGCCGTTCTCCGCGAACAGCACCTCCATCCCGCGCCGCTCGAAGACGCTCGTGAGCGCGAACACGTTGCGCACGTCGTCGTCGACGATCAGGACCTTCTTGCCCTCGAACACCTCGTCCGAGGTGCGCAGCTGCTCGAGCATCCGCCGCTGGTCGGCGGGCAGGCGAGACTCCGCGCGGTGCAGGTAGAGCGCCGTCTCGTCGAGCAGCCGCTCCGGTGAGCGTGCGTCCTTGACGATGATCGACTCCGCGTAGCGGCCGAGACGCTCCTCCTCCTTCGGGGTGAGGTCGCGGCCGGTGTGGATGATCACCGGCAGGTTCCGGAAGCGCTTCGCGCGCTTGATGCGCTCGAGCAGCTGGAAGCCCGAGCCGTCCTCGAGGCCGAGGTCCAGCACGATGCAGTCGAACTGGCCGGCGTCGAGCTCGAGCAGCGCCTGCTCGCGCGTCGAGGCGCCCACGACCCTGACGTCGGGGCCTCCGATCAGATCGATCAGGGCGTCGCGCTCGCGCTGGTCGTCCTCCACCACGAGCACCGCCCCGATGCGCCTGTCGAGGAAGCGGCCGAGCTCGTCGAAGACGCCGCCGAGCGCCTTGCGGTCGATCGGCTTCGTGGCCACCCCGAGGGCGCCCGCCATCCGCGCGTCGTGCTCGATCCCCTCCTGCTCCGAGAGCATGAAGACGGGGATGTGGCGTGTCTCCGGGTGGCGCTTCAGGTGCTCGAGCACCGCGTCGCCCTGGAGCTGCGGCAGCTCCCGTGAGAGCACCACGGCCTCCGGCATGAACTCGTGCACGAGTGCGAGCCCGGCGTCGCCGCGTACGGCGAGCAGGCACTTGAAGTCCGCGTCGTGCGCCGCCTCGACGGCCTCACGCGCGAGCTCGCGGTCCTCGCTCATGACGAGCGCGATCCGGTCGCCGGGCGACAGCTCCGCGCGGTCGTCCGTGAGCTGCTCGGGCAGCGCGACCGCCTGGCGCCGGCGGCCGCCGTTCCCGAGCTCGATCGCCTCCCGCGTCACCGGCGGCTCGGGCAGCTCCCCGGGCATCTCGGGCGCGCGGAAGCGCCCAGGCAGCAGCAGCGTGAACGTGGCCCCCTCCCCCTCCGTGCTCTCAACCTGGATCCCCCCGCCCAGCAGGCGCGCGATCTCGCGGCTGATCGAGAGTCCGAGCCCGGTCCCGCCGAAGCGGCGGCTGATCGAGCCCTCGGCCTGCTGGAACGCCTCGAAGATGAGGCGCAGCTTGTCGGGCGGGATCCCGATGCCCGTGTCGGACACGGCGAAGGCCACGGCGCCGTCGTCCGCGGGCGAGACGGTGAGCTTGACGGAACCGCGCTCCGTGAACTTGAACGCGTTCGAGAGCAGGTTCTTGAGCACCTGCTGGAGACGCTGCTCGTCCGTCTCGATCGCGGGGGGCGCGCCCTCCGCCAGCTCGATCTCGAAGTCGAGCCCGCGCTCGTCGGCCACCGGCCGGAACGAGCGCTCGACGTAGTCGCGCACCGCGGCCAGCGAGGTGCGGCTCGCGTGCACGTCCATCTTGCCCGCCTCGACCTTCGAGAGGTCGAGGATGTCGTTGATCAGGGCGAGCAGGTCGGAGCCCGCGTTGTGGATCGTCTGCGCGGCATCGACCTGCTTGCCGCTCAGGTTGCCGGTCTCGTTCGAGCTCAGCACCTTCGACAGGATCAGCAGCGAGTTGAGCGGCGTGCGCAGCTCGTGCGACATGTTCGCCAGGAACTCGCTCTTGTACTTCGAGGACAGCGCGAGCTGCTCCGCCTTCTCCTCGAGCGAGCGCCGCGCGAGCTCGATCTCGCGGTTCTTGATCTCGATGTCGCGGTTCTGACTCGCGAGCAGCTCCGCCTTCTCCTGGAGCTCGTCGTTCGTCTCCTGCAGCTCGTTCTGCTGGTTCTGGAGCGCCTGCGACTGCTGCTGGAGCTCCTGCGACTGCGACTGGGACTGCGCGAGCAGCTCCTCGGTGCGGACGTTGGCGATGATCGTGGACAGCACCACGCCGATCGTCTCGGTGAGCTGGTCGAGGAACTGCAGGATGATCTCGCTGAAGGGCCGGAACGACGCGAGCTCGATCACCCCGACCACCTGCTCCTCGAACAGCACCGGGATGACGATCAGGTCGCGCGGCGCCGCGTGGCCGAGGCCGGAGCTGATCTGGACGTAGTCGTCGGGCGGGTCCGAGATCATGATCGGCTTCCGCTCGAGCGCCGCCTGGCCCACGAGCCCCTCGCCCGGCTTGAAGCGGTTCGCGACCGACTTGCGCCGCGTGTAGCCGTAGCTCGCCAGCAGCCGCAGCTCGTAGCCGCCGCCGTCCTCCTCGTGGTCTGCGAGGAAGAACGCGCCGTGCTGCGCCATCACCGCCGGCGTCAGCTCGGACATGATCAGCTGCGAGACCGTCTCGAGGTCGCGCTGGCCCTGCATCAGGCCCGAGATCCGCGCCAGGTTCGTCTTGAGCCAGTCCTGCTCCTCGTTCTGGCGAGTGGTCTCGCGCAGGTTGGCGATCATCTGGTTGATGTTGTCCGAGAGGTCCGCGACCTCTCCGGACGCCTCGACGGTGATCGAGCGGGTCAGGTCGCCCTGGGTAACGGCGGTCGACACCTCGGCGATCGCGCGCACCTGGGTGGTCAGGTTCGAGGCGAGCTGGTTCACGTTCTCCGTGAGCCCTCGCCACGTTCCCGACACGCCCTCGACCTGCGCCTGGCCGCCGAGCTTGCCCTCGGTCCCGACCTCCTTGGCCACTCGCGTGACCTCGTCGGCGAAGCTCGAGAGCTGGTCGACCATCGTGTTGAGGGTCTCCTTCAGCTCGAGGATCTCGCCCTTGGCGTCGACCGTGATCTTCTGCGTCAGGTCGCCTCGGGCCACGGCCTGGGCCACCTGCGAGATGTTGCGGACCTGGTCCGTCAGGTTCGACGCCATCGAGTTCACGGACTCGGTGAGCGCCCGCCAGGTGCCGGACACGTCTGCCACCTCGGCCTGGCCGCCCAGCTCCCCCTCGGTCCCGACCTCCTTCGACACGCGCGTGACCTCGGCGGCGAAGGAGTTGAGCTGGTCCACCATCGTGTTGACGGTGTTCTTGACCTCGAGGATCTCGCCCTTGGCGTCGACGGTGATCTTCTTCGACAGGTCGCCGTTGGCGACGGCGGTCGTGACCTCGGCGATGTTGCGGACCTGATCGGTCAGGTTCGACGCCATCGAGTTCACGTTCTCGGTGAGGCCGCGCCAGGTGCCGGAGACGTCCTCGACCTCAGCCTGGCCGCCGAGCTTGCCCTCCGTTCCCACCTCGCGAGCGACGCGCGTGACCTCCGCCGCGAACGAGCGCAGGCGGTCGACCATCTTGTTGATGGTGTCGGCGAGCGCCGCGACCTCGCCCTTCGCCTCGACCTGGATCTTCTGCGACAGGTCGCCCTCGGCCACGGCCGTCGACACCTGGGCGATCGAGCGCACCTGGCCGGTGAGGTTCGAGGCCATGAAGTTGACCGACTCGGTGAGGCTGCGCCAGGTGCCCGAGACGCCCTGAACCTCGGCCTGGCCGCCGAGCTTGCCGTCCGTTCCCACCTCGCGCGCGACGCGCGTGACCTCGTCCGCGAACGAGGACAGCTGGTCGACCATCGTGTTGACGGTGTTCTTCAGCTCGAGGATCTCGCCCTTGACGTCGACCGTCACCTTCTGGGTCAGGTCGCCCTGGGCCACCGCCGTCGTCACCTGGGCGATGTTGCGGACCTGGTTCGTCAGGTTCGACGCCATCAGGTTCACGGACTCCGTGAGGTCCTTCCACGTTCCCGACACGTTCGGCACCGCGGCCTGGCCGCCGAGCTTGCCCTCCGTGCCCACCTCGCGGGCCACGCTCGTCACCTGGTCGGCGAAGATCGCGAGCGTGTCCGTCATCTCGTTCATCGTGTCGGCGAGCTCCGCGACCTCGCCCTTCGCCTCGACCGTGATCTTCTGAGAGAGGTCTCCCTGGGCCACGGCCTGGGCCACGAAGGAGATGTTGCGGACCTGGTCGGTGAGGTTCGACGCCATCGAGTTGACGTTCTCGGTCAGGTCGCGCCAGGTGCCCGACACGCCCTCGACCTCGGCCTGGCCGCCGAGCTTGCCCTCGGTGCCGACCTCGCGCGCCACGCGCGTGACCTCGTCCGCGAAGGACGAGAGCTGGTCGACCATCGTGTTGATCGTGTCGGCGAGGGTGGCCACCTCGCCCTTGGCCTCGACCGTGATCTTCTTCGACAGGTCGCCCTGGGCGACGGCGGTGGTCACCTCGGCGATGCCGCGCACCTGGTCGGTCAGGTTGTTGGCCATCAGGTTCACCGACTCGGTGAGGTCGCGCCAGGTCCCCGATACGCCCTTGACCTCGGCCTGGCCGCCGAGCTTGCCCTCGGTGCCGACCTCGCGCGCCACGCGCGTGACCTCGTCCGCGAACGAGGAGAGCTGGTCGACCATCGTGTTCACCGTGGTGCCGATGCGCAGGAACTCGCCCTTGACCGGCTGGCCCTCGATCGTCAGCGCCATCTTGCGGTCGAGGTCGCCGTCGGCGACCGCCTCGAGCACGGACGCCACCTCGGTGGTGGGGCGCACGAGGTCGTCGATCAGCGCGTTGAGCGACTCGATGCTCGAGGCCCAGCTACCGCCGGCGTCGCCGAGCACGGCGCGCTGGTCCATGCGACCCTCGCGGCCGATGACGCGGCGCATCCGCGCGAGCTCCTTCTCCATCTCGGCGTTGCGCGCGACGAGCGCGTTGTAGGCGCGGCCGATCTCCCCCACGACACCCTTGCGGCGGGTGGACAGGCGCTTCGAGAAGTCCCCCTCCCCGGCGGCCGTCAGCGCGGCGAGGATCTGCTCGAGGACCGCCTCGTCGACGGGACCATCGTTCTTCGAGCGGTCCGTCGGCGCGGTCTTGGTAGTGGCCACCACACCCTCCTTCTGTTGGGAGCAAAGGCAGTCGGTGCCTGGGAGCCAATCCAGACGCGGTTTTCGGTTTTCGGCGCGCTGAACTCAACCACTCGGCGATAGCGCGCGCAAGGAGGAGGCGCGCGGCGCCGCGACGCCGAGTGTGATGCCGGCAACGACCACGGCGACGGCCGCGATCCGCTCCGGCGTGACCTCCGCGAATCCGAGCGCCGCGGAGCACACGCAGGGCGCTCACCGGGAGGACGCCCGAGAAGAGCCCCGCGCGCTCGACGCCGAGCAGCCCGACGGCCGTGTACCAGCACACGAACCCGCCGGTTGTCACGGCGGCGCCGAGGTAGACGAGCGCGGTGAGCTCGCTCCCGCTCGGCGCGGGCACCTCGACCCCGCCCGCCACGACGCTCCAGGCGGCGAGCATCGGCAACGCCAGCAGGCACGCGTAGGTCGACACCGCGAGGGGCCCGAGCCGCTCCAGGTGGGGCGCGGCGAACAGCGAGAAGGAGGCCTCGCAGGCGAGGGCGCCGAGCGCGAGGCCGAGGCCGAGCCACGTGATCCCGCCATCGGCCCACTGCACGCCCGCGGCGCCGAGGGAGACCACGACGCCGGCGAGCAGCACGCGTCCGCTGATCGGACGCCGCTCGAGCAGCGGCGCCGCGATCGCGAGCACGACCGGGACGCAGCCCACGATCACGCCGACCGTCGCGGGATCCGTCTCGCGAACGCCCTCGATCACGAAGAGGTTGAAGAGAACGAGCCCGGTGGCCGCGAGCGCGGACATCCCGAGCAGCTCGCGCCGCGTGAGCCGCGGCAGCCGCCCACGCGCGATCGCCAGCAGGATCGCCGCCGCGATCAGGTAGCGAAAGAACTGGCCCTCGGGGAGCGGATAGCCCTCGACGGCATCGGACGCCGCCACGAGCGAGCCGACCAGCGCGAGCGCCGTTGAGGCGAGCAGTGCTCCTCGGATCGTCGGGCTCATCCCGGCTACCGTACGGGCGAAGTGGTATTCCGGAAGGACCAGTGAAGTGCTGTGAACCGGACCAGTTGGCGCTCGCGGCGTCACCGTGACGGACCTCCTCCTCTCGCTCGACCGGCGCCGGCCGCTGCGGGCCCAGATCGAGCTGCAGCTTCGCGACGCCGTCCGCGGCGGGCGGCTCGCCGCGGGGGTCGCGGTGCCCTCCACGCGCGGGCTCGCCCGCGAGCTCGGGGTGTCGAGGGGCGTGGTGGTCGAGGCCTACGCGCAGCTCGTGGCCGAGGGCTACCTCGTGGCGCGCCAGGGCGGCCCGACACGCGTGGCCGCCGCCCCGGCGGGCGCCCGGCCGCCGCAGGAGCCGCTGCCGAGCGAGCGGCCGCCGCGCTACGACTTCCGCCCGGGCGGCCCGGACGTGTCGCTGTTCCCGCGGGCCGCCTGGCTCGCGTCGCTGCGGCGAGCCCTTCGCGACGCTCCCGACGCCCGGTTCGACTACGGCGATCCGCGCGGCGCGCCCGAGCTGCGCAACGCGCTCGCCGCGTATCTCGGCCGGGTGCGCGGCGCCGCGATCGACCCCGAGCGAACGGTCGTCACCTCCGGCATGGCGCAGGGGATGGCGCTGTTCGGCCGCGTGCTGGCCGGCCGGGCGGCGAGGACCGGCCGCACGGCGAGGATGGCCGCCGAGGACCCGTCGAGCGGCCCCGGACGCACCCAGCTCGCCTCGGGCGGCGTCGAGGTGGTGGGAGTGCCGGTCGACGCCGAGGGCCTCCGGGTCGACCTGCTCGGGGCGGCGGGCCCGCTCGATGCCGTGATCGTCACCCCCGCCCACCAGTTCCCGCTCGGCGTGGTGCTCTCCCCCGCGCGACGCGCCGCGCTCGTCGACTGGGCCGCGGAGGCGGGCGCGATCGTGCTCGAGGACGACTACGACCCGGAGTACCGCTACGACCGCGCCCCGGTCGGCGCCGTGCAGGGCCTCGCGCCCGACCACGTGGCATACGCGGGCTCCGTCTCGAAGACCCTCGCGCCCGGCCTGCGCCTCGGCTGGATCGCCGCGCCCGCTCACGTTCGCGGAGGAGCTCGTGGCCGCCAAGCGCCGCGACGACCTCGGCACGCCGGTTGTCGAGCAGCTCGCGCTCGCGGACTTCCTCGAGCGCGGCGAGCTCGATCGCCACCTGAGGCGCACGCGAGTGGTCTACCGCGCGCGCCGCGACGCGCTCGTCGAGGCGCTCGCGGAGCTGATGCCGGAGGCGACCGTGGAGGGCGTCGCCGCCGGCCTGCACCTCGTCGTGGGGCTCCCCGAGGGAGTCGACGAGGACGCGTGCATCGCCGCGGCGGTCGAGCGCGGGATCGCGCTCGCGGGCATCGCGGAGCACGCGGTCGAGCCGCGGCCGGCCGCCCTCCTGCTCGGCTATGGGCGAATCGCCGAACCCGCCATCGCTCGCGGCGTGGCCGAGCTCGTCGCGGCAGTACGCTCCGCCGCGTGAGCTACGAGACCTTGATATGGGAGCCGCGTGACGGGATCGGGCGCCTCACGCTGAACCGGCCCGACTCGCTGAACGCCTGGACCGGTGAGTTCGGCCAGGAGCTGAAGCAGGTCGTGACCGAGGACGCGGCCGACTCCTCCGTGCGCGCCGTGCTGATCACCGGCGCGGGCCGCGGCTTCTCGTCGGGCGCCGACCTCAAGGCCGGCTTCGACCCGCATCCGGACGACGGCATGCCCGACGTCCGCAAGGAGCTGCTCGAGGTCTACCACCCGATCATCGCCGCCGTGCGCCGGCTGCCGAAGCCCGTGATCGCCGCCGTCAACGGGCCCGCGGTCGGCATCGGCGCGTCGCTCGCCTTCGCCTGCGACCTCATTCTCGCCGCCGACTCGGCCTTCTTCGGACTCGCGTTCGTGAACATCGGCCTGATGCCGGACGGCGGCTCGACGCTGTTCGTCCCTGCCGCGGCGGGCAAGGCGCGGGCGTTCGAGATGGCGCTCCTGGGCGAGCGCGTTCCGGCGGCCAAGGCCCTCGAGTGGGGCCTCGTCAACGCGGTCCACCCGGATGGCGAGCTCGAGGCCCGCGCGAGCGAGCTCGCGACCAGGATGGCCGCCGGACCCACCCTCTCCTACGCGGCGTCGAAGCGGGCGCTCAACCGGATGCTGTATCCGGACCTCGACGCCCAGCTCGACCTCGAGGCGGAGCTCCAGCACGAGCTCGCCCGAACGAAGGACTTCCAGGAGGGCGTGCTCGCCTTCGTGGAGAAGCGCGATCCCGCCTTCCAGGGCCACTAGGGGCCCCGCGTAACGGGCGGCACGAAGTGGAGCCGCCGTCGCCGCCGGGGATATGATCTCGCGCGCCTTGCCTAGGCGGACTCACCTTGCCCTGCTGGCAGCGCTCGCCGCAGCGCTGCTCGCCATGCTCGCCTTCGCGCCGGGCGCGCTGGCCGACGCCATCACGCCGGAGTCCGGCGGCTCACCGCAGGCCGAGGACATCGACACGCTCTACAAGATCACGCTCTACATCGGGCTCGTGGTCTTCATCGGTGTCGAGGGCACGCTGATCTACTCCCTGATCCGCTACCGGGCCCGCCGCGGCGGACCGGAGGCGCAGCAGATCCGCGGCAACACGCCGCTCGAGATCGGCTGGACCGTTGGAGCGGCCCTGATCCTGGTCGTGCTGACGGTGGTCACCTTCGTCTACCTGCCCGACATCGAGAACCCGCCGCCATCCGGCCCGAACGGCCTGCGCGCCGAGCAGATCCGCTTTGCGTCGATCGACCAGCCCCCGCCGCCGCGCTCCGGCGGGCCGATCCTGCGGATCGGGGTCAACGGGCAGCAGTACCTGTGGCGCTACGACTACGCGGGCGGGGACAAGCTCTTCTCCTACTACGAGATGGTCGTCCCTGTGGACACGACCGTCGTGCTCGAGGTGACCGCGTCCGACGTGATCCACTCGTGGTGGATCCCCAAGCTCGGCGGCAAGGTCGACGGCGTGCCGGGCCACGTGAACGAGACCTGGTTCAAGATCCCGGCGAGCCAGGAGGGCACGAGCTTCTTCGGCCAGTGCGCGGAGCTCTGCGGCGCGGGGCACGCGGACATGCGCGCCTCCGTGCGGGCGGTCTCGCCCGACGAGTTCGAGGCGTGGGCCGAGCGCACGCGCGAGGAGATCAAGCAGTCGGCCGAGGACCTCGCCGCGCAGCGCGAGGAACGTGAATCGAGTGAAGGGGAGTAGTGGAAGCCGGTAGCGCGACACGCAGGCGGGTGGCACGCCCGGAGGTGATCCTGCACGGCCTGAAGCCGCCGCAGCGCGGCTGGCTGGCCTGGCTCACCACCACCGATCACAAGAAGATCGGGATCCTCTACATCGCCACCGCCTTCGTGTTCATGCTGATGGGCGGAGTCGAGGCGCTCATCATGCGCCTGCAGCTCTCTCAGGCGGAGAACACGCTCGTCTCGCCCGAGACCTACAACGGGCTCGTGACGATGCACGGCACCACGATGGTGTTCCTGTTCGTGATCCCGCTGATCGCGGGCTTCGGGAACTACCTCGTGCCGCTCATGATCGGGGCGCGGGACATGGCGTTCCCGAAGCTGAACGCCCTCTCGTACTGGCTGACTCTGTTCGGCGGCATGGCCTTCTACTGCTCGCTCTTCTTCGAGCCTCCGCAGGCGGGCTGGACCATGTACGCGCCGCTGTCGGACGACCTCTACTCACCGAGTGGAGGGGTCGACGCGTGGATCTTCCTGATCCACCTGACGGGCATCTCGTCGCTCGTGGGAGCGATCAACTTCGTGGCGACCATCCACAACATGCGCGCCCCCGGCATGAGCTGGGGCCGCATGCCGCTGTTCGTCTGGTCGATCCTCGTGTTCAGCTACCTGCTGATCGCCGCGCTGCCGACGGTCGCCGCGGCCGTCACGATGCTGCTGACCGACCGCCACTTCGGAACCGCCTTCTTCGACCCGGCCGGCGGAGGCGACCCGCTGCTCTGGCAGCACATGTTCTGGTTCTTCGGGCACCCGGAGGTCTACATCATGGTGCTGCCCGCCTTCGGGATGATCTCGGAGATCCTGCCGGTGTTCTCGCGCAAGCCGATCTTCGGCTACAAGGCGATCGCGGCGGCCACGGTGGCGATCGCGTTCCTCGGCCTGCTCGTGTGGGCGCACCACATGTTCACGACGCCCACCGCGACGGTCGTGCTCGCGTTCTTCATGCTTGCGTCGTTCACGATCGCGGTGCCGACCGGCATCAAGATCTTCAACTGGATCGCCACGCTCTGGCGCGGCTCGATCGTGTTCAAGACGCCGCTGATGTTCGCCGCCGCGCTCCCCGCGCTGTTCGTGATCGGCGGCATCTCCGGGATCCAGCTCGCGATCTTCCCGGTCGACTGGCAGCTGCACGACACCTACTTCGTGGTCGCGCACTTCCACTACACGATCTTCGGCGGCGGCGTGTTCGGCTTCTTCGCCGGGATCTACTACTGGTTCCCGAAGATGAGCGGCCGGATGCTCAGCGAGACCCTCGGCAAGTGGTCGTTCTGGCTGATGTTCGTCGGCTTCAACGTGACCTTCCTGATCCAGCACTCGGCGGGCCTGTCGGGCATGCCGCGACGGGTCTACGACTACTCGCCGCTGTTGAACGTCGAGACCTACAACCTGATCTCGACGATCGGGTCGTTCATCCTCGGCGTCGGCGTGGTGCTGACGTTCCTGAACATCGTGATCAGCGTGAAGAAGGGCAAGCCGGCCGGAAACGACCCGTGGCACGGCAACACGCTCGAGTGGTTCACGAGCTCGCCGCCGCCCGCCAACAACTTCGACGTGATCCCGCGCGTGCGCAGCGTCGAGCCGATGAAGGACATCCGCCGCGAGGTGGCCGCGGCCGCCAAGGCGGTCGAGACATCGGCCCAGCCCGTGGCTACCCGAGGGGTCTAGACGGGCGCTAGCCTGACCTCGCCGTGCGCCGCCTAGCGATAGCGACCTTCGCCGCGACGTTCCTGCTCATCATCGTGGGCGGCGTCGTGCGTGTCTCCGACTCCGGCCTCGGCTGCGGGCCCGCGGGCTCTGGTTTCCATGGCTGGCCGTTCTGCAACGGCGACGTGGTGCCGGGCGTCGACCTCAACTCGATCGTCGAGTACACGCACCGCGTCCTCGCGATCGTCGTCGGCTTCATGATCCTCGCCCTGTTCGTGATGGCCTGGCGGACGAGCTACCGCCACCTGCGCTGGGCCACCGCGCTCCTGCTCGTCGGCGTGGCCATCCAGGGCGCGCTCGGCGGCGCGACCGTCGAGGAGAACCTCGAGGAGGTGTACGTCGCCGCGCACCTCGGCCTCGCGATGCTGCTGCTCGGCCTGCTGCTCTACATCGTGCGCGTCACGAGCGAGACGCAGCCGGAGGACGGCGGCGGCCCGCGCCTGCGCGTGCTCGGCATGGTCGCCACAGGGCTCGTGCTGTGCACGATCGTGGCCGGCGGCTACATGGCCGGGACCCAGAACTACGGCCGCACCGACTATCAGCTCGGCATGGGCGCGCACCACGCCTGCGGCAAGCAGTTCCCCACCTGCAACGGCGAGTTCATGCCGTTCGGCCGCGCCGAGCTCGTGGACATCCACCTCACCCACCGGGCGTTCATGTACATCGCGTCGCTGTTCGTGATCGCGTTCGCGGTCGTCGCGCTGCGGCGCGGGGTGGCGAGGCGCTACGCCTGGACCTTGCTCTCTCTGCTCGGAGTGCAGATACTCGTTGGCGCCCTGAACGTCTGGCTCGAGGAATATGAACTGCTGATCCTGCTCCACCTCGCCCTCGGCACCCTGCTCTGGGTCACCTCCCTCGCGATGACCATGCAGGTCTCGCCCGCGCGCGAGCGCGCGCCCGGACGGGCGGAGGTGCTCACCGCGTGAGCGGCGGCGCCCTCGGGGCCACGAGCCGCGCCACGGCCCGCACGGGCTGGCGCACGGTCGTCTCGGACTACTTCGAGATGACCAAGCCGAAGGTGCAGTCGCTGCTGCTCTTCACCACGGTCACCACGATGTACGTGGCCGGCGATCCCTCGCTCTCGCTCGTTCTGCTCACCTGTCTCGGCGGCGCGCTGTCGGCCGGCGGCGCGGGCGCGATCAACCACTGCCTCGACCGCGACCTCGACCGCATGATGAAGCGCACGGCCGACCGCCCGGTGGCCTCGGGGCGGGTCTCGCCCGCCGCGGCGCTCTGGTTCGGCATCGTCCTCGGTGTCGCCGCGTTCGTGCTGCTCGCGGCCACGGTCAACCTGCTCGCGGCCTGCCTCTCGCTGTCGGGACTGCTCGGCTACGTGTTCGTCTACACCCTCTGGCTGAAGCGCTCGACGCCCCAGAACATCGTCATCGGCGGCGCGGCCGGGGCGGTGCCTCCGCTCGTGGCCTGGGCGGCCGTGACCGGCGGGCTCACCGGAACCCCGATCTACCTGTTCGCGATCATCTTCTTCTGGACCCCGCCGCACTTCTGGGCGCTCTCGCTCCTGATGAAGGACGAGTACGCACGGGCCGGGGTGCCGATGCTGCCCGTGGTGCGCGGGGAGCGCGAGACGCGCCGCCAGATCCTGCTCTACACGGTCCTGCTCTACGCGGTCTCGCAGCTTCCGTTCTGCGCGGGCGCCTTCGGGCCCACCTACCTCGTCGCGTCCGTCGGGCTCGGCGCGCTGTTCATCTACGGCGCCTGGCGGCTGATGCGAAACGCGGACCGGCGCACGGCGCTGCGGCTCTACCTGTACTCGCTCGCGTACCTCGCAGCGCTGTTCGCCGCGATGGTGGTCGACGCCCGCCTCTAGCGCCGGCTCCGCGGTTCAGGGTCGCGGCTGAGGGTGCCCCCCTGATGCGGGATGGGCATGTCGCGCGGCAGTCTGGATGCATGAGGTCCTTCCTGCTCCGGCACCGGCACGCGCCGCACGAGTGCGCTGCGGCCTACGCCGCGTGGAAGGGCTTCGAGAGCCCGCTGCGCCATCACCCCACCATCTCGTCATGCGTAGAGGGCGGCCACGAGATCTGGTGGCGGATCGACGCGATCGACCGCCACGAGGCTCTCGCACTGCTTCCCCACTCGTCGCCCGCCGCACCGAGCCCACCCAGGTTCGCTTGGTGCCTATCCCGTGAGGCCGTCATGAACAAGCTCGCTCCTACGCTCGCCCTCTCGCTGTGCGCCGCTCTCGGCGCACCTGCGGCCGCGAGCGCCGAGACCTTCTGCGTCAACCTGCCGACCTGCACCGGAACCGATGTCAGCACGCCGCAGGAGGCGCTCGACATCGCGGCCTTCAACAACCAGGCGGACACGGTTCGCATCGGAGCCAAGGCGACCCCCTATGCCGGAGGCCTCTCCTATGTCGACCCCGAGAGGGTCACGATCATCGGAGCGGGCCGGGACCAGACCGTGATCCAGTCCACCCTGTCCGATCCTGCGATCGTCGACGGCAACAGCACGTCGCGAGTCGAGGACCTCGAGATCACGATACGGCAACGACGTCCAGCTGGGCTTCCGGCTCGGGGGCATCGCGGAGGGCGTGCGCGTCCGCGGAACGGGCACAAACAGCGACACCTCCGCGCTGCGCCTGCTCGACGGCGGTTCGTTCCGCGGGGGCCACGCTGATCTCGCCCGGATGGGGGGCCGAGACGCTCGCGGTCACGGGAGCCTCGCTGAGCAACACCGTGATCACCTCGCTCTTCGGTCTACACGCGCTCAGCGGCAAGATCCGTTCAGGCGTCGCGGCTCTACATCGGCGCGACGCGCTCGGGCATCACGGCCGGCGGGAGGCTCGATCGGGATCGCCAACTCGGTGATCCAGCCACCGGGGACCACGACCAGGCGCAGGGAGTCTCCGTCCTGACCGGCGGTCAGCTGTCGGCGAGCCATCTGACGGTGGTGGGCTCGGGCACCGGGACGGGAGTGGCGGTCAGCGCCGGAAGCGCCGGGTCGACGGCAACGGCGACTGTCGCCAACTCGATCGTGACCGGCTACCCGACCGCGCTCTCGCGCTACAGCGAGATGATCGCGGCCAACCTGACGATGCGCTTCTCCACCTGGGGCGGCGGCGCCACGACGGACTTCGGCGGGCCCGGACAGCTCAACACCTCGACCGGCAACAGCAGCGCGGCGCCCGAGTTCGTGAGCACGGGCGGCCTCGTGAAGAACTTCCGCCTCAAGGGCGGCTCGGCGTTGATCGACGCCGCCGACCCGACCGACTCGCTCACCGAGGACAAGGACGGGCTCACCCGCACGGTCGACGGCGACGGCGCCGGCGGCGCGCGCTCCGACATGGGCGCCTACGAGTACCAGCGCACCGCGCCCGAGGCGGACCTCACGGTCACACCCGCCGCGCCCGTGGCGGGACAGCAGGCCACGTTCTCGGCCGCGCCGTCGAAGGACGCGGATCACGGGGACGAGCTCGCCTCCACCTTCGCCTGGAAGGTCGACGGCGTCCCCGTGGGCCAGGGCGTCCAGCTGCCGCACACGTTCGCCACGGGCGGCACGCACACGGTCGAGCTGACCGTGACGGACCCGGGCGGCTCGAGCGACACCGTGCGAAGCAGGTGCTGGTGACCGGCCCAGCGGGCGATCCGCAGCCCCAGCAGCCTCAGCAGCCGCCGACCGGCGCCGGCACGGACTCCGTGGCCCCGCTCGTCGGCGGCCTGCGGGCCGGGCCGCGGCGCGTTCGCTTCCGCCTCTCGGAGGCCGCCCGGGTCACCGTGCGGGTGAAGCGCCGCGGGACGAGGCGCGCCCGCGTGATCCGCATCTCGGGCAGCGCCGGCGCCAACTCGGCACGGCTCGGCCGGCGCGCGCTCCGCGACGGCCGCTACCGGCTCACGGTGGTGGCCACGGACGCCGCCGGCAACAGCTCGGCCAGGCGGACCCTGCGCCTGCGCGTGCGCTGAGCGCTCAGTCCACGGAGCGCTGGCGGGCGAGCTCGCGATCGAGCATGAGGCTGCCGGACTCGAGGCCCTGATCGGCGCGGATCACGTGCATGACCGCGTTGATCAGGGCCAGGTGCGTGAACGCCTGCGGGAAGTTGCCGAGGTGGCGCCCCGAGCGCGGGTCGATCTCCTCGGCGTAGAGCCCGAGCGGGCTCGCGTAGCCGAGCAGCTTGCCGCAGAGGTCGCGCGCGCGCTCGACCTCCTGGATCTCGACCAGCGCCGAGACGAGCCAGAACGAGCAGATCGTGAAGCTGCCCTCCTCGCCCGCGAGGCCGTCATCGGTCTCATGGGTCCGGTAGCGCAGCACGAGCCCGTCCTCCGTCAGCTCGTCCGCGATCGCGAGCACGGTGGCCTGAAGGCGCTCGTCGTCCGGCGGCAGGAAGCGCGTGAGCGCCATCAGCAGCACGGACGCGTCGAGCGCATCCGTCTCGTAGTGCTGCGTGAACACGCCGCGCTCGTCCATGGCGTTGTCGCAGATGTCCTTGTGGATCTCGTCCGCGGCCGACTGCCAGCGCGCGGCGAACTCGAGCTCGCCGCGGATCTCGGCGAGCCGGGCGCCGCGGTCGGCCGCGACCCAGCACATCAGCTTCGAGGACGTGAAGTGCTTCGGGTCGCCGCGCACCTCCCAGATCCCGCGGTCGGGATCGCGCCACTTCTCGAGCGCCATCTCGACCTGGCGCTTCAGGATCGGCCAGATCCGGTCCGGCAGGTGGTCGCGCGACTTCGTGTGCAGGTAGACGGAGTCGAGCAGGGCGCCCCAGACGTCGTGCTGGTCCTGGTCGTAGGCGCCGTTGCCGATCCGCACCGGGCGCGCGTCGTCGTAGCCCTCGAGGTGGTCGAGCGTCTCCTCGGGCAGCTCGTCCTCTCCCCCGATCCCGTACATGATCTGCAGCCGGTTCTGCTCGGCCTCCGCCACGTCCGCGATGAAGTAGAAGAAGTCGTTCGCCTCCCAGTCGAAGCCGAGCGTGTAGAGGCCCCAGAGCATGAAGGTGGCGTCGCGGATCCAGGTGTAGCGGTAGTCCCAGTTGCGCTCGCCCCCGGGCGTCTCGGGCAGGGAGGTCGTGGCCGCCGCCACCAGCGCGCCCGTGGGCGCGTAGGAGAGGCCCTTGAGCGTCAGCGCCGAGCGCTGCAGGTGGGTGCGCCAGGGATGGTCCGGGAAGGTGCCGTGGTCGAGCCAGTGCTGCCAGTGGTGCGCCGTCCACACGAGCCGGTCGTAGGCGTCCTCGTACGTCGAGGGTGCGGGGTGGTCTGACCAGGAGAGCGCCACGAAGAGGGTGTCGCCCTCCTTCATCAGCGTGCGCGCGGTCGCGCGCGGACCCTCGAAGCCGATGTTCATGTCGGTCGTGAGCTTCAGCTCGATGTCGCTGTCCTCGACGCTGCAGACGCACTCCCTGTAGCCGGAGCCGGTGTGCTCCCAGGTCCCGTGCAGGCGCCCGTAGTCGAAGCGCGGCTCGCAGTCGAGTGTGACCTGGACCTCGCCGTTGACGCAGCGGATCAGCCGCAGCAGCACGTGGTCGGCGTCGTAGTCGGTCGGCGCCCGGCGGTGCGTGTTCGAGCGATCGTGCTCGTGGTGCCAGGGGCCGATCAGGAGCACGTCGCGGACGATGATCCAGCCGCCGCTCGTGCCCCAGCTCGTCTCGAGCACCATCGTGCCGGGCAGGTAACGGCGCGCGGCCGGCACCGCGACGTCTGCCGGTCCGAGCCGGAACGTCCCCGCGTCACGGTCGAGAATGCTCCCGAACACGCTCGGCGAGTCGAAGCGCGGCAGGCACATCCATTCGACGTTGCCGTTCGGAGCGACGAGCGCGCAGGTCTCGCAATCCGACAGGAAGGCGTACTCGGCGATCGGCGGGAACTGGCCCGCGCCGATCCCGCCCTGCGGCACCCAGGTGCTCACAGACGCGCGGCCGCGGCCGGGTCGAGCAGGACCGTGACCTCGCCCTCCACGAGCGATCCGGGCGCGCGCGGGTCCGGGGGGCTCGCGAACGCGCGCCTCACGGCCTCCGCCTTGTCCTCTCCCGTGACGAGGAAGACACGCCGGCGCGCCGCGTTCACCATCGGGAAGGTGAGCGTGATGCGGGGGACGAGCGGCGCCATCCCGGGCGTGTCCACCCCCACCACCGGCTGCTCGCGCTCCGAGAGGGCGTCGTCCGACGGGAACAGGGAGCAGATGTGGGCGTCCGGGCCAAGGCCGATCAGCATCAGGTCGAACTCGGGCGCGTGCTCCGCGAGCTCCTCGCGGTAGGCGGCGGCGCCGTCGTGCGGACCGAGCTCGCCCTGCATGCGGTGGACCACCTGGCCCTCGACCCGCGAGAGCAGCGCCTCGTCGATCATGCGGAAGTTCGAGTGCTCGTGGTCGGGCGGCACGGCGCGCTCGTCCGTGAACCAGATGTGGACGCCCGACCAGTCCGTTCGCAACGCCGATACCTGCTCGTACGCGCTGCGCGGCGTCGAGCCGCCGGTGAGCACCACGTGCCCGCCCGCCTCGGCGAGAAGCTCACACGCGGCCGCGGCAGGATCGTCCGAGATCTCGAAGTCGGCGTTCGGCACGTTGAGCGGATGCTATGTGCGGCGGGCGTGGGCCGCCACAAGTCGCTCCCATTCTGCAATGAAGCCCTCATACTCCGCCGCGAAGTCGTCGAGCGCGGCCTCGCCCTCCGCTGAGAGGGCCGTGAGTCCGTAGAGCACCGTGACGCGCGAGCCCCCGCCCTCCGCGTAGTCCACGTTCACCTCCACGAGGCCGGCCCAGAAGCCGGGCGTGGAGCGCGAGTAGCGAACCGCGCGCTCGTCCCGGTCGACCACCGTCCAGACGGTCTCGCGGCCGTGCGCAGCGGTGAGCCAGACCGTGCCGGGCTCCGTGCCGTCGCCGCGCTCGCCGGCCGGGAAGTGCGGCTCCCAGCCATCCACCCAGAGTCGCTCGCCCACCGGCGTGAACAGGTGCAGCGCGCGCTCGGGATCGAGATCGACGTGGAGCGCTGCCTCGAGTCGGGCGGTCTTCGCCACCGTGCCGATCCTAACCCGCGCCCGGGGTGGGCCGGCACCACCCTGAGGGTGGGTGGGCGCCGGCGGAGGCGTGGCCGACGATGTACCCATGAGCGAGATCGAGACCATCACGACCGCGCCTCGGATCCCCGTCGTGACCGACAGGCGTCCCGAGCAGGGCGCCCAGCCGGGCCTCTGCCGAGAGGCTGGCTCTGCAACGCGCTCAGGGACCCCCACGGCTCGGCGCCGGCGGCGGGGCCGTCGGCCCGCAGCGCGCTCGGCGGCATGGGCAGCTGCCCGATCCACAGCTGGTACTAGGCTCGCCGTGTGGATTTCCCCGCACGCGCGATCGGCCGGGTCGAGTCCCGGCTGACGGATCCCGCGGCCGCGCCGAAGCAGGGGCGCGAGGGCGCCCCTGACGCCTGGATCGCCTTCGAGCCCGACGTGCTCGAGGGCCTCGATTCGATCCGGCCGGGAGACCGCGTGGTCGTGCTCACATGGCTCGACCGCGCGCGCCGCGACGTGTTGAGCGTGCATCCGCGTGACGATCCCTCGAATCCGCTCACCGGCGTGTTCTCGACCCGGTCGGCCGACCGCCCAAACCCGATCGGGCTGCACGAGGTCGAGGTGCTGGCTCGTGACGGCGCGCGCCTGCACGTGCAGCCGCTCGAGGCGCTCGACGGAACGCCGGTGCTCGACCTGAAGCCGGTGCTCGGGCCGGCCTAGAAGGGCGTCGCCGCCGAGCAGGATCTCGCCCGCAGCGCCCTCGAGGCGGATGCCCGCGAGGGCGGGGGCGCCCTCCCGGACGCTCACCGGCAGCGAGTCGCCGCCCAGCCACTCGCGCAGGCGCTCGGCGTCGCCCTCGAGCCGCAGCTCCACGATCCGGACGGGGGCATCGCGATGCGCGGCGGCCGCGCGTCCCGGGAGCGTGGTCTCGGGCGCCCACTCGACGATGAACGGGAGGTGCGGCTCGGCCGCCGCCTCCTCCACGCCCGCGAGGCGCCAGCGAATGGTGCGGCCGTCACGGCCGGCGCGCGAGCCGGAGGACACGGCGAGGCCGAGGCGAGCGGCAACCTCGTCCATCGCGTGGGTCCGCACGGCCCACCCGAGCGGCCGCGCCCGCTCCGCCCCCGCCGCGGCCACGAAGCGGCCAAAGGCGCTCCCGGCGGCCTCGTCCGCGTCGACCACGGCGATCAGCTCGACGTAGGTGTCGCCGAGCGGCACGATCCGGTTCGCGGTGCCCCAGCCCGGGTGCCGCCCGCCCTCGACCGCCACCAGCCCGTGGCGAGCCTCGAGCTCCCGTGCTGCACGCCCGAGGTCCGGAACGGCGATCAGTGCGTGGTCGAGCTCCAACATCGCGAGCGTATGTCACCGTACGCCGCGTGGAGCGCCTCTTCCTCGTCGAACGCCACAAGGGGCCGGATTGGGACCACTCGCGCCCACGGCGCGAGCAGCTCGGCTGGCCCGAGCACGCCGCGTTCATGGACGGCCTGGCCGAGGCCGGCTTCGTCGTGCTCGGCGGCCCGGTGGGCGAGGGCGACGGCGACGAGGCGCTCCTCGTGATCGAGGCCGACTCCGAGAGCGAGGTCCGCTCGCGCCTTGGCGACGATCCCTGGCCCGAGTCCCAGCTCACCGTCGAGCGGATCCGGCCCTGGAACGTGCTGCTGCGAGCCCCGGGCCGTTGAGCGCCTTCGCCCTGATCCCCGGTGCGGGCGGTGCCGGCTGGTACTGGCATCTCGTCGGCCCCCTGCTCGAGGAGGCGGGTCACGAGGCGCTCGCGATCGACCTTCCGGCCGACGACGAGTCGGCCGGGCTCGCCGAGTATGCGGCGGTCGTGACCGAGGCGATCGGAGCGCGCGACGACGTCATCCTGGTCGCCCAGTCGTTCGGGGGCTTCACGGCGCCGCTCGTCGCAGAGCGGGTGCCCGTCCGCGAGCTCGTGTTCGTCAACGCGATGGTCCCGCTGCCCGGCGAGACCGCCGGGGACTGGGGTGAAGGCGTGGGCGCCGAGCGCGAGCGTCTGGCCGCGGCCGAGCGCGGCGGCTACCCGACCGAGTTCGACATCGGCGTCTATTTCTTCCACGACGTCGACCCGGCGCTCGTGGCCGCGGCCGGCGAGCACGAGCGCGACGAGGCGGATGTCGCCTTCGAGGCGCCGTGCGAGTTCCGGGCCTGGCCGCCCGTGCCGATCCGCGCGGTGGCGGGGCGGGAGGACCGCCTCTTCCCGCCGGAGCTCCAGCGCGAGGTGGCGCGCGAGCGGCTCGGCGTCGAGCTCGACCTCGTGCCCGGCGGCCACCTGGTCGCGCTGTCGCGGCCGCGCGAGCTGGCCGCCTACCTGCTCAGCAGCGCGTCGAGCGGCTGAGCGTTGAGCACGTCGGCCGCGCTCGCCCAGCCGCGGCGCGCCGTCATCACGGACAGGATCATGTTCGCGAGCCCGCCGGTCGAGTGCGCGTCGGTCGAGCAGACGATGCGGACGCCCGCGTCGATCGCCTCGCGCACGTGCTCCGCGCTGAGGTCGAGCCGCGGCGAGAGGCCGTTCACCTCGAGCGCGACCCCTCGCTCGCGGGCCAGCTCGAAGACGCGCTCGAGGTCGAGCGCGTTCTCGGGCCTGCGGTTGAGGATCCGCCCCGTCGGGTGGCTGAGACAGCGCACGGCCGGGTTCAGGAGCGCCTCCTCCACGCGCTTCGTCATCTCCGCGCGCGGCATGCGCTGGCCGCCGTGGACGCTCGCCTGCACCCAGTCGAGCTCGGCGAGCACGTCGTCGGGAAGGTCGAGGCTCCCGTCCGGGAGGATGTCGCACTCGATTCCGCGCAGGATCCGGAAGGGCGCGAGCAGCTCGTTCGCGGCCGCGATCTCGTCGCCCTGCCGGCGCACCTCGTCGGGGGTCAGCCCCTTGACGGCGCCCACGGCCGGGGTGTGGTCGCAGATCGCGAGGTAGTCGTAGCCGAGCTCGAGCGCGGCGCGTCCCATCTCCTCGACGCTCTGGCGGCCGTCCGACCAGGTGGTGTGGCAGTGGAGGTCGCCGCGGATGTCCCCCGCCTCGAGGAGCTCGGGCGGATCGCCGTCGTAGGGCAGCTCGCGCAGCTCCGGCGGCAGCGGTCCGAGCCCGAGCGCCGCGAACACCGCCTGCTCGTCGGGCCCGTCCGGAAGCGGCTCGAGCGCCTCGACGTAGGCGGGCGAGCCCGTCGCGCGCACGAGCTCGGTGCCCGCCCGCGCGGGCTCCGCCACCACGAGCTCGATCGGCACGCCCTCGATCGTGAGCCCGACCGCGCGCCTCTCCTCGCGCTCCAGCAGCACGACGATCTGAGGAAGCGCCTCGAAGCGCGCGAGAACCTCTTCCGGCACGGCGCTCGCGCACACCACGGCGAGCTGCTCGCAGAGGTCGCGCCAGCGCCGCGGGTCGCCGGCCGGCTCCCCGCCGAGCGCCTCCGCGACCGAGCCGACGAGCTCCCGCCCGGTCGGGAGCAGCAGGCCGCGCCGTGGCCGCGGCTCGTCCTCGCGCGCGAGCGCCTCGAGCAGGCGCGCCTCCGTCTTCGGGCCCACTCCCGGAGCCTCGGCGAGGCGGCCCGCTGCCGCGGCCTCGCGCAGCTCGTCGGCCGTGCGGACGCCGAGCGCGCGCGCCATGTCGACCATGCGCCGCGCGCCGATGCCGAGGTAGCGCCCGAGACCGACCAGATCCGGGGCGAGCTCCCGCTCGAGCTCCTCGAGCTCCTCCATGCGGCCGGTCTCGACCAGCTCGCGCAGCCGCGACTCGATCCCGCGGCCGATGCCCCGCAGGTCGCGTACGCGTCCTCTCTCGACGAGCTCGGCGACAGGGGCCGGCGCGCTGCGGACCGTCTCGGCCGCGCGCCGATACGCGCGGGCCGTGTAGGGGTTCGCCTCGGCGAGCTCGAGCAGCGCGGCGTACGCCTCGAGCCGGTCGGCGATCTCCCCGTTCTCCACGTGGCTAGGCCCGCTGCGTCTGCGCCAGCACGACCGAGGTCTCGATCTGGCGCTCCGGGATCGCCCAGTAGGCGGTGAGCAGCTCCCGCGCGCGCTCGCGCGAGACGAGCTCAAAGCCATGGCGGCGGTAGAACGCGATCGCCCACTCGGCGCTGGCCCAGGTCCCCACGAGCATCGGGCGCTCGGCCCGCTGCGCGATGTGGTCGAGCAGCGCGCCGCCGATGCCTCCGCGCTGGCGCCCGGGCCTGACGTACGCGTGCCTGATCAGGTCCACCTCGCCGCGCGCCTGTATGCCCATCACGCCGAGCAGCTCGCCGTCCGCCTCGTAGCCCCAGAAGACGACGCCGTCGGCGATCTCGCTCTCGACCTCGGAAACGGGCATGTAGGGCTCGTGCCAGCGGTCGGCGGGGATGACGCCGCGGTAGGCCTCGGCGGCGGCGTTGACGATCGCGGCGATCGACTCGCTCTCGGCGGCGCGACATGGCCGGATCGCCGCGCTCACCTCGCGGCCGCCTCGAGCATCTCGCGCAGCTGCGGCTCCGGCACGCCGGGGGGCAGCACGAGGTCGACGCTGTCCGCGCCCGCCTCGAACCAGGCGGAGATGCCCTCGCCGGCCTCGTCGTAGGTCGCCATGAGGGTGACGTCTCGCGCGAGCTCCTCCGCGGCGCCCGGGAGCCGCGGCAAGCCCGTGCCGTCGTTCGCCTCGAGCAGGGCGTCGACCCCGTCCGCGTAGCCGAAGCGCTCGCGCAGCATGCTCGGATAGAGCGGGCCCATGCGGGTCAGGTACGCGTACAGCCAGCCGGCGGCGATCGTCCGGGCGGCCTCCTCGCTCTCGCCGATCGCGAGCGGGACGCTCGGCGCCACGATCGTCGGCGCCGCTCCCTCCCCCGCCGCCTCGCCCTCGGCGAGCAGCGCCCGGCCGTCGTCCATGCGCGAGCGGGCCCAGAGGAACGGCACCCACTCGTCCGCCAGCTCGCCGGCGAGGCGGACCGAGGCGGGGGCGAGCGCTGCCAGCATGATCGGGACCGGCTGCTCGGGCGGGGCGCCCAGCTTGAGCGGGCGCGGGCCCTCGCGCTCGAGCGGCGTGCGCCCGCCCTCGAGCAGCGCCCGTACCGCCACAACCGTCGCGCGCATGCGCTCGGCGGGAGCGGACCACGTGAGCCCGTGCAGCCCCTCGACGAGCGGCGGGCTGCTCGCGCCGAGGCCGAGCGCGAAGCGGCCGCCCGAGACGCGCTGGAGCCCCGCCGCGGCCATGGCGATCGCGGCGGGCGTGCGGCTCCAGACCGGCAGCACGGTGCTGCCGATCCCGATCCGCGAAGTGGCGCCCGCGATCTGGGTCAGCAGGACGACAGCGTCGTGGGTCCAGCCCTCGGCGCTCCCGAAGCGCACGAGGCCGAGCTCCTCGGCGAGCACAGCGAGCCGGATGGTGGCGTCGGCGTCGACCTGGAACGGGGTGACCCCGGCGCCGACCCGTGCCGTCCCGTCTCCATGGCCCGCAATCTAGGCGGTCAAGGCGGGACGCCGGCGCGCCAAGCACACCGCCTATCCGGCCGGCAGGGTCCAGCTCGGGTCGATCGGCTGCTTGAACGCGATGTGCAGCAGGTCCTGGGTGGTCGCGTCCGTGAAGTAGCCGGGGAGCGCGATCGACCACGGCGAGCCCACCTCGTCCGGCCGGAATGCGCTGTGAAGCGTGGACAGGCTCTGCGCAACGCCATATGCGGCGGCGTTCGACGGCGAGACCGCTTCGTCGCCGACGGCCGTGACGTCGGCCGCGCGCCCCACCCAGTGCATCGACACCGCCCCGCCCGAGACGAACTTCGCCGAGCCCGCGCTCAGCGTCCCGACGGTGATCGAGTGGGTTTCCGCGAGCTTCGAGAGCACGGCGACCACACGCGGATCGATCCGCCCCTGCTGGAGGTCGGCTTCGCCTGCGGAGGTCAGGCCGACCTGCGGATTGGCCAGCAGCGCGAGCGCCTGCGGGCTCGGCGCTCCGCCCGTCCCCTCGACGCCGAACTGGTTCGGATCGAGCGGCTGCTCGTCGGGCCCGGGATCAGGCGGCGGCTGGCCGGGTGGAGGCTCCGCGGGTGGGGCCACCAGCCGTATCCGCCTGACGGAAGAGCGGCCGAGCGTCCTGCCGCCCCGGCGGACGAGCGCGCGCATGCGCCGCACGCCGATTCGCGTGACATCGGGGCATCGAAGCCGGAGCGAGCGGCCACGAAGGCGGGCGCGCGCGACCGTGCGCCAGCCGTTCGCACGGCGGACCTGAAGCACCACGGACCCCGCGACCCGGCGGTCCACGCGGACTGTCACACGGCAGCGCTCGCCGAGCTCCAGCTGCGGCGGGGCCGACAGCGTGACGGCGAGCGTGTCGGCGTGTGCCGGGGGCGCCGCGGCTGCGAGCACGACAGCCAGGACGGCGGATATCGCGAGCCCCCTCATCGTCCCGACCCAGCCTAGTCCTGCTCGGCGACGATCGACCGGGCGCGAGGGTTCCGGGCCGCCGTGCCGTAGAACTTCCGCATGGCCGGATCCGACGCGACCTTCCTCGACGCCGGCGGCCGGGAGCTCCGCGTGTCGAGTCCCGACCGCGTGATCTTCCCCGCCACCGAGCGCACCGGGGATCTCACGAAGCTCGACATCGTCGAGTACTACCTGTCGGTCGAGGACGGCATCATGCGCGCGCTCAGGCAGCGGCCGACGACCCTCGAGCGCTGGCCGAAGGGCGTCCATCCCGGCATCGTCCTGTCCACGCGCGAGCGGGGCGGTGGCGACGCGTTCTTCCAGAAGCGCGTGCCGAAGGGGGCTCCGGACTACCTCGAGACGGCCCGGATCGAGTTCCCCTCGGGCCGCCACGCGGACGAGATCTGCCCCACCGAGATCGCCGTCGTCGGCTGGTCCGCCCAGATGGGCACGATCACCTTCCACCCCTGGCCCGTGCGCAGCGCCGACGTCGACCATCCCGACGAGCTGAGGCTCGATCTCGACCCCCAGCCGGGCACGGACTTCGACGACGCCGTGCGCGTGGCCGCCGAGGCGCGGGCGCTGCTCGGCGAGCTCGGCTACACCGGCTACCCGAAGACCTCGGGCGGCCGCGGCGTTCACATCTACGTGCGGATCGAGCCGAGGTGGACGTTCACGGACGTCCGCCACGCCGCGATCGCCTTCGGCCGCGAGCTCGAGCGGCACCTGCCCGGCGAGGTCACCACCAAGTGGTGGAAGGAGGAGCGCGGCGAGCGCATCTTCGTCGACTACAACCAGAACGCGCGCGACCGCACCATCGCCTCGGCGTACAGCGTCCGGCCGAAGCCCGGAGCCCCGGTGTCCGCGCCCGTGACCTGGGATGAGCTCAACGAGGTCCAGCCGGAGGACTTCAACGTCGAGACGATGCCCGCGCGCTTCGCGGAGGTCGGCGACCGTCACGAGGGCATCGACGACGTGGCGCATTCACTCCAGCCCCTGCTCGACATGTACGAGCGCGACGAGGAGGAGGGGCGCGGCGGCGACATGCCGTATCCGCCCGACTATCCGAAGATGCCTGGCGAGCCGAAGCGCGTGCAGCCCTCGCGCGACAGGGACCGCAAGCGCGACTGAGCTAGGCCTGCGGGAGCTTCCCCGCCCCGCGCTTCAGGACCGGCGCCGACGGCGGAGGCACGACCGGGCCGATATCCCCGTCGGGCGCCTCGTCGAGGTCGACGATGACCGGCGCGTGGTCGCTCGGGCCCTTGCCCTTGCGGGCTTGGCGGTCGATCCATGCCGCCGCCACGCGCTCCGCCACGGAGCCGCTCGCGAGGATCAGGTCGATCCGCATGCCCAGGTCCTGGTGGAACATGCCGGCGCGGTAATCCCAGTAGCTGAAGACCCGCTCGCCGGGCCAGCGCTCGCGCACCACGTCGCGCAGGCCGAGCGCCTGCAGCTCGGCGAGCGACTCCCGCTCGGGCGAGGTCACGTGCGTCTGGCCGATGTAGGCGTCGGGGTCGAACACGTCGTCGTCGGTGGGCGCGATGTTCAGGTCGCCGCAGACGACGGTGGCCTCGGGCCCAGCCTCGACCATCGCGCGCAGCGAGGCCAGCCAGGCGAGCTTGTAGGCGTAGTGCTCAGAGTCCGGCTCGCGCCCGTTCGGGACGTAGACGGACACCACGCGGATGCCGTCGCAGGTCGCCGACACCGCGCGCGCCTCGGGATGCGGAAAGCCGGGCGCACCCTCGATCCCCTGCACCACGTCGTCGAGGCCGACCCGCGAGAGGATCGCGACCCCGTTCCAGGCGGGCTCGCCGTGCAGCGCCACCTCATAGCCGCGCTCGGCGAGCTCGGCGCCGAGGAGCTCGGTGAAGGCGTCGTCCGCGAGCTTCGTCTCCTGGAGGCAGACCACGTCGGGGCTCCGCTCGTCGAGCCATGGCAGAAGCCGCGGCACCCGCTGCTTGACGGAGTTCACGTTCCAGGTCGCTATGCGCACGCTCAGAGATCGTACGGATAGTGCGTGAGCGTCTCGCGAAGCTCGTGTCGTACCGACGGGTAGCGGACCGTGTCGCCGTAGAGAAGAAGCGTCGTCATCGCTCTAGCATTCCCCGCTCGTGCGTACTGCTCTCGTCCTCGCAGCCACCGCCGTCCTTCTGGCCGCGGTCGAGTCACCGGCCCTCGCCCAGGGCTCGGGGCCGCCAGAGCGGCGCACCGTCGTCCTCGGTCTGCGCACGCCCGCGGGCCTCCTCGCCGCCGCAAGCCGCATTTCAAACCCCACCTCGTCCCAGTATCGACGCTTTCTCTCGTTGCGCCAGTACCGCGACCGCTTCGGCGCGAGCGCGGCGGACGTGCGCCGGGTGCGCCGCTACCTGTCGGCGCAGCGCGGCGTGCGCAGGATCGAGCTCAGCCCGGACCGCTCGAACGTGCTGCTCGTGGTGACCCCCGCGGCGGGTCGCCGGCTCTTCTGCGCCTCCGGTCCGGCGCCCCCGAACGGCCGCCTCTGCACACCGCGCCCACTTCGCCGCGTCGTGCGCCTCGTGTCGGCCGGCGAGCTGTTCCAGGTCGTCAGGGGCCGAGCGAGCGAGGAGCCGCCCAGGAGCGCCGGGACGGGCGACTGCGCCGGGGCCGGCGGCGGAGGCACCTTCACGCCGAGCCAGCTTTCGACGGCCTACGGAGTCGACGCCCTTCATTCACGCGGCCTCGACGGCTCGGGTATCAGGGTCGTGACGCTGAGCGCCCAGGAGGTCCCCACCGCCGGATTCGCCATCTGGGCGCGCTGCTTCGGGCTCCGGACCCCGGCGGTGCGCCAGATCGCCATGCCCGGCGCAACGCGCGACACCGGGACCGCCCCCGAGGAGACGGTGCTCGACGTGGAGGCGCTCGCGGCCCTCGCGCCCGGGCTCGAGAGCATCACGCCGATCTACGTGCCGCTCGACCAGAACTTCCCGCACTCGTTCGTCGTGTTCATGCTCGGAGCGCTCGACCCCGGCCGCCAGGGGGGCGAGCTGCCGGACGTCCTCTCGCTCAGCGACGGCGTCTGCGAGAACCGCTTCACGCGCGCGCAGCTGCGCCTCGGACGGCGGCTGCTCGCTCAGGCCGCCGCCCTCGGGATCAGCACCCTCGCGGCATCGGGGGATCTCGGCTTCCTCGGCTGCGAGACGCCGAAGCCCGGCGCGAACTTCCCGGCCAGCTCGGCGTTCGCCACGAGCGTCGGCGGGACGGACCTGTCGCTCGGCCCAGGGAACGCGATCGCCTCGCAGGTGGTCTGGTCGACGTTCGCGACCGATTCGACGCAGGGCGTCGGCAGCGGCGGCGGGCCGAGCGCCACCTGGCCGCGGCCGCGCTATCAGCAGGCGCCCGGCATCGACTCCGAGCTGCAGAGCGGCCGCCCCACCCGGCTCGGGCCGGACGTGGCCTCGCTGGGGTCGTTCGTGCCCGGCATATCGGTTTACGACGAGGGCGGCGGCGGCTGGGGGATCGGCGGCGGGACGAGCACGGCCACGCCGCTCACGGCCGCGATGCTCGCGCTCGTCCTCCAGCAGGAGCGCGCGGCGGGGCGGCCGGCGCTCGGCTCCCTCCCCGCCCTCCTCTACCAGCTCGCGCGCGGGCCGGGCTATCACTCGATCTTCTACGACGTAACCGAGGGGACGAGCGCGCCGCGGCCCAGCACGCCGGTCGGCCAGACCCCGGCCGGCGGCGCTGCGCAGCGCGGCTATGACCTCGCGACCGGCCTCGGCACGCTGAATGCGGCCGCGTTCGCCGACGCCGTCGCGGCGCTCCCCGCCCGCTGAGCTCAGACCCAGACGAACTCGACGTCGATGTCCGCGAACTCGGCGATCCGGCGCCGGTTGAAGACGTGCGGCACGACCTCGACGACGAAGCGCTCGGCCGGCCGCCAGAGAGCGACCCAGCCGACGACGAGGATTCCCTGCGACAGGCCCTCCACCACCACGTCCTCGCTCATGCGGTCGAGCGCGGTCGAGACCATGATCGAGACGAACAGGAAGGCGATGCCGATGCGCGCGGCGACCTTCTCCTGGCGCGACAGCGGCTCGATCCGGCGCAGCGGGCCGGAGGCGGCCTCGAGGCTGCGGCGGATGCTCTGGCGCACCGCGTCCTCGTCGGTCTCGCCGCGCTCCTCTGCGGGCGCGTAGATGGTCAGGTTGGGCGGGTTGTCGTAGCGAACACGCTCCCACTCGTCGAGCAGCGACCAGCGCACGTCACCAGAGAGCTTGCGATCGGCGATGGGGCGGGCGTCGAACTCCCAGAAGAGCTGCTCGATCGAGTCGACGCGGATCGCGAACGGTTTACGGGGGCGGTCGTCGGCCATGGGCGGGTCGCCCATCCGGGATTCGGGACGCAGGCCCCCTTCCCCTGCCTCAGGGCGTACGCTCACCGTTCGCGCCCCCAAGATCCGAGGAGACGAGATGTACGCACGCGTGGCGACTTTCGAGAGCGACCCTTCCACCGTCGACGAGGCGATCGCGATGGTTCGCTCGGAGGTCGAGTCCGACCAGGTTCCGGCCGGCCTCGAGGGAGCGAAGATGATGATGCTGATCGACCGCGAGACCGGCAAGGGCCTCGGCGTCACCATCTTCGACAGCGAGGATGCGATGCGCCGCGGCGACGAGACGCTGAACGCGATGAGCCCGGGCGCCAGCGAGCGGCGCACCTCGGTCGAGTTCTACGAGGTGCCGGTACACACGCTGAGCTGACGGGCCGCCTGTGATCACGCCGAAGCAGGCGGTCGACGCGCTGAACGAGCGGTTCGGTCTCCACCCTGGACACCGGGCCCTCCACGCCACCGGAACCCTCTGCAGGGGCAGCTTCAGCGCCTCGGCGGAGGCCGCGGGACTGACCCGCGCGGCCCACATGCAGGGCGAGCCCGTCGCGGTGACCGCGCGCCTCTCGAACGGGTCGGGAACTCCGGGCTTGCCGGACTACGCGCCCGACGTTCGCGGCATGGCCGTGAAGTTCTACCTGCCCGACGGGTCGCGCACCGACATCGTGGCCCAGACCGCGCCGCGCTTCCCGACCCGCACCCCGGACGGCTTCATCGAGTTCGTCCGCGCGATGGAGCGCGGGCCCTCGCAGCTTTGGAAGCTGCCCGTCTTCCTGGCCAAGCATCCCGAGGCGCTGGGCGGGCTGCGTGCCAACGCAGTGACACTGAAGCCGCCGGCGAGCTACGCGAGCTGCGTCTACTACGCCATTCACGCGTTCAGGTGGATCGATGCCGCCGGCGCCGAGCGCCACGTCCGCTATCGCTGGCTACCGGAGGCCGACGAGCCGAGCCTCTCGACCGACGCGGCAAGGGCCCGTGGCCGCGACTACCTGCAGGTGGACCTTCGCTCGCGCCTCGAGGCGGAGCCGGTTCGTTTCGTCCTCGAGGTGCAGCTCTCCGAGGACGGCGACCCCGTCGACGACCCGACGGCCGGATGGAGAGACGACCGCGAGACGGTCGCGGCCGGCACCCTCGAGCTGACCGAGCTCGACACGCAGCGCGAGACCGGCGACGACGTGCTCGTCTTCGACCCCACCCGCGTCACGGACGGGATCGAGCTCTCGGACGACCCGATCCTGCGCTTCCGGCGGGACGCGTACTCCGTGTCGATCGAGCGGCGCAGCGGAGTCGCGCGGGAGGGGCCATAGTCCGTCCATGCCCGCGCCTCTGATCGAGTTCCCAGCCGACGATTCCGATCGCGCCCGCCGCTTCTGGCAGGGCCTCCTCGGGGTCGAGCTCTCGCCGCGCGAGGGCGCCGCCGGGTCCGGATGGGAGGCCGAGGACGATGGCCTTCGCCTCGGCGTCCACGAGCGCGGAGCGGGTCCCGGCGATACCGCCTCGCTGCCCTACTTCACGGTCGCCGACATGGCAGCGGCGCTCGAGCGGATCGCCGAGCTCGGCGGCTCGGTCATCCATCCCGGCGACCGCTGGTCGGTCTGCCGCGACTCCGAGGGCAGCCCGTTCGCGCTGGCGGCGGCGCCGCCCTAGCCGTAGGCCGCGAGGAAGGTGCGCACAGCCTCGCGCGAGTAGCGCCGAAGCTCCGCGTCGCTGAACCTCGCCTGCCGTCCCGCAGGAGTGGATCGACGACGCCTGATCCGGGCAACTGTCCTGGATTGCCTACCGCACGGGTAGGCAATCCAGGACAAACCGGCACTCGGGAAGGCCCCGCGGACGCCTCCCGCTACGCGCTCTGCGGGGCCGGCCGGTTCGCGGCCGCGTCCTCCGGCCCCTGGTTCTCCGCCCACCAGCTGTTGATCGCCTCGATGGCCGGCGCCATGATCAGGTTCTTCTGGAAGTTCTCCGTGTCGTTGACGTTCGGCAGCGGCGTCTCGGGCACGTCGAGCTCGAGCAGCTCGCAGAGCGGCTCCCAGCCGTCCTTCGGGTTCCAGACGAGCAGGCGGTCGGCAGGGACGGTGTCGATGACCTCCTGGTTCCAGCGCTCGAAGCCGGCGGCCATCTTCGCGGCATCGGCCCTGCTGTCGACCATCATCTCGGCGCGCTCCCACATGTCGTAGAGGACGTCGAGCCAGCCGGCGAAGGGCGGGTCGATGTGGTAGCGGGCCTGGGCGAGGTGACCCATGATCGTGTCGCCGAACCAGATCTGGGCGATCGTGTTGTGCATGCTCTCGATCCAGCTCTCGGCCGAGCGCACGCTCAGCAGCACCTTGGCGTCCGGGTAGACGTCCATGAGCTCGCGCCAGTGATAGGAGCCGGGCCAGTCGACCACCGATTCCTTGCCCTCGAAGAGCTCGTCCCAGTCGCCATTGCCGTCGAGGGCCGCCCGCCACTGCGGGACGCTCGTCTCGAGGTCGGACATCATGTCGCGCATGTGGTAGCAGGGCAGGCCGAGCATCTCGAGCGCGATCATCTGGGTGGTCGTTGCGGTGCGGGGCAGGCCCGCTCCGATCAGTTTCATTGGGTTCCCTCCGGTTGCTGGTGCGACGATCCTATGGCTTCTCGCAGATCCGCCCGCGCGCTCACCGCGGTGTACAGCTCCAGGTCTGCTCGGTGATGACGTCGGCCAGGTCCGGCGTCAGGACCTCGCGCCAGCGATCGCGCGGTTCGCGGGGAGGACAGCGCCGAGGTCGCGGAACGGAGCCGCCGCTTCCTGGAGACGTTCGTCCGCCCTCCACGGACTCGACCAGCCGGCGACGCCCGTGCTGGTGAATGAGCTCGAGCGGACCCTTCGCGTGCAGGGCGGCGGGTCCCGGTAGCCGGTGGTAGCGTGCCGCGGAGCGTTCGACGACGACCCGATGAGGGGGTTCCGATGGCTGACGTGCTGAAGGGAACTTGCCTGTGCGGCGGCGTGGAGTACGAGGTGGAGGATGCCCAGGCCCTGGGGTATTGCCACTGCAGCCGCTGTCAGCGCTGGACCGGCTCGAGCCTGGCGGGGGTGGTCGTGGCGAGCGAGAACTTCAGGTTCACCAAGGGCGAGGACCTGGTGAAGACCTACGAGAGCGAGCTGGCGCCCCGCAACTTCTGCAGCAACTGCGGATCGAGCCTCTACGACGACCTCGGCGCGGTCTACTTCGTCGCCGCGGGGCTCATGCAGGATCTCGACATGGAGCCGAGCTTCCACCAACAGGTCGCGTACAAGGCCAGCTGGCACCAGATCGGCGACAGCGCGCCCCAGTTCGACGAGATGCCGCCGGGCTAGCGCTATCCGGGCGCCGTGAGGCGCGCGCGGACCAGCAGGACGTCGTGGTCGCTGTGCTCCGCCGGCGTCACGTCCGCGGTGGGGGCGCGAAGCGCGCCGCTCCCGTAGGCGTGCTGGAGCCCCGGAGCCTGGTCCGCGGAGCGGTCGCTGCGGGTCCAGAAGCCGGGCGGAGCGCAGGAACTGGCGCCGGTTGACGTCACCGCCGAAGATCACCGTGCGGCGGTCCGCGCGACGCGCGAGGAGTGCCGCGAGCTCCCTGCACTGCGCCCTGTTCCCGGCGATCTCGATGGGCGAGCGGGTGTTCAGGTGGGCGGTGCACACCTCCAAGCGAACCCGGGTGGTCACGCAGAGCCAGCGGCGCCGCTCGGGCCCGGACTGTCCCTCGAAGTCCCGCTGCTCCGTGCGCCGGATGGCCGCCCGCGTGAGCACCGCGTTTCCGAACAGCCCCCGCCCGCCCGGCCCGACGCAGCGGAGGAGCTCGCCCGCGTAGATCACCCGCGAGAAGCGCAGGTGATAGCCGGTCCGCCGGGCGATGCGCGCGACGTCCCTCTCGCACGTCTCGTTGAGGGTGATCGCGTCCGGCCGCGCCTCGCGGACGCGGGACACGGCCTCCCCCACGACCGCGGGGTCGTAGCAGCCGGCGAAGCCCGAGAGGCAGAGGTTCATCTGCATCAGGGCGTAGGACTCGCCGCTCGCCTCTGATGATCGGCCGCAGCCCGAGCGGCGAGGACAAGCGCGCAGGCGACGCTCGCAAGCAGCGGGCGCACCTACCTGCCCATGCGGAGGCGGGAGTCTGCGATCGTGCTCATGCGCCCGGCCCTACCGCGCGAGCATCGCCTCCGCGCAGCCGAGCGCCTTCTCGTAGGCGTGGTCGCGCAGGAGCGCCTGGCGGATCCCCTCGCCGAGGATGCCCGCCTCGCCGCGCGAGGCGCCGAGCACCGTCCACTCGGACGAGTTGCCCTTCGCGTCCGTGCGCCGCGCCGAGAGGCCCCCGGGGCCGCGGTCGAGCGAGATCGACATCCCGGAGGCCGTGGCGATCTCTATGCCGGCGAGGCCGGGCACGCTCTGGGCCTCGTCCGGCTCGAGCTCGAGTGCCACGTCCTGACGCTTGCCGTGGGCCTTGCCGTGCAGCCTGCCGTTCGCCGGCATCAGCGAGCCCGCGTCCCAGCCGAGCCGCGACGCGAGCCAGCCGCAGAAGAGCACGCCCGCCACGCCAGAGTCCGGCCTATGCCGCACGCGCACGGAGTCGATGCGGCGCAGCTCGTCTCGCCACTGCGGCGGGTCGAAGGTGGCCGCCACGCGCTCGCGCCACGGGGTGCCGCGCAGCCAGGCCAGATCGACCACGTAGGCCTCCGAGGCGAGCGAGCGCGCCCGCTCCACGCCGGATGCCGGGTCGGGCTCGTTGACCGAGTCGATCAGAACGACCTGGGACAGGTGCAGGAGCGCGTCGACCGCGTCGTGATGAGCGTGCGGCGCCCAGATCACCGTTGCGATGTCCGTGACCACGAGCGGGTCCACGATCGTGTCGAGCTTCTCGAGGTGCTTCTCCCCCACGTCGAGCACGATCCGCTCGCGCGTCGGGGCGAGCTCACCCGGCCGGTGGTGGTCCTGCGTCATGATCGCCACGTTCGCGTCGATCGTGGTGCGGCCCGGCTCGACCGCGCACAGGATCGTGCGCGATGCGTGATAGCGGCCGACGGCCTCGAGCCGGTTCATGATCTCCCCGCGCCAGTCGCGGTCCACCACCACCACGAGGTTGAGCACGCGCGCGGGCGCGAACGTCTCGTCCTTGCGGAACTGCTCGGAGATCAGCGAGCGCACCGCCGCCTCGATCGCGCCGGGCGTCGTGTCCTCGGCGGACCAGACGGCGCCCGCGTCGACCATCAGATCGCCCGCCAGCGCTGGCCGGGCTCGAGCAGCGCGTTCGCCTCCTCCGGCCCGGAGGTGCCGGCCGCATACCTGGCCAGGGGCTCGTCCTCCGTCGCCCAGCGCTCGAGGATCGGATCGATGATGCGCCACTGCGCCTCGACCTCGTCGTCGCGCGTGAACAGCGTCGCGTCGCCGCGCATCGCGTCCATGATCAGCCGCTCGTAGGCCTCGGGCGACTGGGACAGGAAGGCCGTCCCGTACAGGAACTCCATGTTCACGGGGCGGATCCGCATGCGCGTCCCCGGGATCTTCGCGCCGAGCGAGAGCGAGACGCCCTCGTTCGGCTGCATCGTCATGATGAGCTGGTTCGGCTGCACGCCGACCGAGCCCGCCGCCTCGAACGCGAGGTGCGGCACGGGCTTCAGGGTCACCGCGATCTCGGTGACCTTGCGCGCGAGCCGCTTGCCCGTGCGCAGGTAGATCGGCACGCCCGCCCAGCGCCAGTTGTCCACCTCGAGCTTGATGGCGACGTAGGTCTCGGTGTGCGAGTCGTCGGGCACGCCCTCCTCGTCGAGGTAGCCCACCACGTCCTTGCCCTCCGCCATGCCGGCGGTGAACTGCGCCCGCACCACCTCGTTCGGCGCCGGCGGGCGGATCGCGTGCAGCACCTTCACCTTCTCGTCGCGCACCTCGTCCGCGTCGAAGTTGACCGGCGGCTCCATGCACAGCAGCGTCAGCAGCTGCAGCATGTGGTTCTGGACGAGGTCGCGCAGCGCGCCCGCCGAGTCGTAGTAGCCCGCGCGCCGGCCGATGCCGAGGTCCTCGGCCGCCGTGATCTGGACGTAGTCGATGAAGTTGCGGTTCCAGATCGGCTCGAACATGCCGTTCGCGAACCGGAACGCCAGCATGTTCTGGACGGTCTCCTTGCCGAGGTAGTGGTCGATGCGGAAGACCTGCGACTCGTCCAGCACCGACAGCACCTGGTGGTTCAGCTCGAGCGCCTCGGTGAGCCGGGTGCCGAACGGCTTCTCGATCACCACGCGGACCTCGGCGCCGTCCACGCTGTCGAGGCCGTGCTCGCCGAGCTTGCCGACGATCACCGGGAAGAAGGCGGGCGCGGTCGACAGGTAGAAGACCCGGTTGAAGACGATGCCGGCCTCCTTGTCGAAGCCGGCGAGCTCCTCCTCGAGCTTGTCGAAGACGTTGTCGTCGTCGAAGCTGCCCGGCACGTAGCGCACGCGCTCGAGCAGCCGCGCGAGCACCTCGGGATCGGGCTCCCGGCGCGAGTACTGCTTGATCGACTCGTCGGCCATCGCCCGGTAGTCGCCGTGCGGGATGTCCGAGCGCGAGACCGCGATCAGGTTGAAGCGCTCGGGCAGCGCGCCCTCGTGCGCCAGGTTGTAGATCGCCGGCAGGAGCTTGCGGTGCGCGAGATCGCCCGTGCCTCCAAAGATGACGAGCGTCGTCGGGTGCACCGGCATCCGCTCGAGCCCTTCGACGAGTGGATTCGCTGCCTCGGTTTGCTCGGCGGTCGCCATCGCTCGTTCCTACTCGGCGTGCGCCTGGGCCTGGGCGTCCGGGTCGGCCGCCTTGATCGCATGGCCGCCGAACTGGTTGCGCAGCGCGGCGTTGACCTTCGCCGCGAACGCGTTCTGCCCGCGCGACCCGAAGCGCTCGAACAGCGAGGTCGAGATCACGGGCATCGGGATCCGCTTGTCGATCGCGTCCTCGACGGTCCAGCGGCCCTCGCCCGAGTCCTCGACCCACGGGGCGATCTCGTCGAGCTCGTTGCCCTCCTGCTCGAAGGCGAGCGCGGCGAGCTCGCACAGCCACGAGCGGATCACGGAGCCCTGCATCCAGAGGTGAGCGATCTTCGCGTTGTCGAGCTCGAACTCGGAGGCGTCGAAGAGCGAGAAGCCCTCGGCGTAGGCCTGCATGATCCCGTACTCGATCCCGTTGTGGACCATCTTCACGTAGTGGCCCGCGCCGGTCGGCCCGAAGTGGCCCCAGCCCGGGCCGTGCTCCTCGGTCTCCGGCGGAGCCAGCACGGTCAGGATCGGCGCGAGCCGCTCGACCGCCTCGTCGGGGCCGCCGACCATCATGCAGTAGCCCACCTGCAGGCCCCAGACGCCGCCCGAGACGCCGACGTCCACGTAGTGGATGCCCTTCGGCCGGAGCTCCTCCTGGCGCCGCTTGTCGTCGCTCCAGCGCGAGTTGCCGCCGTCGATGATCGTGTCGCCCTCGTCGAGCAGCTCGGCGAGCTTGTCCACCGTCGACTGGGTCGGCTCGCCCGACGGCACCATGACCCAGACCGAGCGGGGCGCCTCGAGCTTCGAGACGAGGTCCTCGAGCGAGGACGCCCCGGTCGCGCCGTGGCCCTCCGCCTCGCCGACCGCCTGGTCGTTGAAGTCGAACGCCACGCACGTGTGGTCCGAATCGCGATGGATCCGATGGACCATGTTGGCGCCCATCTTCCCGAGTCCGACAAAGCCGAGCTGCATCAGAGGATCTCCTCCAGGAGGGCGCGCACCGCCGCGGCCGGGTCGCCCTCGAGGCGGACCTGGACGGCGGGCAGGCCGTGGTCACGTAGCGTGAGCAGGTCGCCGATCGCCTGCGCGTTCTTCAGGTGGCCGAACGTGTAGCCGGCCTCGGGTATCTCGACGTCCTCGTCGCCGTCGTGGACGAGCTGGAGGAACAGGCCGGTCGGCGGGCCGCCCTTGTGCATCTGGCCGGTCGAGTGCAGGAAGCGCGGCCCGTAGCCGAAGGTCGTCGTGGCCTTCGTCTTGTCGCGGATCGCCGTGCGCAGCTCGGTGATGGCCGCGTCGAACTCGTCCGAGGGCTCCACGTAGCCCATGATCGCCACGTAGTGCGGCGGCGCCGCGCCCGCCAGCAGCTCGCGCGCGTCGCCGAGGTCCGGCGTCGGCAGCTCGCCGCCCTCCAGGACCTTGTTCGTGTTGTCCTTCGCCTCCTGCACGTTCGGCTGGTTGAAGGCGTTGATGCCGAGCACCCAGCCCGCCACCGCCACCGCGAACTCCGAGAAGAAGAAGATGCGGCCGAGGTCGCCCGCGCCGTGCGCGCCCAGCTTCAGCGTCGTGTGCCCGGCACGGCCGAGCGCTTCGATCTTCGCGTCGAGCTCCTCGTCCGGATCGTCGTCGTTGCGCAGGTATACGAAGACCCGGTCCTCGCCGTAGTCGTCCGGCTCGCCGATCGGCTCGCCCGCCACGGGCAGGATGCCCCTGCCCTCCTTGCCGGTCGACTCCGCGATCAGCTGCTCGACCCAGAGCCCGAAGCTGCCGATCGGCTCGGACACGGCGAACGTCACCTTGTCGCGCCCGAGCAGCGCGAGCTGGCCGATCACGACGCCGAGCCAGAGGCCGGAGTTGTCGCTCGAGTCGAGGTTCTGGCAGTTCTGCTCGGCCACCTGGGCGCTCTGCAGCATCGCCTCGATGTTCACGCCCGCGAGGACCGCCGGCACCATGCCGAAGTGCGAGAGCACCGAGTAGCGGCCGCCGATGTCGGGGTCCGCCTCGAACACGCGCCGGAAGCCGCGCTCGTTCGCCAGCGCGACGAGCGGGCTGCCCGGGTCGGTGACGGCCACGAACTGATTCCCGTTCTGCCCGGCGAGCTCGTAGAAGTAGCGCATGTGCGAGAGCGTCTCGAGCGTGCCACCGGACTTCGACGACACGATGAAGATCGTCTTCTCGACGTCGATCGCCCGCTGGGTGTCGAGCAGGAAGCCGGGGTCGGTCGAGTCGAGCACGTGCAGCCTGAGCCCTCCCGGCACTTCGCCGAAGGACTGGCGGATCACCTCGGGCCCGAGGCTCGAGCCACCCATGCCGAGCAGCAGCGCGTGCTCGAACCCCTCTGACTTCACCTGCGCCGCGAACTCCTCGAGCTCGCTCGCGTGCTCGAGCATCTTGTCCGAGATCGTCAGCCAGCCGAGGCGGTTGCCGATCTCGGGCACGCCCGGGCCGCCCCAGAGCGACTCGTCCTTGCGCCAGATCCGCTTGGCGATCTCCTCCTTCTCGGCCCGCTCGACGCGCTCGATGATCGGGGGCTCGAGGTCGTCGGGGATGGCCGAGTCGATCGTCTTCGGCCGGCCCGTGACGACGCCCTCGCGCGCCAGCTCGACGCCGCCGATCAGCTTGTCGAACGGCTCGACGAACTTGTCGATCCCGTCCTTCAGGAGCTTCTTCGTCACGTCGCTCATGTCGATGCCCGCCTCGCCCAGTCGCGCGAGCTCCTCACCGGGGTCGCGGTCGCCCGTGGCGCCCTCGACCTCGAGGCCCTCGGCGCAGGCCACCAGCGTGTTCATCGGCATCGTGTTGACCGTGAACGGCGCCACGAGCTCCTCGACGTACTTCGTCTCGGAGTAGCGCGGGTCCTTGACGCCGGTCGACGCCCAGAGCGGGCGCTGCACCGGGGCGCCGGCCTCGCGCAGGGCGGCGAAGCGCTCGCCCTCGAACAACTCCTTGAAGCGCACGTACGCGGCGCGGGCGTTCGCGACCGCGGCGATTCCGAACAGGTCCTCGCGGCCCATCTCGGCGAGGCGCTTGTCGACCTCGGTGTCGACGCGCGAGACGAAGAAGCTCGCCACGGAGTGCACGTCGAGCGACTCGCCCGCCTCGTGGCGGCGCTCCATCCCGCGGATGAAGGCCTCGGCGATCGCGGTGTACGACTCGACCGAGAACAGCAGCGTGACGTTCACGTTGATCCCGGCCGCGATCGCCTCCTCGATCGCCGGCACGCCCTCCTCGGTGCCCGGGATCTTGATCAGCAGGTTCGGGCGGTCGACGCGGCTCCAGTACTCCTTCGCCTGCGCGAGCGTGGCGTCGGTGTCGTGCGCGAGGCCCGGCTCGACCTCGAGCGACACGAAGCCGTCGGCGTGCCCTGCCTCGTCCCAGACGCTCCGCAGGACGTCACAGGCGAGCTGCACGTCCTTGATGGCGACCTCGTCGTAGATCTCGCGCGCGGTGAGGCCCTTCCCGGACAGCTCCGCGATCTGCTCGTCGTAGTCCGTCGAGCCGAGGATCGCCTTCTCGAAGATGGCGGGGTTCGAGGTCACGCCTCTGAGCGAGTCCTCGCGCACGAGCCGCTCGAGCTCGCCGCTCGTGATCATCGTCCTGCGGATCTGGTCGAGCCAGACGCTCGTCCCTGCCGCGGTCAGCGCCGCGAGCCGCTCGTTCACTCCTGCGCCGACGCTCATCGCATGCTCCTCTCTCCGCTCCGTGCCGCCGCTCGCTCGACGACGGAGCGACCCGCCTCGGCGATCTTGTCGACGGTGATGCCGAAATGCTCGTAGACGTCCTTGTAGGGACCGGACTCGCCGAAGGTCTCCATGCCGATGAAGACTCCCTCGGCGCCGATCCAGCGGTACCAGCCCATCGGGCTCGCGGCCTCGACCGCCACGCGCGCCCGGCATGACGGCGGCAGGACCTCGTCGCGATAGGCCTCGTCGGTCTCCGTGAAGTTGTCCATGCACGGCATCGAGACGACGCGCACGGCGAGGCCATCCTCCGCCAGGCGCTCGGCGGCCTCGACCACGAGCGAGACCTCGGATCCCGTGGCGATCAGGATCACGTCCGGATCGCCGCTCTCCGAGTCGCGCAGGACGTAGGCGCCGCGCTCGATGGCGTCGTCGGGGATGGCGTCCGGGTCGATCACCGGCAGGTTCTGGCGCGAGAGCGCGAACGCCACCGGCACCTCGGTCTGCCGCAGCGCGTAGCGCCAGCCGAGCGATGTCTCGTTGGCGTCGGCGGGCCGGAGCATCCTCAGCCGCGGCATCGCGCGCAGGCCCGCGAGCTGCTCGATCGGCTGGTGGGTCGGCCCGTCCTCGCCGAGGCCGATCGAGTCGTGGGTGAAGACCCAGATCGACGGCAGCTTCTGCAGCGCCGACAGCCGGATCGCGCCGCGCATGTAGTCCGAGAAGATCAGGAAGGTCGAGCCGTAGCCGCGGAAACCGTGCAGGGTCAGCCCGTTCACGATCGCTCCCATGCCGTGCTCTCGCACGCCGAAGCGGAGGTTGCGGCCGCCGTACTGGTTCGCCTGAACGTCGCCCGCGCCCTCGATGTCCGTGTTCGTCGAGCTGGCGAGGTCGGCGGCGCCGCCCACGAGCTGCGGGGCGCGCTCGGCGGCCCACTGGATGGCCGCGCCGGAGGCCTTGCGCGTGGCCATCTCCTCGCCCGCCTCGAAGCGCGGCGGGTCCTTGTCGAACCCGTCGGGCATGCGGCCGGACAGCATGTCCTCGAACGCCCTCGCCTGCTCGGGGTTCGACTCGCGGTAGGCGTCGAAGCGCTCCGACCACGCGCGCTCCTCCTCGGCGCCGCGCGCGCAGCACTCGCGGAACCTCGCGAGGGCCTCCTCGGGGACGAGGAAGTGCGCGTCCGGATCCCAGCCGTAGTTCTCCTTCGCCTTGCGCACGTTCTCCTCGCCGAGCGGCGAGCCGTGCGCCTTCGTCGAGTCCTGCAACGGGCTGCCGTAGCCGATGTGCGACTCGACGATGATCAGCGACGGCCTGTCCTCGACCGCCATCGCCTCGCGCGTGACGCTCTCGAGGCGCTCGACGGAGAGGTCCTCGCCCACGTCGACCACGTGCCAGCCGTAGGCCTCGAAGCGCTCGCCGACGTCCTCCGTCATCACGACGTCGACCTCGCTCGCGAGCTGGATGCGGTTGGCGTCGTAGTACGCGATCAGCCGTCCGAGCCCCAGGTGGCCCGCGAGCGAGCACGCCTCGGAGGCCACGCCCTCCTGCATGTCCCCGTCGCTGGCGATCGTGAAGGTGTGATGGTCGACGATCGGGTGCTCGCCCTCGTCGAAGCGCGCGGCGAGCATGCGCTCGGCCAGCGCCAGGCCGACCGACATCGAGATGCCCTGGCCGAGCGGCCCGGTCGTGGCCTCGATGCCCGGCGAGTACTTGCGCTCCGGGTGCCCCGCCGTGGGCGAGCCGACCTGGCGGAAGTTCTTCAGGTCGTCGAGCGTCATCGGGTAGCCGGTCAGGTAGAGCGTCGAGTAGAGCAGCATCGACGCGTGCCCGGCGCTGAGCACGAAGCGGTCGCGGTTCGCCCAATCGGGATTCGAGGGGTTGTGGCGCATGACGCGCGTGAACAGCGTGTAGGCCAGCGGAGCGAGCGCCATCGCGGTGCCGGGATGACCGGAGTTGGCCTTCTGGACCGCGTCCATCGAGAGCGTGCGGATCGTGTTGATACAGAGCTCGTCGAGCTGCGTGCCGCTTTCCGTCATGCGCCGTCCTCGGTCGTGGTTGAGGGTGCAGTCTGCCCGATCTCCTGTGCGGCAAGCACGCCCGCCCCGATGACCCCGGCGTCGGCGCCGCCCCGCGCGAGCGAGATATCCACCCGGCGCAGGATCGCGGGCAGGGCGCGCACGCCCGCCTCGCGGCAGGCCCGCTCGAAGAACAGGTGCGCCGCGCGCGAGAGCCCGCCGCCGATCACGAGGTGGTCGGGCTCGAAGACGTTGACGAAGCCCGCCATCGCCACGCCCAGCATCCGCGCGAAGCGCTCGAACAGGACCAGGGCATCCGAGTCGCCCTCGTCGGCAGCCTTGACGAGTTCGCGGCCCGTCACGCGGCCGTCGCCGGCGAGCGCGGAGGCGAGGCGGCTGCCCGGCCTGTCGCGCGCGAACTCCGTCGCGTCGCGCTCGAGCGCCTGACCCGAGCAATAGGCCTCGATGCAGCCGTTGTTCGGGCAGTTGCCGGGACAGGGCGGGCCGTCGGGGTTGAGCGTGACGTGGCCGAGCTCGGCACCGAGCCCGTGGGCGCCTCGGAAGATCCGCCCGTCGGCCACGATCCCGCCGCCCACACCGGTGCCGAGGGTCAGCATCAGGAGGTGGTTGCAGGGCACGAGCTGCGCCTCGCCGAGGGCCGCCACGTTGGCGTCGTTGTCGACGAACACCGGGAGCGAGAAGCGGCGCGCCAGCTCGTCGCGCAGGGCGACGCCGGCGAGCGGGATGTTCACGCTCATCTCGACCACGCCGGTCGTGTAGTCGATCTGCGAGGGGACGCCGACGCCGATCGCGGCGGGCTCGCCGGCCTCCGCGATCAACTCGCGCACGGTGTGCTCGAGCCCGTCGAGCAGCGCGGAGGTGCTCGCCAGCTCCGTGGGGCGCTCGACTCGCTGCTCGAGCTCGGCGCCGCGCACAGCCCCGACGGCGATCTTCGTGCCGCCGACGTCGACCCCGAGGACGAGCGGATCCATGGCGCCATTCCTACCGGATCGGCGCCGCGCCCGCCGGTGCGGGCGCCGTCCCTACGCCGCCGCAGCGCGATAGCCGGCGAGCAGGCCGCTCCAGCCGCCCTCGCCGCCCACCGACCTGCGCATGGCGATGCCCGGCTCGCCGTGGACCTCGAAGCCGCGGTGCTCGACCGTGACCCGCGTGCCCGCGCCCTCGGGCTCGAACAGCACCTCGACCTCGGTCGCCCGCGCGGGATCGGGATCGAACCTCCATTCCGGCGTGAGCTGCCACGCGAACAGGATGCGGCTCGGCGGCTCCCACTCGCGCACGAAGCCCCAGTCGTACTCGCGGCCGTCCGGCGCGCGCTCGTACCAGCGCCCGCCCGGGCGCGGCTCGATCACGGCGGTCTCGGTCTCCCCCTCGAGAACGTGGTGGCTCTCGAGCGGCCACCAGCGGGCAAACCCGGCGGTGAACAGCTCGAAGGCGGCCGCGGGGTCGAGCGCGACGGTCACCGACTGGCGCACGGGCGCGTGGGTTGCTGGGCTCTCCTGGGTCATCACTTCTCCTTCCGATCGGCGACGTCCTTGAAGGACGCGAGCGCGTCGCTCCAGAAGCGGTCGAGGTAGGCGCGCATCCCCTCCACGCCTCCGGGCTCCACCCGGTACACGCGACGAGAGCCGCGCGCGCTGTCCGCCACGAGGCCCGCGTCCTTCAGCACCCGCAGGTGCTGGGAGACGGCGGGGCGCGACACGGGCAGCTCGCGCGCCAGCTCGCCGACCGCCATCGGGTGGGCGGCGAGCCGCTCGAAGATCTCCCGGCGTGTGGGGTCGGCGAGCGCGCTGAAGCCGTTGTGGTAAGCAGACACTTACCGTAAGCATAGCCTTACCGCCCTCTCGGCGCAACTCGCCGTCGCCCCGAGGCGCTCGACCCCTTAGGCTGCGCCCATGCGCGCTGGCATCGACCTGGGGGGCACGAAGATCCAGGCCGTCGTGATCGACGACGAGGGCGAGGTCCACGGGCAGGAGCGCCTGCCCACGCCGCACAGCGGCGGACCGCAGGACGTGGCCGACGCGATGGCGGAGTCGGTGCGCGCCTCGGCCGAGCAGGCGGGCGTCGCGACGAACGAGCTCGACGGCGTCGGGGTCGGCTCCCCGGGAGTCATCGACGCGCGCCGCGGAGTCGTGTCGAGCGCGCGCAACCTGCCCGACTGGGAGGGCTCGTTCGCGCTCGGCAAGTCGCTGAAGGACGCGCTCGGGACCTCGCGCGTGAAGATCGACAACGACGTCAACGTGGCGACCGACGCGGAGTTCGCGCTCGGCTCGGGGCGCGAGTACCGGTCGCTGCTCGGGGTCTTCTGGGGCACCGGGGTCGGCGGCGGGATCATCCTGAACGGCCGCTCCTGGCTCGGCCGCGGGGCGGCGGCGGAGATCGGCCACGTGTGCGTCGTGATGGGCGGCCACAAGTGTCCCTGCGGGCGGCACGGCTGCATGGAGGCCTACGCGGGCCGCGGCGCGATGGAGCAGCGAGCGCGGCACCTGCACAAGAAGGGCCACAAGACGGCGCTCTTCGAGATCATGGAGGAGCGCGGGCGCGACCGGCTCACGAGCGGCATCTGGGCCCGGGCCCTGAAGCACGAGGACAAGCTCGCCGAGAAGTTGCTCGACGAGGCCGTCGACGCGCTCGGAGCGGGGGTGGCGTCGGCGCTCAACGTGCTCGACGTGGAGGCCGTGATCCTGGGGGGCGGCCTCGGCCTGCGGCTCGGCGAGCCCTATCGCGAGCGCATCGAGAAGGCGATGATGCCGCACCTGTTCGCGAGCGCGGATCCGCCGCCTGTGAAGCTCGCCGAGCTCGGCGACCTCGGCGGCGCGATCGGCGCGGCGCTCCTCATCAAGATGCCGAAGCGCTAGCGGCCGGCGGGCCGCGGCCCGCGCGGAGCGCGCCTCGGCAGCCGGAACTTCGCCGGGGCGAGATCCGGGCGCGCGCGGCGGCCGAACGCCCCGCGCAGCGCGGCGGCGGCCGCGGCGGGCGACGGGACGAGACGGCGGCGAGGACGCTCGAGCGGCACCACGTCGGCCGGGCGCGCGGGCTCGTGCTGGCGCCGCAGTGCCGGCTCGGTCCGCGGGACCCAGATCGAGGTCGGCGCGCGGGCGCGGGCGGCCCGTGCCGAGCAGCTCGGCGATGCGCCCACGGTCGAGGTCGTCATGCGCCAGCAGCGCGACGGCGAGTGCCACGAGCTCAGCGCGATGCTCCTCGGCAAGCGTGATCGCGTCGCCGTAGGCCTCCGCGATCATGCGCTCGACCTCCTCGTCGATCACCTGGCGCGTGCTCTCGGAGAGCGGCATGTTCTGGCCCGACGCCGTGGCGGTGAGCTGACCGGCGCGCGGCGAGAAGCCGAGACTCATGACGGCGTTGCGGGCGATCGCGTTCGCGCGCTGGAGGTCGTCGGCGGCGCCCGAGGAGACGTGCCCGTAGATCACGTGCTCGGCGGCGCGCCCGCCCAGCAGGACCATGAGCTGCTCGTGCACGTGCCGCGCCGAGTGCAGCGCGCGGTCGCGGCGGGCGATCACCGCCATGCCGCCCGCGCGGCCGCGCGGGACGATCGTCAGGCGCTGCGTCGGGTCCTGCGTCTCGCAGTACTCCGCCACGAGAGCGTGGCCCGCCTCGTGGTAGGCGACGGTGTCGCGCTCCTCGGCGGACAGCGGCGAGGAACGGCGCTTCGGCCCGGCGAGCGCGCGCAGGTGGCCCTCGGCGAGGTCCTCGCGCGTGACCTCGGCGCGGCCGTCGCGCGCGGCCATGATCGCGGCCTCGTTGAGCATCTCGCGCAGGTCCGCGCCCGAGCAGCCCGCAGTGCCGTCCGCGAACTCCACGAGATCGATGTCGGCTGCGAGCGGACGTCCGCGCGCGTGCACGCCGAGGATCGAGAGCCGGCCCTCGGCGTTCGGCAGCTCCACGGCGACCTGGCGCGAGAAGCGGCCGGGGCGCAGCAGCGCCGCGTCGAGCACGTCGAGCCGGTTGGTGGCGGCGACCACCACGAGACGCTCGTTGCCGGTGAAGCCGTCCATCTCGATCAGGAGCTGGTTGAGGGTGTGTTCGTGCTCGTCGTTGCCGCCGTGACCGCCCTCGCTGCGCTTGCGGCCGACGGCGTCGAGCTCGTCGATGAAGATGACCGCGCCTTCCTCGGCCGCCCGCGCCCGGGCGAACAGCTCGCGCACGCGCGATGCGCCGACGCCCACGTAGCGCTCGACGAACTCGGCGCCCGACGCGGCGAAGAACTCGACACCCGCCTCGGACGCCAGCGCCTTCGCGAGCAGCGTCTTGCCGGTTCCGGGCGGGCCGTGCAGCAGCAGGCCCGACGGCATACGCGCGCCGACCCGCTGGAAGCGCTCGGGATCGCTGAGGAACTCGACGAACTCGGAAACCTCTTCGACCGCCTCGTCGCAGCCCGCGACGTCGGCGAAGGTGATGCTCGGACGGGTCTCCTCCTCGACCTTCGTCCCGGAGCGCAGCGGCCCGCCGGGCTCACCCGGACGCGGCTCCGCCTGCCTGCGCCTGTTGCGCATGGAGATGACCATGAAGATGATCGAGAGGACGATCAGCCCGAGGAAGACGTATCCGAAGCCGCCCAGGCCGCCGCTCGCGCCGGGGTTCACCTCGACCGATGCCCCGGCCTCGCTGAGACGGTCGGCGAGGTCCTCCGTGGGCGGGTAGCCGAGCGTCTCCTCGCGGCCCCCGGTGAGCACGACGCTGACCTCCGCCTTGCGCGGGTCGAGCGTCGCCTCGCGCACCTGGCTCATCTCGATCGAGCGCAGAAGGTCGCTGTAGCGGTAGTCGCTGTCGTCCTCGGTGGTCGACGCCGGTGCCGGGGGCGTGCCGGGCGTCTGCCCGGACGCCGGCGCCGCGAAGGCGAGAGCCACCACGAGCGACGCGATGACCCATCTCTTCTGCACCTTCAGACCGCCTCCAGAAGACTCCTGGTGGGACGGGATTACCCGCAGTAGGGGCTGTGCAATCAGCCGAAGCATCTCTCGTCTCAAGGGTAGGGAGCGGGGAATTGCTCCTTCTCTCCTATCGGCAGCCGCGTGCGGTTCGTTACATCGACTGCGCGCTTCCGCATCGGCCGCCCGGATCGTGTTATGGATGACCGGGAGCCCATGGAGACGAAAACGGACGGAGGAAACACATGCTGAGCTCAGCGACGGGAGCGCTTGCCGACCTGCGCTCCCGGATCGACGGCCAGGTCACGGTGACCGGCGACGACGGCTGGGACGTCGCCCGGGCGATCTACAACCTGCTGATCGACCAGCGTCCCGCGGCGGTGGTGGAGCCGGCCCACGCGGCGGACGTCGCGGCGACCGTGAGGTTCGCCGCCGAGAACGGGCTGCGCATCGCGGCGCAGTCGACCGGCCACGGCGCCGGCCCGCTGGTGATGGACGAGAACACGCTGCTCCTGCGCACCGCCGGGCTCGACGAGCTGTCTGTCGACGGCTCGGCCCGCAGCGCCCGCACGGGCGCGGGCGTGCGCTGGGGACCCGTGGCTGAAGCCGCTTCGGAGCACGGGCTCGCCCCGCTGTCGGGATCGTCGCCGACCGTGGGAGTCGTCGGCTATTCGCTCGGCGGCGGCTTCGGCTGGCTCGCGCGCAAGTACGGCCTGCAGGCGAACGCCGTCACGGCGGTCGAGCTCGTGACGGCGGACGGCGAGCAGCGGCGCGTCGACGCCGACAATGACCCGGACCTGTTCTGGGCGCTGCGCGGAGGGGGCGGGAACTTCGGCGTGGTCACCGCGCTCGAATTCGACCTGTTCCCCGTGCCGGAGATCTACGGCGGGGTGTTCTACTTCCCGTTCGAGCGCGCGTCCGAGGTCATGCAGGCGTGGTACTCGTGGAGCCGCGACCTCCCCGAGGAGCTCACCACGGTCGCGCGGGTGTTCCAGTTCCCGCCGCTGCCGTTCCTGCCGGAGGAGATTCGCGGCAAGTCGTTCACGGTGGTGCAGTCCGCCTTCCTCGGCTCGGAGTCGGAGGGCGCCGAGCTGATGGAGCCGCTGCGGGCGCTCGGACCGGACCAGGACACGCATGGGGTCATGACCGTTTCGGAGCTGAGCCACCTGGCGATGGACCCGGAGGACCCGGTGCCCTACCGCTCGGGCGCGGCCATGCTCGGCGACATCGGAAGCGAGGGCATCGACGCGTTCCTCGGAGCGGCCGGCCCGGGCTCCGGCTCGCAGCTCGTCTCGTGCGAGCTGCGCCGGATGGGCGGCGCGGCCGCCCGCCCAGGGCCTGACCACGGGGCGCGGGCGTCGCTCGACGGCGAGTACCTCATGTTCGCGGTGGCCGCGGTGCCGGCGCCGGAGCTCGAGGGCCCGCTGCAGGCGCAGGCCGATGCGGTGGCGGAGGCGCTGAGCCCCTGGAAGGACGGCAGCTACCTCAACTTCGAGGAGCGCCCTGTCGACGCGACGATCTCCTTCGACGCCGAGACCTTCGAGCGGCTGACCGCCGTCCGGCGCTCGGTCGACCCGGACGGGCTCTTCGTCGCGAGCCACCCGATCTAGAACGGGCGCACGGCCGCCGGGTGCTTGAATCCGGGGCCTGAGCCCTCGCCTCCTCACACCCGGCGCCGTGCGGCTGCGCGTGGCGGACCAGTCGGCGCTCGCAGCCTTCTACGAGCGCGTCGTCGGGCTGCGCGAGCTCGACCGCGATGACGGCGTCGTCGCGTTGGGCGTCGAGGGCGGCGAGCCACTGGTCGAGCTGCTGGCGGCGCCTGACGCGCCGCCGCGCCCGGCGCGCTCCCCCGGCCTCTTCCACCTCGCGCTGCTCGTGCCGGGCCGAGCCGACCTCGCGCGCGCTCTGCGCCGCGTGGCCGACGCGGGCTGGCGGCTCACCGGGGCGTCCGACCACCTGGTCAGCGAGGCGCTCTACCTGCGCGACCCCGAGGGCAACGGAATCGAGCTCTACCGCGACCGCGCGCGCGACGAGTGGCGCCGGATCGGCGACGAGATCGAGATGGCGACGCTTGCCGCTCGACCTCGAGAGCCTGCTGTCCGAGCCCGGCAGCGACGAACCGGCGCCCGCGATGCCCGACGGCACGACGATGGGCCACGTCCACCTCGAGGTGGGCGACCTGACGGCGGCGGAGCCGTTCTACAGCGGCGAGCTCGGCATGGACGTGGTGGTGCGCTCGTATCCGGGAGCGCTGTTCCTCTCCTACGGCGGCTACCACCACCACGTCGGCCTCAACACCTGGCAGGCCGCGGGATCACCCCCGCCGCCGGAGGGCTCGCTCGGGCTGGCCCACTACGAGCTGCGCGGCGAGGGGGCGGTCGAGCGCGAGCTCACCGATCCCGCAGGGAACACCGTCCGCGTCCTGCCGGGCTAGCTCAGCCCTCGTTGCGGCGCACCCACTCGGCGAGGAACGGCTCCGAGATCGCGTACTCCCCGCGCGCGAGCCGCACCACGAGCTCGCGGCGCATCAGCGCGGTCAGGGCCTTCTGCACGCTCGGTCCGCCCGGCAGGCCGTGGCGGCGCCGGTAGTCGGCCCCGAGCGGCGAGCCGGGGCCCTCGCGCGCCAGCGCCATCAGGGTCAAACGCTGCGCGGCGGAGGCCGTCTCCCAAACCAGGCTGAAGTGGGCGTGCTCCGAGCGCAGCACACCGGCGAGCGCCTCGTCGACCCCCTCGGCGGCCGCGCGCCCGTTGGCGGGCGTGGCCTGCCAGAGGAAGTAGCAGAGCTCCTGGGTCGCGTAGGGGTGGCCGCCGGTCAGCTCGAGGACCCGAGCGAGGGCATCCGGCTCGATGCGCCGGCCCCCGCGGGTGAAGCGCTTGCGGATGTAGGGAGCGAAGTCCTCGCGCGCGATCGGGCCGAGCTCCATCTGCTTCGCGCTCCGCCAGAACGGCTCGTTTGCGTCGCTGAAGATCTGCTCCATCATGTGCCGCTTGCTGCCGAGGTAGATGTGCGCCACCTCGGGCTGCGCCTGGAAGACGGCGCGCATCAGCCGCGGGAGCTCGGCGCCGATCTCGGTGATCTCCTGGAACTCGTCGAGGATCAGGGCCACGCGCCTGCCGCGCTCCGCGCCGAGCCGGCCCGGCAACTCGAGCAGGCCCTCGATCGTCGCGTCGAGGTCGGCGCGCGCGAGCGTGGCCTCGAAGCTGAACGAGACCGAGCCGTCGTTCGGGTCGACGGTGACCGTGGGCGTCACTCGCAGGCCCGAGAACACCCTGAGCCGCTCGCGCGCCCGGAACAGCGGCGAGGCCACGTCATCGTGGATCGCCCGGGCGAGCTTCTCCGCAAAGCGCTCGCGCGTCGGCGTCGTCATCAGGTCGAGCTGCGCCACGAGCACGCCGGCGGCGGTCGCGCTCTGGGCGAGCCGCCAGACGAGCGACGACTTGCCGTAGCGCCGCGGGGCGAACACCACCACGTCCTGGCCGCTCAGCATGTCGGACTCGAGCTCGGCGAGCTCCGACTCGCGGTCGGTGAACGCCTCGTCGAGGGCCAGGGCGCCGTAGCGGAAGGGGTTGTCGTGTCGTGCGGCGGGCATGATGCTCACAGGCATTATGCCAGATGGCATTATGCCGTAGAGGTAAACCCGCGATGGACTCGGGGCGCTCGTCGCCACGTATTGGGTGCGTGTCGCTCAGCCGCCTGTTCGCACTCCTGCTCACCGCGACGGTCGCGGCCGCCGGACAGGTCGAGCGCCCGGAGCCGCGGATCGAGTGGCGCGACTCGACCGCCCTCGGCTCCCATGCCGCCGGCCGTCTCGTGAACGGCGTGCGCCTGCCGGCGGCGGGGCGGAGCTTCCTCAGCTGGGATCCGGTGCTGCGCCGCTCGCCGAACCGTCCCTGGCGCCGGCACGGAACCGACCGGCTGGTCCGCGTGCTGCTGCGGGTCGCGCGCGACTTCCACGCCGCGCACCCACGCGCGCCGCGGCTGGCGATAGGCGACCTCAGCCGCCCGCACGGCGGCGACTTCGGCATCCGCTACGGCCCGATCGGGCATGCGAGCCACCAGAACGGCCTCGACGCGGACGTCTATTACCCGCGTGCTGACGGGCGCGAGCGCGCGCCCCGGGGAGCGGCCGACATCGACCGCCGGCTCTCACAGGAGCTCGTCGACCGCTTCGTCCAGGCAGGCGCCGAGGTCGTCTTCGTCGGCCCGAACACCGGCCTGACGGGTTCAGCGGGCAGGGTCGTCCCGCTCGTGAACCACGACAACCACCTGCACGTGCGCCTGCCGCTCAGCGGGTGAGACGCGGCCGCGGCGGCTGCGAGAAGAGCCGCCAGAGAGCGGCCTCGACCATGCGCTCGACCGGCAGGCCCGCGGCGTAGGACTCCGCCTCGATCACCGTGGCGAGCCCCGGCTCCGGAGGAAAGCGGCTGAGCGCGACCACCTCGTGGATGCGAACGGCGAGCGGGCGCTCCTCGAGCCAGAGCACGACGAGCGGCGGCACCGCCAGCGGGCGGCCGGAGCGAGGATCGGTCGTCGGCGGAAGCTCTCGCAGCTCCACCTCGAGGGAACCCCTGCTCATGGGCCTCGCATGCAGGAAGGCCTGCACGGCCTTCCGCTCACCGATCACGTCCGTGGTTCCTCCCCTGCTCAAACGCTCCGTCGCCTGCCGACGGAAAAGTCTTCCAGGTCGAAGGTAGGGCCGACCGGCGCTGCGCGCCAGTCCTCCATGCGTCTATGGACGCTTCGAGGCCTGGCGCGGCGCCGTCCAGGGCCTCGCCTGGCCCGTCTGCTAGAAACTGGCACGTGGACCGTCGCCTGGCCGTCAAGAACATCCGCACCGGCCTGATCGCCGGCGCGATCGCGCTGATCGTGTTCGCGTTGTCCTGGGTCGTGGGGCTCGTCTACTGATGGCCGACGAGGAGGAGGTCCGCGTCGCGGACGACTCCGTCGAGCCGCCCGGCGAGCTGATCCACCTGCCCGGCCCCTCCTACCTGCCCGTGGCGCTCGCGGGAGGGGCAACCATCGCCGTGACCGGCGTGGTCGTCTGGTGGGTGCTCGTCGTACATCGGCGGGGCGATCGTGCTCTACACGATGATCCGCTGGATCAACGAGACGCGCCACGAGATCGCGGAGCTCCCGCTCGAGCATTGATGGCAGCCGGGGGCTCGACGCCCCCGGACCCCCGTGGCACCTGTCGGGTGCCTGGGCTTTCAGCGACGTCCTGCCATCGCCGGTCACACGCTCCGGACCGGATCGCCGGGCCGCCCATCGCCCCGCGCTTCCGCACCGCAAGTGTCACTTGACCGCGAATAACCCGGTCAAGTGACACATGCCGGTCCCTCGCGGCCGCGCGCACGGCCGCGGCTGCCGCGCCGGCGCGGCCTCGCTACTGCGCCGGCGACGACGCCGGCAGGTCGCTCGGCATCTCGGAGGTCGCTCCGTCCGAGACCCAGCAGCGGACGATGTCGCGCATCGAGAGGATGCCGCTCATCTCGCCGCCGTCCACGACCACGAGGTGGCGGAAGCCGCCGCGCACCATCGCCTCGGCGGCCCGCTCGAGCGACCACTCGGGTGCCGCGAAGGTGATCTCCGGCGAGAGGTGCGCCTCCACGCGCTCCGTGTCCGGATCCTCTCCCTTCGCGATCGAGTTGAGGAGGTCGCGCTCGGTGATGATGCCGGGACCGGGCTGCTCGGGGTCGATCACGACGGCCGCGCCCACGCCGCGTTCCGCCATCGCGCGGGCGGCGTCGCGCAGGGTGTGACCGGGGTTGATGGTCAGCACCACGTCGCTCATCCCTGCCCTCACCTGCATGCCTGTCTCCCTCCGCGGTCGATCGTGCCAATCAGCATAAGTCACCGCGTGGCGGGCATCCAGCCGGCGCAATATCATCGCGCGCCGTGAGCGAGAGGGATCCGGTTTCGCAGGACACGGCCAAGGGGCCGCCGGAGACCGACCCGCGCATCGAGGGCGAGAAGCACCCCGTCGCGCGGATGATCGGGCTCGGCGTGCTCGCGTCCGTGATCGGCATCGCGATCGTCCTGATGATCGATTGGTTCCCGACGCCCGCGTCCGGCATCGCCGAGGACATCGACACGCTCTACGACGTCCTCCTGATCTGCTCCGTCCCGGTCTTCGTGCTCGTCATGACGATCGCGATCTACTCAGTCGTCCGGTTCCGGGCCAAGCCGGGCGACATGGGCGATGGGCCGCCGATCCACGGGAACACGAGGCTCGAGGTCATCTGGGTGACGATCCCGTTCCTGATGGTCACCGCCCTCGCGATCTACGGCTGGATCGTGCTCGACGACATCGAGGCGAAGGCGCAGGACGAGATGGTCGTGCAGGTGACCGGGCAGCAGTTCGCCTGGACCTTCGACTACCCGTCCGAGAAGGTCAACTCGAACGAGCTCGTCCTGCCCGTGGACCAGCCCGTCGAGTTCAAGATCCAGACGAACGACGTGCTGCATTCCTTCTGGGTGCCGCAGTTCCGCCTGAAGTCGGACGCCGTGCCCGGGCTCACCACCGTGATCCGGCTGACGCCGACGAGGGAGGGCTCCTACCAGGTCGTCTGCGCGGAGCTGTGCGGGCTCGGGCACTCGACCATGCGCCAGATCGTGCGCGTGGTCTCGCCCGAGGCGTTCGACGAGTGGCTCAGCAAGCGCGCCGAGGAGGGCGGCGAGGGAGCGCCGGCCGGCGAGAGCGGCGGGGGCGAGAGCGAGGGCGAGAGCGTCGCCGAGGCCGGCGAGCGCGCCTTCATGGAGAACGGCTGCGGCTCCTGCCACACGCTCTCCCAGGCAGGCGCGAGCGGCACCGCGGGACCGGACCTGAACGACATCTCGCAGGCGGACGCCGCCTACATCGAGGAGTCGATCGTCGACCCGTCGGCAAAGATCGCACAGGGGTTCTCCGACGGCATCATGCCGAGCGACTTCGGGGACAAGATCCCACCGGATGAGCTCGACGCGCTCGTGAAGTACCTTCTGGAGGCCCAACGATGACGCTGACGCACAGGCTCTTTGCACCAGGTTGGTATCGCGCCGTGCTCGGCACGGCGATCGGCTTCCTGTTCGGCATGGGCATCGTGGTCGCGGCGCGTGCGGCGTACGGCTGGGACCCGCTGTTCCAGTGGGACGCGATCATCACCGTGGGCGCGCTGATCGCGGCGCCGCTCGGCTATCTCGTCGGCATCGGCTGCTTCGACTACTGGTTCCGCTGGGCCTCCGGAGCGCCCACCGTCCCCGAGGACCACTCGGGCCACGGCGCCCATTCGTGGCGCGACTACTTCCGCGTCAACACCGATCACAAGGTGATCGGCATCCAGTACATCGTCACGACGATGTTCTTCTTCATCGCCGGCGGCCTGATGGCCATGCTGATGCGCGCGGAGCTGGCCCAGCCGGGCACGCAGTTCGTGGACCCGAACACCTTCAACGGCCTGTTCTCGGTCCACGCCTCGCTGATGATCTTCCTGTTCATCATCCCGGTCTTCGCCGGGATCGCGAACTACGTCATCCCGCTGATGATCGGCGCGCCGGACATGGCGTTCCCGCGCCTGAACGCCCTGTCCTTCTGGATGCTGCCGATCGCCGGCGTGATGATGCTGTGCTCGTACTTCGCCGAGGGCGGCGCCTTCGCGACGGGGTGGACCGCCTACGCCCCGCTCTCCACCGAGACCCCGCTCGGGCAGCAGTTCTTCACCGTCGGCGTGCAGTTCGCGGGCGCGTCGTCGATCGCCACGGCGCTGAACTTCCTGGTCACGATCATCACCATGCGCGCGCCCGGCATGACGTTCTGGCGCATGCCGCTGCTCGTGTGGGCGAACTTCACGACCTCGCTGCTCGTCGTGATCGCCACACCCTTCATCGCCGGCTCCCAGTTCTTCGTCCTGCTCGACAGGTCGCTCGGCACCCAGTTCTTCGACCCGGCGGTGAACGGGGACGTGCTGATGTACCAGCACGTCTTCTGGTTCTACTCGCACCCGGCCGTCTACATCATGATGCTGCCGGGCTTCGGGATCATCAGCGAGGTCATCTCGACCCACGCGCGCAAGCCCATCTTCGGCTACCGCATGATGGCCTTCTCGCTCGTGGCGATCGTGATCCTCGGGTTCACGGTCTGGGCGCACCACATGTTCGTCTCGGGCATGCAGGGCTGGCTGCGCGTGCCCATGATGATCACGACGATGCTGATCGCGGTGCCGACCGGCATCAAGATCTTCTCCTGGCTCGCCACGCTCTGGAGAGGCGTGATCCACATGCGAACTCCCCTGCTGTTCGCGCTCGGGTTCATCACCATGTTCACGCTGGGCGGGATCAGCGGAATCATGCTCGCCGTCGTGCCGTTCGACATCTACGTGTCGGACACGTACTTCATCGTCGCCCACATCCACTACGTGCTGTTCGGCGGCTCCGTGTTCACGATCTTCGCCGGGCTCTACCACTGGTTCCCGAAGATGACCGGGCGGATGTACGACGAGTCGCTCGGCCGCCTCCACTTCTGGATGTCGTTCATCTTCTTCAACCTGACCTTCGGGCCGATGCACTTCGTCGGCATCGACGGCATGCCGCGCCGCGTGGCCGACTACGCGGAGCAGTTCGCGACCTGGAACGCGATCATCTCGATCTCGGCGTTCATCTTCGGCCTCTCGTTCCTGATCTTCCTCTACAACATGGTGGCCTCCTGGCGGCATGGCCCGGAGGCGCCCGGGAACCCCTGGCGCGCCAACTCGATCGAGTGGCAGGTTTCCTCGCCGCCGCCGGTCTTCAACTTCGACGAGATCCCGACGGTCGTCGGCGGCCCGTACGAGTACGGGGTGCCCGGCGCGGTGCACGCCGTGTTCAAGGACCAGAAGGTGCCGGCCTCCGCCGTCGCCACCCCGGCCGGTGGCGGAGGGGCGCCGCCACCCAACGAATGACCCGCATCCTCGTGGTAGCCAACGAGACGGTCGCGGGCCGCCCGCTGATCGACGCGGTGAAGCGCGCCGCCGAGGGCGAGGAGGCGCAGGTCCACGTGGTCTGCCCGCAGAACGATCCGAAGGCCGGCTACGTGATCTACGACGACCACGTCCGCGAGGCGGCCGAGACGCGTCTCGCCTTGACGCTCGCGCTGCTGCGCGAGGAGGGCATCCAGGCCGACGGCGAGGTGATGGATCCCGATCCGTACTCGGCGGTCATGGACGCGCTCGGCGAGCATGACTACGACCAGATCATCGTCTCGACCCATCCCGAGACGCGCTCGGGATGGCTGCGCCAGGGGCTCGTCGACCGGCTCAAGCGGGCCTCACGGCGCCCGGTCGAGCACGTGGTGGTCGACCTCGACACGGAGCGCGACGACCTCAAGCGGACCCTCGTGGTCGCGAACCAGACCATCGGCGGGCCCGAGCTGCTCGACACGCTCAAGCGCATGAACGCCGAGGAGGCGCGCCGCTTCGTCGTGATCTGCCCGATGTCGGAGTCGAACGGCGACTCGGAGTCGGACGCCGCCGCCCGCCTCGCTCACACGCTCGGCGAGCTGCAGGCGGCGGGGCTGCAGGCCGTCGGCCAGGTGGTCCACCCGGATCCCTACACGGCGATCCAGCACGCCCTGCAGTTCTACGGACCGGACGACATCGTCATCTCGACCTTCCCGGAGACGCGCTCCGGCTGGTTGCGCGCCGACCTGATCGGTCGCGTGCGGACCTCGACCGGCAAGCCCGTCGAGCACGTGGTCAGCGAGGAGAGCGCCTGATGGAGTCTGCGTCGATCGCCGCCGGCCACGCCGCCCACGACGACCACCACGGTCCGCCCGCGGCGAACGTCTCCTCCCGTGTGGAGGCGCAGACCCTCGGGATGCTGCTTTTCATCATCTCGGAGATCATGCTCTTCGGAGCATTCTTCACGGCCTACTTCTTCATCCGGGTCGTGACCGAGGCGCAGTGGTTCCCGTTCGACGGCCTCGAGCTTCCGGTCGGGATCGCGGGGGTCAACACGGCGATCCTGGTCTCGTCCAGCTTCACGATGCACTGGGCGCTCGAGGGCGCGCGCAACGACAACAGGCGCGCGCTCAGGGTCGGGCTGCTGACGACCTTCCTGCTCGGCGTGACCTTCCTCACGATCCAGATCAACGAGTACGTCCATCTCGGCTTCCCGATCAGCGAGAACGCGCAGACCACGATCTTCTACAGCCTCACCGGCCTGCACGGCGCCCACGTGTTCATCGGGCTGACCCTGCTGAGCTTCGCGACGATCCGCGCCTATCGCGGCCACTTCTCCTCGAAGGAGCACCGCGGAGTCGAGGTGCCCGGGATCTACTGGCACTTCGTCGACATCATGTGGATCATCGTGTTCTCGAGCGTGTACCTCCTCTGAACCCGCTGCGGTCGGAGCGCGAGGCGTTCCGCTTCCTGATCTGGGTCATCGTCGTCGTCGCGGTGCTGCTCGCGATCGTCTTCCTCGTGCGCGCGGTCGCGTGAGCTCGCCGGACCTCGAGCTCGCCGAGCGCTGCGCGCGAGCGGCCGGCGAGGTCCTGCTCTCCTACTACGGGCGGCCCGCCGAGGGGCTCGCCTCGAAGTCGTCCGCCACCGACCTCGTCTCGGATGCCGACCGCGAGGCCGAGCGGGTGATCCGGGAGCTGCTCGAGCGCGAGCGTCCCGACGACGGCCTGCTCGCGGAGGAGGGCTCGGCAGCCGAGGCGGCGAGCGGGCGGCGCTGGCTCGTGGATCCGCTCGACGGGACCGTCAACTTCCTCTACGGCTTCCACGCCTGGGCCGTCTCGGTCGCCCTGGAGGACGCGGAGGGCCTGGTGGTCGGCGTGGTGCTCGACCCGGTCCGCGACGAGCTCTTCGCCGCGCAGCGCGGCGGTGGCGCCTTCGTGAACGGCGAGCCCGTCGAGGTGTCCGGCGAGACGCGCGCTCGAGCGCGCGATGATCGCGACGGGCTTCTCCTACGTCCCGGAGCGGCGCGCCGAGCAGGCCGAGCTGCTGCGGGTCGTGCTCCCGCGGGTGCGCGACATCCGCCGCGCCGGCGCCGCCGCGCTCGACCTCTGCTTCCTCGCGAGCGGCCGCGTGGACGGCTACTGGGAGCGCGGGCTGAACCCGTGGGACTGGGCCGCGGGCGCCTGATCCTCACGGAGGCGGGCGGCGTGGCGTCCGACCTGGCGGGCGAGCCGCACGGGCTCGTGGCCGCTGCCACGCCGGCGCTGCTGGCGGAACTCGAGGCGCTCGTCGGCTAGTTGCCCTGCAGCAGGTACTCGACGAGGGCCTGGATCTGCTTGTCGTCGAGCTTGCCGTCGAAGCTCGGCATCACGCCCGAGTTGAAGCCCTCGGCGACCTGGGCGTCAGGGTCGAGGATCGACTGTCGCACGAACTCCTCGGGATCCGTGCTGCCGGCGGCCGCGGCGAGGTCGTCGAGGCTCGGGCCGATGTTTCCGTTCGTGCCCGCCGGTCCGAAGCTGTGGCATCCCCCGCATCCGGCGGCGGTGAAGATCTGCTCGCCGCTCGTGGCGCCTGCGAGGCCTGCCTGCGCGAGCGCGCCGCCGTCCTCGCCCGGCTTGCCCGACGCATAGGCCACGTAGGCCGCCACGTCGTCGGCCGTCGCGCCCTCCACGAGGCCCGGCATCATGATGCTGTTCTTGCGCGGGTGGGCGATCTGGCTCGCGACGATGCCCTGAACGGTGTCGCGGTCGATGCCGTCCGCCAGCGCCGCGCGGAAGGCGTCATCGAGGTTCGGGCCCTGGGTGCCCTGGGTGCCGGCCCGGTTCAGCGTGTGGCAGGAGCCGCACTTCTGGACGAACTGGGCCTTGCCCTCGGACAGGTCGGGATCGTCACGCCCGCAGGCCGACAGCGCCAGGCCCGCCAGGACGGCGAGAAGGGCGAGGAGCGGCGGCTTCCACGTGTGGCGGGCGAGGCTCACGAGGCGGGAACATTATCCCCTGGGGGGGCCGGATGGGGCAGCCCGTCGAGGCGTCCCTGGGCCGCCGCTATCACGCTCTCCGCCACGCTCTCCCAGGAATAACGCTCCGCGGCTCGCTGGGCCAGCAAGGCGCGGGCCTGGTCCTGCTCCGCGGGGTCCAGCTCGAGCCAGCGCACGAGCTTTGAGCCGATCTGGTCGACCGCGTCGTCGCCCACGTCGAAGTGCAGGAGCGGCCGCAGGTGATCCGGCAGCGCCGGCGCGAGCGTGGCGGTCACCTCTGCCATGCCGGAGTGGTTCGCCGACAGCGGCAGGACCCCACAGGCGGCCGCTTCGGCGGCGACCATGCCGAACGCCTCCGGGAACGTGGAGGGCATCACCTGGGCGTCGAACGCCGGCAGGACGAGCGGCAGGTCCTCGTGCTCGAGCCTGCCCGTGAAGTGGATGCGCTCTGCCGCGGCGGGCGCGGCCGCGAGCCAGTCGTCGTCGACGCCCTCGAGGAACGCGCGCAGGTACTTCAGCTCCGAGCGCGGCCCGCCCTCGAGCTCGCGCCCGCGCGCGGCGATGTCGAGCAGGTCGTCGACGTCGCGGCGCCGGAGCGCGTCCTGGAAGCGCGTGAGCGTGTCCCTGTAGGCGCCGAAGCCGATCACGCACAGGGTGGCGTCGGGGACTCTGCCGACCACGAGCGGCCACGCCGCGAACAGCAGGTCGAGGCCCTTCGAGACGATCAGCTTGCCGACGTAGGAGACGATCCGGTCACGCTCCGGGTCGAGCGAGCGCAGGGCGTCCGCGGCGCCGGCCTCGCCGCCCCAGGCGCCCGTGCCCTCCCGCTCGAGCTTCGAGGCGAGCGCCTCGATGTCGTAGCCCTTCGACGTGTTGAACGTATGGATGTCGACTCCGGGCGGGCCGAGCCGGGTGCGGTCGCGCAGCCCCGTGTCGGCCGCCAGGAGCTCCCAGAGCGACCCGGCGGTGTAGCCCGAGCCGACGAGCACGCCGGACGCTCCCCCGATCCCCTCGAGCGCGAGCGGGAGGAAGCGCTCCTGGTTCGGGCGCACCGTGTACTCGAGCGCGCTGCCGTGGACCTTGACCGCATACGGCGCCCTGCCCGCGAGGCCCCGGGCGAGCACCAGTGGGCCCATGATCGCGTGGTTCGCGAGCGCCGCGTCCGGGACCGGGGCGGCCCTCACCGCCTCCACGTTGGCCTCGATGTAGTGCTCGAGCTCGGCGTCCGTCAGGTCGGGATAGACCTTCGCGTCGAAGCCGTCGTAGGAGTCGGCCACGTACACCGGGAGCACGCGGCCGATATCGGGAACGTGCACCGTCACGCCCTCGGGCGCCTCCCAGTCCGGGTCCTGGCAGAACAGGTGGACCTCGTGCCCGAGCCGGGCGAGCGCGCGCACCAGCTCGGCGTTGTAGATGTTGCTGCCCGTGCCGCGCAGCAGATAGCGTGGAAGATCAGGATTCGCATGACCCGGTCAGTATTGTTCGCGCCGGTGTCAGCCCGTCAGAGGTACCGATTGCGAGCCCGCTCCGACCGCGAGGTGATTCGTGAGGTCGAGCCGGGCGCGATCTACGTGGACCACGAGTCGGGCGAGGAGCTGAAGGTCGTGGGCGCGGTGCTGCCGCTCGCCCCGTCGCCGAGCGCCCTTCCCTACGCCATCGAGAACCTGAGGATGTGCGGGTGTTCGCTCGAGCAGCTCGTCCAGAAGGACCTGAACGACTGCCCGCACTGCGGCCGGCGGCTTCCGGCCACGGGCAGCTGAGCGCCCGCCTCGCAGCGCTGCTCGCGGCCGTCCTGCTGCTCGCAGCCGGCATGAGCGCCTGCGGGGGCGACGACGAGCCCGAGGCCCGCACCACGCGCACCCTGCCCGAGCTGACCCAGCCGGCCGGCGAGCCGACCGAGACCGTCGAGACGGCGCCTGAGATTGAGACGGTCGAGCCCGAGCCCGAGCCGGCGCCCACCCCGACCGAGGACAGCGGCGGCACCCCGGCTCCGACGCCCGACCCGCCGGCGGACTCGCCCGACAACGACGTCCCGCCGCCCACCGACAGTCCCGCGGAGCGCTTCGAGGAGTTCTGCAACGACAACCCGGGAGCCTGCGGCTAGACGAGGGCCCCCAGGGCCTTCTCGCGCGAGTCGAAGATCGTCAGGCGGCCCGTCAGGCCGGTGACCTCGAACGGGCGCATCACCCGCTCGGTCGGGCAGACGAGCACCATTGCGCAGCGGCGCAGCGTCATGTGACGGAGCGCGTTGAGCAGCACGCCGATGCCGGTGGAGTCCATGAACGTGACCTCGGACAGGTCGACCACCACACGGCCGAGCCCCTCCTCCGCGAGCGCGAATAGACGGCTCCCCAGCTTGGGGGCCGTGAGCGCGTCGATCTCCCCCCGGAGCGACACGACGTGGGTTCCCTCGTCGACGGTCTCGTCGACCAGCCCGAAGTCGAGCACGGGCGGGAACCTACCACGGCACGTCAGCTTCGGTGCGCGGGCACCGGCGAGCGTCTGCGCCGTACCCTCGCCGGAGCGGGCACGCGCGGCTCGATGCCGCGGCGCCGCTCGGGGCGCGGCGAGCCCGAATGCGAGCGGTCGCGGCCGCGTCCGGGGCTCCAGTGGCCGAGCGGGAGCCGGATTCCGTCGCCGCCCGGGCCGTTCCCCTTCGGGCGCGGGCCGCGGCCCTCACCGCCGCCGCCGTCGTCGCCCTTCGAGTCGTCGTCGTCGTCGCGCAGCCGGAAGAACCAGATCAGCCACACCACGAGCAGACCGACGTCGAAGACGCGGAATCCGACCATGAAGATCCACCCCTCGGTGGTCATCAGGGTCGATCGTACCGGTCTAGTTCTCGGTGTCCACCGTGGGCTTGTTGTCCGGGACGTAGGTGACCGTGTAGGTCAGCCTCGCACCGCTGTAGGTGCACCCGAACGTGTTGACCTCGCGCAGGTCCTGCATCGCGAACTGGCGCAGGCTGCGAGGCGGCTCACAGCTGTTCTTCGGCCGCGACGAGCGCCACCAGTCCGTGCGCGTGAGGTCGGTCGCGAGCATCGGCGCCCAGGTGGGCACGGTGATCGCGATCCAATTGCCCTCCTTGACCCGCAGCGGCCGGTCGAGCACGAACGTCGGGCTCGAGCCGAAGTAGTCGTCGATCGCGAACTCCTCGGACGACTGCACGAGCCGGTACTGGAGGCGGGTCTTGCGTGTCGTGCCCTTGCGCAGCACCGAAAGCTGCACCTGCGCCGGCGAGCCGTAGTTGTCGTTGAAGAACGTGACCTGCTCCGCGGTCGGCTGCGAGAGCGTCACCGTGAACATGGTGATGTAGCCGTTGCGGCGAATGTAGAACGGGTTCTTGCGGCCGCCGTCGGTCCGGCCCTGCAGGCCGGTCACGCGCACGACCGCGACGCACGGGTTGTCCTCGTCGCCCGGGCAGCTCGGGACGACTGGGTTGGCGTCGGCGCCAAGCTCGACGATGCGGGCGGATGCACCCTGCGGCGACGCGACGGCCGCCGCCAGGAGCAGTGATGTCAGCAGGAGGATTCGCTTCATGGCCAGGGGTCGAAACACCCCTTTCGCGGCCGAGTTGCGGAGTCCTACTTGTACCTGTAGGTGATCCGCCCGCGGTCGAGGTCGTAGGGCGACAGCTCGATCTTGACCCGGTCGCCGGGGAGGATGCGGATGTAGTGCCTGCGCATCTTCCCGGAGATATGGCCAAGAACTTCGTGCCCGTTGTCCAGTTGGACCTTGAACATCGTGTTCGGGAGGGCCTCCACGATCTCGCCCTCCATTTCGATCTTCTCTTCCTTGGGCACAGACCGCGTCGCGCCTAGATGGCGCGAACGTTCACCGCCTTCGGCCCCTTGTCGCCCGTCTCCTCCTCGTACTCCACCTTGGCGTTCTCGGGGAGTGACTTGAAGCCCTGTCCGTCGATGCCGGTGTAGTGGACGAACAGGTCACGGTCGCCGTCGTCCGGGGTGATGAACCCGTAGCCCTTCTCGTCGTTGAACCACTTGACGGTTCCGGTAGGCACGCAATGCCCCTTCCTGCTTGTGCCCGGCCCGTCCATCACGTTCGCGAATCCGAACCACGGCACCTGCATGTTGCATACAACGCCGGCCTCCGCCGGCCCTTACAGCGCGGACGCTACCAGGGGACGGGGGCGGAGGGCTCAGCGCCCTTCGAAGGTCGCCTTGCCCGGTCCCTCGCGCAGGAAGGTCTCGACCGCGTTCCGGACGTCGCGCGTCGCGAACAGCGGCGCGGCGATGGCCGAAACGGCGTCGTCGGCCCCGGGGACGCCCCCCTCGCCGTACGCGCGGAGCACGCGCTTCGTGGCGTGGTGGGCGCGGGTCGGGCCAGCCGCCAGGCGGCGCCCGAACTCGAGCGACGCCTCGGCCAGGTCGTCGTCCGGGAGCACCCGGTTGACGACGCCCCAGGCGGCCAGCGTCCGCGCGTCATAGAGGTCGGCGCTCATCACGAACTCGGCCGCGCGTGCCGCCCCCGCGCGCTCAGCCATGCGCTGGGTGCCGCCCATGAAGGGCGACAGGCCGACGGTCGCCTCCACGAGCCCGAAGCGCGCGGACTCCGCCGCGAAGATCATGTCGCAGGCGAGTGCCATCTCGACGCCGGCGGTGACGCACAGTCCGTGGACCGAGGCGAGCGTCGGGAACGGCAACTCCTCGAAGCGGTGGGTGATCGCCAGCAGCGTGGCCGCGAAGCCGTGCGCGTCCTCCTCGCTCATGCCGTGGAAGACGTGCACGTCGACGCCGCCCGTGAAGTACCTCCCCTCGGCGCGCACCACGAGCGCGCGGCAGCCGTCCGTCTCGTCGAGCGCGGACAGGATGTCGGCGCTCATCTCGCGGCTGAACAGGTTGAGCGGCGGGTCCCCGAGGACGAGCACGCCGAGGTCGCCGTCGCGCTCGAGGTGCGCCCGCTCACCCACCGCGGAGCTCCCGGGCGACCGCGGCGAGCTCGCCCTCCTCGACCTGGCGCGGCTGCCCGGGGAGCCTGAGCGGATCGTCGTCGTAGCGCGGGATGACGTGGATGTGCAGGTGGAAGACGGTCTGCCAGGCCGCCGCCTCGCAGCAGTTGAGCAGGTTGACGCCGTCACAGCCGAGCCGGTCGCGCATCGTGATCGCGAGGCGCTTCGCGGCCGTCGCCGCGCGCGCGAGATCGTCGTCGGGCGCCTCGTACAGGTTGTGCGAGTGGTTGCGCGGGATCACGAGCGCGTGGCCGCGCGTCCACGGGTTGATGTCCATGAACGCGAGGGTGTGCTCGTCCTCCTGGACCACCTCGGCCGGCAGCTCGCCGGCGAGGATCTTGCAGAAGATGCAGTCGGGGTCGCGCATGGGTAGGCAACCTACAGCCAGCCGGCCCTCTTGAAGCGCCAGTAGAGGAACGAGCACGCGGAGACCATCAACCCGAGGATCAGGGGATAGCCGAAGCTCCAGCCGAGCTCCGGCATGTGCTCGAAGTTCATGCCGTAGATCCCGGCGATCATCGTCGGGACCACGGCGATCGCGACCCAGGCCGAGATCTTGCGCGTGTCCGAGTTCTGGCGCACGGAGATCTGGGAGAGGTTGGCCTGCAGGCTCGACGACAGCAGGTCGCGCATGGCATCGAGCTGCTCGCGGGCTCGGACCAGGTGGTCGTTGACGTCGCGAAAGTACTCGCGGATCTCGGGCGGGATCAGCTCGTAGCTGCCGCGCGCCAGGCGCTCGACGGGTTCGATCAGCGGCCCCGTGGCCCTGCGGAACTCGAGCACCTCGCGCTGGAGGCGATAGATGCGCTCGGCGGGGTTCGAGCGGCCGCCGGAGAACAGCTCGGCCTCGACCTCCTCGATGTCGGTCTCGAGCCCGGCGATCGCCGGCGCGTAGCCGTCCACCACGTGGTCGAGGATCGCGTGGAGCACGGCACCCGGACCCCGGCGCAGGTGCTCAGGGTCCTCCTCGAGGCGCCGGCGGACGTCCTTCAGCGCCGCCGCCTGCCCGTGGCGCACGGTGATGACGAAGCGGTCGCTCAGGAACAGGAGCAATTCACCGAGCTCGACGACCTCCTCGGGGTCTGCGTAGCGCGCCGTCTTGAGCACCACGAGCACCATGTCGCCGTAGACCTCCACCTTCGGCCGCTGGTGGGCGTGGATCGCGTCCTCGACGGCGAGTGGGTGCAGGTCGAACTCGCGGGTGAGGTGATCGAACTCCTCGTGCGTCGGCTCGAAGAGGCCGATCCAGTCGAAGCTGCCCCGGTCGTAGGCGTACGTCTTGCGGTCGACGATCACGAAGGGCGATTCTCGCGCAGGTGCGCGAGCGCATCCTCGCGCGTCGCCACCTCGCCCGCATATGTGGCGGCCTCCAACTCGGACACGAGGCCACCGAGCTCGGGGCCCGGCTCGATGCCGAGCTCGCGGGCGAGCTCGTCGCCGCGCAGCAGCGGCGCGGGCGGGCCGTGCTCGCGCCAGTCGAGCGCGGCCTCCATCAGGCCGTCGGCCAGCTCGAGATGCTCCGTGATCGCCTCGTCCGCCCGGCGGCCACGGGTGGCGAGCCGGTCGGCGCAGGAAAGGAGGGTCACCTCGACCTCGACGGGCTCGGTGCGCTTCAGATAGCGGAGCACCGCGCGCCGGTCGAGCGGCCGCTCGTGGACGAGGAAGCCGAGCACGAGGTGGTGGCGCGTGAGCGCGCCGAGGAAGCGGGCGAGCCGCTCGCTCGTCCGCAGGCGCCGGCACAGCGCCAGCACCATCTGCTCGCCGAGCCGGTCGTGGCCGATGAAGGTCACGCGCCCGTCCTCGCGCACCGCATGGGTCGCCGGCTTGCCGATGTCGTGAAGGAGGGCGCCGAAGCGGATCGCCTGCCCGCGCGTGAGCTCGTCCGCGAGCGGCTCGTCGAGGACGGCGCGCAGGCGCCCGCTCGCGTCGCGCTCGAGCTCGATCAGGCGCTCGAGCACCTCGAGCGTGTGCCCGTAGACGTCGAGGTGGTGGTAGTGGCTCTGCTCCACCTCGTGCAGGTCGGCGAGCTCAGGGAGCACCGCGCGCAGCAGCCCCGTCCGGTCGGCGACCGCCATGCCCTCGAGCACCCCGGGCGCGAGCACGAGCCGGGTGAGCTCGGCGAAGATGCGCTCGCCCGAGCAGCCGGACACGCTCGCCGCGGCCGCGCGGGTGAGCTCGAGCGTCTCGGCGTCGGGCTCGAAGCCGAGTTCGGCGACGAAGCGCGCCAGCCGCAGCGCCCGCAGTGGGTCCGCCTCGTACGCCGCCGGACCGAGCACGCGCAGCGTGCGCGACTCGAGGTCCGCCCGGCCGCCGAGCGGGTCGATCAACTCGCCTCCCTCGCGCGGCCGCGCCATCGCGTTGACCGCGAAGTCGCGGCGCGCCAGGTCCTCCTCGATGGTCGCGCCCTGGAGCGGCGAGAAGTCGTAGACCCTCCCTCCCTCGCGGTCGATCACCCGCCAGGCGCCGAACGACTCGGACAGCGGGAAGACCGGCCCGCGCAGCTCGCGGGCCAGCTCGCGCGCCGCGGGCTCGGGATCCCCCTCGACCGCGTAGTCGATGTCGGTCACCGGCCGGCCGAGCAACTCGTCGCGCAGCGCGCCGCCGACCACCCAGGCCCGGCTCACCGCAGCGGCTCGCGCCTCACGCGCGGCAGGAGGCCCGTGGTCACCTCGTAGTTGATCGTGCCGAGCCGGCGCGCCACCTCCTCGGCGAGGATGCGCTCGCCACCCTGGCTGCCTATCAGCACGACCTCGTCTCCCACCTCGACGTCCGTGTCGGCCCCGAGCTCGACGGTCACGTTGTCCATGCTCACCGTGCCGACGGAGGCGTGGCGCCGGCCCCTGATCAGCACGTCGAAGTCGTTCGTGAGGCCGCGCCGCCAGCCGTCGCCGTAGCCGATCGGCACCGTGGCGATCCAGGTCGGGCGCTCGGCCTGCCAGCGCCGCCCATAGCCGGCGCTGTCGCCCTTCTCGAAGCGGCGCACCGCGGCCACCCACGACAGGAGCGAGAGCGCGGGCTCGAGGCCATGCGCGCCCGGGTCCTCCTGAAAGGGGTCCAATCCGTAGATGGCGACGCCGCAGCGCACCATGTCGAAATGAGTGGCGGGGTCGCGCAGCGTCGCGGCGCTGTTGGCGGCGTGCACGATCACGTCGTCGCGGCCGGCGCGCTCGACCCAGTCGCGGAAGCGGGCGAGCTGCTCGTCGAAGAAGGGATCCTCGCGGTCGTCAGCGGTGGCGAAGTGGGTCATCAGCCCCACAACGTTCGCACCCTGGGCGAGCCGGAGCGCCCGTTCGACCTCCTTCGTGCCGAGCCGCCCCATGCCGCTGTCGAACTTGACGTGCACGCGCTCCCCGAGCTCCGCGACGTCCTCGGTCCACGCCACCACGTCGGCCCCCGCCGCGTTCGCGCTCTCGACCTCCGCGCGCGTGAGCGCTCCCATCACGAGAATCGGCAGGTCGATGCCGCCGGCGCGCAGGGCGCGCGCCTCGTCCGCCGTCGCGACCGCCAGGCGGCTCGCCCCCGACGCCTCGGCGGCAAGCATGGCGCCGTGCCCGTAGCCCTCGGCCTTGACGACGGCGCAGAGCTCGCCCGGCAGCCGGGCGCAGTTGCGCTCGATCGCCGCGGGATCGATGCGGGCGAGCGCGCGCTCGCCGGGGCTCACGCCGCGAGCGCTCCAAGCACGTCGACGCGGGTCACGACGCCGACGAGGCGGCCGTCCTCGACGACCGGGAGCCGGTTGTTGCCGGTGTCGTGGATCAGGCGCGCGGCCTCGCGGATCGACGTGTCCGGACCGACCGTGTTCGGGTCCTCGGTCATCATGTCCGACGCCTTCGAGGCGAACGCCTTGCGCAGGCGGTCCTCGAAGCGAGTCAGCGGCTCGAGGAAGACGGTGCCGCCGAACAGGTTGATGTAGTGCGGGATGTGCAGATCGCCCTGGTCGTCCGGCAGGACGAGGTCGGCCTCGGTGACGATGCCGACGCAGGTGCCGTCTCCGTCGACCACCGGCACGCCGGGCAGCTCGTGCTCGCGCAGCAGCCGCACGACGTCCTCGACCGGCGTGTCGGGCGCGACGGTCGCCGGAGACGAGTCCATGATCTCCCTGATCAGCTCGGGCATGGGGTGCGACCCTAGATGATTGCTTTCGAACTCGCGTGCCTCTGGGGGCGTGCCAGAGCGAGCTGAGCGGCGACCGCCGACGAAGCCGATAGCCGAAGCTATCGGTGAGGAGGTGGGTGGCGCTCAGCGAAGGTATGGCGCGCCATCCAGAGGTGCGGGGGTTCGGGAGCAGTCATCTAGCGCAGCGTCAGGCCGCTCGGCAGGGCGTCGATCACGTCGCCGGCCACCACGTGATCGGCCCCGAAGCGCTCCGCCGCCGCCCTCCCCGCGAGCGCGTGTGCGAGCGCGCCGAGCGCGGCGGCCTCGAGCCCGCCGAGTCCCTTGGCGAGCAGCGCGCCGATCAGCCCTGAGAGCACGTCGCCCGTGCCGGCCGTCGCGAGCGCGGGCGTCGCGCCGGGGTTGATCGCGACCGGCCCGCCCGGTGCGGCGACGATCGTGTCGTCGCCCTTCAAGAGCACCACGGCCGAGCTCAGCTCGGCCGCCTCGCGCGCGGCCTCGAGCCGGTGCGCGCGGATCTCCTCCGACGGCCGCTCGAGCAGGCGCCCGAGCTCGCCCTCGTGCGGCGTGAGGACCGTCGGCGCCGTTCGCGCGCGCAGCTCCTCGAGGCGGCCGGCGTGCGCGTTCAGGCCGTCGGCGTCGATGAGGAGCGCCACCGGGACCGCCAGCGCGCTGCCGCGCGCGAACTCCGCCGCGCCCTCGCTGCGCCCGAGCCCGGGCCCGAGCACCACGGCGCCCGCCCGCGCGGCCATCTCCTCCACCACGGCGATCCCCTCGGGGGCGTGAGCTCCGTCGTCGTCCGGCAGCCCGCGGCTCATCTGCTCGAGCAGGCGCATGTCGATCGCCGCCTGGGCGGGCGCCGGCACGGCCACCTGCACGTAGCCGGCGCCGGCGCGCGAGGCCGAGAGCGCGGCCATCGTGGGCGCGCCGGTGAGGCCCGCGGAGCCGCCCGCCACGACCACCACGCCCGACTCGAACTTCGAGCCGCTGCGCGGCCGGCGCGGGTAGAGCGACAGCACGCGCTCCGAGATCAGCCCGGCCGCGCGCGCCTGCGGGGCGCCGCGCGGCACGCCGATCTCGACCGTCACGACGCGCCCCGCGTGCTCCTTGCCCGGCGCCACGTGCAGGCCGACCTTCGAGGCGTGGAAGCTCGCGGTCACGTCCGCCACGACGGCGAGCCCCTCGACCTCGCCGGTCGACGCGTCGACGCCGGAGGGCACGTCGCAGGCGATCACCGGCGAGTCCGCCTCACGCGATCGCGGCGATCGCGCCCGCGAGCGGCTCGCGCGGCTCGCCCTCGAAGCCGGTGCCGAGCAGGCAGTCGACCACCGCCCCGGAGCCGGCCAGCGCTTCCGGCTCGAACGGCCGCGGCGACTCCCCCGGCAGGCGCTCGAGGTTGGCGAGGGCATCGCCGCGCAGGCCCTCGACGCCGGCCGGCGCGAGCACGTCGACCTCGTGGCCGTCCCCGCGCAGGAGCCGCGCCACCACGAGCCCGTCACCGCCGTTGTTGCCCTTGCCGATCACGATCCGGATCGGCCCCGGCCGCGCCGCCTCGGCCACGAGCCGGGCGAGCCCCTCCCCCGCCCTCTCCATCAGGTCGAGCGAGGGAACCCCCTGCTCCTCGATCGCCCAGGCGTCGACCGCGCGCATCTCGGCGGCCTCGTAGAGGGGGTCGAGCCAATCGGGCAGCGGCATCGGCGCCCGGAGACTGCCAGTTCCCGTCAGTGCGTGTGCGGAAGCGCGAGCGCCACGGCCCCCGCGGTGCTGTGGGTGTGGGTCAGGGAGATCGTCACGTGGACGCCGAGCTCTGCCGCGCGCGCGGCGGCCGAGCCGCTCAGGCGCACCTCGGGAGCCGCGTCCGTCGCGACCACCTCGACGTCGGTCCAGCTCCATGCGGTCAGCCCGAGCGCCTTTGCCACGGCCTCCTTCGCGCAGAAGCGGGCCGCGAGGTGCATGACGGGGCGCGCGTGGCGCTCGGCGTAGGCGCGCTCGGCCTCCGTGAAGATTCGCTCGGCGAGCCGCGGGCGGCGCTCGAGGGCCTCCTCGAGGCGCGCGATCTCGAGCAGGTCGATGCCGGCGCTCACCGCGGCGAGCCCTACTCGACGGTGACGGTCTTGGCGAGGTTGCGCGGCTGGTCGACGTTCAGCCCGCGCGCGCGAGCGATGTGGTACGCGAGCAGCTGCAGCGGGATCACCGCGAGCAGCGGCTGGAGCAGCCAGTCGGTTCGCGGAACCTCCACGACCTCCTCGGCGTACTCGGCCACCTGGCCGCTGCCCTCGGTCGCGACGGCGACCACGTGCGCCCCGCGCGCCCGGACCTCCGCCATGTTCGAGCAGATCTTGTCGAGCACGGGCGAGTCGGTCGCGACGCAGACCACGGGGGTGCGCTCGTCGAGCAGGGCGATCGGGCCGTGCTTCATCTCGCCCGCCGCGTATGCGTCGGTCGGGATGTAGGAGATCTCCTTCAGCTTGAGAGCGCCCTCGAGGCAGATCGGGAGGCCGACGTGCCGGCCCAGGTACAGGAAGAAGTCCGTGTCGGTCCAGTGGTCCGCGATCAGGCGCACGCGCTCGTCCGACTCGTCGACGACCTGGGTGATCAGGTGCGGCATGTGGCGCAGCTCGGCGCACAGCCGCCGCAGGACCTCGGGCTCGAGCGAGTCGCGCACCTGCGCGAGCTGCAGCGCGAACAGGTACATGGCGGCGACCTGGGCGACGAAGGTCTTCGTGGCCGCCACGCCGATCTCGAGCCCCGCGCGCGTGAACAGGACGCCGTCGGAGTCGCGCGTGGCCTGGCTGCCCATCACGTTCGTGATCGCGAGCACCTTGGCGCCGCGCTCACGCGCGAGCCGCATGGCCGCGAGCGTGTCGGCCGTCTCGCCCGACTGCGAGATGCCGATCACGAGATCGTGCTCGTCGAGCACCGGGTTGCGGTAGCGGAACTCCGACGCGATGTCCATCTCGACGGGGACGCGCGACCACCACTCGATCGCGTATCGCCCGACCAGGCCGGCGTGGTACGAGGTCCCGCAGGCCACGATCACGACCCTGCGCATGTCGCGCAGGAAGGCGGGGTCGATGCCCATCTCGGCGAGGTCCACGCTCGCCTCGCCGACACGCCCGGCGAGCGTCTCCGCCACGGCGTCCGCCTGCTCGTGGATCTCCTTGAGCATGAACGTCTCAAAGCCGCCCTTCTCGGCCTGCTCGTCGTCCCAGGCCACCTCCTCGACCTCGCGCTCGATCTCGGAGCCGTCCGGCGCGATGAAGCGCGTGCCCTCGGGCGTGAGGGCCACGATCTCGCCGTCGTGGACGAGCTGGACCTGGCGCGTCTGGGCGAGGAACGCGGGGATCGCCGACGCCACGAAGCTCTCGCCCTCGCCGAGGCCGACCACGAGCGGGCACTCCTTGCGCGCGCCGACGAGCACGCCCGGGCGTGTCGGCCGACATCGCGACGAACGCGTAGTGGCCGCGCAGCTCGTTGTAGGCAAGGCGGGTGGCCTCGATCAGCTCGCCGCCCTCCTCCAGGTGGTGAGAGATCAGGTGGGCGACCACCTCGGCATCGGTCTCGGAGGTGAACTCCGCGCCGTCCGCCTCGAGGCGCCGGCGCAGCTCCGACCAGTTCTCGACGATGCCGTTCAGCGCGATGTGCACCCGGCCGCTCGTGTCCCAGTGCGGGTGCGCGTTGGCCTCGGTGACGCTGCCGTGGGTGGCCCAGCGCGTATGCCCGATCCCGGTCGAGCCGCGCAGGTCGCCGTTCGACTCGGCGACCGCGTCGCGGAGCTTCTGCAGATTGCCGACGGCGTGGACGCTGCCGACCGCTCCGTCGGTGACGAGCGACAGCCCCGCGGAGTCATAGCCGCGGTACTCGAGCCGCTGCAGCCCCTCGAGCAGAAGGTCGCGGCATTCCCGCGGTCCGACGTATCCAATGATCCCGCACACGAGGGGATCTAGCCTAGTTGCGACTCGACGATCTTCGCCAACCCTGCAGCGATTTCGTCGGCCTCGGCGTCCGTCGGCGCCTCGACCATCACGCGCACGAGCGGCTCGGTGCCCGATGCGCGCACGAGCACCCGCCCACGACCCTCGAAGCCGCGCCGATTCGGCATCGACGGCGTCCCACAGCTCGCGGGCTCCCTCGATCGCCTCGCGCTCGCGCACCCGGACGTTGACGAGCCGCTGGGGCAGCTTCTCCATCGCGTGCCTGTCGGCGAGGTCCGCGCCGGCCAGCGCCTCGAGGGCCAGCAGCGCGGCCGCCGTGCCGTCGCCGGCCGGGACGAAGCCGGTGTCGATGATGTGTCCCGACTGCTCGCCGCCAAGCGCCCAGCCGCGCCGGACGAGCTCCGCCAGCACGTGCCGGTCGCCGACCGGCGTGGTGGCCACCTCGACGCCGGCGTCGCTCATCGCGGTGTGAAAGCCGAAGTTCGTCATCACGGTGACGGCAACGCCGCCACCCGGCAGGCGGCCCAGCTCGCGCAGGTGGAGTGCCGACAGGGCGAGCAGCTCGTCGCCGTCCACGACCGCGCCGGCGCGATCGACGGCGAGCACGCGGTCGCCGTCGCCGTCGAAGGCGAAGCCGGCGTCGTGTCCGTCCATCCGCGCCGCGAGCGCCGCCACGTGGGTCGAGCCGCAATCGCGATTGATGTTGCGGCCGTCGGGCTCGACCGCGATCGCGTCGACATCTGCGCCGAGCCTGCGGAAGATCTCCGGGGCGACCCGGTGGGTGGCGCCGTTGGCGCAGTCGAGCAGGACGCGGCAACCGCTCAGGTCGAGGCCGGCGAAGCGCGCCTCGAGCTCGCGCATGTAGTCGGCGGGGGCCCCGTGCAGCTCGCGCACGCGGCCGATCGGTCCCTTCGATGAGCCTGAGCCCTCGGCGACGAGCCGCTCGATCGCCTCCTCCTGCGCGTCGTCGAGCTTCATCCCCTCTGGTCCGAAGAACTTGATGCCGTTGTCCTCGTAGGGATTGTGCGAGGCGGACACGACCGCGGCGAGGTCGAAGCCGTAGCGCCGCACCAGCACGGAGGCGCCGGGTGTGGGCAGGACCCCGCCGAGCAGCGCGTGCCCGCCGCCCGCCGCGATGCCGGCCGCGAGCGCGGCCTCGAGCATCTCGCCGGACTCGCGGGTGTCGCGGACGATCAGGACCTGCGGATGCTCGGCGGGCGAGACCCGCGCGGCGGCGCGGCCGAGCGCCAGGGCGAGTTCCGCGCTCAGGAACTCCCCGGCGACGCCGCGGACGCCGTCCGTGCCGAACAGGTTCAAGGCCGGGCTAGCGCTTGGAGAACTGCGGGCGCTTGCGGGCCTTCTTGAGGCCGGCCTTCTTGCGCTCCTTCACGCGCGGGTCGCGCGTGAGGTAGCCGCGGCGCTTGAGCTCGCCTCGCAGTGCAGGGTCGGCCTCCACCAGCGCGCGGGCGATGCCGTGCCGCAGCGCTGCGGCCTGCGACGAGACGCCGCCGCCGTGGATGCGCACGACGACGTCCATGCGCGCCTGATTGCCGGTCGCCTCGAGCGGCTGGCGCGCCATGCGCTGCAGGCGCACGCGCGGGAAGTACTCGTCGAGGTGGCGGCCGTTGACGGTGTATCCGCCCTCGCCGGGCTTCAGGATCACTCGCGCGACGGCTCGCTTGCGCTTGCCGGTCGCGTGGTAGCGGGCGTCGGCGGCAAGATCGAGCGGGGTGATGACGACGGGTTGATCGCCGGCCTCGCCGGAGTCGCCCTCCGTGGCCTCCTCGCCGTCGGAGTCGTCGGCGTAGCGCGCGTACTCGTCGAACTCGCTCTCCGCGGGCCGCTCCTCCTCGAGCACCAGGTCGGGCTCGAGGTGCGCTCCCGGGATGACCTCCTCGCCGCGCGAATCGTCCTTCTTGCGCGCGCGGGGGCGCTCGCCTTCGGCGGGCTGCTCGGCCTCAGCGGCGGGCTCCTCAGCCTCAGCGGCGGGCTCCTCGGCCTCAGCGGCAGGCTCCTCAGCCTCAGCGGCAGGCTCCTCAGCCTCAGCGGCAGGCTCCTCAGCCTCAGCGGCAGGCTCCTCAGCCTCAGCGGCGGGCTCCTCAGCCTCAGCGGCAGGCTCCTCAGCCTCAGCAGCGGGCTCCTCAGCCTCGGCAGCGGGCTCCTCGGCCTGCGGCTCGCCGGCCGCCTGCTGGAGCTCCTCCATGCCCTCGATCTCCGGCCCCGGATGGTCGTCGCCGGTTGTGCCCTCGTCCTCGCGGTCCTCGGGCTGCTCGGGCGTTTCCATCATCGGGAGAGAACCTCCATCGGCTCGGGCTTCTGCGCCACGTGGGGGTGATCGGGGCCGGCGTAGACCTTCAGCTTGCGAAGCTGGGCGCGGCCCAGGCGCGTGCGCGGGATCATGCCCTTCACGGCGAGCCTGATGACCTCCTCAGGGCGGCGCGCGAGCATCTCCTCGAGCGTGCGGCTACGCAGGCCGCCCGGATACCCGGAGTGGCGGTAATAGCGCTTCTCCCCGAGCTTGTTGCCCGTGACCGAGATCTTCTCGGCGTTCACGACGATCACGAAATCCCCAACGTCGACGTGCGGCGTGTAGTCCGGCTTGCGCTTGCCGCGCAGGGCGTCCGCGATCTGGGTCGCGAGACGGCCGAGCGTCTGTCCGCTCGCGTCGACCACGAGCCAGTTGCGCTCGCGGGTCGCCGGTGTCGCCACGTAGGTCTTCATAGAGAGAGCGACCGCTTCCGGGAGGGTCGCGGCCGGCGTCGTAGTGTGGCAGATGCACCCTGGAAGCGACTACGCCTCCCCGATTCGCCGTATTTGCGCGAATTGTGCGCGGATTCTGTCCGGAACGGGTATATAGTGCCGCGGCAGTCAGTGCCTGCCGAATCCGCGGAGGCTTCGATCTCGAGGCCGCCACGGAACGGGGGAACCGTTGGGATGTCGTCGAAAGAAGGCACCCGAGGGGCGAATCGACCCATTGCCGGGTCGTAGCGCTGCTCTTCAAGCGCGAGCCCGTCAGCTAACCCCGTAGGCCGGAACAACAGAAGAGAGGCCAAAGGGATCTTGCGACATCCGTCTGCGTTCGCTGCGCTGTGCGTCGGCACGCTCGCCCTGTGCGGGGTCGCTCCGGCCTACGCGGACACGTCTGGCGGCGGGGGCGCGACCTACGTCGCGACCCCGAAGATCAAGAAGGTCGTCTGCCTGCGCAAGTGCGCGTCGAAGGGCCGGGCCCAGGCCGGCAGCACCATCGTCCTCAAGGGGACCGCCTTCACGGGCGCGAACGAGGTCACCTTCCACGGCAGCTACGGCGAGTCGGACGACGCGAGCGTGAGGGTCCGCTCGGGCTCCGACCGGCGCGTGCACGCGCGAGTCCCCGTCGGCGCGATCTCCGGCCCCATCTCGATTGCGACGGGGGACGGCGTGAGCTCGCCGCTCAGCCGTCCGGTGGCGATCCTGCCTCCGCCCCCGCCCGAGCCGAACACGGAGCTGTCCCCGGTGCCGGGCGTCAGCGCGATGGAGACGGGCACGAGCCGCACGAAGGCGTACGTGGGCGCGCGCAAGGCCGTGACCTTCTCGTTCCGCCTGTCGGGCGCCACCCCCGCCTCGCTCTCCGTCGAGCTCGTGCGGGCGAGCGACGGGACCGCGGTCAGGACGTGGGCGCCCGAGGGCGTCGTCCCCGGCGAGGTCAACAGCGTCTCCTGGGACGGCCGGCTCGGCAAGAGCGCCGCCCGGGCGGGCCGGTACTCGTTCCGCCTGACCACCGCGTCGGCCGACGGCTCGCGCGCGACGAGCGCGCAGACGGGCGAGATCCAGCGCGACGCCTTCGATCTCTACGACCACATCTTCCCGGTGCGCGGCCGTCACGACTTCGGCGGCGCGAACGCCGACTTCGGCTCCGGCCGCTCCGGTCACTCGCACCAGGGTCACGATGTCTTCGCGAAGTGCGGGGTCCCGCTCGTGGCGGCGCGCGGCGGCCGGGTGCAATACGCCGGCTACCACGGAGCCGCGGGCAACTACATGGTGATCGACGGCGCAGGCACCTCCGTCGACTACGCCTACATGCACATGGTCAGCCCCTCGCCGTTCCGCGCGGGCGACCGGGTGTACACCGGCCAGCGCATCGGTGAGGTCGGCGAGACCGGCAACGCCGTCGGCTGCCACCTCCACTTCGAGATGTGGGGCGCGCCGGGCTGGTACGAGGGCGGCGACCCGTTCGATCCGCTGCCCTCGCTGCGGGCCTGGGACGGCTGGTCCTAGCCTCCGCACTTGCCTCCAAGCCGTTCTCGGCAGAGACTTGGGGCGGCTCGCAGTTTCACCCTCGTGAAGGAGGCAGTGCATGGCAAAGTCGGAGGACAAGCTCAGGGACGGTGCGACTGAGTTCCTCGAGGCAGGGGAGCGCATCCTCGCCGCCGCCGTGGTGGCGGCGCGAGGCCACACGCAGGCGGTGGCGGGCGTCCGCGGCGTCGGCCTCGCCCAGCAGCGAGCCGCAATGGCCGCGGGTGAGCGCGCCGAACTCGTCGTCCACTCGCCCATGGGCCTCGCGATCACCGACAGGCGCCTGCTCTCGCTCGAGATCTCGAACGGGCTCGGGATGGGCATCGGCCTCAAGGTCAAGGGCCTGATGAGCGCGGTGCCGCTCGACGCGGTCGACGGCATCGAGGTGAAGCGGCTGATCTCCGGCAAGAAGCTCGTGGTCACCATGAACGGCGAGGAGATCGCGATGGAGGCGGGCGCCGGGGCGAACGTGAGCGGGATCGCGGACGCCTTCGAGTCCGCTCGCGCCACCGCCTGACGGAAGGCCGGCCGCGGACGCCCAGGACTTCAAGCGCTTCGAGGCGTCGGGCTGGGGAAGCCGGGCGCGCGTCTACGACGACCTGACCGGCGCCGTGACCCGGAAGGCCACGGCGGCCCTGCTCGATGCGGCCGCCGTGGCGGCGGGCGCGAGGGTCCTCGATGTGGCGACGGGCACCGGGGCGCTCGCCGAGGCGGCGGCCGAGCGGGGGGCGCACGTGACCGCGGTCGACATCACCCCCGAGATGCTGGACGTGGTGCGCGAGCGCCTGCCGGACGCAGAGCTCGTGCAGGCCGACGCCGAGGACCTGCCCTTCGGCGATGCGAGCTTCGACGCCGTCGTCGCCGGCTTCGTGCTCAACCATCTGCCCGTGCCCGAGCGTGGGCTCGAGGAGTGGGCACGCGTGCTCCGTCCCGGCGGCAGGGTCGCGGTGGCCCTCTGGGAGCGCGCTCCGAGCAGCCGGCTGTCGACGCTGCTCGGCGAGGCCACGAGCGCCGCGGGGCTCGATCCCGGAGCGGGTATCCCACCCGGTCCGGACCCGTTCCGCCTCGCGGACGAGGGAGCCCTCTCGGCCGCCCTGAGCGCGGCCGGATTCGAAGCGCCCGAGGAGAGGACGCTTGCGCTCGAACACGAGGCGCCGGACGCCGGCTCCCTCTACGAGGGCCTGCTCGGCGGAACGGTGCGCGGGGGCACCGCCGTGCTCGCGCAGGACGAGGCGGGCCGCGGACGGGTGCGAGCGGAGTTCGAGCAAATCGCCGAGACCTTCCGCGACGGCGACCGTCTGCGGGTACCGGCGGCGGCGCGGATGGCCTCGGCGCGGCTCGGCTCGGCCTGATGCGGGCCCTCCGCGGTTGTGCATCCGGACCCGCAGGAGCAAGAATGGGCTCGCGAGGAACTTGGTTGGTGGGTGCCGCGAGTGCGGCGCGCGTTCGAGGCCTGGAGATGAGATGGGCGACTGGACGATCAGGAAGCTCGAGGAGATCCCCGACGTGCTCGGCGACTATCCCGGCGAGATGCGCATGAGCGCCGCCGGCGATCTCGGGACCGAGCAGGTCGGCTTCACATGGCGGCGCATGCCGGCGCAGACCGGCGGCAAGGGCAGCTATGGACACCGTCACAAGACGCAGGAGGAGGTCTACTTCGTCGTCTCGGGGACGCTCCAGTTCAAGCTCGAGGACGAGGTGATCGACGCCGTGGAGGGCACGGTCGTCCGCGTGGCGCCCTCGGTGGTCCGCTCGGTCTGGAACGAGGGACCGGAGGACGCGGTCGTGGTGATCGTCTCGACGCGCTCCGACGACCCCCGCGACGACACCGAGCTGATCGAGGGCTTCTGGCCGGAGTAGCGCCCGGCTAGACGGGCGGGCCGAGAATCAGCCCCGCCGCCTCCTGCGGCACGTCGAGCGGCGGGCAGTGCCCGACGCCCTCGAGCTCGATCCAGTCGGCATGCGGGAGTCTCGCGCGCAGGCCGGCCGCGGCGCTCGGCCAGGGCAGCAGCCGGTCCTCCGTGCCCCAGGCGATCCGGACCGGGCAGGTGATCCTCGCCGGGTCGAGCGGCCAGCCGTCGCGACGGGCGGCTTCGATCAGCGCCTCCGCGGCCGGGCAGGCCGCGATGCCCGCCACGAGATGGTCGAGCAGCTCCGCGGGGATGTGCTCGTACTCGACGGTCAGGTCCTCGCTCACGCGCCGCCTGCCTTCCCGGGTTGCGAGCAGCGCCGCCGCCTGCGGCGCGAACGCCCTCGCGCGCGCCGCGAGCTCCGCCTGGCTGTCGAGCAGCGCCCGCGGGGACTCGTCGCCGGGCGCCCAGCCGCCGGCGGGCGCGAACGCCACGACGCGCTCGGCCCGGTCGCGCTCGGCGAGCCGCAGGGCGAGGTATCCGCCGAGCGAGTTGCCCGCGAGGACCGCCCGCTCGAAGCCGGCGTCGTCCATGGCCCGCTCGACCGCCGCGAGCACAGAGGCGGAGTTCGCCTCGCCGGGCGTGAGCGGCGGGCCCCCGGCGTGCCCCGCGAGGGTCAGCGCGAGCACGTCGTGCCGGCGCTCGAGCGCCGGCACGACGAGCTCCCAGCTCCGCCAGGTCTCCATGAAGCCGTGCAGCAGCACGAGCGGCGGCCCGGAGCCGCCGCGGTGGAGTGGTGTGAAGGTCGAGACCAGCCGGCCGTCAGTGTGCAGGCGCTCCCCGCGCCTCTACTCCCACTCGATCGTGCCGGGCGGCTTCGACGTGATGTCGAGCGTCACCCGGTTCACCTGCGCGATCTCGTTGATCATGCGCGAGGCGACCTTCTCGAGCAGGTCGTAGGGCAGGCGGGCCCAGTCGGCGGTCATCGCGTCGTCGCTCGTGACCGCGCGGATCACGACGACGTAGCCGTACGTGCGCTCGTCGCCCTGCACGCCGACGCTGCGCAGGTCCGCCGGAAGCACGCAGAACGACTGCCAGAGCTCTCGATAGAGGCCCGCCGCGCGGATCTCCTCCTGCAGGATCGCGTCGGCGTCGCGCAGGATCTCGAGGCGCTCCTTCGTGACCTCGCCGCTGACCACGCGGATCGCGAGCCCAGGTCCCGGGAACGGCTGTCGCCAGACGAGCCGGTCCGTCAGGCCGAGCTCCGCGCCGACCGCGCGCACCTCGTCCTTGAACAGCATCCGCAGCGGCTCGACGAGCTCGAACTCGAGGTCCTCGGGCAACCCGCCCACGTTGTGGTGCGACTTGATCGTGGCCGTGCCCGTGCCGCCGCCGGACTCGATCACGTCCGAGTACAGCGTGCCCTGCACGAGGTAGCCCGGGTTGTCGAGCTTCGCCGCCTGCTCCTCGAAGACGCGGATGAACTCCTCGCCGATGATCTTGCGCTTGCGCTCGGGCTCCGTCACGCCGGCGAGCCGGTCGAGGAAGCGCTGCTCCGCGTCGACCGCGATCAGCGGCACCTTGAAGTGGTCCCGGAACGCGGCAACCACCTGGTTGCCCTCGTTCTTGCGCATCAGGCCGTGGTCGACGAACACGCAGGTGAGCTGATCACCGATCGCCCGGTAGGTGAGGAGCGCGGCGACGGACGAGTCGACGCCGCCCGACAGCCCGCAGATCACCTTGCCGTCGCCGACCTGCTCGCGGATGCGGGCCACCTGCTCCTCGATCACCGACTCCGCCGACCAGGCCATCTCGCAGCCGCAGATGTCACGCAGGAAGGTCTCGAGGATCTGCGTCCCGTAGGGGGTGTGCACCACCTCCGGGTGGAACTGGATCCCGTACAGGCCGCGCTCCGCGTGCTCGATCGCCGCGACGGGGGACTCGGTCGAGGACGCCAGCGCGCTGAATCCGGGCGGCGGCTCGTAGACCGTGTCGCGATGCGACATCCAGCACGACTGCTCCTCCGGCGTGCCGGCCAGCAGCCGGCCCGGCTCGGCGACGGTCAGCCGCGAGCGCCCGAACTCCCCCACCTCGGCGCCCTCGACCCGGCCGCCGAGCTTCAGCACCATCGCCTGCATGCCGTAACAGATGCCGAGCACGGGGATGCCGAGCTCGAGCAGCTCGTCCCGCAGCGCGGGCGCTCCCTCGGCATACACCGACGCCGGGCCGCCGCTCAGGATCAGCGCGCGCGGCGCGCGCCGTGTGATCTCCTCGAGAGGGACGTGGTGCGGCAGGAGCTCGGCGAACACGCCGCACTCGCGCACCCGGCGCGCGATCAGCTGCGAGTACTGGCCCCCGAAGTCGAGGACGAGGACCTCATCCGTCGTGGCAGGGAGCGAGTCCGCCGGGGCCGCCGCGCTGGCCGGCGCCGTGCTCACTCGACGAGCGCCGGGTCGCCCGCCGCCACTCCGTTCGAGTCGGGATGCGCCGTCGCCGCGGACGTGGCCCCCATTCCGACCTCCTGCTCGCGCTGCAGCTGCTTGCCCTCCGACTGGAGCGCCGGGGCCACCATCACCTCCGCCTTGTGGAAGGCGGGGATGTCCTCGTAGCCGCACGTGGCCATCGAGGTGCGCAGGCTCCCCATCAGGTTGAACGTGCCGTCGTTCTCGTGCGCCGGGCCGAGCAGGATGTGCTCGATCGTGCCGTTCTGCGCCGTCTTGACGCGCGCCCCGCGCGGGAGCGAGGGATGGAACGTGGCCATGCCCCAGTGGTAGCCGTGGCCGGGCGCCTCGTAGGCGCGCGCGAGCGGCGATCCGATCATCACGGCGTCGGCCCCGCAGGCGAACGCCTTCGAGACGTCCCCGCCGTTGCGCATGCCGCCGTCCGCGATCACCTTCACGTACTCACCCGTCTCGAGCATGTGCTGCGAGCGCGCGGCCGCCACGTCCGCGATCGCCGTGGCCTGCGGCACGCCGATCCCGAGCACGCCGCGCGTGGTGCACGCCGCTCCCGGGCCGACGCCGACGAGCACGCCGACCGCGCCGGTGCGCATCAGGTGCAGCCCGGTGGCGTACGACGCGCAGCCCCCGACCACGACCGGCACCGGCACCTCGCGGATGAACTCCTTGAGGTTGAGCGGCTCCGAGCGCGTCGAGACGTGCTCTGCCGAGATCACCGTCCCCTGGATCACGAGGATGTCGAGCCCGGCGTCGATCGCCGTCTCGTAGAGGTCACGCACCCTCTGCGGGGTCAGCGAGGCCGCCGCGACGACGCCCTGGTCCTTGATCTCGCGGATTCGCTGCGCAACGAGGTCCTGGCGCACGGGCTCGGCGTAGATGCGCTGCATCTCGGCCGTGGCGATGTCCTTCGGCTGCTGCGCAATCCGCTCGAGCTCCGCGTCCGGATCGTCGTAGCGGGTCCAGATGCCCTCGAGGTTGAGGACGGCGAGGCCGCCGAGGCGGCCGAGGATGCCGGCGGTCTCGGGCGAGACGACGCCGTCCATGGCGGACGCCAGCAGGGGCAGCTCGAAGCGGTAGGGGCCGAGCGTCCAGGTGATGTCGATGTCGTCGGGATCGCGCGTGCGCCGGCTCGGCACGATCGCGATGTCGTCGAAGCCATACGCGCGGCGGCCCTTCTTGCCGCGCCCGATCTCTACTTCCATGGAGGGATCCTAGGTTCGCGGGCGGACGGTCAGCCCAACATACCAGCGGCCCTCCGGAGCGCCCCGTGGGCCGCCGCCGCCTAGCCGACGCTGATCTCCGGCGCCTCGAGCTCCTCGACCCGGACCTCCGGGACGAGGCGCTCGACCTCTCTCTGCTCGAGCTGCCCGGCGCCGAAGTGCTGGGTCGACTCGGCGCCGCACGCCACCGCGAAGCGAAGGCACTCCTCCGTGCCGCCGCCGCCGTAGCGCGCCGCGACGAAGCCCGCCAGGAAAGCGTCTCCCGAGCCCACCGCGGACACCGGCTCGAGCGGCGCCAGGGTCGCCCGGTAGATGCGCCGCTCGGCCCCCTCGCCGAGCATCGCGAGGCAGCCGTCGGAGAGCGTCATGATCGCCTCGGCGGCGCCGAGCTCGACCATCTCGTGGACGGCCGCCCGGCGGTCGTCCTCGTCCGAGAACTCGTAGCCCACGAGGCCCTCGGCCTCGATCTCGTTCGGGCTGACGACTCGCGGGCCGCGCCGCGTGGCGAGCCGCATCGGCTCGCCCTCGGAGTCGAGCACGGTCGTCACGCCGAGGCGTCGCATCTCGTCGATCAGCCGTCCGTAGATGTCGGTGCCGACGCCTCGCGGCAGGCTGCCCGCGATCACGCAGACCCCGGCGCCCTTGGCGAGGTAGAGCAGCTTGTCGACAAACAGCTCGAGCTCGCCCTCCGACACGTGCGGGCCGTGCTCGTTGATCTCCGTCTGTTCGCCGTTCGTGGGATCGACCACGGCGGTCGAGGTGCGCGACTCCTCGCGGATGCGCACGAAGTCGTTGAGGATGCCCTCCTCGGTGAGCCCCTCGACGATGCGGGTTCCGGTGGGGCCGCCCGCGACACCCGTCGCGATCACCGGCTGGCCGAGCGCGCGCAGCGCCCGCGCCACGTTCACGCCCTTGCCGCCCGCCATCGCGGTCTGCTCGACGGCGCGGTGGCGCCGGCCCAGGCGGAAGTTCGGGACCGCGAGGGTCTTGTCGATTGCCGCGTTGAGGGTGACGGTGATGATCATCTGACGAGCCGCCGGCGAGCGCGCAGGCGCAGGAGCACGACGGTGGCGCCGAGCAGGATGGCGAGGCAGATCGACAAGGTCAAGGGGACGCCGAGCTCAGAAAGGAGCACGCGGAGCGTCCCCGCGTCGGGGACGTCCGCCGCTGTGACGAGCGAGACGCGGCGCACCGGTTCACCGTCGACGGTTACGGTCACGCGGCCGGCCCGGGTCCCGCGCGGGAGCGGGCCCTCGAGCTCCTCGCTCGAGCGCACGCGGCGCCCGAGCTCCTCCCCTCTGCGCACCGTGACCACGACTCCGCGTCGCGGGACCAGCCGGACGCTGTCGTCGTCGAAGTAGCGGATGTCGGCCCGGGCGAGCGCGCGCCGCGGGTTCACGACCTGCACGCGCTTGAACTGCTTCAGGCCCCAGCTCAGCAGCCGCAGCGTGTCCTCGTCGCGCGCGGCCTCGCTCGGCTCCCCCATCACGACGCTGATCACCTCGGCGCCCCCGCGGCCCCGAGCCGAGCCCACCAGCAGGTAGCCGGCGTTCAGCGTGTGCCCGGTCTTCACCCCGGTCACCCACGGTGTGCTGGCGATCAGCGTGTTGCGGTTGTCGATCACCCGCGGGACGTCCCCGGATTCGAGCTCCGCCACCGGCATGTCGACCACCCGCGCGAAACGCTTCTTCGCCAGCAGGATGCGCGCCAGCTTCGCCAGGTCCCGCGCGGTCGAGTAGTTGTCGGGGTCGTCGAAGCCGATCGGGTTCGCGTAGCTCGTGTCGTCGAGCCCGAGCTCGGCGGCGCGCGTGTTCATGTCGGCCACGAACGCCTCGCGCGAGCCGGAGATGTTCTCGGCGACCGCGGCGGCGACGTCGTTGGCGCTCTCGAGCATGAGCGCCTCGAACATGTCGCGGACGGTCATGCGCTCGCCGGTGCGCAGGTCGATCTTCGACTCGACGGGCATTGCGTTGTACGGCGGTGCCGTGAACACGTCGCGCGGGTTGGCGCGCTCGAGCAGCAGCAGCGCCGTCATCAGCTTCGTCAGGGATGCGATCGAGCTGCGCTCGTCGGCCCGCTTGGCCCACATCACATCGCCGTTGCGGCCGTCGACGACGATCGCGGCCGCGGCGCTGCCGGCGTCCGGCCCCCGCCCGGCGAGTGCGGCCGCCGGCGCCAGCAGCGTCAGCAGCAGGATGGTCAGGAGCGCCGCCGGGAGGCGGTTCACTCGCGCAGCCGGATCCTCTGGCCGACGATCAGCGCCTGCGGGTCCACGTCGGGGTTGAGCGCCTCGAGCCGCTCCACCGGGACTCCGGTCCGCTCGGAGATGCGGCCGAAGCTGTCGCCTGGCCTGACCCGGTAGAAGCGCCGCAGCGGGCGTCCGTTGGGCGTCGTGGTCGTGCGCTCCGGGGTGGTCCGCTGCACCGTGGTCGTCGAGTCCTCGCCGTCGTCCCCGTCGGCCACCTTCGAGTTCAGGACGACGTACGCCGCCGCCCCGGCGACCAGCAGCAGCGCCAGTGGCGCCAGCAGGTGGGCGGGTCTGAATCGTCGTCCTCGATCTGGCATCGGTCCCTCCAGGCAAGCGCCGCGGAGCATAGGAGGGGTTCAACGCGCACGCCCCCGACCCTGCGCGCGGTTCAGAGATCCCAGGCGGCCGCGCGCAGCTCCTCGGCCGCCTCCGCGGCGGCCGCGGCGGGATCGCCGCCGCGCTCGGCATGCGCGTTCACGATCGAACGGGACGCCGTGACGAGCCCCGCCGCCGGATGCGGCGCGAACGCCGCGCCGAGCTCCTCGACGCGCCCACCCTGCGCACCCACTCCCGGGAGCAGCAGGATCGCGTGCGGCATCAGCTCGCGCAGTCGCCCGAGGTGCTCCGGCCGGGTTGCACCCGTGACCGCGCCGACCGACGACAGCCCGCAGGCGCCGCGCCGCGGCTCGCCGAGCTCCGCGACCATCGCGGCGAGGCGCTCGTGCAGGGGCGGCTCGCCGGCGTCCTGCAGCTCCGCCGCCCCCGGGTTCGAGGTGCGAACGAGCACGAAGCAGCCGGCGCCGCTCGCGCCCGCGGCGTCCAGGAGCGGCTCGAGCGCGTCGCGCCCGAGCAGCGGGTTCGCGGTGAAGGCGTCCGCGCCGAGGCCCTCGAATTCCCCGAACGGGCCGGACGTGGATCCCACGAGCGCCTGGGCATAGGCGCCCGCGGTGACGGGCACGTCGCCGCGCTTGCCGTCGGCGAGCACCAGCAGGCCGTGATCGCGCGCGATCGCCACGACCTGTTCGAGCGCCTCCCAGCCCGGAGCCCCGAGCCGCTCGAAGCACGCGAGCTGCGGCTTGACCGCCACGCACGCGGGACCGGCGGCGACGATGGCCGCCCGGCAGTGCTCCGTCACGGCCTCCGCCGTGCGCACGCGCGCCACGGGCGCCGAGGCCGCCGCGGGCGGCGTTCCACCGAGGCGTTCGAGCGCCTCGGGCCACAGTGCCGCCGGATCCGGGTCGAGCCCGAGCACGATCCGGCTGCGGCGCTCCTCCACGAGCGCCGCGAGCCGGTCGGCGAAATGGGGCCGCGAACCCCCGGCGGTCAAAGGTGGCGGCCCTTCGGAGCCTGTCTAGCTCCCCTTGACGGCGCTCTTCAGAGAGCTGCCCGCACTGAAACGCGGCACCTTGCTCGCCGCGATCTGGATCTTCTCGCCCGTCTGCGGGTTCACACCCTGGCGGGCGCTCCTGTCAGCGACCGAGAACTTCCCGAAGCCGGTGAAGTTGATCTCTCCGCCGCGGGACAGAACCTCCTGTATCGAGTCGAGCACGGCGTCAACCGCCTTGCCCGCATCGCCCTTTCCGAGACCGCTGTTCTCAGCTACGCGGTCCACGAACTCAGCCTTCGTCATGATCTCCTCCTTGCCGGGGGCACCAACCGGGGGCAAGCTAACAACGCCCCCGGACGACAGAACGGCATTTTCCGCATCGGAAAGCCTTTCCGGGGGCTAGGACCCCGAAACGGCCATTTCGCCGATCAGTATGGGTGGCGCCTTTACGGAGCCGCCGAAGGGCACCCAGCGGGCGTCGGCGCCGACCGCCTCGACCGCCCGCAGCATGGAGACGAGGTCGCTCGCGATCGTCAGCTCCCGCACCGGGGATCCCAGCTCGCCGCCCTCGATCAACCGCCCCGAGGCGCCCACGGAGAACGTGCCGGAGACCGGGTTGACGCCCGAGTGGAGGCCCGCCACGTCCGTGACGTAGAGCCCCTCGCCGGCCCGCGCGACCAGGGCGTCGAAGCCGTCCGAGCCCGGCTCCACGACGAGGTTCGTGGTCCCGACCGCCGGCGGCGAGCGGTAGGAGCCGCGGTTCGCGTTGCCCGTCGTCGCGCCGCCCGCCCGGCGCGCGGTCCGCACGTCGTAGAGGAATCCCTGCAGCCGTCCGCCCTCGATCAGCGGCGTGCGCCGGGTGGGCGAGCCCTCTCCGTCGAACGGCGCGCTGCCCGGACCCTCCGGGTGGACGCCGTCGTCGGCGAGCACGAGCACGGGGTCGGCCACCTCCTCGCCCTCGCGGCCCGCGAACAGCGAGCGCCCCCGCTGGACGGCGTCCGCCGAGAGCATCGAGCCGACGAAGCCGAGGAACGACGCCGCCACGAAGGCGTCGAGCACGACCGGGCAGCGCCGGCTCTCGGGCTGCCGCGCCCCCGCGAGCGCGAGGGCGCGCTCCGCCGCCTCCGCGCCGATGGCCTCGGGGTCGAGGGCCGCGGGGTCGCGCCCGAGCCCGACTCCGAGCCCCGTCATCAGGTCGGCTCCCTCGCCGGCGAACGCCGAGGCGAAGGCCCAGGCCTGCGTCGCGGTGAAGCCGGCCGCGAACCCGCTCGAGTTGGCGAGCGCGACCTCGCCCTCGGCGTCCGAGTAGACCGCGTTCTCGACCTGCGTCACGCCCTCGCGGGCGCGCGCCGCGCGCTCGATCGCGAGCGCGAGCTCGACCTTCGCGGCGGTGTCGAACTCGCCGAAGCCGGGCGATGCGAGCTCGCCGGTCGCGCTCGTCCCGCACTCCTCGGGCAGGCCGCCGTCAGCGTCCTCGTCCGCGACCTCCGCGGCCTCGCGGGCGGCGCGCGCCACCTCGGCGAGCCCCTGGTCCGAGAGATCGGTTCCGTAGGCGTAGCCGCTGCGCGCTCCAGAGAAGGCCCGCACGCCCACGCCGCGGCCGCCGGCGTCGCTCAGGCTCTCGACCTCGCCGTCGTAGACGCGGATGCGGCGGCTCGTGGATTGCTCGGCCCAGGCCTCGGCCTCACCCGCCCCGGCGGCGAGCGCCGCCTCGACGGCGCGCCGCGCGACGGCCTCGAGGCTCACGAGGCCGTCCCGCCCACCGTCAGCTCCCGCAGCCGCACGTGCGGCTGGCCGACTCCGGCCGGCACCGACTGGCCCCCCTTGCCGCAGTAGCCCGTGGCGATCTCGAGGTCGCCCGCGATCCCGTCGATCGCCGCAAGCGCCTCGATGCCGTTGCCGACCAGCGTGGCGCCGCGCACGGGCGCGGTCACCGCGCCGTTCTCGATCAGGTAGCCCTCCGACACGCCGAACACGAAGTCGCCGGTGGCCGGCTCGACCTGCCCACCGCCGAACGAGACCGCGTACAGGCCGCGCTCGACGCCGCCGATCAGGTCATCCGGGGAGGCGTCGCCGGGCGCGAAGAAGGTGTTCGTCATGCGCGGCACCGGCAGGTGGCGGAACGACTCGCGCCGGCCGTTGCCGGTCGACTCGGTCGTGTCGCGGCGCGCGCACAGCAGGTCGTACAGGTAGGACGTCAGGCGGCCGTCCTCGATGATCGTGGTGCGCCGCGTGGGCGTGCCCTCGTCGTCCACGCCGTCGCTGCCCCAGTCGTTCGGCCGGCTGCCGTCGTCGTACGCGGTCACGAGCCCGGGAGCGAGCCGCTCGCCGAGGCGCCCCGCGTACACGCTGGCGCCCTTCTGGACGGCGTCGGCCTCGAGGCCGTGCCCGACGGCCTCGTGCAGGAGGACGCCGCCGAACCCGTTGCCGACCACCACGGGCAGCCGACCGGTGGGCGCGTCGACCGCGTCGAGCAGCGTCAGCGCGCGCCGGGCGGCGCGCTCGGCCACCGCGGTGGGCGCGTCCTCCAGCAGCTCGAAGCCGGCGTGGCCGCCACGCGTGTCGGTGCCGGTCTCGACCCGCCCGTCGCGGCGCGCCACGACCTGCGCGCTCAGCCGCAGCCGCGTGCGATCGTCGGCGGCCGCGCGGCCGTCCGAGTTGAAGATCTCGACGGCCCGGCGCGACTCGGCGTAGCCGACGCGCACCTGCGCGACCTCGCTCCCCGCGGCCCGGGCCGCCTCGTCGCAGGCCCGCAGCAGGTCGGCCTTGCGCGCCGCCGCGACATCCTCGGGCGGCGTGGCGACCGCATGCGCGCCCGCCCGCTCCGCGGGGCTCAGCGCCGCCGGCCGGCGCTCGTCGCCGCGCACCGCCTGCGAGACGGACTCCGCCACGCGCAGCAGATCCTGCTCGGCGAGCCCGTCGACATGCCCGTAGTAGGTGGACTCGCCCTGCACCACGCGCACGCACGCCCCCAGCTCCGCGCCGCTCTGCGGGCGCTCGACGCGGCCGTCGTCGAGCGAGACCGCGAATCCCCGCCGCGACTCGGCGTAGACCTCGGCCAGATCGCCGCCATGGGCGAGGGCTCGCGCGAGCACGCGCTCGGCGAGCTCCGGCGCGACCAGGCTCACGACTCGGCCTGCCCGCGTCCGCCCTCCGCCGCCGCGGCCACCATCTCCTCCGCGATGTCCATGATGCGCTCGTGCCCGCGCGCGTCCGGCTGGATCAGGCGCGCGTAGCCGGTCGGGTCGTAGGCGAGCGCGCGCGGCTCGCGGTCGCGCTGGATGCGGCGCACGGTGGCGGCGACCGAGTCGACGATGCCGCCCGCCCGCGAGATCGGGCCCCTGCGCTTCTCCCTCACGCCGGCTCCTCGCGGCCGAGCTCCGGAACGGGCGACTCGCTCGCCGCCTCCTCCTCGGTCGCCGGGCCGGCCGGCTCGTCCTCGACCGAGATCGAGCGCCGGATCGGCGCACCGCCCTCGAGCTCGTCCAGCACCGCGCGCAGGTCCCACAGCATCAGCGAGGACAGCGCGCCCCTGCGCGCCACCACGGCGAGCGTCCAGCGCGGTGTCCGCGAGGCGAACACGGCTCCGCCCGGGACCTGCACCTCGACCTGCTGGGGCGGGTCCGCGTCCCAGTCGCGCGTGGCGCGGTCGACGGTCTCGAACAGCTCGCGCGTCAGGTCCGCGAGCGCCCTCGCCCTCCCGGGCTCCGTCTCGCTCGAGCCGGCCGGAGACCCCGCGGCGTCGAGCAGGACCGCGGCGCGGGCGTCCGCGGAGAGGTCGAGCAGGCGGCCCGGCGTGGCCTCGGGAGTGAGCGTCGCCGCCATGACGGTCAGAATACGCGGGTGCCTCTCTCTCGAATCTCGTGGCTCGTGACCGTCGGGATCTGCCTCGTGGCGGCCCTCCTGCTGCTCGTGAACGGGTACGTCGGCTACTCCGCGGTGCTGCTCGCGGTCGGCGCCGCCGCCGCCGTCAACCTGATCTGACGCCGCCCGGGTTCTCGGGCTCGAGGTGGATCAGCACGTCCGCGCCGCGCAGGCGCGCCGTGATCGAGCTCTGCAGCTCGTGCGAGATCTGGTGGGCGCGCTGCAGGCTCGTGCCCTCGCGGAACTGCACGTGCATGTCGATGTAGCGGCGGCTGCCGGCGCGGCGCGCGCGCAGCTTGTGGAAGCCCACCAGCTCGGGCGCGCCGTGGGACGCGACCGCCTCGGCGACGGCGTCGAGCTCCTCCTGCGGCAGCGCCTCGTCCACGAGCACCCGGCTCGTCCGGTTCAGGATGCGCACGCCCGCGACGACGATCGCGACGGCCACGAGGAGCGCCGCGGCGGGGTCGATCCACTCGGCGCCCGTGAGCTCGACAAGCACGAGCCCGACGAGCACGCCGACGGAGGTCATCGCGTCCGTCCGCAGGTGCGCCGCGTCGCCCTCGAGCGCCGGCGACTCCGTGGCGCGCGCCTGCCGGTACAGGTAGGTCGACACGCCCAGGTTCGCGACGGCGGAGAAGCCGATCACGGCGATGCCGAAGCCGAGCGACTCGATCTCGGACCCCTCCGCGAGCCGCCGGATCGACTCGTAGATGATCACGCCGGCGCCGACCAGGATCAGCATCCCCTCGATGCCGGCGGCGACGTTCTCGACCTTGTCGTGGCCGTACGGGTGGTCCTCGTCGGCCGGCTGCCCGGCCTTGCGGACGCTGAAGAACGCGATCACGGAGGCCACGAGGTCGATCGCCGAGTGGATCGCCTCCGTCAGGATCGCGATCGAGCCGGTGACCACGCCGGCCACGAGCTTCAGCGCGATCAGCAGGGTGTTCGAGACGATCGAGACGGCGGCCGCGCGCTCCTTGCGCGGGGCCTGGGCCGCCGGGCCGACCGCGCGGGCCGGCGCCGCCGCCGCGGCGGCCATCCGCCCGCGGGGCCTCACCGGCTCCGCTCCCGCCGCCGCCTCCCGCCGAACAGCGCGCGCATGGGGCTCGGCGGGCGCTCGGACTCCTCGAGGGCGCTGAGCCGGCGCGCCAGCTCGCGCGCGGCACGCCCGCGGTGGCTGATCGCAGCCTTCTCCTCGGGATCGAGCTCCGCCATCGTCCGCGTGTCGCCCGGGTAGTCGACCGGCACGAACGCCGGGTCGTATCCAAAGCCGCCGCTGCCGCGCGGCTCGTGCGTCAGGGTCCCCTCGCAACGGCCGTGGACGACCTGCTCGCGGCCGCCCGGATCGACCCATGCGAGCGCGCACACGTAGGCCGCGCCCAGGTCGCCGTCCGGCGGAACGTCACGCAGCAGCTTGGCGAGGTTCTCCTCATCGCTGGCACCGTCACCGGCGAAGCGCGCCGACCACACGCCCGGAGCGCCGCCGAGCGCCGCGGCCTCGATGCCCGAGTCGTCGGCGATCGCGGGGCGGCCGGTGGCGAGGGCCGCCGCGCGCGCCTTGCCGAGCGCGTTCTGGGCGAACGTCGTGCCGGTCTCGGGCGGCAGCTCGATTCCCTCCGGCAGCGGCTCGAGCTCGTGCGGGCGCATCATCGGCACGAGCTCACGCAGCTTGTGGTCGTTGCGCGTGGACAGGACGAGCCGCACGGCTCAGGCGTCGCCGTCGCTCGCCGCGCCGTCGACGCTCGGCGGCCTCGATGGCGGCGAGCTGGGTCGCTCGCAGCGTCTCGATCCCGCCCGCGGCGAGCGCGAGCAGCTCGTCGAGCGATGCGCGCGACAACGGCGTCCGCTCCGCCGTGGCCTGGACCTCGACGAGCCCGCCGTCGCCGGTCATGACGACATTCGCGTCGACCTCCGCGGTCGAGTCCTCCGGGTAGTCGAGGTCAAGCAGCGCGCGGCCGTCGACCACGCCGACGGAGACGGCGGCGAGCGACTCGTTCAGCGGCAGCCGCTCGAGGCCGCCGCCGGCCATGACCCTGCGGAGGGCGAGCTCGAGCGCGACGTAGCCGCCCGTGATCGCGGCGCAGCGAGTGCCGCCGTCCGCCTCGAGCACGTCGCAGTCGATCCAGACCGTGCGCTCGCCGAGCCCCTCGAAGTCGACGACCCCGCGCAGCGAGCGGCCGATCAGCCGCTGAATCTCGACGGTGCGGCCGTCGGCCCGGCCCTTCGAGACGTCGCGGCGCTTGCGCTCGCCGGTCGACGCGGGCAGCATCCCGTACTCGGCCGTGACCCAGCCGCGCCCCTGGCCCTGCATCCAGCGCGGCACGTCCTCCTCGACGCTCGCCGTGCAGATCACGCGCGTGCCGCCCGCCTCGATCAGCGCCGAGCCGGTGGCGCTGCGCACGAAGCCGGGCGTGATCCTCACGGGCCGCAGCTCATCGGGCGCGCGCCCGTCGTGGCGCTCGTCACTCACGCCGCCGCCCTCCCCTCGGGGCGCGCCACCTCGACCCGCTCGACGTGCTCGACCGGGAGCTGCAGGAAGCGGGTGCCGAGCCGCCTGAACTCCTCCGGGTCGCCCGTGGCCAGGAAGCGCGCGTCGCCGCGCCGCGTCGTCCGGCCGCTCGACCTGCGCCTCCGCGAGCCGGCGCTCGACCTCCGCCGCGATCGCCTCGCCCGACGCGACGATCGTGACGCCGCGGCCGAGCTCGCGCTGGAGCACCGGCCGCACGAGCGGATAGTGGGTGCAGCCGAGGATCACGGTGTCCACCTCCGCCTCGCGCAGGGGCCGGCAGAGGCCCTGGACGCAGGCGACGACGCGCTCGTCGACCTCGCCCCCCTCCTGGATGAGGGGCGCGAGCTCCGCCGACGCCACCGCGTGCAGCTCGGCGTCCGGCGCGGCCTCCGCGAGCGCGCGGGCGTAGGCGCCGCTCCGGACCGTGGCCGGCGTCGCGATCAAACCCACGCGCCCGCTGCGGGTCGCCGCGGCGGCCAGGCGCGACTCGGGCCGGACCACGCCCAGAATCGGCACCCGCCGGCCGAGCTCCTCGCGCAGCGCGGGCAGCGCCGCGGCGGTGGCCGAGTTGCAGGCCACCACGAGCAGCTTCGCGCCGCGCTCCACCAGGATCGCCGCGAGCTCGCGCGCGAACTCGAGCAGCTGCTCCGGCGAGCGGTCGCCGTAGGGAAAGCGCGCCGTGTCGCCCAGGTAGACGAAATCCTCGTGCGGAAGCGAGACGAGGCACTCGTGCAGCACGGTCAGCCCACCGACCCCGGAGTCGAACACGGCGACGGGGAGCTCTCGCGTGGAAGCCGGCATCGCGGCGCAATGGTCGCAGGTGCCCGCCTCGGAACCCGCCGCGAGCGAAAACCGTCCTGGATTTCCCGGACAGTGACCGGGAAATCCAGGACAACCCCTCGTCGGGCCACCGCTTGCCGCCTCAGAACTGCACCTTGCGCACGGCCTCCTTGATCTTGCCGATGATCACGTCGCCGAGCTCCTTGCCCTCGTCGGTGCGGAAGCCCTTCATCGCGGCGACGACGCCGGCCATGACGAGCGCGACCAGCAGGATCAGCGCGACGTACTCGACGGTGCCCTGGCCGCGCTCGGCGCGCAGGCCGAGGAGCGCGGCGTGGATACGGCCCATGAAGCGGTGCATCTCGTTCCCCCTGTGGAGTCGGTTGTCGAACGTCCCGATCGTCCGGGGGCGCGGCGCACGGCTCCAGACCCGCGTGTGACAAGGGAGCGACAACTCGGACTGCCATAGTCCGGCGCGCATGTGCGGGATCGGTGCACTTCTCGATCCGGCCGGCGCGAGGGGTCCCGAGGCAGCGGAGCGGATGGTGGCGGCCCTGCGCCATCGCGGGCCCGACGGGGACGCGACCTGCCGGCTCGGCCCCGTCACGCTCGCCCACACGCGGCTGGCGATCATCGACGTGGCCGGAGGCGACCAGCCGCTCTCGTCGGAGGACGGCTCGGTCACCGCGATCGTCAACGGCGAGATCTACAACCAGCGCTATCTGCGCGAGAGCCTCGAGGAGCGCGGCCACCGCTTCGCGACCCGCTCCGACAGCGAGGTCGTCGTGCACGCGTACGAGGAGCACGGCGTCGACTGCGTGCGGCGCCTGAACGGCATCTTCGCGTTCGCCCTCTGGGACGCCCCGCGACGCCGGCTCGTGGCGGCGCGCGACGCGTTCGGCGTCAAGCCCCTGTACTGGTGGAGCGACGGGCGCGAGCTCGCCCTCGCCTCCGAGATCGGCGCGCTGCTGGACGCGGGCGTGGTCAGGGCAAGCGTCGACCGCGTGGCGCTCGACCACTACCTGGCCTGCCGCTTCGTGCCCTCGCCGCGCACGCTCTTCGAGGGCGTGTCGAAGCTGCCGCCCGCGTCGCTGCTGATTGCCGAGGAGGGCGCCGCCCCGCGCGTCGAGAGCTGGCGGCCCGGCCCGGGCGAGCCGTTCGAGGACGCGAGCGACGACGAGCTGTCGGAGCAGCTCGCGGAGCGCTTCACTGACGCGGTCGAGCGCCAGATGATGTCGGACGTCCCCTACGGCGCGTTCCTGTCCGGCGGTGTCGACAGCGCGGCTGTCGTGGCGGCGATGGCGCTCCGCGGGCCCGCGCCGCCGACCACGTTCACGATCGGCTTCCCGGGCCACGGCGAGGCGATCGACGAGCGCCGTCCGGCTGCCGAGAGCGCGCGCCTGATCGGCACCGACCACCACGAGACCGCGATGGAGGAGAGCGCCTTCCTGCCCGAGCTGCGCCGCTGCCTGCCGCGGCTCGAGGAGCCCTGCGGCATTCCGAGCGTGCCGGCCCTGCTGCAGCTCTCGCGCTTCGCCTCCGGGCAGGTCAAGGTCGTGCTCGCGGGCCAGGGTGCCGACGAGCCGCACGGCGGCTACGGGCGCCACCAGGCCGCCGCGCGCCTGGGACTGTTCAGGCATGTCCCCGCCGTCGCGGCGGCGCCGGCAGGCGCGCTCGCGCGGGCGCTTCCGCGCGCTCGCAGCGCCCGCCGCACCGCCCACCTGCTCGCGGGCCGCGGGGACGCGGAGCGCCTCGTCCGCCTCGCCGAGATCACGGACGCGCCCGTGCGCCGCGCGCTCCTGCCGGCGGCGGACGACGCCGAGGCCGAGTCCGAGCGGCTCGCCACGGCGCGCGACATCCTGGGCGACGTGGCCGGCCGCAGCCTGCTCGAGCAGGCGCTCTACCTCGACACGCGCATGTTCCTGCCGGACGGTCTCCTGATCCCGAACGACAAGATGTCGATGGCCGCCGGGCTCGAGCTGCGCGTCCCGTTCCTCGACGTGGACCTGATGCGCTTCGTCGAGCGCATCCCGGCGGAGCAGCGCATGCGCCCGCGCGCCGGAAAGCGCCTGCACCGCGCGGCGATGGCGCGCATCGTGCCGCCGGGAATCGCCGGGCGGCCGAAGGCGGGCTTCTCCACGCCGTACGACGACTGGCTGCGAGCGTCACTCGGCGAGGAGGTCGAGCGCCGCTACGCGCAGCGGCCGGCGCTGGCCGAGCTCGTCGACCCGCGCGCGGTCGCCGCGCTCGTCGACGAGCACCGGCGCGGGCGCTCGGACCACCGCTCGATCCTCTACTGCCTGCTCGAGCTGTCCGAGTGGCAGGAGACCTACCTGTGAGGATCCTCTACGTCCACTCGCGCAAGGCGAGCTTCGTCCTCTGGGACCGGGAGATCCTCGCCGAGCGCTACGAGATCGAGGACCTCTACCAGCCCGGCCGCGTCCCGAATCCGCTGCGGGTGCTCCGCGGCGTCCTGCGCGCGGATCTCGTGTTCGGCTGGTTCGCGTCCTGGCACACGTTCCTGCCGATCACCCTCGCCTGGCTGCTGCGCAAGCCGTCCGTGCTCGTGATCGGCGGGTTCGACGTGGCGAACATGCCGGACATCGGCTACGGGCACCAGCAGGGCGGCCTGCGCAAGCACGCGAGCCGCTTCGTGTTCGCGCGGGCGCGGCGCCTGATCACGAACTCCCACTACTCGCTCGAGGAGATCGAGCGCAACACGAACGTGCCGCCCGCGCGTGTGACCGTGATCCAGCACGGGGTGCCGGACCCGTTCGGCGCGCTGCCCGACACCCCGAAGGAGCGGATGGCGCTCAACGTCGGCGCGGTCGACGAGGGCACGCTCGTCCAGAAGGGCCAGCTCGCCTTCGCGGAGACCTCGCAGGAGCTCCCGGACGTGGCGTTCGTGCTGGCCGGCAAGTGGATCGGCCAAGCCGTCGAGGAGCTGCGCAACCGCGGCGGGGCCGAACCTCGAGCTGACCGGCTGGCTCACGGACGAGGAGCTGCTCGACCGCTACCGGCGCGCGGCCGTCTACGTGCAGGCCTCGCGTCACGAGGGCTTCGGCCTCGCGGTGGCCGAGGCGATGCTCGCGGGCTGCGTGCCGGTCGTGATGAACGTGACCGCGATGCCGGAGGTGGTCGGCGACGCCGGGGTCTACATCGAGTCGCAGGATCCGGAGGACGTGGCCGCCGGCATCCGGCGCGCGCTCGAGCTTGGCCCGGAGGCGGGTGCCGTCGCGCGCGAGCGTATCCTCACGAGCTTCCCGATGGAGAGCCGCCGCGAGGGAATCCTGCGGGTGGTGGAGGAGGCGCTCCGTGGCTGACCTTCCCGACCTGCGTGCCTGGCGCCGCCTGCGCGAGCGGCGGCGCGAGCGCGAGGCGCTTCTGCTCGACCTGGGCGCGCTCGTCTACGAGCTGCACCGCCAGGGCCGGCGCGCGCCCGAGCTGCTCCAGGAGAAGGCCATCGAGCTCGGCAAGCTCGACCGCGAGGTGCGCTCGCTCGAGGAGACGCTCGGGCGGTGAGCGAGGAGCGGCCCTGCGCGAACTGCGGCGAGCCCGTGGACCCGAAGCAGCTCGTCTGCCTCGAGTGCGGCGCGCGCGTGGCGCTCAAGGAGCACCGCTCCTGGGCCAATGAGCCGATGGCTCCGCTCGCCGCCGGTCTCGTCGTCCTGATCGTGATCGGCGCCGGCCTGTTCGGCTTCGCGATCTCGGAGCTGACGAGCGGGGGCGACGACGACGCCGAGCCGGCCGCGACGATCGCCCAGACCGCGACCACGCAGGAGGGACCGGCGGTGGTCGACGGCGAGGGCCAGCGCACGGAGTCCTCCGATGCTCCGGCGCGGACGGAGACGGCCGAGACGACGACCCTGCCCTACGACGACCTCGTCAACCGCGTGCCGCAATGGCCGCCCGACCTGAGCGCCCACACGGTCGTGCTGCTCACGACGGGCGACCGTCCGAGCGCCGCGAACGTCGCGCGCGAGGCGCGCAAGGCCGGCCTCGAGGCGGGCATGCTGCGCTCGGACCCTTATGACCTCGGCTCGGGCCTGTGGATCGTCTACACCGGGCAGTTCGACTCGCGCAGCGCCGCCGCCCGCCAGGCCGCCGGGCTACAGGGCCGATATCCCGGCGCCTACCCGCAGCTCGTTCAGAGGTCCCAGTAGCGCCCGAGCACGCGTGCGGCCTCGTCGGCGAGCGGGTGGCGCTCGACGTCGGCCGGCGGCGGCTCGTCGCCGCCGAGCGCCTCCATCGTCGCGGCCACCGACCCGGCGAGAGCGTTCAGGTCGTAGCCGCCCTCGAGGATCACCCCCACGGGCGCGGACAGCTCCTCGCCGAGCGCGCGCATCTGGCGCGAAAGCGCGCCGAAGGACGGAGTGGTGAGCTCGAGGCCGCCGAGCGGATCGTCGGCGTGAGCGTCGTAGCCCGCGGAGATCAGGATCAGGTCCGGGCGGAACTGCCGCGCCGCCGGGGCTACCACGTGCTCGATCAGCGAGGCGAAGGCGCCACCCCCGGTCCCGGCAGGCGCCGGCAGGTTGAACGAGTAGCCCTCGCCGTCGCCGGAGCCCGACGTCGTCGAGCGCTCCGGTGCCGGGCCAGAACGGATACTGGTGGATGCTCGCGAAAAGCACCTCGCGCGAGTCGTGGAAGAGCGCGTTCGTGCCGTTGCCGTGGTGGACGTCCCAGTCGAGGATCAGCACCCGCTCCGCCCCGTGCACGTCGAGCGCCTGGCGCGCGGCGATCGCGGCGTTGGCGAACAGGCAGAACCCCATCGCCTGGGCGCGCTCGGCGTGATGGCCGGGCGGCCGCAGCGCCGAGAAGCCGGCGCGCTCTCCCCCGCTCAGCAGGGCGTCGACCAGCGCGCACGCCCCGCCGGCGGCCCGCAGCGCCGCCTCGTGCGTCGCGGGGACGGTCGGCGTGTCGGCGTCGAAGGCGGCGCCGCGCGCGCAGACCGTCTCGACGAACTCGAGGTACTCGGGCGGATGGACGCGCAGGAGCTGCTCGTCGCTCGCGCGCGGGGCCTCGTGCCGCTGCCAGCCCAGCGCCGTTCGCGAAGCACCCGGCTCGGCCGGGTGCGCACGCTCAAACATCCTTCGGCGCTCCAGCTCGGCCTCGATCGCGCGGATGCGGTCGATGCGCTCGGGATGGCCGGGCCCCGTGTCGTGTTCGAGCGAGGCGGGATGGTGAAAGTAGGCGGGCACGCGCGCCGCTACGGTACCGGGCGCCGTGAAGGAGCCCGTACGCACCGACGTCGCGGTCGTGGGAGCCGGCGCGGCCGGCCTCTACGCCGCCCTGGTGGCCGCCCGCCAGGGCGCGCGCGTGGCGCTCGTGAGCCGCTCGCCCCTCGCGCAGACCGCGAGCTTCTGGGCGCAGGGCGGGATCGCCGCCGCGCTGGCGGCCGACGACTCGCCCGAGCTGCACGCGCAGGACACGGTCGCCGCGGGGCGCGCGGCCGGCCGCGAGTCCGCGATCCGCGTCCTCTGCGAGGACTCGCCGGGCCGCGTGCGCGACCTGCAGGAGCTCGGCGTGCAGTTCGACGCCGACCGCGAGGGGCGGCTCGCCCTCGGCCTCGAGGGCGGGCACTCGCGCCGGCGCATCGTGCACGCCGGCGGCTCGGCCACGGGCAGGCGGATCACCCGCGACCTGTCCGCGCTCGCCGCGACGGACGAGCGCGTGACCGTGCTCGAGCCGCTCGCGGCCGCCGCGCTCACGACCGCCGAGGGCCGCTGCGCCGGCCTCGTCGCGCGCTCGCGGGACGGCGAGGGGCTGCAGGTCGAGTCGCGCGCCGTGATCCTGGCCACGGGGGGCATGGCCGCGCTCTGGGAGCGGACCACGAACCCGCGCGGCGCGGTCGGCGCCGGGCTCACGCTCGCCGACGCCGCGGGAGCACGCCTCGCGGACCTCGAATTCATGCAGTTCCACCCGACGGCCCTGCGGCTCGACGGCCCGCGCGACGGCTTCCTGATCACGGAGGCCGTCCGCGGCGAGGGCGCGAGGCTCCTGAACTCGGACGGCGAGCGCTTCGTCGACGAGCTCGCCCCGCGTGACCAGGTCGCGCTGGCGATCCGCGCGGAGCTCGAACGCACGGGCGCGAGCGCGGTCGATCTCGACATGCGCGAGGTGGACGTGGGCCGCTTTCCCAACATCGCCGCCGCGCTGGCCGAGGTCGGGCTCGACCCCGCACGCGACCTGCTGCCCGTGGCGCCGGCCGCGCACTACACGATGGGCGGCGTCGCGGCCGACCTCGACGGCCGCTCGACGCTCCCCGGCCTCTTCGCCGTCGGCGAGGCGGCCTGCACCGGCCTGCACGGCGCGAACCGGCTCGCGTCGAACTCGCTGGCCGAGTGCTTCGTCTTCGGCGCGCGGGCGGCGCTCGCCGCTCTGAACGACCCCGAGCCGCCCGCGGGCGCCGCGGCCGCCGAGCCCGTCAGCGCCCCGGTCCCGGGCGAGGAGACGCGCGCCGCCCTCTGGCGCTGCGCCGGCCTCGAGCGCAGCCCGGACGGCCTGCGCGAGCTGCTCGGGGATCCGTTCCCGCTCGCGCGCCTGATCGCCGCGGCCGCGCTCGCGCGGGAGGAGAGCCGGGGAGCGCACCAGCGCGTCGACCATCCCGAGACGGATTCCTCGCTCGACGGCGTTCACACGCTCGTCGGGGGCGGCGAGGAGCCGCGCTTCGAGAGCTGGTCCTGAGCGCGGGACCGGCTCAGGCAGCCGACGCCGTGGCGCCGCCGGCGAGCGGCACCCCGATCACCTTCAGCCGGCGCGACAGCGCGCTGTAGGCGAACTCGGCCTGCTCCTGGGAGCTGTAGCCGAAGAACTCGTAGTCGTCGCCGAGCTGGAAGCCCTTCGGCACCAGCACGCCGGCGGCGATCGGCAGCAGCTCGTTCAGGGTCTCCTGAACCCGCGCCCGCAGGGCGGGGTCCGCGCACTTCTGCTGCAGGAACCAGGTGCCGTAGGCCACGTGCCGGTGCTCGTCGCGCGCGATGTTGCCGAAGCCCTCCTGGAAGCCCGGCATCAGGTTCTCGCGCTCGTAGGTCATCAGCATGAAGTGCTGCCCGGTGAGCGCGAGCGTGCCCTCGATGACCATGTGGTAGGTGGTCACGAAGTCGACCTTCGCCTCGATGTCCGACGGGTTCGCGATGAGGCGCTCGGCCGCCTGCACGAGCCGGACGTCGAAGAGCTCCACGAAGGCGTCGGTCACGTCCTCCCGCACCCGCTTCAGCCGATCCTGGATGAACGGCTCGTCAAGCCCCATCACCTCGCGGTAGTAGCGGTCGAAGAACTGCATGTGGCGCGCCTCGTCGACCTGCTGCGTCGTCAGGAACGCCTCCTCCTGCTCGTCCTCGTAGGCCATCACGAGCCCGGAGAACTGGGTCGTCACGCGCTCCTCGCCGACGAAGAACGAGCTGAGGCCCCAGAGGTGCTCCTCCTTCTCCTCGTCGGGGAGGCCGGCCCACTGCTCCTTGTCGCGCTCGAGATCGATCGCGTGCGATGCCCAGCCCTGGCGCTCCCACAGCTCGTAGAGCTGCTGCGGGTCCATCAGCTTCAGGCTCCGGTTCAGGTAGGCGTCGTCAGTGATCGTCGCGGGATCGCCCTGGCTGGTGAGGTCGAGCAGGTTTGCCATGTACCGATCGTAACCCCCTTAACGCCAACTCAACAATCCCTCTCGTTCCAGCGTCCGAGGCACACGTACGAGGCGGCAGGAGGCCCGGATGTACCAGTTCAGTCGCTCGCTCTATCGCGAGCTCGCGCAGGACGTCCTCCCTGGCAGGGGGGAGGACGTCGCCCTCACGCGGCAGCGGTTCCTGCTCGCGTGCGAATCGTCGATGGAGCGACTCGCGCTCGATCGGCACTACTTCGCGCAGCCGGTCAGGACGCTCTTCAGGGACGTCCGCCACTTCTTCCCGATGGCGGATCAGATGCGCGTGTACCGGCTCTGCGAGACGCACATGGAGCTCGCGGTCGATTTCGTCGACTCGCGGCTCCGCACCGGCGTGACGTTCGACGGCAGCCCGGCGTGCTGCCACGCGAGCACCAGGCAGGGAACGGCGTGCCAGCGGATCCCGCTGCCGGGCAGGAAGTACTGCCCGTCGCACAAGCATCTCGAGGAGATCGCGGCGGTCGCCGCCTGACGGGTAGCGTCCACCCCGAGTGATTCTCGGGGTGGACGTCGGCGGCACCTTCACCGACGCCGCCCTGCTCGCGGACGGGCGCCTCTACACGGGCAAGGCACCCACGACGCCGCGCGACCAGTCCGAGGGCGTGATGGCGGCCGTGCGCGACGTGCTCGCGGCGGCGGGCTCCTCCGCGGGCGAGGTCGAGCGCTTCGTCCACGGCATGACGGTCGGTACGAACGCGCTGCTCGAGGGCAGGACCGCCCGCACGGCGCTGCTCGCCACGGAGGGCTTCACGGACCTCGAGGAGCTCGGCCGCCAGGCGCGCGCGGAGCTCTACCGCCTCTGCGCGGGCCATCCGCCGCCGCTCGTCCCCGCGAGCCTGCGCGTGGCGGTTCCCGAGCGGACCGGCCCCGACGGCGTGCTGCGCCCGCTCGACGAGGAGCTGATGCGCTCGCGGCTCGCTGGTCTCGAGGCCGAGGCGGCCGCCGTCTGCCTGCTCTGGGGCTTCCTGCATCCGGCCCACGAGCAGGCCGTCGGAGAGCTGCTGCCCGAGGGGATGCACGTCTCGCTCTCGCACGAGACGGCCGGCGTCTTCCGCGAGTACGAGCGCTGCGCCACGACGGTCGTGGACGCCGCGCTCTCCCCCCTGCTTCGCCGTTACCTCGAGCGGCTGACCGAGCGCGCGCGCGAGGCGGGCCTGCCCGGGCCCGAGGTGATGCTGTCGAGCGGCGGGACGGCCGACGCCGCCATCGCCGCCCGGCACGGCTCCTGGACCGTGCTCTCGGGCCCCGCGGGAGGCGCCGTCGGCGCCGCGCGCGCCGGGGCCGCCGACGCCGTCGGCCTCGACATGGGCGGCACCTCGTGCGACGTCTCGCTGATCCTCGGCGGCGCCGCGGCTCTCGGCAGCGGCCGCGAGGTGGGCGGACGGGCGCTCGCCCTGCCGATGGTCGACGTGCACACGGTCGGCGCCGGCGGCGGCTCGATCGCCTGGCGCGACGCCGGCGGCGCCCTCCAGGTCGGACCGCGCTCGGCGGGCGCCGACCCGGGGCCCGCGTGCTACGGCCGCGGCGGCGAGCTCCCGACGGTCACGGACGCCCACCTGCTGCTCGGGCACCTCGACCCCGGCTCGCCGCTCGCCGGCGGCGTCAGGCTCGACCGCGACGCCGCGGCCGCCGCGGTCGGCCGCCTGGCGGAGGAGCTGTCCCTGTCGCTCGAGGAAACCGCCGCCGGCATCGTCCGGGTCGCCGGGAGCGCGATGGCGCAGGCGGTGCGCGTGGTGACGGTCGAGCGCGGGGTCGACCCGCGCGAGCTGACCCTCGTCCCGTTCGGCGGGGCGGGGCCGCTGCACGCCGCGGCGATCGCCGACGAGCTCGGCATGCGGCGCGTGCTCGTGCCGGTGGCGAGCGGCGTGCTGTCCGCGCTCGGCCTCGTGCTCTCGGAGCGGCGCCGAGACCTCGTCGAGAGCGTGCTCCTGACCGGAGCGGAGCTCACGCGGGACCGCATCGAGGAGGCGGTCGAGCGTCTCGCCGCGCGCGGCCGGGCCGAGCTCCATGAGCCGGAGGCCGGCCTGCGCGTGGGCGTCGACCTGCGCTACGCGGGCCAGGGCTTCGAGCTCACGGTCGATGCCGGCGGGCCGTCCCCGGACCCGGCCGAGCTGCGCCGCGCCTTCGATCGCGCGCACGAGGAGCGCTACGGGTACTCGGATCCGGACGCCGAGCTCGAGCTCGTGACCGTGCGGGTGGCCGTGCACGTGCCGGGTCCGGTGCCCCCGGAGGCGACGGAGGCCGTCCCGGACACGTTCCCCGAGGCGCCCGCCGTGATCCCCCTCCCGGGCTCGACGCTCGTGGTCCCGTCGGGCTGGCGGGTCGCCTCGCGCGAGGCGGACGCGCTCGTGCTCGAGCGCTCCGAGGCGGCGCCGTCCCGCGAGCACGCCCCTGCGGGCGCCGCGCGCCTCGACCCGATCGACCTGCAGGTGATGCTCGGCGGCCTGCGCGCCGCCTGCGACGAGATGGGCGCCGTGCTGGTGCGCTCGGCGCACTCGGCCAACATCAAGGAGCGCCGCGACGCCTCAACCGCCCTCTTCGACGCGGCGGGCGAGATGGTGATGCAGGCCGAGCACATCCCGGTTCATCTCGGCGCGATGCCCGCGGCGATCGCGGCCGTGCTCGGCGAGGAGCAGCGCCCCGGGGAGCCCTGGATCCTGAACGACCCCTACCGCGGCGGGACCCACCTGCCGGACATCACCGTGATCACGCCCGCGTTCCACGCCGGCGAGCTCGTGGGGTTCGCCGCGAGCCGCGCCCACCACGCGGACGTGGGCGCGCCCGAGCCGGGCAGCATGCCGTCCGACTCGCGCACGCTCGCGGACGAGGGCGTCGTGATCCCGCCGAGCCGGCTGACCGGCGAGCTGGTGCGGGAGCTCGCGGCGCGGATGCGCAACCCCGGCCAGCGCGAGGCCGACCTGCGCGCGCAGGTCGCCGCCGGCCGCGCCGGAGCAGGGCGGGTGGCCGCGCTGATCGAGCGCTTCGGCATCGAGCGCTTCCGGGCCGGCATGCGCGACACGCTCGACTACGCGGAGCGGCGCACGCGCGCGCGGATCGCCGAGCTCGACGACGGAGCGCGGCGAGGCCCGCGACGTGCTCGAGGCCGGCGCGGGCGACCTCGAGCTGCGGCTGCGGGCACGGGTCGAGGGCGAGGAGATCACGCTCGACTTCAGCGGGAGCGCGCCGCAGCACGATGGCAACCTGAACTGCCCGCTGCCCGTGACCCTGTCCGCCTGCTACTTCGCCCTGCGCGTGCTGACCGACCCGGACGTGCCCGCCTGCTCGGGCGCCTACCGGCCGCTGACGGTGATCGCTCCGGAGGGCTCGCTCCTGAACGCGCGCCCGCCTGCCGCGGTGGCGGCGGGCAACGTCGAGACCTCCTCGCGTGTGGCGGACCTCGTGCTCGCCGCCTTCGGCCAGGCCCTCGGCCAGGGCACGATGAACAACCTGACGCTCGGCAACGACCGCTTCACCTATTACGAGACGCTCGGAGGCGGCCAGGGCGCGTGCCCGGACGCCGGCGGGCCGAGCGCGGTCCACGTGGCGATGTCGAACACGCTCAACACTCCGCTCGAGGCGCTCGAGAAGGAGTTCCCGCTGCGCGCGGTCGAGTACGCGCTCCGGCCGGGCTCGGGAGGCGCGGGGGCGCGGCGCGGCGGGGACGGCGTCGTGCGCGAGCTCGAGGCGCTCGAGGAGATGCGCTACTCGCTGATCACGGAGCGGCGCCGGCATGCGCCGCCGGGCGCTGCCGGTGGGTCGCCGGGCGCTCCTGGTAGGAACCTGCTGGACGGGCGCGAGCTTCCGCCGAAGGCGAGCGGCAGCCTCCGCCCTGGTCAACGCCTGCGAATCGAGACGCCTGGAGGTGGCGGATATGGAGAGCCCTAGGAAGGTGGCCTTCTGCGGCCTCGGAATCATGGGCGCGCCGATGGCCGAGAACCTGGAGCGCGCCGGCTTCGAGGTGTCCGGCTGGACTCGGACGGCCTCGCGCTCACCCACCTCGACCCCCGCCGAGGCGGCGGAGGGGGCCGACGTGCTGGTCACGATGGTGCCGGACTCGCCCGAGGTCGAGTCGGTGTTGTTCGGGCCGGACGGCGCCGCGGCGGCGCTCGCGCCCGGCGCCCTCGTGATCGACATGTCGACGATCGCGCCCGGCGCCGCGCGATCGATCGGCGAGCGGCTCGAGGGCGAGGGGCTCGCCTTCCTCGAGGCGCCCGTGTCCGGCTCGCGGCCGAAGGCCGAGGACGGAACGCTGACGATCATGGTCGGCGGCGCCGCCGCGGACCTCGAGCGCGCGCGGCCGCTCTTCGAGGCGATGGGCGAGCGCATCGTCCACGTCGGCCCGCGCGGTCACGGCCAGCTCGCCAAGCTGCTCACGAACACGATGGGCGCGATCCACGCGGTGGCGCTCGCCGAGTCGGTCGTCGTCGCGCGCCGGGCCGGCCTCGATCCGGAGGCGTTCCTCGAGGTCGCCGCCGGGAGCGCCGGCAACTCGACGGTGCTCGGGTTGAAGGGCAGGCCCATGTTCGACGAGCGCTACGACCCCCTGTTCAAGCTCGAGCACATGCTGAAAGACGTGCGCCACTGCATCGCCGAGGCGCGGGCGCTCGGGGTCGAGCTGCGACTCGCGACGATGGTGGAGCCGATCTATGCGGCCGCGGCGGCCGCGGGGCACGCCGAGAGCGACTTTGCGGCAGTCGTCACAGCCGTGTGAAAAGGCTTGAAACCGGGTCAGCGGTTCGCAACAATGGCCGCCCGCGCCGTCACGCGCATCACCGCAAGACGATCAGGCGCGGCTTGGAGGATTCCTCGACTTATGCCAGTTGCTTTCAAGGAATGGGCTGTAACCGTGCGCGCTCTCGCGGAGGGCGAGCAGCTCATCACGCTCCGCAAGGGCGGAATCCGTGAGGAGAACAAGCATTTCGAGATCGAGCACGACCGCTTCTTCCTGTATCCGACCTTCGATCATCAGCGCAACGACCTGGTTCGCCCGTCGCACATCCCCGAGCTCGACCGCGCCCTCGAGGAGGGCGTCTGGCCGGGGGACGAGCCGCCCGCCGAGGCGCTGATCCAGGACGGCGGCATCCCGCAGCCCGAGCGGGTGCGGATCCGCGCATGGGCGGAGGTCGCCTCGAGCTACCTGATCACCGACCCGCGCGCGATCGACGCGCTGTCGCCGTACTACGTCTGGACCACGGACTACGCCGAGAAGCGCCTGCACTGGAAGCGCCGTCACCCGCTGCACGTGATGGTGCTGCGCACCTACCGGATCCCCCGGCCGGTGACCGTCAAGGTGCGGCCCGAGTACCACGGCTGCCGCTCCTGGCTCGAGCTCTACCGCGACCTGCCCTTCGAGGGCACCCCCGTTCTCTCCGACGAGGAATTCGATCGCGCCTCGGAGGAGATCGAGTCGATCGCCTCGGACGCGGTCCCCGTTCTCGCCTAGCAGCACCAGCCGGCGGGGCGCGGGAAGCCCGCGCCGCGCCCACCCGGATCGAGCTCGCGCGAGACCCCGGCGAAGGCGCGCGGGCGTCCGGGGCCGAGCAGCAGCCACTGGTTGGCGTCGGGCCAGCCCACGAGCAGCCGGCGCCCGTCCGGCGACCAGTCGAGCTCGGCGAAGCTGCCGCTGCCCGTGAAGCGGACGGCGCGCCCGCCCGCCCCGGCTCGCAGGGGCAGGGTCACCACGCGCGAGACGCCGCGCCGCTCGAGCGCGATCGCGGCGCGCGTGCCGTCGGGCCGCAGCGCGAGGGCGCGCGGGCGCGCCTCCGCCGGCAGCCCGTGCTCGGCCAGGGGGCGCCCGCGGCGGTCGAGGATCCGCAGGGCGCCCGGGAGCAGCACGGCGAGCCTGTCGCCCCCCCGGGTCCATTCGAGCGCCACCGGAGGCCGGCTCATGGGCGCCGCCCACCTGAGCGCTCCGCTGTCCGCATCCCGCGTCACCACGCGCGGGCGGCCGGCCGCGGCCGCGCTCAGCGTGTAGCCGGGCCCGGGTCGCCAGGCGGGCGTGACCGCGGCCACCTGGCCGGGCACGCGATGGTCGAGGTTGCCGGAGCCGTCCGCCACGCGCAGGTCGAATCCGCCCGCCGCGCCGCGCTCGAGGTAGGCGACCCGGAAGCCGTCGCCCGGCGACCAGGCGGGCCGGCTGACCGGGCGCGGCCGCAGGATCGACCAGCGCGCCTCGCCGTCCGGCTCGACCGCGGTCACGCGCCGGCCGCTCGTGCCGGCCACGAACAGGCCGTGCGGCGACCAGTCGACCCAGCGGAAGTCGCCCAGCCGGCGCAGGTCGCCTCCGCCCTCGACGATCCAGGCGCCCGACTCGCCGACGGCCAGCAGGCGGCCGCCGGGCGGGAAACCGGCGAGGGTCGGCTCCGCCCGCTCAGGGGCGAGGCCCACGCGCTCCTCGATCCAGTCGCCCACGGTGGCGCCGGCAGGGGTGAGCGCAGCCACGAGCACGAGCGCCGCGGCTCCAGCGGCGGCGGCGAGCCGCCGGGCGTGGCGTGCGCGGCGCGGCCGGGCGGGCGCGCGCTCCGCGAACGCCGCAGCAACGAGGCGGCGCGAGCGCGCCGCCGCGGCGGCCTCGCCGGGCGCGTCGAGGTCGCGCAGCCCGGCGCGCAGGCGTGCCTCGAGCCGCCGCCGTCCGGCGCTCACCGCCCGCCCTCCTCGGGGAGCAGCTCGGCGAGCCGGTCGAGCGCGCGACGCATGCGCGAGTTGACGGTGCCGCGCGGAAGCCCGAGCGCGGCGGCGATCTCGCCCGGTGTGAGGTCGAGGAGGTAGCGCAGCGCCACGATCGCGCGCGACTCCGGGGTGAGTTCGGCGAGGGCGGCGATCAGCTCAGCCGACAGCGGCGCGTCGGGCGGCGGCGCCTCGGGCTCGGCGGCCGCGGCGTCGACCTCGCGCCGCAGCGCCCGGGAGCGGGCGTGGTCGATCGCGCGGTTGACCGCGATGCGATGCAGCCATGGCCCGAACGGCCGCCGGCGGTCGAAGCGGTCGAGGGCGCGGATCGCCGCCAGGAACGCCTCCTGCGCGATGTCCTCCGCCGCGGAGGCGTCGTGCACGACGAGATAGGCGGCGCGATAGGCGCGCGGCCACTCGCGCCGAAACAGCGCGTCGACCGCCTCGGTGGACCCGCGCTGAGCCGCGCGGACGAGGCGCGCCTCGCGGACGTCGTTCACGATGCGGCGCCGGTGCGCAACGGGCGCTCCGAGCGCTGCGATGCGCTCATCCACCATGCCTGCTGAGCAGCTTGTCACCGGGACCCACCCTCTGCCAATACGGCCGCGGTGCCGGCGGAGGTCCCGTGCCACAGTTCGGGCGTGCCCTGGGTGGAGTCCCGCTCGACGTCGTTCAGCGCCCGACACGAGTCGGCGGACGCCGCCGACGCTCATGCCGTGCTCGCCGCGCTCGAGGGGTTCCGCGCCGACCTCGGCGGCCTCTACGAGCGGCTGCCGGAGGAAATGGCGGTGGTGCTGCATCCGCGCGCCGCGGCGCTGACGCTCGCGCATCCGTGGCTGCCGCTGGCGAGAAGGGTGTCGGCCCCGGCCGCGCGCCGCTACTTCGCCGGCTGGTACACCGAGAACGCGATCCACGTGCTCTCTCCCGCGGCCCTGGAGCGCCGCGCCTCGAACGTCGAGGGTTCCCGCGACGCGCTGCTGCTCGCGCCGCTTCACGAGTATGCGCACGTGGTGGTGGGAGCGAACAGCGTCGACCTGCCGCCGCCGTTCTCGATCGCCGCGTTCCGCCGCTACGTGCACTGGGCCTGGCTGAGCGAGGGCGCGGCCACGTGGCTGTCGGGTCAGACGCGGCATCTGCGCGCGGCGATCGTGCGGCGCCTGCGCGAGGGCGGGCGGCCGGCCTTCCCGCCCGCGGCCGCCGACGCCACGCTGCTCGGCGGCACGATCTACGAGCTGCTCGAGCGCGAGGCGGGCCAGGCGCGCGCGGCGCGGCTCGCCACGAGCGAGCTCGACCGCGGCGAGCGCTCGCTGCTGGTCGACGCCTTCGGCCGCCCGCTCGCGGGGATCGAGCGGGACTGGCGCGACCTGCTCGACTCGATGTCGGCGTCCTAGCCGGGCGGCGCGCCGCGCAGCGCCAGGCCGATCTGGTCGGCGAGCGCCTGGACGAGCCGGGCGTCGTCCTCGTCGAAGGCCTCCGGGCGGATCTCCTCGAGGTCGACGACGCCCCAGAGCTCCCCGCCCACCATGATCGGGACGGCCAGCTCCGAGCGAACGTCGACCATCTGAGGCGAACGCCGGTAGTCGGGCTCCGAGCGGACGTCGCCCGACATGACGGGCCGCCGCTCGCGAGCCGCCCTTCCGATCAGGCCGGAGGAGAGCGGCTGCGCCCAGCGCCGGACGCCGACGCGCTCGAAGGCGAGCCCGCTCACGGCGACGCTCTCGATGTAGCCGTCCTCACGCACCCGCAGCACCGCGGCCATGAAGTACCCGAAGGCCCGGTTCAGCTCGTCCACGGCCGCCTCGGCGATCTCCTCGGGATCGCCGAGCGTCGCGAGGCGCGCGACGAGCGAGCCGGCGAGCGCGAGTTGGCGCGTGCGCTGGCGCAGGCGCTCCGTCTGCTCTCGCGCGCGGTCGCTCCAGACGCCGCCGTCGTCCTCGACCCGGTCGGTCTCGCGCTCGCGGCCCTCGGGCAGGTAGCCCTGCGGCAGCGCCGTGGCCGCGTGCGCGGTCCCGCGCGCGCCCCGCTGCTGCTTGCCGTAGAGGAGCGCGCGGTCCGCCCTGGCGATCAGGGCGGTGGGCCCCTCGCCCGCGTGCCATTCGGCGACGCCGGCGGTCGCGCTGGCCTGCTCCTCGGGGTACTCGAGCCGGCCGATGGCGCGCGCCACGCCCTCGATCGCGCGGCGCGCGACCTCGATCGCCTCACGTTCGTCGGCGTCGATCGCGACGATCGCGAACTCGTCGCCGCCATAGCGAGCCACCACGTCGTAGGTGCGCACGCTCTGGCGCAGGGCCTGACCCACACCTCGCAGCACCTCGTCTCCGGCCAGGTGGCCGTGGAGCTCGTTGACCTGCTTGAAGTCGTCCAGGTCGAGGATCGCGAGCGAGGTCGAGTGGCCGGTGCGGCGCGAGCGCTCGATCTCGCGCTCGAGCGTGTCGTGAAGCGCCGCGTGGTTCAGGCAGCCGGTGAGGGCGTCCGTGCGCGCGGCCAGCACGAGCCCCGCGTGCGCGCTCGCGTTGCGGCAGGCCACCGCGGCCAGGTCTCCGAACGCCTCGAGCAGCGCGAGGTGCTCGTGAGTGACGAGATAGGGCTCGAAGTAGCCGACCGCCAGCGCTCCGCGGAGCTCGCCGTCCCAGTGCATCGGCACCGCGAGCGAGCTGCGCACGTTCCGGAACTCGGGCAGCGGCACCTGGCGGGGCAGGCCCTGGTAGTCGTTCGTGAGCATCGGCTCGTCGCGCTCGATGACCTTGCCCACGAGCCCCTCGCCCGTCTTGACCTCGGCGCCGATCACCGCAGGCGAGAGGCCGTAGGTGGCCTCGAAGCGCAGCCCGTCCGCCGCGTTGCCGAGGAAGACGTTGGCGTAGCCGGCGTCGAGGATCTTCGCGGCCTCCTCGCAGATGCGGACGAGCACCCTGTTGAGGTCGAGCGTCTCGCTGAGAGTGCGCGCCGCGCGGGCGAGGGCCGCCTGGCGGGCGGTCTGCTCGGCGCGGTCCGCGGCGAGCTCGAGCTGGCCGAGCCCGGCACCGGCGGCGGCCGCGAACGCGCGCGCCACCTCGAGCTGCTCGGCGTCGACCGTCACGTGCTTCGCGCCGTCGGCCAGCACGAGCACGTGCGGGACGCGCTCCTGCACGCGCATCGCGAGCAGGAGGACGGCCTTCGTAGCGGCGCCGGCGCCGAGCCGCCGGACGAGCTCGCCGGCGTCGTCGCCCGTCACCACCTGCTCGGGCCGGCGGCCGGCGAGCATGTCCGCGAGCGGCGGCAGGTCGGTCAGCGCGATCACGCCCGGCGCTCCGCTCGGCGGATCCATCGCCGCGATCTCGCAGCGGCCCTCGAGCTCGGCGACCGTCAGGAGGATCGCGCTGTCCACGCGGAAGAACGCGCGCGCCTCGCTCACGAGCGTGTCCGCCACCGTGGCCGGCCCGCCGGCGTCGGTGGCGCTGCGGAGCAGACGCGACACGGCGTGCATCGCTTCTCCGGCATCACCGAAGCGAGCAGGCTCGTCGGGACCGTGCTCGGGCGAGCGAGAGGCGCTCACAACCGCCCGAGGCTACAGGCCGAGCGTCTTCGCGATGATGTTCTTCTGGATCTCGGACGTGCCGCCGTAGATCGTGGTGACCACGGCGGTGCGCAGATGGCGCTCCATCGGGTACTCCGTCGCGTACCCGTAGCCACCCATGATCTGCATGCCCTCGAGCGCGCAGCGCTTCGCGCACTCGGTGGCGGCGAGCTTCGCCATCGAGGCCTCCCGCGGGAGCATCCGCGACGGGTCCTCGTCCGTCAGCGAGGCCACCCAGCGCACCAGCAGCCGCGCCTGCTCGATCTCCGTCGCCAGCTCGGCGAAGCGGTGCGAGATCGACTGGAAGCTGCCGATCGGGCGGCCGAACTGACGGCGCTCCTTCGCGTAGGCGAGCGCGTCGTCGAACGCGCGCTGCGCGAGCCCGAGCGAGGTGGCCGCGAGGATCGTGCGCTCGTAGTTGAGGCCGGACATGAGCTGCGTCCAGCCGCCGCCCTCGGCCCCGAGCAGGGCGTCCTCCGGCACGCGCACGCCGTCGAGATGGATCTCGTTCGTCTCCTCACCGCCGAGCGTGGCGATCGGCGTGAGGGTCATGCCCGGCGCCTCGCGCGGGACGAGGATCATCGACATGTCCTCGTGCCGCTCGCCGGGGCCCGTGCGGCAGACGATCAGGATGTGGCTCGCCTTGTGGGCGTAGGAGCACCACATCTTGGCGCCGTCGAGCACCCACTCCCCGTCCTCGCGCCGCGCGCGCGTCTTCAGCCCGGCGACGTCGGACCCGGCGTCCGGCTCCGACATCGCGATCGCGAGTGTGCCGCCCCGCACGACGCGGCCGAACAGGTCGCGCTTCTGCTCCTCGCTGCCGTAGCGGTTGAGCGCGCCGACGACGATCAGCGTGACGCCGTAGCCGGCGACCGGGATGCCGCCGCGCGTGAACTCCTCGAGGAACAGCGTGGCGTCGACGAACGAGCCGCCCGAGCCGCCGTACTCCTCCGGGATCTGGAGCCCGTACCAGCCGAGCTCGCCCATCTTGGCGGCCACCGCGTCGTCGTGGCCGTCCGTGCCTCGCGGCGCTGTCGAAGTTCTCGCGCGCCGCGAAGTCGCGGATCGCCTCGACGAAGGCCTCCTGCTCCTCGCTGAGCCTCAAACCGATGAAGGGGTCGCTGCGCGCCCGGCCGAGCCGGTCGCTTGCGCAACGGCGGGTTCCCTCGGCTTGAAGCGGTTCAGCTCGCGCACGGCGATGACCATCTTGTGGACCTCGTCGGGACCGTCGGCTATGCGGAGCCAGCGGCCCTGGCGCCACATGGCGGCGAGCGGGGTGTCGTCTGACATGCCCATCGCGCCGTAGACCTGCATCGCGCGGTCGAGCACCCGCTGGTGCATCTGCGCGGCGATCACCTTGATCATCGAGATGTCCTGGCGCGCCGCCCGCTTGCCCTCGGTGTCCATCTTCCACGCCGCGTGCAGGACCATCAGGCGCGCGGAGTCGATGTCCATGCGCGACTTCGCGATGAAGTCCTGGACGAACTGCTTCTCGGCCAGCGGGCCGCCGAACGCGGAGCGCTCGTGGGCGCGCTCGCACATCAGCTCGAAGGCTCGCTCGGCCGAGCCGATGGCGCGCATGCAGTGGTGGATCCGCCCGGGGCCGAGCCTGTCCTGGGCGATGGCGAAGCCGCCGCCGCGCTCGCCGAGCAGGTTCTCGGCGGGCACCCGGCAGTCCTCGTAGCGGACCTCCCAGTGCCCGGGGCCCTCGTCGTGGCCCATCACGGGCACGGGCCGCACGCCCTCGAAGCCCTCCGCGCCGACCGGCACGATGATCATCGAGGCGCGCCGGTGCTGCTGCGCGTCGGGATCGGTCACGACCATCGCGATCGCCAGCGCGGCGCCGTTGTAGCCGGAGGTGAACCACTTGTGGCCGTTGATCACCCACTCGTCGCCGTCGAGCTCGGCTCGCGACACGAGCAGGGTGGGATCGGAGCCCGCGGTGTTCGGCTCGGTCATGCTGAAGCAGGAGCGCGTCTCGCCCTCGAGCAGCGGCAGGAGCCAGCGCTCCTTCTGCTCGTCCGTGCCGTGCTCGGCGAGGATCTCCATGTTGCCGGTGTCCGGCGCGGCGCAGTTGAAGACCATCGGCGCGACCGACGAGCGGCCCATCTGCTCGCAGAGCATCCCGTACTCCCAGTTGGTGAGCCCGGGCCCGTGAGCCTCGTCCGGCATGAACAGGTTCCAGAGGCCCGCATGCTTCGCGTGGGCGCGCAGCTCGACCAGGATCTGCGGGTACGCGACGCCCTCGCGCACCTCCGCGTCGAGCGCCTCGAAGGCCTCATCCTCGACTGGATCGACATACTCGCTCATGAACTCGCGGACCCGCTCGAGGAGCGAGGAGACGCGGTCAGACGGTGCGAAATCCATAGTGGGCGCAGCCTACCGCCCGGATCACAGCAGGCCCCACGCCACGAGGGTCGCGATTAGAGCCCCCAACAGGATCGCGGCGGCCAGCAGCGCGGGGTTCGGCCCGCGAGCGCCCTCGGGCGAGGTGGTCGGCGCGAGGTCCGCGTCGAGCAGGATCTCGCGAGCCGCCGGCGCGCCCGCCTCGGGCACGAGCACGTCGCGCGGCCCGGCGGCCAGGTAGTCCGGCACGTCGAAGCCCGCCGTGCGGCGCAGCATGCTCGGCACGCCCTCCTCGAGCAGGAGACCCTGGATGAACTCCGCCTCGGCCTGGTTGCGCCCGCCGGCCACGCGGACGAGCTCGCCCTCGGTCCACTCCGGGTTGATCTTGCGCGCCCTCGCGTGCGCCTCGCTGACGGGCTCCTCGAGCGTCGCGTCGCCCGCCGCGACGAGCGGCATGCCGCAGTTCGAGCAGAAGCTCACGTCGGGGTCGGGCTCGCCCCGCCCGCACGAGGGACAGACGAGCTCAGGAGACGTGGAGCTCCTCCTCCTCGACGGACCCGTCGCGGATCCACCATGCGCGCACCTCGCCGTCGGGCTGCTCCAGCGAGACGATCACGTAGAGCCAGTGCGGGTAGGTGGCGAGGTTGATGTCGGTCTGCGAGGGCTCGGCGGGGCTGCGCGGGTGCGAGTGGTAGATGCCGACCTCGAAGCCATCGTCGTCGAGCTCGTTGGCGGCGAACAGGCTGCGGTGGTCGAGCGAGTAGCCGTAGGGCGAGTTGCGCTCGTTCTCGGCCCGCTCGACGCCCTCGACGGCACCGTCCTTCGCCCACAGGTAGCCGCAGCACTCATTGGGGGCGTCCGCGCGGGCGTGCGCGATCAGCTCGTCCCGGTGGGCCCGCGAGATCCTCACGCGGCGGAAGGCTAGTGAGAGGCGTCCGTGTCCCCGCGCGCCCGCGACAGGCTCCCTAGTCTGCGCCCCGTGACGGTCCGGATCACCAGGCGCGCCGCCCTCGGCGGCGGTGCGGCCGCGCTGTTCCTCGCGTCCTGCGGCGGGGGCGATCCCGCGCCGGGCGGCGGAGCCGAGCCCGGCTCGGGCGCCGGCCTGCTGTCGTCGCTGCTCGCGCTCGAGCTCGCGGTGATCGCCGCGTACGAGTACTCGGCGCCGAGCCTCGACGAGGAGGCCTCGCGTTACGCGCGCCTGATCCGCGACGAGGAGGAGAGCCACGCCCGCTTCCTCGCCGGGCAGATCCGCGACCTCGGCGGCGACCCGCCCGCGGGGCGCAGCGCCGCCGAGTACAGGGAGACCTTCCCGCGCCTCGAGGGCGCGAGCGACGCTCTGCGCTTCCTCGAGGACCTCGAGCAGCGCCAGGTGCGTGCCTACCTCGAGGCACTCGCGGAGCTGCCCGAGCTCGACCAGCGGCTCGGCGCTGCCGAGATCGGCTCCCGCGAGGGCGCCCAGCTGGCCACGGTGCGCGCGCTGGCGGGCGCGCCAGCCGTCGCCCCACCCGTTCGAGACCGGTGCGCTCTGATGTCCGACGCGGGCTTGATCGAGGGGCTCATGACCATCGAGGTACGGCTCGTGGCCGCCTACGAGGCCGCTCTCAGCCGCGAGGCGATCGAGCCCGCGCTCGGCGAGCTCCTGCTCGACCAGGAGCGCGAGCACGTGCGCGGCCTCGAGCAGGCCCTGCGCAGGCTGGGCGGTGGCAGCCCGAGGGCCACGGTGCCGGACCGCGGCCTCACCACGGCACTGCGTGATCCCGGCCTGTTCACGGAGTACGCGCTCCAGCTCGAGTCGGAGGCGATCGCCGCCTACGTGCGGGCGTCGGCGAACATCGTGCGTTCCCAGCTTCGTCAGCCGCTCGGCTCGATCATGACCTCCGAGGCCGCACACACGGTGGCGCTCCGCCAGGCGGCGGACCTGCCGCTGATCACCCCGGTCCGCTGACGTGCACTAGCCTCTCTCTCGATGGGCTTCATCTCGGCACCTGGGCCGCTCGAGCTGATGGTGATCCTCGTGATCGCGCTGATCGTCCTGGGGCCGAAGCGCCTGCCGGAGGCGGCGCGCTCGGTCGGCAAGGGCATGCGCGAGCTCAAGAACTCGATCAGCGGCGCGAACGACGACGACGACGACGATCGCGACTACGACGACGACCGCGACGACGACCGCTCCTCCGAGCGCGTCGCCTAGCGGCTACCAGAACGAGGCGCTGTCGAGGACGCCCTCGTCCTCGAGCTGCTCGATCGACTTCGAGTAGACGCCTGAGCTGAGGTACTTCCAACCGTCGTCGGGCACGACGAAGACCACGTTGCCCTCGTCGAGCTCGCTCGCCACGCGCACGCAGATCGACGCGATCGCCCCGGCCGAGACGCCGACGAACAGCCCCTCCTCCTCGAGCAGCTTCTTCGTCCAGACGACGGCGTCGCGGTTCGAGACGAAGATCTTCCGGTCGAGCAGCGAGAGGTCGATGATCGGCGGGATGAAGCCGTCGTCGAGCGAGCGGAGGCCCTGGACGAGCTCGCCCTGGAGCGGCTCCGCGGCGACGATCAGCGTGTCCGGGTCCTCCTCCTTGAAGCGCCGGGCGTTGCCCATCAGCGTGCCGCCGGTGCCGAGCCCGGCGACGAAGGCGGTGACCTCGTCGAGCTCCTCGAGGATCTCGGGCGCCGTGCCCTCGTAGTGCGCGTTCGGGTTCGCCTGGTTCCCGTACTGGTAGGGCATGTAGTACGACGAGTCCGCCTCGGCCATCTCGAGCGCCAGCGCGACCGCCCCGTTCGAGCCCTGCTCTCCGGGCGAAGAGACGATCTCGGCGCCGTACATGTGCAGGAGCTGCGTGCGCTCGGCCGTGACGTTGTCCGGCATCACCACCTTGAGCGGGTAGCCCTTGCGCCGGCAGATCATCGCCAGCGAGATGCCCGTGTTGCCCGAGGTCGGCTCGAGGATCGTCTGCCCGGGGCGGATCAGTCCCTGCTCCTCGGCGCTCTCGATCAGCGAGCGTGCCACGCGGTCCTTGACCGAGCCCGTGGGGTTGTAGCTCTCGAGCTTCGCGTAGATGCGGACGGAGGGCTTCGGGCTCAGGCGCCGCAGCTCGACGAGAGGCGTGTTGCCGATCGCCTCGACGATGTCGCCGTACTTGCCGCCGCAGGGCCTGTTGTCGAGGCGGGGCTCCAGCACTTCAGAAAGTGTAGTGGGCCGTCAGCCCGTGAGAAAGGTGTCGTCGTGCGAGTAGGGCGGCGAGCAGCAGCACAGCAGCTTCAGGGGCACGTCGCCCGTGTTCCAGAGCTTGTGGCGGGTGCCGGGCGGGATCACGACCGCGTCGCCGGCGCCCACGGGCGCCTCCTCCGCGCCGAGGCGCATGCGGCCGCTGCCGGCCGTGAAGAAGTAGATCTCCTCGGCCACGCGGTGCAGGTGCTCCTCGGTCTCGCCGCCGGGCGGCACGGTGGCCTCCGCCAGGCTCTGGTGCGCGGAGTTGCCGGTCGGGATCCCGGCCAGCTCCCGGATCTCGGAGCCGTCCTTGGTCGTGAAGGGCCGGACGCGCTCGAGGTTGTCGACTCGCATGGCCCCGGTGAGGAGGTCAGGCCCCGCCGGCCATCGCGGGCAGGATCACGATCGTGTCGGACTCGGAGACGCTCGTGCCGAGCCCGTCGAGCACCCGCACGTCCTCGTCGTTGAGGTACACGTTGACGTAGCGGTTCAGCTCGCCGTCCTCCGAGAACAGCTGCGACTCGGTGGCGGGGTGCTCTGCCGCGAGCGCCCGCAGCACCTCGCGGACGTCGCTCCCCGACGCCTCGACCTCGCGCGCGCCGCCCACGGAGGCACGCAGCACCGGTGGGATCTTGATCGTGCTCATGTGGGTCGGTGAGCCTAGCTCAGCCGCCGCGTGTCATCCGGCGCCGGCGCAGAAAGCTTCGTAGTCCGGGAACACGCCCATCTCGTCGTCCGAGATCGAGCTCCGGGTCGCGCGAGCAGATCGGGCAGTCGGGGTCGCGGCGGACCTTGAGCTCCGTGAAGGTCGTGCCGAGGGCGTCGTAGAGCAGCAGGCGGCCGGCCATCGTCTCGCCCGCGCCCGTGATCAGCTTGATGACCTCGACCGACTGCAGCAGCCCCATCACGCCGGGCAGCACGCCGAGCACCCCGGCCGCGCCGCAGCTCGGTGCGAGCTCCGCGGGCGGCGGGGTCGGGTAGAGGCAGCGGTAGCACGGGCCCTCGTAGGGGTGGAACACCGAGAGCTGTCCCTCGAAGCCCAGGATCGAGGCGGACACGACCGGCGTTCCCGTCCGCACGCTCGCGTCGTTCAGGAGGTAGCGGGTCGGGAAGTTGTCGAGGCCGTCGACGATCACGTCGTAGCCCTCGATGATCTCCATGATGTTCTCGGCGCCGATCCGGACCGGGTACTTCTCCACCTTCACGTCCGGGTTGATCTCGTGGATCGCGATCTCGGCCGAGTCGACCTTCGGCACGCCGATGCGGTCGTTCGAATGCGCCACCTGGCGCTGAAGGTTCGACAGGTCGACCACGTCGTTGTCGACGATCCCGATCGTCCCGACGCCGGCCGCGGCGAGGTAGAGGGCGGCCGGGGAGCCGAGTCCGCCGGCTCCGAGCAGCAGCACCTTCGCGTCGAGCAGCTTGAGCTGGCCCTCGATGCCGATCTCCGGCACGAGCATGTGGCGCGAGTAGCGCTCGCGCTGCTCGGCGGTGAGCGCGCGCGGGACCTCGACGTCGTAGCCGCGGTCCTTCCAGAGCGTGATGCCGCCGCGCATGGACGCTACGTCCTCGTAGCCGAGCTGCTCGGTCATGGTGTGCGCGGCGAGTGCCGAGCGCTGGCCCGACGAGCAGTAGAGGATCACGCGGTTCGAACGGTCGCCGACCGCGCCCTCGATGCGCGACTCGAGGTGGCCGCGCGGCACGTGCACGGCGCCGGGCAGATGTGCCTGCTCGAACTCGTGCTGCTCGCGGACGTCGACGATCACGGCGCCGGGCCCGCTGCCGTTGCCGTTCCCGTTGAGGGTGAGCGGCAGGACGTCCTTCGGATCGACTTCCTCGATCTCTTCCTTGATCTTGCGTATCAGCTCGGCGCCGGAGGTCACTTCAGAAAAGATAGCGACGGCTGGCGAGCACGCGCAGCGCGGCTCCAGAACGAAGCCGGGACGCCCTTTCGAGCGCCCCGGCTTGGAAGACCCAGACCTAGATTGTTGCGGAAGCCGGCAGATTCTCCTGCCTCAAGCCCCACCAAGATTTTCGTCCAGGAGCGCTCCTGCCGATATGGGGTGGAGACCCCATTTGTCCCCGCGCGGGGTCTTCCGATCCATGACAGGAAAGATGCTCCCCCGTCGCGACGACTCACTGATCGGCCAGGTCGTGGCCGCAAACGTCGTCCTCGTGGCGCTCACCCTGTTCGGCGCGAGCCTCGCCGCGGGCCTCGACCTGGGCGTGTCGAGCCAGCGCTGGTCCTTCGGGATCCTCGCGCTCTCGATCGTGCTGACGCTGTGCGTGAACCTCTGGATGCTGCAGCGCCGCTTCCGCCCGCTCGAGCGCCTGATCGACCGGGTCGAGCGCATCGACCCCGCCGAGCCCGCCACCCACTCGCTCGCGGAGCCCGAGCCCGTCGAGGAGATCGACCGGCTCTCGACCTCCTTTCGCCGCCTGCTCGACCGCATCGAGGAGGACAGGCGCCGCTCCGGCACGCTCGTCATGCGCGCCCAGGAGGAGGAGCGCCGCCGGCTCGCGCGCGACCTGCACGACGAGGTGAACCAGTCGCTCACCGCCATCCTGCTGCGCCTCGAGGCGCTCGCGCAGGAAACCCCGCCCGAGCGCGCCGGCGAGCTGGCAGAGCTGAAGCGGCTCGTGAACCAGGCGATGGAGGAGCTGCTCAACCTGGCGCGGCACCTGCGGCCCTCCGCCCTCGACGACCACGGGCTGATGCCGGCGCTCGAGGGCCAGTTGAAGCGCTTCTCCTCGCGCACGGGCATCGAGGTGCGGCTGACCCGGGAGGGCGATCCGGACGCCCTGCCCGAGGACGTCCAGACGGCGCTCTACCGGGTCACCCAGGAGGCGCTCGCCAACGTCAGCCGGCACGCGGGCGCCACGGCGGTCGAGGTCGACGTGCACGTGGGGCCCGAGCTGATCGAGCTGCACGTGCGCGATGACGGCGAGGGCTTCCACCCCGCGGCGGTCGCGCGCGCCGACACCGACGGGCCCGGAGCGGGCCTCGGCCTGAACGGCATGGCGGAGCGCGCGCGCCTCGCCGGCGGCGAGCTCGACGTGCGCTCGGCGCCGGGCGGCGGAACGAGCGTGCTGCTCCGCATCGAGCGGAAGGCCGCCGCGTGATCCGCGTGCTGATCGCCGACGACCACGGCATCGTCCGCTCGGGGCTGCGCATGCTGCTCGATCGCCAGCGCGACATCGAGGTGGTCGCCGAGGCCGACGACGGCGTCGCGGCGCTCGAGGGGACCCAGGCTGAGCGGCCGGACGTGGCCGTGCTCGACGTCTCGATGCCGCGCATGACCGGCCTGCAGGCCGCGCGCGAGATCCGCTCGCACGTGCCGGACACACGCGTGCTGCTGCTGTCGATGCACGACGACGCGCGCTACTTCCTCGAGGGCCTCGAGGCGGGCGCCGCCGGCTACGTGCTGAAGCGCGCCGCCGACACCGACCTGATCGGCGCGGTGCGCACGGTCGCCGCCGGCCGCACCTTCCTCTCCGACGACGCCCAGCGCGAGCTGATGGACTCGTGGCTCGACGGCGGGAGCGCCGAGCCCGACGACCCGCTCACGCCGCGCGAGCTCGAGGTCGTGAAGCTGATCGCCGAGGCGTTCACGAACAAGCAGATCGCCCAGACGCTGAAGCTGTCCGAGAAGACCGTGGAGTCGCACCGGGCGAACGTCTTCTCGAAGCTCGGCATGCGCGACCGCGTGGAGATCGTGCGCTACGCGATCCGCCGCGGCCTCGTCGAGGCCTGACCGCGGCAACCGTCCTGCCCTGCCCGGACGGTGGCCGGGTAGGACAGGACAACTAGCCTGCCGAGTGCCGTGAACGGCCGGATCCTCATCGCCCTCTTCCTGGTAGCCGTCTTTGCGTTCGCGGCCATCGCGCTCGCCGCGACCCAGCGCAGACGAGGCCGAGGAGCCCGTCACGGCGAGGAGCCCATTCGAGGGCGCCCGCATGCCGGAGGGCCTGCGCGCCCCCGACTTCGCCCTCCGGAACCAGGACGGCGACACCGTCCGCATGCGCGACCTGCGCGGGCAGCCCGTGGTCGTGACCTTCCTCTACACGACCTGCGAGGACACCTGCCCGATCCAGGCCCAGACGGTCCGCGGCGCGCTCGACGAGCTCGGGCACGACCTGCCCGCGATCGCGGTCGCGGTGGATCCGCCGCGCGACACGGCCGAGCGCGCGCAATCGTTCCTGTCGGAGCAGCGCGCCACGGGGCGGATCGACTTCGTGCTCGGCAACCGCGCCGAGCTGAAGCCCGTGTGGGACGGCTTCTTCATCAAGCCGCAGTCGGTGACCGAGGAGCACCAGGCGCGCTTCACGCTCGTCGACGCCGACGGCTTCCAGCGCGTCGGCTATCCCGGCTCGCTCGCCACGCCCGAGCAGCTCGCGCACGACCTGCGCATCCTCGAGGCGGAGGCCGAATGAGCGATCGCCTCACGAGCTCCTTCGCCGCCTGCCTCGCGTGGATCCTGAAGCAGGACGTGCCCGTGCCGGACGGCCCGGATCCATGGAGCTTCTGGCGCGGCTGGCTTGCGGAGCGTGAGCTCGGGCTCGTGCCGATCGAGAACCCGCGCGAGTTCTCCTGGGCGGGGCCCTGGGTCGCGGTCCGAGAAGGACGGCACCGCGGCGGTGGCGTTCGGCCCTCCGCCGGACCTCATCCACGACCCGCTCGAGACGGGCGCGCCCTTCAGCGCCGTCGTAAGCGGCTGGCTCGTCACGAGCTTCGACGTGGCCGGGACCGGGGAGCCGGACCCAGAATCGCACGGAGGGCACGGTCGAGGCGATCGTGATCGCGCGCGTGAAGGAGGGACCGGTCGAGCTCGTCCAGCAGGCGGAGGCGATCGCGGGCCGCGGGCTCGTGGGCGACCGCTACGTGGACGGCGCGGGCACGTTCTCGAACCCGCACGGGGTCGGGCACGACCTCACCCTCGTCGAGGCCGAGCGAATGGAGGAGATCGGCCGCCCACCCGAGCTCGCGCGCCGCAACATCGTCACGCGCGGCATCGACCTGAACGCGCTCGTCGGCGAGACCTTCACGGTCGGCGAGGCCACGTGCATCGGCCGCCGGCTCTGTGAGCCGTGCGCCCACCTGCAGCGCATCACCGAGCCCGGGATCATGCGCCCGCTGGTGCACAAGGCCGGCCTGCGCGCCGACCTGCTCGAGGGCGGCCGGATCGCCGTGGGCGACCGGGTCAGGCCGAGCTGAGCAGGGCCTCCTCGGCCTTCGCCGCCACGCGCCTCACCGCGTCTCGATCCAGCCCCTCCCTCCTCCCCAGCTTCCGTGCGGCGAGCGCCGCGGAGATCGGGCCCGGATCGGACGAGCGCGAGAGCGCCCAGTCCGCCGCCTCCTCCTTCGTCGACCACTCCCCCTCGAGCGCCCAGCGCCAGGTGCGGCACGCGTTCAGGAGCGTGTCCGGGGCGCCCGGCTCCTCGCGCGCGAACCAGCGCAGCGAGTCGAGCGCGGCGGCCCGCACCTCGTCCGGCGGCGGCTCCGAGAGGACGGCGCCGAGCGGCTCGCCGAACAGCGTGCGGCTACGGCCGCGCGCGATGGCCACGTCGAGCACGAACCAGAAGCGCTCGGCCGGGTCGATGGAGGTCTCCGCCCGCTCCACCTCTTCGCCGCTGTTCAGGTTGAGCAGCACCTCGCCCTCCCGCGAATAGACGACGAGCTCGAGCCGGCGCGCGGGCACGGGCCGGCGCGAGTGCGAGAGCTCGCCCGCCAGGCCCGGCAGAAGCTCCGGCGCGGGGGCCCGCGCCACCACGACGGCGACGTCGATGTCGCTCGACGCGGGCTCGAACGACCCCGCCCCGGCGCCGCCGATCAGGGCCACGGAGAGCAGGTCGCCCCCGAGCCGCTCGCGCAGCAGCGCCACGATCCCTTCGAGGTATTCCTCCACGCCGCTCAGCTTAGGATCTTTCTCCGACCACACGAGTAGGATTTGAGCCGCGATGATGTTCTCGACGAAGGCGGAGTACGGCGTGCGCGTGATGGCGCACCTCGCGGCCAACAGCGGCAACGCGCCGATCTCGCTCGGCTCGATCGCAGACGCCGAGGGCCTCCCGCTCGCGTACCTCGAGCACCTGGTCCAGCGGCTGCGCAAGGCCGACCTCGTGGAGTCGCGCCGCGGCGCCCACGGCGGCTACACGCTCGCCCGCCCCGCCGAGGAGATCAGCATGGCCGAGGTCGTGCGCGCGCTCGAGGGCGCGATCGCGCCGATCGAATGCATCAGCGCCGACCCCGACGGCACGCTCGTCTGCTCGCGCGAGGGCGAGCACGGCCACGACCCGTGCCCTACGAAGTTGCTCTGGACCCGCGTGCAGGGGTCCATCGTGCGCACCCTGAACGAGATGACCCTGGCGGACCTCGCGCGTCCGCCCGCGAAGCCCCGGAAGACGGAGACCGTTACCGCATGAGCCTTGAGATCGAGAACCTCCACGTCCGCATCGAGGAGCGGGAGATCCTGCACGGCGTAGACCTCGTCGTGAAGAAGGGCGAGACCCACGCCCTGATGGGCCCGAACGGCTCGGGCAAGTCCACCCTGGCGAACACGCTGATGGGCAACCCGAACTACGAGATCACCGAGGGCCGCATCCTCCTGAACGGCGAGGACCTGACCGAGGCGGATCCGGACGAGCGCGCCCGCGCCGGCCTGTTCATGGCCTTCCAGTACCCGGCCACGATCCCGGGCGTCTCCGTGGCGAACTTCCTGCGCATGGCGGTGAACGCGCATCGCGAGGAGCCGATCAAGGTCAAGGAGTTCGGCGCTCTGCTGAAGAACCACATGGAGCTGCTGCGGATCAACCGCGACTTCACGAGCCGCTATCTCAACGAGGGCTTCTCGGGCGGCGAGAAGAAGCGCGCGGAGATCCTCCAGCTCGCGATGCTGCAGCCGGACTTCGCCGTGCTCGACGAGACCGACTCGGGCCTCGACATCGACGCCCTGCGGATCGTCGCCGACGGCGTGAACGCGATGCGCAACGACGAGCGCGGCTTCCTGATCATCACGCACTACACGCGCATCCTCGAGTACGTGAAGCCGGACTTCGTCCACATCTTCATCGACGGCCGGGTCGTGCGCGAGGGCGGCTCCGAGCTCGCGACCGAGCTCGAGGAGCGCGGCTACGAGTGGGTGCGCGAGGAGGTGGCCGCGAGTGCCGGCTGAGGCAATCGGTGCGCACTCGGCCGAGCCGAGTGCTTCCGCGTTCGTGGAGAACCGCCGGCGCGCCGCACTCGAGGCCTTCGAGTCGGACGGCGTGCCCACCTGGCGGCGCTCCGGCTTCTGGACGACCTCCCTGCGCGGCCTCGAGCTCGATTCGCTCGAGCCGCGCCGCTACGAGCCGGGCCTGCCCGAGCTCGACCTCGGCGACGACGAGCACGCGGCGCTGATCGTCCAGCGCGGCGCGAGCGTCGTGCACACGGACCTCCAGGACGAGCGCATCGTCGTGATGCCGCTCGAGCAGGCCGTGGAGGAGCACGAGGAGCTCGTGCGCGAGCACTTCGCGAAGCGGCTGCCCCACGACGAGGGCAAGTTCCAGGCCGGGACGGCCGCCCTCTGGACCGGAGGCGTGTTCGTGCACGTCCCGAAGGGCATCCGCGTCGACAAGCCGATCCAGATCGTCTGGGTGATCGACGAGCCGGACACCGCTCAGTGGGCCCACACTCTCGTCGTGGTCGGCGAGCACGCCGAGTGCCGCATCCGCGAGTTCTTCCTCGGCGGCGACTTCGACGGCCAGGCGCTGCACTCCGGCGCGTTCGAGCTCTATGCCCACCCGGGCGCGCAGGTGGACCTCGCCCACTACCAGGACTGGGGCCGCGGCGAGGTGTTCGACCTCTCGACCCGGCGCGTCGAGATCCGGCGCGACGCGCGCGTGAAGTGGGTGCCGATCCATCTCGGCGGGCACCTCACGAAGCAGCGCCTCGACATCATCACGGCCGAGCCCGGCTCGGACATGAAGCACACGGGGCTCTACTTCACGGAGCGCGACGAGCTCCTCGACCTCTACACGACCGACCTGCACGAGGCCGCGCACACCACCGGCGACACCGTCTGGAAGGGCGCGCTGACCGGCGAGTCGCGCGCGTCGTACGAGGGCCTGATCCACATCGTCCCGAAGGCAACCGAGGTGGACACCTACCTCCAGACCCACTCGATGCTGCTCTCGCCGAAGGCAAAGGGCGATGCGATCCCATCGCTGATCGTCGAGGTCGACAACGTCAAGGCCTCGCACGGCGGGACGGTCGGCGAGCTCGACCCGGAGCAGATCTTCTACATGATGACCCGCGGGATCTCGCGCGCGGAGGCGGTGCGCGTGCTCGTCGAGGGCTACTTCGAGGAGGTCGTGCAGCGGCTCGAGGACTCGGGCCTCGAGGAGCTCGTCCGCAGGCGCGTCGCGGAGAAGCTCGCCAGGGCTGCGGACCAGGTCCGCGAGTTCATCGGGGAGCGCGCGGAGGCCTCCTGATGCCTACCGCCGCGCCTCTCGTGAACGTGCGCACCGACTTCCCGGTGCTCGCCCGCGAGTTCGACGGGCGCCGCGTGGCCTACCTCGACTCGGCGGCCACGTCGCAGCGGCCGCGCCAGGTGATCGAGGCGATGGACGAGTTCCAGCGCCGCTCCTACGCGCCGATCCACCGCGGGGTCTACGAGCTTGCGCGCGAGGCGACCGATGCCTTCGAGTCGGCTCGCGACCGGATCGCGGAGTTCGTGAACTGGGACCCGAAGCTGTCGATCTTCACGCGCAACGCGACCGAGGCGATCAACCTCGTGGCCTACTCGTGGGGGCGCGACAACGTCGGCGCCGGGGACACCGTGCTCATCACGGAGATGGAGCACCACTCGAACATCGTCCCCTGGCAGATGCTCTGCGAGGAGACGGGCGCGAAGCTGCGCTATCTGCGGATCGACGAGCAGGGCGAGCTGTCACTCGACGAGCTCGACGCCGTGCTCGCCGAGGACCGCGTCCGGGTGGTCGCGTTCGCGCACGTGTCGAACGTGCTCGGCACGATCAACCCCGTGGCCGAGATCGCGCGCCGCGCGCGGGCGGCGGGGGCGGTCTCGCTGGTCGACGGGTCGCAGGCGGTGCCGCAGCTCCCGGTCGACCTCGCCGAGCTCGACGCGGACTTCTACGCCTGGACGGGCCACAAGGCGCTCGGGCCGACGATCGGGCTGCTGCACGGCCGCCGCGAGCTGCTCGAGGGCATGCGGCCGTTCCTCGGCGGCGGCCACATGATCTCGCGCGTCGAGCGCGAGCGCTCGACCTGGAACGAGCTGCCCTACAAGTTCGAGGCCGGCACGTCGGCCGCGACCGAGGCGGTCGGCCTCGGCGCCGCGGTCGAGTATCTCGACTCGATCGGCATGGAGAACGTGCGCGCCCACGAGCGCGAGCTCACGGCCTACGCGCTCGAGCGCATGCCCGACGTCGAGGGCATCTCGCTGTTCGGCCCCTCCGACCTCGACCACCGCGGCGGGGTCGTCTCGTTCGCGATCGAGGGCATCCACCCGCATGACATCGCCGAGCTCTGCGACCGCGAGGCGGTCTGCGTGCGCGCCGGGCACCACTGCGCCCAGCCGCTGATGCGCTGCCTCGGCGTGGGCGCCACCGCGCGGGCCTCCTTCCACGTCTACAGCTCGCGCGACGAGGTCGACCGGCTCGTGACGGCGCTCTCGAAGGCGCGCGAGGTGTTCGGGCTGTGATCCGGTCCGAAAACCGAGGAGATCAAGGACGCAGGTCCGAAGCCTTGGTCTGCCAAGGCGAGGGCCGAGGACGCCGAGATCCGAAGGTTTGCAGGCACCGGTGATGGACGCGCTGTATCGGGATTACATCCTCGAGCACTACAAGAACCCGCGGAACTTCGGCGAGCTCGACCCGCACGATCTCGAGTGGCACGACCACAACCCGCTCTGCGGGGACGAGCTCGGCGTCCATCTGGTGGTCGAGGACGGCAGGGTCAGGGACCTGCGCTTCCACGGTCAGGGCTGCGCGATCTCGCAGGCGGCCGCCTCGATCACGAGCGAGGAGCTGATCGGGATGCCGGTGGATGAGATCGCGAAGCTCGACGCCGACTGGGTCATCGACCACCTCGGCATCGACATCTCGCCCACGCGCCGCAAGTGCGCGCTGCTGTCGCTGAAGGTGATGCGCGGCGCCACCACGGGCGACGCGTCCTGGCCCGAGTAGGCCCGCCCGGCTAGTTGACCTGCGGCGCTCCCTCCTGCCAGGTGATCCGCTCCGGGAAGCGCGGCAGGCCGTCGTCGGGCACCGGATTCCACGGGGCCGCGTAGGTCACGAACTGATGCGCGCTCGGGCGCACGCCGGGGTCCTGGTCGATGGCGCCGAGCCGCACCGCGATCAGGTCGGGATTGTCGGGATTCGACGTGTAGAGATGGCCGCCGCATACCGAGCAGAAGCTCTTGTCCCAGCCGCCGTCGCCGGGGCTGTAGGTCCGCACCGCCTCCTCGCCCGCGACGATCCTGAACGAGCCGGGCTGGGTGAGCCCGCTGATCGACGGCGACGTGCCGGTCCGGCGCTGGCAGCGCTTGCAGTGGCAGTAGAGCGCGCCGAGCAGAGGCTCCGCTATCTCGAAGCGGACCTCCTCGCAGACGCACCCACCGGTGAGTTCAGCCATGACGCGAACCTCGCCAGGACAGGGGCGCCCGAAACGTCCTGTCAGACCGGCGTGGCCTCCGCCCCGCTCGCCGGGTTCGCCTTCGCCCACGCGACGATCGAACTCGAGTCGTCTATCACCTGGCCGTCGTCCGTCACGAGGACCGGCACCCACTGCTGGCCCGTCAGCTCCCGGACCTTTGCGCGTCCAGGGTTGAGCACGGACGGAAGCGGCCCGAGCCCGTAGACCTTCTTCACCTCCGGATCCCAGCCCGCGTCCCTCAGGGCGTGGTACGCGTTGCGGCACGGATGGCCGCCGGGCCGCGGCGACGGGAAGGTGCCCCAGCAGACGTAGAGCTCCATGCGCGGACCCTAATCCACGAGCGAGGTCACCGCGCTGGCCGCGGGGCGCACGAACACGCGCGCGCCGACCTCGTGCAGCTCGAGCGACGGCAACTGGACGAGCAGGACGCGGCCGCCCTCGTGGCGCAGCCGGTAGAGCACGTCGTGGCCGCGGAACTCGCGCGCCACCACCTCGGCGTTGGCGGAGCGCGCTGCCGTGAGCTCGAGCTGCTCGGGCCGGACCGCCACGTGCACCGAGCCGCTCGCGGGGGCCCGCAGGTCGAACGCGCCCACCTCGGTCTCGACCGCCCCGCCCTCGGCGACCCCGGAGAGCACGTTCACCTCACCCACGAACTGCGCCGCCCAGCGCGAGGCCGGGTTGCCGTACACCTCGACGGGCGGGCCGACCTGCACGATCCCTCCGTCGCGCATGACCGCGAGCCGGTCCGCGAGCGACAGCGCTTCCTCCTGGTCGTGCGTGACGAGCAGAGCGGTGGCCTCGGCATCGCGCAGGATCAGCTCGACCTCGCGGCGCAGCCCCGCGCGCAGGCTGGCGTCGAGCGACGAGAACGGCTCGTCGAGCAGCACGAGCTCGGGCTCCGGGGCCAGCGCCCTCGCGAGCGCGACGCGCTGCCGCTCGCCGCCCGAGAGCTCGTGCGGGTGGCTCGCTGCCCGGTGCTGGAGGCCGACGAGCTCGAGCGTCCGGCGCGTCAGGGCCTCGCGCTCCTCGCGCGGGCGCGAGGTGAGCCCGAACCCCACGTTCGACTCGACGCTCAGATGCGGGAACAGCGCGTAGTCCTGGAACACCATCCCGACCCTGCGCCGGTCGGGAGGCACGAAGCAGCCGGGTCCGGCCACCTCCTCGTCGCCCACCGCGACCGAGCCTCCGTCGGGCGCCTCGAAGCCGGCGATCAGCCGCAGCAGCGTCGTCTTGCCGCAGCCCGAGGGACCGAGGACCGCGAGCAGCTCGCCGCGCTCGATCTCGAGGGAAACCTCGCGAACGGCCTCGAGCCTGCCGAACGACTTGGACAGCCCGCTCAGCCGGACGGCGGTCACGCCGCGACCGCCTGCCGCTCGTACTCCTCGGCCCACGCGCCGGCGGTGCCACCCGCCTCGAGCTCGGCCCCGCGGCGGCCGCTCAGCCGGATCATCAGCACGACCGGCAGGAGACCGACGAGCACGATCAGGAGCGCGGGCAGCGCGGCGGTCTCGAACAGCGACTCGGAGGTGGCCTGCCAGACGGAGATCGCGAGCGTGTCGCCGCCGAGCGGCCGCAGCAGCAGCGTCGCGGGCAGCTCCTTCATCACCTCGACGAACACGAGCAGCGAGGCGGTCAGCAATCCCGTGCGCACGAGCGGGACGTGCACCCGCGCGAGCACGTCGAGCTGGTCCGCGCCGAGTCCGCGCGCCGCCTCGTCGAGGTTGCGGGGGATGCGGCCGAGGCCGGCGTCGACCGCTCCCCACGCGAGGGCGAGGAAGCGAACCGAGTAGGCGTAGAAGAGTCCGATCACTGTCCCGGTGAGAATCAGTCCCGTGCCGGCAACGCCGTCGATGCGGCGCTCGATCCAGGACAGCGGGACGATCACCGCAACCGCCACGACCGAGCCCGGCAGGCCATAGCCGATCGTAGCGGCGCGCGCCGCTCCGCCGGCGAGCCGCGAGCCGCTCGCGCGCGCCCCGTAGGCGAGCAGGAGCGCCCCGATCGGGACGAGGACCGCGCTCATCCCGGCCAGCAGCACGCTGTTGCGCGCCGCGGTCGCGAACTCCGGCGCGAGCAGGCCCTCCGAGACGGCCTCGACCGCCCAGACGGATGAGCTGCGCGAGCGGGGCCGCGACCACGACGCCGACGAGCACGAGCGGGCCGGCGACAGCGAGGGCCGCCGCCACGCCGCGCAGCCGGATCGGCGGCAAGCAGCTCCCCCTGCGCCGCGAGCTGTGCGTGGCGCGCGCGCCCGCGCGCGAGGCGCTCGAGCACCAGCAGGGCCAGGGTCACGGAGACGAGCAGGGTGGCGAGCTGCATCGCCGCGTCGCGGTCGAACGCGATGAACCAGACGCGGTAGATCGCGTCCGTGAACGTGCGCACGCCGAGCAGGTTGACCGTGCCGAAGTCCGCGAGCGCCTCCATCAGGGCGAGCGCGACGCCGCCCAGGATCGCCGGGCGCGCGAGCGGGAGCGCCACGCGTCCGATCGCCCGCCCGCGCGACAGGCCGAGCCCGCGGGCGGCCTCGAGCAGCGTGCGCGACTGGGCGAGGAAGGCCGCGCGCCCGAGCAGGTACACGTACGGATAGAGGACGAGCGTGAAGATCACGATCGCCCCGCCGGTCGAGCGGATCCCGGGGACGTCGAGGCCGAGCGCGAACAGCGTGAACACATAGCCCGGCATCGCGAGCGGCAGCACGAGCGCCCACTCGATCCAGCCCCGGCCGGGAAAGTCGCAGAAGGAGACGAGCGCGGCGAGCCCGGTTCCGAGCACGAGGGTGCCCGTCCCCACTCCGAGCACGATCCAGACCGTGGCGACGATCGCCTCCGGCACGAGGCCGGAGAACTCGGAGAGCGCCCCGGGCGCGGCGATGAACGAGATCGGCAGGCCGAGCAGCGGCGCCACCACCAGGGCGGCGAGCCCGACCGTCGCGACCCTCAGTCCCACCCCACCTCGTCCATCAGCGCGATCGCCTCGTCGAGCCGCGCGCCCGCCGCCGGGACGTCGATCGGGTCGCGCTTGAAGTCGCAGCAGTCGTCGACGCCGAACTCGTGGTTGTTCTCCTCGAACACGCGCTGATCCTCCGGCTGAACGAGGGTCTCGATCAGGTCGGTCGCGCCCTCGACGTGGTCGGAGCCGCGCACCACCCCGAGCCCGGACAGGTTCACGTGCGTGCCGCGGCCGTCCTGGTCCGCCCAGACGACCGCGACCGGGAAGTCCGGGTCCTCCGCGAGCTCGCGCTCGAGGTAGTAGTGGTTCGTCAGCCCGACGTCGCAATCGCCGTCCGCGATCGCCTCGAGCACGTCGACGTCCGAACCCAGGATGTCGGGGTCGTTGGCCATCCAGCGCCGCAGCATGCGCTCGGTGGCGGCGCGGCCGTCCTTGGCGAGCCTGTCTGCCACGAAGGACACGTTGTACTCGCTCGTGCCCGAGCGCAGGCAGAGCCTGCCCTTCCACCTCGGGTCTCCGAGGCCCTCATAGGTCGTGACCTCGTCGGGGCCCACCCGCTCCTCCGAGCGCATGATCGTGCGCGCGCGCAGCGTCAGGCCGTACCACGCGCCGTCGGGGTCGCGCAGGTCCTCGGGCACGGCCTTCTCGAGCGCCGGCGTGGACACGGGCTGGAGCAGCCCCGCCTCCTTGGCACGCCAGAGGTTGGCGGCGTCGACCGTGATCAGGATGTCGGCCGGCGTGTTCTCGCCCTCCGAGCGCAGGCGCTCGTAGAGCTCGGACGCGGAGCCGCCGCGGAGGCGCAGGTCCGTGCCGGTGTCCTCCGCGTAGCGCTCGAAGGGCTCCTCCTCGCCGTAGTGCGAGCGGGCGGAGTAGAGCACGATCTCGTCGTCCGAGTCGGAGGTGCCGGACGTGGCGAGGACCACGGCGGCGAACGCGACGACGATCAGCGCCGCGCCGCCGGCGAGCAACACGAGTAGGCGGCGACGCGACACCGCGCTACTCCGGAGCCGTGGCGCCCCCGGACGTGTCCGTCTCGGGCTCGGTCTCGGTGGAGGGCGTCGTCTCGGTGGACGGCGAGGTCTCGGTCGAGGGGGCGGTGCCCGAGGTGGAGGTCCCTGAGGTGTCCGTTCCGCCCTCGAACTGGACGTCCCCCTCGCGGTCCTCACCGCAGGCCGCGACGCCGAATGCGGCGCCTGTTCCGAGCGCCGCCGTGGCTAGCGCGATCGCGGTGTTTCTGAGCATGGTCGTTAGGCTAGCCTAACTCCTACCTCGGGGGTCTGGAAAGCCTCTCCAGCCGCTAACATCGGATGTGCATATGGCTGCGACCGACAAGACGCGAATCAGCAAGCCCAGCGCGATCAAGGAAAACGAGCAGGGACAGCTCGTCGCCAAGAGGGGCATCAGCCGCGAGGTCATCGAGGAGCTCTCGAAGATCAAGGGCGAGCCCGACTGGATGCGTGAGAAGCGCATCAAGTCGTATGAGATCTTCGAGCGCAAGCCGATCCCCACGTGGGGCGTCGACCTCTCCGACCTCGATCTCTCCCAGCTCGTGCTCTACTCGCCGCCCGAGGCCGGGCGCTACGACAGCTGGGACGACGTCCCCCAGGAGCAGAAGGACACCTTCGAGAAGCTCGGCATCCCGCAGGCGGAGCGCGAGCACCTTGCCGGCGTCGTCGGCGTCTGGCGCCAGGAGCCGTTCTACGAGGGCCTCAAGCAGGAGTACGCGGACCTCGGAATCCTCTTCTGCGCGATGGACACCGCGGTCACCGAGCACGAGGACCTCGTGCGCGAGCACTTCATGAACAAGTGCGTGCCGCCGCAGGACAACAAGTTCTCGGCGCTGCACGGCGCCGTCTGGTCCGGCGGCTCGTTCCTGTACGTGCCGAAGGGCGTGAAGGTCGACCTGCCGCTACAGGCGTACTTCCGCATGGAGGGCTCGGGCGAGGGCACCTTCGAGCACACGCTGATCATCGCGGACGAGGGCTCCGAGGTGAACTACATCGAGGGCTGCACGGCGCAGACCTACAGCGTCAACTCGATGCACTCCGCCGTCGTCGAGATCTTCGTCAAGGAGGGCGCGAAGGCGCGCTACACGACCGTCCAGAACTGGTCGAAGGACGTCTTCAACCTCAACACGAAGCGCGCGATCGTCGAGGCACACGGGACCGTCGAGTGGGTCGGCGGCTCGATGGGCGCGAAGAAGGTGATGCTCTACCCCGGCTCGTTCCTGATCGGGGAGGGCGCGCGCGCCGACCACCTCAACGTGGGCGTGGCGAGCGGCGACGTCTGGAAGGACACCGGCGCGAAGGTCGTGCATCTCGCCCCGAACACCACGTCCAACATCCTCGCCAAGTCGATCTCGAAGGACGGCGGGATCATGGGCTACCGCGGCCTCGTCCGCATGGGCCACAACTCGCAGGGCTCGAAGGCGCACGTCCAGTGCGACGGCCTGATGATGGATGACCGCTCGCGCTCCGACACCTGGCCGGACATCCAGATCCAGAACCCGCACGTGACCGTGGCCCACGAGGCCGTGGTCGGCAAGATCTCCGACGAGCAGCTCTTCTACCTGCAGTCGCGCGGCCTCACCGAGGAGGAGGCGGCGGCGATGATCGTGAACGGCTTCATCGAGCCGGTCACGAAGGAGCTGCCGATGGAGTACGCGGTCGAGCTCAATCGCCTCATCCAGCTTGAGATGGTCGGCTCCATCGGGTAGCCCGATAGCCGTCGCTCTCCTGCGTCCTCGGGTCTCGGCGTGCTTAGCACGCCGTCGACCCTGCGTCCTTGGATAGCTCGGCTCTCGCGCTCCCGACCCGAGTGGCCCGGCGCCGCGCGATCGAGAAACCGGCCGCGATCAGCAGCAGCAGGGCCACGCCGGCCGCGATCCACGGGATCGCTGACGATCCCTCCTGCGGCGGTGCGGGCTCGTCGGCGCCGATCGAGACCACCTCGTCCACGCGCGCCTCGGTGACGGCGCCCGAGCGCTCGCCGACCTTGAGCGTGCTCGAGTGGCGCGGCTCGAGGCCCGCGATCAGCGGGCGCAGGGCGGCGAGCGTCTCGGCCGGGGCCTCGACCCAGCCCCCGTCGCCGTGCCTGCCCTCCCAGCGCATGAGCTCCTCGCCGGGGATGACGGTGATCGGGATGCGCATTCGCTCCGGGCCCTCCATCCGGAACGAGAGCACCATCCGGTACCAGCCGGCCGGCCGCTTCGGGGGACTCGCCGGCAGCCCGCCGTAGGCGAGCTTCGTGAGCTCGGCCGGGCCTCCGCCCGCCGTGCGGCACTCATCGAGGCCGCAGACCTTCGCGGCCACCACCTCCTTCGCCGCGGCGGGCGCCGCGAGGGCGAGCGAGGAGATGACGAGCGCTATGCCGGCGGTGAGCCTCATGTGGCGTCTACAACGCGAACGGCCGGATGGTTCCGCGCGGCGGGTTATCTTGCGCGCATGCGGACTCGCCTGCTCGTCGTGCTCGCCGCCCTCGCGCTGTCGGCGCTGGCCGCGCCGCCCGTGGCCGCCCACGAGGGTCCCCGCATCAGCGTCTACTTCGGGCTGCCGCGCCCCGAGGCGCAGGCGCGCTCGGCCTTCTTCGCCGTGCAGCAGCCGGGCTCGTCGAGCTACCGCGGCTTCCTGAGCCGGGCACAGGTGGCGCAGCGCTACGGCGTGCGCGCCGGCACCGTGCGCCGGCTACAGCGCTTCGCTCGCCGCCGCGGCCTGACGGTGCGAGTCGACCCGACGCGCGTGTTCGCCCGCATGAACGGGCCGGTGCGCCGGCTCGAGCGCGTCTTCCGGGTGCGCTTCAAGAAGCAGTTCGACAACGAGGTGTTCGCGAACACCTGGTACCTCCCGAGGGCGAGCCAGACGCTCCACGTCCCGCGAGCGCTGCGACCGCTCGTCCGAGAGGTCGTCCCGGTCTTCGCGCGCTCCACGAAGCGCGCCCGCTCGGGCCCCGCGCCGGGCGAGGAGCTGCCGCGCGCCCGGGCGACCCAGGGCGTGAAGCCGGGCAACGCCGGGACCTGGACCGGCGGCTGCGCGAAGGCGCGCGCGACCGGCTCGTATGCATTCGGCCAGGTACGCGAGGCCTACGGGCTCGACGGCGTCGGCACCGGAGCGGGCGCCTCGGTGGCGATCATGAACGTCGGCGAGGGCATCCCGCAGGTCGACCTGAACTCGGCCGCCGCCTGCTTCGGCTACCCCGCCCTGCGGCCGCGCACGCTGCTGACGGACGGCCAGTCGCGCCCGTTCGGGCGCGGCTCGCCGGAGCCGCAGGAGGACGTCGCGCTCGCGCGCGGGATGGCGCCCGAGCTCAGCTCGCTGATGCTGACCCAGGCCTGGCTCCTCACGGAGCTGTGGTTTCTCGGCCCGGCACAGGTGCTGCGCCAGGAGAACCTGCCCGACGCCCTCTCGATCTCCTACGGCCTGTGCGAGCGCAGCGTGCGCGGGCGCGGCGCGGGGCCGACGCTGCGCGCCGGCGCCACGCTGATGGATGCGCTGCTCGTGCGGCTCGGCCTTGCCGGAGTCGCGACGTTCGCCTCGGCCGGAGACTTCGGCTCGACCTGCAACGGCAGCAACTTCGCGGGCATCGCCTGGCCGGCCTCCTCGCCGTACCTGACGGCGGTCGGCGGCAGCCGCCTCGTCGTTGACGCCGCAAACGAGCGCGTGGACGAGGTGGTCTGGAACGACCTCCCGTGGGTCACCACCGACAACGGCGGCGGGGCGGGCGGCGGCGGCCTGTCCCAGTTCTCGCAGCGCCCGCCCTACCAGGGCGGGCTCACCGTCGCCGGCTCGCGCCGCGCCGCGCCCGACGTGGCCGCGCACGCCTCGCTCCTGCCCGCGTGGCCCGTGAACATCGGCTCGAACTGGCTGACCGACGGTGGCACGAGCGCGTCCGCGCCGCTCGTGGCGAGCGCCTTCGCGATCGTCTCCGCGCGCGAGCGCGCGGCCGGCCGGCCGCCGCTCGGCCCCGTCAACGGGCTGCTCTACTCGCTGCCGGCGAGCGACCCCGCCGGGCTGTTCGACATCGTCAGCGGCGACAACGCCTACAGCCGCCGCGTGCCGCCCCGGACCGCGGGACCGGGCTACGACCTGGCGAGCGGCCTGGGCGTCCCGCGCTTCGACCGCATCGCGGCGGCGCTGCCGCCGCCCGCCCCCTGAGTCAGGCCTGCACCTCGCGCAGGCGGTGCGTGTCGACGTCGTAGACGAAGCCGCGGATCGCTTCGCGGTGCGGCAGGAAATCGGAGCGGCGCAGGCGCAGGATCGACTGGCGCACGTTCGCATCGAGGTCGTCGAACGACTCGATCGCGAACGGAGGGGCAACTCCGGTGGCCTCCTGCAGCTCGGCGCGGAAGCCGTCGTCCGTCAGCGACTGCATCCCGCAGTCCGTGTGCTGGATCAGCATCACCTCGCGGGTGCCGAGGCGCCGCTGCGAGACGGCGAGCGAGCGGATCATGTCGTCGGTGATCACGCCGCCGGCGTTGCGCAGGACGTGGGCCTCGCCCTCGCCCAGCCCGAGCGCCGCGAACACGTCGAGGCGCGAGTCCATGCAGGTGACCACGGCGAGCCGGCGGCTCGGCCGGACGTCGCGGTGGCCAGAAGGCGACGAGGCCGCGAAGGCCTCGTTGTTCAGGTAGAGCTCGTCGATGACTCCCACCGGCCGCACCCTAAACGGTGCGGCCGGCCGGGGGTCATCGTCTCGTCGTCCCTACTTGCGGCAGCTGACGCTACGCGTATCGGTCAGCTTGCCATCGGTGACGATGTTTTCGAACTTGAGCGTCCACTTCCTGTTGAAGCAGCCGGTGGACTCCACGGCGCCGCGGGTCTTGCCCCGCACCTTGGTGCGGCCGTTGACCGTGAAGTTGAGGGTCTCGATCGCGGACGACACGCCGACGACCGGCTCCTGGATATTGAGCGGGATCGCGACGTTGATCACGCCGCGGCGCACCTTGCCCTCGAGCATCTGGTGGATGGGGAGCGGAGCGTCGGCGTCGAGCCAGAGGCCGAGGTTGCCGCCGGTGGTCACGTACGCGCGCACGTCAATCGGCTCCTTGGTGCCGAGTGCGGTGGCGTCCACGTGGCCCGAGCCGATGCGCGATCCGCGCGGGCAGATGCTGTCCGACTGGCGTGTATTGGCGGCGGAGACGCTGCAGCGCTTTCCGCGTGCCCACACGCTTCCGTTCCACTTGATGCCGCGCGGCAGCGTGATGCGCAGCTTCGTCGAGGTGGACGCCTGGCCGGTGCCGCTCTTCGTGCCGCCGAGCACGCCCAGCGAGAGCGTGACGGGCTTCGGCTTCTTGGCGGTTCCGCTGTCGTTCGACTTGATCGAGAACTTGTTGAGCTCGAACGTCGTGTCGTTGATGTCGGCCTGGGCCACGCCGGCCACACCGAGAGTGAACGCGCCCGTGAGAGCGAGCGCGAGGACCTTCTTCATGTGAGAACTCCTCTGGTCAAGTAGGGACAGTTCAAAGGTATACGCGGCAAACCTAAGCGACTCCTAAGCACCGAACCGCACTAAGTCCCATGCCCGCTCCTGCCGATGCCAGAGGTGATGAGCGTTAACGACCTGGTCGTCGTCCAGGGCATGGCGGACACGAAGCTTGCCCTCGCGCGCTGGAACCGGAACCCCGGGACGGTGCTGCTGCCGTGGCTTGGCCTGAGCTGCGCGATCACCGCGGGCCTGCTCGTCGCCGTCCTCGTGATCGCCAAGGTGTCGACGCCCGACCCGACCATCTGGGCGATCCCCGGGCTGAACGTGGACGCGACCTTCGCGGACTACCTGCACGTGCTCTACCGCAACGGGCTCGTGCTCGCCCTTCACGCGATGGCCTGCGTGGCCGGCTTCATCGCGGGAAGCTCGCTCCCGCTGTCCGCCTCCCATCGCAACGGGCTGTCGCGCTGGGTGCACGAGAAGGCGGGCCCGCTCGCGATCGGTTTCGTGGTCTGCGCGACGCTCTTCTCGCTCGTGACGCAGGCGTACGCGCTCGGCGACGGCGCCTCGACGCTCGCGAACCAGCTCGGGGTCGGCCCCGGCCTGCTGCTGCTGGCCGTGAGCCCGCACGCGGTGCCCGAGCTCGTCGCCCTGTTCCTGCCGCTCGCGGCGTGGATGGTCGCGAGCCGCAACGACGAATGGCAGGACCTGCTCGCCGCCACCGCCGTGACGGTCGCGATCGCGGTCCCGGTGCTGCTCGCCGCCGCCGCGATCGAGATCTGGGTCTCGCCGCAGATCCTGCGCGCGATCGCCTCCTGAACGAGACGGGGCGGCCCGAAGGCCGCCCCGTTCCAAGCACTCGGCTGCGCTCAGGCAGCTAGCACTTGGTCGTCTTGTTGGCGGTGAACGACCGGCCCGCGGTGTCCACGAACTTGACCCGCACGGTCCGGGTCTTGCCCTTGCAGCCGATCTCCGAGTAGTAGCCGACCGTGCGGCGCACGCCGGCGACCTTCGTCTTCGTGGTCCTCTTGTTGACCGTCGAGGTCACGTCGATGACCGCGTTCTGCGACGCCGGGCAGCGGCTCCTGGAGCTGGAACGGCACCTTGAAGCGCAGCTCGTGCGTCGTCAGGCCGTCGACCTTGACCGGGAAGAACGGAGCCTTGATCGCCGTGTGCACCTCGATCGTGCAGCCCACGTCCCTCTCGGGATCGACCGGCACGGGCGGACCGCCGTCGAGCCGGATCGCCATGCCGCCGTTCTTGCCGGCGCCGGAGATGTTGTACAGCGTGAGCCCGAGGTTGCAGACGAGCTTCTGGGTGCGATCGACCGCGGCACCTGCGTTGTTGCGCACCAGGCCCTGTCCGACCTTCGCCTTATCGCATGCCGGCGACACCGTCGGGGCATTCGCCTGCGCGAATGTGCAGGTGGGGAACTTCTTCGCGTAGGTGATCAGGCCCTCCGGCGCGATCTTGTACTCCTCGATCACGGTCGGACGGAGGGTCGCATCCTCCTCGCTGACCTCGTAGCCGAAGCCGAGCTTGACCGGCAGGGGCTTCTTCGGCGTGCCCTTACCGACCGGCGACGTCGTGGCAATGTCGACCTCGTAGACATTGGCGGCGTAGGCGACACTCACGCCCACCGCCAGTAGCGCCACGGCCATCACCGCGGCTACCAAACGCTTTCGCATTCCTCCTCCTAGAGGGTGGTACTGGGGACCCAACAGCCCTTTCGAGCCACCCTATAACACCCCGGAGGCTCCGAGTTGCGGACTCCCGTGCGCCATCCTTGGCGCATGCGACCGCCGCCCGAGGCCGAGATCTACGCGCCCGAGTTCCCGCCCGGGGCGGAGTGGCTGAATGTCGCGTTCCTGCGGATGAACACCCTCATGGGCCGGGGAGCGGTGCTCGTTGAGTTCTGGGACTTCGCCCGCATCAACTCGCTGCACACCCTCCCGTACCTGATCGAATGGCACGAGCGCTACGCATCGGAGGGGCTGCGGGTGGTGGGCGTGCACTCCCCGGGCTACTCGTTCGGGCGCGACCGCGACACGGTTGCGCGCGCCGCCGAGCGGCTCGGGATCGGGTTCCCCGTGCTGCTCGACCCCGAGTTCGAGCTCTGGCGCAGATACGGCAACAAGGGCTGGCCGGGGCGCTACCTGTTCGACCGCAGCGGGCGGCTCGCCTGGGTCCACTACGGGGAGGGCGAGTACGAGGAGGCCGAGCGGGTGATCGGCGAGTGCCTCGGGATCGACGTCGAGCCGATGCCGCCGCTGCGCTCCGAGGACCTGCCGGGCCTCGTATTCGAGCCGCAGACCGCGGACATCTCGCTGCCCGCCGACCGCGACAGGCTCGAGCTGGTGCGCGACTGGAGCGATGGCGAGGACTTCATCGAGGCCGCGGACGCGGGCGCCGCGGCGAGCTTCAGCTGGTCGGGCGGCGAGGCGTACGCGGTGCTGTCGGGCGCCGGCCTCGAGCCGGGCCTCTACGAGACGGACGGGACGGTGGAGGCCGCCGCTCCGGGCATGCGGCTCCACGGAGTCCAGATCACTCCCGGAGCGCCAGTTCCTTCCGGATCTCCCGAGGGAGCATGAAGCGCACGTCCTCCTGACGGACCTCGAACTCGGAGATGTCCTCGGTGCCGCGCGCGCGGAAGAACTCGACGAGCCGCTGCACCAGCTCCTCGGGAGCGCTTGCGCCTGAGCTGATCCCCACCACGCGCTTGCCCTCGAGCCACTCCTCCTGCACCTCGCCCTCGTTGTCGATCAGGTGCGACTCGGCGCCGTGGTCGCGCGCGACCTCGACGAGCCGGTTCGAGTTCGAGCTGTTCCGCGAGCCGATCACGAGCACGAGGTCGCACTCGACGGCCATCTGGCGGACGGCCATCTGGCGGTTGGTGGTCGCGTAACAGATGTCGTCCGACTTCGGGCCCGTGATGTTCGGGAAGCGCTGGCGCAGGCGCAGCACGATCCGGTGCGTCTCGTCGACGCTCAGGGTCGTCTGCGTCAGGTAGGCCACACGGTCGGGATCCTCGATCTCGAGCGCGTCCACGTCCTCCTCGGTCTCCACGAGCACGAAGGCGTCCGGGGCCTCCCCCATCGTGCCCTCGACCTCCTCGTGGCCCTCGTGGCCGACGAGCACGATCGTGTAGCCCTCCGCGGCGAACTTCTTCGCCTCGACATGCACCTTCGTGACAAGGGGGCAGGTGGCGTCGATCGTCATGAGCCGCCGGCTCTCGGCGTTCGCGTGAACCGCGGGCGAGACCCCGTGCGCGGAGAAGACGACGGTCTCGCCCTCCGGCACCTCCGTCTCCTCCTCGACGAAGATCGCCCCACGCTCACGCAGCTGCTCGACCACGTGCTTGTTGTGGACGATCTCCTTGCGCACGTAGACCGGCGCGCCATACAGCTCGAGGGCGCGCTCGACGGTCTGGACAGCGCGATCGACGCCGGCGCAGTAACCGCGCGGCGCGGCGAGCAGCAGCTTCTCGGGGGTTGCGGACACCGCCCGCAAGCCTAGAGACTGCGGATCAGCCCGAGGACCGTCTCCCCCACCGCGTCCAGGCTGCGCTCGGAGACCGCGTCGAGGTCGTCGCAGGTCCTGTGCCAGCAGGGGAACTCGAAGTCGATCAGGTTGATCGCGGGCACGTCGCGCTCGAGGAAGGGCACGTGATCGTCGAGCACGGCGCCCTGGGTCCCGGGCGGGAACACGCGCCCGGCGCCCACCCGCTTCGCCGCCGCCCTCAGCTTGCGCCAGAGGCCGGGACGCGAGTAGACCTCGCGCGGGATGCGCAGGCGGCGGTCGCCCACGAAGTCGAGCAGCACCATCGCGCGAGCGTCGTCGTAGCGGCGCGCGGCGACCTTCGAGCCGCGCAGGCCGCGCTGGTAGAACCGGGCGTCCGGGACGCCGCGCGGTGTCTCCTCTCCGTCGAAGAAGATGAACCTGATCGTGTGGCGCGGCCGCTTCACGGTGCGAGCGAGCTGCGCGACCACGGCCGTGCCCGACGCGCCGTCGTTCGCACCGACGAAGTCGTCGATGTCCTTCGTGTCGTAGTGCGCGCCGACCACGATGTAGCCGGGCTCGCGGCCGCGGACCGTGCCGACGACGTTGCGAAGCCCGCCGGGAACGGGCTCGAAGCGGCCGTTCGGGACGAGCTCACGCAGCCGCTCCGCGAGTCGCCGCGAGGCCTCGGAGCCCGCCGGGCGCGGTCCCATCTCGACCTGCTCGACGAGCAGGTCCCAGGCGGCGGCCGAGTCGAAGCGATCCGCGTTCACGGCGGGCGTGGCCGGAGCGGCGTCCACCTCGGCGTCGTCGCTCCACGGCGCGTTGTCCGTGGCGACGAGCGCCACGAGCGTCAGACCGAGTACGAGCTGGACCGCGAGCACGATTCCAAGCAGCTTCACACACACGATTCTCGCGGGTAGGCTCTTCGACGTGGCGACGCAGGGGCATAAGGACCGGCTGACGGCCATCGACGCCTCCTTCCTGCACCAGGAGAAGCAGGCGTCGCACATGCACGTGGGCGCCCTCGTGATCTTCGAGGGACCGCCGCCGTCGCGGGACGACTTCTGCGCGCATCTCGAGTCGCGGCTGCGCGCTGGTGCCGCGCTACCGGCAGAAGCTCGCCTTCCCTCGCTTCGAGATGGGCCGGCCGTTCTGGGTCGACGACCCGAGCTTCAACCTCGACTACCACGTGCGCCACACGGCGCTGCCGCAGCCGGGCTCCGAGGACCAGCTGCGCGAGCTCGTCGGCCGGATCTTCTCGCAGCGGCTCGACCGCTCGAAGCCGCTCTGGGAGCTGTGGATCATCCAGGGACTCGAGCGCGGCCGCTTCGCGCTGATCTCGAAGACCCACCACGCCCTCGTGGACGGCGTCGTCGGGCGTCGACATCGCCACCGTGCTGTTCGACCTCTCGCCCGTTCCGGGCGAGCCGCCTGCCGACGACGGCTGGATCCCCCACCCCGAGCCGTCCGAGGCCGAGCTGGTGGCCGAGGGCGTCAAGGGCCTCGTGCGCACGCCGTTCTCGCTCGCGGGCAGGGCGATCGGCGCCGCGCAGCACCCCGGGCACGCGCTCGGACAGGTGCGCGAGGCCGCCGAGGGTGTCGGCGAGGTCGTCTGGGCGGGCCTGAACCCCGCGCCCGACGTTCCGCTGAACGTGCACATCGGGCCGCACCGCCGGGTGCGCTGGGTGCAGAGCCGGCTGGCCGACTTCAAGGAGGTCAAGAACGCGCTCGGCGGGACCGTCAACGACGCCGTGCTCACGGTCGTGTCGGGCGCGCTCGGGCGCTGGCTCGTCGACCGCGGGGTGCGCACGGAGGGGCTCGAGCTGAGGGCGCTCGTGCCCGTCTCGATCCGCACCGCCGACGAGCATGGGACGCTCGGCAACCGGATCGCGGCGATGCGCGGCCCGCTGCCCGTGTACGTGGACGACCCGGTCGAGCGGCTCGCGATCGTGCGCGAGGCGATGGGCCATCTGAAGGAGTCGAAGCAGGCGCTCGGCGCCGAGGTGATCGCCGGCCTCCAGGACTTCGCGCCGCCCACCCTGCTCGCCCAGGCCTCGCGGCTCAACTTCTCGACCCGGCTGTTCAACCTGATCGTGACGAACGTGCCGGGGCCGCAGTTCCCGCTCTACATCCTCGGGCGCGAGATGGAGGAGATCGTCCCGATCGCCTTCCTGCCCGAGAACCACGCGCTCGCGATCGCGATCATGAGCTACAACGGCAAGGTCGACTTCGGCCTGCTCGGCGACTACGACGCCATGCCCGACCTCGACGCCTTCGAGGGCTACCTCGCCGACTCACTCGAGGAGCTGCTCGTGGCGGCGCGCAAGCGGACGTCCCAGGCCGCCCGGACGAACGGCTCGAAGAAGGCGAGCGCCGGCTCGAAGCCACCCGCCGCGGCGAAGGAACCGCAGGAGAGCTAGATGCGGCGCATGGCTCTCGCGCTCGCGGCCGCGGCCGCGATGCTCGCGCCCGCCACGGCCGGCGCGGCCCCGCCCAACCCGTTCGGGCACGCCTGCACGGCGCAGAACGGCACGCTGTTCTGCCCCACGGCGAGCGACGCGCAGCGGGTCCCGAGCTTCGACGGCGTCCCGCTCGACGTGGACGTGACGCTGCCACCCACGGGCGACGGCCCGTTCCCCGCGCTCGTGATGATGCACGGCTGGAGCGGCTCGAAGACGAACTTCGAGGCGAGCTCCGCGGACGCGGGCAGCCGCTACAACAACCTGCGCTTCGCGCAGGACGGCTACGCCGTGATCACGCCGAGCGCCCGCGGCTTCGGGCGCTCCTGCGGCGCCGCGGACTCGCGCACCTCGCCGGGCTGCGACAGGGGCTGGGTCCGCCTGGCGGATCACCGCTATGAGATCCGCGACGTGCAGCACCTGCTCGGCCTGCTCGCCGACCAGGGCGTGATCCGCCCGCGACAGGTCGGCGTGACGGGCGTGTCCTACGGCGGCATCCAGAGCCTCGCGCTCGCGCGCCTGCGCGACCGCATCCGGCTCGCGAACGGCGCCTACAGGCGCTGGCGCAGCCCGGCCGGCACGCCGATGCGGATCGCCGCTGCGTTCGCGCGCTGGCCCGGGACCGACCTGAGCTCGGCGCTCCAGCCGAACGGCCGCTTCCTCGACTTCCGGCCCTTCAGGCTGGGCCAGTCGATCGCCCCCGGCGGCGTGAAGAAGGAGAGCTACAACAACGGCCTGTACCTGTCGGGCGATGCGAGCGGCTTCTACGCGCCCGAGGCGGGCACCCCGTTCGGCGCGAACATCCGGCTCTGGCAGGGGCTGACGAACGAGGGTGAGCCGCAGTCGCGCCGGCAGCTCGACGTCGGCCGGGAGCTCAGCGCGTTCCACAGCGTCGTGGGCCTGAGCGGCACACCGGCGCCGACGCTGATCCAGAACGGCTGGACGGACGACCTCTTCCCCGCACCCGAGGCGATCCGCCTGCTCCGCATGTTCGAGCGGGTGCGCGGCGCCACCGTGGCGATGCAGCTCGCGGACATCGGGCACTCGCGGGGCCAGAACAAGGAGGCCGAGACGCTCGCGCTGAACGAGGCCGGTGCGCGCTTCCTGGCGGCGCACGTCAGAGGCCTGCGGGTGAGCGCGCCCGCACACCGGAGCGTCGTGGCCTACACGCAGACATGCCCGACGGAGCGTCCGTCCGGCGGGCCGTTCACGGCACGCAGCTGGGATGCCCTTCACCCCCGCAGCCTGCGCCTCTCCGCCCGCCGGCCGCGCACGCTCAGCTCGGCAGGCGCCAACCTCGAGGTGGCGCAGGCGATCAACCCGATCGGCGGAGGCGGAGCCTGCGCGCGGGTCGACGCCGCGCGCGAGAGCGGCAGCGTCTACGCCGAGCGCCGCATCGCCAGGCCGTTCACGCTGCTCGGCCTGCCGACGGTGCGCGCCCGCATCCGCACGACCGGCCGCGGCGGAATGATCGCCGCGCGGCTCTGGGACGTGCACCGGGGCGAGGCGACCCTCGTCTCTCGCGGCGTGCTCCGCCTGCGCGACGATCAGCGAGGGCGGATCGTCTTCCAGCTGTTCGGGAACGGCTGGCGCTTCGCGCGCGGGCACGTCGCGCGGCTCGAGCTGCTCGGAAGCGATCCGGGCTTCCTGCGCACGAGCAACTTCGACTTCCGCGTCCGCGTCAGCGGGCTGCGCGCGGCGCTGCCCGGCCGCTGAGCTTCTATCTTGGGACGCCCATGAGCGAGAAGCGCGCTGCCGTGAACGGGATCGAGCTCGCATACGAGACGATCGGCGATCCGGACGACCCGGCTCTCCTGCTCGTCATGGGGCTCGGCATGCAGATGATCCACTGGGATCAGGAGTTCTGCGAGGCGCTGGCCGAGCGCGGCTTCCACGTGATCCGCTTCGACAACCGCGACTCGGGCCACTCGACGAGCATCCCGGCCCCCGTGCCCCCGGTGATGCGGGCGATGGCGGGACTGCCGATCAAGACCCCGTATCTGCTGTCCGACATGGCCGCCGACGCCTTTGGCCTGCTCGACCACCTCGGCATCGAGCGCGCCCACGTGCTCGGCGTGTCGATGGGCGGCATGATCGCCCAGGTGATGGCGCTCGAACAGCCGCAGCGCGTGCTCTCGCTCACGTCGATCATGTCGACGACAGGCGACCGGCGCGCGGGGATGCCGCGGCTGCGCGTCTGGAGCGTGCTGCTGCGCCGCGCCCCGGACAGCCGCGACGCGTTCGTCGAGCATTTCCTGCGCACCTTCCGCCTGATCGGCTCGCCGGGCTTCGACAGCGACGAGGCGCGCCTGCGCGAGGTGGCGGCCGCGACGTTCGATCGCGGCGTGAACGCGGCGGGCACCGCGCGCCAGCTCGCGGCGATCCTGGCGTCGGGCGACCGCACCGGCCGCCTTCGCACCCTGCGCGTGCCGACGCTGATCGTGCATGGCACCGACGATCCGCTGATCCCCCTGCGCGGCGGCGTGGCGACCGCCCGCGCGATACCGGGCGCGGAGCTGCTCGCGATTCCCGGGATGGGGCACGACCTGCCGCCAGGGGTGTTCCCGAAGGTGATCGACGCGTTCGTCGCCAACGCCGAGCGCGCGGCGGACCGCCAGCCCGCCTAGGCGCGGTGCTCGTCCGCCAGGCGGCGGGCGAGCTCGAGCGTGTCCTCGTCGAGGACCGCCGGCTCGAGCTCGTGGTCGCGCGCGTACTCGGCCACGAGCGCGTCGCGCAGGGCATCCCAATCCGAGCCGACCGCCCCCACCGTCGAGGGATCCCAGTCGAGCCCGAGCGCCTCGTAGACCGGCACGAGCGCGTCGCGCACGACGTCCTCGCCGCCGGCCACGATCACCGCGCCCGTGTGCGACGCGCCCGCGACCACGCGCTGGCCGAGTCCGGCCAGCTTGCGCCGGCCGCCGGCGTTCACGCTCCAGCGCCCGGGGCAGTACTCGCCGGGGACCTCCCCGATGCGGGCGTCCACGCCGAGACCTGCGAGAGCGCGCTCGATGCGCCGGGCGGTCGCCTCGAAGCGCTCCTGGATGCCGGCGCGCGGATCATGGTCGGGCTGGGCGTGCGCCAGCTCGAGCGTGCCCTCGTGGAAGACCGCGGCGCGGCCGCCGGCCAGGCGCACGATCGGCTCGAAGCCGGCGTCGCGAGCGGCCCGCACCGCGGGACCGAAGCCGGGCGAGACGAGGTCGCGCTTGGAGAACGCGATCGCGCGACCCGGCCGGGCGAGGCGCAGCGTCTCCGGCAGCTCGCCGCGCGCCACGCGGAACATGACGGCCCGCGAGAGGGCCGTGTCGAGCGCCGGGTCGTCCGGGAAGGCAGCTTCGAGCAGCCGCACCGCCGGCTCAGTAGCCGAGCGCGAACTTCGCCTCTTCGCTCATCATGTCCGGCGTCCAGGCGGGGGTGAAGGTCATCTTCGGGTAGACGTTCTCGACACCGTCGAGCTCGCCGACGAACTCCTCGATCTGCTCGGCCACCTGCGGGCCGATCGGGCAGCCCGGGGAGGTGAGCGAGAAGGAAACGAAGACCTCCGAGCCCTCGACCTCGATCGTGTAGATCAGGCCCAGCTCGACGAAGTCGAGCCCGAGCTCCGGGTCGATGACGTTGGTCAGGGCCTCTTCGACTTCGTCAGCGGTCACGGACACAACCGCGAGGATAGTAGGCTCGATCGAATGCCCATGCTGGCGCTGATCGCGCTGTTTCTGGTCGTCCCGTTCATCGAGCTCTACCTGATCCTGGAGGTCGTCGGGCCGGCCCTCGGAGCCCCGCTCACGATCCTTCTGCTGGCGCTCGACTCGATCATCGGCGCCGTGCTGTTCCGCTCGCAGGGGCGGACCGTGTGGCGGCGCTTCAACACGACGCTCGCCGAGGGGCGGGTCCCTCACCGCGAGGTGATCGACGGCGTGCTGATCGTGTTCGGCGGCGCCTTCCTGATCACGCCCGGATTCCTGACCGACGTGTTCGGCATCGTGCTGCTCATTCCACCCACGCGCGCGCTCGTCCGGAGGGTGATCGCGAGCCGCATCGGGCGGCGCGTCATCGTCAGCGCCACCGGCACGCGGGCGCCCGGCCGCTCCTACGACGTCGAGGGCACCGCCCGCGACTACGAGGCGCCGCCGCCGGGGCTCGAGCGGTGAGCGAGCCGGCCCTCGCGCTGTCGTTCTTCGACACGGAACGGGAGCTCTACGGCACGGCGCGCGCCGGCGCGACGATCCTGTTCGAGGGGCGCACTCCGCGCCCGCTCGCCGATGGGGCCGAGATCACCCGCGCCGGTGAGGGCTGGCGCGCCGAGCTGGCCGGCGAGCTGGCGCTCGACGTGGAGGCGCTCACCGAGAGCACCGAGCTCGGCGGCGTGCGGGCGTGCCTGTGCCGCGTCCAGGGCGAGGCCGCCGGGCGTTCCGTCGACTGCCTCGGGACGCTCGCGGAGACGGCCGCGGCGCCGCGCTGGGAGGAGCTCGACGCCCTGCGCACGATCTCCGCCATCGTCGACGGGGAACATGCGCTGCTGGCGCTCGCCCGCCGCCCGCGCGGCGCGCTCGGCCACGGCCAGGAGCGCGTGAGCGCGCGGCTGCTCGAGGAGGGCCGCTTCCTCGAGGTGGAGGACGCTCGCATCTCGACCGTCTACGACGGCGACGGGCGCCAGCGCAGCGCGGGCCTCGAGCTGTGGCTGCCGGGCGAGGAGTACCCGCGGCGCGGATCGGGCCTCGTGGTGGCGGGCTCGTCGCTCCAGCTCGAGGAGATCGAGGTTCACGCCGCGATCTTCCGCTGGCGCCTCGACGGGCGCGAGGGCATCGGCGCCTACGAGCTGATGGCGCGCACGCCGGAGCCGGTGGCCGCGTGAAGGCGCTGATCTCGGACTTCGGCGGCGTGCTCACCTCGCCGCTCCAGGAGGGCTTCCTCGCCTACCAGGAGGAGTCGGGCGTCTCGCTGGAGGAGCTCGGCATGGCCATGGCGCGAGCGGCCGCGGAGCACGGCGACCATCCGCTGTTCGTGCTCGAGCGCGGTGAGATCACGGAGATCGAGTTCCGCGACCGCATCGAGCGACATCTGGAGGCGGGCTTCGACCTCGTGCGCCTGCGCTCCCTCTACTTCGAGCGGCTGCATCCGAACGAGCGGATGATCGAGTACGTCCGCGAGCTGCGCGACCGCGGCGTGCGGCGCGCGCTGCTCACGAACAACGTTCGCGAGTGGGAGCCGCTCTGGCGCTCGAAGCTGCCGGAGGTGGACGAGCTGTTCGAGGTCGTCGTCGACTCCGCGTTCGTCGGCCTGCGAAAGCCGGATCCGGCGATCTACGAGCTGACCCTCGAGCGGCTCGGCGGCGTGGCCGCGGAGGACTGCGTGTTCGTCGACGACCTCGAGCTGAACTGCGACGCCGCGCGGGCGCTCGGCATGCAGGCCGTGCGCTTCGTCGACGCCGAGCAGGCGGTCCCGGAGATCGAGGCCGCGCTCGCGGCCTAGCCGGCGCCGGGCGCCGACGCGACGAGCGCCCGCAGCGTCGCCCGCATCGCCGCCCGGGCACGCTCGACGCCGAGCCGCTGGTGCACGCGCATTCCCTCCCAGGCCTGCCACGAGCTCGCCGAGACGAGCGCCGCGAGCAGCACCGCCCGCTCGCCGCGCTCGAGCGGCTCGAGCTCGCTTCGAAAGACGCGCTCGACGTCCGCGGCGGCCCCCTTGCGGGCCGTCTCGAGCCAGCCGGCGACCACGTCGGACTCGTGCTCGATCAGCTGCCCCGCCCTGCGCACCGGGCTGATGCGCTCGAGCATCCGCGCGCGCTCGTCGCAGAACGCGTCGATGCGCTCGGGCAGCGGCAGCGAGGCGTCGACGGGCTTCAGCGCGCGCACGATCCGCTCGTACTGCTGGACGCAGACCGCCTGGAAGAGCGCCTCGCGGTCGTGGAAGTGCTGGAACACCGAGCGCTCGGAGACGCCGGCGCGTTGAGCGATGCGCTCCGCCGTCGGGCTCAGGTCGCCCTCCTCGAGCAGCGCGAAGAGAGCGTCGACGAGCGCCTGGCGAGTCCGCTCCGAGCGGACCGTGCGGCCGTCCCGATGGGCGGTCTCGGGCACTGGCACAGGATAGTTCTTTGCAGAACCACTGCAAGAAGCTGGCTATGCTGGTGCGCGTGATGCGATTCCGGCCGGGCCTTCTCGCCGTCGTCCTCCCCTGCCTGCTCCTGGCGCTCGCGCCCGGGTCGGCGGCTGCTCAGTCGGGCGACAACGCGGGCGAATGCGTCGAGTCCGCCTCGCAGGGAACCGTGAAGAAGTACCGCTGCCGGCTCGGGCCGGTGACGGTCGGCCCGTTCCAGGTGCTGACGAAGGAGCTGATCTTCGGCATCCCGAAGCCCGCGCTCGACGGCTTCGTCACCGACATGAGCGTCGACGTGGTGGACACGAACGGGCAGCCGATGCCGATCAGCCGCCTGATGCTCCATCACATCGTGTTCGGGAACCTCGGGCGCCTCGATCGGCTCGAAGACAGATCCCACCTGCAGCGACCGTGGTTTCCTGAGCTGGGACACGAAGGCCTTCCTTCCCGCGGCAGCCGAGCGCTTCTACGCGGCGGGCGAGGAGCGCGCGAAGATGAAGCTGCCGCCCGGCTACGGCTATCCGATCGCGAGCCAGGACTCCTGGTTCATGACCTACATGTTCATGAATCACCGCTCGAAGACGGACACGGCATACGTCGAGTACGAGCTCACCGTCGACACGCGCGCGGACCTCGCGCCCGTGGACCCGTACTGGCTCGACGTGGAGAACTGCAAGACCGACCCGGTCTACGACGTGCCGGGCGGCAAGCGCAGGGGCGCCACGAACGTGAAGCGGATGAACTGGACGGTCCCCGAGGCGGGCCGGCTGGTCGCGGCGGGCGGTCACGTGCACGGCGGCGGCAAGGCGCTCGCCCTCGTCCGTCCCGAGTGCCCCAGCGAACGCGCGGGAGATCTACACGTCGCGGCCGGTCTGGGGCTCGCCCAGCCACCCCTTCTACAACGTGAAGCCGGTGCTGCACGAACCGGGGCCGATCAACATGAGCGGCTTCTACTCCGCGAAGGGAGTTCCGCTGGCGGCCGGCGAGCGGGTGGTGCTCGAGTCGCGCTACGACGCCGCGCAGCCGCACACGCGCGTGATGGGGATCATGATCGCCTACTTCGCGCCGGACGCTTCTGCGAACCAGAGGTGCGCCCCGCGGCCGGGCGACATGACCCAGCTCGAGCAGCCGAAGGGCAGGCGCAAGGCGCCGCCCTTCCGCGTCCCGATCGTGGGCGTGCGCGACGGGAAGCCGGTGAACATCACGGCGCCCCCCGGGCGCCGCGTGGCGCTCGGCCGGCGCGGCACCGTCGAGGTCGGCGACCTGTTCTTCCGCAGGCCGAACGTGTCGCTGCCCGCGGGCGGAACGCTCACCTGGCGCTTCAACGGCACCGGCCTCCACAACATCACGCTGGCGAACGGCCCGCGCGGCTTCTCCTCGCCGAACCTGTCGGACGGGCGGACCTACAGCAAGAGGCTCTCGGTGCCCGGCACCTACCAGCTCTTCTGCGGCCTGCATCCGGTCGACATGACCGCGACGATCAAGGTCAAGCGGAAGACAAAAAGTCGTAAATAGCGGCCTTGTCATCGGCGGGACTATTGACCGCCGCGGCCATCGTTGGTCTACTGCACCGCAGAGACGCGGACCGAGCGCAAAGAGCGAAGCCACGGAGTTGTAAGGCTCGCCTCGCAGAACCGGTGGCTTCGGCCGCCGGGGAGCGGACTCCAAAGCGCGGAGTCTGCGTCTCTACTTTTTTGCGCATTCGCATCCCCCTTTCCGCGCAGGAGAGTCCCCGGAACCGTCGTTCGCCGCAAATAGCGGGGTGAATGCCGAAGCGGGTATTGACCGCCGCCGCGATCGTTGGTCTACTGCACCGCAGAGACGCGGACCGAGCGCAAAGAGCGAAGCCTACGGAGTTGTAAGGCTCGCCTCGCAGAACCGGTGGCTTCGGCCGCCGGGGAGCGGACTCCAAAGCGCGGAGTCTGCGTCTCTACTTTTTTGCGCGGCCTCTAGCGACCGCGCGCGGCGAGCTCTCGCTTCGCGTGCCGGTGATAGCGCCTCATCTTGGACGCGTTCTGCCGGTACTTCTGGATCGTCGAGCCCGGCGGCAGCTCGAACCCGCCGACGAGCTTGTGCGGCACGAGCGCCCACTCCCCGCCGTCCTCGACGAGGTCGCCGCGCACCTGGAAGTTGCGCTGCCACGTGAAGTCCGGAGCGTGGTCGTGCGCCGTCAGGCACGCGAGGCCCGGCTGCATCGGCAGTCCCTGGGCGCCCGCGCCCAGGCGGATCAGCCGGCGCTCGCGGTCGAGCGAGATCGGCAGGCGCGCGCTGAAGGGGAACCCGTCGGGAGCGACGATCGAGAGGACGGCCTCGGGGTAGCGCTCGCCGAGCTCGTTCAGCCGGTCGTCCCAGCTCGTCGCGCCGCCCTCGGCCTCGGCGTGCAGACCGGGCGGCTCCTCGGCGTGGCCCGAGCGGACCTCCTCCATGTGCGAGTCGAAGAGCTGCGGCTCGGCCGAGGCATCGCCTCCGGGCCAGACGTAGATGCGCTCCGGCCGGACGTGGATGTAGATCCGCGTGAAGTACCAGTTGAACATGCCGCGGATCGGCTTCGGCGGCAGCATCCTCACCGTCGCGGGCAGCTTGATCGCCTGCTCGCGGAGGTAGCGCTCGCGGTTGGCCTCGAGGTTCCGGTCGTCGACGTCCGCTATGCCCTGCACGAGCACCTGTGGCGCCTTCGAGAGGCCGCTGCCCGTCGGGTCCGAGAACAGCAGGGAGACCTTCGGGTTGGCGGCGGCGTCCTTCGCCTTCTTCGGGTAGCCGAGCCCGGTGCAGACGTCGATGCAGTCCTGACCCGGCTCGTAGTACGGCGTGAGCGGCCATACGATCGGCTGGCCGCGCCCGTCCACGGTGGTGCACTCGGTGGTCAGGAAACGCTCGAAGACCTGCTGGATCTCCTCGGGCAGCGAGCCGGTCATGCCGCCAACTTACCGCGACAGAAAGCGCGTTACATCCCGGGCCACGCGCTCAGGAGCGGCCACGGCCGCGCCGTGGCCCTGACCTGCGAGCTCCGTCACGGTCACGTCCGCGAGAGCCGCCGCGTAGGCGTCGGTCGAGCGCCGGGCCCAGTCCGGGCTGTCCGTGCCGACGAGCATCAGCACCGGGATCGTGAGGCCGCTGAGGCCTGCCCTGTCGAGCGTGTGGACGCCCTCGGCCCGCAGTTCGCGCGGGACCGTGTGGACGACCGCCTTGCGGAGCTCCCAGGCGGGCGTCGCCGCGAACTCCTCGACCTCCGCGGGCGTATAGCCCCCGACCTCCTCGAGGAACTCGCGCACCGCCGTGTCACGGTCGCCCGCGGCGATCAGCCCGGCCCAGGCCTCGATCCGCTCAGGGGTTGCGAGCACGCCGCCCATCGGCGGCTCGTAGAGCGCGAGGCGCGGCAGGCTCTCGAGCTCCCGCGCCGCCGCGGCGGCCACGAGTGCCCCGTAGGAGTGGCCGAACAGCAGCGCGGGCTCACCGGAAGGGCGCCCCGCGAGCGCGGGCGCCGCCCTGACGACCGCCGCGACGTCCGCGAACTCGCTCGCGACGGCGTAGTCGCCGTCTCCGTCGGAGGAGTCCCCGCGGCCCCGCCGGTCGATCGCGATGACCGTGAAGGCCCGCTCGAGATGCGGCCGCAGCAGCGCAAAGCCCCAGCGAGCGGAGCCCGCGCCGTGCACGAGCACGAGCGCCGGCCCCGAGCCCGACAGCTCGCACGCGATCTCGACGCCGTCCGGAGCACGGACATGACGAAGCATGGCGCGGCGAGCCTATCCGGAGCCGCGACAGGCCTCGCGGCCCCAGAGCCCCCGCTCCGCCTCGCGCGCGCGGCCCGCCGCCCGGGCAAAGCCAAGGGCGTACTCGACGTTCGGGGGGATCGTCAGCGGCTGCGCGAGGCCGCGCAGGAGGAGCAGCCTGTTGAGGAAGCGGCCGTCGGCGAGCCAGACATACGCGAGCGCGCGCCCGTAGCGGTCGCGCTGCTCGATGCCGAGCCGATAGCGCACGCGCGCCCCCACCGGCGCGATCCGCTCGACGAAGCGTGACGCGCGCCGCCCGAAGCACTCGACCTCGCCGAACACCTCGGGCGTGTCGATGCCGATCAGGCGCACCTTGCCGATCCCGGAGAGCCAGAGGGTGTCGCCGTCCGTGTGGCGGGTGACCTCGGCCTGTTGCTCCTCGCCGCGAAGCTCCTCAGGGAGCAGGGAGCCCTCTCCGAGGTCGTCGCTGCAGCCGGGGAGGAGGACAACGGCAGCTATGAAGAACGGGATTACCCGCGCCGTCCGCGCCCTGCCGCCTCCGCAGGCCTTGTGACGATCGGCTCTATCTACGTTAGCCCCGATATTGGGGTCAACGTAGATAGGAGTTTCGCACGAGCGCGCCGCGGCGGCTCGCGGCGCGGCCGCCGGCTAGTTGTCGCAGCCGAGGCGGTCCCAGCAGTAGAGCTCGACCGCTTCGGCGGCCAGCTCCATCAGGCGCTCCTGTGAGAGCCATGGCAGCACCGTGTCGAGGGCCTGCTCCTCGGAGACGCCGGCCTCGAAGGCGTCGTCGCCCTTGAAGCCCGCGGCGATCCGCAGCGCCTCACGGCGGTGCTCGCCGAGCGATCCGAATGCCCCGAGCAGGAACTCCTTGTTCGCGATCGGCTGGCCGACCTCGAGCGAGGCGTGCCAGGCGGCGAGGATCGACAGGTCGTCGTCGTCCAGCTCGTCGACCGCCTTGGCGTAGTGGACGTGCAGCTCGTCCTCGGGGATCTCGTCGACCCAGGCAGCGACGACCTCGCCGAGCAGCTGACGGCGCGCCTCGCGCCCGACGCTCTCGGCGACGACTCTGATCGCTTCCTGTGGTTCGATGAAGCAGAGAGGCATTTCCCCTCGCCTTCCTCCGGTTCGCACGTCTGACCAGTCGCAATGTACGACCAGGTCCTGACGGAACGGGCGTTACCGGGAGCCCAGATGGCCCGCGAGCCGCTCTGAGGCCTGCTTCAGGCGCCGGAAGTAGGCCGCGCGGCTCAGGTTGAGCTCCTCCGCCGCCGCCTCGTGGCTGGGCGCCGGATCGAGGTATCCGCGCACGAGCACCTGGCGCATCAGGAGCTCGCTGTCGGTATCGCCGAAGGCGCGCTCCGCGGCGTCCTCGAGCAGCGCCCGGACCGACGCCGCGCGCTCCTCCACGCCCTCCCCGCGCGCGAGCGGCGACGCCGCGAGCTCATGCGGAAGCCGCAGGTTGCGGAGCGCGTCCCTGACAACGTCCGGGTCCGCCGCCGCGCCAGCGTCCCCGGCCGCGGCGGCTCCGGAGGGCTGCCCGTCCGGCGGCGCCATGCCGAGCTCGAGGTAGACCGTGTCGCGCTGCAGGCCGAGCAGGCCGCCCGGCCCGTAGTCGACGAACCAGCACTCGAGCGCGCGGCCCCCGCCGCCACGCAGGTCGAGCGCTTCGAGATGCGTGGCCTCGAGCGCCGCCAGGAATCCGCGCAGGGGCTCGAAGCTCGGGTCGACCGGCAGGTACGCGCCGGCGGGGTTGCCGAGGCCCGAGCGCAGCACGCCGGCCATGTTGATCATCGCCTGGACCTGAGAGTCGATGTCGCGCGTGAAGTCGACCGCGTCGCGCCACAGGATCACGTTGCCGTCCGGGTCGCGCTCGCGGGCGTCGGCGAGCCAGGGGCCGAGCAGCGGATCCTCCTCCGCGACACGCGGCGCGTTGCGCGGCGTGAGCGAGACCGCGTAGCCGCAGAGAGCGTCGCCCGCGTCGCGCGCGATCGCCACGGTCTCGGGCGCCTCCTCGAAGAACGGCCGGGTCAGCTCCCACCACTCCGGGAAGCCCTGCGCCGCGATCAGCAGGGCCACCTGCTCGGCGTCGCCCGGCCGAACGCCGTCGATGCGGTTGCGGGCGCTCCCCTCCCAGCCGTAGAAGGCGCGGATCTCCGGGCTGAGCACCAGCTCCGCGAGGTCGACCGTCAGCATCGGGCGCCCCCGCAGGGCGCGGGTGTAGAGGCTGTCCGCGATTCGCCTCCGCAGCTCGCGCTCGCGCTCCGCCTCGCGCTGCATCAGGTCGGCGCGAAGCGCGCGGCGGACCAGGTCGTGCAGCGTCAGACCGCCGCCGAGCGCCTCGGTGAAGCTGCGCGACTCGAGCCAGGCGAGCCCCTCGGCGGCGTCCTCGTCCGGCAGGACGTCGCGGAGCAGCTCCACGGTCGTCACCCGCGCGATGCACGCGACCGCGAGCACGTCGCCGAAGCGCCCCTCGATCTCCGCCTCCGCGAGCCTGCGCACGAGCGTCCGGACCAGCTCGCCGGGCTCCCCGCCGACCGCCTCCGGGCTCCAGGAGCCGTCGCGCGACGCGGCCACCGCGAGCGTGAGCGCCAGCGGAGAGCCGCCCGCCCAGCCCGCGAGCTCGCCGCGGCGGCCGCGGTCGAGCCCGTGCGCGCCGAGCAGCTCCTCGGATTCCGCCTGGCTCAGCGGGCCGAGCTCGATCTCGCGCGTGATCGTCTCCCAGCCGCCCTCGAACCAGCCGCGCTCGGGCGCGCTCCGCCCGGCCACCACCACGATCGCGCGCTCGGGCAGGGTCGGGAGGAGCTGCCTGCGCAGGTGGCCGCCGAGGGCCGCCATGCGCTCGTATGTGTCGATCAGGATCAGCGGGCGCTCGAAGCGGTGCGCGCCCGCGAGCGCGGCCTCGATGGCATCGGGCACGGGCGGCAGGTCGCGGCCCTCGACCGTGATGGGGCTCCAGCCGGCCGCGCTGCCGCGGCGCGCGACCTGCCTCAGCAGCGCGCTCTTCCCGATGCCGCCCGGTCCGTGGACCAGCACGACGCTCGCCGGAGGGTCGTCGACGAACAGCTCGCCGATCGAGTCCATCTCGCCCGCCCGCCCGACGAAAGCCGCTTCGTCGCGGCGGGTCATCCTTGTCCCCAGATTCACAGTGGGACCGCCCCGGCGTCAGGGTACCGGCCGCAGGGTGAGCTCCTCCTCGTGGCTGCAGAGCGCGGAGCGCCCCGGGCAGTCTCCGCACAGCCCGGCGTGAGGCTCGTCCGAGGGCTCGAAGCGGCCCGCGACGATCCCGCCCGCGAGCGTCAGCAGCTCGGCCTCGAGCGCGGTGGCCTCCCCGTCCCCGTAGACGGCCGATGCGGGCTCCTCCGGCCGCTCGAGGAACACGTGAGCCACCTCCACGCGCTGCGCGCCCGCCCTCAGCGCCGCGAGCGCGTACACGGCCCGCTGGGTGGCATACGAGGAGGACACGAGCGCCTCCGGGTCCACCTCGCCGAGCACGTCGCTCTTCCAGTCGACCACCAGCAGGCCGTCCTCCTGCTCGGCGAGCACGTCGACGATGCCGTTGATCAGGAGGCTGCGCCCGCCCGCGTCGCGGGGCGTGACCGTGTACGCGAACGGGAGCTCCGCGCGCACCCGGCGCGCGGACGCGAGCCGCTCCCTCACAGGCGACGCGAGCAGGCGCTCGACCATGCCGCGCAGATCGGCCACGGCGGCGCCGGACACCGGGGCTCCCACCCGCTCGAGCGCGGCGGCGATGCCCTCGTCCGAGGGAAGTTCCGGCCGCGCGAAGTCGATCGTCTCGATCAGGCCGTGCACGGCGGACCCGCGCAGCAGCGGGTCGAGCCCCTCGACGACGGCGGCGGCCGTGACGGGCGGAGCGTGCGGCGGGCGCTCGACCGACGGCATCCGCAGCGAGCGCTGCAGGTAGAAGCGATAGCCGCAGCGGCGATAGGCCTCGAGGCCCGAGTAGCTCAGGCGGCTGACCTCGAACGCGCGCGGCGCCGCGGCGACGCCGAGGTCGAGCGGGGGCTGCACCGCGGCCGCCACCGGCTCGCGGGGCGGCTCCTCGGGCACCCGTTCGGCGGCCGGCAGCAGCTCGTCCACGGTCTCCGGCGTCAGCCGCGACCAGCGCACGCGCACCTCGCGGCCCTCGCGCTCGTCGGCGACCACGCCCTCGGCGCCGTCGGCCGGGAGGCCGGCGCAGAAGCCGCGCCAGACCCAGCGCATCGGCTCCCGCAGGTCGTCCGGCTCGGGCCGCCCGTCGAGGTCGGTCGAGCCGCTCAGGATCAGCCCCTCGCATGCGCGCGTGGCCGCGACGTAGAAGATGCGCCGCTCCTCCTCCTCGCCCGCACGCTTGCCCTCCTCCTTCAGGCGCTCGAGCGTCTCGCTGTCGACCGAGCCGCCGAGGCCCGCCAGCCGCAGCCCGACCCGGCCGTCCTCCGACACGCGGATCGAGCCCTCGTCGTCGCGGCCCTCCTTGCCGAGGTCGCAGACGCACACCACCGGGAACTCGAGGCCCTTCGCGCGGTGGACGGTCATCATGCGGACGGCCTTGATCGCCTCGGCCTCGAGCGGCGCCTCGCCCTCCCGCGCGAGGATGGCCTCGCGGTCCGCGAGCATGTCGACGAAGGCGCGCAGGTCGCGGCCGTGCTCGGCCTCGAACTCGCGCGCGAGGCGCATCAGCTTGCGCACGTTCGCCATGCGGCGCGTCCCGCCGCGCAGCGCCAGCAGGTGCTTGTCGTAGCCCGTGCTCGTGACCGCGCGGTCGATCAGGGTCTCGAGCGCCACGCGGCCGGCGATCCGGCGCTCGCCCTCGAGCCGCTCGGCCACGGCCACGAGCCGGCGCCGGTCCGCCTCGGACAGCGCGCCGAGCAGCTCCTCGCGGGGCTCGCTGATCGCCCGCCAGGCGCCCGGTCCCCTCGCCTGGAGGCCCACGAGCGCCACCGCGTCGAGCGACAGGCCCGCCAGCGGGGAGGCGAGCACCGAATAGACCGCCAGCTCGTCGAGCGGGTTCGCGAGCGCGGCGAGCCAGGCGCGCAGGTCCTCCACCTGCTGCTGAGCGAAATAGCCTCGCCCGCCGACCACGTGCGTCGGGATCCCGCGCTCCTCGAGCGCGCGCTCGAAGAAGCTCATCGCGGTGGTGGCGCGGAACAGCATCGCCACGTCGCTGAACTCGAACGGGCCGTTCCGCGTGAGCTCGTCGATGCGCTTCGCGACGAGCCTGGCCTCGGCCGCGCGCCAGGGCTGGGCATCGCGCAGGGCTGCGCCGAACGGCTCCTCCTCGCCGAGGAAGTGCTCGTCCCAGAGCTTGCGGCGGCGCTCGACCGCGATCAGCTCCACGGGCGGCGAGAGCCGGGCCTCGCGAGCGCGCGCGCCCGGCGCCTCGCGCAGCGGCTCATAGGCCTCGCCCCAGAGGCGCTCGAAGGTCAGGTCGATCGCGTCGAGGATCTCGCCGCGCGAGCGGAAGTTGACCGTGATGCTCTCGGCGGCCCCCGCCGCGCCGGCCTCCTCCCAGCGCTCGCGGAACACGGCCACGTCGGCGTTGCGGAAGCGATAGATCGACTGGTTCTCGTCGCCGACCCGGAACAGGTTGTCGCGCGAGAGCTGGTCGAGCAGCTCGTTCTGGAGCCGGTTCGTGTCCTGGAACTCGTCGACGAGCACGTGGCTGAAGCGCCCCGCGTAGGCCTCGCGCAGGCCGTCGTCCGTGAGCAGGTCGCGCGCGATCAGCTCGAGGTCCTCGAAGTCGAGCGCGGAGCGCGCGCGCTTGCCCGCCTCGTACTCCGACGCGTAGAGCTCGAGGAGCGCGCGCAGCAGGGCGTGGTCGCGGGCCTCGCGCACCGCGAGCAGGTGGGAGCGCGCGGCCGCGAGCGCCTCCCGGTACCCGCTGCACGCGGGCCCGCAGATCGCCTTCGCGTTCCCCTTCAGGTCGAGCCCGCCAAGCTCCTCGACGGGCGGCGGGCCGCCGTCCTCCGTCTCGAGCAACGAGAGGCAGCGCTCGATGCGCTCGATCGCGGTGTCGACCGTCTTGCCCGACGCCTGCTCGCCGAGCTCGGCGAGCGCCGCGCGCGCCGCCCGTTCGAGCCGCTCGAGCTCGCCCGCGGGCGCGGGTGGGCTAACCGGATCGAGCGCCGGCCGCCGCCGTCCGCGGCTGCGCAGGTTCGAGTGGACCGTGCGGACCATGTCGCGCAACTTGTCGGGCTGGTAGGCCGCCACCATCTCGATCCGCTCGGGCTGAGCGGCGTCCGCCATGAACGCCTCGAGCGCCGCGTCGAACGCGTCGAGCGCGAGCCGCTCGGCCGTGAGCTCGTCGAGCACGCGGAACTCCGGGTCGATCCCGGCGCGTCAGCGCGTGCGCGCGCAGGATCCGCGAGCAGAGCCCGTGGATCGTCGAGATCCAGGCGCCCTCCGCGGCGCGGGCCTCCTCGCGCCTGCCGAGCTCGAGGAAGCGCTTCCTGACGCGCCCCTTCATCTCGGCGGCCGCCTTCTCCGTGAAGGTGATCGCGAGCACGGACTCGACCGGTTCGCCGTCGTCGAGCACGGCCTGCACGAAGCGCTCGACGAGCACGGTCGTCTTGCCCGTCCCGGCGCCCGCGCGCACCATCAGCGACCCCTCGCGGCGCCCGACGCTGCGCGCCTGCTCGGCTGTCAGCGGCTCCCTCAGCGCTCGCTCCTGCAGATCGCCGGGTACTTGCAGCCCCCGTTCCAGTCGCAGCTCGACGGGCGCGCACAGAGCTCGCCGCGGCGCATGCGCCCGTGCGTCTCCACGATCCGCTCGAGCGCCTGCTCGAGGCGCTCGCGGAACTCCTCGCGCGTCAGCCGGTCGTTCTCGACGAAGCCGCTGCCGAGGTCGGGCGCCTCGGCGGAGACCATCCCGCGCGGCCGTGGGTCCTTGTCGTTGCCAAGCGCCACGTACACGCCCCCGACCGCCTCGACGCCGAGCAGCCGCTCGACCACGAGCATGTAGAGCGCCGCCTGGAAGCGGTTCTCGGACTCCCAGCTCGCGACCTTGTAGCGGTCGACCTTGCGTCCGCTCTTGTAGTCGATCACGAGCGCCCGCCCGTCACGCGTGTCGACGCGGTCGATGCGCCCGCGCACGCGCAGCCCCTCCGCGATCTCGACCGGCTCGCCGCCGTCGCCGAGGCCGAACTCGAGCTCGAGGCGATCCGGCTCGAAGGCGCCGTCGCGGTCCGCCTCGTTGCGCAGGTAGCGGAGCAGGTCGAACTCGAGGCGGCGCGCCGCCGCCTTGAAGCGGGTCTCCTTGGGCGAGATCTGGAACTCGCTGCGGCGCTCGCGCAGCTCCTCGAGCAGGATCTGCTCGGCACGGCCGAGGTTCGCGTGCGTCACGCGCCGCTCGCCCGTCTCCTCGCGGACGCGCGCGAAGGTCCGCTCGAGCACCTTGTGGGCGTACTCGCCGCGCACCATCGCCTCGGGTACCGGTACGAGCTCGACGGGGTGGAGCAGGGACTCCACGAGCCATTTGACGGGGCAATCGGCGAAGCGCTCGAGCGCGCCCGCGGAGACCGCGTCGCGTCCCGCGAGCTCCTCGAGCAGCGCTCCGGAGCTGAGCGGAAGCGGTCCGTGCTCCTCGACGTGCGGCCCCGCGGCGGCGAGCGCCCGCTCCCACTCGGCCGCCGTGGGCGGGTCGTCCGGCGGCCACGTCACGTCGGCAAGGCTGCGCTCGACGGGCTTCGGCGCGGGCTCGAGCAGATCGCGGACCTCCTCGACGAAGAACGACTCGGCCTGCGGATTGCCCTCCTCGTCGCTCGTTCGCGAGGAGAGCACGAGCAGGCGCTCCGCGCGCGATGCGCAGACGTAGAACAGGTAGCGCTCACGCGCGAGGCGCTCCTCGCGGACCGGCAGCGCCAGGCCGCTCGCAGTCGCGAGCCCGCGCCGGTCGTCGTCCGAGAGGAACGGCTCGGGCGCGGCGCCTCCGGGGAACTCGCCCTCCTGGAGGCCGCAGACGAACACGACTCCGAAGCGCCGCGCGCGGATCGCCTCGGGCGCCGTCACCTGCACGCGGTCGGGCTGTGCGCTCTCGCCCACGTGAACCTCGAGCTGCTCGAGGACGCGCTTCACGCGCTCCGCCGGAGCGGCGCCTCCCGTGGCCACCAGGGCGAGCCCCGCGAGCGCCTCCTCCCCCGCGCGGAGCGCGCGTGCCTCGTCGAGCTCGGAGCCGCGCAGGACCGCCGCACGGCGCCGGTGCGGGGCTGCGAACAGGCGCGCCAGCACCCGGCTGAGCACCGCCGCGAGCTCCGCCGGCGATGCCGCGTCCCGCACTCGGTCGAGCACGTCCAGCGGGAAGCGCCCCGCCCCCTCCCAGAGAGCGCGCGCCTCCGCGGCGCTCTCGGCGCCCGCCTCCCGCGCGCGCTTCTCGAGGTCGTCCGCGAACCCCGGCTGCCGCAGCAGGCCCGGCGCGCGCAGGTAGGCGAGCAGGTCGTCGGCGCTGCCGCCGGGCGAGGCGGCCCTGATCAGGGCGAGCAGCCCGCGTCCGATGGCGGTGTGCCCGAACGGGACGCGCCGGTCGATCGAGTAGGGAATGCCGTAGGCGCCGAAGACCTGCTCGACGAGCGAGGCGTAGCCGCCGGGCTCGCGGAAGACGACCGCGATGTCTCCGGGCTCGACCCCGGTGCGCAGCAGCTCGAGCGCGCGCTTGCCCACCAGCTCGACCTCCGCGCGCTCGCCGCCGGCGAGGTGGAACTCGATCGCCCCGGCCGCCGCGATCCCCGGCTCGCCCTCCGCGGGCCCCTCGAACAGGCGGCGCTCGAGCGTGTGGAGCGCGGCGCGCGAGCGCTCCGCGTAGTGCTCGTCGACCGGGTCGAGCCGCAGCTCGGACGCTCCGCGCGCCTCGAGCTCGGAGCGGACCGCGGCGGTCGCGCGGAACGCCTCGCGGCCCGGCTCGAACGGCAGCGAGACGGTGACGTCCACCTCGCAGCGGCGCGCGAGCGTCTCGAGCGCGTCGAGCTCGAGTGGCGTGAAGTCGTCGAAGCCGTACGCGAACACGGGGGTGCGCCCCCAGCGCTCGGGCGCCTCCGCCAGCGCTCCGAGCGCGCGCTGCGCGAAGAGCTCGGCGTCGACGAGGCCGGCCCGCTCGAGCCCGGCGTGATAGCCGCGCGTGATCGCCGCGACCTCCTCCGCGTAGGCGCGCCGGGGGCCCTCTCCCGCCCAGTCGCGCAGGGCGCGGGTCAGCCGCGCCGGGCCGACCGCCGAGCGCCCCAGCTCCGCCATGAAGCGCGTGGCGGCGCGCGCGAACCCGGGCTGGGCCGCCGATTGCGCCAACACCTCGAGGCTCGCGGCGCTCGCGGCCTGCTCGACGATCAGCTCGCGCTGGACGTCCGAGGCGATCCTGGCGTCGTAGCCCGCGCGCAGGGCGATCTCGCCGAAGAGCCAGTCAAAGCGGAGAACGCGCACGCCGAAGACCGCGCCATGAGCCGCCAGCTCACGCTGCGCGTGCTCGACGTCGGTGAAGGCGGGGACCACGAGAATCGGCTCCTCGTCGAGCCGCGCGCGCAGGCCGCCCAGCACCGCGCCCGCCTTGGCGGCGTTCGCGGGGCCGGTGACGAGCGTCAGGGGCACGGCACGTAGAAGTAGCGCGCGGGCACGACGGAGAGGTCGCCCCGAGCCCCTCCGCCCTGACGCTCGCCGCCGCTCAAGCCGGAGCCAGCACGCCGCGCCCTGCCGCCGCCCGCAGCGCTCCGGCGAAGCGGTCGGCGGGCAGCATCACGGGTGTCTCCTGAAGCTCCCACCCGCGGCCCGGCCGCAGGATCCAGCGCGCGATGCGGAGCCGCTGCTCGTCGAGGCGCTCGACCCGCAGCTCCTCCTGCAGCTCTCCCGTGCGCCCGGGGCTCGCGCCGTGCTCGCCGATCGCGGCGTCGGCGAGGGCGAGCTCCCCCGCGCCGGGCGGGAACACCCCCTTCTCGGCCGCCTCGTCGAGCAGGCCGGGGAGGTCGGCGAGGGCCAGCACCGGCGCCTCCTTGGCGAGGCTGCCGGCCTCCCAGGCCGCGAGCCTGAGACCGCCCGGCACCTTCTCGAGGCGCACCTCGCGTCCGCCGTCGTAGGGGCCCGCCGACGCGTACACGCCGCGCGAGACCCGCGCCGCGGTCACCGCCGAGCCCGGGCGGCGAGCGCCGGCCGGCTTGCGGCCTGCCCCGGAGCCGCTCGAACGCGGCCTGCTCGCCCTGCGATTCGGATCGAGCACCGTTCCCTTCGAGCAGATCGGGCACTCGGCCATGAAGCGGTTGTGGCGGCAGAAGAGCGACACCGGCCTCCCAATCTAGACGGACTGCCACCATCCCGCGCATGCGCACAGCGCTCGTCTCCGACCTGCACCTCGGCTCTATCGGGGGCAACGACATCGTCCGCGAGCCGGAACGGCGCGAGCGCCTGGTCGCGGCGCTCGAGGATGCCGACCGCGTCGTGCTGCTCGGCGACGCCCTCGAGCTGCGGCAGCGGCCCGTCGCCGCCGTGCTCGAGATCGCCCGGCCGCTGTTCGAGGCGCTCGGGCGCGCGCTGGCCGGGCGCAGGCTCGTGATCGTCCCCGGAAACCACGACCACGGCCTCGCCGGGCCGTGGCTCGAGCGGCTGCGCCTCGACGGCGCCGAGCCCGCCGCCGACGCGGAGTGGGCGGTGAATGGCTCGGACGGGCTCGCCGGCCGGCTCGCGCAAGCGATGCCCGAGGTCGAGGTGACGCTCGCCTACCCGGGGCTGGTCCTGCGCCCGGGCGTATATGCGACGCACGGCCACTACCTTGACCTGCACCTCACCGTTCCGCGGATCGAGTCGGTGGCTGCGTCCGCGATGGGCCGGCTCACGCGGCGCGGCCGGGAGGCCCGCTCGCCCGCCGACTACGAGGCCATCCTCGGCCCGATGTACGCGTTCTACGGCGGGCTCGCGGAAGGCGCGCCGCAGGCCGCACTGGAACGCGGCGGGACGGTCTCCCGCGACGTCTGGGCGCGGGCGAACGGCGCTGACGGGAGGGCGGCAGGCTTCCTCCTCGGCCGCGTCACGATTCCCGGCGCGGTGGCCGTGCTGAACGGCCTCGGCCTCGGACCCTTCAGCTCGGTGCTGACGGGCGAGGAGCTGCGGCGCGCGGGTTTGACCGCCATGGGACGGGTGGCCGACGCGATCGCGCCGCCGGGCACCACCGACGTCGTCTTCGGCCATACGCATCGGCCCGGTCCTCTTCCCGCCGACGACCCGGGCGAGTGGAGAAGCTCGGGCGGCATCCGACTCTGGAACAGCGGCTCGTGGTTCCACGAAACCGCCTTCGTGACGGACCGCGACACGGGCAACCCCTACTGGCCCGGAACGGTTCTCGTGCTCGACGACGAGGGCCCGCCCGAGCGGCGGAACGTCCTGCCGGACTGAGCACATCCGCCATACCCGTTTGGGTTAGCCTGCGCCCATGAAGCGCCTCCTCCTCCTGGCCGCGCTGATCGGCGCCGCCACGCTACTCGTCCCCTCCCAGGCCGCCGCGATCATCCAGCTCGAGCGCGGCATATCGGGAGTCCGCCTCGGCGACACGAAGGCGGAGGTCAGGGCAGGACCTCGGCAAGCCGAGACGGATCGTCAACCGCACGGGCGAGCTCGGCCCTTTCACGGAGTTCCGCTATCGCGGGCGCATCACGGTCACGTTCTTCGCCGGCAACAAGGTCACGGCGGTCGCCACCGCCGGCCCCGGCGATCGCACCGCCCGCGGCGTGGGCGTCGGCTCGACCCGGCGCCAGGTGCGCAACCGCGTCCCTGACGTGCGCTGCCGCAACGTGCCCGGTCCGGGCCCTGCCTTCGCGTTCTGCGACCGCGGGGCAACGCCGCGCGGGGGGACGTGTCACCGCGTTCCACATCCGGAACGGCCGCGTGTTCCGGGTGACCGTCGGAATCGTGATCGACTGAGCCCGACCGAGGTCAGGCGGCCGCCGGCAGCGGCTGCCTGACCGGGCTCGACAGCTCCCACGCCTCCGCGTCGAACTCGGCGAGGCGCTGCCGGAACGGCCAGGTGTAGGTCGGCCAGAGGGCCGAGTTGTGCCCGTTGCGGTCGATGTAGTAGCTCGAGCAGCCGCCCGAGACCCAGACGGTCCCGCGCGTCAGGCGCTCGAGCTCGGCGTTCCAGGCCGCGGCCGCCTCGGGGCGGACCGTGGCGGTCGAGGCGCCCGCGCGCCGCATCGCGTCGAGCGTCTCCGCGATGTAGCGGATCTGGGACTCGATCATGATCACGATCGACGTGTGCCCGAGCCCGGTGTTCGGCCCCACGAGCAGGAACAGGTTCGGGTAGCCCGGCACGGCGGTCCCCTTGTACGCCGACGGCGAGCCCTGCCAGACCTGATCGAGCGAGCGCCCGTCGCGGCCGCGGATCCGGTCCGCGATGGGCAGGTCGGTCACGTGGAAGCCGGTGCCGAAGATGATCGTGTCGACCTCGCGCTCGCTGCCGTCCGCGCCCACGATCGAGCGCTCGCGGATCTCGGCGATCCCGCCCGTCACGACCTCGACGTTCGGCCTGGTGAGCGCGGGATACCAGCGGTCCGTGGGCAGGATGCGCTTGCAGCCGATCGCGTATCGGGGCCGCAGCCTCTCGCGCAGCTCCGGGTCCCTCACCTGCGCGTGCAGGTGCCTCAGCGCCATGCGCTCGACGAACCGCCCCGAGCGCGGCCTGCGGAACTGGAGGACGAAGGTCTCGCGCGCCCAGTAGATCGCCGCGCGCATCGCCCTCTGCGCGGGCGGGAACAGGCGGTAGAGAGCCCGCTCCGCGCGGCTGATCTCGCGGTTCGGGTGCGGCACGACCCAGGGCGGCGTGCGCTGGAAGACGTGCAGGCTCCCGACCTGCGGCTGGATCTCCGGCACGAACTGGATCGCGGAGGCCCCGGTGCCGATCACGGCCACGCGCTCGCCGGCGAGATCGTGCCCGTGGTCCCAGTCCGCCGAGTGGAAGCTCGTTCCCTCGAAGCGCTCGAGGCCGGGCAGCTCGGGGACGCTCGGCTCGGAGAGGGGGCCCTGTCCGCTGATCAGGATGTCGGCGCTGAGATCGCCCTGCGACGTCTCGAGCCGCCAGACGCCCGCGTCGTCGTCCCAGTCGGCCCCGAGCAGCTCGTGCTCGAAGCGCACGTGGGGCAGGACGCCGTGGGAGTCGGCCGTGTCGCGCAGGTAGTCGAGGATCTCCGGCTGCGCCGAGAAGGTGTTCGACCAGCCCGGGTTCGGGGCGAACGAGAACGAGTAGAGGTGCGAGGGCACGTCGCACCTGCAGCCCGGATAGGTGTTGTCGCGCCAGGTCCCCCCGACGTCGCTCGCGCGCTCGAGCACGACGAAGTCGGTCTCGCCCCGCCTGCGCAGCTCGATTGCCATGCCGATCCCGGAGAAGCCGGTCCCGACGACGACGATCCTGTGGTGCTCGACCTCGCTCATTGCGTGAACCTCCGTAGGCCTGGGAGCAGCAGCTCGACGGTCCAGTCGGAGAGCTGCTCGAGTGGCACGTCCGGGTGCTCCCACATCCAGTGGGCCACTCCCTCGTAGGCGGAGTTCACGGCGTTGGCGATCAGCTCGAGCTCGCGCGGGTCACCGCCCTCGGGCGCGAGCTCGCCGAGCAGCTCGTGCACCAGCCGGGCCTGCCGGCGGCGCACCTCGACGGCCGCGTCCGAGAAGCGGCCCTCCATGAGGAGCTCCCACGCGAGCCTGTTGTCGTGCGCGAAGCGCAGGAACGCGAGGCCGCCCGCGCGCAGCCGCAGCTCGGGGTCCTCGTGCGCGCGCACCGCCTCGGCGATCTCGTTCGCCATGCGCTCGGCGGAGCGCTCGAGACAGGCGCGGAAGAGGCCGTCCTTCGAGCCGAACAGCTCGTACACGACCGGCTTCGTCACGCCCGCGCGCCGCGCCAGCTCCTCCATCGAGGAGCCCTGGTAGCCGCGCTCGGTGAACAGCTCCTCCGCCAGCCCGACGAGCTGGCGGCGCCTCACCTCACGCGGGACCCGGCCATGCCGGTAATCGCCTATCCCTGCCGCGCTCTCCACTTACCCGCAGTAACTTACCGAGAGTAGGTCAGGACGTCAAGCGGCTTCCGACGTCGCGGGCTCGCCGGCCGGCGAGCCCGTCTCGCCCGTTCCGGCCTCCGCCTCGGCGCGCTCCTCCTCGGATTCGCCCTTCGGAGGCTCCTTCGCCCACTCCTCGTCGAAGTCGACGCGCCACTTGGCCTCGGCGTCCTGCTCGAGCTTCAGCTTCGCGCGGAAGGTCCGCCCGGCGCGGCTGCGGAAGCCGGTCACCGCCTTCTCCGTGCGGCCCACCCCCGGGTCCTCGCCGTTCTCGCGCGACTGCGCGAGCGAGGCGATCAGCTCCTTGGCCACCGAGACGGGGAGCGACTTGCCGGCCTTCTTCTTCCAGATCACGAACCCGCAGCCCGGGTCGTCGCGCGACCAGCACGAGAAGCCCTTGCGGTTCTCCGTGATCTCGCGGCCGCAGACCGGGCAGGGGCCGAGCTTCGCGCGCTCGATGCGCACGTCCTTGAGCTTGTCGAGCTCCTTGACGGTCTCGCCCGCGAAGTCCGCGATCTCCTTGATGAACTTCTCGCGCGGAAGCTCGCCGTGCTCGATCGCGGCGAGCTTCGACTCCCAGTCGCCCGTCAGCTCGGCCGAGGTGAGCGGATGGCCGTCGAGCAGGCGGATCACCTGAATGCCCTTCTCGGTCGCGACGAGCGAGCGGCCCTCGCGCTCCACGTACTCGCGCGAGATCAGGAGCTCGATGATCCCGGCGCGCGTGGCCGGGGTGCCGATGCCGGACTCGCTCATCGCCTCGCGCAGCGCGGCGTCCTCGATGTCCTTGCCCGCGGCCTCCATGGCGCCGAGCAGCGAGGCATCCGAGTAGCGCCGCGGCGGCTGCGTCTCCTTGCGCAGCCACTCGACCGAGCGCGTCTCGACCTGCTCGCCCTGCTCGAGCTTCGGCAGCAGCTGGTCGCCGCCCGAGTCGTCCTCGGCGCGCTCGCCCTCGGCCTGGTCGCCGTAGACGGCGCGCCAGCCGGGCTCGACGAGCCGCCGGCCGCTCGTGCGGAAGATGTTCTCCGCGACATCGGTCTCACGCGCGTGCGCTCGAACCTCGCCTCGGGATGGAAGATCGCGAGGAAGCGCTTCGTCACGAGGTCGTAGATCTTCAGCTCGTCCTGGCCCATCTTGCCGAGGTCGTGCTCCGAGCGCGTGGGGATGATCGCGTGGTGGTCCTCGACCTTGGCGTCGTTCACGACGCGGCCGAGCGGCAGCTTGTCGAGCGCGGTCACGTACTCGGCCGCCTGGCGGTAGCCCGGGTTGTGGCCGACGAGCTCGGCGGTCGGCTTGATCTCGGCGACCATGTCGCCCGTCAGGAACTTCGAGTTGGTGCGCGGGTAGGTGAGCGCCTTGTGCTCCTCGTACAGACGCTGAGCCGCCGCGAGCGTGCGCCGGGCCGAGAAGCCGAGCAGCGTGTTGGCGTGGCGCTGAAGCGAGGTGAGGTCGTAGAGCAGCTGGGGCTTCTCGACCTCCTCCTTCTTCTCGAGCTTCGTGATCGTGCCGGGCCGGCCCGTGCACGCCTCGACGATCGCCTTCGCCTCCGCCTCGCTCTTCAGGCGGCGGCCGCCCAGGTAGCGGCCCGCGTAGTTGCGCTCTCCGCTCGCCGCGAACTTCGCCTCGACGAGCCAGTACGGCTCGGGCACGAACGCGCGGATCTCCTCCTCGCGCTTGGCGACGAGGGCGAGCGTCGGGGTCTGCACCCTGCCGAGCGAGACCGCGCCGTCGAAGGCCGAGCGCAGCCGGATCGACGCGGCGCGGGTGGCGTTCATGCCGACGAGCCAGTCGGCCTCGGAGCGCGAGCGCGCCGCCGCCTCGAGCGACTCCATCTCCTCGCCGGGGCGCAGGTGCTCGAAGGCCTCGGCGATCGCGGACTTCGTCATCGAGGACAGCCAGAGGCGCTGCACCGGCTTCTTGCCCGCCTCGGGGGCCGTCTCGTAGATGTAGGCGAAGATCAGCTCGCCCTCGCGGCCGGCGTCGCAGGCGTTGACGATCAGATCGATCTCGTCGTCGACCATGCGCCGGTGAACCGCGTGCAGCTGCTTCTTCGAGCGCTCGTCGTTCGGCACGAGCTTGAACTTCTCGGGCACGATCGGCAGGTCCGCGTAGCGCCACTTCTTCAGCTTCGGGTCATACGCGTCGGGCTCGGCGAGGCCCACGAGATGTCCGACGGCCCACGTGATCACGTGGTCCTCCCCCTCGAGAGAGGTCTTGTCCTTCGAGTTCTTGAACTGCCCGGGGAGCGCCGCGGCGAGGTCGCGGGCCACTGAGGGCTTCTCGGCTATGACTAGGGTCTTGCCCATCGGAACGGCCATCCACGATACGCACATCGCCAGGCACGACGCGACCGGATGGTGGCTCGAGGAGGCGGGCGGCGCCGAGCCACGGCCACCGCTCGCCGGTGCGCAGGAGGCTGATTACCTCGTCATCGGCGGCGGCTACACGGGCATGTGGAGTGCATGGCACCTTGCGGAGGCGGAGCCCTCTGCGCGCATCGTGGTGCTCGAGGCGGGGGTCTGCGGGCACGGGCCGAGCGGGCGCAACGGGGGCTTCTGCGAGTCGCTCTGGTTCAGCGCTCCCGCCCTGCGTGAGCGCTACGGGGACGCCGCGGCGCTGGCCCTGCTCGACGCCGCCAGCCGGACGGTGTCCGACATCGGCGACTGGTGCCGCGCGGAGGACGTCGACGCGTGGTTCGACCAGTCGGGCTACATGTGCGTGTCGACCGGCCCGGCCTTCGACCACGTCGGCGTGGAGGCCGTGCGCGCGGCCGAGGAGCTCGGGCGGCACGGCGCCGTGCGTGACCTGAGCCACGACGAGGTCGCCGAGCGCTGCGCCTCGCCCCGCTTCCGCCGCGGCGTGTTCGTTCCGGACTTCGCGACCGTGCAGCCCGCGCGGCTCGCCCTCGGACTGCGCCGCCGCCTGCTCGAGCGGGGTGTCGAGATCTTCGAGAACTCGCGCGTGCGCTCGCTGCGCGTCGAGCCGGTGCGCGCGTCCGGCAACGGCGCCGCGCCGTCGCCCGGCGCGGTTGTCGCGGAGAGCGGCGGCGGCAGCGTGCGCGCCCGCGCCTGCATCCTCGGCATCGGGCCCGCGGCGCGCGGGCTGCGTCCGCTCGGCACGCGGCTCGCGGTCACCTCCTCGCACATCGTGCTGACGGAGCCCGTGCCGGACGTGCTCGAGGAGCTCGGCTGGACGGGCGGCGAGTGCATCACCGACGGACGCACGCTCCTGCACTACTTCCGGACCACCCGCGACGGCCGCATCGCCTTCGGCTGGGGCGGCGGGCGCGTGGCGTGCGGCGCGCGCACGCGCGGGCGCATCGAGGTCGACCCGGACGTGGCCGCGGAGGTCGCCCGGCACCTCCTGGCGATGTTCCCCGCGCTCGAGGGGCGGCGCATCGAGCGCGCCTGGGGCGGCCCGATCGACGTCTCGCCCAGCCATCTGCCACAGGTGGGGAGCCTCGACGGCGCCCCCATCCACTTCGCCTTCGGCTTCACGGGCAACGGCGTGGGGCCGACCCACCTCGCGGCGCGCTCGCTCGCCTCGCTCGCGCGCGAGGTCGACGACGACGCCTCGCGGCTGCCCTGGGTGGGCTCGGGACCGGGGGCCTGGGTGCCGCCGGAGCCCGTCGGCTGGCTCGGAGGCGTCACGGTCCGCTCGGCGCTCCTGCGGGCCGAGCGCGCCGCGGAGCTCGGCGAGCCGGTCGATCCGCTGACCCGCGGGCTGCTGGCGGCGCCGCGGGCGCTCGGGCTGCACCTGGCGCGCTGAGGCGCGTCCTGTGTCCCACCTCACAGTGGCGCGCGGCCCGATGCCGCAGCATGGGACCAGGTCGAGACCCGGGCGATACTGACAGCGGCACACCGGCGCCGTAATTTCCGGGCCGTGACCCGGTTGGACGGATGTGGCAGCCCTCGCTCAACCATTCGTCCTGTCCAGCGCCCGGACAGCCAGGAGGGGTAGTACTTTGACAGCGGTGATCGAGGTCGAGGATCTCGTCGCGGAGGAGAGAAGGCTCGCGGAGCGCGCCGTGGCGGGCGACGGCGATGCCTTCGCCGAGCTGTACGGCCGCTACGAGCGGCGCGCGTACAACCTCTGCCTGCGCATCGTGGGCTCGGAGGACGACGCGGCCGACGCCACCCAGGAGGCGTTCGTCAACGTCCTCAAGCGTCTGCCGAAGATGGAGGGCCGCGACCTCGCGTTCGGCTCCTACCTGTTCACCTCGGCCCGCCACGCCTGCTACGACCTGATCGAGCGCCGCAAGCGCGCCGAGCCGAGCGACACGATCTCCGAGGGCGCGATCACCGTGGGCGCCGGCGTGGGCGGCGGCGGGATCGGCTTCGACCCGGGCGACCCGGACGAGGATCCCGAGCGCCACGTGCTGCTCGAGGCGCGGCAGGAGGAGATCCGGGAGGCCAACGCCCAGCTGCCCGAGCGCCAGCGCGAGGTGCTCGCGCTCCGTGAGGTCGAGGGTCTCTCGTACGACGAGATCGCCGAGATCATGGACATGAACCGGAACTCGGTCGCCCAGCTGATCTCGCGCGCCCGCATCAACCTGCGCGACGCCCTGCGCGGAACCGCGCTCGCCTCGATCGCGACCTCCTCCGATGACTGCCGGCGCGCGCTGGCGATGCTCGCCGCGACCCAGGACGGCGAGGACTCCGGCGACCCCTGGCTCGACGAGCACATCTCGGACTGCGAGACCTGCCGCCTGAGCCGCGAGGCGATGGAGGAGGCGGGTGTCTCCTACCGCGCCTGGATTCCGGTCGCCGCCGCGCCGCTTCTCTTCCGCGAGACGATGGCGCATGCCGCGGAGGCCGTCGGCGCCGACTGGAGCGACGCGATCGCCCGCCACGAGCCGCGCTTCGCCCGCACGGGCGCGGGCAGCGGCGGCGCGGGCGCCGGCGGAGCCACGGGCAGCGCCCGCGCGTCGGGGTTCCGCCGCCGCCGTCTCGACCTGCTGCTCGCCGCTGGGCTCGCCGCGGTCCTCCTGCTCGTGGTGTTCTCGTCCGCGCTGCGTGACGGCACCCCGGTCGAGAAGGCCGCCCCCGTGGCCGACGAGACGCCGGCAGCTGCGACGGAGCCCGCCCTCGACGAGCCGAAGGAACCGGCGAAGAAGCAGAAGAAGGACGCGGACGGGAAGCAGGACAAGGCGCCGCAGGTCGCGGCGAGCGATCCGGACGAGCCGGTCTCGAGCGACGGTTCGGACGCGCCGGCCTCGAACGGCCGCCCCGACTCGCCCGCATCCGGAGGCGGCTCGAAGCCCGGCCACCAGGGCCAGGCAAAGCAGCAGGAGCGCGGCGGAAGCGAGACGCTCTCGGGCGACGAGCCCACCACCACCACGCCGCCCGTCACGGACGACCCGCCCCCGGCGGATCCGCCGACCTCCGATCCGCCCACGAGCGATCCGCCCGCGCCGACGGGATGCCGCGATGCGAACGGCAACCCGATCACCTGCCCGCCGCGCGAGCCGCCGGTGCGCTGCCCGACCGGCTGCATCCTCATCCCGCCCGCGCGCGAGCCGCCCGCCTAGCCCCAGTTCGGCCGCGCCCGCTCCGGGTAGGCGCGCGGCATGACTGATAGCAGCAAGGCGAGGAACCTGTTGATCGATGAGTTGAGGGATGCCGTCGGCGACGAGGCGCTGCGCGAATCGGACCTCGACGTGGACCGGAGCATCGACAGCCGGCCGCGCAGCGTACGCGCGGCATTCGGGTCGTCGCGTCTTCTGGTGCTACTGATCGGCGGAGCGCTGCTCGTGGCCGGCGTGATCGCCGCGCTCGCGACGGGGAGCTGGATCTGGTTCGGGGTCGCGATCGCCGCGCATGCGCTGATCAGCGTCGCTGTGATCGCGACGGCGCTAGCTCAGACCACGCAGGTGGAGAAGCCGGCGCCCACGACCGTCACGGCGCTCGAGGCCGAGGGCGTCTCGGATCCCGAACGCGCCCTGAACGATCTCGTCGCGCAGGTCGACGAGCAGCGCGCGGGGAGCGGCGACGCCGAGCGGCAGCGCACGGAGATCACGCCCTCGAGCGAGCCAACTCGGTCCGCGTAACCGTCGCTCGCGCAATCCCGGCGGCGTCAACCGGCGATCGCTGGGCGACGACTCGCTGCGAGCGCGAGGCCGACGAGGACGAGGACCGCTCCAAAGGCCAGGAAGCCGAGGTCCCAGCCGAGCGGCCCGCCGAGGTCGTCGCGGACGTGGTGGATTCCGAGCAGCTGATGGTCAACCAGGCCCTCGACGAGATTGAACACGCCCCAGCCCGCCAGAAGCATCCCGATGTGACCTCGCCACGGTGGAGCGAACTCGTCCCTGCGCCAGGCGCGCACGGTCAGCAACAGGCCCGCCGTCACGAACAGCCAGGTCGCGATGTGAAAGAGGCCGTCGGCGAACGTGTTGTCCTCGAGTCCGGAGACGGTTGTGCTCGGGTGATCGCCGCTGGCCGTGAGGATGTGGTGCCACTGAAACAGCTGGTGCAGCACGATCCCGTCGAGGAACCCGCCGAGCCCGATGCCGGTGACGAGCGCCGGCATGCGCGGCCAGCGGTTCACCCCTCAGACCGGCTTGCGCTCGAGCCGGCGGACGGCGGGGCCCTCGAGCACGTTGCCCTCGGGATCGAAGCGCGAGCCGTGGCAGGGACAATCCCAGCTTCGCTCCGCGCTGTTCCAGTTGACGCGGCAGCCGAGGTGCGTGCAGACGGCTGAGACGGCCACGAGCCGGCCGTCGTCGTATCGGTGGCCGGCAACCGGCTCGCCGTCGTGCTCGACGATGTCGCCCTCTCCCGGGGCGAGCTCCGTGAGCGGTCGCCCTCCGCGCTTCGAGATGCGGTCCCAGGCGAACCGGAGGCCGATGCGCGCGTTCTCCTCGAGCAGCTTCGGTCCGGCCGTGAGCGGCTTCAGGCGGACGGGGTCGAATAGCCGAGCGGCGTCCGTCCTGCGGCCCTCGAGCAGATTCGCCAGCGCGATCGCCGCCGCCGTGCCACCCGTCATCCCCCACTTCGCGAAGCCGGTCGCCATCAGGAGACGCTCGTTGCGGGGCGTCACGCGGCCGACGTAGGGGACGCCGTCGAGCGTGATGCCGTCCTGGGAGGACCAGCGGTAGTCGACCGACCGCACGTCCCAGTGCTCGCGCGCGAAGCGCTCGAGCGTCTCGTAGCGGCTCGCCGTGTCGCCGCCCTGGCCGGTGCGGTGACCCTCGCCGCCGACGAGCAGGAGCTCCTCGCCGGCAACCGGTACGGAGCGAATCGAGCGGGTCGGCGACTCGGCCGAGATGAACATGCCCTCGGGCGGAGCGCCCTCGATCCGGCAGGCGATGGCGTACGAGCGCTCGGTGTGCACGCGCGCGAACGCGAGCGAGCGGTCGAGGAAGGGATAGTGCGTGGCCACGACCGCCCGGCCGGCCCTGATCGAGCCGCCCGGTGTCCTCACCACGCAGCCCTCGTGGGCATCCACCTGTGCAGCGAGGGTGTGCTCGAAGACGCGGGCGCCGAGCTCGTCGAGGCGGGCGAGCAGCCCCAGCAGGTAGCGGTGGGGGTGGAACTCCGCCTGATTCGAGAAACGCAGCGCGGCCTCCACCGGGTAGGGAAGGTCGATCCGCTCGACGAGCTCGGCGTGCAGGCCGGCCTCGCGGGCGGCCCTGAGCTCGTCCTCCAGCTTCGAGCGCGCCGAGCCCGGCTCGAGGTAGGCGTAGGCGGCCCGGCGACGGAAATCGCAATCGATCGCGTGGCGCTCGACCCGCTCCGCGATCCACTCGAGCGCCGCCTCGTTGGCCTGCGCGTAGGTGCGGGCGGCCTCGGTGCCGAAGCGCGAGCGCAGGCGCGCGTATACGAGCCCGTGCTGCGACGTGATCTTTGCCGTGGTGTGGCCCGTGACCCCATGACCGATGCGACCCGCGTCGACCAGAACCACCCGCGCGCCGGCCTCGGCGGCGATCAGAGCCGTGGTCACGCCCACGATGCCGCCGCCGATGACCGCGAGGTCGGCGTCGACGTCCCTCTCGAGCCGAGGCAGCTCCGGCACTCGCTCACCTGTCTCGATCCAGATGGACCCGGCTGTCGTGGCGACGCTCATCCGACCTGCTCCGCCCGCGGCAGCGGCGGTCCCATCGCGAGCAGGAGGGCGATGAGCTCGCGGCCCGTCGTCGGGCGACAGCAGCCCGGCATCCGTCAGCTCGCCCACCGTCGCGGCGGCGTCGCGGCGCAGCTCGACCACGACCTCGGGGTCGTCCTCGCGGCAGAGCAGCATGCTCTCCGCGACCTCGTGCAGAATCTCGCATCCGCCGTCGGGCAGCCAGCGCGCCTCCGCGCCACTCAGCAGCTCCATTGCCCGGCGATAGCTTCCGTACCTGCGTGCGTTCACGCCCACGTCCTCGGGTCGGTGTGAGCGAGAGATCTACCCGGACGAAGCGGGCGTACTCGGCCGCTAGGGCTCGATGACGTAGCGCTCGAGCACGTGGTGCTCCTTGCGCTGGCTCCCCGGCCGAGACGCCGTGGCGCGCGAGCGCCGAGTGCCGGCGCGGATCCGCCGCGGCCGACTGCGATCCCTCCTCGGAGGGCCACAGGTTCACGATCAGGAGGCCCTCGGAGGTTTGCGCGGCAGCATGCAGCACCAGCCCGTGGTCATGCCCCACGCCGTCCATGAGCGCCGCGGTGCCGCGGTAGCCCTCGATCAGCACGTCCGGGTCGCCGTCGATGCGAGCGATGGTCAGAAATCCCATGCGGGTACTATAGACAGGCTACCTGTCTTTTATGAGTGAGTCTCGTCACAATCTCGGCCTGCTGTTCCGAGAGCCCTTCCGGCTCGGCTCGGAGGAGCTTCACCGCCGCATTGCCGCGCGCGGCCATCCGGACGTGCGCGCACCGCACGGCGACGTCTTCGCCTACCTGGACCCCGGGGGCACGAGCGTGAGCGAGCTCGCCAGGCGGGCGCAGATCACGAAGCAGTCGATGGGCGAGCTCGTGGCGCACCTCGAGCGGCACGGGTACGTGGAACGGGTCGCGGATCCCGCGGACCGGCGCGCCAGGCTCGTGCGACCGACCGAGCGGGGCCGGCGGCTCTATGCGACCGCGCGCCGGGCGCTGCGCGAGATCGAGGCGGAGTGGACGCAGCTTCTCGGCGCGCGCAAGATGGCGCGGCTGCGGGAGCTGCTCGAGGACCTGAACGACGGGCTCGCCGTCCACACCGCCCGCGCCGCCCGCGACGAGGCGGGCGGCGGGACGGCGTGACCTGTGGGGATCTCTAGAGCGCCCGCGCCTTGACCGTGGCGGTGCCGATGGCGAGGCCCGCACGTGAATGCGGACGTGCCGAACGCCTGGTTCAGGGCCGCCGCCGCGCCGGCGGTCAGGGTCGCCCGCACGCCGCTCAGCGTGACGCGCCGGCCCCTGACCCTCGCCTCGAGCGCGGACAGGTCGAGATCGAGGATCGACACACGCTGACCGCCCACGAGCGCGGTCAGGTCCGGATCCGCGTCGACGTTGATCGTGAACCGGGTCAGCTCGACGACGGTCGAGCCCTTCGTCAGGCTGAGGCCGCCCGAGTGCCGGATCCGGCCGGCGAACGACTCGGCGTCCACCCTTCCGCCCGTGATCGGGAAGTTGAGCCCGTCGGACTCGGCGCTGCCCGGGGCGACCACGCCGGCGGTGATGCCGAGCGACGCCAGAGCGGCCGCCGCACCCGAATCAAGCGCGAGCGCGGTCGACCCGCCCGCGAGCGCGACCTCCGCCGGCAGGGCGTTCACCGCCACCTTGCCGATCGGCAGGCCCCTGCGGAACAGGTGGACGCCGAACGCGGCGTTGAGCGCCCTGGCCGCCTGGCCCGCGAGCACGGCGCGCACGCCGCTGACCCGCGTGCCGAGGCCGGGCCGGCTCACCCTCGCGCGCGACAGGTCGAGCGACAGCACCGTCAGGCGCGAGCCGCCCGCCGCCGCGGTCAGGATCGCGCGCCGCGATCCGACGTGGACGCGGAAGTTCCTGATCGCCACGCGCTTGCCGCCCGCGCGGAACGCGAGCCCGCCCGAATGGTCGATGCGGCCCGCAGCGCTCGCCGGGTCGATCGCGCCGCCGGTGATCGGGAACGCCACCGCGCCGGAGCGCAGCTTCGCGGGCGTCAGCGGGACGACGCTCGCCCCTGCCCCCGCGAGGGCCCGCGCCGTGCCGTCGTAGAGCTTCAGCGTCGTGGCCCCGCCCGCGAGCCTGACCTTCGCCGCGGACGCCGCCGGAGCGGCCACCAGGGCCGCCGCTACGATCGCCGCGGCCACGAGCATGCTGCACCGTCTCACGTCATACCTCCGTCGTCGATTGCCATCTCACGGCTCCTACGGGCCGCGCCCGGCGATCGGTTGGGCAACCTCGGGAGCGGTCCCGTCCGTATCCCCTGAGATGACGACCGCGGTGCTCGCGACGCCGATTCGGACCCGTGCGGGAACCTTCCTTCGCCGTCGCGACCGCGCCGGGCTCGACCGGCTCTACGAGGAGTACGCGCCGACGGTGCTCGGCTTCCTGATCAACATGATCGGCGACCGCGGCAGCGCGGAGGACGTCCACCAGCAGGTCTTTCTCGAGGTCTGGCAGCGAGCCCCGGAGTACGACCCGGAGCGGGCGAGCGTCCTCACCTGGATCATGACCATCGCGCGCAGCCGCGCGATCGACGAGCTGCGGCGCAGGCGGCCGGAGCCGCGCGACCCGTCCGCGGAGCCAAAGCTCGCGGAGGACCGCGACCCGGAGCTCGATCCGGACGCGCTCGTCGAGCGCTGGCGGGTCGCCCACCTGCTCTCGCGGCTGCGCGCCGAGGAGGCCGAGCTGCTGAGGCTGCGCTTCTACGAGGGGCTCAGTCAGTCGGAGATCAGCGAGCGGACCGGGGTCGCGCTCGGCACCGTGAAGATGCGCATGGTCGCCGCACTCGGGCGCCTGCGTGACCTGATCGAGCAGGAGGAGGGGGTGGCGGAATGAGCGATCCCTCGCTCGACGATCTCGCGCGCCGGCTCGAGCAGCTTCCCGCGGAGGCGTGGGACCGGCCCGTGCCGCCTCCGCCGCCGTGGCGCGAGGAAGCTCCCGCGCGCAGTCGGGCGGGACGTCGCCTCGTCATGCGTCCGGCGGTTGCAGCGCTCGCGTCGGTCGCGCTCGTGGCAGCCGGGATCGGCGGAGGACTCCTCCTCTCGGGAGACGACGAGAGCACCGAGCCGGCCGATGCGGTCCGCGTGGTGCTCGACCCGCTCGAGGGCACCACGGGCGAGGCCGGGGGCACCATCGCCCTCGAGCCCGGCCAGGGCGCGAGCGTGCGGGTCAGCGGGCTCGAACCGAGCACGGCCGACGACTTCTACGAGCTCTGGCTGCTCGGGGAGGACGGCGAGCTGGTCTCGCTCGGCTCCTTCAAGGTGCCCGAGTCCGGCGAGGCCGAGCTCGACGTGCCGCTTCCCGTGGACCCGTCGCGGTTCGACTTCCTCGACATCTCGCGTGAACCCGCGGACGGCGACCCGGGCCACTCCTCGGACTCCGTGCTGCGCGGCCCGACCGCCTGAGCCGCGTGCGTCTCGGCTTCGCCGTCAAGGTGCTGGGCGGCGGCGGCCTGCCGTCGCACGACACCCGCCGCTGGCAGTCGGGGCCGCACCTGCGCACCTCGCTCGAGCGCCTGGGCCGCGTGCTCGAGTACTGCGACGAGAACGACATCCGCATGTACCGCATGGCCACCGGGCTCGCGCCGTACGCATCGCATCCGGACCTGCCGGAGTTCCGCGGCCAGCCGCAGGAGTGCGCCGAGGAGCTCGCGCGGACCGGAGAGCTCGCGCGCGAGCTCGGCATCCGGCTGTCGAGCCATCCGGGGCAGTACACGGTGCTGAACTCGGAGGACGAGCGTACGAGGCGGCTCGCCCTCGATGAGCTCGAGGTCCAGGCCGAGCTGATGGACGGCATGGGGCTCGGCCCCGAGTCAGTGGTCGTCCTGCACGTGGGCGGGGCGGCCGGAGGCGTGCCGGCGGCACTCGACCGCTTCGAGTCCGGCTTCGAGGCGCTCTCCGAGGCCGCGCGGGCGCGGCTCGTGGTCGAGAACGACGACCGCAGCTTCGGGCTGCGGGACGTACTCGAGCTGAGCGGCCGGATCGGGCGACCGGTCGTCTGGGACGCTCTGCACCACTACTGCCACGACCCCGCGGGCATCCCGCCGCGCGAGGCTCTCGAGCTGGCGCTCGCGACCTGGCCGGACGGCGCGATGCCGAAGATCCACTACTCGTCGCCGAAGACGGCGGCCGAGCCGCGCAGCCGGAGGGTCGGCCGCCGTGTCGAGCGCTCGCTGAGCCTGCCGCAGCCCCGAGCCCACGCCGACCTCGTCGACCCGATCGCGTTCGAGGGGTTTCTCCTCGAGACGGCGCGGGATCTCGACTTCGACGTGATGCTCGAGGCCAAGGCGAAGGACCTCGCGCTGATCCGCCTACGCGATCAGCTCGAGGCCCGCGGGATCACGCTTCGTCCGGGCGCTTGACCTCGCCGCGCCAGGCGCCCGTCTCCGACCCGTGGGTCTCGACGAGCTCCTTGAAGCGGTTCAGGTCGCCCTTCACGCGCCGGTCCGGAGCGCCGATCGCGTCACCGATGCGCTCCTTGATGCCCTCGGGAACGAAGTCCATCTGGACCATGATGCGCGTGGTGTCGTCGTCCAGGCGGTGGAAGGTGACGACGCCCGCGTTGTCCTTGCCCTCGGTGTTGCGCCAGGCCACGCGCTCGTCCGGCCTCTGCTCGGTGATCTCGGCGTCCCACTCGTGGCGCGAGCCGCCGAACTCGGCGACCCAGTGCAGGTGGGTGTCGTCGATCTGCCGGACCTCCTCGACGCCCTCCATGAAGCGCGGGAACTCCTCGAACTGAGTCCACTGGTTGTACACGGTGTCGAGCGGGGCCTCGACTTCGATTGACTCTTCGATGGTTGTCATGGGACCGCGCTTTCCGGTTCCCCGCGCCCCAAACCAGTTGCGCACCGCGGCGATCCGAACGCGGCGCGCGCACGTAGTGAGGGTGTGGAGATCCAGGGCTCGACCTTCCTCGTGACCGGGAGCTGGCCGCGGCATCGGCGCCGCCATCACGGCGGAGCTCGCGGATCGCGGGGCGCGCGTGCTCGCCGGGAGGCGCAGCCTCGACGACGCCGCGAGGGGAGGCGCGTCCGTGACTCCGGTGCGGATGGACCTCTCCTCGCAGGCGTCGATCGACGAGTGCTGCGACGCGCTCGGCGCCGAGCTCGGCGCGGTCGACGCGCTCGTGAACAACGCCGGCGCCTTCTCCGGAGGCCAGCTCGAGCGCCAGGAGATCGACTCGATCTACGAGGTCTTCCAGGTCAACCTCGCCGGGCTCGCTCACCTGACACGCCGGGTCCTTCCGCTCATGCTGCGCCGCGGCTCGGGCAAGATCGTGAACCACTCGAGCATCGTCGGCTACCTCCACTTCCCCGGCGTCAGCACCTACGCGGCGTCGAAGGCCGGCGTGAGCGCCTTCAACGAGTGCCTGCGCCGCGAACTGCGCGGGACGGGCGTCAGCACCCTCGAGATCATCACGGGCGGAGTCGACACGGGCATGCTGCGCGGCGCCGCCGAGGACTTCGACGGCCACACGGACTCGTCGGGCTGGCAGTGGATGGAGCCTGCCGAGTGGGCGGAGCGGATCGTCGACGCGATCGAGGCCGACAGGCGCACGCTCGAGCCCCCAGGGCGGAGCCGCATCGGCAAGGCGCTCGCGGGCGCGCCCTCCTTCGTGCTCGACGCCGTCAGCTCGCGTGGCTTCAGCCGCCGGTGACCGCGCTTCTCTGGCTCACACGCGACCTGCGCGTCCACGATCACCCCGCCCTCGCGGCGGCGCTCGATCGCGGCGGCGCGGTCGTGCCGGTCTTCTGCCTCGACGAGCGGCTGCTCCACGGCCGCCACGCGAGCGGCAACCGGACGCGCTTCATGCTCGAGTGCCTCGCCGACCTCGACGAGAGGCTCGGAGGCCGGCTCGTGGTCCGAAACGGGCCGCCGGAGCGCGAGCTGCCCCGGCTGGCCCGAGACGCCGGCGCGAGCGAGCTTCACTTCAGCGCCGACACGGGGCCGTTCGCGCGCAGGCGCATCGCCCGCGTCGAGCGCGCCCTGCGCGACGAGGGAGTCGAGCCGCACGCGCACCCCGGCCTGCACGCGGTCGACGACCTGGACGCGATCCGCACGGGAGCCGGGAAGCCGTACACGGTCTTCTCGCCCTTCCACCGCTCCTGGCTCGCGGTCCCGCGCCGCGAGGTCCTCGACGCTCCGGGCGAGTTCCCGCGCATGCCGCCCGGGCTCGACCGCGGCGAGCTGCCGTCACTCGATCAGCTCGGCCTCGAGGCGCAGGCCGAGGATGCGTTGCCGGGCGGCGAGCGGGCCGGCCGCGAGCGCATGGAGCGCTTCCTCGACGACGCCGTGCGCGACTACGACCGGGGCCGCGACACGCTCGCCGCTGAGGGGACGTCGCGCCTGTCCGCCTACCTGCACTTCGGCTGCGTGTCTCCGCGCGAGCTCGAGGCGCGCCTGCCGCGCGGCAAGAACGCCGGAGGCGTTCCGGCGCCAGCTCGCCTGGCGCGACTTCTACCACCACGTGCTCCTCAACTTTCCGAGGAACGCGCGCTCCGAGTTCCAGGAGCGCTACCGCGGGCGCATCGCCTGGAGTCGCGCGGAGCGCCGCTTCGAGGCGTGGTGCGAGGGCCGCACCGGCTTCCCGCTCGTCGACGCGGGCATGCGCCAGCTGCGCCGCGAGGGCTGGATGCACAACCGCTGCCGGCTCGTCGTCGGCTCGTTCCTGACGAAGGACCTCGGCATCGACTGGCGCTGGGGCGAGCGCCACTTCATGCGGCACCTGATCGACGGGGACGAGGCAAACAACAACGGCAACTGGCAGTGGATCGCGTCCGTCGGGGTCGACCCTCAACCGTTCTTCCGCCGCTTCTACAGCCCGACTCGCCACCAGGAGCGCTTCGATCCGGACGGCGAGTACGTCCGCCGCTACGTGCCGGAGCTGCGCGACGTGCCCGGCGAGCACCTCGCGGAGCCCTGGGAGATGCCGCAGGCGCTCCAGGAGGAGACCGGCTGCGTCATCGGCCGCGACTATCCCGAGCCGGTCATCGACCGCTCGCAGGCCCGCCAGGAGGCTTTCGAGCGCTACGGGCGATGACCCCGCGCAGGCCGAGATCCTTCGGATACGGATCGAGATAGGACTGGCCGCCCGCCCACTCGGCCCCCGCCGCGCGCAGGTGGCGGCCGAGCAGCGCGAGCGGCACGGCCACCGGCACGAGGCCGGTGCGGTAATCCTCGATCGCCACGCGCAGCTCCTCGCGGTCGGCGGAGTCGAGCGCGTCCTTCAGGTGTCCCGCGAGGTGCTGCAGGGCGTTCGCCTGGCGCCCGGGAGTGGCGGGGCGGGCGAACGCGCGCGCGTGCAGCTCGCGGTAGCGGCCGGCCAGCTCGTCCGGCGGCAGCTCTCGGACGCGCGCCACGAGCCTGCCGAGCTCGCGCGCGCCCTCGACGTCGTGCGCCATCGCGGCGATCTTCTCGGCCGAGTGAAACGCGATCAGCCCCTCGGCGCTCCAGGGCTCGCCGAAGAAGTCGCGCACGCGGGCGTGCGCGAACACGCGATCCACGAAGTGCTCCCGCAGCGCGGCGTCGTTCAGGCGCCCCTCCTCCTCGACGGCGAGCTCGGGCAGGGCTTCGACGAGCGCCTCGGCGAAGATCCCGCGCCCGTCCGGGGTGGCCCCCGTCCCCTCCTCGTTCCAGACCTTCACGCGCTCGAGGCCGCAGCTCGGCGACCCCTTCTTGAGCACGTAGCCCGACAGGTCCCGGCGCCGCAGCTCTGCGACGGTGGCCGCGGCGTAGTCCCGCATCGCGCCGGTGTGATCCGCCCCGCTCTGGCCCACGAGGCGCGTCGCGCCCGCAGCGCGGACGAGCCTGATCGGCTCGCGCGGCGTCCCGAGCCCGATCCCCACCTCCGGGCAGACGGGCACGAAGCGGACATGTCGCGCGAGGTCGTCGATCAGGAAGGCGTTGCGCTTGTGCCCGCCGTCGTAGCGCACCTGCTCGCCGAGCAGGCACGACGACACGCCCACGAGGATGTCGCCGCTCACGGGCCGCCGAGGCGCGCCGCGATGGCGTCGCGCCTGAAGTCGAAGATCCGCTCGAGCTCGCCGCGGACCGCGACCGCGTGGGCGAGCCGGCCGAGAGCGCCGAGCGGCAGGGAGTAATGCACCACGTCGTTCATCATCGTGCCACCGTCGACCGCGCGGAAGGAGTGCGTGTGGTGCCAGAAGCGGTAGGGGCCGCGCAGCTGGCGGTCCACGAAGCGGACGCCCGGCTCCCAGACGTCGATGCGCGTGCGCCAGCGGATCGGCAGCCCGCGCAGGCTCAGGCGATAGGTGATCAGCGTCCCCTCGCGCATCTCGATGGGGGCGGGCGTCAGGACCCTGAAGCGAAGCCACGGAGGCGTGATGGCCTCGAGGTTGTGGGCGTCGCCGAAGAACGCGAAGGCCTCATCCGGCGAGAGCGGAAGGAGCTGCTCCCGCTCGAGGGTGTTCAGGCGGCCTCCCCGAGCCGCTCGCGCGCCCGCGCGAGCCCGATGCGGATGCGGCTCTTTGCGGTGCCGAGCGGAACCGCGCGCCGCCGCGCGATCTCGCTCGCGCTCAGCCCGCCGACGTAGGAGAGCAGGATCGCCTCACGCTGGGACTCGGGCAGGTCGTCGACCGCGGACAGCAGCCTGCGCCGCTGCTCGCGCTCGATCGCCGCGTGCTCGGCGGGCGGCTCCCGATCCGCCTCGGCCGGCCGCACCTGGCTCGCGAGCCGCATGCGCGCCGCCTCGCGCGCACCTCGCGAGCGGCCGCGGTCGATCGCGCGGCTGCGGGCGAGAACGCCGATGTAGGTCTCGAGCGAGCCTCGGCTCGGGTCGTACGAGCGCGGATTGCGCCAGAGCCCGAGGAACAGGTCCTGCACCACGTCCTCGGCGGCGGCGGGGTCCTTCAGGACGGACAGCGCCACCACGAAGGCGCGGGGGGCGAGCCGCTGGTAGGCGGCTTCAAACTGACGGGGGTCGGAGAGGTCGGTCACAGTGCGCTCGGTTTCCGTTGACGTGCTGCGGGTATCCAGATACTGTACAGATAAACCTATACATAGTGTAGAGCTTTGGAATCAAGAGATCTCAGCATCGGAGACGTCGTCGAGGCCACCGGCCTCGGCGAGGCGACCCTGCGCGCGTGGGAGCGCCGTTACGGCTTCCCCGAGCCCCGGCGAACACAGAGCGGCCATCGGCGCTACGGGCAGGAGGACGTCGAGCGCCTCCTGCGGGTCGTCGAGGAGCGCGATCGCGGCACCGCGCTCGCGGTCGCGATCGAGCGCTCGCGCGGCGCCTCCACGGAGATCCCCTCGCTCTTCGCGCGGCTGCGGGCGCAGCGTCCCGACCTGCTGCCGATGAGGGCGCGAAAGCGCGAGATGATCCATCTCTCCCATGCGATCGAGGACGAGAGCGCCTCACACGCGGAGCGCGGCATCCTGATCGGCTCCTTTCAGCGCGAGCGCTTCTACCGCCAGGCGGAGCCGCGCTGGAACGAGCTCGCGCGCGGCTGCGAGGTCGCCTTCGCCTTCGCGGACTTCAAGCGCCTGCGGCGGCCGCGCGGCGCCGCCGCCGAGCTCCCCGTCGACCGCACGCACCCCATCGCACGCGAGTGGGGACTGATCTGCCTCGCCCCCGGGCATGCGGCCACGATGGTCGCCTGGGAGCCGCCCGCCGCCGCGCCGCCGCGTGACGAGGAGCGCGAATTCGAGCTGTTGCTGAGCGTCGACCCGGTGGTCGTCCGCGAGTCCGCCGAGGTCGCGGCGAGCATCGCCGCACCCGTGGATCCGAAGATCGCCGCGACCCTGCGGGCGCGGCTCGCGGACGAGCCCTCGCCGCGGTCCGACTCCCAGCTGCGGCTCGCCACGGCGATCACCGCCCGTCTGCTCGAGGCGATGCGGTGAGCCCGGTCGACGGCATCTGCGAGCTCGTGCTCGAGACTGAGGACGTGACGCGGCTCAGGCGCTTCTACAACGGGCTCGGGCTCGACACCCTGCAGCAGCGCGATGACCGCGTGTGGCTGGCCGCCGGCGAGCGCGCGCGGCTCGGCATCTGGTCGCCCGGCCACAAGGAGCACCGGGACCGCGGCGGGCGCCACGTGCATTTCGCGCTGTCCGCGCGCCGCGGCACGCTCGAGCGGCTCGCGTCCGGCCTGCGCGCGGAGGGCATCGAGGTCGAGGGGCCGGTCGAGCATCCGGGCGGCGATCTCTCGATCTACTTCAGCGACCCGGACGGCAACCGCGTGGAGCTCTGGGACTTCTTCCGCGACGGCGACGGATCGGATCAGGGCGTGGCCGCCCTCGCCGACTGATGCGCGCGCTCGTGACAGGCGCCACCGGCTTCGTCGGCGAGCGGCTCGCCGAGCGCCTCCTCGACGACGGCGCCGATGTGCGTTGCCTCGTGCGCGACCGCTCGCGGGCCCGCGGGCTCGAGGAGCGCGGCGCCGAGCTGTGGGAGGGCGACGTGCTCGAGCGCGGATCGCTCGCGGGCATCGGGCGCGACGTCGACGTCGCCTACTACCTGATCCACTCGATGGGCCGCGGCAACCGCGGCGACTTCGTCGAGCGCGAGCGGCGCGCGGCCGCAGGCTTCGCCGAGGCGACCCGCGACGACGGCGTCGGCCGCACCGTCTACCTGGGCGGGCTCGGCGACGGTCGCGCGTCCCGGCACCTGCGCGCCCGGTACGAGACCGCGGCGATCCTGAAGGAGAAGGGCCCGCCGCTCACCCACTTCCGGGCGGGCATGGTCGTCGGCAGGGGCAGCGAGTCCTACAGGACACTGCGCTACCTGGTCGAGCGCCTGCCGGTCATGATCGCGCCCGCCTGGCTCTCCACGAAGACGCAGCCGATCGGGATCGACGACGTGCTCGCCTACCTCGCACAGGCGCCCGAGGTGGAGGAGTCCACGGGGCGGGAGGTGCAGATCGGCGGCCCGGACGTGCTGAGCTACGCCGAGATGCTCGACGAGATGGCGGACGCGCTCGGGCGCCCCCACCGGCCGCGGCTGTCCGTTCCGCTGCTCACGCCCTGGCTCTCGTCGCTCTGGATCGGGCTCGTGACGCCCGTCGACGCGGGCGTCGTGCGGCCGCTGATCGAGAGTCTGAGCTCCCCCACCGTCGTCACGGACCCGGAACCGGCCCGCCTGTTCCCTATCGAACCGCGTCCCTTAACCGAGACGCTGCGCGCAGCGCTCGCGGAGGAGCGCGATGAGCGCGCCGGCGCTCCAGCGTCTCTCCCATGAGCCACAGCGTCGGCGGCCAGAGCCCGACGAACAGGGCACGCCGCTCGGCGTTGCCGCGCTCGTCCTGATCGAGGGTCTTCGCGCGGATCCAGAGCGCGACGCAGAGTCCGATCGATCCGACGCGAGAGCGCCTGGAAATGCCAATCGTGCAGCCGTTCGAGCACGATCTCGGGATACCCCGAGGGCGAGCGGGTAACCAGGGAGCCGTGCCGGGCAAGCACAGGCAGACGGCGTTCCGCCGCGTCACGACCGCCACCCGCTGGCCGGTCGGGATCGCGCTCACCTCCTGGCGCTACCTCTGGCGCACCACCCCGATGTCGCGCAGCGAGGAGGAGGGCAGCTGGGACGCCGATGCTCCCCCGAGCCTGCCCGAGGGGTTTGACACCGAGGACCTCCAGCGCGCGCGGTCCGGCTCGGGCCCTCACTTCCACAGGGTGTACTCCGTGCGGATCGCGGAGCCCGAGCTCGGCGCCGAGGAGCTCATGGGCCTCGTGCGTGCCGACCCCGACAGGCCGGCGCCGAGCGAGTTCGGCACCTTCCAGAAGGTGCGCGGCCCCGAGGGCGAGATGCGGGCCGGCGACGAGTACGTGGTGCGCATGCCCGGCCCCTGGGACGGCCCCGTGCGGGTGGTCGAGACCTCGCCGCGCTCTTTCAGGCTCGCCACGCTCGCGGGCCATCTCGAGGCCGGCCAGATCGAGTTCAGCGTGCGGGACGGGGATCCGCTCGAGTTCCGGATCGAGTCCTGGGCCCGGAGCGGCGACAAGCTCTCGGAGCTGCTCTACGACCGGCTGCGCATGTCGAAGGAGGTCCAGATGCACATGTGGACGTCCTTCCTCGAGCGCGTCGTCGACCTCTCGGGTGGCCGCCGGCAGGGACGGCTCGCGATCCGGACACGCAGGGTGCAACCCCCGAAGGCGGTCGACCGCGGCCGCCAGCTCGACGAGATGCGCGAGCGCGAGGTCAACTTCGACCTCCCGCGCCGCGAGGACTACACCCCCGAGAACGGCTGGTATTCCGACGACGTCCGCATGCCGCTCGCGCCCGGCAGCTTCGAGGCGGCCTGCCGCATCGCGCGCAACTACGACTTCGCCGAGCCGTCGATCGTCGAGGGCATCTTCGACCGCGACGAGCCGCTCGAGCGGCGCACCATGCTGCTCGTCCTGCACTTCCACCTGCTGCGAATCCCCGTCGGGGTGCGCGTGGGAGACGTCTACGACGAGACGCGCGAGCTCGACGGTCGCGAGGGACGGGTGTTCGGCTGGAACTACCGGACCCTCGAGGGGCACGTCGAGCGCGGCCAGATGGACTGGCAGGTCTGGTGCTTCTCGGACGAGGAGGTGCTGTTCCGGATCGCCTCCTTCGCCCAGCCCTCCGGGGGCGGCAATCCCTTCATCCGCCTCGGCTTCCGGCTCTTCGGCCGCCGCGAGCAGCTGCGCTTCCTGCGCCTGACTGCGGAGCGCATGGCGCGGCTGACGGCCGAGGCGACCGCATAGCACCGCGCACACCGGGTACGCCACGGACATGCCCTCGATACGGATTCCATCTGACACTGTCTCGAGCCTCGGTCGCGCGGCCCATGACGTGGGCCTCGCGGCCCTGCTCGGCGGCAACCTGTTCGGCCGGCTGGCGATGCACCCGGCGCTGGCGGACGTCGGCCAGGAGAGCGAGCGCGGCCAGGTCGTCAACCGCGCCTGGCGCCGCTACGGCTGGATTCAGTCCGTCTCGCTCGCGGCCGTGGTGGCCGGCTGGGCCGGCGCGCGCGCGAACGAGGCACGGCCGAGCGCCCTGTCGGGCCGCGAGCGGACGCTCGCGACGGCAAAGGACGCCGCTGTCGCGGCGGTCGCCGTCTCTGGGATCGCAACCGCCGTGGCGGGGATGCGCTTCGCGAGCACCGTGCCGGACGGCGCGGTCCCGCTCGAGGACGGCAACACGCCCTCGCCCGGCACCCCCGAGCGCGCCGCCCGCCTGAAGAAGCGCGTGAACATGCTGAGCACGGGCACGGCCGTGGCCGAGCTGGCGCTCGTCGGCGTCAATGCGGCGCTCGGGCAGGCGAATTTCCGCCGGCCGCCCGCGCGGCGGCTGCTGCGCCGGCGCTACTGAGAAGCCCGGCGGGCGAGACGCTCGGACACGACAATCGCTCCGACCACGGCGCCGACCACCACGACGAAGCCCATCGCGAGCAGCCACGACTGCAGGGTGAAGGCCACGCCGATCAACCCATAGCGGTCGGATGACCATTCCATGGCAATCGGGATGTAGATCGCCGAGCCCACGGTCGCGATGCCCGTCAACAGCCCGCTGACAAGCGCCCCCGGAGCGGCGCTCCGCCAGTCCATGTGCGCCAGCAGAATGCTCGGCGTCCAGAGCCAGAGCACGAAGCCGCTGACCGAGGAAGCGCCAACCGCCAGCGCCACCCCGCCGACGTCTGAAAGCTCCTCGCGCAGGGGCCCGGCGATGCTGGCCAGGACCGTGAAGCCCGCTAGCCAGACGATCCCCCGCCACGCGCCGGCGATGCCGCTGGGCGGGAGCTTGTAGGCCTGCTCGAACATCTTCTGGGTCACCCGCGCGAACGACATCGCGGACACCAGCAGGATGCCGACGGCGACCCAGGGCACCGCGCTGCGGGTCTCGGCGCCGGAAGCGAACAGCGCGCGAACGTTGTCCTCCGACCGACCGTGGAGGTCGAAGCGCTCGACGAGCTTGTCCCCGATGTCCCCCTCGCCGGGACCGAAGGCGGCGACCACGACGAGGAACGGGACCAGCGACGTGAACGCCTGCGCGGCCATCAGCGTGGCCTGCTGCGCGCCCTCGACCTCGACGAAGCGTCCCAGGGCACGGCGGCCGAAGCCGATCAGTTCCTCGACATGTGAGCGCATGTTGCGCGGCTTAGCTTGCCAGCGGTGAGCGCAGGGCCTGCTCGCGCTCGCGCAGCCAGGCGAGAACTTCGTCGGCCGGCAGCGGGCGCAGGAGGTGGTAGCCCTGGGCCAGGTCGCAGCCGAGGGTCCGCAGCTCGCGCAGCTGCGCCTCGGTCTCGACACCCTCCGCCACGACCTCCATGCCGAGGTGGTGGCCGAGGTCGATCGTCGAGCGCACGATGGCCGCTCCGGGGCCGTCGCCGTCCATGTCCATCACGAACGAGCGGTCGATCTTGAGCTCCTGGATCGGCAGCTCGACGAGCCGCGCGAGGGAGGAGTAGCCCGTTCCGAAGTCGTCGACCGAGATCCGCACGCCGAGCGCCCTGAGCCGCTCGATCACGTCGGTGGCGGTGGCCAGGTCGCCGATCAGGCCGCGCTCGGTCAGCTCGAGCTGGAGCCGCTCGCCCGGGAACCTCCCAGCGCTCGAGCAGCCCCTCGACCTCATTCGGGAAGCGCGGCTCGAGCAGGCTGCGCTCCGAGACGTTGACCGCCACCGGGACCACGAGGCCCTCGAAGCTCCACTCGCGGCTCTGGCGCAGCGCCGCCGAGATCACGTAGCTCGTCAGCGAGGTGATCAGGCCCGACTGCTCCGCGAGCGGCAGGAACTCCATCGGCGGGAGCATCCCGTGCTCCGGGTGCTGCCAGCGGATCAGCGCCTCCACGCCCGCCACGTCGCCCTGCCGGAGGTCGACCTTCGGCTGGTAGAAGAGCACGAGCTCCTCCTCGGCGAGCGCGCGGCGCAGCTCGCCGAGCCGGGTCACCCTGTCGGTGCTGCCGCGCGTGTCGCGGTCCGCCTGGTAGAGCTCGAAGTGGCTGCGCGAGCGCTTGGCCGCGTACATCGCGATGTCGGCGGCCTGCAGGAGCTCGTCCGCGTCGCGGCCGTGGTCCGGGAAGAGGGCGATGCCCACGCTCGCCTCCACGAGCAGCGGCACGCCGCCGAGCACGAACTCGTCGTGCAGCACGTCGCGCACGCGGCCGGCCACCTCCACGGCCGCGGCGGCGTCGACCACGTCGCCGAGCAGGAGCGCGAACTCGTCGCCGCCGAGCCGCGCGAGCAGGTCGCCCTGGCGCACCGTCGTCCCGAGCCGCGCCGCGACGTCGCGCAGCAGGCGGTCGCCGTGGCCGTGGCCGAGCGCGTCGTTGACCTCCTTGAAGCGGTCGAGGTCGAGCAGGAGCAGCGCGAAGGACCTGCGCCACTGGGTCGCGGACTCGATCTCCTGGTCGAGCCTCCGCAGCAGCTGGCGCCGGTTCGCCACGCCCGGTCAGCTCGTCGTGCAGGGCCTGGTGGTGGCTCTCGTACGCCTGGCGACGGAGCCGGCGCGAGGCCCGCGAGACCACGGGGAAGAGCGCGAGATAGAGCAGCGCGAGCCCGCCGAGCAGGATCGGGAACAGCTCGTTCTGGTCCTGCTTGATCTGCCGGGCGATCGGGCCGTAGGGGAGGTAGAGCTCGAATACGCCGGAGGCCCCCTCGCTGCCGATCAGCCGCATCGGCACGAAGACCTCGTAGACGCGCTCGCCGGTCGACGTCTCACCGCCCTCGAACTCGGCCACCACCGCGCCGCCGAGCGAGCGGTCGACCTCGGGGCCCTGCGCCCGCTGGCCGACCTCCGAGCGGTCGAACGAGTAGACGATCCTCCCGTTGGTGTTGAAGAGCTTCGCGTTGCGAATCGTCCCGCGCAGCACGAGCACCTCGATCGCGCGGTCGAGCATCGTGAGCTTCTCTTCGCTGAGACCGCGCTCGAGCTCGTTGCGGGTCACGTACTGGTCCGCGATGTCGTGCGCCACGGTCTCCGCGAGGACGCGCGCATTCGCCGCTGCGCGCTCCTCGATCTGCTGCCGCAGCATGAGGGTGAGGGCGATTCCGAACACGACGACGCAGGCCAGGCTCAGCAGGCTGAACTGGACCAGCAGGCTGGGGTGAGGCACGCGGCGTCGCACTCCAAAACGGCATCGGCCTCTTTGGGCCAAGGCTCAATACCCCATAAGGGTGGCTCTGTGACCCGGCTCTACGGGCCGGGCGGCGTGTAGTAGTTGCCGGTGTAGGGCCGCCCGCGCTCGCGGCCGCGGCAGCTTCCCCTGCGGTCGCCGGAGCGGAACGGCAGGCGCACGATCGTCTGCGCCTCGTTGTTGTCCTCGTTCGTCTCGTAGATGGCGTTCCCGGGGTCGGCGATGTGGACGTACGCGAAGCAGCCGCGCAGCCCCGTGACGTCGATCCACTGCTCGGGGTATGCGGGCGGATAGACGTCCGCCCAGCCGATCGAGGTGCCGAGCCGGATGTGGCGCGCGCCCCTGTCGTTGCTGCAGGCGGGATACACGCGCCGGCGCGGCGAGCGCTCGAGGCGCGGGCGCGTGTGGGTGAGGTCGCGCAGGCAGTACGCGACCTTCGGGCCCGTCCTCACCCTGACCGTGCGCCGCCCGCGCGAGTCGAGCCGCCAGAGCTCGAAGCGCGCCGCGTGGTGGAACTTCCACCAATAGCGCTGCTGAATGGGCGAACTTGAACTCGAGCCGCGCCCCGGTGTCCACGCTCAGGAGACCGCCGTCGCGCCTGTGGATGCGCTGCACGGCCGGCATCAGGCGGCGGAAGCGGGTGCTCGTACGGGTTCCGTAGAGCTCCGCCGGGCCGTCGCCGATCGAGTCGATCGCGTTGCCGGCGCGCAGGACGGTCGAGCCGGCCTTCGTGAGCCGGTCCGTATAGAGCCCGTAGGGCCTTCGCATCACCAGGTCCGGGCAGCGCAGCCGCGCCGCGTCCTCGCCGATGCACGGGTTGTCGTCGACGGGCTCGCGGTCGGGCGGAGAGCCGGGCGGCGGCGCCGGAACCTGCGCGAGCACGGGCACGCCGGCCGCAAGGAGCGCGACGAGCACGAGCAGGGTTGTACGCGTGGCACGCACCCGAACCAGTTGTAGCGATCGCGCCCTGCGGACCGCGCAGGCTTTCATGCACAGGGGCCCGTGTCGACGGGGCTTCCGGCACGGTCGAGCGCGTCCTCGACGATCGACGCGGGAACGCCGAAGCCGCTCTGGCCCGGGTCCGAAACCGAGGTCGCGAAGACGGTCGTCAGCACGCGGCCCTCCGCGTCCACCACCGGCCCGCCGGAGTTGCCCGAGCGCACGAGCCCGCGCACCGAGGTGATGCTGCGCTCGACCGGACCGCGTCCGTACGCGTCCTGCGAGATCACGTTCTGCGTGTCGCCGAGGCGGCTCGGCTGCACGTCATAGGGACCGTTCTCGGGGAAGCCGAGGATCGCCGACGGCGCGCCCACTCGGCCGTTCACCCGTCGCCGCAGCGCGGGCACGCCCGCGAGACCCGGCACGCTGAGGACGGCGAGATCGTTCTTCGAGTCGAACCAGATCGCCTCCGCGTCGAGCCTCTCCCCCTCGCCCTCGACCTGGACCGTGGTGTCGTCCTGGCCCGCGACGACGTGCGCGTTCGTGACGACGACGCCGTCGGCGGCCACCCAGCCGCTGCCCTGCACCCCGAGGCCGCAGGCGGTGCCGAGCACCCGCACCACGCTCGCTCCCGCCCGCTGGACGTCCTCGTCGCGGGCGATCCGCGAGTCGGGCGGCGCCACGTTGGCGTCCGGGCCCTCGATCTGAGGGAACGGGTCGAAGCGCGCGAGCGCCTGGATCAGGGGCCCCGACGGCGGCAGCGCCGAGTTGAGCCCGCCGAGGATCGCGGAGCGCTGGATCGGCTCGCGCAGGTTGGTCGCCCCCGGTGTGTGGAGCGCGACCGCGCCGCCCACCCAGACGAGGAACAGCCCGAGACAACCGACGAGCAGGGCGCCCCCGACCCCGTCGAGCACGCCGACCCTGTTGCCCGAGCCGCCGGCGCAGCCGGAAGCCGAGCACCTCGGCGAACGACGCGAGCAGCCCGCCCACGAGCACGGCGCCCACGAGCGCGGACAGCGGCGCGTACGGCGAGCGCGAGCCCTCCTCGAGCAGCAGCGGCCCGAGCCGCGAGCCGAGGATGGCGCCGCCGGCGAAGCCGGCGAGCGACAGAGCACCGACGATCAGGCCCTGCGCGTAGCCCCAGGTCGCCATCAGCACCGTGAAGGCGACGATGATCCAGTCGAGGGGCGTCACGGCCCGAGTGAGGGTAGATGGCGGCTCTCAGTGATCCGCGCGCCGCGCATCTTCGTAACGGAGGGCGCGAGATCCGCCTCTAGGATCGCTGCGAGGGCCCTCCGTGAACCAGATCACCGCCGAGCGCCGCCGGCGCATGACGCATCGCCTCCTGCCCGCCGTCGGCGGGCTCGCCGCCATATCGCTGGCGGCCGGAGCGATCGTGGGCGCGAGCGCCCGCTCGGCGGCCGAGCACGCGGCCGTCGAGTTCACCGAGGCGTGGCAGCGCGGCGACACCCAGGCGATGCACTCGCTGCTCACGGACGACGCGCAGGACGCCTATCCCCTGAAGCGCTTCCAGCGCGCCTACGAGCGCGCGGCGGCCACCGCGACCCTGACGCGCGTGGAGGCCCACGACCCCGACGGCGAGCGCGACGGCCAGATCGTGGTGCCGCTCGTGCTCGATACGCGCGTGTTCGGCCGCGTGCGCGGCGAGCTGCTCCTGCCGGTCGAGGAGGAGAGCGTGGCCTGGGAGCCCCGGCTCGTCTTCCCGGAGCTGCGCGACGGCGAGCGCCTCACTCGCACGAGCGTCCCGCCGGAGCGCGCCGCGCTCCGCTCGCGCAACGCCCGCGTGCTCGTCGAAGGGCAGGCGGGCGAGCGCAGCTCGCCCCAGCCCGGCATCGCCGACTCGATCGCGGGCAGCATGGAGCCGCCGGACACCCGCCGGGAGCGCGACGCGCTCTACGCGCACGGCTTCCCGCGCGACTGGCCGGTGGGGCAGACGGGGCTCGAGCGCGCGTTCGAGACGCGCCTGCGCGGCCGGCCGGGCGGGGAGCTGCTCGCCGGCCGGCGCCCGCTCGCCCGCGCGCGCCCCGTGGCCGCGCCCGCCGTGCGCACCACGATCGACCCGCGCATCCAGGAGGCGGCCGTGTTCGCGCTCGCGGGACGCCTCGGCGGCATCGCCGCACTCGAGCCGGACACGGGAGAGGTGCTCGCGCTTGCGGGCATCGCGTTCTCGGCGCCGCAGCCGCCCGGCTCGACCTTCAAGATCGTCACGGCGTCCGCCGCGCTCGAGAAGGGCATCGTGAAGCCGAGTGACCAGTTCCCCGTCGAGAGCCACGCGATCGTCGACGGCGTGGAGCTCGAGAACGCGAACGGCGAGTTCTGCGGCGGCAGCTTCCGCGAGAGCTTCGCGCACTCCTGCAACTCGGTGTTCGGCCCGCTCGGCGTCGAGATCGGTGCGCAGGATCTCGTGGCCGCCGCCGAGCGCTTCGGCTGGAACGCGGAGCCGACCATCCCGGGCGAGGTGCCCTCGACGCTTCCTCCCGCCGGGGAGATCGTCAGCCCGCTCGAGATCGCCTCGACGGCGATCGGGCAGTTCCGCTCACTCGCGACGCCGCTGCTGATGGCGTCGGTGGCCCAGACGATCGCCGCCGGCGGCGTGCGCTACCCCCCCACGCTGGCCGCGGGCGAGCACGCGCGCGGCATCCGCGCCACCACGCCCGGGGTGGCGAGCACGGTCGGCTCGATGATGGTCGACGTGGTGAAGGAGGGCACCGGGACGCTCGCGGCGATCGAGGGCATCGAGGTCGCGGGCAAGACGGGCACGGCCGAGCTCGAGGACACCCGCGGGCCGAACGGCGAGACGCTGCCGCCCGATCCGACGAACACCGACGCCTGGTTCGCGGCCTACGCGCCGGCGAAGCGCCCGAAGATCGCGGTCGGCGTGATGTTCGTGCGCGCCGGCAGCGGCGGCGCCACGGCGGCGCCCGCCGCGAAGGTCGTCATGGAAGCCGCGCTCTAGAGGTCGAGCTCGTAGCGGAGGGTCTCGTCGCCCTCGCCCTGGATCTCGAGCTCGAGCGGCCGGTTCTCCGTGTTCTCGAGCGGCAGCCTGAACAGCAGCATCGCCCCGCCGGTCGTCCCCTGCTGGGCCACGCTGCCCGCCCGCGGGATGCACTGCTTCGGATCGAGCTCCTGCGGGTGGTAGGCGAACTGGTTCTCGAGCGGGAGCTCCTCGGGCTCGAACTCGGTTCCGACGCTGTCCGTGATCTTGAACTCCTCGACCGTCTCGCGTGGCTCGTCGGAGTGGTTGCAAACCTGGATGAAGACCCCGTAGAGGGTCTGGCCGGGCTTCGGCTCCGGGCCCTCGAAGAAGGCGATGTCGGCCGTGATCGCCGGGTTGAGCTGACGGGTGAGGAAGACGTTGTAGTCGACGCCGTCGAGTGGCAGGGCGAGCCCCTCGCGGGCCGGCTCGTCGACGCCCGGCTCCTCGTCGCCGCAGGCTGCGGCGCCCGCTGCGAGCGCGACGACGCAGCTGATCAGGGCGAGGCGGCGAAGCGAGAGCATGCGAGCGGCAGTCTAGTGAGGCGGGGCGTCGGCCGGACCCCCGAACGCGGGCGGCCGCGAGGGGTCCGTGCCGCTCGGAGCGCCGAAACGCGGGGCCTTCGCGGGGTCGTAGCCGGCGATCGTCGCCCGCCGGAGCGGCGCGCTGCCGGGCTCCTCGAAGATCATCCGGAGGCGCTCGAGCTGCTTGCGCGTCTGGCGCTTCACCCAGCCCGCGGCGCCGAGCTCCTTGAGCCGGTCCCAGGGGGTGGCCGGCTCGCTGTAGGTGGTCAGCTCGATGCGCGTCACGCCCGGCGACTCCTGGGTGAACTCGTAGACCGCGAGGGCGCGGATGCGCCCGCGGCGTCCGAGCGCCATCGTCTCGAGGATCCGGCGCGGGCGGTCGATCTCGCTGATCTGCAGCTCGGCGTAGTCCTTCGCGAACGGCGCGTGGATCCGGAAGCGCGCCGCGGCGCCCTCGCCCACGGAGTTCACGCGCGCGAGGCGGTAGTCGCGCATGAAGTGATCGGTATACGCGGGCCGGCCGGCGAGGTCGCAGACGAAGTCGAAGATCTCCTCGCGGGGAGCGGAGATGATCTTGGAGACGGTGACCTCGCGCACGGCGCGCCGATCCTACCTCGCGCGGCCGGCGTGCTTCAGGCGGCCTTGGGAACGACCGCGAGCCGGCGCTCGCTCGCGTGCACGCGCTCGCTGCGCACGGCCAGGCGGCGCTCGACCGGGAGCGCGGCGTAGCACAGCTCGCAGAGCTGGCGCCCGCCCTCGAACTCGTGGACGCGCTCGCCCGCCAGCGGAGTGCGGCGGCAGCTCGCGCAGCAGGCGTGGGTCGGCGCGAGCGAGCCGATGCTGCTGCGCATGAGCAGGGACGAGAGATCGGGCATGAGGACCCTTTCGCGCCCCGCGCGATGCATCCTGCCGACCGGAATCGGGTTGGCCCGCTCCAAATGGGGTATACATCCGGCACTCCGATGCAGGGAATGGCCGCTCTTTGCGACAAACGAGCTTGGCATCGGCTTCTACTTCGTTACCATCCACACAACCCACCCCCGAGGAGACGACGACGATGGATGCCTTCAGCGCCGGAACGCTCGCCGGAGCGGGTTCGTTCAGATGTGATTCATGCGGTTTTCCGGTCGCCCTGCAGGAGCGCGACGAGATTCCGGCCTGCCCGGAGTGCGGTGGCGAGAGCTTCCGGCGCTCGTCGCTGTTCGGCCCCGAGATCGAGGGGCCGACCCACACCGATCTCGAGGACGCGCCCGACTGGCTCGAGGAGGCGCGCGGGGCACTCGTGCGCGACGGCGACTACCTGGCGTTCGACGACGGTGACCGCACGCGCGTGGTCCCGCTTCAGGACGGCTGGACGCGCATCGGCCGCAGCCTCTCGGCCCACGTGCGCTTCGACGACCCGACCGTGTCGCGCCGCCACGCGCTTCTCTACCGCGACAACGCGGGCGCGCGGATCCTCGACGACCGCAGCCTGAACGGCGTCTTCAAGAACGGCGAGCGCGTCGAGCTGGCCGAACTCGGGGACGGCGACGAGCTCGCGATCGGCCGCTACCGGCTGTTCTTCCTGAGCCTGAGCAGCCAGGGCGCCCGCCAGGGCGAGCGGCTCGCGAACGCCTAGCGCTCTTCGCGCGGGCCGGCCCAGAACGCCTCGCCCACCGTCACGGTGCGGGCGATCTCGGCCTGGTGGCGCAGCGAGTGCGGATCCCCGTCCTCGAACGCGAACATCGCCTCGGCGGGGATGCGCCGGATCTCGCCCGAGCCGCCGAGGTACTGATCGACGACGCGGGCGCAGCGGCGGCCCTCGGCGATCGCCGTGACCACGAGCGACTGGCCGACCCGCGCGTCGCCACAGGCGAACACCCCCTCGATCTTCGTGCCGTAGACGGGCGCCTTGACGTTGCCGCGGCGGTCGCGATCGAGCCTCAGCTCGCCCACGAGCCCGTCCTGCTCGGGGTGGTCGAAGCCGATCGCGATCAGGACGAGGTCCGCCGGCTCCTCGAACTCGGAGCCGGGCACGGCGTGCAGGTCGCGTGAGGAGGAGCCCTCGACGCGCCGTCCGATCACGCCCGTCACGTTCCCGTCCGAGCCGCGCAGCTCGATGACCTGCGTGCCGAAGCGCCGCTCGCCGCCCTCGTCGAGCGCGTATGTCGAGAGCGTGCGCTTCGGCGGCAGCGGCCACGGCGTGCCGGCCGGGCGGCCGGCCCCGGGAAGCGGCGGGTAGACGTCGAGCAGCAGCACGTCCCGCGCGCCCTCCCGCAGCGCGTTCGAGATGCAGTCCATGCCGGTGTCGCCGCCGCCGACGACCACCACGCGCTTGCCGGCTGCGCTGATCACCTCGCCCGGCGCCGTGCGCACGGCCTCGCGGCCATCCATCTGCGCGACGGCGCGGTTGCGCTGGTACAGGTACTCCATCGCGAAGTGCACGCCGCCCAGATCGCTCCCCGGCACGTCGAGGTGGCGGTGGACGCGCGAGCCGATCGCGACCACGAGCGCGTCGTGCGTGCGGCGCAGCTCGTCCGCGCTCACGTCACGCCCGACGTCGACGCCGTAGCTGAACTCCACGCCCTCCTCCTCGAGCAGGTTCACGCGCCGGTCGATGATCCACTTCTCGAGCTTCGCGTCAGGCACGCCGAAGCGCAGCAGCCCGCCGGGCGCCTCGTCGCGCTCGTAGACGGTCACCGAGTGGCCGAGCTTGTTGAGCTCGTCCGCGACCGCGAGGCCCGCGGGGCCCGACCCCACGACCGCGATCGTGCGCCCGCTCCGGCTCTCAGGCGGCTCCGCGACGATCCAGCCCTCCTCGAATCCGCGCGTCACGATCGCCAGCTCGATCTGCTCGATCGTGACCGGGTCGTCGTTGATGTCGAGCACGCAGGCCGACTCGCACGGCGCGGGGCAGATCAGTCCCGTGAACTCCGGGAAGTTGTTCGTGGCGTGGAGCTTGACGAGGGCGTCGCGCCAGTGGTCGCGGTAGACGAGGTCGTTCCAGTCGGGGATCAGGTTGCCGAGCGGGCAGCCCTCGTGGCAGAAGGGCACGCCGCAGTCCATGCAGCGCGCGCCCTGGTCGCGCAGCACCCGCTCGTCGGGGAGGCCGAAGTACTGCTTGTAATCGGCCACGCGCTCGTTCGGGTCGCGCTTGTCGAAGCCGACGCGCTCGAGCCGCAGGAAGCCGCCGAGCTCGCCCATCAGGCCGGGTCCTTGACCGGGCCGTGCACGCGCGGGGCGCTCGCCGCGTAGCCCGGGCTCGCCTCCGGGCCGGCGGCCGCGGCGGCCACCTCGGCCTCGCCCTCGATCGCCATCTCGGCGAGCGCGCGCCGGTAGTCGTGCGGCATCACCTTGACCATGCCGTTGAGCGAGCGCTGCCAGTCGAGGAGCACTCGCTCGGAGACGAGCGAGCCCGTGCGCTCGCCGTGCTCCACGATCCAGCCGCGCAGCTCCTCGGCCTCGTCCGGGGTGATCGCGTCGAAGCCGACCAGCTCGGTGTTGCAGCGGGAGCGGAACTCGCCCTCGACGTCGAGCACGTACGCGATCCCGCCGCTCATCCCCGCGGCGAAGTTGAGCCCCGTGCGCCCGAGCACCACGACCCGCCCGCCCGTCATGTACTCGCAGCCGTGGTCACCGACACCCTCGACCACGGCGAGCGCGCCGGAATTGCGCACCGCGAAGCGCTCGCCCGCGAGGCCGCGGAAGAACGCCCGCCCCGCCGTGGCCCCGTAGAGCACGGTGTTGCCAACGATCACGCTGTGCTCGGCCACGAACCCGGCGTCGTCGGGCGGGCGCACCACGATCGTGCCGCCGGACAGCCCCTTGCCGCAGTAGTCGTTCGCGTCGCCCACCAGCTCGAGCTCGACTCCGCGCGTCAGCCAGGCGCCGAAGCTCTGCCCGGCCGAGCCCTCGAAGCGGACACCGACGCTGCCCTCCGGCAGGCCCGCCTCGCCGTGCACGCGCGCGATCTCACCGGAGAGCAGGCCCCCCACGGCGCGGTTCTTGTTCTCGATCCTGTGCTCGAGCCGCACGGATCCGCCGTCCTCGATCGCGGCGCGGCAGCGCTGCAGGAGGTCGACGTCGATCGAGTCGTAGAGCACCGGGTCGGGGCGGCGGGTGCAGTGGCGCGGCGCCTCGGGGTCGACGCCCTCGGGCAGCGCGAGCACGCCCGACAGGTTGATGCCGCGCGCCTTCCAGTGGTCGACCGCCTCGTCCGCCTCGAGCAGCTCCACCCGGCCGATCAGGTCGTCGAGCTTGCGGACGCCGAGGCGGGCCATGATCTGGCGCGCCTCCTCGGCGACCATGAACAGGTAGTTGACGACGTGCTCCGGCTGGCCCTCGAAGCGCGCGCGCAGCTCCGGGTCCTGGGTCGCGATCCCCACGGGACACGTGTTGAGGTGGCAGACGCGCATCATCACGCAGCCGAGCGCCACGAGCGGCGCGGTCGAGAAGCCGAATTCGTCGGCGCCGAGGATCGCCGCGATCACGACGTCGCGACCCGTGCGCATCTGGCCGTCCGCCTCCACGAGGATGCGCGAGCGCAGGTCGTTGCGGAGCAGCGTCTGCTGCGTCTCGGCGAGGCCGATCTCCCACGGGATGCCCGCGTTGTGGATCGACGCCTGCGGAGAGGCGCCCGTGCCGCCGTCGTGGCCCGCGATCACCACGTGGTCCGCGTTCGCCTTCGCCACGCCCGCCGCCACGGTGCCCACCCCGACCTCCGCCACCAGCTTGACCGAGATCCGCGCCCGCGGGTTCGCGCAGCGCAGGTCGTAGATCAGCTGCTTGAGGTCCTCGATCGAGTAGATGTCGTGGTGCGGCGGCGGCGAGATCAGCCCCACGCCGGGCGTCGAGTGGCGCAGGCGCGCGATGTAGCGGTCGACCTTGTGGCCGGGGAGCTGCCCGCCCTCTCCCGGCTTGGCGCCCTGGGCGACCTTGATCTGGATCTCGTCCGCGTTGACGAGGTAGTGCACGGTCACGCCGAAGCGCCCCGAGGCCACCTGCTTGATCGAGGAGCGGCGCTCGTCCTCGAAGCGCGCCGGGTCCTCCCCGCCCTCGCCCGTGTTGGACTTGCCGCCGAGCCGGTTCATGCCGGCCGCGAGCGACTCGTGTGCCTCGGGAGAGAGCGCGCCGAGCGACATGCCGCCCGACTTGAAGCGCCTCACGATCTCGGCCGCCGGCTCGACCTCGGCGACGGGGATCGGCTCGCCGGGCTCGCGGAAGCGCATCAGGCCGCGCAGCGTCGAGCGCGGCATCGCCACCTCGTTGACGTATGTGGCGAAGCGCTCGTAGGCGTCGGCGCCGCCGTCGTGGCGCGCGACCTGCTGGAGCGTGGCGATCGTCTCGGGGTTCCAGGCGTGGTACTCGCCGTCGCGGCGCCAGGCGTAGACCCCGCCCGCCGGCAGCATCTCGGAGCTCGCGGCCGGGTAGGCGCGCCGGTGACGGTCGATCGCCTCCCAGGCGAGCACGTTCACGCCCACTCCGCCGACCCTCGAGGCCGTTCCCGTGAAGTAGCGGTCGATCACGTCCCGCTCGAGCCCGACCGCCTCGAAGATCTGCGCGCCCGTGTAGGAGCGGATCGTCGAGATCCCCATCTTCGAGAGGATCTTCATCAGGCCCTTGCCGACCGCCTTGATCACCCGCAGGACGGCCTCGTCGGGATCCATGCCCTCGGGCAGGCGGCCGTCGCGGTGGAGCGCGTAGAGCGACTCGAACATCAGGTACGGGTTCACCGCCGAGGCGCCGTAGCCGATCAGGCAGGCCACGTGGTGGACCTCCTTCGCCTGGCCGGTCTCCACCACCAGGCCGATCTGGAGCCGCGTCCCCTCGCGCACGAGGTGATGGTGGACGGCGGCGACCGCGAGCAGCGACGGCATCGCGACCCGGTCGGCGCCGATGTTGCGATCGGACAGGATGATGATGTTGACGCCGCGCGCGACGAGCTCCGAGGCCTCCGCGCAGATCTCCCCGAGGCGCGTCTCCATCCCCATCGCGCCCTGCGAGACCGGCCAGGTGGTGTCGATCGTGCGCGCCTCGAAGACGCTGTGATCGACCTGACGCAGCTTCTCGAGCTGCGGGCTGCGCAGCAGCGGCTGCGGCATCACGAGCTGGTGGCAGTGGTCGGGCGTCTCGTCGAGCAGGTTGATCTCGGGGCCGATGCAGGCCTCGAGGCTCATGACGACCTGTTCGCGGATCGGGTCGATCGCCGGGTTCGTGACCTGCGCGAACAGCTGCTTGAAGTAGGCGAACAGCGGCGGGCGCATGTCCGACATCACCGCGAGCGCCGTGTCGTTGCCCATCGAGCCCGTGGGCTCGGTGGCGTCGCGCGCCATCGGCATCAGCGTCACGCGCAGGTCCTCCTCGGTCCACCCGAAGGCGAGCTGCTTCGCGCGCAGCGGCTCGACGCGCGGCACGCGCGGGCTCTTCTCGGGCAGGTCCTCGATCTGCACGACGCGCTGGGCGAGCCACGTGCCGTACGGGCGCCGCCGCGCGAGATCGCGCTTGATCTCCTCGTCCGAGACGATGCGCTCGCGGCCGAGGTCGACGAGGAACAGCTTGCCGGGCAGGAGGCGGCCCTTGCGCTCGACCTCGGCGGCCGGGATGTCGAGCACGCCGGTCTCGGACGCGAACACCACGAGCCCGTCGCGCGTGACCAGCCAGCGCCCCGGCCGCAGCCCGTTGCGGTCGAGCGTCGCGCCGATCACGCGGCCGTCCGAGAAGGCCACGGCGGCCGGGCCGTCCCACGGCTCGACGAGCGACGAGTGGTAGGCGTAGAAGTCGCGCACCTCCTCGGTCAGCTCGGGGCGGCCGCGGAACGCCTCGGGGATGAGCATCGACATCGCGTGCTCCGGCGAGCGGCCGCCGAGCACGAGCAGCTCGAGCAGGCCGTCGAGCGAGGCCGAGTCCGAGATGTCGTCGCGCAGGAGCGGGCCGGATCTTGTCGATGTCGTCGCCGAACAGCGGCGAGGCGAGCTGCAGCTCGCGCGCGCGCATCCAGTTGCGGTTTCCGCGCAGGGTGTTGATCTCGCCGTTGTGCGCGAGCATCCGGTACGGGTGGGCGAGCTCCCAGCTCGGGAAGGTGTTGGTCGAGAAGCGCGAGTGGACGAGCGCCAGCCGGCTCGTCACGCGCTCGTCGCGCAGGTCGGGGTAGTAGCGCGGGAGCTGCGGCGCGGTGAGCATCCCCTTGAGGACGATCGTGCGGGTGCTGAAGCTCGAGATCGAGAACTCGTCGAGGCCGACACGCTCGACCACGCGCCGGATCACGTACAGCTTGCGCTCGAGCAGGTCCTGGTCGCGGATGCCCTCGCCCGCGCCCACGAACAGCTGGGCGATGCGCGGCGCGTGGGCACGGGCCGCGGTGCCGCAGGCGCCCTCGGCGACCGGCACCTCGCGCCAGCCGAGCACGATCTGGCCCTCGGCCTCGACCGCCTCCTCGAGCACCCGCATGGCGTCCGCGGGGTTGCCGCGCGGGAGGAAGCACATCGCCACGCCGTAGAGCCCCGCGGGAGGCAGCTCGCAGCCGGCCTCCGCCCGCAGGAACTCATCCGGAAGCTGCAGCAGGATCCCCGCGCCGTCACCCGTGTCCGGATCCGCCCCCTCCGCGCCGCGGTGCTCGAGATGCTCGAGCGCGGTGAGCGCCTGCTCGACCACCTCGTGCGAAGCGGCCGCCCGCAGCCGGGCCACGAAGGCGACGCCGCAGGCATCATGCTCGTAGGCCGGGTCGTACAGGCCGCGCGCTGCCTGCAAGGGCATCTCACCTCCTTCTGGATCCGCGCCTTCCGGGCAAGGCGCGCGACGGGCTGGGGGAGCGGAAAAGATACCGACAGAACGGGGTAAGGTCGCCGCTGTGGGCGAAACGATCACGGTGCTCTCGCAGAAGGGCGGGACCGGCAAGACGACCACGGTCCGCACCCTCACGGACGCGTTCCGGCGCGCGGGTCTCGGGGTGCTCGTCGCGGACCTCGATCCGCAGGGCAACCTTTCGGACTACTTCGACGTCCCGGCGGACGCCTCGCCGTCGATCGCGGACGTCCTGGCGGGCCAGGCGAAGGCCGGGGACGCGATCCACGACGGCGTGCTTCCCGCCAACCTCGGGCTCGCCGAGGCAGAGCTCGTGCTGGGCGGCAAGATGGGCCGCGAGCTGACCCTGAAGCGCGCCCTGCGCGAGGTGAAGAAGGACTACGACCTCGTCCTCGTCGACTGCCCGCCGGCGCTCGGGTTGCTTACGGTCAACGCGCTCGTGGCAGCCGACCACGCGCTGATCTCGAGCGAGGCCGAGTACTTCTCGCTGCAGGGCGTCGAGCAGGCGCTCGAGGTGATCGAGCTCGCGAAGGAGTCCCTGCACCCGGACCTCGACTGGCTCGGCGTGCTGCTCAACATCGCCGACATGCGGCTGGTCCACGCGCGCGAGGCGCAGTCTCAGCTGCGCGAGCGCTTCGGCGAGAAGCTGTTCGACACCGTGATCCGGCGCAGCGTGCGTTACGCGGAGTCGGCCGAGCGCGGGGTCTCGATCCTCGACTACGCGCCCGACCTGGGCGCCGACTACCTCTCACTCGCCGACGAGGTGCTCGCGCGGCTCGGCGGCTTCGACGAGGCGCGCTCGCGGCTCGCGGCGCTCGGCGCTCAGCCCGCGAGCGAGCGCACGAGCTCCCTGTCGCGCTCGTAGGTGAGCAGCTCGAGCGCATCGCCGAGCGGGACGCGGCGCAGCTCGTCGACCTCGTCGTTCGGCTCGAAGCCCGGGTCCTCCTCGATCTCCATCAGCCAGTAGCGGACGAGCTTCGGGCGGCCGCGGTTGTCGCGGTACTGGATCCCCGGCAGCTCTCGCACGAGCCGGCAGCGCAGCCCGGTCTCCTCCCGGACCTCGCGCAGCGCCGCCTCCTGGAAGCCCTCGCCCGGGTCGAGCTTGCCCTTCGGCAGGCTCCAGTCGTCGTAGCGCGGGCGATGCACCACCACGACGAGGCCGTCCGCGTCGAGCACGAGCCCGCCGGCCGCGAGGATCTCCGGCGCGCTCACAGCTCGCGCACGTCCACTCCCGAGGGGGCGAAGGTCACGCGCCGTAGCTCGAAGCCGGGCGCCTCGGCGCGCAGGCGCTCCATCACCTGCCCGGTCTGCTCCCAGCGGCACCAGACGAGCACCGTCGGTCCGGCGCCCGAGATCGACGCGCCCACGGCCCCGTGGCGGGCGGCGCTCTCGACGAGCTCCATCGAGCGCGGGTAGAGGTGGCGCCGGTGCGGCTCGTGGAGCGCGTCGGAGAGGCCGCGCGAGACGAGCGACAGGTCGCCGCGCGCCAGGCCGAGCACGAGCAGGGCGGCGTGGCCGACGTTGTGGACCGCATCCGCCATCGGCACGTCCTCGGGCAGCGCGGCGCGCGCCTCCGAGGTCGGCACCTCGTGGCCGGGGATGGCGATCACGCCCTCGAGCTCGGGCGGCGGCTCGATGCGCGCGGGCTCGTCCGTCCCCGAGCAGACGACGAATCCGCCATGCACCGCGGCAGCGACGTTGTCGGGGTGACCCTCAAGCGCCACGGCGTGCTCGAACAGCGGGACGTCGAGCTCGTAGAGGTGGTCGGCGGCAGCAAGCCCCGCCACGATCGCGGCCGCGCTCGAGCCGAGCCCGGCCGATGCCGGGATCTCGGAGCGGATCCGGAAGCGCAGGCCGTCCGAGGGGTGCAGCCGCTCGAACGCGCGCACGCACAGGTTGGAGCGGTCGAGCGGCACGCCCGGGACATCGCACTCGACCGAGAACTCGCCGGTCTCCTCCACCTCGAGCTCGAGCACGGGCGACAGCGCCGCGGCGAGAACGTCGTACCCGGGGCCGAGGTTCGCCGAGGAGGCGGGCGCCCGCACGAGCCGGCGCCGGTTCATCCGAGCACGGCCTCCTCGAGGCCGGCGAGCTCGGGCTCGCAGGGCACGACCGATGCGGCCCGGTTCATCGCGGTCTGCGGGTCCTTGAGGCCATGGCCGGTGAGCACGCAGACCACGCGACCCTGCGCGCCGTACTTGAGCAGGCCGGCGACCGACGCCGCCGACGCCGGCTCGCAGAAGATGCCCTCGCGCGCGCCGAGCAGCGAGTACGCGTCGAGGATCTCGTCGTCCGAGACCGCGCGCACCTCGCCGCGCGACGCCGTGAAGGCGTTCATCGCGTCCTCCCAGCGCGCCGGGTTCCCGATCCGGATCGCCGACGCCACCGTCTCCGGGAACTCGACGGGCGCGCCGTGCACGAGTGGCGCCGCGCCCTCGGCCTGGTAGCCGTGCATGCGCGGCGCGGTCTCGTACTCCTGAAAGCCCTTCCACCAGGCCGTCACGTTGCCGGCGTTGCCGACGGGGATGCAGAGCACGTCGGGCGCCTCGCCGAGCTCGTCGCAGACCTCGAAGGCGCCCGTCTTCTGGCCCTCCACCCGGAACGGGTTGACGGAGTTCACGAGCGCGATCGGGTGCTTCGCCGCGAGCTCGCGGACCAGCGCGAGCGCCTGGTCGAAGTTGCCGCGCAGCGCGATCACGCGCGCCCCGTGCATGAGCGCCTGGGCGAGCTTGCCGGTCGCGATCTTGCCCTCCGGGACGATCACGGCGCCGCGCAGGCCCGCCCGCGCCGCGTAGGCGGCGGCGCTCGCCGCGGTGTTCCCGGTCGAGGCGCAGACCACCGCCTCGGACCCCTCGGCCACCGCCGCGCTCACGGCGACCGTCATGCCGCGGTCCTTGAACGATCCGGTCGGGTTCGCGCCCTCGAGCTTGAGCCAGACGTCGGCACCGGTCAGCTCAGACAGGTGCGGCGCCCGCACGAGCGGGGTGTCGCCCTCGCCCATGGTCACGAGCGGCTCCACCGGGAGCCTGTCCCGGTAGCGCCAGAGCGACACCTAGAACGTCTCCTCGATCACGCGGATGACGCGCGGCGGCTCGCGCACGAAGTCGAGCCGCGAGATCATCTGGACCGCCGCGCGGAAGCGCGACTCGAGCACGGGGTGCATGACCATCACGAGCCGCGCCTCCTGCCCGAGGCCCTTCTGGACGACGGAGCGGATCGAGACGCCCTGGAGCCCGAGCACCTCGGCAACCTGGGCCAGCACCCCCGGCCTGTCGTCCACCTCGAGGTGGAGGTAGAACGAGAACTCCGTGTCGGTGACCACGGGCACCGACTCCGCGGGCGCGGGCAGCGAGGGCGGCGGGATCATGGCCGAGACCACGTCGCCGAGCACGGCGCTCGCCGTCTGGATGCCGCCGGCGCCGGGCCCGCTGAGGGTGATCTCCGTGATCGCCGGCGACTCGATCGTGACCGCGTTGAAGGCGCCGTTCACGCTCGCGAGCGGATGGTCGGCGTACAGGAAGGCCGGGTACACGTGCACGGCGATCCCGGAGTCGATCCGCTCGGCCGACCCGATCAGCTTGAGCGAGAGGTCGAGCTCCTTGGCGTAGGCGATGTCGTCGGCGGTGAGCTGCTCGATGCCCTCGTAGGAGACCTGGTCGAGCCGCACCGGCGCGTTGAAGGCGAGCCGCGCGAGGATCGCCATCTTCGCGGCAGCGTCCTTGCCCGTCACGTCCTCGGTCGGGTCGGCCTCCGCGTAGCCGAGCTCCTGGGCGTCCTTCAGCGCGTCCTCGTACGACGCCCCGGTGCGCGCCATCTCGCTCAGGATGTAGTTCGTGGTGCCGTTGACGATGCCGTGCACGCGCTCGATGTGCGCCGCGGCGAGGCTCTCCGTCATCACCCGGATCGCGGGCACCACGCCCGCCACCGCGCCCTCGAAGCGGAGCTGCACGCCCCCGGCCCGTGCCGCGTCGAACACCTCCTCGCCGTGCTGCGAGAGCAGCTGCTTGTTGGCGGTGACCACGTGGCGGCCGGCGGCGAGCGCGCGCAGCACGAGGTCGCGCGTCGGCTCGATCCCGCCCATCAGCTCGACGATCAGGTCGCTGCGCTCGAGGATGTCCTCGAAGTCGCCCGTGCTGCGGGTGAGCACCCCGGAGATCTCCGGCCGCATGCCGGTCTCCGCCTCGATCGCGTCCGCGCGGCCCTCGAGCAGTTCGTGGAACGCCGACCCCACGGTGCCGCGGCCGAGCAGCCCGACGCGGAAGGCGCCCTCAGACATCGCGGGCCGTCAGGTCGTCGAGCGTCTCGCGGCGCACAACCACGCGCGCGTCCCCGTCCCTGCAGAAGACGACGGGCGGGCGCGGCACCGCGTTGTAGTTGTTCGCCATCGCGTGACCGTACGCGCCCGTGGCCGGGATGACGAGCACGTCGCCCGCGCGCGGGTCCTCGAGGCGGGCGTCGCGCACGAGGATGTCGCCCGACTCGCAGTGCATCCCCGCGATCGTGCAGACGTCCGCGCCGCCCGGCCGGTCGGCGATCTCGGCCTCGTAGCGCGCGCCGTAGAGCATCGGCCGCAGGTTGTCGGACATGCCGCCGTCGACCGCCACGTAGGTGCGCACACCGGGGATGTGCTTCACGGTGCCGACCGTGTAGATCGTGACCCCGGCGTTCCCGACGAGCGAGCGCCCCGGCTCGCACAGCACCGTCACGTCGTCGGGCGCGCCGCGCAGGAGGGCGTCCACGTAGTCCTCGATCGATGGCGGCCGGTCCTCGGCCGTGTAGGCGATCCCGAGCCCGCCGCCGAGGTTGAGCAGCGGAAAGTCGCCGATCGCCGACAGCACCTCGGCGAGCTTCTCGAAGCCCTCGAGCTCGAGGATCTGGGAGCCGATGTGGGCGTGCAGGCCGCGCAGCTCGAGGCCGGCGGCCGCGCAGGCCTCGACGGCGCGCGGGACGTCGTCGAGTCCGAAGCCGAACTTGGAGTCCTCCTGGCCGGTCTGGATGTAGGAGTGCGTGCTCGGCCTGATCCCGGGCGTGACCCGCAGCAGCACACGCGCGGAGACCCCGCGCAGCCGCTCGATCTCGTCGAAGGAGTCGACCACGATGTGGCCCACACCCGAGGCGAGCGCGTACTCGAGGTCCGCCTCGGATTTGTTGTTGCCGTGCAGATAGATGCGCTCGGCCGGGACGCCGCCCCTCAGCGCGAGGTGCAGCTCGCCCCCCGACGCGACGTCGGCGCCGAGGCCCTCCTCCGCCAGCAGCCTGAACGCGGCGCTGCACGGGAACGCCTTGCCGGCGAAGACCACCTCGAAGCGCTCGGTGCGCGCGCTGAACGCCTCGAGGTATGCGCGCGCCCGAGCGCGCATGTCGTCCTCGGCGTACACGTAGGCCGGCGTGCCGAACTCGCGCGCGAGCTCGACCAGGTCGCAACCGCCGACCTCGATGCGTCCCAGCCTGTTCAGCCGCGAGCCGAGCGGTAGCACGTGGGAGAGCGCGAGCGCTGCCATGATCGGCGGCGATTATGAAGCACGCCCCGCCCGCGGCCCCCGCGCTCGGCACGCGCGACGGGCTCTCGTACGCGCTGTTCATGCCGGATGAGGAGCCCGACGCGGGCGTCGTGGTGCTGCACGGCGCCGGCTCGTCGAAGGAGAGCCACTTCGACTTCGCGCGCGGCTGCCGCGACGAGGGCATGGCCGCGCTCGTCTACGACGCCCGCGGACACGGCCGCTCGTCGGGCGTGTTCGGACCTGAGGCGATCGAGGACGTGCTCGCGATGGTGGCGCTGCTGCGCGAGCGCTCGGGCGAGCGCGCCGGTGGCCCTGCGCGGCTCGAGCATGGGCGGCTGGCAGGCGATCCACGCGGCCGCGCGGGCGGCGGACCCGCCCTGCGCGGTCGTGGCGGTCTGCCCGGCACCCGAGGAGCGCCTGCTCTGGGGGATCCGGACCGGCGAGCTGCTGCGCTTCCGCTGCGACGTGCGCGCCACCGAGGCGATGCTGTCCGAGACCGACATCTACGCGGCAGCCTCCCTGCTCGGGCCGGCGACCGCACTGTTCCTGCTGCACGCCCGCGGAGACGAGTCGATCCCGTACACGGTCTCCGAGGAGCTCCACGCGCGCGCCTCAGAGCCGAAGCGGCTGCTCGTGCTTGCCGGGCGGGCACCATCGCTCGCTCCAGCACGACCTCGAGCTCCAGGCCGAGTCGAGGCGCTTCATCCGGGCGGCCGCCCGGGGCTGAGTCAGGGCAGGACGCCGTTCAGGGTCTCACCGACGCCGTCGAGGACCTCTCCGGTCCCCTGGCCGACGCCGTCGAGCGTCTCACCGGCGCCCGAGCCGATGTCGCTCACCGGGTCACCCGCGCCCGGGGCGACCCCGTTGACGGTCTCGCCGAGTCCGCCCGTCACGCCCTCGGCCGTGTCGCCGAGCCCGCCCGTCGTGTTCTCGACGGTGTTCCCAAGGTCGTTCGTGGTGTTCTCGACCGCGTCGCCGAGGCCGCCGCCCGAGACCGCCGGGCCGGAGCCGGAGCCCCCGCCCGCCTCGGATCCGCTCGAGCCCGACCCGCTGCCTGAGCCCGAGCCGCCTCCGGGTGTATCGGACCCGTCGCTGCCGCCACCGCCGCCGGGGCCCTCGACGCCGTCTGCACCGCCGGTCCCGCCGTCGCCGCCCATCCGCGCGCCGTCGCGGCCGCCGCGGTCCGCGCCCGCGTCCCCGCGCACGCCCTCGGAGCGCCGGTCGCGCGCCGCTTCGGTGCGCTCCGCGTCGTCCGAGGCGGCCCGGGCGGAGCTCGCCTGCTCCGCCTCGAGGGTCACCCGCCCCACGCCGCCGTCCGCGGCCGCGCCCGGCCAGCCGTTGAACGCAACGAGGGCGCTTCCGACGACCAGCAGGAGCAGGAAGCATCCAATCAGGACTCCGGTGGTGCCGAGACCGGCGATGTACGCCTTCGAGATCTTCATGAGAGGGGACGAGCCTGCTCCCAACTTACCCATCGGTCAGTTACGGTCAACCTTCGACTCGAAGTGAGAATGATTCTCGTTATTCTCGGGCCGTGCCCTCGCCGGTCGACCTCGTGGACGTCCCGTTCCTGCGCGACGCGCTGATCGAGCTCGTGCTGCTCGCGGTCGCGGGCGGCGTGCTCGGCGCCTGGATCGTGCTCCGCCGTCTCGCCTTCTTCACCCACGCGGCCGGGACCGCGACCTTCCCGGGCCTGGTGGCGGCGGACGCCTCGGGGGTCGCGCCGACGCTCGCGGGCGTGGCGGTCGCGCTCGGCTATGCCGGCGGCGTCGAGCGGGCCGGCCGCGCCGGCAGGGAGCCGGGCGAGGCCACCGCGCTGCTGCTCGTGGCCGCGCTGGCCGGGGGCGTCGTGCTCGCGAGCGACGTGTTCGAGTCGGGCGGCGAGGTCGACAGGCTCCTGTTCGGGACGCTGCTCGGCCTCGAGAGCGGCGACCTGTTGCTGGCGGGCGCCACCGTCGCGCTCGCGGCGGCCGGCTCGCTCCTGCTCGGCCGGGCCTGGGCCGCGATCGCGTTCGACCCGGAGGGCGCGCGCGCCCTCGGCCTGCCGGCTGGCCGGGCCGACCTGCTCCTGCTGGCGCTCGTGGCCGTCGCGGCGGTGGCGGCGATACCGGCGGTGGGGGCGCTGCTCGTGACCTCGGTGTACGTGCTGCCGGCCGCGGCGGCGCTGCTCCTCACGCGCAGCATCGGCAGGCTGATGGCGGTCGCGCTCGGGCTCGCGCTGTTCGAGGGCGTGGCGGGCCTCTACCTCGCCTACTGGCTCGACCTGCCGCCCGGCCCACCCGTGGCGATGCTCGGCGCCGCGGTATTCGTGGCCGCATCGGTGGCCGCGAGATGAGCGGCGCGCTCGTGTCGGCCCGAGGCCTCGCGGCCGGATACGGCGGGGAGCCGGTGCTGCGCGACGTCTCGTTCGAGGTCCCCGCGGGCACGTCCGTGTGCGTCCTCGGCCCGAACGGCGGCGGCAAGACCACCCTGTTCCGGGTCCTGCTCGGCGAGCTCGAGCCCGTCGCGGGCGGCGCGAGCGTGGCCGCGCGCCCGTCCTACGTCGCCCAGACGGAGCGCACCCGGCTCGACTTCCCGGTCACCGCCCTCGACGTGGCGCTGATGGGCGCGCTCGCCCAGGGACGCTGGTGGCTGCCCGCCCGGCGCGCCGAACGCGCCGCCGCGCGCGCGGCACTCGAGCGAGTGGGTCTCGCGGACGCGGCCTCCACCCCCTTCGGCGAGCTCTCCGGCGGCCAGCGCCAGCGCGCCCTGCTGGCGCGCGCGCTCGTGCAGGACTCGCCCGTGCTGCTGCTCGACGAGCCGCTCTCGGGCGTCGACCCCGCGAGCGCGGGCCAGATCGAGCGGCTGTTCCGCGACCTGCGCGACGAGGGCCGCGCGCTGCTCGTGTCGAGCCACGACGTGCCGAGCGCGCAGGCCTTCGACCTCGTGCTCTGCCTGCACGGCCGCCAGGTCGCCTTCGGCCCTCCGGCGGAGACCCTCGACGCCGCGACGGTCAGCGCCACCTACGGCGAGGAGCTGATCGAGCTGGGCGACGGCACCGCCGTTTGCGTCCAGCACCACGAGCACGACCACGGCCACGCCTGATGGACGCCCTGCTCGATCCCTTCCGCTCCGGCATCGACCTGCGCGCGCTCGCGGTGCTGGCGCTGGCGGGGGGCTTCTGCGGAGCGCTCGGCTTCTGGATCGTCACCGAGCGGCTCACCTACGGGGCGGAGTCGCTCGCACACGGCCTCCTGCCGGGCCTCGTGCTGGCCGCGATCGCGGGCGCGCCGCTCATGCTCGGCGCCCTCGGCGGCGCGCTCGTGGCGGCCGCGGCCATCGCGCTGGCTGCACGGCGCGAGCGCGTCGGCCCCGATACGGGCACGGCGGTCGCGGTCACCGGGCTCGTGGGCCTCGGCGCCCTGATCGCGCTGGCGCCAGACTCGCCGCAGCGGCTCGAGGAGCTCCTCTTCGGGGACCCGCTCGGGGCGACGGACGGCGACGTGGCCGCCTCGGCGGCGCTCGCGGCGCTGGGCGGCCTCGCGCTTGTGGCCCTGCACCGGCCGCTCGCCGCCGTCGCATTCGACCCGCCCGGCGCCGCCGCCGCGGGCATCCGGCCGGGCGCTCTGCGGCTTGCCCTGCTCGCGCTGCTCGCGGTGGCGGTCGCCGTCGCGGTCCAGGGCCTCGGCGCGCTGCTCGTGCTCGCCGTCATCGTCGCTCCGCCCGTGGCGGTGCGCCGGCACGCGCGCACGCCCGCGGGCGCGATGCTGGCCGGCGCCGCGGTGGCGCTCGCGGCCACGGTTGTCGGGATCGAGCTGTCGTTCCACGCGGGCAGCGCCACCGGAGCGTCGGTCGCGCTCGCGCTCTGCCTCGCCGCCGCGCTCGGGGCGATGGCCCCGCGCCGGGTCAGGCGGGAGCGGCCACGCGCGGCGCGTGCCGCCGCGTGACCACGATCGCGGTCCCGAGCGCCACGAGCGCCAGGCTGATCAGCTGCGGCTGAGTCAGGCCGCCGACGACCGAGTCGTTGCGGCGCACGATCTCAACGAGGAAGCGCTCGCCCCCGGCGAGGATCAGGTAGAGGCCGAACAGGACCCCTGGCGCGAAGCGGTCGCGCAGGTTCCAGAGCACGAGCGCGCCGATGCCCATGGCGAGCGTCTCGTAGATCGGCGTCGGATGCACCTCGTCGGTCGTGGCCACCGTGCCGTCGGGATAGGCCATCGCCCAGGGCAGGTCTGACTCCGTGCCGTAATCCCCGTCGCCGGCCAGCTGACAGCCGACCCTCCCGATCGCATAGCCGATCGCGAGCGGCACGCACGCGGTGTCGAACATGCGCCAGCGCAGCCAGCCGCGCCACCAGGCCCACAGGATCACGCCCAGGGCGCCGCCGATGAGGCCGCCGAACCAGACGAGCCCGGAGCCCGAGAACAGGTTGCCGAGCAGATCGTCCGAGACCTTGTCCCACTCCTGGATCAGATAGTCGATGCGCGATCCGACGAGCCCGCCGATCAGGGACGCGAAGATCATCTCGTAGGCCCACTCGCGCGGCTTGCCGATCTCGCCGAGCCGCTTCGAGGCGATCAGGCCGGCCGAGAGGAAGCCGAGAGCCATCGCGAGCCCGAACGCCTGCAGGTCGAGTGGGCCGATCGAAAACTCGGGATACACGCCGTGCGCAGGCTAGAGAAAGCCCCTACCATGAGTCCACATGCGCAGAGCGGTACTGGCCACGCTCGTCTGTGCCGTGCCGCTGTTTGCAGCACCCGCCCAGGCTTCGACCTCGATCGAGGACAGGCAGGCCCTGCGCTCCGCGCTGGGGTCGAGCGCGCGGGCCGCGCGCGGAGCCCCGGTTCGCCTGCCGCTGCCCGAGCCGCCGGCGCCGGCGCTCGCGAGTGCCGCCCGCAGCGAGCTTGCCTCGCTGGCTCGCAGCCCGGAGCCGGTGCGCGTGCTCGTGGGAGCCCGCACGCACGCGGACGTCCCCGGCCTCGCGGCGAGGCTGCGCTCGCTCGGGGCCGAACCCGAGACGCTCGGCCTGATCGGCGCGCTCGCCGCTCGCGTCCCGTCGGGCGCCGACCTCGTGGCCGCGCTGCGCGACGACCCGCGGGTGGCCTACATCGAGCGCGACCAGACCCTGCGGATCGCGGCCGACCCCTTCGACGCCCTCGACCCGTCCACCGGGATCAACTTCAGCTGGTTCTTCGACGACGTCCGCGCCGCCGAGGCGATCGCCGCGGCCGGCGGCGGCTCCGCGCGCATCGTCGCCGTGATCGACACCGGCCTCGACGTGACCCACCCCGAGTTCGCCGGGCCGCGTCGCGGACACGTTCGACGCCGCCACCCGCGGCAAGGACGTCACGGACGCCGTGGGCCACGGCACGTTCGTCTCCGGGCTGATCGCCGCGATCGACGGCAACGGCGTCGGCGGCAAGGGCGTGGCGGGCAACACGCGGCTCGTCGCGATCCGGGCCTCGCTCGACGGGTCGTTCACGGTCTCGGACCTGGTGCGCGCGATCGACTTCTCCGTCGCCAGCGGCGCGGACGTGATCAACATGAGCCTGGCCGGCGGCGGCTTCAGCCGCAGCCAGGCGCGGGCTCTCGAGGCCGCCTTCTTCGCCGACGTCCTGCCGGTGGCCGCCTCCGGCAACCGCGCCGAGGCCGGCAACCCGCTCGAGTTCCCCGCGGCGGCGATCGGCGGCATGAGCGGAGGGCTCGGGATCGGGCTGTCGGTCGCCGCCACGACTCCGGTGGGCGGTCACGCGGTCTTCTCGAACCACAACCGCTTCGTCAGCGTCGCCGCGCCCGGCGCGGGCCTGGCGAACACGTGCGAGTTCGGCGTGCTCTCGACGCTTCCGGCCTCCACGGCGACCGTCTGGGACGACCCGGACTCCTGCTCGCGCGTCTTCCCGCAGCCCGAGGGCCGCTACGCCTACGGCGAGGGCACGAGCTTCTCGGCGCCGATCGTGTCGGGCATCGCCGCGCTCGTCTGGCAGGTCGAGCCCGGGCTGGCCTCGGAGCAGGTCGCCGACGTCCTGCAGCGCTCGGCTCGCCAGACCCTCGGAGGGACGGGCTGGAACGAGCGCACCGGGCACGGCATCGTCGACGGCGCGGCCGCCACGGCGCTCGCGCGCCTCTACGACATCACCGCTCCACCCACGCGCGGCAGCGCTCGCCGCGCGGGCCGCACGGTGGTACGCATCCGGCTGCGCCGCTCGCGCGACCGCGCCGGGGCCGGCCGCGTTCTGGCCGGCAACGTGACCTACGGCGTGCTCGTCTCGCGCGACGGCCGTAGGAGCTTCACGCGCGTCGGCAGCCGCAGCCGCCGGCCGCTCTCGGGTCTCGTGCGCCTCCGCGGGCGCCGGCCCAACATCTTCGTCGCCGTCACCTGCGACGGGAACGGCAACTGCAGCAACAGGACCCTCGGGGCCTTCCGCCGCCGCTAGAGGTAGCCCATCGGGTCGACGGGGTTGCCGCTGATGCGCACCTCGAAGTGCAGGTGCGGGCCCGTCGAGTTCCCGGTGTTGCCGCTGTAGCCGATCACCTGGCCCTGGCTGACGCTCTGACCGGTCGACACGCCGATGCTCGACTGGTGGCCGTAACAGGTCGACATGCTGGCCGTGTGCTGGATGCAGGTGTAGTTGCCGTAGCCGCCCGTATAGCCGGCGATGACGACGTTGCCGGAGTCGGCCGCGCGGATCGGCGTGCCCTCGGGCACGGCGATGTCGATGCCGGCGTGGAGGCGTCCCCAGCGATATCCGAATGGTGAGGTGAAGGTGCCGTTGACGGGCCAGATCAGCTGGCCGGAGCCCTGCCTGATCGGGCCGGGCGCGGGCGTCCCGCTGAGCGCGGCCTGGACGCGAGCCTGCTCGCGCTCGAGCGCGGCGAGGTGGTCCTCGAGCTCCGCGCGCTCCGAGCGCACGGACGAGAGCGCCCCGCGCTTGTCGGCCCGGACGCTCGCGAGCTGGTCGCGCGCGCCGACGAGCTGGCCCTGCGCCGTGGCGATCTCGTCCCGATAGGCGAGGATCCGCTCGGCGGCGAGCTGCTCGCGCTCCTCGAGCTCGGCGAGCTGCTTCGCCTGGTCCTCCGCCCTGTCGCGCAGGCGCCGCACCTGGTCCGTGATCTCGCGGTCCTGCCGCGAGATGCGGTCGAGGAACTCGGCGCGCTCGAGCAGGTCGGCGAAGCCGTCCGCCTCGAGCACCACCGTGAGGGCGTCGGGCGCGTCCGCCTTGTACAGCTCGACGAGCCGCTTCGCGAGCACCTCGCGCGCGGTCTCGAGCTCGCGAGCGCAGGCTCTCGAGGCGGTCGCGGGCCTCCTCGAGCCGGTCGCGCACCTCGAGCAGCTCGGCCTTCTGGGCGTCGAGACTCGCCTGAGCGCGGTCGAGGCGCACCTGCGTCGCGGCGATCTCTCCCTCGACGCGCTCGATGCGGTTGCTGAAGCCCTCGATCTCCGTCGTCAGGACGCCCTCCTGCTGCTTCTTCTCCTCGATCTGGGTCCGCTTGTCCTCGATCCGCTCGGAAAGCGGCGCGGTCCGGCCGGGAAGCGGCAGCGCGAGGTACGCGGCGAGCGCGAGGACGATCGGGACGAAAAAGAGCTTCTTCATGTGGCTTTGCAGGGGTTTTCACACCCCTGGGCGCGCGACACTAGCAACGCTTCTTCGCGCGTCAGAGCGCTGCAAAGCCGCATGCAGCGGCAAGCTAATGTTCCCGGTGATGGCACGGCAGAAGGCGGTATTCCCTCGCGACGGCGGGCTCCAGGCCCGGATGCTCCTGACCCTGTTCCTGCTCGGGCTCCTCTACGTCTTCTTCGTCGGCGTGCTGATCGCCGCCGGCGCTCAGGCGATCACGATCCTGGTCGTGATGGGCGCGCTCTCGCTCGGTCAGCTCTTCTTCAGCGACAAGCTCGCGCTCGCGTCCATGGGCGCCAAGCAGGTCACGCCTGAGCAGGCGCCGGGCCTGCACGCGATGATCGAGCGGCTCTGCATCCAGGCCGACCTGCCGAAGCCGAAGATCGCCGTGGCCGACACGAGCCTGCCGAACGCGTTCGCGACCGGGCGCTCTCAGAAGAGCGCGACGGTCTGCGCCACGACCGGCATCATGAACACGCTGTCGCCGTCCGAGCTCGAGGGCGTCATGGCGCACGAGCTCTCACACGTGAAGCACCGCGACGTTCTGATCATGACGATCGCGTCCTTCTTCGCGAGCATCGCGTCGCTGATGCTGCAGTTCGGCTTCTTCTTCGGCGGTGACGGCGACGACGACAACCCGAGCTTCCTCGTGATCCTGCTGGTCTCGTTCCTCGTCTACATCGTCTCGTTCTTCCTGATGATGGCCCTCTCGCGCTACCGCGAGTTCGCGGCCGACCGCGGCGCGGCGATCATCACGGGGCGGCCGAGCGCGCTCTCGTCCGCGCTCGTGAAGATCTCGGGGGCGATGGAGACCGTGCCGACGCACGACCTGCGCGAGGCGGAGCGCATGAACGCGTTCTTCATCGTGCCGGCGAGCATGAAGAACTCGCTGCGCACGCTGTTCTCGACGCACCCGCCGATGGAGCAGCGGATCGCGCGCCTGCAGCAGCTCGAGGCGCAGCTGCAGGCTCCGGCGGCGGCGTAGCTCCACCGGATGGGCTCAGCGAGCTGATGGGCTTCCTCGGACGCGCTCTTCGGGAGCTCTTCCAAAGGCAAGCTCAAGATGCCGGCGCCCGACCGGCTGTTCGCGATGACGACCGCGAACGTGACGATCGAGACGGGCCTTGGCCTGAAGCACCGCGAGACCGCCGGGATCGTCTTTCAGCCGCTCGGCACGGCGGACTTCGAGGGCATCCTCGCCGAGACCGAGGAGCTGCTCGCGGGCACGGCGGAGGAGACCGGGTCGACGGTGACGAGCAAGGAGGACCAGCTCGGCTACCGCTGGCTCATCCTGCGCGACCCGGACTTCGACGACCTGGTCGTCGCTCTCAACACGATCTCGACCCAGCTCCAGGGGGGCGGCTACGGCGACCGGCTGCTCGCCTCCGTGTTCGCCTTCGAGGAGAAGGGCCGGCCGCTCTACTTCATCTACAACTTCAAGCGGGGCGCCTTCTACCCGTTCGTGCCGGCCTCGGGCGAGCAGGCCCGGGACACCGAGCGCGAGCTGCGCCTGAAGGCGCAGCTCGGCTCGGAGCTCCCGTGGGAGGAGGACATCGGGCGCTGGTTCCCGCTCTGGGACGTGCCGCTCTAGGAGCCGGCGCTCGCCAGGCGCTCGCCCTCCACGTCGATCTCGGGCACGACCCTGTCGAGCCGGCGCGGCAGCTTCCACGCACGGTCGCCGAGCAGGAAGGCCGTCGAAGACGCCGATCATGATGGTCGCCGCCGCCGTGACCACACGCCCGCTCTGCCCGTAGCCCGAGATGATCGAGCCGCGGGCGTCCCCGGTCTTCCCTCGAGACTCCCCTGAGAGGAGAATGGAGGCACCGATGAGACCAACGGAAGAACATGGACACCACCGACCGCCGAAGGCCGCCATCCTGATGATCCCGGTTCTCGCGGCGCTGCTCCTGACGCTGTTCGCGTGGCCCGCGGCCAGGATCGAGCCGCGCGACCTGCCGATCGGCGTGGCCGGGCCGGCGCCCGCCGCGGCCGCGATCGAGAGCCGCCTGGCCGAGCAGCCGGGAGCGTTCTCGGTGGAGCGCTACGCCGATGGAGCCGAGGCCCGCGACGCGATCCGGGACCGCGAGGTCTACGGCGCGTTCGTGGCAACACCGGGCGGGCCCGTGGTGCTGAACTCGACGGCGGCCTCACCGGTGGTCGCCCAGATGCTCACGAAGGCCGCGGAGGAGTCGGGCGCATCGGGCGTGCGGGACGTGGCGCCCGCCACGAGGGCCGGCGCCGCACTGCCGTCGTCGGTGCTGCCGCTCGTCCTCGCCGGGATCCTGACCGGTGTGATGAGCCTGCTGCTCACGACGAGCGGCCTCGGCCGCATCGGGCTCGTGGCCGCCGGCTCGATCGGGGCGGGCCTCGCCGGCGCGCTGATCGTGCAGAGCTGGCTCGACGTGGTGAGCGGCGACTGGCTCACCAACGCGGCGGTCCTCAGCCTGACCGTCGGCGCGATCGGCTCGATCGTCGCGGGCCTCGGCGCGGCGTTCGGCAAGACCGGCGCAGCCGTGGGAGCGCTGCTGATGATCCTGATCGGCAACCCGTTCTCGGCCGCCGGCAGCGCGCCCGAGCTGCTGCCCGAGCCGGTCGGCGGCATCGGCCAGCTGCTGCCGCCCGGAGCCGGAGCGAACCTGCTGCGCAGCACCGGGTTCTTCGACGGCGCCGGATCGGGCGAGCACCTGCTCGTGCTCGCCCTGTGGGCACTCGCCGGCCTCGCCTGTCTCGCCGTGCCCGCCCTGCGGGCGCGGCGGGGCGGCGCGCCGGTCGCGGAGGCGGCGGCGTGAGCGGCTAGGCGAGCAGCGAGCGCGCGTGGGACTCGAGCACGTCGAAGTGCTCGCCGGTGGCCTGCCACCACTCGCGCGCCATCCAGGTGGCGAGCACCTCGTCGCGGATCACGTGGCGGTACCCGTCCACGATCACCCCATCCACCCCGTCCGGGGTGTCGGGGCGGCCGGGCGCGGGCAGCACGACGGCATCGCAGCCGATCGGGCCGCCCGCGTCCGGCCACTCCTTCTTCAGGGCCTCCAGATCCTCGGCGCGCTTCTCGACCAGGCAGAGGAGGCGGATGCCGTCGCCGCGCATGACGCCGTAGGCCTCGCCCGGCACGGCGAGATGCGGGAACGCCCTGTGGAAGTCGAGCGAGTTCTCGATCGCGAGGCCACCGCGCTCGCCGGCGATCTTCACGATGCGCTCGAGCCAGACGCCCTGCGGCGCGAGGATGTGCTGCTCGTCGGGCCGCGAGCTCACGAACTCGAGCCAGGGCGGCTCGGGCAGCGGCGTCTCGAACGGCAGCGGCCGCAGGCGCGGCTCGCAGAGCTCGCGGATGCCGCGCGCGAGGCGCGAGACGAGGCCGCAGAAGTCGTCGAGCTCGCCGTTCTCCTTCAGGAAGTGCTGCTGGTAGACGAGCAGCTGCCCGTACATGAACTCGATCACGAAGCCGTCCTCGCGCGGGTGCGAGAGGACGTCGCGCACGGGCCCGGAGAGCACCTCGTCGGCGAGCTCGTCGTCGGCGCGCTTGCGCACGACGGCCGCCCAGCCCTCGATTCCGAACTCATCGAGGTGGCGCCTGCGCCAGACGTCGCCGTCGCCCTCGCGGTAGCGCTCGGAACGCCGCGCGACGTAGAGGCCGTGGAGCGTCCCCGTGGCCTCGGGGATGCGCACGCACGCGAGCGTGTGCGGCACGCGGAAGAACTCCATGCGATCGTCGATCAGGCCGCCGCTCAGGACCGACTTGGCGCTGACGCCGCCCGCGGTCTCGGACTTGACGCCGTAGAACGTGCCGCCGATGTCCGGGTCGAACAGCATGATCCGGTGCAGCAGGACGCCGCGCTCGCCGCCCGGCAGCACGCCGCGCACGACGTTGTACTGCAGGTCCTGATGCCAGCTGAAGGCGCCGAGGTAGCCGAGCTGGCTCGACCCTTCCCGGTAGTCGAGCCCGCGCGCGGCCGCCCATGCGCGCGTGTCGAAGTCGGGCCGGCCCCGGAACCCGGCCGACATGCGGTCGGCCGTCTTCTCACCGAGCAGCTTGCTCAGGAGACCCATGATCCGGGCCTCAGTCCGGGATCAGGCCCTCGCCCGTGAACTCGCCCTTCGCCTCGCCGAACGAGATGTCACGCGGCGGCAGGATCACGTCGGACTCGACAAGCTCGTCGTCCGGCGAGCACGTTGCCGTCCCTCGCCACGAGCTCGAGCATCTGCGACCAGAGCTCCTTGAAGCCGGTCTCGTCGCCCGCGTCGACCGCGGCGACCGCGCGGTTGTCGAGCTCGTTCAGGCGCTCCGAATCCTCGTCGGGCAGGCGGAACTGCCCCTCCCCCGCGATTCGGACGATCACGCCTGCTCCTTCCCCTGCTCGAGCGCGGGCGACTCGCCGCCTCCCGAGCCGAGCTCGGCCTTCATCTTGGCCAGCTCGTCATCGACCTGGGCGCCGCTCGTCAGCTCGTGGAGCTGGCGCTCGATGTCGTCCTGGCCCGAGCCGAGCTGGGTGATGTCATCGAAGGTGCCGGCCGCCTCGAGCTCCTCGACGGCCGACGCGCGGGCGCGCATGTCCTCCGTCTTGTCCTCCGCGCGCTGCATCGCGAGGCCGAGGTCCGCCATCTCCTCGCCGACACCGTGTGCGGCCTCCGAGATCTTGACCTGCGCCTCCGCGGCGGAGTACTGCGCCTTGATGACCTCCTTCTTCGTGCGGAAGGCCTCGATCTTCGTGCGCAGCTTCTGCTCGTTGGCGGTCAGCTGCTCCTGCTGGCCCTCGAGCTCCTTGATCTGCGTGTCGAGCGACTGCAGCTCCGTCTGGGCGAGCGTCTTGCGCTCGAGCGCCATCCGGGCGAGGTCCTCGCGGCCCTGCGAAAGGGCCTGGCGCGCCTGCGTGTCGAGCTTGACCACCTGCTGCTCGAGCTTCGTCGACTGCATCTGCAGGCGCTTCTTCGCGGTGACGACGTCGGCGATGCCCTTCTTGACGTTCTGGAGCATCTCGACCTGCTTCTGATAGCCGTAGTCGAGTGTCTCGCCAGGGTCCTCGGCCCGATCGAGCATCCTCGAGATCCTGGCCTTGATCACCGTCGACATTCGCCCGCCGAGCCCTGCCATGCGCGCTCCTCCTTGAAGGTCTTGAACCGAGGGCGAAGACTAGCCTCTGGGGCGCCATGGAGCCCAAGCCGCCATCCGAATCCGAGTCGGTCCTCGTGCGCTGGATGGGGATCGGAGACGCGAACACCGCCGGCAACGTTCACGGCGGAGTGATCCTCCACATGTGCGACGAGGTTGCCGGCATCGCGGCCGTGCGCCACTCGGGCCGCCGCGTGGTGACCGCGGGCATGGATCGCATGACGTTCCGGCACCCCGTCTACGTCGGCCAGCTCGTGGCGGTCAAGGCGACCGTGAACGCCGCCTGGCGGACCTCGATGGAGGTCGGCGTTCGCGTCGAGTCGGAGGACGTCAGGAGCGGCGAGGTCCTGCACACCTCGGCGGCCTACCTCACGATGGTCGCGCTCGACGACGAGGGCTGCCCGGTCGGCATCCCGCCGATCGACCCGCGCACGCCCGACGAGCAGCGCCGCGCGCGGGAGGCGCAGCTGCGGCGCGACAACCGGCTCGCCGAGCGCCGCCGAATCAAGGAGGAGCGCGCCGGCGGGCGCGACTAGACGGACTCGCCGGGGAGGGGCGGCTCGTCCCCCTCGCCGGGAAGCTGCAGGAACTCGCTGAAGCGCATCCCCTCGAAGGAGAAGCGCACCTTCACGATCCCCTGACACGGGCCGCCCGGCCCCGTGCGCAGCCTGAACGAGACGAGCAGCCGCTCCCCCTCGTGCTCCACCCCGACGACCTCCGCCTGACAGGGCAGCGTGGCGTTGAAGAGACGCGCCGCCTTGGGTGTCTTCAGCCGGAACGGGATGCCCTGGTCGACGAGCGCGTTCGGCGCGAAGTGCTTCGCCGCGTCGCCATAGTCGCCGCGATTCAGGTCCTCGATCCAGTCGCGGACCTCGCGCGCCTGCGAGTCCTGGCGTGCGCTCTCGGGTGACTCATCGGAGTCGCAGGCCGCGGCGACGACGACGACGAGGACGAGAGCGACGAGCGCCGGGCGCACACCAGCAGGGTACGCCCGAGGGCGCGGAAGCGATCCTGCCTTGGTGTCGTCTGGCAACCCTCATCCAGGATTGCTCCCGGGGCCGGAGCGTAGGCTTGCACTCGATGCACGCGCTGCTCGCGCACGGCGGCCACCCGCTCTACGACCACCCGGCGATGGCCGCGATCGCGATCGCGGCGCTCGTGATCCCCCTGCTCGTGCTCGCCTGGATCGGCCGCATCTTCTGGCGCTCCGCCAAGGAGGAGGAGCGCCGGGAGGGCCGGCGCTAGCTCGCGACAACCTCCGCGACGGTGCCGCCCTCGGCCGGAAAGGCGCTCGCGATGCGGGACTGGAACTCGGCCCGCTGCATGCGCGAGACGACGAGCCGCTGGACCTGGGCCGTGCCCTCGAAGATCTGGTAGATCTTCGCGTCCCGGAACCACTTCTCGAGCGGGCAGTCCGTGGTCTGGGCGTAGGGGCCGACGAGGTCCATGAGCGTGGTTGTGGCCCACATCGCCACGTCGCCCGCCTTCAGCTTCGACATCGAGCCCTGGCCGGCGGTCATCGGCTCCCCGTTGCGGCCCATCCACGCCGCGCGCCAGACGAGCAGCCTGGCGGCGTCGATCTCGGTTGCCACGTCGGCAAGCGTCTGCTGGATGCGCTGCTGCTCGAGCAGCGGCACGCCGTCCTCCTCGCGGCCCTCGAGGTACTCGAGCGTCCACTCGTAGGCGGCCTGGGCGATGCCGAGCGCCGACGCTCCCACGAGCGGGCGCGTGAGCTCGAAGGTCGCGAGCGCGTTCGAGCTGCGGCCCGTCGACTCGCCGGAGCGCGCACGCTCGAGCTTGCGCTGGAGCTTCTCGGGCCCGCCGAGCAGGTGGTCCATCGGGACGCGGCAGTCCTCGAGGATCACCTCCGAGGTCTGCGAGGCGCGGATGCCGAGCTTCGACTCCTTCTTGCCCATCGACAGCCCGGGCATGTCCTTCGGGACGACGAACGAGGCCTGGCCGCGGTGGCCGAGGTCCTTGTCGACCGTCGCGACGACCACGGTCACGTCGGCGATGCCGCCGTTCGTGATGAACACCTTGGTGCCGTTCAGCACCCACTCGTCGCCGTCCTGGACGGCCGTGGTGCGCAGCGAGCGGACGTCGGAGCCGGCGCTCGGCTCGGTCACGGCGTAGGCGCCGAGCTTGATCTCGTCGCCCTCGCCGAAGCACTCCGGGACCCAGCGCCCGATCTGCTCCGGCGTGCCGGAGCTGGCGATCCCCGCGGCGGCCAGCGAGCCGCCGGAGATGGCGAGCGCGATGCCGGCGCAGCCCCAGTGGAGCTCCTCGGCGTAGATGCAGGCGAGGATGCCCTGGGGGTCAGAGCCGACCTTCGTGATCTGGTCCATCCCGTGGAGGCCCCACTCGCGCGCCGCCCGGATGACCTCCCACGGCACGCTCTCGTCGCGGTCGTGCTGCGGGGCGGCCGGCCGGATCACCTCGCTCGCGAACCGCCGGCAGTGCTCCCGGTACTCGAGCTGTTCGTCGCCCAACCTGAAATCCACTGTCGAAGCCTCCCGGCGGCCGTTGACTGACCAGTCAATCGTACATGGGCAGTCCCTTGCGCGCGCAAGCGGACCGCCTCCGGCCCGGCTATCGTCAGCCGCGGTCTTGCGCTCCGCCTCGCTCCTTCTCCTGCTATTCGTGGCCTTTCTGGCCGGCTGCAGCCTCGGCGAGGAGGAATCGACTCCGCCGCAGCTGGGAGTGCAGGCCGATGACGAGGAGGCCGCCGTGAAGCTCGGCTTCCCGTCGAGCGCCACCCGCAACACGGTCAGGGTCGGCGGCAGCGACGCCGCGGCGGACGCCGCCGGCGTGGCGGGCGCGCTCTACCCCGCCACCACCGACGCGAACAGGCCGACCGCCGTGGTGCTCGTGGACTCGGAGGACTGGGTCAGCGGAATCGCGGCGTCCGTGCTCGCGGGCCCGCCGATCGGGGCGCCGATCCTGCTCGCGGACGGCGACGAGCTGCCCGCCGTGACGGAGGACCTGCTCGAGCGGCTCGACCCGAAGGGCTCTGACCTCTCGGAGGACGCCCAGGTGATCCGCATCGGGCCGGACGTGGCGAAGCCGGACGGCTTCAAGACGGCGCTCGTGCAGGGCGCCGACCCCTACGAGCGCGCGGCGTCGATCGACCGCTTCTTCTCGGCCGCGCGCGGCGAGCCCTCGAGCAACGTGCTGCTCTATTCGGGCGAGAGCCCGGAGTGGGCCATGCCCGCCGCCGCGTGGGCGGCGCGCTCGGGCGACGCCGTGCTGCCCGTGCGCAAGGGCTCGATCCCGAAGCCGGTGCTGGACGCGATCAGCGAGCACGAGCGCCCCAACGTGTTCGTGCTGGGACCCGAGCGCGTGATCTCGGAGGCGGTCGTCGAGCGGCTCGAGCAGGGCGAGCGCCCCCGCGACCGCCTGGCAGCGTCGGTCGACCGCATCGAGGGCGCGACGCCGGTCGAGAACGCGATCGAGTTCACGCGCTACGAGAAGGGCGACTTCGGCTGGGGCGTCGTCGTCCCGGGCTACAACTTCTCGGTCGCGAGCGTCGACAGGCCGCTCGACGCCGCGGCGTCGGCCGCGCTCGCCACGCGCGGGGTGTTCGCGCCGATGCTGCTCACGGACGACGCGGCCGAGCTGCCCCAGCCGCTCGAGCAGTACCTCCTGAGCGTGCAGCCCGGATACGAGGACGACCCTGGGCAGGCGGTCTACAACCGCGTCTGGGTGCTCGGCGACGACAAGGCCGTCTCCGTCGACGAGCAGGCCCAGCTCGACGCGGTCACCGAGCTGATTCCGGTGCAGGCGACAGCACCGTAGCCTCGCGCAGGAACTGATGGACGAAGGCGATGGCCATGCTGCCCTCGCCCACCGCCGCCGCCACGCGCTTCACCGGACCCGAGCGCACGTCGCCGCAGGCGAAGACTCCCGGCACGCTCGTCTCGAGCAGGTACGGGTCCCGCTCGAGCGTCCAGTTGCCGCGCTCGATCATGTCCGCGCCGGTGAGGACGTAGCCGCGCTCGCTCAGCGCGATCTCCTCCGGCAGCCAGCCCGTGTGGGCGTCCGCGCCGATGAACATGAACAGGCCGCCGGACTCGACCCGCTCCGTCTCGCCGCTCGTCGAGTCCTCGATGTCGAGCTCCTCGAGGGCCTTCTCCCCGTGCGCCGCCACCACCTGCGAGCAGAGGCGCGTCCTGATGTTCGGGCGCTTCTCGAGCTGCTCGATCAGGTAGTGGGACATGCTCTTTCCGAGCGTGTCGCTGCGGCAGAGGACCGTGACGCTGCGGGCGTGGGTCGAGAAGAACAGCGCCGCCTGGCCGGCCGAGTTGCCGGCGCCGACGATGTGGACGTCGAGCCCGTGCAGGCCGGCGGCCTCGCTGCGGGCCGCGCCGTAGGAGATCCCCTTCCCGGACAGCCGGTCGAAGCCCTCCACCGCGAGCTGCCGCCACGTGACTCCGCAGGCGAGGATGATCGTGCGCGCGCGGATCACGTCGCCGCCGTCGAGGTGGAGCTCCTTGTACTCGGGGTCGATCCGCACGATGCTGCGGGTCACGAGGATCTCCGCGCCGAGCCGGCGGGCCTGCTGAAGCGCGCGGCTCGCGAGCTCGTCGCCCGAGACGCCCGACGGGAAGCCGAGGTAGTTCTCGATGCGCGACGAGGTGCCCGCCTGCCCGCCGGGCGCCTCGCGCTCCACCACGATCGTGCGCAGGCCCTCGGACGCGCCGTAGACGGCGGCGGCGAGCCCGGCCGGGCCCGCGCCGACGATCACGGTGTCGTACTCGGCGTGCTCCGCCTCCGTGCCGAGCCCGAGCAGCTCGGCCACACGGCGCAGCTGCGGACGGACGACGGTCTTGCCGTCGACGATCCGGATCGCGGGCAGGTCGCGCTCGGACGGCAGAGGGCCGCCCCACCCCTCCGAGGCGTCTGACTGATCGGGGCTGAGCCAGCGGAAGCTCACCTGGTTGCGGTCGAGGAAGCGCCGCAGCCCGCTGCAGCGCGGGTCGAGCCGCTCCCCGACCACGATCGCGCGCGGGGGCGGCGGGTCGGCCGCGAGCCCCTGCAGGCCGCGGAGGCCCGTGATCCGGTGCGACGCGAGCCGCCCGACCTCCTTGCCGATGTCGGGTGTCGCGGCTGCGAGCGCGTGGTAGTCCCCGGGCTCGAGGCGCATCACGCGCGTGGGCTGCGCGGCCCTGAAGCCGACGGGGAAGACCGTGCCGAGCACGATCGGAACCTCGCCGAAGATCTCGCCGGGATCGCGCACGCCCACCACGCGCCCGACGCCGTCGGTGTGCTGGACCGCCTCGATCTGGCCCTCGATCACGGCGAACAGGGCACGGTCGCCGCCCTCGTCGGCGGCGTACTCGCCGGGCTGGAGCGTGATGTCCGCCGCGGCTCGGGACAGGCGCTCGCGGGCGGCATCGTCGAGGCCGGCGAAGAGCGCGACGCGACCGATCTCCTCTCCCGTGATCACCCCGTCGATCCTAATGGCCTCACCCGGCACTAGAGTCCTGGGGCGCATGAGCGAGTTCGAACGGCCCGATCGCGCCAACCGCGAGCCAACCGTCGAGGACGTGCGCCAGCTCATGGGAGCCTCGACGCCGCACTTCGCGCTCCAGCTCCGCAACCGCATCCACACCCTGGTCACCGGGCTGCCGGACGGGCACCCGGCGCGCGTGGAGGGAGAGCGCGAGATCGCCCGCCTCGATCAGATCGCGCTCGGCTCGGAGCGGCGCGGGCCGATGCAGGACGGCGAGCAGGGGCTCGCCTCCTACCGCGGGCCGGAGCAGCCCGCGTCTCCCGAGTAGCCCGCCGGCGCCGATCGCGGTACGCTCGTGACGAGAGCCACGAGCACGAGGGGGAACGCGATGCCATGGGAGTTCCACGTCCTGGTCGTCGCCAATGTCACGGCGACCTCCGACGACCTGCTCGAGGCAATGCGAAAGCGCTCTGAGCGCGGGCCCTGTCGCTTCACGCTGCTCCTGCCGGCCGGCGGCTCAGAGGCCCACGAGCGCCTGGAGGCGGCGCTGCGCGGTATGCGCAAGGCCAAGCTCAAGAACGTCGCGGGGCAGGTCGGCGATCCGGACCCGGTGGTGGCCGTGATGGAGGCGTGGGACCCGATGGTGTTCGACGAGATCCTCGTCTCGACGCTTCCGACGGACGCGTCGCGCTGGCTCCGGTGCGATCTCCCACACCGGCTCGAGCGCCTGACCGCCGTGACCGTGCGCCACGTCGTCTCGACGCCCCGGCCCGAGCCGCAGGCGGGCCCCGCGCCGGCGCGAGAGCGCTACGGCGTGCTCGCCCCGCTGGCCGCCGCGCTCACCCGGCACTGAGAGCCGGCGCGCCGAGGCCCGACAGCTCGGCCACCCGCTCGCGGTGGCTCGCCGCCGAGCCGAACATCAGCGCATTCGTCTTCGCGCGCTTCAGCAGGAAGTGCAGGTCGTGCTCCCAGGTGAAGCCGATGCCGCCGTGGACCTGGAGCGAGGAGCCGCACACTCGCCAGCCGGCATCCGAGGCGTAGGACTTCGCCATCGAGGCCGCCAGCGAGAGCGTGTCCGGCTCGGAATCGGCGCACCAGGCCGCGTAGTACGACGCGGAGCGCGAGCCCTCGACCTCCATCAGCATCTGCGCGCAGCGGTGGGAGACCGCCTGGTAGGAGCCGATCGGCCGGTCGAACTGCTTGCGGTCGCGGGCGTACTCCACCGCCATCTCCATCGCCTTCTGCGCGACGCCCGTCGTCTCTGCCGCGAGCGCGGCACAGATCCTGTCGAGCCCGGGCTGCGGGTCTCCGGCCAGCGGCTCGCCGCCGTCGGCGCGCACGCGCGCGAAGCGACGGGTGGCGTCCATCGCGTCGAATGGCTCGACGTCGGCCGCCGAGCGCTCGACGACCGCGCCGCCGCCGTCTCCCACGAGCACGATCACCTCGGCAGAGTCGGCGTCGGGCACGAGCCGCGCCTCCCCGCCGGACACGAGCGCGACCGTCCCGCGCGCCTCGCCCGACGCGATGCCGGGCAGCCAGCGGGAGCGCTGCGCGTCGGTGCCGCACTCCTGAAGCACGAGGCCGGCGGCGGCGTTCGAGAGGAAGGGCACCGGAGCGAGCGCATAGCCGAGCTCCTCCATGAGGATGATCAGCTCGACCGCGCCGAGCTCCTGCCCGCCGTGCTCCTCGCCCACGAAGATGCCCGCCCAGCCGAGCTCGGCCATCTCCTTCCAGGTCTCCTCGTCGTAGCGTGCGCGCCTCCGCGAGCTCGCGCACGTGGTCGGACTTGAAGCGCGAGGCGAGCAGCTCGTTCGCCGTGCGCTTGATGGCCTGCTGGTCGTCGGTGAAGTCGAAGTTCATCGCGCGTTCCCCCTTAGCGCAGCTTCGGCAGTCCGAGCACGCGCTCGGCGATGATGTTCTTGAGGATCTCGGTCGTGCCGCCCTCGATCGAGTTGGCGCGCGAGCGCAGCAGCCGGTAGGTCCAGGGCGAGTCCCAGTCGGCGCCGTCCTCGCCGAGGATCTCGACGGCGAGCTCCGTGAGCGCCTGGTTGATGTCGCTCCACTGCCACTTCGGCAGCGAGCCCTCCGGGCCCGGCACGCCGCGCTTCATGATCTGCGTCAGCCCGCGCCACGAGTTCAGGCGCAGCAGCTCGACCTCGATGGTGAGCTGGGCGAGCTTCTGGCGGATCACCGGGTCGTCGGCCACGCCCCGCTCGCGGGCGAGCTCGAGCAGGTCGCCGAGCGCGATGCGCACGCCCGCGGCGGCCGCGGCGCCGAGGCCGGCGCGCTCGTTCATGAGCGTCGTGATCGCCACGGCCCAGCCGTTGCCCACCCCGCCGACGACGTTCTCGTCGGGGATGCGCGCCTCCTGGATGAAGAGCTCGTTGAACTCGGGCTCGTTCGTGATCTGGTGGAGCGGGCGGACCTGAACGGCCTCCTGCTCCATGTCCATGATGAAGTAGGTCAGACCCTGGTGCTTCGGAGCGTCCTGGTCGGTGCGCGCGACGAGCATGCACCACTTCGACTTGTGCGCGAAGGTCGTCCAGACCTTCTGGCCCGTGACGACCCACTCGCCGTTCGACTTCACAGCCTTCGTCTTGAGCGACGCGAGGTCCGAGCCCGACTCCGGCTCGGAGAAGCCCTGGCACCAGATCTCCTCGCCGGTCAGGATCGGCTCGAGGAAGCGCTCCTTCTGGTCGTCGCTGCCGTGATGGATGACCACCGGGCCGCCCATGACCATGCCGAGCACGTTCGCCGGCTGCGGCGCGCGCGCCCGGGCCATCTCCTCGCCGAACAGGGCCTGCTCGATCAGCGTCGCGCCGCGCCCGCCGTACTCCTTCGGCCACGCGAAGCCGGCATAGCCCGCGTCGTAGAGCACGCGCTGCCAGGCGCGCCTGTGGTCGAACGCCGCGTCCTCGCCGGGCGGGTCCTCGCCCGGGTGGTTGTCGGCGAGCCACGCGCGCAACTCGTCCCTGAAGGCCTCTTCGGAGGGCGACAGCGTCAGGTCCATGGCGGTAATGTACCAGGGGGTACACAAGTGGGCGAAGCACGCGACATACCCCGACGGCTGCCTCGCGGGACGCACGGGCTCGACCCCGAGCTCGTGGCCGCCTCACAGCGCACACGGCTGCTCGAGGCCGTCGGCCTGGCGGTGGCCGAGAAGGGCTACGGGGCGACCACGATCGACCACATCGTGCGCGGCGCGGGCGTGTCGAAGAAGACGTTCTACGAGCACTTCCGCGACAAGGAGGACTGCTTCGTGGCCGCCTACCGCAGCGCGGCCGAGGCCCTCTTCGAGCGGGTCCGCGACGCCCATCGCTCGCATGACGACTGGCTCGAGCGCACCGAGGCCGGCATCGTGGCCTACCTGCGCTGGCTCGCGGCGGAGCCCGCCCTCGCGCGCGTGTTCCTGATCGAGGTCGGCGCCGCGGGGCCGCGCGCGGCCGAGGCCCGCGAGGAGCTGCGCGACCGCTACGCCGACCTCTTCGCGCGCCTCCAGGACGAGGCGCGGGCGGACTTCCCGGAGCTGCCCGAGCTGCCGGCGGAGATCTTCCATGCCGTCGTCGCCGCGGTCGACGACATCGTGGTGCGCGAGATCAGGGAGGGCGGCGCCGAGGACCTGCTGCGCCTCGAGCCGATCCTGCGCTACCTGCAGGTCGCGCTGCTGGCGGGGCCGCAGGTGGCGGCTCGCTCGGCTCGGCTCTAGACCTCCCCGCGGCCCGCATCTCCGAGAGCTTCGTCACATTACGAAACGCGTGCGTTGCATTTTTCTCTCCTCTGTGCTTAACTACGAAACGCAACCGTTTCGTATCGTAATCAAGGAGGAGAGATCGAAATGCAACCGACCGCCCCGTACGACCGCAGATGGTGGGCCCTCGTCGTCCTGTCCGTCTCCCTGCTCATCATCTCGCTCGACAACACGATCCTCAACGTCGCGCTCCCCACCATCGAGCGCGATCTCTCCGCTTCTTCGGGTCAGCTGCAGTGGATCGTCGACTCCTACACGCTGATCTTCGCCGGCCTCCTGCTCACGCTCGGAGCCCTCGGCGACCGCTTCGGTCGCCGCCTTGCCCTCATCTCCGGGCTCGTCGTCTTTGGAGCGGGCTCGCTCATGTCCGGGATCGCGACCTCCGCCGACATGCTGATCGTGTCGCGCGGCATCATGGGAATCGGCGGCGCGCTGATCATGCCGTCGACGCTCTCGATCCTGACCAACGTCTTCCCCGCCGAGGAGCGGCCGAAGGCGATCGGGATCTGGGCCGCCGTGGCCGGCCTCGGCGTGGCCATCGGGCCCGTCACCGGCGGCTGGCTGATCGAGCATTTCGACTGGTCGTCCGTGTTCTACGTCAACCTGCCGATCGTCGCCTTCGCGCTGATCGCCTCACCGTTCATCGTTCCCGAGTCGAAGGACCCGGGCAAGGCGAAGCTCGACCCCGCGGGCGCAGTGCTGTCGACCCTGGGCCTCGGCGCCCTCGTCTGGGCCATCATCGAGGGCGGCGAGGCCGGCTTCACGAGCGGGACCGTGCTCGCAGGGCTCGGCGCGGCGACGCTGCTGCTCGGCGCCTTCGTCGCCTGGGAGCTGCGCTCGAAGAACCCGATGCTCGACATCCGGCTCTTCAGGGTGCGGCGCTTCAGCGGCGCGAGCCTCTCGATCACCCTGGTGTTCTTCTCGCTCTTCGGTGCGATCTTCTTCCTGACGACGTACCTGCAGGGCGTGATGGACCTGTCGGCCCTCGAGGCGGGCCTGCGGGTCAGCCCGGTGGCCTTCGGCCTGATCCTCGGCGGCCCGCTGTCGGCGAAGCTGGCCGAGCGCGTGGGGACCCGCGTGATCGTTGCCGCCGGCCTGGCGATCGTCGCCGTGGCGATGCTGATGCTCGCCGGGCTCGAGGTCGACTCGGGCTACGGCATCGTGGCGGCGTCGCTCGTCCTGCTCGGCTTCGGCATGGGCTCGACGATGGCTCCGGCCACCGAGTCGATCATGAGCTCGCTGCCGCTCGAGCACGCGAGCGTCGGCTCGGCCATGAACGACACCGTGCGGATGGTCGGCGGCACGCTCGGCGTGGCGATCCTCGGAAGCCTCCTGTCGAGCGGCTACGGTGCCGACATGGAGCGCTCGGTCGAGGGCCTGCCGGCACCCGCCGCGACCGCGGCGGCGGACAGCCTCGGCGGCGCGAGCGCAGTGGCCTCGCAGCTCGGCGGAGCGGCCGGCCGCGCGCTCGACAACGCCGCCGAGCTCGCCTTCACCTCCGCGATGAGCACCGCGCTGATCGTGGCGGCGGGCGTGGCGCTGGCGGGCTCCATGATCGCCCTGTTCGTGCTCCCGAAGAGGGAGCGCGAGCGGACCGAGAAGGCGAGCTTCGTCGCGCAGGCCGAGGCGGCGGCGGCGTGAGCGCCCGCAAAGGGACATCCGCGAAGGACCGGGCCGGCGCCGAGGAGGCGCCGGCCCGCCCGCGTGGCCGCCCGCGCAGCGAGGAGGCCCACCGGGCGATCCTGATGGCGGCCGTCGAGCTGCTGCCCGAGCACGGCCTCGCGCTGCCGATCGAAGCGGTCGCGGCCCGCGCGGGCGTCGGCAAGACGACGATCTACCGGCGCTGGGCGAACAGCCGCGAGCTGATCGCCGACGCGCTCGGGCTCCTGCGCCCGCCGCCGGGGGCGGTGCCCGACACCGGCTCGTTCATCGGCGACCTGAACGCGCTCTCCCATGCCCAGCGCGCACGGCTCGGCGACACCGCCATCCCGCGCATCGTGCCGCGACTGCTCGCCGACGCCGCGACCGACGCTGAGCTTCACAAGGTGGTCATGGAGCGGGCCGTGCTGCCGATCCGCGGCGTCGTCAGGGACATCGTGGTACGCGCCGTCGAGCGCGGCGAGCTGCGCGACGACGTCGACATCGAGACCATCGTCGACGTCTTTCACGCGATCCCGGTCTACCGCATCCTGCTGTCGGGCGGGACGCTCGACGTGGTGATCCCGTTCCCGGAGGTGTACGCGCCGATGCTGCTCGAGGGGCTGCGCCGTCGCGGCCGGACGTAGCTCGATCAGTAACTCTTGGGGAGCCCGAGCGAGTGCTCGGCCACGTAGTTGAGGATCATCTCGCGCGACACGGGCGCCGTCCTCGTCAGCCGTGCGCCCCACCACATGTCTGACAGCCCGTACTCGAGCGCGAAGCCGTTGCCGCCGTGCGCCTGGATCGCGCGGTCGACGCACTTGATCGCGGCCTCGGCGGCCGCGTACTTGGCCATGTTCGAGGCCTCCCCCGCGCCGGGGGCGCCCGCGTCGTAGAGGGCGCAGGCCTTCTGGGTCATCAGCCGGGCGAGCTCCAGCTCGATCTTGGCCTCGGCGAGCGGGTGGGCGATGCCCTGGTGAGTGCCGATCGGCCCGCTCCAGACGACGCGCTCGTTCGCGTAGGCGGCAGCCTTGTCGAGCGCGCGCCGGCCCGCTCCGCACGCGATCGAGGCGCCCATGATGCGCTCGGGGTTGAGGCCGTCGAAGACGGGACCGAGGCCGCCGCCCTCGCCGCCGACGAGGCGGTCCTCGTCGAGCTCGACGTCGTCGAAGAAGAGCGTCCACTGCTTGTCCGGGCCCATGTACGGCATCGGGATCTCGTCGCGGGTGAAGCCCGGCGCGTCGACGTCGACCAGCGCCAGCGAGGGGAGTCCGAGGTTGCCGTCGGGCAGACGGCTGCGCGCCACGACGAGCACGGCGTCCGCGTGCTCGACGCCGGAGATGTAGGTCTTCTGACCGCGCAGGACGAAGCGGTCGCCGCGCCGCTCGACCGATGTCGAGAGATTGTGCGAGTTCGTGCCCGCGTCGGGCTCGGTGATCGCGAACGCCACCTTCGTCGTGCCGGCGGCGATCCCGCGCAGCCAGCGCTCGCGCTGTGCCTCCGAGCCGTGGCGGGCCAGGATGTTGCCCACGATCGCGGGCGAGACGACGATCAGCAGCAGGGACTTGCCGGCCGCCGCGAGCTCCTCGCCGACCGTCGCGAGCCCGCTCATCCCAAGCCCGCCGCCGCCCCACTCCTCGGGCAGGTTGACGCCCAGGTAGCCCTTCTCGGCGAGGGCATCCCAGAGCTCCGTCGGCGGCTCGCCGGCGGCGTGCTTCGCGCGCGAGTAATTCTCGGGGAAGCCGTCGCAGATGCCGCGGACGGCGGCTCGGATCTGGCGTTCCTCGTCCGAGGGGACGAGCGGCAGAACAGCCTCGGTGACGGTGGCCATGGGCATAGCATGGCGCAGCGTGAAGATCGGGCTCTACCTCGCCTACTGGCCCTGGTTCTCCCCCGAGGAGCAGGTCGAGCTCGCCCGGCAGGCGGACCGGCTCGGGCTCGATTCGCTCTGGGTCGCGGAGGCCTGGGGCCAGGATGCCGTCTCGGTCCTCGGGCACCTGACCGCCGTCACCGAGCGGATCGACCTCGGCGCCGGGCTGATGCAGATCCCCGCGCGCACGCCCGCGATGACCGCGATGACCGCGGCCACTCTCGACACGCTCTCCGGCGGCCGCTTCCGGCTCGGGCTCGGGCTCTCGGGGCCGCAGGTCTCGGAGGGCTGGCACGGGGTGCCCTTCGCCCGCGGGCTCGCGCGCACGCGCGAGTACGTCGAGATCGTCCGGCGCGCGCTCGCCCGCGAGGGCGCGCTCGAGTGGCAGGGCGAGGAATACCGGCTGCCGGTCGACCCGGACGGGCTCGGCAAGCCCCTCAAGCTGCTGATCCGCCCGCCGCGCGAGCGCATCCCGATCTACCTGGGCGCGATCGCGCCGAAGGCCGTGAGGCAGGCCGCCGAGATCGCGGACGGCTGGATGCCGTTCATGTTCACGCCGGACACGGCTCCGCGGATGCTCGAGCCCTTCGCCGGCAGCGACGTGGACATCGCGCCCGTCGTCCTCGTCTGCGTGGACGAGGACCTCGAGCGGGCGCGGGATCTCGCCCGTCCCTGGCTCTCGATCTACCTCGGCGGCATGGGCGCCGGCTCGAAGAACTTCTACGTCGAGACCGCCGAGCGCGGCGGTCAGGGCGACGCCGCCCGCGAGGTGCAGCGCCTGTTTCTCGCGGGCGATCGCGCGGGCGCCGCGGCCGCGCTCACGCCCGAGCTGATCGACGGCTCGGCGGTCTGCTGCCGCCCCGGAGAGCTGGCCGAGCGCCTCGCTCCGCACGCGGCCGCGGGCGCCACGAGCGCGCTGTGCCTGCCCTTCGGCGACCGGGCGGCCATCGTGGAGGAGCTCGCTGGTGTTAGGTTGCCCTAACTATGCGTGCCCGCATCCTCGTGACCGGGGGCCTCGGGTTCCTCGGGAGCCGCCTGTGCGCGACCCTGCTCGACGAGGGCAGGGAGGTCGTCTGCGTTGACGATCTGTCCGGCGAGTACGCGCCCTCGGTGGGCCCCGCGGCGGCGCTCCGGCTCGCCGCGCGCGGCGCGCGGGTCCTCTCGTCGGAGCTCGCCGGCGCGCTGCGCGAGCCTGACACGCTGGCGGGCGTCGACGCGATCGTCCACCTCGCGGGAATGCCGGGCGTGCGCTCCGAGCGCCCCTTCGCCGACGTCTGGGCGGCGAACGCCGCGCTCACGGAGGCGGTGCTGGACGCGGCCGGCGGGGCGCGCGTGGTGCTCGCCTCGACCTCGTCCGTGTACGGCGACGCCGTCGTCACGCCGACGCCCGAGGACGCGCCGCTCTCGCCCCTCAATGCCTATGCGGTCAGCAAGGTCGCGGCCGAGGCCGCGCTGCGGCGCGCGGTGGCGCTCGACGGCGCGGACGCCGTGGTCGCCCGCCTGTTCACCGTCTACGGGCCGGGCCAGCGGCCCGACATGGCGTTCGCGCGCTGGATCCGCGCTCTCGGCCGTGACGAGCCGCTGCCCTGGTGCGCGGCACCCGGAACGGTGCGCGACTTCACCTACGTCGACGACGCCGTCGCGGGCCTGATCGCCGTGCTCGACCGCGGCCGTCCCGGCCGGGCATACAACATCTCGGGCGGCCGGCCGGCCGCTCTCGACGAGGCACTCGCCCTGCTCGAGGCGGAGACGGGCAGGCGGGCGACGCTCGAGCGCCTGCCCTCGTCCGCGACGGAGGCGCGCGCCACGGCGGGCAGCGGCGAGCGCGCGCTGGCGGAGCTCGGCCATCGCCCGCAGGTGTCGCTGCCGCAAGGGATCGCGCGCCAGGTCGAGGCGGCCGGGCTCAGCTCCGAGCCTGCCGGCGCGCGAGATCGAGCTCGGCCTGGACGGTTTCTGTCTGGTTCGGGATCTGGAGCCGCTGCTCGAGGATCGGGATCGCGTCTTCCGGCCGTCCGGCCAGCCGCAGCGACTTCCCGAGGTTGAACAGGGCGTACGCGTAGTTCAGGTCGCTCGTCCCGGGCGGGAACGAGTCGACCGCCTGCTGCAGTACCGGGATCGCCTCGTCGTAGCGACCGGCGCTCATCAGGTCGAAGCCCTCCTGGTTGAGCGCCGCGCCCTGTGCCGGATCGAAGCTCGAGGGCTCCTCGGCCGGCTCCTCGGCCGGCTCGCTCCTCCGTGACCGGCTCGGGAGCCGCGGGCTCCTCCTCCGTCGGCGCGGCCGCCGCGGGCTGGCCGCCTCCCTGCTTCTTCTCCTTCTTCGGCCTGTCCGCCTTCTGCTTCGCCGGCTCCTTGCCGGCCGGCGAGCTGCCGTCCGCGGTCTCGCGGGAGCCCTCGTCGCCGCCGCCTGACCCGAGCGCCACCGCGATCGTCGCGATCGCGAGGGCGAGCAGCAGGGCAGCCGCGATGACGGCGGGCAGGCGCGGGCCCCGGCGTCCGGCGGGTGGCTGTCCGCGCGGCGGAGTCGAGGGTGGCGGCGTTCTCGCACGCGGCGGGCACGGAGGCGGGGGCGGGCAGCGGCTCCGTGCGCCGGAAGCGGCGCGTGGGGGCGGTCGCCGGGCCCTCCTCGAGCGCCTCCGACAGCTCGCGGGCGAGCTCGCCTGCGCTCGCCGGCCGCTCGGCGGGGTCGCGAGCCATGCCGCGCGGAGAGCACCTCGGCCGCGGCGCGCGGGCGCGCGCTGCCAGGCCTCGCGCAGGTCGGGCGGCGGGCCGGAGGCGACCGCGTGCGCCACCTCGACCGGCGTCCGGCCGTCGCGGGCGCGCCTGCCCGAGAGCGCCTCGAAGCAGACGGCCGCGAACGCGTAGATGTCAGTTGCCGGCCCGGTGTCGGAGCCGTCGAGCTGCTCGGGCGCCATGTAGGCGGCGGTCCCCAGCACCATGCCGCTGCGGGTGAAGCGCTCGCCCTCCGAGGCGGTGGCGATGCCGAGGTCGACGAGCTTCGTGGCGCCGTCGTTACGGAGCAGGACGTTCCCGGGCTTGACGTCGCGATGCACGACCCCCTGGGAGTGCGCGTGGTCGAGGGCCGCACCCAAATCGCGGGCCATCGAGGCGACCCGCCGCGGGCCGAGCGGGCCGTGGCGGAGCGCGCGGGCGAGCGACTCGCCCGGCACGTACTCCATCACGATCAGCACGCCCTCGTCCTGGACGCAGGTGTCGAAAACAGTCACCAGGTTCGGGTGGTTCAGGGAGGCGCCGAGCTTCGCCTCGCGGACGAAGCGGCGCTCTACGTCAGCGGGACTGTCGGCGTGCAGGCGCTTGACCGCCACCTCGCGCCCGAGCCGTTCGTCGCGGCACAGGAGCACGGAGGCCATCCCGCCCGAGCCGAGGTGCCGACCTACGCGGTAGCGACCAGCTAGCAGGCTTCCCTGCGTCGAAACGGACACGCGACGCGCGTACCCGTCGCGTGTCCGAGCCAACCATCAAAGGCGCTAAATCCGCTGGAGCAGCGTCCCCGTGCCGAGCCCGCCTCCGCAGCACATCGTCACGAGGCCGACCTCCTTGTCGGAACGCTCGAGCTCGTGCAGAAGCGTGGTGATCAGCCTTGCGCCGGTCGAGCCGAGCGGATGGCCGAGCGCGATCGCCCCGCCGTTCACGTTGACCCGCTCCATGTCCGGGTCGAGCTCGCGCCTCCAGGCGGCCAGCACCGAGGCGAACGCCTCGTTGACCTCGAACAGGTCGATGTCGCCGATCGTCATGCCGTTGCGCTCGAGGAGCTTCCTCGTGGCGGGGATCGGGCCGGTGAGCATCATGACCGGGTCGACGCCGACGGTGGTCTGGTCGACGACCCTCGCGCGCGGCTTCAGCCCAAGCGACTCGGCCTTCGCGCGCTCCATGAGCAGCACCGCGGCGGCCCCGTCCGAGATCTGGGACGAGTTGCCCGCCGTGACCTTGCCGTCCTCCTTGAAGGCCGGCTTCAGCTGCGACAGCGTCTCGAGGTTGGTCTCCGGCCGGATGCCCTGGTCGGTCACATAGGTGTCGCCGTTGACCTGGAACGGCACGATCTCGCGCTCGAAGCGGCCCTCCTCGGTCGCCCGGTGCGCGTTCGCGTGCGAGCGGACGCCGATCTCGTCGAGCTCGGAGCGCGGGATCTCCCACTTGTCGGCGATCATCTCGGCCGAGATGCCCTGCGGGACGAGGTTGTAGCGCTCCATCAGCTCGGGCGGCCAGGGCGAGCCCACGTCGTCGACCCACTTGAAGCCGACGCCCATGGGGATGTGGCCCATGTGCTCGACGCCCGAGCCGATCGCGGCGTCGTGGACGCCCGACGCGATCAGCGCCGCGGCGAAGTTGACGGCCTGCTGGGCGGAGCCGCACTGGCGGTCGACCGTGGTGGCGGGCGTCTCGATCGGCAGACCCGCCTGGAGCCATGCGTTGCGGCCGACGTTGAACATCTGCTCGCCGTACTGCTGGACGCAGCCGGTGACCACGTCCTCGACCTCGGAGGCCTCGATCCCGGCGCGGTCGATGACCTCGGTGTAGGTCTTGCCGAGCAGCTCGTTCGGGTGCGTGTCCTTGAAGTAGCCCTTCTCGGGATGCCCGCGCCCGACCGGCGTCCGGACCGCCTCGACGATGACCACCTCGCGCCCGTTTCCGTTCAGCATTTGGCTCCTCTGCGTCGGATTGCGGTTAGCCTACTCGATTGACTGACCAGTCAACCAATGCGCTCGGGGGCGATCGGGGACATGAACAATCGGCTTGGAATCGCGGGAAGCGGGGCGATCGCGTGTGGGCTTGCGCGCGCCGCGGGCGAGTCGCATGAGGTGGTCCTGTGGGCGCGCAGCGAGGACTCGCGCGACCGCGCCTGCGCCAAGGTGGAGGACGCCGCGCGAGTGGTCACGGACCTGTCCGAGCTGGCCGGCTGCCCGGTCGTGGTGGAGGCGATCGCCGAGGAGCCCGAGCTGAAGCGCGAGCTCTACGCGCGGCTCTCCGAGATCCTCGACGAGGACGCCGTGCTCGCCACCACGACCTCCTCGCTGTCCGTCGCCGAGCTGGCCGCGGCGAGCGGGCGTCCCGACCGCTTCGGGGCGCTGCACGTGTTCAACCCCGTCGAGCGCATGAAGCTCGTCGAGCTGTCGTTCCCCGGCGAGGCGACCCCGCAGACGCGCGCCGCGCTCGCCGGGCTCTGCGACGCGCTCGGCAAGACGGGAGTCGAGGTGCCCGACTCCGCGGGCTTCGTCGTGAACAAGCTGCTCTTCCCCTACCTCTTCGACGCCGTGCGGATGCTCGAGCGCAACGGCATCGACGCCGAGTCGATCGACACCTGCATGAAGCTCGGCGCGGGGCACCCGATGGGACCGCTCGCGCTGCTCGACTTCGTCGGCCTCGACGTGGCCGCCGCGATCGGCGAGTCGATCGGGGCGGACGTGCCCGGGCGCGTGCACGAGCTGATCGCCGAGGGCCGCCTGGGCCGCAAGGCCGGGGCGGGCTTCTACTCGTACGAGCGCTAGCGCCCGGCGGGGCGCCGGGCCGTCAGGTCCCAGACGACGTCCGCCTCGCCGATCCCCTGCTGCTCGGCGAGCTCGATCACCTGCTCCCAGGGCAGCGTCGCCTCGGGGAGGTCGTCCCAGCGCGCGAGGTCGAGCGACTCGAGCGCCGCGCGCAGCGCGCCCTCCGGCTCACCATGGGCCCTGATCAACATGCGCAGGGCATCGCGCTGTCCGTCGCTGAGCTTCACGCACCACATGTGGCGAACCCCCTCGACGTTTCACGCTAGACGCGCCGCCGGACGGACAGCCGGGCGACGGCCCGGATCAGGCCTCGCTCTCGCGCTGCGCGGAGCCGCGCGGCGCGCGGGCGGCCTGCTCGACGGGGCGCGCCAGCCCGTCGGAGGGCGACTCCTCCCCGCGGGCGTGGTGGTCGCGGATGCGAACAGCCTCGACGCGGTTCTGGCGCACCGCTTCGACCCGAAGCGAGTAGCCGTTCGCCTGGACCATGTCGCCGCGCTTCGGCAACCGGCCGAGCTCGCCGAAGACGTAGCCGCCAACGGAGTTGTAGGCCTCCGAGTCCACGGGCAGATCGAGCCCGTAGTCGGCGAGGTCCGTGATCGGCACGTGCCCGCGCACCCACCAGTCGCCGTTCGCGAGCCGGCGCACGCCCGCGACGGCCGGATCGGTCTCGTCGGCGATCTCGCCCACGACCTCCTCGATGATGTCCTCGACGGTCACGATGCCGGCCGTGCGGCCGTACTCGTCCACCACGACCGCCATCGAGGCTCGCTCGCGCTGGAGGTCGGCGAGCAGGTCGTCGAGCGCCTTCGTCTCGGGGACGATCAGCGCGTCCTTGACGCTGTCCGCGATCGGGGCCTCGGGGCCCTGGTTCATCAGGCGCCGGGCGAGCGAGTTCGCGTGGACGATGCCCTTGATGCGGTCGGTGTTGTCCTCCTCGGTCACGACGAGCCGCGTGTGGCCCGAGTCGACGCAGCGGCGGAGCGCGACCTCGGCCGTCTCCGACGCGTCGACGGTCACGACCGCCGGGATCGGCGTCATCACCTGACGCGCCTGTTGCTCGTGCAGGTGGAAGACGCCGGACAGCATGCCGGCCTCGCCCGGGTCGATCTTGCCGCCGGTGGCGCTCTGCGCGATCAGCAGCTTGAGGTCCTCGGAGGAGCTGACCTCCTCGAACTCCGCGCGCGCGTCCACGCCGACCACGCGCAGGATCGCGTTCGAGACCGCGTTCAGCAGCCAGATGAAGGGCTTGAGGCAGACGCGGAACAGCTCGAGCAGCCGCGCCGTGCGGCGCGCGGTCCCCTCCGCGTGCACGATCGAGTAGATCTTCGGAACCTGCTCGCCGAGCGTGATGTGGAGCGAGGTCGTGACGAGGTAGGCGAACGCGAGCGCGAGCGCCAGCGCGACTCCGTGGCTCGCCACCTCGCCGAGCGGCTTCTCGAGCAGCCTCGCGATGGCGGGCTCGCCCAGGAAGCCGATGCCGAGCGAGGCCATCGTGATGCCGAGCTGGCACGCCGAGAGGTACTCGTCGATGCGGTCGATCTGGCGCAGCGCGAGGGCGGCGCCCTTCTTGCCCTCGTCCCGCAGCGCCTCCATGCGGGACGGGCGCGAGCGCACGAGCGCGAACTCGGCCGCGACGAAGAAGCCGTTCGCGGCGACGAGCACAGCGACGCCGAACAGAAGCAGTAGCTCGGTCACTTCAGGACGAGCCCTGCGCTACCGGCATGTGGCTTGGGACTTCGAGGAAGGTCGTCGGACATCCGGGCCTGGCGCGAGCGTAGCAGGGGGTTCAGGCGACGCCGTCGATCCGGGCGGCGAGCTCGAAGTCGTTCGCGGTGAGGCCGCCCTCGCTGTGCGTCGTGACCGTCACCGTGACCGTCTTCCAGGAGATCTCGAGGTCGGGATGGTGGTTCATCTCCTCGGCCTCCGGCATCAGCCGGTTGACGAAGCCGACGGCGCCCTTGAAGTCGCCGTTGTCGAACTCCTTGCGGATCGCGTCACCGGACTGCTCCCAGCCCTCCAGGAGGCTCAGCCTCTGCTCGATCTCTGATTGCTCCAGACGTGCCATGCTCGTCTCCGTGCGGATCGCCTCACTCGTTCCCTCTGCCACCGAGATGCTGTTCGCCCTCGGCCTCGGCGACCAGGTGGTCGCCGTCACGCACGAGTGTGACTACCCGGTTGGCGTAGAGCAACTCCCCCATCTCACCCGCAGCGTTATCCCCGGGGGCCTCGACGCCCGCGAGATCGACGCCGCCGTGCGCGAGCAGACGGGCCGCGGCGAGGCCCTCTACGAGCTCGACGAGGCGCTGCTCGAGGACCTCCATGTCGACCTGATCGTGACCCAGGCGGTGTGCGAGGTCTGCGCCGTCTCGTACGAGGACGTGACCGCGGTGGCCGAGCGCCTGCCGACCGCCCCGAGCGTCCTCTCGCTGGACCCCTCGACGCTCGGCGAGGTGCTCGCCGACATCCCGCGGCTCGCGGACGCCGCGGGAGTTCCCGAGGCGGGGGCCGAGCTCGCCGACGAGCTGGCGGAGCGGATCGAGGAGGTCGAGCTCGCGCTGCATGATGATCCGCACCCGCGGGTCGCGGCGCTCGAGTGGCTCGACCCGGTCTACGCCGCCGGCCACTGGGTGCCGCAGATGATCGAGCTCGCCGGCGGCGAGGACGTGCTCGGCCTGCCGGGCGAGCGCTCGCGCACAGTCGACTGGGCCGAGGTCGGGGCCTCGGCGCCCGAGGTGGTGGTCTCGATGCCCTGCGGCCTCTACGCCGAGGAGGCGGCGGCGGAGACGGTGCGGCACCGCGAGCGCCTCGCCGCGCTCGGCGCGCGGGTGGTGGCCGTCGACGCTGCCGCCTACTTCTCGCGGCCCGGGCCGCGCCTCGTGGACGGCATCGAGCTGCTCGCCCACATCCTCCATCCGGAGGCGATCGAGGCGCCGCCGACGCGGCGCTCGATCGAGCTGGACCTCGCGCGCGCCGCCGCCGAGAGCGGCTAGCTCGCCGACGAGTTGGCGACCGCGATCGAGGCCACGATCGCGGCGACTCCGACCACGGCGCAGATCGCGGTGGCGGCCGCGTTCGGCAGGCGCACCTGGTCGCGCAGGTCGAACATCACGAAGGCCGCGATCCCGCCGCCGATCAGCCCGCCGATGTGGCCGCCGATCGAGATGTTCGAGACGGTGAACGTGATCACGAGGTTGAGCACGATCCAGATGCCGAGACCGCTCTCGAGCAGCGACAGCCCGCGGTTGCGCGCGTAGATGGCGGCGGCCGCCATCAGCCCGAAGATCGCACCCGAGGCCCCCACCGTCAGGCTCTCCGGCTCGACGATCAGCGCGCCGAGCGAGCCGCACAGGAGCGAGACGAAATAGATGATCGCGAAGCGCATCCTGCCGATCGCGGGCTCGAGCATCGAGCCGAGGATCCAGAGCGACAGCATGTTGAACATCAGGTGGAAGAAGCCGGCGTGCAGGAAGCCCGAGGTCAGGATCCGCCAGTAGTCGCCGTCGGCGACCGCCGGACCCGAGAGCGCCCCCTCCACGAGCAGATCGCTGCCGCCGAAGCTCCCGCCCGTGGCGCTCGCGCCGCTGAGCGCGCCGCCGATGAAGACGAGCACGTTGACCCCGATCAGGACGTAGGTGAGGACGGGGTCCTCGACCGAGCTCATCGTGCGCACGGAGGTCCGCTGCCGGGCGCATTCGGGGCAGCGCATGCCGACGGGCGTCGTGGTCATGCAGTCGGGGCAGATCGGGCGTCCGCAGTTCGAGCAGTGGACTCCGGTTTCCCGGTTCGAGTGGCGGTAGCAGACGTCCATCGGCGGCCGCCCACACTAGCTTGCAGATCAGAGCGGAACGCTGAGCACCGGCTGCTCGCTCGGGGCGCGCGCGCCGCCGCGTGGCTCGCGTGTCACGAGCACCGCCTCGGCGTCGCTCAGGTCCTCCGTCACGGCCACCGCGCCGCCGCCGTCGGAGCCCACCTCGAAGGTCGGCTGCGGGATCGTTCCGCCGTCGCGCAGCACCCACGCCTGGTAGACCTGCTCGTCCTCGAGGGCCGGCATTCCGTTCACCCGCAGGATCGCTCCGTCCTCGCCGCCGCCCTCGACGGTCAGCGACCCGCTCGCCTGCGGCAGCCGCGAGTCGTCGACGGTGGCCACGATCGTCCGTCCACCCTCGTCGCCGCCGAGCTGGGCGACGCCGAAGCCGACCGCCAGGCCGAACACGAGCGCGGCCGCGACCCATGCGGGACGCAGCCCGCCGAGCCGCGGCATCAGGCTCCTTCTGCGCTTCCGCGAGGGGGCGGGAGCGCTGCCCGTCTCCCGCGCCTCCTGCTCGACCACGTCCATGATCGAGGCCTTGAGGCCGGGAGGCGGCGCGAGCTGCTCGACCGAGCGCGGCAGCGCATCCGCCGCGGGCCGCAGCCGCTCGACCTCGTCGCGGCACTGCGCACAGCCCGCCATGTGGCGCTCGAACGCCTGACGTTCGAGGTCGGTGAGCGCGCCGAGGAGGTACGCGCCCACCTCCTGGCTGTAGCTCTCGTGATCCCTGCGCGCTCATGCGAATCCCCCCGCCGCGTAGCCCTCGGAGAGCTGGCGCCGCATCTTGTCGAGGCCGAGCCGCATGCGGCCCTTCACCGTACCTATGGGCTCGTCGAGCAACTCGGCTATCTGGCTGTGGCTGAAGCCGCCGAAATAGGCGAGCTCGATGGTCCTGCGCTGTTCGTCGGGCAGGGTGTCGAGCGCGCCGCGGATGTTGCGCGCCTCCTCCCGCCGCGCGGCCTCGACGTCGGTGCGCTCCTTCGCCTCGTGGCGCTCCTCCACTCCGTCGAGGACCTCCTGCCGGCGGTCGTGGACCTTGTAGCGCCTGAGCGCGTCGATCGCCCGGTTGTGGACGATGCCGAGGACCCAGGTGCGGACGCTCCCGCGTGCCTGGTCGTAGCGCAACCGGCTGCGCCAGATCGAGAGAAACGCCTCCTGCGTGATGTCCTCCGCGGTCACGCGCTTGCCGACCATCCTGTAGGCGAGCGAGAACGCGGCTCCGCCATGGCGGTCGTAGAGCAGCTCGAAGGCGCGCGGATCACCGCTCTGGACGAGCTGCATCACCTCTTCGTCGGCGAGGTCACGGATGTCATTCGCCATGGCGGTGTGTTCCTACGCAGGGCAGGGGTGGGCGGATCAACCGCGAATGCATGATGACGATGGACGAGCGCACTCCCGCCCAGGTGTTCGCGATCGTGATCGGCGCGGCCCTGGTGGCGGCGGGGATCACGGGATTCTTCTACAGCGCGAGCTTCGACACTGGCGACGGCCTTCCCCGCGACGCCGTCCTCGGCGTCCTCGACGTGAACGGCTGGCACAACCTCGTCCACATCCTGACCGGGGCCCTCGGCCTGTTCGTGGCCCGCTCCCTGGACGGCTCGCGGGCGTACGCGATCGGCCTCGGCGGCCTCTATCTGCTGATCGCGCTGCTCGGATTCCTCGCCGGGGACGGCGACGAGATCTTCAACCTGGTCCCGGTCAACACGGAGGACAACTTCCTTCACCTGCTGATCGGGATCGCCGGCCTGGGCGCCGGCTTCGCGACGCCGGGCGTGACGCCGCCGAGCCTCCGGGCCGCTTAAGCCCGGGCACGGAATCTCCACGGGGGTCCGGGGGCGCGAGCCCCCGGCTGTCATCCGGCCGTCGTCAGGGCCTCAGCCGCTTCTCGATGTCCTGCGCGACGCCGCGCATGCTCTTCTCGAGCGCGCGCAGGCCCGTGGCCTCACGCTTCTTCTGCTGCTGGCGGGCGCGCACGAGCACGAGACCGCCCGCGGCCGCTCCGCCCACGACGATCGCGGCGACCGTCGGGACCCAGTTGCGCGGGTCGCGCATCGTGTGGAGCTCCCAGTCCGCGAGCTCGTCGGCGGCCGCCTCGGTCAGCTCGGAGAGGTTGCGCTCGAGCCTGTCGCTCAGCGCCTCGGGAGGATCGACCGGCACGAGCGCCGAGCGCAGCAGCCGCTCAACCCTGTCCGCGTCACTCATCGCCGCTCTCCTCCTGCAGGTTCTGCTCGAGCTGTTTGATGGCTCTGTGGATCAACACCTTGGTGGCCCCCTCGGAGCGGCCCAGGGCTCGTGCTATCTCGCGGTTGTCCATGTCGAGCGCAAAGCGCATGATCAGCGCCTCGCGGCGGTCGTCCGGGAGCTTCGACACCCCCGTCAGGACCTCCTTCACCTCCTCGCGCTCCTCCACCACGCGCTCCGTCCCGAGCGGCGAGGTCAGGATCGACGCGTCGTCGAGGTTCGTCTGAGGCCTGCGCGAGCGGTCGCGGTAGTGGTTGGCGGCGAGGTTGTGCGCGATGCGGATCAGCCAGGGCCGCAGCGGGCGGCCCTGCGACTCGCGCTGGGCACGCTCGAAGTGCCGGTACGCCTGCAGGAAGGTCTGCTCCGTGATGTCCTCGGCGTCGTGATGGTTTCCGAGCCGGTAGTAGGAGTACGAGTAGACGTCGCGCAGGTGAGCCCGGTAGAGCTCCTCGAAGTCGCGATCGAGCTGCTGCTTGTCGACGACCTCTTCCACCGTTCATCGGAGCCTACTTCCGTTCAGGCGGCGTGGCTCTTGCGCTTGCGGAAGCGCGCGGAGCGCACGCTCTCGAGCCACTGGTCCGGAGAGGACTCGCCGTCGAGCACGCGGCCGAGCCCGTTCGTGACCGGGGCATCGATCCCCTCGCGCTCGAAGGCGAGCCCGAGCAGCGGCACGGTCGCGAGCGACTCCGCCGTCTGACTGAGCGCGGCCTCGACCTGCTCGGACTGGAGGCCCGCCCCCACCAGCTCGCCTGCGCGCCGGTTTCGGCTGCCCTCGGCGATGGCGGTGGCGACCAGGTCGCCCGTGCCCGCAAGCCCCGTGAACGTCTCGCTGCGCCCGCCGCTCGCGAGGGCGAGCGCGTGCACCTCGGCGAAGATGCGGCCGGCCGCGGCCCCCGCGAGATTCGCCCCGCGCGGGGCGGCCGCAGCGGATGCGAGCGCGGCGGCGTTCTTGGCGGCTGCGGCGAACTCGGTTCCGGTGACGTCGTCGGTGGCGTCGGCGTGCAGACCGCCCGCCTCGAGCACGTCGCGGAGCTGCCGGCGCAGATCGGGATCGCGCGAGGCGACGACCACGGACGCTCCGAGCTCGATCGTCTCGCGCGCGTGCGCGGGGCCGGCGAGCGTGGCCACGTCGCGAGCGCGCACGCGCTCGGACACGTACGCGGTCGGCGTGGTGCCGAGCGGCGGCACGAGCCCCTTCGAGGCCACGAGCACCGCGGCGCGCTCGCCCATGCGCGTGCCGATCTCGCCGACAACGGCGGGCAGCGCGGCGCAGGGCACGGCCAGGACGACGAGGTCGACCCCGGCGAGGTCGAGCTCGGGGACCGTGCTCACCTCGATCGAGCGGTCGAGCTCGACGCCGGGCAGGTAGTCGGGGTTCTCGTGCTCCGCGGCGAGGCGCTCAGCCTGCGCCTGCGTGCGGCAGCCGAGCTGGACCTGGAGTCCCGCGCGCGCGAGCACGGCCGCGCTCGCGGTGCCCATGCAGCCCGCGCCGACCACCGCCGCCGTGCGCAGCGGGGGCATGCCGCCGAGCCACTCCCACTGAAGCTCGACGCATGGCCAGATGCGCTCGGTGACCTCGCCCGCGAGGAAGGGCGAGGGATCGTCGACGCGCGGGAAGGTGAGCGGCGCGCCGCAGCGGATGTGGACCTTCGCGGGCTTGATCTTCCAGCCGTCGCGCGCGTTCTCCGAGTTCGTGACGGCGATCGGCACCACCGGCTTGCCGGACTCGAGGGCGAGCCGCCCGACACCGCGCTTCGGCGGCTGCAGCGAGCCGGTGCGGATGCGGGTGCCCTCGGGGAAGATGACGACGGCCTGTCCCCGTTCGAGCAGGGCGCGCGCGGTGTCCATCGACTCGTCGTCGGAAGCCCCGCGGCGAATCGGGAAGGCGCCCATCGCGTTCAGGAACCAGCCGATGAGGGGGTTCTTGAACAGCTCCTGCTTCGCGACGAAGTAGATCGGGCGGGGGAGGCAGCAGCCGATCACGAACGGATCGAGGAAGCTGCGGTGGTTCGAGGCGAGGAGGACGCCGCCGTCCGGAATGTGCTCGCGACCGAGCCGGCGGACCCTGAAGTAGAGAAGGATCGCCGTCTTGAGGACGACCCGGGCGGGCCAGTAGACCCACGGGTTCACGCCACGCCGCCGCGTGCGCTCGTGATACAGCTCGAGCTCGCGCGTCCTCATCTCCCCTCCTCCCGGGACATGCTGCCTGTTACCCGGGTATGAGCGGATCGTTACGCTCCCGTGAACATGGAGCTGCGCCGGCCACTCAACGGAGCACTCGCGGGCGCCGCCGCGGCAGCGATCTGGGCGGCGCAGCAGCCGCTCGACAAGCGCGTGTTCGGCACCGGCTACGACGACGTCGAGCTGCTCGGGAAGCTCGTCACGCGCGGACCGGCGTGGCCCGCGGCGGGCCTCGTCTGGCACATGGCCAACGGAGCGCTGTTCGGCGCGGTATACGCGCTCGCACGTCCGCTCGTGCCCGCCCCGCCGCTCGCGACCGGCGTCGCCGCGGGCCTGGCGGAGCACGCGGGCTTCTGGCCGGCGGGCCGCCTGATCGACCGCGCCCACCCGGCCCGCGACGAGCTCGAGCCGCTCACCGGAAACGGGCGAGCGTTCGCGACGGCCACCTGGCGCCACGTCCTGTTCGGCGCCGTGCTCGCCGAGATCGAGCGCCGCCTCAACGACACCCGCGAGTTCGAGCCGCTCGAGAACATCCCGGCCTCATCGAACGGCCACGGGAGCATCGAGCACGCGGCGGTCGGGGCGGGCGAGTCCTAGACTCGGCCCTGCAGCGCCGGAGTAGCTCAGAGGCCAGAGCGTTCGCCTTGTAAGCGAAGGGTCGCGGGTTCGAATCCCGCCTCCGGCTTGGGGCAGGCGGGAGCGCATGCTCACGCGCCCAGCGCACACGAGCGTGCTGACCATTGCGGGGCGGGGCGACTCTCAGCCGGACCTCCGACGTGCCCACCTCGGCGACATCCATCACGTAGACCTCCTGCGGTGTCGGGGCAGTAGACGAGAAACAGGTCGACCTGACCCCGGTAGTCGCGGATGACCGCCCCGCGCGTGTTGGAACGCATGCTGTTCGAGTGGAAGACGACAGAGCCGTGGCGCAGCCGGCCGGTCTTGCACTGACAGGTGAGGAACCGGTCGCCGAGGTCGATTACGAGGTCGTACCGGTGGTTGACGCCGAACGGGACGAGCACGCGGTAGCCGCGCTTGACGAGTTCGCCGAGGATCGCTGCCTCGGACCGCTGCCCGATGTCGACCGGATGGGCGCTGATCGAGGCGATTGGCAGCGAACACATGTTCGTGTTGAGGTCATCGCCGGCCGCGGACAGACGAACGGCCCGCGGTGGCGGGCCGTGGGGTTCAGACAGCTCGGGTCAGCCGGGCGTCAGAACGCGCGGCCCTGCCGGCCGCCGCTCCAGCGGCCGCCGAAGCCGAAGCCGCCCGTGGGGATTCCGGCCACGAGGACCAGGACGGCCCCGACGATCGCCACGATCGCCGAGCCGGTCAGCGCCGCGAGGATCAGGTAGACCAGCGCGGCGATCAGAACAGTCAGAGGATTCCGATCATGCGATCCCCGTAGCCTCGATGGGGACAGGAGAACGCTCCTCGGGCCGCTTAGAGCAGCACCTCGCGCGAGCTGAGATGCGCGCCCACCTTGCGCTTCACGCGCTGGAGCGCGTTGTCGACCGTCTTCGTGTCGCAGTCGAGCCGCTCGCCGATCGCCTCGTAGCTGTGGCCGTCGAGATAGAGCGACAGGACGGAGCTCTCGAGATCCGAGAGGACGCTCGACAGGCACGCCACCAGGCACTTCAGCTCCTCGGAGGAGATGACCTGGTTCACGGGGTCGTGCGCGGTCGGGCCCGGGAGCATCTCGTCGAGCGTCGGGTCGCCGTCGCCGCCGCCGGCCGCCGGCGTCTGGGCGAATGAGATGTACTCGTTCAGCGGCGTGTGCTTGTTGCGCGTGGAGGTCTTGACCGCCGTGATGATCTGGCGCGTGATGCACAGCTCCGCGAAGTTGCGGAAGCTCGACTCGCGATCGGTCCGGTAGTCGCGCACCGCCTTGTAGAGCCCGACGAGCCCCTCCTGGATGAGGTCGTCCGAGTCGCCGCCGATCAGGAAGTACGAGGACGCCTTGAGGCGCACGAAGCCGTAGTAGCGCTTGACGATCTTGTCGTACGCGTCCTTCTTGCCCTGCTTCGCGAGCGCGATCAGGTAGTGATCATCAAGCTCGATATGAGGTTGAGACTTGAACGCCGCCGGCCGTATGCCGGGCGCAGGACGGGAGGAAGTGGAAGTTGCCATCGAAAGCTCCTCTCGGACCGGTGGCCGGCCCGGAAGCTCGTGACGCACTACCTCCCCTGGCGTCAGGTTTTCTGAAGTGCCCGCTCCGAGGGACCCACCCTCAAGCTCGACTTCAGCCTGATCTGCGCACGGAGTATTCCGTTGTTATGGAGCCCTGTCAAGCCCGTGGCGGAAATGCAAGATTCCGTACACGAGAGCGGAGGCCGCCGTGGCCACGTTGAGCGAGCCGACCCGTCCGCGCCGCGGGAGGTGGACGAGCTCGTCGCAGCTCGACGCGACGCGCGGCCGCAGGCCGCGCCCCTCGGACCCGAGCACGAGCACCACGCGGCCGCGGTAGTCGGGCCGGTGGTAGGGCACGCGGGCGTCGGCCGCGGCGCCGTACACCCATGCCTCGCGCTCCTTCGCGACGGCGAGCCAGTCGGCGAGATTGCGGACGCGCGCCACCGCCAGGTGCTCGACGGCGCCCGCCGACGCCTTGCACACCGCCGACGTGACCTCGGCGGAGCGGCGCTCCGGCAGCACCACTCCCGCGCAGCCCGCCGACTCGGCCACGCGGCAGACCGCGCCGAGGTTGTGCGGGTCCTGGATCTCGTCGAGGGCGAGCACGAGCGCGTCGGCCGGCTCGAGCAGGGCGTTCGCATCCGCGTAGCGGTAGGCCTCCACCTCGGCGCAGATTCCCTGGTGGTCGGGGGAGCCCGCGCGGCGCTCGACCTCCTCCACGGGCACGATCTTCGACTCGACCTCCGCGAGCAGGACCTCGTGCGCCGCGCGCTCCGTCGCATAGACGTGCTGCACGCGCCGCGGCCCGCGGATCGCCTCGCGCACCGGGTTGCGCCCGTAGACGATCACCGCGCGCGGGGGGTCACGAGCTTCGCACCAGCTTGGCGCCCTCCGGCGTGTCGCGCACCTCCCAGCCCGCGGAGGCGATCTCGTCGCGGAGGCGGTCGGCGCGCTCGAAGTCGCGCTCGTCTCGCGCCCGGTCGCGCTCCGCCGCGAGCTCGACGAGCTCCGCCGGGGCGGCCTCCGCGGGCGCCAGCAGCGTCTCGAGCCCGAGCATCCACAGCATCTGATCGAGCTCCCCGACTCCGATCTGCTCGCCCGCGTCCATGCGCCTGTTCGCCTCGCTCACCCAGTCGAACAGCACCGCGCGGGCCTGAGGGGTGTTGAAGTCGTCGGCCAGGGCGTCGAAGAAGCGCTCGGCGACCTCGCCAAGCCCCGGCGCGTCGGCGAGCGGCGTGAGACGGCCGCAGAAGTCGCGCACCCGCTCGACCGCCCGGCCGGCGTCGACGAGCGCCTCCTCGGAGTACGCGATCGGCTTGCGGTAGTGCGCGCCGATCGTCCACATGACGAAGGCATCGCGCCCGAATCCGGCCAGCGCGCGCTCGAGCAGGCGGATGTTGCCCACCGACTTCGCCATCTTCTCGGTGCCCATCTCGACCATGCCGTTGTGCATCCACACCCGCGCGAGCGGGCGCCCGCGCGCGGCCTCCGTCTGCGCGATCTCGTTCTCGTGGTGCGGGAAGACGAGGTCCGAGCCTCCCCCGTGGACCTCGAAGTCGACGCCGAGGATCTCCTCGGCCATGGCGGAGCACTCGATGTGCCAGCCCGGCCGCCCCTCGCCCCACGGCGAGGGCCAGCTCACGTCCTCGCCCTCCTTGCGTGCCTTCCAGAGCGCGAAGTCCTGCGCCGACTCCTTCAGCTCCGCGGCGTCGTCGCCCTCGCCCTGCTGCATCTCCTCGCGGGGGCGGTTCGAGAGCTTGCCGTAGCCGTCGAAGCTCGAGACGCGGAAGTAGACGTCGCCGCCGGCCGCATAGGCGTGACCCGAGTCGACGAGCGCCTCGATCAGCTCGACGATCGGGCCGATCGTCTCGGTCGCCTTCGGCTCGGCGTCCGGGCGACCCAGCCCGAGCGCGTCGGTGTCCGCGACATAGTGCGCCGTCATCTCCTTCGCCAGCCGGGCGCTCGGTATCCCCTGGTCACGCGCCGCGTCGTAGATCTTGTCGTTGACGTCGGTGATATTCGCCACGAAGGTCGCCTCGTAGCCCTCGTGCTCGAGAAATCGCTTCAGCAGCGAGAAGACGATGAACGGGCGCGCGTTGCCGACGTGGATGCGCCCATAGACGGTCGGCCCGCAGGCGTAGATGCCCACCCGCCCGGGCTCGCGCGGCTCGAGCGCGACGACCTCGCCCGTCAGGGTGTCGTGGATCCGTATCTCGCGCACTCCGGCGAAGGCTACGAGACCGGCGGGCGGCGGCTCGTCCAACCGAGCTCGGCCTCGAGCTGGGCGGCGAGGCCGAGCAGCAGAGCGTCGTCCCCGCGCCTGCCGACGATCTGCACGCCGACCGGCATCCCGTCGTCGTCCTGCTCTGCCGGCACCGCGATCGCGGGCTGCCCCGTGAGATTCCACTCGCCGCAGTAGGGGAAGACCGCGATCATGCCGGCGAGCGTGCGCAGGGCGCCGAGCCCCTCCCAGCGCCCCGCCGCGACCGGCCCGCGCGCGGTCACCGGCATGACGAGCGCATCGTGGCGCTCGAAGAAGGGGTCCATCCGGCTCCGGTCGTCCTCGCGCTTCGCCCATTCGAGCAGCGGCTGGGGAGTGGTCGCGCCGATCCGGCCGAAGCCGCGCGTGCGCCGCGCAAGCCGATCCGGCCGCTCGACCCGGGCGACCTCCTCGGCGATGCCCGCCAGGTAGCGGGTGATGATCGGGCTGACCGGCGCATAGGGCGGGTCGGCGGGCGCGACCTCGTGGCCGAGCGCCCGCAGGCGGGCGCCCGTGGCTTCGACCGCGCGCGCGATCGCCGGGTCGACCCTGGACGGGATCCCGGCCTTCGTCGAGGTCGCGATGCGCAATCCCTCTGGCGGCGCGCCCGGCGCCGCGGCGAGCTCGGGCGCGTCCGCCCCGACAGCCATCAGCAGCGCGGTGTCCGCGACGCCGCGCGTCTCGAATCCGACGACGCTGAGGCCGAGCCAGTGCACCGGCCGGGGCGAGAGCGGGATCAGATCCTTCGTGGGCTTGAGGCCGACGAGGCCGCACCAGGCCGCGGGCTGGCGGATCGAGCCCGCGCCGTCTGACGCCGTGGCCGCCGCGCACAGGCCCGCGGCCACCGCCGCCGCGCTCCCGCCGCTCGACCCGCTCGCGCTGCGGCCGGTGTTCCACGGATTGCGGGTGATTCCGAAGCTCGGCCCCTCCGTGTCGCCCATGATCGCGAGCTCCGGGAGGTTCGTCTTGCCGATCAGGACGGCCCCCGCCGCGCGCAGCCGCGCGACGAGGATGCTGTCCTCGCGCGCCGGTGCCGAGAACGCGCCGGTGCCCCAGGTCGTGACCTCGCCGGCCACGTCCTCGACGTCCTTCACGGCGAGCGGCACGCCGAGCAGGGGCCGCTCCGCGGCGAGCGCCTCGGGCGAGCCCGCCGCGCGCCGCGCGTCGGCCTGGTCGGCGTCGGCGAGCGCGCGCTCGCGCATCACGTTGCGGAACGCGTTCAGCTCGGGGTCGAGCCGCTCGATCCGCTCCAGGTACAGCTCGACCAGCTCGCGCGACCCGACCTCGCCCGCCCTGACGAGCTCGGCCTGGCGAACGACGCCGGCGAAGGCAAGCTCGACTCGATCCATCGGCCGGGCAATCTACCTATGCGATCAGGCGAAGCTGGAAGAAGGTGGCCCCGGGGATATCGACGGGCGCCCCGAGCGAGCCCTCGACCACGTTTCTACCGGTCACCTGGACCGCCGCGTAGGCGACGCCTCCCAGGCGGATGAACAGGCACAGCGTCGAGACGACGTTGGCGTAGGTGAGCTGTGAGCGGAGTCTGCCGGCCACCGCCCCGCCGAGGGGCGGGGCGGCGGATCGCGCAGGTCAATCCCGCAGGACCTCAGGGCGGGTGAGCGACCAGATCACCCATACGTCCAGCGCGATCACGAGGATCGCCCAGAACGGGTAGTACGGGATGAAGAAGAAGTTGGCGACGGCGCTGAGGCCGGCCAGGAAGATCGCGGTGACTCCAGCCCAGGTCGAGCGGTTGAAGAGACCGAATCCCGTGATCACGAGCAGCAGTCCGAGGAGCAGGTGAATCCAGCCCCAGCCGCTCGTGTCGATGTCGAAGGTGTAGTTCTGGGCGACGACGTAGAACTCGTCATCGATGATCGCGACGAGCCCGGAGATGATCTGGAAGAACCCGATCAGCGTGAGCAGGCAGGCGGCAAAGGTGAGTCCGCCCACCGCCCAGCCGGAGATCTGATCGTCTCTGCGCGGTTCGGGAGTTGACACGTGGTCCTCCTATCGGGGGGGTTGAGGACGCGAGGTCCACCCCATCTGTTCGCCGCCCCCCTGGCCGCTCCTGCCGTCAGCCGGCGACCCAGGCCCTGGCGTCCTCGAGTCCGTCGAGGTCGCGGATCATCACCTCGCCGGGAGCCATCCACGCGAACATGTGGAAGGCCTTCTCGATCCAGTCGACGTCGGTCACGAGCGCGGTCCGCTTCCAGGCGTGCGGGTGGCCGAGGCCGAGCCGCAGCCCGGTCTTCGTGTCCTCCATCAGCGCACCCGCCTCGAAGCGCTCGAAGCCGGGACCGACCACGAACAGCATCCGCACCTCGCCGGCTTCCGCCGCCGCCTCCATCGCGGGAAGCAGCTCGTGCCTGTACTCGTCACCCGTCACGTGTCCGCTCGCCCTGAACCCGATCGTCCCGGGCGGCATGTCCTCGAGCTTCTCGATCATCGAGTCTCCCTCACCGGTTGCGCCGGACGCTATCGCGCGAAGGCGGTGGCAAGTGCCGCCCACGCGGCGTCGAGATCGGCGTCGGGCGGGAAGCGGCCGGCCAGCTCGAGCGAGGCGAGGCCGTGCGCCGCGGCCCAGGCCGCGCGAGCGCGGTGCTCGTCGCCGAGCACGCGCAGCACGGGAGCGGCGGCGCGCTCCTCGACCCCGCTGGGGAGCTCATCGCGGGGAAGCGGGCGGCCGGTGGTGAGCGAATAGAGATGCGGGTGCTCGAGAGCCCACGAGCGATAGGCCCGCGTGAGCCCGGCCACGTCAGGAGGCGCCGCTTCGAGGGTGTCGCCCATCTGACGCAGGCCCTCCGCCATCAGCGCCACCTCGAGAGCCGCCTTGTTCGGAAAGTGCTTGTAGAGCGAGGGCGCTCGGATGCCCAGCTGCCCGGCGAGACGGCGCATGGTCAGCGCCGCCTCGCCGTCCTGCTCGAGCAGCTCGAGCGCCGCGGCGACGGCCTGCTCGCGGCGTGCCTCACCCACGCTGGTGACCGTCGCGGTCGCGCAGCCCGTATCCACACGCGCGGTCGACCGCCACGTGCGAGAGCCAGATCAGGCCGAGACCCAGGAGGGCCGGCGAGAACACGAGGCCGGCGATGACCACGGTCAGCGGCCCCGGCAGGGCATGCACCGCGTTGTAGAGGGGCACCGCCCGCGGCGCGAGCCGGCCATCCTTCGAAAGCTCGCGCGAGTAGCCCAGTAGCAGTGCGACGTCAGGCAGGAGCCAGAGGGCGAGCGCCCAGGGCCCGAGCAGAGCGATGGAGACCGCGGCGGCGCCCACTCCGGCGGAGAGCCAGGCCAGGCGAGTCGCGATGTTGTCGGGACGCAGGTAGAGGGCTTGCATCGAGTTCCTTCCGCCGCTGGTTAACACTGTTAGCCAACTTTAGCTAACACTGTTAGCCGCGTCAAGCGGAGCGCTTCAGCTCGATCTCGACGAAGCTCGCCGGGCCCTCGCCCGCGTAGACCACGTCGTGCTCTGTGCCCGCGCTGCCCATGTAGGGCGCGCCGGCCTCCTGGGTCATCTCGCGCCTCTCGCCGCCCGGAGCCGTGACGGCGAAGGAGCCGCCCGTCACCGGCACGATCACGTAGTCGAACTCGTGGACGTGCCAGCCGGTGGCGTCGCCCGCCCGCTCGAAGGTCCAGGTGGTCACCCGGATCCGCTCGTCGTCGACTGCGGTGCTGGCGCTCGCGCTCATAGGCGCGTCAGCCTACGCCGCCAGCAGCTCCCGAAGCAGCCGCTTCAAGTGTCTGGCGCTCGCGCGCGGCAAGCGGGGCGAGGAACGCCTCCTCTGCGCGCCGCTCGGCGGCGTCCGCCCTCGCGCGCACCCGGCGCCCCCTGGCGGTCGCGTGCAGGGCGTAGGCGCGCCTGTCCGCCGGGTCGCGCCGGCGCTCGACGAGCTCGTGGCGCTCGAGGGAATCGACCACCGCGACCATCGTCGTGCGGTCGATGCCCTGCCGCTCGCCGAGACGCCCCTGCGAGCGCGGGCCCTCGTCGACGAGCAGCGCCAGCGCCCCGAACTCCTTGGGGCCGAGGCCGAGCGGGGCGAGCTCGGCGAGCGCGATCGCCCGGTGGGCCAGGTGAGCGCGGCCGAGCAGGAAGCCGAGGCGATCCGACAGGGCGGCCGGGAGAGTGGAGTCCATCCTCGAGATGATACTCAGTAGTGCTGACGATTTGCTATGCTGACGATTATGTCCGATGTGAATGTCCGATATTTCGTCCGCGACGTCGACGAGGCGGTCGCCTTCTACAGCGAGCGGCTCGGCTTCGACGTCGACATGCATCCCGGGCCCGGCTTCGCGGCCCTTTCCCGCGGCGGCGTGCGCCTGTACCTGAACACGCCCGGCGCAGGCGGCGCCGGTCAGCCCACGCCCGACGGCCGAATGCCCGAGCCCGGCGGCTGGAACCGCTTCCAGCTCGAGGTGAGCGACCTGCCCGCGGAGGTCGAGGCGCTGCAGGCCGCGGGCGCGAGCTTCCGCAACGAGATCGTCAGCGGAAAGGGCGGCAGCCAGATCCTGCTCGAGGACCCCTCGGGCAACCTCGTCGAGCTGTTCCAGCCGGCCTGACCCGGCTCAGCGCAGCGTGGCGACGGCCATCGCGGCGATGCCCTCGCCTCGGCCGATCGCGCCCATCCCCTCGTTCGTCGTGAACTTGACCCCGACGGCGTCGAGGCCGAGGCCGAGGGCCGCCGCGAGCCGCTCGCGCATCGCATCGCGGAACGGGCCGAGGCGCGGCGCCTCGCAGATCACGGTGGCGTCGACGTTCACCGGCGCGAACCCGGCGCGGCGCACGATCTCGAGCACCTCGCCGAGCAGGGCGATCGAGTCCGCGCCCGCGTAGCGCTCCTCCGAGTCCGGGAAGTGGTCCCCGATGTCGCCGAGCGCGGCGGCGCCGAGCAGGGCGTCCATGACCGCGTGCGTGAGCACGTCGGCGTCCGAATGGCCGTCGAGGCCGCGCGGAGCGTCGGGGATCGTCACGCCGCCGAGCACGAGCGGCCTGCCCTCGACCAGGCGGTGCGAGTCGTAGGCGATACCGGTGCGCGTGGGACTCATCCGAGCGGCTCCAGCCGCCGTTCCCGGCCCTCGAAGACGGCGAGCTCGCGCACGCCGAGATCGTCGAGCAGCTCGAGCGCCCGCTCGTACTCGAAGCCGAGCTGCTCGGGCCTGTGCGCGTCGCTCGACAGCGCGACCGGCCGGCCCGCTTCGAGGCACATCGACAGGAATCCCGGGGCCGGATAGATCTCGGCCACCGGCTTGCGCAGGCCCGCGGTCGAGACCTCGATCGCCACGTCCGAATCCGCGATCCCGTCCATGGCGAGCTCGTAGAAACGCCGCAGGTCGCCGCCCGGCACCGGCACCTGGCCGCCCCAGACCTTCACGAGATCGGGGTGGGCGAGGATGTCGAACATGCCCGTCCGGGCAGCCTCGCCAAGCGTCTCGAAGTAGCGCGCCCAGACCTTCTCGGGGTCGGCCGAGCGCCAGATGTCCCAGCTCTCCCAGTCGGGCTCCCCGTGCACGTCGACCGCCTCGTCGGCGAGGAAGTGGACGGAGCCCACGACGTAGTCCCACCCTCTTCCCTCGAGCATGTTCTGGACGCGATCCTCGCGCCCCGGCAGGTAGTCCGCCTCGATGCCCGCCCTGAGGCCGGCGCCGCGCAGGAACTCGACGTACTCGTCGACGTCGTCCGTCGCCCAGTGGCGGTACCAGGGGTGCGTCCAGATCTCGAGCGACTGCACGAAGCGGTGGATGTGCTCCGCGATGCCGAGCTCGGCGATGCCGCGCTCCTCCGCGGCCTCGCGATAGCGGTCCGCGTTGGCCTGGGTGAAGAAGCGCTCACCGCTCGTCCCCTCCTCGTCCGGGCGCAGATGGACGTGGTAGTCCGTCAGCACAGCGCGGACTCAACCACGCGCAGGTCGCCCGGGGTGGTCACCTTGATGTTGCCGGGGAACGACTCGACCACGCCCACCCGGCCGCCCGCCGCGCGCACGAGCACGGCGTCGTCCGTGGCCGAGGCGAGGACGTCGTCGTCGACGTCGAGCGCCCGGCGCAGGACCTCCGCGCGGAACACCTGCGGCGTCTGCGCGGCCCAGAGCAGCGAGCGCTCGGGGGTCGCCTCGATCACGCCCGCCGGGTCGACCCTGTGAATCGTGTCGATGACGGGCACGGCCGCCACGACCCCGTCGAGCGCGTCGTCGTCATCGAGCGCCGCCACGCAGCGGCGCACCAGGTCGGCGGTCACGAGCGGGCGCGCGGCGTCGTGCACCACCGCGATCGTCGCCTCGGGCGCCGCCTCGAGGGCGGCGCGGACCGACGCCGAGCGCGACTCGCCACCGCGCACGCGGTCGGGGGCCTGCTCGTAGCCCGACGGCACGGCAACCACGACCCGCCTGCAGACCGCGAAGCAGGGCATCGAGGCTCCATGCGAGCAGTGGACGGCCGGCACAGACGGCGAACGCCTTGGGCCGATCGGCTCCAAGGCGTTCGCCGCTTCCGCCGGCGGGAACGATCCCGACGACGGCCATATGTGCGTTCGCTAGGCGGCCGCGCCGTTGCGGCTGGCGTGCGCCTCGGCGATCAGTTCTTCCAGATGCGTCTCCGCCTCGTCCTCCTCCATGTCGAGCGCATACATCAGCTCGGACGCGAGGATCTTCTTCGCGCGGGTGTACATCTGCTTCTCGCCCGTGGAGAGGCCCTTCTCGCTCTCCCGGATGGCGAGGTTGCGAACAACCTCGGCCAGCTCGAAGACGTCGCCGGTCTTGATCTTCTCGCGGTTGTGCTTGAAGCGCCGGTTCCAGTTCTTCGGCATCTGGCTGACGTCGTCGCGCAGGACCGCCAGGACCTTGCGGACGTCCTCCTCCCCGATCACGCGCCGCAGCCCCGCCTTGTCGGCGTTGCAACACGGAACCATGACGGTCATGTCGTTATGAAGGATCTTGATGGTCAGGTACTCGCGCTTCTCGCCGAGCACCTCCTTCATCTCCTTCTTCAGGACCTTGCCGGCCCCGTGATGGGGGTAGACGACCTGGTCGCCGATCTCGTACACGGCGGGTGGGCGGGCGATCTCGAGGTCCTCAATGAGCTCCTCTTCCAACACTGCGTCGCTGATGACGTCCCTCCTACTGATTCACGGCGCGGCCTTGCGCCGGGCTTCTGGTCACGTTTGTAGATAACGGTCCACGAGGTTGATCTCCTGGAGACGGCGAAGGCCCTCGCGGATGTCCTTCGCGCGCATGTCCCCCACGCCCTCGATGCCCTCCAGCTCGGAGTCCGACGCGGCGAGAATCTCGTCCAGACCCGAGAACTCGCTGACGATCGACTGAACCACCATCTTCGGCAGGCGCGGAATGCGCCCGAGGATGCGGTAGCCGCGTGGCGAGGCGGGGTGGTCAAGGGTGTTGAGCTTGCGGTCGTAGCCGAGCAGCTCGGCGAGGCGACCGAAGTCGAGCAAGTCCTGGTGTGGCAGGCGGGCCAGGGAGTCGAGCACCATCGCGAAGCCCTCCTCGGAGGGCTCCATGATGTAGTCGCGGACCAGGGCCGACTTGTCCGCGGCGACGCCGACCATCGTCTCCTCGAGCTGCATCTCGATCAGGCGCCCCTCGGCGCCGAGCTCGACGATGTAGCGCTCGATCTCCACCGCCATGCGGGTGACGAGCTCAGAGCGCTGCAGCACCGTGAGCACGTCGTGGAGCGTCACGCCGCCCTCGAACTCGAGGGCGGTGAGGCGGGTGGAGACCTGGTCGAGACGGCTGCGGTACTTGTCGAGGGTGGCGAGGGCCTGGTTGGCCTTCGCGAGCACCACTGGGATGTCCTCGAGGATGTACTTCGCGCCGTCGAGGTAGAGCGAGACCACGCTGCGGGCGGCCGAGATGGCGATCACGAGCGCGTCGGTCTGCTTCGAGACGCGCTCGGCGGTCCGGTGACGGGTGCCCGTCTCGAGCGAGAGGATCGTCGGATCCGGCATGAGCTGGACGTTTGCCCAGAGGATCTTCGTGCCGTTCGAGGCCAGCACGATGCCGCCGTCCATCTTCGCGAGCTGGTAGAGCAGAGCCGGGGTGTAGTCCACCTCGAGCTTGACTCCGCCCGACAGCAGGAACGACAGCTCCTCCGACTCTCCGATGCAGATCAGAGCGCCGGTACGACCCTGGACGATGCTGTCGACGCCCTCCCGCACCGCGGTGCCCGGGGCCACCATCTCAAGGGCCCTTACGAGCCTCGGTTCCTGCCGGGCCTCGAGTTCTGCGACGTCGTCCCCGGCGTACGGCATGAGGGTCAATTCTACGCCAACGAGTCAGGGAATTCTCCGTTAAAGCGCAGGTTTTGCAGGTGTTTCACGCGCCGTTGAGGCCCGGAATCCAGCTGGTTCCGGCCAGCGGAACGCGGGCCATCGCGGCGGCCTCGAGCGTGAGCGAAACGAGGTCCTCGGGCTCGAGGTTGTGGAGGTGGGACTTGCCGCAGCCGCGCGCGAGCGTCTGTGCCTCGAGGACCATCGTGCGCAGGTAGTTCGCGAGCCTGCGGCCGCCCAGCTCGGGGTCGAAGCGCGCCGCGAGGTCGTCGTCCTGCGTCGAGATGCCGGACGGGTCGCGGCCCTCGTGCCAATCGTCGTAGAAGCCCGCGGCGCTGCCGATCTCCGCGTAGCCCTCGTCGTGCTCCGGTGAGTTGTCGCCGAGCGCGATCAGCGCCGCCACCCCGATCGACACGGCGTCGGCTCCGAGCGCGAGCGCCTTCGCCACGTCCGCGCCGTTGCGGATGCCGCCGGAGACCACGAGTTGCACGCGGCGATGGACGCCGAGCTCCATCAGGGCGTCGACCGCCGGCCGGATGGCCGCGAGCGTCGGTATGCCCACGTGCTCGATGAAGACCTCCTGCGTGGCGGCCGTGCCGCCCTGCATCCCGTCGAGCACGACCACGTCGGCGCCGGCCTTCACCGCGAGCGCAGTGTCGTAATACGGGCGGGTGGCGCCGACCTTGATGAAGATCGGCTTCTCCCAGTCCGTGATCTCGCGCAGCTCGCCGATCTTGATCTCGAGGTCGTCGGGACCGGTCCAGTCGGGGTGGCGGCAGGCGCTGCGCTGGTCGATCCCCTTCGGCAGGTCGCGCATCTCCGCGACGCGGTCCGAGATCTTCTGGCCGAGCAGCATCCCGCCGCCGCCCGGCTTCGCGCCCTGGCCGACGACGACCTCGATGGCGTCCGCCCTGCGCAGGTCGTCCGGGTTCATGCCGTAGCGCGAGGGCAGGAGCTGGTAGACGAGCAGGTCCGAGTGGCCGCGCTCCTCGGGCGTCATGCCGCCGTCGCCCGTGGTCGTGCTCGTGCCGACCGCGCTCGCGCCGCGACCGAGGGCCTCCTTGGCCGGCGCCGAGAGGGCGCCGAAGCTCATGCCCGCGATCGTGATCGGGATCTTCAGGTGGAGCGGCTTCGTGGCGTGGCGGTCGCCGAGCACCACGTCCGTGTCGCAGCGCTCGCGGTAGCCCTCGAGCGGGTAGCGCGACACGCTCGCGCCGAGGAAGAGCAGGTCGTCGAAGTGCGGCACCCGGCGCTTGGCGCCGAAGCCGCGGATGTCGTAGATGCCCTCGCGCGCCGCGCGCTGGATCTCGTGAATCGTGTGGCGGTCGAAGAGGGCGGACTCGCGCAGGCCGGGAGCGATCCCCGAAGCAGCCGGTGGCTGCGCAGGGCTTGTCATCCTCGCCATCAGTACTCCCCCGCGTTGTCGATGTCGAAGTTGTAGAGCTTGCGCGCGGATCCGTAGCGGCGGAACTCGCTCGGGTCGAGCCCGTCCGCGCCGGCGCGCCCGAGCAGCTCGCGCAGCTCCTCGGCGTGCTCGTCGCGCATCTCCTTCTCGATGCAGTCCGCGCCGAGGTTGTTCGCCTCGCCGCGGACGTACAGCCGCGCCTCGTAGATCGAGTCGCCGAGGGCGTCGCCCGCGTCGCCGCAGACCACGAGGCGGCCCTTCTGGGCCATGAAGCCGCTCATGTGGCCGACCGAGCCGCGCACCACGATGTCCACGCCCTTCATCGAGATCCCGCAGCGCGCCGAGGCGTCGCCGTTCACCACGACGAGGCCGCCGTGCCCGGTCGCGCCCGCGGACTGGCTCGCGTTTCCCTCGACCACGACGGTGCCGGACATGATGTTCTCGGCGAGGCCGACGCCGGCGTTGCCGTGCACGCGGACCGTCGCCTGCTTGTTCATGCCGGCGCAGTAGTAGCCCGCGTGGCCGTCGATGTCGACCTCGACCGGGGCGTCGATTCCCACGGCGATCGCGTGCGCGCCGCGCGGGTTCAGCACGCGGAAGCTGCCGCTGACATCCGGCGCGTGGAGGGCCTGATTCAGCTCACGGAGCGGCGTGACCGCGAGGTCGACCTCATGGATGCCATCCGGGGGGCTCGCGCCCCCCGGCCCCCCCGTTGCCCTCATGGCGGCGTCCCTCCGCTCAACCGTCATCAGGCGACCTTGAGGCGCTCCCAGACGTAGACCTGGCCCGGCTCAGGCTCCCACGTGCGCGCGTCGTCGGCGCCCGGGAGCACGGCGATCGCCCTGTACTCCGAGGCCATCGCGACCCAGTCGTCGGTCTCCGCCATGACGGCCGGCTTGCAGGCGATCGGGTCGCGCAGGACCGCGAAGCCGTCGACCGTGCCGACGGCGAAGGTGTAGAAGCCGTCGAGATCCTCGAGGCAGCCCTCGAGGGCCTCCTCGAGCGTCGCGCCCTCGCGCAGGCGCCAGGTGAGGTACCCGGCCGCCACCTCGGAGTCGTTCAGCGTCTGGAACTCGATGCCCTCGGCGCGCAGCTTCTCGCGCAGGCGGTTGTGGTTCGAGAGCGATCCGTTGTGCACGAGGCAGAGGTCGAGACCCGTCGAGAACGGGTGCGAGCCGTCCGTCGTGACCTTCGACTCGGTGGCCATGCGGGTGTGCCCGAGCGCGTGACTGCCGCCGATCGTGTTCAACTCGAAGCGCTCGAGGAAGCGGGCGGGATGCCCCTCCTCCTTGTAGATCTCGATCGCCTCGCCGACGCTCATGATGCGCAGCTCCGGGTGGCGCTCGCGCAGCCAGGCGACCGCCTCGTCGGCGCCCGACTCGACCACGATCACGGCGTGGCTCGCCCGCACCTCGGGCTCACCGGCGCCGAACGCCTCCGCAAGGCCGTCGCGCACGCGGCTCCAGTCGTAGCCCTCGACCGGGGAGTGGAGTGTCACCTTGCATCGAGCCCGCCGGGGCGGGGTCGCGGTAGATCGCCACGCCCGCGCTGTCGGGACCACGGTCGCCGAGCTGCAGCAACATCTCGCCGAGGTGCAGTCCGAGGCTCTCCGAGACGGTGTCCGACTTCGAGAAGAGACCAGCAATTCCACACATGGACGACCGAGTGTAGGCAGGCGAATCCGCCACTCGTATGGCCTCGGCAGAAACAATTGCCGCGATCGTTATGTGCGAATCCCACATTGGCCCGCACGCCCGCGACGGATAGCCTGCCGGGCGATGAGCGAGACCTTCACCGCGCCGAGCTCCGCCGAGGACGTCGAGCGCCACATCCGCGAGAACGACATCGAGTTCCTGTTCGCGCAGTTCGTCGACATGCACGGCAAGCCGAACGCGAAGCTCGTCCCGGCACGCCACCTCGACGGCCTGCTCGAGGACGGCGCCGGCTTCGCCGGCTTCGCCGCCGGAGCAATCGGCCAGCAGCCGAACGACCCCGACATCGCGGCGATGCCGGACGTGCGCTCGTACACGCCGCTGCCGTGGCGGCCGGGGGTCGCGCGCCTGGCCTGCGACGTCACGGTCGAGGGCGAGGACTGGCCCTACTGCCCGCGCACCCTTCTGCGCCGGCAGCTCGAGCGCGCGCGCTCGCTCGGCTACGAGTTCATGGTCGGCGCGGAGCTCGAGTACTTCCTCGTCAAGCGGGCCGAGGACGGGACGATCACCCTGGCCGACGAGCTCGACACGCTCGAGCAGCCCTGTTACGACATGCGCGCCCTCACGCGCAACCTCGACTTCGTCTCACAGGTCGCGCGCAACATCACGTCGCTCGGCTGGAACAACTACGCGACGGACCACGAGGACGCGAACGGCCAGTTCGAGCAGAACTTCGACTTCGCCGACGCCCTCACCACCTGCGACCGCGCGATCTTCTTCCGCTACATGGTCGAGTCGATGGCGCAGGAGCGCGGGATGCTCGCCACGTTCATGCCGAAGCCGTTCGGGCACCTGACCGGCAACGGCTGCCACTTCCACATGAGCCTCTGGCGCGACGGCGAGAACGCCTTCGAGTGCGACGCGTCGGACGACCCTCGCGGGCTCGGGCTGACGAAGGAGGGCTACCACTTCATCGCCGGTCTGAAGGCGCACGCGAAGGCGTACATCGCGATGACCGCCCCGACCGTGAGCTCGTACAAGCGGCTCGTGGTCGGCACCCGGAGCGGCTCGAGCTGGGCGCCGGTGTTCGTCTCGTATGGGTTCAACAACCGCACGCAGATGCTGCGCGTGCCGGCCGCCGGCCGGATCGAGGACCGCACGGTCGACGGCTCCTGCAACCCGTACCTCGCGGCGGCGGCGACGCTCGCCGCCGGCCTCGACGGCATCGAGCGCGAGCTCGACCCGGGCGAGCCGACGACCGAGCTGAACCTCCACGAGCTGACCGACGAGCGCCGCGCCGAGCTCGGCGTCGACCTGCTGCCGGCGAACCTGCTCGACGCCACCCGCGAGCTCGAGAAGTGCGACGTCCTGCGCAAGGCGTTCGGCCACACGGGCCGCGAGGACTACGTCGACTACTTCGTCAAGACGAAGCGCGACGAGTTCGAGGAGTGGCACAACCAGGTCACGCAGTGGGAGGTCGACCGCTACCTGCAGCTGTTCTAGAACTCGGCGGTCGTTCCTCGGCGCCGCGCCGGTCGCGCGCCTTGCGGCCGCTCCTATCTACCTTGTCCCCTGGGAGGGGCGAAACGTAGATCGCGGCCACGAGCTTCAGGCCGCCGCCTGCTCCTGTGCGCCTCCGCCGCCGGGGCGGGTTCGAGCAGGCCGAGGCGGCCCGCCAGCCACGGCGCCGGCAGCGCCTGGACGATCAGGGTCAGGATGATCGCCAGGGCGACGACGCTCGCGAGGATGTCTATGTGGGGAACGCCGAGGCCGGCCAGCACGCCCACGAGGGCCGCCGGGATCACGCCGGTCTCCCGCGTCCAGCACAGGAACGCGATCTCGTTTCGCTCCCATCCTCCGCCCCGGTCGGGCAGCACGCAGGCGAGCACGGCGAGCGGTCGCGCCACGAGCAGCAGGACGGCCAGCACGGCGAGGGCGGGCAGCAGGTTCTCGCCGACCGCGTCCCACGGGATGTTCGCCCCGAGCACGACGAAGACGATCAGCGTCACGAAGTCGGCGAGGTTGAACGCGAACTGGCGCATCTCGGCCTCGTGCGGGTCGTGCATCGCGAGCCCGAGCGTCTCCATGTTCCCCACGATCAGCCCGGCGATGAAGGCGCCGAGGTAGCCGCTGCCGCCGGCGGAGTCGAGCGAGAAGTAGCTGATCGTCACCACGGCGAGCACGGCGATCGCCGAGCTCTCGCGCCAGACGCCCGCGCGGTGACTCGAGATCGCCGCGGCGAGCAGGACGCCGCCGACGACGCCGAGCACGGTGCTGATGCCGAGGTCGATCACGAACTCCGTCGACGGGCTCGGCCACCGAGCTATCGCCCGTGAGGACGATGCCCGCGAGGGTCAGCGCCAGAACGGCGCCGACCGGGTCGTTGAAGGCCGACTCGGCGATCACGGTCTGGGCGACCTTCGGGCGCAGGCGCGAGCGCACGAACAGCGGGATCAGGATCGCGGGGTCGGTCGGCGACAGCACGGCGCCGACGAGCAGCGCGGCCGACCACGGCAGGTCGAACGCGAAGTGCGCCGCCGCGCCCACGACCGCGGTCGTGAGGATCACCCCGGGCACCACGAGCAGCCCGAGGCCGACCCACACCTTGCGCAGCACGCGGCAGCGAGAGGTTGAGCCCGCCGTAGAACAGGATCAGCGAGACGCCGAGCGTGAAGATGAGCTGCGCGCCGAGCGACTCGAACGGGACGTCCACCACGTCGAGGACGGACGGACCGAGGGCGGCGCCGACCAGGACGAGGACCAGGATCTCCGGCATGCGCAGGAGGTCGGCGAGCAGCCGCGCGACGAGCGCCGCGATGAGCAGCAGGCTCAGCGTCAGCAGAACGTCGTCCGTCATGCGTCCGAGTCACGCCTGCGGCGGTCGCCCTCCAGGGCGAGGCGCGCGATGTCGCCCGCCGTCAGCAGCAGCAGCACGATCACGAGCGCGGCGCCCAGGGCGAGCGCGATCAGGCGCTTGCGCGCGGCGTCGCGCTCGTCGTCGAAGTCCTGCTCTGTCTGCCCCGCAGCGCGCGCCTCGTAGGCGGCGAGGCGCTCGGCCGTGCCCGCCATCGACTCGAAGTTCTCGATCTCGGGTCCGAGCAGGATGCTCTTGGTTTCACCCTCACGCCCGGCGAGCAGCGCGGCGTAGGCCTCCTCGTCGAGGCGCATGAAGTCCTCGAACACCGTCTCGAGTTCCTCGAGCAGCTGCAGTTCCTCAGGGTCCGAGAACTGCTCCTCGGCAGCCCGCAGGTCACGCCGGAAGTCGGCGACGGCGCTCTCGAAGTTCGGCCGCGAGCGCCCGTCGTCGTAGCCCCAAGCCGTCTGCCAGCCGTTCACGTCCGTGACGCCGAACTTCAGGTCGAGCGCCAGCGCGCGCCGAGCGGAGCGGTCCTGGACCTCGTCGAAGCTGTCTCCGAGACTCGACATGCCCGTGCAGCGCCACGCCGATCGTCACGACCGGTGCGAGCACGGTCAGGGCGATGGCGAGGTAGAGCTTCGCCCTGATCGTCATTTAGGCTGGACCTCCGCGTGATCCTCTTCCTCGCCACCCAGCAGCTGCCGCTGATCCTCATCCTGACCCTGCTCGGGATGTGCTACCTCACGGGAGTCGAGCTGCGTGAACGAGGACGAGCCGTTCCTCATCAAGGCGTGGTGGGTGCTGCTCGTCTTCCTGCTGAACGTGGTGGGCTTCGCGGTCTTCTGGATCTGGCTGAGCCTCAAGCGCCGCCGCGCGCGCAGCGCCTGAGCTCACGCGCCCGCCCCCTCGCGCACGCTCTGCAGGCGCGCCACCTTCAGTGCCAGCTCCAGTGAGAGCAGGTCCTCCTCGCGCAGGTCGAGACCGGTGACCTGCTGGATCCGCTCGAGCCGCTGGCGCACCGTGTTCGGGTGGATGTAGAGGTCGCGCGCGCTGGCCGCCACGCTGCAGCGCGCTGCGAGGTAGCGCTCGAGCGTGTCGACGAGGCTCGCGTTGCGCTCCTGGTCGTACGTCACGAGCGCCGCGACCGCCTGCCCGTAGCGGTCGCGCGGCGCGTCGTCGAGCTCGAGGTTGACGAGGTAGCGATATGCGCCGAGCCGCTCGTACGCCACGGCGCCGCCCGTCGCGGCGAGCGAGCGGCCGATGCGCGCCGCGTCCGCCGCCTCGCGCATCCGCCTGCGCGCGCTCTGCGCCCCGCGCTCGGGCGCGCTCAGGCCGATGTCGACGCCGAGCTCCGCCCCGATCTCCTCGCACGCGAGCCGCAGCGGGTCGGCGCCGTCCGCCTCGAGCGCCGGCAGCGGCACCAGCCCGCGCAGCATGTCGTGGCGCTCGTCGAAGAAGGCACGCCGGTAGAGCCGCCGGAGCCTCGCCTGCACCCGGCCGGCGAGATCGGGCCACGGGACCGGGTCGCCGGGAGCCGCCGGCGCTCTCTCGACGTGCAGGAACACGTGGGGCCGGCCGAGGTCGCAGCGCGACTCGCTCGCCTTCGCCTCGGCGGTCTGGACGGAGCCCGCCGCGAGGGCGTCGAACATGTCCTTGACGATGTTCTCGGCGGTCAGCCGCTCGATCAGCTCCGCCTTCTTCAGCCCGACCGCCGTCTGATTCGCGACCGCGCGCAGCAGCTCGGCGTCCTCGTCGGAGAACTCGCGGCCGCGCAGGCTGCAGCTGAGCAGGCCGAGCTGCTCGTCGCCCGGCCACGAGCGGCGCCACGAGCAGGCGGCCGCCGTCGTCGAGATCCCCGTGGGCGGCGGCACCGCGCTTGTCGCGCCGCAGGATGTCGAGCAGCAGCGCGGCGCGGCCCGGCCGGGGCGCCGCGACACTCGGCTCGGGCGGATCGGCGGCCGCCATCGCGAGCTCGTCCGCCTCGGGATCGAGCCGCCAGATCTGGCAGCTGTCGGCGCCGAGCAGCTCGCGCGCGCCGCGCGTGACCGCATCGTGCAGGTCCTCGCGGAGCGTCACGGCGGCGAGCGCCTGGCTCAGCCGCGTGAGCGTGGTGAGCTCCTCGACGCGCCGGCGCGTCTCCTCGTAGAGCTGCGCGTTCTCGATCGCCCCCGCCGTGAGCGACGCCGTGTGCACGAGGAAGTTGAGCACGTCGTCGTCGAACTCGCGGGGCGCCTCCGTGTGGAGGACGACGACGCCGAGAACGTCGCCCGAGCGGCGCAGCAGCGGCACGGCGACCATCGACTGGAACTGCTCCTCCTCGAGCTCCGGCACGAACTTCATGCGCGGGTCCTCCATCGCGCGCTCGCGGATGAACTCGGGAGTGCGCGTGCGCGCCACCCAGCCCGTGAGGCCCTCGTCGATGTTCCACGACAGCTCCCCGACGAGCTGCGCGTAGCGCGGTGAGGCGGCGCGCAGCATCAACCGCTCGCCCTCGAGGAAGTAGATGAAGCAGGCGTGGCAGCCGGTGGCGTCCGTGGCGATATCCACAATGCCGCCGAGGACCCGGTCTATGGCCAAGCGACGAGGAGACCGTCTTGATGACCGCGTACAGCGTCTCGTTCTCACGCCGTACGCGCTCGAGCGCATCGGCGCGCGCGGGTGAAACCGTCAAGCGCTCCATCCTTTCCGTGCCGGCGATCGTAACCGGGGCCGACGCAGGTCCCTATGTGAGCATCTCACACGCGCTTGGCCGCAAGGATGTGAGAGACGGACATTGCACGCGTCCACGCGCAGGAATACGGTCGCCTCGGTCAGTGACTCGTGACAGCAGTCTCATGCGCTGTGCCCGGCCCGCGGGGGTCCGGGCGGGGAGGAACGGTTGATGGACTTCATCGCACAGGCCAACCTCGAGGAGATCAGCGGGGCTCAGGGCCTGGACAGCGTCATCCTGGGCGAGCAGTTCTACTTCTTCACGGTCGTGCTCATGTGGCTGATCCACGCGGGCTTCATGAGCTACGAGGCCGGCGTGGTCAGGCGCAAGAACGTCATGGCCACGGCGATGAAGAACATCCTGACGATCGCCGTCGTCACGCCGAGCTTCTACTACTTCGGCTGGTGGATCTACAACTGCAACCAGCCCGGTCTGCCGATCGGCCCCAACTCGGCCGACTTCACCGCGCTCGCCTGCCAGGGCGGCATCCCGTGGTCCGACGTCTTCGGGCCGAACCTGACCAACAACATCAACCTGATCTTCTTCCTGGCGTTCCTGCTGTTCTCGTGGACGACCGCCTCGATCATGTCCGGCGCTCTGCTCGAGCGCGTGCGGCTGTCGGCCTACCTGTTGCTGGCCGTGCTGCTCGGCTCCGTCGTCTGGATCCTCGACGCCGCCTGGGGCTGGAGCGCGGGCGGCTGGCTCACGCTGCGGTTCGGCTTCCATGACGCGATCGCGTCCGGCGTGGTGCACGGCGTGGCGGGCGCCTTCACGCTCGGGGTGCTGTTCAACCTCGGGCCGCGGATAGGCAAGTACACGCGCGACGGGCTGGCGCGCCAGTTCAGACCACACAACCTGCATCTCACCCTGCTCGGGCTGATGCTGATCTTCACGGGCTTCTACGCCTTCTACGGCGCCTGTCTCGTGATCTCGTCGACCGCCTTCCCCGGCTGGGCGAACATCTACCTCTCGCCCACCACGCTCGGCTCGATCACGATGGTGATCACCCTGGGCTTCGCCGGCGGCTTCACGGGCGGCTACTTCGCGTCGCGCGGCGACCCGTTCTGGACGGTCTCCGGAGGCCTCGCGGGGGTGATCGGCGTATCCGCGGGCGCGGACGTCTACTCCCCGACGATGGCCTACCTGCTGGCGGCGGTCACGGCCGTGCTCGCCGTCTACGCCGGGCAACTGGATCGAGAAGAAGATGCGCGTCGACGACGTGGTCGGCGCCGTCGCCGTGCACGGCTGGTCGGGCTTCCTCGGAATGTTCTGGGTCGGCGTGTTCGCCGCGGGCTACCCGACGGGCCTCAACAACGTCGACTCATCCATCACCGGCCAGCTGATCGGCATGGCCACGTTCCTGCCGCTCGGCTTCCTGAGCGGCTGGGTCGCCTCGTGGCTTCTCAAGAAGCTCAACCTGCTGCGCGTGCCGCCGGAGGTCGAGATCGAGGGCCTCGACGTCGCCGAGTACGACGAGGACCTGTACATGCCGGAGTTCGCCGCGCTCACGGAGCACGTGGTCGAGCCGGACGGAACGATCGTGCCGGCCGACCCGGTCTTGCTCGAGGCCGAGCGGGAGGTGATCAGGCGATGAGCGAGTCCATTGCGATCGCGGTCACCGTGGTCACCGTGGCGGCCGTGTTCGGTGTGCTTGCTGCGCCGCGAGGACATCCGGCTGCGGCGCACCGCACGCCGCCTGCGCGAGCTCGAGCTCGAGGGCATCGAGGAGCTCCAGCGCGCGGATCCCTATCCCGAGGAGGCGGAGGTCGAGGGCGCCTTCCTGCGTGAGCCGACCGGCGAGCGCACGGAGACGCGCAGGGTCCTGCACGAGGAGCTCGACCGGGCCCGCAGACATACCCGGGCGCTCGAACGCAAGCGGTCGAGATCCCGAGGCACGAGGAGAGGAAAGGGGGCGGAATGCCTGCTCTGATCGACAGCGCGCCCGACTGCATCATCTCGAACGAGGCCGCCAAGCCGGCGGACGACTCCGCCGACTTCATCCTCCAGGCGAACTACGAGGACTGCGCCGGGATCATGACGTTCGGCCCGGGCTCGACCTACGGCGAGGACGGGCAGTCCGCCGAGACGATCTACTACATCGTCACCTGGCTCGGGATCGCCTTCATGGTGGCGACCCTGATCGCCTGGGTCGTGTACGAGAACCGGCAGCTGATACGCCACGTGGCCCGCATCAGGAGCAGGTCAACCGAGGGAAGGCCGCCGCAGCCCGGCGTCCAGGCCGACTAGGAGATTCACGAAATGGTCGACAACGGCAGCGGCAGGCGGCAAATCGAGTTCCCAGAGAAGCAGACGCACGTGAAGGCGTTCGAGACGGCGATGCTGTTGCTCTCGATCGCATGCGCGATCATCGTTCTCGTGATCGTGCTCTTCACGAACTGGGGAGTCGAGTTCCGTCCAACGCTCTGAGCAGCGCAGAACCCGGCCCGAGATAAGGCCCACCTGGCCGCAGATCGCGGTCGTCGTCGGCGTGCTCCTGTTCGCCTTCTTCGTCGTGCGCGGCTGCCAGCAGGACGAGATCCGCGTCACCCAGGAGCAGGCGGTCGCGATCGCGCGCGAGCAGGTCGACTTCGAGCCGCGCCGCACGCAGATCCGCTTCCTGCGGCAGGGCCTGAACGGCAAGCCGAACTGGGTCGTCTCGCTCTCGATCCCGGGCGCGAACGACAACGAGTTCCGTCGCCTCGCGGTCGTTCGCATCGACGCGAACACCGGAGAGGTCAACGGGATGGCGCGCCAGAGGTAACGCTCAGGCGGCGCGGCGGCCGGCATCCGCCGCGCCGGCGGCGGCCGACAGCGCGCGCCGCAGCGTGGGCAGCCCGGCGCCCGGGTGGATCACGCCGTCGAGGCCGAACTTGGCCGCCTCGGCAAGCCGCCGGTCCGGGTGACCGACATGGCGCAGCTCTCCGGTGAGGCCGAGCTCGCCGAACGCCGCGAGCGGGCGCTCCCCGCCGAGCTCGAAGCCCTTGGCCGCCGAGGCCAGCGCCAGCGCGATGGCGAGGTCGGCGCCCGGCTCGTCCACCCGCACCCCGCCGGCGACCGAGACGAACACGTCGCTCGAGCCGAGCGACACGCCGCCGTGGCGGGCGAGCACGGCGAGCACGAGGGCGAGCCGATTGCGGTCGACGCCGTTCGCCACACGCCGAGGCGGCACCATCTCGGTGGGCGCGACGAGCGCCTGGACCTCGACGAGCAGCGGGCGCGATCCCTCCATCGAGCAGAGCACCACCGAACCCGGCGCGCGGGTGGCCTCGTTCACGAAGCGCTCGCTCGCGTCCTCGACCTCGACGAGACCCCGGTCGTGCATCTCGAAGACGCCCACCTCGTTGGTGGAGCCGAAGCGGTTCTTGAGCGAGCGCAGCGTGCGGTAGGTGCGCTCGCGCTCGCCGTCGAACGACAGCACGCAGTCGACGAGGTGCTCGAGCACGCGCGGGCCCGCGATCGAGCCGTCCTTCGTCACGTGCCCGACCAGGATCACCGCGACGCCGCGCTCCTTCGCCACCCGCATGAGCCTGCCGGCCACCTCGCGCACCTGCCCGACCGAGCCCGGGCTGCCGGACAGCTCCGGGGCGTAGAGCACCTGCACCGAATCGACGACGCAGACGTCGGGGCGCTCGGCCTCGAGCGTGGCGAGCACCGCCTCGAGGTCGGTCTCGGCGACGATCGGGACCGAGAGGGCGGCCGGGCCGAGCCGGGCCGCGCGCAGCTTGACCTGCGCCGCCGACTCCTCGCCGGACACGTACAGCACGCTGCGCCCGTTCGCCGCGAGGTTGCCGAGCGCCCCGCTCGTGAGCGTCGACTTGCCGATCCCGGGCGCCCCGCCGATCAGCACGAGCGACCCGGGGACGAGCCCGCCCCCGAGCACGCGGTCGAGCTCGCCGATGCCGGTCTTCATCCGCTCGACGCGCGGCGCCTCGACGTCCGCGAGACGCACCGGCGTGAGCGCGCGCGTGGCGCGCCGGGCGCCGCCCGAGGGCTTCGAGACGCGCGCCTCCTCGACGAGCGTGTTCCAGTCTCCGCAGCCCTGGCAGCGGCCGTGCCACTTCGGGCTCTCGTGCCCGCACGCGGAGCAGGAGAAGACTGTGGCGGAGCGGGCCATGCTGCCGAAGCTAAGCGCTGCGGCGGACGGGTTCGCCCCCTCGCATGGCGCCCTGCGATCCGTCCGACCCGAGCGGTTCCATCGACCGTTCGTGAAATTGCGCGACCAACGCCTGCTCGGCAGCGAGTTCCTGGCCGTGGACACCGAGACCAACGGCCTCGCGGGCGACCTCTGTGAGATGACCGAGGTCGGCGCCGTGCTGGTGGGCGGCGGGGAGCTTCACGACACATGGGACTCGCTCGTCCGGACGGAACGACCGCTCTCGCGCGGCATCCAGCGCTTCACCGGCATCACGCAGGCCATGGCCGCCGAGCGCCCCGCCGCCGGAGGAGGTGCTGCCGGAGCTCGCCGCGCTGCTCGAGGGGCGGGTGCTGATCGCGCACAACGCGCGCTTCGACCTCGCGGTGCTGCGCCAGGCGTTCGAGCGCGCCGGGCTCGACTGGCCGCGCCCGCCCTCGCTCTGCACGGTGACCCTCGCCCGGCGCTTCGCGCCGCTCGCGCGCAAGCGCGGCCTCGCGACGCTCGCGGACGCGCTCGGGATCGAGGTGACCGAGGTGCACCGGGCGCTGCCCGACGCTCTCACCTGCGCGCGCGTCTTCTGCGCGCTGTTCCCGCGGCTGTGCGCGAACGCGCCGACCGTCGGCGACGCTGTGGCGCTGCTGCGCGGCCGCCGCCGGGCGCGCAAGACGGAGGAGCACGAGCGCATCCCGCCCTCGGAGCGCCCCGACCTCTCGACGCTCCCGGACGATCCCGGCGTCTACGTGTTCCGCGACGAGCGCGGGCGCCCGCTCTACGTCGGCAAGTCGGTCTCCCTGCGCACGCGCGCGAGAGCGCATTTCTGCGCGCCGGCCGGGTGGACGGAGCGCGCCGAGATCGTGGACTACCGGCCGACGAACTCGGAGCTCGGCGCGCTCGTGCTCGAGAACCGGCTGATCAAGGCGTGGCGCCCGGCGGGCAACCGCGCCCTCAAGCGGACCGACCGCTACTGCTACCTGCGCTGCCGGCTCGACATCGCCTACCCCGTGTTCGAGGTGGCGTCCGAGCCGGCGCCCGGACACGCGGTCAACATCGGCCCGCTCGGAAGCCGGGCGCTCGCGGCGGAGCTCGCGGACCAGCTCACCTCGCTGTACCGCCTGCGCCAGTGCGGGCGCAAGCTCAAGCTGCGCGAGCACCCCTCGGCGTACGGGCAGATGGGCCGCTGCGCCTCGCCCTGCCTGGGCGACCTCGACCCGAACGCCTATCGCCGCCAGCTCGACAAGGCGCTCGCCCACTTCGAGGAGCCCGGGGCGGGCAGCCGGCTGATCGACGAGATCGACGCGCAGATGCGCGAGGCGTCGGCGGGTAGGCGCTACGAGCGAGCAGCGGCGCTCCTGCGCCGCAAGGAGCGGCTCGGCTGGGTGCTCGAGCGGCTCGACGGGATGCTGCGCGCGGTGCACTCGGCGCCCCGCCTCGTGCTCGCCCGCCACCCCGTCAAGGAGCGCTTCGACGCCTTCTGGATCGTCCAGGGCCGGCTCGTCGACTGGGGACCGCTGCCCGGCGCCGGCGAGCTCGCCGAGCGCACCGAGGCGGCGCTCGCCCGCCCGCGCGAGCGGGCGCCCGTGCCGGCGGACGAGATCGACGAGATGCGGATCGTCAGCGGCTGGATCGCGGATCACGAGCCGGCGGAGCTCGCGCTCGACCCGCATCCGGGCGAGCGGAGGCTGATGAAATTCGCGGGCTTCGAGGCGCCGCAACTCGCGCGCGCCTAGCGGACAAATAGGTACAATCGGACGCTCCCGTGCGCCTTCCAAGCCGCGCCCGCCTCGTCAGGATCCCGCTCGAGGGAAGCATCGAGGCGGCCGACCTGGCGCTTCTGCTCCGGAGTGACTCGCATCCGGTCGCGCTGGCCGGCGCCTGGGCAGGCGGCGGCGGGCTCGCGGCCTCCGAGCCGATCGCGGTGGCCGAGCCCGACGAGGATCCGTTCGAGCTCCTCGACCGCATGCCGGCGCTCGACGGCGACGGCAGCCCCGACGCCGTCGGCGGCGGCTGGTTCGGCTACCTCGGCTACCGGCTCGGCGGGCGCGTCGAGCGCGTGCCGCCGTCGGCTCGCCGCCCCGAGCGGCTGCCCGACTTCGCGCTCGCCTTCTACGACCACCTGCTGAGGGTCGACGCGGACGGGCGGCTCTGGTTCGAGGCGCTCTGGTCGAGCGAGCGCGACCGGGCGCTGAACGAGCGCCTCGAGTTGCTGCGCGCGCGCGCGGCCGCGGGCGCCCGCGCGCGCGAGGTCTGGGTGGGGCCGGTCGAGGTCGCTCCCCCTGGCGCGGCGGGCCACGTGGAGGCCGTCGCCGAGGGCCGGGAGCGGATCGCCGCGGGCGAGATCTTCCAGGCGAACCTCTGCCTGCGGCTCGAGGGCCGCTGGCACGGCGACCCGGTCGACCTGTTCGCGCGCACCGCGGGCGCGCTCGCGCCCCGTCACGCTGCCCTGGTGGCCGGGCCGTGGGGCGCCGTCTGCAGCATGTCGCCCGAGCTGTTCCTGCGCCGGCGCGGCCGCGAGGTCGTGTCGGAGCCGATCAAGGGGACCGCGCCGAGCGATCCCGAGGCGCTCGCCGAGTCGGCGAAGGACCGGGCCGAGAACGTGATGATCGTCGACCTGATGCGCAACGACCTCGGCCGCGTCTGCGAGTACGGCTCCGTGCACGTGCCCGCGCTGACGGAGCCGCGGCGGGCGCCCGGTGTCTGGCACCTCGTGTCGGAGGTGGCGGGCACGCTCCGCGAGGGCGTGGGCGACGCCGACCTGCTGCGCGCCACGTTCCCACCCGGATCCGTGACGGGCGCGCCGAAGATCCAGACGATGCGGGTGATCGCCGAGCTCGAGGCCACCGGCCGCGAGGCCTACACGGGCGCAATCGGCTACGCGAGCCCGGCGGCGGGCCTCGAGCTGAACGTGGCGATCCGCACGCTCGAGATGCGCGGCGAGCGGATCTGGATGGGCGCGGGCGGCGGCATCGTCGCCGACTCGGATCCGGTCGGAGAGCTGGACGAGGCGCTCGCGAAGGCGCGCCCGGTGATCGCGCGCGGCGGGCGGCCGGCTGGCCGAGCCCGTCCGCGAGGGTCGCGGCGTGGCTGCCGCCGGTGGCGTTCGCGAGCGGCGGCGCCGACCGGCCCGACCCGAGCTGGGCGTCTTCTCGACCCTGCTCGCCCGCGACGGCATCGCCGAGCGCGCCACGCGCCCACCTGGCCCGCCTCGGCGCGAGCGCGGAGGAGCTCTACGGCGAGGCGCTGCCGCCCGACCTGCCCGAGCGCGTGGCGGAGGCCGCGTCCGCCGCGGGGCCTGGCCCGGCTGCGCGTGCTGGTGGTTCCCGGCCGCGACGTGGAGATCGAGACACATCCGCTGCGGACGCTGCCCGGGCCCCGGCGGTCCGCCTCGCGCCGGTCACGATGCCGGGCGGCCTCGGCGCCCACAAGTGGCTCGACCGCCGCCTGCTCGCCGAGCTCGACGTCCGGCTCGGCGCGGTCCCGCTGCTCGTGGACCTCGACGGCGAGGTGCTCGAGGCAGCCTTCGCCAACATCTGGATCGTGGAGGGCGCGCGGCTCGTCACGCCGCCGCTCGACGGACGCATGCTTCCCGGCGTGGTCCGCTCGGCGCTGATCGCGCGGCCACCCGCCGGCATGGAGGTGCGCGAGGAGCCGATCAGCCTCGACCGCCTGAACGGCCGGGGACGGCCTGTTCCTCACATCGTCGATCCGGGGCGCGTACGGCGCCTCCATCGGCAGGGCCTCGGAGGCCTCCCGCTCGACCCTGGCGGCCGTCCGGGAGGCGCTCGAGCGCTCTCCCGCCCCCGTTCACGGCCCGTGACCCGAGAGCCGGTCCCGGTGGTCATCGGCGTGGCCCGGTCGGGCACGACGCTGCTGCGTCTGATGCTGAACGCCCACCCCGACCTGGCAATCCCGCCCGAGACGGGCTTCGTCGGGCAGGCGGCGGCGCTACTCGACGTCGATGACGCCGATCGTGCGCGCGACGAGCTCCTATCGCTCCTCACCGGTTTCCACACCTGGCGCTTCCTGGGGATCGACGACGCCGAGCTCGAGCGCGCGCTCGCCGCGCTCGACCCGTTCGACGTCTCGGAGGGCGTCCGCTCGTTCTACGCCCTGTATGCGGCGCGCTTCGAGAAGCGCCGCTTCGGCGACAAGACGCCCAACTACACGATGGAGATCGCGGCGGTGCGGAGCGTGCTCCCCGAGGCGCACATCGTCCACGTGATCCGTGACGGGCGCGACGTCGCTCTCTCGGTGAGAGGGCTTCCGTTCTCACCGGGATCGACGATGGAGGAGATCGCCCGCGACTGGGTCGTACGGGTCGAGACAGCCCGCCGCGAGGGCAGAGGCAACGGCGAATACCTCGAGGTCCGCTTCGAGGACCTCGTCGCCGAGCCGCGGCGCGAGCTGCAGCGCGTCTGCGCCTTCATCTCCCTGCCCTTCGACGAACGGCATGCTTCGCTACCACGAAGACGCCGACGCTCGCCTGCGCGAGCTCGGCTTCCGACAGGAGAGCCCCTATCAGCCTCTCGCGCTCACGCGCGAGCCACCGCGCCGAGAGCGCGCGCAGGTGTGGCGCGAGCAGATGACGGCTGAGGAGCGCGCCGCCTTCGAGAGCGTGGGCGGCGAGCTGCTCGCGGAGCTCGGCTACCGCGACTGACCGGCCGCGCCCGCCGCGAGGCTGTCTCGCCGGACACCCTCCGCCACATCCCGGGCGCGCCGGGCCGCGGCGAGCGCCGGCGAGTCGGGCTGCGCGGCGAGATTGACCTCCACGAGCTGCGCGGCGGCCACGGCGGCGGCCTCGGCGAGAATGATGCCCGCGACGGCATCGCCGCGGACGGCCGGGTTCGCGTCCGGCGGCAACAGCAAGGCCGAGCGAAGCGACCTCCGCCGCCGCCTCGGCAACGGCGAGCGGCGAGCGCGAGGCGCGCTCGAGCGCCTCCTTCATGACCGTCGTTCGACCCGGATCGTCCGGCGGGCAGACGCCGCGCCTCCAACACCGGCGCGTACGACCCGAGCTCCTCCTCCGCCAGCGCGAGCGCACGGGCCCGAAGCGCGCCGGCCCGCTCGACCGCCTCGGACGCCCCGCCGATCCCCGCCGCCATCTCGACGAGCGCGGCCGCGAGAGCACATCCGAGCGCCGATGAGGAGCCCCCGCCGGGAGCCGGAGTGGGCGCCGCAACCGCGTCGAGCACGTCGGCGAGCGGCCGGTTCACGAGGTCGTCCACGGGCCACACGATGCCAGCTTGCTCCGGTACCCTGCCTTGTACCTATTCGTCCAGTGAAGGAGCAGCGGATGTCGGTCACCGCCGAGCGAGGAACCGTCCTGGAGGACGTCAGCGACGACCAGGTCGAGAGCTTCCGCCGCGACGGCTTTCTCATCATCGAGGAGGGCTTCCTCTCGCAGAGCGCGATCGAGGTGCTGCGCCAGCGCTTCGCGGCGCTGTTCGAGGGCGAGTACCAGACCGGCATCGCGCCCGGACGAGGTCAACTGGAAGAAGGGCCGCGACCCCGAGGACCGGACCCGCCAGATCTGCAACGGCTGGCGCGCCGACGACCTGATCGCGGCGCAGGTCCTGAGCGAGCGCATCGGCCGCATCGCCTCGAAGCTGATGGGCTACCGCGGCGCGCGCATGGTCCAGGACAACTGCCTCTGGAAGCCGCCGGGCGCCCGCTCGCTCGGCATGCACCAGGACGCGTCGTACGCCGGCTACCTCGTCCCCCAGGAGATGATCACCTGCTGGGTCGCGCTCGACGACACGCAGGCGACGGGCGGGACGATCGAGCACGTGCGCGGCTCGCACCTGTGGCCGAAGACCCCGCCCGACCGCGGCAGCTTCCACGCCCCGGAGGACTGGCTCGCGCCCGTCACGGCCGCCACGCCCGAGGGGGTCGAGCCCGAGCGCGTGCCCGGTCGTCGTCAAGGCGGGCGGCTGCGCGTTCCACCACGGCTGGACCTTCCACGGCTCCGGGCCCGAACGAGGCCACCGTCGAGCGGCGCTCGCTCGTCACGCACATGGTGCCGGTCGAGGCTCGCTTCCACCCGGACAACACCGACCTGATCTATTCGCGCTACCGCCGCCGCGGCGACCTCTCGCTCGACGAGAGCTTCTTCCCGGTGCTCTGGGACGAGACCGGCGGCCGCACCCGCTGGCTCGCGGACCTGCCCGAGCTCGGCTAGCCGAGCGACAGCACGACCATCCCCGCCAGCACGCCGGCCACGCCGACGAGCTGGTGCCACGCAACGCGCTCGCGCAGCAGGAACAGGCCGACGATGATCGGGATCACCGGGTAGGCGGACGCGGCCGCGCTCGTGATCGCCACCTCGCCGATCTCGGCCCCGCGGCTGAACCAGATGTAGCCGCTCGCGTCGAGGAGCCCGGCGCAGAGGCACAGCACGAGACCCGTCCGCTCGAGGGGGCCGGGCGCCTTCGGCTGGTACGTGGCCGCGATCGTCACGAGCAGCGCGGCCGTCATCGAGCGGGCGATCAGCGCCGGGACGAGCCAGCCGAGCTCCTCGGACAGCAGCGCCATGCAGAACATGTAGCCCGCGAAGGCCGTCGAGGCCACGAGCGCGAGCGGAATGCCGGACTTGCCCTCCTTGCTCTCCCGAAGCGCGGCCGGTTCGAGCGAGGCGAGCACGATGAAGCCGAGCACGAGCGCGCAGCCGATCGCCTGTTGCGCGCCGAGCGTCTCGCCCAGCACGAGCACAGCCAGCAGCACGATCACCACGCCGTTGGCCGACGCGATCGGGCTGACGATCGCGATCGGGCCGAGCTCGAGCGCCTTGTAGAAGCCGCCGTACGCGGCTACCGCCACGGGCGCGATCGCGGCGAAGGCGAGCAGCTGTGCCGTGCTCGGCGAGGGCAGGTCGCCCGCCACGAGCGCCACGGTCACGAGCAGCACCACCCCGGCGACCTGGCTCAGCAGCAGGGTCCTGAAGAAGCCGACCCTGCGCCCGGCATAGGTGACGAAGACGTCGGCGATTCCCCAGGTGAGCGCACAGAGCGTCCCGAGGACGAAGCCGTTGCTCACGCGAGCCGGCGGAGGCGCTCGAAGCTGCGCGTGAGCCGCTCCTGCTGGTCGGCCTCGCGCGTGTTGTCGAGTCCCTCGACGGCGAGCGGGAGCTCGCGGTCGCCGAGGCCCGCCTCGAGAGCTGCCCAGATCGCGGGCAGGTTCGCCGCGCCCTCGCCGGGATAGCGGTAGAGGACCGAGAAGCCGCGCCGGTGGTAGCCGCCCTCGGTCTGGATCGACTCGAGCTCGAAGTCCTTCACGTGGCCGGCGACCGTGTACGGCGCGAGCGCCTCGACCACGGGCACCGGATCCTCGAGCGCGGCGACCGGGTTGATCACGTCGAGGAAGACCCTCGCGTGATCGTCCTCGACCGCCTCGAGGATCGAGCGGTACTCCGCGGCCGAGAAGTCCGCGTGGTTCTCGAGGGCGAGCGTCACGCCCGCGGCGCGCGCGGCCGGCAGCGCCGCGCCGAGCGCCTCGATCACCCAGAGGCGCTCGGCCTCGATCGCGTCCGGCTGGGTCGCGAGGTCCGCCCGGTAGAAGCCGCTCGTGACACGCAGGATCGGGCTGCCGAGCGCCACGGCGCGCTCGAGCCAGCCCTCGACGCGCTCGGCCGCCAGCGGAGGGCTGGTCGCCGAAGCGCGCGCCGCCGAGGAAGTCGCCCGATGCGAGCACGCGCAGCCCGGCGTCTCCCGCCCGGCGCGCCAGCTCGCCGAGCGAGCCCACGTCGCGGTCGCGCGCGTGATGGAGCGTGAGCTGGAGGAACTCGGCGCCCGCCGCGGCCGCCTCGTCGAGCACGCCCTCGAGCGTCACGTCGCCGTGCTCGAGCCGCAGGTGCCAGCAGAGGGTGTCGGCGCCCAGCTCGAGCTTCACGGCCGGATGATGGTGCCGCCGTCCGCGATCAGCGCGGCACCCGTCACGAAGCTGGCCTCGTCGGACGCGAGGAACAGGATGCAGTTCGCGATCTCGTGCGGCTGGCCGGTCCGCCCGAGCGGCGATATCGCCGCGTACTCCGCGTGCAGCGTCTCGGGGTCGTCCACCGCAGCGAGGAACTGCTCGGTCAGCGCCGTGTCGATCACGCCCGGGCAGATGCAGTTCACACGGATGTTGCGCGGCGCGACGTCGAGCGCGAGCGCCCGGGTGAGCTGCAGGACGGCGCCCTTCGAGGTCGTGTAGGCGCCGTCGTTCTCCCACGCGACGAACGAGTTGATCGACCCGGTCGTCACGATCGCGCCGCCGTCGGGCATGTGCCGCAGCGCGGCACGGCACGAGTAGAACATGCCGTCGACGTTCACCCGCTGGACGCTCGCCCACTCCTCGTCCGTGGTGTCCATCAGGCTCGGCCCCGTGCCCGACGCGCCGGGCGGGATCTCGATGCCGGCGTTCGCGACGAGCACGTCGATGCGCCCGCGCTCCTCGGCCACCCTGGCGAAGGCGGCGTCGACCGCTCCGCTGTCGGCCACGTCGAGCGGAAGGCCGAGCGGCGACACGCCGGCGGCGCGCTCGACCTCGGCGCAGGTCTCCTCGACGTTGGCCGGCGTCCGCGAGGTGACCACGACCGTCGCCCCCTCCTCCGCGAGCCGCACGCACGTCGCGCGGCCGATGCCGGTCCCCGCGCCGGTGACCACGGCCACCCTGCCCTCGAGCCGGCCGCTCACAGCGTCTCCTTGCCAAAGGTCGAGTACATCCCCGCGGTCTCGAGCCGGACCGGGTGATCCGAGCCGTCGAGGTCGCGGGCGATCTCCTCGAGGTGGCCCCAGGTCGGCAATGACCACAGCGCGAGCCCGCGCGGGTCGGGAGCGAGCCGGCCGATCCGGTCGAGCACGAAGTTGAGGGTCAGCTCGGGATGCCCGTCCCGCCGCTCCTCGTAGGCCCGCTTGACGTCGTCGCGCGTCGCGCCCGGCGCGAAGTCGAAGTACTCGATGTAGGAGCGCTCGCCCTCGAAGACGGTCGGCTCGAACAGCGGGTCGAAGGAGCCGCCGCGCTCGATCCGCGCGGCGATCTTGAAGGGCTCCTCGAACTCGTCGGCCTCTCCCGAGCGGAAGGTGCGCTCCCAGTCGTCGAAGCGGTCGAGGCCCTGCTCCGGCGTGTACCAGAACGCGAGGTACTCGGGCTCCGGGCCGGTCCGCCAGGTGCGGCCGAGGTTGGCGAGCAGGATGTCCTCCGGGTTGTCGCCCGCCCAGCCGGTCTGCCCGTGCCCGGCCAGCGAGTGGAAGGCCTCGAGCGATACGCCCGGGCGGCGGCTGATGTACTCGACGTAGACGAGCGGCCCGCTCACGCCACGCTCTCCGGGATCGTGTCCACGTGCTGGCCGAAGTTCGAGCCCTCGCCGTGGGTCGAGTAGCCGCCGTCGACCACGAGCGTGTGGCCCGTGACCCAGGCGGCGCGCACCGGATCCGCGAGGAAGGCCACGGCCTCGCCGATGTCGCTGGTCTCGCCGACCCGCCGCAGCGGGCAGGCGCCCGCCTCCTTCGCCTCGACTCCCGGGAGCGCGAGCTCGCCCTCCGTGGCCGGCGTCCGCACCGTGCCCGGCGCGACGGAGTTGACGCGCACGCCGCGCGGCCCGAGCTCGTAGGCGGCGCCCTTGACGAGGCCGTCGATCGCGGCCTTCGACACGGTGTAGTGGACGGCCGTGTCCCAGACGAGCCAGGACGCGGTCGAGGAGATCAGGACGACCGAGCCGCTCCCGCGCTCGGCCATGCGCGCGCCGGCGAGCCGCGTGAGGTTGAAGCAGCCGTCGAGGTTCACGTCGAGCACGAGCCGCCAGGCCGCGGGGTCGAGCTCGAGGAATGGGACGTTGCGGTAGACGCCCGCCACCTGCACCGCGACGTGCAGCGGTCCCTGGTCGCGCTCGACCGCCGCGACGACCTGGTCGACCTCGTCCCAGCTCGACACGTCGCACGCGTACGGCGTGGCGCTGCCGCCCGCCGCACGGATCGCGGCCGCGGTCTCCTCGCAGTCGCGCACGTCCGCGACCGCCAGCTCGTAGCCGTCTGCCGCGAGCCGGCTCGCCACGTCCGCTCCCATGCCGCGCCCGGCGCCCGTCACGAGCGCCACCCGCCGTCCGTCGTCAGCTCATCCGGCCGTCTCCTCCTTCGCCGCCGGCTCCTCCACCGGGTCCAGGTCCTCTCCCGCGAGCGCGGGCGGCGGGATGACCTCCGCCTCGTCGCGCGGAAGGAGCCAGCACGCGTCGCCGTCGAAGTCCACCCCCACGCGGTCATCGACCGCGTAGGCGCTCGACGCCGGCGTCTCCGCCTTGACGTGCTGGCTCGTCTCGTCGAGCTCGATCCGATAGGTGAAGCCGGTGCCGCGGAAGGCGGCGTCGCGCACGGCCCCGGGGAGGGCCCCGGACTCCCCCACGCGCACGGCCTCGGGGCGCAGGACGAGCCATGCCGCGCCGGGTGCCACGTCCGGGCACGAGACGCGCCGCTCGTGGCTGCCGAGCCGGACGAGGCTGTCGCTCGGGCCCGACTCGAGCACCTCGACCGGCAGCACGTTGGCGTCGCCCACGAACTGCGCGGCGAACACCGAGGCCGGATGCCTGTACAGCTCGGTCGGAGCGCCCACCTGCTCGACGCGGCCGTCGTTGATCACGGCGATCCGGTCCGACAGCGCCATCGCCTCACGCTGGTCGTGCGTTACGTAGACGAAGGTGGCGCCGGTCTCGCGGTGGACGCGGCGCAGCTCGACCTCCATCTCGAGCCGGATCTTCAGGTCGAGCGCCGAGAGCGGCTCGTCCAGCAGGAGCACCGCCGGGCGGTTCACGAGCGCGCGCGCGAGGGCGATGCGCTGCATCTGGCCGCCGGAGAGCTCGTGGCTTCGGCGCCGCTCGTAGCCCTCGAGCCGCACGAGCCGCAGCGCCTCCTCAACGCGCTCGCGCTGCTCGCCCCTGCCGACGCGCGCCACCTTCAGCCCGAACGCCACGTTGCCGAACACGTCGAGGTGCGGGAACAGCGTCGGCCGCTGGAACACCAGGTTGGTGGGCCGCCGGTTGGCGGGCAGGCGCGTCACGTCCTCCCCGTCGATCAGCACGCGTCCCTCGGTCGGGCGCTCGAAGCCGCCGATGATGCGCAGCAGGGTGGTCTTGCCGCAGCCCGAGGGGCCGAGCAGGGTGAGCAGCTCGCCCGCCGCGATGTCGAGCGTCACGTCCTCGAGGGCCGTGAGATCACCGAAGCGGTGGGTGATCCCCTCGAGCCGGACCCGCGGCTCGGCGCTCACGCCGCTCCCTCCGCGAGGGCGAGCGGATCCTCGGCGAGGCCGCGTCCGCGACGGCGGCGCTCGCTCCAGGCGGTGAGCGCGTACGTGATCACGAACAGCAGCATGGTGAAGGCGAGCAGCAGCGTCGAGATCGCGTTGATGCTCGGGTCGATCGTACGGCGCAGGCTCGACCAGATGTAGAGCGGCAGCGTCGAATCGGGCCCGATCACGAAGAAGGTGATCACGAACTCGTCGAACGAGAGCGCGAAGGCGAGGCAGGCCGCGCCCACGAGCACGGGCCAGACCTGCGGGAGCGTCACCCGGCGGAACACCGTCATGCGGCCCGCGCCGAGGTCCGTCGCGCACTCCTCGAGCGCCGGGTCGAGCCGATCGAGCACGGCGCGGGCGATCAGGAAGAAGAACGGAAAGACGTAGACGAGGTGGGCCACCGTCACCGTCGCGAGCGAGAGCGTGGCCTCGACCTCGGTGAACGCCACCAGCAGCGCGATCCCGATGAAGAGCCCGGGCAGCGTGATCGGCAGGAAGAAGAGCAGCGCGAGCGGAACGCGCAGGCGCGAGGTCGTGCGGCTCAGCCCGTACGCGGCGAGCGTCCCGAACACGAGCGTCAGGAGCGCCGACGAGGTCGCCACGATCATGCTGTTCTTCGCGGCCGTCTTGATCTCCTCGGAGGAGAACACCTCGTCGTACCAGCGCGTCGAGAAGCCCTCGAACGGGAACGTGAGCGAGCCGGTCTTGTGCAGGCTGAACAGCACGACGAGCATCAGCGGCGCCCACAGGAACACGAGCGCGAGCACGGTGATCGAGCCCGTGAGCGGGCTCCGCCGGGTGGCGCTCACGTGGCGAACCTCAGCCGGTCGAGCTTCGTGAGGCGCAGGCCGAGCGCCACGAGCAGGTAGAAGATCAGGAACGCCGCGAGCATCGCGAACGCGATCGCCGCGCCGTACGCGAAGTCACCGGTGCCGATGAAGGCCACCTGCACCTGCACGCCGAGCATGCCGCCGCTCGTCCCGCCGAGGAACTGCGGGGTGACGTAGTCGGCGGCCGACAGGATGAACACGAACAGGAACGAGCTCGCCACCGGCGCGGCCGTGAGCGGCAGCACCACGCGCCGCCAGCGCGCGATGCGCCCGGCACCGAGGTCCTCGGCGGTCTCGAGGTAGGACGGCGCGAGCGGCGCGAGGCCCGCGTAGATCACGAGCACCACGTACGGCAGGAAGATGTGGACGAGCGCGATCGTGACCGCGAAGCGGCTGTAGAGCAGGAACTCGAGCGGCTCGTCGATCAGGCCGATCGACTCGAGCCCGCGGTTGATCGCGCCGTTGCGCCCGAGCATCGAGCGCCAGGCGTAGATGCGCACGAGGTAGCTCGCCAGAAACGACGCGACGATCAGGAACAGCACGATGCCGCGCCAGCGGCCGGCCGCGTAGCGCAGCCAGTAGGCCACGGGCAGCGCGATCAGGACGCAGAAGAAGGCCGACAGCAGCCCGATCACGAGCGAGTTGCGCGCGAGCCGCGCGTTCACGTCGGTCTCGAAGACCTCCTTGTAGTTGTCGAGAGTGGCCGGGCCCTTGACCTCGTAGAGCGAGCCCGTGAGGAACGAGTAGACGGCGAAGGCTGCGAGAGGTGCGACGAAGAAGACGAGCAGGCCGACCGCGGCAGGCGCCGTGAGCGCCAGCGGGCCGACCTGCAGCCGTCGCGGTTCCGTCAGGAGCCGGCCTCCGCCTTGATCTCCTGCCAGCGCTTCTGGACCTCCTCGAAGGTCACGAACTCTTCCGACTCGAGGGGCGGGTTGTTGTAGAGGGGCGAACGCTCGAGCAGCTTCTCGAGGTCGTCGTAGGCATACAGCGAGGCGATGTTCTTCGGCAGGTTCGGCACGGCGTCCGCGACCGTGACTCCGCCGACGAGGAAGACCGCCGCCTCGGCGTTCACCTTCGGGTCGAGCGACTCGTTCATCCAGGACAGAGCGGCGTCCGGGTTGTCCGCGCCCGTGGGCAGCGCGTACGCGTCGCAGAACGAGAAGCTGCCCTCCTTCGGCACCTCCGTCTCGAACGAGTTGACGCCCTCGGCCGCGGCGAACTCGTTCATCGCGGCCCAGCCCTGCCAGCAGACGTCCGCGTCGCCGGCGGTCATCTTCGTGGTCGCGTCGCCGAACGAGGGCGAGATGCCGGTCGACTGCGCGGCCACCTGGGACAGCAGGTCGAACACCTTCTCGCCGTCGTCCTTCGTCGTCTCCGCCGGGTCGAACCCGCTGATGTGCGCACCGAGCGCCCACGAGCCGGTCGGGTCGTCCGGGATCGCGACCTTGCCCTTGAACTGCGGCTCGAGCAGGTCGAACCACGAGGTCGGCATCGACTTCACGCGGCGCCCGTCGATCGTGATCCCGATCGAGCCCCACGTCCACGGCACCCCGGTGCGCGTGCCGTCGGCGTCGACCCAGAAGTTGCCCTCGTTGCCCGCGAAGTACGGGAACAGGTTCTTCAGGTTCGGGATCTTCTGCTCGTCGATCGGCTCGAGGATCTCGAGCTCCTGGTAGAGCGGCTTGTAGCCCTGGTAGTAGGTGATGATGTCGTAGCCGCCACCGCCGCCAGACGCCTTCAGCTTGGTCTGGATCTCGTCGTGGTTGCCGATGTAGGTGGCCTTGACGGTGATCCCGTTGTCCTTCTTCCAGCCCGCGAGCTGGTCGGGGATGTCATAGCCCTCCCAGGACAGGAAGTCGACGCGCCCGCTGGCCTTCGGCGCCTCGGCCGGGCCGGTGGAAGTGGCGGTGTTCGCCACCTCGTCGTCGTCGTCACCGCACGCCGCCAGCAGGGTGGGCGTCGCCCCCACCGCCAGCGTCGTCATGCCCGCGCGCCTCAGGAACTGGCGCCGCGTGTTGTAGTCACGGATGTACCGATCCCAGCCGACGGCCATGTAGCCCCTCTCCTCTCGGTCCCCTGATCGAGTTCGCTCAGATATTTCTCACGATGCGAACAGGCGAATCCAGACTGCGATAACTTAATCGGGTGGCGGGCGCCGAGTCAACCGCGGTTAACGTCGGCTTCATCGGCGCGGGCAACGTCCTTCCCGCATACCTGCAGCTACTCGACCGGCTCGTGCCTCGAGGGCTCGCGAGCGAGGGGCCCGTCTGCGCCCGCTCGGAGGACACGGCGGCCGAGCTGCGCGCGCGCCGCCCGGACACCCGCGTGGTGGCCACGAGCGCCGAGCTGCTCGAGGATCCGAGCGTCGACGTCGTGGTGGTGATCACGCCCCCGGGCAGCCATCCGGAGCTCGTCCGCGCGGCCCTCGAGGCGGGCAAGCACGTGGTCTGCGAGAAGCCGCTCGCCCAGGGCCGGTCCGCCGCGGCCGAGCTGTTCGCCCTCGCGCGCGAGCGCGAGCTCATCCTGCTGGCCGCCCCGTTCGTCCAGCTCAGCCCGACGTTCAGGCGCCTGTGGGCGCTGGTGCAGGACGGCGCGCTCGGCCGGGTCCACTCGGCGCGCGCGCACTACGGGAACGCCGGCTCGACATGGGCGTCCTGGTACCACACGGACCCGGCGGCGACGCTCGGCGACGTCGCGATCTACAACCTGAAGTCGCTCGCCGCCCTGCTCGGGCCCGTGGCCGAGGTGCAGGCCGCCTCCGCGCACGGCGAGCGCCGCCGCGAGATCCGCGGAGCGCCTGTCGAGACGACCGATCCCGACACCTGGCAGCTCCTGCTCCGCCACGAGGACGGCGCCCTCTCGTCCGTTCTCGCCTCGCACGCCACGCGCGCCTACCGGCGCCCCGCCATCGAGCTGTACGGGCTCGAGGGCGCGGCGAACCTGCTCGGCGACGACTGGGATCCGGCGGGCATCGAGCTGTACCGCGAGGAGACCGGGAGCTGGGAGCTGATCGAGCCCGAGGACGCGACCTGGCTGTGGGCGGACGGGCTGCGCGAGGCGGTGGCCGCGATCCGCGAACGGCGCGCTCCGCTCAGCCGGCCGGACCTCGACGTGCACGTCCACGAGCTGATCGAGGCGTGCGCGCGGGCGGCGCTCGCGGGCTGCGCCGTGGCCGTCGAGACCCGCTTCGCGCCGCTGGAGGAGCTGCGGCCGGAGGCCGCCCTCGCCGGCCACGTCCACGACCGGACCCGCCCGGCCGGCGAGCAGTAGTCAGGCCTCGACGACCCGCTCGGGCTCGATGCGCACGCTCGGCACCTCGACGAGCTCGAGGTAGTAGCCGAACGCCTCCACGGTGTCGAAGTAGGCGAAGCCGCCGTCGCCGTTCGCGCCGTAGCCGCGCCCCCACTGCACCGGCTCCATGCCGGCCTCCGCCATCTCGGCGAGCGCGTCGTCCATCGAGGGAACGTGAACGGCCATGTGATGCAGGCCGGGACCGTGGCGCTCGAGCCACTCGTGATAGATGCTCGGCCCGCGCACCGGCTCGATCAGCTCGATCTGCGGTCCCTCTCCCCAGAGCGCGATGCGCATCTCGTACTCCCCCGGCGCGCCCCTGAAGCCGAGGTCGGGGACGGTGCGCGGTCCGTAGGTCCAGCAGCGCCAGGGCGTCGCGCCGAGCTCGTTGACGTAGCGCTCGAGTGCCTCGTCGAGGTCGCGCACGACGATTCCGATCTGCCCCACCGGCCGGCCCGCGAAGGCGGGCAGGGCGCCTCCGCTCACCCCGCCGCCTGTGCCGTCGCGTGCGCGTCGTGCCCGAGCCCGCGCGACACCGAATGCGCCGCCTCGAGGATCGCGGCGACGTTCTCGTCGCGGCGCTCGCCGAGCACGCTCGGCTTCGGGCCGCTGAAGGAGATCGCGGCACGCAGCTCGCCCCGGTAGTCGAAGATCGGCGCGCCGAGGGCGGCCATGCCGACCACGACGTCCTCGTCGCTCACGGCGTAGCCGCGCCCGACCGTCGCCTCGAGGTCCGCGATCAGGGCGTCGGGATCGATGAGCGAGTCGGGCGTCAGCGGCTCGAGCTCGCCGCCGGCGATGTACTCCATCCACGCGTCGCGACCGGAGAACGCGAGCAGGGACCGCGGGCCGGCGCCGATGTGGAGCGGCAGGCCGCCGCCGAGGGTCAGCGCCATCGACTGCACCCAGCGGCCGTCGATGCGCTCGATGCAGACGGCCTCGCGTGCCCGCGGCACGCTCAGGAAGACCGTCTCCTCGGTCGTCTCGTGCAGGCGCTCCATCGCCGGGAGGGCGGCGCGGCGCTCGTCGAAGCGCGAGACGACGGCGCCGGAGAGGCGCAGGATCTTGAGGCCGAGCCGGTAGGTCCCGCGCCGCGAGCCGGCCTCCACGAGCTCGATCTCGCGCAGGCCCGCGACCAGGCGGTAGATCGAGCTGCGCGGCTCCTCCGCCTCCTCCGCGAGCGCCTGGACGGTGAGCTCGCCGCGCTCGGCGAGCAGATCGAGGACGCGCGCGGCCTTGCCAAGCACCCGGACTGGGTTCTCAGGCGGCATTGACAGCCGATGTTATCGTTATTTGAAGTGGACTGTCCGCTTCGTGAGAATTTGTCCACGGCGTGAGCGAGCTTGCCGCGCTCTACGGCCGAATGGCGCGCATCCGCGCCTTCGAGGATGCCGTGATGGCCGCGTTCATGTCGGGCGAGATCCGCGGCACGACGCACCTCTGCAGCGGTCAGGAGGCCGTGCCGGTCGGGGTCTGCGACGCGCTCGGCCCCTCGGACTGCGTCGCGGCGACCTACCGAGGGCACGGGGCAGCGCTGGCCCTCGGCTGCGACCCGGAGGCCATGTTCGCGGAGTTCCTCGGCCGCGAGGGCGGGATCTGCGGGGGTCGCGGCGGCTCCATGAACGTGATCGACCTCGAGAACAGGCTGCTCGGCTGCTTCGGCATCGTCGGCGGCTCGATCGGGGCGGCCACGGGAGCCGGGCTCGCGGCGGAGCTGACCGGCGACGGGAGCGTGGCGGTCGCCTTCTTCGGCGACGGCGCGCTCAACCAGGCGTACTTCCACGAGTGCCTGAACCTCGCGGGGGTGCGGGGACTGCCGGTGCTGTACGCCTGCGAGAACAACCTCTACGGCGAGTGGACCCACATGGAGGAGACGACGGCCGGAGGCAGGCTCGCCGCGCGCGCCGAGGCCTACGGCGTGCCCTGGGAGATCGTCGAAGGGAACGACGTCATGGCCGTGCGCGAGGCGGCGGCCCGCGCGATCGAGTCCGCGCGCGAGGGCGGCGGCCCGACGCTGATCGAGTTCCTCACCTATCGCCACCACGGCCATTCGCGCAGCGACCCGGCGAAGTACCGCCCCGCGACGGAGGTCGAGGAGTGGCAGGCGCGCGACCCGCTGCTGCGCGTGGACGGCGTCGGCGCGGACGTGGCGGCGCGGCTGCGCGCCGAGGCGGACGCGGAGATGGCGGAGGCGCTCGAGCGGGCCAAGGCCCAGGCGCCGGCCGACCCCGCCGGGGCGAGGGCGTTCGCGTGAGCGAGGTCGCGTTCCGGCAGGCGGTGCGCGACGCGATCGCCGACGAGATGGAGGCGGACGAGCGCGTCGTCCTGATCGGCGAGGACGTCTCGCAGGGCGGCGTCTTCAACGTCACGCCCGGCCTGGCCGAGCGCTTCGGCGAGCTGCGCGTGGTGGACACGCCGATCTCGGAGCTCGCCTTCACCTCGGCCGCGTTCGGCGCCGCGGTGCGCGGCCTGCGGCCCGTGGTCGAGATCATGTTCGGCGACTTCCTCGCGCTCGCGCTGGATTCGCTCGGCAACCAGGCCTCGAAGTACTGGTACCTCTCGAACGAGCAGGCGTCCGTGCCCCTCGTGGTCCGCAGCGCGGTCGGCGCCGGGGCGAGCTTCGGGCCCTGTCACTCGCAGACACCGACGGGCTGGTTCATGGGCGAGCCCGGCCTGCGCCTCGTTGCCCCCTCCACCCCGTCCGACGCCTACGCCCTCACGCGCGCGGCGATCCGCGATCCGAACCCGGTCGTGGTGTTCGAGCACAAGGCCCTCTACGCCCGCAAGGGCGAGCTGAACGGGGCGTCAGCGGACCTCGGCCGCGCGGTCGTGCGCCGCGAGGGCGGCCACGTGACGCTCTGCGCGGCCATGGCGATGGTCGAGGTGGCGCTCGAGGCCGCGGAGGCCCTGGCGGCCGAGGGGGTCGACGCCGAGGTGATCGACCTGCGCAGCCTGCGGCCGCTCGACGCCGAGACCATCGGGGCGTCGGTGGCCAAGACGGGCGCGCTCGTGGTGATCGAGGAGGGCCCGCCGCAGGGCGGCTACGCGGCGGAGGTGGTGGCGCTCGCGGCCGAGACCGGCGGACCCGTGGCGGCGCGCCGCGTCACGATGCCCGACCTGCCGATCCCGTTCGCCCCGAACCTCGAGCGCGAGGCCCTGCCGGGCGTCGACGACGTGCTCGAGGCGGTCCGGGCAGTGCGGCCGGCGGTAGACCCCCGGCGCGCCGAAGCGCTACCTGGATCCGGGCTCAGCGCGCGCGACAGCGCATCCAGGACCGCTCCCGTCGGGCGCCCTACGAAACCGCCGCCGGCGCCTTCGCCAGCCGCTCGGCCGCCGGCGTCGTCTCCGCCTCGCGCGCCTCGATCTGCTCGAGCTTGCGCAGCAGGTTCTCGGCCATGCGGATCGAGGCCGCGTCGATCAGGCGGCCGTCGAGCGAGACCGCGCCCTTGCCCTCCGCGGCCGCCTCGCGCATCGCCTCGACGATGCGGCGCGTGCGCTCCACGAGCCGCGGCGCCGGCGTGTAGACCTCGTGCGCCAGCTCGACCTGCGAGGGGTGGATCGCCCACTTGCCCTCGTAGCCGAGCACGGCCGAGCGGCGCGCCGCCGAGAGATAGCCCTCCGGGTCCGAGAAGTCGCCGAACGGCCCGTCGATCGGGCGCAGCCCGTGGGCGCGGCAGGTGACCGCGATGCGTGCGAGCGGGTAGTGCCACTGGTCGCCCCAGTGGCGCTCGCGGTCGGGGCCCTCGCCCGGGTCCGTGAGCACGGAGTAGTTCGGGTCGACGCCGCCGATCGAGGCGGTGTGGCTCTGGATCGACGCCGCGTAGTCGGCGACGCCGAAGATCATCGCCTCCATGCGCTCGGGGCAGGCGCGCGCGATCTCGTCGACGTTGACCATGCCGATCGCCGTCTCGATCAGCACGGCGAGCCCGATGCGGCGCTCGAAGCCCATCGCGTCCTCGATCTGCGTCAGCAGGGTCGCCACCAGGTGCACGTCGTCCTCGCAGGACACCTTCGGGATCACGATCGCGTCGAGCGCGTCGCCCGCCTGCTCGACCACGTCGACGATGTCCCGGTAGCAGTAGTGGGTGTCGAGGCCGTTGATGCGAACCGAGACCGACATGCGCGACCAGTCCTGCTCGCGCAGCGCGTCGATCACGTTGATGCGCGCCTGCTCCTTGTCGTCGGGAGCGACGGCGTCCTCGAGATCGAGCATCACCACGTCGGCCCCGAGGGCGGGCGCCTTCTCCAGCATGCGCACGTTCGAGCCGGGCACGCAGAGCTCGCTGCGATGGAGGCGGGTCTTGGTCGGCATGCGCCTCAGTAGAGCGACAAGCAAGGGATCCGGCAAGCTGGGTTAGACAAATTCGTCTACCCGCCTGGCACTCTTCAATACATAGAGTGCAGTCAATCTTGATCGCGAAACTCTTAGGTTGAGTTCGTGCGGACCCTGCTTCACCCTGACGGCATGACTCCCGAACTCCCCACGCTCGCTCCGAGCGAGCGTCTGCTCTGCGGCCCCGGCCCCTCGAACGTCGAGCCGTCGGTGCTGCGGGCGATGCGGCGCCCGATGCTCGGCCATCTCGACCCCGAGCTCCACGACATCCTGCTCGAGGTCGTCGAAATGCTGCGCGCGGCCTATCGGATGCCCGACGGGCTCGTGCTGCCGCTGCACTGCACCGGCATGGCCGGCATGGAGACCGGGCTCGTCAACCTGCTCGAGCCCGGCGACAAGCTGATCGTGGCGCGGGCGGGCTTCTTCGGCGGCGAGGATCGCCGAGCTCGCGGGCCGCTGCGGGGCCGAGGTGGTCGAGCTCGAGGCCGATTGGGGAGAGGTGGTCGAGCCGGCGCGGGTGCTCGCGGCGCTCGACGAGCATCCGGACGCCCGCCTCGTGGCCGTGGTGCACGCCGAGACGTCGAGCGGCGCGCAGTATCCGCTGCGCGAGCTGGCCGAGGGCATGCGAGGCCGTGACGCGCTCCTGATGGCGGACTGCGTGACCTCGCTCGGCGGGGTCGAGCTCGACGTGGGCGGCTGGGGCGTCGACTACGCCTACTCGTGCACGCAGAAGTGCCTGGCCGCGCCGCCCGGGATGTCCCCGCTGGCGGTCTCGGAGCGGGCGCTCGAGCGGATCCGGGCGCGCACGACGCCGGTGCCGTTCTCGTTCGACCTGCTGGCGCTCGAGCGCTACTGGACCGAGCGGCCGGTTACCTATCACCACACGGCGCCGATCCTCCACATCTACGCGCTGCACGAGGCCCTGCGAGCCACGCTCGAGGAGGGCCTCGAGGCGCGCTGGCAGCGGCACGAGCGCGCCGGCCGGCACCTCCAGGACCAGCTGCGCGCGCGGGGCTTCGAGCTGCTGGCCGACCCGGACCACCAGCTCGCGCCGCTCACCGCCGTGCGTGTCCCCGAGGACGTGGACGGCAAGGCGATCCAGTCGCGCATGCTCGACTGGCACGGAATCGAGATCGGCGGCGGCCTCGGCCCGGCGGCGCCCGCGATGTGGCGCATCGGCCTGATGGGTCACAACGCCACGATCGACACCGCCAACACCGTGCTCGAGGCGCTCGACACCGTGCTCGCGGAGTCACCAGCGCTCATCACCGTCTGAGGCCTCCCTCCAGAGGCGGCCCGGCCGGCGGGTTTCCGGGGGGTTCCCCGCCGGCCGGGTCACGGTTTCCGCCCGTCAGTCCTGAGCGAGCGCCTGGCGAGCCGCGGCGGAGCTGCAGAAGGCCATGAAGTCCTCGACCTCCTCGCGGACGGGGCCGATCGCCGAGCGCACCACGTGCCAGCGCCGCGAGGGCAGCCCGCCGCGCGGGGAGATCGTGGCAAGGCGGTCGAGCTCGAGCTCGAGCTCGACCGCCGCCCGTGACTGGAGCGCCACCCCGAGCCCCGAGCGAGCCGCCTGCTTGATCGCGCCGTTCGAGCCGAGCGTGAGCAGGTTCGGCTCGACGTCCCGGCTGCGCAGCCACTCGAGGCAGAGCGTGCGCGTGCCGGAGCCCTCCTCCCGCACGAGCCACGGCCTCGCCGCGAGCTCCTCCATCGCCACCCAGCGGCGCTTCGCGAGCGGATCGCCCTGTGCGGTGATCAGGACGAACTCGTTGTCCGCGAAGTCGTGGCCCGTCAGCCGCTCGTCGTCCGGGATCCGGCCGGTGATCGCCACGTCGACCTTGTGCTCGAGCACGCGGCGGAAGACGACCTCGCGGTTGCCCACGTCCAGCGAGATCTCGAGCTCGGGCCGCCGGTCGCGGAACGCCTGGATCAGCTGCGGGACGAGATACTCGCCCGCCGTCGTGACCGCGCTGATGCGGAGCGAGTGCGGCCGATCGCCGGCCGCCTCGCGTGCCGCGCGCGCTCCCTCGTCGAGCAGTCCGAGCACGTCGCTCGCGTACGCGGCGTAGGCCTCGCCGGCGGGCGTGGGCGCGAGCGTGCGCCCGGCCCGCTCCGTGAGCGCCACCCCGAGCTCCCGCTCGAGCGCCGAGATCGCCGCCGAGACCGACGGTTGGGTCACCACGAGCTCCTCGGCGGCGGCGGTGACCGAGCCGCGCCGGACAACGGTCAGGAACGCAACGAGCTGTGTGAGGGTCACGGCCATGCGAACGACCGAAACGATAGACGAAGCTCTATGTGTGGAGAGCGGAGTCCGAGCCCGGCGCCCAGCGCGGCTCGGCCCGCGGAGGCGACCCGCCGATGGCGAGCGCCGCGCGCGCCGTGACCACGTGGTAGAGGATCAGGAGCTGCACGAGGGCGAGCGAGTCCGATCGCCGCAGGTCCGTCCCGACCGTGAACTCGCCGAGCCGCCGGATGCGCAGATGGGAGGCGAAGCTCATGCGCTCCCAGACCGCCTCCTCGAGCTCCGCGGCGTGATCGGGATCGAGGTCACCGGGGATGCGCAAGAGCCACTCGCGCTCGCGCTTCAGAAGCGCCGGGCCGCTCCGCGTGCCGTCGAGCAGCGGCGAGAGGTCGGGGTGCGGAAGCGTGTCGCGCAGGATCACGTCCGCGTCGAGGCGCGCCGGGTCGCCGGAGGCGTTCGGCCGGAAGGCGACCACTATGTCGGCATGCTCGCGCTGCGGCTCGATGTACAGCTCGGAGTCGGCCTGGCGGCGGTCGAGCTCCGCGAGCACCTCGTCCGTCGTGTAGCCGCGCCGCGTGCAGTCGCGCTTCAGCTTCCAGGCGCGCCTCAGCTTCTCGGGCGGGCACAGCATCACCCGCACGTCGTGCACGCTGCGAAGCGTCTCGGTGTGGAAGCTGAGCAGGCCCTCGACCACCAGGAAGTTCGCGGGCCGGACGTATTCGGGCGGCCGGAAGCTGCCGTCGCGGTGCGAGTAGACGGGCTTCAGCACGGCCTCGCCGCGGCGCAGGTGGATCAGATGCTGGGTGAGGATGTCGAGGTAGTTCGAATCTGGATGAAGCGGCGTCACGCCGAGCTCGCGCCGCCGCTCGCGGTCGTAGCGGTGGTAGTCGTCGGCCGAGACGTGGGTCACGTGCGCGTCGCCGAGCACGCGCACGAGGCCGCGCGTGACGGTCGTCTTGCCGGCGCCGGAGTCGCCGACGACGCCCACGATGATGGAGCGCGCCACGGGATCCGCTCGCTCAGCCGGTCTGGCCGAGCCGCTCGTAGCGGCCGCCGTGGAAGAGCAGGGGCTGGCCGTCGTGATGGCGCGCGTACTCGACGCGGCCGAGGAAGAGCGAGTGGTCGCCGCCCCAGTAGGAGCGCTGCACCGATGCGACGAAGTGGGCGAGCGCGCCCTCGACGAGCGGGGTGCCGCGCACGAGGTCGAAGCGCGGCTCCGGCAGGTCGTCGCCCTGGCGTCCCGCGAAGCGGTCCGACAGCGCCGCCTGCGTCTCGCAGAGGACGTTGACGCCGTAGCGGCGCCCCTCGTGCAGCATCCCGCACATCTTCGTGCGCCGGTCGACCGAGATCAGCACGAGCGGCGGCTCGAGCGAGACCGACATGAACGCGTTCGCGGTCATGCCGTGGATCTGCTCGCCGTCCGCCGTGGTGATCACGGTGACGCCCGTGGCGAACATGCCGAGCGTCCGCCGCAGCGCCACGGCGGGGTCGTCGCCGCCGTCCGTCGAGACGTCGGGCGCCTCGTCCTGGGCGTACTCCTCGAACGGAGCGTCTCCGATGCCGTCCGGCCCGGCCCAGCTGATCGGGAAGTCGAACTCGGGCGGGCGCGGGATCTCGGTCATCTACGACCGCGGCCGCTTCTTCTCGGGGTCGTAGAAGGGGAAGCGGACGACCTCGGCGGGGATGCGTTTCTGGAGGCCGTCGAGCTTGCCGATCTCGACCTTGGTGCCGGGCTCTGCGTAGCCGACGTTCATGCGGCAGAGCGCGATGTTCTTGCGGAGCTTGGGTGAGCGCATCCCGCTCGTGACGACCCCGACGCGGCGGCGGTCGTCCCAGACCTCGTCGCCATGCCCCGCCGTCTCGTTGCCCTCGAGCTCGAGGCCGACGAGCTTGCGCTGCGGATGCGCCGCGCGCTCCGTCAGGGCTTCCTTGCCGACGAAGTCGTCCTCGGAGTCGAGCGCGACGGTGAACCCGATGCCCGCCTCGAACGGGTCGACCTGGTCGTCGAACTCGTAGCCCGCGAAGATCAGCCCGGACTCGATCCGCACCAGATCCAGGGCCTCGAGCCCGAGCGGCTTCAGCCCGTGCTCGCGGCCCGCCTCCCAGAGCGCGTCCCAGACCGCCTCGCCATCCGAGGGGTGGCAGAACACCTCGTAGCCGAGCTCGCCCGTGTAACCGGTGCGCGACACCACGATCGGGATCCCGTCGAACGACCCGATGCGCCCGACCGTGAACCGGAACCACTTCAGGTCCTCGAGCGCGGTCTGCGTCGGCGGGGTCCACACCACCTTCTTCAACAGCTCGCGGCTCTCCGGCCCCTGCACCGCCACGTTGTGAAGCTCGTCCGTGGTCGGCTTGACGAACACCCGCAGGCCGAGCCGGTCGGCGAGCTCCTTGAGCCACACGCCCGTGTAGGGGTCGCCGCCGATGAAGCGGAAGTTGTTGTCCGCGAGCCGGAACACGGTCGCGTCGTCGATCATGCCGCCGGTCTCGTTGCAGACCGCCGTGTAGACCACCTGGCCGACCGACAGCTTGCGCACGTCGCGCGTCATCGCCCACTGGATCAGGGCCTCGGCGTCGGGGCCGAGCACCTCCCACTTGCGCAGCGGGGAGAGGTCCATGATCACGCTCTTCTCGCGCGCCGCCCAGTACTCCGCGATCGCGCCCTCGTTGTCGAAGCAGTGCGGCAGCCAGTAGCCGCGGTACTCCACGAAGCTCTTCGTGAGCTCGCTCGTCCGCGAGTGGAACGCCGTCTCCTTCGTCAACACAGCCTCCGAGTCAGGGGTCACGCGGTGGGCGATCGCCGTCTGGAACTTGTTCTCCGGCGAGTAGACGCGCACGTGGATGTCCGTGATCTCCCAGCCGTTCGCGGGATCGACGTCGTCCGGGCACGCCGACGACGCGCAGACGAGATCCGTGAGGGCGCGCATCAGGACGTAGTCGCCGGGGCGCGACCAGGGCTCGTCCGAGATCAGCACGTTGTCGCAGTCGAAGCCGGTGTTGAAGAAGAAGTTCACCGCCTCCCAGCCCGCCCGCTCCGCGATTCCGTACGGCGTCACCTGGTTGTTGAAGTTCTCCGTGCAGGAGATGTGGCCCGGGTAGCCGAGGTCGTCGTAGTACTTCTTCGTGCAGGCGAGCCCGAAGGTGTCGTGGCGCCCGACCGTGTCCTGCACGACCTGCACGAGCGGGTCCATGTCGACGTCGAAGAACTTCGAGTACAGCCCGGGCTGCGGATAGGCCGAGCCCATCAGGGTGCGCGTGGTCACCCCGTCCATCCCGCGCTCGAGGCCGCGCTGCAGCTTGTGCTCGTGGAAGGCGAGGAAGTCAGAGCACTGCTTGCCCCTCACGTCGATGATCTGGATGTACTCGCCCTCCTTCACCTCGTAGGCGAGCGCGGAGGCCTTGTCGACGCGGAAGTCGAGCCGCGGCTCCGCCAGCGGCGCCGGCAGCTCCGCCTCCACCTCCGGCCGCGGCGTGGCGCGCTGAAGCTCGACGATCAGCGCCGACGCCGGCGGCTCACCGTCGATCACCCGCCCGCCCGGCGCCGCCACCACCAGCAGCGCGTCGCGCTCGGCCGTGAACGACTGCGAGTCGCCCGGCCGGCCGTCCGGACCGAACAGCCGCACCGCCATCGCGTCGTCGGGCTTCACCCCGCGCGCGTGGAGCTGCGACAGGAACCCGTTCCCACCGCTCCGCAGCACCGTTGCCGGGGCGTCCGCCCGCGTGCCCAGAGCGGCCGCGTCGTCCCGCCCCTCGGGCGAGAGCACGGTCAGCTCGGCCGGCTGGCCGCCGTCGGGGTCCACCACCCGCACGCGGTCGCCCGCGCGCACCTCCACCACCGTCGCGGCGCCCGGGCGCACCCACCACGACTCGAACGAGCGATCGACCGGCTTCAGGCCTCCCACCAGCGCTGGCGAGGAGATCGCCATGGCGGTCAGGCCTTCGCGGCCGGCTCCCGCGACTCGTCCTTGTCGGCCTGCTCGATCAGCTGCTGCGCCAGCTCCCGCTTGGAGGAGGAATCGAGCTTCTTGACCTCGTTCTCGACCACACGCCGATTGTAGGTCTGGTTCCAGTAGTCGAGCGCGTCGAAGCCGAGCAGCACCGCCTTGCCCACGAACTGGCGCAGAACCTCGTTCGTCGGGCCCATCACCCAGCCCGCCTTCGCGTCACGCACGTAGCGCTCGAGCTCCATGTCCCGCTTGTAGCCGGAGCCGCCGCACGCATGCAGCATCTTGTCCACGTGATGCGCCGTGTTCTTCGCGGCCTCGAACTTGATCTGCCACGCCCAGTGGAGCAGGTCCGCCCGGGCGGTCTCGCCGACCTCGAGGATGCGCTCGTTGTTGTCCGTCGCCTGGTCCATCGCCTGCGCGACGGAGAGCACGAACACGCGGCAGGCGTTCGTGTCCATCACGGCCTCGCCGACGTAGTCCTGGATCGTCGGGTAGTCCGCCACCCGCATCCCCACGTCCACGTGCCGCTTGCGCGTCGTGTGCCGCTTCGCGATGTCGATCGCGCCGAGCGTGATGCCGTTCCAGACGGACGAGGAGCCGACGAGGAACCACGGGTCGACGGCCTCGTCGTTCGACGCCGCGCCGTCGCCGAGCGGACCCACGACCTGGTCGGCCGGGATCTCCACGCCGTCGACCTGGATCGGGCCCGACTGGTTGCCGCGCAGCCCGAGCGCGTCCCACAGCGACGGCTGCGCCTTCACGTGCTCGCCGTCGATCACGAACACCGACAGGTCGTCATAGCCCTTGAAGTCCGGGCTCGTCGTCTGCACGACGTAGAAGTCCGCGAACCCGCCGGAGGTCGTCCACGACGCCTTCTTGTTGACCTTGAAGCCGCCGTTCGAGCGCTCGGCCGAGGACGAGAACGGGTACCAGAAGTGCGATCCGGTCTCAGGGTCCGAGTACGAGAGCGTCCCGATCTTGCAGTCGTTGAGCGGCCGGATGTACTTCTCGACCAGCTCGGGCGTCGGGCGCAGCATGATCGTGGCCACGGCGCTCGTGTGCATGACGTAACACATGGCCGTGGACGCGCAGCCGTAGCGCGCCAGCGTCTCGCACACCATGCCGTAGGCCACGTGGTTCTCGCCGAGCCCGCCGTACTCCTCCGGCACCGTGAGCGACAGGAACCCGTTCTCGGCGAGGATCTCGAAGTTGCGGCGCGGATAGAGCAGCTCGTCGTCGGAGCGCTTCGCGTTCGCGCGGAGCTCCTGCTCGCAGAGGTGGATCAGCTTCTGCCGCAGCTCCTTCTGCCGGTCCGTCAGGAACCAGTCCGGATCCCATTCGTAGCCCAGGCCCCAGAACGGCTCCCCACCCCACATCTTCTCCGCCATCGTTCTCCCTCGGTCTGGCGACTTCGTACAAATATGTACAACGGTTTCTATCGGATTCTCTTGCGGGTGTCCATCTCAGCCGTCGGGTGCAATCCACACGAGGCAGCCGGCGTCGCGGCGGATCGTCGCCGCCGCGCGCCTGAAGCGCCGGCGGCCCGTCCGCTCGCGGTCCGGCCCGAACACGAGCAGGCCCGCGTCCCGCTCGCTCGCCACCTCGAGCAGCGCCCGCACCGCGCGTCTCGTCCGCACCCTGAGGAGCTCCGTCTTCACGCCGAGCTCCGCCGCCCGGGACGCGGTCGCACGCACCTCGTCAAGCGCCTCCTCGTGGGGGAACGTGGTGCCCTGCGGCCCGAACAGCACGAGCGTCGTCGTGTAGTGCGGCAGCGGGATCAGGTTGACGAGCACGAGTGGAACGCCCGCCTCGACCGCGCTGTCGATCGCCATGCGCTCGGCGCTCGGGTCGACCCCGACGGCAAGCGTTGCGAGCAGCACCGGCCGGGCCTTGCTCGGCTTCGTCAGGGCCGGCGCCACGTCCTCGCGGCGGTCGCGCAGCTTGAGCATCCTTCCTGAGAACTGTAGAGCCGTCTGTTGACCGCGTCCGAGGCCCGTGGTAGATAGAGCCTTACGGGCTCGTGTACCAATTGGTACGACCGGCGAGCGCAGGTCACCACGAGGGAGAGGGGACGCGGGATGGCGAGAGCCGAAGTTGAGGAGAGAGAACTCCTAAAGGCAATGACCTGGTGGGACGGGTTCGTGGTAGCGCTCGCGAACCCGGGCTTCCTGATCGCCGCGCTGGGCGGCTCGATCGGGGCCCTCGGCACCACCGGAGCGTTCGTGCTGTGGACGATCTCGATCTGCCTCGGCGCGCTGCAGAACAACGTGCACGCGGAGCTGGCCGCGATGTTCCCGTCGAAGTCCGGCGGCATCGCGCTCTACGCGCACGAGGCGTGGCGCAAGTACCTCACCGTCATCGGTCCGCTGGCCTCGTTCGGCTACTGGATCGGCTGGTCGGTCGTGCTGTCGATCAACGGGCTCGTGGCCGGCACCCTCATCCAGGCCGAGTGGTTCGAGGACTCGACCTGGGCGGAGAACGCCGGCACCTTCGACTTCAACCTGCCGATCGTGATCGGCATCGGCCTGATCATCCTCGTCTGGGCGTTCAACGTCTTCGGCGTGCGGCCGGCCGTCTGGTTCGGCTACGTCACCGGCGCGCTCCTGATCCTGCCCGCGTTCGTGCTGATGTTCTTCCCCTACATCACGGGCGACTGGTCGAGCGACAACATGCAGTGGGAGATCGGGGCGAACGGAGGCCTCGCGCTCGCGCTCACCTGGCTCTACTTCATGTGCTGGTCCTCGTACGGGATCGAGGTGGTGGCCACCTTTGCGCCCGAGTACCAGGACACCGAGCGCGACACCGCGCGTGCGCTGCGCGCCGCGGCGCTGTTCTCGGCGGTCGTCTACGTGCTGCTGCCGCTCGGCGTGGGCGGAACGCTCGGTACGGCGGCCATCGCCGAGGACGCGACGCTGATCTCGTTCTACACGCAGGCGTTCGACATCCTCGTCGGCAACTTCCTGGGCGGGGTGATGATCTTCTGCGTCGTCGCGGCGCTCATCCTGTCGATGAACACAGCGACGATGGACGGCTCGAGAGCCCTGTACGGCATCTCGAGAGACGGCATGACGATCAAGGCGTTCGGGCGCCTGAACAAGTTCCACGTGCCGGCGCTCGCGATGACCGTCGACGCGATCCTGAACATCTTCCTGATCACCGCCTTCGCGGGCGTGATCGAGATCCTCGCGGTGTCGAACGTGGGCTACGTGTTCGCCACGTGTGCGGCGCTGTCGGGCTTCCTGCTGCTCCGCAGGGACCGGCCGGCGTGGCCGCGCCCCGTCAAGCTGCCGAACTACTGGGTGCCGCTCGCGTTCGTCCTGTTCCTCATCAACCTGACGTTCCTGATTGTCGGCGGCTTCCTGTACTCGGGCGGCTTCCTCGGAATCGAGGGCTACGGCTACGGCTGGGACAAGACACGCACCGGCCTGCTCGTCCTGCTGGCGGCGCTGGCGCTGTACGTCTGGCGCCACGTGGTCGAGGACAAGCTGCCGATGAAGCTGCGCGAGGAGATCCCGCGCACGCCCGAGGAGGCGGCGGCCCACGCGGAGCTCAAGGCCGCGCCGACCTCAGCGCCGATCTAGGCGCGACGCTTCGGGGGAGTCCGGGGGCGAGAGCCCCCGGACGCCATCGCATCTGTCACTTGACCGGGCTATACGCGGTCAAGTGACACTTGCGGCGCGCGAGCCGCGAGGGCCGAGGCGCGACCCGGCGATCCGGTCCGGAGCGTGTGACCGGCGATGGCAGGACGTCGCCGATAGCCCAGCCACCCGACAGGTGCCACGGGGGTCCGGGGGCGCGAGCCCCCGGCTGCCATCCCCGGCTGCCGTCACTCCGCCCGCAGCTGCCACACCGGGAGGCCCTGCAGCGCCTCCCGGTAGCGCTTGCGCTGCAGCGGCCGGATGAAGACGAACCAGATCACGAGCGCGGTCGGCAGCAGGAAGAACACGCCAAAGACGTTGCCCGTGAGCGTGAAGACGATCGCGAGCAGCGCCACGACGGCGCCGAATGCCACCGGCAGCGCCCGGTAGCGCAGCGACAGCCTGCGGATCTCCTCGTACTGCTCGCGCGGAATCCGCGTGGTGTCGTACTCGCGCCCGCATGACTCGCAGGTCCAGCGCTCACCGTAGGCGAGCGCCCGCTTCTCGCCGCACTCGCAGGTGACGCTGATCGGGGGTCCCTTGAGGACGGCGCCCGGATCCTCCCAGTCGCGGCGCTGGCGGCGCTTGCGAGACCCGCTCGGGGCGCGCCCGCCGCGCCGTCGCTCCCGTCGTCCCATGAAAGCGCGATCCTACCCGTCGTGGAGAGCGTCGAGATCGATACGCCGCACGGTCCCGCGCGAGCGCGCCTGCACCCCTCCGCGGGGGCGCGCGCCGCGCTCGTGCTCGGTCACGGGGCGGGCGGCGGCGTGGACGCGCCCGATCTCGCCGCGGCCACGGAGGCCGCCCTGAACGAGAGGGTCGCTGTGGCGCTCGTCGAGCAGCCGTACCGCGTGGCGGGTCGCCGCTCGAGTCCCGCGCCCAAGCAGCTCGACCCGGCCTGGATCGCGGTCGTCGAGCACCTCCGCGCCGGGCCGCTCGCGGGCGTCGACCTCATCACGGGCGGGCGCTCCGCCGGCGCGCGGGTGGCCTGCCGCACGGCGGGCGCGACGGGCGCCGCCGGCGTGCTCTGCCTCGCGTTCCCCCTCCTGCCTCCCGCCCGCAGGTCGGCCAAGGGCAAGCGGCCGGAGAGCCGCCTGCCCGAGCTCGAGGCGGTCGAGGTGCCCATGCTGATCGTCCAGGGCGAGCGCGACCGCTTCGGCATCCCGCCCGAGGGCCCGGGACGCGAGGTGGTGCTCGTGCAGGGCGACCACAGCCTGCGCAGCGACCGCGAGGCGGTCGCGGACGCGGTGGGACGCTGGCTGCGGGATCAGCTCCAGGGGTAGGGCGAGTTCGAGACCGGGTGCAGGTCGCCGGTCGCGAAGCGCTCGTAGCGGAACGGGTGCAGCAGGGACGAGTGCTCCCCGCCGAGGACGCGCGCGATCTCCTTGCCGACGGCGATCATCTTGTAGCCGTGGTTCGAGTCGGCGGCAACGAAGACGTTCGGGCGCATGTAGTCGAACACCGGGAAGTTGTCCGCCGTGAACGCTCCCACGCCGCCGCAGCGCACGTCCTTGAAGACCTCGCGCTTGCCCTCGAAGCGCTCCATGCAGTGCGACAGCGCGGCGCACCACAGGTCGGGGAAGCCCGGCTCGACCGAGCCCGTCGGATAGGGGTCGACATCGAACGAATGCCCCTTCGGCAGCGGCGCCGCGCCGCCCTGGACCGAGTGCTTGTCCTGCTTGAAGTAGATCCCCCACTGCTCGTCGGTCACGAGCCCGCCGTCGTCGGCGTGCAGCGGCGCGTTCGAGTCGACGTGGATCACGGGCGGCAGCGAGCCGTCAGCCGTCACGAACATCGACGGCGGCACGTCGATCTCGCCCTCCTGCAGGTACCAGTAGGTCCACATCTCCTGGTCGCGCGCGACGCCGCCGTCGGGCGAGTGGATGTCGAGCCGCGACGGCAGGCCCAGCATCTCCCAGAGCGATGCCACCCATGGCCCGACCGCGACCACGACCTGCTCGGCCGCGATCGGCCCGGCGCTCGTATCGACGCGCGTGACGGCGCCCGAGTCGTCGAGCTCGAAGCCCGTGACCTCGACACCCTCCTCGATCGTCGCTCCGGCCGCGCGCGCCTTCGAGGCGAGCCCGAGCATCGAGTCGCGGTTGTAGGCGAAGCCGCCCGGCCGCTCGTGCAGGCAGACGGACAGCCCCGGCGCGCGCCAGTCCGGGAACAGCTCGCGCATGTGCGCGGACACCTCGGCCTCGCCCGTGATCAGCTCGGAGTCGTAGCCGATTCGCTCCTGGCGCTCGAACACGGAGGCGAGGTCGCCCTCCTGCTCGCCGTCGCCGAGGGCGATGTAGCCGGAGCCGTGATAGCTGAACGTCTCGGGGTCCGACTCCCAGATCTCGACGCAGGCGGCCATCAGCTCCGCCATCGCCGGCTGGAAGTAGTTGTTGCGGACGACGCCGCAGGCGATCCCGGAGGCGCCCGCCGCCACGCCCGTCTTGTCGACGACGAGGACCTCCTCGCCGGCCTCCGCGAGGTGCCAGGCGGTCGAGAGACCGTGGACCCCCGCTCCTATGACGAGGTGCTTGACCGAGCGCATGCCGTCAGTGCAGCGGAGGCTCCCAGCCCTCGAGCACGGGCGGGCGCCAGTCGGTCCCCACGATGCGCGAGTCCTCGACCCAGGGGCCGAGCTCGGGCTGCGGGAACTTGCAGTGGGTCTCCTTCAGGCGGATGCCGTACGAGTTGCCCGACTGCAGGTGCGTCATCAGCACCTTGCGGGCGATCTCGTTCTCGCGTCCCTCCGGGATCGGGAAGTAGATCTTGAGGAACGAGTTCGAGTAGCGGTCGAAGACGGCGGGCGAGCCCTCCTCCTCGAGCAGCTCCACGTCCTCGAGCCAGTTGATGTCCTGGCCGGGCGTCGAGGCCTCGAGGTCGACGCCCTCGACCAGCGAGATGTCCTCCTGGTACGGGAAGCGGTGACCCGCGAGGAACTCCGCGTCGATCGACTGGATCTTCTGGGGTTCCCTGACGTCCGAGCTCATGCCGGGGTCTCCTTCATCGCCGGCAGCTCGTCCACCGGGTTCTCGAGGTAGCGGTCGAGCATGGTCTTGATCTCCTCGAGCGCGTTCTGCTCGGAGACGCCCGGGATGTACGAGGTGCCCGCGAGCGGCACGCGCGCCATCGCCGCCGCCTCCGTGGTGAGGGCCGCGAGGTCCTCCGGCTCGAGCGAGTGGATGTTCGTCTTCCCGCACGCGCGCGCGAGCATCTGGACCTCGAGCGTGAGCGTGTGGAGGAAGTTGTAGACGCGGTTGGCCGCCTCCTCCACGTTCAGCCGCTTGCGCAGCTCCGGGTCCTGCGTCGTGATCCCGACCGGGCAGCGGCCGGTGTGGCAGTGGTAGCACTGGCCGGCCGGCACACCGATGGTGCCCTCGTAGTCCGTGACGCCCGGGATCTCCTTGTTGCAGTTGAGCGCCATCAGCGACGAGTGGCCGATCGCGACCGCCTTCGCGCCGAGCGCGATGCACTTCGCGATGTCGCCGCCGTTGCGGATGCCGCCGGCCACCACCAGGTCGATCTCGTCCGCCAGGCCCACGTCCTCGAGCGCGCGGCGCGCCTCGGGGATCGCGGCCATCAGCGGGATGCCCGTCTCCTCCGTGGCGAGGTGCGGACCTGCTCCGGTACCGCCCTCCGCGCCGTCGAGATAGATGATGTCCGGGCCGCACTTGGCCGCCATGCGGACGTCGTCGTAGACGCGCGACGCACCCAGCTTGAGCTGGATCGGGATCTCGTAGTTCGTGGCCTCGCGGGTCTCCTGGACCTTCAGCGAGAGGTCGTCAGGGCCGAGCCAGTCCGGGTGCCGCGCGGGCGAGCGCTGGTCGATCCCGGCCGGCAGCGAGCGCATCTCCGCCACCTGCTCGGTCACCTTCTGGCCCATCAGGTGGCCGCCGAGGCCGACCTTGCAGCCCTGGCCGATGAAGAACTCGACGGCGTCCGCGAGCATCATGTGGTGCGGGTTGAACCCGTACCGGCTCTGGATGATCTGGTAGTACCACTTCGTCGACAGGTCGCGCTCGGGCGGGATCATCCCGCCCTCTCCCGAGCAGGTGGCGCTGCCCGCCATCGAGGCGCCCCGCGCGAGGGCCATCTTGGCCTCGAGTGAGAGCGCGCCGAAGCTCATGCCCGTGATGTAGACCGGGATGTCGAGCTCGATCGGCTTCTTCGCGAAGCGCGCCCCGAGCACCGTCTTCGTCACGCACTTCTCGCGGTAGCCCTCGATCACGAAGCGCGTGAGGGTGCCCGGGAGGAAGATGAGCTCGTCCCAGTGCGGGATCTTCTTGAACATCGAGAAGCCGCGCATCCGGTAACGGCCGAGCTCGGCCTTCATGTGGATGTCGTTGATGACCTCCGGCGTGAAGATCTGGCTCTTGCCGAGAATCGTCTGCTGCGAGGGAGCGGTTTCGTCTGCCATGCGTTCTCCTACAGGACGAGCTTGCGCTCGCTCGGCTCGAGGCTGTCGTAGTTGTAGAGCTTCTTGCCGCACACGAACTTCTGCAGCTGCGGCGGGTCGCCGAGGCCGTAGATGCGGAACTTGCGCTCGATCAGCTCGGTGTCGGCGTCCGTCCACTCGCCCTCGACGCAGTCGATCCCGAGCGACGCGATCTTGCCGCCCACGTAGATCGTGCCGTCGTACATCGAGTCGCCGAGGCCGTGGCCGACGTCGCCGAGGATGATCTGCCGGCCGCGCTGCATCATGAAGCCGGTCATCGAGCCGACGCTGCCGCACACGATGATCGTGCCGCCCTTCTGGTCGATCCCGGTTCGCGCACCCGCCTGGCCCCGGATCACCAGGTCGCCGCCACGCAGAGCCGCGCCGGCGAGCGAGCCCGCGTTCGACTCGATCACGACGACTCCGGACATCATGTTCTCGGCCACCGACCAGCCGACGCGGCCGTTGATCTGCACCTCGCCGCCGTCGAGCAGGCCGCAGCCGAAGTAGCCGAGCGAGCCTTCGAAGGTGAGGCGGCAGCGCGTGAGGATGCCGACGCCCAGCGAGTGGCGCGCGCTCGGATTCAGCACGGTCACGTCCTTGACGCCCTGCTCGTACAGCAGCCACTTGAGCTCGGCGTTGATCTTGCGCGTGGACATGTCCTTCGCGTCGAACTGCGCGCGCTCCCCGTCGATCTCGGCGATCTTCGGGATCGACGCGTCGAGCTCGACGAGCCCGCGCGCGTCATAGGTGGTGGTGGTCTCGTCGCCCGAATGCGAAGCTCCGCGGCCGGCCGAGCCGGCCGCCTCGCCAGTTACCGCGTCCACACCATCACCTCGCTTTCGTATGGGTCGTAGGTCTCGATCTCGCGGTCGACCACCTTGCGGATGGCGATCTCCTCTGACGCGAGCGCCACTATGTCGTCGGACTCGTATAGGACGAGCGGCTTCGCGCCGAGCTCGTCCTTCGCCACGCCGAGAGCGTTCTCGGTGACGCAGATGTACGTGAACACGCCGTCGAGCTCCTCGAGGCTGCGCCGCATCGAGTCCTCGAGCGAGTCGCCCTCGGCCATCCGCTGGGCGAGGTAGACGGCGATGATCTCGGAGTCGCACTCGGACTGGAAGCGGTGCCCCGCGCGCTCGAGCCGCCGGCGCCACATGAAGTAGTTCGTGAGCTGGCCGTTGTGCACGACGGCGACGTCCGGGAACGGGTAGGCCCAGTACGGGTGCGCGTTCGCGATGTCCACGTCCGACTCGGTCGCCATGCGGGCGTGGCCGATCGCGTGGGTGCCGATGAACTCGCCGAGCTTGTAGTCCGCGGCGACGGTGTTCGCGTCACCGAGGTCCTTGATGATCTCGAGCGAGCGGCCGAGCGAGAGCACCTCGGTGCCCCTCACGTCCTCCACGTAGTCGGCGAGCGTCTTCAGGTCGCCGTCAAAGCCGAACGACACCATCATCGCGTGCTCGCTCGGCTGGTCGATCGAGCCCACCCGCGCGCCCATCGCCGCAAGGCGGGACTCGACCTCGGCCCGCGACCGGCGGAGCCGGCCGTCGTGGTCGAAGTCGATCTCTCCGTTCGATGCCTCCGACAGCTTCACGTTCATCACGTAGCCGTCGGTCGGGGGCCGGTAGAGCGCATAGCCCGTCGAGTCGGGACCGCGGTGCTTCATCGCCTGCAGCATCGCCGTCATGTCCGCGCCGACGCGGTGCTCGCCGCCGCCGTTGCGGTAGATGATCCCCGCGATCCCGCACATCAGGGAAGGACCTCCAGGTACTCCTCGCGCTCCCAGTCGGTGACGGCCGCGAGGTAGCGCTCCCACTCGTCGCGCTTGTAGTGCTCGAACACCTTGTAGAGGCGGCCGGGCATCGCGCTCTTGACGACCTCGTCCTTCTCGAGCTCCACGAGCGCGGCGCCGAGGGAGTCCGGCACCTTCTCGATGTCCACGCCCTGCTGGAGCAGGTCGTACGTGTTGCCGCTCTGCGGCGGGCCCGGGTCGATCTTGTTGCGCACGCCGTCGAGGCCGGCGCGCAGCAGCGCCGCGACGGTCAGGTACGGGTTGCAGGACGAGTCGACGCCGCGGTACTCGAAGCGGCCGCCGGAGGCCACGCGCACGGTGGTGGTGCGGTTCTGCCAGCCCCAGTTCTTGTAGATCGGGGCCCAGAAACCCGTGTCCCACATGCGGCAGTACGAGTTGACGGTCGGGTTGCCCACGCACATGAGCGCGTGGAAGTGCTCGAGCAGGCCGCCCAGGAAGTGCTGCGCCGTCTCGGACAGCTGCGCGGGCCCGTCCGGATCGTGGAAGACGTTGTTGCCGTCGTCGTCCACGAGCGTGAAGTGATGGTGGTGGCCGTTGGCCGACACGCCCGTGAAGGGCTTCGGCATGAACGAGCCGAGCAGGCCGTGCTTGCGGCCCACCGCGGCGATGATCTGGCGGTAGGTCGTGATGTTGTCCGCGGTCCGGACCGGACGGTCGAAGCGGAAGTTGAGCTCGAGCTGGCCCGGGGCGTCCTCGTGGTCGCCGTAGGACATGTCGAGCCCGAGCGCCTGGCCGTACTCGACCACGTCGAGCAGCACCGGACGCAGTTCCTCGAACTGGTGGATGTGGTAGCAGTAGGGCTTCGTGACTCCCTCGGGAGCCTCGCCCTCCTCGGGCTTCTTCATCCACATCATCTCGGGCTCGATGCCGATCAGGAAGCTGAGCCCGAGCTCCTGCTCGAACTGCTCGACGACGCCCTTCAGGTTCTGGCGGCAGTCGGCGTCGAGCAGGTCGCCCGTCTCGGTGTCGTAGCAGTCGCAGAAGACGCGCGCGACGCGGTTGTCCCACGGGAGCACGGCGAAGGTGTCGAGGTCTGCGATCGCGGCCAGCTCGGACTCGTGCGGGGCGAAGCCGATGTAGTCGCCGACGCGGTCCACGAACAGGTTCGCGGTGGCGCCGTAGACGAGCTGGTAGCCCTTCTCGGCGACCTGCGGGAAGAAGCTCGCCACCACGCCCTTGCCCATCACGCGGCCGGTGATCGAGATCTGCTGGAAGAAGACGTACTTGATGTCCTCGGACTCGATCCGGCGCGTCAGCTCCTCGATCTTCTCGCGCCGGCCGGGCTGGTTGCGCGCCTCCTCGAGGGTCGCGGGCGGCGCCTGCGCCCGGGGGGTCTTGAGAACCGTCTCGACGGTGCCGCCGAAGGTCGCCGGGCCGGCGCCGTCAACGGTGACGCTGTCGCTCATCCACTCTCCTCCAGAGTTCTTTGATGGGCCGGGCCAGACCACCCGACGCGCGGGCCGAATATATCCGCTTTGTTCAAATTTGTACAGAGAGGCCGAGCTCGGCCGCGCGGCGCACGGCGTCGCGTCTGTCGGCCGCGCCGAGCTTGGTGAGCACGGCCGCCACGTGGTGCTCCGCGGTGCGCGGCGAGACCACGAGACGCTCGGCGATCTCGGCGTTCGTGAGGCCCTCCGCCAGCAGCTCGAGCACCTCGAGCTGGCGCGCCGTGAGGCCGGCGGGGTTCGAGCGCGTGGCGCGCCGCGGGCCCGGCGGGACGCGCAGGCCGAGCTCGCGCATGCGCTCCGTGACGCGCCGGGCGAGCGGCTCGGCGCCCAGCTCGCGCGCCGTCTCGAGCGCCTCCGTCAGGGCGTCCTCGGCGTCCGTCAGGGACAGCATCAGCGCCCGGTCGTACGGCCAGCCGAGCGCCCCGAAGGCATTCGCGGCGCCCATCCAGTCCTCCTCGCGCATCGCCGCGTAGGGCCCGCTGCCGGCATCGTCGAGTTCGATCCGGATGCCGGCCACCGCCGCCCAGCCGGCGAGCCTGACGCTGAAGCGCCCGGCGAGCCGCCCGCCGGGGCCGATCACCTCGGCGAGCTGCTCGAAGCGCTCGATCGGCATGCGGCCGGCTCCGGTGAGCGCCTGTTCGGTCATCAGCTCGACGACGGGCACCACGCGCTGGAGCTCGCCCGCCCGCTCGGCGTGGCCGGCGAGGTCGGCGAGCCGGCCCGCGGCATCCGGATCGCCGCGGCGGACGGCCAGCTCGGCGAGCACCGTCCTGGCGAGGATCTGGGCGACGTCGATGCCGCGCTCGACCTCGCCGCGGGTGATCCGCTCGGCCTCCTCCCACTCCCCCGCGCGCAGCCGCATCCAGGCGATGCCCGCGGTCACGTACGAGACGTACGCGTGGACCTCGTAGCGCTCGGCGTAGGCGAGCGCGGCGCGCGCATGGCCGAGCGCCTCGCGCGGCCGCGCCCACGTCATCAGCACGTAACCGAGGTTGCCGAGCGCGCGCGTGGCGTCCTCGCGCTCGCTCGTCGCGTCGGCGATCGAGTGCGCCTCGAGCAGCGGCTCCGTCTCGCGGTGGTCGAGCTGCAGCCGGGCGCAGCCCATGTTGACGAGCGCATGGGCGCGGGTGGCGTCGTCGCCAAGCCGCGTGGCGAGGTCGAGGGCGCGCAGGCCCCAGTCGATCGCCTGGGCGCAGTCCTCCTCGAGCATCGCGAGCTGCGAGACGCCGCTGTAGGCGCGCGCCAGCTCGACGCTCTCCCCGAGCGGCTCGAGAATCTCCACGGCGTCGCGTGCGCTCGCGCGCGCCGGGTCGCCGTCGCCCGCGAACCAGTGGAGCCGCGACAGCACGCGCGTGCAGCGGCCGATCGCCGCGCGGTCGCCCGCCGCGTCGTGGATGGCGATGGCGCGCTCGATGGCGTCGAACGCCGCGTCGAGGCGGCCGACGAGATAGGCGGCGAGCGCAAGCTCCTCGAGCACGTCGGCCTGCTCGCCCGGCGCCGCGGAATCGAGGAAGTCCGCGGCCCGCCGGTAGTGCGACCACGCCTCGCGGTTCGACTCGAGGGCCGCCGCCCGCCGCGCGGCCACCAGCGCGTACTCGCTGACCACGTCGTCGGCGCCCGCGGCCTCCGCGTGATGGACGATGTCGGCCGGATCGGCGTCGGTGGCGAGCAGCGCCTCGAGCACCTGGGCGTGCAGGCCGCGCCGCGCCGCCGCCGGGACGCTTGCGCGGACCACGTTGCGGGCGAGCTCGTGACGAAAGTGCACATGGGTCGCGTCCACCTCGAGCAACTGCCGGCGCTCCGGCTCCTCGGCGGCCGCCGCCCAGTCGCTCGCGACCTCGTCGAGCACGGCGATGCGCATCCTGTTCGGCACCACGGAGACCAGCTCCACGAGGCGCCGCGAGTCGGGGTCGAGCCGCGAAACCCGCCCCAGCACCGCGTTCGCCACGGATGCCGGCGGGTCCGTGCCGCCGCGCGACGCGAGCAGCTCGGTCAGATAGAAGGGGTTGCCGCCGGTGGCCGTGAAGAGCGCCTCGCCGTCCTCACCGGCCAGTGAGGCCACCGCGTCGCGGGACAGCGCGGCCAGCTCCACGAGCTCGAGCCGGCCCGCGGGCGTCGCGCCGAGCGCGGCGCGCAGCGGGTGCCCCGGCGGCGCCTCCCCGCCGCGGAAGGTCAGCACGAGAAGCGCGGGCAGCGGGCCGATCCGCCGGCAGATGACGCTGATCGAGTCGAGCGTCGCGTCGTCGGCCCAGTGCACGTCCTCGAGCACGAGCACCGTCGGCCGCCGCGGATCGTCGAGCTCCGCGAGCAGCAGCGCCTGGATGTCGTGGGGCGCGGCGCCCGCGCGCAGCGCCTCGTCGAGCTCCGGGGACACGTCGCCCGCGAGATCGCGGAACGGCCCGAGCGGGCGAGGGATCGTGAGGTCGTCGCAGCTCCCGAGCAGCACGCGCGCCTCGGCGCCGGCCTCGGACGCGAAGCGGCTCACGAGCGCGGTCTTGCCGATCCCCGGCTCGCCGCTGACGCAGACGACGCGGCCGCCTCCGGCGCCAGCCGCGGCCAGCGCGCCGGCGAGGGTCGACAGCGCGGCGTCCCGCTCGAGCAGCTCCACCCCGGGAAGTAGACACCCCTTCCCGGCGGGTGGTCAAACGCGACGCTCGCTCAGCCCCTGACGATCGTGAGAGCGCGCTTCACGGCGGTCGAGCGGTTGCCCGCCGCGTCGCGCGCGCGCAGGGTGAGGCGGTAGCGGCCGGGCTTCATGCGGCGCTTGCCGATGCGCCCGCTGAGGGCCACGCGGCCCGGCCCGGCCTTGACCGCGCGCGTCAGCACGCCGGCTCGCCGCGCGCGGCGGCCGCGCAGACGGTCGATCCGGATCGTCAGCTTCGCCGCCTCGCTCGAGCGGAAGCGCAGCACGGTTCCGCGCCTCGCGCGCGCCGAGCGGGGCGTGGCCGCCGCACCGACACGGAAGCGCTTGCGCGTCAGCCGCACCTTCGTGAGGACCGGCGCGGTCGTGTCCGCGGAGGCGCCGCCCGTCGGAAGCGGCGCGCAGTCCGCGCGCCGCGCGCGCAGGTAGACCTGCACGTACTCGCTCGCCGGGGCGATGAGGGGCTGTTCGGTGCGGAAACTGACGCAGCCCGCATCCCTGCTCAGATCCTCAGCCACGGCGTCTCTGGCGGACGCCGCTCCCCGCGGCCCGCCCGCACGCGAGACGAGCTCGGTGCGGCCGGTGGCGAGATCGCGGACGAAGGCCTGGGTCAGCTCGTCGGGCAGGGCCGGCGCGAGGTTGCCGGCCGCGGCCGTGAATGCAACAGAGCGGCCGTCGGGGCTGATACGCGCGGCCGCGCGCATCGCCGTCCGCCACCGCGCCCCGCGGCGCCATCCAGCGCGGCTCGCGATGACGAGGCTGCCGCTGCGTCATGTCGCGGACGAACACCTTGAAGCGCGGAAGCGTGTCGCCGAGCAGGTTCGTGGTGGCCGCCTCGAAGGCCACGCGCGTCCCGGATGCGTCGAGCGACGGGCTCAGAGCCGGCTGGTTCGCCTTCGGCCCACCCGGAGCGGCGCTGACGAGCCGTGTGGTGCCGGCGCTGAGGTCGCGGAGGTGGATGTCGGCGACGTTGTCGCTGTCACCGTCCGCGAGGTTGGTGGCAAGCGTGGCGAAGGCCACCCGGGTGCCGTCCGCGTTGATGCTGGCTTCGCCGCTCTCGCTGTTCCCCTTCGCTCCGGATGCTCCATTGGCACGGCTCACGAGGAGCGGTGCGGCCGGTGGCGAGATCGCGAACGTGGACGTCCGGATATCCATCCGAGTCGCCGTTGCCGAGGCTCGTCGCGTAGGACACGAACGCCACGCGCGAGCCGTCCGCGTCCAGGTCGGGCCAGCGGGACGTCTGGTTGCCGGGCGCACCGGTCGCGCCGTCCGCCCGGCTCGCGAGGAACGTGCGTCCCTGCGCGATGTCGCGCACGTAGACCTGTTCGTGGTCCCGGTATCCGCAGCGAACGCGACCCGCCGGCCGTCCGCGCTGATCGAGGGCGTGCCCGGCTCGATCTCCATCGCCGCGCCCGCGGGCCCATCCGCGCGGCTCACGAGTGTCACCGACCCCGTGACACGGTCGCGCACGAACACGCCCTGGTGCACGCCGAGCGGCAGTCCGAGCGCCGGCGCCTCGGAGACGAAGGCGGCGTAGCGGCCGTCGGCGCTCAGGGTCGACAGGTAGCCCGGCCCACCGGAGCTCACGAACGGCGCGTTGCCCTGCGGCCGCGCGACCGAGAGGCTGCGCCCGGCGGGGATGTCGCGCCACAGGATCGCGGAGATGCGGGGGTCGGCGTCGGGGAGGATCGCGCCGCTCTGCATCCGCGTGGCGGCCCGATCGCCGTCTCCGCTGACCGCGATCTGCTCCGCCACTCCGTTGGCGACAGCACCGCTCGCGCCGTCGGCGCGGCTCACGACATGGTCACGGTGTTCGCCTTGAGGTCCGCGACGTACCCGTCCTCGCGCGGGTCGCGTGTCGTCCGGGTGCAGGTTCACGGCGCTCGAGACGAAGCCCACCACCATGCCGCCGTCGTCGATCGACGGCGCCGCGGGCGGCGCCGCTCTTGGCGCCGTTCGAAGTTCACGTTCACGTGGTTCGTCGTTCCCACAGCCAGGGCGCGCCGGTAGACGTCGGGCTGGCTGTCGCCGTCGTGTCGGTGTTCGAGGTTGCTCGCGCTCGAGACGAAGGCGACGGCGGTCCCGTTCCCCGCGATCGCGGGCGAGTTCGACTCCGCGTTGCCGACGGTCCCGCCGAAGCCGTCCTTGCGGCTGGCGAGCGTGGTCGTCGTCGCGTCGACGTTGCGGACGTAGACGTCTGACACGGTGTTCGTGTCGCCGGGGTCCACCGTCTCCTGGCCGCCGGGGTGGGTGAAGGCCACAAAGTTGCCGTCCGACGAGATCGACGGGATCGCTGCCGCGCACCACGGCGCCGCCCTGATCGCCGCTGCGCCTGCTCACCACGATCGTCTCGTTGCCGGCCCCGAGCCGCCGGCGATAGACGCGCAGGTCGTTGCCGAGCGCATCGGGATGGAGGTTCGAGGAGATCGACTGGAATGCCACGTACTCGCCGTTGCCGCTGATCGACGGGTCGGTCGCGCCCTGGTTGCCAACGGCCCCCAGATTGCCCGCCCTGCTCACCAGCGTCGTCGTGTTCGTGGACAGGTCGCGCACGTAGACGTCCAGGGCGAGGCCGTTCGTGTCCGCCGGATCGAGCGCGGCCGAGCATGCGAACGCGACCCGCGTCCCGGCGTCGTCGATCGACGCCTGGTAGCAGTCGCGGTGCGCCGGCTCGCCTGCTGCGCCGCTCGCGCGGCTCACGAGCGTGACGGCTCCGGTGGTGGTGTCCTTGACGTAGACGTTCGACACGTAGTCGTCGTCGCCCGCGACAAGCCCGTCCGACCGCGACGAGAACGCGACGTGGCGCCCATCCTGGCTCACGGCGGGACGCACCCATGCCGGACACCGACACCGGGGCCGGCAGAGCCGCGAACAGCGACGACGTTCCGGAGAGGAGCGCCGTCGAGCCCTCCGGGAGGGGGACCGCGTGGGCCGCGCCGGCAGGGAGGAGGAGAGCGCGGCGACGCAGGCGAGGAGGGCTCGACGGCGCATGGGGAGCTAGGCGGCCTTGCGGCCGGAGACGACGAGGTACTCGGACGCGAGCGTGCAGCCGCCGTCGGTGGCGTCGTTGCGGCGCTCGGCCATGGCGACGATCTCCGCGCGGCAGTCCGCCCACCGGCCCTCGGCGGAGAGCTTCTCGCGCGCCTTCAGCGTCGGGCCGTAGTGGGTCTCGAAGAACGAGACCAGCTCGTCGGCCGAGCCGAAGCTGAACGGGTTGTGGCCGCGCGAGAACTCGAGCTCGACGCCCGTGCCCTCGAACAGCTCGCGCACGTGCTCCTCGTTGCCCCAGAGCGGCGGGGACGAGGCGTACTCGGGCGGAGCCGGCATGTAGCGGCTGAGGATCTTGAACAGCTCGCCGATGTGGCTCTCGGGCGTCCAGTTGACGAGGCCGATGCGCCCGCCCGGACGGGTGACGCGCGCGATCTCGTGCGCGGCGACCTTGTGACGCGGCGCGAACTGCACGCCGAAGATCGAGTACACGACGTCGAAGCGCGCGTCCTCGAACGGGAGCTGCTCGGCGTCGCCCTCGAGCCAGTCGACGGCCAGGCCCTGCTCGGAGGCACGCCGGCGAGCGGTCTCGAACAGCTCCGGTGTGAGGTCGAGCCCGACCACCTGGGCGCCGGCCGCGGCCGCGCGCAGCGCGAGGTTGCCGGTGCCGGCGGCTACGTCCAGCACCTCCTCGGCCGGCCTCGACGGGCACGCGCTCCAGCAGGTCGCGCGGGGGGTCGTCGTCGATCAGTTCCGCGATGGCGCCGTAGTCTCCGGACGCCCAGGTCGCTCGGTGTGCACGCTTCAGGTCTTCGACAAGGATCATGGCCCCGAAGCTACGGCGGCCATGGCGCGCGGTCATCGGTGACCGCTACCTATCTTCGGATCGCCCCTACCTAGGTGCCGCGCTCGATGGCCGGCACGGGCGGCAGGTCCTCGAGCCAGCGGATCACGTGGAGGTCGAGGCTGCTCGGGAGGAACACGTCCGTCGAGCGCATCAGCGGGGTGCCCTCGGAGGTGGAGGTCACGTGCTCGATCTCGAGGGCGGCGAGCGTGTCAGCAACTCGCAGCGCCTGGCCCACGCGGTCGCGCCGCGTGAGCACCCGCGCGCCGATGTGGGCGCGGGTGTAGGCCACGGCCTGTCCCTCGTCGAGCAGGACGTCCAGCAGCATCTCACCGCGCTCGAGCGCGCGCCGCAGGCGTGAATCCGCGGGGAGTGCGACCCCGGGCGCCACCACGTCGCGCATCCACGAGCCCGGCTCGCCGTCCATCAGCAGCACGCGCGTGACCGTGACCGCCTCGGTGTCGGGATCCGCGCCGAACAGCGAGGCGGCCTCGTCGCCGAGCCGGCGCTGCTCGATCTCGAGCTCCGCGAGCTCGAGCCGCACGCCGCGCCGGCGCGCGAGCTCCGAGTACGAGATCAGCTTCTCGAGGCCCTCGTCGAGGCTGGTCGAGGGCGAGCGGCCCACGTAGGTGCCGCTGCCCTGGCGCCGCACGATCTCGCCGCTCTGCTCGAGCCGGCCGAGCGCCGTGCGCAGCGTCCCGCGCGAGATGCCGAGCTGCGCCGACAGCTCCTGCTCAGGCGGCAGCCGCTCGCCGGGCCGGTGCCTGCCCGTGGCGAGCCAGGTGCGGAGCGCCTCCTCCGCTATGTCGACGAGCGAGGTCCGCGTGGTCGCCACTCGGCGATCCTAGAACAGCCCCACCGTCCTGCCCTCAGCGTCGATGTCGACGTTGAAGGCCGCGGGGGCCTTGCCGAGACCGGGCATCTGCTGGATGTCGCCGCAGAGCGGGACGAGCCACCCCGCGCCGGTGTAGGCGCGGATGTCGCGCACCGGGAGCGCGAAGTCCTCCGGCGCGTTCAGGAGCGTCGGGTCCGCCGACAGCGACAGGTGCGTCTTCGCCATGCAGATCGGCAGGTTGCCGAGGCCGTCCTCGGTGAACTGCCGGATCTTCCGCTGCGCGTCGAGGTAGAGCACGATGTCCTTCGCGCCGTAGACCTTCTGCGCGACCTTGCGGATCTTGTCCTCGATCGAGTCCTCGTCGCTGTAGGCGAAGGTGAAGCTGCTCGGCTGCTCAGCGGCGTCGGCCACCGCCTCCGCGAGCGCCGCCGCGCCCTCGCCGCCGCGCTCGAAGCCCTCGTTCACCTCGGCGCCGTGGGCGCCCGCCTCGAGCGCGAGCCGCCGCACCATGTCGACCTCGTCGTCGGTGTCGCCGGGACGGCGGTTGACCGCGACCACGCACGGCAGCCCGAAGGTCTTGACGATCCCGAGGTGGCGGCGCAGGTTGGCGAAGCCCGGCCTCGAGCGCGTGCGTCGCCTTGACCTGGTCGACGCGCGGGTCGTCCTCGATGCCGCCGTGGTGCTTGAGCGCGCGCACGGTCGCCACGAGCACGACCGCGCTCGGCGTGAGCCCGCCCTTGCGGCAGACGATGTCGAAGAACTTCTCCATGCCCATGTCCGAGCCGAAGCCGGACTCGGTGATGACGTAGTCGCCGAGCTTCTGGCCGATCAGGTCGGCCACGAGCGAGGAGTTGCCGTGCGCGATGTTCGCGAACGGGCCGGCGTGCATCAGGCAGGGCTGGCCCTCGAGCGTCTGGATCAGGTTCGGCTTGAGCGCGTCCTTCAGCAGCACCGTCATCGCGCCGGCCGCGCCGAGATCCTCGGCGGTGATCGGCTTGCCGCCGTCGAAGGAGCTCGCGACGGTGATCGCGCCGAGGCGCGCGCGCAGGTCGTGCAGGTCGCGGGACACGGCGAGGATCGCCATCACCTCGGAGGCCGCGGTGATGTCGAAGCCGGTCTCGCGCGGATAGCCGTTGGCGCGGCCGCCGAGGCCGATCGTCGTCTGGCGCAGCGCGCGGTCGTTCATGTCGAGCGCGCGCTTCCAGCCGATCCGCAGGGCGTCGATCTTGTGCGGGTTGCCGTGCAGGATCGAGGCGTCGAGCAGCGCTGCGAGCAGGTTGTTGGCCGCGCCGATCGCGTGGATGTCGCCGGTGAAGTGGAGGTTCAGGTCCTCCATCGGCACGACCTGCGTCATGCCGCCGCCCGCGGCGCCGCCCTTGATGCCGAACACCGGGCCGAGCGAGGGCTCGCGCAGGCACAGCAGCGGGTCCTTGCCGATATGGCCGAGTCCCTGGGTCAGCCCGACGGCGGTCGTCGTCTTGCCCTCGCCCGCCTTCGTCGGCGTGACGCCGGCGACGCAGACGATCTTGCCGTCCGGGACGTCCTTCATGCGCTCGATTACGTCGAGCGACACCTTCGCCTTGTAGCGACCGTAGGGCTCGTACTCGTCCGGGGTGAGGCCGCTCTGCTCGGCGATGGTCTCGATCGGGAGGAGCTCTGCCTCCTGTGCGATCTCGAGGCTCGACTTCATGGTCCTGTTCCTCTCATGTGGCTAGTGGCTCACCGCGGCGGCGGCGAGCTCCGATACCAGCTTGTCCTCGTAGAAGCGCTCGAGCGCGAACGGGGCTATCAGCTCCGGAGTCTTGTCGGTCGCGGCGAGCTCGGCAAGGGTCTTGCCGACGATCGGCGCCGCCTTGAAGCCGTAGGTGCCCCAGCCCGCGCTGACGTGGAAGCCGTCGACGTCGGTCTTGCCGAGAATCGGGCTGTAGTCGGGGCTGAGGTCGCACAGGCCCGCCCACGAGCGCAGCAGGCGGGCGCGCTCGAGCTGCGGGAACAGCTCGAGGGCGTGCCGGCAGACGTCCTGCAGGAAGTTGAGCGTGCCCTGCATCCGGTAGGTCGTCCAGGGCTCGATCTCCGCGCCCATCAGGAATTCGCCGCGGTCCGTCTGCGAGATGTAGACGTGCATCTGCGACGACACGATCACCACGTCGAGCAGAGGCTTCATCGGCTCGGTCACGCACGCCTGCAGGATGTGCGTGGTGATCGGCATCTGCACGCCGGCCATGTCAGAGATCAGCGAGCTCCAGCCGGCGGTGCAGTTCAGCACCGTCTTCGCCTTGATCCTGCCGCGGTTCGTCATCACGCCCTCGACCTGGCCGTTCTGGCGCTCGATGCCGGTGACCTCGGTGTAGGGATGGATCTCCGCGCCGCCGCGGTCCGCGCCGCGAGCGAGGCCCCAGACCACCGCGTCGTGGCGGATCACGCCGCCGGGCGGGTGGTAGAGCGCGCCCATGATCGGGTGGATCGCGTCCGGGTTCTTCACCTGCATCGCGGGAGCGAGCCGCTCGATCTCGTCGGGGTAGATCAGCCGCGAGTCGATCCCGTTGAGGCGGTTGACCTCGGCGCGGTTCGCCATCACGAACATCGCGCGGTCCGCGTGGGCGAGCGTCAGGTGGCCGTTCTGCGAGAACAGCAGGTTGAAGTTGAGGTCCTTCGAGAGGTTCTCGTAGAGCTTCACGGAGGCGTCGTAGAAGCGCGCGCCCTCCTCCGTCTTGTAGTTCGAGCGCAGGATCGTGGTGTTGCGTCCCGCCGCGCCCGAGCCGATGTAGCTCTTCTCGAGCACGGCCACGTTCGAGATCCCGTGATCCTTCGCGAGGTAGTACGCCGCGGCGAGGCCGTGCGAGCCGCCGCCGATGATGACGACGTCGTAGGAGTCCTTCAGCTCCTGGCGCGGCCGCCACATGCGGCGCTTGCGGAAGATGTCAAGCAACGGTCACGCCCTCCAGCACCCGCGTGCCGACCGGCCCGCCGCCGAGCCTCTGCGCCGCGTCCTCGACCACGGTCCACATGTACTGGCCGACCGCCGATCCGAACAGCATCAGGAAGCGGTCGCCGTCGCCCTCGCGCAGCACCGCGCCGGGCGTGCGCGCCACCGATCCGGGCCGGAAGCCGTTCGGCGGCAACGCGTCGGGGCGCAGGTCGATCGCCGTGAAGCGCGCGAAGGTCTCGCGCGCGAGCGGGCCGGCGATCACGAGCGCGCCGAAGGTCGTGGTCACGTCGATCACGCTCGTCAGGCCGCCCGCGCTGCCCGCGGCGTCGAGCAGCCGGTCGAGCAGGCCGGCGCGTTCGGCCGGGTCGCAGAGCGCGATCGCCCGCTCGGGCGTATAGGGCAGGAGCCAGCCGCCGTCGGTGCGGGTGGCGCTGCCGAGCTCGAGGCGTGCCCCGAGGATCCCCTCGAGATCCGTGGCCGCTGCCTGGACCTCGATCTTGCCGAGATGGGAGAGGTCGGCGAAGCCGACGCTGCCCTCGAGCCGCCCGCGCTCCGCCTCTTCGCCGTCGAACTCGGTCGCGATGCTCCAGCCGTCGCGGCGCTCGAGCTTGCCGCCCGCCGCGAGTGCCTGGCGCTCCATCGAGCTGCGCGCCAGGGCGTCGCCGTTCTCGCCGGGGGACAGGAACTCGAGCCGGCTCACGAGCGCAGCACCTCGCCGTCGGGGTCGTAGAACGGCTTCGTCACGACCTCGGCCGAGATCCGCCGGCCGTTGTCCGAGATCGTGCATTTCGCGCCGTCCTTGGCGAGCGCGGCGGGCACCCAGCCCATGCCGATCACCTTGCCGAGCTTCTGCGAGTAGCGCGCGCTCGTGACCTGCCCCATCGGGCTGTCGCCATCGGGGAGGATCGCCGCCCCCTCGGTGGGGACGTGGCCGTTCTCCATCGTGAAGCCGACGAGCGCCGTCTCGGCGGGCTGCTCCGAGTAGCGCTCGAGCGCCCACTTGCCGATCCAGTCCTGCTCCTTGTCGAGCTTGACGATCCACGACATCGCCGCCCCGAACGGGTTCGACTCCGAGTCCGTGTCCTGCCCGACGAGGATGTGCATCTTCTGCAGGCGCAGCAGGCGCTGGGGCTCGAGGCCGAACGGCTTCACGCCGTGCTCGCGCCCGGCGTCCATCAGCGCGTCCCAGAGGTGCTCGCCCTGCGCGGCGGGGCAGTGGATCTCGTAGCCCACCTCGCCGACGAAGCCGATGCGGAGGATCAGGCAGCTCACGCCCGCCACCTCGCCGCGCTGCCCGTCGAGATACGGGAAGGCCTCGTTCGACACGTCGAGGTCGGTGACCTTCGACATGATCTCGCGCGCCCTCGGCCCGGCGAGGTTGACGGCGCAGAGACCCTGCGTGACGTCGGTGAGGTGGACGTCGAGGCTCCAGTCGGCGAGCCACCAGGAGAACCAGTCGTAGACCGCGCCCGCGCCGCTCGAGGTGGTGGTGACGTAGAAGGACTCGTCGTCGAGGCGGCAGACCGTGCCGTCATCCATGATCCGGCCGGCGTCGCTCGCCATTACGCCGTAGCGGATCCGGCCGGGCTTCAGGTTCGAGAAGCGGTTCGGGTAGAGCCGGTCGAGCAGCTCACCGGCGTCCGGGCCCCGAACGATGAGCTTGCCGAGCGTCGAGACGTCGATCAGGCCGGCCGACTCGTGCACCGCCTGCGCCTCGGCCCTCGGGTTGCCGTAGTCATAGGCGCGGCGCCAGTCGCCCGCCCACATGATGTTGCCGCCGATGTCGCGGTGGCGCGCGTGGATCGAGGAGCGCTTGGCCGGCTCGAAGGGCCGGCCGGCGAGCGCGCCCATCGGGACCGACACCCAGGGCGGGCGCGCCGTGGTCGTGCCGATCTCCTCGAGGCTCTGGCCGGTCTCCTCCGCCATCAGCCGCACGGCGGGCAGCTGGCACATGCGGCCCTGGCAGGGGCCCATCGTCGTCGTGGTGTAGCGCTTCGAGAGCTCGATCGAGTCGTAGCCCTCCTCGACGCTCAGGTGGATGTCCTTGGCGGTGACGTCCTCGCAGAAGCAGGCGAAGCACTTGCCCTTGCGCTCGCTCATCACGGGCGGCGGGACGGCGGTGGCCCCCTGCGGCCATGCGGGCGCCCGCTCGAGCTCGGCGCGGTCCGCGGCGGTGCGGCTGCGCGCCTCGTCGTCGCCGTATCCGAGGGCCTGCGCGGCCTCGGCGCCGGCGAGGGCGCCCGAGCGCTCCGCCGAGTCGAGGTCGCCGCGGCCCGCGACCTCGCCGGCCGCGTATGCGCCCGGCCCGAGCTCCGAGAGCGCGAAGTGCCCGCGCTCCGAGTCGTAGGCGGTCCTCCCACCCGACTGCGTGATCAGCGATGTGGCGGGGGCGCTGCCCCCGGAGACCACGAGCAGGTCGCAGCCGAGCGCGAGCTCGCCCTCGCCCTCGGCCGCGCCGGGCCTGCCGAGCACGACGCCGGTGAGCTCGGTGCGGCCGCGCGCCTCGAGCACGGTGGAGCCGCGCAGCAGCTTGACGTTGCGGCGCTGGAGCAGCTTCGGCCGAGCCCCGATCGAGCCGTTCGGCGCGCAGGTCCGCCACGCAGGCGATCTCGACCCCTGCGTCGAGGAGCGCGAGCGCCGCCTCGAGGCCGCGATCGTCGACCGTGGCGACGACTGCGCGCGTGCCGGGGCTGACGGCATACAGGGAGATCAGCCGGCGCGCGCCGCCCGAGAGCATCACCCCGGGCAGGTCGTTGCCCGGGAAGACGAGCGGCTGTTCGATCGCGCCGGTCGCGTAGACCTGCACCTTCGCGCGCACCTGATGGAGCGTGTCGCCCTGCCAGACGGGCACCAGGCCGTCGAACGCGCCGAGCGCCGGAGCGCCCGCGATCACCTCGACCCCGGCGGCGCGCGCCTGCTCGGTCAGCTCTCGCGCACGCTCCTCGCCGCCCTCGGCGAGCAGGCGCCCGCCCGGCTCGGCGCCCTCGTCGGCGAGCACCACGTCCGCGCCGAGCTCGGCCGCGGCGATCGCCGCCGACAGGCCGGCGACTCCGCCGCCCACCACGAGCACGTCGGCGTGGCGGCGGCGGTACTCGGTCTCCCACTCGCGCTCGGGCTGCTTCTTGCGCAGCCTTCCGAGGCCCGCCGCGTGGCGGAGGATCTTCTCGTAGAGCGGCCAGAAGCGGCGCGGCCGGATGAAGGTCTTGTAGTAGAAGCCGGGCGGCGTGAACGGTCCGCCGGCGAGGTCCGTCGCGCGCATCACGTCGAAGTCGAGCGACGGGCTCGCGTTCATGTGGACCACGTTCATGCCCTCGCGCAGCGGCTCGGTGCAGGCGCGCACTCCAGGGGCATCGTCGACCTGAACGAGGCAGTTCGGGCACTGGCCGGCGCAGCACATCAGCCCCCGGCGGCGGTGGTACTTGAAGGAGCGCGAGAAGGTTCGCTGGCCGGATGCGAAGAGCGCGGAGCCGATCGTGTCGCCCTCGAGCCCCGTGACCTCCTTGCCGTCGAAGGTGAAGCTGATCTCGCGGCGTGCGCTCGATGCGCTCGCCGCTCTGCTCGGGGAGCCGGCTCACGCGCCGAAGACCTCCTCGGGCAGGCGCGTCCACTTCACGTCGTTGTCGCGCGTGTCGCGCTCGGCGACGAACCACGCGCCGCAGCCGGAGCGGTGGCACCACCACTCGCGCTGCACCCCCGCGACATTGCGGCGGAAGTAGTTGTACTCACCGAGCTCGCGCCAGCTCGGCGATCCCTTCGGGCGCGGGTTCAGCTCGCCGCCGAAGCCGAAGTCGGTGACCTCGCGGGGTCCGCAGTTTGGGCAGGTGAGGACGTAGGACATTTGCGCCGCGCTCGCCCGGGCCGCGCCTCTCCTCCAGCCGGCCGACCGCGAGCGCGGCCATAGTAAACAAATTGGTTCAAAACCGCAACCGGGCCGCCGGCTCGCCGGTCAGTCGCCCGCCTCGGCCACGGCGCGCTCCGCGGCGGCGAAGCCGATCTGCGAATGCGTCTTGTCGCAGAAGGGCTTCGTCTTCGACGCCCCGCAGCGGCACAGCACGATCGGCTTGCCGTCGTCCGGCAGCTCGAACTCGTTGCCGTCCGCGTCGATCAGCCGGATCGGGCCGGTGACCTTGTAGGGCCCGTTCGCGCGGACCTTGATCTCGACCTGCTCCAGCTCGTCCATGCCCGTCATTGTTCCGGGCGATGCAGCGGGTAGCCCGCCTCGACCACCCGGAGGTGCACGAGATCGTGCCCTCCCACCACTGCGTGATGCGCTTCCGCCAGCGCCGGCCGGTGCGCGAGCGCGGCGCCGACGTGGTCGCCGAGGCGCTGATCGAGGTGCTCGCCGCTGCGGACGTCTCGCGCTGGCCGCCCGGCTGGGCGGTGTCGGACCGCCGCACGGAGCTGTGGGCGGTCAACGGCGAGCTCGCCTTTCCGCTCGAGCGCTCGGAGCGCCATGGGCGCTATGTGGCCGTCACGTGTCTCAGCCGCTGACGGCGCACCAGGGCTGATACATGCCGGTCACCGTGAGTGCCCTGCTCGGATCCCGCGCCACCCAATCGACATAGAAGAGCTTGCAGGGCGTCGCGCCCGAGGGCGACCAGGAGCGACACACATGGCGCGGTGTGCCGCCCGCCGGCGCCCGATCCGCGGACGCCGGCCGCGTGACGATCAGGCCGCACAGGAGGGCGAGCAGCAGAACCGCCTGGACCATCCGGCTCGGGTTGGGCTGTCGCGGCGTCATGGGGCGAGCTTCCGCCCCGCCCCTTTCAACCCGCTGACAGCCGGGTAACAGCGAGAATGGGACCGTGGCGCTCGTCCGCTACCTGATGCTCGGCCCCATGACCGCGCTGGTCGACGGCCGTCCGGCCGACCTGGGCGGCCCGCGACAGCGCGGCGTGCTCGTGGTGCTCCTCAGCGACGCCGGCCGACTCGTCCCAGCGAGCCACATCGTCGACGCCATCTGGGGTGACGAGCCGCCCGCGAGCGCGGCGAACCTGGTTCAGCGCTCGATCTCGCAACTCCGCAAGAGCCTCGGGAAGGACGCGATCGAGACGCGCGGGGCGGGCTACATGGCCCGGATCGAGCCCGACGCACTCGACCTGCACGTGTTCGAGCGGCTCCTGCGTGCCGGTAGCACCGACCTGCGCGAGGGCCGCTACGAGGAGGCCGGGGCCACGCTGCGCCAGGCGCTCGACCTCTGGCGTGGTGCGGCGCTCGCGGACCTGGCGGACCAGGACTTCCTGGTGCAGGAGGCCGCGCGACTCGACGAGTTGCGCCTGTTGGCGGCGGAGCGGGCGGTCGAGGCCGATCTCGGGCTCGGACGCCACGCCGATGCCACGGCGGAGATCGAGGCGCTCGTCCACAGCCATCCTCTGCGAGAGCGCCCGCGCGAGCTGTTGATGCGTGCTCTCTACGGGGCCGGGCGTCAGGCGGAGGCTCTCGACGCATACCGCGCGGCCCGGTCCACCTTCGTGGACGAGCTCGGGATCGAACCGGGGCCCGCGTTGCGTGATCTCGAACAGGCTGTCCTGCGCCAGGACCCGTCCCTGCGCCCGGCCGAGAACTCGGCCGAGCGGCCGGTCGCGAGCGAGGCGCCGCGGGTCCTCATGGTCGCCCAGCTGGGCCCCGGGGGCGCCAAGCGGCTCGCCCCGCTCGCCGCGATCCTGGCCCGGCGCCCGCCACGGGAGATCGTGCTGGCTCAGACGGTCGCCGATCGGCACGAGTTGACGGCGGCGAGCGAACGCCTTCACGCGATTCGCGAGACGCTCGGGGAGGACGGACTCGACGCCCGCGCGGCGGCCTTCACCTCGGTCACTCCCGGCGCCGACCTGGCGCGGCTCGCCGCCGAGCAGGACGCCGACCTGCTCCTGCTGGACGCGCCGGAGCGACTGCTCGAGGACGGGCCGCTGCTGACGTTGCTGGAGCGGGCTCCCTGCGACGTCGGCGTGTTGATTGGTGCGGGACCGGTGGACGGCGCCCGTGCTGGTGCCGTTCTCGGGCGCCGTCCACGACTGGTCGGCGGTCGAGATCGGCGCCTGGATCGCGCGCAACAGCGGTCAGCCGCTGCGCCTCGCCGGTGCCAGCACGAGCCTCCACGGGCGCGATGCCAGTCGGCTTCTCGCCAGTGCGTCGCTGGCCGTGCAGCACGCCCTCGGGGTTGCAGGCGGAGCCGCTGCTGGTCGACCCGGAGCCGGACGCGCTGCTCGCCGCGGCCGACGACGCCGGCCTCGTGGCTCTCGGCCTTACAGAGCGTTGGAGGCGCGAGGGCCTTGGCGCTGTCGCGTACGAGACTGGCCACCGCCGGCGACCTTCCGGTGCTGCTCGTGCGTCGCGGAGTGCGCCCGGGAGGGCTCGCCCCGGGCGAGAGCGACACCCGCTTCACCTGGACCCTCGCGGGAGCCTAGGCACCGCGAGGACCGCGGCGACAGGCCGGCGACTCGACCGAGCGGTGCCGCTGCGCCGGGTCGGAAACCAGCCGCCGAAGTCCTGGCGAACGCTGGTGAATGACCTCGAGCGGCAGCGTACCCGTGCCGCTCTCGGCCCGACCCTGCGCAGGTGCACGTCGACGACCGCCTGCCGATTCGCGGTCGAGGCTGAGCGGGCCCGCGGGCGCCTCGAAGCGGATCCGGCCGAGCGCCCGCCGCAGGTCGCGGCCGTTCGGGCCGGGCTCGCCTCGCGACGTCCTCCAGAGCGCGCGCAACGGCCTCCGTGCCGGCGTACACGGGCAGCGCGAGCGGGTCGCGCGCAGCCGCGGCCCCGAGCGCCGGGTAGGCGCGCGCCAGCGCGCGTGCGTGCGCTTGCCACCGCGCTCGCTTCAGATTGGGCGGGATATCGCTGCCGAGGACGACATCGTGCAAGATCGAGGCCACCCGGCGCGAGCCCTCCGGGCAGCAGGAAGCCGAACCCGTTCAGGAGCAACCGGGGCGCCAGCGGACGATCGTCGGCTCCGTACCCGCGCAGGAAGGCGGTCGGCGGATAGAAGCTCGGAGATGAGCATCGTGCCGTCCACCTCACCGGCGAGGCGTTCTCCGAGCGAGGCGGTCGGCGCTGCGCTCCGCCTGCGAGCGATGCCGGCGAGGAGCAGCGGGCGCTCGACGACGCCGCCGCCCAGGGCGCAGAACTCCGCCACGAAGCCCGCCGCGGCCTCCCAGCTCGCCGGGATCGGATCCATGACGACTGCGGCGCGCCGCCAGCCGAGCTCACGGAAGGCATAGCTGCCCAGCCCCGCCGCGGACTGGGCCCCGTCCGCTGTCGAACCGGAACACGTTCGGCCGCGGATCTGCCAGCGTCGCCTCCTGCGCGGCGCTCGCGCCGAGGACGAAGGTCGTGTCGGGGTAGCGGCGCGCCAACCTGCTGGCGAGAGCGCCCTCGACCTCGCCGGCGGGACCGATGACGACGTCGACCTTCTCCTCCTCCACGAGGCGGCGGGTCTCGAGGATCTGGCGAGTGAGCGCGGTGATCTCGGTGCACCCCTCGACGATCTCGACGGACCGGCCGGCGACCTCGGCTCCCTCGATGCCGTCGCTCGGATGCTCGCCGCGCGGACTCCGCCTCCCCGATCGAGCAGAGGCAGCTGGGCGGAGGCAAGAGTGCCCTCGCGCGCGGCCTCGAGCAGGCCCCGAGCATTCGGTCAGCACGCCGATCCGCAGCGGTTCCTCGTCGTCTCCGCATGCTCCGCCAAGCAGAACGGCCGCGAGCAGCAGCGGTAGGAGCGCGGCGCGGAGCAGCTCAGCCATCCACGACCGCCCAGACGGCTCCGCGGTCGGCCGCGAGCTCGACGGGACGGCCGTCGAGCTTGATGGTCCGCTCGATCCGCCCGCTCGCCTCGTCGACGACGGTCACGCTCTCGTCGAGCCAGTTGCCGACGAACAGCCGGCCTCCGGCCAGAGCGATCGAGCGGTGCGCGCCGACCCTGACGCGGCGTGATCTCCCGTGCGGGCGGCGATCCTGCGACAGATCGTCACGGGGCGGCGAACGCGGATTCCCGCCCGGCCACGATCCCCCGGCCAATCGAGAACGGGAAGTGCACGGCTCGGACGATTCGACCGCCGCGCGCGTCGATCTGCCACACGCGCGGGTCGGCCGCGTCGCCGAGCACCCAGACGTAGCCGCCGCCCGCCGCCATGTCGCATTGGCAGGAGCGCTGGTTCCCCGACGTGAGCGGCTCTGCGAACGGCAGCGAGAGGCTGCGGACGACTCGGAGGCGCCGGGGATCTTCGCTCAGTTGCTCGACGTTCGGGCACCCGGTGGTCCATATGCCCTCGGCCCTCCCTGCCGTCATGCTGCAGGCGTCAGTACAAGCCCGTCGAGCCGTGCCGCCGAGTCCGCGTCATAGGCCACGACGTTGCCCTCGAGCTGACCGGGGCCGTCGGCCGCAACGTAGACGGTGCGGTTCCGGTAGGCGAGGTCGCGCGGACTGCCGATGGTCCTCACGCTCGCCACGCCGTCCGCGCCGGGACCGAGGCGCCAGAGCGAGGCATCGAGATATGAGCCCGCCCAGACGACTCCATCGCCGGCTGCGACGGCGCTCGGGCGCGCGGGCAGATCGATCGTCCGCTCGACCGCTCCGGTACGCGCATCGAGCCGCACGAGGCTGCCCGGTGCCGGTTCCGCGGCCGTCCCACCGTCGCTCACCAGCAGGCCCACGATCGCCGCGAGCGCCGCAGCCAGCACGATCCCGGCGGCGACCACTGCCCGCGAGCCCGCCGCGCGCGACCGCACGCCGAGCGCCTCGCCGGCGGCCGCGACCAGCGTCTCGCAGTCTGCGTAGCGCTCCGACGGGTCCTTCGCCATGCCTCTCCGCAGTACGGCGTCAAGGGCGGGGGGAAGCCCCGGGCGGGCGTCAGTGGCGGACGGAGGTGGCTCCTCGAGGTGGGCGAACAGCGTCGCCACATCGGAGTCGCGCCGGAACGGGACGGATCCGGTGAGGCACTCGAACAGCAGACAGGCGAGCGCGTACTGGTCGGCCCGGCCATCGAGCTCGTCGCCGCGGATCTGCTCCGGGGCGATGTAGCCGAGGCTGCCCATAAGGGAGCCGTCGGCGGGCACTCCCTCGGAGGTGCGCCTGGTGAGGCCGAAGTCCGCCAGGTAGCAGTGCTCGCGTCCGCCAAGATCGTCCACGAGCACGTTGCTCGGCTTGACGTCGCGGTGCACGAGCCCGCGCGCGTGCGCGGCGTCGAGCGCGGTGGCCACCTGTGCCGCGAGCCCGACGGCCCTCGCGGGTTCGAGCGCGCCCTCTCTGCGAAGGAGGGCCCGCAGGTCCGTGCCGGCGACGTAGCGCATCGCCACGAACAGGCGCCCATCCTCCTCGCCCGCCTCGTAGATCGGGACGGCGTTCGGGTGGTCGAGTGAGGCGGCGAGCCGCGACTCGCGCAGGAGGCCCTCGCGAAAACCCTCGTCCTCGGCGAGCTCCGGGCTCAGGAGCTTCAGAGCAACCGGACGATCGAGGCGGAGGTCATGCGCCAGGTAGACCTCCCCCATGCCACCGCGGCCGATCAGCCGCTCGATGCGATAGCCGGCGAGCGTGCGTTGCACGTTCCGATTCTCCTTCACGAGCGAGTTGGCTGCACGGGCGGGGTCCCGCCCGTGCTTGCCGCATCAGAGATCGAGGTGACCCCGGTACGTCGTGGAGTGGTGCCGCTCGCGCATCGTCACCAGGCCCTCGGCATCCGCGAAGTCGCCGCTGCCGCCCGCGATCACGTGCAGGCAGCGGGCTCGCAGGCTGCCGTCCGCCAGGAACCGACCGCTGACTCTGAACGTGAACCGGATGGTTCCGCACGTCGAGGTTCCCGCCAGACACCCGTCGAACACCTCCGTGCCCGTGGCACGCAGCACTCCGGTGCGCTCGTTCAACACGAAGGCTTCGATCTCCGTCGAGAGCGAGCCCTCGAGGCTGCCGGTCACGAGCGTCCCCTCGTCCTCAACGCTTCCGGCGATCTGCCGCTCACTCGCGGCCGCCGGCGCGGCGAGGGCCAGAACGAGTAGGGCGCTCACCGCCGGCGCACGTAGCATCAGCGGCCGTCCGCTTCGGCCCGGGCCTGCGCGTGCTTACGCAGGAACAACAGGTCGCTCGGCGCGATTCCGCGACTCACGCCGGGGTGCTCGGCGCGAATGGCGGCCGCGCTGCCGGCCGGCTGACCCGTGCCTCCGTCGCCCTCGACGACGAGCGCGGTGCCGAGCGCGACGGCGATGAGTAGGGCGGGGATCGCGAGCAGCCTCGTCCAAGCCGTCGGAACCTGCGGGGCGAGCTCAGCATGAGGGACGTTCGACATGACTACCTCCTGGTCGTTGCCTTCGAGGAGGCGACCCTCCCGCCCGCCGCTTTCAATCGGCTGTCAGGGGCTGTGGGGGCCGCGCCCAGATCTCGACCTCGACGCCGATCTCGCCCGGCGCGGGATACACCGGCGCCGCGCCCACCACGATCGCGCAGCCCTCGCGGTAGCGCACGCCGCGCGGAGCCTCGAGCCCGCTGCTCACCGGCATGCGGCCGAGGGCGAAGGAAATCTCACGGCCGGTCGGCGCCATCACACGCCGGGCGGCCCGCTCGAGCCCGGCCACCGTGAAGCAGCGGTTGCCGGAGATGTCGAACAGCCTGACGATCAGGCTCCTCTCGCCGTGGAGCTGGGTCTCGAGTGAGCTCGGAGCGCCCCGCGCGACGGAGATCGTGCGGGCGTCGGCGTCGATCGCCGAGCTGAGGAAGAGCTCGGGCGTCCCGCCGCGGCGCCGGACGTGGCCGCACGGACCCCGGTCGCCGGGGAAGCCGACGACGCGCCACTCGGCCCAGCCGGTCCTTGCGAGCAGAGCCCGCACCCGGTCGGCGAGCCGCCCGGGCGGGATGCAGTCGGCGCTTGCCTCGATGGCCGCCACGCGACGCTCGAGCCGGGCAAAGCGGGCACGAGCAGGGCCGAAATCCTTGGGCAGAGCGGCGAGACCCACGCGGGCGCACAGTCTCGGCCCGCGCCCCGCGAGCACCACGACCATCCCGTCGCGGTCGCAGGCCACGAGCGGGGGCACGGCCTGACCCTGCGAGGCCCAGAAACGCGCGCAGGTCTCGACAGGCGAGCGGCCGTCCGCCGGCATCAGCACGCCGCCGATCTCCGGATCGGCCGACTCGACGCACTCCACGGGCATGATCGCCAGCCGCTCCGAGTCGGTCACGAGCCGCGCCACCGTCACCCCGGACGCGCCGATCAACAGGATCGCGAGGGCGAGCAGGCCGGTGCGCCGCCGGCGCCGGCGCGGGGACTTCGCCGGGGCCGCGATCGCCTCTTCGAGCGCATCGCCGAGCCGGGTCACGTAGGAGATCTCGGTCACGGGGTCACCTCCGCCCGCATCAGGTTGTTGAGGCGCGCGAGGCCGCGATGGACGCGTGTGCGCGCCGCCCCCTCGGTGCAGCCGAGCCGCTCGGCGATCTCGTCGTAGCCGAGCTCCCCCACCACCCGGAGCTGGACTGCCTCCCGCTCGCCGCCGCCGATGCGCTCGAGGGCGGCCGCGAGCGCGGCCCGGTGCTCGTCGGCCTCGCCAAGCGCCTCGATCCGGGCGACCGACTCGTCGTCGAGCGGGGGGACCTCGACCCCGAGGCGCCGCAGCGCGCGCCGCTCCACCTCCTGGCGCCGGAACCAATGCGACAGCTCCTTCGAGGCGATCCCGTACAGCCAGGCCGCCCCGGGCTTCCCCACGTATCGAAACCGCCGCCGCTTCTCGTACGCCACGGCGAACGTCTCCGCCAGCAGATCGGCGGCCACCTCGGCATCGAGGGTCCGGCGGTAGAAGTAGGCGAGGAGCCGCTCGGCCCAGCGGTCGTACAGCTCCCGGAAGGCGCCCGCGTCGTCGCGTGAGGCGAGGATCAGCTCTTCGTCACTGCGCATCTGTGACAGATACGCCGTCAAGGCGCACGAGCGTTACAGGAGCCCCCTACCCGGTGGTGCGCCCGGGGGAGACCAGGTCGCGACGAGCCTGGGCGAGCCATCCGGAGCGCGATGAGCGGCCCGGCGGCCCGGTCCGAGCGTGCCGGGTCCGGGCGCGAGCCCCCGGCTGCCATCGCATGTGTCACTTGACCGGGCGATACGCGGTCAAGTGACAGTTGCCGCGCGCGGCGCGGCGGTCCGAAGCGTGTGACCGGCGATGGCAGGCCGTCGCCGATAGCCCAGCCACCCGATAGGTGCCACGGGGGTCCGGGGGCGCGAGCCCCCGGCTGCCATCACTTCTCTTCGTCGGAAGGAGGCGGCGCGTCCGGCGCCTCCGGCAGCACCTCGGGCTCCTCCGGCAGCTCCGCCGCGGGCGCGTCCGCCGCCGGCTCCTCGTCGCCGCCGCCGAGCTCGCCCTGGCCGCCGACTCCGACGGCCTCGCGCGTGCGCTCCTTCGGCTTCACGACCGAGATCGCCACCTCGCGCTCGTCGCCCTCCGGTGCCTTCGAGACCTCGATCGTCGAGCCGGGCGGCATCGACTGCCGCAGCACCTCGTCTGCGAGCGGGTCCTCGATGTAGCGCTGGATGGCGCGGCGCAGCGGGCGGGCGCCCATGGCGGGATCCCAGCCCTTTTCGACCAGGAAGCCGGCCGCATCGTCCGAGAGGTTGAGCGACAGCTCGCGCTCGGCGAGCGACTCGCGGATCCGCTGCAGCAGCAGCTCCACGATCGCGCTGATCTCCTCCTTCGTGAGCTTGTGGAAGACGATCACCTCGTCGATGCGGTTGATGAACTCCGGCCGGAAGACCTTCTTCAGCTCTCCCATGATCCGGTTCTTCATGTCGTCGTACGAGAGTCCCGTCTCGTCGCCGACCGTGAAGCCGATGCCGGTGTTCTTCGCGATCTCGGACGCGCCGACGTTCGAGGTCATGATCACGATCGCGTTGCGGAAGTCGACCGTGCGGCCCTGAGAGTCGGTGAGCCGGCCGTCCTCGAGGATCTGCAGCAGGATGTTGAAGACGTCCGGGTGCGCCTTCTCGATCTCGTCGAGCAGGAGCACGCTGTACGGCTTGCGCCGCACGGCCTCCGTGAGCTGGCCGCCCTCGTCGTAGCCGATGTAGCCGGGCGGCGAGCCGACGAGCCGGGACACGGAGTGCTTCTCCATGTACTCCGACATGTCGATGCGCACCATCGCGTCCTCGTCGCCGAACAGGAACTCCGCGAGCGTGCGCCCGAGCTCCGTCTTGCCGACGCCCGAGGGGCCGAGGAAGATGAACGAGCCGGTCGGCCGCTTCGGGTCCTTGAGGCCCGCGCGCGAGCGCCGAATCGCCTTCGAGACTGCCTCGATGGCCGCGTTCTGGCCGATCACGCGCTTGTGGAGCTCCTCCTCCATGCGCATCAGCTTCTGCGTCTCGGCCTCGGTGAGCTTGAACACCGGGATGCCGGTCCACATCGAGACGATGTCGGCGATTGCCTCCTCGCCGATCTCCGGCCGCTCGCCGGACTCGCCCGAGCGCCACTGCTCCTCGAGCTCGCGCTTCTTGTTCGTGAGCTGGCGCTCCTTGTCGCGCAGGTTCGCGGCCTTCTCGAACTCCTGCGCCTCGATCGCCGCCTCCTTGTCGCGCCGCGTCGACTCGATGTCCTCCTCGAGGTCGCGGTAGACGGGCGGAGCGGTCATCGACTTGATGCGCGCCCGCGAGGCGGCCTCGTCGATGAGGTCGATCGCCTTGTCGGGCAGGAAGCGGTCCGAGATGTAGCGGTCGGCCAGCTCGGCCGCCGCCTCGAGCGCCTCGTCCGTGATCCCGACACGGTGGTGAGACTCGTAGCGGTCGCGCAGCCCCTTGAGGATCTGGACGGTGTCCTCCGTCGAGGGCTGGTCCACGCGGATCTGCTGGAAGCGCCGCTCGAGCGCCGAGTCGCGCTCGAGGTACTTGCGGTACTCGTCGAGCGTGGTGGCGCCGATCGTCTGCAGCTCGCCGCGGGCGAGCGCCGGCTTCAGGATCGACGCGGCGTCGATCGCGCCCTCGGCGGCTCCGGCGCCGACGAGGTTGTGGAGCTCGTCGATGAACAGGATGATGTCGCCGCGCTGGGTGATCTCCTTCATCACCTTCTTGAGGCGCTCCTCGAACTCGCCGCGGTACTTCGAGCCCGCCACGAGGGCGGCCAGGTCGAGCGTGTAGATCTGCTTGTTCTTGAGCAGCTCCGGCACCTCGCCGTTCGTGATGAGCTGGGCGAGGCCCTCGACCACGGCGGTCTTGCCGACGCCCGGCTCGCCGATCAGCACCGGGTTGTTCTTCTGGCGGCGCGAGAGGATCTGCATGATCCGCTCGATCTCGGTCTCGCGGCCGACGACGGGGTCGAGCTTGCCCTCGGCGGCCAGCTTCGTGAGGTTGCGGCCGAACTGGTCGAGCAGCTTCGAGGACTTCTTGCCCTCGCCCTGCTGCCCGCCCGCGCCGGCGCCCGCGCGGCCCTGGCGCCCACCGGGGCCGGACAGCATGCGGATGACCTCGTTGCGGATCTTCTCGGAGTCGGCGTCGAAGTCGAGCAGGATGCGCGCGGCCACGCCCTCGTTCTCGCGCACGAGCCCGAGCAGGATGTGCTCCGTGCCGATGTAGTTGTGGCCGAGCGAGAGAGCCTCGCGCAGCGCGAGCTCGAGCACCTTCTTCGCGCGCGGCGTGAACGGGATCTGGCCCGAGGTGACCTCCTCGCCGGAGCCGACGATGCGGACGACCTGGGCGCGCACGCGCTCCACCGTGATGTCGAGCGACTCGAGCACGCGAGCCGCAAGGCCCTCTTCCTCACGCAACAGTCCGAGCAGGATGTGCTCGGTCCCGATGTAGTTGTGCTTGAGGATGCGAGCCTCTTCCTGGGCGAGTACGACCACCTGCCTGGCCCGTTCGGTGAAGCGCTCAAACACGGCTGCTCTCTCTAACTGTCGGGGAACGACGGGGCGGGTGCTACCCGTTCTATCCCACTGGATCGGCATTTCTCGCCGGTCGAATGAGAGGCACCGCGGTTACACCTACCCGCTGAGGCGAGTCTACCAACGGTTGGGGACCCGGATATCGCCTTCACACAGCCGTAAAAGCGGCTCTTTCCGGCGTTCCCCGATGGTAGGGTCGCGCGATGCTCCGGACCCTAAGAGCGGCTCTCGCGGCCCTGATGATCGTCGCCTCCTTTGCCCTCGTCGCCTGCGGCGGAGGCGAGGACAACCAGTTCAAGGAGGACTACAACGAGGCGGTCAAGCCGCTCAGCGAGCTGAATTCGGACATCGGCAACTCGATCGGCACGGCCGCCGGGAAGTCGAACAACGAGCTCGCGAACGAGTTCAACAAGCTCGCCGACAAGGCGCAGCAGACGAGGGACAACCTCTCGGAGCTCGATCCGCCGGATGACGCCAAGGAGGAGTTCGACAAGCTGCTGTCGTCCCTCCAGGACGGGACCGACGACCTGAAGGCGGTCGCAACGGCAGCCAGAGAAGGGGACCCGCAGGCGGCTGCCAAGGCGTCACAGGACCTGGTCCAGTCAGGCACCGAGATCCAGAAGGCGGAGACCGCGCTGCAGCAGGCGGTCGACGGCTAGCCGTTCGGCTCCAGGCGGGTCACGGTGCCGTCGGCGCTGCTGAGCACCCAGACTCCGCCCCCAGCGCTCGAGGGCACCCGGTCGGCGCTCGAACCGACGCGCACGGGCTCGCCCACGACCTGTTCGTGCGCGGATCGACCGGGTGACGGTCCCATCGCCCGACGTTCGGGACCCAGAGATGCTTGCCGAAGTTGCGGGTAGGCGCGGACGCTCGCCCACGCGGATCGTCGCACGACCGGCGCGCAGTCGCGCTATCGACCCGGGTGACGGTGCCGTCCTCCTGGTTCGCGACCCAGACGTCCCGCCTCGACGCGCAGAGCCCATCGGATGATCGCCGACCTCACGCTCGCGACCACGCGGCGGCTGTCCGGGTCGATCTTCTGCGACGCAGAGTCGGCGCCAGAGCTCGCGATCCAGATCGAGTCTCGGCCGACGCCGACTCCAGTGGGAGCCTCGGCCAAACTAGATCGGCCGGCCGAGTCAGCCGGTTCGTTCCGGATCGATCGAGACGAGCGTGTCGTCGTCGCGGTTGACGACCCAGACGCCTCCGGTCGCGTCGATGCGCGCTCGGGCCGTCTCCGACGGGGATACGCTCGAGCACCTGCCAGGCGTTCGAGCTGACGCGTAGAGACGACACCGGAGTCCGCGTCGGTGACCCAGAGCGAGTTCTCCGCGATGAACAAGGGCGTTCGCCCGCCCGCTCACCGGAGATCGAGACGTCGTCGAGGAACGTTCAAGGACTGATCGATGCGAGCTAGAGCTATGCCGCTAGGTAGCGCTCGCGACCCAGAGCAACTCGACGCCCGACGAAGATCGCGCTGGGATACTCTCCGACGTCGATCGGCGTCGCCGATGATCCGCGCAGACAGGCGCTACCCGCGGGCAGCGGGCTCGAGGGAGGCGCGCGTGACCGTGTCGTCGCCATCCAGCGAGCGGAGCGATCACCGCGACGCTCGCGGCGAACAGCAGCAACGCGGCGAGCCACTCCCGCGAGGATCCGACGCGTCCGCCGGCGCAAGCGGCGGCGACGGGGCGAGGGCGCCGGACCGAAGTCGGACGGCGGGCGGAGGGACGAGTGTGCGCACCCGATGCGCTCATCTCGCCCCCGACTCCACCTCGACGACAGATCGCGTGCCAGCGATGGTGACCAGAGAGCCACGGCGGGTCCGCTCGAGAGCTCCGCGCGGATCCTCGCCCACCCTCAGCGGGCCGCCCGGCGGACGGTCTCGCGCGAGGATCGATCTTAGAACAGGGCCTCACGCTCGAGTGTGGGTAGACCCAGACCCAGCGGGTGTCCTGGGCGAGGGCCTCCGGGCGGCCGCCGGTCTCACCACCGCCCGGCGGAGCCCCGGCGCGAGCGGGAAGCCGAAGCAACGAGCCCCTCGCCCGCGACAGATGCCAGACGTGGCTGGCCGGGGACGCCACCGACGTCGACCGGGGTCATAACAGACGGCGTAGCAAGGTGTCCTGGAGGAGCCCCGAGCGCAAGGTCGACGGCACGGAGCGAGCGTCCTCGCGGTCGAGAGACCCAGATGACCGAGCGCTGACGGTAGATCGCTCCCACCGCTCCCACGCGCGATGACCGGCGAGCAGCACCTGATTGGTCTTAGAGATAGATGCGCAAGCAGGCGGTCATCCTCGAGTGGACACACGAAGGCCATATACTCTCATCGCGAAGACGTCGACGGCGCGGCACCCGGTCGGGATGGTGGCGAGTCACCCTGACGCGTGACGCTGTCGATCTTCGAGACGGTGGCGTCGGCGAAGTTCGCGACCCAGACGCGCGCGGTCCAGCTGCCAGGGCGACGGGATCCTCGCCGACCGGCAACGGTGGCCACCGCGCGGTGCCGGTCAGGGTCGACGAAGAGTCACGGTGTCATCACCGCGGTTGCCACCCAGACGCCATCCGCCCCGACGCTCACGACCGATCGGCTCGTCGCCAACCGGGACCGGCCGCGCCGACCACGTGCGCCTGCGGCGGAGGCGGCTCGCCGCCTCGCGGCGCCGTCCGGACGCGACTAGTCCTCCTGTCCAGACCACGCGACCGCGAGGGCGACGAGCAGCCACGACGGCGAGCAGAGCTGCGGCCAGCAGCAGGCCAAGCCGTGCGCCGCGCTTGAGTCAGAAGGAGGCTTCGCACCGGCGGCGGGCGCGGTGCCCCCGCCCGAAGGCAGCCAGCCGGGCACGCGCCCGGGTGTCGCCGCCGCCGGGCACGCGGCGAGCGCCGCGCGCCCCATCTCGCCCGCGGTAGGCGAAGCGCTCATCGGGGTCCTTGTCCATCGCGCGGGTGGCCACCCCGGCCAGCGCGGCGCGGAGAGTACCGGCACGAGATCAGTCCGCGGTGGGCGGGGGATCGGAGATGTGCGCCCACAGCTTGGCGATGTCGTCGTCGCGCGGAAACGGAACCTCGCCCGGTGAGCATCTCGTAGAGCACGCAACCGAGCGCGTAGACGTCGGCGCGGGCGTCGACCGCGTCGCCACGAAGCTGCTCCGGGGCGACGTAGTCGAGCGTGCCGACCCACTCCCCGGCCGCGGTGAGCCCGCTCTCGGAGGCGCTTCGCTTGGTCAGCCCGAAGTCGGTCAGGTAGACGTGCTCCCCGCCGCCACGCGCCGCCACGAGCACGTTGGCGGGCTTCACGTCGCGGTGGACGAGGCCGCGCTCGTGCGCGCGTCGAGCGCCGAGGCGACCTGGGCGACCACGCGCGCCGGCCGCAGGGGATCGAGCCGGCGCTCGCTCGCAATCAGGGAGCGGAGATCGCTGCCCTCGACGAAGCGCATCGCGATGTAGAGGACGTCGCCGTACTGCCCGGCCCCGTAGACCGGGATCACGTTCGGATGGTCGAGCGAGGCGGCGAGCCTCGATTCGCGCACGAAGCGCTCGCGGAAGCGATAGTTGTACGACAGCGCTCCGGCGATGACTTGAGGGCGACCGGCCTCCCGAGCGAGAGCTGAACGCGCGGTACACCACGCCCATGCCGCCGCGCCCCACCTCGTCTTCGACTTTGAAGTCGCCGAGGACCGAGCGCGTAGAGAGCACGCTCCTCCAATCGCCGGGGACCAGCGTACAGACTACCACAGGTGGCTGGACTTGGCAGCCGAAAATGGGCAAACTCAGAGAGTCGTGCAGAGCGTGATCCCCGCCAGTCCGCACGCGGCAAGCGCCACTGAGCTGAAGGCGCAGATCGAGGCCGAGCGGGACGGTACCCCTTCTCATCTACAGGGACGGTGAGGGGCGCCACCAGCTGCTTGTGCTGGTGCCGGACCGGGATCGCATCACTCTCGGCCGCCGCTCCTCGGCCGACCTCGCGATGTAGTGGGACGAGGAGGTGTAGCGCCTCCACGCCGAGCTCGCGCGACAATGGCGAGGAGTGGACGATCGAGGACAACGGCCTGTCGCTCAACGGATCGTTTGTGAACGGAGAGCCCTGCGCGGCCACCGCAGGCTGCACGACGGGGACGCGATCCGCCTCGGCCTGACGGCGATAGTCTTCCGCGACCAGGGCGACCGCGAGTCGCGAGTGACCACGCGTCGGCGGACCTGCGCAAGGTAGTGCAGCTGACGGAGGCGCAGCGGAGCGTGCTCGTCGCACTGTGCCGGCCGTTCAAGGACAGCGCGGCCTTTGTCACGCCCCTCCGAACGACCAGATCGCGGGCGAGCTGTTCCTCAGCGTAGACGCAGTGAAGAAGCACATGCGCGCCTGTTCGAGAAGTTCGAGGTACAGCACCTTCCCCAGAACGAGAAGAGTGCGAGCCTCGTAGAGAGCGCGTTCGCGGGCGGATTCATCTCAGACCGCAACCTCTGAGGCAGCACCTAGGGGGAGAAAATAGGCAAGAGCGGGGGTGCGCGAAGGGTGCCTTGGTAATCTAGTTGAGGAGGCGAGGCAGGCTGGACGATAGGGGGCATGGACGCTCGCAGACTCGCCACAGCCTCTCTCCTCCTCTAGACGCTCGCCGCACTCGCTCTCGGAGCGTAGATAGCCGCAGCGCGGCAGAGCGTGGTGGTGATCATGACAGACGACCAGACGTCGCAGAGATGGACGCGATGCAGAGGACGCGTCGCTTACTGGGACGCGGCGGCGTCCGCTTCAAGCGGTACTATGTCTAGTATCCGGTCTGCTGTCCCTCGCGGGCGACGTACCTGACCGGCCGCTACGCGCACAACCACGGCGTGATGGGGCTGTACCCGCCGACGGGCGGATACGGGCGCTTCGACAAGCGCAACGCCTGCCGGTGTGGATGCGGCGAGCAGGCTAACGCACCGCGCACCTCGGCAAGTTCCTCAACGGCTACGGCGACCAGGTCGCCGCGGACGTCCGCCCGGCTGGACGGACTGGCACGCGACGGTAGACTACTCGACCTACGCCATGTGGGGCTACACGATCAACAACAACGGCCGCATGCGGACCTACGGCTCGCGCTTCTCGCGCAGGCCGAGCGCCTGTACCAGACAGACGTGCTGACGCGCCGGGCTGTCTCGATCATCCGCTCGGCGCGCAGGGAGCCGCTGTTCCTGTCGGTGGCCTACCTGGCGCCGCACCACGAGGCCCGCAGCATCCAGCGCGCAAGCGGGCGAATAGTGAGGCCCGCGCCGCGGCACGAGGACGCCTTCGCGAGCGCCAACCCGCGGCGGGCACGGAGCTTCAACGAGGCCGACATGTCCGACAAGCCCGCCTTCCTGCGCCAGCGCACGCGGCCGCTGAGCAGGTCGGTAAAAGGCGAGGATACGGCGGAACGCTCGCGCGCGCCGCGCCTCCCTGCTGGCCGTGGACGAGGGCGTGGCGAAGATCATCCGCGCGCTGCGCAGGACGCGCCGGCTCGACGACACCTACGTCCTGTTCACGTCGGACAACGGCTACATGCAGGGCGAGCACCGCGTCACCGCCGGCAAGATGCTGCCGTACGAGCCCTCGACCAGGGTGCCGCTGTACCTGCGGGGGCCGGGAATCCCGCGCGGCGCGGTATCCGGCGAGCTCGTGGCGAACGTGGACCTGGCGCCGACGCTGCTGGACCTCTCGGGCGCGGTCGCGACCAACTCGGTGGACGGGCGCTCGCTGCTGCCGTTCGCACGCGCGCCGCGGCGCCGGACGAAGCGGGCGATCCTGCACGAGACCGGTGGGCAGCGCTACGTGGGCCGCCGCGGCCAGGACGAGGTCGGCACGCAGGCGCTCGACCGGGTGCTGACCTACCGCGCCGTCCGCACCGCGCGCTGGCTGTACGTCAGCTACCGCGACGGCTCGAAGGAGCTCTACGACATGGCGCGCGATCCCGACCAGATGCACTCGCTCCACAGGAGCCGGGCGCACCGCCGAACACGTCGCGCGCTGAGGCGCGAGCTGCGCAGGCTCGCGACATGTGCAGGTCCGGCGTGCACTCAGCCGTCGCGGCGGATTCCGGGCCCTCGCCGCTGAGGTGGCGGGTGTACCAGGACGGCACCTTGGTGGACTGGGAGCGGGAGCGGTCCGGGGAGATGCTTCGCGGGTGAGGACACGTCTGCAGGCTCACGTCCCTCATCGGGGCGGCGATCGCCATCACGGTCGCCGCCCCGTCCCCCGCCACCGGGGCCGTGGAGGTCGTGACCGTGCGGCAGGGCCCGATCGACCTCGCGCCGTACCAGGTGGTGTTCCCCTCGGATGACACGCGGCGCGTGCGCTCCCCCGGGCTCGACGGCTGGCTCGTGCGGATGAGCGCGCGGCTCGTCGACGAGAACGGGGCGGCCGCTGCCCGTGCAGGACGTGATGCTGCATCACGTCGTCTACAAGAACCGTGAGCGACGGGATCCCGTATGCACGGGCACCCAGAGCTTCTACGGCACCGGCGAGGAGAACCAGGCGCTCGTGCTCCCGAGGGGATACGGCTACCGGGTTCGCCCGGGCGACCGCTGGACCACGGGCTGGATGCTCATGAACCACCGCAACGTGCCCCGTCACGCGTACATCGAGTACACGGCATGGGTCGAGACGTCGCGGCGGCTGCGCCCGGTGCGTCCCCTACTGGGCGCGCGCGACGGGCTGCGAGTTCCGCAAGGACCCGATCTACAACGTCCGGGGCGGCTCAGCCCGGACCACGCACGTCAAGCGCGCCTCGCTCGCGGTCGCGCACTCGGGCCGGATCGTCGCCGCCGGCTCTCACCTGCACGGCGGCGCAACGGCGCTCGAGCTGCGCAGGCCGGGTTGCGGGAGCGGCGGGCCGCTGCTCCGCTCGCGGCCGCTCTACGGGCTGCCCGACCATCCCTACTACAACGTGCTGCCGGTGCTGCACGAGCCCGGGCCGATCGCCACGAGCTGGTACGCCGATCCTCGCGGGATCCCGGTGCGCCGAGGCGAGCGGCTGCGCGTCGACTCTCTCTACGACGGCGAGCGGCCGCACGTGCGCGTCATGGGCATCTGGCACCTCTACATCGCGCCCGGCGCGCGCCCTGAGCGGCGCTGCCCGGCGCTGCCGCCACGACGCGGCGGGACCCTTCCAAAGGTCGCGGGACGCCCCGATCCGCCGGCCGTCAGCGTCCCGCTCACGACCCTTGACTCCAGCGGCGTCGCCGTGACGATGCTGCGGCCACCGGGGCCGATCGTGAGCGCGGGCAGCCGGGCGGCGGTCGAGCTCGGCAGCTCGGGCTTCGCGCCCCGCAACCTGTCCGTCGCCGCCGGAGCGAACGTGACCTGGCGCTTCAGCGCCGCCGGGCTGCACGACGTGACCCTGGCTTCCGGGCCGCGCGGCTTCGCAAGCCGCTGGAACACGACCGGCGCATCGTTCTCGCGCCGCCTCGCCGTTCCCGGCGAGTACCGCCTCTTCTGCTCGCTCCACCCGATCGCGATGAACGGGCTGGTGGAGGTCCGCTCGCGCTAGATCCGCATCGCGGGGAACAGCACGACCTCGCGGATCGAACGCCTCCCGCTCAGCAGCATCACGAGCCTGTCGATGCCGATGCCGATCCCCCCGGTCGGCGGCATCCCGTGCTCGAGCGCGCGCACGTAGTCCTCGTCGTAGGGCTGGGTCTCCTCGTCGCCGGCGGCCTCGTCGCGCCGCTTGCTGCTCGAAGCGCGCGCGCTGCTCGTCCGGGTCGTTCAGCTCGCTGTACGCGTTCGCGAACTCCATCCCGCCCGCGAAGCACTCGAAGCGCTCGACGACGCCGGGCTCGCTGCGGTGGTCCTTGGCGAGCGGCGAGAGCTCCTTCGGGTGATCGAGGATGAAGGTGGGGTCGACGAGCGTGGGCTCGACGTGCTTCGACAGCAGTTCGTCCACGAGCTTCGCCCAGGACTCCTCGGGCGCGAGCTCGACCCCGCCCTCGCGGGCGGCCGCGAGCAGGGCATCCCGGTCGTGGTGTGCCAGCACGTCGATCCCGGTGTGATCCCTGATGGCGTCGCGGAGCGTCACGCGCCGCCACGGCGGGCTGAAGTCGATCTCGCCCGAGTAGCCGACCTCGCTCGCCACGTAGGCGATCAGCTCCTCGAGCCGCTCCGCGATGTCCCGGTAGTCCGCATAGGCCTCGTACCACTCGAGCATCGTGAACTCGGGGTTGTGCTTGGGTGACACGCCCTCGTTGCGGAAGTCCTTGCCGATCTCGTAGACGCGCTCGAGACCGCCGACGATCAGGCGCTTGAGGTAGAGCTCGTCCGCGATCCGCAGGAACAGGTCGCGGTCGAGGGCGTTGTGGTGGGTCACGAACGGCCGCGCCAGCGCCCCGCCGTAGAGCGGCTGGAGCACCGGCGTCTCGACCTCGAGGAAGCCGCGCTCGTCGAGCCAGCGGCGCACGGCGCTGACCACGCGCGTGCGCAGGATGAAGAGCTCGCGGCTCTCCTCGTTGGCGATCAGGTCGAGTTCGCGGTGGCGGTAGCGCGTCTCCACGTCCTCGAGCCCGTGGAACTTCTCGGGCGGCGCCCGCAGCGACTTGGCGAGCAGGGTCCAGCCCGTGGCCCTGAGGCTCAGCTCGCCGCGGCGTGACTTGAAGGCGGTGCCGTCGATCCCGATCAGGTCGCCGAGGTCGAGCCCCGTGAGCAGCTCGAACGAGTCCTCGCCGAGCACGTCGCGCTTCGCGTGGACCTGGAGCTTGCCGCTGCGGTCGACCACGTCGATGAAGGCGGCGCCACCGTGGCCGCGGCGCGCGGCCATGCGCCCTGCGATGCGGTAGGCGGCGTCGGTCTCCTCGCCGTCGGCGAGGCCGTCATGTGCGGCGTGGACGTCCCCGACGGGCGTCACGCCGGCGAAGGCGTGCGGGAACGGATCGATGCCGCGCGCGCGGATGCGTTCGAGCTTCGCCCTGCGATCGGCCTCTGTCGAGGAGGCGCGCTCGGACTCCTCGGCGGACATGCTCGCGCGAGGCTAGCGCTCGATCTTCGTGATCTTGAGCTTGCGCGCGGGGCCGCGGGGAACGGCGACCGTCACGGTCTCGCCGCGCTTGTGGCCGAGCAGCGCCTTGCCCACCGGCGACTCGTTCGAGAGCTTCGCGTTCGCGGGGTCGGCCTCGGCCGAGCCGACGATCTTGAACTTCTGCGACTTCTCGGTCTTCTGGTCCTTCACGTGAACCGTGGCGCCGACGTTGACGACGTCCGTGTCGACCGACTTCTCGTCGATGACGCGGGCACTCGCGAGGCGCTCCTCGAGGTCCGCGATCTGCTTCTCGAGCATCGCCTGCTCGTTCTTCGCGTCGTCGTACTCGGAGTTCTCCGAGATGTCGCCGAACTCGCGCGCCTCCTTGATGCGCGCAGCCACCTCGCGGCGGCGCTCGCCGCGCAGGTATTCGATCTTGACCTTGAGTTCTTCAAGGCCTTCGGCTGTGAGAACGGTGTCGCGTGCCATAAGAAAACCCTCCGCGTTCGACCGGCTCGGAGGGACGGCGCAGTCTAGCACCGGGCACCCTGTCCGCCTACGCGGCGAGCAGCGTTTCCCGCTCCCGAATCTCGCTCCACAGCTCGCGTGCGCGGGCGGTCGTCGCGGCCGTCACGAGCGGCTCCCTCTCGCGCTTCGTGAACCCGAGCCGATCGGCGTACCAGGGATAGAACTTGCGCAGGTAGCGGCTCGCGCGATCGACCCCCAGGTGCTCCTCGGCGCGCTCGATCACCCAGAGCATCTCGGCGGCCACCTCGTGCGGCTCGGGCTCGCCGTCGTAGGTCCCGAGCAGCCGCCCGAAGCGCCATGGGTCGCCGAGCGATCCGCGCGCGAGCATGATCGCGTCGGCGCCGCTCTCCTCGAAGGCGGTGCGCGCCTCGTCGTCGCTCGCGAGGCCGCCGGACAGGATCATCGGCACGGGCAGCTCGCCGGACAGGCGGCGGGCGAGGGCGTAGTCCGGGCGGCCGCTGTGCTGCTGCGAGGCGTGGCGGGGGTGGAAGGAGATCGCGGCCACGCCGGGCTCGGCCGCGAGCCGGACGGCGAGGTCGTAGCCGCGCAGGTCGCCGGGTGTCTGGCCGGGGCGCAGCTTGACGGTGACCGGCAGGCCGCTGCCCTCCGCCGCCGCGCGCGCGATTGCGAGCGCGCGGCCGGGGTCGTCGAGCAGGGCGGCGCCGGCGCCCGTCTTGCAGACCTTCCTGACGGGGCAGCCCATGTTGAGGTCGATCAGGTCGGCGCCCGCGGCGGCCACCAGCGCGGCGGCCTCGCGCATCACGTCCGGGTCGTGGCCGAAGAGCTGCATCGAGACGGGGTGCTCGTCGGGGTCGATGCGCAGGAACTCGCGCACCGTGCGCTCGTTGCCATAGGCGAGCCCGTGGCTCGAGACCATCTCGGAGAAAGCGAGGCCGGCGCCGTGCCGGCGCGCCTGCAGGCGCACGAACCAGTTGCCGATGCCGGCCAGCGGGGCGAGCAGGACCCGGTTCTCGACCGGGACGCCGCCGAGCGTCCAGGGATCGGTCAGCCTCATCCGCCGCCTCCGCCGCACGAGGAGCCGCCGCCGCAGGAGGAGCCCCCACCGCCGCACGAGGAGCCTCCGCCCGAGTCGCTGCTACCGGAGTCGCTGCTTCCGGAGTCGCCCCCGCTCGAGCTCTCGCCCCAGTCGGAGCCGTGGTCCTCGATCGTCCCACCCACGTCCTGGCCGCTCTCCCCGCGGTCCTCCGCAGGCTCCGAGGGCGCGGCCTCGCCCGCCACCGTGGCGGCCGCCGGGATGGCCCAGATCGTGGTGTCCATGGTCCCGGACCCCGAGCGTGCCTCAAAGGCCCGCGCGTAGGCGCTCGGGTCCGGCTCGCCGGTCGGCTGGTGATGGATCACCCGGCCGAAGCGCTCCTTGCAGTAGGCCTCGTAGTCGCGCGTGTGCAGGATGAACGCGTGCCAGGCGGCGTCGACCGGCTTCGGAGGCGAGAGCATCTCGCCCGACGTCGCGCACAGGTCGAGGAAGACGAGCATCTCGCCGAACCAGCGCCGCGCGGTCTCGTGGTCCACGCCGTTCTCGCGCGCGATCCGCTCGATCACGGCGGCGTTCGTGTACGTGGGCACGCCCTGCGGCTTGGGGCGGCGGCGGAAGAGACCCATGGGAGAAAGCCTAGGCTGCCGCGCGCCGCGCGACCAGCAGCGCGGTGAGGTCGCGCGCGAGGGCCTCGCGGCCCGACCCAAGCTGCCGCCAGGTGACCCTCAGCACCGCCCAGCCGGCCGTCACGAGCGCCCGGTCGCGCAGGCGATCGAGCTCGAAGGCCTCCGCGGCGTCGTGGAACTGCCGGCCGTCGAGCTCGACCACCACCCGCTCCGCGCGCCAGACGCAGTCGACCTCGAACGTCCTGCCGCCGGCGTGGACGAGCGCGTTCACCTCCGGCCTCCGGACGCCTATCCCGTCGAGGAACGGGATGAAGCGCTCCTCGAGCTCCCGCTTGGTGACGGTGGCGCCCTCGGCGCGCTTCTCGAGCGCCGTTCGGACGTTCACGCTGCCCGCGCGTGTCGGGTGGCGATGAAGGAGGTCGAGCAGCGAGAGCTGGTCGTGTAGGCGAAGCACCTCGGCCTCGTTCAGCATCCGCTCGACCTCCCGCGCTGTCGCAGTGGCCGCGCAGTCGAGGATCGTGCGCGGAACGGTGGTCACCGGGATCCCCTCGACGACGGTCAGCTCGTCCGCGGGCAGCACGACGCGATGGAAGCGGATGCCCCTGCGCGGGCGCCGGGCCCGCGGCGCGATCACGTCGACGGGAACCCGGAACCCACCGCGCAGGCGATACAGCTGCGCGGCGGCCATGTGGCCAAGGGCCGCCCCGTCGCCGCCGGCGAGCACGGCGGCCATCCAGCGCAGACCGAGATTCGACGGGATGGGCGCCAGCGGCGAGAACCCCGCGGTGCACGACGGTGCGAGCCGACCCGGATCCGGATTCGGTAGTCGATGTAGGCGCGGTCCGAAGCCGAGCGCCGAGCAGCTGCGCGCGCTTCGAACGAGCCCATGCTGCTTGGCCTTCGCGAGCTCGTAGTATCGCGGTCGCTCCTCCGATCTACGTTTTCCCCGGAATATGCGGGAAACGTAGATAGGACCTCCGGGACCGCCCGGATCCTCCCCCTTCATAGCCGCCGTTCTACCGAGCCAACACCCAACGGTGGGCCCGCCACGGCAACAACTCAGGACGCGTTGCGCTCCCAGATGAGCTTCAGGCCCGTCAGCGTCAGCAGGTCGTCCGTCTCGTCCACCTGGTCGCAGAACGGGGTGATCGCCCCCGCGTAGCCGCCGGTCGCGATCGCGGTGGCCTCCTCGCCGAGCTCCTCGCGGAGCCGCAGGAGGATCCCGTCGACCTGGCCCGCGAAGCCGTAGACGACCCCGGCCTGGATCGCCTCCTGCGTGCCCTTGCCGATCGCGTGGCGCGGCTTCGTGATCTCCACGCGCGGCAGGCGGGCCGCCCTGGCGCTGAGCGCCTCGAGCGAGATCTCGATGCCGGGCGAGATCACGCCGCCGAGGTACTCGCCCGCGGCCGAGACCACGTCGTAGTTGATCGCGGTCCCGAAGTCGACCGCGATGCAGGCGCCGCCGACGCGGTCGTACGCCGCGACGGCGTTCACCAGCCGGTCGGCGCCGAGCTCCTGCGGGCGGTCGATCCGGATCGGCATGCCCGTCTTGACGGCGGGCCCGACGAGCGCGCCGCGGCCGCCGAGGTAGCGCTCGATGAGCTGCTCGAACTCGTGCGCGAGGTTCGGCACGACGGAGGAGACCATCGCCGCCCGAACGTCGGCCAGCGAGGCGCCGCGCAGGCCGAGCAGGCCCGACAGCGCGACCGCCAGCTCGTCCGCCGTGGCGAAGCGCGCCGTCGAATAGCGCCAGTGCTCGTGGAGCTGGTCGCCCTCGAAGAGGCCGACGTGGGTCTGCGTGTTGCCGACGTCTATCGCGAGCAGCACAGGGCGGGGATCATCCCCGAAGCGGCGCGCCCATGGCGTGGAAGCCGCCGTCCACGTGCAGGATCTCGCCGGAGACCGCCCGCGACCAGTCCGAGAGGAGGAACAGCACGGCGTCGGCCACGGCGACGGGATCCTTCGTGTCCCACCCCATCGGTGCCTGCTTTTCCCAGAGCGCCGCGAGCTCGTCGAACCCCGGAATGCCGCCCGCGGCCGGAGTGTCGACCGGACCGGCCGAGACGAGGTTCACGCGGACCCCCGACTCGCCCAGATCCCGCGCCAGGTAGCGCGAGATCGACTCGAGCGCGGCCTTCGCCACGCCCATCCAGTCGTACACCGGCCAGGCCACGCTGGCGTCGAAGTCGAGCGCGACGAGGCTCGAGCCGGGCTGCGCGAGCGGCCGCAGCGCCTCGGCCAGCGCCTTGAACGAGTAGGCGCTCGTCTTGAAGGCGATCTCCGCCGACTCGGACGGGGCGCTCATGAAGTTGCCGCCGAGCGCGTCCCCGGGCGCGAAGGCGATCGCGTGCAGCGCGCCGTCGATCCCGCCCCAGCGCGACTCGAGCTCGCCGCGCAGCGCCTCGAAGTCGGACGGGTTGTTCACGTCGAGCTCGAGCACGTCCGGCGGCTCCGGCAACCGCGCCGCCGCGCGCTCGGTCATGCGCCGCGTGCGCCCGAAGCCGGTGAGCACGATCTCGGCGCCCTCCTGCTGCGCGCGCTCGGCCACCGAGTAGGCGATGCTGCCCTTCGTCAGCACCCCCGTGATGAGGAGGCGTTTGCCGGCGAGCATCAGATCAGGACGGGCTCTGTGTCCGCCATCCGCTCTTCGACGAGCGGCATGCTCTCGCGGCGCCAGACGAGCTCGACGCGGGCCAGCGACACGAGCTTCCCGCGCTGGTTCATGACGCGCCAGCGCGTCTCGACGAGGCCGGTGGACGCGTCGATCTCGCGCAGGCCGGTGATCTCGCCCTCCACGTGCAGCGTGTCCCCGATGCGGACGGGCTGCTTGAAGACGACGTCGGCCACGCGGCGCAGCGCCACGATCCGCTCCGGATCGAACGGCATCAGCCCCGCGGCGTAGGAGAGCACGAGCAGGCCGTGCGCGATGCGCTCGCCGAAGCGGCTGCTCGCGGCCCACTCGGCATCCGTGTGCTGCGGGTGCGTGTCCCCGGTCAGCGTCGCGAAGGCGGTGATGTCGGACTCGCCGATCGTGCGGCCGCGCGTGACGTAGCGATCGCCGAGCGAGAGCGAGTCGAACTTGCGCTCGAAGACGTTCATGCCGAGCGCACCCGCCGCCGCCACTGCGTGCCCAAGCGCGAGCGCAGCGCCCGCAGGAACTCCATCGCCGCCCGGCGATGGCCCTCCTCGGAGGGATGGAAGCCGTCCTCGCCGAAGGTCGTGCGATCCCGCACGGCCGGATGGTCGAAGCCCTCGAGCAGCACGATGCCCTCCGCGCGCGCCACCTTGCGGGCGGCCGCGTTGAAGAGCTCCATGCCCTTCTCCACGCGCGCACGCGAGCGCGGGCGCAGGTCGAGGAAGCGCGAGATGTCGGGATAGGTGGCCGACAGGATCTCGGCGCCCGGCGCCTCGCGGCGCAGGCGCCGGAACATGCGCGCCAGCCGCTGGGCGTACTCGTCGGGATCCGGGCGCGTCGACTCGAGCACGTCGTTGGCGCCGCAAACGAGCGTCACGAGATCGGGCCGCAGGGCGAGGGCCCGCTCGAGCTGGACCATCTCGACCTGCTCGCTCGTTGCCCCGACCTCCGCGAGGTTCTCGTAGCGGGTGTCCGGGCCGAGCTCGCGGGCGATCTCGTCCGGCCAGCGCGGCTCCCCGGGCACGAGCCCGGCGGTGAAGCTGTCTCCCAGTGCGACGTACGTGGTCACAGCGGGATGTTCCCTCCACCGTTGCCGTGGTTGCCCGCGTGCGAGAGCGCGTGGAGCGCTCCCGCGAGGCGACGGCGGGTGTCCGAGGGCTCGACGAGCTCGTCGATGTGGCCCTCACGCGCGGCCACGACGGCCGACACGTGCCCCTCCGCGTACTCCGCGGCGAGGCGCTCGCGCTCTGCCTCGGGGTCGTCGGCCGCCGCGATCTCGCGCCGGTTGACGATTCCCACGGCCTGCGTCGGGCCCATGATTCCTATCTCGGCATCCGGCCACGCCAGCGCGAGGTCCGCGCCGAGATCCTTCGAGTTCATCGTGATGTAGCCGCCGCCGAAGGCCTTGCGCAGCACCACCGTCACCTTCGGCACGACGGCCTCGGCGAACGCGTGCAGGAGCTTCGCGCCGTGACGGATCACGCCGAGGCCCTCCTGCTTCGTGCCCGGAAGGAAGCCCGGCGTGTCGACGAGCACCACGAGCGGCAGCCCGTACGAGTTGCAGATGCGCACGAACTTCGCGGCCTTCTGCGATGCGTCGGCGTCGATCACACCACCCAGGTACCACGGCTGGTTGGCGATCACACCTACCGGACGCCCCTCGATGCGGGCGAAGCAGGTGACCATGTTGCGCGCCCAGCGTTGAGAGACCTCGAGCAGCTCGCCACCGTCCACGAGCGCGGTGATCACGTCACGGACGTCATAGACCTGGCGCTGGGACTCGGGCACGAGCGAGGACGGGTCGAAGCCCGGGATCCCCGCCGGCGGCCCGAGCGGCGGCCGGTCGCCGGCGCTCGTGGGGAGGTACGCGAGCAGCTCGCGCACCTTCCGGATCGCGTCGACGTCGTCCTCCACCACGAACTGGCAGACGCCGTTCTTCGCGTGCACGCGCGGGCCGCCGAGCTCCTCGAGCGAGACGTCCTCGCCCATGACCTCGCGGACAACGCCCGGCCCGGTCAGGAACATCGCCGAGCCCTCGGTCATCACGACGAAGTCGGTGAGGGCCGGCGAGTAGGCCCCGCCGCCCGCCGACACGCCCGTGATCACGGAGATCTGCGGAACGCGGCCCGACAGGCGAACGCTCTCGCGGAAGATGCGGCCGTAGCCACCGAGCGCGGCGATGCCGTCGTCCATGCGGGCCCCGCCCGATGCCACGAATCCGATCACCGGCGCACCGGCGCGGCCGGCGAGCTCCATCACGCGCACGATCGTGTCCGCGTGCGCCTCGCCGAGCGAGCCGCCGGCGAACTTCTGATCCTGCGCGTAGCAGTACACCGGCCGTCCGCCGATCGTCCCGGAGGCGCCCACGACGCCGTCGCCCTCCTGCAGACGCTTCTGCTCGCGGCGCGGGAGCACCGTCGAGCGGATCACGTGCAGCGAGCCGGGGTCGCAGAGCACCTCTAGGCGCTCGTACGCCGTACAGCGTCCGCGGCTCCCGGGCAGCGACAGCGGTGTGCTGCGGCCCGCGGCCGTTCGTCCGCTGACGATCCATCGTCCTCTCAGCGAGTGCGCTCATGAAGCCTCCAGGCAGAGCACGGCGTTATGGCCTCCAAATCCGAATGCATTTGAGATCCCGATCGCGCGCACCTCGCCGTTCTGCAGCGGGCGTGCCTCGTTCGGGACGTAGTCCAGGTCGAGCCCCTCGTCGGGCTCCTCGTAGTTCAGGGTCGGCGGGGCGATCCGGTCGCGCAGGGCGAGCAGGGTCGCGATCGACTCGACCGCGCCGGCCGCGCCGAGCAGATGCCCGATCGCCGACTTGGTCGAGCTGACCGGCACCTTCGCCGCCAGCTCGTCGCCGAGCGCCGCCTTGATGGCGTTCGTCTCGGCACGGTCGTTCAGCGGAGTCGAGGTGCCGTGGGCGTTGATGTAGACGATCTCGTCCGCCGACAGGCCCGCGTCCTTCAGGGCGAGCTCGATCGCCTTCGACGCTCCGCGGCCATTCGGCTCGGGGGCCGTCAGGTGGTGGGCGTCGGAGGTGGCGGCGTAGCCGCGCACGTAGCCGAGGATGCGGGCGCCGCGCGCCTTGGCGGCCTCCTCGTCCTCGAGCACGAGCACGCCCGCGCCCTCACCCATGACGAAGCCGTCACGGCGCTTGTCGAACGGGCGCGAGACGCCGCTGTCCGACAGCGCGTCCATCTTCGCGAAGGCCGCGGTGGCGAGCGGCGTGATCGCCGCCTCGCTCCCGCCGGTCACGACCACGTCGGCGTCGCCGTAGCGGATCATCCGCTCGGCCGTGCCGATCGCGTGGGCGCCGGCGGCGCAGGCGGACACGGTCCCGTAGGACTGGCCGCGCAGGTCGTACTTCATCGCGACCACGCCGGACGCAGCGTTCGCCATCAGCAGCGGGATCGAGAGGGGCGAGATCTTGTCCGCCCCCTGATCGCGCATGACGATGTGCTGCGACTCGAGTGTGCCGATGCCTCCGATCCCGGTGCCGATCACGCAGGCGGCGCGCTCGGGGTCACCGGGCGGGCCGTCCTCCCAGCCCGCGTCCTCGATCGCCTCCTTGGCGGCGGCGAGGGCGAACTGCGTGAAGCGGTCCGAGCGGCGCACCTCCTTGACCGAGAGGTGCTCCTTGGGCTCGAACTCGGAGGCGCGACCGTAGCCGTCCTCGATCCCGGACACCCCGGCGCTCCAGCGCTCGTGCAGGGTGCGGGCGCCCACGCCGAGAGGCGTGACCGCGCCGACTCCGGTTATGACGACGGTTCGAGTCATCCCAGCTTCGACATGACCAGGTCGACGGCCTGACGGACGGTCTTGATGCCCTCCATGTCCTCGCCCTTGAGCTGCACGCCGTACTCGTCCTCGACGATCTGGGCGAGCTCGACAAGGTCGAGCGAATCGACGTCGAGCGCCTCGAATTCGGCGTCGGCGTTGATCTGGTCCGGCTCGGCGCCGAACTCCTCGAGGGCCTTGAACACCCGGCTCTCGATCTCTTCACGTGTAGCGGTAGCTGCCATTGCACTCCTCTCCTTGGTTACCTGGACGCCCTGCTTAGGCCGTCAATCCTCCGTCGACGGTCAGGCAGACGCCCGTCACATATCCGGCGCCATCCGACGCCAGGAAGCGCACGGCCTCCGCCACGTCGTCCGGCGTACCGGCGCGGCGGGCGGGGACGTGCTCGAGCAAGTTTTCTCCGATGCCCTCGGTCATGTCCGTCTGGATCAGGCCGGGGGCGACGGCGTTCACGGTCACGCCGCGGCGCGCCACCTCGGCGGCCACGGTCTTCGTCATCGCGACGAGACCGGCCTTCGACGCGGCGTAGTTCGCCTGGCCGGGATTCGCGCGCACGCCGCCGACGATCGAGGCGATGTTGACGACGCGCCCGAAGCGCGAGCGGATCATGGGCCGCAGCGCCCGGCGGGTCAGCCGGAAGGCGGCGTTCAGGTTCGTGTCGATCACGCGCACCCAGTCCTCGTCGTCGATCTGCGGCGACAGGCCGTCGGCCGTGACACCCGCGTTGTTGACGAGCACGAGCACGGGCCCGAACTCCTCCTCGAGGGTCCCGAACAGCTTCTCCGCGGTCTCCGGATCGGCGATGTCGCCCTGAAGCGCGACCGCACTGCCGCCGGCGGACTTGATCTCCTCGACGACGGCCTCGGCGCCATCCGCGCCGCTGCGGTAGTTGACACCGACGGGCCAGCCCTCGGCGGCGAGCGCCTTCGCGATCGCGGCGCCGATGCCGCGCGAGGCGCCCGTGACGAGCGCGGAGCCCTCCGGGCGGCCGTTCATGCCGGCCATTCGACCACCCCCGCACCCCAGGTGAAGCCTGCGCCGAATGCCGCCAGCAGCACCGTGTCGCCGGGGTCGAGCATGCCGCGCTCACGCGCGTCGACGAGGGCGATCGGCAGCGTCGCCGACGACGTGTTCCCGTAGCGGTCGATGCAGTCGACCACGCGCGACTCGTCGATGTCGAGCTTCTCCGCCACCGCCCGCAGGATGCGGATGTTGGCCTGGTGGTAGACGAACAGGTCGATGTCGTCCAGCTCGACGCCGGAGCGCTCCGCGGCCTCGATGGTCGCCTCGGACATGCGGTGCACGGCGGCCTTGAAGGTGTCGTGGCCCTGCATGCGGATCCTCTGCTCCTCGTGAGAGGCGCGAATCGCCGGGCCGCCGACGCCGTCGCAATGAAGGACGATGTCGCCGATCGCGCCGCCGTTGCCGTTCGCGGGCGCGACAACCGCGGCTCCCGCGCCGTCGGCAAACAGCGCCGCGGTGCCCTTGTCGGTGCGGTCGATGAAGCGGCTCAGGAAGTCCGCCCCGATCACGAGCACGTGGTCGGCACGGCCGCCCTCCACCTGTGCTGAGGCGAGCGAGAGCGCGGACAGGAAGCCGGTGCAGGCCGCGCCGACGTCCATGGCGCCCGCATGCTGCGCGCCGAGCTCGGTGGCCACGAGCGGCGCGGCGTTGGGAGTGATCTCGTCGGGCGACAGCGTCGCCACCAGCACGAGGTCGAGCTCGGAAGCGTCGAGGTCGGCCGCCGCGAGTGCCGCGCGGCCGGCGTCGGTGGCAAGCGTGACGACGCTCTCGCCCTCGCCCGCGTAACGGCGCTCCTGGACGCCCGTGCGGTGGGCGATCCACTGCTCGGTCACGCCGGCCCAATCGGCAACGAGGTCGTTGCCGATCACGCGCTCCGGGACGACCATCTCGACGGAGGCGATCGCCGCCGTGCGCAGGCTGCGCTCGGCGCGGGCCGGGCGGGTGGCCACCGCGGTGCTGAAGCGTCCCTCAGGCACGAGCGGCCTCCGCTTCCTCGGCGAGCGGCGCCTCAGCGTCGGCGCCGTCGATTGACTTGCGGACGAGGTTCGTGAGCACGCGGCCGGGGCCGGTCTCGACATAGCGCTCGGCCCCGCGGCGCTCGAGCTCGCGCATCACGTCGAGCCAGCGCACCGGGCTGGTGAGCGCCTCGACCAGGCGGGCCGGGATGTCGTCGAAGGGCTCGGCGGTCACGCACGAGAGAACGGGGACGTCCGGCTCGCGCACGTCGATGTCGGCGACGACCGCGCGGAAGGGCTCGACGGCCGGCTCCATCAGGCGCGAGTGGAACGCGCCGGCGACGGGCAGGCGCTTCGCGCGCACCTTGCGCTCCGCGAGCTTCGTCTCGGCCTCGTCGAGCGCGGCGGTGGCGCCGGACAGCACGAGCTGGTCGGGCGCGTTGTCGTTCGCGATCTGGAGGCCCGTCTCAGCGGCGACCTCGTCGATGGCCGTGCGGTCTCCGCGGGCGCGCACGGCGATCATGCCGCCGTCGCCCGTCTCCTCGGCCGCCTCCTGCATGAGGCGCCCGCGCGCGGCCACGAGCCGCAGCCCGTCGTCGGCGGCGATCGCGCCGGCCGCCGTGAGCGCGCCGATCTCTCCGAGCGAGTGCCCGGCCATCAGCGCCGGCGGCTCGATCCGGTCGCGCAGCTCCTCCCAGCCGGCGAGCGCCGCGCAGTAGATCGCGGGCTGCGCCCAGCGGGTGCCGTCGGCCGCGCGGTCGAACAGGTCGTCGCCGACCTCGCCGAGCGCGAGCTCGAGCAGGTCGGGACGGCGGCGCTCGACGATCTCGCGCATGCCATCGGTCTGGCTGCCCTGGCCGGGAAAGAGCAGGGCAATGGTCGGGGCGGGGGCCATACATAGAACCTTTCGCGATGGAGGTCCCGGGGTTACAAGGGTTCCGACGCTACCCCCCGCCTGGGGGGGTCGGCGCCTATGCTCGGGGGGTGATCACGCTCTACCGAGCGCCATTCAGCACAAACGTGGAGCGCGTGGCGCTCGCCCTGGCGCGCAAGGGGCTCGAGGCAGAGTCGGTCGAGATCTCCTACGAGGACCGCTCGCCGGTGATCGAGGTGTCGGGCCAGCCGCTCGTCCCCGTGATCGTCGACGACGGCGAGGTGGTCGCCGATTCGACGCGCATCATGCGCTTCCTCGACGAGCGCTATCCCGAGCCCCACCTGTTCCCCCGCTCGCCGTCGACGCGCGCGCAGGTCGACGTGTTCCTCGAGTGGTTCAACGAGGTCTGGAAGGCGGCACCCAACACGATCGAGGAGGAGCTCGAGAGGTCCTCGCCCGACACTGAGCTGGTGGACGCTCTGGGTGCGCGGATGCGCGGGTGGCTCGACGTGCTGGACGAGCACCTGGACGGGCGCGACTACCTGTTCGGCGAGCTGTCGGCGGCGGACCTCGCGGCCTTCCCGTTCCTCAAGTACGCGAAGGGCCGCGCCCCCGCGGACGACGAGCTCTTCCACCGCATCCTCGAGGAGCGGCTGCGAGCTCGAGGACCGGCATCACCGGCTGAGCGCCTGGATCGACCGGATCGACGCCCTGCCGCGGGTCTAGGCGGCGAGCAGCGAGCGCGCCGCGGCGGCGATCCGCTCGGCGCCCGGCATCGCGGCGAGCTCGAGATTCTTCGCGTAGGGCAGCGGGACCTCCGCCATTCCGACGCGCTCGACCGGAGCATCCAGGTCGTCGAACGAGGCCTTGCCGATCCGCGCCGCGATCTCCGCGGTCACGCCGTAGCTCGGCCAGCCCTCCTCGACGCAGAGAGCGCGATGGGTGCGCGCCACCGACTCGGCGATCGTCTCGACGTCGAGCGGGCGCAGCGAGCGCAGGTCGACCACCTCGGCCTCGATCCCCTCCGCGGCGAGCCGCTCGGCAACCTCGAGGGAACGGGTGACGGCATAGGAGTGCGCCACGATCGTGAGATCGCGCCCCGGCCGCACGATCCGCGCGCGGCCGATCGGCGTGACGTGCTCCGGGTCGAGGGGGACCTCGCCCTTCTGCTTGTAGAGGGGCAGGTTCTCGATCACCAGCACGGGGTCCTCGTCGCGGATCGCCGCCTTCAGGAGGCCCTTGGCGTCCGCCGGGTTCGCGGGCGCGACGACCTTCAGGCCGGGCGTCGACGCGAACCAGCCCTCGAATGACTGCGAGTGCTGCGCGGTGAGCTGGTTGCCCGCGCCGTTCGGGGTGCGGATCACGAGCGGGCAGCGCACCTCGCCGCCGAACATCGCGCCGACCTTCGCCGCGTGGTTGATCACCTGGTCCATCGCCACCAGCAGGAAGTTGATCGTCATGATCTCGACGACCGGGCGCTCGCCGAGCATCGCGGCGCCGACGCCCGCGCCGACGAAGCCCTCCTCCGAGATCGGCGTGTCGCGGACGCGATCGGGACCGAACTCGTCCATCAGCCCGGCGGTCACCTTGTAGGAGCCGTCGAAGACGCCGACCTCCTCGCCCATGACGAAGACGCGCTCGTCGCGCGCGAGCTCCTCGCGCATGGCGAGGCGAAGCGCCTCGCGATAGGTCATCGTCTCGACGCCCGTGGAGGTCTGCGTGGTGGTCGTGGTGACGGTCATGCGCCCAGCCCCGCGTCGAAGGTGAGCGCCTCCTCACCGAACGGGCTCCCGGGCCGCATGCGCTCGAACTGGTCGGCGCTGCCGGGGGCGTACATGCCCGCCGCGAGCCGGTCGAGCGAGGGCTCGGGGCTCGCGTCGGCGAAGCTCACCGCGGCTGCAACGCGCTCGTCGGCGCGCCGGTCGATCGCATCGAGCTCCTCGGCCGAGACGCCCGCCTCGAGCAGCTGCTCCTTCACGCGCACGATCGGGTCGAGCGCCTGGCGCGCGGCGATCTCCTCGCGCGTGCGGTAGGCGAGGCCGGCGTCGGCCACGGAGTGGCCGCGATAGCGGTAGGTCATGAGCTCGAGCACCGCCGGCCTGCGCTCGTCGCGGGCGGCGCTCAGCAGCCGGCCGCTCGCCTCGACGACCGCGTCGAGGTCGTCGCCGTCGACGCGCTCGCCGTGCATGCGGTGCGCGGAGGCGCGCCGCCAGAGCTCGGGCTCCGCGGAGGCGCGCCCCACCGAAGTGCCCATGCCGTACTCGTTGTTGATCACGAGGAAGACGATCGGCAGGTGCCAGAGCGCGGCCAGGTTGAGGGACTCGTGCCAGGCGCCCATGTTCACCGCGCCGTCGCCGAGCTCGCAGACAACGGCGCTCGAGCGGCCCTGGCGGACGAGCGCGAGCGCGAGGCCGGTCGCCACCGGGAGCTGGCCCGCGACGATGCCCCAGCCGCCGTAGAAGCCCTGGCCGACGTCGAGCAGGTGCATCGAGCCGCCGCGGCCGTGGGCGCAGCCGTCGACGCGGCCGAACAGCTCGGCCATCACGGCGTCCGGGCTGACGCCGCGCGCGAGCGCGAAGCCGTGGCAGCGGTAGCCGGTCACGAGCAGGTCGTCGGGCGTCATGGTGTGGACGACGCCGACGGTGGCCGCCTCCTGTCCCGACGAGAGGTGGCAGTAGCCGCCGATCTTCGCCGCCTTGTACTGGCGCTCCGCCTCCGTCTCGAAGACGCGGCTCAGCACCATCTCCTCGTAGAGGCGCAGGCGTACGTCCCCGGAGAGGGCGTCCTCCCTGCTGCCCCTGGTTGCTACTGCCATGTGTCTCTAGCTCTCCTCGAAGTAGTCGGGGTGGGCGGCGCGGATCTGCGGCAGGCTCGACAGGACCATGCGCAGGTGGTGGCGCAGCGCCTCCTCGGCGCCATCGGCGTCACCGGCCGCGACGGCGGCCACCACCTCGCGGTGCTCGGCCACCATCTCGGCGAGGTACCCGGGCTCCGGAAGACTCAGTCGCCGGACGCGGTCGAGGTGGCCGTTCGCGCGCCGGCTCAGCGCCCAGGCGATCTCGCGCCCGGACAGCTCGCAGAGCGAGCGGTGGAGCGAGTCGTCGAGCAGGTCGAAGGCCTCGACGTCGCCCGTCGCCTCGGCGCGGTCCTGCGCCGCCAGGTTCGCCTGCAGCTCCTCGAGCGCGTGGGTCGAGGCGCGCTCCGTGGCCAGGCGGATCGCGCTGCACTCGAGCGCCTCGCGCACGAAGGCGGCGTCCTCGATCGCCTCGTCGGAGATCAGGGTGACGAAGGTGCCGAGCTGCGGAACGATCGCCACGAGCCGCTCGTCGCGAAGGCGGGCCAGCGCCTCGCGGACGGGCGTCCGGCTCACGCCGAGCAGCTCCGCGAGCTCGTTCTCCGACAGGCGGCGGCCCGGCTCGAGCTCGGCGCGGACGATCGAGTCGCGCAGAGCGAGATAGACCTGGTCGCGCGCGGCAACGCCGCCTGCTCTGTCACTGAGCGCTATCCGCACGTCGGCTAGTATACTAGTCATCAGGCGGCGCGTCATCCTTTGCGCCGTTTGATGATGCGAAGCACCCGGCTCGGCCGGGTGCGCACGCTCGCATTTCCCCTCCCTCCGGCGTCGGTTCCGCTCTGCGGGACCGGCGCTGTGCCGTATCGGGTCGCTACGCCGTCAGCCCGAGGCGCTCGGCCCGCTGCACGGCCTCCGCCCGGTTGCGGACGCCGAGCTTCCGGTAGAGCGCGCTCGTGTGCTCCTTGACGGTGTGCGGCGAGAGGAAGAGCCGCTCCGCGATCTCCTTGTTCGTCGCGCCCGAGGCCATGTGGATCAGCACCTCGCGCTCGCGGTCGGAGAGCGGCGCGGCGGGCTGCTCGGCACGCGGCGCGAACATCGTCATGCCCTTGCCGACCATGCGCACGGCCATCGCCACGTCGTGTGCCGACCAGTCCTTCGAGACGAAGCCCGACGCGCCCGCCGCCTTCGCCGCCTGCGGCGAGATCCAGCCGGCGCCCGAGATCAGGAGGACGCGCGTGTGCGGAGACTCGCGCCGGATCGCCTCGCAGAGCTCGGCCCCCGACTCCTCGCCGAGGAACAGATCGACGAGCGCGACGTGCGGCTCATAGCGTCGTGCCATCGCGAGCGCCTCCTCGACGCTCGAAGCGGTCAGGCAGCGCTCCACCCACGGCTGCTCCGTCAGCAGCAGGCGGAAGCCCCAGTGCACGACGTCGTGGTCGTCGACCACGAGCACGCGCAGATTGCGCTCAGGGCTCAATCCGCCTCGTCCTCGCCGACGGGCACCACGAGCCGGACGCGCCAGGCGCCCTTCGCCTCGGGGCCGAACTCGACGATCGCGCCCCGCTGCAGGGCCTCGACCGCGGCGAGGCGCAGACCCATTCCCGTCCCTCGTGAGCCCGGGCGGATGCCGTCGTTCCTCACCTCGAGCAGGAACGTGCCGTCGCTACGTCCCAGGTGCACGCGGACGCTCGTGGGATCGGCGTGCTTGTGAGCGTTGCGGAGCGCCTCCGCGAGCACCGACTGCGCGAGCGGCTCGACCTCCTCCGGCACCTCGACGCCCTCGTCCCAGTCGACCTCGAGCGGCAGGTCCTTGTAGTGACGGCCGAGGCGCGCCAGCTCGTCGCGCAGCGTCGCCCCGGTCGCGGTGCTCGCCGGTGCGAGCGGCCTGGCGAGCGCCTCGCGCAGGTCGGCGAGCGCGGCCTGCATCTCGTCCGCACAGCGGCGGCGTGCCTCCTCGGAGAGGCCATGCTCCGAGCCGAGCACGAGCGAGACGCCGAACAGGCGCTGGACGACGCGGTCGTGGATCTCGCGCGCGAGATCGATGCGCGCCTGCAGCAGCCGGGCCCGGCCCTGCTGACTCGTCGCGATCCGGACGCTCGCGGCGAGCGCGGCCGTCTTGCCGAGGGTCCACATGGCGTGGCGCTCGTCGTCCCTGAGCACGAATCGCGTGCCTCCGCGGTCGGCGAAGATCACGCCGAGCAGCCGGCCCGCGGCGGACACGGGTGTGCAGGTGAGCGTCTCGATGCCCTCGAAGTGCGCGTAGCGGACCGGGATCCAGCGCTCGAGGTCGCCCGTGATCTCGACGACGCGGTCCTCGGAGAGCGCGACCTGGGCGATCGGGGTCTCCTCGAGCGTCCCGTAGATCTCGGCGAGCAGCTCGGACTCGATTCCGTGGCTGCCGACGGGCACCACGAGCTGGCGCGCGTCGTCGTAGAGCAGCAGTCCGGCGCGCGACATCGCGGCGGTCCGGCACATGCCCTCGCAGAGCCGGTCGTAGAAGCCCTGTGCGGAAGCACCCGGCTCGGCCGGGTGCGCCCCGACGTTTTTTTCGTCCGGGCCGGGCTCGCCGTCGAGCGCGCCCAGCAACTCGACGATGACCTCTAGGGCGTCCGTCCGCGCCTGAGTGTCCGGCATCTCGCCGGGAACGCTACTCGCCCGAGAGCGAAAGGCGCAGGGTCTGCTCCGAGGTGAGCGAGACCTCGCGCACGTAACCGCAGTCACGGCAGCGGCACTCGACCTCGCCGTCGAAGTCGTCGACGCGCAGGGACCACTCGACGTCGCCCGACAGGCAGGCGCGGCAGGCGAGCGCGGCCGCGACGAGCGACGGGTCGTCGTCGCCGCGGAAGTGGGCGAGCTCCAGTGTCGTTTCCTCCATCGCCCTCTACCGTTCCTCCGCCGCGCCCCGGAAGGAACCAGCGGGGCGAGAGAACCCCCCATCTCGGGGGGTTCGCGCGCGCTCAGAAGGCGCCGAGGCGGCGCACGGGCTGATCGCCGAGCGCGGCGAGTCGTTCCGCCAGCGGCGTGCCGTCGGGAAGGCTCAGCTCCGGGTCGAGCTCGAGCAGCGGCTCGAGCACGAAGCGCCGCGAGGTGACCTCGCGATGCGGGAGCGACAGGCGCTCTGTCTCGAGCACGCATTCGCCGAGCAGCAGCACGTCCACGTCGATCGGCCGCGGCCCGTGGCGAGGCCCGCCGGGCTCACGGCCGAGCTCGCGCTCGACCGCCTTGCACGCGTCGAGCAGGTGCTCGGCGCGCAGCAGGGTGCGCACGCGCAGGCACGCGTTCAGGAAGTCGGGCTGATCGGTGACCTCGCCCTGCGGCGCCGTCTCGTACAGAGAGGACGAGGCGAGCACCTCGATTCCGTGCCGCTCGAGCGCCCTGCGCGCGGCGCGCAGGTGCGCCTCGCGGTCGCCCACGTTCGAGCCCAGCCCGAGGTAGCCGACCCGGGCGAGGCCGAGGCTCAGACTTCCTTCCACACCTCTACGGAGACCTCGTCGACCGGCAGCGCGATCGGCGGCTCCGGCTTGGCGGCCTTGACGCGCACCGACTCGGCGCCGAAGCGGTCGACCAGGCGGTCGGCCACCGCGGCGCAGAGCCGCTCGAGCGTCTTGTAGGAACGCTCCTGCGCCGCCAGCGCGACCTGCTCGCAGACCTCGCCGTAGTCGATCGTGTCCTCGATCTGGTCGGTGAGCGTGGCCTCGCACTCGTCGAGGTCGAACGCGATGTCGAACACGAGCCGCTGGCCGATCTCGCGCTCGGCCTCGCTGACGCCGTGGCGGGTGTAGAGCGACAGCCCGCTGATCTCGATCGAGACGACCGGACCGCCGTCCTCGCGGTCCTCGTCGAGCTCGTCGTCGTCGAGCTCGCCGAAGTCATGCTCGTCGTCCGCGCTCACCCGCTGTGGCAGACGGCCTCGACGTTGTTGCCGTCCGGGTCGAGGACGTAGGCCCCGTAGTAGTTCGGGTGGTAGATCTCGCGCTTCCCAGGCTCGCCGTTGTCCTCGCCGCCCGCGGCGAGCGCGGCCGCGTGGAAGGCGTCGACGAGCTCCGTCGTCGGCACGGCGAAGGCCACGTGCGCGCCCGAGACCGCCGGCCGTCCGCGCGCGGCGATCCAGAAGAAGGGCTTGCCGTCGCTCGGCTTCCCCCACCCGCCGGCGCCCGGGACCTCCATCAGCAGCTCGAGGCCGATCGGGCCGAGGGCCTCGCTGTAGAAGGCCTTGCTGCGCTCGTAGTCGGAGACCTCGAAGCCCGCGTGGTCCAGCATCAGGGCGCCACCGTAGCAGCGGCCACGCGCAGGGCATCCACGACCGGAGCCACGTCGTGGACGCGGAAGACGGCCGCCCCGCGCTCGAGCGCGAGCACGTTCGTCGCGATCGTGCCCGCCAGGCGCTCGCCCTCGTCGCGACCGCCCGCCAGCTTGCCGAGAAAGCTCTTGCGCGAGCTGCCGAACACGACCGGCCGGCCGATCGCGACGATCTCGTCGAGCCGGCGCACCAGCTCGAGGTTGTGCTCGACGGTCTTGCCGAAGCCGATGCCGGGGTCGAGCCAGACGCGCTCTTCCGGAACCCCCTCCGCGACGGCGAAGGCGAGCCGCTCCTCGAGGAAGCTCTTGACGTCGGACACCACGTCCTCGTAGCGCGGGTCCTCCTGCATCGTGCGCGGCTCGCCGAGCATGTGCATCAGGCAGCAGCCCGCGCCGCGCTCCGCCACGAGCGCGGCGAGCTCCGGCGCGAAGCGGAAGGCGGCGACGTCGTTGACGATCGTGGCGCCGGCGTCGAGCGCGGCGCGAGCGACCTCGAGCTTCGTCGTGTCGATCGAGACCTCGACGCCCCCGGCGGCAAGCCGCTCGATCACCGGCACCACGCGCCCGATCTCCTCCCCGGCGTCGACCGGCAGGGCGCCCGGGCGGGTCGACTCGCCGCCGACGTCGAGGATCGAGGCGCCCTCGTCCGCCAGGCGCAACCCCTGCTCGACGGCGGCGTCCGCGTCCAGGAACAGCCCGCCGTCCGAGAACGAATCGGGCGTCACGTTGACGATCCCCATGACCGCGAAGTCGCGCACGGGCGCAAGTATCGTCCTCCGCGGTGCCTGGCCCCTTCGACGCCGTGATCTTCGACAACGACGGCCTGCTCCTCGACACCGAGGAGGCGTGGACGCGGGCGGAGGAGGACCTGTTCGAGCGCCACGGCAGCGCTGTTCAGCGCGGAGCACAAGCGCTCGCTGCTCGGCAACTCGCAGGCGGTGGCCGGGCGCAAGCTCGCGGACTGGCTCGGGATGCACGGCGAGGAGGAGCGGCTCTGGGCAGAGCTCGAGGAGCTCGTGATGGAGGAGGCCCTGAACGGCGTCCCGGTGCGCCCGGGCGCGGTCGAGCTGCTCGACGCGCTGCACGCGCGCGGGCAGAGCGTCGGGCTCGCCTCGAACTCGACGCGCGCATTCGTCGAGCGCGTGCTCGACGTGGCGGGCCTGCCCGCGACCCGCTTCGAGGCGCTCGTGACGGTGGACGACGTGACGCGCCCGAAGCCCGCGCCCGACCTCTACCTCGAGGCGTGCGAGCGACTCGGCGCGGCGCCGGATCGCTCCGCGGCGCTCGAGGACTCGCCACCCGGCGTGGCGTCCGCGCGCGCAGCGGGACTCTTCGTGATCGCCATCCCCTACTTCGCGGACCACACGATCGACGGGGCGTCGCTGATCGCCCCCTCGCTCGCGGACCCGGCGGTGGCCGCGGCGCTCGGCCTCTGACCGTGGCGAGCTACGAGGAACACCCGTCCCGCACGGCGGCGCTCCGCGAGGGCGAGATCGAGGTGCATCCGGGCGCCGCCGAGTCGGACTGCGTGATCTGGGCCGAGCTCGAGAACGATGAGGGCTGGGAGGGGCTGCTCGCCAAGCGGCTCGAGACCCGGCGCGCCCGCGTGTGCGCGATCCCGTTCCGCGCCTACGACATCAACCTCGACGACGAGGTGGCGCTGTCGCTCTCCGGCGAGGGCGCGCTGCTCGTGGAGGGGGTCGAGCGCGACGCGGGCAACTTCACCTACCGCGTCGCGTTCGACGATGCGGCGGTGGGCGACCCGCGCTGGCACCAGTTGCTGAGCGCGCTGGGCGCGTACGAGTGCTGGTTCGACCTGCGCGACCCGGGCTTTCTCGCCATCTCCGCCCCGCCCCAGCACGCGCAGGCGGTGGCGGAGGAGCTGTACGCGCGCGAGCAGCGCGGCGAGCTCGGCTACGAGACCGGCCGCAGCTGAGGCTGCAGGGCTGCAGAGCCGCGCCGATCATGGCCTCGATACCTCCCTGTAGTGTCGTTCGGCGGTGCAAGTGCCAGGAGACCTAAGCGAAGAAAGCGCGAGCTCCAGGAAGATATGACCGGCTCCCGCTCAGCCTCGACTGCGGGTGATCACACCCTCGACTTCATCGTCGTTGGCGCCCAGAAGGCCGCAACCACGACCCTGTTTGAGCATCTCCGCGGTCATCCCGAGCTCTATCTGCCGCCGGGGAAGGAGTCCAACTTCTTCAGTCACGATGAGATCTACGGGGTCGGCTGGAGCGAGTTTGCCGCGATCACGTTCGCCGGCGCCCCGGAAGGGGTCCTCTGGGGCGAGGTGAGCCCCTGGTACATGGGAGGTTGTCCGGTTCGAGCCGACCCGGCCGCCCAGCCGCGTCCCGCGGAGCGCACCGAGAAGATCATCCCGGAGCGGATTCGCGCCACGTGTCCCGACGTGAAGCTGATCGCGATCCTCCGGGATCCGGTAGAGCGATGCATCTCTCATTGCGAGATGAGCGCACTTGGGGGGTCGTCGGTCGGTCAAGAATCGATCGACGAGGTGATCCCGGACCTACTTGCTCCGCCGAACCTTGACCACGCGCGCCGCGGGCGGAGGGCGGGCTTCGTTACCTGGGGAGAGTATGGGCGGATTCTCGAGGGGTATTACGAGACATTCCCGCGCCAGCAGATTTTCGTCTGCTTCACCGCGGACCTGGAGACAGCTCCTCGGGAACTCATGCGCGAAATTTTCAGCTTTCTGGGTGTCGGACACGGACTTCGTGCCAGAGGGCCTGGGGGCCCGGTACCGAGAGCGGGGCGCGTCGCGCAAGATCTCGTGGTTGCGCTCCCCGTCGGACCTACAGAAGACGCTGGTCCGCCAGCCGGTCGTCCGCTCGATCTGGCGGTCGGCTGCCGGCGAGTGTCCAGCAGCGCACGATAGGGCTCCTCAGGGAGGCCAACTACCGGTTCGATCTCTGGAACAGACGGGAGCGAGGATCCGATTCGCTCGGGCCGAGCGCGGAAACCCTCGCAATGCTTCGAGCCCACTACGAGGCCGACCGCCCGCTGCTCGAGGAGTTGATTGGCCGCCCCGTCCCTTGGCGCGGCGCCGATGAGGGTGGCAATCCCTCGACCGCGCGAGCGTAGCTAGCCATCATCGACTGGTCACCTGGTCCTAACGGCAGACCTACAAGTACTCGCTGTGCGAGATCCGGCCCGCTGGGTAGGGTGCCTCTAAGCGCTCTTAGTGAATGTGCCCGCGCCCAGGGGCCCAGGACTACGTACGTAACAAGAGTCGAGAAGCAATCTTTACCGTGCCAAAGAGACGATCGTGATGTTCGAGTCGTGCGCGCTCTCGCTCGCGACAACCGCCTATCCCTGCACACGGCCCGGCTCCGGCTCCGGGGCCGCGTCTGGCCGATCCTGCAGACGGCAATCGCCGCCGTCGCGGCCTGGTATCTCGCAAAGCTGATCCTGCCCGAGAACCGGCCGGTCTTCGCGACCATCGCAGCGGTCATCTGCATCGGGGCCACGTACGGCGAGCGCCGTCAGCGGGCCCTCGAGCTGATCGGCGGCGTGGTGCTCGGCATCAGCATCGCCGACCTCCTGCTCGTGGGCATCGGCACCGGCCCCGTCCAGCTCGGCGTGCTCGTGGTGCTGGCGATGGGCACGGCCGTGATCCTCGGCGGCGGGCCCACGCTCGTGACCGAGGCGGGTGTCTCGGCGATCCTGCTCGTCCTGATCGAGCCGGCCACCGGCGGCCTGCCGCCCCAGCGCCTCTACGAGGCGCTGATCGGAGGCGGCGTGGCGCTCGCCATCAGCGCGCTCGCCTTCCCTCAGGATCCGGTGCTCCTGGCGGGGCGCTCGGCGCAGGCCCTGTTCGGGGAGCTCGGCGGCGTGCTCGAGCGGATCGCGGGCGCACTCGACTCGCGGGACAACGCCCGTGCCGACGACGCGCTCGAGGCCGCGCGCCGGCTCGACGACGCTGTGCGCGCATTCGAGGACGCTCTCGTGGTCGCGCACGATACGGCGCGCTGGTCACCCGGCCGGCGCTCCTCGCGCCCCGAGCTGACGCGCTATTCGCGGAGCGCGCGGCACGTGGACTACGCCGTCCGCAACACGCGCGTGCTCGCCCGCCACGTGGCACGCTACGTGCGCGCGGGGCAGGAGGCGCCCGAGCAGCTCGCGCAGTCGATCAACCAGCTGGCGGAGGCCGTCTGGACCCTCGCCGGCGTGCTCGACGAGGCCGGGCGCCGCGCGCCCGAGGTGCGGGCGCTGGCGTCGCGTGCCGCGGCAAGGGCCACCCGCAGCTTCGAGGGCGAGCGAGAGCTCGGACTCGCGGAGATCGTCGTTCAGGTCCGCTCGACCGCCATCGACCTGATCCGCGCCGCCGACGCCGCCGTGCCGCAGCCGGACGCCGTCGAGGAACCGGTCAGCGAGGAGCTTCTGGCCGAGCTCTTCGACGGCGAGCCCTCGCGCGCCTGAGCGATCTGGCAGGCTGCGGCCTCGTGGCCGAGCGCATCAGCATCGCGCGCGGCGAGGAGCCGCCACACGGCGCAGTGGGCGCCACCTTCTGCGGGCAACCGCTGGTCCACGACGCCGCGGGCCTCGAGGGCGCGGACGTCGCCGTGCTCGGAGCGCCCTTCGACGACGGCGTCTCGAACCGCCCGGGCGCGCGCTTCGGGCCGCGGGCGATCCGCGCGGCCGACGACGGCGGCCGCCACGGGCGGCCGCACATGACCCTCGGCATCGACCCGCTCGAGGCGCTCACCGTCCTCGACTACGGCGACGTCGAGGCGGTCCCCGCGAATCTCTCCCGCTCGCACGAGCGGCTCGAGCAGCGCCTGCGCGAGATCCTCGAGGCGGGCGCCCTGCCGCTCGTGCTGGGCGGCGACCACTCCCTCGCTCTGCCGACGATGCGGGTGCTCGCCGAGCGCTACGGAGCCGACGGCTACGCGGTCCTGCAGCTCGACACGCACGCGGATACGGCGCCCGAGCTCTACGGGGAGCGGCTCTCGCACGGCACGCCCTTCCGCGTGGCCGTCGAGGAGGGCGTGCTGCTCGGGCCGAACATCGTGCAGGTTGGCCTGCGCGGCACCTGGCCGGGCCGCTCTGACTTCGAGTGGATGCAGTCCGAGCACTTCCGCTGGCACACGATGGACGAGATCGTGCAGCGCGGCCTCGTCGAGGTCGCGCGCGAGGCCATCGACGCCGTGGCCGATGCCGCGCCGCGCGCCTATCTGAGCGTCGACATCGACGTGCTCGACCCGGCCTTTGCCCCAGGGACAGGCACGCCCGAGCCGGGCGGTCTCACCACGCGCGAGCTGCTCTGGCTCGTGCGCGAGGTGGCGCTCGGGCTCGACCTCTGCGCCGCCGACGTGGTCGAGGTCTGCCCGCCCTACGACCAGGCCGAGATCACGGCGCTCGCCGCCGAGCGTGTTGCGCTCGAGGTCATCGCCGGGATCGCCGCCAGACGCGCCCGGAGCTGAAGGTCCAGCGCTCGCGGGCGGGGCCGAGCCGCGGGTCGCGCTCCATCGGGGTCGCGCCCGGCAGCTCGTGCGCCGTGCGCGTGACGCGCAGCACACCACGCCTTGTCTCGACGTCGAGGATGTTTGCCTCGAACGGCGGCTCGACGAGCGCGCAGCAGGCGAGCTGGAGCAGCGGGCCCGCCGCCGTGCCCTCGCGCACGTGCATGTGCCCGCAGACGGCGATCGTGGGCTCGGGACGTTCGAGCAGCGCTGCCGCCAGGCGCTCGCGGTCGATGAGGTCGCCCGCGTAGGGCAGCTCCGCGGTGTGCACCGGGGCCGCGCGCGACAGCACGGGGAAGTGCGTCGCGAGCAGGACGGGGCCCTCGCCCCAGGTCGCGAGCGCAGGCGGCCGGGCGAGCGCCCACTCGCCGCGTGCGCGGCGAAGGACGCGCACGCCCGCGACCCGCACCGCCGAGGCCGCGCGGCGCGCCCGCCACCCGGGGAGCTCGAGCGTCTCGAGCCCGAGCTCCGCGAGCGCGGCCGTGGGCCGCGTCCCGTCGTGATTGCCGCCAACCGCCGCGAGCGGAGCGGGCCCTCCTCTCAGGGGAGCCAGGGCGCGCCGCAGGCTCGGCTCGTCGCCGTCATGGGCGAGGTCGCCCAGCACCAGCACGAGCTCCGCCCCCTCCGCCCGGAAGAGCTCCGCGGCGCGGGCGAGCCGCGCCTCGAGGCCCGCGAAGTCGTAGCGGTTGTGCCACGCCACCTCGCGCCCGGAATCGGGCACCACGTGGATGTCGGTGAGCACCCCGATCCGCATGGGATCGCAGTGTCTACCGGACGATGCGGAAGCGCGTGCGCACCGGAGCGGAGCGGTTGCCCGCGGCGTCGGTGAGGCGCAACGCCAGCCTGTAGCGGCCAGGTGCCAGCCGCCGGCCGCGGAGACGGCCGCTGAAGCGGAGGCTGTTGGCCCCGGCCGCGGCGTCCCAGCCGAAGCTGCCGCGCGATGTGACCCAGCGGGTGCAGCGGCGACCGCTAACGTCACGGCGCGGACGCACGCAGCGGCCGCGGCGACGGATACCACGCCGCGGTCGCTCCACGGTGAAGCGCGCACGAGCGGCCTCCGTCGAGTCGAACGCCACCCGCGTCCCGACCGGGGCGCCGCCTCGTCCGCTGGCGCTAGGACCCCGACCCGCGGCCCGGAAGGCGCGCGGACCCACGCTGAGCGCAGATGCGCTGGGCGCCGTCGCGTCGCCGCCGCCTCCCCCTCCCGGCGGTCGGGGCGGGGTCGGCGTCTCAATCTCGAGCGTGAAGCCGCCCTCGATGCGGCCGCCATAGCCCGCGCTGCCGTCGTCCTGGACGAACAGACGCCACGTGCCGTTCGGATCGGTGGCGTTGAACACCGCGAGGCTGGTGCCGTGGGGGCCGGGCGGGGCGGGCGCCGGGAACGTGTCGCCCGGTTCGAAGTCGGTCGGGCGGTAGAGGCCCGCGTCGAAGGAGTTGTCGTCCTCTAGCCCCTGCGGCGCCGCGTCCGAGAACGTCAGCGTCGGCGCCTCGTAGAGCTGCGAACCGCCGCCGCCCGCATCCGACAGCAGGATGGCCGCCTGCCCGCCAGGGCCGACCAGCAGCAGGTCGAGGTCGTCGGGCCAGCTGTGGGCGAGGCCGTTGACCCGCACCCGCAGGTTCGTGATCGGCGTCGTCCGGCCCGCCACGTCGACCGTCGCCGGGTAGTCAGCCGCCGGCCCGGGATCCGCGATCGCGAAGCCCTCGGTCGTCCGGATGGAGACGCGGAACCCGTTTGCGATCTGCCCGGTGTCGTTGCCCGCGTCGTCCACCACATACAGGCTCCAGCGCCCGTTGGGGCTCTGGCCGTTGAACGCGCTCAGCGTCGTGGCGTAGGGCCCCTGCGGCGCCTGAGCGGGCATCGAGTCCGGGTCCTCGTAGTTCGTCGGCCTGTAGGGGCCGTTGCCCAGAGCCGCCTGGTCTGGGGCGAACCGCCCTGCCGCGTCGTCGAATTCCGGGCTCTGTCCGGTCAGCGCGCCGCCCGCGCCCGCGTCCGACAGCAGCATCACTGCGGTGCCGCTCGGGCCGACGAGGAGGACGTCAAGATCGTCCGGCCAGGTGTGGTGCACGCCGAACAGCTGCGCGTCGACGTCGGTGATCGTGCCCTCGTACCCGCTGATGTCGATCGTCGCGGGGTAGGGGTTCGCCGGGCCCGACAGGTTTCCCCCGATAGGGAGCTGGATCGGGCTGGTGGTGCGGGTCGCGGCGGCCGACTCGGCCAGCAGTACGACAGCCACGCAGGCGGCGGCCACGATCGGCAGGAGGCGAGCCACGGCACCATCGTCCGGCCGACGGGCGGATCCGTCAAGCGTGCGCGCCGGCGGCTAGGGCTTCTCGGGCGCCGGATCGTTCGTGCCGCGCATCTCCGCGGCGAGGCCCGGCCGCGGCAGCGGCTGGGGGCTGCGCTCGGGCTTGCGCTCCGGCGCCTCGGGCGCCGCGGGAGGCAGGACCGGGACGGGCGGCTCCTCGGAGCCGAAGACGTCCTCCTCGGACTTGCCGTCGAGCAGCTCGATGAACTGCTCGCGCTCGATCGTCTCGCGGCGCAGGAGGATCTCGGACGTCACCTCGAGCGACTCGCGGTGCTCCTCGAGCACCGAGCGCGCCATCTGGTGCGCCTCCTCCACCATGCGGCGGATCTCGTCGTCGATCTCGCGCGCGATCTCGTCCGAGTAGTCGGGTTCGGAGGAGAACTCGCGGCCGAGGAACGGCTGGCCGTGGTCGTGGCCGAAGACGCGCGGGCCGAGCTTGTCGGACATGCCGAAGCGCATGACCATCTGCTTCGCGGTGGCGGTGACCTTCTCGAGGTCGTTCGAGGCGCCGGTGGTCACCTCGCTGAACACGATCTCCTCGGCTGCGCGGCCCCCGAGCGTCATCGCCATCGTGTCGGAGAGCTCCGCGCGGGTGGTGAGGAACTTGTCCTCGGTCGGCAGCGAGATCGTGTAGCCGAGCGCCTGCCCGCGCGAGATCACGGAGATCTTGTGAACGGGGTCGGTGTTGTCGAGATAGTGGCCCACGAGCGCGTGACCCATCTCGTGGTACGCCGTGACGCGGCGCTCCTTCTCGGACATCACGCGGGTCTTCTTCTCCGGCCCGGCGATCACGCGCATGATCCCCTCCTCCAGCTGGAGGTGGTCGATCTCGCGCTTGCCCTGGCGGGCGGCGAGCAGGGCGGCCTCGTTCACGAGGTTCTGCAGGTCCGCGCCCGTGAAGCCCGGGGTCTGGCCCGCGAGCGTGTCGAGGTCGATCGCCTTGGCGAGCGGCTTGCCGCGGGTGTGGACCTCGAGGATCTTCTGGCGACCCTTGCGGTCGGGCCTGTCGACCACGATCTGGCGGTCGAAGCGGCCGGGACGCAGCAGCGCCGGGTCGAGGATGTCCGGACGGTTCGTGGCCGCGATCAGGATGATGTTGTCCTTCATCTCGAAGCCGTCCATCTCGACGAGCAGCTGGTTGAGCGTCTGCTCGCGCTCGTCGTGACCGCCTCCGAGACCGGCGCCGCGATGGCGGCCGACCGCGTCGATCTCGTCCATGAAGATGATGCAGGGCGAGTTCTGCTTCGCCTGCTCGAACAGGTCGCGCACGCGCGAGGCGCCGACGCCGACGAACATCTCGACGAAGTCGGAGCCCGAGATCGAGAAGAAGGGCACGCCGGCCTCGCCGGCCACCGCGCGGGCGAGCAGCGTCTTGCCGGTGCCGGGCGGCCCGTACAGCAGCACGCCCTTCGGGATGCGCGCGCCGAGCGCCTGGAACTTCTTCGGGTTCTCGAGGAACTCCTTGATCTCATGGAGCTCCTCGACGGCCTCGTCGACCCCGGCCACGTCGCGGAAGGTGATCTTCGGAGCGTCGACGGACATGCGCTTCGCCCGCGATTTGCCGAAGGACATCACCTTCGACCCCCCGCCCTGCATCTGGTTGATGATGAAAAGCCAGAACAGCAGGAAGATCACGAAGGGCAGGATGTAGGTGAGCGCCGTGAGCCAGCCGGAGCCGCCCTTCGGCTTGACGTCGAAGTTGACGTCCGCCGCCTCGAGCTGGTTGACGAGGTTCTGCTGGGTGTCGTCGAGGAAGGCGGTCTGGTACTTCGAGCCGTTCTTCAGCTCGACGTCGATCCGGTTGTTCTTCGTCTGCAGGACGGCCTGCTTGACGTCGCCGTCCTCGACCTGGCGGATGAACTCCGCGTAGGTGGTCTTTTTCTCAGGGGTTCCGGGGTCGATGAGCCGCTGAGCGAAGAACGCCAGCACAACGACGATGAGGATTGGGAATGCGGCGCTCTTGAAGAATCGGCTCACGGGCTCAGGTCCGACCTGCGCGTCCGGGGGTGAAACGCAAGCGTAGCAAGGGTGTAGTTACCCCTTACGGCCATTTTCGGCTTGCGGATCAGTGTTCTTGAGCCGAATCAGGGCTCGTTCAACACCGCGACGTAGGGCAGGTTGCGGTAGCGCTCGCCGTGATCGAGGCCGTATCCGATCGCGAAGCGGTTCGGGATCTCGAAGCCGACGTACTTGATCGGGAGGTCGATTTCGCGCCGCTCGGGCTTGGTCAGCAGGGCGCAGACCTCGAGCGATGCCGGCTTGCGCGCCCGCAGCATGCGGAACAGGTAGGACAGCGTGAGGCCCGAATCGACGATGTCCTCGACGATCAGCACGTGCTTGCCCTCGATCGGCGCGTCCAGGTCCTTGAGGATCCGCACGACTCCCGAGGACTCGGTGGACGCGCCGTAGGACGAGACCGCCATGAAATCAAGCTCGCACTCCACCTCGAGGTGGCGCATGAGGTCCGCGAGGAAGAAGACGGCGCCCTTGAGCACGCCGATCAGCAGGAGGCTGCGGCCCTCATAGTCGCGCGAGACCTCCTCGGCGAGCTCCTTGATGCGGTGCGCGAGCTCGTCGCGCTGCACGAGGATGTCGCCTAGGGCCGGATCGGTCATGAGTTGCGCGAGTGTATTTCGTCTCCCGCGACGCGCACCTCGACGACGCTCTCCTCGCGCGCGAGCGAGAAGACCGCGCCGAGCGCGTGCTCAGGCGTGTCGGCCTGGCGCAGCACCGTGGCGAGGGTCGAGCTCTCGGGCGGCCGCACCAGCACGAAGTCCGCGGCACGCCCGGGACGCAGGTCGCCGACCTCGTCACCGAGCCCGAGGGCGAGCGCGCCGGCGCGCGTGCAGAGATGGAGCAGCTGCGCCGGGTTCAGCGCGTAGCCGTCCTCCCTGAGCCGCTGCACCTGGTAGGCCACGAGGCCCTCCTTGAACATGCTGAGCCCGGTGCCCGCGCCGACGTCGGTCCCGAGCGCCACGCGCACGCCGTGCTCGAGGTGTCGCCGGAGCGGGAACGCGCCCGACCCGAGGAAGGCGTTCGAGCCGGGACAGTGGGCGACCGATGCCCGAGCGTCGGCCAGCCGCGCGAGCTCCTGATCGGCGGCGTGCACGTTGTGGGCGAGCACCGTGTCCGGGCCGACGAGCCCGAAGCGCTCATAGGTGTCGAGATAGTCGCGCGACCAGTCGAAGAGGTCCGCCACGGCGGCCACCTCCCCCGGGCTCTCGTTCACGTGGCTCGTCACGAGCGCGCCGAGCTCGCCGTGCAGGGCCCCGCAGCCCTCGAGCATCGCGTCCGTGCAGGAGAGCGAGAAGCGCGGCGTGACCGCGTACCGGAGCCGCCCGGTTCCATGCCAGCGCGACGCGAGCGCATGGGCGGCCTCGTACGCGGCCTCGGGATTGCGCTCGAGGTCGGGACGCAGGTTGCGGTCGGAGACGACCAGGCCGCTGGCGATCCTCAGGCCGCTGGCGGCGGCCTCCTCGAACAGCGCCTCCTGCGCCTCGGGGAAGTGCGAGCCGAACACGAGGGCGGTCGTGGTCCCGGCGGCGCACAGGCCCTGGACGAACTCGCGCGCCGTGCGGCGGGCGAGGTCCGTGTCCGCCATGCGCGCCTCGGCCGGCAGCGCATGCTGGTCGAGCCAGTCAAGGAGCTCGAGCCCCATCGCGCCGACGATGCCGTGCTGGGGGAAGTGGACATGCGTGTCCACGAGCCCGGGCAGCAGCAGCGCGTCGCGCTCGTCGCGCACCGCGAGGTCCGGATGCCGCTCGCGCACCTCGCCGAAGCCGCCGACCGCCAGGATGCGCCCGTCGGCGTGGGCGAGCGCGCCGTCCGAGAACGCCTCGAGCGCGTCCGCCTCCGTGAACGGGTCGCGCGGCGTGTGCAGGACCTGCGCTCGGACTACCTCGGCGCTCACGTGTCGCTGCGATCGATCCACTTCGGCTGCAGCTCCGCGGGCTCGAAGCGCTCGAGGCGGTCGAGCAGGGCGCGCGGGTCCTCCTCGACGATCAGGGTCTCGCGGTGGTGCTCCGTGACGAAGCGCTCCGCGACCGCGTGGTCGAGGAACCCGGCGAGGGCGTCGAAGTAGCCCGCGACGTTCAGCAGGGCGCACGGCTTCGCGTGCAGCCCGAGCTGCGACCAGGTGTAGACCTCGAACAGCTCCTCGAGCGTGCCGAGGCCGCCGGGCAGGGCGATGAACGCGTCGGAGAGCTCCGCCATCGTGGCCTTGCGCTCGTGCAGCGAGCCGACCACGCGCAGGTCGCTCAGGCCGAGGTGGGCGATCTCGCGGTCGACGAGCGCCTGCGGGATGACGCCGATGGCCTCGCCGCCCTCGGACATCACCGCGTCGGCGAGCCGGCCCATGAGCCCGACGTCCGCGCCGCCGAACACGAGGCCGAGCCCGCGCTCGACGAGCAGGCTGCCGAGGTCCTGCGCCGTCTCCGTGTACTCGGGGCGCGCACCCGGGCTCGACCCGCAGAAGACGCATACGCGGTTCACGCGAACGGCTCCCCCGGCAGCGCGGGCGCCTCGCGGCCGGTCAGGCGCCGCAGCACGCTCGCCCCCACGTCGGCGAGCGGGCCGTCGTGGCGGCGGCCGTCGTGGCCCCGAAACGTCGCCAGCAGGGGCGCGTACTCGCGCGTGTGGTCGGTGTGCGGCGCGTCGGGGTCGACGCCGTGGTCGGCGGTCAGTACCAGCAGGTCGTCGTCGCGGAGGAGCGCGACCCACTCCGGCACGGCGGCGTCGATCTCCTGGAGCGACCGGTGGAACCCCTCGACGTCGTGGCGGTGGCCGTAGACCTGATCCGTCTCGACGAGGTTGACGAACACGAGGCCGGCGTCGAGCTCGCGCAGCAGCCGGGTGGTGGCGGCGATGCCCTTCTCGTTCGTGCCCCCGTCGTGCTTCTCCGTGATGCCGACGCCCGCGAACAGGTCGCGGATCTTGCCGACCCCGTGGACCGGCAGGCCGCCGGCCTCGATCTCCTCCAGGTACGAGCGTCCCGGCGGAGGAGCGGCGTAGTCGCGTCGCCCCTCGCGGCGCGCGAACGCGCCCGGCTCGCCCTCGAACGGGCGGGCGATCACACGCCCGACGGTGTGCTCACCCGTCATCAGCTCGCGGGCCGTCTCGCACACCCCGTAGAGCGCGGGCTCGTCGAGCACGTCCACGTGCGCCGCGATCTGCAGCACCGAGTCCGCGGACGTGTAGAGGATGAGCGCGCCGGTCTCGAGGTGCTCGGCGCCGAAGTCCTCGATCACCTCCGTGCCGCTGTAGGGCCGGTTGCAGATGAAGCGGTGGCCGGTGGCGCGCTCGAGCGCGTCGACCACCTCGCCGGGGAAGCCGTCGGGATACGTGGGCAGGGGATGCTCGGGCACGACCCCCATCAGCTCCCAGTGGCCGGTGGTCGACTCCTTCCCCGGCCCGAGCGGGTGCAGGCGGCCGTGCACGGCGGGCTCGGCGGCGGGCGGCACGCCCTCGATCGGGATGATCGAGCCGAGGCCGAGCGCCCCGAGAGCCGGCAGGTCGAGGCCGCCCACGCGCTCGGCGAGGTGCCCGAGCGTGTTGGAGCCCTCGTCGCCCGCGTAGTCGCCGGCGTCCGGCAGGGCGCCGACGCCACAGGCGTCCATCACGATCACGGCGGCGCGGGGCACCCGGGCAGTATTCCGCGCAGGGCTCCGTGCAAACGGATGGACCGCCCTTCGCCATACTGGACGGGTGCTCCGCAGACTCCCACACGTCGACCGGGTCGGCATCGAGGAGCGCGCCGCCCTGCTCGGCAAGCGCTCGATCAAGACGACCGCCAAGCAGCAGGGGATCCGGCTCGCCGTCTCGATGACGGACCTCACGACGCTCGAGGGCGCCGACACCCCGGGGAAGGTGCGCAACCTCTGCGCCAAGGCCGTCTGCCCGGCGCCCACGCGCCCCGAGGTGCCCTCCTGCGCAGCCGTCTGCGTGTACCCGGCGCAGGTCGGCATCGTGCGCGAGTCGCTCGAGGGCACCGGCGTGAAGGCGTCGGCGGTGGCCGCCGCCTTCCCGAGCGGTCAGGCCTCGATCGAGGTCAAGCTGCGCGACGCCCAGGACGCCGTCGAGGCGGGTGCCCAGGAGGTCGACATGGTGATCTCGCGCGAGGCGTTCCTCGCCGGCGAGGACACGCGCGTGATGGAGGAGATCGTCCGCATCAAGGAGATCTGCGGAGACGACGCCCACCTCAAGGTGATCCTCGAGACCGCCGAGCTCGGCTCCTACGATCACGTGCGGCACGCGTCGATGATCGCCATGGAGGCGGGCGCCGACTTCATCAAGACATCCACGGGCAAGGCGGCCTCCGGGGCCACGCCCGGCGTGACGCTCGTGATGCTCGAGGCGATCCGCGACTACACGGAGCGCAGCGGCCGCCCGGTGGGCATGAAGGCGGCGGGCGGTGTCTCGACCTCGAAGGCCGCGCTACACAGGCTCGTGCTCGTCAAGGAGACGCTCGGCGACGAGTGGCTGACCCCGGAGCGCTTCCGGATCGGCGCATCCTCGCTGCTGAACGACATGCTGATGCAGTACGAGAAGACGGAGACGGGCCGCTACGCGCGGCCGGAGGACTTCTCGAAGGAATGAGCACCCAGGAGACACGCACAAAGGTCGTCTGGGACTACGCGCCCGCCCCCGAGTCCGCCGACCACGTCCGGCTGCGCGACTCCTACGGCCTGTTCATCGACGGCGACTTCCGCGACCCGCTCGACGGGACGCGCGTCCCCTCGATCAACCCGGCCACCGAGGAGCCGGTGGCCGAGGTCGCCTTCGCGGGCGAGCAGGACGTGCGCCGCGCGGTCGAGTCGGCCCGGGCCGCCTTCCCGGCCTGGTCCGCCCTCTCGGGCCTCGAGCGCGGCAAGTACCTGTTCCGCGTCGCGCGCCTGATCCAGGAGCGCTCGCGGGAGCTCGCGATCGTCGAGTCGATGGACGGCGGCAAGCCGATCCGCGAGTCGCGCGACGTGGACATCCCGCTCGCGGCGGCCCACTTCTTCCATTACGCGGGCTGGGCGGACAAGCTCGCCTACGGCGTCGGCGGGCGCGAGGCGGCGCCGCTCGGGGTGGCCGCGCAGATCGTGCCGTGGAACTTCCCGCTGCTGATGGCCGCATGGAAGCTGGCGCCCGCGCTCGCCTGCGGCAACACGGCCGTGCTGAAGCCCGCTGAGACGACGCCCCTGACCGCGCTGTTCCTCGCCGAGATCCTGCAGGAGGCCGAGCTGCCTCCCGGCGTCGTCTCGATCATCCCCGGCGACGGGACCACCGGCGGAGCGCTCGTGCGCGAGCCCGACATCGACAAGGTGGCCTTCACCGGCTCGACGGGCGTCGGCAAGGACATTCAGGCGGCGCTCGCGGGGCGCGGCATCCCGCTCACGCTCGAGCTCGGCGGCAAGTCCGCCAACGTGGTCTTCGAGGACGCTGCGCTCGACCAGGCGGTCGAGGGGATCGTCAACGGCATCTTCTTCAACCAGGGCCATGTCTGCTGCGCCGGCTCGCGCCTCCTGATCCAGGAGTCCGTGGCCGACGTCGTGATCGGGAAGCTCTGGGAGCGCATGGGCCGTTTGCGGGTCGGCAACCCGCTCGACAAGAACACGGACATCGGCGCCATCAACTCGCGCGAGCAGCTCGCTCGCATCGAGGCGCTCGTGGACGCGGGCGAGGAGGAGGGCGCGGTGCGGCGCACGATCGCCTGCGAGCTCCCGGACCGCGGCTACTGGTTCGCCCCCACGATCTTCACCGAGGTGGCCCCGGCGCACCGGATCGCGGTCGAGGAGATCTTCGGGCCGGTCGTGTCCGTGCTGACCTTCCGCACCCAGGCCGAGGCGATCGAGAAGGCGAACAACTCGGCCTACGGCCTGGCGGCGGGCATCTGGACCGACAAGGGCGCCAAGGCGTTCGAGGTCGCGAGCGCGCTGCAGGCCGGGGTCGTCTGGCAGAACACCTACAACCACTTCGACCCGACCGCCGCGTTCGGCGGCTACAAGGAGTCGGGCTTCGGGCGCGAGGGCGGCGCGGCCGGCCTGCGGCCCTACCTGCGGGTGGACACGTGAGCCGGCTGGCCATCCGCAAGACGTACAAGCTCTACGTGGGCGGAGCCTTCGTGCGCTCGGAGTCGGGGCGCCACGACCGCGCCGGCGAGCACAACTACCCGCGCGGGTCGCGCAAGGACATCCGCGACGCGGTCAAGGCCGCACGCTCGGCGGCGCGCCCGTGGGCCGGCCGCACGGCCTACAACCGCGGGCAGATCCTCTACCGCGCGGCCGAGGCGCTCGAGTCGCGCGGCGACGACTTCGGCGTCCCCGCCTCCGAGCTGAGCGCCTCCGTGGACGTGCTCGTTCACTACGCGGGCTGGACCGACAAGCTGGCGCAGGTGCTCGGCGGCGTGAACCCGGTGGCCGCGCCGTTCCTGTCGTTCTCCCTGCCCGAGCCGACCGGCATCGTCGGCGTGATCGCGCCGGAGCGCCCGGGGCTGCTCGGGCTCGTGGCGGAGCTGGCTCCCGCGCTCGCCGCCGGGAACACGGTGGTGGCCGTGCTGTCCGAGCCGGATCCGCTGCCGGGCCTGGACCTCGGCGAGGTGCTGGGGGTGTCGGATGTGCCCGGTGGCGTGGTGAATCTGATCTCGGGGCGGCGGGCCGAGCTCGCGCCTGCTCTCGCCTCGCATCGGGACGTGAATGCGGTGGTCGAGCGTCTCGGCTGATGCTGAGCTCGGCGCCGAGATCGACCGCCTCTGTTCCGACTCCGTCACGCGCGTGCGGCATGCGGCGCCTACGACGGGCTATGAAGAGGGTGTTCGGGACGCCCTCGGCCGGCTCGAGTCGGTCGTCGAGCTCAAGACCGCCTGGCATCCGATCGGCGCCTGATCGGGGCGGTTGTCCTGCCTACCCGGACGGTGTCCGGGAAAGTCAGGACGCTGCTCCGGAAGCGCGCCCTCGAGGCGCAGCACGCGGCGCAGGATCGCGAGCGAGGACGCGTAGGTCGAATCCATGCCGTAGTAGCTGAGGCCGCGCGCCCCGAGCGTGCGCGCCTGGGTGTACGGCGTGTCTGAGGCGTAATGGATGATCCCGAAGTCGACCGGCAGCTTCGAGAAGTTGACCGCCTCGCCGACTGGGTGGCGGTCGGCGTCCGCGATCTCGTAGAGGGCGTTGCAGTAGGGCCCCGCCTCCATCTCGACCACCGTGAACGCCTCGCGGTAGTAGAAGTCGAGGTAGGCGCGGTTCTGCAGGAAGGTGCTCTTCACCGTGACGGCGCGCTGGTTGTCGAGGCCGGTGCCGAAGCGCAGGTCGCCCATCAGGTCCTCGACCCCGAACGCGTTGTCGAGCCAGTAGGTCGAGCCCGAATGCTCGTCGTGCACGACGCTCGAGAGCATCACGTCGCCCACGTCCGCGTTGAGCGTGGCCGCCTTGCCGAGCACGTACACGCCGCGCAGCGCCGAGCTCGAGACCGCCACCTCGCGCAGGATGTTGTAGGCCGCCAGGCCGAGCGGGTAGTCGATGTTGACGATCACGGCGCCGCTCGCCGCCAGGGCGCTCGCGTCGACCTCGCCGAGCCGGGGGTCGAGGCGGTCGGGGTGCAGCTTCGCCAGCGGGATGATCTGCGCCGGGACCCGCAGGGCCGTGCGGCTCGGCAGGTGCGCGATGCCCGACTCCGCCTCGGAGGCACGGCGCGCCCCGCGGCCCTCCTCTCCATGCATGTCGAAGTAGAGCCGCGCGGTGAAGTAGAGGAAGTTCTCCCAGGAGCCCTCGGCGCGACCCTCCCGGAAGGCCGCGAGCTCCTCGCGCAGGATGTCGTCCTCCGGCAGCGAGTCGATGAACTCGACGAGCCTGTCCTCGCGCTCGCGCGCCGTCCCGCTCACGATGTTCACGAGCGAGTGGGTGTTGGACGAGACGAAGTAGAGCGGCGCCTCGCCGAGGCCGCGGTCGTAGAGCTCGGCGTCCACGGGCAGCCACCAGCGCCGCGTCATCCGCGCATAGCCGACCTGGGTGCCGCCGAGCATCCGCACCCGCAGCGCCATGCGTCGCTCGGCGATCAGCCCGAGCCGCTCGTAGAAGCGCTCGCCCCAGGCGTCGCGCAGCCGGCCCCAGTCCTCGACCGAGCCCCCGAGCGCATCGGCGCACTCCTCGGGGGTGGGCTCGCGGTCCGGCGGCCAGCCCGCGGCGCGCTGGCGCACCCGGATCTTGTTCCACTCGATCTGGAAGGCCACGAGCGTCGGGACCAGGTCGTCCACGTCCGACGCGCTCCCCAGGAGCACCGCGTGAACCCCGCCGCCGGAGTCGTGCCAGCGGCGCCGCCGCGCCGGGGCGTCCGCCTCCTCCCACGCGTCGATCACGATGCCGTTGCTCGCGAAGACCTCGGCCTCCTGGCCCATGATCACGAGCTCGGCGCCCGCGATCTTGTCCGGCAGGCGCCGGATCGCGTAGATCAGCGCGCCGAGGTCGGGCTCGTCGGAGTCCGCGAGCGGGTGCAGGCTCGACCCCATCGCGCGGTGCGAGGACTCGAGCACGCGCAGCGCCGTCTCGCCGCTCGAGCGCAACAGGGTGTTGTACGTGCGCTGGTAGAGCTCGACCTCGTCCGAGAGCCGTCCGGGCTCCTCTGAGGGGCTGGCGAGCGCGAGTCGTGAGACGGTCAAGCGGAGCTACTCCTTCACGTACGGGATGCCGATCGAGGCGGGCGGGCGCGAACGTCCGATCACGCCGGCCACCACGATCAGCGTAAGCACGTACGGGAGCGCCTGGAACAGAACGGCCGTCGACTCCGAGAACTCGGGCAGCCGCTGGGCGAGCGCGCTCGAGAAGCCGAACAGCAGCGCGGCTATCAGCGCCCCGACCGGGCGCCACGCGCCGAAGATCACCGCGGCAAGAGCGATGAAGCCGCGGCCGGCGGTCATCATCTCGTTGAACGATCCGAGCAGCGCGATCGAGAGGTAGACGCCGCCGAGCGCCGCGAACATGCCGGAGGCGACCACGGCGAAGTAGCGCGTCCGCAGCACGGGGATTCCGACGGTGTCGGAGGCGCGCGGCTTCTCGCCCACGGAGCGCAGGCGCAGCCCGCTCGGAGTCCGGAACAGGTAGAGCGTGACCAGCGGGACGAGCAACAGCGCGACCCAGGTCAGCAGGCTCGCACTGCCGATCGCCTCGCCGAAGAATCCGACGTCCTCGATCAGCGGCAGCGTCAGCTCCGGCACGCGCGGCACGTCGCCCGGAGTGCCCTCGGACCCGTAGTGGGCGATGAACACGTAGCCCGTGATGCCGAACGCCAACAGGTTCACGGCGGTGCCGCTCACCACCTGGTCCGCTCGGAACGAGATCGAGAAGATCGCGTGCAGCAGGGCGAGCAGGCCGCCGGCGGCCATGCCGACGAAGCAGCCGAGCAGCCACGAGCCCGTCAGGTCGGAGCCGAAGATGCCGAAGAAGGCGCCCATCAGCATCATGCCCTCGAGCCCGATGTTGATGACCCCGCTGCGCTCGCAGATCAGGCCGCCGAGCGCGGCGAACACGAGCGGCGTGGCGAAGCGCAGCATCGCCGCGGCGAGGGCCGACCAGACGAAGACGGCGTCGAGGCTCGACTCGCCCGACTCCGTGGCGGCCACCGCGCCCGCGCCCGCCAGCACGCCGAGCACGATCGCGATCCAGCCGAGCCGCTTCTCGCCGTCGCGCGTCGCGTAGATGCCGACCCCCACCGCCGCGAGCGCCAGCACGATCGACACGAACGGCGTGCGCAACGTCAGCGGCGGCAGCGTGATGAACGCAGCCAGCAGGGCGAGCACGATGCCGGTCCAGCCCACGTGCCTGGCGCTCACGCGCCGGCGCGCGGGAGCCTCGGCGAGCGCGCTCACGGGCCCTCCTCCGCAGCCGCCGCCGACGGCGGCGGCGAGCCCCGGCTGCGTCTGAACGCGCCGCGCCCGCGTCTGAGCATCCGCAGCACCAGCACGTCCGCGCTCACGATCAGCACCACGAGGCCCTGGATGATGTAGGTGAGGTTGGCGGCCAGCTCCGGCTCGAACACGGACGCGTCGAGGTTTCGCTGCGAGGTCCCCGAGATCAGGGCGCCGAACAGGAGCGCCGACGCCGCGACGCCGACGGCGGTGTTGCGCCCGAGCAGCGCGACGGCGATGCCGAAGAACCCGATCTGGGTGATCTGGATGTCGTTCGTCGCGACCCGGAACTGCCAGCCGAGCACGTCGAGCGAGCCGGCCAGGCCGGCGAAGGCGCCGCAGACCGCCATCACGAGCACGTAGTTCTTGCCGACGCTCATGCCGCTGTAGCGCGCCGCCTCGGGGTTGAGGCCGACCGCTCGGACCTCGTAGCCGATCGTGGAGCGGTTCAGGATCACCCAGTAGACGACGAGCGCCCCGATCGCGATGAACAGGCCGATATGGAGGCCCTGCAGGATCGGGTCGCCCCAGAACACCGGCAGGTGGGCGCCCTCGACGACGTCGTTCGACACCGGCAGGGTCGCCTCGCGGTCGTTCTGCAGCGGTCCGCCGAGGCCGAACAGATACAGCCCGATGTAGAGCGCCGTGTAGTTGAGCATGATCGTCGAGATCACCTCGTTGGCGCCCGTCGTGGCCTTGAGGAAGCCGGCGATCCCCGCCCAGAACGCGCCCGCCAGGACGGCGGCGAGCATCGAGATCAGGACGTGCGGCAGGGCCGGCATGCCGGCGAACGAGGAGCCCACCCACACGGCCGCGATCGAGCCCATGATGTACTGGCCGTTGCCGCCGATGTTGAACAGCCCGGCGCGGAACGCGAACGCGACCGCGAGGCCGGTGAGGATCAGCGGCGTCGTGATGATCAGCGTCTGCTGCAGGTTGAGCGCGGCGATGACGCGGTCCTCGCCCGTCGTCCACGGGAACAGCCACTGGAGGCCCGTGCCGCGCCAGATCGCCTCGTAGACCGCCAACGGGTCCTTGCCCGCCAGCAGCACGACCAGGCCGCCGATGATGAAGGCGAGCAGGACCGTGATCAGCGGCACGACCACGCCGCCGCCGCGAACGTAGGCGGCGAGCCGGGCAGCCGGCGTCTGCGACGTGGCGATGATCGTCTCGTCGCCGCCCGTGAGGCCGAGACCCTCATCGGGGTCCGGCTGGCGGGGGTCGCGCTCCTCGTTCACGTAGCGGCCCGGCCCGGGCCGCCGCCGGTCATGGCGATGCCGAGCTCCTCCTCCGAGGTGGACGGCGGGAACTCGCCGACGATGCGGCCCTCGTAGATCACGAGGATGCGGTCGGCGAGCGAGCGCACCTCCTCGAACTCGAGGGAGACGAGCAGGATGCCGCGACCCTCCGCGCGCTGCTCGACGAGGCGGCGATGGACGAACTCGATCGCGCCCACGTCAAGCCCGCGCGTGGGCTGGTGGGCGATCAGGAGCCGCGGGTTCGACGCGATCTCGCGCGCGATGCAGACCTTCTGCTGGTTCCCGCCCGAGAGCGCCGAGGCCGGGAGGTCGGCGTCGCGTCCGCGCACGTCGTACTCCGCGAGCAGCTCATTGGCGCGTGCCTTCATCTGCTTGACATGGAGGAAGCCGTTCTTCGAGTACGGCTCGTGGCGGTACTCGCGCAGCGCCAGGTTCTCCGCGAGCGAGAAGGGCAGCACGAGGCCGCGCAGCTGACGGTCCTCGGCAATGTGCGCCACGCCCGCCTCGGTGGCGCCGCGCACCCCGCTGCCGGTCACGTCCTCGCCGGCCACGACGATGTGCCCCGCGTCAGAGCGCCGCAGGCCGGCGACGGCCTCGACCAGCTCGTGCTGACCGTTTCCGTCGACGCCCGCAAGCGCGACGATCTCGCCCGCGCGCACCTCCATCGAGAGCCCGTTCACCGCGGGCAGATCGCGGTCGTCCCGGACGTGCAGGTCCTGGACGGACAGGACGGGATCCGCCGGCTTCGACTCGGGCTTGTCGATCTCGAGCAGGACATCGCGGCCGACCATCAGCCGCGCGAGGCTCGCCTCCGTGGCCCCCTCGGTGGGGACGGTGTCGATCTTCCGCCCGCGCCGCAGCACCGTGACGCGGTCGGCGATCTCGAGCACCTCGTTCAGCTTGTGGCTGATGAAGACGATCGCCACCCCGTCGGCCTGGAGCGCCTTCAGGACCTCGAACAGGTCGGCGGTCTCCTGAGCCGTGAGCACGGCGGTCGGCTCGTCGAGGACGAGGATGCGCGCGCCCCGGTAGAGCGTCTTCAGGATCTCCACGCGCTGCTGCGCGCCGACCGTCACGTCCTCGATGACGGCATCGGGGTCGACGGCGAGGCCGTAGCGCTCCGAGAACACCCTGACCCGCGTGCGGGCCTCGCGCACGTCGAGCAGCCCACCTGCGTGGCGCGGTTCTGCGCCGAGCACGATGTTCTCGGCCACCGTCATGACCGGCACGAGCATGAAGTGCTGGTGCACCATGCCGATGCCGAGGTTGATCGCGCGCGCCGGCGAGTCGATCTGCACCGGCTCGCCGTCCACGCGAATCTCGCCTTCGGTCGGGCTGTAGAGCCCGTAGAGGATCGACATCAGGGTCGACTTGCCGGCCCCGTTCTCCCCAAGCAGGGCGTGCACCTCACCGCGGCGGAGGTCGAAGTCGACCCGGTCGTTCGCCACGACCGGGCCGAATCTCTTCGATATCCCGCGCAGCTCGAGTGCGGGTGCTTCCTCACTCAAATCGCGCGGAACCTATCTACTTGACGGTGTCGGGGATGTCCGTGATCTCCCCGTCCACGATCTGCTGCTGGATCTCCTTGATCTGGTCGGCGTACTTCGTGCCGGCCGGGCCGATCTCGCCGATCCCGACGCCGCCGTTCTCGACGGTTGCGATCACGTCGGTGCCGCCCTTGAACTCGCCGTCCTGGGCGCTCTTGATCGCGTTGAAGACCGCCACGTCGACCTTCTTCAGGGCGCTCGTCAGGATGTGCTCGCCGAGGTAGCCCTGGTCGGCGTCGACGCCGATCCCCTGGACGCCCTCCTCCTTCGCGGCGTCAAGCGCGCCGAGGCCGCAGCCTCCCGCCACCTGGAACACCACGCCGGAGCCCTTCGAGATCTGGTCGAGCGCGATCTCCTTGCACTTCGCCTGGTCGACGAAGTCCTGCGAGTAGCCGTTCAGCGTCTTGATCGACGGGTTCGCGGCCTTGGCGCCGGCCTGGAAGCCCGCGATGTAGTGGTCCACCGGCGGGATCTTCTGTCCGCCGACGGTCGAGACCGTGTCGACCTTGTTGTCCTTCGCGTACAGGCCCGCGAGGTAGCCGGCGAGGTAGCCCGCCTCCTGCTCCGCGAAGAGCAGGCCCTGGACGTTCTTCGGCTTGTCCTTGAGGGCGGACGCCGGGAAATCGACGATCGCGAAGTTCGCGGTCGGCACCTGCTTCGCGACCGTGTTCACCGCGTCGGCCATCAGGAACCCGACCGGGATGATGATGTCGAACTGCTGCTGGGCGAGCGTGGTCAGGTTCGGCACGTAGTCGCCGTTCGACTCCGAGACGATCACGCGCTCCTCGACGCCGAGTTCCTTCGCGGCGCGCTGGATGCCCTCGTTGGCGAGCGCGTTGAACGAGCGGTCGTTGAGGCCGCCGATGTCGGTTACGACGCCGGCCTTGATCGCGGGCGCCTCCTCCGCGGCCGTGTCGCTGCCGCTGCCCGAGTCGCCGCTGTCGTCGTCGTCATCGCCGCAGGCGGCGATGCCGAGCATCAGCGCGGCCACGAGCGCGAGCAGGATCAGCCGTAGCTTCCTATCCACTCTTGTTTCCCTCCTGAGAAGTGTGGGGCCGGGGACGGCCCTGAAAGACGCGAGCCTACACCGATCCATCGAGCCGTTTCGTTAGGTCTGTCTTGAGTTGTTCTTCGCAAAATGCGGCTTCTATGGCGGTACTCGTCACGGCGCGCAGCTCGTCCTCGGAGAAGCCCATTCGCTCGGCGGCGTGCTCGTACTCGCCGCCGATCGTGGCTCCGAACCAGGGCGGGTCGTCGGAGCCGAGCGTCACGCGCACGCCGGCGTCCGCCAGGGCGCGCAGCGGGTGCTCCTCGTAGCTCGGGTAGAGGCCGAGCACCACGTTGCTCGTGGGGCAGACCTCGAGGACGACCCCGCGCTCGGCGAGCTCCTCGACGAGCGCCGGATCCTCGATCGCCCGCACCCCATGGCCGATACGGGTGACCGGCAGGGTCAGGCCGCGGCGCACGCTCTCCGGCCCGTCCCATTCGCCGGCATGCACCTGGCAGCCGAGACCGGCGTCGGCCGCGATCGCGAACGGCTCCGCGAAGTCGTCCGCCGGGAAGCCGGCCTCGTCTCCAGCGAGGCCGAAGCCGACCACGTACGGGTGCGGCCGCGCGGCCGCGAGGCGCGCGACCTCGATGGCTCACCGACCCCGAAGTTGCGCACGGCGGTGACGAGGATCCGCGCTTCGATGCCGTGCTCCGCGCGAGCGTCGTCGATGCCGCGGGCGATGCCGCCGAAGTGCTCGTCGTCCGAGAGGCCCACGAGCGCGGCATGACCGGGCGAGGCGATCAGCTCGACGTAGATCGGTCCCTGGCGCGCGCAGGCCGAGAGGTACTCGTAGGTGACGTCGCGGTAGTCCTGCTCGGTGCGGATCACGCTCGCCGCAAGGTCGTATGCGCGCAGGAAGTCGAGGAAGTCCGTGTAGGCGAAGCGCTCCGGGCCGCGCGAACAGGCCGTCCGGCAACTCCAGCCGGTTGCGCTCCGCGAGTCGTCGCACCAGGTCGGGCGTGGCCGTCGCCTCGAGGTGCACATGGAGCTCCGCCTTCGGGATCAGCGCAGCACCTCCAGCACAACCGGCGGCGCGAGCGGAGCGTCGCCGAGCTCGTAGGCGGCGCGCAGAGCGTCGGCCGCGGCGCGCGCGGTGTCCTCGTCGCGCGCGTGCACGCGCGCGAGCGGCCGCCCGCCGGGCGCGACCTCCTCGCCCGGCTCCGCCAGCTCTGTGAGGCCGACCGCGTGGTCGACGGGATCGGTCTCGCGCGTGCGGCCCCCGCCGAGCGCGACCACCGCCACCCCGACCGCGCGCACGTCGACGCGGGCGACCGTGCCGGACTCGAGCGGCTCGGCCTCGACGACGACGGGCGCCTGCGCGAGGTGCCGGTCCGGCGCCTCGAGCAGATCGGCGCGGGCCGCCGAGCTCCGCGGTCATCGCCGCGAAGCGCTCGGCGGCGGCGCCGCTGTCGAGCGCGCGAGCGGCCGCGGCCTGCGCCTCGTCCTCGTCCGGGATCACGCCGCCCAGGCGCAGGAGCTCTCCGCTGAGCGCAACCGTGACCTCGTGGAGGCGCTCGTCGCGTGCCGCCCCCGTGAGATGGTCGATCGACTCCCGCACCTCGACGGCGTTGCCCGCCGTGCGGCCGAGCACGCGGTCCATGTCCGTCAGGAGCGCCGAGGTCGGCAGCCCGTTGCCGCGCGCCACCTCGACGATCGACAGCGCGAGCTCGGACGCCGCGGCGCGCGTCGGGAGGAACGCGCCCGACCCGACCTTCACGTCCATCACGAGCGCGTCGAGCCCCGCCGCGAGCTTCTTCGAGAGGATCGAGGCGACGATCAGCGGGATCGACTCGACGGTGCCCGTGGCATCGCGGATCGCGTACAGCCGCCTGTCCGCCGGAGCGAGCGCCGCCGTCTGGCCCACGATCGCGCAGCCGGCGTTCCGGACCGCGGCGCGGAAGCGCTCGGGGTCGGGCGAGGTGTCATAGCCCGGGATCGACTCGAGCTTGTCGAGCGTCCCGCCGGTGTGGCCGAGCCCGCGGCCCGAGATCATCGGCACCGCCCCGCCGCACGCCGCCACGATCGGCGCGAGCAGCAGGCTGACCTTGTCGCCCACGCCACCCGTCGAGTGCTTGTCGAGCGCCGGGCCGGGCAGGCCGGCGTCCGACCAGTCGAGCACGTCGCCCGAGCGGGTCATCCCGCCCGTCAGGGCCACCCGCTCGGCTGCGGTCATGCCGCGCAGGACGATCGCCATCGCGAGCGCGCCCACCTGCGCGTCGCTGACGGACCCGTCCGTGATGCCGTCCACGAGAAAGGCGATCTCCTCGTCCGAGAGCTCGCCGCCGTCCCGCTTCGCGCGGATCAGCTCGGCGATCAGCATCTACGCGCCGATCCGCTCGAGGAAGCGCACGAGCAGCGGAGCGAGGCTCTCGGCGGCCCGCGCGGCGTCGGCCAGCGTCTGGTCGTGGCTCAGCTCCACCTCGCCCATCCCCTCGGCCAGGTTCGTGATCGCGGAGATCGCGGCCACGCGCAGGCCGCAGTGGCGGGCCACGATCGTCTCGTGCACCGTCGACATGCCGACGGCGTCCGCGCCGAGCGTGTCGAACGCGCGGATCTCGGCGGGCGTCTCGAAGCTCGGCCCGCTCACGGCGAGGTAGACGCCCTCGCCGAGCGCGATGCCGAGCTCGTCCGCGGCGGCGCGCAGCTCCTCCTCGCAGCGCGGGGTCGTAGGCGTCCCGCAGGCTCGGGAAGCGCGGGCCGAGCTCGTCCTCGTTCGGCCCGGCCAGCACGTTGACGCCGCTCAGGTTGATGTGGTCCGAGATCAGCATCAGGCTGCCCGGGCCGTTCTCGGGGCGCAGCGATCCGGCCGCGTTCGTGAGCACGAGGATCTCGGCGCCGGCCGCCTTCAGCGCCCGCGGCGGCACGCGGATCGCCTCGAGGTCCCCGCCCTCGTACACGTGCGCGCGTCCCTGCAGCAGCGCGACCTGGACGCCGCCGATGCGGCCGAGCACCGCGCTGCCCCCATGCCCTGCCACGCCGGGCCGCGGGAAGCCCGGCAGCTCCTCGTAGCCGACCCTCACCGGATCCGTCACCGCGTCCGCCACCGCGCCGAGCCCTGAGCCGAGCACGACTCCCACCTTCGGAGGGTCGCCGCCGCGCTCGCGGAGGATCTCGGCCGCGGCCCGCCAGCTCACTCCGGCAGAGCCTCCGAGTCGAACGCGAGCGGCAGCAGCTCGCCGATCGAGGTCCGCTCGACCGGGCCGCCCGGCCGACCGAGGTAGACGGGCGTGTCGGCGCCTCCGAACTCGGCGAGCCGCTGGCGGCAGCCGCCGCAGGGCGGGCAGACGTCGAGCTGCTCCGAGACGACCGCCACGGCGTCGATGCGCGTCTCGCCCGCGCTGATCAGCGCGCCGATCGCGGAGGTCTCCGCGCACTGGCCCTGCGGGTAGGAGGCGTTCTCCACGTTCGCCCCCGCGTAGATCGCGCCGCCCGGCGCGCGCAGCGCGGCGCCGACCTTGAAGCGCGAGTAGGGCGCGTACGCGTTTCGCATTGCCTCGTCGGCGGCGAGCAGCAGGCGCTCGGGCGAGTCGAGCAGCAGGTCGGAGTAGCTCTCCCCCACGAGCGCGTCGTCGGCGACGGCGAGCTCCTCGCGGAGCCGCGCGAGCTTCGCGTGCGAGCCCGCCTCGTCCTCATCCGGCTCGATCACGGCCTCGAGCTCGAGGTGCGGTCCGAGCCCCTCGACGCTGTCGAGGTGGATGCGCACGTTCTCCCAGAGGACGAGCCGGCGGGTCTTCTCGACCACCACCAGCGTCCCGTAGGCAGCGTCGAGCGCCTCGCGCAGGCCGGCCGCCGCGCCGACGGCCACGCGCCTGTAGTCAGAGGCGCGCGGACCGCTCTCGTCCGCGCGCCTGTACTGGATCAGCTCGTCCTCGCCGGGGTCCTGCTCGCGCAGCTTCAGGCGCCCGCGCGCACGCGCGAAGTAGGTGTCGCGCTGGCGGATCTCGCCGCGGTCCTCGCCGCCGAGCGCGAGCGCGCGCTCGAGCGTCTTCGCCGGATCGGCGTCGCGCGCCTTGATCTCGATGTTGCGGCGGGCTGCTGCCATGAGCCGCGCGAGGTTATCTTCGCCGCATGACCCAGCGTGTCGTGGTCGTCGAGCACCCGGTTCTCGCCGACCGCCTGTCCGTCCTGCGTGACCGCTCCACCGGTCACGGGGCCTTCCGCCAGGCGCTCTTCGAGGCGTCGGCGATTCTCGCCGTGGAGGCCACGCGCGACCTGCAGGTGGAGGAGGTGGAGATCGAGACGCCGCTCGAGACCACGACGGGCCACCGCCTCCCGAAGGAGATCGCGATCGTGCCCGTGCTGCGGGCGGGCCTCGGCATGGTCGAGGCGTTCACGCGCCTGCTGCCCGACGCGCGAGTCGGGCACCTCGGCCTCTACCGCGACGAGGAGACCTTCGAGCCGCTCGAGTACTACGAGCGCCTGCCGCCGCGGCTCGACGACGCATATGTGTTCGTGGTCGACCCGATGCTCGCCACCGGGGGCAGCGCGGTGCACGCGCTCGACCGGCTCAAGTTCCGCGGCGCGAAGAAGCTGTCGCTCGTCTGCCTCGTGGTCGCACCCGAGGGCCTGAAGGCGGTGGCCGAGCAGCACGCCGACGTGCCCGTCTGGGCGGCTGCGCTCGACCGCGAGCTCGACTCGAACACGTACATCCGCCCGGGCCTCGGGGACGCGGGCGACCGGGTGTTCGGGACGGTTTAACCCCGCGCCAACCTGCGCCGGAGATACTCCGGCGGGCTGTGGCGGGTCGCTTCGTCATCGCCGTGCTCGCGGTCCTCCCCTTGTTGGCCGCGTGTTCGGACCCGGAACTCGAGGGCGATTGCGTCGAACGTCTCTTCTGGAAGGGCCGCGAGTACGACGGTCTCCGCTCGAAGGTCGAGCCGGGCCCGCTGGTGGGACGAGCGGCGTCTTTCGCATGCGGCGAGCACCTCGGGACGGTCGCGCTCCGGCGGGTGCCGGGGGTCCGGCCATCGATCGCTGTGGTGGTCTCGCCTCGAGGGCAGCGGAGCTACGTGGGGCTCGGGGCCGGTTACCTGATTGAAAGTCCAGCGCACCCGTTCCACGACGAGATGGTCGGGTCGATGTGGAACGAGCCCGACCGCTACGACCTGCAGCGCTGTGGGCCACCGCGTGACGTGCCGGCACGCGCGCTACGCACGCCGTTGCCCATCGAACGGCCGCTTCAGGTCGCCGCCTTGCGCGCTAAGGACCGGCGCTACGTGACCGGCCGCGGCGTCCAGGGGATCCTCACCATGGACGCCCGCACCGAGATCGCCGACCGCCTCGACCGCCTGGGCGTCCCCTACGTCGAGGCGGGCGATCATGTTCGGCTGCGCCTGAGGGCGTGCCGCTTCACGCGGCAGGCCGAGCCTGGCCTGCGGGGCCTCGCGCAGCTCAACGTCGTTCGCGTGGCTCCGCTCTGAGCAATCCTGGATCGGGCTCGTTTGGCGAGCCCGGGGCGGGAGTGTCCTCGAGTGTGCGCCTCGCCTAACCGAGCGGCGCCAGCAGCGCCTTCTGGCCCTTGAACGCGAACAGCAGCAGGTCGACCATCCGGAACGTCTGGTTGTCCGGGCCGAGCGACGGGCGCCAGGTGGGGTCGCGCACGATCGAGTGCTCCGAGCCCTCCATCGCGCGGTGGAAGGTCTCCGCGACGATGCGGGCGCCCACGCCGCGCATCCTGCCGCCCCCGAGCTCGGCCTCGCGCAGGACGTAGAACCAGAGCGGGGTGTCCCTCAGGAACGCCTCGCGCTGGGTCTGCGTGAGCAGCGAAAGGTCGGCGCCGCCCTGGCCGTCGCGGATCTGGGCCTTGGTGAGCTTGTTGAGGGTCACGCCCTTGTTCTTCAGGAACGTGGCCATCTGCTGGCCGGTCGCGAGCTTCACCATGCGCGCCCGCATGAGGTTGCGGAACGCCAGGTTCTTGCGCTTGTCGTCGAACGGCATGTTCGGGTTGCCCCCGAACGTCTCGGGCGGCAGCGTCCTGAGCGGGTCGACCAGCGTCGTGTCGATTCGCATCGCGCGGTTGAACCGGTTCGCCGCGACGGTGAGGTTCGGCCTGTTCGCGTCCGCGAAGTCGTAGAGCCGCCGGAAGTCGCCGGTCCAGTCCGCCGAGAGCCGTGGGCGGCCACCGAGATCGCCGCCCCCGCCGGAGAAGATGAACAGCCACTCGAGGATGCCCGACTGGAAGTCGAACGCCTTGTTCCAGTTGTAGGTCGCCCGCACCATCGAGTGGCCGAGCCTGAACGCCGCGATCGAGAACTCGATCGGCATCGTCGGCACATCCGTCGGGGTGGCTCCGACCTCGAACGCCTTGCGCCCGTTGTTGAAGACGTCGTTCACCACGGGCTTCGCGCAGATGCGCGTGAGGTAGTCCGTGCGGATCATCCACTGGTAGTGCTTCACCGCGATCTCGCGCGCCTTGGCGAACCGTTGCGCCGCGGGCACCGAGGCCGGCAGCGTGTCCACGATCCGGTTGTGGAAGCGGATCATCGCCAGGTGCGTCTGCGCGACCGCGAGGTTCTCGTCGTTGCGCGGGTCCGGGATGATCGCCTTGCGCTTCTTCGCCTGCGTGTTGCCGAGGCCGCGCGGGAGGTCGAAGCCGGCCTTGCCCGGGAATCCGCCGGCGGCCATCGTCTTGCCCATCTTGAGGTGACGGTCGTCCGAGTAGAACTTCGCGGACTCCGGATCGCCCGGTCCCGCCCCGTAGAGCGAGTCGAGGTCGAGGGCAGGGGAACGGCCCTGGAGCAGCTGCGCCGGCGAGACGCTGTCGCCGAGCATCACGGTCGTCTTGTCGAAGGTCAGGTCGTGATCGATGAACTGGCCGAGGTAGGTGAAGCCCGCGGGAATCGAGCCCGCCCCTCCTCCACCCGCCGCCATCTCGCGGCCGACCTTGAGCGCGATGCCCTCGCCAATCTGCTTGCCGCTGCCGCTCGGGCCCATGCGGCTGAAGCGGAAGGCCGGGACCGCCGCGGCGGTCGCCCTCGCGCCGGCGGCCGTCGCCACCACGGCTGTGTCGCGGCCCTCGCCGCTCTCGCCGAGCACCCCCTCACCCTCGACCCAATAGGTCTCGGACCCGTGATGCGCCATGGACTCTCCTGTCGTCGGAAGCGAGTCTCGGCGACACTCCCAAATGGGGGTCGCGGTGTCAATCTGAGGCAACGAACGCGCGAGCATCGCGCAGGAATGCTGCGCATTCCGCACTGTCGCGCGTCCTGAGACGCACCCATTCGTGCATCGGAGGCCCGTCGCCCCCGCGCCTGAACTCGCTGCCGGCGCCGGCGCCGAGCAGCTCGGCCACGCGCTCGCGAGGCAGCTTCACCACCAGGTCGCCGCCGTTCACGAAGGCGAAGAACCGCCTGCCGACCTTCCAGCCTTCGGAGGCGAACATCCGCTTGCGCTCGAGCGGCCCCAGACGCGCCACCGCCGCGTCCAGGGCCGCGATGTCGAGCTCGGCCTCAGGCACCCGGCCGCCAGGTGTCGGCCCCCGGGTCGTCGCCCTTCGCGACCACGGCGAGGCGGTCGAGATAGTGCGCCCAGCCCTCCTCATGCCTGCCGGCCTCCGCGGCGTTCGCGAACCCGTGGTGGCGGAAGCGCAGCCGTGTTCCGGATCCCTCCGGCTCGAGCTCGACCTCCACCGTCGTGCTGCCCGGCGTCAGCGGGCTCATCCCCTCGGGCTCCCAGCCCCAGGTCCAGACGAGCCGCCGCGGAGGGTCGACCTCGACGAACTCGCCGCACGCCGTGTAGTCGCGCACCTTCACGCGGTAGGCGCCGCCCGGACGGGGGTCGAGCTCGGCGCTCGTGCCCATCCAGCGGACCGCGAGCTCCGGGTCGACCAGGAACTCCCAGACCGTCTCGGGCCGCGCGTCGATCGTGAGCTCGCGCTCGACGACGACCTCCTGCTCCTCATGCGTCTTCATGCCTCTTCCTTTCCTCCTTCTCAGCCTCGCGCTTGAGCGCCTCGAGCCGCGGATCCCAGAAGCTCTCGAGGAAGCGCCTCAGCTCCTCGAGCCCCTCGGGCCGCGCGCGGTAGAGCCGGCGCGTGCCGTTCCGTCGTTCGCTCACCAGGCCCGCCTCCTTCAGGACGGTCAGGTGCTGAGACACCGCCGGGCGGGTCACGTCGAACCGCCGCGCGATCTCCCCCGCCGCCAGCTCGTCGTCGCGGACGAGGGCGAGGATCTCGCGGCGGCGCGGTGCCGAGATCGCCTTGAGCGCTGCCTCCATGAGCGAGATATGTAAGCAGATACTTACGTTAGTGTCAACTAACAGAACGAGCCGAGAGCCCAACGGTCTCTCCCGCGTCCCCGGCGCACGCCTCGTCGAGCGCCACGCCCGCGACCCAGACGATCCGCCCGCCCGCCTCGACCACGGGCAGGGCGCGCCGCAGGGCGCGCGGGATCTTGCGGTCGGTGAACAGGTCCTGGAGGGACTTCGTCCCGCCGAGCCCGACGGGGCGCATGCTGTCGCCGTCGCGCCAGGAGCGGACGAGCGCGCCGGCTGCGAGCGCGCTCGCCTTGACGGTCACCTCCGCCGGCCCCTCGAGCGCCGCCTCGACCTCCCAGTCCCCGAAGCGCACGCGACCGGGAACCGGCAGCTCCACGGGCTGCGGCGGCTCGGCCTCGCGCGCGCGTGTGAAGCGGAGGGTCCCGTACTCGGCGACGGCCCGCAGCCCACCGCCGAGGTCGAGCGCGCTCGAGCCGCGGAGGTCGAGCTCGAGCACGGTCAGCGGCACGGGCGTGTCGCCCGCCAGCCGGCGCAGCACCAGGCGCGCGAGGGCGGGCGGCAGCTCGCGCAGCCCGGCGAGCGAGACGGCCGGGCCGCCCCCGAGCTCCGCGAGCGCCTCGTCCACGGCGTGGTCGAGCAGCTCCGCCTCCTCGCGCATGCGGCGGGCCGTCTCGGCGATCGTGCGCTCGGGGGCCGGGGCGATCGCGCGCAGGGCGTCGAGCAGCTCGTGCCGGACGCGCGCGCGGGCGAAGCGGCGGTCGGCGTTCGAGGGATCCTCGCGCCACTCGAGCCCACGCCCGTCGAGGTAGCCCCGCACCTCCTCGCGCGTGACCTCGAGCAGCGGGCGCACGAGCCGGCCGCGCCGCGGCGCCATGCCGTGCAGCGCGCGCGAGCCGGGCGAGGACGCGAGCCTGTAGAGCACCGTCTCGGCCTGGTCGGAGGCGGTGTGCGCCGCGGCGTAGTCCCCGGGAGCGAGCCGCTCGGCGAGCGCGTAACGCGCGTCGCGGGCGCGCGCCTGGAGGTTGCCCGCATCGGCGCCGAGCTCGACGCTCTCGGCGTGCAGCGGCACGTCGAGCCGCTCACAGAGCGCGCGCACGAACGCCTCGTCGTCCGCCGCCCCCTCGCGCAGGCCATGGTTCACGTGCAGCACGCTCACGCGCGCCCCGAGCCGGAGCGCCACGTCGAGCAGGCAGACCGAGTCCCCGCCGCCCGAGACCAGGACGAGCAGCGGTTCGCCCGGCCGGATCAGCCCTGAGGCGCGCGCGGAGTCGAGCACGGGCTCGCTCATCGCTCGCGGCGGGTCGCGCGCGAGAGCCAGTGCGGGTCGTCGAAGCCCTTCAGCTTGACCTGACCGACCTCCTCGAGCTGGAGATGGGACGCGCTGCCGAGCGCCTCCGCCACCGCGTCGCTGACGAGCACCTCGCCGCCGCGAGCCCGCGCCACGATGCGCGATGCGAGGTTGACCTCGCGCCCGAAGTAGTCGCCGTCCCGGTAGAGCGCGGTCCCCACATGGATGCCGATGCGCGGCTCGGGGCGCTCGTCGAACAGGCTGGCGAAGCCGACCCCCCAGTCGACCAGCGCGGCCACGTCGTGTCCGACGACCATCACGCCGTCGCCGATCGTCTTCACCACGCGGGCGTCGTCCGGCAGCGTCCCCGAGACGCCCTCGACGAAGCGCTCGACCGACGACAGCGCCTCCTCCTCGCCCTCCTCCTCGGTGAAGCGCGTGAATCCCGCGAGGTCCGCGAACGCGATCGCCACGCGCACGCGGCCGAGCGCCACCTCGTCGCCCTCGAGCTCCGCCTCCATGTGGCCGACCACGTCCTGCTCGATGTAGTGCCCGAGGTACCTGCGGTGGACGTAGTCCATGAGCGGTGAGGAGAGCGGCAAGCAGGTCGCGCGCGAGACCCTCCATCTGCTCCGCCATCTCGAGTCCGGGCACGCCGTCGCGCATCAGCGGCTCGTGCACGTACAGGTGGAACAGGCGCACCTCGGCGTCGGCGATCTGGGAGAGGGCCTGCCCGTAGACGCGCAGCAACTGCATCAGGGCGACGAGCGGAAAGCCCGCGCCGAGCACCGCGTGGACGTAGCGGAGCGCCTGCAGGTCGTCCTCGCTCATGTGCTCGAGCCCCTCGGAGGGCAGGCCGAGGCTCATCCAGAATCGCTCGATCAGGTCGCGGTCGAGGCCCGTCGCGCCGGGCGGCGTCACGCACGCTGAAGCGCGCGTCATCGTCCTGGAAGATCTCCTCGATGTATCCGTAGGCGAGCCGGCCCTGCTCGGTCGCGTCGCGGATCTGCGCCAGCGTGTGCCCGCGGTCGCGCAGCCGGGCCACGATCCGCGCGTGCGCGACCGCGGCGGTGGTCCACTCGCCGCGGCCGTCGATCTCCGGGATCACGCCGGCTCGCGCCCAGCGGCGCAGCGTCGCCGGGGTCACTCCCACGCGCTCGGCGGCGTCCTTCAGAGACAGGGGCTCGTCCATCGACCTGATTGTGGCGCGAGGGATAGGATCGGCGCGGCAGCCCTGTTAGCGAGTGGAGGGATCGTTGAACTATTTCGTCACCGGCGCGACGGGCTTCATCGGCAGGCACCTGGTCGCCGAGCTCTTGAAGCGCGAGGGAACGATCTACGTGCTGGTCAGGGAGGGCTCGCGCGGCAAGCTCGACTCGCTGATCGGGCGGCTCGGCGCGCCCGAGGGCCGCATCGTCGCGGTCTCCGGTGACCTCTCGAAGCCCGGCCTCGGGGTCCAGGGCTTCGACGAGCGGATCGATCACCTCTACCACCTCGCCGCGGTCTACGACGTCGAGGCCGACGAGGAATCCTCCGAGCGCGCGAACGTGGACGGCACGCGCCACGTGATCGAGTTCGCGAACGCACACGACGTCGGGCGCTTCCACCACGTCAGCTCGATCGCGGTCGCGGGCGACTACCGCGGCGTCTTCCAGGAGGACATGTTCGACGAGGGGCAGAACCTGCCCCACCACTATCACCGCACGAAGTACGAGTCGGAGCGGCTCGTCCGCGAGGGGGTCGAGGCCGAGACGCTGATCTTCCGGCCCGGCATCGTCGTCGGGCACTCCGAGACCGGCGAGATGGACAAGGTCGACGGTCCCTACTACTTCTTCAAGCTGCTCCAGAAGCTCCGCCACGCCCTGCCCGAGTGGTTCCCGATCGCGGGCCCTCAGGGCGGCGAGACGAACATCGTGCCGGTCGACTTCGTCGCCCGCGCGCTCGACCACATCTCGCACCGCTCGGACGAGGAGCTGCCGTCGCGGACCTTCCATCTCGTCGACCCCGAGTCGATGACCGTCGGGGAGGCGATGAACGAGTTCGCGAAGGCGGCGCACGCGCCGCAGTTCGCGATGCGCGTGGACCAGAACATGGTCGACGTGGTGCCGAAGGCGGTGCGCGCCGGCGTGATGGCGCTGCCGACCGTGAAGCGCATCCGCGAGCAGCTCTACCACGACCTCGGGATCCCGCCCGCGGCGATGGAGAACCGCGACTTCCAGTGCAAGTTCGACGCCCGCGACACCCAGCGCGCGCTCAGCGGCACGGGGATCGCGGTCCCACCGCTGTCGACCTACGCCCCGCGCGTGTGGGACTACTGGGAGCGCAACCTCGACCCGGACCTGTTCCGCGACCGCTCGCTCGCGGGCGCGATCCGGGGCAAGAAGATCCTGATCACGGGCGCCTCCAGCGGGATCGGGCTCGAGACCGCACTGCGGGTGGGCGAGGCCGGCGGCGAGGTGCTGCTCGTCTCGCGCACGCGCGAGAAGCTCGAGGAGGTGGCCGTCCAGGTCGAGGAGGCGGGCGGCGTCGCGCACGTGCACCCGGCCGACCTCTCCGATCTCGACGACATCGACCGGCTCGCCCAGGAGGTGCTCGACGAGCACGGGGGAGTCGACGTGCTCGTCAACAACGCCGGCCGCTCGATCCGCCGCTCGGTCGCGCGCTCGTACGACCGCTTCCACGACTACGAGCGCACGATGCAGCTGAACTACTTCGGCGCCCTCAAGCTGATCCTCGCGTTCATGCCGGGCATGCGCGAGCGCAAGGCGGGCCACATCATCAACGTCAGCTCGATCGGCGTGCAGACGAACACGCCGCGCTTCTCGGCCTACGTGGCGTCCAAGGCGGCGCTCGACGCGTTCGCGCGCTGCGTCGCGCCCGAGTGCATCGGCGACAACGTCAAGTTCACGACGATCTACATGCCGCTCGTACGCACGCCGATGATCGCGCCGACGGACATCTACAAGGCGTTCCCGACCCTGACGCCGGACGAGGCCGCGCACATGCTCACGGACGCGATGATCAACAAGCCGAAGCGCATGGCCTCACGCCTCGGCACCTTCGGCGAGGTGTTCTACGCGCTGTCGCCGAAGTCGGTCGACATCGTGCTCAACACCGCCTACAACCTCTTCCCCGACTCGACCGCCGCGAAGAAGGGCGCCACGGACGGCAAGCCGGCGCCGGCCGACGAGAAGAAGGGGAGCGGCGAGATGTCCACCGAGGCGGTGGCGATGGCGTACCTGCTGCGGGGCGTGCACTTCTAGACAGGGACATCGCCCGCCGACCCTACGCCGAAACAGCCTCCGGCGGGACGAGCGCCACGACCCGGTACGACACCGCGAACGGCCAGCCCGAGTGCGCGCTCACGTGGAGCTGGATCCAGGTCGGCGAGCCGGACGGGTCGTCGACGAAGGCGGCCTCGGCGCCGAGGATCGCGCCGGTGTCGCCGCTCGCCTGCATCGCCATGTTGACGGTGAGCTGCGCCCGCTCGAGTCCCTCGCGGACGTACGGCAGGCAGTCGGGCACGAAGAAGGTCACGTCCTTGCCGGGCAGGATCATCCCGGGCTGGCCGATGCGCTTGAGGGTGAGGCCCGCCGCCTCGGCGCGGCCGTCGATCCAGGCCGTGCCCGTGTACTCGGTGCGGCGGCGCTGCTTCCCCGCTGCCGGCGTCGGTCACGAGCGTGTCGACCCGCGGCTGCGGGATGACCTCGAGGCTCACCGGACGAGGCGCGGAGCAGAGAGCCTGAGCGTGCGCACGCGCGACATGTTGCCGACCTCGTCGGTCGCCTGGGCCCGCGCCCGGTAGCGGCCGGGGGCGAGCAGGCGCCCGCGCTTCCCGCGCCCCCTGAACCGGATCGTCCCGGGGCCGCGCCTGCACCTTCCTCGAGATCACCGTCACGCGCTGCCAGCGCGTGCAGCGGCGCCGGAGGCCGCGCCGCGGCTTGACGCAGCGCCCGCGAGCGCGGCGGCCGGGCAGCGCACGGGAGATCGTCAGCTTCACGCGGCCCGGCTCCGAGAGCCGGAAGCCGAAGCGGATCGGGCGCCCGTCGAGCCTGCGCGAGGAGGCACCGAACGCGCTGAGAACCGGACGGATCGCATCGACCGCGAGCGTGCCGGCGCTCGCCGTCCGCTGCGCTCCGTGCGGGTCGGTCACGCGCACGCGCGGCGTCACGGTCGTGCTCGAGCTGAACGCGAGCGACGCCCGCGGCTGAGCGCCGGCGCTCTCGAAGTCGCCGTCGCCGTCGAGGTCCCACTCGTAGCGCAGGCCGAGGCCCTCGGGGTCGCGGGAGCCGGAGGCGTCGAAGCTCACCGGCTGACCGCCCCTCACCCTCGCGGGCGCGAAGCTGAGCGCCGCCGTGGGCGGACGGTTCACGATCACCTCGAGCCCGAGCGGGTTGTTGAAGAGCTGGCGGCTCTGGCGGAGGACGGTCTGCGCGCCGCTCGGGCGAGCGACGTGGACGAGCCCGCCCTCCTGGTCGTCGAGCAGGTAGTCGGTGACCACCACGTTGCCGTCGGGCAGCAGGGCCGGGCGCTGCGGAACGTTGAAGACGTCGTCCGCGAAGTTCGGCGACACCACGGACTGGAGGCCGGTCTGCGGATTGACCGCGATCACGGCGTCGGCTGTCGCGGCCTCGTTCGCGATCAGGATCTCGCCGGTCGGGGCCCACCGCCACGCCGAACGGCTTGTCGATCAGGAGGCCCCAGGGCTCGGCCCGCTTCGAGACGATGGTCTGCCCTCCGGTCGCGGCGTTCACGCGCACCACCGCGCCCGCGTCGTTCTCGCAGTCGACGCCTCCCGAGACGCTGCCGGAGTCGGTGACGACGAGCGAGCCGGCGGGCTCGATCGCGATTCCGAACGGGTAGCAGAGCTCGTCACCGCTCGTGACGACGGCCTGGGCGCCGGTCGAGGGGTTGACGCGCAGCACCTCGGGATCGCCGGAGGCGCCCACGTTCTCGAGCACGTAGAGCGTGCCGTCGGGGGCGACGGCGATGCCCGACGGGTCGACGAGCCGCCCGCCCGAGGCGACGAGCGACTGCATGCCGGTGGCCGGGTCGACGCGGATCACGCGCCCGTCCGCGGCCTCGAACTCACCCATGTCAGCGACGTAGAGGGCGTCGCCGCGCGGTGAGGCCGCGAGGTCGTAGGGACGTACGAACAGCGAGCCCTGCGCTCCGTTGCCCGAGACCACGACGAGAGCCCCGCTTGCCGGGTCGGCCCGCAGGATCACGGCGGCCTGCCGGCCCTGCTTCGTCACGACCCTGTTCGCGACGTAGGCGACCCACGGATCGTCAGCGGCCGCCTGCGCCGCCGCGGGAGAGATCGCGAGCGCCACGAGGAGAAGGATCGGGATCCGGCGCATCCGAGCTGAAGGTAGTGGCAACGACAAGGGGCTCATCGATTGGTATCGGCGTTGCATCCGTTCAGATAAAGGCCGGGCCCCTCTTCAGGAGGTTCTCGTAGAGCGCCTCCTGGATCGCGTCCCGCACCCGTTCCGACAGCTCGAGCACGAGCGCCCGGTCGCCGGCGGCCTCCGGGCCGTAGGCCGCGGTGTCGATCGGCTCGAGGAACTCGATCCGCCAGCGCGACGGCAGCGGCACGACTCCGAACGGCCCGAGCCATGGGAACGTCGGCGTGATCGGGAAGAAGGGCGCGCCGATCAGGCGCGCGAGCGCGGGCACGTCGGCGAGCTTCGGGTAGATCTCCTCGCTGCCCACGACCGCCACCGGGACGATCGGCGACCCGGTGCGCAGCGCGATCTCGACGAACCCCCCGCGCCCGAAGCGCTGCAGCCTGTAGCGCTCCGAGAACGGCTTGCCCGTCCCCTTCACTCCCTCGGGGAACACCGCGACGAGGTGGTCCTGTTCGAGCAGCCGCAGCGCGTTGTAGGGAGACGCGACCACGCCTCCCACACGGCGGATCGCCGTCGAAACGAACGGCAGGTCGAATGCCCAGTCGAGCACGAGGAAGCGCGGGTGGCGCGGCAGCGGGTGCTCGCGCAGCAGGGCCATCGAGATCATCGTGGCGTCCCACGGCAGGATGCCCGCGTGGTTCGAGGTGAGCAGCGCGCGCCCGTGGGCGGGCACATGCTCGACGCCCTCGACGCGCACGCGCCACCAGGTGTCGTAGAGGAACCCGAGCAGCGGCTCGACGAGGTCGGCGAACTCCTCGTCGAAGCCCCACTCGTCGTCCGCGACGTCGCCCTCGAGCCGGTCGAGCGCGCGCTCGACGGTCGCGCGCGCGTCGCGCGGAAGGGCCGTGGCGCCCCGGGCGACGGCCTCGGGCAGGTCGAGCCCCGCCTCGAGGCCCTCGCGCATCCTGCGCATGAACGCGACGGCGTTCGCGTTCAAGCGGCGGCCCTTCCGGCCCGGCCGGCCCAGTCCTCAACGGCAGCGAGGGTCGAGAAGCGCGGCCGGTAGCCCACCTCCTCCACGAGCCGGCGAGTGTCGACTCCCCGGCCGTAGCGCAGCAGGCGCCTGAAGTCGTCGGACAGCGCCGTCAGCCCGATGCGCCGGCCCGCATCCGAGAGCGTCCCGAACAGCGGGCCCGCGATCGGCAGCGCGTGCCGCCCAGCCAGCCTGATCATGCGGCCGAGCCCGATCGTGCCCTCGCAGGCCACGTTGACGGCGCCCCGCACCGGGTTGCGCACGGCGGCCACGAGCGCCTCGAGCGCGTCCTCCTCGTGAATGAGCTGGATGCGCGGATCGAAGCCGAGATAGGTCGGGCAGGCGGGCTGGGAGAGGTAGCGCGTGACCTGCGTGTCCACGCTCGGTCCGATCCCCGGCTGGTAGCGGAGCATCGTGCACGTCACGCCCTCGTGGCGGCGGACGAACGTGTTGAAGTAGTTCTCGATCTCGGCGACGTCGCGTTGGAAGCGCGTCCGCATCGGATACAGGCGCGACATCTCCTCGCCGAAGAAGTCCGGCGCGTGCGGCTCCGCTCCGTAGATGCCGGCCGACCCGCGCACCACGATCGTCTCGATGGACGGCGAGCGCTCGCAGGCGGCGAGCAGCCCGAGCGACCCGATCACGTTGATGTCGTGCATGGCCCGAGCCGACAGCCCCGGCCCCGGCTGACGCACGATCTGGTTGTGGACGAGCGTGTCGATGCCGAGCCGCGGGACCACCCGCGACAGCTCCGCGTCGCGGATGTCGAGATCGATCCACTCGGTGCGCTCGAGCGTGCGGCCGGGCCGCCGCGTGTCGAGCCCGATCACGTGCTCGATCGCCGGGTCCGCCTCGAGCCGCGCGGCGAGCAGCGTGCCGAGATGGCTCCCGGCGCCCGTGATGAGCACCCGCCTGGCGGCCACGCCTAGCTCTTCTTCTGCGCGGGGCGTTTCTGCGCGGGGCGTTTCCGCTGTGCGGAGGCGCGCTTCGCGGGCAGGCGCTCCTCGATCGCGTCGAGGCGCCTCGAGATTCGCCGCAGCTCGGCCTTGAGCTCCTTCACGTCATCGGCGGTCGCGGGACGCCTGCCCTCGAGCGCGCCGGCCACCGAGCGGCCGCTCTTCGTGAGCCGCTCGCCCCAGTCGTCGAGCGCTCCCTGCGCGGACGCGCGGCCGCGCTCGGCGGAGCCGACCGTGGCGTCGACCGTCCGTTCGACGGCCTCCCTGAGGGCGTCGGGCAGCTCGCGTGGGCTCGAGGGTCGCCGTGCCATGCGACCTCACAGTATCCCGCGCGCGAGGAGAAATATCCTCGGCCGCCGTGCCCGTGCCGCTGCGACCCACCGCCGAGCTGGCCGATCGCGTCCTCCTGCCGGGCGACCCGGGCCGCGCCCTGGCGGTCGCCCAGGCGTTGCTCGAGCGGCCGCCGCGCATGTTCAACCACAGCCGCGGGCTCTGGGGCTACACGGGTGTCGCGCGCGACGGAGAGCCGCTCACGGTGCAGTCGACCGGCATCGGCGGCCCGAGCGCGGCGCTCGTCTGCGAGCAGCTCGTGGCCCTCGGCGCGAAGCGGCTGGTGCGCATCGGGACCTGCCGCGCGCTGGCGCCGGGCGTTGCGCCCGGCTCGCTGGTCGCTCCGGCGCGGGTCCTGGCGCGCGACGGGGCGAGCGCGGCGCTCGGGGCGGGCGAGCTGCTCGAGCCCGACCCGGGCCTCCACGCCCGGCTCGCGGCCGCCGGCGCCGCCGCCGCGACCCTCGTGAGCACCGACGTGCTCGAGCCGCGCGAGGCCGCCGGCTGCGACGTGTCCGACCTCCAGACGGCCGCGGTTCTGCGCGTGGCGGAGCGGGCCGGGGTGGCGGCCGCCGCGGTGCTCGGCGTCAGCCGCGGCGCGAATGGCTCGGCGCCGCTCGATGCCGAGCAGCTCGAGGAGCTCGGGCTGCGGCTCGGCGAGGCCGGCTACGCGGCCCTCGCCGCGGCCGCTAGGTCTCGCTGACGGTCAGGCGCTCCTGGGCCCGCGGAGGCGGGTCCTCGACCGGGGCGACCGCCGCCCTCAGCCCCGCCAGGTCGCGGCCGATCTCGTCGAGGCGCTCGTTCAGCTCACCGAGGCCGGCGGCGCTCGAAGCGCTGGCGACGCGCTCCTCGAGGCGGTCGATCGCATCCTCGATCCCCTCGAGGCGCTGCGAGAGCGAGCGCAGCCTGCGGGTCACGCGTTCGACGTCCGCGGCCGACGGGAGGTTCAGGGCGCCCATGGTCGCCACCTGGGCCTGAACCGCCTTCTCGCGGGCCTCGAAGGCCTTTGCGATCGCGGAGTTGATGACGGGGTTCGAGATGAGCTCCTCGGCTATGCGGCCGAGCGCCTCCTCCCCCTTGCTGGACAGGCGATCGACGAAGCGCTCGTCGCCCTCGGGAGCCTCTGTCATGAGGCGCAGCGTAGCGCAGCGCCGCGAGGGGCTCCTGAACGGCCTATTCTAACCCTCAACTTGAGCCTTATGTCATGTTTGAAGCTCGCGATTTGGCTCAATCATGGACTTTGGACGCCAAGCGACGGATCGGAGAGTTGTCCAGCCACCTGGACGGCCGGATTGAAGTTATGGGCAGGGACGGTCGATACAAGGGCTTGAACTCGCATATCCGCCCCGAGTGCGGCGTGCGGGCACACCTCACGCCCAACTCACACGGTTCCCCGTTGCACACCTCCAAGCCAGCAAGTAGCGTTTCTCAGGCCGCAAGCGGCTCTGCTAGCTTGCGCAACACCGCGCGACCCCGCGCGCGGCGCCCCGAGGGAGGATCTGGACCAGCAAGGATGAAGACGCGGCTTCTATCTCTCCTGCTCGCCGCGGGAGCACTGGCTGCGGCCACCCTCACTGCGTTCACGATCCCCGCCTCGGCTCAGACGGTCTACGTCCAGCTCCCGACGGGCGAGGTCGTTCCGGTCGACGTCCCGGACGGCGAGAGCATCGAGGACATCCAGCTGCCCGGTCCGGAGGTCCCCGCGCCGACCACTCCGACGACTCCCACCACGCCGACGACGCCGACCACGCCGACGGCGCCCAAGCCCGAGCCGAAGCCCGCTCCCGCGCCCGAGCCGATCGACAGCGGCCCGACCGCCGGCGGCGGCTCGCCGCAGGGTCAGTCGAACTCCGGCCGCAAGGTCCGCTCGGGTTCCGGCAAGTCCGGCGGCGACCTCGGCGGCCAGGTCAAGTCTCGACCCAAGCGTGAGGGTTCGTCGAAGGACGGCCATGGCGGCGCGACGGCCCTGCGCAACCCCGACGGCTCGCCCACCACGGGCAACCCGGGCTTCATGGACGTGCTTCCCGGGCCGTCGACCACCACGGGCGTGCCGAACTTCATCATCCGCAAGTTCCGGGTGCCGCCGTTCCTGCTGTCGATCTATCAGGCGGCCGGGATCGAGTACGGCATCCGCTGGGAGATCCTCGCGGCGATCAACGAGATCGAGACGGACTACGGGCGCAACCTGAACGTCTCCTCCGCCGGGGCGCTCGGCTGGATGCAGTTCATGCCCTCGACCTGGGCCGCCTACGGCGTCGACGCCAACAAGGACGGCCGCAAGGACCCCTACAACCCGGTCGACGCGATCTTCGCCGCCGCGCGCTACCTCAAGGCCGCCAACTACGAGAACGACGTCCGCGCCGCGATCTGGGCCTACAACCACGCCGACTGGTACGTCGACAGCGTGCTGCTGCGCGCCCGGCTGATCGCCGGCGTGCCGGCGGACCTGATCGGCTCGCTCACCGGGCTGACCGAGGGCCGCTTCCCCGTCTACGCACGCGCGAGGTACGCCGACGACATCGCCGAGCGCGAGCTGATCAAGCGCGTGCGCGAGGGTGAGAACGCGGCCAACGTGATCGAGTCCGACGAGGGCCGCCGCAGCATCGACATCTTCGCGAAGGAGGGCGCGCCGGTCGTCGCCGTGAACGACGGCGTCATCAAGGAGCTCGGCCGCTCGAAGAAGCTCGGCCGCTACGTGACCCTCCAGGACGTCTACGGCAACCGCTACACCTACGCGCACCTCGGCGAGGTCTCGAAGTTCTACCCGGTGCCGAAGGCCGACGCCGACGCGATCGACCCCGACACGACCGCGCGCGCCGTGCACGCGAACGATCCGGTCGACGACAAGCCCTCGGCGCCCGCCTCGGCCGGCCGCCAGTTCGACATCCCGCCCGCCGACGGCGGCAGCGAGGTCGAGTCGCACGACTCCGCGCAGGCCTCCGCGCCGGTCAAGGAGCGCCTGTTCGCGCATCCGAACCTCCCGGGCGCCCGCGAGGCGGGCGGCCTCGAGCAGCAGCTCGACGCGCTCGCGCGCAAGGGCGGCAAGTTCGAGACCTACCGCAACTTCTTCTCGCGCCCGTTCGGCCTCGACCCCTCGAAGGTGCGCCTGCGCGCGCTCCGGAAGGGCTCGCGCGTGATCGGCGGCACGATCCTCGGCCGCATCGGCCAGACCGTCGACGGCACGGCCGCGCACGTGGACTTCTCGATCCGCCCGGCCGGCCGCGGCGCGCCGAAGATCGATCCGAAGCCGATCCTCGACGGCTGGAAGCTGCTCGAGGCGACCGCCATCTACCGCGCATCCGGGCGCAACGTGCTGCACGGCGACGACGAGATCGGCGCGATGTCGATCGGCCAGATCCTGCTGCTTCCGAAGCCGCTGCTCGAGAAGCGCGTGCTCTCGGACCCGCGCATCGAGGTCTACGGGTGCGGCCGCGACGACATCAGCTCGGGCCAGATCGACAGGCGCGTGCTCGCCACGCTCGCCTACCTCGCCGAGTCGGGCCTGAAGCCCACCGTCACCTCGCTCAAGTGCGGCCACGGGTTCTACACGAGCTCGGGCAACGTCTCGCATCACTCCTCGGGCAACGCGGTCGACATCGCGGCAATCAACGGGATTCCGATCATCGGCCACCAGGAGGCCGGCGGGGTCACCGAGGTCACGGTACGGCGCCTGATGGCGCTCCAGGGCACGCTCGCCCCGGCCCAGATCATCTCGCTGCTCGACCTCGGCGGCGCCACCTTCGCGATGTCCGACCACCACGACCACATCCACGTGGGCTTCCAGCCGATGTTCGGCGCGAACGGCAAGCTCGGCAAGCAGGCGATAGCGGTCCTGAAGCCTGGCCAGTGGTCAGACCTCGTCTCGCGCCTGCGCGAGATCGAGAACCCGGTCGTGCCGACCGAGCCGTCCAAGTACGCGCTGCCGGCGGACAAGAAGAAGCGCCGGGCGAGCGACGCCCACCAGGGCGAGTAGGGCCACGGCCCCTCCCGCCCCAGACGGCCCCTTCGGCTGCGTTCAGCTCGAGTTCGGTTTCCTGCTCGGTCCCCCGGACGGGCGCTACCTCGTTCGCTCCGACGCCGACGGGCCGCTCGAGGCCGTGCTCGTGATCGGCACCCTCGGCGCGCCCGAGCGCAGGCTGCTGCGCGATCGCAGGCCGCAGGCGCTCGACGGCGAGGTCGCCGGGCCGGAGCCCGTCCCGACCGCGCGAGCCACGGTCGTGCGGCCGGAGCCGTTCGGGAGCCGCGAGGAGGCCGCGGACTGGCTGACCCTGATGCGCTCCGACCTCGAGGCCCGCGACGGCGAGGTCGCCGGAGCGGTGCGGGTCCTGAACCGGGCGCTGCGGGCCCAGCGGGCGGCGAGCGCCGACCCGTACGTGGCGGAGGTCTCGACCGAGCACGCGCTCGTGGTCAGGCTCGGCCATGGCAGCGGCCCCGCGGTGGCGGACGGCCGCTTCGCGGAGGCGCTCGAGCTGCCGCGCGCAGGGATGAGGCGCGCGCGCCGTTCGATGGAGGCACCCGAGGAGCGCTTCGCCGCGCTGCTCGGAGGGCGCGACCAGGCGCTCGTGGCCGAGGAGCTCGTGCTGCGCGCCAGGGCGGACCTCGAGGCCGAACGGCCGCGTGAGGCGGCGCTGCAGGCGCGCGTGGCGATCGAGGCGCTGCTCGCCGAGCTCGGCGGCGACCATCCCCTGACCGAGCAGCGCGAGCCGATCAGGAACGCCGCCGCGGCGGCCCTCGACCCGGCCGCGCCCACGCCGGACGTGCGCGCGGCCGTCGAGGCGATGGAGGCCGAGCTGCGCAGGCGGCGGCTGGGCGGCAGCTAGGCGTCGAGCGCGGCGAGCACCGCCGCGAGCTCCTCGACCACGTCGCCGTCGAGCTTCAGCTCGGCATCCGGGTCATAGGGCGTCGGGCCCTGGGTGATCAGCACGAGCCGGCCCCCCGCCGAGCGGGTCAGGCCAGGCAGCCCCGCCACCGGGTGGACCTCGAGCGAGCTCCCGATGCAGATCATGAGGTCGGCCTCGAGGGCGAGCGCCTGCGCCTCCGCCATCGCGCGCTCGGGCAGGTACTCGCCGAACAGGACCACGTCCGGCTTCAGCGGGCTCGCGCAGCCGGGGCAGAGCGGGGCGCCCTCGGCCGCCTCGAGCAGCTCGACCACGCGCTCGATCGGCTGGCGGGAGCGGCAGTCCATGCAGATGCTCCACTCGATCGAGCCGTGCACCTCGACGAGGCGCGCGCTGCCGGCCACCCTGTGCAGGCGGTCGATGTTCTGGGTGATGACCCCGCGGACGAGGCCCCGCCGCTCGAGCTCCGCCACCGCGCGGTGGGCGTCGTTCGGCAGCTTGTCGGTCAGGCTCGCGAAGCGCTGCCCGTAGAAGCTCCAGAAGCGGTCGGGGTCGCGGCGCCAGGCGTCGATGTGCGCCACCTCCATCGGGTCGACGTCCTCCCAGAGCCCCTTGCCCGGCGTGCGGAAGTCGGGGATCCCGGACGGAACCGAGATCCCGGCGCCGGTGAGCACGACCGCGCTGTCGGCGGAGCGCAGCAGCTCGGCCGCGCGCTCCGCCGCTGTGCGAAGCAGCAGGCGGCTCCACCGATCATCGCCCTGGAACCTCGGCTTGCGCTTCCCGAGGAACGCGCCGATGCCCTCGCGGGCGTCCTCGGACCCGAAGGCGCGTCCGAAGCCCTCGGCCTCCGAGCGCAGGCCCTCGTCGAGGTCCGCGTGGGCCGAGCGCGACTTGATCTCGCCGACGGCGATCGGCGGCTTCTCGGCGAGCTTGTGGGCCCAGCCGAGGGCGGTGTCGAACAGCTCGTGGTCCGGCACGACCTGGTTGGCGAGCCCGAGCCGGTGCGCCTCGTAAGCGTCGATCGCGTCGCCCGTCAGATTCATCTCGAGCGCCTTCGCCTCGCCCACGAGCCGCGGCAGGCGCTGCGTTCCCCCGAAGCCGGGGATCAGGCCGAGGTTGATCTCCGGCTGCCCGAAGCTGGCCGACTCGGCGGCGATGCGCAGGTCGCAGGCCATGGCGAGCTCGCAGCCGCCGCCGAAGGCGATCGAATTGACCGCGGCGATCGTGACCGTCGAGGACGACTCCATCGAGCGCATGAAGCGGTGAGCCCCTCCCACCAGCTCCGCGCCCTCGGCGTCCGCGCTCATCTTCGTGAACTCCTTGATGTCAGCCCCGGCGCTGAACGTGAAGATGTTCGACGAGGCGATCACGAGCGCCCTGACCTTGCCCTCGAGCGACTCCCACATGTCGATCAGGTCGCGGATCGCCTGCGGCGAGAGCGAGTTCGTGATCGGCCGGTTCAGCCATGCGATCGCGACGTCGCCGCGGGTCTCCACGAGCAGCGTCTCGCGCTGGTCGCCGGCGTCCGGCTGCGGGTAGGGGAAGAAGCCCTGGCCGGACTTCTTGCCGAGCCGCCCCTGCGCCACGAGGCGCCGCAGGATCGTCGGAGGCTCGAATGCCTCGCCCCATTCCGCCTGGGCGCGCTCGAGCTGCTCGAGGATCGTGTCGAGGCCGGCCTCGTCGGCGCGGCTGAACGGACCGGGCAGGATGCCGGCGCCGGTCATCATCCCGATCTCGATGTCCTTGATCGAGGAGACGCCCTCCTCGAGGACGAGGCATGACTCGACCAGGGTCTTGAGACCCATGCGCTCGACGACGGTGGCGAGCGCCGGGTTCGTGCCCGCGTCAGCCGTGCTCATAGAAACCCCTCCCGGTCTTCTGGCCGAGATCGCCCGCTGCCACGAGCTCCCTCATCTTCGACGAGACGTGGAAGCGCTCCGAGCCGTACGAGTCGTGCAGGTGCTCCGCCACGTGCAGGACGGTGTCGAGTCCGAGCAGGTCGGTCAGGAAGTACGGGCCCATCGGAGTCGCTCCGGACTCCCGGATCGCCGTGTCGACCTCCTCGATCTCGAGCCCCTCCTCCTCCGTCGCGCGCCAGACCTCGGACATCGCCGAGGTCAGGATGCGGTTGACGACGAAGCCGGGCACCTCGCCGCAGCGGATCGGCGTCTTTCGGATCGCCTGCGCGAAGCCGGTGGCCGCGGCGAGCGTCTCCTCGGAGGTCTCCTCGCCCTCGATCACCTCGATCAGGCGCATCATCGAGGCCGGGTAGAAGAAGTGGAAGCCCACGACCTTGTCGGGCCGCAGCGTGGCCTCGGACATCTCGGTGATCGACAGCGCCGAGGTGTTCGAGGCGAGAATCGCGTGCCCCGGCGTGAGCTCGTCGAGCTCGGCGAACACCGTCTGCTTGATGTCCATCCGCTCGGGAACGGCCTCGACGACGAAGTCGACATCGCCGAAGCCCTCGTACTCCGTCACGCCGATGATGCGCCCGAGGATCTCCTCGCGCTGGGAGTCGGCCGCCTCCTGCGTGATCTTCTCCTTGGCGACGAGCGCCCCGAGCTGCGCCTCGGTGACCTGGCGGGCCTTCTCGAGCCCTGTTTCGACGAACTCCTGTTTCACGTCTTTCAGGACGACCGGGGTGCCCGAGGAGGCGATCACCTGCGCGATCTCGCCGCCCATGGTCCCGGCGCCCACGACGGCTGCCTTGAACACGAACATCGGCCCGAGGCTATCGGAGGCCCGCCTCCTCCTCCCCCTCTACCGCGAAGCGGCGCAGGGTCCGCGCGAGCGCCTCGTCCTGGCGGCGCCGGATGAACAGGAGGTCCGCCAGCCCAGACAGCGGACCCCACCTCGAGAGCGTGTACTCGAGGGTCAGCTCGACCTCGGCTCCCCCGCCGTCCGCCGGCGCCACCCGAAGCATCTGGCGGCCCATCAGCGCCTCCTCGAACACGAGCGTGGCGAAGCGGTCGGGGCGCCGCTCGACGATCTTCTCCGTGACGATCCCGCGGCCGCTCGGGCCGGACTCCCAGACGACCCGCTCGCCCTCCTCGGGCCAGCGCCCGGAGAGCTCCCGCACGTGGCCGAAGCCCTCGACGAAGGTGGCCCAGCGCTCGACGTTCGTCCACAGGGCGAGGGCGTCGGCGGGCTCGAGCGCCACGCGCGCGCGGGCGCGCGCCGTCCTCACCCTCCGTATACCTCGTCGACGATCTCGTCGATCGAGGTCCGCACCGAGTCGAGGAACGGCCGGACGTCCTCCACGAGCCGCCCGTACTCCGCGCGGCCCTCGTCCGTGATCGCGTAGTAGCGCCGCGAGCGCCGCTCCGGGTGCTCCCAGCTGCCCTCGATCAGGCCGCGGGCCTCGAGCTGGCGCAGGAGGGGGTACATCGTGTTGGGGTTGACGGACAGCACGCCCGCGGTCATGCCCGCGATCCGCTCCATGAGCTGGTTGCCGTAGCTCGGGTCCTCGGAGATCAGGTGGAGGACGAGCAGCGGGAGGACCGCCCGCTTGCGGAGCTCGCCCGTGAACGGATCCGCGCTCCGCTTCGGCGCCTGGCCGGTCGCCTCGACCCCGCCCGCCTGCGCGACGGCCTCGCGAACCGCGTCGCGGCTGCGCTCGCGCTTTGACCTCGCGGCCATGCGGGGATCCTTGCAGGCAGGCGCCTAGGCGCCTGCCACGAGCCGGCGCATCAGCTCGACGGCCTCGGCGTCGGCCAGGTCGCCCTCTCGCGCGAGGGAGCGCCACGTCCTGAAGTCGAGGGCGTGACCGGTGGCGGCGAGCACCCGCCGGCGCGCGTTCCCGCGCAGCCCCCTGCCGTGCAGCAGGACGTCGCGCGCCTGCCCCAGGTAGGCGTGGAAGCGGCTGAAGGAGTGCTGCACGACCGGCATCAGCGCCTCGTCGCGGAAGAGGTTCGCCATCATGCTCTCCGTGCCGCGGTAGAAGTCGTACAGCTCCGTGAGGGCGGCCCGAAGGCGCTCGTCGGGGTCCTCGATCTCAGCCCAGGCGGCGAGGTCCGGGGGCGGGTTGGCGGCCCGCCAGTGGGCGCTGCAGGCCGCGAACACGGCCTCCTCGTCCGGGAAGTGGCGGTACAGCGTGGAGCGCGGGACCCCGGCCGCATCGGCGATCGCGCTCATCGAGGTGCGCGACGGCCCGAGCGTGCCGTGCAGCTCGACCGCGCTCTCCGTGATGCGCAGCCGCGTCTCCTCCTCCTGCTCGGCGCGGCGCTTCTTCCGGTATGGGCGCTTTTCGTCGGTCATTTGTGTTGCGTGAATCTTGACAGATGATCGCGACGCCTGTACATTCGCGCAACATTACTGTCCTATCAAAGGAGGAGACGATGACCACCACGACAGCACCGAAGATCGTTGGGCCCACGGACGGCAAGGCCGGATTCCTGGGCAGCATCGGCGTTCGCTTCATGATCGACGGCGACGAGACCGATCAGGGCTTCTCGCTCGTCGAGCATCCGATGTCCCCCCGCGCGCTCGCCGCGCCGATCCATCGCCACCTGCGCGAGGACGAGTACAGCTACGTGCTCGAGGGCCGCATGGGCGCGCTGCTCGGCGACGAGGTCGTCTACGCCGAGCCGGGCGACCTGGTCTTCAAGCCGCGCGACCAGTGGCATACGTTCTGGAACGCGGGCGACGAGCCGTGCCGGATCCTCGAGATCATCGCGCCGGCCGGGTTCGAGCGCTTCTTCGCCGAGCTCGACGGGCTCGGCGGCGCGCTCGAGGCCGACCCGCAGGCGCTGGCGGAGCTCTCGGCCCGCTACGGCCTCGAGATGCAGCCCGACACCGTGCCGGGCCTGCTCGAGCGCTTCGGCCTGCGGATCGGCGAGCGGATCTGAGCCGCGCTCAGCGCGGCGTGGCGGGCTGAGCGTCGAGCAGCCCGCGGAGCTCGTCGAGCACGGCCTGCTCCTCAGGGCTGATCTCGCGGCCGCCGATGCCTATGAAGCCGCCCTCCTTGTGGGCCTCGGCGGCCGCCTGCGCCACCGCGAGCACGAACGACTTGTACTGCTCGACCTCCTCGGGGGTGCCCTTCGAGCCGAGCACGCGGAGCGCCTCCTGGAGGCGCTCCGTGCTGAGTGCGCCGATGTCGCCGGCGTCCTTCAGGCCCCGCGGGTCGACCGAGGGCGGCGAGGAGACGAGAGCGTCGAGCAGCTCGCTCTCCCCCTGGTGCTGCTCACGCGCCGCGTTGTAGACCTTCGCCATCGCCACGCTCTCGCGGATCGTCCCGCCGCGATGGGCCTTGGCCACCCGCATCCCTGCGAGGACCGGGGCCTCGACGACGGTGGACCACTCTTCTGCGTTGAAGTCTGCCTTCGTTGTCATGCGCTCGGGCTACCCGGCCTGCGAGCCGCTAAGCGGCCGCGGTGGCCGGCTCCTCGATCTTGCGCGGCATCAGCACCTCGCGGGCGATCACGAGCCGCTGGATCTGGGACGTGCCCTCGTACAGCTGCATGATCTTCGCGTCGCGCATCAGCTTCTCGACCGGGTACTCCTTGATGAAGCCGTAGCCGCCGTAGACCTGCACGGCGTCCACCGTCACCTCCATCGCGGCGTCCGCGGAGAAGCGCTTCGCGTGCGAGGAGACGAGCGTGTTGCGCTTGCCCTGGTCGAGCTCGACCGCCGACTTCCAGGTCAACAGGCGCGCCGCCTCCACCTTCGTCGCCATGTCGGCGATCATGAACTGGATCGCCTGGTGCATGGCGATCGGAACGCCGAACTGGACGCGCTCCTTGGCGTAGTCGCGGGCGAACTCGAAGGCCGCCTGAGCGATGCCGGTGGCCATCGCCGCCACTCCCGGACGGGTGCGGTCGAGGGTCATCATCGCGAGCTTGAAGCCCTTGTTCTCCTCGCCGATCAGGTTCCCGGCCGGGACCTCGACGTCGTTGAAGGAGATCATCGCGGTGTCGGAGGCGCGCTGACCGAGCTTGTCCTCCTTCTTGTCGACGGTCACGCCGTCGAGCTCACGCGGGACGACGAAGGCGGAGATGCCGCGGTGGCCCGCCTCCCGGTCCGTCTTCGCATAGACGGTGTACCAGTCGGCGTGCGAGCCGTTCGTGATGAAGCACTTCGTCCCGTTGATGACGTAGGTGTCGCCGTTCCGGACCGCCGTGGTGCGCATGCTCGCGACGTCGGAGCCCGCGTCCGGCTCGGTGAGGCAGAACGAGGCGAGCTTCGGGGACTCCGTCAGCCTGCCGAGGAACTCCTTCTTGACCTCGTCGGAGGCGCCGATGATCACCGGCGCGGTGGCGAGGCCGTTGCACATCAGCGAGGTGCCGATGCCGGAGCAGCCCCAGCCGAGCTCCTCCTCGATGAGACAACCGCTCAGGTAGTCGAGGCCCGGGCCGCCGTACTCCTCCGGGATGTGCGAGTTCATCAGCCCGAGCTCCCAGGCCTGGTCGATGATCTCGCGCGGGAAGGTGGAGTCCTTGTCGAGCTCCCAGGCGACCGGCCGGATCTCCTTCTCGGCGAAGTCGTGTGCGAGCTGGCGGATGTCCTTCTGCTCGTCGGTGAGGGTGAAGTCGACCACTGTCTCCGGTTGCTCCTTTCGGGCGATGACGGCGCTCCGGCCGGCACCCGATTGATTCGTCAGTCAACTCTAGGAATCGTCACTTTACAGCAGCCGCAGGAGCGCAGCGGAGGTACGCTCGTCAGGTGGACGCGTTCGGGATCGCCCTGATCGCCCTGGCCCTGGTCGCGGTGGTGGTGGCCGCGGTCTCCTACTGGGGCAGCGGGCGCGCCTACGGAGAGATCGGTGGCGGCGGCCTCTCGATGGAGCATCAGCAGGAGGGCGAGCCGAACCCCACCGAGGTGCGCGAGGAGATCCGCCAGATGCTCGAGGCGAAATCAGCCCGGCGGGTGGCCCGAGGCGAGCCGGCGCTCGATGTCGAGGCCGAGCTCGCGGCGCTCACGAGCCCGCTCGGGATCGAGGATCCGGGCCTCCGCGAGGAGGTTCGCCAGCTCGTGATCGCGAGCAACGAGCGGCGCGAGCGCCAGGGCCGCGAGCCGCTCGACGTGGACGCGGAGACCGAGCGGCGGCTGCGTGCCCTCGGGGGGTGACTTCGAGGCCCGGACGGGCTAGGCTGGCCCCAGATGGCAGAGGACCGCCGCTTCGAGCTCGACGACCTGCTCCTGCGCCCCGGCTGCTACCTGAATCCGCAGACCGAGGTCCTCGTCGTCGTGGACGATTCGCCCTCGATCGACGGTGAGATCTTCAACCTCGAGGACTTCGAGGGCGCCGACTGGGTCCTGATCGCGGACGAGGTTCCCGTGGACGAGTCGCGCCGCGACGAGCTGCTCGAGACCTTCCAGGCGACCTATCACGGGGGCGACGGCCGCATGCGCCTCGCGCCCGAGGACCTCGACGACGACGAGGACGACGACGAGGACGAGCTCGAGCCCGACGAGGAGGACGGCCCCCGCGCCCTCGACTGATCCGCTCGCCGTCGACTGGCTCGCCCGGCGGGCGATGCGGGGGGTCGAGGAGGTGGACGCTGCCGGGCCCGCATACAGGCGCACGGCGCGGGTCGACGGCTCGCCCGGCGTGGTGGAGCTCCGGCCAGGGGGACCCGGCCCGGCGGCGCGCGTGTTCGGCCTCGATGCCGGCGGCGATGCCGTGGACGCCGCGCTCGCGGCCGATCCGCGGCTCGCGCCGCTCGTGTCGGCGCGCCCGGGGCTGCGCGTGGCGGGCTGCTTCGACGGCTACGAGCTCGCCGTGCGCGCGGTGCTCGGGCAGCAGGTGTCGGTCGCCGCGGGCAGGACGCTCGCCGAGCGGATCGTCGCGCGGCACGGCGAGCCGCTCGCCGAACCCGCCGGCTCGCTGACCCACCTGTTCCCGCCCGCGGAGCGGCTCGCCGAGGTGGAGCTGGGCGGCATGCCCGCCTCGAGGGCGCGCGCCGTGCGCGCCCTCGCCGAGGCGGTCGCGGCGGGGCTCCGGATCGCGCCCGAGTCGGATCGGGACGAGGTGCGCGCCGCGCTGCTCGAGCTGCCCGGAATCGGGCCCTGGACCGTCGAGTACGTGGCGATGCGCGCCCTGCGCGACCCCGACGCCCTGCCCGCGGGCGACCTCGTCCTGCGCAACGCGCTGGGCGGGATCGGGGCGCGCGAGCTGCGCGAGCGCGCCGAGCGCTGGCGCCCGTGGCGCGCCTACGCCGCCATGCATCTGTGGCAGGCGGCCGTCGCCCGCTCCACGTAGTGTTCCGCCGCGATGCGGCCCGTCCACTACCTCGGGATCTTCATCCCGATCGCGATCGCGCTCGAGCTCGCCCACGCGGGGCCGGTGCTCGTCTTCAGCGCCGCCGCGCTCGGGGTGATTCCCTGCGCCGCCGTGATGGGCGAGGCAACGGAGGCGATCGCCGCCCGCACCGGGCCCGGCATCGGCGGCTTCATGAACGTCACCTTCGGCAACGCGCCCGAGCTGATCATCGCCTTCTTCGCGCTGCTCGAGGGGCTGCAGGAGGTCGTCAAGGCCTCGATCGTCGGCTCGATCATGGGCAACGTGCTGCTCGTGCTCGGCGCCGCGATGGTGGTCGGCGGCTGGAAGCGCGACACGCAGACCTTCAATCGCACGGCCGCCAACGCGCAGTCGGCGATGCTGCTCCTGGCGCTCGCCGCGCTGCTGTTCCCGGCGCTGTTCCAGCTCATCCACGGCGGCGGGCTTCCGGGGGTCGGCGAGGAGCGGGTCGACTTCGGCTCCGACCTCGAGAAGCTCTCCTTCGGGGTCGCGATCATCCTGCTGCTCTCGTACCTCGCGGGCCTCTGGTTCTCGCTCAAGACCCACCGCGCCGTCTTCAACCCCTACGACGACTCCGCCGAAGAGGAGGAGACGCATCACTGGACGGTCAAGCGCGCGGCGCTGTTCCTGGCGGCGTCAGCGGTGGCGGTCGGCGTGATGTCCGAGATCCTGGTCGGCTCGATCTCCGAGGCCTCGCACGAGATCGGGCTGTCCGAGTTCTTCGTCGGCGTGTTCGTCGTCGCGATCGTCGGGAACGCGGCGGAGCATTGGGTCGCGGTCCTCGTGGCCGCCAAGGACAAGATGGACCTCGCGGTCAACATCGCGATCGGCTCGAGCGCGCAGATCGCCATGTTCGTCGCGCCGATGCTCGTGCTGCTCTCGTTCGTCATCGGTCCGTCGCCGATGGCGCTCGTCTTCAACGGCTACGAGCTCGGCGGCCTTGTGTTCGCGGTCCTGATCGCGAACTTCGTCACCCAGGAGGGCGAGTCGAACTGGTTCGAGGGCGTCCAGCTGCTGGCGCTCTACGCGGTGCTCGGGCTCGTCTTCTACTTCGCCTGAGACCCGGCGAGCTCGCGCAGGGCCCGCTCCGCGGCGTCCGTCATGCGCCGCAGGACCGCCAGGTTCACGTTCGCGAAGCGGTCGCAGGCGAGGTGGTAGCAGGGGTCGCGCGGACGGCCGCGCCGAAGCTCCTCGCCCCCCGTGTAGATGCCGTTCGCGGGGATGCCGACCGCCTGGAAGGGCGAGTGATCCGAGGCGCCGGCCGCGGGCACGCCCGGCACGGTGCGCCCGAGGGCGCGCCTGAGCACCCGCGCGAGCGGCCGGTCAGCGTCCGAGTAGACGGAGGGCACGGCGTTGGGCGAGCCCACCATGTCGAGATTGACGTAGGCGGTGATCCGCCGCCGCTCGGCCCGCGGCAGCGAGCTCACGTAGCGCCTCGAGCCGATCAGCCCGAGCTCCTCCGCCGCCCAGAAGCCGAGGCGCACGGTGCGCTCGGATGGGACGCTCGGCGAGCCGGTCCGCGAGCACGAGCAGGGCGGCCACGCCGCTGCCGTTGTCGTTCAGGCCGGGGCCGGCGTCGACCGAGTCGAGATGGCCGCCCGCCATCACCACGTCGCCGTCGCCGGTGCCCGGGAGCTCTGCAAGGACGTTGCGCGTCCGCCGCGCCCGGGTGCGAGCGTCCACGGACAGCTTCACGCGCTCGCCCGGCTCGGGCGCGGAGTCGGCCGCGGCCACGAGCACCGGGATCCCCACCCCCGGTCCCCCGAGCGTCACGCTCGGGACGTCGTTCGGGGTGTCGATCGTGAGCACGAGCGCAGGAGCGCCGGCTCCTTCCGCGAGCTCCGCGGCCTCGCGCGAGCGGCAGAGCCCGTGCGGCGCGACCGGGATCTCGCCCGGCTCGAGCTCGTCGTACGAGTCCGCCGAGCAGGGGTCCTCGAGCTGATGCGCGCGCCCGTCGGCGGCCCCGCTGCCGGAATAGGACGGCACGCGGAAGCCGGGCCCCTCGGGCGAGCGCTCGCCCGCGATGCTGAGGTTGGCCCTCCGCAGGTCGAAGAACGGCAGGCGCACCCGCTGCATGCGCACGTCCCAGCCGGCCGAACGCAGCGTCCGCGCGATGTACTCGGCGCTCGCGCGGTCCCCGGGCGTGCCGGCCGAGCGCGTTCCGCCCGAGCGGGCGGCGATGCGCGCGAGCGCCCGCAGGTGCTCCGCCGCGCTCTTGCCGGAGGAGGCCGCCGGGCGCGGACGTGCTCCGCGTGCCCTCGGACCCCTCCGAGGAATCGCATGCGTCCGCCGCCAGCGCCAGAAGGATCAGGATCAGGATCGTCGCGGCGGGGCGCCTCACCCCTGGCAAGCTACTCCGCCGGACCGGACTCCTTCGGCCCTGTCGCCTTGAGCCGCGCATCCAGCTCGCTTGCGCTCACCACACGGTCCACGAGGCCGTAGCCCACCGCCTCGTCGGCGCCGAAGAAGCGGTCGCGCTCCATGTCCTCGTGAATCTCGTCGGCCGAGCGTTGCGTGTGGCGTGCGTAGATCTCCTCCGTGACGCGGCGCAGGGCGAGGATCTCCCGCGCGTGGATCTCGATGTCGGACGACTGCCCCTGGAACCCGGACGACGGCTGATGGATGAGGATGCGGGCGTTCGGGAGGGTGAGCCGCTTGCCCTTCGTGCCGCCCGTCAGGATCAGCGAGCCCGCCGACATCGCCATGCCGTAACAGATCGTCTGAACGTCGGGGCGGATGTACTGCATCGCGTCGTAGATGGCGAGGCCGGCGTGCAGCGAGCCCCCGGGCGAGTTCACGTAAACGCAGACGTCGCGCTCGGGGTCCTCCGACTCGAGGTGGACGAGCTGGGCCACCACGAGGTTCGCGAGCTCGTCGTCGATCTGGCGCCCGATGAAGACGATGCGCTCGTTCAGCAGGCGCGAGTAGATGTCGAACGAGCGCTCGCCGCGCGCCGTCTGCTCGACGACGACGGGGACGAGCGAGCTCGAATAGCGGCCGATCTGCACTGGGAACCTCCTCCTGTAATCTGCAACTTCCAGGTTGCACATTAGCGCAACCATTTGGTTGCACATGGAGGTGGGAGGATTGGACCCGGTCGTCGAACGCGAGCTCGTGGTGGAGGAGTCGCCCGAGGAGGTCTGGCGGGCCCTGGCCGAACCCGCGTGGCTCGGGGAGGACGCGAGCGTGGAGCTCGAGCCCGCCGGCGAGGTCCGGGCCGGCGAGCGCAGCGGATTCGTCGAGGAGGCGCTCGAGCCCGACCGGCTCGTGTTCTGGTGGAGCAGCCCCGGCGAGGACGCCACGCGTGTCGAGATCGACCTCGAGGAGGTCGAGGAGGGTACGCGGATCGCGGTCACGGAGACGCGCCCGCTCGAGGTGCTCACCTGGCGGAGCCGGGACCTGGCCACGGAGCTCGGTGCGCGCGGGGGCAGCGGGCCGGTGGCGCTCGCCGCCGCCTGATGGCCACGAGCGACACCACGGGCGCCGTCTTCGCGGCGCTCTCGGATGACACCCGCCGCGGGCTGTTCGCGCGGCTCGGGGAGCAGGGCAGCGCCAGCGCGACGGAGCTCGCCCGCGAGCTCCCCGTCAGCCGGCAGGCCGTCCAGAAGCACCTCGGCGTGCTGGCCGAGGCGGGGCTCGTCGAGGCCGAGCGCTCGGGGCGCGAGGTGCTCTACCACCCCACCCCCGCGCCGCTGGCGGACGCGCTCGCGTGGATGGCCGAGGTGGGCGGGCAGTGGGACGGCCGGCTGGCCGCGCTCGACCGCCAGCTCGCGCGCGGGCGCGAGCGGACGGGCTAGGCGCTGGTCGCCTTCTCCGCGCTCTCCGACTCCTCGTCCCCCACGTCCGCGCTGCCACCCTGCTTCATCGCCTCGACGCGCTCCTCCTGGTGCTGCTCGGCGTGCGGGTCGCGGTTGTCGGCGCGGATCGAGAGCCAGATGCCGATCGCGAACGCCACCGCGATCACACCGAGGCTCGCGACCGGGCCCACCTTGTAGAGGTCCTCCATCAGCAGCTTGACGCCGACCAGGCCGAGCACGACCGCGATCGTCTCGTCGAGGTAGCGAAAGCGCGCCACGAGGCTCTCGACGAGCACGAACAGGGCGCGCATGCCGAGCAGGGCGAACACGTTGCCCATCCAGATCAGCAGCGGATCGCGGGTGATCGCGAACGCCGCCGGGATCGAGTCGATCGCGAAGGCGATGTCGGCGAAGACGATCGCCGCCAGGCAGAGGAACAGCGGCGTCGCGTGGCGCGCTCCCTCCTGGACCACGAACCACTTGCCGCCGTGGAACTCGCTCGTGACCGGGAAGACCTTGCGCACGCCGCGGACCATCAGGTTCTTGTCCGGATCGACGTTCTCGCTGACCCCGCGCCAGATCCGGTAGGCGAGCACGATCAGGGCGGCGCCGAGCAGGTAGATGACGAAGTGGAACTGCTCGATCAGCTCCGTGCCGGCGACGATGAAGATGCCGCGCATCACGAGCGCGGCGACGATGCCCCAGAACAGCAGGCGCGGCCGCCGCTCGTACGGGACGCCGAAGTACGAGAACAGCAGCAGGAAGACGAACAGGTTGTCGAGCGAGAGCGAGCGCTCGATCAGGTAGACGGTCGTGTAGACGACGGCGTCCTCGCTGCCCTCGAGAAGCAGCACGGGAACCGCGGCGAAGAGCGACAGCGCGAGCCACCCGACGGACCACCAGGCGGCCTCCTTGAAGCTCGGCTCGCGCCCGCGCGCGAAGAAGTGCAGGTCGAGCCAGAGGAAGAAGAACAGCGCGACGAGGATCCCGCCGAAGAGAGCTATGTCGGCGCCGCTCATGCCCCTGACCCTAGAGTGCAGGCATGCTCGGTCACGTCGCAGTCGGCACGTGGAGCGGCGGGCGCTTCATGCGCTTCGGCGAGCCGATCTCCGAGGAGCGGCTCGAGGCCCTTCTGCGCCCCGGAGGCGGCATAGAGACCGTGATCACGGCGGATGCGTACGGCGCGGGTGAGGCGGACGCCCTGCTCGGCCGGGCGCTCGCGGGCGTGCCGCGCCCGGAGTACGTGCTCGCCGGCGCGATCGGCCACGACTTCTACGAGGGCGAGCGCCAGGGGGCCAAGGGCTATCCCCGCTTCACCGATCCGTCCCTGCGCGGCCCGGACGGCTACGCCTCCTACCTGCGGATGGCCACCGAGCGCAGCCTCGAGCGCTGCGGCGCCGGGTCCTTCGACCTGCTGATGCTGCACAACCCCGACCGGCGCGGATTCGAGTCCCCGGAGGTCTGGGAGGGCCTGCGGGCGCTCCGCGACGAGGGCCTCACGCGCGCGATCGGGCTCGCGCCGGGGCCCGCCAACGGGTTCACGCTCGACGTGATCGGCTGCTTCGAGCGCTACGGCGAGCTGATCGACTGGGCGATGCTGATCCTCAACCCGTTCGAGCCGTGGCCGGGCGAGCTGGCCCTCGACGCGGCCGCGAGGAACGGCGTCCGGGTCCTCACGCGCGTGGTCGACTACGGCGGGCTGTTCCACGACGATGTCCTACCCGGGCACCGCTTCGCCGACCACGATCACCGCGGCTTCCGCCCGGCCGGGTGGGTCGAGGCGGGGCGCGAGCGGCTCGAGCGCCTCCGCCCGGTCGCGGAGCGGCACGGGCTGACGCCGCTCCAGCTCGCCTGCGTGTGGAACCTCGCCCACGGGCCGGTCGAGTGCGTCGCGCCGACCCTGATCCAGGAACCCGGCCCGGAGGCGAAGCCGATCGAGCGCAAGCGCGAGGAGCTGGCGAGCGTGCCCACCGAGCCGGTGCTCGCCGAGGACGAGATCGCCGCGATCCGCTCGATCGGCGACAACACGGGCTCGATGCTCCTGAAGGGCGCGACGCCCGACCACGAGGGAGACGAGCAGCCGGACCGCTGGGAGCTGTCCGGCGAGCACGAGCAGGTCGCGCGGCGCTGGGGCATCGACCCCGCCGTGCTGCAGCGCAGCGCCTAGCGCTGGAGCAGCTCGGAGCAGCGCTGAAGCGCCTCCGTGTCCTCGGGCGGCGCCTCGTCGAGGCAGTCGGCGTACGCCTCGAAGTCCTCCGTCTCGGGACTCGTGCCCACGCCAGGGTCGGTGGTCTCGGGCCCGGTCCCCTCGAGCGAGCCGCCGCCCTCGTCCGTCACGCCCCCGAGCGCGTCGATCGCGTCGACGCCGAGCGAGTCCGTGAGCGCGGACAGCGGCCGCGCGTTCGCCGGCGCCTCGATCTCCTGGTCGCCGTTCACGTCGGCGAACTCGAGCGAGAACTCGATCGTGCCGCCGTCCATCCCGCCGAGGCCTGCGCGGCTCGTCTTCGGGATCTCGAACGAGAGACGGCCCGCGACGCGCCGGATGATGCCGTCGTCCTCGCCCACGTAGACCTCGAAGCTTGGATCCTTGACCGACTCCGTGATCGTCGCGATCTGCTCATCCGTGAGCGGCTTGGGCGGCGCCTGGCCGGTGGCCCCGCCCACCGCCCGGCCGGACCTGCGCACGAAGCTGTTGAAGTCCTCCAGCATCGAGTCCACGTCGAGGCTGCCCGAGAGGTGGCTCGTACTCACACCCGCGACGTCGGCCTCGCCCTCGTCGGTCGCCTGGCCGAGCCAGTTGCGCGGCTCGAGGCCGAGCTGGGCGAGCGTCGTCTCGTCGCCCTTGCGCTTGCGCAGCGAGCGGTTCGCGCGCGCGACCTCCTCCGCGGGCTGCTCGTAGTAGACGTCCTGGAACTTGACGAACGCGCGGTCGCCGGTGAGCAGGACGCCCGTGGTGATCGTCTGGCCGCCGCCTGCCGTGCCGATCTTGAGCTCGAGATCGACCGACGGCAGCTTGCCCTCGTTCGACGAGAACGGGCCGCTCGCCTCGATGCGCACGGGCTGTTCGAGCGAGGGGCTGCCCTCGAGCCGGATCTCGGCCTCGAGCGACATGTCGGCGCTGTGAATCTTGGACGTGAAGGCCTCGTCGAGCAGGCCCTGCACGTCCTCCCCTTCGTCTCCGCCGCAGGAAGCGAGCAGGACGGCGCAGGAGCCGAGTGCCAGCGCGGCGAAGAGCATGGAGAGGAGCGCGCGGCGCACGCCGGGCAGACTAGCTGCCGGACCGCAACTCGGCCGCAGGGCGGTGTTGGAGACACGAATGGGGTACATCGGACGGATCACGATCGCGGTTTTGGCCGCTGCCCTGGTGGTCTGCGCGCCCGCGCGCGCGGGTGAGGTGATCATCGCCGGGGAGCACACGGCGGAGCGCGTCTTCGACCCCGCGGTCCCCGATCGCTCCGAGATCGCGCTCGGGCTGCCGGTCGGCGGCAGGGCGCCGCTGGCGCGCGCTCAGGCCACGAGCCGGCGCGGCGGCCGCGCCGTTCTGCGCGCGATCGCACGCGAGGCGCGGCGCGAGCGGATCACCGCGTCGCAGGCGCGGCGCTGGCGCGCCACCTGGGTGCGCTCGCAACGCGCGCTGCGGAAGCTCGGCGGCGCGCGCGACACGCAGCTCCGCTACGTGGCGGGCAGCGTCGAGGCGCTCGCCCTGTCGCGGCGGCTGACGCCCACGCGCATGCCGGTCGCGTTCCTCCAGCTCGAGCGCAACCGCCAGTACTGGCTGCGGCTCCCCTACCCCGGGGCCGGCGACCAGGTCAGCTTCCGCGGCAGCCAGATCCTGTTCCAGTACTTCCCCGGCGAGGGCCTTCAGCTCCACCCGCTGTCCACCTTCAAGAAGGCGAACCACATGTACGGCTTCTGCAACAGCGGGCAGCCGTCATGCGACGAGGGTGCGCTGCGGCGCCTGCTCGACGAGATGACGAACCTCGCCGTGCAGCGCGGCCGCCGCTTCATCGCCTGGGAGTACCTCTTCTACTTCGGGGGCGGTGGCGGCTACCCGCCCTGGATGAGCGGGATGGCTCAGGCCACCGGCATCCAGGCGCTGGGGCGCGCTGCCGTCCTGCTCGACGAGCCGAGCTACGTCGAGACGGCGCGCAGGGCGCTCGGCGCCTTCGAGACGCCTCCCCCGCGGGGGGTGCGGACCACCGGCCCGGGCGGCGGCGTCCACTACCTGCAGTACTCGAACTCGCCGCGGCTGTACATCTTCAACGCCTTCCTGCAGTCGCTGATCGGGCTGCACGACTTCGGCAAGCTCGCTCGGACGAACGCGCCACCCGGCTGTTCCGGGCCGCCGAGCCCGAGGCGCGCGAGGAGATCCCGTTGTCTGACGTGGGCGACTGGTCGCGCTACTCCTACGCCGGCGCCGAGTCGACCGCACGAGTACCACGAGCTGCTGCGCGAGTTCCTCGCGAGCATGTGCACCCGCCGGCTCGGCCGCATCTACTGCCAGTACGCGGAGCGCTACCGCGGCTATCAGGTCGACCCGCCGGTGCTGACCTACCGCGGCCCCGAGTTCGCGACGGAGGACGAGGCGACGGCGATCCGCTTCCACGTCACGAAGCTGTCCGCGGTCGAGCTCAGGATCACCCGCGCCGACGGCCGCGTGGTTCGCAGCGGCCTCGCCACCTTCCCGGACGGCCCCGGCGCCTTCACCTGGATCCCCCGCGGCCCGGGCGTCTACGACGTGAGCCTCGCCGCCAAGGAGCTGCGCACCGGCTTCGGCAAGAAGGACCGCGCGAGCGGGACGATCGAGGTCGAGAACGTGCCGGAGGAATAGAGTCCGGCGCTTCCTGATGGCGCCGCGGACGATCCTCTACACAGGCAAGGGCGGGACGGGCAAGACGAGCGTGGCCGCCGCCACGGCGCGCCGCTGCGCGGCCGCCGGGCTGCGCACGGTCGTGCTCTCGACCGACCCTGCCCACAGCCTGTCCGACTCGCTCGAGACCCCGCTCGGGCCCGAGCCCGAGCAGGTGGCGGCCAACCTGTTCGGCCAGGAGGTCCAGGCGCAGGAGGAGATGGAGCGCCACTGGTCGCGGGTGCAGGAGTGGCTCGGGGGCCTGCTGGCCGAGCGCGGCATCGACCGCATCTCCGCCGAGGAGCTGACCGTCCCGCCGGGGATGGACGAGCTGTTCTCGCTGCTCTGGATCAAGCGCCACCAGGAGGAGGCCGAGTTCGACGTCGTGATCGTCGACTGCGCGCCGACCGGGGAGACGCTGCGGCTGCTCTCGTTCCCGGATGTGGTGACCTGGTGGCTCGAGAAGGTCGTGCCCTCGCAGCGCCGGTTGGCGCCGCTGGCCCGCTCGCTGTTCGACATGCCGCTGCCGGGCGCGGGCGTGTTCGACGAGGTCGAGGGGCTCGCGCGCAACCTCGTGGCGATGAACGGCATCCTGCGCGACCGCGCCCGCACCACGATCCGGCTCGTGATGAGCCCCGACCGGATGGTGGTCAAGGAGGCGATGCGGACCTTCACCTACCTGAGCCTCTACGGCTACCAGACCGACGCCGTCGTCGTGAACCGCATCCTCCCGGCCGAGGGCTACTTCGCGGCGTGGCGCGACGCTCAGGACGCGCAGCTCGAGCTCGTGCGCTCGGCCTTCGACCCGGTTCCGGTGCTGAGCGCGCCCTACTTCGAGCGCGAGGTGATCGGCGCGGAGATGCTCGACAGGCTCGGCGGCGTGATCTTCGGCGAGCGCGACGCCGCCGCGGTGCTGCACGATCGCCTCACCCACGAGCTGGCAACCGACAACGGCCGCGCGACCCTGCGCGTGGACGTCCCCTTTGCCGACAGGGGCGAGCTCAGCTTGAAGAAGATCGGCCTCGAGGTCGTGGTCAGGGTGGGAACCCAGAAGCGCACGATCATGCTCCCCCCGGCGCTGGCGGCCTACGCGGCGCGCGGCGCGCGGTTCGACGACGGCGCGCTCGAGATCGTCTTCGAGAAGCTTCCGGATGCAGCCCCCGCCTCCGCCTGACGAGCAGCTCACGCGGCTGCTGCGCGAGTTCCTGCTGACCCTGCGCTCGCTGATCGACTGGTACCTCGAGCGGCTCGACGAGCCGCGGACCGAGCCCGAGATCGAGGAGATCCCGATCGAATGACCCGGCTCAGGCTGAACGACGGGAGGGAGATACCGCAGGTCGGCCTGGGCGTCTTCCAGGTCCCCTCGGAGGACACGGCGCGGGTGGTGAGCGAGGCGCTGGCCGCCGGCTACCGGCACGTGGACACGGCCTCCGCCTATGGCAACGAGCGCGAGGTGGGCCAGGGCCTGCGCGACGCCGGGCTGCCCCGTGACGAGGTCTGGGTGACGACGAAGGTCTGGAACAACGAGCACGGCCGCGACGCGACCCGGGCAGCCTGCGAGCGCAGCCTCCGGTTGCTCGGCCTCGAGCAACTCGACCTCTACCTGATCCACTGGCCGGCGCCGGCGCAGGACCGCTACGTCGAGACCTGGGAGGCCCTGATCGAGCTGCGCGACGAGGGCCTCGCGCGCTCGATCGGCGTCTCGAACTTCCACGCCGAGCACCTCGACCGCGTGATCGAGGCGACCGGGGTCACGCCCGCCGTGAACCAGATCGAGCTGCACCCGCGGCTCGCCCAGGCGGAGCTGCGCGCCCGGCACGCCGAGCTCGGCATCGTCACCGAGGCGTGGTCACCGCTCGCGAAGGGCGGCGATCTGCTCGACGACCCTGTCGTGCGCGAGGTGGCCGAGGCCGCCGGCCGCACGCCGGCTCAGGTCGTGCTGCGCTGGCACATCCAGCTCGGCAACGTCGTGATCCCGAAGTCCGTGCGCGCCGAGCGGATGCGCGAGAACCTCGACGTGCTCGACTGGGAGCTGTCGCGCGAGGGGATGGCGGCGATCGACGGCCTCGAGCGCGGCGGGCGCACCGGGCCGCACCCGGACGGCTTCGACTAGCCGCCGCCGACGGTCTTCGGGAAGCGCGGCAGGCCCTTCGGGCCGGCGTCCTTCAGGATCAGGTTCCACATCCGCCGCACCTGCTCCGGGTTGCTCGCCGCGAGGTTGCGCGTCTCGCCCGGGTCGGCCCGGTGGTTGTAGAGGCGCAGGTCGCCCTTGCGGTTGTTCGCGATCAGGAGCCAGGTGCCGTCGCGGGCGCTCACGTAGTCGCCGTAGCTCGCCGTTCGGTAGCCGCGCTTCGCGCTCGGCTTGGCGCCGTCGAAGACGGGCGTCAGGTCGACGCCGTTCATGTGGCCCGGCTTGTCGATGCCGAGGGTCGAGAGGACGGTCGGCCCGATGTCGTGCGTCGAGGCCCAGTAGTCGCTCGTCGTGCGCTTCGCCTTCTCCTGCGGGTGGCGCATGACCATCGGCACGTGCGTCAGCGGCTGGTGCATCTCCGTGTAGCGCTTGCCGACCCAGCCGTACTCGCCGAGCAGGACGCCGTGGTCCGAGACGAGCACCACGAGCGTGTTGTCATCGAGGCCCAGGTTGGCGAGGCGGTCGAGGAACTTGCCGAGCCAGACGTCCACCAGCGTGACCTCCGCGGCGTAGAGCTGGCGCATGCGCCGCAGCAGGTCGTCGGTCATCCCGAGCTCGCGCCAGCGGGCGGCCGGCGTCGGGAAGGGCTGAATCGGCTCGACCCCGTTCGGCCTCGGGGGGCCGTACATGTCGACGAGCCGGCGCGGGGCGTCCCAGGGCTCGTGAGCGTCGAAGGAGTCGATCACGAGGGCGAACGGCTGGCGGGCGCGCGCCCACTCGACCCAGCTCATGCTCCGGCGGAAGACCTTCGCGGCGTTGTATTCCTCCTCTGACCTCCGGCGCGGGTTGATCGCCAGGTAGATGCCCATGCGCGGCTCGGCGCGGCTATCCCGCATGTACGGCGGCATGAAGTGGTCGAGCTCCCGCCCGCTGACCCGGCTCTTGGGCGCCTTGCGGACGGGGACCTGGCCGTCCACGAGCTCGACGCGGTCGAAGCGGCCGCGGAAGTTCTTGTGGACGCCCAGCAACAGGTGCGGGTTGTCCGTCACGTAGCCGGTCGTCCAGCCGTTGCGGCCGAGCACCTCGGTCCACATCTCGCCGTCGCTGCCGACCGGCTCCCAGCCCGGCTGCGGCGGCAGGTCGTCCCACTTCGGCTTCCAGCCGCGGAAGGGGAACACGCGCCGGCCGGCCATGATCGAGCGGCGCGTGGGGATCGTCGGCATCCCCTCCGGATAGAAGTTGAGGAAGCGCACGCCCTGGCGCATGACCTTGTTGATCGAGTCCGTGCGGGCGCGCGGGCCGTAGATGTGATCGGCGCGCAGGCTGTCCATCACGACGACGACCACGTTCATCGCGTTCGGCGGCGGGGGCGCGGTCGTCCGTACCTGCGCGGCGGCGTCGCTGTCGTCCGAATCGCATGCCGAGGCGCCGAGCAGGGCAAAGCCGGCCGCACCGGCACCGCCGGCGCGAATCAGGTCGCGTCGGGTGAGATCGTTCGACATCGCGTTCGTTCGCTACCGGCCCCGGGTGATGTCGATCGCGGTGATCGAGTGCTCCTCGGGGAGCTTCCCGAGCACCTCGCGCGCAATCGCCTGGACGTCGTGCTCATCATGGCCGAAGTCGTCCAGGTAGGACTTGAGCGCCGTCCATGTGATCTTGAGCTGGGCGGGCGTGAGCTCGAGCCGGTACGCGATCTCGTCGGGGGCGATCAGGTGCAGGTCATCGTCAGCCATTGCAGGCCGGAACAGTAGAGAAGGCGGGGGGCTAACCTTCCGCCCGTGGCCAGGACCTGGGTGCTCACCGGCTCGCTCGAAAACTTCCGCGCCACTCGCGAGCACGGGTTCCGGGTGATCGGCGCCAAGGAGGGGCGGCGCGGGATGGCCGAGCAGATCGAGCCGGGCGACCGGATCGTCTTCTACGTCACCGGCGTGCAGGCCTTCGGCGGGATCGTGCGGGTCACGAGCGAGATGTTCGAGGACCGGGAGAAGATCTGGCCCGGCAAGCCGGGGAAGGTCGATCCCTACCCGTGGCGCTTCGATACCGAGCCGGAGCTCGTGCTCGACGAGGACGAGTTCGTGCCCGCCGCCGAGCTCGCCCCGGAGCTCGAGCACGTGCGCAAGTGGCCGCTCGAGCACTGGCAGCTCGCCTTCCAGGGCCAGCTGCGCGCGGTCTCGGACGCCGACTCCGCGCTGCTCGAGCGCCGCCTGCGCGAGGGCGCCGCCGCCGCGGCGTGACGCGCACCTCGCTTCCGCGCCGCGCCGTCCAGGCCTTCCGCCTCCTCAATCTCGAGCAGAAGGCGGCCGCGGTCTCGGCGCTTCTGCTGGTGGTCAGCACGATCGGGCCGTTCTCGTGGGTCGAGCTCGCCGAGCTCGTGGTGGCGGGCGGCGTGCTGGCGCTGCTGCTCGCCCGGGCCGAGCGCAAGGAGTTCCACCTGCCGTTCGGCGACGGCACCGTGATCGCCGCGGCCGGCGTCTGGTCCGGCGCGCTGATCGTCGCGCGCCTGTTCGACCGTCCGCTCGGCCAGAACCTGCTCGCCCTCGCCTGCGCCGCGGTGCTGTTCCTGGCAGGCGCCCGCGAGCGCGCCAAACACCCGCCGGACGATCTCGTCCCGGCCCCCGGCGAGGCGCCTCCCGATCCGGGCGCGCCTCCGCGGCGCGAGTCGGCGGCCCGGCGCCGGCGCGAGGCCGCGACCGACCCCACGCTTCAAGCCGAGACCGAGCCGCTGCCGCCGCCCGAGTACGAGCCCTACCGGCCAGAGCCGGGCGAACAGCTCCATCTCGCGCCCGACTCGGAGCGGCCGGATCCCGATCCACCCGCCCTCGGCCCGTCGAGCGCGGCCGCGCGCCGCGCTCGCCGTCAGCCGCGCGAGGGCTGAGCGAGGACTCGCTCGGGCAGCTTCATCAGGAGCAGCCCGACGCCGGCGGCGACGATCTGCGCGAGTGCCGCGAGCACCATCGCGTCGGCGGACCCGAGTCCCGTGGCCACCGGCCCGGCCAGTGCCGCGCCCATTGCGAACGAGCCCACCTTCAGGCCCGCGGCGGTCGTGAACACCTGTCCATACAGCGACGGCGGGACCACCTGCTGGCGCACCGCGAACTGCGCCGCGAGCGCGGGCCCGTCCACGGACGCCGCGATCGCGATCAGCACGAGCAGCACGGGCAGGCTCCCCGCCAGCGGCCAGGTCAGCATCAGCGTCCCGAAGATCGCGTAGCCCGCGATCACGATCCGGTGGGGCGGGAAGCGGCGCTGGATGCGGACCACGCTGAGCGCGCCGAGCGTCGAGCCGACCGCGAACGCCGCCCACATGTAGCCGGCCGCGCCGCGCTCCACGCCGAGGTGCTCGACGGCGAACAGCGGGAACGCGACGGACAGCAGCCCGAGACCGCCGAGCCCGATGGCGGCAGCCGCCGTGATGCCGCGCAGCTCGGGTACGCGCACGATCTGGCGGAGCCCCGCGGCGGCCACGCCGAGCAGGCTGCCATCGCCCTCGTGGCGCGGCCCCGAGTCGAGATCCGGGATGCGCACGATCAGGGCGAGCGCGGCCAGCGCGAGCACGGCCTCCACGATCAGCGGCGCCTCCGGTCCGACGGCGGCGGAGAGCGTGCCCGCCAGGGCGGGGCCGACCACGAGCGCGGCGTTGAAGCTCGAGGTCTCGAGCGCGTTGGCGGGCGGCAGCAGCTCGTCCGGGACGATCGCGGGGATCAGGCTGGTGAAGCCGCCGAACGAGAGCGGGTACGTGAGCCCCGCGAGCAGGACCACGAGCGGGATCGTCCAGTCGGGCGCGTTCCCGATCATCTCGACGAGCGCGAGCAGCACGGCCGCGATCACCAGCTGGTCGATCACCATCAGCGAGCGGCGCCGGCCCGTCAGGTCGAGCCAGGCCCCGAGGAGCGGGCCGGTGATCAGGCTCGGGAACGTGATCGCGGCGACCGTGGCGCCGGCAAGAACAGCGCTCCCCGTCCGGTCGAGCACGAGCAGCACCACGCCGACGGAGAACATCTCGTCGGAGACGCGCGCGAGCGTGGCGGCCGAGACGAAGCGCAGGTAGCCGGGCTGCGCGCGCAGGGATCGGAGGGACTGCCGGTCCACCGCCGGAGGATGGCAGCCGGGATGGCAGCCGGGGGCTCGCGCCCCCGGACCCCCCGTGGCACCTGCCGGGTGGCTGGGCTATCGGCGACGTCCCGCCATCGCCGGTCACACGCTCCGGACCGCGGCCGCCGGGCGCGCCGGCAGCGCCCGTCGACTTGCACCGCGCTCACAGCCCGCGATCGCGGGTTGACCCCGGATAGCGACGGTCAACTCGCGAACGTAAGGCCGCTCGCGCCCCGGTGCTTCACCTTCCCGTATGGCAGCCGGGGGCTCGGATCGGCCCCGCCAGACCGGCGCGCGGCGGGCGGCCCGCTACGCCGCCGGCGGTATCGCCTGCTTGAAGCGGAAGCGGAAGTCGGGGTCGACCTGCTTCTTGATCTCCCGCAGGCGCTGCAGGTTCGTCGCGTAGTAGGCCTGCTGCCAGTTCGGGAGCTGCGGGTCGATGTAGTTCTGGTAGGCCTGGCCCGACGCGTGCGGCTTGAGCGCGCGCCAGGCGCCGTTGATCCAGCGGTTCGCGGTGCGGGCCCCGTTGCCCGAGTAGTAGGCGCCGTACTGGAGCGAGAACAGCATGTCGCGGTGGACGAACGCCGTGGCGTCCGCCGCCGGCCGGTTGTAGGCGCTGGTGGGCCCGTAGGCGTCGAGCAGCAGCGCGCCCGAGCCTGCGTGCTGGCGCTGGCGGCGCTCGATCCAGCTCACCATCGTCGAGCGCGCCCGTGGCCGAGAGCGGCTCGCGGAAGTACTGGGACTTCGCGTAGAAGCTCGCGCGCGGCATCGTCGCGCCCGGGAACGTGCCCTGCGTGTGGCAGGCACGGAAGCTCTCGTCGAGGCAGCCCGCCCAGCGCATCATCAGCGCCATGTAGCGGGCGCTGCCCACGCTGATGTGGGCGCCGCTCACACGTCCGAGCGGCCGCAGCAGCCTCCGCAGCTGCGACGGGGATCCGAAGTACTGGCCGAGGGCCGTGACCTGCGGCGAGCTCGAGCCCGTCCCGAGCGAGCAGATCGAGGTGAGCTTGGCCGGCGCATGCGGGGCGAACTCCTGCCACGCCGCCAGCACCTCGCTCGCCTGCGACCACGGGAACGAGGCGAAGAACCACGAGGCGCCGCGGGCCCGATGCGTCCGCAGCGAGAAGCTCGTGACGATGCCGAAGTTGCCGCCGCCCCCGCCCTGGCACGCCCAGAACAGGTCCTCGTCCGAGTCCGCGGTCACGCGATGGACGCGGCCGTCGGCCGTCACGATCGTGACCGCCTCGATGTTGTCCGTCATGAGGCCCCAGCGCCGGCCTGCCAGCCCGTGGCCGCCGCCGAGCGCGAGGCCGGCGACGCCGACCGAAGGGCACGAGCCGCCCGGCACGGTGAGGCCGCGCCTCGCGAGCGAGGAGTACATGTCGATGAGCTGCGTCCCGGGGCCCACGCGCGCGACTCCGTTCGAGACGCTCACCCCCGACAGCTTCGACAGGTCGATGACGACGCCGTCGCCGATGGTCGAGTAGCCGGCGTACGAGTGGCCGCCCGAGCGCGCGACCACGCGGACGTTGAAGCGCTCCGCCCAGCGGATCACGGCGGCCACGTCCTCGGTCGATTCCGCCTGCACGACCGCGTCCGGCCGCGTGCCGTCGTAGCGCAGGTTGTAGACGAGGCGGGCCTTGTTGTATCCCGGCGAGCGCGGAAACCAGACCTTGCCCTTGACGGCCGAGCGCAGGGCGCGCGCGGCACGGTTCGGGAGGGCGGCGTCGGCTAGAGGGAGCGGCAGGGCCAGGGCGAGTGCGCCGCCGGCGGCCCCTGCCAGGAACTCACGGCGATCGAGCGCGGTCATCTGCGCACTCTAACCCGCCGGATCCCCTCCGTTCACCGAATTTGCGTCGCGCGGGCCCGGCCCGACGTAGCGCGCGCTCGGGCGGATCAGCCGCCCCTCGCGCTTCTGCTCGAGGATGTGGGCCGCCCAGCCCCCCACGCGCGCACACGAGAACAGCGGCGTGAAGAGGTCCGGTGGCACGTCCGCGAAGTCGAGCACGACCGCGGACCAGAACTCGACGTTCGTGGCGAGGACGCGGTCGGGCTTGCGGGCCGCGAGCTCGGCGAGCGCCGCCGCCTCGAGCTGCTCCGCCACCTCGAGCCGCGGCGCGCCGATCTCGCGCGCCGTGCGGCGCAGCACCCGGGCGCGCGGATCCTCCGCGCGGTAGACGCGGTGGCCGAAGCCCATCAGCCGGTCGCCGCGGTCGAGCGCGCTCTTCACCCAGCGCTCGGCGTCGCCCTCCCGCTCGACCTCGTCGAGCATCTGGAGCACGCGCGACGGGGCGCCTCCGTGCAGCGGGCCGGACAGGGCCCCGACGGCGGCGGACAGAGCCGCCGCGACATCCGCGCCCGTCGAGGTCACGACGCGCGCCGTGAACGTCGAGGCATTCATGCCGTGCTCGGCGGCGGAGATCCAGTAGGCGTCGATCGCCTTCACGTGGCGCGGGTCCGCCTCACCGCGCCAGCGAATCAGGAAGCGCTCGGGGATCGAGCTCGCCTTGTCGATCTCGGCCTGCGGGATTGGCGGCTGGCCGAGCCCGCGCGCCGACTGCGCCACGAACGAGAGCGCCATGACCCCCACGCGGGCGAGGTCCGCGCGCGCCTGCTCGTCCGAGATGTCGATCACCTGGCGGAGGCCCCATTCGGGCGCCAGCAACGCGAGAGCGGCCTGGAGGTCCACGCGCGGGTCGCCCGTGCGCACGGCGAGCGGGTGCGGCTCGGCGGGCGGCAGGCCGGGCTCGTAGGTGCCGTCCACGAGCAGGCCCCAGACCTTCTCGAAGGGCACGTTGCCGACGAGGTCCTCGATGTCGACACCCCGGTAGCGGAGGGCGCCCCCCTCCTTGTCGGGCTCGGCGATCGTGGTGTCGAAGGCGATTACTCCTTCGAGCCCGGAGGGAACTTCGATGAGCGCCATAGTCGGCAGAATACTCGGGGCCGATGGCTCAGCCCGTCCGTCTCGCCACTCCCGACGACGCCGCCGACGTCGCCCGTCTGCTGATCGCATTCCGCGATTGGATGGGCGCGTCCTCACCGCCCGACGACCGCTTCCACGCGAACGTCGCGCAGCTCCTCGCGGACCCGGAGACGGAGTACCTGCTCGCCGGCGACCCGCCGCTCGGCGTCTGCCAGCTTCGCTATCGCCCGAGCGTCTGGCGCGACGCTCCCGACTGCTGCCTCGAGGACCTGTTCATCCTCGACGAGGCCCGCGGGCAGGGGCTCGGCCGCACCCTCGTGGAGGCGGCCTTCGAGCGGGCGCGGAAGCGCGGCTGCCGGCGCATGGACCTCGACGTGAACGAGGAGAACGCCGCCGCCCAGGCGCTCTACGAGTCGCTCGGGTTCGACTCGCGGGCGAAGCTGCCGAGCGGCCGCAACCTGTTCATGGTGCGGAATCTGTGACCGGATCGCCCGCGGCGATGCGGCCGCCGCCGTTCAGGATCTCGGCGCGCAGCCCCGCGCGGTGGACGAGCCCCTTCAGCACGCCCGGATAGGTCAGCCTCTCCAGGTGGGCGCAGGGCTCGCACCACTCCGTCCCCACGCACTCGACCTCGCCCACGCGGAAGCGCTTGCCGAGCAGGTCGTTGAGCGCGATCCCGCGGGTGAGCACCTGGCGGCGCGACTCCTCGTGCGTCAGCTCGATGCCGGTGTCATCCCTCAGGCCCTCGAGGGCCTCGGCCTCGATCAGCGTGATGTCGCCGGCGTCCGCGTTGCGGTCGCCGGCGATCCCTCGCGGGCCGACCTCGACCTCGGTCAGGGCATGCGGCAGCGCGCTCTCCTCCGCCGCGATCGCGATCTGTACGACCGTGCCGCTCACGCGGGATACCGTAACGGCGATGCGGATCCTGGACGAGCGCGTGGAGCGCTACCTGCACGACCTGCGACCCGAGCGCTCGGCCGTCATGGCCGAGATGGAGGAGGTCGCCGAACGCGACTCCGTGCCGATCGTGCACTGGGAGACGGGCCGTTTCCTCGCCGCCCTCTGCCACGCCCATGACCCGGTCGTGCTCGAGGTCGGCACGGCGATCGGGTACTCGACCCTGCACATGGCCGCCGAGCTGCGCTCGGGGCGCGTGATCACCCTGGAGCGCGACCCTGCGCGAGCGGAGCAGGCACGCGGCTTCCTCGAGCGGGCGGAGGTGCTCGACCGCGTCGAGCTGATCGAGGGCGACGCGATCGAGACGATCCCGCAGGTCTCGGGGCCGGTCGACCTGCTGTTCGTGGACGCCACGAAGGGCGAGTACGAGCGCTACATCGAGCTCGCGATGCCGCTGCTCGCGGAGCGCTGCGTGCTCGTGGTCGACAACCTGCTGATGAGCGGCGAGGTGGCCCTGGCGCCCGGGGACGACACGCGCTGGAACCCCGACTCGCTCGCCGCGGCGCGCAGGCTCAACGCCGAGCTGATGGAGAGCGAGGACTGGCTCGCCTGCGTCCTCCCGGTGGGCGACGGCATCGGCTTCGGGGCACGGCGCTAGGCGCGCGCGTGCCCGAGTGGTCGCGCCAGCAGGTCTCGCGCAGCACCGTCGAGACGGCGGGCCCGCTGGCAGTCGGCTTCCGCCGGCAGACGGTCGACGCCGGTCTCGAGGTCATGGCGGAGGGCGGCACCGCGGTCGACGCCGCGGTCGCGATGTGCTTCGCGGCCGCGGTCCTCGAGCCGAGCGAGACCTCGATCGGAGGCTCGGGCTTCCTCCTGCTCGACGACCCGGCGCTCGGCGACCCCGTCTCGGTCGAGTTCCCGCCGGTCGCCCCTCGGGCGGCCGAGCCGGGCCTCGCACCCAGAACCCGTCCCGGATGCAGCGGCCCGCTCATGCCCTGCGTGCCCGGCATTCCGCGCGGCCTCGCGCTCGCGCACGAGCGCTTTGGATCGCTCCGATGGGAGCGCCTGCTCGAGCCCGCGATCGCGCTCGCCGAGGACGGCTTCGAGGTCGACGAGTACCTCTGCCTGCAGCTCCTCGCCCACCTCGAGGAGCTGCGCGCGGACCCGGGCTGCGCCGCCGTCTACCTGCAGGATGGGCTGCCACCGGTGCCGCAGTTCGCCTGGCGCGATGCCGAAGAGCCCCCGCCGCGGCTGCGGCAGCCCGCGCTCGCGGCGACGCTGCGAGCGATCGCCCGCGACGGAGGCGACGCCCTGTACGCGGGCGGGATCGGCGCGGCGATCGCGGCGGCGTTCGCGGAGCGCGGCGGGATTCTCGACGCGGACGACCTCGCCGCCCGCCGGGTCTCGGCAGGCGCTCCGCGCAGTGGCGAGTACCGCGGCTGGCAGATCGCCACACCCGGCGGCCCGTGCGGCGGGCCGACGGTGCTCGACGCGCTGCGCGGAATGGAGGAGCGCGGCGCCGGCGTCGCGGCCACCGCGGACGCGCTGCGCGAGGCGTTCGAGCGCCGCTACCGCTTCGACGGCGAGGGCGAGGGCGCCGGCCACGGGACGACCCACGTGTGCGCGGTGGACCGCGAGGGCCGGCTCGTCTCCTGCACGATCACGATCGGCGAGACATTCGGCTCGCGCTTCCTCGTCCCGGAGACCGGCGTGCTCTTCGACAGCGGCCTCGCCTGGTTCGACCCGGGCGAGGGCCCGAACGCGATCGCGGGCGGCAGGCGGCCGCTCGTGAACATGTCGCCGCTGCTGCTGCGGGCACCCGACGGCCGCCGGATCGCCCTCGGCGCCCCGGGAGGACGCCGCATCATCAGCGCACTGACCCAGGTGGTGAGCGGAATCGTGGACCGCGGCCTGACGGTCCAGGAGGCGATCGAGGCGCCGCGCCTCGACGCGAGCGAGGCGACGCTGCTCGTGAGCGACCGCATGCCCGCCGGACCAGCGCGCGGCCCTGGGCGACGAGACGATCCCCATCCGCGAGGAGCACGCGCCGTTCACGTACGACCTCGCCCGCCCGGCGGGCATCGAGGTCCTCCCCGACGGAACCCGGCGCGGCGGCGTCACGGCCCTCAACACGGGCTTCGTCGGCGCGCTCTGAGCGATCACCTTCCTGCCCTAGGCACCCATACGGTGCTCAGGACAGGAAGGTGGAACGGGATACAGCAGCCATGAAGGCCTTACTCGCCGTGTTCGCCGCCGCCCAGGTCGTGCTGGGACTCCTGCTGTGGCTCGCGCCAGGGTTCTTCCACGACGAGATCGGCCCCTACGGGGCCCGCAACGACCACTACATGGCCGATCTCGCCACCTGGTACCTGGCGCTCGGCGTGGCCGCGCTCGTGGCGGTCCGGCGCGCATCCTGGCGCGTGCCCGTGCTCGCGCTCGCCTTGATCCAGTACGCGCTGCACTCGCTCAACCACCTGATCGACATCGGCGAGGCGGACCCCGGCTGGCTCGGGCCGTTCAACTTCGTCTCGCTGCTCCTGACGACCGTCCTGCTCGCCTGGATGCTGCGCCGCGAGGAGGCGACGGCATGAGGGTCTTCGTCGCCGGGGGGAGCGGCGCAATCGGCCGGCGCCTGATCCCGATGCTCATCGAGGCGGGCCACGAGGTGACCGCCATGACCCGGTCCGAGAGGAACGCCGAGGCGATCCGGGCAACGGGAGCCCTCACGGCCGTGGTGGACGTCTACGACGCCGACGCGCTGACGGAGGCCATGCGCGCGGCGCGCCCGGACGCCGTCATCCACCAGCTCACGGCTCTCCCACACCGCGTCGAGCCGCGCAAGAAGGGCCTCTACGACGCCACGAACCGGCTGCGCACCGAGGGAACGCGCAACCTGCTCGCGGCCGCACGCGACGCGGGCGCGCGGCGCTTCGTCTGCCAGAGCATCGCGTTCGCCTACCCCTCCGGCGGTGACCGGCTGATGGACGAGGATGCGCCGCTCGCGCTCGACGCGCCGGAGCCGTTCGGCACGGCGGTGCGCGCGGTGAAGGAGATGGAGGACGCCGTCCTCGAGGCCGGCGGCATCGTGCTCCGCTATGGCTGGTTCTACGGCCCCGGCACCTTCTACGGCGAGGGCGGCAGCTCCGAGGCCGACGTGCGCAGGCGGCGCTTCCCCGTGATCGGCCGCGGCGACGGCGTCTTCTCCTTCATCCATGTCGACGACGCCGCCTCGGCGACCGTCGCGGCCCTCGGGCACGACGGCCCAGCGGTGTTCAACGTGGTCGACGACGAGCCCGCCCCGATGCGCGACTGGCTGCCGGCCTACGCGGAGGCGATCGGCGCGAAGCCGCCGCGGCGCGTGCCGGTCTGGCTCGCGAAGCTGGTGGCCGGCGGCATGGTCGCCGCGATGGCGGCGCTGCCGGGCGCCACGAACGCCAGGGCGAAGGAGCGGCTCGGCTGGCGGCCGCGCTGGGCGAGCTGGCGCCAGGGCTTCCGCGACGCGCCGCGCTAGCGGCCGAGGCTGTAGGCGACCGGCAGGAAGATCGTCGCCGCGAACACCATCGCCACGCCGATCGCCACGAGCGTGCGCGACTTGATCACGTGACCGATCGTCCCCACGAGGAAGCCGAGGCCGAGCAGGACGAGGAAGAACGTGGGCGAAACGCGGAAGTCGCCGCCCGCGTCGGGCCCGTCGCCCGGGTTGAGGAAGTCGGACTGCGCCAGGAGCCCCAAGGGGCGAAAGTATCCTTCGAACCGGATGAGCGGCGAATTCGAATCGATCGACGAGGCCCGCACACGGCTCGGCGAGGTGGGCTACCTCGCCGACGAGGCCGCGGCGCTCGTCTCCTACCTGGCGGGCAAGCTCGGAAAGCCGGTGCTCGTGGAGGGCCCGGCGGGGGTCGGCAAGACGGAGCTCGCAAAGGCGGTCTCGCGCGCGACCGAGCGCAACCTGATCCGGCTCCAGTGCTACGAGGGCCTCGACGAGGCCAAGGCGCTCTACGAGTGGAACTACCGCAAGCAGCTGCTCCGCATCCAGGCCGAGGCCTCGGGCACGGGCTGGGAGCAGGTGCAGGAGGACATCTTCGGCGAGGACTTCCTGCTCGCGCGCCCGCTGCTGAACGCGATCGCCACGGACGAGCCCGTGGTGCTGCTGATCGACGAGATCGACAAGACGGACCAGGAGTTCGAGGCGATGCTGCTCGAGGTCCTGTCGGACTTCCAGATCTCGATCCCCGAGCTCGGCGTGGTCGAGGCGCGCTCGCATCCGCTCGTGCTGCTCACCTCGAACAACTCGCGCGAGCTGACGGAGGCTCTCAAGCGCCGCTGCCTCTACCTCTGGCTCGACTATCCGGACGTCGAGCGCGAGCTCGAGATCGTGCACCTGCACGCGCCGGAGCTCGACGCGGGCGTGGCTCGCAAGCTCGTCGAGGTGGTCCACATGGTGCGCTCGCTCGACCTCAAGAAGCCGCCCTCGATCGCGGAGTCGATCGACTGGGCGCGCGCGCTGCTCCTGCTGGGAGCCGACGACGTGGACCGCGCGGTGCTCGAGAAGACGATGTCGATCATCGTCAAGCACCGGACCGACCTCGACCTCGTGGCGGAACGCGTTGGCGTGAAGCTGGGCGATGGCGTCTTCGGGGCCACCCAGGCCCGCTAGGAACCCCGGCCTCTACGGCGGGATGCCCGAGGCGCGCGGGCCCGCCGGCATGGCGCCGCGGTTGCTCGAGTTCGCCGACGAGCTGAGGAACGAGGGCGTGGCGGTGGGGACGAGCGAGCTGCTCGACGCCTTCGCCGCGCTCGACGCCGTGACCTGGACCTCGCGCCAGGACTTCCACGAGGCGCTCGCCGCGACGCTCGCCAAGTCGCAGGAGGACCGCCACGTGCTCGACGTGCTGTTCGACCGCTTCTTCTTCCGCGCGGTCGAGCGCCAGGCGATCGAGCAGGGCCTCTCCGAGGGGCGCTTCCAGGGCGGCGAGGAGATCGACCTCGACGCGCTGCGCGAGCGGATCCGCGACGCGATCCGCGCCGGCTCCGACGGGGACATGCGCGACCTCGCCCGCCTCGCGATCGCGGCCTTCGGGCGCCAGGGCGAGGGCTCCGGCGTGATCGGCGTGGACGTGCAGCGCATCCGCCGCACGCTCGGCCTGCGCGGCGAGCGCGCCGGCAGGGAGCTGCCCGATCCGGACGCGGTGCCGCGCGAGAACCTGCAGGAGTTCGAGCGCCACGTCCGGCGCGAGCTCGAGCGCCAGATGATCGAGCGCACGCAGGCGCTGCCGCCGTCGAAGCCGCTGCGCGAGCTCGACCGCTCCCTGCCCTCGAACCCCGCACAGGACCTCTCCCAGGTGCACCGGGTCGTTGCCCAGCTCAAGAAGCGGCTCGCCTCGCACGGCCGCGAGCACCGCGGGCGGCGCCGCTCATGGCAGGTCGACGTGCGCCGCACGATGCGGGCCTCGCTCCAGACGGGGGGCGTGCCGCTCGAGCTCAAGTACCGCCCGAAGCGCCCGCGGCGGCCAGAGCTCTACGTGCTCTGCGACGTCTCCACGAGCGTGACGAGCGCGAGCGTCTTCTTCCTGTCCGTGCTGCACGCGCTCCACGACCAGTTCCGCAAGCTCCGCTCGTTCGTGTTCGTCGAGCGGATCTCCGAGGTCACGGACGTGTTCGAGCGCGAGCGCTCGTTCGAGGCGGTCTCGCGGCGCATCGCCACGGATGCCGGCGTGGCCGACGTGTCGGGCTACACCGACTACGGCCGCGTCTGGATCGAGTTCCTCGCCAAGGTCGTGGACGACCTCGACCCGCGCTCGACGGTGATCGTGCTCGGCGACGCCCGCACGAACGGGCGCGAGCCGCATGCGCGCAGCTTCGGCCAGGTGGCCGAGCGCGCCGGCCACACGTTCTGGATCAACCCCGAGCCGCGGCTCTACTGGAACTACGGCGATTCGGTGATGTCCACGTACGAGCCCTACTGCGACGGCGTCTTCGAGTGCTGGACGACGAAGCAGCTCGAGGCCTTCGTGAACGCGATCGCGGAGCTGCGGCCAGGCCGCTGAGGTCGCGCACCGACTAGACTCGGCCTCGTCCGAAACAGGGGGGCTCGCGGGTAGGCGGGCTGAGAGGGCGCCCTCAAGGATCGACCGGCGCCGACCCTTTGAACCTGTGGGGTAATGCCCGCGGAGGGAGCGATGCAGAAAGAGGTCGAGGCTCCCGTAGAGGAGCCTCTTTCACGTACGGAGAGCGCAGTCGTCCTGCGCGGCGCCTCGCGGCGCTTCGGGCCCCTGAGCGCGCTCGAGGGCATCGACCTCGAGGTGCGGCCGCGCGAGACGCTCGCGGTCGTCGGCCCGTCCGGATGCGGCAAGTCGACGCTGCTCGAACTCCTGGCCGGGCTCCAGGAGCCCGACGCCGGCGAGGTGAGGGTGGGCGGCCGGACCGAGCCCGCGGCCCGGCGCGAGGCCTGCTCCCTGATGCCCCAGCGCGACCTGCTGCTGCCGTGGCGGGACGCGCTCGGCAACGCCGCGCTCGCGCTCGAGTGCCAGGGCGTCCCCCGCCGCGAGGCGCGCCGGCGCGCAGCCCCCCTGTTCGAGCGCTTCGGCCTCGCCGAGTTCGAAGGCACCCGCCCCGCGCAGCTCTCCGGCGGCATGCGCCAGCGCGTGGCGTTCCTGCGCGCGCTCCTGCCCGGCAGGCCCGTGCTGTTGCTCGACGAGCCCTTCGGCGCCCTCGACGCGATCACCCGCTCGGACCTCCAGGACTGGCTCGCCGGCATGCTCGCCGCCGAGCCGCTCACGACCCTCCTCGTGACCCACGACGTCGAGGAGGCGCTGCTGCTGGCCGACCGCGTCGCCGTGCTCTCGCCGCGCCCCGGCCGCGTCGTGGCGGAGCTCGAGGTGCCCCTCCCCCGGCCGCGCTCGGTCACCGACCCCGCCCTCACCCGCCTGCGCGCCGAGGCGCTCGAGGCGCTGCGCTCATGAGGATCGTGCTGACCGTCGCGCTGCTCGCGTCGTTCGTGCTCGCCTGGCAGGGAATCGCGTCGCTCGACTCCGTCGACGACCTCACCCTCGCGTCGCCCGTCGAGACCTGGGACGCCCTGCGCGAGGACTGGTCGCTCCTCTGGGACAACGCGCTCGTGACGCTCTGGGAGGTGCTCCTGGGGCTCGCGGCGGCGACCGCGGCCGGCGTGGCGCTTGCCCTCGCGATGCACCTGATCCGGCCCGTGCGCGACGCCGCCTACCCCCTGCTCGTGGCCTCGCAGGCGATCCCGATCGTGGTGCTCGCCCCGCTGTTCGTGCTCGCGTTCGACTACGGGATCGGCCCGAAGATCGCGATCGTCGCGCTGATCTGCTTCTTCCCGATCACCGTCAACCTGCTCGACGGCCTGCGCTCCGTCGATGCCGAGCATCTGAAGCTGATGCGCAGCCTCGGGGCCTCCCGGCTCAGGACGCTCCGCTCGGTCGAGCTGCCCTCCTCCCTGCCCTTCCTGTTCAGCGGCCTGAAGGTGGCAGCTACGGTTTCCGTCATCGGCGCCGTGTTCGGGGAGTGGGCCGGCGCCGACGAGGGCCTGGGCAGGCTCGTCCTGCTCGGGAACAACCAGCTCCAGACGCCGCGGGTCTACGCGGGGATCGTGCTGCTGACGCTGATGGCGGTGGCGCTGTTCGCGCTGGTGGCGCTCGCCGAGCGGATCGCAATTCCATGGAACCGAAAGGAACGCATCGCATGAGGAGGGCTCTCGCCGCCGTGGTCGCGCTGCTGGGGCTCGCCCTGCTCGCCGGCTGCGGCGAGAAGGAGGAGGCGCTCGAGCCGGGCGGCTCGAAGCAGGTCGACCTCATGCTCGACTACTTCCCGAACGCCGATCACGCCGGCATCTACGCCGCTCAGGGCGCGGGCCACTTCGAGGAGGCGGGGCTCGACGTCGAGATCCGCCAGCCGCCCGATCCCTCTTCGCCGATCAAGCAGGTCGCGGCGGGGCGCGTCGACCTCGCGATCTCGTACGAGCCGGAGGTTCTGCGGGCGCGCGATCAGGGCCTGCCGGTGGTCAGCGTCGCGGCGCTGGTGCAGGAGCCGCTCACGTCGATCATCTCGCTGCCGAAGGCGAAGGTCAGGCGCCCGGCGGACCTGGCCGGCAAGACCGTCGGCACCGCCGGCATCGACTACCAGACGGCCTACCTCGAGACCATTCTCGCCGAGGCCGGGAAGGACACGGACTCCGCGAAGGTCCGCAACGTCGGCTTCAGCCTCGTCCCCGCACTCTTGACCGGCAGGGTCGATGCCACCCTCGGCGCCTTCTGGAACTACGAGGGGACGCAGCTGCGGATGGAGGGCAAGCGGCCGCAGATCATCCGCATGGACGAGGCGGGCGTGCCGCCGTACGACGAGCTCGTGCTCGTGGCGAACGAGGACGCACTCAAGACCGACGAGGGCACCCTGCGTGCCTTCATCGGAGCGCTCTCACGCGGGACGCGCGACCTGCGCGAGGATCCGGACGCCGCGATCGAGAGCCTGCTCGAGGCGAACCCCGACCTCGACCCAAAGCTCCAGCGCGAGGTGGTGCGCGTCACGCTGCCGCATTTCCTCCCGCCCGAGGGCAAGCCGTACGGCTGGCAGGATCCGGCCGAGTGGGACTCGTTCTCCGCCTGGATGAAGGATCGCGGGCTGCTCGAGAACCCGCCCGATCCGAGGGCGTCCTACGAGAACGGCCTGCTGCCGGGCGCGGGGCTCTAGCCCGGTTCGTCGAGGTCCAGCGCGATCGAGTTGATGCAGTAGCGCTGCCCGCCGGGCCCCGGGCCGTCCGGGAACACGTGACCGAGGTGGCCGCCGCAGCGGGCGCAGGTGACCTCGGTGCGGCTCATCCCGAGCGAGCGGTCCTCGTGCAGGTCCACGGCCTCCGCGACCACCGGGTCGGTGAAGCTCGGCCAGCCCGTGCCCGAGTCGAACTTCGTGTCCGAGCTGAACAGCTCGGCGCCGCAGGCCCCGCAGCGGTAGACGCCGTCCTTCGCCGAGTGCGTGTAGGCGCCCGTGAACGGCGGCTCCGTCCCCTTCTCGCGGAGGACGTGGAAGCGTTCGGGCGACAGCTCCTCGCGCCACTCCTGCTCTGTCTTGTCGAGCTTCTCCATGGTCAGAAAGATGGCACGTATCGGCGCTGCAGCATGTAGAGCCCGGCGAGTCCGGCCCACTCCTCGTACGGCGCGAAGAACTCGCGCACCTCTTCCTCCGTCGCCCGCCGCCCCAGCCCCGCGAGCCGGCCCACGAGCACGACGTAGGCGAGGTCGAGCGCCGGGAATCATGTCGTCGCGGCCCTGGCCCTCGAGCGCCAGCATCTCGATCGTCCAGTTGCCGATGTTGGGGATCGCGAGCAGCCGCTCCCAGGAGGGCTCGTGCCGCGACAGGTCGGCGCGGCCCGTGGCCACCTCGCGCGCGGCGCGGACCAGCGCGATCGAGCGCTTGGGCGCGAGTCCGCAGGCGTCGAGCTCGGCGGGCGAGCGGCCGGCGAGCCACCCCGCCGAGGGCGGGGCATGGAACTTCCCGCACGCGCTCCTGCGACCGAGGCGCCGCACGATGCGGCGCTGGATCCCCGCCGCGCGCGAGGACTCGATGAGCTGCTCGCAGACCGCCCAGGCGAGCGCCTCGAACGGCTCGGGGCGCCGGCGCGGCCGCACCCAGGGCCGGGTCCGGATCACGGGCCCGATCAGCGGGTCGCGCTTGAAGCGCGCATGGAACTCGCCGATGTCGTGGTCGACACAGAGGGCGAAGCGCATCCGCTCGATGCCCGCGCCGGCCAGCTCGGGCGAGCGCGCGTCGGCCCGGAAGCGCACCGCGCCGCCGGCCTGCCACGCGTACACGAGCGCCTCCTCGCCATCCACGTGGACCACCCGCGCGAGCGCCTCCCCGCGCCGGACGAGCACCCCGTCGCGACCGGCCGTCGGGAGCCGGTAGGGCCCCACCGGGACGACGTCGCGTTCGAGGGTGGCGGCTATCGGTCCTTGAGCAGGTGGATGTCGACGAGGAAGGAGCGCGACGCCGCGACCTCGCTCCGCTTGGCCCGGCGCCCGCCGCCGCCGAGGCGGAGCGAGGCCGAGCGCCGCGGCCGGCGCAGGATCTTGACGAGCACGAAGGTGGCGACACCGAGGAGGAAGCCGCCGGTCGCAGCGGCAACGGCCGCGGGCAGCGACACCTCCTGCCGTTGCTCGATCACGCGTGGTTCGGCGAGCACCGGCAGGCGCCGGACCTCGGCGCCCTCGGGGTCCTGCGGGTCTGGCAGCGGGGCTGGATCAGGCACGGTCGGCGAGTCTAACCAAGCTTTCGCTCGTATACGCGGAAGCGCTTGACGATCTTCCCGCCCATCGCCTTCATCGCCCTGTTCATGGCCTTGTTGGATTCGAGGATCCAGCCCATCTCCCCGCCCGTCACGGGTGTGGTGGCGGCCATGTGGAAGTGCTCGGCGTAGAGGCCGGCCGCCACCCCGGTGTGCTGGTAGGCCGGCTTGACTCCCGAGGAAGCCCACGCGCACCTGGCTCACGATCCGCTTGCGGTTCAGGTAGTGCCACCAGCCGAACGGCAGGAGCCGGCCGTTCATCTTGCGCAGCACCTGGTTGATGTCGGGGACCGAGATCGCGATGCCGACCGTCTTGCCCTCGGCGTCCTCCGCGACCATGAACCAGTCCCTGTCGTAGACGAGCTGGAGCTCCTGGGCGTATGCGTCGAGATCCGCCTCGCTGTAGGGGACGAAGCCCCAGTTGCGCGACCAGGCCTCGTTGTAGATCTCGGCGAAGGCATCGAGCTCGCGGCGCAGGTGCCGGCGGCTCATCTTGCGGATCGTGATCCCGTGCTTCGGCTCGAGCTGGTCGGCGAGGTCCCAGATGATCGGCATGACCTTGTCGCGGTCGGTGATGTGGAGCTCCCACATGAACAGGTCCATCGCCTTCTCGAGCCCCGCTCCCTCGCACAGCCCCTGGTAGTAGGGCGGATGCCAGGGCTGGCGCACCATGGCGGGGCGCTCGAAGCCCTCGATCAGGATGCCGCTCTCGTCGTTCAGCGAGAAGTCCATCGGCCCGACCATCAGCTCGCGGCCGCGCTCGGCGAGCCAGGTCGCCGCGGTTTCGATCAGGGCGTCGGCGACCGCCTGGTCGTTCTCGAGCTCGAGGAAGCCGAACATGCCCCAGGCATTGCCGTGGAACTCGTTGAAGGCCGTGTCGATCTGGGCGCTGATCCGGCCCGCGACGCGCCCGCCCTCGCGGGCCAGGAAGAGCTGCGCCTCACCGTGCTTGAAGTAGGCGTTGAAGCGCGGGCTCAGGAAGAGACGACGCTCGAGCCGGAGCGGGGGGACCCAGCCCTCCGCGTTAGAGTGCAGGCCGTAAGGAAGCTCGATGAACTCGCGCAGGTCGCTGCGCGAGGAGACGGGCGACACCTCCACGGACACGGCGCGAGACCCTACATGCCGACCGCTATCGATCTCTTCGAAAAGGCACGCCGCCATGAGCGCCTGGAGCAGCTCCAGGCCGCGCGCGAACACGACCTGATGCCCTATTTCCGGGTGCTCGAGGGCCCGGCCGGGCCGGTGGTCGAGATGGAGGGGGCCGAGCGCATCATGCTCGGCTCGAACAACTACCTCGGGCTGACCGGCGACGAGCGCGTCAAGGACGCCGCCCGCCGGGCGCTCGAGAAGTACGGCACGGGCCTCACGGGCTCGCGCTTCCTGAACGGGACGCTCGAGCTGCACCTCGAGCTCGAGGCGTCCCTCGCGGAGTGGATGGGCACCGAGGACGCGCTCGTGTTCACGACCGGCTACCTCGCCAACACCGGCGCGATCAGCACCCTGCTCGGCCCCGGCGACACGGTGATCTGCGACTCGGGCGACCACGCCTCGATCCTGGACGCGGTGTCGATGAGCCGGGCCCGCATCCGTCCCTTCCGGCACGGCCGCCTCGACAAGCTCGAGACGATGCTCCAGCGCTCCGAGGGCGACGGCGGCGGCGTGCTCGTGGTCATCGACGGCGTCTTCTCGATGGAGGGCGACATCGCCCCCGTGCCCGACGTGGCCGCGCTCTGCCGCGAGCACGGCGCGCGGCTGATGGTCGACGAGGCCCACGGCGTCGGAGTCCTCGGCGAGCGCGGCGCGGGCGCGTGCGAGCTGCTCGACTCCGAGGACGAGGTCGACCTGCGCATGGGCACCTTCTCGAAGTCGCTCGCCTCCTGCGGCGGCTTCATCGCGGGCCCCGCCGAGGTCGTCGACTTCCTGCGCGTCCAGTCGCGCTCGTTCATGTTCACGGCGGCCGCCGTCCCGGCCGCGATCGGGGCGGCCATGGGCGCGCTCGAGATCATCCGCTCGGACGAGGGCCCGCTGCTCATGGCGAAGGTCCTCGCCAATGCGCGCTATCTGCACGACGGCCTCGAGGCGATCGGCTACGAGGTCATGGAGCCGAACCGGCTTCCGGACGGCTCGGACCTGATCACCCCGATCGTGCCGGTGCTCGTCCGCGACGACTGGAAGGCCGTGCTGCTCTGGAAGGCCCTCTACGACGCCGGCGTATACGTCAACGTCGCCATCCACCCGGCGGTCGGCCGCGGCGGAGCGCTCCTCCGCATGAGCGTGATGGCGACCCATGAGCACTCGCACCTCGACCGGGCACTCTCGATCTTCGAGCGGGTCAAGGGCGAGGTCGAGACCGCCGTCCCGCCGGCCTGAGCGTCCCCGGAGGGGACGGGCCGCCCCGTGGGGCGGCCCGTCTGTGCATCCGTGCCCTTCGGAGGCCTGCTCAGCCGGACTGGTCGAGCAGGTATCCGACGGTGCGTCCCATGAGGTCCTGACGGGCCTCCGGGGTGTTCACGCCCTCGAACCCGAATCCGAACATGAGACCCTCGGCCGTCTTCGTGACGGCCGCGTCCTCGAAGATGACCTCCGAGCGGATCCAGTCGTTCAGGTTCTCGGCCGGGCCCTCCGGGTGGGCGCCCGGCACGGACCAGCCGGCGAGATCCTCGGTCTCGAAGGAGGTCTCCGAGACCACGGAACCGTCGACGGTGACCGTGGCGTCATCGATCAGCACGCCGGGCTCCGTGAGGGTGCCCCAGTCGGTGGCGTACACGATCGACAGCTCGATCTGCTGACCCGCGTACTGGGAGAGGTCGACGTTCCACTCCTCCCAGCCGCCGGAGTTTCCGGTGGCGGCGTTCCACTCACCGGTCGTCCCCGTCGGGGTGCAGTCGTCGTCCGCGTCACCCGGCCCGTTCGGCACGAACGTCTGGTAGTTCAGCGTCCGCGCGTGGAGGGTGTCGCCCCAGCCGCTCGCGCAGCTGGCGCCGGTCTCCTGGGTCGTGTGCCCGGGCACCTCCAGGGTCGTGTAGTCACCGTTGCCCTGACCCTGGTCGTCGAGCGTCTGGACCTCGATGAACATGAAGTCCCAGTCCGGCTCGGTGTTGTAGGACGCCCAGAACGACAGGTCACCGGCGCTGGCTCCCCGCAGGTCGATCGTCCGAGTCAGGCGCTTGTAACCCTCGTCGATGTTCTGCGAGTACATGTACCAGTCGCCGGTGTGCGGGATGAACGGGGAGTCGCCGGACGCCCAGTCCATCGCCTGCTCCGACGCGAACTGCGGGAAGTCCTCCACCGGGAGGATGCTCGACGTGACGAGGTGCGTGCCGGTGCCGATGAAGGCAGGCTCGCCCGCTTGGTTACCCGCACTCAGAGTCGGGTCGTTGAACGACAGCTGCAAACCGTTCAGCGGCTCGCTGACGCCGATGGCGTCGAAGACGCTGTGGTCCTCCGCCAGACCGCCTCCGTCGACCCTGAGGTAGGACCCCAGGTAGTACTGGAGGAAGTCGTTCGAGAGCGGCGCGCAGACGCCGCCGTCGGTGGTGAACAGACTGCCGTCACACGCGCTGAGCGGCAGCCCGCCCTGCGGGTACTCGGTCAGGTCGTACGGACGTCCGGCGTTGACTCCCGAGAGGGCGACCGTGCCGCCCTCGTTCACGAAGTCGCGGACGGCCATCGTGGTCAGCCAGGCCTCCTCACCGGACACGCTCGGCCGCGGCGTCGCACGCGTGGTGGCGTCGTTGCCCGTGTACCAGATCACCGCGTCGTAGTGGCTCAGCACTCCCAGCGGGTCCGGAGGCTTTCGACCCTCCGCGTCGATGTCGTAGAAGTCGTTCGCGACGCCGTTCGCGTCGAGCGCGTTGGGGTGAGCGACCCATCCCGCGGCCTGCCCGACTGCGGCGCGGAGGCTATTTCTGGACTGCGTCCCCCACGATCCCGAGGGCAGGTGGTTCAGTCCTTACCCCGTCGCGGGATCGAGTACGCCTCAGCCGCTCCGCGAGACCGGGCGGCAGGCGGCCGTCCGTGGACAGCCAGGACCCCGCCAGGATCAGGAGCAGGCCCACCACGGTGCCGGTCGTGACGCTCTCGTCGAGGATCGCCACGCCCAGGGCGAGCGCGACCACGGGGTTCACGTAGGTGATCACGGTGGCCCGGCCGGGGCCGATCTCGGTGATCAGGCGGAAGAAGACCAGGAAGCCGATCGCCGTGCAGACGATGCCGAGCACGATGACCGACGCCACCGCGTCCCCGCTCGGGACCTCGCTCGGCCGGCCGGCGAGCGCGGCGGGGAGCAGCAGCAGGGACGCGAAGCCGAGCGCGGCGGCGATCGGGCCGATCGGGTCGGTGTCCGCGAACTGGCGCTTGACGATCATCGGCCCGCACGCGTAGCCGAAGGCGGCCACGAGGATCGCGGCCGCGCCGAGCAGCTCCTCGGGCTCCCCCGCCACGTCGATGCCCACGAGCGCCGCCACCCCGACGAGCCCGACGATCATGCCGACGAGGCGGGTCGGGGTCGGCCGCTCCGAGTGGTCGAACCGCAGGGCGAGAAAGGCGACGAACAGCGGGACGCCCGCGATCATGATCGCCGTCAGCGAGGAGGACAGGTGCGTCTCGCCGAAGGCGATCAGCGGGAACGGGATCGAGATCTCGACGATCGCGAAGAAGACGAGCCAGCGCACGCTCAGGCCGCGCAGGGCACCACGGCGGTAGGCGAGCGGCAGCAGGATCGCCGCCGCCATCGCCACCCGGGACCACGCGACGAAGCCCGGCGAGAGCTCGTCGACCGCAATCTTGATGAACAGGTACGGGACGCCCCAGATGACGGCGACCGCCGCGAACAGGCTCCAGGCGCGTGCGCTCAAGTAGCGACCCTCAGGAGCGCGGCGGCGAGGGCGGCCGTCAGCACCACGACGATCAGCGGCGCGCGCACGGCGATCGCGACGGCGGCCGCGAGCAGCCCGGCGCCGCGCTCGTCGAGGACGAGCTCCTCGTCGGTCGAGAAGGCCTGGGTCGCCACGAGCGCGGCGAGCAGCGCGGGGCCCACGAGCGCGACCATCCGGCCGGTCCGCACCGGCAGCTCGCGGTCGCCCGCCAGCACCGGCCCGGCGGCCTTGATCGCGATCGTCGCGACGCCCACGGCGAGGACGGAGACCCAGACGGCGCTCACGATGCACCCTCCGTCGCGGGACGCCGGGACGCCGGCTCGCGCCGGCGGCGCTCGCTCGACCACGAGCGCAGCGGGCGCTCCGGCAGCAGCCCGAACAGCACGGCAAGGGTCGCTGCGATCACGGGCACGCCGGCGGGCGTCAGGGGCGTGAGCAGGAGCGCGATGCCCGCCCCCGCGAGCGCCGCGGCGAGCGCGTTGCGCGAGCGGATCAGCGGGACCATCAGGGCGAGGAAGAGAGCGGGGAAGGCTGCGTCGAGGCCGAGCGCCGCCGGATCGCCGAGGCCGCTGCCCACGAGCACGCCGATCACGGTGCCGCCGACCCAGCACGCGTACAGCACGAGCCCGGCGCCCACGAGGCGGCGGCGGTCGAAGCGGCCCTCCTCCTGAGAGACCGCCCAGCTCTCGTCGACGAGCAGCTGGGACTCGAGGACGCGGCGCAGCCTGCCGCCCGTGAAGGCGCGCGCCGCGGCGAGCCCCATCGGCCCGTAGCGCGCGTTCAGGAGCACGGCCGCGGCCACGGCGGCGATCGCCGTGCCGCCCGCGCCGAGCACGCCGATCACGGCGAACTGCGCCGAGCCCGCGAACGTGGTCGCGCTCATCACGATCGACGCCACCGGGTCGAAGCCGGCCGACTGCGCCAGCACGCCGAAGGATGCGCCGAACAGGAGCACCGCGGGGGAGAGCGGCAGGAGCGCCCGCGCGCCGGCGCGGTAACCCGCCGCACGCGATGCCCTGTCCGGCGCCATCTCCATCGGCGCGATCACGTTAGTTGCTGTATGGAGAAACAGTCCTCTCACCGCATATCCTTTGCTGTATGACGCTAGATGGCGAACTTGATTCGATCGATGAGGCGCTACTGCTCGAACTCCAGAAGGATGCTCGGCAGACGAACAAGGCGCTCGCCGCCAAGGTCGGAGTGGCCCCCTCGACGTGCCTCGAGCGGATGCGCGAGCTGCGCGCGCGTGGGGTGATCCGGGGCTACCGCGCCGAGGTCGACCCGGGCGCGATCGGCCGCCCGATGGAGGCGATCCTCTCGATCCAGCAGCGCCCGTCGCACGGGCGCCAGGACATCGAGAGCATGCTCACCCACTTCCGCAAGCTGCCCGAGACGCTGCGCGTGATGGCGCTGACCGGGACGACCGACTTCATCCTCCACGTGGCGGTGCGCGACATGGACCACCTGCGCGACGTGGTCTGGGCGCTCACCGAGCGCCGCGAGGTCGCGCGGCTCCAGAGCTCGCTGATCTTCGCCCACGAGTCCGGGCCCGAGCTGATGCCGTTGAGCTGATCCGATAACCATCAAACCGTTCTTACCGGAATACGTTACCAGCTAAACTATTTGAGCGGTTACGTCATGGCACCCGGCAGTCTCCCCACCCGAGAAGACCGCACCCGGCTCGCTCGAGCTCGTCCAGCGCTTCGTCAACTCGGTCGATCTCGAGACCGGCGAGGACGAGCTCGCGACGCCCGAGGCGCTGCGCGGGTGGTTCGCCGAGCGCGGCCTGATGGGCGCCGGAGAGCGGATCGGGCCCGCCGACCTCCGGCGGGCGGTCGACGTGCGCGAGGGCCTGCGAGCGCTCCTGCTTCAGAACAACGGGCTGCCGCTCGACGAGGCGAGGGTCGAGCGCCTCGACGACGCCGCCGCCCGGGCGGGCGTGCGGGTCAGCTTCGCGGCGGCGGCCGGCCCGCAGCTCGTGCCGGGCGCAACGGGCACCGACGGCGCGCTCGCCCGCCTGCTCGCGATCGTGGCCGAAAGCGTCGCGAGCGGCACATGGCCCCGCCTCAAGGCATGCCCGCGCGAGGACTGCGAGTGGGCCTTCTACGACAACTCGAAAAACCGCTCAGGCCGCTGGTGCAAGATGGCCGAGTGCGGGAACCTCGCGAAGGCCGAGGCGTTCCGAGCGCGCCGCCGAGCACGCCGCTGACCCAGGCATTCCTGCCCTGGTGTCGCGAGACGACCCCAATCCAGGACCGCCCCTCCCGCGGCGGGGCGACACGGGGGTCCGGGGGCGCGAGCCCGGCGTGCACGACCGGGCTATACGCTCAGTGACAGCGCGCCCGGCGGCCCGGTCCGGAGCGTGTGACCGGCGATGGCAGGACGTCGCCGAGAGCCCAGCCACCCGACAGGTGCCACGGGGGTCCGGGGGCGCGAGCCCCGTCTGCCACCGTACGGGTCCGGGGGCGCGAGCCGGGTGCGCGATGAGCGGCCCGGCGCCCGGTCCGGAGCGTGTGACCGGCGATGGCAGGACGTCGCCGATAGCCCAGCCACCCGACAGGTGCCACGGGGGTCCGGGGGCGCGAGCCCCCGGCTGCCATCCCCCGGCTGCCATCCTCACTCCACGGTATGAACCTTGAACAGGTTCGTCCCGCCCGCGCTGCCGGCCGGCAGCCCCGCGGTGATGCCGATCCTGTCGCCCCGCTCGGCGAAGCCGTTCTCGACCGCGACCTTCGCGCAGGCCTCGATCAGGTCGAGGGTGTCGAGCGGCTCCTCGTGAAGGCGCGGATGGACGCCCCAGAGCAGGCGGCAGCGGCGCACGACCTCGTGGCGCGGCGACAGCGCCAGCACGGGCGCCTTCGGCCTGTAGGCGGAGATCAGCCGCGCGGTCGTGCCCGTGTTCGTCGGCGACACGATGCAGCGCAGGCCGAGCTGGTAGACGCCGCCCACCGCGCCGAACGCGATCGCGTGGTACTGGTTGTTGGCCTGCGGGCCGCGCTCGGCGAGCCAGCGGCCGTAGGGCAGCTCGCGCTCTGTCGTCTCCGCGATCGAGGCCATCATCTCGACGGCCAGGATCGGGTGCTTCCCGACCGCGGTCTCCTGGGAGAGCATCACGGCATCGGTCCCGTCGAAGATCGCGTTCGCGACATCGGCGACCTCGGCGCGCGTGGGGCGGGTCGAGTGCACCATCGACTCGAGCATCTGCGTCGCCGTGATCGTCGGCTTGGCCCGCCGGCCCGCCACGGCCAGGAGCCGCTTCTGGACGAGCGGCACCTCCTCGATCGGCAGCTCGATCCCGAGGTCTCCGCGCGCGATCATGATGCCGTCGGCCGTGTCGATGATCTCCTCGCCGTTGGCGGCCGCCTGCGGCTTCTCGATCTTCGCGATCAGCGGCACCTCGACTCCGCGCATCGCCAGGTGCTCCCGGACCGGGTCCAGGTCCTCGCGGCGGCGGACGAACGAAAGCGCGAAGAAGTCGGCGCCCAATTCGAGCCCGGCGTCGATCAGCGCGAGGTCCTCATCGCTCACGGCCGGGAGCGAGACCGTCACGTTCGGCAGGTTCAGGCCCTGGCGCGAGGCCACGTGCCCGCCCACCTCGACCTTCGTGACCACGTCCGCTGCGCTCTTCTCCTCCACGCGCAGGCGCACCGCGCCGTCGGCCAGGTAGCAGACGTCGCCCTCGTCGACGAGCTCGGCGAAGCCCTCCCAGGCCACGGGCAGCCGCTCGCTCGTCCCCTCGATCTGCTCGGGCGTGAGCACCAGCATGGTCCCGCGCGTGAGCTCGGCGACGCCGCCGGCCACGGGGCCGAGCCGGAGCTTCGGCCCCGGCAGGTCGCCGAGGATCGCCACCTCGCGGCCCACCGCCTCGCTGGCCGCGCGGATCGCGGCGGCCGTCTCCGCATGGCTCTCGCGATCGCCGTGCGCGAAGTTCAGCCGGGCCACATCCATGCCCGCCGCGATCATCCCCTCGAGGACGCCAGGTGCGCTTGACGCGGGGCCGATGGTGGCGACGATCTTGGTCGAGCGCATTCGCCTGAACATACCCACCGGCGGCGTAAACCTTCCTGGGGACGAAAAGCCCGCTCTTAGCGATAGACCGGCTCGGTTCCGTGTTGACGCCCGAGCCGTGAACGGCTTTGATCACCACCGGCCTCGAGAGCAGCCGGGGCGGAGAAGGTGGAAAGGAGTCGATCCGGGGGGCCGGGTACCCCACCGGGCCGGCACTGGCCCTTACACCATCCGCTGCCGGCGCTCGTCTTTTTGGGGCCGGGGGAACTGCATCCGTAAAGAGATTCGCACGCAGTGCGGGGAGGTCTGATGGTCAAGTCGGCGGTGATCGACGCTTCAAAGGAGCAGCATCTACGCGCTCTCGAGTACGCGAATCGCGTGCGACTCGCACGGGCGGGGATGAAGCGGCGTATCGCTGCAGGCGAGCTGTCGGCGGCCGAGGTGGTGCTCAGCTGCCCCTGGCAGGCGCAGAGCATGTCGGTGAGCGATCTCCTGATGAGCCAGAAGCGCTGGGGGCGCACGCGCTGCCGGCGGCTTCTCATCTCGCTCGGCATCCCCGAGAACAAGCGGGTCGGCACCCTCACGGAGCGCCAGCGTCATGCGCTCGCCGGTGTCCTCAACGCGAAGTGCTCCCCCGCCGGGGCCGCCCCTCCGGCGATGGAGCGCGTGCTCTCGGTCGCCTAGCCGCCGACGGGCTTCCGGCCCAGGTCCTCGAGCGGCTCGTCCGCCGTCAGGCCTGGGCCGACCGTCGCGAGCTCGACGATGTGGCCGTCCGGGTCGCGCAGGTAGAGCGACTTGAAATAGGTGCGGTCCAACATCTCCGTCACGGGCACCCCGCGCCCGGCCAGGTAGTCGCGCCAGGCCAGGAGCTCCTCCTCGGTCTCGACAGACAGCGCGAAGTGATGGGTCGAGCCGCGCCCGACCGAGCCCTCCTCGAGGTCGGGGTACTCGAGGCACGTGATCAGCGTGCCGGGCCGGCCCTCCTCGTCGCCGAAGAACAGGTGGCGCGCGCTCTGGTCATCGTCGTTCACCGTCTGCTTCACGAGCCGCATGCCGAGCACGTTGCGGTAGAAGCCGAGGGAGCGCTCGACGTCGGCACACAGCAGGGTGATGTGGTGGATGCCGGCGATCCGCAGTCTGCGCTCGGTCACGAGCCGGGCAGGCTAACGGACCTTGAAGCCGAGCCCGCCCGAGCGGCGCTTGAACAGCTCGCGCAGGGCGTAGAAGGTCGCGCCGAACGTGGCGAGGCCGAGCACGACGAGCAGCGCGACGTTGACCGGGCCGAGGGCGAGCGCCACCACCGTCACGATCACGAACGCCGCGACCCCCGCCAGCAGGGACGAGTGCGAGCGGAAGCCGGCGAGGTGCTCGCGCAGCGCGAGCTCGCCGCCGCCGAGCGAGGCGAGCACGAGGCCGGCGAACAACCGCTGCTCCCCGCCGTCGCCGCTGAACGCCCCCCAGAGGATCAGCACGATCCCGGCCAGGATCACGAGCTCGGAGAGCGGGAAGCTGCCCCAGGGAGCGGGTGGGCGCCCATTGCGCGCCGGCCTCTCGGGCGGCTCGCCCGCCGCGCGCCGGCCGGCGCGCGCGGCATCGCGATCGGCGCGGGTCGTCTCGCTCCCGCGCTTGCGGCTGCGGCGTCCCATCAGCGCCGGGCTAACGGACAGCCCGAGGAGATCACGACGCGCCACCAGTTGAGGAACATGCCGATCAGGCCGAAGCGCGGGCGCACGTGCCAGTGGCGGCAGCCGGGCTCGCCGATGTCCTCGCTCGACACGTGTTCCCACCGGTGGGCCTCGGGCTCGAGCAGCATCCGCTCGATCTGGCTGCGCTTCTGCTCCTCGGCGTAGGTCCGGTCGGAGAGCGAGCGCTGCAGGTGGGCGACCCGGCCGGCGAGCTCGTCGCGCAGCTCCTCGAGCTCCGCGAGCGAGAGCACCCGCGGCCCTCCGCCGCGGCCCGCCACGCTCGCGTCGAAGCCCCTGCGCGGCCAGGTCGAGCAATACAGGGCCGACAGCTCGCCCTCGAGCCGCGCGACCTGCTCGAGCAGGGTGCGGCGCGCCGCGCGCTCGTCGACGGGTGCGAGCGGATCGAGCAGCGGCCGGTCGAGAACGTCAGCCACGCTCGGCAGTGTAAAGCCACTGGGACGCCGTCAGGAGGGCTTCCTCGATCGACATGCGCGGGACGCCCTTCACGCCGAGGGCGCAGAGCAGCATCTGCTCGCAGGCGGGCGTGACGCCGGCCTCCTCCGAGATCTCGCCGAGCACGATCGCGAGCGGCCTGACGTCGTCGGCGATCACGATCTGGCCGTCGGAGAGCGGACGGGCTCCCATGCGCTCGCCCGGCCGGGCGAGCCGCAGCCCCGGCTCCCCCTCCACCCGGCCCGCGTCGAGCGCGAGCAGGGCGACGCCGGTCTCCGCGATCGCCACGGTGAGCGCGTCGTCGACGAGGTTGCGGGACCGCAGGCCGCCCTGTCTGAGCCGCTCGAGGGCAAGCGCCTCCACCGGCGTCCGCTGCCGGTCGGGGTCGACACCGACCTGTCGCGCGAACACCCGGTAGGCCCACGGCACGTCGTCCTGGCGCATGTGCACGACCTTCGGCCCCGTGTAGCGGTCGGCGAGGCCGCGCAGGCGCTCCCTCAGCTCGCGCGGCGAGCGGCCCGGCTGCGCGTCGACGGCGGTCCAGACGAGCGCGAGCTCCGGGAACTCGGCGCGGAGCTCGGGTTCGACCGGACCTTCGCGCAGGCTCACCCCTGGAGCTTCTCAGCCGACGCCCGCAGCTGGGCCTCGGTCAGGTTGCCGAGCCGCACGTCGTCGACCACGCCGCCCCGCTTGGCGAAGATCGTGGTCGGGCAGCCGCCGATCCCGTACAGGTTCGGGAGCGTCCCGTCGCGGTCGATGGCGACCGGCTGGCTCCAGCCTCGCGCCCGCGCGAGATTGCGGATCTCGCCGTTCGACTTGTCGCGCGAGAAGTAGACGGTGGCGAACTGGACGCCGTCGAGATCGCCGATCACCCGCTCGGTGCGGTCAACCTGCGGATGGCAGTCCGCCCCGCGGTCGAACACGAAGGTGAGCACGAGCGGCCGCCGGCGCAGCTCGCAGAGGTTGACCACGTCGTCGGCGACGACCTGGCAGGCGGGCAGCGGCCCGGCGCCCTCCGGACACGGCTCCTTCTGGCAGACGTTGACATCGCCCTCGAGCTCGCCGGCGGCCGAGGGCGCCGCGAACGCCTGCAGGCGCGTCCCCGGCTCGGGGCCGAAGAGCGCCTTGCCCGAGTTCGGGATGGTCTGCACGAACAGGATGACGCTCAGAATCATCACGAACAGGATCCCGACGGCCCATGCGTACTTGTTGGTCGCCCGCGGCCGCGGGGGCGGCCGCGGCGGCCCCTCGGGGTGCGTCCGGTCGCGCTCCTCGAGCCGGTCCCCGATCGAGCGACGCCGCTCCGCGCCGAGGTCGTCGAAGCGGTCCTCGCTCACGCGCGGCGTTCCTCGGCCCAGATCAGGGCGGCCGGCAGCACGAGCATCACGCCGATCAGCGACACGGTCAGGTCCACCACGGTCACGATGCCGAAGTCGCGCAGCATCCGGATGTCCGACACCGCGAGCGCCGCGAAACCCGCGATCGCCGTGGCGCCCGAGGCCAGCACCGCCGCGCCGGTGGACGCGTAGGCGAGCTCGATCGCCCGGCCCGGCCCGGCGCCCGCCTCGCGCTCCGCCCGGTAGCGCGCCGACAGCAGCACGCTGAACTCCGTGGAGATCGCGATCACGAGCGCGCCCAGCGTCACGGACATCGGGTTGAGGTCGACCTCGAACGGTCCGGGCAGCAGCCCGAGCAGCCACAGCACGAGCCCCGACCAGCCGGTCGCGAGGGCGATCGGGATCAGCGGGATGGCCGCGTCGCGCGCGGATCGACGCACAGCCAAAAGCACGAGGAAGACGCCGGCGAGCGCCGCGAGCAGCGTGAGCGCACGCCGCCACGGCGAGGAGAGCTGGCCGTTCGCCTCCGCGGCGAGCACCGGCAGGCCCACCACGGCGGCCTCCACGCCATCGGGAGGGTCGAGCCGCCGCTTGATGTCGTCGACCACCTGCTTCTGCTGCTCGAGCGGCATCAGGCGGATGCCGAAGGCCAGGTTGGCGGTGCGCCGGTCTGCGGTCACGACGCCCTGCGAGAAGTAGGCGGGCACGCTGTCGAGCAGCTCCCGCACCTCCTCCCGGCCGCCGCCTGTGGTGGCGAACAGGTCAGGCAGCGACAGCGCCGGACAGAGCTCGGGCGGATTCTCCTCCTGCCCGCAGCGCCGTCCCGGCCGGTAGCCGTGGGCGCGCAATACGCCGTCCTGGAAGCGGCTCATCCACGCCACCACCTCGGGATCCGTGATGTCCTCGGCGCGCACGGTCACGTCGATCTCGCCGGACACACCCGTCTCGCGCTGCAGCACCTCGACGTCCTCGAGGGCCTGCAGGTCCTGGGGAACGAGCTCCTGCACGTCCGAGACGACCTCGCTCTGAGTGTCGAGAGCGAGGCCGAGCACGGCGACGCCGATCCCGATCGCGAGCACGCGCCGCGGCCGGGCCAGGGACAGGCCGAGCGCCCGCCAGGAGCGCCCCGCGACCCACTCGCGTGCCGCCTCCAAGCGCGGGTGCGCACCATTCGCCGCCAACCGCCCGCCGCGCTCCGGCAGGGGCTCCGGGTTGCGAAAGCGCACGAGGAACGCGAAACCGGCAAGCAGCGCGCATGCGAGCGCCAGCGCGATCCCGATCACGAGCAACACCCCGAAGCTCCGCACGAGCGGGGCGGGCGACAGCAGCAGCACGAGGAAGCCGACGGCCGTGGCCAGGCCCGCCGTGGCGATCGTCGGCCCGCCGGCCGACGCCGCCGCGATCGCCGCCGCGCGCGGATCGGGCGCGCGCCTCAGCTCCTCGTCGAAGCGCGCCTGAAACTGGATGGCGTAGTCCACCGCCAGGCCGATCAGCACCGGCAGGACCGCGATCGACCCCATCGTGAGGTCGCCGCCCGCGAGCGACAGCGCCCCGAAGGTGAGCGCCGCGGCGGCGAGGGCGAGGCCCAGCGGCAGCAGGCGCATCCGGGTGCGGAACACGAGCGCGAGCGTTGCCGCCATCACGAGCAGCGCGGCCACGAGCAGGACGAGCACCGCGTCCTGGACGGCCTGGGCGAGCGCCTCCGTCACGACGGGCACGCCCGTGACGATGTAGCTCGCCCCCTCGCGCGGACGGAAGGTCGGCTGCTCGACGGCCTCCTCGACCAGATCGATCGCGCGGCGGCGCTCCTCCTCCGTGAGATCGGGGCGCAGCCGGATCTGGATCAGCGCGGCGTTCTTCGACGGAAACAGGTAGGCGAAGCGCGACTTCGGAACACCCGGGTCGCCCGCGCGCGTATCGAACACGAGCGCCGACACGAAGCTCGGGTCGTTGATGCGCGGCACGTCGTCGAGCCCGTAGCGCAGGCCGATCTGGATCGCGGCCTGGATGAACTGGGCGCGCACGGCCTCGGACGCCGCGCGCGCGAGGCGCTCCTGCTCGGCCGGCGAGTCTCCGCGACGGCGCGCGAGCTCGCGTGCCGCGCGGGCCGCGCGCTCGGCCTGGCGGCGGTTGTCGCGCTCGAGCGCGGTGAACTGGCCGGCGATGCGCGTGGCGGCCGTGTTGACGAACGTGCCGGGCCCATAGACGGCCTTGGCGGGCTTCAGCTTCGCCAGCTCGCGGCAGACGTCCGGCAGGCGCCCGAGCCCCTCCTTCGTGTCCGGCACGTTGCCGGACAGGCAGCCCTCGAGCCGCAGCACGCGGCCGAGGTCCTCGGTCAGCACCGTGCGCGTCAGCTCGCCCCGCACGAGCACCAGCACCGCCTCGTCGCCGAAGTCCTGCTTGAAGCGCTCGGTGGCCTCGAAGCTCTCGGAATCCCGGTCCACGAGCGTGTCCGTGGCGGCGCTCGGATCGAGCCTGAGCGCCAGCGCGGCGCCACCCAGCGCGAGCAGGGCGACGAGGAGGAGCACCGCGAGCGGTCGCTTCGTCACGGCGCCGACGACGCGCCCGAACAGGTTCACCACGTGGAGATTAGGAGCCCGCTACGGCAGCGGCTGCAGGTGGGGGAACAGCTGGCCGTCCTGCCCCGCGAGGCGTCCGAGCGGGGTCTGCGGGTCGCACGGCGGCGCCTTGTTCACGTTTTCGGGGACGCCGAAGACGAACTCGGCCACGAGATCGGACGTGATCTGGTTCATGAACTGGTTCGCCGTCGGGGGCGGCGTCCACGGGTTCGTCGTGCACAGGTAGGAGCCGAACACCTCCAGGTGCCCCTCGCTCGCGAGCTTGCGGTAGCCGCCCGGCTCGGTGTACGGGTTCGAGCGGTTCGTGTTCAGCCTGAACGGCCAGCCGGCGATCATCTCGGGGTTCGTCGGGTTCGCCGTGCGCAGGTAGTGGACCTGCTGGCTCGAGTTGTTGAAGCCGACGTCCACCGCCTGCGTGGCCGCGGCGTCGTTGCCGAGCAGCGACGTGATCTCGCTCTTGTAGAGGCCGAGGTAGTCGACGACGGGCGTCAGCTGGCGCAGGAACGAGGGCAGGCGCGCGAGGATCGGCCTCGTGTTGTCGAGCACCTGCTCCGTCGCCGGCAGGCCCTTGCGCGACACGCGCACGAGCGGGCCGAGGTCGTTGAACAGGCCGCGCAGGTCGGGAGCCAGCGCATCGAGGTTGATCAGCGTCGGCGACAGCTGCCGGGCGGCCGGGCGCAACTGGTTGACGAGCGGGTTCGTGTCCTCGGCGAAGCGCGTCAGCCGGCGCGTGGTCTCGCGGCCCTCGCGCAGGAAGGTCGGGAGGATGCGGAACGTCTCGGCGAGCTGCTGGTCGCGGCTGCGCGAGCGCGGCCCAGACCTGGTTCGAGTTGCTGATCAGCTCGCGCAGCTGCCCGCGGCGCGCACTGAGCGCGCCGAAGACCTCGCCGGTGTCCCTGATGAAGCGCTGCGTGGCGTCCGACTGCTGGTTGAGCACCTCGAGCACGTCGCTCGTGTTCTCGGCGAAGGGCGTCAGGAGCCCGAGCGCGTCGTTGAGGCTCTCTGCGTTGTCGAGCGCGGCCACGCCCGCCTGATCCATCCAGATCGAGAACTGCGCGCGCGTCTCCGGGTCGAAGGTGCGCAGGATCTCGTCGAGCTCGACGGTCTCCGAGACGTTCCCGGCCGCGAGCCGCCCACCGTCCTCGACCGCGCCCGAGGACGGCGTCCCGGGGCTGAGCTCCACGTAGGTCTCCCCGAGCAGCGTCTTCTGCCTCAGGATCGCGCGCGTGTCCTTCGGGATCGGCACGTAGCGGGCGTCGATCTCGAGCTCCGTGTCCGTCAGCCCGGTCTGCTGGTTCGGCTCGAGGGTCTTGACCCGGCCGATGCGCACGCCCGAGATGCGGACGTCGGCCTCCTGGGCGAGCTGGGTGGCGTCGGGGAAGGCGACGGTCACGCGGTATCCCTTCGGCTTCAGCGGCACCGAGCCGCCGAAGCTGAGCCAGAGGAAGACGAGGATCCCGAAGCACGACAGCGCGAACGCGACCATCGCGAATATGCGTCCGAGGCTGGGGGTCTCCTTGATCACGGGACGAGGATGTCCTGGCTGTTCTGGGGGCAGACGATGTTCTCGGGCGGCAGGTTCAGAAGGCGCGTGAGCATGCCGAGCTGCGGGTTGCCGAGCACGACGCTCTCGAGCGTCTCGTAGCCCGAGCACGAGACGAGGACCACGCCGCGCCGCACCGGCCCGTGGGCGTCCTGCATCGTGAAGGCGGTGGCTCCGGCGTGGGCGCCCCAGCCGCTCCAGAAGAGGAACGAGTCGGCGGCCCCGGGCGGGTTGTAGGCCATGATGTTGAACAGCTTGTTGATGACCTTGAAGCTGCTCGTGAGGCGGGGGGTCGCCACCGCGAGGTTCTTCGAGGCCGCCCGCAGGTCGCGAACCGTCGGCTGCACGTCGCGGGCGAACGGCCGGATCTGGGTGCGGATGATCGGCGTGGTCTCGCGGAAGAACGGCTGCGTCTCGCGCAGCGCCGGAGCGAGGTTGCGGGCGAACGGACGCAGCCGCTCGAGCGCGGGCCCGAGCTCTGCCGCCAGGTCGCTCGTCTTCACGAGCGTCTGCTCGGTCTGATCAAGCGCGCCCGGGAACAGCTCGAGCGCCTCGCGCAGCGAGGTCTCCTCCGACGCGAACGCCTCGAAGTTGGCGTTCGCGGAGTCCACGAGGGCGGCGAGCTGGCGATCGCGCCGCGCCAGCGCCGTCGACAGCTCCTGGAAGTTGTGGATCACGCGCGCGATGTTCTTGCGGCGCTTGATCAGCTTGCTCGTCAGCTCCGCCCCGTAGCGCGACAGGGGCTCGAAGCGCTTGAAGGTCTCACGCAGGTCCTGGGACGCGCTCTGCGGGTACTCGGCCGCCGCGCCCGTGGCCTCGTCGTCGAAGGCGAGGCCGCCCGCGTTCAGGAGGATGCGCAGGTAATCGCGCGTGTCGCCGTCGAGCTCCGCCAGGACCTCGTCGGCGTTCACGTCGGGGAGCGTGCTCTCGACCCCGATGCGGCCGCCGTCGGGCACCTCGCCTGCGTTCTCCGAGCCGGGGTCGAGCGCCAGGTACATGTCCTTCAGGCCGGTCTTCGGCCGCAGCAGCACGGTGGCGTCCTTGTAGATCGGCCCGTGCTCGGCGCGGATCTTCATCTGGACGACGGCGCGCCCCTCCTCGAGCGACACGGAGCCGACCTCGCCGACCTTGACCCCGGCGATGTTGACCGTCTGGCCCTGGCCGGGGACGACCGCCTGCGCGGTCTGCAGCTCGGCGTCGACGGTGTAGAAGTCCGTCCCGATCAGGGGCACCCAGGCGGGCAGGTAGAAGCGCTGGTTCGACAGGATGTAGCTGCCGATCCCGACCGCCAGCACCAGCAGGATGATCACCGAGATGAAGACGGCCGCGTGCTTCCTGATCTGGAGGATCACGGGCCGCCCCCGATCCGCGCGCTGGACAGATCCGGCACGGGGTTCGTGTGGCACTTGACCTTCGGCTTGTAGGGCGGCTTCGCGCTCTTGGCCGGCCGAGTGCCGAGCGGCGGCGCCACGGCATTCGCGTACAGCGGGCCGATCCTGCCGACCGGTGAGGTCTGCACCTGATAGGCGCCGCCACCCGCCTGGAAGCGGACGTACGAGCCGTTGCCGTCGAAGTTCTGCGACTCGCCGGACAGGTTGACGAGCGCCTGGAAGAACTCCTCGTAGTTGCGCAGCCCGGTGGTGAGGTTGCCGTCCTGGATGCGCTGCTCGCCGGTGGGCAGCACGACCGAGAGCTGGCAGCGGTCGAACAGGTCGAGCTGAGGGAGGAAGGTGACCTGGCCCTGCGTGAAGGCCGCGAAGTCGGCGATCGCGGGCCGCGCCACCTCCACGAGCCCCTGCAGCTCGGGCTTCGAGAGCAGTGCGCGGGTCTGGCGCAGCCACGGGAAGCCGGCCTCGATCGTGGCCGGCGTCTCCTTCACGCCAGGGATCATCTCGAGCGCCCACGCGCGCGTGGGCGGGAAGGCGGCGTTCAGGTTGTCGAGCGCGGGCCCGGCGGCCTCGAGCACCTCGGGCAGCTCGGCGATCGTCTCACGCAGGTTGTCCTGCTCGGAGGCGAGCGCGCCCATCGTGATGTTGAAGTTCGTGATGAGGTCCTTGAGCTGGGCCTCGTTCGATGACAGCGCGCCGAACACGCGCGACTGCGCATCGACCAGCTTCGAGAGGTCATGCAGCTCCGTCCCGAGCAGCGCCTGGTTGACGATCGCGCCTCCGCGCAGGGCGTCGGCGGAGTACTCGAGCGACTCGTTCAGCGCCTGACCCGCGGTGAGGCCCCGGACCTCCGGGTCCTGGTCGGCGTCCTCGCCCGGCTCGGGCTGGCCGCCGATCGCGTTGCCGTAGCCCACGAGCAGCTTCTTGAGGTCCTCGCGGGTGTTCGTGTTGAGGGTCCCGAGGACCTGGTCGATCTGGACCGGCGCCGAGGTCTGCGAGGCCGGGATCGTGAAGCCGTCATCCGCCACCTCGGCCTCGGGCGTCCCCGGACGCAGGTCGAAGAACAGGTTGCCCTCGAAGAAGATGCGCGGCCGCACCTTCACCTCCGCGTTCTCGTAGACCGGGAGGGCGTCCTCGTCGAGCTGCATCGTCACGACGACGGCGGCGGCGCCGTCGCCGGCCGACTCGACCCGCGAGATCTTCCCGACGTCCACGCCGGCGATGCGCACGACCTGGTTGCGCTGGATCGGCGGGGCGTTCGTGAAGGTCGCCTTGAGCTCGAAGGGCGAGCTGAAGGGCAGGTTCTTCGAGAAGGCGAACCAGGCCGCGATCACGATCAGGATCAGCGCGATCAGGCCCGCCTGGAACGGCGTGAAGCGGCCGGCGCGCCTCATGAGCCGCCGCCCTTCTGGCCCTGGGTGCGGGTCCCCTGGTTGCCGGGCGGGTTCGTGAGCACGGTCCGGCCCACCGCGTAGGGCTCGTTGCCCGCCTCGCACTCACGCGTCTGACCGGGCGCCGCGCTGTTCGGATACGGGTTGAAGTGGAGGTGGTTCTCCTGCGTGGGGCCGTTGGCGGGCGCGTCCGAGGGGCCGCTCTCGTTGTTGGGCCCGGTCACGAGCGTGCCGCGCTCGGTCGGCGCCGAGACGATGATGAAGCGCTGCCAGTTGCCGTTGACGTCGCCGTCCGAGAACAGGCTCGCCGCGTTGCGGAGCAGCAGGGTGGCGTAGTTGCAGGTGACCTGGGCCGGCGCGATGAACTTCAGCGTCGGCTTGAGCGACGAGGTCAGCCGTGTCAGCGAGTCGACGCCCTCCTGGACGAGCGGATCCTCCGAGAAGTCGGCGAGCGCGTTGAAGACGTCGGCCAGGTCCTCGTTCATCTGGATCGTCTTCGGCAGCACACGCGTGCCGGTCTCGAACGCGTCGGCCAGGATCGGGGCCGAGTGCGGCAGCGTGGCGAAGCCGGGCTTCAGCTCGCGGAACAGCGCGGTGTTGTTGCGGATGAACGGCCGCTGGAGCGGGAAGTCGCGGATCGCCACCTCCTCGCTCGGCACGCTCTCCGTGATGGTCTCCTGGATGTAGGGCCGCGCGACCTGCGCGAGCGCGGTGAAGGTCGTGTCCAGGTTCACGAACAGCTCCGCCTGCTCCTCGGCCACCGGCGCGACCTCCTCGGCCGCGCGGCCGAGCGCGCGGAAGAAGTTGTCGAGCCGCGTCTCGGGATCCGAGAGGTTCTTGGCCACCGGCTCGAGGTCGCTCAGCAGCGGCACGAGCTCCTCGATCGCCGTGTTCACGTCCTGGCCGCGGCCCGCAAAGCCGCCGCCGAAGCCCTCGAGCGCGTTGCGCGAGCCCACCCGGGCCTTCGCGTCGAACATGTCGAAGAACTCCTGCAGCTCGACCACCTGCGGGCGCGCCTGGCGCAGGGGGATCGTCGAGCCCGCCTCGAGCCCGGCCGCGCCGCTGCCGGGCGTGAGCTCGATGTACTTGAGCCCGAGCGCCGAGCGCGGCCGCACGAGCAGCGTCGAGTCCGCGGGGATCGGCTCGATCTCCTTGTCGAGCTTCATCGTCACCTGCGCGTAGGTCGAGCCGTCCTCGCGCCGCCTCGGCTCGATGTCCGAGATGAAGCCGACCCGCGCGCCGCCGATGCGCACCTCGAAGCCCTTCACGAGCTGCGCGGCGTTCGGCAGGTTCGCCCTCAGGTCGTAGGTCGGCACGAACGGCAGGCCGGAGTTCGCGTTGTACGCGAGGAAGACCGCCACGATCGTGACCAGCACGGTGACCGCGCCGACGAGCACCGGGCTCGCGGTCAGCGCGGGGCCGCTGCGGCCGCGCGGGCTCACGAGCCCTCCTCCCCGAGCAGGTAGTCGAGCATCGGCTCGCCGCTGCCGCCGAGCGCGGGCGAGCCGCCGCGCGCCCGCTCGCGCAGGGTGTCGAGGTTCTGCTCGCGCTGGCGCGCCGCGTCCGGGTCCGAGCCGGCGCCGAGCAGGTCGTTCAGCAGCGAGCCGCCCGGCAGCACGCTGCCCTGGCCGGTCTTCGCGACCGCCGCGTTGGCCGGAGCGAGGCTCGCGTTCGCGGACGCCGCGTGTCGCCGTCCAGTTCGCATTGCAGGCCGGGAAGTTCTGGAGCGCGTAGGTCGAGCAGAGGTTTGTGACGAGGCCCGCGCGCAGGTAGTGGCCGAACTCGTCAAAGCCGTTGACGGCGAGGCTGCCGTAGTAGAGAAGGTCGTTGAAGCGCTCGATGCCGCCGGTCGAGTTGAGGCTCGTGAGGATGTCGTCGAGGTCCGTCGAGACCGGCGCCAGCTGCTTGCCGAGCTTGTTCAGGTCCTGGATCAGCGGGCGCGCCCGGATCAGGTCGGTCCGGCCGTCCTCGAGCGCGTCCCCGAGGCTCGGGAAGCTCTCGCGCGCGGCGGTCGAGAGGGTGCCCTGGGCGCGGATCAGGCGGCCGAGGGCCGGTGCCGCCGCGCGCAGGTCGGCGAGCACGGGCGTGCCCTGGTCGGCGAAGCCCTCGAGGTCCGCCATCAGCGGCTCGAGCTCCGCGAGGAAGTCGGGCAGCAGCTCGATCGAGCGGGCGAGCTCTCCGCGGCGCTCGGCGGTGGCCTCGCCGGTCTCGTTTGCCTGGACGATGAAGTCGGCGAACGCCTCGCGCTCGCGCGCCAGCGGCTCGAGGATGATGTCCGAGTTGCGCGCGAGCCGGGCGAGCTCGCGGTTCTGCTTCGCGAGGACCTCGATGACGTCGGTGGTCTCCTTCAGCGCGGGGTTCGCGCGGTGGATCACCTCGTTCAGCTCGTTGCCCCGCCCGGCCAGCGCCGTGCCGAACTCCGCGAGCAGGATCCCCAAGCGCTCGCGGTAGGGCAGGCGCATGATGTCGTTGATCAGGTCGAGGTCGACGGGAGAGCTCGTGTTCTCGACGGGCAGCAGGCGCTCGCCCTCGCCGTCGCCCTCGTCGATGCGCTCGAGCGGATCCGAGTCCGCCGAGCCCGGCTCGCACTCGATGTACTTCTCGCCGATCAGGCCCTGCGCGCCGATCTGGCAGCGCGCGTCCTGTCTTGAAGGGCGCGAAGCCCTCCCGGTCGATTCGCAGCGTGACCGCGGCCTTCTTGTCCTCGGTCACGTTCATGTCGGTGATCACGCCGACCGCGACGCCGGCGATCTTGACGTCCTCGCCGGGCACGATCGTCGACGCGTTGTCGAAGACGGCGCGGACGTAGTAGGCGTCGTTCGTGTCGTCGTCGCCCGCCTCGCGCACGATGCCGATGACGATCCACGGGATCAGCGCCACGGCGAGGCCGATGAGGATGATGCGCCTCATGGGCCGGGCGGGGTCGTGGACGTGTCACAGCCCTTGAAGGCCCACGGCGAGCTGCCGTCGGGCGCGGGCTGGATGTTGCCGCCGGGGCAGCGGTTCGGCGTGACCCCCTGCTGGAAGCCGTCGAGCCGGTTCGCCGGGGTGACCGGGTTCACCCGGTACGTGCCCGAGTCGAAGTTCGTCGGGCTGAACACGGGCATGACGCGCGCGTAGTGGCCGTTCGCGTCGTAGTAGCCCGCCACCGCGCCGAACTTCGTGATCCAGCCCGCGAGGTCGGGCGTGTAGCCCCGCAGGTACTCGATCACGGGCTGCGTCCGGTCGAGCGCCCGGATCGCGCGCGGGAAGACGTTGGCGGTGAGCTGCGCGAGCCGCGGCTGCGCGGCGGTCAGGTCGATCAGGTCGTTGTTGGGGCCCGGGCGTGCGGATCAGCTCGCGCAGGTCGCGCACCGTGGGCCGCGCCTCGACCACGAGCGGGCGCAGCTCGCGCAGGAACGGAGTGAGGTCCTTCGTGGCGGGCTTCGAGACGTCCACGAGCTGCTCGAGGTCGTCGAGGGCGGAGCGCAGGTTCACGAACGTCGTGTTCGCCTTGCGCAGCGTGTCCGGCAGCAGCGCGATCGCCTGGTCGAGCGCGGCGCTCTCGTCGGCGATCGCCCCCATCGCCGTGCTCGTGTTGCTCACGAGCTGCTCGAGGTCGTCGCGGCGCTCGGCGATCGCGGAGACCGTGTCGGCGCCGTCGATCAGGAAGCGCCGCAGGACGGCCTGGTCGAGCGCGAGCTCCTTCGTCAGGTTGCCGGTGGTCGAGAGAAAGGGCGGGAAGTACTCGATGCTCGCGTTCGCGTCCTCGCCGCGCGAGTCGTACTGCTGGCCCGAGCCGCGCACGAACAGCTTCAGACCCTCGCGCGTCTCGGCGTCGAGCGAGTCGAAGACCTGGTCGAAGTCGACCGGGGCATTCGTGTCGTCGGCGTCGATCACGCCGCCGTCGTCGATCTCGTCCGCGTTGTTCGGGCCGGGGTTGAGCGAGATGTAGCGGTTGGCGATCCCCGAGAGCGACGTCGCCCGGATCGTGGCCTGCGAGCCCTCGTGGAGCGGCGCGAAGTCATCGCTGACCTCCATCGTGATCACGGCCTGGGCGCGGTTGTTCAGCTCGATGTCCGTGATCGAGCCGATCGGGGCCCCGCCCACGCGCACCTCGTTGCCGGGCACGAGCTGGCCGGCGTTCAGGAAGACCGCCTGGACCTTGTAGGAGTCGCCGCCGCCGAAGATCGCGAGCAGGGCGATCGCCACCGCGGCGAGCACCGCCGCCAGCCCGATTACGCGGGCAGGGGTGGACCCGCGCTCGGATCTCGAGCGCTTTGCGAGCCCTGCTCTCTCTCCTATTCGAATCCAAGCGCGGTCAATCGACGGCGCCTCCCACGCGCCCTTCGTGGACGCGGCACTGCGTCACTACTCCATCCCGAGAGGCCCCTGTGCCTCTCCGGACAGGAACTGCCGGACGAACTGGTTGTCGCTGTTGAACAGCTCGCTCGCGGGGCCCGACTCCACGATCCTCCCCTTCCAAAGGATCGCGATGAAGTCGGCCACGCGGCGGGCGGACATGATGTCGTGCGTGATCACGCAGTAGGCGCCGCCGTTCTCCTCGTGCACCTCCATGATCAGCTCGCACAGGAGCGCGGTGCGCACCGGGTCGAGGCCCGAGTCCGGCTCGTCGAAGAGCACGATGTCCGGGTCGAGCACGAGCGCGCGGGCGAATCCGGCGCGCTTGCGCATGCCGCCCGAGAGCTCGTTCGGCATCTTGTCGAGCGCGCCTCCGAGCCCCACCTCCTTCAGGCGGCGGTTGACGATCTCCCCGATCTCCTCCTCCGACCTGTCCGTGTGCTGGCGGAGCGGGAAGGCGGTGTTGTCGTAGACGTTCATCGAGCCGAACAGCGCACCGTCCTGGAACAGGACGCCGAACTTCTTGCGCATCTCGAACAGGTCCGTGTCGGCCATGTTCGGCACGGACTGGCCGTGCACCAGCACGTCGCCCTCGTCCGGGTACAGCAGACCGACCATGTGCTTGATGCACACTGACTTTCCGGTCCCCGACGGGCCGAGGATCATCGAGATCTGGTCGTCGGGGAGGCCGAGGTTGAGGCCGTTCAGGATCGTGTTGCGGCCGAACGACTTCTTCACGTCGATGAACTCGACGGCGTCCGTGCCCCCGTGGTCGCGCGTGCGGCCCGAGTGCCACTGGTAGGGCTGCTCGCCGTGTCGCGTCTGCTCGCGGATGTTGCCCGGGATCTCCTCGTCGACGACGCGGGTCGGAGGCGCGCCGCCGGCCGGCGAAGGCCCGCTGCTCGTGCCCGGCTCGAGCCCGGCCGGCGCGTCCGCGCCGCGGGTCTCCTCCCACTCGCGCGGGTCGAGCGGCGCCTCGCCCTCGTCGGTCCCTTCACCCTGCCGGTCTCTCGGCTCCTCGCTCACGATCACTCCTCGTAGGGCCTCGTCAGCCGCCTATTGGGGCCCTCGGGTTCGACCCCCAGAAGATCTGCGTTCCCACCATCCCGATCAGGTGGACCATCACCGTGTTCAGCACCATCGATTTCGCGGTGGCGGTCCCCACGCCGACCGGCCCCCCGCCCGCGTTGTAGCCGTAGTAGCAGCCGACGAGGACGATGACCGTGGCCATCGCCATGCCCTTGATCGTGCTGAATATGAGGTCGGGAGGGTTCTGGAACATCCAGAAGATGAGGAAATAGCCGCCCGAGCTCACCTCCCCGATCTGCTGGACGACCGCCAGGTAGGACGCGAAGTAGCCGGCGCCGACCGCCGCGATGTACATGAACGGCAGCACCATCCACGCCGCGAGCAGGCGCGTGGCGCAGAGGAAAACGAGCGAGTTGATGCCCATCACCTCGAGGGCGTCGATCTCGTCCGAGATCCGCATGGCGCCGATCTCGGCGACGAGGCCGGTGCCCACCTTCGCGCTCATCATGTAGCCGAACGCGTAGGGCATGATCTCGCGCAGGTTGCACCACGCCGTGAAGGTCCCGGCGAACGCCGGAGCGCCGGTCGAGCGGTTGAAGTAGGCGCCCTCGATCCCGCACTGCAGGCCGAGGATGAACGCGAGGCCCCAGACCACGAGCGCGGAGCCGAGGATCAGGATGCCGGCCTGCCGCAGCGCCTCGCCGAAGAAGTGGAGGACGCGGCCGCTGAAGACATCCCCGACGACGCGCGCGCAGAACTTGATGATGTCGCCGAACGACGCGACCCAGTCGCGGCCGACGCCGAGCCAGGAGTCACCCATGAGAACTCACTTGATCACCGAGATCTCGGGGTGCGTCGCGAGCAGCGTCTGGGTGAAGACGTAGTTGAAGGCGAAGATGCCGAGGAACTCGATCACGACGCCTTGATTCACGGCTCTTCCAACGCCCTCGGCCCCTCCTGAAGCCGTCATCCCCTTGTAACAGGAGACGATCGCGATGATCGCGCCGAACAGTGTCGTCTTGACCACCGAGCCCCACAGGTCGGTGGTAGACGCGTTGTTCAGGAGCGTGGCGAAGAAGGGCCCCAACGGCGCGTCGAAGGTGAGCGTGGCGAGGACGCCGCCGAAGATGCCGAACAGGAGCGCGTAGATGTTGAACAGCCCGGTGACGACCATCAGGGCGAGGAAGCGCGGAACCACGAGGTTCTTGATCGGGTCGACGCCCAGCACCTGCAGGGCGTCGAGCTCCTCGCGGATCTTGCGGGCGCCGAGGTCAGCCGTGATCGCGGTGCCGCCGACGCCCGCGAGGATGATCGCGGTCACGAAGGGGGCGAACTCGCGGATCGAGGCGAGCACGAAGAACCCGCCGAGGCGGTCGATCGCGCCGAACAGCACCAGGAAGTTGCCCGCCTGGAGGCCGGGCGCGCCGTAGCCGAAGGCGATCGTCGAGATGGCGAGGGGCAGCCAGCAGAGCCGCAGCATGAACAGGAACTGCTGGACGAACTCCGTGCCGTACGGGTACGGCGGACGTATCGCTGAGACCAGCGTCTTGCCCGTCAGGATCATCATGTCGCCGACCTGCTCGAGCAGGTTCTTGGTCGGCAAGAAGACCCTGTCTGCTGCTGTCCTCACCACTTGGCGATAACACCCTCCCTCGCAGACGGGATCCGTCCCCCGCCCACAGCTCACTCCGTGGGCGAAGCCTATGGCATGACCGACCCGCCCGCCAGAGGCAACCGAGCAGCGCAGACGGGCCTCCGCCGATGGTATGTTCGCCCAGCTTTGAGGGCTCTCGTCGTCAGCGTGCTGGCCGTGAGCTGCCTGGCGCTGCAGGCGGGCTGCGGCGGCGAGCGCCAGGACGCGAACGCGCCCACCGGCGAGTTTCCGGTGGAGGTCGTCGCCGCCGAGTTCCCCGAGGACCAGAAGCTCGCCCAGAGCTCGGAGCTCGTCATAACCGTGCGCAACGCCGGCGACGAGACGATGCCGAACGTGGCCGTCACGGTCGACGGCTTCCAATACCGCAAGCGCGACGACGGGGAGCTGGCCGACCCGGCCCGGCCCGCGTTCGCGATCGAGGGCGACAAGGTCGAGATCGGCGGCTTCCCGGAGGCCAAGGACGCGTCGCCGGCAGGCTGCGAGACCGCGTTCGTCGACACCTGGGCCTGCGGGCGCCTCGAGCCCGGCGAGGAGAAGGAGTTTCGCTGGCGGCTGACGCCCGTCAAGGCGGGCGAGTGGACCGTCGGCTGGCGCGTCAGCCCGGCTCTCTACGGGGACGCGGTCGCCGTGGCGTCGGCCGGCTCCGAGCCGCGCGGGGAGTTCCGCGTGACCGTGTCGGACAAGGCGCCCCAGGCGCGCGTGGCCGACGACGGCGTCACCGTCATCACGGAGGACTAGCCGGCGTCCGGGGCGGCTCGTGCCCCGGGCAGCGCTCGACCGGCAGGCGCGGGTACTTCGGGTAGCGCTCGTCCGTCCGCGAGCGCAGACACATGCTGAAGCTGCTGCCGCGCGTGTTGCGGATCAGCTTCTGGTGGACGCAGGTTTCGCAAAGGCCGGCCCTCAACTAAGGCCCCCATTCGATCAGGTAAGGGGTCCGGGCGCGAAACCCGCTCCATCCTCCCGATGTGGGGCGGCTCCCTCAGGTGCAGACTCGCTTCGTGCAGATCACCCGAGAAGGAGAGACCCCATGGACCCCCGCCTCAACGCCATCTACATCGACGCCCTCTTCAACGAGCACAGCCGCGGAGCGAGGGTGGCAGGATGGAGCTCGTATGGCCACGCGCATGACCAGCGCCCGGTTCGTCGGGCGGTCCGCGCAGCTCGCCGAGCTGGAGGCCGCGTTGCGCGACGCGGCCGAGCGCCATCCCTCGCTCGCGCTGGTGGCCGGTGAGTCCGGAGTAGGCAAATCCCGGCTCCTGGACGAGCTCGTGCGGGCCCGCCGTGAGGAGGGCTGGCACGTGCTCTGGGGCGACAGCGTCGACCTCGGCGACGGCGAACTCCCCTACGCCCCGCTGCTAGGCGCGCTGCGCCCCCTCGTCCGCGACCACCATCCGGCGCTCGACACGCTCCCGCCAGCGCTGCGCGCCGGGCTCGACACCCTCCTTCCGGGTCTCGCGAGAGACCCGGACCTCGGGCCCGCCGCGCAGTCGCTGGTGTTCGAGGCGCTGCTCAGCCTGTTCGAGGCGCTCAGCGAGGACGCGCCGGTCCTGCTCGTGGTCGAGGACCTTCACTGGGCCGACAGCTCGACGCGCGGGTTCCTCTCCTTCCTCGTGCGCACGTTCTGCGACTCGCGCCTGTTCGTGCTCGGCACCTACCGCTCCGACGAGCTGCACAGGCGGCACCCGCTGAGGCCGCTGCTCGCGGAGCTCTCCCACGACCCGGCCGTGCGCATGCTCGAGCTGCCCGCGTTCACGCGCGAGGAGCTCGCGCGAGCAGCTCGAGGGGATCCTCGCCGCCCAGCCGGAGCCGGGGCTCGTCGAGCGCGTCTGGACGCGCTCCGAGGGCAACGCCCTCTTCACCGAGGAGATCCTCGCCGCCGGCCTCGACGGCCGCGGGGCGCTGCCGCCGACTCTGCGCGACGCCCTGATGCTGCGCGTCGAGCGGCTCTCGCCCGGCGCACAGGAGCTGTTGCGCTGGATCGCCTGCCAGCCCGGCGCGGGCCAGGGACTGCTCGAGGCGGTCAGCGAGGCGGACGGCGCCGAGCTCCGCGAGGGTCTGCGCGAGGCGGTGGCGGCCCAGATCGCCGTCGTCGGCGAGGACGGCGGCTACGCCTTCCGCCACGCGCTGCTCGGCGAGGTGGTCTACGACGACCTGCTCCCGGGTGAGCGCACCTCGATGCACGCCACGCTCGGCCGGGTGCTCGAGGCCCGCGTCGAGGCGGGCGAGACCGGCGCCCATATCACGGCGCAGGTGGCGCAGCACTGGCGCGCTGCCGGCGATCAGCCGCGCGCGCTCGCCGCGGCCGTGCGTGCCGCGGGCGCTGCCGAGCGCGTGAACGCGGCCGCCGAGACCCAGGCGCTGCTCGAGCGGGCGCTCGAGCTCTGGGAGCGAGTCCCGGATGCGGAGGGGCTCGCCGGCAGCGGCCGCGTCGACGTGTTGGTGCGGGCCGCGGCGGCGGCCGACGCGGCCGGCGACCCGAGTCGCCAGGAGGCGCTGCTGCGCCGCGCCCTCGAGCTCGTGCCGGAGGACGACGCGCGCCGGCGCGCGGCCCTGCTGCTCGAGCTGAGCCACGCGCTCTGGAACCTCCATCGCCAGAACGAGACGATCGAGGTGCTCGACAGCGCGCTCGCGCTGTTGCCGGAGGGCGAGCAGAGCGCGCAGCGTGCGCGTCTGCTCGGGGCCAAGGCGAAGAAGGCGATGCTGCAGGCGCGCTTCGCGGAGGCTGAGGGAGTGGCGCGCGAGGCCCTGGCGGTGGCGGAGGCCGTGGGCGACCGAGAGTCCGAGGCCGTCGCCCTCAACGCCCTCGGCATAGCCGTCGGGGGCCGCGGCGACCTCGACTGCGGGATCGAGCACCTGCGTGAGGCGCTCGAGATCGCACGCGCTGAAGGGCTCGTATTCCAGGAGGGCTCCGCCTGGATCAACCTCGGTGACCTGCTGCACCTCGCCGGCCGCACGCGCGAAGGGCTGGCGGTCGTGCGCGAGGCGGAGGAGGTCGGGCCGGACAACCCCCACAGGACCGGCGACTGGTTCAGCCTCGCCATCGCGGACTTCAGCTTCGCGCTCGGTGACTGGGACGAAACTGAGGCGAAGATCCCGCCGCCGAACCGTCGCCACTCGGGCCCGACCCTTGCCTTCCTGTGCTCCGTGCGCACGCGGCTTGCGCTGGGCCGCGGCGACCTCGACGACGGCCGCGGTCGAGGTGGAGGGTCTCGAGCGCGCCACGCGCGACTCGACGGAGCCCCAGTTCCTGGGCCCTTATGGCGTCTTCTCCGCGGAGCTGGCGCGGCGCCACGGTCAGCTCGACCGCGCGCGCGCCGCCATCGACGAGGCGCTCGACCGCGTGGAGTACTGCTCGGAGGACCTGATCCGGATCACGGCGCTGTCGGCCGCCGGCCTGCGCGTGGAGGGCGATGCCGGCCAGCTCGCCCGCGACCGGCACGACGCGGAGGCCGAGGCGCTGGTCCGCACCCGCGCGGATGCTCTGCTCGAGCGCACCCGCCTCGCGGCCGCCGACGCGGGCCCGGTGGAGGACGCCGAGCTCGGAACCGCCGAGGCGGAGTGGGCGCGCGCCACGGGCGCCGAGGGCTCGGAGGCCGAGCTATGGGCCGCGGCCGCCTCGGGCTGGGACGCGCTCGAGCGGCCCTACGCCGCGGCGTATGCCCGCTGGCGCGGCGCGGAGGCACTCGCCGCGGACCGCGAGCGCGACGCCGCGTCCGCCGTCGCGGCGGAGGCGCTCGAGAGCGCCCGCGCGCTCGGCAGCGCCTGGCTCGTGGCGGAGCTCGAGTCGCTCGTCGCGCGGGCGCGCCTGCGCGTCGAGCTTCCGGAGCGCGACGCCGCCGTGAACGGCATGGCGGAGCGCGAGCCGCCCGAGGACGATCCGTTCGGCCTCACCGAGCGCGAGCGCCAGGTGCTCGCGCTGGTCGCCTCGGGCGCGACGAACCGCGAGATCGGAGAGCAGCTCCACATGGCCGAGAAGACCGCGAGCGTGCACGTGTCGCGCATCCTCGCGAAGCTCGAGGTCCGCTCGCGGACCGAGGCCGCCGCCGTCGCGCACCGGCACGGAATGGCAGAGACGGTGGCCTGAGCCGACTGTCAGACTCCGCCGCTCCATGGAGCTGCGGACGAAGACGGCGAACCTCGCACTGGCCGAGGAATTCGGCATCTCGCGCGGCTCGCGCACCACCCAGTCGGTGGTCCAGGTCGAGCTCGAGCACGACGGCGTCACGGGTCGCGGCGAGGCCGCCCCCGTCTACTACCGCGGCGAGACGATCGAGACCGCCACGGCCTTCCTGACCGAGGTCGCGCCGTCGCTGATGCGCGACGACCCGTTCGCGCTCGAGGCGATCGACGAGCGGATGGCGGGAGGAGACGCCGCGGGCCGCGCCGCGCTCGACGCGGCGCTGCACGACTGGATCGGGCAGAAGCTCGGCGCGCCGGTCTGGCGCCTGCTCGGCCTCTCGCCCGAGCACACCCCGCCCACCTCGTACACGATCAGCATCGACAGCGTCGAGGGCACCCGCGACCGCGCCCGCCGCGCCCGCGGGTTCCGGGCGCTCAAGATCAAGGTCGGCGGGCCCGAGGACCTGGCGCGGCTCGAGGCGGTGCGCGCCGAGTCGCGCGTGCCGCTGCGCGTCGACGCGAACGAGGGCTGGACGCTCGAGGGGGCGCGCGAGCTGATGCCGGCGCTGCTCGAGCTCGGCGTCGAGTTCGTGGAGCAGCCGTTCCCCGCGGACGATCTCGACTCGCACCGCGCCCTGCGCGAGCTGAGCGAGCGCCCCCCGGTCGTGATCGACGAGGGCTGCCACGACCTCGCCGACGTCGCCGCGGTGGCCGGCTACGCGGACGGGATCAACGTGAAGCTGGCGAAGTGCGGCGGCATCAGGGAGGCTCTGCGGATGATCCACGCCGCGAGAGCCCTCGGACTGCGCGTGATGCTCGGCTGCATGATCGAGTCGCAGCTCGGCATCGCGCCCGCCGCGAGCATCTCCTCGCTCGTCGACTGGGTCGACCTGGACGGGCACCTCCTGCTCGAGGACCAGCCGTACACCGGGCTCCGGCTCGTGGACGGCCACGTCCTGCCCTCGGGCGGCGCCGGCCTCGGCCTCGCCGCGGCCGGGGTGGCCGCGTGAGCGAGCGGCTCGCGATCTTCGCGGAGGGGCTGTTCGAGAAGCACTCCGGCAAGACCGCGCACGGCGTGATCCGCTACGGCACCCGCAACGTGATCGCGGTGATCGACTCGACGCAGGCCGGGCGCCTCGCGAACGAGGTCGAGCCGTTCTGCCTGCACCCCGTCCCCGTCGTGGCGAGCGTCCGCGACGCGATCGAAGCGGGCGCGACCGCGATCCTGATCGGCGTCGCCCCGACGGGCGGCAGGCTCGATCCGGCGTGGCGGGCGCCGCTGCTCGAGGCGATCGAGGCGGGGCTCGGGCTCGAGGCCGGCCTGCACACGCAGCTCTCCGACGACCCCGAGCTCGCGGCCGCCGCGGAGCGCGCCGGCGTCACGCTGCGCGACCTGCGCGCCGCGCCGCCCGACCTGACCGTCCCGCAGGGGCCCTACTCCCGGCCCGATTCGGTGCGCGTCGTGCACAGCGTCGGCTCGGACACCGTGATCGGGAAGAAGGTGGTGACGCTCGAGCTCGACAGGGCCGCGCGCGAGCGCGGCGAGCGCTCCGTCTACGTGCCGACCGGCCAGACCGGCGTCGCGATCGCCGGCTGGGGCATCGCCGTCGACCACGTGATCTCGGACTACGTGGCGGGCGCCGGGGAGCGGCTCGTCCACGAGGGCGCCACGCGCGGCGACCTGCTGTTCGTGGAGGGGCAGGGCGCGCTCTTTCACCCGGCCTACTCGGGCGTCACGCTCGGTCTGCTGCACGGCTCGGCGCCCGACCACCTGATCCTCGTGCACAAGGCGGGGGCGACGTCGATCCGCAACTACCCCGATCTGCCGTTGCCGCCGCTGTCCGAGCTGATCGCGGCCTACGAGCTCGCGACCTCGCGGGTGCGGCCGGCGCGGGTCGTGGCGGTCGCCCTCAACACGAGCGACCTCGACGACGATGGCGCGCGCTCCGCGATCGACGCCGCGGAGGCGGAGACGGGGCTGCCCGCGGGCGACGTGGTGCGCTTCGGGCCCGAGCGCGTGCTCGACGCGGTGCTCGCCGCGCGTGTAGCACGCCGCCCTCGCCGTCTGTACATCCGGGCGAACGCGAGCCGGCGATCTTTCGACACGCGTCGATGGTCTCGACGCGCCCCGATTGCCGACCATTCACGCATGACCGCGCGCAGATACGTGCTCGTGCCGGACTCGGAGCGCGGCCCCGAGCCGCGCCGCCCCGGTCAGGTGCGCCGGCGCTACTCGCTGGCGCGGATCGCGCCCACGGGGCGTTCGGCGCTCGGCGTCGACCGGCTCGAGCGCCTCGAGCAGATCGCCGCGCTCGACCGTCGCCCGGGCTAGCGCCGCGCGGCCCTAGCGCGGCAGGCTCGGCGCGATGATGCGCCAGGCCTTGATGCCGAGGCCGAGCCGTTCGCGGTCCTCGCTCGTGAGCGGGTCGAGGCCGGTCAGCTCCTTCACGCGGTCGAGGCGGTACCCGACGGTGTGGCGGTGCGCGTGAATCGCCTGCGCGGTGGCGGCCATGTTGCAGTCGTTTTCGAGATACGCCGAGAGCGTGCCGAGCAGGTCCGTCGAGTACTGCTCGTCGTAGCGGACGAGCGGCGCAACGGTGTCCTCGTAGAAGCTCCTCACCTCCTGGGGATGTGAGGCGAGCACCCTGAACAGAAGCCGGTAGGTGCCCTGCCCGATCTCCTCGCCCGGCGGCCCGCCGCCGGCCGCGGTCACGCCGAGCACGAGCTCCGCCTCCTCGAGCGCGCGCCGCACCTCGGCGGCGCCCGAGCGGTGGGAGGACAGGCCCACCGCGGCGTGGCGCCCGAGCCGCGTCGCGGCGCGGCGCGCGTGCTCGGGATCGCCGGGGAGGAGCGCGTAGACCCTGCCCTCGACCGCCTGGGCGAGAGCTCCGGCGACCTCGGCGGCGACGGCCGCGGTCAGCCGGCCCGGCCCGCGCCCGTTCGGGTCCGCGCAGAGAGCGACGTAGCCGGCGTCGAGCTCCACGCCGAGCCGGGTGGCGCGGCGGGTGATCTCCGCCGGCTCGAGATCGGGCCGCGAGAGCACCTCCTCGAGAAACGAGCCGCGCAGCGACTGCTCGGTCTCGTCGCGCGCCTCCGCGACCGCCACCTCCGTGAGCGCCGCGATCGCCGCCATGTGCATGTACTCGCCCGCGTCCGGCCGGCCGCGTCCGAGCAGCAGCACGGCGCCGAGCTCGCGCCCGCCGGAGGCGATCGGCACCTCCGCCACCACCTCGGCGGGCCGCTGCGGGCGGCCGCCCGCCATGCGGGCCGCCACGTAGCGCTCGTGGCGGCCGCCGCCCACGCCGAGGCGCGGCACCACCACCGCCACGGGCGCGCCGACGTGGCGCGCCGCGATCTCCGCCAGCCGCTCGAGACCGTCGCCCGCGAGCACGGCGCCCACCATCTCGAGGTGGGCGCCGCGCGGAGATGGAGGAGTCAGCGGCGTGGGTTCGCTTGCCTCAGGCACCACGGCCGTTCAGCCCGGCCTCGGCGGCGTCATGGGCCTGGAGCACGGCCTCGCCCTCCTCGCCGGTCCTGATCCGGATCGCCTCCTCGACCGGGAGGATGAACAGCTTGCCGTCGCCCACCGAGCCGGTGCGGGCGTGGCGCAGGATCGTCTCCCGCACCACGCCGACGTCCTTCGACTCGACGACGCACTCGAGCTTCAGCTTCGGCCGCAGGTGCACGGCGAGCTCCGAGCCGCGGTAGTGCTCGGTGATCGCCTTCTGCCTGCCGGAGCCCTTCACCTCCGTGATCGTGAGGCTCGGGAAGCCCGCCTCGAGCAGGTCCGCGCGGATCGGCTCGAAGGCCTCGTGGCGGATGTAGGCGACGATCATCTTCATGCCGTCACCTCCCCCGCTCGCATCGTCGCGGGCACGGGGGTCCCCGTCGCGGTGCCGGCCGGCGAGACCGTCCCGCCCACGCCGATCTCCGACTGCGGGATGAACGCCTCCGGATAGCCGTACATGCCGTGCTCGGTGATGTCGAGGCCGGCGTCCTCCTCCTCCTCGCTCACGCGCAGGCCGATCGTCGAGCGGATGGCCGCGAAGGTCGCGTAGCTCATCGCGAACACGAACGCGAAGGCCACGGTCACGCCGACCGCCTGCGCGATCAGCTGCGTGAACTCGCCCGAGTAGACGAGCCCGCCGTCCGGGTCGCCGAACGCGTTGTACTGGGCGAGCCGCGGCGCCGTGAAGATCCCGCACGCGAGGGTGCCCCAGATGCCGGCCAGGCCGTGCGCCGAGAGCGCGCCGACCGGGTCGTCGAGCTTCCTGTCGATCCAGATCACGCCGAACACCACGATCAGCCCGGCGACGAAGCCGATGATCGGAGCCGCCCACGGCTCCACGTAGCCCGACGGCGCGGTGATGCCGACGAGGCCGGCGATCAGGCCGTTCGCGACCATGCCGATGTCGATCGTCCGCTGCTTCAACTGGGTGGCGATGAACGCGCCGATCACGCCGCCGGCCGCGCCGAGCATCGTGACCACCGCCACGTCGCCCATGCGCGTGTCGGCGATGCCGAGCGTCGAGCCGGGGTTGAAGCCGAACCAGCCGACGAACAGGATCAGCACTCCGATGCCCACGATCGGCATGGAGTGGCCGGGGATCGCGCGCGGCCGGCCGTCCGCCCCGTACTTGCCCCTGCGCGCGCCGAGCAGGAGCAGGGCGGCGAGAGCGCCGGTGGCGCCGATCAGGTGGACCGCGGTCGAGCCGGCGAAGTCCTGCATGCCGGTCGGGAGCAGCGGGGTGTCGCCCATCTGGAGCCAGCCCCCGCCGAACACCCAGTGGGACCCGATCGGATAGATGATCGCGGCGAACACGACCGCGTAGATCACGTACGCGCTGAACTTGATGCGCTCGAGCGTCGTGCCCCAGACGATCGCGAGCGAGACGGCGCAGAAGGCGAACTGGAAGATGAACTTCGAGTCGACCGTCGCGTCCGAGAGGCCCATCACGGGGAAGGCCTCGGACGGGTTCCCGCTGTACTGCAGGAAGAAGCCGTTCGACCCGATGATCGAGCTCGAGATCCCGAGCGCGTCCGCGCTTCCGAACGCGAACGCGAACCCGACCGCCCAGTAGGCGATCGCGGCGATCGACATGTTCGTCATCACCTTGGCGACGACCGTGCCGGCGTTCTTCGCGCGCGAGAAGCCCATCTCGAGGCAGGCGAAGCCGGCCTGCATGAACAGGACGAGCACGGCGGCGATGACCACCCAGAGCGTGTTCGTGGCGACCGTCTCCGGCAGCGTGCCGTCGATGGCCCGCTGGAGATCGTCGGCCGTGGCGAGCAGAGTTGACATGCGCGCCAACCTACGAACGGTCCCTCAGCGGGTCATTGGACCGTTGTCGAAGATTCGGCCGGGGCTATTCGCCAGTGTGTAGAGCGCGCGCCCGCCGCTGGGCGGGTGCTGTCCAGACGTCCCGGTCCTCAGCCGTCGATGCGGCGCATCAGCTCCTGCGTGTCGGCCGAGCTCGTGACCGGGAAGATCTCGAACTCCGTGAGGTCGCCCCAGCCCGCGATCCACTCCTGCAGGAGGGCGGGGTCCTCGCACTCCATCAGCTGCCAGCAGCCGCGCAGGTCCGCCCGGACCCACGAGTCGACGTAGCGGAGGCCGTCGGGGATCGAGCGCCCGCCCTCGCGCACGCGCCTGTAGATCTCGGCCGCCGCCTCCGGGGTGAAGCGCTCGACGACCATGAACAGCACGCCGGCGTCCTCGCTAGGCCGGGACCTCGTCGGCGGAGCGCTCCGGGCCCTCCTCCTCGACGACGCCCTCGGCGGGATCCGACTCGGGCGGGAGCTCGCCGCCGCGCTCCGTTCCCGCGATCAGCTCGTCGGGGGCCTTCTCCTTCGGGATGAAGCCGGACTTCATGCCGAAGTAGACCGCCTGCGGGTGGTGGGCGACGATCGCGACGGTCGACTGCTCCGGCATCACGGCGAACCCGTCGGAGAGGTACATGCCGATCTCCTCCAGGCCGAGCAGCCGCCAGACCTTCTCGTGCTCCGACTGGTCCGGGCAGGCCGGGTAGCCCCACGAGTAGCGGCGGCCCTGGTCGATGTCGATGTCGAGCCCGCGGCGCACCTCGGAGTGGAGCCACTCGGCGAGGCCCTCGGCCGACTGCACGCCGATGCCGTGCGTGAAGAGCTGCTCGGCGAACTCGCCCTCGCGCTCGAGCCGTGCCATCAGCTCGGTCACGTCCGGGCCGACGGTGACTCCCTGCAGAGCGACCACGTCGCGCTCGCCGGAGTCGAGCGGCCGGAAGAAGTCGGTCAGGCAGATCCGGTCGTGCTTCGGCTGGCGCGGGAAGACGAGCCGCTCGACCTCCGTCTCCGGGTCCTCCGGATCGAAGATCACGAGCTCGTTGCCGTCAGCGGCGCAGGGGAAGTAGCCGAGCCGCGCTCGCGGCCTCAGGTAGTCCTGCTCGGCCCACATGCGCTCGAGCCGCGGCTGGAAGTCGTCGCGCACGAGGCGCTCCCACTCCTCGCCCTTCACGCCGCGCCCGCCCCAGTGGAGCTTGAAGAGCACGTGCCGGTCGAGGTAGGGGTAGACGTCGTCGAGGTCGACCTCGATCTCGCGGGCGCCCCAGAACGGGGGCTCCGGAACCGGATTGTCGGTCGTGGCGCTCGAGCGCACCGAGTCGTCGGTCACGGGAGGCGAGTTGTCGACCACCACGGGCTTCTCGCGCAGCGTCTTCGCCTCGGAGCGCATGCGCTCGACGAGCGCGCCGCGCGCGTCGCCGTCCACGAGCTGGTCGATGGTCGCGAGGCCCGCGAAGGCGTCCTTGCAGTAGTAGACGCCCGGCTCGTAGACCTCGTCCGACTCCTTCCCCTTCGGGTAGAGGATGCGCCGCCCGAAGTCGCGGTTGATCGCGGCACCGCCGACGAGGACCGGGAACTCGAGCTTGCGCTCGTGCAGCTCCTGGACGCAGATCGGCATCTGCTTCGACGTCGAGACGAGCAGCGCCGAGAGACCGATCGCGTCGGCGTCGTGCTCGATCGCCGCGTTGATGATCGTGTCGACGGGGACCTGCTTGCCGAGGTCGATGACCGTGTAGCCGTTGTTCGTGAGGATCGTGTTGACGAGCGACTTGCCGATGTCGTGCACGTCGCCGAACACGGTCGCGATCACGACCTTGCCCTTCGTGTGGCCCTCGATGCGGTCGAGGTAGTTCTCGAGCCGGGCGACCGCGCGCTTCATCACCTCGGCCGACTGGAGCACGAACGGCAGGATCAGCTCACCGGCGCCGAACTTGTCGCCCACCTCCTTCATGGCGGGCAGCAGCACGTCGTTCAGCGTCGGGACGGCGCCGATCTTCTCGACGGAGCGGTCGATCCAGTCCTCGACGCCATCCTTCTTGCGGCGCAGGATGTGGAAGTGGAGCGCCTCCTCGGGCTCCATGCCCTCCGTGGGGTCGGCGCCGCCGGCGTCCTCGTCCTCCTCGCCCTTCTGCTCGAAGTGGGCGATGAAGCGCTCGAGCGCGTCCTCGCGGCGGTTCAGGACGAGGTCGTCGGCGAGCTCGCGCTCGTTCTCCGGGATCTCGCCGTAGGGGGTGATGTGGTTCGGGTTGACCATCGCGAGGTCGAGCCCGACCTCCACGCAGTGGTGGAGGAAGACCGAGTTCAGCACCGCGCGCGCGCCGGGCGAGACGCCGAACGACACGTTCGAGACGCCCAGGGATGTCTTGACGCCGGGAAGCTTCTCCTTGATCAACCTGATGCCGTCGATCGTCGCGACGGCCGAGGGCCTCCACTCCTCGTCGCCCGTCGTCAGCGTGAAGGTGAGGGCGTCGAAGATCAGCGCCTCGCGGTCGAGCCCGTGCTCGTCGCATAGCTCCGCGATGCGCTCCGCGACCTCGAGCTTGCGCTCGGCCGTCTTCGCCATGCCGACCTCGTCGATCGTCAACGCGATCAGGGCCGCGCCGTGCGACTTGGCGAGCGGCGCGACCACGTCGAGCTTGTCTCGGCCGGCCTCGAGGTTGACCGAGTTGACGATCGCGCGGCCCGGGATCGCCTCGAGCGCGGCCTTGATGACGTCGGGCTCCGTCGAGTCGATCTGGATCGGCGCGGGCTGGGTCAGCGAGATGCGCTTGACGACCTCGCGCATCTGCTCGTCCTCGTCCTGGCGCTCGGTGAGCGCGACGCAGACGTCGAGCACGTGCGCGCCGCCCTCGACCTGGTCCTCAGCGACCTGCACGATGCCGTCGTAGTCGTCGGCGAGCAGCAGCTCCTTGGCCTTGCGCGAGCCCTGCGAGTTGACGCGCTCGCCCACGAGCGTCGGCCGCGGCTCCTGCGCGAGCGCGGTCGCGGTCATCATCGAGGACACGAGCTCCTGGCGGGTGTCGGGACGCGGCGCGGCGTCGCGGCCGCCGACGCGGTCGACGATCGCCGCGATGTGGTCAGGCGTGGTGCCGCAGCAGCCGCCGACGATCGAGATGCCGTAGCGCTCGACGAACTCCTGCAGGACGTTGGCCAGCTGGTCGGGCTCCTCCGGGAAGATCGTCTCGCCGTCCGGGCCCTGGAGCGGCAGGCCCGCGTTCGGGATGCAGTGCACCGGGACCGGGCTGAACTCGCCGAGGTAGCGGATCGCGTCGCGCATGTCCTCGGGGCCCGTCGAGCAGTTGAGGCCGATCACGTCGACGTCGAGCGCGATGAGCGTCGTGAGGACCGCCTGGATGTCCGTGCCGAGCAGCATCTTGCCGCCGTTCGGCAGCAGCGAGACGCTCGTCTGGATCGGCACCGTGCGGCCGACCGCGCGGAAGGCCTCGCGCGCGCCGAAGACCGCTGCCTTGACCTCGAGGATGTCCTGCGCGGTTTCGATGATGATCAGGTCCGCGCCGCCCTCGACGAGGCCGCGCGCCTGCTCCTCGAAGACCGTGACGAGCTCGCCGAAGCGGATCTTGCCGAGCGTCGGGTCGTCGCTCGCGGGAAGGTGCCCCGTCGGGCCGATCGAGCCGGCCACGAAGCGGCCCTCGCCGGCCGCCGCGCGCGCGATCTCGGCCGCCCGGCGGTTGATCTCGAGCGTGTGCTCGTCGAGGCCCCACTCCTCGAGCTTGAGCCGGCTCGCCTGGAAGGTGTCGGTCTCGAGCACGAGGGCGCCGGCGTCGAGCATCGACTCGTGAACGCCCTGAATCACATCGGGCCGGTTCAGGACGAGCGCCTCGTGGCACTTGCCGGGCAGGCCGCCGTAGTCCTCCTGCGTCAGCTCGAACTGCTCGAGCGTCGCGCCCATGCCGCCGTCGAAGACGACGACGGAGCTGCGGACGGCGTCCATGTAGTCGCGCTGAGCCACGGCGGCCAATCCTACAGCAACCTTGACATAGTTGTGTGAAGGTTCGACGTCAGTTTGCGCCGGTAGGCGGCGATTTCTGCATGACCTCGACGGTCGCCGGACCTGCTCAGGCCCGTTTGACGGGCCGAGCGGCGGCTTCTTCCGCGACGGGAAGCGGCTCGCCTTCTAGAACAGGGTCAGCGTCTGCCGCGAGCGCGCGATCTCCGCGCCGCCGTCGAACACCGTGAGCGTGACCGTGTAGGTGCCCGGCCCGCTGAACGTGTGCCGCGCCTCGAGCCCTCGAGCGGTGTTCGCGCCGGAGGCGGCGTCGCCGAAGTCCCAGCGGTAGTCGAGTCCGCGGTTCACGAAGCTGGCGCCGAAATCGACGCTGCCGGTGTCGAACGGGATGCTCGTGCCGTTGCCCGGGTTGAAGAGCGCGACCGTCCCGGGAACGGGCTTCGGCTTGCGCCTGTAGAGCGCCCGGGCTCCGGCGACGTCGTCCGGGAGCACGAGACGGCGCGAGGCCGGGCCACCCGGCGCGCAGCGGGAGGGCAGCTGGGTCGCGATGCTGCCGACCGAGTTCATGAGCGCGCAGCGGCGGTCCTCGTGCCCGAGCCCGAGCACGTGGCCGAGCTCGTGGGCGGCCGTCAGGCGGCGCAGCCGCGGGAGGCGGCAGCGCTTGATGACTCGCACGACCATCGGCTGGATGAAGGGCGATCGGGTAACCGCCGCCCGTGCCGCCCGCGATGCCCTCGCATCCGGACGGCCCGCTGCCGCCGGGGCTGTACTTGAAGACCACGCGCGCGCGACCGGCCGGCGCGCGCACGAAGCGCACCCCGACCCTCGCCGAGTTCCACGCCCGGATCGCCGCGCGCACGGCCGGCTCGTAGAGCGGGGCGCGGTTGGCCACTGAGATCGTCTTGTTCGGCCAGCGATCGCCCGCGAAGCGATACGCATCCGCGACGGGGACGGCCGCGATCACGAGCAGCGCCGCCACACCGAGCGCCAGAGGAAGCGCCCGGCGCCCTCGCTCAGGCTTCGGCGTCGACCGTCTCACGCGCCGATCCCGCGTTGCGCAGCTCGACCGGCGCGGCATGGAGGGCGCGCAGGCGCAGGTCCTTCCAGGTCATGCCCTCGCGCACGAGTGCGGGCATTCCCATCGCAAGCGCGGTCGCGATCTCGACGGCCTGCAGGATGATCCCGTAGGCGAGCGCGTCCGTCTTGCCGACGCCGTAGGCCGACAGCACGGCGACGCAGGCCGCCTGGAACACGCCGAGGTTCGACGGGGTCGCCGGCAGGGCGGCCGTGACGTTGACCGCGAACAGGACGGCCGCCGCGGCCCCGAGACCGGCGCGCTCGTCGAGCCCCAGGGCGACGAGCAGCACGTAGCAGGCGAGCCACTGGATCGCCCACGCGGCGAGCTGGTTGAAGGCCGCCCAGCCGCCGAGACGCGGGTGACGGAAGACCTCGAGGCCGAACCGGACCTGGACCATCGCGCGGCGCACCGCCGCCGCGGCCTGCTGGACGCGCTGGAAACGGGTGGGCCTGCCGCGCCGCAGCAGCCACGGCGCGCTGAAGACCAGCAGCAGCAGGACGACCGGAGCGAGCGTGGCGAGCACGAGCGCGTCCTCGTTGCCCTGGAAGAGCCCGACGGTCGCGAACATGACGGCGCCGAGCACCACCAGCGCGAGGATGTTCAGGATCGTCTGCGAGACCATCGTGCCGAGCACGACCGGGAAGCGGTCGCGCACGCGCCCGACGCGGCGCGACAGGATCAGTGCGCGCGAGGGCTCGCCGAGCCGCGCCGGCAGCGTTGCCGACATCAACACGCCGATCATCGTGGCCCGCGCGGTGTCGCGCCGGCGCACGCGGATGTTCGGGAGCGCCGCGCGCAGGATCGCGTGCCACGCCTCCGAGCGCAGCAGCATCGACGCGCACATGAGCGCGAAGGCCGCCAGCACCCAGACCGGGGTCGCGGCGAGCATCGCGCGGCCGATCGAGGCGATTCCGATGCGCTGCAGCGCGAGCGCGGCCAATCCCACGCCGATGAGCAGCCCGGCGCCGACGAACGCGCGCCGCGCAACCCGCCCGGCCCTGCGCCGGCCGCTGGCCTGCTCGCGCGGCTCGAGCGACGGCAACCGCCGCGGCGGCACGCGCGGGCCCGGCTCGGTGGGAACGAGGCCCACCCGGCGCGCCGCGCGCTCGGCGCGGCCCTCCGGGACCGGCACGGCGAGCGCCTCCTCGTACACCTCGATCACCTCGCCGGCGACCCGCGGCCACGCGAAGCGCTCGGCGCGTTCTCGCGCCGCCACGGACATCTGCGCGCGGCCGGCCGGGTCGCGCGCGAGCGAGCGCAGCGTCTCGCCGAGCTCGACGGCGTCGCCGACAGGCACCAGCAGGCCGTCGCGGCCGTGGCGCACGACGTCGCGATAGCCCGCGATGTCCGACGCCACGACGGGAGTGCCGGAGGCGAAGGCCTCCGTGAGCACCATCCCGAAGCTCTCGCCGCCGAGCGAGGGCGCGCACAGCAGGTCGGCCTCGCCGAGCAGGCGCCACTTCTCCTCATCGGTGACCCGCCCCGCGATCTCGACGCCCTCGGGCTCGAGCAGGAGCGGCTCGACCTCCTCGGCCGACGGGCCGGCGATCACGAGCCGGGCGGCGACGCCCGCCCCGCGCAGCGCCTCGAACGAGCGCAGCAGCACCGGCAGGCCCTTGCGCTCCTCGGCGCGCCCGACGAACAGGATGCGGAGCTCGCCGTCGTCCGGGCGAAGCGCCGGGCGGGCCGCGGCGAGATCCACGCCGTTCGGCACGACGCGATAGCGCCCGCCGTAGAAGCGCGCCGCCGTCCAGCGGGCGGCCTCGGATACGGCGATGCGCGCGCTCAGCTTCGAGTACAGCCGGCGCGCCCCGAACACGCTCCCGGTGAGATGCCCGGTGAAGGCGCTCGTGGAATAGGTGTGGAAGGTCGCGACGAGCGGGATGCGCGAGGCCTCGGTGGCGAACCAGGCCGCCATCGGCACGTTCGGCTCGTGCACGTGCACGACGTCGTAGCGGCCGCCGCGCAGCTCGCGGCCGAGCGTGGCGACCGACTCGGGGAAGGCCGACAGGTTCGAGACGGCGCCGTTCATCGGCAGCCCGATGGTGCGCCCGAGCGGAATCAGCTCGTCGGGCAGGGGCCGAGTCTCCGGCGTCGCGCCGCGATGGAGGACACGCGAGAGGCGGTCGTCGGGGTCGTAGGGGGCGAGGATGCGCACCTCGTGGCCCTGGCTCGCGAGCTCCTGCGAGAGGGCTTCCACATGACGGCCGACACCGCCCGGGTACGTGTACGAGTAGGGCGAAACGAGGGCTACGCGCACCGCGCCCACTCTATAGGCCACACTTGACGCCGATGGGCGAGGCGCGCAATTACGTCAAGTACACGTTCCTGAAGATCGATCCGGCCTGGCGCCGGCGCACGGCCACGGAACGGGCGGCCGACAAGGGCGAGTTCGCGGCGGCCTGCAACTCGTTTGGCGAGGACCACTACCTGCGCGCCTACTCGCTCGTCGGCACCCGCGGCGACTGCGACCTGATGATCAGGGCCATCTGCCGCAGCATCGACCCGATCCACGAGCTGCACGTGCTGCTGAACCAGAGCGGGCTGATGCGCTACGCGCAGACCCCCCACTCCTACCTCGCGATGACGAAGGAGTCGCCCTATTCGGACCAGCCGGAACAGCCGCTGGCGCCGCGCGAGGGGGCGGACTCGAAGTACCTGATCGTCTACCCGATGTGGAAGAAGCGCTCCTGGTACGGCCTCGCGCCGGAGGAGCGCATGCGGGTGATGCAGGAGCACATCGCCGTGGCGCGGCGCTTCGGCGGCATCGAGACGAACACCGCCTACTCGTTCGGGCTCGACGACCAGGAGTTCGTGGTCGCCTTCGACGCCGACGACCCGGCCGAGTTCCTCGACCTCGTGCAGGAGCTGCGCTCGACCGAGTCGAGCGCGTACACGGAGTCGGAGACCCCGATCTTCACCTGCCTCCGCACGAGCGTCGAGCGCGCGCTGGATGCGCTGGATGGCGAGCGTCAGGCGGCGGCGCTGACCAGCTCCGGCACCGTGACGAACTCGTAGCCCTCGGCTCCGAGCCGCTCGAGGATCACCTCGGTCGCCTTGACGGAGTTCGAGCGGTCGCCCGCCGGCTCCGTGTGAATGCCGTCGTGCAGGAGGATGATGTCGCCGCCCTTCGCCTTCAGGCCCCGCCGCGAGAAGTCGTGCCAGTCCTCGCGCGTGCGCCAGTCCCAGCACGTGATCGACCACTGCACGGCGATGTAGCCCTCCTCGGCGACGGCGCGCAGCGTCCCGGGCCGGCGCCGGCCCCAGGGGCAGCGCATCAGGTCGCGGCCCTCGACCTGTGCGTAGGTCAGCTCCGCCGCCTCGGCCGCCGCGCGGCAGCGCCGCAGCTCCTCCTTGACGCGGTCGCTCGAGCAGAGCGCCAGCGTCGGGTGCGTGTAGGTGTGGTTCCCGAGCGCGTGGCCGGCCGCCTGGACCTCCCGCGCGAGCGCCGGCTCGCGCTCGATCCACTTGCCGATCTCGAAGAAGGTCGCCTTGGCGCCGTGGCGCTCGTAGAGCTCGAGGAGCTGCGGGGTGTAGATCGGGTTCGGGCCGTCGTCATAGGTGATCGCGATCCGGTTGCCCGCGTCGGGGGCGTGGGCGATCGTCCGCCCGTAGAGCTGGGACGTCGGGTACTGCGCGTTGAAGTACGCGAACCCGCCGCCGAGGACGGCGGCTCCGGCGAGCGTGCGCCGCCTCATGACCGCACCCCCCTGTGAGCCTGGCGTCGCGCCCTTCGGCGCTCTCGCGGGACGAGCTCCGCCGCGGACTCCGCGGCCTGCTCGACGGCCCGCAGCGCGACGCTGTTGCCCTCCTGCTCGTAGCGGGAGAGCGACTCCTCGAACTCCGGCATCCGCTCCATGAACAGCCGCAACGCGGCCTTGGTCGTGGTCTCGACGTACATCCCGTAGCCCTCCCGGTCCAGGTAGCGCGAGTTCATGAGCTGCTCGAATTGCCCGCGCAGCGGGATCGCAAGCAGCGGCTTGCCGAGGTAGACGGCCTCGCTCATCAATGAGAAGCCCCCGCCCGCCACGACTCCCCGGCAGGTGCGCAGGGCCTCGACGAAGCCCTCGTTCGAGGGCGGGCGCAGCTCGAGGTTGCCGTCCTTGACGACCTCCTCCGGCCCCCCGCGCATGCCGTACACGTAACAGGGCACGCCGGTGGCCTTGAGGGCCTCGATCTGTCGCTTGGCGCCGCTCGCGTAGACCACGAGATGGTCGCCCTCCTCCGGCTTCGCGGCCTCGATCTCGGGCCTGACGATGGGCGGGATGAGCGTGGTGCGCCGGCGGGCGAGGGGCGGGCGGAAGAAGGTGATCACGAGGTACTCCCCCGCGTTCGGCACCATCGCGCGAGTGACCGCGCGCGCGAGCAGATAGTCGTCGCGCTGCGGGCCGATGATCCCCTTGTCGTGGCGGCAGCGATCGATCATGTTGATGTTGTCGACCGCGATCAGCGGGGTGCGCGTCCAGCGCGCGTAGGCGGCGGTCAGGGGCTCGAAGTCCGTGATCGCCACGTCCGGCTTCCATTCCTGGACCATCCGCACCCAGAGGTGGACCGACTCGGGCAGCTGCTGGCGCGCCAGCCGCAGGCTTTTCTCGACCGTCTTCCAGCGGTTGATCTGGCCGTCGGTCAGCGCGAAGGCCGGGCCGAACACCTCGTCCACCCTGGGCAGCCGCGCGCTCAGGTGCTCGAGCGCCCTGCCGGAGGTCATCACGCGGACGTCGTGCCCGCGCTCGAGAAGGTGCCCGATCACGACCTCCGAGCGCGTGGCGTGACCCATGCCCTCGCCGTTGACTCCGTAGAGGATCTTCATCCGGTCTCCGTGGCGAGCTCACCGCGGCGCTGGCGCTCGCGCAGGAGCCTGACCCGCTCCGCGTTCAGCTCGTCCACCGCCTCGATCAGCTCGCCTTGGTCGTAGTGGTCGGTTGCAATGAAGCCCACGGGCAGCCCCCGCCTGCGCGCGCACTCGTGTGCCCGCCTCAGTATCACCTTTCGGCGCAGGAAGGGCGCGTTCGCCTCCCTGCGCGGCGGGACGAGGTCGGCCCAGTGGTTCAGCATCAGGATCGGGCTGTCCGGCGTGCCGCGGTTGCGCGCGCAGCTGAGCTGCTTGATCTTCTGCGCCCCGAGCGGAGTGTCCTGGACCCACGCGAACCCGTTCATGTACCACGGTGGATCGCCGTCGGCGTCGTTCTCCGTGATCACCATCACCCGCCTGTTCTCGCGCACGAGCTCCCCGACCGTGGGCAGCGGCTCGTCGCGCTCCAGCGTCATCAGGTAGCGCAGCAGGCCGGCCTCGCGGAAGATCCGCTCGATCTCCCGCGGCGGCACGTACGGCTCGAGGAAGAGGACGAGCACCTCGCCGCGGTTCTCCTTCAGGAAGTCGCGGAACTCGGTCAGGACGTCGACCATCTTCGTGGCGCCGAGCTCGCAGACGTTGTGGCACAGCCACACGTCGCGCTCGCCGCCCTGGAGGTCGCCGGCTCCGATCCGCCCGGCCACCCGCTGGGCGGCCTGAAGCACCTCCGGGGGCATCGACGCGGCCACCCGGTTGCGGTCGCGTGCCTCGCCCTCGAAGTCGGTGCGCACCTTGCCCTGATCGTCCTCTACACCCCAGTGCGGGTCGATCAGGAACAGCCGGATGCCGTCCGCGAGCTGGCGCCGGATCGTGCGCCGCTGGTTGGGTATGAACCACCCCGGGCTGTCGGCCGCCGAGAACGAGTTGTGCGTGCCCGCGAACGCCATCTCGTTGAGCGGCAGCTCGCACAGGGATACCGCGCCATTGCAGGCGCGGGTGGAGCTGCCGGCCACGCGCGTCTCGACCTTCTCGGCGCTGTCCGTGACCACGATCGCGAGCGCGGCCACGGCCGCCGCGATCACCGTCCCCGCGATCCCCGCCACGACGAAGGCCCGCTTGCGGTTCAGCTCGTGCCGCCCCTCCGGGACGGTGGTGCCCTGCAGCATCACGAGCAGCTCGGAGACGCCGAAGAAGACCAGGACCGCCCCCAGGATCACGGCCGCCACCTCGACCGAGAGCTCCGGGTTCAGGACCACGAACACGCCGAGGGCGACCGCGCCGACTCCGCGAAGCGCCTTGCCCCAGCTGCTGGCGGGCTCCCTCGCGAGCCGGCGCCTTGCGCGCGCGAGGGGGCGCTCCACGTCCTCGGGATCGAGAGCGGCGGCGGCGGCGCCGATCACGAGCCCGCCGAGCGCGAGCAGGAACGCCCAGCTGATCAGGTCGCCGGCGAAGGCGTCGATCAGACCCTCGACCGCGTCGCGCACCTCGTCGTCGGTCAGCTCGTCCTCGCCGTAGACACCGGCGAGCGTGCGCGCGCGCAGCACGATCAGGACGATCGCGAGCACGGCGCCGGACGTGCCGGCGGCGAGGCCCACGCGCAGCACTCCGATGCGCCTGTCGGGAGCGAGTGCGACCGCGCCGATCAGCATCAGCAGCGCCACGAACGGCAGCACGATGCCGAGCACGCGCACGTCCTCCGCGAAGTCGAGCGCACGGGTTGCGAAGTCCCGCTCTCGCAGGCGGGCGAGGTCCGGGGCGATGTCCGTCGGAATCTGGTTCGCGACCTTGGGGGAGACGGAGCGCAGTCCGAACTCGACCAGCTTCGCCACGTCGCCGATGTCGAAGAGCGCGTTCTCCTTCTCCCGCACGAAGAAGACGCGGTTCGCCTCGAGCGCGGCCCGGCGGAAGATCACCCGGAACGGCTCGGAGTCGATCACCACTCCCACGACCGACTCGAGGAGCGGACGCGCCGCAACCAGATCGCCGCTCCCTCGGTCGATCAGGGCGACGACGATCTCGCGCTGCACGACCTTGCGCACGCCGTCGTCCTCGAGCGCGACCAGCGCCCGATCGGCGAACGCCTCGCGGTCGACGATCTCGTTGCGGACGTACAGCGCGACCATCCCCGCCACCAAGATGACCGCACCCAGAACAGCGAGGGTGACGCTGAGTACCGATCTGGTGCGCACCGGGATGTACCGTACGGGATCGTGACCCCGCCGCTCGCCGAGATCTTGATCGAGTTCGAGACGGGCAACGACTTCCTATCCGAGGATGGCGCGCAGTCCGGGCTGATCATGCTCGCGTCGATGCTGCTCTCGTTTCTCGCCATACGGGCGAGCACGCGGCTCATGCGGAGCCCGAAGGTGCCGTGGTGGCCGGGCAGCATCACGCCCGGCGGACTGCACGTGCACCACCTCGTCTTCGGGATCGTGATGATGCTGATCGCGGGGTTCGTGATGGCGCTTCCAGCCGGCGAACCCGTGGTTCGACATCATGGCCGCCACGTTCGGAATCGGCGCGGGCCTGACGCTCGACGAGTACGCCCTCTGGCTGCACCTCGACGACGTCTACTGGGCCGAGGAGGGCAGGCGCTCCGTCGATGCGGTTCTGATCGCCGCGATCGCGGGCGGCCTGCTGCTGCTCGGCTTCGTACCGGTCGCCACCGGCGACAGCCTGCCGGTCATCATCCTCACGGTTCTCGTCACGCTGGCGATCTCGGGAGTGGCGATCTTCAAGGGCAAGTTCTTCATGGGGGTCGCCGGCATGCTGTTCCCGCTGATCGGGCTGATCGGCGCCATCCGGCTGGCGAAACCCGACAGCCCCTGGGCAAGGCGCTTCTACAAGCCGGGCAGCAAGAAGCTCGCCAAGTCGGAGAAGCGCTACGAGCGCCACACGCGGCGCTATCAGTCGTTTCAGGACAAGGTCGCTGGGGCGCCCAGCCTTCCGGCCGGTCAGGACGAGGCCTGACGCTCTGGTGGGGCGGTGCGGCGCTACTGGCGATCGTCGGCCTGGCGCTGAGCCCCTCGCGCGCCGCCGCCGACTCCTATGTGTACGCCGCGAATCTCGGCGGGTCCTCGCTCTCTCAGTACGGCATGGGGCCCGGCGGGGCGCTGAGCCCGAAGAGCCCGCTGCGCTGAGGCCGCTCAGCGCGGGGCCGGCTCCGAGGCGCGCGCCGCCTCGAGCAGGTCCTCGAAGGAGCAGAGCTTCACGCGCGGACGGCCCTGGGGCTCGCCGGCGGAGCGCTCCGAGTCGTCGATCGCCTGCCAGCCCGCATAGGACACGGCGTCCGGGCGGCGCTCGGCGATCAGCGCGTCGAGCGAGTCCCGATCCGGGTCGGCCGGGTCGAGCAGCCGGCCGGCGTCGAGGTCCTCGAGCAGCACGTCGACGGTCTCCTGCGCGTCGCGCTTGTTCGTTCCGATGATCCCGGTCGGCCCGCGCTTGATCCAGCCCACCGCGTACTCGCCCGTGACCTGTTCACCTCCGTCCATCACACGCCCGCGGTCGTTCGGGATCACGGCGTGCGCCTCGTCGAACGGGACGTCCTCGAGCGCCGTGCCGCGGTAGCCGATCGAGCGGAACACGAGCCCGGCGGGGATGTCCTCGACCTGGTCGGTCGGGCGCGGGCGGATCTGGCCGCGCTCGTCCTCGGCCAGCTCGTTGCGCTGGATGCGGACCCCCTCGACCCTGTCGTCGCCGAGGATCTCGACCGGCGAGACGAGGAAGCGCAGCACGATGCGGCGGCGCTTGCCGGCCGGGTCGCGCCTCGAGTACCCGTCGATGATCGTGACGTTCTTCTTCGCCGTCCCGTGCGCGGCGTCCGACTCGATGAAGGCGCGCGAGAGCGGGTCGAGCTCGGCCTCGCCGGGGTCGACGAACACGTCGGCGTCCGTCATCTCCCCCAGCTCGAGCAGCTCCGGGTTCGTGAAGGCCGCCTGCGCCGGGCCGCGGCGGCCGAGCACCACGATCTCGCGGACGTTCGACTCGGCGAGCGCCTCGAGCGCGTGGTCCGCCACGTCCGTGCACGCGAGCTCCTCGCGCGTCAGGGCGAGCATGCGCGCCACGTCCGCCGCCACGTTGCCGTTCCCCACGACCACGGCGGTCTCGACCGAGAGGTCGAACTCGAGATCGCGGTAATCGGGGTGGCCGTTGTACCAGGCCACGAACTCCGTGGCGGCCCAGCTCCCGGCCAGGTCCTCTCCCGGGATGCCCATGCGCCTGTCGGTCTGCGCCCCGATCGCGTAGATCACGGCGTGGTAGCGCTCGGTCAGGTCATCGTGCGTGAGGTCGCGACCCAGCTCGACGTTGCCGTAGAAGCGGAACTCCGGGTGCTCGGCGGTCTTCTCGTAGACGCGCGAGACGGCCTTGATGTTCGGGTGGTCGGGCGCCACGCCTCCGCGCACGAGGCCCCACGGCGTGGGCAGCCGGTCGAACACGTCGACCTGGGCGACGAGATCCGGGTGCGACTTCGCCTTCAGCAGGTGCCCTGCCGCGTAGAAGCCGGACGGCCCGGAGCCGATAATCGCCACGCGGAGCGGGTTCTCGGGGGTGCCGATCGCTGCCATCGGGGGCCGCGACTCTAGCGACGGCGCGCCGAGATCCGGCTACGGGAGAACGCGCAGACGCGCGGAGCGAGTCGGGTCGGAGCGGAACTTGCGGCGCTCGCGCGCGACCACGAACCAGCGGTATCCGAAGGCCTTGCCCTCGTACGAGAACGGGGCGTCGGCCGGGATCTCGAACGTCACCTCCTGCCTCGGAAGCGCGGGGTCGAAGCCCGGCCAGTCCTCGTAGACCGTCTTCGCGCGCCGCTCCTGGCGCAGCTCGCGATCGGAGTTCCTGTACTCGACGAGATGGTCGGCCTGGCACATGAGCCCGAGCTCGATCTCGTCGCGGTCGGCCGACGGCTTCTCGAGCCCGATCATCACGTTGACGCTCTCACCGCGCCGCAGCGACCAGCGGTCGGGCTCCATCGTCAGGTCCCAGCCGCCCCCGGATTCCTTCACCTCGCCGGGCTCGCCGCCGGGCTCCGGCCCGGTCCAGCTCGCCGACTCGTCCACGGGGATCGAGTGGGTCGTCGTCTTGTCGAGCCCGCTCTCGATGTCGGCCTCGGTGACGATCGACCAGGCGAGCTCGCCGACGTCCGGCTCCTCCCGGTTCGGCAGCGCGTCAGGCGGCAGGTGCAGCTCGAACGGGATCCGGTCGCCGACCTGCACCGGACCCTCGTGGAGCGGCTCCGCGGCGTCGAAGGTCTCGGCGCCGGACATGTTCTGCGAGCGGTCGACGTACTTCAGGTAGGCGTCGAGCCGGCGCAGGTTCTCGACGGGCTCGGTCACCTCGATGGCTCCGGTGACGGCGTCGCCGGGGCCGTAGCTCTCTTTGTCGAAGCGCGGGACGAGCCGAGGCGCGTGCTTCACGCGCGCGAGCCTAACCGAGCTGGCGGTCCTCGCGCGAGTCGTCCTCTGCCTCGGTCTCCTCCATCAGGAGGTCCATGGCGGAGACCGTCTCGACGGACTTGACCACGACGGGCTCCTCGTCCTCCGGCGCCTCGTCCACGGGCTCCTCCGCGACGGGCTCCGGCGCGGGAAGCGGCACCGGCTCCTCCGCCGACCTCGACGGGCTGCGGGACCGGCACGGCGGCGGCCGCGACGTCAGCGGCGAGCTCCTTGAGGGAGGGCGTGACGATGTCCTCCGGGCTCGTCCCCGGCAGCGGCTCGGTGGGAGCGGACTCGACGGCCGGGTCGTAGCCGAGCGCGGGCGGCTCGGGCTCGGCCTCGACGACCGGCTCGGGCTCGGCCTCGACGACCGGCTCGGGCTCGGGCTCGACGACCGGCTCGGGCTCGGGCTCGACAACCGGCTCGGGCTCGGCCTCGACGACCGGCTCGGGATCGAACGGCTTCAACTCGGGCACCGGCGGCGCCTCCGGCAGGCTGATGCCGCCGGGGTGCGGAGCGGGATCGTCCTGGACGACGGGCTCCGGCATGACCACCGCGGGGGTGACCAGCGGCGCCGCGGCGCGGGCGTCGACCACGATCGTGCCGGCCGCCATGTCGCCGAGCCGCTGGCGGCGCTGCCCCGACAGGAGCATCGCCACGAGGCCGACGAGGTAGAGGAACAGGCCGTCGATCACCCTGAGGATCGTGCGGACGAAGATCTCGCGCATGTCGGCATGGCTGCCGTCGGCGCGCACCACGCGCAGGCCCATCGCGCGCTTGCCGAGCGTCTGGCCGCCTCCGCTCTCGCACGCGAAGTAGTAGTAGAGCGCCCAGCCGAGCACCACCACCCCGAGCGCCGGCGTGAACTCGGCGTCGCCGCCGCCGAGCGCTCCGGCGGCGAAGAAGATGACGACCGCGCCCGCGGCGAGCACGAGCAGGTCGATGACGCCTGCAAGCACCCGGCGGTTGTCGAGCTGCGGGCCGGTCGCAGGCATGGCTGAGGCGTGGGCGATCGCGTTCATCCCTCTCTCAATCGGCAGGCACGCGACGCTGCATTAGGGCGGAGCGCGATGATCCGGCAGGTGGAGCGGGTTGCCGTCGTCGACATGGGCTCGAACTCATGGCGCCTCGTGGTCTACGGATACGAGCCGGGGACCCCGTGGTGGAGCCTCGTGGACGAGATCCGGGAGGCCGTCCGCATCGGCGCGGGCGTCGGCTCGCACGGCCCGCTCCGGCCCGACCGCATCGACCTCGCGCTGCACACCGCGGCGGTGTTCGCCTCCTTCTGCCGCGCCCGCGGGATCGACCGCGTCGAGTCCGTGGCCACGAGCGCGATCCGCGACGCCGCGAACGGCGACGAGCTGCTCGCCGCGATCCGCGAGCACACCGGCCTCGAGGCGCGGGTGATCAGCGGCAGGGAGGAGGCGCGCTACGGCTGGCTCGCGATCGCCAACTCGACCACGATCGAGGACGGCTTCGGCCTCGACATGGGCGGCGGCAGCATTCAGGCGCTGCGCATCGACGGGCGCCGGCTCGAGGCATCCGAGTCGCTCCCGCTCGGATCGGTGCGGGTCAGCGAGGAGTTCCTGCCCGGCGAGAAGGCGACCGCGAAGGGCATGAAGGCGCTGCGGCGCCGCGTCGCGGACGAGCTCGGCGAGCTCGGCTGGTGGGGCGAGGGCGGGCGCATCGTCGGCATCGGCGGCACCATCCGCAACCTCGCGGCCGCGGCCATGAAGCGCATGGACGTCCCGCCGCTCGACGTCCAGGGCTTCCGGCTCGAGCGCGACGCGCTCGAGGCGCTGATCGAGGAGCTCGCCGATCGCCCGGCGTCGAAGCGCGGGAGCGTCAGCGGCATCAAGCCCGACCGCGGCGACGTGATCCTGGGCGGCGCGCTTGTGCTCACCGCCGCGCTCGACGAGGGCGGCTTCGACTCGATCGAGGTCACGGAGGCGGGCCTGCGCGAGGGCATCTTCTTCGACAGCCTGCTCGGCGAGCGCGAGCTGTTCATCGACGTGCGCGAGGAGTCGGTCGAGAACCTCGCCCACCGCTTCGAGGGCGATGCCGAGCACGTTCATCACGTGGCGACGCTCTCGCTCTCGATGTTCGACGGCCTGCGCGCGGCCGGGCTGCACGACCTCGGCGACGCTGAGCGCGAGCTGCTCTGGGCCGCCTGCGTCCTGCACGACATCGGCACGGCGATCGACTACGACGACCACCACCGCCACTCCCAGTACCTGATCACGAGCAGCGGCCTGCCGGGCTACGAACCGCGCGAACTGGTGCTGATCGGGCTGATCGCGCGCTACCACCGCAAGGGCTGGCCGGATGCGTCGGAGCTCGGCGACCTCGCCGAGGCGGGCGACGAGCGGCGGCTGCTCCTGCTGTGCGCCGTGATCCGGCTCGCCGAGCAGTTCGAGCGCAGCCGCGACCGGACGATCCGCGAGGTGGGCGTGGCCGCCTCGAACGGAGCCGTCGAGCTGCGCGCGCAGACGCGGCCCGGCGCCGACGCGAGCGTCGACATCTGGTCGGCGCGCCGGAACGCCGACCTGCTCGCGGAGGCGGTCGGCCGGCCCGTCGAGGTGGAGGAGGCGGGCGCCGCGCTAGAGGCGCCGCTACGCGAGCCGGGTCTCGAGCACGCCGAGCGTGGGCGAGCTGATGATCACCTCGTCGCCCGCCGCGAGCCAGACGCGCGGATCGCGAAGACTGCCCACACCCGCCGGGGTGCCGGTCGAGACCACGTCGCCCGGCTCGAGCGTCATCAGCATCGACAGGTAGGCCACGAGCGCGGGGACGGAGTGCACGAGGTCGGCCGTCGAGCCCTCCTGCATCGTCTCGCCGTTCAGGGTGAGCGAGAACTCGATCGCGTCGTGCCGCCCGGCCTCGTCGGGGGTCACGAGCGCGGGGCCGAACGGCGCCGAGCCGTCGAACACCTTGCCGGGCATCCACTGCGGCGTCTTGAACTGGTAGTCGCGGGCCGAGAGGTCGTTGAGAAGCGAGTACGCGGCCACATGCTCGAGCGCGCGCTCCTCCGGCACGTCCTTCGCCCGGCGGCCGATGACGAATGCCACCTCGGCCTCGTAGTCGACCCTGCTCCAGGCCGGCAGGGGCACGCTTGCGCCCGGAGCCGCGAGGGCGTTCGGCCATTTGGCGAAGAACGTCGGCAGCTTCGGCGCCTCCGCCCCCTGCTCGCGCGCGTGCGCGTGGTAGTTCTGGCCGATGCAGATCAGCTTGCCCGGCGAGCCGAGCGGGGGCAGCAGCTCGGCCTCGGTGATGAGCACCCCCTCCCCACCCGGGTCGGACGCCGGCAGCCCGTCGGCGATCAGCTCGTCGAGGCTGCGGTCGTAGGGGTAGGCGCGCCCGTCGCGCGCGAGCGCCGCGCGCGGGCCGTCGTCTGTGGAGATGCTCACGAACCTCATCGGGTCAGGGAGCGTATGCGTACCCTCGTCGAGATGGCAGAGGACCTCCCCACCGGCAGGGTGCGCAGGGCCGCGAAGGTGGGTCGGCTCGCGGGCGGTCAGACCGCGCGCGGCTACGTCACGAAGGCCGCGAACCTGACCCGCGGCGAGGAGGGTCGCCGCGCCGCCGCGGAGCGCCGCCAGATGGAGGCCGCGGAGCAGATCCTCGACGTCCTCGGCCAGATGAAGGGCGCGGCCATGAAGGTCGGCCAGGTGGCGTCGTTCATCGACACGGGCGCCTTTCCGCCGGAGTTCCAGGAGCGCATCCAGGCGAAGCTCGCCGAGCTGCGCGACTCCGCGCCGCGGATGCCGTTCGAGCGCATGCGCAAGGTGGTGGAGGACGACCTCGGCGAGCGGCTCACGGACGTCTTCAGCGAGTTCGGCGAGGAGGCGGTCGCGGCCGCCTCGATCGGCCAGGTCTACCGCGCGCGGCTCAGGGAGGACGGGCGCGACGTGGCCGTCAAGGTCCAGTACCCCGGCGTCGACAATGCGGTCCGAGCGGACCTCCAGAACCTGGGCCTGATCATGCGCGTGGCCAAGCGGATCGCACCGGGCATGGACGCCAAGGCCATGACCGCCGAGATCCGCGAGCGGCTCACGGACGAGCTCGACTACGAGCACGAGGCGCAGCAGCACCGCGCCTTTGCGCGCAGCTGGCGCGGCCACCCGTTCATCTACGTCCCGAACGTCGTGACGGGGCTGTGCACGGAGCACGTGCTGGTCACCGAGTGGGTGGACGGAATCGGCTTCGAGGAGATCAAGGAGCAGGGCGCCGACGTTCGCGACCGCTTCGGCGAGATCGTGTTCCGCTTCTTCTTCGGCTCGCTCTACCGCAACGGGCACTTCTCGGGTGACCCGCATCCCGGCAACTACCGGCTGATGCCGGACGGCCGCGTGGCGTTCATCGACTTCGGCATGACGAAGCGCGTGGCCCGCGAGGACATCGACGCCGAGGTCGCGGCGATCCGCGCGGCGATGGACGGAGACGCGCAGGACCTCCACAGGCGGCTCGGAGCCATGGGCTTCTTCGACCCCTCGGACGAGCGCGTGACGCCCGAGGCGGTGTTCGAGCACTTCCACGACGTCACCGTCTGGTACATCGAGGACCGCGAGGTCACGATCGACCGCGAGCTCGTGTCGCAGGTGCTGATCGACTTCGGCGACCCGCGCTCACGCCACTGGCAGCTCATGCGCCGCGAGACGATGCCGCCGCAGTCCATGCTGGCGCGGCGCATGGAGGCGCTCACCCTCGGCGTGCTCGGCCAGCTCGGCGCGACGGCGAACTGGCACCGGATCGCGCGCGAGTGGCTCTTCGACGATCCGCCCTCGACGGACCTCGGCGCGCTCGAGCAGCCGTTTCACACGCGCGCGGCGGCCTGAGCCGGCTCGCGGTGGAGCGCCACCCCGGCGACCACCAGCGCAACGCCTGCCACCTCGGCCGCTGAGGGCACCTGTCCCAGCACGGCGATCCCGATCACGGTCGCCGTGGCCGGCAGCAGCGACACCATCAGGGCGTAGGTCGCGCGCGCGAGCCGCCGCAGCGCGAGCTGGTCCGCGACGTAGGGAATCACCGACGAGCACAGGCCCACGCCGACCCCCGCCGCGAGCGCGACCGGATCGCCGAGCGCGGGCAGCACCGCCCCGCCCCCGATCGGCGTGATCACGACCGCGGCGATCAGCATCGAGGCGGCCAGGCCGTCGATGCCGCTCAGTCCCGGCCGCTTGGCCACGCGGTCGGCGAGCACGATGTAGGCCGCGAACAGGATCGCGTTCGCGAACGCGAATGCCAGGCCGAGCGGCTCGACGGCGAACTGCACGCCCGTGAGCAGGTACACCCCGGGAACCGCCAGTGCGAGTGCGACGCCGTTGCGCGCCGAGCGGGCGCCGAACGCCGCGAGCGCGATCACCGGGAGAAACTCGATCGCGGCGACGGTCCCGAGCGGGAGCCGGTCGATCGCGAGGTAGAAGAACGCGTTCATGACCGCGAGCACGACACCCCAGGCGAGCAGCAGCCGCCGGCCGTCCGAGTCCTGCGCGAGCAGGGCGCGCCAGGGGCGGCGCCAGAGCGCGAAGATCGCGGCGGCCGAGGCGATCCGCAGCCACGCCACGCCCAGCACCTCGATGCGCGCGAACAGGAGCACGGCGAAGGCCGGGCCCAGGTAGTGAAAGACCGCGCTGACGACGAAGTACGCCTGAGGCGGCATGCGCTCGGAGGCCACGACCGAAGCATGCCCCGCCGGCGGGCGCACCTACAGGGCGAGTTCGTCGGTATCGTGACCCGTGTGCCTTCGAATGACAGGCAAAAGCTCGATGACACCGATCGCCGCCTGATCGAGGAGCTCGCCGCCGACGCTCGCTGCTCGCTCGCGGAGCTCGGCCGGCGCGTGAGCCTGTCCTCACCCGCCGTCGCGGAGCGGCTCAAGCGGCTCGAGTCCGACGGCGTGATCGCGGGCTACCACGCGGAGATCGACCCGCGCCGGATCGGCTACAGCCTCGGCGTCGCCCTGCGCGTGCGCCCGGCGCCGCGCCAGCTCGCCGAGGTGGCGCGGCTCGCCCAGGAGACGCCCGAGGTGGTGGAATGCCACCGCGTGACCGGCGACGACTGCTACGTGATGACCTGCTGGGTGCGCGACGTCGAGCATCTCGAGGGGATCATCGACGAGTTCGCCCAGTACGGGCAGACCACCACCTCGATCATGCAGTCCTCGCCCGTGAAGCGGCGCGGGCTCCCTCCGGCATGGTGAAGGCCACGCCCACGGCGCTGCGCGTGCTGCGCGAGGACCCGGTGATGGCGCGCCTCGTGGAGCAGCACGCGAAGGCGGTGCGCGCGGACCTCAAGCAGGAGCGGAGCGGCGACGCGTACGGGGCGCTGCTGCGCTCGATCGTCGGCCAACAGCTTTCGACGAAGGCGGCCGCGACGATCTACGGGCGCATGCTCGAGATCTTCGGCGGCCATGCGCCCACACCGCGGCAGCTGCTCGCGGCCGACCCGGACGCGATCCGCACCGCGGGCCTGTCGCGCCCGAAGATCTCCTACCTGCGCGACCTCGCGCTGCACGTCGAGGAGGGCACCCTCGAGCTCGAGCGGCTCCCGGACCTGCCGGACGAGGAGGTCAGGGAGCAGCTCGTCGCGATCAAGGGCCTCGGGCCCTGGACGGCGGACATGTTCCTGATGTTCCACCTGCACCGCCCGGACGTCCTGCCGGTGGGCGACCAGGGCATCCGCAACGCGGTCAAGACGGAGTACCGGTTGCGCAAGCTCCCGGACGCGAAGCGCCTCGAGAAGATCGCGAGGCCGTGGCGCCCGCACAGGACGCTGGCCTGCCTGTTCCTCTGGAGCGCGCTCGACAACGCGCCGGCGTAGGCGCTAGACGGCGGTGCCGCAGGAGGGCTCTTCGTCCGCCACGCGGAACGAGGATCCGCAGCCGCACGAGGCCACCACGTTGGGATTCGAGACCTCGAACCCGGAGCCCTGGAAGCTCTCCGTGAAGTCGACCGTCGAGCCGTCGACGTACTGCAGGCTCGCGGGGTCGACGAGCACGCGGATGCCCGAAGCCTCGAAGACGTGGTCGTCGTCGCGCTTCTCGTCGAGGGCGAGCGCGTACTGGAAGCCCGAGCAGCCGCCGCCGCGAACGCCGACCCGCAGACCGACGTCACCCTCGGCTGTCTGACCGGCCATGAACTCGGTGACCTTCTGTGCGGCGATGTCCGTAAGCGTGACCATCCTCCCCAATTCTATCGGCGAAGCCGTCGCTAGCCTCAAGGCCGGATGCCGACTGCAGCCGAGCTGAAGCAGCGGATCGAGGAAGCCCTGCCGGGATGCCAGGTGATGGTGCACGACCTGACCGGCGGCGGGGACCACTTTCGCGCCGAGGTGATCTCAGAGCGCTTCGAGGGACTGTCCCGAATCGAGCAGCACAAGCTCATCTACGAGGTGTTCGGCGACGAGGTCGGCGGACCGATCCACGCGCTCTCCATCAAGACCCAGACCCCTGGAGACGGACGATGACGAACGACGAGATCCGGGCCTTCATCGAGGAGGCCATCCGCGACAACAAGGTGATGCTCTTCATGAAGGGCACGCCGCAGCAGCCGGCGTGCGGGTTCTCCATGCGCGCGTCGGGCGCGCTCAACGCCCTCGGCGTTCAGTACGCGGCGCTCGACATCCTCCCGGACCCGCGCATCCGCGAGCAGCTCTCGGAGGTCTCCGGCTGGCCGACGATCCCTCAGCTCTTCGTGAGCGGCGAGCTGATCGGCGGCTCCGACATCGTGCTCGAGATGTACGAGTCGGGCGAGCTCGCCGAGCTGCTCGGCGTGGAGCAGCCCGACGAGCCGGAGCTCGAGCCCGACCCCGAGCCGGCGCCGCAGCGGGCGCCACTCGGGATCGAGAACCGCCTGAACTAGCGGATCGCCCAGCGGGCGAGCGCCCGCGAGATCGCCGCCATGCCCTCGGAGAGCCAGGCCGAGGCGAGCAGCGCCACGAGCCCGGCGGGTACGAACGCCGCCCACTCGTACCAGGTCGCTCGGGACGCCAGTCGCCCCAATCGGCCGACCGCGCCGGCCGCCGCGAGCACGCGGCTGCCGCGATGCAGCCCGGCATGAGCTACCGAGCTACATGATGGAGCGTGCCGCCGCCAGTTCGCGGCGTCGCGACCAGGTGCGCGCCTTCGAGCTGCCTCGCTGACGACGTCTGCTGCGCTCCCGGAGCCGAACTCGAGGGGCGGGATCGTCCGTGTCGAGGCAGGGACGCGGTGATCGCCTGCCTCGAGGCGGCCCTCGCTCGCTCACATGGCAGCAGCGGCCGGAGGACGAGCCGATCGACATGCCGTCGAGCAGATCGAGCGCGTGGTCTTGATCCTGCGCGAGCGCTTCGCCCGTGTCCGGACGGAGACGTCGAGTTCCTCCGCGCCAACTGCTTCCGGCGTTACGAAGGACAACTTGACCGCCAATATCACGGTCAACTCGTCTTTCTGGACCAGTACGAGGTCGACGGCTCTTCCGGAGGCTCAGCGCCGCTTGCGCCGGCGCTCGTCGATGAGCGAGCGGCCGCGCTCCGCGTACTCGCGCGCCTGACGCCTGTAGCGCTCCTTCTGCTCGGGCGACAGCGACTGCCAGCGCTCCCACGCCATCAGCATGTAGGGCCACATGCGGCGTGCGTTCGTGATCGCCTTCGAGGTGCGGCTCGTGCTCGCGGGTGTGCGCCCTGCTCTCGCCATGCCGCGCAGGGTAGAGGCTCAGAACGGCGTGACCCTGCGGGCGAGCCCGACGGCGCCCTCGGTGGCGCCGATCGCGAGGCGGGCGAGCCGGTACTGCACCTGCTCGGAGCGCCGCGAGCGGGCGATCCGGTCGTGCTCGCGCTCGAGGTGCCAGGCCACGGTGGTCTCGAGCGTCTCCTCGTGCGGGCGCGCGCGCCAGCCGAGCTCGCGGCGGGCCTTCGTCGAGCGATAGGTCCAGCTGTGCGAGGCGGCCCGCACCTCCGCGCCCGTCAGCGGCGCGCGCTCGCCGGCAGCGCCGAGCACGCGCGCCGCCGCCAGCGCGACGTCGGCGCGCAGGCGCAGCGGCGGCTCGACGCCCGACAGGCGGCCGAGGTCCGCGAACAGCCGGTCCCACGTGAAGTTGCGGCCGCCGAGCAGGTACCGCTCCCCGGGCTCGCCCGACTCGTCGGCGAGCAGGTGGCCGCGGGCAACGTCGCGGACGTCGACGATGCTGACCGCCCCCTCGGTGTAGATCGGGATGCGCCGCAACAGGAAGCTCCGCACGATCCGGGTCGAGCTGAGCAGGTGGTCGCCCGGCCCGAAGCAGACGGCGGGGTTGACGCAGACGAGCGGCAGCCCCCGCGCGGCGACGCGCATGGCCTCGAGCTCGCCCTCGTGGACCGAGTCGACGTACGGGATGCCGAGCCCTCCGGAGGTGAACAGCTGCGCCTCGTCCGCGGCCCTGCCGTCGGCGGCCGCCCCGACCGCCGCCGCGCTCGAGGTGTAGACGACGCGCTCCACCCCGGCGCGCAGGCACTCCTCCATCACGGTGCGCGTGCCGCGGACGTTGACGTCGAAGAGGCGCTCCGCGTCGGCGGGGCGCACCGAGGTCACCCCCGCGCAGTGGAACACGCGCTCGACGCCTGCGAGCGCTCGCCGCAGCGAGCGCCGGTCGCGCACCTCGAGCCGCACGCGCTCGCAGTCAAGGCCGTCGATCGCGGCGTCCGGGGACCCGTCCTCGACGCCCAGCCTGAGCTCGTCTCCCCGTTCGGCCAGAAGGCGCGCGACGTGCGAGCCGATGAAGCCTGTCGCACCGGTGACGAGGACGCTCGGCAAGGGCTCAACGATAGGCTGCCGCCGCCATGCCCCGCGTCGCGGTCGTCACCGACAGCACGTCGTACCTGCCGCCCGACCTGGTCGAGCGGCACGGCATCCACGTGGTCCCGCTCTACGTCGTGTTCGGGGGCGACCGGACGGTGCCCGAGATCGAGATCACCGACTACGACAACTTCTTCGACGAGCTGCGCTCGATCGAGAAGCTGCCCACCACGTCGCAGCCGTCGGTCGGGGACTTCACCGCGGTCTACGAGCCGCTGCTCGCGGACGGCGGCGAGATCGTCTCGATTCACATCTCGGGAGGCCTGTCGGGGACCGCCGAGGCGGCGCGCCAGGCCCGCGAGGCCCTCGAGCGCGACGGCAAGGGCGGCGATCGCATCGAGGTCGTGGACTCGACGACCGCCGCCGGCGGCCTCGGCTTCATGGTGCTCACCGCCGCCCATGCCGCCGAGCAGGGCCTCGACGCCAAGGCCGTCGCGGAGCGCGTGGCGGAGGCCCGCGCCGAGCTCAAGCTGTGGTTCGTCATCGACACGCTCGAGTTCCTCAAGCGCGGCGGGCGCATAGGGGCCGCGAGCGCGTGGATCGGCTCGACCCTGCGCGTCAAGCCGATCCTGACCGTGGAGAACGAGATGACGCCGGTCGAGCGCGTGCGCACCGCGAGCCGCGCCTTCGACCGGCTCGTGGACTACGCGCGGCAGCGCGACGGCCAGGGCGAGTTCGCCTGGAGCGCGCAGCACATCAACGCGCCCGAGGAGTGCATGCGGCTCGTCGATGCGTGCAGCGAGGTGTTCGGCTGCCCGCCGACGATCGTGAGCGAAATCGGGCCCGTGCTGGCCGTCCACACGGGCCCCGGCCTGCTCGGCTCAGGCTCCGTGCCGATCCGCTTCGTGCAGTAGATCGTGCAGGTGTAGGAGCGCCGAGGGGCGGCGCGAAGAGCGCAGGGATGCCCGCCGCCCGCAGCGTCGTTCGGATCGTGCTGATCGTCGTGTGCGTGGCGATCTGCCTCTATCTGATCTTCCTGCTCAGGCGGCCGATCACCTGGCTGCTCGTCTCGGTCTTTCTCGCGGTCGCGCTCGCCTCGCCCGTGAACTTCCTCGCGGCGAAGATGAGGCGCGGCTTCGCCATCACGATCGTCTACCTCGGGCTGCTGCTTGTCCCGATCCTCCTGATGGCGCTGATCGTGCCGCCGCTCATCACCGAGACGAACAACTTCGCGAAGAACGTGCCGGACTACGCGCAGGAGGTGAGCGAGTTCGTCGAGAAGAACGAGCGCCTGCGCGAGCTCAACAAGGACTACGACCTCACGGGCCAGCTCGAGAAGGAGGCCGGCAAGCTGCCCGGCAAGCTCGGCGGCGCCGCGTCGACGCTGCGCGACGTCGGCTTCGGCATCGTCAGCTCGCTGTTCGCGCTCATCACGATCCTCGTGCTGACCGCGTTCCTGCTCTCGAGCGGACGCGCATGGGTGGAGTCGCTGATCTCGTCACGACCAGAGGAGCAACAGCAGCGCCTGCGCCGGTCGCTCGAGCACATGGCGCAGGCGGTCGGCGGCTACGTGGCCGGCGCCTTCGCGATCGCGCTGATCGCCGGCGTGGCCACCTTCATCGTCCTGACGATCCTCGGGGTCCCGTTCGCCCCCGCCCTCGCCGTGATCGCCGGCCTGTTCTCGCTGATCCCGCTCGTGGGCGCGACGATCGCGGCCGTGCTGATCGGGCTCGTCACGCTGTTCGAGGACTTCCCGACCGTCACGATCATCTGGGCGATCTGGGCGATCGTCTACCAGCAGTTCGAGAACCACGTGATCCAGCCGCAGATCCAGAAGCGCACGGTGAACGTCCACCCGTTCATCACGATCGTCGCCGTGCTGTTCGGCGCCACGCTGCTGGGCGTGCTCGGCGCGCTCGTGGCCATCCCGATCGCCGCGTCGATCCAGATCCTGCTGCGCGAGTACGTCGACCTGCGCACGATGTCGCTGAAGCGGGACGAGCCCGGCGGGGACCCGGGCGACGAGCCTCCTCCGGAGCCGCCGCCGATGGCTCCGCCGTCTCCCGACCCCGCCCCGGCGTAGCCTCTCCGACATGAAGGCGTCCGCGCTCGTCAAGCGGGGGATCCTCCTCGCCGTCACGGGCGTGTCGCTCTACCTGCTCGCCCCCGCTCTGCTCGAAGTCTTCGGCGCCTTCGACCAGCTCGACGACATCAGCCCGCTCTGGTTCGTCGGGATGATCGCCCTCCAGGTCGGGAGCTACGCGTGCATGTGGGCGATCCAGAAGATCTCGGTGCGCTCGAAGCACTGGGGCCCCGTGATCACGTCCCAGCTCGCCTCGAACTCGTTCGGCCGCGTGGTGCCCGGCGGCGTGGCGGCCGCCGGCGCGATGCAGTACGCGATGCTCGCTCGCGCCGGCGTCCCGGCGGCGGCCGCCGCCTCCGGCATGACCGCGTCCTCCCTGCTCGTGTTCGGCACGCTGCTTGCCCTGCCGCTGCTCGCCGTGCCGGCGATCGTCACGGGCGTCGCCGTCGACCCTCGGCTCGCGCGCGCCGCCGAGGCCGGCGCCGTCGTATTCGTCGCGATGATGGCGCTCGGCGCCGCGTGCGTGATCTGGGACCGGCCGCTCGAGCTGATCGGGCGCGCGTCCCAGGCGGTGCGCAACCGTGTCGCCCGCAAGCGCGAGCCGATGACCGAGTGGCCGCGGAAGCTCGTGGCCGAACGGGACGTCGTGGTGGACGTGCTCGGCAAGCGCTGGTGGGAGGCGCTGCTGTTCGCCGCCGGACGCTGGGTGCTCGACTACCTGACGCTGCTCGCCGCTCTCTACGCGGTCGGCTCGGAGCCGCGCGCCTCGCTCGTGCTGCTCGCGTTCTTCGCCGCCCAGCTGCTCGGGACGCTGCCCCTGACCCCGGGCGGCCTCGGGTTCGTGGAGGCGGGCCTCACGGGAACGCTCGCCCTGGCGGGTGTCGACGCCGGCGCGGCGCTCGTGGCCACGCTGGCCTACAGGCTCGTCTCGTTCTGGCTTCCGATACCCGCGGGCGCGGTGGCCGCGATCGTCCACAAGCGCCGCTACGGGGACGCGCCCATGGAGGAACTCGAGCCCGCCCCTGCGCTCCGCGTCGAGGGCGGATAGCGTTCCGCGGGCGATGAGAGCCCGCTACCTGGCCACGCGGATCGTCGTCGTCTGGCTGCTCACGGCCGGCGGCCTGATGCTGCTGAGCGCGATCGTCCCCGGCTTCCACGTCACGGATGTCGCCGCCGCGCTCGGCCTCGCGGCGGCGATCGGGCTCGCGAACGCGCTCGTCTGGCCGCTGATCGTGCGCATCGCGCTGCCGTTCACGGTGCTCACGCTGGGGCTCGGGACGCTCGTCCTGAACGGCGCGATCGTGGTGGGCGCGGCGTCGCTCGACCCGGGCGTCGAGATCGACAGCCTCTGGGACGGCGTTGCCGTCGCGCTCGGCCTCACGGTGATCAACACGCTGTTCACCACGCTGTTCGCGCTCGACGACGAGGACTTCTGGTACCGGCAGGTCGTGCGCCGCAGGGCGCGCAAGGCGAGCGGGATCGAGACCGACGTGCCGGGCGTCTACTTCTTCGAGATCGACGGGCTCGCGCACGACGTGCTGCGCCGTGCGATCCGCGACGGCAACGCGCCGAACCTGTCGCGCTGGGCGCACGGCGGGAGCCACCTGCTGCACCGCTGGGAGACGGACTGGTCCTCCCAGACGGGCGCCTGCCAGGCGGGCCTCCTGCACGGCGACAACGACGACATGCCCGCGTTCCGCTGGTGGGAGAAGGAGCACGGCCGCGCGATCGTCACGAACCACCCGAAGGACGCCGCCGAGCTCGAGCGCAGGCATTCGAACGGGCGCGGGCTGCTGCACGAGGACGGCGCGAGCCGGGCGAACATCGTCTCCGGCGACGCCGTCCACTCCCTGCTGACCATGAGCACGGTGCTCGACCGCAAGCGCCCGGGGAAGCTCGGCCAGGACTACTTCGGCTACTTCGCCAACCCGTACAGCGTCACCCGCACGATCGTGCTCGTGATCGCCGACATCGCCCAGGAGCTCCGCTACGCGGCGCAGCAGCGCCGCCGCGACGTGCTGCCGCGCATCCACCGCGACTGGAAGTACGCGCTCGTGCGCGCCTGGGGCACCGTCATCCAGCGCGACCTGCAGGTGGCCGCGGTGATCTCGGACATCTACGCCGGGCGGCCCGTGGGCTACACGACCTTCCTCGCCTACGACGAGGTCGCCCATCACTCGGGCGTCGAGCGCGCGGACACGATGTCGGTGCTCGCGAAGGTCGACCGCCAGATCGGGCGCATGGCGCGGGCGGCGGACGGGGCCCCGCGGCCCTACCGGTTCGTGGTCCTCTCCGATCACGGGCAGTCGCAGGGCGCGACCTTCCTCCAGCGCTACGGGCTCAGCCTCGAGGAGCTCGTCACGCGCGCCTGCGAGGCCGAGCACGTGGACGCCCAGGAGGCGGGCAACGACGAGGCGCTCGGCATGCTCGCCGCGTCGCTCACCGAGGCGTCGAGCGGCGAGGGCGCCTCCGCGCGCGCCCTCGACCGGGCGGTGCGCCGCAAGCGGGTGGACGGCGCGGTCGAGCTCGAGCAGGCCAAGGAGAAGAACGGGCGAGGACGAGCTGCCGGAGCTCTCCGTGATGGCGTCAGGCAACCTCGGGCTGATCTCCTTCCCGCGCGAGCCCGGCCGCGTGACGCGCGAGACGATCGAATCGCGCTGGCCGCGGCTCCTGCCCACCCTCGTCGAGCATCCCGGGATCGGCTTCCTGCTCGTGCGCTCGGAGAACGAGGGCGCGGTCGTCATCGGCCGGTCGGGCACGCGCTATCTCGACGAGGACCGCGTCGAGGGCGAGGACCCCCTCGCCCCATTCGGCCCGAACGCCGCGCGCCACGTGGCACGCACGGACGGCTTCCCGCACTGCCCGGACATCGTGCTGAACAGCCGCTTCTGGACCGACATGGACGAGGTCGCGGCCTTCGAGGAGCTCGTGGGCTCGCACGGCGGGATGGGCGGCGAGCAGAGCCATCCGTTCGTGCTCGTCCCGAGCGAGTGGGAGCAGCCCGCGGAGGAGGTCGTGGGCGCCGAGGAGTTGCATCGGTACTTCCGGCGCTGGCTCGTCGCGCTCGGGCACGACGCGTACCGATGAGCGCCCGGGTCGTCTGGCTCGGGCACTCGACGGTGCTGATCGAGGCCGGCGGCCTGCGCGTCCTGACGGATCCCGTGCTGCGCGACCGCTTTCTCCACATCCGGCGGGTCGCGCGCGGGGTCGATGCCGCGCACCTCGAGTCGATCGACGCCGTGCTGCTGTCGCACCTGCACTACGACCACCTCGATCTGCCCTCGCTGCGCCGGATCGGCCGCGGCGTCACCGTCGTGGCGCCCGAGGGGTCCGGAAAGCTGCTTGCGAAGCACGGTTTCCAGGTGCGCGAGCTGAGCGCGGGCGGCCGGCTCGAGCTCGCGCCGGGCGCAAGCGTGCTCGCCGTGGACGCCGCGCACGACTCGGGGCGCATGCCGCTCGGCGCGAAGGCGGATCCGCTCGGCTACGTGCTCGACGCGGGCGGCGCGCGCATCTACTTCGCGGGCGACACCGACCTGTTCGACGAGATGGACGAGCTGAGCGGGCTCGACCTCGCACTCATCCCGGTCTGGGGCTGGGGTCCGAAGCTCGGCGAGGGGCATCTCGACCCGGAGAGCGCGGCGGCCGCCGTTGCGCGCCTGGGGCCGCGGCTCGCGGTCCCGATCCACTGGGGCACCTTCTTCCCGATCGGCCGGCGCGACCGGGCCGGGCGGCTCACCGATCCGCCCCACGAGTTCGCTCGGGCCGCCGCGAAGGCCGCGCCCGGTGTCGAGGTGCGCGTGCTCGAGCCCGGCGCGGCGCTCGACCTCGAGGTGGCCGCGTGATCGAGGCGCTCGGCTGGGGCGCGCTCGCGGCGAGCTCGCTCGTGATCGGCGCGGCCCTCGGCCTGGCGCGCGACTGGCCCGACCGGCTCGTCGGGCTCGTGCTCGGCTTCGGAGCCGGCGCCCTGATCAGCGCGGTCTCGTTCGAGCTCGCGCTCGAGGGGATCGAGGAGGGCGGCGCCGCCGCCGCCGGCATCGGGCTCGCGCTCGGCGCGCTCACCTACTTCTTCCTCTCGCGCAAGATCCAGGGCCTCGCGCTCGGCGCATTCCTCGACGGCGTGCCCGAGCAGCTCGTGCTCGGCATCGGGATCGCGACGGGCAACGGCGTCAGCGTCGGCCTGCTCGCCGCCGTCTTCGTCTCGAACCTCCCGGAGGCGATCGGCTCGGTCGACGAGATGCGCTCGACGCGCCGCAGCTCGGCTCAGATCATGCGCATGTGGATCGTGATCGCCGTGGTCTGCGCGCTGGCCTCCGTGCTCGGCTGGGTGCTCGCCGACAACATCGGCGGACGCGTCGGCGGCGCGATCAACGGCTTCGCGGCGGGGGCGCTGCTCGTGATGCTGACCGACGCGATGATCCCCGATGCGCACCGGCAGGCCGGGCAGACGGCGGGCCTCGTGGTGGTGCTCGGCTTCGCGGTCGCGACCGCGTTGTCCCAGGTCAGCTAGACGGAGTAGGTTGGCGGGCATGTCAAATCTGGTCGCAATCGCATACGAGGACCTGGGCAAGGCCCAGGAGGTAATGAGCACCATCGGGCAGCTGGCGAAGGAGCACTCGCTGACCCTCGAGGACGCGGTGATCGTGGAGCACCGCCAGGACGGGAAGGTCAAGCTCCACCAGCCCTCGATGGCCGCTGCGGGCGCCGCCGGCGGCGCGCTCTGGGGCGGCCTGATCGGCCTCATCTTCCTGATGCCGCTGTTCGGCCTGGCCGTGGGAGCCGCGGCCGGGGCCGCGGGCGGCGCGGCCGCCGACTACGGCATCGACGACAAGTTCATGAAGGAGCTCGGCGCCAAGGTGCCCGCCGGCGGCGCCGCGGTGTTCGTGCTGGTCAAGGAGGCCACGCGCGACAAGGTCGTGCCCGAGATCTCGAAGTACGGCGGCCACATCATCCAGAGCTCGCTCTCGGACGAGCAGGAGACCGCGCTGCAGGAAGCCCTCGACAAGGGCGGCGCCCCGGCCTGATCCCCGGATCGCGGACCTTCCTGCTTCGGCACCCATCGGTGCCCAGGGCAGGAAGGTCCGCCTCCGGGCGCTCAGTAGCCGACGCCCGTCTTCACGCGCTTGCGGTCGCGCTCGTGCAGCCCGCCCTTCTGCTCGAGCGTCTCGCAGGCCTCCTTCAGGTCGTTCGCGAGCGTGAGCGCGAGCGAGTGCCCGAGCGTCAGCTTCACGAGCGCGCGCATGATCTTGATGTGATCCGCGTTCGGCGGCAGCGTGTACGCGGGCACCATCCAGCCGCGCTCTGCGGCGAGCTGGGAAGCGATGTCGAACTCGTCGTAGTTGCGCTCCTCCGCAAGCTGGAACGCCACCAGCGGCAGCTGCTCGGCGCCCTCCTCGCCGACCAGGCGGAACGGGCCCTGGTCCGCGATCTCCTTCGCGAGCCACGCCGCGTTCTGCTGCATCGTCTGCATGATGAAGCGATAGCCGTCGCGCCCGAAACGCACGAAGTTGTAGTACTGGGCGAGCACCATCGCGGAGCCGGTCGAGAAGTTCAGCGTGAACGTCGCGTCCGTCTTGCCGAGGTAGTTCTCGTAGAAGACGAGGTCCTCCGCCAGGTCGCTCTTCTCACGGAACACGAGCCAGCCGATGCCCGGGTAGACGAGGCCATACTTGTGCCCGGAGACGTTGATCGAGCGCACGCGGTCGAGCCGGAAGTCCCACGGCGAGTCCGGGTACAGGAACGGCCACACGAAGCCGCCGCTCGCGCCGTCCACGTGCAGCGGCACGTCGATGCCCTTCTCCTCGTGCAGGCGCCCGAGCAGGTCGTTGATCCCGACGATGTCGTCGGCGTGACCGGTGAAGGTGGTCCCGAGCACGGCGGCGACGCCGATCGTGTTCTCGTCGACGTGCGGCTCCACGTCCTCCGGTCCGATCGTGTACTTGTCGGGCTGCAGCGGGATGATGCGCGGCTCGACGTCGAAGTAGCGGCAGAACTTCTCCCAGACCACGTGCACGTCGCCGCCGAACACGAGGTTCGGGCGGGTGGTGTCGGCGCCGGCCGCCTCGCGCCGCGCGCGCCACTTCCACTTGAGCGACAGCGCGCCGAGCATGATCGCCTCCGAGGATCCCTGCGTCCGCGCGCCCGTGGTCTCACCGGGCGCGTGGAAGAGGTCGGCGAGCATGCGGATGCAGCGCTGCTCGATCTCGGCGGTCTGCGGATACTCGGCGTGGTCGATGAAGTTGCGGTGGAGGTTCTCGGCGATGACGCGCTGCGCCTCCGGCTCCATCCAGGTGGTCACGAAGGTCGCGAGGTTGCGCATCGGCAACCCGTCGAGCACGAGCTCCTCTCCCAGCAGGCGCATCGCGTCGATCGCGGGCATCCCGTGCTCGGGCAGCTCGTGGTCGGGCGGTGCGGACAGGAGAAAGCGGTTGCCGTACTGAGCGGCTCGCTCCTCGAGATCGGCGATCAGGTCGCGGTCTGACATAGCTCATTCCTCCGTGAGTCGGTGGTTGGGAAGATCAGGACGGCGCCCACGAAGAAGCAGAGGGCGCCAAGGGCCGTGGTGAAGTTCGCCGCCGCGAGATCCAGCGTGGATCCGGTGGACGGCACGATGTACGAGGCCACGGCGGAGATGCCGAAGAACACGCAGCCCGCCAGGTTCACGGCCGCGGTGGTCCAGTCGCGGTCGCGCCGCGCGCCGTGGCGAGCACGTTCCGCGACCGCGTAGGCGAGCGCACCCGAGATCAGGAAGGCCGCGGAGCCGAACGCGTCGGGCGCCCATACGAGCTTGTTCGTCTGGTCGACCGAGAGCCCGTCCTGCATGGCCTCGTAGGTGCTGATGTTGAAGAACAGGGTGCCGATCCACTGCACGGCGGCGCTCCACCAGCCCGCGTCGCGGCCCCAGCGCCGCCCGCGCCGCACGGTCGATTCGCGCACCTCCATGGTGGCCGCGAGCGTGAAGAAGATCGAGCCGGCGAAGAAGACGGCGCCGTCGGCGGGAGTGCCCACCAGCTCGACGAATCCGGGGAACGGACCGATGAAGAAGCAGAGCGAGCCGACCGCGAAGCCGATCGCGATCAGGCGATCCCATACCGTGCGATTCGTCGGCCGCAGCTCGAGCCCGAGCCGGTGGCCGATCACGCAGCGCCGCCGTCCTCCGCGGCGTACTGGGCGAGCAGCTCGCTCTCGCGCTCGCGCCGCGGGAACAGCGTAGAACACGATCACGGCGCCGAGCAGGATCGCGACGATCCCGGCCGTGTAGGCCGCAGTCATCGCCCTGGAGAAAGGACGACTGCGCAGCCGACGTGATCTGCTTCGCGTACTGCGGATACTGCTCGGCGGTGTCGACCGCGCTCGCGAACGACTTGGTCAGCTCGGACTGGACAGACTCGCTGATCTGCTTCGACTGCGGCGAGTCGGCGATCTGGTCCTGGAACGAGGACGTGTAACCGGCGGTGAGGACCGACCCGAGGATCGACTGCATGATCGCGCCGCCGAGGTCGCGCTGCAGGTCCGCGGTCCCGGACGCCATGCCGGCCCGCTTCACGGGCACCGAACCGGTCAGCGAGTGCGAGGCCGGCGTGCCGGCGAGGCCGACGCCGAGCGCCGACGAACGCGTAGCCGAGACCCACCTCCCAGTACGCGGAGCCCTCATCCCACAGGAGCAGCATCGTGAGGAAGCCGAGCAGGCAGAAGACGTAGCCGATCAGGAGCGTGAAACGCGCCCCGTCGCGCTCTCCACGAGCTTCGCCGAGCGCGGCGCCGCGATCACCATGCCGATGGCTCCCGGCAGGATCGCCGCCCCCGCGCCGAGCGTCGAGTAGCCGAGCACGTTCTGGAGGAACTGCTGGCCGATGAACATCGCCCCCATGAGCGAGCCGAACACGATCAGCCCTGCCGTAGGCCGCCACCCAGAAGACCCTTCGGCCCGCCACGTGCAGGTCGTAGAGCGGATTCCTGGCACGACGCTGACGGATCAGGAATGCGGCTGTCGCGGCGAGGGCGATCAGTCCGAGCCCGAGGGCCAGCGTCCCCTTGCCCGGCACCGAGGTGAAGTTGATCGAGAGGACGAGCGCCCCCACGAGGACGACGGAGATGATCCCGCCGAGGTTGTCGACCGGGTCCGTGGTCTCGTTGACGTGCGCCGGGACGAAGCGCCACGCCATGATCAGGGCCACCACCGCGAGCGGCGTCGTGACGACGAACACGGACCCCCAGTCGAACTCCTCGAGCAGGGCACCCGAGAGCAGCGGCCCGAGTGCGGCGATCGCGCCCCCGATACCCGACCAGAGGGCGATCGCCTGCGTGCGCGCCTTTCCGGACCAGAGCGCGGTGATGAGGGCGAGCGTGGTCGGGAACGACATTCCCGCGGCGAGGCCTCCGAAGACCCGTGCCGCGAACAGGACCTCGATCGACCCCGCCAGGCCCGCGATCAGGCAGGCGGGAATCGACAGCAGCGTCCCGAGCAGGAGCAGCCGCTTGCGCCCGTAGCGGTCGCCGACCGCTCCGAAGTAGAGGACCGACGCCGCCAGGCCGAGGGAGTAGCCGACCGCCACGAGGTTGAGCTGGGTCTGGCCGGCGTCGAAGGCCTTGCCGATGTCCGGCAGCGCGACGTTGGCGACGGCGAGATTCAGGTTCGCGACGGCCGCGACCAGGATCAGCGTTCCCAGCACGAGGCCCGCGTGCTTCGGGCCGCGTGAGGACCTCGGTGTCCGGCGGCGTGTCTCTCGGGGTCGGTGCTCATCTGGGGGTCATCCTCGCCGGAACGGCCCCCGGCATGCAAGGGCGGCGCTACGCCGGGGCTGGAGGCGCGGCGGACGCGGCCTCCTCCTCGGACCGCGCCCGCGCGAGGTCCGTTGCCACCTTGGTGGCTGCCGCCGTCAGCGGTGCCGCGAGGATCAATCCGACGGCCCCGAACAGGCAGCCGCCGCCGATCGTGACGATCAGGACGGCGAGCGGATGGATGCCGAGCGCGGCGCCGTAGGCGAGCGGCTGGATCATCTGCTGGAGGATCCCGTTCGCGAGCAGCTGGACGACGATCATGCATGCCGCGGCGTCGGTGCCCGGCGCCGCCCAGGGCGAGGAGCACCGAGAAGGCGCCGGCGCCCCAGGCGCCCAGGTAGGGCACGTAGGCGCCGAGGAAGGTGACGATCGCGATCGTCGCCACGAGCGGGACGCCCGAGGATGAGCGCGCCCGATCGAGACGACCACCGCGTTGAAGGCGGCGACGATCGTGACCCCGAGGAAGTAGCCGCGCAGCGACTCGAGGACCCGCCGCACGATCGAATGCGCGGCCGTCTCCGGCACGGGGAGGTGACGCTCGGTCCAGGCCCTGATGCGCGGCCCGTCCACGAGCAGGAAGACGAGGCTGAGGATCGTCAGGGCGAGGTAGAAGAACAGCGACGAGAGCTGCTTGATCCCGCCCGCGATCCCCTGCAGGAGGGTGCTGACGCTGCTCGTGGCGGCCGAGCTCGCGTCGTCATTCGCGTCCTTCGCCGTGGACGAGTCCACGCCGATGTCCTTCAGCCAGCCCTCGATCGTGTCCTTGGCGCTCGAGAGCTCGCCGCTGATCGAGTCGAGCTCGTTCGTGATGCCGCCCACGATCAGCACGACGAACCCGACCGCGAGCAACATCCCCGCGACGAGCAGCAGCAGCGCGCCCGCGATTCGCGGGATGCCGTGGCCCTCGAACCAGCGGACGAGCGGCGACGCCACCGCCGCGACGACGGCCGCGGTGATGACCGGCATGACGATCGTGTCCGTCAGCGACAGCAGCCAGACGGCGCCGACGAGAAGGAGCGTGACGCCCACGAGCAGCCATGAGCTGACGCCCAGGTCCCTCAGCCAGCGCGGAGTGGTGAAGAGGCCGGCGAAATCCGCCGGGTCGAGCTCGACCGTCTGCTCCGTCTCGCCGGCGTGCGTGCGCCGGCTACTGAAGCGCATCAGGCTCTCGCGGCCCGCTCATCCTCGCCGTAGACGATGAGGCCGTGGACGACCCAGACGCAGAGCGCGAAGATCGCAAGCGACCACCACGGGTTCTGGCCGCTGACGGAGAGCAGCGCCCAGATCGCCCCGATGCTGCCCGCGACCACGCCGATGACCCGGCCGTAGGTGCCGCCCACCATCAGCGAGAAACCGCCGGTGAGCTGCACGAGCCCGAGCACGATCAGGATCCATCCATACGTGTTCAGGTTGTCGATCACGAGCCGCGTGTCGTTCACGAGCACGTTGGCGTCGTCAAGGGCCCCGATGCCGTAGATCACGTTCAGGAACCCGACCATCAGCAGCACGATCCCGGCAAACACTGCACGACCGCCGCCTCTCATGGCGACTCCTTTCGTCGACGGAGGAGACGCTATCCCGGCGGATGGACGGAATCGCGCGGGCGGTCCTCGCCGGTGAGGCGCTCCACGTCGCGCCGCCACAGCTCGCGCTGGAGCCGCCAGCGCATGTAGCCGATCGTGGAGTGCGCGAGGAAGAAGACGATCGTCGGCGCGAGGATCGCGAGAAAGACGGCGGCGCGCACCGGGTCCCCGCCGTTGACCACGTCCGCGACCGTGTCCTTCATGTCGAAGCCGAGGATGATCACCGCGATCAGGGCGGCCCAGACGACCGTCGCGATGCGCCCGAGCAGCTCGAGCCAGCGGTTCAGCCGCTCGATCGTCTCCCACTCGAGGCGCCCCACGGTCATGCGCTCGATGAGGGTCGCCCGCCGCGTCCGCTCGGGCGAGAGCACCTCGGCGAAGATTCGCCCGACGCTCGCGCGGACCCGCTGCGATCGGGTCTCCATCTCGCGCGATGCTACGAGACGGCCTCGCGGGGCCGGGCGGGCTCCGCCGCCGGCTCGAGCGGCCGCCCGGGCAGCCCGCGGGTGAACCAGAGGGCCAGCAGCGCGAACAGCGCGACGGCGCCGATCGCCCGCTCGAGCCCGTGCAGCTGGGCGTCGCCGTAGTCCTCCGCGAGCGCCTCGGCGACGGCGGGCGAGGCGCCGGCCTCGAGCGCGGCGTCCTCGGCCTGCTCGACCGACACGACCGGGATCCCCGCTTGCGCGGCGTCGGCGACCTGCTCGCGGATCGCGGCGGGGACCTCGGGGTTCTGCTCGACGCGCTCGACGAAGCCGGTGCTGAGCGCGGCGATCAGCACGGCGCCGATCAGCGCCGTTCCGAGCGAGGCTCCGAGATTCTGGGCGGTGCCCTGCAGGCCGCCGGCCTCGTTCGTCTGCTCGGCCGGGACCGCGGACATGATCACGTTGCCGAGCTGGGAGAGGAGCAGCCCGGCGCCGACTCCGAACAGCGCCAGCGCGAGCGCGAACTGGACGTCGTCGAGCTCCACGTCGATCGTCCCGAGCAGGACGACGGACGCGATCGAGAGCGCCACGAGGCCCGCCTGGGCGACGCGCTTGGGCGCGTACCCTGCCGCCAGCTTCGGACCCAGCATCGCGGCGACGAACATCGCCACGGACATCGGGAACAGACGCTTGCCGGTCTCAAAGGCGTCGAGCCCGAGCACCACCTGCAGGTAGACCGGCAGGACGAAGAAGATGCCGAGCAGGATCAGCTGCTGCATCAGGAGCGTGGCCAGCCCGGCCCGGAGCTGCCGGATCCGCAGCAGCGAGCGGTCGAGCAGCGTGTCCTCGCCCCGGCGCTCGCGGCGATCCTCCCAGTGGACGAACGCGGCCAGCACCGCGGCGCCCGCGAGCAGCAGGAAGGGGACGACGGAGAATCCGAACGGCGTGATCTCGCGTCCGTCGATCGTGAGCGCGCCGCGCGGCTCGATCAGGCCCCACTCGCTGCTCTTCAGGATTCCGAAGACCACGAGTCCGAGCCCGAGCGCCGACAGCACGACCCCGACGTAGTCGAGCCGCGGCGGGTTCTCGACCCGCGGCGTCTTCTGCAGGCGGCGCCTGAGGATCAGGATGACCGCCACGATCACGACCTCGCCGGCGAACACGTAGCGCCAGCTCAGCTCGGTGGTGACCCAGCCGCCGATCAGCGGCCCGGCTGCGATCGCGGCGCCCGCGACGCCGCCGACGATCCCGAAGGCGAGCGCCCGCTGCGAACCGGAGTAGGTGTGCGCGATCAGCGACACGATCGCCGGCATCACGAGCGCCGCCCCGATCCCCTCGATCAGCGACCAGCCGATCAGCAGCACGGTGAGGTTGGGGCTGAGCGCCGTGATGAACGAGCCGAGGCCGTAGATCGCCAGGCCGATCGCGAAGGTCCTGTCGCGACCCAGGATGTCGCCGAGCTTCGCCCCGGCGAGCATGAGCGCCGCCATCACGAGCGTGTAGGCCGTGATGGCGAGCTGCACGCCCGTGATCGTCGTGTCGAGGTCCTCGACGATCTGCGAGATCGACACGTTCATGACGCTGCTGTCCAGCACCATCACGAACTGGGCCGCCGCGAAGATCGCGATCGGCAGCCCCATGCGGGAGCTGGACTCGCCTATGCGAGCGCCTTCTGCTTCAGCTGGTCGAACTCGGCCTGGTCGATCGCGCCGGAGTCGAGCAGCTGCTTCGCCTTGGCGATCTCAGCGGCCGCGCCGCCACCGCCACTCGTGCCGGCCACCTCACGCACCTGGTCCTCGAAGGCCGCCTGGCTCGCGCGAATGTCCTGCGCCCGCCGCTCGGCCATGTGCTTGCCCTGGCCGATCAGGTAGATGAGGACGCCGAGGTACGGCAGGAACACCACGAGCACGATCCAGCCCGCCTTGCCCCAGCCGGATATGTCATGTCGCCGGAACAGGTCCGAGAACACGGTGATCAGGAGCCAGAACCAGATCACCCAGGCGAAAAAGATCAGCATCGTTCCCACCACGTCCAGGAACGGGTAGTCCGCCGCTATCAACATGCGAGTCTCCTTATTTGGATTCCAGGTCAAAGCTGTTCGGCGAAGAAGGCGAGGGCCCTCGCCGTCTTCGTCTCCTGCTCTCCGGACAGCTCGATGCCGTGCTTCGAGAGGAAGACGCGGGTTTCCGTCGCGGCCAGAAACGCGTCCGCGGGCGCGCACTTCGTCGACAGCTCGAGGATACGCGAGCCGTCCGGGTAGAGCCAGAGCTCGACCACCAGCGGGCGCGGGTAGCCCTCGGGCTCCCACTTCAGCTTGAGCACCAGGATGGGTCCCAGGAGCGCGAGCCTGTCGAGCGCCAGGGCCTCGTCGTCCTTCGGGAGCATGCGGCGCTGGTCCTTCGAGAGCAGCGAGCCGAGCGGGCGCTTCCCGGCGGCCACCTCCGCCACGCGCTCGTTCGGGACGCGCTGCTTCATCGTGCCCGAGCAGACGAACCCGCCCGGCATCGCGTCGACCTCGACGTTGAAGTCTGGGCTCGTGCGCAGGCCCTTGGGCAACTCGCTCGGGACGACGGGCCGCATCTTCACGATCGCGTCGCCGCGCTTGCCCTGGATCCGCCTTCCGCGGACCACGAGGCCGCGCCGGTTGAGCGCGAGGTCGGGCGTGTCGAAGAAGAAGACCTGCCTGATCTGCGCCCCGAGCGGATCCAGCCCGAGCGCGCGGGCAACCGCGAAGTGCTCGGTCTCGGGGATCGTCGCCTTCAGCTCGACGCTGTCGGCGTCCGCGACCAGGTCGAGCAGCTCTGCGAGCTGGTCGTCGGAAAGCAGCGGCGCGATCGCGGTGGCCATGCCGCAACCATACGCTGCGGACCGTGGTGAAATCCAGGCGTGCAGCTCACCATGGTGCTTCAGGCTCTCGGCGCCGCCGACGACCGGCCGCCGCTCGACTTCGAGAACTTCCCCTCGCCGGTCTACGTGCTCGACAGGAACGCGGTGCTGCGCTGGGCGAATCCCGCCGCCCGTGAGCTGCTCGGCGATCTGGTCGGCCGCTCGGCGTTCGAGGTCGTCGAGCCGCGCTTCCACACGAGCCTGCGAACCACCTTCGCGCGCATGCTCCTCGGCACCGCGACGCACAACGACGCGGACGTCGTGGTCGCCAGCAGGAACGGCACCCGGGTCCGGGCGCGCATCAACGCGACCCCCGTCCGGGGCGCCCGCGGCGTGGTCGGCACGTTCGGCGTGCTCCACGTGGAGGACGTGCTCGACGCGCGCGACGTCCGGCAGGCACGCCTGACCCCGCGCCAGGACGCGGTGCTGCACCTGCTGGCGGCCGGGCGCAGCACGGACGAGATCGGCGACGAGCTCGGCCTGGCGCGAGCCACCGTCAGGAACCACGTTCAGGCGGTTCTGCGGCGCCTCGGAGCGCGTTCGCGCGTCGAGGCTGTGGCGCTGGCGCGCGAGCGCGGCCTGCTCGACGATTGATGCAAATTGCTCTGGTGGGCCTCTCGGCCGCCAGCCAACCTGAGGTCGATGCCGCAAGAGCGCGCGATCGCGCATGACCTCAACAACCTCCTGATCCTGATCGCGGGGAACGCCGAGGCTCTCGGCGCGGCCACGGACCTCAGGACGGTCTGGAAGGCAGCGGCGGAGATCGAGGAAGCCGCTCTGCGCGCGACGCGCCTCACGCAGGGCCTGCTCGCCCACTGCAGCAGGCAGGTTCCGGGGCGAGTCGTCGACGTGGCCGGCGCGGTGGAGCGGCTGCTTGCGCTTCTGAGGCGCGTGATCCCGCGCTCGATCGAGGTCGAGGTCGAGAACGGGCGACAGCCCCTGATCGCCGGACTCGACTCGGGTCAGCTCGATCAGATCCTGATCAACCTCGCGCTCAACGCACGCGACGCCATGCCGGAGGTCGGAACGCTCACGCTGCGAACCGGCGCGCTCGAGCTCGGCGATGACGACCGCGAGCTGGCGCTGTCCGCCGGCTCCTACGTCTACCTGGCGGTCGCGGACACGGGTTGCGGGATGTCGGATGCCACGCGCGCGCTCATCTTCGACCCCGCCTACACGACGAAGCCGAACGGGACCGGGTCTCGGCCTCGCGACCGTCCGGGAAATCGTGCGGTCGGCCGGAGGCGGCCTCCAGGTCGAGTCAGAGCCGGGGGCCGGCAGCACCTTCACGGTCTACCTTCCCGCCGCGGGCTGAGCCTCCCCGTCCCCGGCGCGGCGCTCGAGCGCCGCCCGCACCACCCAGGCTGCTGCCGCGGCGAGCACGGCCGCGGGGATCGCGTCCGCCCCCGCGCTTCCGGTGAGCAGCCCGGCGAACAGCACCGACGAGAACAGCAGGCCGGTCATGGCGGCCATCCCCGCCGCCGTGCCGACCGATACGGCGAGCGTCGGCGACAGGTCGAGCGCGAGGCCCGCGAGCACCACGATCCCCACGCCCAGGAAGATCGAGGGGAACACGGGTCCGCCGCGGAAGCCGCAGCCGAGGCTGACCGCGAAGGCGAGTGCCTTCGCGGCGAGGATCACGAGCAGGATCCCGGCAGAGGTCTCCTGCACGAGCTCCGGAACCGCCGCCTGCCCGGAGAAGAAGATCTCGTTCGGCTGCGCGCCGAGAGCGTCGGCGACGAGCGCGAGCAGGCCGACACAGAGCCCGCCGCCGATCAGCAGCGCGGGCATCGGCAGGGTGCTTCCCTCGAGCCCGTGGACCCTTGCGGCGAGCTTGCGCACCAGCCCGATGACCACGGCGATGACGACCCCCAGCGCCACGGCCGCGAGCAGGTCCCCGACGCTCGTCCCGTCGTAGACGGGCAGGCCGGGCACCGACAGGGTCTGGGTTTCGATCCCTCCCCAGTCGCCGAGGCCGACGAAGACCGAGTAGCCGCAGGCCGCCGCGACGAGGCCGGGCAGCAGGACCGGGATCAGCATCCTGCCCATCGCCACTCCCGCCTCGAGCAGCAGCATGCCCGGCCACGAGCGGGCCGCCGAACAGAGCGGACACGGCCGAGAACGACCCGGCGGTCGACAGCACGGCGCTCATGCGCTCGTCGAGCCCGGCCACGCGCGCCGCGATCATGCCGACCACCGAGCCGAGGGCGATCAGCGGCGCCTCGGGGCCGAGCACCGCGCCGAAGGCGAGCGTGCCGAGGGCGGCGAGCGCCACGCCCGGGCCGTAGGCGAACGGGGTGGGCGTGGCCGCGAGCCCTTCGAGCGGGTCATGCCCGCCGTCTCCCGGGAGGAGCCTGCGCGCGGCCAGGACGATCAGGGCGCCGGCGACCGGGAGCCCCAGGATCGCGGCGGGCTCGGGCGAAGGCTGCCAGATCGCGTCCTCGATCTGGTGCACGAGCGCGAGAAAGCCGGCGGCGAGAAGGCCCGAGGGGACCCCGATCAGCGCGCCGAGCCCGATCAGCCTCAGGTAGTCGAGCGGTGACGGCATCGCTGCCGCTGGTTCGGGCGACGCCAAGGCGGGCCCATGCTAACCGGCGCATGCAGGCTCCGGTGAGCGCGCGTCGAATCTGGCTGGATGGGCACCGCCCGGATCGTTCCGGAGCAGCACGGCTACGGCATCCTGCTCGTGCTCGTCATCGCTTCGTTCGTGGTCCAGGTGGCGTCGCCCGACACGGACCTCAGCCGGCTGGTGGTCGTTTGGCTCGGCGCGGTGACGCTGGTGTTCGCAGTGCGAGTGGCCCGGGCAGGACACCGGCTGATCCAGGTCGGCGCCGTCGTCGCCGGCGTCCTCGCGATCGGCTCGACCGCGATGTTGCTCGTGGAGGGCGAGGTTGGGCAGGGCGTGACCGCCATCGTGTCTGGGCTGCTCGTCGGCCTCGCCCCACCCGTGATCGCCGCCGGCGTCCTGCGCGACATGCGCGTCACCCAGAGCGTGACGCTGCACACCCTCGCCGGCGTGCTCGCGATCTACGTCCTGGCCGGCATGTGCTTCTCGTTCATCTACACGGCGATCGGCCACTTCGAGAGCGCGCCGTTCTTCGCTGAGGTGCTGGCGCCGAATCGCTCCGACTACCTCTACTTCAGCTACGTCACCCTCACGACCACCGGCTTCGGCGACCTGACCGCCGAATCGGACCTCGGCCGCACCTTCGTGGTGGTCGAGGCCCTATTCGGTCAGATCTACCTCGTCACGATCGTCGCGCTGATCGTGACGAACCTCAGGCCGGGAGCGGCTCGAGACCGAACTCGGTCCTGAACTCGTTCGTGTCGTGCAGGCGCGGGAAGGGCCTGTCCGGCACCGGGATGCCGAGCTTCTCGCAGATCGGCTCCCAGCCGTCCCTGCCGAGCTCCCAGACGATCAGCCGGTCGGGATCGACCGCGTTCTTGATCGTCTCGATGCGGTCGAAGTACATCCGCCGCGTCCAGTCGCGGTCCTGGAAGTTGCCCTGGAAGTCGCCCTGCCAGATCAGCTTCTCGATCACGCCCCAGAGCTCCGGCGAGGGGCCGTCGCGGTTCGCGTCCTCCGGGAGCTCGCCGGCCATCGCAGCCTGCTTGACGGCGAGGATCGTGTTCTCGCAGCTCCTGTACCAGCCATCGAAGTCGCGGACGTTGAGCAGCACCGGCGCGTCCGGGAAGACCTCGATCAGCTCCTCCCAGCGTGACGCGGCGGGCCAGTCGACGGTGGCCTCCCATCCGTCGAAGACCTCTCTCCAATCGACGGGCTCTCCGTTCGCGATCTGGATCCAGTAGCGCAGGTCGCGATCGCGGTTCTCGCCCATGATCAGGTCGATCATGTGGAAGCACGGGAGCCCCAGCTCCTCGAGCGCTCCCTTCAGCGACATCGTGCCGGTACGGCCGAATCCGACTCCTACGAGTCTCATCTGTGGGTTCCCCTCCAGTCCTCGACCGTGAGCGCATAGCGCTCGTGGTCTCTCCAGCGGCCTCCGATCTTCAGGTACCTCGGCGAATAGCCCTCGAGCCGGAAGCCGCAGCGCTCCACGAGTCTCTTGGAGCGCTCATTGGCCGGTTGCACATTAGCCTCAACGCGGTGCAGGCGCAGCCCCGCGAACGACGTGGCGCAGGGTCAGGAGCAGCCCCTCGCTCATGTAGCCGTGCCCGGCGCGAGGCGCAACGGCCGCGAATCCGAGGTAGGCGTTCTGGAAGCCGCCGCGGAAGATCTGCGACAGATGGAACGAGCCGACCAGCTCCCCGCCGTCGCGCAGGCACGCGAGCAGGAACTCGTAGTCGTCTCCGCGCGCGCGGGCGACCATCGCATCGAAGGCGGCTGGGGTCTCGGCCGCGTAGAACCACGGGCGCAGGTGCCTGCGGCTCGCGCGCATCAGCGCGATGTACTCCTCGCGATCCGCGCGGCCGGCGGGCCGCAGAACGACTCGCGAGCCGGTCAGCGCCTTCCCGTGATCAACGAGATCGTCGCCACGACGCCGCCGCCGATGACGAAGCCGGCCACCGCGGCGCCGATGAGCGCGGACTTCTTGTTCCTGACGAGCTGGCCGCGCCAGTCGGTCAGCTCCTTGACCTTGCCGCGCAGGTCGTTGACGCCGACCGCGAGCTCGCGGCGCGTCTCCTCGATCTGCGCGCGGATCAGCTCAGGGCTGCGCGTGTCTCCGTTGGCCACTAGGCCCGCACCTCCTCGGTCTTCGCGGGGGTCGTATCGATCTCCGTGTGGCCCGTGACCTGCGCCTCGAGCTCGGCTCGGATCTGCTTCGCCTCCTCGATGGCGAGGTCCGGCGTGGGCGGCCCGCCCTTCTGGAACAGCTTGTAGGCGATCAACGCCGCCAGCGCGGCCAGGAGCAGCAGCACGATGGTGACCACGAGGAAGCCGGGCCAGACGCCGTTCCAGTTGAAGAGGTCGTTGAGGATGAAGGCCACGAAGAAGAAGAACATCGGCGTGACGCCGAACACGAGGAAGACCCCCGCGGCCGCGGCGATCGCGGAGCCGCGCGCGAGCTGCGTGACCTTCTGCGTGACCTCCGCCTTCGCCAGCTCGATCTCCTCGCGCACCAGCGTCGAGGCCTTCTCGGAGACGTCGGAGACGAGGTCGCCGAGCGACCTGTCGTCGGAGCTCAGCTCACCCACCTCCTCATCAGGAGCGCGAGCACGAGGCCGCCCGCGAACGCCGCGCCGACGAACGCCTCGGGGCGCTCGGCGAAGACGTCGCCGCCCGTCGCGGCGGCCTCCGGCTCCGTCGCCGGGGGGGCGTCGCCGGTCGCTCCCTGGTTGACGGCCTCGGCGGCCTCGGTGGCGGGCTCGTCGGCCATCAGTCGACCGGCGGGTCCTCCTTGAAGACCCGGATCCAGATCTCGGTGGCAATCCTGTTTGCGACGATCGACGTGAGGGCGCCCATGCCGGCGAGGAGGCCGGCCCACATCAGCCGCTTCGTCAGGTCGTTGTTCACGGCGCCGGATTCAAGCAGACGTTGCCCGGCGCTCGGGCCCCGTCGTCTCGAGCCCGCCGCAGATGGCCTCGACCACCAGCCCCTTGGCCCGCTCGTACTCCTCGTCCGTGTGCGGGAGCAGCCCGAAGATCCAGCCGGTCAGCAGCTGCTCGATCGCCCCGTAGAAGCACATCGCGGCGAACGCCGAGGGGATGTCCGACTTGAACGAGCCGTCCTCGCGCGCGGACTCGACGATCCCCGCGATGCCCTGGTAGGCCTCCTGGATCTTGTCGAGATGGATGCGGCCGAAGCTGTTCGCGGCGCGCGTGACCTCGACGATGATCACCTTCATCAGGTCCGGGTCGTGGCGGTATGACTCGATGATGAAGGCCGCGACCGCGTCCAGCTTCTCGCGTACCTCGACGTCGCGCGTGTCGATCTCGGCGATCGCGTCGAGCATCACCTGCCAGCGCTCGAGGAAGAGCGTGTTGAGGATCTCCTCCTTCGAGTCGAAGTAGTGGTAGACGAGCCCGTAGGCCACGCCCGCCTCGTCGGCGACGTCGGACACGCGGCAGTGGTGGAAGCCGCGCCGGGCGAACACCCGCACGCCGGCGTCGAGGATGAGGCGGCGCTTGTCGACGCCCCCGTTCCCCTTCGAGGTGGCGGCCATCAGACGCGCGCCGCCTCGGGCCAGCGGTAGGCCGCATCGACTCTGTTCGCGAGGCTCGGCAGCTTCGCGCGGATCTCGTCCTGGCGCTCGAGGTCGAGGTCCGCCGCCACGAAGGTGGCCCCGCTCATCGGCGCGCGCGCGAGCACCTCGCCCCACGGGTCGACGATCATCGAGTTGCCGTAGGAATCGCCCTCCGGGCCGGCCCGGTTGCCCTGGCCCGGGGCGATCACGAACACCTGGTCCTCGATCGCGCGGGCGCGCAGCAGGACCTCCCAGTGCGCCTCGCCGGTCACGCGCGTGAAGTTCGCGGGCACGGTGACGATCCGGGCCCCGCGCAGCGCGAGGATGCGGTACAGCTCCGGGAAGCGCAGGTCGTAGCAGACGCTCAGGCCGAGCGGCGTGCCGTCCGCCGTCTCGGACAGCGTGATCTCGCCGGCCGGCTCAGAGTGCTCGGACTCGCGGTAGACGACCCCGCCGACCTCGACGTCGAACATGTGGATCTTGCGGTAGAGGGCCCTGAGCTCGCCATCCGGGCCGAGGTGCATCGAGGTGTTCGCCACGCGCTCGTGGCCGGCGCGGCGCTCCGCGATCGAGCCCGCCACGAGATCGATGCCGAGCTCGCGCGCGAGCCCGCTCGCCCATGCGAGTGGGCGGCCCTCCTCGAGCGGCTCCGCGCCCTCGAGGTAGTCCCGTGTCCCGCCGCGGATGTCGAGCCGCTCGGGCAGGACCACCAGCCGCGCGCCGTCGGCGACGGCGGCGCGCACGAGCTCCTCGGCCTCTGCGAGGTTGCGCTCGACATCCGGCGTCGATTCGAGTTGCACCGCTGCGGCCCGCATCGCTCCTCCCGGCGATTGACTGACCAGTCAATCTGGAGTGTACTGCGCCCGATGGACCGGCTTCCCGTTCGCGGCGCCTCCGTGCGCTCCCTGGGGCTGCCCCTCCCGCCCGCGCGCATGCCCCTCCTGCAGGCCGGCCGCCCGCTCAAGCGCTGGCGCTACGTCGCCGTGTACTCGCCCGAGCTGATGCTGTGCGCGGGCGAGGCGCGCGTGGCGGGCGTGCCGCAGCGCTGGTGGGCGCTCGCCCTCCCCGACGGGCGCATCTGGGAGCGCACCACGCAGGCGCGAGGCGGCGTCGAGCTCGCCCCGGGCCGCGTGCGCGTGCGGGCGGAGGTCGAGTTCGAGCTCGAGTTCGACGAGGGCGAACGCGTCGAGGTCGTCTCCCCGCACGGGCGCTCGTGGATCTGGACACGGAAGCAGGCGGCCATCCCGGTCCGCGGCCGCGTGCTCGCGGGCGACGAGGTGCGCGAGGTGGACGGGCCGTACGGGTTCGTCGACGAGTCGGCCGGCTATCACGCCCGCCACACGGCCTGGCGCTGGTCGGCCGGCATCGGCCTCGACGAGACGGGCAGGCGGGTGGCGTGGAACCTCGTGGACGGTGTTCACGACGCGCCCGGGGCGAGCGAGCGCACGGTCTGGATCGACGGCGAGCCGCACGAGGTCGAGCCCGTGAGCTTCGAGCCGGATCTCTCGGCCGTGGGCGGACTCCGGTTCCGCGAGTGGTCGCGGCGCGAGCACTCGGCGAACCGCCTGCTCGCCCGCAGCCGCTACTCGCAGCCGTTCGGCGCGTTCAGCGGCGAGCTGCCCGGCGGCGTGCCACTGTCCGAGGGGTTCGGTGTCATGGAGGACCACGAGGTGTGGTGGTGAGCCCTAGCCCTTGATGAAGATCGGACTGCTTGCGGTTGCGCTGGCCTGGAACCAGGCCCTGCCGCCCCCACCCCCGCCGCCCGAGCCGATCACCGTGGCGGCCAGCGGCGACTTCCTGATCCACACCCCCGTGGCGGACAGGGCGCTGGCGCTCGGCGGCGGCGCGCGCTACGACTTCGCGCCCCTGTTCGCCGGGGTCCGGCGCCACGTGGCGGGCGCGGACCTCGCGATCTGCCACATGGAGACACCGCTCGTGCCCGGGCCCGTCCAGGGCTATCCGGTCTTCCGCACGCCGCCCTCGCTCGCCGGCAGCGCCAAGCGCGTGGGCTGGGACGTGTGCAGCACGGCCTCGAACCACTCGCTCGACGCCGGGCAGTACGGCATCGGCACCACCCTCAGGGCGCTCGAGCGCGCGGGCCTCGCGCGCCACGGGACGGCCCGCTCGGCGGCGGAGCGCAGGCGCATACCGATCCTCGAAGCCGGCAACACGAAGGTCGCCGTGCTCTCCTACACCGCCATCTCGAACGGCCAGGCCGTCCCCCACCCCTGGAGCGTCAACTGGGCCGACGCCCCGGCGATCCTCGCCGACGCCCGCCGGGCGCGGCGGCGCGGGGCGGGGCTCGTGATCGTGAACCTGCACTGGGGGGCGGAGTACGTGCAGGACGTCACGCCCGAGCAGGCGGAGCTCGCGCGGCGGCTCACGCGCTCGCCGGCGATCGACGCGATCGTCGGCCAGCACGTCCACGTGGTCCAGCCGATCCGCTTCATCGGCGGCAAGCCGGTCGTGTTCGGCGAGGGGAACCTCGTCTCGAACCAGACGCCCGCATGCTGTCCGGCGGCGTCGCAGGACGGCCTCGTGGCGCTGATCGACTTCGAGCCGACGAGCGACGGGGGCATGCGGGCCCGGCGGGTGCGCTACGTGCCGACCTACGTCCGCCACCCCGACTACGCCGTCGTGCCCGCCGAGCCGGGCAGCGCGTCCTGGAACCGGACGGTCGCCGTGGCGGGGCGCAGGCCGCTCGTCCGGCCCGTGCCGCCGAACTAGGCTTCCGCCGGTCGTGCCCGAGCGTCCCTCACAGGCCACCTACCGGCGCCGGCGCCTGGTCGCGCTCGGCGCGCTGCTGCTGTTCGTCGTGCTGGTCGTGGCCGTCGTCAGTGGAGGAGGCGACGACTCGGGAGGCGGGGAGTCGGCCTCCGAGGAGCTCCCGCCCTGGCTGCCCGAGGAGCCGACCCGGCTCACGATCGCGGCGAGCGGGGACCTCCTGATCCACAGCCCCGTGTTCTTCCAGGCGCTCGCCAACGGCGGCGGCACGACCTACGACTTCAAGCCGATGCTCACGCAGGTGCGCGAGATCGTGAGGGCGGCCGACGTGGGCATCTGCCACCTCGAGGAGCCGCTCACGGACGGCGAGCCGCACGGGGAGCCGACCTTCATGGCGCCCGCCTCGCTCGCCGGCGACATCAAGTGGGTGGGCTGGGACGTCTGCTCGAACGCCTCGAATCACTCCTATGACGCGGGCGAGGACGGCGTCCGCTTCACGATCAAGAAGCTCGACCAGGAGGGCATCGCGCACTCCGGGACGAACGCCCGGCCGGGGACCTCGCGGGCCGCGATCGTCAAGGCGAAGGGGCTCAAGGTCGCCCTGCTCGCGTACACGACGAAGATCATCGGGATGGGCGACCTCGAGAAGGAGTTCCTTCTCAACATGGCCGACCCGAAGACGATGCTGGCTGACGCGAAGGCGGCGCGAAAGGCGGGCGCCTCCGTCGTGATCGTGTCGGTGCACTGGGGCGACGAGTACGTGCACGAGCCGAGTGACCTGCAGCGCTCGCTCGCACGCAAGCTGACCGCCTCGCCGAACGTGGATGCCGTGATCGGCCAACACGTCCACGTGGTGCAGCCGATCCGCCGCGTGAACGGCAAGCCGGTCGTCTACGGCGAGGGCAACCTGCTCTCGAACCAGACGGCGGCATGCTGCCCGCCGGAGTCGCAGGACGGGATGGTGGTGCTGCTCGACGTGGTCGCCGGACCGAAGGGCGTCAAGGTCGAGCGGGTGCGCTACGTGCCAACCTGGGTGCAGCATCCGGGCTTCGAGGTGATCCGCTCGAGCGGCGAGTCGCGCGACCGCACGATCGGCTACGCCGGGCAGGACGAGCCCTGGCTCGCGCCGGAGCCGTCGCCCTCCGGATAGCCTGCCGCGCATGAGGATTCGCGCCGCCGTTCTCGAGGAGTTCGCACAGCCGCTCGCCGTCCAGGAGATCGAGCTCGACGCGCCGGGGCCCGGCGAGGTGGTCGTCCGCCTGGCCGCCTGCGGCGTCTGCCACACCGACCTCTACACGGCGAGCGGGGCCGACCCGTCGGGCTACGCCCCGACCGTGCTCGGCCACGAGGGCGCCGGGGTCGTCGAGGACGTCGGCGAGGGCGTCACGAGCCTCGCGCCGGGCGACCACGTGGTCACGCTCTTCTCACCGCAGTGCCGCGAGTGCATCCACTGCCGCTCGGACCGGACGAACCTCTGCCTCGCGATCCGCGAGAAGCAGAACGAGGGCTATCTGCCCGATGGCACCACGCGGCTCCACCGCGGCGACGAGCGCATCCGCCACTTCATGGGCACGAGCACGTTCGCAGAGGCAACCGTGATGCCCGAGATCGCCCTCGCGAAGGTCGACCCCGACGCGCCGCTCGACGTGATCTGCACGCTCGCGTGCGGAGCCACGACCGGGCTCGGCGCCGCGCTCTACATCGCGAAGGTCGAGCCCGGCACCACCTGCGTCGTATTCGGCGCGGGGCTCGTGGGCCTCGGGGCGGTGGCGGGCGCGCGGCTGGCGGGCGCCGAGCGGATCATCGCCGTCGACCTGTCCGAGGACCGCCTCCAGCACGCGAAGGAGCAGGGCGCGACGCACACGCTCACCGGCGGTCCCGACGTGGTCGCCGAGATCCTCGAGATGACGGACGGCTTCGGGGCCGACTACACGTTCGAGGCCACCGGCATCGTCGGCGTGATGCGCCAGGCGGTCGAGTCCGCCCGCATGGGCTGGGGCCAGTGCGTGATCGCGGGCGTGGCCGGCAAGGGCGAGGTGCTCGAGGTCGTGCCGCGCTTCCTGATCACCGGCCGCCGGATCGCGGGCGCGTCGTTCGGCGGCGCGAAGGGCCGCGACCGCGTGCCGGAGCTCGTCGACCTGTTCATGCGCGGCGAGCTCGACCTCGACTCGCTCGTAACGAACCGGGTCTCGCTCGATGGGGTCAACGATGCCTTCGAGGCGATGGAGCGCCAGGAGGGCATCCGCACCGTCATAACCTTCTGACGCGCAGCTCGGCCACAAGCGCCTTGCGGTGGAGGGCGCCCATCAGCTCGGCGAGCGGCTCGACGCCCGCCTCGATCAGGTCGGCAGCGCGCTCCGGCTCGAGCTCGCCCGCGAGGCGCTCCATCAAGAGCGCCACCTCCTCGCGGGCCAGGCCCTCGAGGGCGCGCTTGTAGCGCAGCGTGTCGTAGACGGTGAAGCCGATGCGCTCGTCGTAGCCTCCGGCGCGGAAGAGGCCGATCGCCTCGACGATCTCGACGTCGCTGCGGCCAAACCCGCGCGCAGTCGGCGACAGCACCTCGAGCTCGACCAGCCGCTCGAGCGCCTCGCGAGGGATCCCGTAGCGGCGCCGCAGCTCGGTCGCCGAGACGCGCTCCTCCTCGCCCGCGAGGGCCCGCTCGAGGATGCGGTCCTCGAGCTCGACGAGAGCGCGGGCGCGCTCCGGGTCGTCGTCGAGCATCGAACGGATCACGGCGAGCGGCAGGAAGCGCTCCTCCTGGAGCTGCTTGATCAGCTTGATGCGCTCGACGAACTCGGGCGGGTAGTAGGCCATGTTGCGCGAGGTCTTGACCGGCTCGGGGAGCAGGCCCTCGCGCAGGTAGTGCTTGATCGTTCCGGTGCTGACGCCGCTCGCCTCGGCGAGCTCCTTCATCTTCAGGAGGCCGTTGCGGCTCACGCCATGAAGCTCCCCTGCCTGCCCTCGGCCGGGCCCGCGACGGCGCCGGCCGCCTCGAGACCCTCGACCTCGGCCGCGGAGTATCCGAGCCCCGCGAGCACCTCGCGCGTGTGCTCGCCGAGCGCGGGGCCCGGACCCGCCGGCGCGCCGGGGGTCCGCGACAGCTTGACGGGCACCCCGAGCAGGCGCACCTGGCCGGCCCCCGGCTGATCGATCTCCACGACCATCTCGCGCTCGCGCACCAGCTCCGAGCCGAGCGCCTCGTCGAGCGACAGGAGCGGCTCGAGGCAACAGTCGTGCTCCTCCGCGAAGGTCGCCCACTCGTCGCGCGTCCGGGTCCTGAAGACCGCCTCGACCTCGGCGTGCGCCTCCGAGCCCGGCGGGTCGAACTGCCGCTCGATCAGGTCCTCGCGCTCGACGCCGCGGCACCAGGCCTGCCAGAACTTCGGCTCGAGCGCGCCCAGGGTCACCCAGCCGTCGCTGCACTCGTAGGGCCGGTAGCAGATGAGCCCACCCGAGAGCTCCCCGCGCCCGCGCTCCGGCGCGCCCCCGTCGCAGAGCTGGCGCGCGGCCACGAGAGCGAGCCACGACAGCGAGCCGTCGAACATCGACACGTCCACGAGCTGGCCCTCGCCGCTCCGCTCGCGCTCGCGCAGCGCCGCGAGGATCCCGAACGCGGCCATCAGCGCGCCCCCGCCGAGGTCCGCGATCTGGCCGGCCGCCTGCACGGGCGGGCCGCCCGGCTCGCCGGTCAGGTCGAGCAGGCCGTTCAGGCCGAGGTAGTTCATGTCGTGCCCGGAGCGCGCCGTGTACGGGCCGCTGCGCCCGTAGCCCGTCACGGCGCAGTAGACGAGGCCCGGGTTCTCCTCGCGGAGCCGCTCGTAGCCGACCCCGAGGCGCTCCATCACGCCCGGCCGGAATGACTCGAGCAGCACGTCGTGCTCGCGCACGAGCCGCAGCAGCACCTCGCGGCCGGCCTCCTCCTTCAGGTTCAGGCGGATCGAGCGCTTGCCGCGATTGAGGGCGAGGAACAGCGCGGAGCGCGCCGACTCGTCCGCGCCCTCGTGGTAGGGCGGAGACCAGCGCACGTAGTCGCCCATGCCGGTGTCCTCGACCTTCAGCACCTCGGCGCCGAAGTCGGCGAGCAGCAGCGAGCAGAAGCCCCCCGGCAGCAGCCGCGAGAGGTCGAGGACGCGCACGCCCTCGAGCGCGCCGGGGCTCACGCCGCGCCCTCGGTCGTCTCGATCGGGTGCTTCAGCAGCTCGCGCCGCGTGACCGGCTCGGCGTTCGGCGTGTCGAGCAGCTCGCGCGCCTCGGCCACGCTCGCCGCCCTGCGGCCCGTGTCCTCCACGATGCGCCGGGCGCGCGCGATCAGGTCGCCGTTCGAGCGCGCCATCTCCCCGTCCGGCAGGTAGAAGTTGTCCTCGAGCCCGACCCTCACGTTGCCGCCGAGCGCCGCCGCGGAGGCCACGAGCCGCCACTGGTCGCGGCTGATGCCGATGACGCCCCAGTTGGTCTCGCCGTCGGGGCCGCCGGGGACCTGGTCGGCCATGTGGGCGAGGTTGCGCGGCGTGGGACGAGCGCCGCCCGTCACGCCGAGCACGCAGGAGATCTGAAGCGGCTGCTCGACGAGCCCCATGTCGAGCAGCGGGTCGAGGTTGGCCACGTGCCCGCTGTCGAAGCACTCGTGCTCGGGCCGGATGCCGAGCTCGCGCATGGCCGTGACGAACTCGATGATCGTGTCGAACGAGTTCTCGAAGACGGTCTTGAACACGAAGTCCCCGCGCGAGCGCGAGTACTTCGCGTAGTTCATCGAGCCCATGTTGAGCGCGGCCACGTCCGGCCTGAGCTCACGCAGGTACTCGATCCGCTTCTCGACCGGCACTCCGACCGCGCCGGTCGAGTAGTTCACGATCACGTCGTCGACCGCCGCCTCGATCGCATCCGTGATCGCGCGGAAGTCCTCGACCTCGTAGCTCGGCACGCCGTCGGGCGTGCGGGCGTGGATGTGGATCATCGAGGCGCCCTCGTCCACCGCCCGCTTCGCCTCCGCGGCGTACTCCTCGGGCGTGTACGGGATCGCCGGGCACTGGTCGCGGTTCGCGACCGCGCCCGAGATCGAACAGGTGATGATGCAGGGGTCCTCGAAACGGCTCAAGCGGATCCTCCATGAAGTGGGAAGTGCTACTGCCTACTTTGACGAAGGTGGGCTCGCCGGGTCAAGCGGGCGTGGCTGACGCGCCGGCGGCGCGCTCTAGCGGCGCCGGAGCAGCGGCGGGATGTGCTCGCCGGCCGCGGAGCTCTCGATCAGCTGAGCGAGCCTGCGCTCGCGCGTCTCCTCGCGCTTCGCGCTCATCACCCAGTGCGTGGCCGTGCGGCGGTAGCCCGGCGGCCGCGCGCTCCAGTACGCCCACGCGCTCCTGTTGCCGGCGGAAGCGCTTGACGTAGGCCGGAGCCAGCTCCACCGGAACCTCCTGCTCGAACGAGTAGACCCCGCTCTTCGCCTCGCTGCGCGCCTCGAACGCGGCACGTCCCGCGGGCCGCATGAGACCCTCGGCCTCGAGCCGCTCGACCTTCTCGATGTTGACCTTGCTCCAGTTGCTGCCGGGCCTGCGCGGCGTGAAGCGCTGGCGGTAGCGCTCCGAGTCGATCGTGTCGGCGCGGCTGTCGATCCAGCCGAAGCAGAGCGCCTGGTCGACCGCCTCCGACCAGGTCAGGCTCGGCCTCCCCGTGCCCTTCTTCCAATAGCCGACCGACACCTCGCCCGCACTCGCGTGGTTCTCCTCGAGCCAGGCGCGGAAGGCCTCGGGGCTGTCGAAGAAGATCGGCTCGCGGCTCGCTCACACCGGCATGACGCCGTGCTTCTTGCGCGGGCGCTCGACGCGCTTGCCCTCCGCCATCTCGAGGGCGCCGATCACGACGGGGCGGGTCTCGCGGGGGTCGATGATGTCGTCGACCATCGCGTTGCCGGCCGCGATGTACGGGTCGATCGAGGCGCGGATGCCGTCGATCATCTGGGCGCGCGTGGCGTCCGGGTCCTCGGAGGCCTCGATCTGCTTGCGGAAGATGATGTTCACCGCGCCCTCGGGGCCCATCACCGAGATCTCGGCGGAGGGCCAGGCCACGATCAGGTCCGGCTCGTACGCCTTGCCGCACATCACGTAGTAGCCGGCGCCGTAGGCCTTGCGCACCACGACCGTGATCTTCGGGACGGTCGCGCGCGAGACCGCGTAGAGCATCTTCGCGCCGTGGCGGATGATCCCGGCCTGCTCGACCTTCGTGCCGACCATGAAGCCGGGCACGTCGACGAGGAACAGCAGCGGGATCCCGTAGGCGTCGCAGAGGTTGATGAAGCGCGCGGCCTTGTCCGCCGAGTCGTTCTCGAGGATGCCGCCGAGGTGCTTCGGCTGGTTCGCGACGATGCCGACAGGGCGCCCACCCATGCGCGCGAGGCAGGTGATGATCGTGCGCGCCCAGCGCGGCTTCAGGTCGAACCACTCGCCGTTGTCCACGATCCGCCGGATCAGCTCGTACATGTCGTACGGGTGACGCGGCGAGTCCGGCAGCAGGTCGAGCAGGTCCTCGTCGGCCCGCGCGACGGGGTCCGTGACGTCGCGGCGCGGCGGCGTCTCCTCGCAGCTCTGCGGGAAGTGCGAGAGGTAGCGCTTGATCGCCTGGATGCACTCCTCGTCCGACTCGACCTCGAGATCGCCCACGCCGGACACGCGCGTGTGGATGCGCGAGCCGCCGAGCTCCTCCTGCGTCACGTCCTCGCCCGTCACGGCCTTCGTCAGGTGCGGCCCCGCGAGCGCCATCGAGCCGCGCCCCTTGACCATCGGCACGAAGTCCGCGAGCCCCGGGATGTACGCGGTGCCGGCCGCGCAGGGCCCCATCAGCGCCGCGACCTGCGGCACCACGCCGCTCATCACGACCTCCTCGCGGAACAGGTGGCCCGAGCCCGCGAACAGCGAGCCCGCCGCCTCCTGGATGCGCGCGCCCGCCGAGTCGAGCAGCCAGATCATCGGGATCCGCTTCGAGAGCGCGAGCTCGCGCAGGCGCGTGACCTTGAGCTCGCCGGTCATGCCCATCGAGCCGGCCATCACGGTGAAGTCGTAGGCGGCCACCGCCACCAGGCGGCCGTCGACCTTGCCGTAGCCCGTGATCACGCCGTCCGCCGGCGCCTCGCGCCCCTCCATCGCGCGCTGCGAGAAGTGCGGGCGCCCGTGGATGCCGAGCTCCGTGAACGTGTCCTCGTCGATCAGGAGCGCGAGCCGCTCGCGCGCGGTCAGCTTGCCCTGCTCGTGCTGGACGGCGATCCGGTCCTCGCCGCCGCCGAGGCGGATGCGCTCGCGCCGCTCGTGCAGGTCCTCGACGAGCGATCCTCAGCGACGGTCGCTCGACGCAGCGCGTCCAGCCGGCCGCGCGCTCCGTCACGCCCGTTCCCCGAGCGACTCGAGCAGCGGCTCGAGCACGTGCAGGACGGTGTCCGTGGCCGCCTCGAGCTCCTCGTCAGGCTCGGGCGCCTCGAACGCGGTGACCTCGAAGCCGACGAGCTCTGACTCCTCGAGCACCGACTCGAGCAGGTCGTAGAGCTTGTCGGGATGGAGACCGCCGGGCGCGGGCACGCCGGCCGGCAGGAACTCCGGGTCGACCACGTCGAGGTCGAGGTGGATGAACACGGGCGCGCCGTCGAGCGCGTTCTTGACCGCCACGAGCGTCTCGACGGTGCTGGCGCCGATCACGGTCGCCGGCCCGCGCTCGAGCAGCTCGCGCTCGCCCGGGTCGAGGTCGCGCACGCCCGCGAGCACGACCCGCTCGGGCGGCAGCGGCTCGCCGAGGCCCGTCTCCCAGACGCCGCAGGCGCCCGCCAGGCACATGCCGCCGAGGTAGCCGCTGCCCGAGGTGTCCGGCGTGTTGTAGTCGCCGTGGGCGTCGAGCCAGAGCACCTTGGCGTCGGGCCGGTCGCGAGCCAGCGCGGGCAGCGTGGCCACGCGACACCGAGCAGTCGGCCGCCAGCAGGACCGGGGCGTCGCCCGCGGCGAGGGCGTCCGAGATCTGGCCGCCCGCCTCGAGCAGGCAGCCGCGCGAGTCCCGCAGGTCCTCCTCGAACGTGGTCTCGCGCGGCTCGGCGGCGCTGCCGATCTCACGCGGCTCGAGGCCGAGCGCCTTGCCGACGAGCGGCGCGAGCGTGGCCACCCCACGGCCGCCGCCGGGCGTGCGGTCGGAGGTCCGGCAGCGCATCGCGATCAGGGAGACTCCCACCGCTCAGCGCCCCTTCCAGACGGGCTCGCGCTTCTCGAAGAAGGCGCTCACGCCCTCCTGGATGTCCTCCGTCGTGAAGGCGATCGAGAGCTGCGCGCGCAGGTAGTCGAGGGCGTCCTCGAACGGCATGTCGAGCTGCCGGTACATCGCCTCCTTGCCGAGGCGCATCAGCACGGGCGACTTGCTCGCGAGCTTGCGCGCCCACTCGTCGACGGCGGCATCGAACTCCTCCGCCGGCACCACGCGGTTCACGATGCCGGCCTCGCGCGCCTCCTCGGCGGAGAGGCGCTCGCCCAGGAGCAGCAGCTCGTTGGTCTTCTTGCGCGGCACGTTGCGGTAGATGAGCGCCATGATCATGAACGGGAACACGCCCACGTTGATCTCGGGCGTCCCGAAGCCGGCATCCTCGCTCGCGACCACGAGGTCGCACGCCAGCGCGAGACCGAGCGCCCCGGCGAGCACATGGCCCCTGGCGGCGCAGATCGTCGGCTTGCCGAGCTGCATGATCGTCCGGAACATGCGCGGAAAGCGCTCCGTGGCGAAGTGCTTGTGCACCGGCGCAACGTCCGCGGCGAACTGATCGAGGCTGCCGCCGGACGAGAACACCCGGTCGTGGGTCGAGGCGAGCACGACGCAGCGCACGTCGTCGTCGGCCTTCGCCCGCTCGAGCGCCTCGATCACCTCGCCCATGAGCTCGTTCGAGAGCGCGTTGCGCGTGTCCGGCTGATCGAGGGCGATGGTTGCGACGCCGTCGTCACGCACGTCGTAGCGAATCGTCTGGAATGGCACGCGGGCGAGTTCTACTATGTCGCGACGCTGCAAACCGGGGAGGCTCTGTGTTCAAGACCATCGTTGTGGGAACCGACGGCTCGGAGACCGCGGACCGGGCGCTCGCCCGCGCGTTCGAGCTGGCAAAGGCGAGCGGGGGCGTTCTCCACATCGTCAGCGCGTATTCGCCGAGCCCGGCGCGCGTGTCCGGCGGCGGCGAGACGGCCGCCCTTGCGGCGCGCGGAGACTTCAAGGTCGAGGCGGTGCTCGAGCGCGCCGGCTTCGAGGCGCGCACGCAGGACGTGCAGATCGAGTCCCACGCGCCGAAGGGCGATCCCGCGGACGCGCTGCTCGAGGTCGCCGGCCGGGTCACCGCCGACCTGATCGTGGTCGGCAGCCGCGGCATGCAGGGCGCCCGCCGCGTGCTCGGCAGCGTGCCGAACAAGATCTCGCACCACGCTGCCTGCGACGTCCTGATCGTCCACACGACCGCCAGCGCCTAGCCCGGCGGCGGCATCCAGGCGGCGCGCATGTCGACGCGCGCGCCGCGGAACGGCACGCCCTCGTGCTCGAGGAGGCGGCGCTGACGCTCGCCCTGCGTGAGCGAGCCGTCCGCGCGCACCACGCGCTGCCAGGGCACGTCGGGCTCGTGGCAGTCGCGCAGCACCGCGCCCGCGTAGCGCGGCGCGCCGGGCGACAGGTCGCCATAGGTCGTGACGAAGCCCTCCGGGATCGAGCGCACGCGGCGCAGCACCTCCGCTGCGCGCGCGTCCGTCACGCGAGCGCCGCGAGCGCCTCGTCGATCGGGGTCTCGCCCGCGAGCAGGTCGAACGACCGGCCCCTCGTGAGCTCCGGCGCGGCGAGCACCGCAGCGAGCACGGCGGCCACGTCGTCGCGCGGCACGTCGTCGCGGCCGAGGTCGTCGCCGATGCTGACGAGCCCGCTGCCGGGGTCGTCGGTGAGCCGTCCCGGGCGAACGATCGTGTACGGCAGGCCGCTCTCCTCGAGGGCGCGGTCCGCCTCGGCCTTCGCCTCGTAGTAGGGCCGCATCTCCTCGGCCCAGCGCTCGGGCCGCGGCGTGTTGATCGCGCTGACCATCACCCAGTGCCCCGTGCCCTCCTTGCGCGCGGCCTCGATCAGCTTGAGCGCCGCGCCGAGGTCGACCGTCTTCTTGCGCGCGGCGCCGCTGCCCGGGCCCGCGCCGGCGGCGAACACGAGCGCGTCCGCCCCGCGGATGAACTGCTCGAGGTGCGTCTCGCTCTCCATGTCGCAGAAGACCGGCTCGGCCCCCGCGGCCTCGATGTCGGCGAAGTGATCGCGGTTGCGGACGAGGCCGCGGGCCCGGTCCCCGCGCTCGGCGAGCAGCCTCAGCAGCCTGAGCGCGATCTGCCCGTGTCCACCCGCGACGACGACGTCCACGGCGGCAGCGTATCCGGCGAGCGTAGGAAGCCCGGGACCGGGTACCGCCCGGTCATGCTGCCGCGAGTCGCCCCCATCGTCCTCGCCATCGTCGCCACCGCCCTCGGCGGCGGCACCGCCCTCGCCGCGCCCACCGGAACCGCGCCGGGCGCGCCCGGGGACGAGACCTTCTGGAACGAGGCCGACAAGGACGGCTACGGGACCTCGGCGGGCACCGAGAGCAAGGTCTGGCACACGCTCGACGACGGCGTGCTGACGGAGGTCTTCTACCCGGACCTCGGCACGCCCGCGGTGCGCGACCTTCAGCTCGTGGTCAGCGACGGCAGGACGTTCGCGGAGCGGGAGCGCGACGCAACCACTCAGACGATCGAGCTCGCCGACCCGGAGAGCCTGACCTACCGCCAGGTGAACACGGACCGCGACGGCCAGTACCGGATCACGAAGACCTACGTGACTGACCCGGCGCGCAACGTGCTGCTGATCGACATCCACTTCGAGTCGCTGTCCGGCAAGCCCTACCGCGTCCACGTCCTGCACGACCCGGCCCTGTCGAACACGCCGATGGACGACACCGGGCGATCGCTTCCGGAAGCGCTCCTCGCGGACGACGCGCGCTCCGGCAGCGCGCTCGTCGGCTCGCCCGAGTTCAACCGCACCTCGAGCGGATTCGCCGGCGCGAGCGACGGCTGGGAGGACCTGAGGGACGACTTCCGCATGGACTGGGCCTACCGCTCCGCGCCCGAGGGCAACGTGGTGCAGACCGCGCGCACTCAGCTCACCGGCAAGCCGGACGCCGCGCACATGACCCTCGCGCTCGGCTTCGGCGACGACTCGGCCGAGGCGCTCGAGGCAGCGCGCGCCTCGCTCGCCGAGGGCTTCGACGCCGCGGCGTCCGCCTACGCGGCGGGCTGGCACGACCACCTCGACGACATCGGCCCGGGACCCGAGAGCACGGGCGACGACGGCGGGCTCTACGACGTGTCGATGATGACCCTGGCGGCGCACGAGGACAAGACGTTCAGGGGCGCCTACATCGCCTCGCCGTCGATGCCGTGGGTGTGGGGCCAGGGCCTCGAGGACCCGTCGGCCGCGTATCACCTCGTCTGGTCGCGCGACCTCTACCAGATCGCGACCGCGCTGATCGCCGGCGGTGACCGCGCGGGCGCGGAGCGGGCGCTCGCCTACCTGTTCGAGGTGCAGCAGAAGCCCGACGGCTCGTTCCCCCAGAACTCGACGGTGGACGGCACGGAGAAGTGGACCAACCTGCAGCTCGACGAGGTCGCCCTGCCGATCGTGCTCGCATGGCAGCTCGGGCCCGAGCAGGCCGCCGAGAGCTACTCGGCCGAGATCAAGAAGGCCGCCGACTTCATCGTGAACTTCCCGGACGCGCCGTTCACGCCGCAGGAGCGCTGGGAGAACCAGAGCGGGTACTCGCCCGGCACGATCGCGGCTGAGATCGCCGGCCTCGTCTGCGCGGCCGCCATCCTGGCCGAGAGCGATCCCGCGGCGGCGCAGCGCTACCTCGAGGTGGCGGACGCCTGGCAGGCGCAGGTCGAGGGCTGGACCGCCACGAGCACCGGCCCCTACTCGGCGGATCCGTACTACCTGCGCCTGACGAAGGACGGCAACCCCGACGCCGGGACGACCTACAACATCGGCGACAGCGGTCCCGAGAACGTCGACCAGCGCAAGGTCGTCGACCCGAGCTTCCTCGAGCTCGTCCGCCTCGGCGTGAAGCCGCACGACGACCCGGTGATCCAGAACACGCTGGGCGTCGTGGACGACCAGCTTGCCTCGGGCCACCCGTCGGGCGAGCTGTTCTGGCACCGCTTCAACTTCGACGGCTACGGCGAGCAGAAGGACGGCAGCCCGTGGGACATCGGGTTCGACCCGAATCCCACCGAGATCTGGGCGAACAACGTCACGATCGGGCGCAACTGGCCGATCTTCGGCGGCGAGCGCGGCGAGTACGAGCTGCTCGCGGGCGACGCCGACTCGGCGCGCGCCCGGCTCGGTCACATCGCGCGCGCGGCGAACCAGGGCCTGATGCTGCCGGAGCAGGTCTGGGCCGACGACTTCCCGCCCGGCGGCGAGCCCGGCTTCCCGCTCGGCGAGGGCACGTTCTCGGCCACGCCGCTCGCGTGGACCCACGCGCAGTACGTGCGCCTGGCATGGTCGATCGACGCCGGCCGGCCGGTCGAGCAGCCGAGCGTGGTCGCCTGCCGCTACGTGGGCTGCTGATTCAGGCGGGCTCGCGCTCCGCCGCCTCGAGCGCCTCGAGCAGGTTGAGCCACAGCTCGCTGCGGGTCGGGAACGAGGGAACGGCGTGATAGAGGTCCTCGATCGGGACCGCGCCCGCCACCGCGATCGTGGCCGCGTGCAGGAAGTCGCCGATCTCCGGGCCCGTGAGCGTCGCGCCGACGATCACGCGCCGGTCCTCGTCGACCACGATCCGCGCGGTGCCCGCGGCGCCGTCGCGCCCGTAGAAGCTCGCGCCGGCGCTGCCCTGGGTCGGCACCTCGACGACTCGCGTGTTGAGGCCCGCCTCGCGCGCGCCCGCCTCGGTGTAGCCCACGGCCGCCACCTGCGGGTCCGTGAAGATCACCCGAGGTGAGCGGGCGTCGTCGCTGCGGGCGCTGACGTCGCGGCCGAGGATCACGTCCGCCGCGACGCGGCCCTGGTACTTGCCCATGTGGGTGAGCAGCACGCGCCCGTTGGCGTCGCCGATGGCGTAGAGCCAGTCGCTGCCCGGGACGCGCATGCGGTCGTCGACCGTCACGGGCCTGCCGGGCTCGAGCCCGACGGTCTCGAGCCCGATGTCGCCCGTGTTGAGCCTCCTGCCGGTGGCCACGAGCAGCTCGTCGCCGGGAATCGCCATCCCGTCCTCGAGCTCGACGGTGACCTCGCCGTCCTCCGCGCGCACGGCCGTTCGCCTTCAGCCCGTAGTGGATGGCCACGCCCTGCTCCGTGAGGGCGTTCGCCACGTGCTCGCTGACGAACGGCTCCTCGCGCGCCAGCACGCGGTCGCCGGCCTCGATCAGGGTCACCTGGGCGCCGAGCGAGCGGTAGGCCTGCGCCATCTCGACACCCACCACGCCGCCGCCGAGAATCGTCAGCCGCTCGGGAATCTCGTGCGCGGTCGTGGCCTCGCGGTTCGTCCAGGGCTCGGCCTCGGCGAGGCCGTCGATCGGCGGGATCAGCGGCGCTGCTGCCCGTGGCGACCACCACGGCCTGGCGAGCCACGAGCAGGTCGTCGCCGACCCGCACGCGGCGCTCGCCGTCGAGCCGGCCGGCGCCGCGCACGAGCGCGATCCCGCGGTCCTCGAGCCACGGGACCTGGCCCGAGTCATCGAGGTCGTGGATGATCTCGTCGCGCCGCGCGAGCACGGCCGCCACGTCGAGATCGCCGGTCACGGACTCGCGCACGCCGGGAATCCGCCTCGCCTCGGCGAGCAGCTCGCCCGGGCGCAGCAGGGCCTTCGACGGCATGCACGCGTAGAACGAGCACTCGCCCCCCACCAGGTGCTGCTCGACAACCGCCACCTCGAGGCCGCCGTCGGCGAGCCTCCCCGCACACACCTCGCCCGCGGGACCCGCCCCCAGGACGATCACGTCGAATTCGCGCTCACTCATGGTGCGGGCACGGTACCCGCAGTCGACGGCGCCCGCCGCGGCGGGCTGACTGAGAAGTAGGAAGTGCCACTGTTTACTTCCTCGGCGCGCCGCGCTAGCTTGCGCCCATGGCCTCCGCTGACACGCTCCTCAAGCCCGACCACGCCGCCCGGCGCAAGCACTTCATCTTCACGGAGGAGCACGACCAGCTCCGCCAGTCGATCCGCGCGTTCGTCGTCAAGGAGCTCGCCCCGCACGCGGAGGAGTGGGAGGAGACGACCTTCCCGGACTCGGTCTTCCACCGCATGGGCGAGCTCGGGTTCCTCGGCCTCTCGTATCCCGAGGAGTACGGCGGGCAGGGCGGCGACTACTTCTGCAACCTGGTGCTCGCCGAGGAGATGGCGCACGCGAACTGCGGCGGGCTCGCCATGGGCGTGGCGGTGCACACCGACATGGCCACGCCGCCCGTCTACCTGTTCGGCTCGGACGAGCAGAAGCGCGACTGGCTCGTCCCCGCGATCCGCGGCGAGAGGATCGCCTGCCTCGGGATCACGGAGCCGGACGCCGGCTCGGACGTCTCCGGCATCAAGACCCGGGCGGTCCGCGACGGGGACGAGTGGGTCATCAACGGCTCGAAGACCTACATCACGAACGGCCACCGGGCGGACTTCATCGTGCTCGTCACGAAGACGGACGCCGACGCCGGCTACGACGGCTTCTCCCTCTTCCTGGTCCCGATGGACACGCCCGGGGTGATCCGCGAGAAGAAGCTCGAGAAGCTCGGCATGCACGCGTCCGACACCGCGCTGCTCGCGTTCCAGGACGTGCGCGTGCCGGAGGACGCGCTGCTCGGCCAGGAGGGCAAGGGCTTCTACCACATCATGTGGGAGCTCCAGGGGGAGCGGCTGATCGGCGCGGCGGGCTGCGTCGCGGGCGCCCAGCGCTGCTTCGACAAGACGCTCGAGTACGCGACCGAGCGCTCCGCCTTCGGCCGCCCGATCGGCAAGTTCCAGGCGATCCGGCACAAGTTCGCCGAGATGGCCACGAAGATCGAGGCGGGCAGGCAGATGGTCTACACGACGGCCTGGCGCTTCGAGAACGGCGAGTACCCCGTCCGCGAGATCTCGATGGCGAAGCTCTACACCGCGCGCATGGCCTGCGAGGTGGTGGACGACTGCCTGCAGATCCACGGCGGCGCGGGCTACATGAAGGAGTACGGCATCGAGCGCGCGTGGCGCGACATGCGCCTGAACCGCATCGGCGCCGGCACCGACGAGGTCATGCTCGACGTGATCGGCCGCTCCTACGGCCTCTAGCCGGGTGCGGGTCGAGATCGACCGCTCGCGGCCCCTGCACGAGGGGGCCGAGCGCGGCCACAACCGCTGGTGGCCCGAGCTCGAGCCGGTCGCGTCGATCGAGCCCGGCGGCGAGGTCACGCTCGAGCTGCGCGACTCGCGCGACCGCCTGATCGGCCCGCTCTCGGCGCACGAGGACCTGCTCGGGGTGCCGAAGATCGCGCACCCGCTCACGGGACCGGTCGAGGTGCGCGGCGCCGAGCCGGGCGACGTGCTCGAGGTCGAGGTGCTCGGCTACGAGACGGACGCGTTCGGCTGGACGGCGATCTGGCCGGGCTCCGGCTTCCTGGGCGACCTGTTCGGTGAGCCCTTCCTCGCGCGCTGGGAGCTCGAGCCGCTCGACGGCGGCCGCCCCGTGGCGCGCTCGGACGAGCTGCCGGGGGTTGCGGTGGCGGCCTGCCCGCACGCCGGCACGATCGGGGTGGCCCCCTCCCGGGAGCTGTTCGAGCGCGCCCTCGCGCGCGAGCGGGCGCTCGCCGAGCGCGGCGGCGACGCTCCCCTGCCCGACCCCGAGCTCGCCTGGCCCCCGGAGGCGGCCGAGGGACTCCGCACCTACCCGCCGCGCGAGAACGGCGGCAACGTCGACGTGCGCGACCTCGGGCCCGGCGCGCGGCTGCTGCTGCCCGTGCACGTCCCCGGCGCCCTGCTGTCGGCCGGCGACCTCCACTACGCGCAGGGCGACGGCGAGGTCTGCATCGCCGCGATCGAGACGGGCGGCGCCGTGAGCTTCCGCGTGGGCGTCCGGCGCGAGGGCTGGCGCCCGACCTTCCCGGCCTACGAGGCGCCGCCGCGCCCGCCGCGCGCGATGTTCGCGACCACGGGCATCCCGCTCGCGGACGACGGCACGCAGGGCGATCTCGACCTGAATCTCGCCGTCCGGCGAGCGCTGCTCGAGCTGCTCGGATGGATCGAGCACGAGCTCGGGCTCTCGCGGCCCGCGGCCTACGTGCTCATGAGCGTGGCGGCCGAGCTGCGCGTCTCCGAGATCGTCGACGCGCCCAACGCGCTCGTGTCCGCGGCGCTGCCGCTCGACGTGATCGAGAGCTGACGCAACACCCGCCCGCGGGAGGCGCTACGGTCGCGAGCATGCGCTCCCTCGCCCTGGCCGCCGCCGCCATCGCCGTTGCCGTCGCCGCGATCACCGCCGCTCCCGCTGGAGCCGCCACGCTCAACGACAACAACACGTCCATCGAGTACAGCGCCGGAGCGGGCGAGACCAACCAGCTGCGGATCTCGCGCAGCGGCGGAAGCGTCGTGTTCACCGACCCTGGCGCGACGATCACGCCGTCGGGCAACTGCGCCCTCGTGGCGGCCAACCCCAATCAGGCTGCCTGCCCGTTCCCGCCGACCGCGGACATCCAGGGCAACCTCGGGGACATGGCGGACACGCTGACGGTCGAGGCCTCCGTGACCGACATCGACAGCGTGAGCTTCACCGGCGGGCTCGGCAACGACGAGCTGACGGGCGGCGATTTCACGAACGATTCGCTGTCGGGCGAGGACGGAGCGGATCGGCTCTTCGGCCGGGGCGGCCGCGACAACCTCAATCCAGGCAGCGGCGCGGGCGATCTCGCGGATGAGGTCGACGGCGGCGCCGGCCAGGACGGCTTCAGCGGCAGCTCGGGCAACGACATCTACCGCGGCGGCCCCGGGCAGGACTTCTTCTCGACGTCCACCGCCCCGGACGGCAGCGACCTGTACGACGGCGGGCCGGACCGTGACGCCCTGTTCGTCAACCGCGACCTCCCGACGACCGTCAGCCTCGACGGGCTCGCGAACGACGGCACGGGCGGCGAGAACGACAACATGCTCGTCGAGCAGGTGCAGACCGGGAACGGCAACGACGTGCTGACCGGCAGCGCGGCCGACGAGACCTTCTCGAGCTCGGGCGGAAGCGACCGCATCAGCGCGGGCGCCGGCAACGACAACCTGTCCGCCGGCGACGACAACGACGTGTCGAACGGCGGCCCCGGCGACGACAACATCTTCGACGGCGAGGGCAACGACAGCCTGCTGGGCGGCGACGGCAACGACGAGCTGTCCGCGGGGCCGGGGAGCCGACACCATGAACGGCGAGGGCGGGGACGACACGCTCCAGAGCGGCTTCTTCGACGACGAGCCGGATGTCTTCGTGGGCGGCCCCGGCATCGACCGCGCCGATTACTCGAGCGCGAGCGGACCGGTGGCGGTCGACCTGGACGGACAGGCGGATGACGGTGTCGCCGGAGAGCGCGACAACGTCGGCACGGACATGGAGGACGTGGTCGGCAGCGAGTTCGGCGACACCCTCGTGGGGAATGACCTCTCGAACGAGCTGATCGCCGGCGAGGGCAACGACGTCCTGCGCGGAGCGGGCGGCCAGGACGGGCTGCGCGGCGAGCGCGGCGCCGACGACATCGACGGCGGCAACGGGCGCGATTCCCTCGAGGGTGAGGACGGCGCCGACCGCATCCGCTCGCGCGACCGCGTCCCGGACGCGATCTCGTGCGGCGGCGCAGCCGACGTGGTGCTGCACGACGCCCGCGACCGCCCGGACGCCGACTGCGACGAGGTGAGCAGCGGGGTGCGCTTCCTCGCGAAGCGGGCGCCGATCCGCGGCCGCAACGCCGTGGTCCGGCTCACCTGCCCGAAGATCGAGGGAATCGTCTGCCGCGGCCGGCTCAGCCTGGCGAACGCGCGCGGACGCCTGATCGGGCGCACGCGCTTCGCGATCACGCCCGGCCGGCGCGTGCGGGTCCGCGTCACGCTCGTGCCGCAGGCGCGGCGAGCCCGCAGCCAGAAGGTCACGGCGCGCGCGCAGATGACCGACACGGCGCGCGAGCAGGCGATCACGACGGCGCGGCTGACCCTGTTCCGGCCCTAGCCGCGATGCCGGAGTTCGCCGACACGATCGCCGCGGCGTATGCCGTCGAGGGCGCGTCCGTGGACCTCGGGCGGGGGGTGCACGACGGCACCCTCGAGCCCGAGGCCGTCGTGCGTGTTCCGCTTCGGACGATGAACCGCCACGGCCTGATCGCCGGTGCCACCGGCACCGGCAAGACGGTCACGCTGCAGACGATCGCCGAACAGCTCTCGGACGCCGGCGTGGCCGTGTTCACGGCAGACGTGAAGGGCGACGTCTCGGGCGTCGCGGTACCCGGCGCGGCCGGCGGCCCCGCCGAGAAGCGGATGGGCGAGCTCGGCCTGCCGTTCGAGCCGCGCGGCTACCCGGTCGACTACCTGTCGCTCGGCGGCATCGGCCCCGGCGTGCCGGTCCGCGCCGCGGTCTCCGACTTCGGGCCTCAGCTGCTCGCGAAGATCCTCGAGTCGAACGAGACGCAGGAGCAGAGCCTCCAGCTCGTCTTCCACTACGCGGACGCGAAGGGCCTGCCGCTCGTCGACCTGTCCGACCTGCGCGCGCTGCTCACCTTCCTCGAGTCCGAGGCGGGCAGGGAGGAGCTCGAGGGCATCGGCGGTCTCGCCTCCTCGACGGTCGGCGTCCTGCTGCGCGCGCTCGTTGGCCTCGAGACCGGGGGCGGGACGGAGTTCTTCGGCGAGCCGCAGTGGGAGATCGCCGACCTGATCCGCACCGCCCCGGACGGGCGCGGCGTGATCTCCTGCCTCGAGCTGCCGGCGGTTCAGGACCGCCCGCGGCTCTTCTCGACCGCGCTCATGTGGCTGCTCGCCGAGCTCTTCGAGCAGCTCCCGGAGGCGGGCGACCTGCCCCAGCCGAAGCTCGTCTTCTTCTTCGACGAGGCGCACCTGCTGTTCAACGGGGCCACCAAGGCGTTCCTCGAGTCCGTGACGCAGACGGTGCGGCTGATCCGCTCGAAGGGAGTCGGCGTCTTCTTCGTCACCCAGGTGCCCGACGACGTGCCGGGCGACGTGCTCGGGCAGCTCGGCAACCGCGTGCAGCACGCTCTGCGCGCCTTCACGCCGGACGACGCGAAGCACCTCAAGGCGGCCGCCTCGACCTACCCGACCTCGGACTTCTACGAGATCGAGGAGCTGCTGACGTCGATGGGCACCGGCGAGGCGGCCGTGACCCTGCTGTCCGAGAGCGGCGTGCCCACCCCCGTCGTCCACACCCGCCTGCGCGCCCCCGCCTCCCGCATCGGGCCGGCCGATGACGTGAAGGGGGCGGCCGAGGCGTCGCCGCTGTTCGCGAAGTACGGCACCCGCGTGGAGGGCGAGTCCGCGCGCGAGCTGCTGGCGGAGCGGATGGACGCGACGGACGAGGAGCGCGACCCGCGAAGCCCGGCGCGACTCGCAGGCGGACGCCGCAGGAGCGCCGCAGCCCGGCCCCGGCGCCGTCGGGCGGGCTCGACCAGCTCGGAGACTTCCTCGGCTCGCGCGAGGGCAAGGCGCTCCAGAAGAAGGTCGTGCGCGGCGTGTTCGGGATGCTGCGCAAGAGCCTGTGAGCGACCCGGGCCCGATCCCGCCCTTCACACCGGAACACGAGGCGCTCCGCGCCGAGATCCGCGGCTTCGTGGAGAGCGAGCTGCGCCCACATGCCCCGCGCTGGGAGGAGGAGCGCTGGTTCCCGGACGAGGTCTTCGAGCGGATGGCGGGCGCCGGGCTGCTCGGCCTCAAGTATCCGGTCGAGTACGGCGGCCGCGGCGGCGACTACGTCGACGACGCCGTGCTGACCCAGGAGCTGTCCCGCTGCGGGTCCGGCGGGCTCGCGGCGGGCATCGGCGCGCACATCGGGATCGCGACGCCGCCGATCTGGAAGTTCGGCACCGAGGACCAGAAGCGCCGCTTCCTGGCACCCGCGGTCCGGGGCGAGCGGATCGCGGCGCTCGGGATCACCGAACCGGGGGCCGGCTCGGACGTGGCCGGGATCCGCACCCACGCCCGCCGGGTCGACGGCGGCTTCCTCGTCAACGGTTCGAAGACGTTCATCACGAACGGCGTGCGCGCCCACTTCGTCGTCACCGCGGTCAGGACGACCGAGGAGGGCGGTCACGGCGGCATCTCGTTCCTCGTGATCGAACGCGGGTCGGAGGGCTTCGCCGTCTCGCGCAAGCTCGAGAAGCTCGGCTGGCACGCATCCGACACCGCCGAGCTCGCGTTCGACGACGTCTTCGTCCCCGAGGAGAACCTGCTCGGCGAGGAGAACGGCGGCTTTCGCCTCGTGATGGCGAACTTCCAGTGGGAGCGGCTCCTGATGGCGCTCGGCGCCGTGGGCGGCATGGAGAGGACGCTCGAGCGCGCCGTCGAGGCGGCGGCGGGCCGTCCCGAGTTCCGCCACACGGTCGCCGAGATGGCGGTACGGCTCGAGTCCTCGCGCTGCCTGACCGGATACGCGCTCTGGCTGTTCGCGAGCGGTCACGACGCCATCCGCGAGGTGACCGAGGCGAAGCTGCTCTCCCAGCGGTCCGCGCTCGACGTGGCCGAGGCGGCCTACCGCGTCACCGGCGGCGACCCCGACGTGGCGCGCGCGCTGCGCGACGCGCGGCTCGGGCCGATCGGGGGTGGCACGGACGAGGTGATGAAGGAGATACTGGGGAAGGTGATCGGGCTCTGAAGGCGCTCACGCTAGTCAGCTCGGCCAGCGGCCGTGCTTGTCGAAGTAGTCGCGCGCGGCATCCTCGCGGTCGCGGTCCTTGTCGCCCTCGACGCCGATCCGGTAGAGCAGGTTGAGGAGGAGCACGGCGGTCGCGGCGCTGATGAACATCGCGCCGATGACGATTCCGGTGCGGCCGGCCGTCGCCATCACGATCACCCCGGCGAGAAATAGCGCCAGCGGTATGCCGTAGCGAACGACGTACAGCGTCATGTCCTTCGACCCTACCCGTCGCGATCGTCAGTATTGCGGCCCCGAACCAAGCGAATCACCAAGGAGAAACCACGTGGGAATCCTCGATGGCAAGGCCGCGATCGTCACCGGGTCCGCCCGGGGCATCGGCCGGGCTACGGCCGAGCTGCTCGCCGAGAACGGCGCCAGGGTCCTGATCAACGACCTCGACGCCGACGTCGCCGAGCAGGCGTCGTCCGAGATCTCGGGCGAGACCGCCGTCTTCGGCGGCGACCTGACGAAGGAGGGCGTGACCGACCAGCTCGTCCAGAAGGCGGTCGACGAGTTCGGCCAGCTCGACATCCTCGTCAACAACGCGGGCTACACGCGCGACAACGTCGTCCACAAGATGACCGACGACGAGTTCCAGGCGATGCTCGACATCCACACCATCGTCCCGTTCCGGATCATCCGGGCCGCCGCGCCGCACCTGCGCGAGCCGGCGAAGCAGGAGCGCGACGAGGGCCGCGAGGTGTTCCGCAAGATCGTGAACATCTCGTCGATCTCGGGCACGATGGGCAACGCCGGCCAGGCCAACTACTCAGCCGGCAAGGCCGCCGTCGTGGGCCTCACGAAGACCCTCGCCAAGGAGTGGGGTCAGTTCAAGATCAACGTGAACGCGGTTGCGTTCGGCTTCGTCGAGACCCGCCTGACAGCCGCGAAGGAGTCGAGCAACACGATGGTCAAGGACGGCGAGGAGATCCAGCTCGGCATCCCCGAGCAGATGCGGCAGATGGCCGCGATGTTCATCCCCGTCGGCCGCCCCGCCACGCCCGAGGAGGCCGCCGGCCCGGTGTTCTTCCTCTGCACCCCCTGGGCCAACTACGTGCACGGGCAGGTGCTGAACGTGACCGGCGGTCAGTTCGGAGGGATGTACATCTAGGCGTGCTGACCTGCAGGTGTCCGAGGAGCGCGCCGCCTATCGGACCGCTGGTTGCTTGTCGGGGTTCCAGGAAAGGGCGTACTCCGGCTTGTCGATCTCCCGCCAGAGGGTCGACAGCCGCAGCGGGCGGAAGGTGTCCCACATCACGGCGAGCTCGTCGGTCGAGGACTTGCCGAGCGCCTTCTCGACCGCTCCGGGCTGCGGCCCGTGCGGCAGCCCCGACGGGTGGAGCGTGATGCAGCCCACCTCGACGCCCTTGCGCGCCGCGTAGTCGCCCGCGGCGTAGAACATGACCTCCTCGGACTGGATGTTCGAGTGGTGGTAGGGCAGCGTGACCGCCTCCGGGTCCCAGTCGAGCATCCGTGGCGCGAACGTGCAGATCACGAAGTTCGGCCCCTGGAAGGTCTGGTGCGCCGGCGGCGGCAGGTGGAAGCGGCCCGCGCGCGGCTCGAAGTCGTCCGCGTTGAAGGTGTACGGCCACACGTAGCCGTCCCAGCCGACCACGTCGAACGGATGGCGGTCGAGCACGTACTCCTGGAAGCCGTCGCGCACGCGGACGGTGACCGCGTACTCGCCCTCCTCGTCGAAGGTCTCGAGCTCCTCCGGCGGGTGGAAGTCGCGCTGCGAGAACGGCGAGTGCTCGAGCAGCTGGCCGTAGCGGTTGCGGTAGCGGTTCGGCGTCTCGATCTCGCCGGGGGTGTGGAAGCAGAGCCAGAACTGCTCCTCGCCCTCCGGCAGCTCGAACGAGTGCGTGGTGCCGCGCGGGATCACGACGTAGTCGCGCTCGCGGAACGGCACGCGGCCGAACACGGTGCGCAGCACGCCGCGCCCGCGGTGGATGTAGAGGACCTCGTCGCCCTCGCCGTTGCGGTAGAAGCCGTCGAGCTCCTCCGTCGGCTTGGCGGTCGAGACCTCGATGTCGCCGTTCCACATCAGGAGCCGGCGGCTCGAGAGCGGGTCGCCCCCGGTGGCGATCGGGTTCGCGTCCGCGAGCCGGTGCACGTGGGCGTCCGGCACCCACTCCTCGCGCTCGATGGCGCGGAAGCCGCCGACCTCGTCGAGACGGCAGGGCGACTGCAGGTGGAGCAGGATCGACTCGTTGCCCGAGAAGCCCTCGTAGCCCATGACCTCCTCGACGAGCAGCGGCGAGGCCGACGAGCCGTTGCGGCGCACCTGCACGTGCCGCTTCGGCGGAATCTGTCCGAGCGTCGCGTAGCGCATCAGAGGTTCCCCCGCAGCTCCTGCTCGCGCTCGATCGCCTCGAACAGGGCCTTGAAGTTGCCCTCCCCGAAGCCGCGGGCGCCGTGGCGCTCGATGATCTCGAAGAACACCGTCGGCCTGTCGCCGGTCGGCTTCGTGAAGATCTGGAGCAGGTAGCCCTCGTCGTCGCGGTCCACGAGGATCCCGAGCCTGCGCAGGTCCTCGATGTCCTCTTCGATCTCCCCGATGCGGCCCGGCACCTCCTCGTAATAGGACTCCGGGATCGTCAGGAACTCGACGCCGCGCGCGCGCAGCTCGGACACGCAGCGCACGATGTCGCGCGTGGCGACGGCGATGTGCTGGGCGCCCGCGCCGTTGTAGTACTCGATGTACTCCTCGATCTGCGACTTGCGCTTGCCCTCGGCGGGCTCGTTGATCGGGAACTTGAGCCGGCCGCTGCCGTCCGTGACGACCTTCGACATGAGGGCCGAGTACTCCGTCGAGATCGCCTCGTCGGAGAAGTGGATCATCTCCGTCATGCCGAAGACGCGCTCGTAGTAGTGGACCCACTCCTCCATGTGGCCGAGCTCGACGTTGCCGACGATGTGGTCGATGCCCATCAGCATCATCGACTCGGGGTCGCGGGGGAGCTCCGCGCGCCGCTCGAAGCCGGGCAGGAAGGCGCCGCGGTAGTCCTCGCGCTCGACGAACAGGTGCAGCGTGTCGCCGTAGGTCTCGACCGCGGAGAGCTGGACGCGCCCGTGCTCGTCCTCGAGCGACCAGGGCGTCTTGACCCCGCGGGCGCCGTGGGCGACGGCGTGCTCGTAGGCGGCCGCCGCGTCCGGGACGCTCAGAGCGATCTTGTGGACGCCGTCCCCGTGGCGGGCGTGGTGGTCCGCGATCTCGTCGCCGCCCTTGAGCGTGCCGGTGAGCACCAGGCGGATGCGGCCCTGCTCGAGCACGTGCGAGACGCGGTCGCGCCGGCCCGTCTCGAGCCCGCTGTACGCCGTCCGCGTGAAGCCGAAGGCGTGCTCGAAGTAGAAGGCGGCCTGCGCCGCGTTGCCCACGTAGAGCTCCACGTGGTCGATGCCGTGGATCGGCATGCGGTCGTTCTCCTGCACGGGCGGAGTCACGGTGCCCGGCGTTGGCGCGAGCTGCTCGGTCGCCATCGGTCTCCTCTCTCGGGTTCTCTAGCTTAATGATTCCGCCGGATCAGCGTCCCGACAACATCGATCCGTTGCAGAAGTGCAATCATTCAGGCCTCTATGGACGAGACCGATCGACGAATCGTTGCGCTGCTGCGGGAGAACGCCCGCCGCTCCTTCGCGGACATCGGCTCGCACGTGCATCTGTCGGCCCCGGCGGTCAAGCGCCGCATCGACCGGCTCGAGGCCGACGGCGTCATCCAGGGATACACGGCGGTGGTCGATCCGCGCGCGTACGGCTGGCACGCGGAGGCGTTCGTCGACCTCTACTGCGAGGGCCGCATGCCCGCCGACGCGATCCGCGCCGCCGTCGAGGGCGAGCCGGGCGTGGCGTCCGCGCACACGGTGGCCGGCGAGGCGAGCGCGCTCCTGCACGTGAAGGCGCGCGACACCCAGGACCTCGAGCTCTGCCTCGAGCGCATCCGCGCCACCGACGGCATCAGCCGCACGGTGACGGAGGTCGTGCTCTCGACGCTGTTCGAGCGCTAGCCCCCGCTCGTGGTGTCGGGCTCCTCGTCCTCGAGCTCGTCCGGCTCGCCGTAGACGGCGCCGGCGTCGCCCGCGTCCTCCTCGGGCGGGAACTCCTCGTCGAGCGGCGAGTGCCGGTGCTCGCCGTGTGTGGCGGCTTCGATCAGCTCCCTCTCCGCATCCTCGAAGCCCTCGGCCACGCCCTCGCCGGCCTCCTCGAGCGGCCGGTGTGCCTCATCGGTGTCGTAGTCGGGCCCGCGGCCCCCGATCCTGGCTGCCTCGGCAGCCGCCGCCTCCTCCTCGTGGCGCTCCAGATCGTCGTCGCCCGGCCGTTCAGCGTTCATGGTCATCCTCCGGCTGTACCCCGCCTCCGTGGTGCGAATCCTCGTGGCGCTCCTCCGCCAGCGGCCTCCCCTCGGCGTCGGCCATCCCGCCGGGCGGCCAGGCGCCGAACCAGTTGTCGCGTGCGCCGTCGATCGTCAGAACGGCCCCCGACACATAGTCGCCTGCCGGCGACGCGAGGTAGGCCACGAGCCATGCGAATTCCTCCTCCGTTCCGAGCCGGCCCAGCGGGACCGTGCCGGCCACTCCCTCGACCACCGGGCGAGGGTATTTCGTCATCAGCGTGTCGGTCGCGAAGTGGCCGGCGGCCACGGCGGTCAGGCGGATCCCGAAGCGCGCCCACTCGATCGAGAGCACGCGGGTGAGGTTCTCGACCGCGGCGCGCGCCGCCGACGAGTGCGCCATGCCGGGGAGGCCGTGATGCGGCGAGAGCGTGACGTTCACGATCTTGCCTCCGCGGGGATTCCCGTCGCGCCCGCCCGGGATCATCGCGCGCGTGGCGACCGCGTGGGTCATCAGCCAGGTGCCCTCGACGTTCAGCCGGATCACCGTGCGGAAGCCCTTCGGCGTGATGTCCTCGGCCGGCGTGAGGTACTGCCCGCCCGCGTTGTTCACGAGCAGGTCGATCCGGCCGTGGCGCTCGAGCACGCCGTCCACGAGCGAGCCGACCTCGTCCTCCTCGCGGATGTCGCACGTCACGGCCTCGACCCGGCCGCCCTCCGCGCTCGCGGCGGTCTCCTCGAGCGGCTCCGGGCGCCGGCCGCAGACGACCACGCGGGCGCCCAGCGCGGCGAGCTCGAGCGCCGACGCCCGGCCGAGGCCCGAGCCGCCACCACTCACGATCGCCACCTGGCCGTCGAGCAGGCCAGGCTGGAAGAGCTTCGAGGGCATGGCGGCGGCAGCGTAACGCCGCGCGTGCTTAGGCAACCCTAAGAGGGTGCTACAGTCCCGCGCCGTGCCGCCCCTGAAGTGCTGCCGATCGACACCGCGCTGCCGCAACTGCCCGGCGCGCACGATCCAGGACGACAGGGTGCTCGCGGCGCTCGGGCTGCCGACCGACCCCCGCCCGGACCAGGCGCGCCTGCTCTGCCTGCCGCCCAGCCTGCACAAGTACGCGCCGCTGCTCGAGCGGCGCGAGGCCGAGCCCGTCTAGCCGCCGAGCGACTGGCCGTCGCGGGCAGGCCGACCCGCTTGTGCGAATCGTCCTATCGACGTTGCGGCCGGAACCGTGCGCGCGCCCCGTGCGCGGGTGGCCGAGGCAAGGCAAACTTTCGCGCCCCGAGCTCTGCGAGGGGATGCGAAAGGAAACTTGCCCGGACAGGACCCGCGCCCTGGGCAGACCGACCCGGCGCCGATTGGGCTGCCTAGTCCCCGCCGAGCGACTTGCCGTCGCGGGCGAGGAACTCCTCGATCATCATCGGGTACTCGCTCACGCGATCGGCCACCTGGAGCAGCGCCTCCATCGTGGCCTCCTCCTCGACCTGCTCGTCCACGAACCACTGCATGAAGCTCTCGCTCGCGTAGTCGTTCGTCTCGCGCGCGATCTCGAACAGCTTCCCGATCTGCACGGTGACCTTCCGCTCGTTCTCGAGCGCAAGCCGGATCGGCTCGACGACGTCCGAGAAGCTCGCGCGCGGCTCCGGGATCGAGCCGAGCCGCAGCGTCGAGTTCGTGTCGCGCAGGTAGCCGATCATCTTCATCGCGTGCTCGCGCTCCTCGTCCGCCTGGCCGTAGAAGAACTTGGCGAGCCGCGGGTACGTCTCGATGTCGTAGTACGCGGCCACCGCCGTGTACTGGTGGGCGGCGGCCAGCTCACGGCCGATCTGGTCGTTCAGCTCGTCGACGAAGCGCTCGGAGGGCATGCGGCGAAGGCTACCCGCGCAGGAACTGTCCGTGGAAGCCGAACGGGATGTGATGGGGCGCATCCGCCCGCGCGAGCTCCTCGAGCGTGGCCGCGTCGAGCACGAGCAGGAACGAGTGGCCGGCCTGCGCGTCGAGCACCACCGAGAGGATCACCCCGGCGTCCTCGGCGTCCGCTCCCGGGTCGCGCACGAACACCGGCTCGCCGGGGAAGCAGCCGGGCGCGCTCCACTCGAGGCGCGTGCCGTCGCGGACCCCGACCTTGACGAGCCGGTCCATCCAGCCCTCGCCGTAGCCCGCGAACCAGGCGAAGCCGTAGTCGCGGCCGTTGCGGCGCGAGTAGTCGATGCGCGGCAGCTCGACGTTGTGCCCGCCGGGCAGCGCCGACCACGACACCCCGCCGCCGTCGAGGTCGAGCTCGTAGCGGCGCAGCTCGGTCGGCGGCAGCGTCCCGCGCGGCCCGTGCTCGCCGAGGTAGAGCGCGTCGATGATCGAGGGATCGTCGAACGCCACGAGGTCGATCACGAGCGACCCGTCGCGCTCGAACGCGTTGACGTGGTGGAAGCAGAAGAAGGCCTCGGTCTCGAACGTGCCGCGGTGCGTGCCGCTCGCCCGGTCGAAGACCTGGAAGCGCGTGCCCTGCTCCGGCCGCCACTCGTAGTTCTGGATGAAGGCCTTGCCCGACAGCGCGAGCTTCAGCGGATTCGCGCGCAGCGGGTACTCGGCGAGCACGAGGTGCCGCTCGCTCATCGCGAACGCGTGCATGTAGGCGGGCTCCTTGACCGGCATGCGCGCGATCACCCGGCGCTCGCTCGACCCCGCGGGCAGGCCGTAGAGCACGTACTCGCTCGTGCGGCTGAAGCGCGCGACGTAGTTCACGAGCTCGTCGCGCTCGGGGTCGTGGTGCGGGTGGGCGGTCGTCACGTGCGCTCGCAGGCCGTCGCCGAACTCGAACGGGCCGACCGTCTCGAGCGAGTCCGGATCGAACTCGATCGGCAGCGGCGTCTCCGTCATCGCGATGTAGCGCTCGCCGATGCGTGCGAGGTTGACGTTCGGGTTGTCCGTGACCTCGGGCGAGAAGAGCGACTGCACGCGCTTGAAGATGCCCTTGCAGGGATCCGTGCCGAAACCGCCGGCGACCCGCCCGTCGCCCCGCCGCTCCCAGGAGCGGCTGCGGATGAAACGGCTCGCGTAGGACACGCGCCCGTCCTCGAAGCCGAACCGGTTCAGCATCGCGAGCCCGTCGAACCAGTGGTCCGCCACGTCGAGCTGCGCCGGGGTCACCCGGACGAGCGCGCCGCGCAGCCACGCGGGCAGCTCGCCGCGCACGGGGACCGAGTCGAGCGCGGTCTCCTCATCGAGGCTCGTGAAGCCGAGCGAGTGGTCCGTCGCCTGAGTCTGCGAGAGTGCGGTCGCCATGCTCCAGACTGTACCGTCTATCTTGGACTAACGCGTTGCGCCTCACCCCGACCTCCTACATCGTGCTCGGTCTGCTCGAGTGGACGGGCGAGGCGACGCCCTACCGGCTCAAGGGGATCGTCGCCCAGTCGGTCGGCAACTTCTGGACCCTCCAGCACGCCCAGCTCTACACGGAGCCCGAGCGGCTCGCGGCGGGCGGGTACGTCACGGAGACGCGCGAGCGCGGAGGGCGCCGGCGCAAGCTCTACGCGATCACCCGCAGCGGGCCGCGAGGCCCTGCGCGAGTGGCGCGGCGAGCCCACGGGCGCGATCGCCGAGCTGCGCGACCAGGCGATCCTCAAGCTGTTCTTCGGCGCCGACCCGGCGGCGCTCGGCCCAGCGCAGGTCGAGACCCACGAGGCGAAGCTGCGCGAGTACGAGGAGATCCGCGCGGGCTTCACGGCGGACACGCCGCGCGGCGTGCGGCTCGCCCTCGACGCGGGCATCGAGCACGAGAGCCATCTGATCGGCTGGTGGAAGCAGGCTATGGTGGCGCCCGATGGCGACGGCAGCTGAACCGCGGCCCGCGGAGCTCCCGCTCGCGGGCGGTCGCCCGGACACGCGCGTCCGCCTGCATCCGCTGCTGAGCGGCCGCATGATCGGGCCCGAGCCGTGGTTCCTGCGTGAGCCGGGCCGCTTCGCCGCGCGCCGCGCGCTCGGCTTCGGGGTCAAGCGCTCCGACTGGCTCGACGTCCCGGTGCCGGCGTTCCTGCTCGAGCACCCCGAGGCCGGACCGGTCTTGATCGACACCGGCCTCCATCCCTCGGTCGCCGTGAACCCGAAGGGGAACCTCGGCCGGCTCGCCCCGATCACCTTCAAGGAGCTGAAGATGGAACCGGGGCAGGCGGTGTCGGCGCAGCTGCGCGAGAAGGGCATCGCGCCGGCGGACGTGGGCGTCGTCGTGATGACCCATCTGCACATGGACCACGCGAGCGCGATCTCCGAGTACCCGCAGGCGACCTTCATCGTGTCGAGGCCCGAATGGGACGCCGCGGCGAGCCAGGGGCAGCTGCACGGCTACGTCAAGCGCCAGTTCGACCACGGCTTCGACTACCGCCTGCTCGACTTCGACGGTCCCGACGCCTCCTCGTTCGCCGGCTTCGGGCGCTCGTTCGACCTGTTCGGCGACGGCAGCGTCCGCGCGGTGTTCACGCCGGGGCACACCCTCGGGCACATGTCGGTGATCGTGCGCACGGCGTCGCGCGAGGTGCTCGTGGCGGGCGACGCCGCCTACCTGCGCAGGACGATCGACGACGAGCACCTGCCCTACCGGATGGAGGACGAGCACCTGTTCCGGCGCTCGCTGCGGGAGATCCGCCAGTACATGAAGGAGACGCCGGACGCGCTCGTGATCCCGGGACACGACTGGGCGGCCTGGGAGGAGCTCGACGCCGCCTACTGACCCGAGCGCGGCCGGCCGGCTGCCGCGGAAGCCTCGGAGGAGACCGTGATGTGGATGGCGCCCGGCTCGCGCACCCAGGCGATCAGGTTGAGCGCCTGCAGACGGTCGAGCAGGTACTGGAACGCCTCGGCCTGGCGCTTCGAGCGGTAGAGCCGGCGAATGTCGAACGAGTAGCCCGTCGTGTGCAGCGAGTACGCGCGCGTGGCCTCCGAGTTCCGCCGCGCGAGCAGGTCCTGATAGCGCTGGTCGCGCACGCTGCTCGTGACGATGAGCGGCGCGCTCGTGCCCGAGATGCGCTGCACGCCCCGGCCGATGTAGGCGAGGAGCGCCAGCGCCTCGGGGCGCAGGCCGCGGTAGAGCTCGCGGTCGACCTCGAGCCGCCGGGCGAGCTCGCCCATGCGCCGGTCGACGCGCAGTCCGTGCCGCGCCAGGTTCGAGGGCAGCGGGCGCAGCTCGCCGCCGGCGTAGGCGTCCTCGAGCTCGCCCTCGTCGTCGAAGACGTCCGTGCTCGCTCGCGGGTGCAGGACCTCCTCGGCGGAGGCCTTGTTCGCGTGCAGCTCGTCGAGCCGGCGCAGCTCGGCCCGGTCCTCGCGCCAGAGCCGCATGATCTCGGCTGCGGCGAGCACGCGCCAGAGGTAGGTCTGCGAGTCGTCGCCGAGCCCGCTCAGCAGCGCGCGCGTGCGCGGATGGCGGTCGGGAGTCGCGTCGAAGTAGACCTGCGTGTAGCTCGCGTCGGGGTTCCCGTAGGCGGCGAGCACGTCCTGCAGGTTGCCGATCCCCATGTGGTACGAGACGACCGCGAGATCCTCGCGCCCGAGCTCCTCCAGCGCGATCTGCAGGTAGCGGCCGGTGCCCGCGAGCGCCGCCTCGGGGTCGAAGCGCTCGTCGATCGCGGCGCGGCGCTCGCGCAGGCGCGCGGACTCCCCGGAGTGGCCCTCGCGATCGGCCCGGCGGATCCTGCGCGTGAGCCTGCGCGACTCCTCGACGTCGACCCGCATGCCGAGCAGGGAGCTGCCGGTCTCGGCGAGGATCTGCGTGAGGCCGACCGCGCCCTCCACGTCGTCCGAGGCCATCACCTCCGGCCGCCCCGCGCTCTCGAGCAGCACCATGCCCTCGATCAGGTCGGCGTCCACGCCCGACGCCTCCGCGGCGCGCTCGATCTGCGGACGCCAGTGCGCGGTGCGCGCGGCGCTCGCCTCAACGCCGCCGGGGCTCTTCTCGTAGAGCACGTGGGAATGCCCGGCCGCCGCTCGCGCCCGCAGCTCGTCCTCGCGGCTCGGCTCGTACGCCCAGGGGTCGCCCGGCACGATCTCGACGGGCTCGGGCTCCGGCACGCCCTCGTCTCGGAGCAGCACGAGGCCCGCCAACCCGACGGAGGCGAGCAGCACGAGCACGAGCGGCACGACGAAGCGCATGGCCCCTCAGACTGGCAACCGGCCGCTAGGAGCTCGCGACGGAGGAGCTCTCGGCGGGCGTGGCAGCCTGCGCCGCCGGGGCGCCCATCAGCTCGGCGTGCATCTTCTTGACGCGGTCGAAGACGACCTCGGAGGCCGCCTGCGCCTGGCCCCGCTCCGGCGACTCGACGCGCTCGAAGCGCAGCGGCGGCCCGAACCGAACCGTGACCTTCGGGAACTGCAGGCGCTTCCAGTTGCGCACGCGCTCGGTCCCGGCGATCGCGGTCGGCACGACCGTGGCGCCCGATTCGAGCGCGAGCCTGCCGAGGCCGTGCCGCGGCTTGCCGAGCTCGCCGCTGCGCGAGCGCCCTGCCTCCGCGTACATGACGACGATGCCGCCGCGCTCGAGGATCGCGTGGGCGGTCTTGAACGCCTCCTCGTCGTGGTGGCCGCGCCGGACGGGGAAGACGCCGCCGTTGTTGAAGATGATCTCGAGCGGCATCTTGAAGAGCTGCGACTTGGCCATGAAGTTGACCTTGCGGCGCAGGAAGACGGCCACGAAGAAGTGGTCGAGGAACGAGAAGTGGTTCGGCGCGATGATGGCCGGGCCGTCCGCGGGAACGTTCTGCAGGTCGACCGAGCGCGCCCTGTAGAAGAGCACGATGTACGGGGTGAGCACGACCCTGACGGCCTCGTACATCCAGTTCGGCCCCTTCGCGCGGGTACGCCTGTGGAAGCGCTCGAAGTGCTCGGCGGGCCGCGGGTCCTTGTAGACCTGCTCCTTCATCCCCGCCTCCTACCCGGCCTCGGCCGCTTCGTTACCACCCAGGTGGGGCGGATCACACCTTGGCTCGAACTCGTCCACCTAGGGCATCTTCTCGCATCGCGCTCTCCCCTGGAGACTCGAGGGCGTCAACCAAACGGACATCCGAGGAGGTGTCAGCATGCGACGTAAATCCCTCATTCACATCAGCCGGATCCAGAGCCGGCTCGCGGTCACAGCGGCGCCCCTCGGTGCCCTGGTCTGTGCGCTTCTGCTCTCCCCGGCCACGCCACTCGTTCCGGTCGCGGAGGCAAAGGTCGCGCGCGACCTCGTGTTCACGGGGAAGGTCGAGACCGGCGGGCCGGTCGCCTTCCGGGTGTCTCGCAACGGCCGCGCGCTCAAGCGGGCCACCGCAACGCTCGACCTCGAGTGCTCCGACGGCGGCGGCTTCAGCGTGGACGACGAGTGGACCCGCGTGCGGGTCCACCCGGGAGGGCGCATGTCCGCATCCTTCAGCGACTCTTCGAGCGACGCGGAGTACGCCTACGACTACTCGTCCTCGCTGCGCGCGCGGATGAACCGTCGCAGGCTCAAGATCACGGGCACCTGGCAGCTGTCGATCACCATGCGCGATCTCGCCACGGGCGAGACCGTCAGCTGCGACTCCGGCCCGGCGCGCTTCACCGCTCGCCGATGACGCGGGCGCACGTCCCCCGGGCGATCACCCGCCCGGGGGACAAGCGTGTTCCTTGCCCTTTGACCCGCGCTCTTCTACAACTGACGTATGCCGGGACTCGCAACCGGCTCGACCTTCGCCGGTTATCGCATCGAGCAGGTTGCCGGGCGCGGCGGAATGGGGGTCGTCTACAGGGCCACGGACGCGGCCCTCGAACGCCCCGTTGCGCTCAAGCTGATCGCGCCGTGGCTGGCAGACGATCCCGAGTTCCGGCGACGCTTCGAGTCGGAGTCTAAGACCGCCGCCTCGCTCGACCATCCGAACGTGATCCCGATCTACCAGGCGGGTGAGCACGAGGGCGAGCTCTTCCTGGTGATGCGCTACGTCGACGGCCGCGACCTGCGCGGGCTACTGGCCGAGGAGGGGCGGCTCGCTCCGCAGCGGGCCGCTCGGGTCATTCGGGACGTGGCCTCGGCGCTGGATGCCGCACACGCCGCGGGACTTGTTCACCGCGACGTGAAGCCCGCCAACGTCCTGCTCTCGGCGACGGAGCATGTGTACCTCACGGACTTCGGGCTCAGCAAGCGCGCGCTCGCCGAGGCGGAGGCGACCCAGAGCGGCAGGCTGCTCGGCACCCTCAACTACGTCGCGCCCGAGCAGATCCGCGGTGCCGAGCTCGGACCCGCCACCGACGTCTACGCGCTCGGCTGCGTCCTGTTCCTGCTTCTGACCGGACGTGTGCCGTTCCCGATCGACACCGAGGAGGGCAAGCTCTGGGCGCACCTCTCGACTCCCCCGCCCGCTCCGAGCCAGCTGGTCCCCGAGGTGCCGGCGCCATTTGACCGAGTGATCGCGCGAGCGATGAGCAAGCAGCCCGCCGACCGCTTCCGCACAGCGGGCGAGCTCGCCGAGGCGGCAACGGCCGCGCTCACCGAGCCGCCGGGGGGCAGGCGCCCGTCGCCGGCGGCGGCCCTCGGCCGGGCGCTCGTCAACCCGTTCAGTCTCGCCCTTCTGGCCGGCACGTTCGCGGCCGGTGTCGTGATCGGGGCAGTCCCGATTGTCGCCGGGGTCGCTCTGCTCGTCTATGCCGCATCGGTGTGGCTCGCCTACTCGGAGACGGTGCGCGAGCCGGCGCCGGCGCCGGCGGACAATCCGGGCGCGTCCCCGGTCGCCGAACTGGTCGAGGAGGTGCTCGAAAAGGAGGCGGATCTACGCCAGGAGATCGATCATGCGGAGCTCGGCGAGGACGAGGTCCCGCTCGAGCTCGAGCGCTTTCGCCGCGTCGTGAGGCGTGCGGCGACCCGCGCCGAGATCGTTCACCAGGACCTCGACGACGGAGCGGATGACGGCGATACGGCGCGCCGCCGGATGGAAGAGCAGCTCAAGCAGTTCTACCACCAGATGGGGAGCATGCTCGCGGACCTTGAGCGCATGCGAGCGCAGCTGCACGGCTCGCACGACCGGACCGCCCTGGTCGAAGGGATGCGCGACCTCAGGGAGGAGATTGCGGACGTCGACGAGGGTCTCGCGGCCATGAACGAGGAGGCGGAGGGGTATCCGTGGATGAACGAGTGACGATCGCGCCGCACTCATCGACCGCCGCCGAGCTCAAGGAGCGGATCGAGGCCGAGCGCCACGGCCTGCCCTTCCTGATCTTCCGCGACGCGACGGGGCTGCAGATCCTGTTCGTGCTCGATCCCGGCCTCCAGAGCGTCGCGATCGGCCGCCGGGCGGACAGCGACGTCGTCCTCGCCGGAGATCAGGAGGTGTCGCGCCTTCACGCGCAGCTCGAGCGCATCGGACGCGATTGGACGCTCGTCGACGAGGGCCTGTCGCGCAACGGATCCTGGGTCAACGGCGAACGCGTTCAGGGACGCAGGCGCCTGCGGGACGGGGATCGCCTCTGCTTCGGGGTGACGCCGATCGTCTTCCGAGATCCCACCGCGGTCGAGTCGCAGTCGACCGCGATTGGACGCGCGGCGACCGAGAGCGTGACCCTCACGGCCACGCAGCGGCGCGTGCTCATCGCGCTATGCCGCCCAGTGGCGCAATCGGCGTTCGAGACCCCTTCGAGCAACGGCGAGATCGCGGCCGAGGTCAACCTCAGTGTCGATGCGGTGAAGGCGCACCTGCGCGTGCTGTTCGCCCGCTTCGGACTCGATGACCTGCCTCAGAACAAGAAGCGCGCGCGGCTCGCCGCCACCGTCCTCGTGAGCGGCACGATCGAGCCGCACGAGCTCTAGCCGCGCGCCCGGGCGAGCGCGTCGCGCCAGCCCGCCAGCAGCGTCGCGCGCTCGTCCTCCGACATCGACGGCTCGTAGCGCGCCGCCTGGCGCCACATGCCCGCCACGTCGGCCTCGGACCACGCGCCCGTCGCCACGCCCGCGAGGTAGGCGGCGCCGAGCGCGGTCGTCTCCGAGATCTCCGGCACCACCACGGGCACCCCGAGCACGTCGGCCTGGAACTTCATCAGCCAGCCGTTCACCACCGCTCCGCCGTCGGCCTTCAGCTCCTCGAGCCGCACGCCCGAGGCCGCCTCCATGGCATGGACCGCGTCGACGGTCTGGTAGGCCATCGCCTCGAGCGCCGCTCGCGCCAGGTGCGCGCGGCCGGCTCCGCGGGTCAGGCCCGTGATCGTCCCGCGCGCCCAGGGGTCCCAGTGCGGCGAGCCGAGGCCGGTGAAGGCCGGCACGAGATAGACGCCGTCGTTCGAGTCGAGCGAGCGCGCGAGCTCCTCGCTCTCGGCGGCCGTGCGGATCACGCCGAGCGCGTCGCGCAGCCACTGCACGGCGGCGCCCGTGACGAAGATCGCCGCCTCGAGCGCGTAGTCCACGCGCCCCTCGACCCCCCACGCGATCGTGGTGAGCAGCCCCTCCGCCGGCTCGGGCAGCGCGCCGCCGGCGTTGTTGAGCACGAACGAGCCCGTCCCGTACGTGTTCTTGCCGCGCCCCGGCTCCTGGCAGGCCTGGCCGTAGAGCGCGGCCTGCTGGTCGCCGGCGATGCCGGCCACCGGCACGCCCGCGTCGGTGTGGCCGAACGCGCCGGCGCTCGGGCGCGGCTCGGGCAGCGAGGACGGGAGGACGCCGAGCAGGTCGCAGAGCTCCTCGTCCCAGGCGCGCCGCTCGATGTCGAACAGCATCGTGCGCGACGCGTTCGAGAAGTCGGTCACGTGCTCGCCGGTGAGCTTGAAGACGAGCCAGGAGTCGATCGTGCCGAAGCAGGCGTCGCGCGGGACACCGCCCTCGCGCACGAGCCACTCGATCTTCGTGCCCGAGAAGTAGGGGTCGATCACGAGACCCGTGCGCCTGCGCACGAGCTCCTCGTGACCCTGCTCGCGCAGCTCGTCGCAGCGGGACGCCGTGCGCCGGTCCTGCCAGACGATCGCCCGGTGGAGCGGCTCGCCCGTCTCGCGGTCCCAGGCGACGACGGTCTCGCGCTGGTTCGTGATGCCGATCGCGGACAGCGGAGGATCGCCCGCGCTCGCGAGCGCGTCGCGCGCGACCGCGCGCGTGACCTCCCAGATCTCGTTCGCGTCGTGCTCGACCCAGCCGGGCCGCGGGAAGTGCTGGCGAAACTCGCTGTAGGCGCGCCCCGCGGGCCGGCCCTCCTCGTCGAAGACGATGCAGGTGCTTCCGGTGGTGCCCTGGTCGATCGCGAGGATCATGCGGCGGCCGAGCCTACGGCGAAAAGGCGCCAGCGCCCGGGCACGCCCCTGAGCTCATGCTCGCCGCGCTCCGCGAAGGCCACGCCCGACCCCGCGACCAGGTCCTTGACCGTGCTCGACACGAGCACCTCGCCGGGACGCGCGAGCGCGCCCACGCGCGCGCCGATGTTCACGGCGAGTCCGCCGAGGTCGCCGTCGAGCCGCTCGCACTCGCCCGTGTGAAGCCCGGAGCGCACCTCGAGCCCGAGCTGCCCGAGCGCGTCCCGGATCGAGCATGCGGCGGCGATGGCTCGGCCGGGCCCGTCGAACGACGCGAGAAATCCGTCGCCGAGCGACTTGACCTCGTCGCCCCGGAAGCGCGCCAGGCGTTCGCGAACGAGGCGGTCGTGGGTCTCGAGCAGGTCGCGCCAGCGCCGGTCGCCGAGGTCCGCCGCGCGGCGGGTCGAGTCGACGATGTCCGTGAACAGCACGGTCGCGAGCACGCGGTCGGGCTCGCGGTGGGCGGGCGCGCCGATCACGAATGACTCGATCTCGTCGAGGATGTCGTCGCCGTCGACCCACCAGAGGTGGTCCTCCCTAGGGAGCTCGACGTAGCGGGCGCCGGGGATGTGCTCGCCGAGGTAGCGCCCGTGCCCCACGTTGATGATCCGGTCGCCCTCGCGATGGATCACGAGCGTCGGGACGCGGATCGCGGGCAGGACGTCGCGTATGTCCAGGTCCTGCGTGAGGCGCAGCCACGCGAGCGCGGTGCGCGGCGTGGCGCCGCCGGTCGTCATCAGGTTCCAGTGCTCCTGTGCAAACGGGTCGTCCGCCACGCTCGGCGCCCAGAGCTTCAGCAGCCAGGCGCTGTCGCCCCAGCTGTCGCGCACGGCCTCGTTGAAGCGCTCCGACAGCTCGGCCGTGGCCGCCCACTCGTAGTCCTCGGCCCACAGGGTGCGCGCGAACGCGCCCACGAGCGCGAGCGCCTCGACCCGGTCGGGGTGACTCGCGGCGAACAGCGCGCTCAGGGCGCCGCCCTCAGAGAGGCCGAGGGCGACGGCGCGCTCGCTCTCCGCGGCGTCGAGCACCACCCGCATGTCGTCCATGCGCTCCTCGAACGTCGGCACCCGGTCCTCCGGTAGCCGCTCCGAGAGCCCGGTGCCGCGCTTGTCCCACATGATCACCCGCCCGAGCCGTCCCAGCCGCTCGTGCCAGCGCTCCATCGGCGGATAGCCGCGCACGCTCGCGAACGAGCCCACCCATCCCGAGGTGACGAGGATGTCGCGCTCACCCTCCCCGCGCACCTCGTAGGCGAGGCTCACGTCGCCGTTCAGGGCGTAGCGAGTACGGCTGGCCATGCCGATATCTTGCCCGCACCGCGATCCCGAGGAGGAACGGACTTGCCCGACGTCGAGGCTCACATCACCGGAACCGTCTGGAAGATCGAGTGCGAGCTCGGCCAAAAGGTCGACGAGGGCGACACGCTCGTGATCCTCGAGTCCATGAAGATGGAGATGCCGGTCGAGGCCGAGGATCCGGGGACGGTGAAGCAGATCGTCTGCGAGGAGGGGCAGTCGGTCTCCGAGGGCGACACGCTCGTCGTCCTCGAGTGACCAAGCTCGAGCTCGACCGGCCCGCCGAGGGCGTCGCGCGCCTGACGATCGCGAACCCGGAGCGGCGCGGCGCGCTCGACCACGAGATCCTCGACGCGCTCGCCGGGCACGCGCGCACGCTCGACGCCCGCTGCCTCGTGATCCGCGGCACCGGCACGGTCTTCTCGGCGGGCTACGACATCGGCAACCTCCAGGGACAGTCCTTCGAGGAGTCGGCCGAGCGCCTCGTGGCCCACCCGTTCCACGACGCGCTCGAGGCGCTCGAGGCCTACCCGTATCCCGTCGTCGCGGAGCTGAACGGCCACGCGATCGGCGGAGGGCTCGAGCTCGCGATCACCTGCGACATCCGGCTGGCCGCGCGCGGGATCAAGGTCGGGATGCCGCCGGCGAAGCTCGGGCTGATCTACTCGCACACGGGGCTGCGGAAGTTCATCGACGTCTGCGGGCCCGCGGGGACCGCGGAGCTGTTCTACGTGGGCCGCAACATCGAGGCCGAGCGGGCGGCGGCGATGGGGCTCGTCAACGAGGTCGTGGAGCCCGAGGCGCTCGGCGAGCGCGTGCTTTCGCTGGCGGCGGAGATCGCGTCGAACGCGCCGCTCTCGCTCGCCGGCAACAAGCGGGCGATCCGCGCGCTGCGGGCGCAGCCGCTCCCCGCCGAGGTCGAGCAGGAGCTGATCGAGCTGCGCGAGTCGTGCTTTCGCTCCGAGGATTTCCGCGAGGGCGTGGCGGCCTTCGCGGAGAAGCGCAAACCGCGCTGGAAGGGGCGCTGAGAGCGGCGGGAAACCCGCTGTCCGTCCGGCACGACGCCTACGGTGGCGCCGAACGTGCCCTCTCTCATCTCCCGCGAAGAGGCGCTGCGACTCGGCGAGATCGAAGACCATGCCGAGATCGAGGCATTGGTCGACCGCGCCTGGCGGGTGCGGCTCGAGCGCTTCGGCGACTCGACCGACATGTGCTCGCTCGTCAACGCGAAGTCGGGGGGCTGCGCGGAGGACTGCGGCTTCTGCTCGCAGTCGCGCTTCGCGGAGGCCGACACGCCGATGCACGCGATGATGACCCCGGAGCAGATCCTCGAGCACGCGCGCGCGGCGGAGGCCGCCGGCGCGCACCGGTTCTGCATGGTCACGCAGGGCCAGGGGCTCTCGAAGCGGGACTTCCAGAACATCCTCGAGGGCGCGCGGCTCGTCGCGCGGGAGACGAACCTGAAGCGCTGCGCCTCGATCGGCCACATGTCGAGCGCGCGCGCGAAGGCGCTCGCCGAGGCGGGCATCCAGAGGGTGCACCACAACGTCGAGACGGCCGAGAGCTACTACCCGGAGGTCTCGACCACGGTTCGCTACGAGGGCAGGCTGCGCACGATCGACGCCGTCCGCGAGGCGGGGCTCGAGACCTGCGTGGGCGGCATCCTCAACCTCGGCGAGTCGCGCGAGCAGCGCGTCGAGATGGCCTTCCAGCTCTCCGACCTCGAGCCCACCTCGGTGCCGATCAACCTCCTGAACCCGCGGCCGGGAACGAAGTTCGGCGACCGCGAGCTGATGGACCCGTGGGAGGCCGTGCAGTGGGTCGCGATCTTCCGGCTCGTCATCCCCGGCGCGCTCTTCCGCCTCTGCGGCGGGCGCAACGAGAACCTCGGCGCCGGCGAGTTTCAGAAGCTCGCCGTCAGGGCCGGGCTGAACGGGGTCATGATGGGCAACTTCCTCACCACGCTCGGCTCTGAGCCCGAATGGGATCGCGCCATGTTCGAGGAGCTCGGCCTGAACGTGGCGCGCCAGGACGACAACGGCTCGAACCCGCGCCCCGACAACCGCGACGGCTGGCTCGCGGGCGAGACGCCGCGCACCCCCGTCGACGAGCTCGTCGACTCGCAGGCCGAGGCCAACTTCTGGGATCCCTCGACCCAGCTTCGCCACCGCAAGAAGACCTCGGTGCCGCCCGCGCCCGGACGGCGCTCCCAACCGCTTCCCCGAGATCGTCCAGGTCGAGGGCAGGGCCGCGTGAGCTCGGACATCGAGGACCGGCTCAGCGAGATCCGCGACCGCGGCCTCTACCGGCGCATGCGCGCGGTGTCGGGGCCGCAGGGCCCGCGCGTCCTGCTCGACGGCAAGCCGGTCCTGCTGCTCTGCTCGAACAACTACCTCGGGCTCGCCGACCATCCGCGCGTGCGCGAGGCGGCGGCCGAGGCGGCCATGCGCTACGGCGCCGGCTCGGGGGCGTCGCGGCTCGTGTCCGGCAACATGACGATCCACCGCCGCCTCGAGGAGGGCCTGCGCGACCTGGGGCGCTCCGAGGCGTGCCTCCTGTTCGGCTCCGGCTACCTCGCCAACGCCGGCGTCGTCTCGGCGCTCGCGCGCGAGGGCGACGTGGTCTTCTCGGACTCGCTCAACCACGCCTCGATCATCGACGGCTGCCGGCTCGCGAAGGCGGAGACGTTCGTCTACGACCACTGCGACACGGACCACCTCGAGTGGGGCCTGCGCCAGGCGGCGGGGCGCGGCTCGCTGATCGTGACCGACGGCGTCTTCTCGATGGACGGCGACATCGCGCCGCTCGAGCGCATCGTCGAGCTCGGCCAGCGCTACGACGCGCGGGTGATGGTCGACGACGCCCACGGGACGGGCGCCATCGGCCCCGACGGCCGCGGGGCGGTCGCCGCCGCGGGGCTCGAGGACGAGGTCGACGTGCTGGTCGGCACGCTCGGCAAGGCGCTCGGCTCCTACGGCGCGTTCGTCTGCTGCGACCAGGCGATGTCGAAGTACCTGATCAACACCGCGCGCACCCTGATCTTCTCGACCGCCCTCTCGCCGCCGGCCGTGGCCGCCGCGATGGCGGCGCTCGAGCTGCTGCGCGAGCAGCCGCGGCGCGTCGAGAAGCTGCAGCGCAACGCCGGCGTTCTGCGCGAGGCACTCGCCGAGCAGGATCTGGCGGTGCCGCCCGGCTCGGTCACGCAGATCCTGCCCGTGATCGTCGGCGACGCGTCCGCGACCGTGCGCGCGAGCGAGCGGGCGCTCGAGCGCGGGGTGTTCGCCCAGGCGATCCGGCCGCCGACCGTCCCCGAGGGCACCTCGCGCCTGCGCCTCGCGGTGATGGCGTCGCACACGAAGTCGGAGCTGCGCGAGGCCGCACGCGTGCTCGCCGCCTGCGTGCCCGCCTCGGCGCGCGGCGCGGTGCCGGCGCCCGCCGCGCCCGAGCGCGCGTCCGCTGACGCACCGGCCCGCGGCCGCGTCTTCGACGGCCTGCGCGACGCGGCCTAGTGCGCGCGGGACGGTTCGTCGTCAGGCGTCCGCCGAGCGGCGGGCGTCCGGCTGGGCTCCGCTCGCGCTGCGCGAGGCGCGACTGCTGGTCCGTCCGGCGCTGGCGCCTGATCCCTTCTGCGCGCCTGAGCGAGGTCGCGGCTCGGCGTGCGCGGCCTGTTCGTCACCGGAACCGACACCGAGGTCGGCAAGTCGGTCGTGGCGGCCGCGATCTGCTCCGCTCTGGCCGCGCGCGGCGAGCGCGTCGCGGCCTTCAAGCCCGCCGTCACGGGCCTGACGGACCCGGAGGGCGAGTTCGGGCGCGACCACGAGCTGCTGGCAGGCGTGTCGAGCGCCGGCCAGGGGGCCGGCGACGTCGCGCCGTACACGTTCGACCCGCCGCTCTCGCCGCACTTCGCGGCCGAGCTCGCCGGGACCACGATCGAGCCCGCGCGCCTGCTCGACGCCGCGCGCGCCGCGGCCGCGGGCGCCGACGCGCTGGTGTGCGAGGGCGTCGGCGGCCTGCTCGTGCCGATCACGCCGGGCTACCTCGTGCGCGATCTCGCGCGCGACCTCGCGCTCCCGCTCGTGATCGCCTCCCGCACCGGGCTCGGCACGATCAACCACACGCTGTTGACGGTCGAGGCGGCCCGCGCGGTCGGCCTCGAGGTAGCGGGGATCGTGATGACGCCCTGGCCCGCTGAACCGAGCCCGATCGAGAGCTCGAACCGCGCGACGGTCGAGCGCCTCGCGGGGGTGGCGGTCAGCGGCCTGCCACGCACCGGGCGCCACGGGCTGGCCGCCGCGGGGGCCACGCTGCCGCTCGCGGACTGGCTCCCTTAACCTCGGGGAATGGCCGCGGAGGAGCACCCGCTCGACGAGGGCGAGGAGATCCCGACGCTGCTCCTGAAGCTGCGTGAGCGCAAGCTGCGGCACAAGCAGCGCAACATCCTCGTGCGCGCGGCGATCGTCGTCTTCGGCGTGTTCGTGATCATCGCGGGCGTCGTGCTGTCGGCGCCCGGCGTGCCGGGGCCGGGCTTCGTGACGATCCTCGTCGGGATCAGCTTCATCGCGCTCGAGTTCGACTGGGCGGAGCGGCTGCTCGAGCGGGCGATCGTGTTCGGCGACAGCGTCGCCGAACGTGCCGAGCAGACCACGCGCACGCAGCGCATGGTGGCCGGCACCGTGGTGGCGCTGGGGCTCGCCGCGTTTGTGGTCGCGGCGATCCTGTGGGACATCCCGCTCATGCCGGTGCTCTAGCCCGGGCTCGTCATCTCGGGTTGGTCGATCATAGTCTGATATCGGACTAATTTCTCGGAAGAGGAGTTCTCGTTGTCGTCATCCACGCCTGCCGCAACGATCGAGCGCTTCTCGCGCCTGCTGAGCGAGGCTCGCCTCGACGTCCTGCTCGAGCTGTACGAGGAGGACGCAGTCTTCGCCCCCGAGCCCGGCGTCGCCGTCCAGGGACGCCGCGCGATCCGCTCTGCCCTTCGAGCCGTTTCTCGACATGAAGCCCGGATGAGCGGCGAGGTCCAGAAGGTGCTGGAGGGGCCTCACACGGCGCTCGTCTCATATCGCTGGGAGCTCGAGGGGACGGGGCCGGACGGCGCCCCGATTCGCCTTGAGGGCTCGAAGGCGCATCAGCTCGGACGTGCTGCGCCGGCGTCCCGACGGCTCGTGGGGCGTGTTGATCGACGACCCCTGGGGCGCCGCGCCCTCACCCGCCGCATAGATTCCGGCGGGTGGCCCACGCAACCCGCGCAAACCTCGGCTTCCTCCTCGCGAAGGCCTCGCAGCGCTGGAACGAGCGGCTCGCCGAGGGCTTTGCGGAGGCGGGCTTCGCCGAAGTCCGGCCGGCCTACGGCTCGGTGCTCGTTCCCCTGCTCGAGGAGGATGGGCTGCGCATGGGCGAGATCGCTCGCAGGGCGCGACTGTCGAAGCAGACGGTCACGACGCTCGTCCGCCTGTGCGAGCGCGAGGGCCTAGTGGAGCGCTCGCCCGATCCGAACGACGGGCGCGCGACCCTCGTCAGCTTGACCGCCAAGGCGCGGCGTTTCGAACCCGTAGCCGAGCGCGTGCTCGAGCAGCTGGAAAGCGACGCCCTCGCGGCGCTCGGGAATCGGCGTAACGCGGAGACCCGCCGCGCGCTCGCGCAACTGGCCGAGCTCGAGCGGCTAGACCGCCATCCCCTTGCGCTCGCGCTCCTGCTCGCGCAGCTCGACGCGCCGGATCTTGCCGGTGAGCGTCTTCGGCAGGTCGTCGACGAACTCGATCTCGCGCGGGTAGGCGTAGGCCGAGTGGTGCTCGCGAACGTGCGCCTTGATCTCGGCGGCCAGCTCGTCGCTCGCCTCGAAGCCGCCCGCGAGCACGATGAACGCCTTGACGAGGTCGCCGCGGCGCTCGTCGGGGCTCGCCACCACGGCGGCCTCCTTGACCGCCGGATGCTCGACACACGCGGACTCGACCTCGAACGGCCCGATCCGGTAGCCCGCCGAGATGATCACGTCGTCGGCGCGGCCGGCGTACCAGATGTAGCCGTCCTCGTCGGCGGTCGCGGCGTCCTTCGTGTGGAACCAGTCGCCGCCGAAGACCTCCTCGGTGTCCTCCGGGCGGTTCCAGTAGCCGATCGGGTAGTGCGGGTTCGAGCGCGCGCGCAGGCAGATCTCGCCGCGCTCGCCGGTCGGCAGCGGCCGCTCATCCTCGTCGAGGATCTGCACGTCCCAGCCGGGCATCGGCCGGCCCATGGAGCCCTCGCGCACCTCCATCGTCGGGAGGTTGCCGCACAGCGGATAGCTCTCGGTCAGCCCGTAGTAGTCGAGCACCGTGATGCCGAACTGCTCGCGGAACCAGCGGATCACCTCGGGGTTGAGCGGCTCGCCCGCCGAGCACGTGATGCGCAGGCGGTCGAGCGGATAGCGCTCGCCGGCACGCTCGACGCCCGTCATCGCCCGCAGAGCCGTTGGGGTCGTGAACATGTTCTCGACCCCGTGCTTCGACAGGAAGCGCAGGTGCTCCTCGGGGTCGTAGCCCGCCTCGCGCGCCTGCACCAGGGCCACCGCCCCGTAGCGCCAGGGGCCGAGCAGCGGGCAGATGCCGGCCGCCCACGCCCACTCGCCCGACCCGTGGAAGAGCTCGCCGTCCCGCACGTCGTGGCAGAACTCGAACTCCTCGTGGGCGAGCAGGTAGCGGTGGGCGTGGAGGATGCCCTTCGCAAGGCCGGTGGTCCCGGAGGAGTAGTAGAGCTGCGCGGGGTCGTCGGCCGCGGTGTCGACCGTCTCGAAGTCGGGCGAGGCGGCCGCCATCTCTTCGAGCAGCCCCTCGTCGAGCACGAGCACGGTCTCGGCGAGCCCGTCGGGGATGCGGTCGCGGTTGGCCGCGTTCGTGACCACGACCCTCGCCCCGGAGTCGCGCAGCCGGTGCTCGATGCCCTCGTCGCCGTAGAGCACCGAGAGCGACAGCAGGATCGCGCCCGAGCGGTAGGTCCCGATGAACGCCGCGGCGGTCTCGGGCAGGGAGGGCAGGAGCGTCGCGACCCGGTCCTCGCGCTCCACGCCATGGGCGCGCAGCACGTTCGCGAAGCGGTTCGAGAGCTCGCGCAGCTCGCCGAAGGTCACGCGCCGCTCGGCCCCGGTCCAGTCCTCCCAGACCATCGCGAGCCTGTCCGGGGCGTGCTTGTCGCAGACGTCGTGCGCGATGTTGTAGCGCTCGGGAACCTCCCAGCGGTGCGCAGCGCACATCTCCTCGTAGCCGGTCAGCTCGTACTTGCGGAATCCCACGGTCGCTCCTCTCTAGGCCTCCCGAGGAAGCTACCCGGACGCGCGCGCGGCTGACAGCGCCGCGGGGATCTCGCCGCGGTCGAGCAGCGCGTCCGCCACGAGGCGTCCGGTGGCGGCTCCGGTCGAGATGCCCCACGGCCCATGGCCCGCGGCCACCCAGAGCCGGTCGATGCCGAGCGCGGGCCCCACGAGCGGGCGGCCGTCGAACGACTGCGGGCGCGCGCAGGCGCGCAGCCCGATCACCTCGGCCCCGGCCACCCCGGGCAGGAAGTCCCGCGCCGCGCGCCGGATCCGGCCCTCCCAGGCCTCGGGCTCGGGCTCGTCGCGCAGGAAGGTCGAGCCGAGCGAGACGCTCTCCCCGCCCGGCGCCGGCACCGCGCTGAACACCGCTCCGTCCTGGAGCGCCTGCGGCCCTGCCGCCACGGCCTCCACGCCGGTCTGCTCGACCACGTGGCGCGGAGGCTCCGGCGAGCGCGATCTCCAACACCACCCCCCAGACCGCCCCGATCGGACGCCAGGCGCGTGTGGTGTCGACGACCTCCGGGGTCCAGGGCCCGGCCGTCACGAGCACGCTCTCGGCCGCGCGCCGCACCCCTGCCGCGATCACGCCGCGCGCCTTGCCCGCGCCGATCCAGGGCCAGGCGACCTCGTGCTCGCGGAAGACGGCTCCGGCCGCGTGCGCGCGGCGCGCAAGGGCGCGCGTCGCCGCCAGCGGCCCCACGGGGTAGCCCGTCTCGAGCCGGCACGCCCGCACCCCGGGCGCGATCGCGGGCTCCACGCCGGCGAGCTCGCGCGGGCCGAGCACCACGGGGTCGAGCTCGGGAACGTCGCGCGCGATCTCGCTCGCGACCGCCTCGACCTCGCTGCGGTCACGGGACAGCATCAGCACGCCGGCCGGCTCCTCGGGCAGGTCGAGGTGCTCGAGCGAGCGCAGGATGTCGACCGTCTCCGTGTGGAGCTCGGCGAGCACCGGGTCGAACGGGTGCTGCACCACCCCGGAGTTGCGGCCGCTGGCGCCGCTCCCCACCTCGTCGCGCTCGTAGACCTCGACCTTCGCGCCCGCCTCGGCGAGAAACGCGGCCGCCGCGCATCCGACCACACCTCCGCCGATCACGGCGACGTCGGTCAGTCGGCCTCTCCCCCGCTCGCGTAGTCGACGATCGACTTGTCGATCAGCCACTCGACCGGCGCCTTGTCGTCGGTGTAGACCTCGCCGCCGCGCAACGGCTCCTCGAGCCGCGTCGCGGCCCCCGCCGCGGTGGACCGGAGCCCCGGCGGCAGCGTCGGGACGGCCGCTCGCAGCCGCTCGGCGGACAGCGGGGCCTCGCTCGCCAGGATCAGCGTGTTCGTCGGTTCGATCGGGTCGCGCAGGACGTGCGGGAAGACCTCGGAGATCGTGGCCGTGAGCACCTTCTCGAGCTCGTCCTGTCCCTCCGGGTGACCCGCGTTGACGATCAGCACGCCACCCGGCGCGAGGCGGTCGCGCACCGTCTCGAAGAACTCGACGGTGGTGAGGTAGAACGGGATGTAGGGCTGGCGGTAGGCGTCGACCGAGATGACGTCGTAGCGCTCCTCGGCCCGGCGCAGGAACGGCCGCGCGTCCTCGTGGAACAGCCGCAGGTTCGGGTTGTTCATGTCGAAGTACTCGCGCCCGATGTCGGACAGCTCGGGGTCGATCTCGACGCCGTCGACCTGCGTCTCGGGGAAGAAGTACTCGTAGGCCCGCGCCGTCGTGCCGGCCGCGTTGCCGAGGATCGCGACCCGCTCCGGCGGCTCCGGGTTCGCCGCGAACTGGAGCACGAGATGGCCGTCCCAGACGTCCCCCGTCAGCACGGAGGTGGCGCGCTGCGGCCCCTCCGGCCCGGGCTCGCACTCCGCTTCGCAGATCGAGTGGTCCGCCTGGCCCTCGTTCAGCTCGAGCGTGCGCGTCCCGTCCGGGTACTCGATCACGCGCGCGTACTGATACTCCGTGTCGGCCTCGTGGATGACCACGCCGCCGTCCTCGGTCGAGGCCTTGAGCGTCCCGACCGGCAGCGCGATCAGCAGGGCGATCGCGGCCGGGGCGAGCGCCCAGCGCTTCATGGGACGCAGCCCGAGCACGGCGACCACCGCGATCGCGAGCGCGAAGATGAGGAAGGTCCGCCGCGTTCCCACGAGCGGGATGAACAGGAGCGCCGACAGCAGCGTGCCGACCAGGGAGCCCGCCGTGGAGAGCGCGTAGAGGCGCCCCGCCACGGTCCCCGCCTCGTCGACCGACGTGACCGCGAGGCGGATCGCCCAGGGCGAGACGGCGCCGAGCAGCAGCACCGGGACCGCCACCAGCACGAGCACGCCGATCAGCGAACCGAGGAAGGCGCCCGCCGAGATCTCGTCGAGCGCCTCGACCGCCAGGTCGAGCATCGGGTCCGCGGCGAAGGGGACGATCGCGAGCAGCCCGGCCGCGACCAGGGCGAGCATGCAGAGACCGCGCAGCTCGGGCCTGCGGTCGGCGAGCCGCCCGCCGATCCAGTAGCCGATCGAGAGCGCCACGAGCACGATCCCGATCGTGTTCGCCCACACGACCGTGGACGCGCCGAAGTAGGGAGCGAGCAGGCGCACGGCGGCGATCTCCGCGCCGAGCGAGCCCGTCCCGACGACGAAGACGAGCAGGGGCAGGGGCGGCATGGCGTTCCGCAGACTAGTGAGCGGCGGGCGGGCGACCGGGCTCAGGGAAGCCCGGTCCATCCCCTCGCGTAGCAGGGCTCTGCGCCGCAGACCTCGACGATGCGGCCGCGCACCTTCAGGAACTCCGACTTCTGAACCCGTGCCGAGACCTCGGAGCGCGGCGCGCCGTGCGGGTCCTTGCCCTCGCGCGGCGGCACGTTCGTGAGCGGCGCGGCCGGCGTGCCCTCACCCTCGGGCGCCGGGTCGGGACGGAACGGCCCGGTGTCCCACCAGACGACGCCCGAGCCGCGCGACGGCAGACGCAGCCCAGGAGTCCTCGGGCCATAGGGCGGGCACTGTAGCTGGTGGTGCCGTCCTGTTCCGGGCGTAGCTTGCCCTCCCATGGACCTCGTCGACGCCGACCGCAAGCACCTCTGGCACCCCTTCACCCAGCAGCGCGGATGGGCGGACGAAGACCCCGTGATCATCGATCGCGGCGAGGGCACCGACCTGGTCGACATCGAGGGACGCCGCTACATCGACGGGACATCCTCGCTCTGGTGCAACGTCCACGGCCACGCGCACCCGCGCATCGACGCCGCCGTGCGCGAGCAGCTCGACAGCGTGGCGCACTCGACGATGCTCGGCCTCAGCCACCGGCCCGCGATCGAGCTCGCGCGGCGGCTCGTCGAGCTCGCACCGGAGGGGCTGACGCGCGTCTTCTACTCGGACTCCGGCTCGACCGCGACGGAGATCGCCCTCAAGATGGCGTTCCAGTTCTGGCAGCAGCGAGGCGAGTCGCGGCCGCGCTTCGTCGCGCTCCGGATGGCCTACCACGGGGACACGATCGGCTCGGTCTCGGTCGGCGGGATCGACCTCTTCCACTCGATGTACAGGCCGCTCCTGTTCGACACGCTGAAGGCGGAGCCCGGCGACCTCGACGCGATGGAGGCACTGCTCGCGCAGCATCACGGCGAGGTGTCGGCGGTGATCATGGAGCCGCTCGTACAGGGCGCCGCCGGGATGCTCGTGCACCCGCCCGGCTACCTGCGCGGCGTGCGCGAGCTCTGCGACCGCTACGGCGTGCTGCTGATCGCGGACGAGGTGGCCACCGGCTTCGGCCGCACCGGGCGCATGTTCGCCTGCGAGCACGAGGACGTGGCGCCCGACCTGATGTGCCTCGCGAAGGGGATCACGGGCGGCTACCTGCCGCTCGCGGCCACCCTCGCGACCGAGCGGGTCTACGAGGGCTTCCTCGGCGAGTTCGAGGAGTTCCGCACCTTCTTCCACGGCCACACCTACACCGGCAACCCGCTCGCCTGCGCCGCCGCGTCGGCGACCCTCGACGTCTTCGAGGAGGAGCGGACGCTCGAGCTGTTGCAGCCGAAGATCGAACTGCTCGCGCGGCTGCTCGAGGACGTCGGCGAGCACCCCGCGGTCCACGAGGTGAGGCGCGTCGGCTTCATGACCGGGATCGACCTGGGCGAGCACCCGCTGCCCCTGCGCATGGGGCACCGGGTCACCCTCGAGGCCCGCCGCCGCGGAGCGCTCGTGCGGCCGCTCGGGGACACGGTCGTGCTGATGCCGCCGCTCTCGATCTCCGAGTCGTGCCTGCGCCGGCTCGTCGCGATCACCGCCGAGGCGATCGACGCGGCCACGGCGCCCGCGGCGCTCTCCGCCGCGGCCTAGCCCTCGTACGGCTCGAAGTCCTTCTTGCGAGCGCCGCAGACCGGGCAGAACCAGTCGTTCGGGATGTCCTCGAAGGCGGTGCCCGGAGGTATGCCCCCGTCCGGGTCGCCCTCATCGGGGTCGTAGATGAACCCGCAGGACGTGCACATCCACATCTGATTCGTCGCGGTCTCGCTCACGAGGCGGGCAAGCCTAACGGGTAGCCTGGGCCGATGACGCCGCGCGAGGCGGTCTCCGTGATCCTGCTCCGCGAGGCCCCGGAAGGCCACGAGGTGCTGCTCGTCGAGCGCAATCCGGAGCAGCGCTTCATGGGCGGCGCATGGGTGTTTCCCGGCGGCGCCACGCACGCCGAGGACGAGAGCCTCGAGGCCACCGGGCGGCGCGAGCTCGAGGAGGAGGCGGGCGTCAGGCTGCCCCCCGATGCCGACCTCGTCCCGTTCTCACGCTGGATCACGCCGGTCGAGGTCCCGGTCCGCTTCGACACCTGGTTCTTCGCCGTCGAGGCTCCGGAGGGAACGGTGGCCGAGCCCGACGGCAGCGAGTGCGTCGACGCGCGCTGGCTGCGCCCGAGCGAGGCGCTCGCGGCGCGCGGGCGCGGCGAGCTGAAGCTCGTGTTCCCGACGATCAAGCACCTCGAGCTGCTCGACGCGACGCAGGGGGTCGGCGCGACGCTCGGCGCCGCGCGCGCCCGCGAGGTCGAGCCGGTGCTGCCGAAGGTCGTCGAGCGCGAGGGGGTGCCCGCGATCCTGCTGCCGGGCGAGCCCGGCTACGAGGACGCGTGAGCTCCGCAACCCGGGGGCCGCGAGATTGTTCAAGGACGTGATGAAGCGTCTCCTCACCACGGCGGCGGCCACGGCGGCCCTGCTCGCCATCCCGGTCGCGGCGGCGCTCGCCGAGGACGTGATCGGCACCGAAGCCGGGGAGACGCTGAACGGCACGGCCGAGCCCGATCAGATCTACGGCGAGGGCGGCAACGACACGCTGGTCGGCGGCGCCGCGAGCGACTGGCTCGAGGCGGGCAGCGGCGACGACCAGGTCGACGGCGGCGACGGGCTCGACTTCGTCATCGGCGGCACGGGCGACGACCACGTGGACGCGGGCAACGGCAACGACGCCGTCTATGCCGGGGCGGGCGAGGACCTCGTCATCGGCGGAGTGGGCAACGACTCGCTGGTCGGTCAGGCCGACGCCGACCGGCTCTTCGGCGGCGTCGGGCGCGACCGCATCTTCGCGAGCCCGGGCGACGTCGCGGACGCCGGCTCGGGCGCCGACCGCGTGAGCGCCGAGGGCGGCGATACGACGATCGTGGCGGGCGGGGGCAACGACACCGTCACGGGCAGCGGCGGCGACATCGAGGTGCGCGGAAACGGCGGGCGGGACCGAATCCGCACCGTCGGCGAGGGCGCGGATTTCATCTCGGGCGGCGGCGCGGGCGACTCGATCGACTCGGGCGCGGGCGACGACATCGTGGACGCCTTCGACGGCCGCCGTGACCGGGTGGCATGCGGCGATGGCGACGACGTCGCGTACGCCGACCGGATCGACATCCTGAGCGGCTGCGAGTCCGTGCTTGCGGAACGATCACCGCGACGGCTGCGCCAGACGCCGCGCTCCTGACACGGGGCGCCCGCATGAGGTAGAAAGGCCCCATGCCGGCGACCGGCCTGACCGTCGCTGTCACCGGGCCCACGGGGGACCTCGGGCTGTCGATCGTCGGCGCCCTCGAGCGCTCGCGCGCCGTCCGCCGGGTGATCGGGATGGCGCGCCGGCCGTTCGACCCCGCCGACCGCGGCTGGAAGAAGACGGAGTACCGCCAGGGTGACGTGAGCGACGACGGGAGCGTGCGCGATCTCGTCAAGGGCGCGGACGTGGTGGTGCATCTCGCCTTCGCGATCCTGAGCGCGAGCGACGCCACGCACGCGCTGAACGTGGACGGCTCACGGCGCGTGTTCGAGGCCGCGGCGAAGGCGGGCGCCGAGCGCATCTGTTACGCGTCGAGCGTCGCGGCCTACGGCTTCCACGACGACAACCCGGACTGGCTGACCGAGGACGTATCGGCGCGCGGCTCGCCCGAGCACCCCTACTCGCAGCAGAAGGCCGAGGTCGAGGCCGTGCTCGCCGAGGTGCTCATGCGCCGGCGCCGCACGGTGGCCTACGCCTTCCGGCCCTGCATCGTCGCCGGTCCGGAATCGCGCACGTTCCTCAAGGAGATCCCGTACTTCCGGCTCGGCGAGGCGATGCCGGACCAGGTGGTGCGCCTGCTCGGCATGGTGCCCGCGCTCAAACCCGTGATCCCCGATCCCGGCACGCCGTTCCAGCTCGTGCACGCGGACGACGTGGCGAGCGCGTTCGCGCTGGGCGTGCGGGGCGTCGGCGAGCCCGGGCCCTACAACCTGGCGGGCAACGGCACCCTCACCATGGCGAGGGTCGCGGACGCGCTCGGCTGGTACTCGGTGGCGGTGCCGAAGCCGCTCGTGGACGTGACGACCGAGGTCGTCACGCGGCTGCCGCTCGTGCCCGCGTCGGTCGCCTGGCTCCACTCCGTGAAGAAGCCCGTCCTGATGAAGACGGACCGCGCGCGCAAGCTGCTGCGCTGGCGGCCCAAGCACACCGGCCGCGCGACGCTGAAGGAGACCGTGACCGCCGAGCGCGAGGAGGATCAGAGCGCCGCGCGGTAGAGGCGCTCGTAGTCCTCCTCCGACATCTCGCGCGGGTTCAGCAGCGTGGTGCCGTCCCCCATCGCCCCGTCGACGAGCGCGGGGATGCCGGACTCCGGCACTCCCACCTCGGACAGCCGGGTGGGCAGGCCGAGCCGGGCGGTGAGCTCGGTGAGGTGAAGCGCGAGCGCATCGCCCACGGCCTCGCCGGGCCCGCCCGACTCGACGCCGAACAGCTCGGCGATGTCGCGGTAGCGGTCCGCGATGTCATCGGCGCCCGCGGCGTTGAAGCGGACCACGTGCGGGAGGTGGATCGCGTTCGCCACGCCGTGCGGCACGCCGAACTGCGCGCCGGCGGGATGCGACATCGCATGGACCGAGCCGAGCGCGAGCGAGATCGCGAGGCTCGCGGCCACGAGCATGTTGCCGCGGGCCTCCTCGTCCTCCGGCCCGCGCTCGACGGCGCGCTCGAGGTTGTCGCGGATCATGCGCAGCGCGTGCAGCGCGCGGGCGTCGCCGTGCGGGCTCCAGTCCTGAGAGACGTAGGTCTCGATCGCGTGCGTCGTCGCGTCCATGCCGGTCGCGGCCGCGACCGGCGGGGGCAGCGTCACGGTCGTCTCCGGGTCGAGGATCGCGAGCCGCGGGAACAGCGGGAAGTCCGCGATCTCGAGCTTGACCTTCTCCTCGTGGTCCTTGATGACCGCGGCCATCGAGACCTCGCTGCCCGTCCCCGCGGTGGTGGGGATGCACGCGAGCGGAGCGATCTCGAGCGGGCGCCCCATGCCGTCGTCCTCGCGCGGCATCAGGAAGAAGCCCTCCTGCTCGCGCGCGCTGCCGCCGTGCGTGAACAGGGCGTCGGCGACCTTCGCCGTGTCCATAACGGAGCCTCCGCCCACGGCGAGGAACGAGTCGGCGCCCGCCTCCTTCGCGGCGGCGGCCGCCCGCTCGCAGACCTCGGTCGAGGAATCCTGCGGGATGTCGTCGAACACGCCCGCCACCTCGAGGCCGCCGTCGGCCACCCCGGCCTCGACCTTCTCGACCAGGCCCGTGCCGCGAACGACGGGGTCGGTGAGGACGAAGACGCGTCGCGCGCCCTCCTTGTTGAACTCGAAGCCGGTCGACTCGAGCAGGCCGCGCCCCGCGATCACGCGGGTGGGCGAGGCGTACTGGTAGAAGTCCTTGAAGCCCTTGAGGGGAAGCGCGTCGAGCGCGGAGGCCTCCATCAGGCGGCGTCGAGCAGGTCCTGGCGACCGTCCTGCTCGAGCATCGCGCGATAGCGCGGGAACACCGGCTTGACCAGCGGGACCAGCTTGAGGATCTTCGCGACCGGGCCCCTCGCCTTCATCTGCCCGCGCGCGAGCGCGACCGTCACGTTGACCTTGCCGAGCCAGAAGCGGTGCGCGGTGTCGGCGTCCATCGTCATCACGACCTCCGGCTCCATCGTCGTGGTGCCGCAGTCGACCTGGCCGTCCCCGCCCTCGACCAGGTTGACCGTGATCTGCGACTCGGGCTCGCGGTACTGGTACTGGACGATCGTGTTCGCCTTGCGGAACTTCGGGGCCAGCTCGTCGTCCACGGCCAGCTCCTCGAAGAGCCGGCCGATGTACGCATAGACCTCGTCCGCGTCCTTGAAGTACGCCATCGGAATGAGTCTATTTGGGCGCCGGGCGCGGGAACGAGGTTCCCACCACGCGGTCCCAGGCGCGATCGGGCAGCAGCCGGCGCTGCGTCATGAACACCCGCGCCGACGCCGTCACGGGATAGCGGGTCTTCGCGCGCCGAGCCGTGAGCGCCCGTTCGATCGCCCTGGCGACGTCGTCGGGGCCACCGCCGAGCTTGCCGAACGGGCCGTCGTAGGCGCCGGCGGTGGCCTCCGCCACGGCGCCGTTGAAGTGCGCGTAGGGGCCCTCCTCGCGGTTGACCGAGTCCACGGCCGTGTCGGCGAAGCTGGTCCTGATCAGGCCGGGCTCGATGATCGAGACCTGGACGCCGAAGCCGGCGACCTCGAAGCGCAGGGCGTCCGAGATCGCCTCGACCGCGTGCTTCGTGGCGTGGTAGGCGCCGCCGCCGGGGAAGGTGAGCTTGCCGCCCATCGAGGAGACGTTCACGATCCGCCCCTCGCCCTGGCCGCGCATCCCCGGCAGGACGAGCTGGCACATGCGCACCAGCCCGAACACGTTCGTCTCGAACTGGGCGCGCAGCGAATCCATCGGGATCGTCTCGACCGCGCCGCTCTGGCTGTAGCCCGCGTTGTTGACGAGCGCGCCGATCGCGCCCTCCTCGGCCTCGATCGTCTCGACTGCCGCGGCCATCGACTCCTCGCTGGTCACGTCGAGCGCGAGCGTGCGGCAGCCCGCCTGCTGCAGATCCTCGATCGCATCCGTGCGGCGAGCGGTCGCGTAGACCGCGCGGTCGCCGCGCCGCGCGAGGCGCTCCGCCGTGGCTCGCCCGATGCCCGTTGAGCAGCCCGTGATCAGTACCGCGTTGGATGCCATGGCGCGACCATACCCGCGGCCGACCGTGACCTGCGCGGGGCATCTCGAAATTCGTCAGCACGCTGACGAATCGGGTTCTTCAGTGCGCGGCGGCGGCGAGCTTGGCTGCGAGCGCCACGAGCAGGGCGCCGACTCCCGCGTTCACGGCGCGGGACACGCGCGGGCGCGCGAGCGCGTGACGCAGCCGCCCTGCGAGCAGGGCGTAGCCCGCGAGGCCGGCGAACACGAGCAGGGCCATCGTCGTGACCATCGCGACCGGCACCCCGGCGCCGGCGCCCTCTGGCATGAACTGCGGCACGAGCGCGGTCCAGAACAGGCCGACCTTGACGTTCGCGAGGTCGCTCGCGAGCCCGCGGCCGAATGCGCGCCGGCGCGAGACCACGGCGTCCCCGTCGTCGTCCTCGCGGGCGAACGTGTCGCCGCGGCGGGCGGCGAGCAGCGACTGCACGCCGAGCAGCCCGAGGTAGGCGGCGCCCCCGAGCTTGAGCACGGTGAACGCCTCCGTGGAGGCCGCGAGCAGGGCCGTCGCGCCGAGCACCGTCGCCGTGCCCCAGAGCAGGTTGCCGAAGGCGGAACCGGCCGCCGCCCATGCGCCGGCGCGCGTTCCCGCCGCGAGCGTGACCCGCAGCACCACGAGGACATCCGGGCCGGGGACGAGAACGGTCCCGGCGGCGACTCCGACGAATGCGAGATAGCTGCTCATGGGCAGCATGGTGCTCCTCAGCTCCGATCAGAACGACTCGCCTTTCTCACCAGAACCGGTTAGCGTTACTGAACGATGTTGAACGCGTCGCGGCTGCGCATGCTGACCGAGCTCGAGGACCGCGGCAGCCTCGCGGCGGTCGCCGACGCGCTCGGCTACACCCCCTCCGCCGTCTCACAGCAGCTCGCGAAACTCGAGGCGGAGACGGGGCGGGTGCTGCTCGAGCCCGTCGGCCGCGGCGTGATCCTCACCGACGCGGGACACCTGCTCGCCGGGCACGGCCGCGAGGTGCTCGAGCGGCTCGAGCTCGCCGAGCGCGCGCTCGCGGACACGGGCGAGCTCACGGGGCGACTGCGCGTGGGCTCGTTCCAGACCGCCGCCCGGGCCCTCGTGCTGCCCGCGTTCGCCGAGCTCGCGAAGCGCCATCCGGCGCTCACCCTCGAGCTGGCCGACCACGAGCCCGAGGCGTCGCTGCCGCTGCTGCGCGCGGGGGAGCTCGACGTGGCGATCGTCGAGGAGTACCCGCACGCTCCGCGCGAGCGCGACCCGCGGCTCGAGCGGCACGAGCTCGGGAGCGACGAGATGCTCGTGGCGCTGCCCGCGCGCCACCCGCTCGCGCGCGCCGGCGGGCCGGTGCGGCTCGCCGACCTGAGCGAGGAGAGCTGGGCCACGCCCTGGGCGGGGACGGCCTACTCCGCGATGGTGGAGCGCGCCTGCCGGGCCGCCGGCTTCGAGCCGCAGGTGCGACACCACGTGACGGACTTCGCGACGCTGCTCGATCTGGCGCGTGCGGGGCTGTCCGTGGCGCTCGTCCCGGCGCTCGGCGGGCGGAGCGAGGGCAGGGGCCTCGCGCTCCGGCCGCTGGCGGGCTCCGGCCTGCGCCGGCAGATCTTCGCCGCCACGCGGCGCAGCGCCGCGGGCACCCGCGCCGTCGACGCCTTTCTCGCCGCGCTCAGCGCGCCCTGACGAGCAGCGTCTGGGCAGAGCGGCCGAGCCGGCCGCGCTCGTCCCAGAGCGCGGTGTCCGCGAGCCCGAGCCCGTCCACGTGCGTGACCGCGTCGAGGCAGACGAACTCGCCGACGGGCTCGCGCAGCAGGTGCACGCTCAGGTCGGTGTTGATGAACAGGTAGCTCGTCCAGTCGAGCGCCGCGCTGACCCCGTTGCCGGAGTCCGCCGCCACGAGCACGCGCTCGAGCGGCGACGGCTCCTCCCCCTCCACGAGCGGCACCTGCATCCTCATCCACACGGTGGCCGGCCCCGGCTCCAGGAAGCTGCCGCGCACGAAGCGGTACTCCATCGCCGTGTGGTAGCCGAGCCCCTCGCCGGTGGGGAAGAACTCGCGCGTGGCGCCGCTCTCGGGCGGGGCGGGCGCCGCGCCCGGATCGGGCTCGTCGAGTCGCACCTCGCCCGCGAGCAGCCGCCATGCGCGTGCGCGCATCAGCTCGCCGTCCGGGCCGGACAGGCTTGCCTCGAGCAGCTCGACGCTGCGCCCCGGGCGCACCACGCGCGCCTCCACGCTCAGCCGCGCCAGCGGAACCGGTTTCAGGATCTCGAGCGTGATCCGGCCGATCCGCGCGCCCTCGCGCGGCTCGCAGCGCTCGAGCTCGCGCGCGATCAGCGCCGACGGCGGCCCGGCGTGCTGCGCACCCGGGTCCCAGGGCCCGCGCGTGTACTCGGTCGCCGCGAACTGCGCTCCCTCCCGCCTGTAGAACGCCATCGCACGGGTAATCTGCCACGCCTGATGCAGGCCGTGACGTTCCAGGCCCCGGGCGAGGTGCGCGTAGAGGACCGCCCCGAGCCCGAGCTGGCCGCCCGCGACGACGCCGTGGTGCGCGTCGAGGCCACGGGCGTCTGCGGTTCAGACCTGCACATCTACCACGGCCGCGTGGCGATCGAGGAGGGCTTCACGCTCGGCCACGAGTTCGTCGGCACGGTCGTGGCGGCGGGCGACGGCGTGACCGAGGTGGACGTGGGCGACCGCGTGCTCGGCTGCTACTGCTCGGCCTGCGGCAACTGCTTCTTCTGCCGCCGCGGCGACTATCACCAGTGCGACGACAGCCGCGTGTTCGGTCACGGGAGCACGCTCGGCTCGCTCCAGGGCGCCCAGGCCGAGCGGGTGCTCGTCCCGCACGCGAACGTGACGCTGCGCCGCGTCCCCGAGGGCATGTCCGACGACGTTGCGCTGTTCGCGGGCGACGTGATGGGCACCGGCTGGCACGCGGTCGACCAGGCGGGCGTCAGGCCGGGCGACAGCACAGCGGTGCTCGGGCTCGGCCCCGTCGGGCTGTGCGCGGTCCAGGCCGCGCGGGCGGCGGGCGCCGCTCGCGTGATCGCGATCGACAGCGTCGAGCAGCGCCTCGAGCTGGCGCGCTCGTTCGGCGCCGAGCCCGTCCACCTGACGGAGGACGACCCGCGCGCCGCGGTCAAGGCCGCCACGGACGGGCGCGGCGTGGACGCCGCCATCGACGCCGTGGGGCACCCCGACGCCCTCGACCTCGCCTGCCGCGTCACGCGCAAGGCGGGCACGGTGTCCGCCACCGGCGTCTACGCCGAGCGCATCGAGCTGCACATGGGGATCGTCTGGATCAAGGCGCTCACGCTTCGCACCGGCCAGGCGAACGTGATCGGCCACGTGGACCGCGTGCTCGCCATGCTCGCGGGCGGCGTGATCGATCCGAGCCCGCTCGTCACGCACCACATGAGGCTGGAGGACGCGGCCGAGGCGTACGCGGTCTACGACCGCCGCGAGGCCCTCAAGATCGTGATGACGCCGTGAGCGTCGAGCGCGGCACCGCGGCCCAGCTCGTCCGCCGCCGCGAGCAGCTCGCGCAGGGAGCGGAGCACATCGGCTGGAAGATCGGCTTCAACCTGCCCGCGATCCAGGAGCGGCTCGGCATCGACGCGCCCGTGACCGGCTTCCTCACCACGGACGGCCTGCTCGACGACGGCGCGACCTGGTCGCTCGGCGACGGCGAGGTGCTCGTGGAGTCCGAGATCGCCGTCGAGATCGGCGAGGACGCGCACTCGATCGCGGCGCTGCTGCCCGCGCTCGAGCTCGTCGACCCCCCGGACCTCGAGATCGAGCTCGAGCAGATCCTGGCGGGCAACGTCTTTCACCGGGCGGTGGTGTTCGGCCCCCGGGTGGAGACCGACAGGCCGGGCGCGGTACGCGTGCTCGTGAACGGCGAGGAGCAGCACGCGATCGACGCCGAGCGCGCCGGCGCCGCGCTCGAGGCGATGGTCGCGGCCACGTCCGCGCGGCTCGAGGCCGTGGATGAACGGCTCGTCCCCGGCGACCGGATCATCACCGGCATCCTCTGCCCGCCGTATGCGGCTGAGGCCGGGGATCGGGTGCGGCTCGAGGTCGAGGGCCTCGGCGCCGTCGAGCTGGCCGTCGCCGCGTAGATTCCAGCGCATGAGCACCGCGACACTGCCCGACGCCCTCTCCGAGCCCGCGCGCGCCTGGGCGCCCGGCCCACATCGGCTGCTGATCGGCGAGGACCGGCTCGACGCGGCGGACGGGCGCACGTTCGAGACGCTCGACCCGGCGACCGAGCGCGTGATCGCCGACGTCGCCTACGCGGGCCCGGAGGACGTCGACCGCGCCGTGCGCGCCGCGCGCGAGGCGTTCGAGGACGGGCGCTGGACGGGCCTGCTGCCCTCGAAGCGCGGCGAGCTGATGCTGGCGTTCGCGGCGGCCATCGAGAAGCACGCGGACGAGCTCGCCGAGCTCGAGTCGCTCGACAACGGCAAGCCGGTCAAGCTCGCCAAGCGCGTGGACGTGCGCCTCGCGGCGGAGCACATCCGCTACTTCGCCGGCTGGCCGCACCGGATCAACGGCGAGGTGCTGCCGGTCTCGACGCCGAACATGCACTGCTACACGCGCAAGGAGCCGGTGGGCGTGGCGGCGCAGATCATCCCCTGGAACTTCCCGCTCCTGATGGCCGCCTGGAAGATCGGGCCGGCGCTCGCGGCCGGCTGCACGATCGTGCTCAAGCCCGCGGAACAGACGCCGCTCACCGGCCTCCGGCTCGGCGAGATCGCGCTCGAGGCCGGCCTGCCGCCGGGGGTGCTGAACGTGATCGCGGGCGACGGCGCCACCGGCGCCGCCCTCGTGGAGCACGAGGACGTGGACAAGATCGCGTTCACCGGCTCGACCGCCGTCGGGCGCGAGATCGGCGAGAAGGCGGGCCGCGCGCTCAAGCGCGTGACCCTCGAGCTCGGCGGCAAGTCGCCGAACATCATCCTCCCGGACGCGGACCTGGACGCTGGCGGTCAAGGGCGCCTACCAGGCGATCTACTACAACGCCGGCCAGGCCTGCAACGCCGGCTCGCGCCTGTTCGTGCACAGCTCGCAGTACGACGACGTGATGGCGCGGCTCGCCGAGTCGGCGCAGGCCGCCCGGCTCGGACCCGGGCTCGATCCCGGAACCCAGGTCGGGCCCCTGATCTCCGCCGAGCAGGAGGAGCGCGTGCGCGGCTACATCGAGAGGGGCCGCTCCGAGGGCGCCGAGCTCGTGACCGGCGGGGACGGCCCCGGCGGCGATGGCTACTTCATCGAGCCGACCCTGTTCAGCGCCACGCGCGACGACCTCACGATCGCGCGCGAGGAGATCTTCGGGCCGGTGCTCGTGGCGCTCCCGTACGAGTCGATCGAGGAGGTGGCCCGGCGGGCGAACGACACGCCCTACGGGCTCGCCGCCGGCGTCTGGACGACCGATCTGAAGCAGGCGCACAGGCTGGCGGCGCTGCTGCGCGCGGGCGACATCTGGGTGAACACCTGGAGCGCGGGCGACCCCGCCGCGCCGTTCGGCGGCTTCAAGGCGTCGGGCGTCGGCCGCGAGCACGGCCGCGACGGGCTCGACTCCTACCTCGAGAACAAGAGCGTCTGGGTCAACCTGGCCTAGAAGCGGTCGGGGTCGAACGGCGCCAGGTCGAGCGCGGGACGCTCGCCGCAGATCGCCTGCGCGAGCAGGCGGCCCGTGAGCGGGCCATGCGCCACGCCCGCGCCCTCGTGCCCCGTGCCCACGAACAGCCCGTCGGCCGCGCGCGTGGGCCCGATGGCGGGCAGGCCGTCGGGGAGCCAGGGCCGCAGCCCGGCCCAGGCGGCATCGCGGCGAGGCCGCGGATGCCGGGCGCCAGGCGTGCCGCCGCGTCGAGCAGAGCGTCGCTGACCGCGGGGTCGACCGACAGGTCGAAGCCGCGCCGCTCGCGGCTCGAGCCCACGAGCACGTGGCCGTCGAGCGTGTTCTCCATGACGGTGCTCACGTGGAGGCCCGCGTCGCCCGCGCTGACAGCCGCCATGTAGCTGCCGTCGATCAGCTTGTGGCGAAAGAAGCCGGGCCGCCGTTCGAGCCGCACGAGCTGCCCCTTGCGCGGCTCGAGCGGGAGCGCGAGCCCCGCGCTCGCCGCGAGCGGGGCGCTCCAGGTGCCGGCCGCCAGCACCACGACGTCGGCGGGGACCCGGCCCTCGGCGGTCTCGACCCCCGCGACCCGTCCGCCCTCCACCGTGATCCGCTCGACCTGCACGTGCTCCGTCACCACGGCGCCGAGCGCCTCCGCCTCGCGCGCGAGCCCGCGCGCGATCGCGCGCGGCGCGCACTGGAGGTCGCCCGGGAACAGCGACGCTCCCGCCAGGTCGCCCCGTAGCTCCGGCTCGAGCTCGCGCAGCTCCCCGGGGCCGACCGGCGCGCACTCGACCCCCTCGGCGCGCATGGACGCGAGCCGCTCCTGCTCCGCCTCCCACGCGGCCTCCTCGCCGAACAGCACGAGCGCTCCCTTGCGGCGGATCCCGGCCTCCGCGCCGAGCAGCTCCTCGATCTCGTCGAACAGCGCGAGGCCGAGGCGCGCGAGCCCGAGCTCGGGGCCGGCCTCCTTGTCGCAGCAGAGCACGTTGCCCTCACCGAGGCCGGTGGTGCCGCTCGAGAGCTCGCCGCGGTCGATCAGGCGGACCCGCGTGCCGCGGCGGGCCAGCTCGTACGCGGTGGCGCAGCCGACGATGCCGGCGCCCGCGACGACCGCGTCGAAGACCTGCCCGGGGACGCTCAGAGGGCGAACCCCGACGGGAACGGGTCGTCCGGGTCGAGCACGTACTGCCCCATGCCCGTCACCCACGCGCGGCCCGTGATCTCCGGGATCACGGCCGGCAGCCCGCCCACCTCGGTCTCGGCCGCGATGCGCCCGCTGAAGCGCGTGCCGATCACGGAGCGGTTCACGAACTCCTCGCCCACCCGGAGCTCGCCGCGCGCGTGGAGCTGCGCGAGCTTCGCGGACGTCCCCGTGCCGCACGGCGAGCGGTCGAGCCAGCCCGGATGGATCGAGGTCGCGCTCCGCTGGGAGAGCGGCCCGTCCTCGCCGGGAGCCGTGAAGACAACGTGCCGGCAGCCGCCGATGCGCTCGTCCTCGGGGTGCACGGGCCGCTCCGTCTCGTTGATCGCGGCCATGATCTCGAGCCCCGGCCGATCAGCTCGTCCGAGCGCGCGGGATCCACCGCCAGACCGGCGTCCGCGGCCGGCAGCAGCGCGTAGAAGTTGCCGCCGAAGGCCATGTCGTAGGCGAGCTCGTGGCCGTTCACGCGCACGCTCCGCTCGCGCGCGAGCAGGAACGACGGGACGTTGCGGATCGTGACCGAGCGCGCGCGGCCGCCCTCGACCTCGACGCTCGCCTCGACGAGACCGGCGGGCGTGTCGAGCCGCACGAGCGTGCGCGGCTCCTCCACCTCGACCATCCCGGTCTCGACGAGCACGGTGGCCACGCCGATCGTCCCGTGCCCGCACATCGGCAGGCAGCCCGAGACCTCGATGAACAGGACGCCCCAGTCGGCGTCGTCGCGAAGCGGCGGCTGCAGGATCGCCCCGGACATCGCCCCGTGCCCGCGCGGCTCGCGCATCAGCAGCAGCCGCAGGTCGTCCATGTGGCGCTCGAAGTGGAGCTTTCGCTCGAGCATCGAGTCGCCCGGGATCGGGGCGACTCCGCCCGTGATCACGCGCGTCGGCATCCCCTCCGTGTGGGAGTCGACGGCCGCGAAGACGCGGCTCGCCCTCAAGCGGCCACCTCGGCGCCGAGCGCCCGGACCGCCTCCTCGACCTCGCGCCGCTCGGCGTCGGTCAGCTCGAGCCGCGGCGGGCGGCAGGGACCGCCCTCGCGTCCAACCAGGTCCTGCGCCGCCTTGAAGAACTGGACGAGCTTCGGGCGCATGTCGAGACGGCCGAGCGGAAGCAGGCGGGCGTTGATCTCGCGGGCCTCCTCGAGCCGTCCCTCGCCACAGAGCCGGTACAGGTCGACGCAGTCGCGCGGCGCCACGTTCGCCACGCCGGCGATCCAGCCGGTCGCCCCCGCGCAGAAGCCCTCGAGCGCCCAGTCGTCGCCGCCCACGAGCACCTCGAGGGCGTCCGTGGCATTCAGGATCTCGGCGATCCGGCGGGCATCGCCGGAGCATTCCTTGACCGCGACCACGTTGTCGATCTCGGCGAGCTTGGCGATCGTCGCGGGCCGCATGTCCGTCCCGCTTGCCTTCGGGTTGTTGTACGCCATCAGCGGCATGCCGGCGGCGTCGGCGACCGCGCTGTAGAAGGACAGGATCTCCCGCTCGTCGCCCTCGTAGCCGAGCGACGGCAGCATCATGAGCGCGCCGGCGCCGGCCGTCGCCGCGTCGCGGGCGAACGCGAGCGATCGCTCCGGCGTCTCGCTCGAGACGCCGGCCGTCACGGTCACCCGGCCGTCGGCCGCCTCCACGAGCGTCTCGATCACGAGGCGCCGCTCGGCCGCGCTGAGGCTCTGCGCCTCGCCCATCGTGCCCGTGCCCACCAGCCCGGTCGAGCCGTTCTCGACGAGCCACTCCGCGTTGCGCTTGAGCGCGGCGGTGTCGATCTGCCCGTCCTCGCCGAACGGGGTCATCACGGCGGGAACGACGCCCTCGAACAACATCGCCTGGCCTCCTCCTCCGGTTGTGGAGGCCCTAGCTTGTCACCGACGGCCGATTCGGTACACCGGGCCGTTCAGCGAGACGGCGTAGACGCGCCCGCGGCCGTCCTCGCCGAAGGAGACGAGGCCCTCGACGCGCAGGCGCGTGGGGCGCCTGAACGCTCGCCCGCGGCGGAAGGCCGCGAGCCGGATCACGGGGTTGCTGATGTCGCCGTAGACGTAGCGCCCGCGCCAGCCTCGGCCGAGCGAGCGGTCGCGGATCACGTGGCCGCCGATGATGGAGCTGAAGCCCTCGTCGTGCGAGTGCGTGATCACCGGGGGAACGTGACCCGGCGCGCTTCCTCCCTCGTAGCGGCTGCGCCCCTCGAACACGTCCCAGCCGAAGTTGTAGCCGCCGCGCGGCGGTCGCCCGCCGGAGCGCCCGGGGATCCAGTCGATCTCCTCGACGGCGTCCTGCCCGACGTCGCCGATCGCGAGGCCGCCGGTGCCGCGGTCGAAGGAGAAGCGGTACGGGTTGCGCAGCCCGTACGCGTAGATCTCGCCGCGCGCGCCGGCGCGGCCGCGGAACGGGTTGTCCGGCGGAATGTCGTAGCCGCCGCCCGGCCGCGGGTCGAGGCGGACCATCTTGCCGAGGATGCGGCCGAGGTTCTGGGCGTTCTCGTCCGGATCGCCGCCGCTGCCGCCGTCGCCGAAGGCCGCGTAGAGCATCCCGTCGGGGCCGATCGCCACCTGGCCGCCCTTGTGGTTCGACCGGTGGTGCTCGACGCTGATGATGGTCCGGCGCGAGGCCGGATCCGCGCGGTCGGGATTGCCGGCGCTGCGCCGGAAGCGCGCGACGGTCGGGAAGCCGCGGTTGTCCGTGTAGTAGACGTAGAACACGCCGCTGTCCGCGTAGTCCGGCGGGAAGGCCATCGACAGCAGGCCGCCCTCGCCCTCTGGGTTCACGAGGCCCGCGATGTCGAGGAAGGGCGTCCCGAGCACCCGCCCGCGCTTCACCACGCGGATGCGCCCCTCGCGCTCGACGACGAAGCGCCGGCGGTCGCCGCGCGGGGCCGCCAGGTGGGTCGGCTCATCGAAGTTGCCGAGCTTCAGCAGGCGGACGGGCCGGGCGGACGGGGCGGCTTCGGCGGCCGGCCCCTCGACCGAAACCGCGCTGGCCGCGCTCTCTGAGCCGTCGTCGTCGTCGGAACAGGCGACGAGCCCGAGGGCGGCGAAGGCGACCAGGAACAACACGTGGCGACTGGCGCTCACGCAGCCGCAGTATGGCAATGGGCCGCGCTAGTCTTGCCGATTCGGGCTGTGGCGCAGCTTGGTAGCGCGCTCCGTTCGGGTCGGAGAGGTCGCTGGTTCAAATCCAGTCAGCCCGATTAGCACCCCCCTCTGCTGTAGACCAGATCTCGGAAAAGGCTCCCGTCATGTCCCATCTCCTCGCCCGCCTCGCGCGCACCCTGTCCTGCCACTGGAAGCGCAGCCTCCTGGTGGCGATCGGCGTCCTCGTGCTGCTCATCGTGGCGGCCGGGGCGAGTGGTGAGTCGAGCGACGACTACTCGGTCCCGGGAACCGAGTCCCAGCAGGCGATCGACCTGTTCCAGGAGCACTCGCCCGCGTTCGGCGGAGCCGACTCCACGCTCGTCTTCACGGTCGACCAGGGCAAGATCAGCGACCCGGAGCCAAGGGCGGCGATCGAGGACGCCCTCGCCGAGGTCCGCAAGCTCGATGGGGTCGAACTGGTTGCTGACCCGTTTGCCGAGGGCGGCCAGGTGTCACAGGACGGGACGCTCGCCGCGGTCGACGTGCGCTACTCCACGGACCCGGCGCAGGTCGAGAAGGAGGACGGCCAGGCGCTGGTCGACGCCGCCGAGTCCGCCGAGCCCGCCGTTCAGGTCGAGGAGCGCGGCTACCTGATCGACCTCGCCTCCGAGCAGGACGCGCCGGTCGGAGAGCTGATCGGCGTCGCGATCGCGATCGTCCTGCTGACGCTGCTGTTCCGCTCGGGCTGGGCCATGTTCGCCACGCTCGTCGGGGCGCTCCTCGGCGTGGCCGCGGGCCAGATCCTGCTCACGGTCCTCGCCGCTCCCCTCGGCCTCCCCACCTTCGCCTCGGTGATCGCGATGATGCTCGGCCTCGGAGCCGGGATCGACTACGCGCTCTTGATCATCGGGCGCTATCGCGAGCAGCGAGCCGCGGGCGACAGCCTCCACGACGCCGCCGCGCGCGCCGGCGCCACGGCCGGCACGACGGTCGTGGCCGCGGGCCTGATCGTCATGTTCGCGATCGCCGGCCTGCTCGTGATCGGCGTCCCCTACGTGGGCAAGATGGGCCTCGGCGCGGCAATCGCGGTCGGCGCGGTGGTGGTGTCCGCGCTCACGATCCTTCCGATCATGATGGGCGCCTTCGGGCGCAGGCTGGTGCCGAAGAAGCCCGAGCACGTCCCGCCCTCGGCGGCGTTCACGCGCTGGGGCGAGACGGTGACGCGCCGCCCGTGGCTGTCGATCGCCGCGGGTGTCGTCGTCCTGCTGGTGTTCGCCGTCCCGCTCACCCAGATGCGCATCGGCCAGCCCGACGACGGCAACCAGCCCGAGTCGCGCACGCAGCGGGTGGCCTACGACCAGCTCACCGAGGCGTTCGGGGCCGGCTCGAACGGCCCGTTCCTGCTCGCCGTCGACACCCCGAAGGGCGCGGCGGAGACCGAGGGGCAGCTGCGCGAGCTCGAGCAGGCGGTGGCCGACACGCCCGGCATCGAGTCGGTGCCCCCGGCCTCGATCAGCGAGGACGGCGAGATGGCCACGATCTTCGCGATCCCGACCACGGCGCCGCAGGACGAGCGCACCTCGGACCTGCTCGACAGGTTGCGCGACGACGTGATCCCGCAGGCGACCGCCGACACGCCGCTCGAGGTGTACGTGGGCGGCAACACGGCCGCCTTCGTCGATCTCTCGAACAAGGTCGCCGGGCGCCTGCCCCTGTTCATCGCGGTCGTGATCGGCCTGTCGGTCCTGCTGCTCGTGATGGTGTTCCGCTCGCTCTGGATCCCGCTCGTCTCGGCGGCGTTCAACCTGCTCTCGGTGGCCGCCGCCTACGGGGTCGTCGTCGGGGTGTTCCAGGAGGGCTTCGGCGCGAGCCTGATCGGCGCGGAGTCCGGCATCCCGATCATCTCGTTCCTGCCGGTAATGCTCTTCGCGATCCTGTTCGGACTCAGCATGGACTACAACGTCTTCCTGCTGAGCCGGATGCACGAGGCGTACAACGAGGGCGACGGGCCGCGCGAGAGCGTGATCCACGGAGTCGGCCGCATCGGCAAGGTGGTCGTCTTCGCCGGCCTGATCATGTCGGCGGTCTTCCTCAGCTTCATGACGTCGAACGACGTGATCGCGAAGATGTTCGGGCTCGGCCTGGGTCTCGCGATCCTGATCGACGTGCTGATCGTCCGCATGGTCATCGCCCCCGCGGTGGTCACGCTGCTCGGCGACCGCGCGTGGTGGATGCCCGCCTGGCTCGACCGGGTGCTGCCGAACGTCTCGCTCGAGGGCCACAGGCCCGATGAGGTCGAGGCCGAGGAGGAGCGCGAGAAGGTCCTCGTCTAGCTCCCGTCCGGAGCCGTCACCCGCTCGGCGAGCCGCGCTCCCAACACCGGCGCGAACTTGAACAGGTTGTCGCCCGCCACCGCGATCACGGGGCCGCGCTCCCAGGTCCAGAACGAGTCCGGGCTGTCCGGCAGGAGCGACTGGATGCAGAGGCGGACATCGGCCGGCTCGGGCTCGAGGCCCGGCAGCGCGCGGCCCGTGTAGGCGACGATGCGCTCGACCAGCCTGGCGGTGTCGGCCTCGCGGCCGAGCGGGACGTCTGACCCGGGACCGCTCAGTCCCACGGCGTAGAACGGCTCGCCCGGGTAGGGCGCGGCGTAGACGGTCTCGCCGTGGCCGCCGCTGCCGTCCTGCAGCCCCGCCAGCCGCCCGGCGAGCGACTCGTCGCGCAGCGGGAAGGTCACGCGCGCGTGCAGCGTGAGCCGCAACGGGATCTCGAATCCGAGCGGCCCCGCGAGCTCGAGCACCCGCGCACCGGCGCAGAGCACCACCCGGCCCGCCTCCCAGACCCCCTCGCTCGTCTCGACGCGCGCGGGCTCGCCCGCGCCGACGGCGAACACCTCCGCGAGCTCGAGCCGGTCGCCGAGCGCCGCCGCGAGAGCGTCGATCGCGGCGCGGACGTCGGTGGAGCCGCCGAGCTCGTCGAGCACGGCCGGGGCGCCGGGCGGATCGAATATCGGGAGCGCCTCGCGCGTGGCCTCGGCGTCGACGAGCCGCCCGGGCGTGCCGGCGTCACGCAGGTAGCCGGCGACCGCCTCCGCGCCGGGCCCCGTGAGCAGCACGCCCTCGCGGCCGAGCAGCCGGACGCCGAGCCGCTCCTCCCACCCTTCCCAGGCCGCGCGCGCCTCGACGGCGAGCGACACGAGCGCCGGATCGTGATGGTTGTGCCGGAAGATGCGCGTGCGCCCGGCGGACTGGCCTGAGCCCGGCCGCGCCGCCTCGAAGACGCGCACGTCCGCCCCGCGCCTGAGCAGCTCGTAGCCGGTGGCGAGGCCGAGGATCCCGGCGCCCACGACGGCCACCCCGACGGGCCGCGCCGCGGCCACGGGTCAGCCTGCCACGGCCTTGTAGTAGCGGACGGCGAGGCCGGTGAGGAGCGTCTCGAAGCACGCCTCGAGCGTCATGCCGTGCGCATCCGCGTAGGGCTGCAGGCCCTCGTCCTCGATCGCCTCGCTCTGGGCGATCACGTCGTCGACGAGATCGGGATGCTCATCGCTGAAGAACGCCCCCATCGAGTAGAGGCTCGTGTCCATGAGCGACTCGAGGAACGCGTCTCCCTCGGCGGCCCGGCTGCGCTTGGCGGCCATCCCGCCAGCAGGTTACGGCAGGGCGCCGGTGACGTCCTCGACGACGCCGCCGAGGTCGACGGGCTCCTCGGGGAGCGGCAGCGAGGGCGCCTCGACCGGGACGGACGGGAGGTCGGGCGTCTCGGGCAGCGCGTTCTCGACCGCCCCGCCCGCGCCACCGAGAGCCGAGTCGACCTGGGAGCCGACGTTGTCGAGGGTGTTGCGGACGCCGTCGGTGGCGCCCGAGATCCCGTCGACGCCCGTGCCGCCGTCGGCGGCGGGAGCGCTCCCGCTGCCCGTGGCGGCGCCCGGACCGGCGCCGGCGGCGCGGTCACCCCGCAGCCGCTCGCGCGCCGCCGCGCCCCCGCGCCTGCGCTCCTGGCGCAGCCTGCGCTCGAGGCGCTCGGGGACGCGCGGGCTGCTCGAGCCCGGCGAGGCCGGAGCGTCGTTGCCGCGCGCGGGCACGTCGCGCTCCTGCAGCAGCCGCTCGTGCGCCGGCGGCTGCCCGCCGTCGCCCCGCTGCGACTCGATCGTCAGCGCCGCACCACCCGCTCCTGCCACCGCGACGATGGCGAGCAGGGCCGCGGCCTTCTCGGACACGAACGAGCCGATCTGCGCGACGGACGGCAGCGGAAGCAGCGCGGCTGCCCGGCCGCGGCCGAGTGCCGGCTCGACGCCGAACTCGCGCGCGCGCCGGCGGCAGAGGGTGCAGCGCCGCGCGTGGCGGCCGAGCCGCAGCTGATCGCGCTCGCCGCCCACGCCCTCGGCGAGGCGCGCGATCGTGGTCCGCATCGCGGCGCAGCGCCTGCCCTCGGAGAGCTCCGCGTACTCGGTACTGGAGGCGCCGGCGCGCGCGGAACAGCGCGCTCTCGACGGCGGGACGCGTGAGCTCGAGCTGCTCGCCGATCTCGCGATAGGACATGCCCTCGAGCTCGCGCATCACGAGCACGCGCATGTGGACGTCCGACAGCTCGTCGAAGGCGCCGCGCAGGTGATCGAGGCGCTCCTTGTCGACGAGCACGGCGTCGGGGGCGACCGAGTCGACCAGCCGGAGGCGGTCGGAGGCGCGCAGGCCGGTCTCGGCGTCCATCGAGACCTCCTCGGCCCGCGAGCGCCGGCGGTGGGAATCGATCGCCGCGTTGCGGGCGATCTGGTAGATCCACGGCTTGAAGGCGATCTCCGAATCCGTCTCGCGCAGTCGCCGCAGCGCGGACAGGAACGCCTCCTGGGCCACGTCCTCGGCGCGCCCCTCGTCGCGGAGCATTCCGCGAACGAACGACGTGATTCGTGCGCGATAGCGGCCGTAGAGCTCCTCGAAGGCGGCGTCGTCGCCCCTGCGGACCGCCTCGACGAGATCGGCGTCCGAGGCGGTTTCATTCCTTGTGGCGATCATTCTTGCGTCCCTGCCTCATTCCCTGAGCAGGGCCAAGATACCCCCGGTAACCGGATTCTAAAATCGCCCCACCCTCTCCCCCGGACGGGGTCACCCCGACTCACCCGGGTAGCCTGCGCGGCGCGTGGCCCGCCGCGACGACATCATCCGCTACCTCGACGAGCTGCTCGAGGCGGACAGCTTCAAGGACTACGGGCCGAACGGCCTGCAGGTGCCGGGCGCGGAGGAGGTCGAGCTCGTGGTGACCGGCGTGTCGGCGCAGCGCGAGCTCTTCGAGCGAGCCGCGCAGGAGGGCGCCCAGCTCGTGATCGCCCACCACGGCCTGTTCTGGGACTTCCATCCGCGCACGATCGGACCGGCGATGAAGGAGCGCCTGCGCATCCTGTTCGACGCCGACATGTCCCTCGCCGGCTATCACCTGCCCGCTCGACGCGCACCGCGAGCACGGCAACAACGCGATCATCTGCGGGCTGCTCGGCCTCGAGCCCGCCGAGTCGTTCGGCGAGTACGGCGGCCGCGACGTCGGCCTCGTCGGCCGCTCCGAGGACGGGATCGCGTTCGCCGAGCTCAGGGAGCGCTGCGAGCAGGCCTTCGGGCAGCGGCCCTTCGTCTGGGACACGGGACCGGACACCGTCCACGCGGTCGGGATCATCTCCGGGGGCGCTGCCTCGAGCTTCTCCGAGGTGATCGCGCTCGGCCTCGACGCCTTCATCACGGGCGAGCCCGCCGAGCACGTGATGGCGGACGCCCGCGAGAACCGGCGTGCACTTCATCGCGGGCGGCCATTACGCGACGGAGACCTTCGGAGTGAAGCGGCTGGGCGAGCTCGTGGCCGACCGATTCGGAGTCGAGCACAGCTTCGTCCATGTGCCGAATCCGATCTGAGCAACATGGCCGAAAGTTCCGGTTGCGCCGTCCGCGACAGCCGATACTCTCTTAACACACGCGTAAAGCGACGAGGAGGCAGCAGTACATGGCGATCCACCTGACGCCCACGGAACTCGGTCGCGAGGCCGGCATGCACCGCCGAGAAGTCATTTCGAAGTGCATGGAGATGGGCGTTCCGATCTTCCAGGGACGGATCGACAAGACCCTCTTCATCTCCAGTCTCAAGGATGCGCAGCAGAAGAGGGAGTTCGCGAAGGCCTAGCGTCCCCGATCCCGACTCGTTTCCGCGGGGCCGCCATTGGGTGGCCCCGCTGCATTTCCAGGCATAGAATCCCGGACCTGACCGGGACTCGGAGGGGGAGGGTGACGTGGAAGCAGTGACCGCTGCCCAGGGCACGGGCTCGAAGACGATCGCCGACCTGCTGCCGCTGGCAGTCGAGAAGTACGGCGACACCCCCGCGCAGCGCCACAAGGTGGGCGACGAGTGGGTCGACGTCTCGTACGCCGAGCTCGGCGAGACCGTCAGGGAGGTCGCGCTCGGGCTGATCGACCTCGGCATCGAGGCCGGCGACAAGGTCTCGATCTGCGCCCACACCCGCATCGAGTGGACGCAGGCGTGCTTCGGAATCCTCACCGCCGGCGGCACCCTCGTCACGATCTACCAGACGAACTCCCCGGAGGAGGTCCAGTACGTCCTCCACCACTCCGACTCGCGCGCGATCTTCGTCGAGGACGCCGAGCAGCTCGCGAAGGTGCGCGAGGTCCGCGGGGAGTGCCCGGAGCTTCGCCACGTGATCGTGATCGACCCGAGCGGCGCCGACCTCGGCGACGACGCCATCTCGCTCGAGGCGCTGCGCGAACGCGGCCGGGGTCGAGACCCGTCCGAGTGGACCGCCCGCTACGAGGCGGTCACGCCCGAGGACTTCTGCCTCTACATCTACACGTCCGGCACGACCGGCCCGCCGAAGGGCTGCCTGCTCACCCATGCCAACTACCGCGCGATCACGGACGCCGTCGTGGACGCGACGGTGCTCGAGGGCGGCGACTGCTCCTACCTCTTCCTCCCGCTCGCGCACGCGTTCGCGGTGCTGATCCAGTTCGCCTCGTTCGAGCTGGGCGTGACGGTCGCCTACTGGTCGCGGGACCCGAAGATGATCATCGCCGACATCGCGCAGGTCAGCCCGAGCTACTTCCCCTCGGTCCCGCGCATGTTCGAGAAGATCTACACGCTCGCCACGAGCGCGGCCGAGGACAAGGAGCAGCTGCGCCAGGCGGTCAAGCTCGGCGTGAAGGTGCGCATGATGCGCGAGGCCGGCGAGGAGGTCCCGGCCGAGCTGGCCGCGGCCTTCGACCAGGCCGAGGAGAAGCTGTTCAAGAACGTGCGCGGCCTGTTCGGCCAGAACATCCGCGAGTGCGTGACCGGCGCCGCGCCGATCGCGCCCGAGATCCTCGAGTTCTTCTTCGCCTGCGGCGTGCCGGTGATGGAGGGCTACGGGATGACGGAGACGGCCACGAGCGCCACCGTCAACCGGGTCGAGAACAACGAGTTCAGATTCGGCTCGGTGGGCAAGCCGATGACCGGCGTCGAGGTGCGGATCGGGGACGACGGCGAGGTGCTCATCAAGGGCCCGAACATCTTCAAGGGCTACTACAAGAACGAGGAGGCCACGCGCGAGACACTCGAGGACGGCTGGCTCCACACCGGCGACCTCGGACGGCTCGACGAGGACGGCTTCCTCTACATCACCGGTCGCAAGAAGGACATCATCATCACGGCGGGCGGCAAGAACATCACGCCCGCCAACCTCGAGAACGGCCTGAAGCAGGCCCGCTGGATCTCGCAGGCGGTGGTGATCGGCGACCGCCGTCCCTACCTGATCGCGCTGCTCACGCTCGACGCGGAGGAGGCGCCGGCGCTCGCCCAGCAGCTCGGCATCGAGGATGACTCGATCGAGACGCTGCGAGCGGACGAGCGCGTCCAGGCCGAGATCCAGAAGATCGTCGACGAGGTCAACTCGCACGTCGGCCCGGTGGAGCAGATCAAGCGCTTCGAGATCCTGCCGGCGGACTTCTCGCCCGAGAGCGGCGAGCTGACGCCGACGCTGAAGGTGAAGCGCAACGTGGTGAACGAGAAGTTTGCGGGCGTGGTCGACGGGGTCTACGAGCGCGCGAGCTGAGCCGCTCAGGGCGCCCCCGTGAAGCTCGACGACTTCGCCCGCGTCGACCTCCTGTTCGGCGCCGTCACCGGTCCACCGGCTCGAGCGGCTGACCGAGGACCTCGGCGGCGCCACGGTCTGGGCGAAGCGCGACGACGTGTCGAGCGGGCTCGCCTTCGGCGGCAACAAGACGCGCAAGCTCGAGTTCCTCGCCGCCGACGCCCTCGCGCTGGGCTGCGACACGCTCGTCTCGATCGGCGGCGTGCAGTCGAACCACACGCGCCAGGTGGCCGCGGTGGCGGCGCGGCTCGGGCTGCGCTGCGTGCTCGTCCAGGAGAGCTGGGTGGACTGGCCGGACGCCGTCGACGACCGCGTCGGCAACATCCAGCTCAGCCGCATCCTCGCCGCGGACGTGCGCCGCGTGGAGCCAGGCTTCGGCAGCGGCTTCAAGGAGAGCTGTGAGGGCGCCCTCGCCGACGTGGAAGGCGGCCGGCGCGCGCGCCCTACGCGATCCCGATCGACTGCGTCCGACCACCCGCGTCGTCCATCTCGGTGCACTCGACCTCGACGTTCCGTCCGGCGATCCGCCTGTAGAGCTTCGCGGCCGGCTTCGTGAACACGACCACGAGCGCGCCTCGCTCCCTGACGATCTTCACGCCCCGAGCCTCTCCGACCGGAAGCGTCGTCTGCGCCACGCCGTCCGAGGGAGTGGCGAGCAGGACAACGGCGGCCGCGCCGCAGGCCAGCGCTCTCAGAAGTCGGCTCGACGCTCTCATCGACGGATCAAGCATGCCACCTGCGTTAGGGTCGCGCGCGTGAAGCTCGACGACTTCGCCCGCGTCGACCTCCTGTTCGGTCCGTCCCCGGTACACCGGCTCGAGCGCCTGACCGACGACCTCGGCGGCGCCACGGTCTGGGCGAAGCGCGACGACGTGTCGAGCGGGCTCGCCTTCGGCGGCAACAAGACGCGCAAGCTCGAGTTCCTCGCCGCCGATGCCCTCGCGCAGGGCTGTGACACGCTCGTCTCGATCGGCGGCGTGCAGTCGAACCACACGCGCCAGGTGGCCGCGGTGGCCGCGCGGCTCGGGCTGCGCTGCGTGCTCGTGCAGGAGAGCTGGGTGGACTGGCCGGACGCCGTCTACGACCGCGTTGGCAACATCCAGCTCAGCCGCATCCTCGGCGCGGACGTGCGCCTCGTGGAGGCGGGCTTCGGCATCGGCTTCAAGGAGAGCTGGGAGGGCGCGCTCGCCGACGTCGAGGCGGCGGGCGGCAAGCCCTACGCGATCCCCGCTGGGGCGTCCGATCACCCGCTCGGCGGGCTCGGCTACGCGCGCTGGGCGGGCGAGGTCGCCGAGCAGGAACGCGAGCTCGGCGTCTTCTTCGACACCGTGATCGTCTGCTCCGTGACGGGCTCGACGCAGGCCGGGATGATCGCGGGCTTCGCGGCGCAGGAGGCGGAGCGGCGCGTGCTCGGGATCGACGGCTCGGCGAAGCCCGAGGAGACGCGCGACCAGGTCGCGCGCATCGCCCGCAGCACCGCGGAGCTGATCGAGCTCGGCCGCGAGCTGCGCGAAGACGAGATCCTCCTCGACGACCGCTGGCACGCCGGCATCTACGGCATCCCGGACGAGAAGACGCTCGCCGCGATCCACCACTGCGCCCGCCTCGAGGGCGTGATCACCGATCCGGTGTACGAGGGCAAGTCGATGGCGGCGCTGATCGACCTCGTGCGCAGCGGTGAGATCCCGCGCGACTCGAACGTGCTGTACGCCCACCTCGGGGGCCAGCCGGCGCTGAGCGGTTACTCGGCGCTGTTCCGGTGAGCGGCACCGGCGCTGAGGTCCGCGCGCGGGCGTACCTTCCTGTTTCAGGCACCGATACGGTGCCCAGGGCAGGAAGGTGGGGATCGGCAAGACGCGCACGCAGCGGAGGGCGGCGCCGTAGCCCTCGGCCGGACGATTCCGGCGCTGCCCGTGCGCGACGTTCCCGCCGCGGCGGCGCACTTCCGCGAGCGCTTCGGCTTCGACTCGCCGCACGAGACCGACGACTTCGCGGTCGTCGTGCGGGACGACTCCGTGCTCCACCTGTGGGGCGCCACCGACACCGGATGGCGCTCGCGCGACGACCTCGCCGGCCGCCCGATCCGCTCGGGCGCGGAATCGTTCCTGGCGGGGACGGCAAGCTGCCGGATCGAGGTGGACGACGTGGACGCCCTCTTCGAGGAGCTCGCCACCCAGGGCGTGCTCCACGACGTCTCTCGCGGCGGCGTCAGCGTGACCGACTTCGGGACGCGCGAGTTCGCCACCGTCGATCTGGACGGCAATCTCCTAACGTTCTTCCGGTGGAGCAGATGAACTCAAACGCGGAGGTGACGCCCGACGCGATCCTGCAGCTCGGATTCGCGTTCTGGGGTTCGAAGACGCTGTTGAGCGCCGTCGAGCTCGGTGTCTTCACGGAGCTGGCCGGCGGGGACGGGCTCGACGCCGAGGAGCTTCGCGAGCGCCTCGGGTTGCATCCGCGGAGCGCGAGGGACTTCTTCGACGCGCTTGTCGCGCTCGGCATGCTCGAGCGCAACGACGGCCGCTACTCGAACACCCCGGCGACCGAGGTCTTCCTCGACCGCGCGAAGCCCTCCTACCTCGGCGGGCTCATGGAGATGTCGAATGCCCGCCTGTTCGGCTTCTGGGGATCGCTGACCGAGGGCCTCAGGACGGGAGAACCCCAGAACGAGGCCAAGCACGGCGAGAACTTCTTCGCGGAGCTGTACGCCGACCCGGCGCGGCTCGAGCAGTTCGCGAAGGCCATGAGCAGCCTGAGCGCGCCGGCGGGGGCGCTGATCGCGGCCAAGTTCCCCTGGCACGACTACGGCAGCGTCATCGACATCGGCTGCGCCGAGGGCGCGGTGCCGGCGCAGATCGCCCTGGCGCACGAGCACATGAGCGGCGGGGGCTTCGATCTACCCCCGCTCGAGCCGATCTTCGATGCGTACGTCGGCCGCCTCGGCCTCGGCGACCGCCTCAGCTTCACAGCCGGAGACTTCTTCGCCGATCCGCTGCCGGAGGCGGACGTGCTCGTGATGGGCCACATCCTGCATGACTGGGGCCTCGACGAGAAGCGCGTGCTCCTCCAGAAGGCCTACGACGCGCTGCCCGACGGCGGCGCGCTGATCGTGTACGAGGCGCTCATCGACGACGAGCGGCGCCAGAACGCCTTCGGCCTGCTGATGAGCCTCAACATGCTGATCGAGACGCCGAACGGCTTCGACTTCACCGGCGCCGATTGCACCGGCTGGATGCGGGAGACGGGCTTCCGCGAGACCCGCGTCGAGCCCCTGATCGGGCCCGACTCGATGGTCATCGGGATCAAGTAGGCGCCCAGCACGCCAAGGCCGGCGCGAGCCCGTCGACGAATCGCGTCAGCGTGCCGCCGTCCGCCGCCCCATGGAGCGGGTTGAGCTCGGTCACGGTGAGCGCTGCGACGCGCGGATCCCCGAGGAGGGCGCCGAGCGCGTCGAGGGCGGTCTGGAGCGGGACGCCGACGTTGCGTCCGGTGTTCTCCGACAGCGGGGCATCGGTGAAGTCGACGACGTCGACGTCGAAATGGACCACCAGCGAACGATCGCCGGCCGAGGCGAGCGCGGCGCGGGCCGCTCCCGCGGGGTCGGCCGCGAGCGCGGCGACGTCGACGACGCGCACCTCCTGGGCCGCGACCTGCTCGCGCTCCCACGCGGTCGCCTGCGAGGAGTCGAATCCGAGCAGCACGATCTGGTCCGCCCGCAGATCGCAGCAGGCGGCCACGGCCGGGACGCAGCCCTCGAGCGAGAGCGCGTGCCCGAGGCCCATCCAGTCGAGCGCGCCGTCAGGGGTGCTCGAGGGCACGTTCATGTCGGCGTGGAGGTCGAGGTACACCACACCCGGCGCGTCGAAGGAGGCGATCGTCCCGAGGCCGACGGTGCAGTCGCCGCCGAGGACGAGAGCACGCTCACCATCGGCGGCACACTCGGCCACGGCGGTCCGCACCTCCTCGATCGTGGCGACCACGCCGTCGACGTTCTGGGCGTACCGGGACGCCGGATCGGGCGACCACCGGCGCTGCGTGAGGTCGCCGCGATCGCGCACGGCCACCCCGAGCTCCTCGAGCCGGCCGAGCAGGCCTGCCTCGCGCAGGCGCCGGGGAGCCAGCTCCTGCCCGGGCGCGTAGGCCCCGGCACTCGAAGGGACACCTATGACGCCGATCGGAAGCATGCGCCTCCACCGTACCCAGCCCGACCGAAGCGCACCGCCGGGTCCGCAACTGTCAGTTGACCGCCTATAACCCGGGTCAAGCGCGACCTGGGCCGCGCGAAGCGCTTCGACGGTCCGCGACTGTCAGTTGACCGCCTATAATCCGGTCAGGTGACACCTGCTCCGACCGTTACCTGCGGAAAGGACCCGCGCCCAGGGCATAAGGTCCACTAGCCTGGGTCGTCTGGCCCATGGCCTCGAACGATCCGACAGACACCGGCGGGCTCTTCGTCGGCAGGCGGCCCGGCACGGCCCCCGTCCACTGGCGCGACGACGTCGAGCCGAGCTCCGAGCGGCGCCGGCGCGCCGACGAGTGGCTCGCGCACGCACTGCTCGCCGTGGAGGTGCTCCTGTGCCTTTCGCTGCTTGGGCCTCAGCCGATCGCGTGGCTCTGGATCGGCTCGCAGGTCGACTACCTCACGGGCTACGTAACGGCCGGGATCGCGACGATCATGCTCGGCTGCCTCGCGTCGCTCCTGCTCACGATGGCCCTCGGCAAGCGGGTCGACCACGCGTGGAAGCTCGTTCGCCGCGCGGCGGGACACAGGCAGGAGCGTGGCGCGCTCGAGCGGATCTTCGCCGCGAGCGTGGCCATCGCGCTCATCGCGTTCGGGATCTGGTTCCTGCTGATCCAGGGCCCCGGGCCGAGCCTCGCGCCCAGCAGCTAGGGACCGCGAGGTCGCGCGCGTGGGCTTTCGCGACTACTACCGGCAGTTCGACGACCTCGACGAGGACAGGCTGAACCGCGAGCGGCGCGCGCGCCGCGCCGAGGAGAAGCGCCAGGCACTCGAGCGCGTTCCGGACGTGGACCTGTCCGGCACGGAGTGGCCCGAGATGCCTCACTCCGAGATCGTGAACGCCGCGATCGCGCGTGCCCGCGGCCGCGTCAACGGCTACCCCGACCGGCACGCCGAGGGCGTCCGCCGCCTGCTCGCGGAGCGCCTCGGCGTCGTCCCGGAGCGGATCGCCTTCGGCAACGGCGCCGCCGAGCTGCTCCAGGCCGCCGCGCTTGCCCTGCTTGGCGAGGGCGACGAGCTCCTGATGCCCTGGCCGTCGTATCCGCTCTATCCCCTGATGGCGGCCCACGCCGGCGCCCGCCCACACCCCTGCGAGCGCGAGCACCTGCTCGAGGAGGTGGGCGAGCACACGCGCGCCGTCGTGATCTGCAACCCGAACGACCCGACGGGTCACTACGTGCCGGCCGCGGAGCTGCGCGCCCTGCTCGAGGCGCTGCCGGAGCACGTGCACGTGCTGCTCGACGAGGCGCTCGTCCACTTCCAGGACGTCGAGGACGTGGATGCCTGCCTCGAGCTCACGGAGGAGTTCCCGCGCCTGACCGTCGTGCGCACCTTCTCGAAGGTCTACGGGCTGTCCGGCCTGCGCGCCGGCTACGCGGTCTCCCAGGACGCGGCGCTGCTCGCCGCCGCCTCGCCTGTGCTCGGCGTGAACGCCCTCACGCAGGCCGCGGTCGAGCACGCGCTGCGCACGGGCGACGCCGAGATCGAGCGCCGCCGGCGCGAGGTCTCGCGCGAGCGCGGGCGGCTGCTCGAGGCGCTCTCGGCGCTGCCCCTCGACGTGAGCGACTCGCAGGCGAACTTCGCCTGGATCGCCGTGCCAGGGCGCAGCGGTCAGGCCCTCGCCGCCGCCCTGCGCGCCCAGGGCGTGATCGTCGCGCCCGGGGGCCCGCTCGGCGCCGACGACCACGTGCGCGCCACGATCCGCGACGCCCCGGCCACGGACCGGCTGCTGCGCGCGCTCGAGAACGTGCTGCGGCTAGGCCTGGTCGGTCTGGCGGAGCAGCGCGCCCGTGGTCTGCTCGAGGATGCGCCGCCAGCCGACGGAGCGCTCGCGCTCCTTGGCGAACTTGCGCACCACCTTGCGCACGCGCGTCGCCGAGATCTCGATGCCGTGCTTCGCGCAGACGGACTTCAGGTCGTCGTACTCCGAGGCGAGCTTGAGCGTGACGGACTCGAACCCGTGGCGCGCGATCTCGACCCGCCGCGTGTAGTTGAGCACGTTCGTCTCGAACATCAGCTCGTCGCTCGGGTCCGGCTCGATCAGCACGATGTCGATGCCCGGGTAGCGCTCCTGCCAGTGCGCGACGTGCTCGTGCAGGCGCTGGTGCGCGAGCAGCTTGAACGCCTGGTAGCCGATCTGCGGGAAGCCCATGTCGCGCACCCGGCGCACGCGCGAGCCCCACATCGTCGGGATGACCTTCTGGAAGTCGTTCACGTACGGGACGAGCGGGTTGACGACGATCACGAACTTCGCCCCCGCCTCCACCGCGACGTCGAGGTTCGTGGTCGAGCGAAGCCCGCCGTCGACGAGGTCCCTGCCCTTGATCTCGACCGGCTTGTAGACCATCGGCAGCGCCGTGGAGGCCGCGACCGCGTGCGAGATCGGGACGTCGTCCCACTCGGCACCCCCGAGGATGATGCGCTCGCACGTGTCGAGGTCCGTCGCGGTCAGGAACAGCTCGTTCTCGAGCAGGCGGAAGTCGTTCACGCGGTCGGGGTCCGAGAGCACCTTCTCGAGGTAGTCCTGGATCCCGCGGCCGTCGTACAGCCCCGACGGCATCGCCTCCGCGATGCCCACCGCGAGGTCGATCAGCGAGCTCGAGCGGAACTGGGTCAGGACCGTGCGGGTCAGGCCCATCATGCGCAGCGGGAGCAGCAGCGACTTCTGGGCGAACTCGGCGAGGTTCGGCCGCATCAGCGTGCCGCGATCGACGTCCTCGAACGGGGTCGGCACCTGCTGGTTGACGACCCGCATCATCTCCTCGGGCGTCACGCCGTTGGCCGCGAGGGCCGCGACGAACGAGCCGGCGCTCGTGCCGACGTAGACGTCGAACTGGTTCACCGTGCGGTTGACCGCGAGCAGGTCGAGCGCCCGCAGCGCTCCGATCTCGTACACGCCGCCCGTGAAGCCCCCGCCCCCGAGCACGAGCGCGGTGCGCGAGCGCTTGCGGCGCGCCCGCGACTTTCCCGTCCCGGCCTTGTTCTTGCCCTGGGCGGGCGGCTTCTGCAGCTTGACTACGTCCCCCATCCACCCCCGACGCTACCGTCTCGGAGCTCTTTGCGCCCTAATTTCCGCCTCCTCATCGCCCTGTTTGCGGCTCTATGCGGGGTTTTTCCCGCTTCCGCGACCGCCGGCCTCGCCACCGACCTGGCGCGCCAGATGCGCGCGGCCGGCGCCTATTCGAGCGCGTATGTGGTGAATGCCACGAGCGGCCGCACCGTGTTCCGGTGGCGCGAGGACACACGGCGCATACTCGCCTCGAACACGAAGCTGTTCACCACCTCGGCCGCGCTGGCCCGCTTCGGCAGCGAGGGCACCCTCGGCACCGAGGTGCTCGGCCGCGGCGAGCTCGAGGACGGCGTATGGCGGGGTGACCTGTACCTGCGCGGAGGCGGCGACCCCACCTTCGGCACGCGCAGCTTCGTGCGCCGCAACTACGGCACAGGCACGACGGTCGAGGAGCTTGCGGGCCTGATCGAGGAGGCCGGCATCGAGCGCGTCTCGGGCCGGGTCTACGGGGACGAGTCGCGCTTCGACTCCCTGCGCGGCGGTCCCGAGTCAGGCTACGGGACCTCGATCTGGGTCGGCCCGCTGAGCGGACTCGCGTTCAACCGCGGCCTCGGTGACGAGAGCGGGCGGTCGTTCCAGGTCAACCCGCCGCTGTTCGCGGCGGGGCAGCTCGACGCGGCCCTCGAGCGGCGCGGCGTCGCCGTGCGGCTGCGTCCGCGCGCCGGGACCACGGCCAACGGAGCGGACGTGCTCGCGAGCGTCGACTCGCCCCCGATGCGGCGGCTGATCGAGATGACGAACGTGCCGTCCGACAACTACTTCGCAGAGACCCTGCTCAAGGACCTCGCCCTGCAGGCGAGCGGCCGCGGCACGACCACCGCGGGCGCCCGGATCGCGGCCGGCTTCGCGCGCAGGGTCGGCTCGAGCGCGCGACTCGTGGACGGCTCGGGGCTGTCGCGCGGCAACCGCGCCTCGCCGCGGCGGGTGGTGCGCCTCATCAGGGCGATGCTGGCGCGGGATGAGGAGAACGACGGCGCGTTCCTCGACTCGCTGGCGGTGGCCGGCGACGAGGGCACGCTCAGCGACAGGATGCGGCGCGGCGCGGCCCACGGCAGCTGCCGCGCCAAGACCGGGACCCTGTCCGACGTGAGCGCGCTCTCGGGTCTCTGCGAGGCCCGCTCGGGCGACGTCTACGTGTTCTCGATCCTGATGAACGGCGTGTATCCCACGGGCGCCCGCAGGCTGCAGGACGCGATGCTGCAGGCGATCGCGCGCCAGCCCTAGCCGAGCAGCTCGCGCAGGCCGTCCTCGTCGAGCACGGCCGTGCCGAGCTCCTCCGCCTTCGTCAGCTTCGTCCCGGGGTCGGCGCCCGCCACGACGAAGTCCGTCTTCTTCGAGACGGAGCCCGTGACCTTGCCGCCCGCGGCCTCGATCAGCGCCGTGGCCTCCGGCCGCGTCAGGTTCGGCATCGTGCCGGTGAGCACGACGGTCTTCCCGACCAGCGGGCCGTCGCTCGGCGGGGCCTCGCCCTCCTCCTCCATCTGGAGGCCGTGCGCGCGCAGCTTCGCGATCAGCTCGCGCACCCGCTCCTCCGCGAGCGTCTCGTGCACGGTCCCCGCGAGGATCGGCCCCATGCCCTCGACCGAGGTCAGCTCCTCCTCCGAGGCCTCGAGCAGCGCGTCCATGGAGCGAACGTGACGCGCGATGTTGCGCGCGTTCACGAAGCCGATGCCCGGCAGGCCGAGCGCGTACAGGACGAGGTGGAAGGGCTGCGCCTTCGAGGCCTCGATCGCCTGCACCAGGTTGCCCGCCGAGGTCTCGCCGAAGCGGTCGAGCTCGACGAGCCGCTCGACCGTCAGGTCGTAGATGTCGGCGAAGCTCTCGATCAGCCCCTCCTCGAGGAAGCGGCGGGCGTTCTCCTCGCCGAGGCCGTCGATGTCCATCGCGCCGACGAAGTGCTTGACCGCCTGGAACACCTGGCCCGGGCAGGAGGCGCGGTTCGGGCAGATCGTCCAGACGCCCTCGTCGGGCTTGATCGTGGGGGTGCCGCAGGCCGGGCACTTCTCCGGCGGCTTCGGCGGCGCGCTCCGCTTCTTTCTGCGCTGCGCCTTCGAGGTCGGCGACACCACCTGGGGGATCACGTCGCCGGCGCGCATCACGATCACCTCGTCACCGTCGCGCACGTCCTTGCGCCGCAGATCCTCCTCGTTGTGGAGGGTGGCGAGCTTCACCGTCACGCCCGAGACCTGGACCGGCTCGAGCATCGCGAAGGGAACCATGTGCCCCGTGCGGCCCACGTTCCAGGCCACGCGCTCGAGCACGGTGGTGGCCGTCGTGGGCGGGAACTTCCACGCGATCGCGCCGCGCGGCTCGCGGCCGACCACGCCGAGCTGCCGCTGCAGGTCGAGATCGTCGACCTTGACGACGACGCCGTCGATCTCGTAGTCGAGCCGGTCGCGGCGCTCCTCCCAGGCACGGCACGCCGCCACGACCTCGTCGACCGTGTCGATCACCTCGATGTCGGGGTTGACCCGAAAGCCGTGATCGCGCAACCACGCGAGCGACTCGTGCTGCGAGCTGAACTCGACCCCCTCGACCGCGCCGATGCCGTAGCACCACATCGACAGCGGACGCGACGCCGTGATCTGCGGGTCGAGCTGCCGGATCGAGCCGGCGGCCGAGTTGCGCGGGTTCGCGAAGGTGGGCTCGCCCGCCTCGGCGCGCTGTTCGTTGAGCTTGGCGAATGCCGCGATCGGGAGGTAGATCTCGCCGCGCACCTCGAGCAGCGGCGGCGCGTCCTCGACCCGCAGCGGAATCGCGCCGATCGTGCGCAGGTTCTGGGTCACGTCCTCGCCGACCTCGCCGTTGCCGCGCGTGGCCCCGCGCACCAGCTCGCCGTCCTGGTAGACGAGGGAGATCGCGAGCCCGTCGATCTTCGGCTCCGTCGAGAAGCGCACGTCGCCCATCTCGACTCCCTGGCGGGCGAGGTAGCGCTCGCTGCGCACGACCCAGGCCGCGAGCTCCTCCTCGTTGCGGGCGTTCGCGAGCGACAGCATCGGCTGCAGGTGCCGCACCTCGTCGAACTTGTCGAGCGGCGTGCCGCCCACGCGCTGCGTCGGCGAGTCGGGCGTCAGCAGCTCGGGGTGCTCCGCCTCGATGTCGCGCAGCTCGTTGAGCAGCTCGTCGTATTCGGCGTCCGAGACCTCGGGGTCGTCAAGCACGTAGTAGCGGTGGCCGTGGTGCTCGAGCTGCTTGCGCAGGTCGGCGACGCGCGCCTCGAGCTTCGAGCCGGCCGCGGTGCTCATATCTCGCGCGCGGCCGGGCGCAGCAGCCGGCCGAGATCGAACCCGGCGAGCTGCTCGATCCCGTCGCCCGAGTTGAGGTCGAAATGGAGCGGGGTCACCGCGATGCGGCCCTCCGCCACGGCCGCGCAGTCCGTGCCCTCCTCGTGCTCGTAGTCGTGCAGGTCGCCGTACATGCGGTAGCGCTTGCGGCCGTCGCGCTCCTCCATCAGCTCCATGCGGTCGCGGTAGATGCGCTTGCCGAGCCGGCAGACCTCGACCCCGGAGGCGTCGCCGCGCGGCGAGTTGACGTTGAGCAGCGTGCCGTCGGGCATCGGCACGCCCTCGAGCTCCTCCACGAGGCGGGCGACGAAGGCGGCCACCTGCTCGAAGTCCCCCGCCTCCAGGTGGCCGTGCTCCCACTGCTGGGAGACGGCGATCGCGGGGATGTCGAGCATGATCCCCTCGAGCGCGGCAGCGACGGTCCCGGAGTACGTGATGTCGTCCCCGAGGTTCGAGCCGTGGTTGATTCCGGAGACGATCAGCTCGGGCTCGAACTCGACAAGCCCGAGGGCCGCGAAGCGGACGCAGTCGACCGGCGTGCCGTCCGTGGCGAAGCCGGTGGTGCCGTCTCCGAAGGGGACCTCCTCGACCCAGAGCGGCTTCCAGATCGTGATGCTGCGCGCGGTGGCCGAGCGGTTCGAGTCGGGCGCGATCACGGCCAGCTCGACGCTCGGGATCTCGAGCAGCGCCCGCCGCATGACGTTCAGGCCGGTGGCGGTGATGCCGTCGTCGTTGGTGAGAAGGACCTTCAAGTGAACCGGCGCTCCAAGATACTCAGTACTTCACTCGCTCCAGGTAAAGGCCGTGTGGCGGCGCAGTCGCCCCCGCCTCGCTGCGCGGCCTGCCTTCGAGAAGTCGCCCGAAACGCTCCGGGCTGACGTCTCCGAGCATCGTTCCCACCAGCACGCGGACCATGTGCCGCATGAATGTGTCGGCCTCGATCAGGAACGCGATCACGCCGTCGCCCTCCTCGGCCCAGCGGGCGCTCGATCACGTCGCGGCTGAAGCGCACGTGGTCCGTCTCGGTGGGCGTGAAGGCGGTGAAGTCGTGCGTTCCCGGCAGCAGCGCGGCACAGGCGTCGAGCCGCTCGCGCTCGAGCGGCCGCGACCACCAGAGCGCGCGCCCCCGCTCGAAGGCGCTCGGCTCGGGCCGGGCGAGCACGCGGTAGCGGTAGACGCGGCTGCGGGCGTCGCGGCGCGCGTCGAAGCCCTCGACGGCGGGCTCCGAGCGCAGCACCGCGACGTCGTCGGGCAGCAGGGCGTTCAGGTTGCGGACGGGCGCGGGCTCGCCGGCGTGGCTTGCGACCTGGCCGCGCGCGTGCACGCCGCGGTCGGTGCGGCCCGCCACCGTCAGCTCGACCCGGCGCCGCAGCACCGTCTCGAGCGCGGTCTCGAGCTCGCCCTGCACGGTGCGCATGCCCGGCTGGCGCGCCCAGCCCGTGAAGCCCGTGCCGTCGTACTCGAGGTCGAGCCGTGCGGTCACCCGCGCCGGCGGGCCACGATCAGCGCGTACTCGGCCTCGAGCGCGAGCGGGCCGTCGCCCCCGCCGCCCCGGCGCCGGAACAGCTCCGTGATCTCGGCGACCATCGCCTCGAAGCGCTCGGCTGGCATCGCCTCGCGTGCCGCGTCCATCGGCGGTGCCGCGAGCCCGTAGCGCGCGGTGAGCTCCTCGGCCGACTCCGCCTCCCAGGTCAGGGTGCGCCGTTCGAACTCGATGCTCGCGGCGAGGCCGTCGAAGCGCTCGCGGACGACCTCCTCCCGGCCCCACTCGGTCGACGACGGCCGCTCGTCCGGCTCGGGCGGCGCGTACGAGCGCGTGATCGCAAAGTAGTCGGCCATCAGCGACTCGGGCGTCCAGGCGGTCATGCCCACGGTGTTGCCGGGGCGCACGACCCGGAACAGCTCGCGCGCAGCGACCTCCGGTCGCGGGGCGATCATCGCCCCGAAGACGGAGCCCGCGCACTCGAAGCGCTCGTCCTCGAAGGGCAGGTCCTCGGCGTCGGCCTCGACCCATTCGATGTCATAGCCCTCGGCCTGCGCGCGCGCCCTGCCGCGCTCGACCATCCCCGGCGAGATGTCCGAGGCCACCACGCTGGCTCCCTCGTATGCGCATGCGATCGCGAAGTTGCCGTCGCCGGCGGCCACGTCGAGGACCTCCTGCCCCGCGGAGACCGCGCAGGCGTCGCAGAGCGCCACGGCGGCGGGCCGCAGCGCGTCCGAGACCGCCGCGTAGTCGCCGCGCGACCAGATGCGCCGCTGGTGCTGCTTGAGCGCCTCGTGGTCCATGGCGGCGCTAGCGGCCCCAGCCCTCGGGGGGCTCGTGGCGGCCGTCCTCCACGTGCCAGTACTCGCGCAGCTCCTCGCAGCGCCCGTCGTGCCCGAAGCGCAGCAGCAACGCACCCGGGAGCGTGAGCTCGCGGCCGTCGTCGGTCATGACGGCCCACCACTCGACCACCACACGGTTGCCGTGGACGACCGGCTCGCCGAAGCGCAGGTCGAGCCCCTCCTGCGTGGAGGTCGCTCCGCGCCAGTATTCGCGGATCGCCTCGGTGCCCGTGGAGGCCGGCCGAAACGGGGACGAGCGGTAGACGCCGCCCTCGGTGAAGAGGGCCGCCACGGCCTCGTCGTCCTTGCTCCTCCAGGCCTCCGCATAGGCATCGATCCATTCACGTGCCCAGCCATCGTCCATGCGGAACTACTATCACCGCCGTGCGCGTCTCGGCCAAGACCGACTACGCCGTGAGGGCGCTGCTCGAGCTGACCGAGGCCGACGGCGGCCCGATCAAGGGCGAACAGCTCTCGCAGGCTCAACAGATTCCGCTCAAGTTCCTCGAGAACATCCTCACCGACCTCCGGCACGCGGGCATCGTGCGCGCGCAGCGGGGCGCGGAGGGCGGCTACTGGCTCGCCAAGCCCGCGGAGGACGTGAGGCTCGGCGACGTCATCCGCGCGGTCGACGGCCCGCTCGCGAGCGTTCGCGGTGAGGCGCCCGAGGAGGTCGAGTACCTCGGGCCGGCCGAGAACCTTCAGACGGTCTGGATCGCCCTGCGCGCGAGCATGCGCAGCGTGCTCGACGAGCTCACGCTCGCGGACGTCGTGGCGGGCCGCATGCCGACCCGCGTGAAGCGGCTCACCGAAGCGCCGGATGCCTGGAGTCGCCGTTGATGCTCGAGCCCGCGCGCAGCCAGACGATGTCGCCGTCCGACAGCTCGAGCTCCTGCGCGCGGCCGCGCGTCGTCTGAACCCAGGTCTTCTCCCCGTCGCCGAGCGTGAGCTCGACGCGAACCTCGAAGCCGAGGTGCACCACGCGGTCGATCATCGCCTCCTGAGCGCCATCGGTCGGCTCCGAGAAGATGTCCACGTCGTGCGGGCGCACGGCCTGGCCGGAGATCTCCGAGACCGGGCCGATGAATCCCATCACGAAGTCGTTCGCGGGCTTCTCGTAGAGCTCGCGGGGCGAGCCGGCCTGCTCGATCTGACCGTGGTTCAGCACCACGATCTGCTCGGCCACCTCCATCGCCTCCTCCTGGTCGTGCGTGACGAAGATGGTCGTCACGTGGACCTCGTCGTGGAGGCGGCGCAGCCAGGCGCGCAGCTGCTTGCGCACGGTCGCGTCGAGCGCGCCGAACGGCTCGTCGAGGAGCAGGACCCGCGGCTGGACCGCGAGCGCACGGGCGAGCGCCATGCGCTGGCGCTGGCCGCCCGAGAGCTGCGACGGGTAGCGATGCGCGAAGCCGTCGAGGTGGACGAGCTTCAGCAGCTCGTCGACGCGCTCGTCGATCTCCTCCTTGGGGCTCTTGCGAATCGTGAGGCCGAAGGCCACGTTCTTCGCCACCGTCATGTGCTTGAACGCGGCGTAGTGCTGGAAGACGAAGCCGACGTTGCGGCGCTGCGGCGGCTGGCGCGTGGCGTCCTCGCCCGCGATCAGGATGCGGCCCGTGTCGGGCTCCTCGAGGCCCGCGATCACCCGCAGCAGGGTCGACTTTCCGCCGCCGCTCGGGCCGAGCAGCGCCGTGAGCGATCCGTCCGGAACCTCGAGCGAGACGCCGTCGAGCGCGACGAAGTCACCGAACCTCTTCCCTACGGTGTCGACGACGATGCTCATGCCTTCGCCTCCTTTGCCCTCCTTGGGCTTGATCAGGGTCATTCCGAGCAGGGTCACGAGGGCCAGCAGCGCAAGCACGACGGACGCCGCGTACGCACCGGTCTCGTCGAAGCTCTGGTAGCTGCCGCTCCACGAACAGCGTCGCCGTCTCGGTGCGCCCGGTGAGCTTTCCGGAGACGACGCTCACGGCGCCGAACTCGCCGAGGGCGCGCGCCGTGGTGAGGACCACGCCGTAGGCGACGCCCCAGCGGATGGCGGGCAGGGTCACGCGCCAGAACGTCTGCCAGGCGCCGGCGCCGAGCGTCGCGGCCGCCTGCTCCTGCTCCGTGCCGATCTCGCGCAGGACCGGGATCACCTCGCGCACCACGAACGGCAGTGAGACGAAAATCGTCGCGAGGATCATGCCGGGCACCGAGAAGATGATCTGAATGCCGTTCTCCGCGAGCCACTCGCCGATCCAGCCGTCGCGCCGGCCGTAGACGAGCAGCAGGGCGAGGCCGACGACCACGGGCGAGACCGCGAACGGCAGATCCACGAGCGCATTCAGGATCGCCCGGCCGCGGAAGCGCTGGCGCACGATCGCGAGCGCGCACATCACGCCGAAGATCGTGTTGAGCGGCACCGCGACGGCGACCATCACGAACGTGAGATAGAAGGCGTGCTTGGCCTCGGGCGTCGTCACGGCGTCCCACGCCGCCCCGATGCCGTCCTGGAAGGCGTTGATGAAGACGAGCGCGACCGGGATGCCGAGCAGGAGCGCCAGATAGCCGAGCGCGATGAAGCGGAGGGCGTACTTACTCTTCATGCTTCAGCGCCCACTTCGAGATGCGGCCGAACACGAGCAGCACGACCAGGGCGAGCACGAGCAGCACCACCGACACCGCGGCGGCGCCGATCGCGTTGTCCGACTCGACCTGGGAGAAGATGAAGACGGAGGCCGCCTGCGTGTCGAACGGGACGTTGCCCGTGATCAGGACGAGCGAGCCGAACTCGCCGATGGCGCGCGCGAAGGCGAGCCCGGCACCCGCGACGATCGCCGGCAACAGGTTCGGCAGGATGATGCGCCGGAAGACCGTGAAGCGGCTCGCGCCGAGCGACGCCGCCGCCTGCTCCATCTCCTGATCGAGCTCGAGCAGCACGGGCTGCACCGCTCGGATCACGAACGGCAAGGGTCACGAACAGCAGCGCGAGACCGACCGAGATCTTCGTGAAGGCGAGATCGATGCCCACCGGGCTGTCCGGCCCGTAGAACGCGAGCAACGTCAGGCCGGCGACGATCGTCGGCAGGGCGAAGGGCAGGTCGATCAGCGAGTTGACGAGGTTCTTGCCGGGGAACTCGTCGCGCACGAGCACCCACGCGATCAGCGTCCCGGTGACCACGTTGATCGCGACCACGATCAGCGAGGAGATCAGGGTGAGCTTGAGGGCGGCCACCGCCTGAGGGCTCGAAACCGCGTTCCAGAACGAGTCGAGCCCGCCGTCGAGCGACTTGAAGACCACCGCCGCGAGCGGGATCAGCGCGACGATGGACAGGTACGCCATCGCCACGCCGCGGGTGAGCAGCTCGCTGCCGGTGCTGAACCCCCCGATGCCGCGGCGAAGCGGCGCCGCCGGGGGCGGCGGCGCCGTCGCCACGCCTGTTGCGTCAGTCGGAGGCAGTGCTCTTCCCCTGAGACTGGAAGATGTCCGCCACGACGCTGCCCTCCGGATCGAAGAACTCGTCGTTCACCTTGTCCCAACCGCCGAACTTGGTGATCTCGAACAGCTTCGAGGGCGTCGGGAACTCGTCGGGCTCAGCCACGCCCTCGACCACAGGCCGGTAGCCCGTGTCCGCGAACAGGCGCTGCGCCTCATCGGTCCAGAGGAAGTCCACGAACGCCTGTGCGAGCTTCGGGTCCTTCGCCTCGTTGACCACCGCGGCCGGGTTCTCGATCAGGATCGTCTCGTCAGGAATGACGTAGTCGATCTCCTCGCCCTGCTGCTTGGCGAGGATCGCCTCGTTCTCGTAGCCGAGCAGGACGTCGCCCTTGCCGCTCGAGAAGGTCTGGAGCGCCTCGCGCGCGCTCTTGTCGAGCACGGGCACGTTCTCGAACAGCTGCGCCAGATACTCCTTGGCCTGCTCGGGAGTCTTGCCCTGCTCGAGCTGGGCCCCGTACGCGGCCATGATGTTCCACTTCGCGCTGCCGGACGTGAACGGGTTCGGCTCGAGCACCTCGACCTCGCCGGTCACGAGGTCGTCCCAGGTCTGGATGTTCTCCGGGTTGCCCTTCCGGACCATGAAGACGACCACCGAGTCGGTGACCATGCCCTTGTACTCGTTCTGGTTCCAGTTCTTGTCGACGAGACCGGCGTCGACCAGGCGGGTGATGTCCGGCTCGAGCGAGAACTCGACCACGTCGGCCGGCAGGCCACCCTCGACGGCACGCGACTGCTCGCCGGACGCCGCGTAGGACTGGTCGAAGGAGACGCCCTTGCCCTCGGCGGTCTCGTTGAAGGCCGGGATGATCTTCTTGTAGGCCTCCTCGGGGGTCGAGTAGGCCACGAGCGTGAGGTTGCCGCCATCGCCACCGCTGTCCGAGCTGCCCTCGGACGTGCCGCCGCAGGCGCTGGCGACGAGCGCCAGCAACGCCAAAACGGGTAGCAGGGCCCGGATCAGGGCCCCCGATCTACGAGTCACAATCTCCACCTTCTCAATCGACTTTACAGAAGGCGCGGCACGTTAGCACAATGTCCACCGGATAAGTGGAGAATTCCGACGCCGCAATCGTGCCCCGCCTGCGCGGTTACGATGCCCGCGCGCATGATCACCGTCGACGCCGACTCATTCCTCGTGGTCGTAAGCGTGGCGGCGGTCGCTGCGCTGCTCGCGGGGATGATCCAGCCCTACCTCGCCCTGCCTGTCGTGGTGATCGAGCTGATGCTCGGCATCGTCGTCGGGCCCGAGGTCTTCGACCTCGCGAAGCCGGACGAGTTCATCTCGTTCTTCGCGAACCTCGGCCTCGGCATGCTGTTCTTCTTCGCGGGCTACGAGATCGAGTTCGACCGGATCAAGGGCGTGCCGCTCAAGCTGGCCGTGGCGGGGTGGCTGTTCTCTCTCGCGCTCGCCTACTCGATCGGCGGCCTCCTCGCCTGGGCCGGCGTCATCGTGTCCCTGCTCTACGTGGGCTCGGCGATGGCCACCACGGCCATCGGGACGTTGATCCCGATCCTCCACGACGCCGGCGAGATCAAGACCCGCTTCGGCACGTTCCTGCTCGCGGCCGGCGCGATGGGGGAGTTCGGCCCGATCCTGCTGATCACCCTCGCGTTCTCGACGAAGGGCGCGCTGTTCAGCACGCTCCTGCTGCTCGCGTTCGTCGCCCTGGCGATCGCGGTTGCGTTGCTGGCCATCCGCGGCGCGGGCTGGGGCTGGCCGCTGCTCGAGCGCTCGCTCGAGACGAGCGGTCAATTCGCGATCCGCATGGCGGTCGTGATGGTGTTCGCGCTCGCCGCGGTGGCCAACGAGCTGGGACTCGACCTGCTGCTCGGCGGCTTCGTGGCCGGGATCATCGTGCGGCAGGCGCTCAAGGGGCGTGAGGTGGCGATGTTCGAGTCGAAGCTGATCGCGGTCGGCTACGGCTTCTTCATCCCCTTCTTCTTCGTCACGAGCGGGCTGCGCTTCGATCTCAGCGCCTTCAGCGATTCCTCGACGCTGCTCAAGTTGCCGCTGTTCGTCGTGCTGTTCCTCGTCATCCGCGGACTGCCGGCGCTGATTCTCTACCGCCATGCGCTTGAAGGCCGCGACCGCGTCGCGCTGGCGATCTTCAGCTCGACGCAGCTCCCGCTCGTGGTGGCGATCACCACCATCGCGGTCGAGCAGGGACACATGCTGAGCTCCACGGCCGCCGCCCTGGTGGGCGCGGCGATCATCTCGACCGCCACGTTCCCGCTGATCGGCCTGAAGCTGCGAGAGGGCCGCGCGGGCGTCGAGCCGCAGCCGGTCTAGAGCCCCGGCGGGTGGCGGACCACGTAGCCGGCGCTCGAGCGCGGCGTCGAGGTCCAGCGCGAGCCCGTCTCGAAGCGCGCGCTCGTGTCGTAGCGGCGTCCGTTGACGACCATGTAGACGTGGCCGGGGTTCGCGTAGATCGTGATGTGCCGGCCGCGGCCTGGCTCGCCGTAGCTCATGAAGCCGCTCGAGTTGAGCGGCGTGCGCAGCAGCCCGCCGCCGTGGAGGGCGTACGACACCGAGCCCGAGCAGTCGTAGCCGCTGTCGCGGTATGAGCCGTGTCCGCCGCCGTAGCGATACGGCATCGTGGCGATCCGGTTGGCCGCGCGGATCACGCGTGTGAGCACGCCCGACCGACCACCGCCGCCACCGCCGCCACCGCCGCGGCGCTTGAGGATGGGGCCCGAGCCGATGCCGAGAGCGGCGCGCGTGTTGGGGCCGGCGATCCCGTCGGCCGTGAGGCCGTGGGCGCGCTGCCAGCGCTTGAGGGCCGTCTCGGTCGCTGGGCCGAAGACGCCGTCCGCCGCCACGCCGATGCGGCGCTGCATGGCGCGCACGTCGGAGCGCCGTGAGCCGCCGCCGCGGTGCTTCGCCCTTCGCGTCCGGTGCCGCGAGCGCGAACCGCTGCCCGACTTCCTGAGCCGGCCGCGCTTCAACACGGGGCCGGAGCCGAGGCCGAGCGCCGCTCGCGTGACCGGGCCGGCGATTCCGTCCGCCACGAGACCGTGGGCGCGCTGCCAGCGCCTCAGGGCTCGCTGGGTGCCGGGGCCGAACACGCCGTCGGCGCTGACGCCGAGCTTCACCTGAAGCCGCACGACCTCGGGACCGCGCGACTTCACCCGCGCGGCGTCCGCGCTCGCCACCGGGGCGATCAGGCATACGACCATGACCCCGATCAGGGCAATTCCGAAACGACTGCGAAGCAGCTTGCGCACGACTGGACGGACCTCTCTGGCTTTGTTCCCTTGCACGCCTACGAGGTGAGCTGACGGGCTCGCGCACTTGCGCTACGTCCGAGATCGGACGATTCGCCCCCGCGGATGGAGCCGCATCGGGTCCCCCGCTCGCCGTGGCACGGAGCCGCGGCGATTCGGCGTTCTATGAAGGCCGTCGTTCTATCAGGCGAAAGTCCTGCAAGTTGCAGGATTTCTTGCAGGCGGGCAGGCGCAAGACGCCGCCCGCCGGCAGGGCTCCGGCCGCGACACCGCATGCCACCTGGCCCCAGGGCACTGTGCGAAATCTCCTATCTACGTTCGCCCCGACAGTCGTGGCCAATCGTAGATAGTGCGGATCGATACGAGCAGTCCGCCCCCGTGACGTCAGGGACGGGATCGGCGTCAGACGAGCTCGAGGAAGACCATCTCGGTGGAGTCCGAGCGGCGCGGCCCGAGCTTCAGGATCCGCGTGTAGCCGCCCTGCCGCTCCGCGTAGCGCGGCGCGATCTCCTCGAACAGCTTGTAGACCACGAACTTGTCCTGGCCGAGGCGCGCCATCGCCAGCCGCCGGGAGTGGCCGTCGCCCTTCTTCGCGAGGGTGATCAGGCGCTCGAGCTCCGGCTTGACCGCCTTGGCCTTGGCCTCGGTGGTCTGGATGCGCTCGTGGTCGATCACCTCGCGGCAGAGGTTCATGAACAGCGCCTTGCGATGCGCTGAGTCACGCGACAGCTTCCCCTTCTGCTTGCGATGGCGCATGGCGACGAGAAACCTTAGCCTGCGCGCAGCGCGAGCCCGCGAGCGTCGAGGGTCTCCTTGACCTCCTCGATCGACTTGCGGCCGAAGTTCGGTATCGCCGCCAGCTCGGACTCGGACTTCTGGACGAGGTCGCCCACGGTCTGGATGCCGGCCCGCTTGAGGCAGTTGTACGAGCGCACGCCCAGCTCGAGCTCCTCGATCAGGATGTCGTCCATCCCGCCCGCGCCGGGCACGCCGGCGCCGTCGCCGAGGCCGTCCGCCCCGGCCACCAGCGCCGCGCCCTGATCGCGCAGGGCCTCGACGCGGTCGGCGTCCGTGAAGATCGCCAGGTACTTGATGAGGATCTCCGCGGCCTCGCGCAGCGCGGCCTGCGGATCGAGCGAGCCGTCCGTCTCGATGTCGAGCGTCAGCTTGTCGTAGTCGGTCTTCTGCCCGACGCGCGCCGAGTCGACCGAGTAGGCCACGCGCTTGACGGGCGAGAAGATCGAGTCGATCGGGATGACGCCGATCGGCTGATCCGGCGTCTTGTTGTCCTCGGCCGGCGAGTAGCCGCGGCCGTGCCCGACCGTCAGGTACATCTCGAGCTTCGTCTTCTTCTCGAGCGTCGCGATGTGGGTCTCGGGGTTGAGGATCTCGACGCCCGAGGGGAGGTCGATGTCGCCCGCCGTGATGTCACCGGGGCCGGTGACGACGAGCGGGGCCTCGATCTCCGCCGCATCCGAATGCATGCGGCAGACGACCTCCTTGAGGTTGAGGACGATGTCCGTCACGTCCTCCTTGATGCCGTTGATCGTGGAGAACTCGTGCGCCACGCCCTCGATGCGCACGCTGGTGACAGCGGCGCCCGCGAGGGACGAGAGCAGCACGCGGCGAAGCGAATTGCCGAACGTGTAGCCGAATCCGCGGTCGAGAGGCTCGATCGTGAACGTTCCGCGGTTGTCCTCGACGTTCTCGGCTGAGATCTGGGGAGTCTGGAACTCGATCATGGGGAGAGGTGATTCCTTCGGTTGTCAGCGCGCCCTTGGCCGCAGCGGCGGCGCGCGTGTCTGGTGCTACTTCGAGTAGAGCTCGACGATGAGCTGCTCCTGCACCGGCGTGGTGATCTCCGCACGTTCGGGGAGGCGGAGCACCTTGGCGGTGAGGCCGTCGTGGTCGGCCTGAAGCCAGGCCGGCACGGCGGTGGTCAGCTCGGTTGCCTCACGGACGACGGGCTCGACCGGCGCGCTCGTGCGCATCGTGATCACGTCGTCGGGGCGAAGTTGGTACGAGGGGATGTTCACGCGGCGTCCGTTGATCGACCAGTGTCCGTGGCGGATCATCTGCCGCGCCTGGCGGCGCGAGGCGGCGAAGCCGAGCCGGACGAGCACGTTGTCGAAGCGCGACTCGAGCAGGCGCAGCAGGTTCTCGCCCGTCACGCCCTCCTGGCGGCTTGCCTTGTCGTAATAGCTGCGGAACTGCTTCTCGAGCACGCCGTAGTAGCGGCGCGTCTTCTGCTTCTCGCGCAGCTGCACGCGGTACTCCGACTGGCGCATGCGCCCGCGCCCGTGGTCGCCCGGCGGATACGAGCGCCGCTCGACGCCGCACTTGTCGGTCAGGCAGCGCTCGCCCTTCAGGAAGAGCTTCATGCCCTCGCGCCGGCACTGCTTGCACTGGGGGGAGGTGTCGCGCGCCATCAGACACGCCTCCTCTTGCGCGGGCGGCAGCCGTTGTGAGCCTGGGGTGTGACGTCGCGGATGCCCGTGATCTCGAGGCCCGCGGCCTGCAGCGAGCGGATCGCGGTCTCGCGGCCCGAGCCCGGGCCCTTCACGAAGACCTCGACCTTCTGGAGCCCGTGCTCCATGCCCTTCCGGGCAGCGGCATCCGCCGTGACCTGGGCAGCGAACGGGGTCGACTTGCGCGAGCCCTTGAAGCCGGCGCCGCCGGCGGACTCCCACGCGATCACGTTGCCTTCCTTGTCGGTCAGCGAAACGATTGTGTTGTTGAAGCTTGTCTTGATGTGGGCCTGGCCGAACGGCACGTTCTTCCGGACGCGCCGGCGGCCGCGCGGCCTGCGGGGCTGGGGCATCTAGCTGCTCACTCTCAGTGCTTCCGAACCTTCTTCTTGCCGCCGCCGGACTGCGCCCCGCGCTTCGGCCCCTTGCGGGTGCGCGCGTTGGTCTTCGTTCGCTGTCCGTTCGCCGGCAGGCCGCGCCGGTGGCGCAGGCCCTTGTACGTCCCGATCTCCATCAGCCGCTTGATGTTCTGAGACCGCTCGCGGCGGAGGTCGCCCTCCACCAGCAGGTCCTCGACACGGTCGCGCAGCTTGCGAACCTCGTCCTCGGTCAGGTCCTTCACGTACGTGTTGGGATCCACTTCGGAATCGGCGAGGACCTGATTCGAGGTCGACCGGCCGATGCCGTATACGTATGTGAGCCCGATCTCCACCCTCTTGTTGAGGGGAATGTTGATTCCTGCGATGCGTGCCACCGGCTACCCCTGACGCTGCTTGTGGCGGGGGTTCTGGCAGATCACGAGGACCGCGCCACCGCGGCGGATGATCTTGCACTTCTCGCACATGGGCTTGACTGATGCGCGGACCTTCATAGCTCCGTTCGGGACGTATCGAGACGAGGACCAGCGCAGAGCCCAGGAAACGGCTCCGCGCCGACGGGCAAGACTAGCAGCCAGCGCGGCTTAGGCCTGCCCTCCGGGGCCGCCCCGGAGGTAGGCGAGCACCGCGAGCACCCGGCGGTGGGCCTCGGGATTCACGGCGAGGCCGAGTTTCAGGAACACCTGCTTCACGTGAGCCTCGACCGTGCGCTCCGTTACGAACAGACGTTCGGCGATCGCGCGGTTGGAGAGCCCCTCCGCCACGAGACCGAGAACCTCTTGCTCCCGTGGGGTCAGCTCCGCCAGAGGATCGTCCCTGCGCTGCTTGCCGACGAGACGGGAGACGATCGTCGGATCGACGACCGTCTCGCCCTCGTCGACGCGCCGGAGGGCGTCGACGAGGACCGCGACATCGAAGATCCGCTGCTTGAGCACGTATCCGACGCTCTCGGGATGCTCCTCGAGGAGCCGCATCGCGTAGCTGGGCTCGACGTACTCGGACAGCACCAGAACACCGGTGCCGGGATGGTCCGTTCGGATCCGCTGCGCAGCGACCAGCCCTTCGTCCGTGTGGGTGGGCGGCATCCGTATGTCGACGATCGCTGCATCGGGACGCTTCAGCCGAACCTCCCGGAGCAGCGCCTCCGCGTCCCCCGCCTCGGCGACGACGTCAATGCCTGCCTCTTCGAGCAGGCGGACGATGCCCTCGCGGGTCAGCATGACGTCGTCGGCGACGACTACCCGCACGGAAGCTCCACGCGGACCCGGTGGGCGTGCGGTCGAGCGAGCCGCCCAGCGCGCCCACCCGGTCGGCAAGGTGGATCGAGGGCGACGTGCGGGGTTCGCCGTCGTCGTCGGCGTCGATGGCGAGGCGGTTGTCCCGTGGCTGCACGCGCACGGCGAGGAACGACGCGCCTCGCCTGGCGGCGTCCTCGATCGTCTCGCGACGACCGCGTAGGCCGTCGTCTCCACAGCCGGCGGATACCGGCGGGGCTCCATGTCGCCGAGCTCGACCGGCAGCGGCGCCTCGTCGGCCAGCGTCGCGAGCGCAGGGCCGAGCCCGGCCTCGGTCAGGATGGCCGGATATATGCCGTGGGCGAGGTCGCGCAATTCCTGCAGGGCCACGGCGGTCTCACGCGTCGCGGCGTCGAGGGTGGCCGTCCTGGCTTCATCGTGACGCCCCCTGGCCTCGCCGAGCGCGAGCCGCAGGTCATATGACAGCGCCAACAGCTGCTGCTGCGCGCCGTCGTGCAGGTTGCGCTCCAGCCGGCGCCTGGCGGTGTCGCCCGTCTCGACGATCCGGGCTCGCGAGGCCTTCAGCTCCGCCAGCTGGGCAAGCGCCTCGGCGCGGAGCGCCTCGTTCTCGACGGCGAGCCGCGCTGAAGCCCCGAGCTCGCGCTCGAGCACGGGCTCGTCCACGAGCGCGGAGTCGTGCACGACGAGCGCGCGCGTTCGTCCCCCGCGGGTGATGCGGGCCACGGCCCGCCCGTCCACCGCCAGGGCCACCCGCCGACCATCTGCGTCGATCAGGCCCTCGGGGCCGCCGTGCGGATACAGGACCTCGAGGTCCGGGTCGCCGAGCGCCGCCACGAGTGCCTCGCGGAGCCCGCCGGGAGCCGGTGCCTCCCCGAGCTCGCTCGCCAGGCGCGCCACGCGCGACCGGGTGCGCGTCACCGACAGGGCGCACCAGGCGATGCCCATCGCGAGGGCGACGAGGGAAACGGCGCGGGCGATGAAGACGGCGGCGAAGACGCCTCGGTTCGGATCTTCCAGCGGGTTGTCAAGCAGGACGACGACGTATGCGGCCTCCGCGGCACCCACCAGTATCGCCGGTCCGAGCAACGGGACCACCGCCCGGCGGGCGGCCCGCGAGGCGGTGACGAGCCGACGCGACGCGGCCACGATGAGCACCGTTGCGATGGCCAGCGCCGACCAGAGCCAGGCGTCCCCCAGCGTGCTCGCGAGTCCAGGGTCGGCGTGAACCAGGAAGCTGTTGTCACCGCAGTTGCGCCAGCAGTAGAGGTCCAGCAGCGGATCGCGGAAGAGAGCAAGGCCCACGCTCGCGGCGGCGGCGACCCCGTACGCCGCAACGATCACACCGCGTTCGCGACGCGAGCGCGCACGACCGCCGGGAAAGGCGAGGGCGAGGTGGAGGACCAACGGAAGCAGGAACGGGGCGAGCGCCATGCCGACGGTCCGAAGGAGCGCCGAGGTGCCCTCGGCTCCCTCCCAGTCGGCGCCGAACCAGGCCGCTCCCGCGAGGAGCGCGAGCATCCCGAGACGGCGCATCCGCGGCTGGGTGCAGGCGAGCAGGCCGGCCGCGAGCAGCCCGAAGCCGGCCGCCGCGTCGACGGCCCTCGCGGCGGCGGAGGCCGCCGCGTAGGTCGTGGTCGTGTCGCCACCGGAGTCGACCGTGAGGACGGCAGCGACGCCCCACGCAAGGCACAGTGTGCCGGCGACGACCATGGCCAGGCGAGCTCCGGTGGCGAGGCGCGCGTCCGCCATCGGCCGATTCTCGCACCGGGCACTGTTGCCAGCCACAGTGTCGAGAGAGAGAATTGTGTGGCTCGCCGCGATGTGCCGAGCAGCGAGCGACCGTACGGTGCTCTCGTGTCCGCGAGAGGAGTGAGAGCTATGAGGCTGACGAGCATCCGGGTTCTGGCCCCCGTCCTGGTGATGGCGCTCGCCGGCGTATCCGCGGCGGGCTGCAACATCGACGGCGAAAGCGGGGATGCGGACAAGGCCGGCGGCTCCGACGCCCCGTCCGTCCTTCGCCTCGCCGTCGCGGATGATGCCGATCAACCGGACGCGCGCTTCGCGCGCGACTTCGCCGCCCGGGTCTCGCGGCTCTCGGATGGAGCCCTGCGGGTGCGCATCGTGTGGGACGCCGCCGGGCAGGACAGCCCCGACTACGAGCGGCGCATCGCCGAGCTCGTGCGCGGCGGCCGCTTCGAGCTGGGCTGGATGGGGGCTCGCGCCTGGGACCGGATGGGAGTCACGGGCTTCCAGGCACTCCAGGCGCCTTTCCTCGTGACCGACTACGAGCTGCTCGGCGGGATCGTCACCGGCCCGGTCGGGTCGCGGATGCTCGCCGGGCTCGACCACCACGGCTTCGTGGGGCTCGCACTCGTGCCGGAACGGATCCGCTACATCTTCGGAGTCCGCCGACCGCTCGCGTCGCCAGACGACTTCGCCGGCGCGCGTGTGCGCGTGCGTCCCTCGCGTGCGACGGACGCGCTGATCCGGGCACTCGGGGCGACGCCGCTCCACATCAGCGGCGACGCCGTCGCGGATGCCGTCGCCAGTGGGGAGATCGACGGCGCCGAGGCCTCGCTTGGCACGAACTCGGCGGATGAGGGCGAGACCGTCCTAACAGAGAATCTCCCGCTCTTCCCCAAGACGCTGACCCTGTTCGCCGGCGGCGAGGCCTTCGAGCGGCTCGACGCCGATCAGCGCGGTGTGCTCCGAGCGGCGGCGCGAGAGACTTCGGCATACGCCGCCGCGCACCCGCCCTCGGAGAGGGAGCTCATGGGTGAGTTCTGCGTGAGTGGTCCTCCCGTAAGGGCTGTGGCGGCGAGCCCCGAGCAGCTCGCCGCGTTGCGGCGCGCGACCCGGCCCGTGTACGCGGCCATGCGGCGCGATCCGGAAACCAGGCGGAGCATCGCGGGCATCCGCGCTCTCAAGGCCGCTCAGCCGGCGGTGAGGGTGGTGCAGGCGCCGCCGGCCTGCTCCCAGGAGCGCCCGTCGATCGGCGGCCGCGAGCTGCCCGCCTCGAGCCTCAACGGCACGTACCACTGGCGCGTCACGAGCGCCGGCGCACGCGAGGCCGCACGCCTGACCGGTGGGTCGGTCCACCCTCAGGACATCGGTGCGATCGGCAAGATGACGCTCCGCGACGGCGGGATGGGTGATGGGTGATACCGACCCCGAGCACTACTCCGGGACATACGAGATCAAGGGCCGGCACCTCGTCTTCGACTGGTCCGGCTCAACCCTCGCGTTCCGCGTCGAACGGCTTGCCGACGGCGCCCTGGACCTCACCCCCATTCCTCCGATGGACCCCGGCGACGCCGTGGTGTGGTCCGGCGGCGACTGGCGACGCGTGGGCCCGCCCGTGCGTGAGATCCCCTGACCGGGCGTCAGCCCGCCACTCGGTTGAGCGGCAGGGAGGCGACCACGCGCGTCCCGCGCCCGGCCGGGCTCTCGATCGCGAACGCGCCGCCGAGGGCCTCGACCCGGTCCGCCAGCCCGCGCAGGCCGCTGCCCCGAGACGGATCGGCGCCCCCGACGCCGTCGTCGTCGATGACCACCTCGACTCGGTCCCCGCTCCTCCGCGCCGAGATCCTCGCGCGTGAGGCGCGGGACGACTTGATCACGTTGGCGAGCGCCTCCGAGCACACGAAGTAGGCACGCGGTTTCGATCTCGTCCGGCGGTCGCACGTCCTCGACGCGCAGCTCGACCGGTATCGGACTGCGGGCCGCAAGCGTCGCCAACGTGGGCCGCAGACCGCCTGCCTCGAGACCGCGTGGATGCAGGCCGCGGGCGAGGTCGCGCAGGTCGTCGAGCGTGCGGGCGAGCCGCTCCTCGGCGAGGCCAATGCGCTCGTCTCCCGCGCGTCGCCGCGCGCCGATCGCAGCGTCTCCGCCAGCTCGGTGAGTCGCCGCTCGACCGTCCCGCGGAGCCGCAGCTCGAGCCTTCGGCGCTCCTCGTCGCCGGCGTGGACGAGCCGCCGGCGAGAGGCAGCAATCTCCTCGAGCTGAACGTGCACCTCCGCCTGGAGCTGCGCGTTCGACGCCGCCAGTCGCGCCGCCCGGGCGAGCGCGTCAGCGAGCCCAGGGTCGTCGAGCACGGCCGGGTCGTGCACCAGCAGCGCGATCGGCTCGCCATCACGCTCGACGGGCGTGATCGCGCGCTGAGCGTCCTCCGCCGGCACCGCGAGCGGGCGCCCTGCGGCGTCCACGTAGCCCTCGCCGATCCAGAATCCGACCTCGAGCGTCGGGTCGCCGAGCGCAGCCGCAAGCGCATCGCGCAGGGTTCCCGATCGGGTCGCGTCGAGGTCGACGACGAGATCGGTGATCTCCGCTCGCAACCACGGCTCGCTGATGAGTCCGGCGAGCAGAACCAGGGCAAGACCGGAGAGCGCGGCCTCGTAGACGAGCAGCGTCGCATCGGTGACCTCCTGCGTTGGGAACGCCAGACGGGCGAGAGCGGTGCCTGCGAAGACGAGGAGGAGAAAGCCGGTCGCTTGAAGGGCTGCGAGCCGCCTCCGGCGCGCGCGGCCTATCGCCCGGATGTATCCGCGGCCGGCGACTGCGCCCATGGCCACGGACAGGACGACAGCGACGGCCTCGCTTCCCCAGACGGCTGGAAAGACAGCCGCCACATATCCGCCCGCCACGGCGGCGCGGTCGGTGGCGCTCGCGGTTCGCCCACGCGGATAGGTGAGCACCAGGTGGACGAGCGGCCCGCGATGCAGGTATAGCGCCTGCTCGCTCAGCCAGTCCAGCGCCGTGATGTCGGTCGTGGCGAAGTTCGGGAGGAACCACGCGAACCCGGCGGCTGCCATCAGCGCGCCGCTGCGGCTGGCCGCGCGGCGAGACCAGGCGATCAGACCGCAGGCGATCAGGGTCCAGCCGGCGAGGAGGTCGGGCAGCCACTGACGCGTCTCGCTCCAGTCGAACGCGGCCGTCTCGGCGGCGAGCCCGAGCGCCGCGGCGGCCGGAATGAGGAGCAGGGGAAGCGCCCGCACGAACTCAGCCGACGAGCGCCGTGAGCGTGCGGGCCGAAAGCTCACGCTTGGTGATGAACCCGAGCGCGTGAGCGCCGGACAGCCGTGCCCCGTAGGCGGCGGATTCGCGGCTCGAGATCAGCACGACCCGCGGAGCATCGGGCAGTGCGCTCAAGCGCTCCGCCACGGCGAAGCCGTCGAGATCGGGCAGTTGAACGTCGAGGAGCACCACGTGAGGCCGGAGACGCTCGGCCTTGGCGAGCGCCTCACGGCCGTCGGTGGCCTGACCCACCACCGAGAAGCCCTCGGCTTCGAGCAGCGCGGACGCGGAGTCCCGGAACGCCTCATGGTCGTCGACGATCAGGACCGTCGGCCGCATCGCATCGATCGTCTCAGACGTCACTGCTCAGCGCATTGGTGCTGGCCGCAATACCTCCGTGCCGAAGATCCGTGCGAACACGGAGCGAAGACTCGGGTGAGCCACGTATCGGGCGCAGGATGCCGCCCGTACGGTCGATCCATGACTCCCACGAACCTGACCGCACTCCTGTCGGCCGCCCTGTTCCTCGTGATGGGGACCGCTGTCACGGCGGCGTCCTCCTCCGAACGCACGGTGAATTGCGGCGACACCATCACGAGCGACACCACGCTCGACCGGGATCTCCGCAATTGTCCGAACAACGGGATCGTGATCGGCGCCGACGGCGTCACACTCGACCTGAACGGGCACACGATCGATGGCGACGGACGGCCCTTCGAGGAGTGCGGCAGGCGCGAGCCGTGCGACGTGGGAGTGTTCAACGACGGCCACGACGATGTGACGGTGCGAGGGGGATCCACGCGCGGGTTCGGCGTCGGGATTCTCATCGGCGGCGCGCGCGCCAACCGCATCCTGAGCGTCCTCTCCACGAGGAACGTGTTCTTCGGCTTCGTGATCGCCGACTCGTCACGCAGCGTGATCCGAGGCAGCGCGGGCAACGGGAATCCGGTGCCGGAGGGAGACGGGCTGGGTGTGTTCGCCTCGCACCACCTGCGGATCGTCGGCAACGAGTTCCGGCGCAACGCCCTCGGCATGCACATCGAGGATTCGACCGACATCCTGGTCAGGCGGAACAGGATGACGGGGAACAGCGACTTCGGCCTCCTCATGGAGGCAGACCGAAACGTCGTGCATGGCAACCGGACCGCGCGCAACGGATCCGGCATCGGGGTTGGCCACGGGAGCCGCAACGTGATCGCGGCGAACCGCTCCGTGCGAGACGGCGAGGGAATCTGGGTCGAGAGGGGACGAGGCAACGTGTTCGTGCGCAACGTCGTCATCGGCCCGCGCTACTCGGGCATCCGGCTAGGCGTCGTCAAGCCGTCGATCGGCAGCGTTGGCACGCTCGTCCGCGGCAACGTGGTCAGGGCGGCCGGCCGCCACGGGTTCGAGGTCAACCCGCGCGACCGTCACAGCCGGCTGATCGGCAACACGGCGCGAGGCGCGCGTCGCGACGGCTTCCACATTGCGAGCCGCTCCGCGCGGCTGACAGGCAACCGCGCCTTCCGCAACGCCGACCTCGGTTTCGAAGCGGTGCCGGGCGTGATCGATGCCGGCGGCAACCGCGCCCGCCACAACGGCGATGCCCGTCAGTGCACGGTGGTCTGGTGCTGGTAGCTCCGCGGCGTTCAGCCGCCGAGCGGCGCGAAGTCGACCACGGCGCCGCCCTGGAGACCGGTGGCCGGGCCAGCCGATGCCGTTCAGCAATACTCGACGGTCGGCCGGGCGTCGATGTTGACTCCCACGGGCAGTTCGATCGCAAGGCCGCCGTGCCACTCCCCCGACGAGGTCGACGTCGAGCGAGATGTCGCGAATCGGCAGCGAGCCGAGCTAGCCGGCCAGCAGGTCGAGATGGAAGGCGCCGCGGCGAGCCCCTCCTGGTTCGACGCCCGCAGGAACACCATCGCGGACCCGTAGCTCGCGATCGGCTCGGGGGCCGAGACCTGCACGATCAGCTCCGAGCGGCCGCCCTCGATCACGGCAGCGCCGACGATCGAGGCGACCTACAGCGGACCGATCGCGCCGAGCCCCGGCACCGAGCGCCCGCCGCGACGAACGTCTACTCCCGACGACGCGGGAACTTCAGGTCGACGACCGTCTTCGCGAGATTGAGGTGGCAAAGCGGCGAGAGGAAGACCCTCCGCACGGCGCCACCCTAACCTAGCAGCCGCGGGCGCCAGGCTCTCCGGCACGAGCTCGTGCCAGGGGGTGAGGATGCGCGGGCCGTCGGCGGTGACCGCGACCGTGTGCTCGAAGTGGGCGGCGAGCGAGCCGTCCTGCGAGTAGACAGCCCAGTGGTCAGAGCCCATCCGGACCTCGTGGTGGCCCACGTTGACCATCGGCTCGACGGCGAGCACCATGCCCTCCTCGAGCTCGGGCCCGCTGCCGGGCTCGCCGTAGTTCGGGATCTGCGGGTCCTCGTGCATGTCGCGGCCGATCCCGTGGCCGACGAGCGAGCGGATCACCGAGAATCCCTCTGCCTCGACCCGCGCCTGCACCGCGTGCGAGACGTCGCCGAGCCTGTTGCCGGGGCGGCACTGCTCGACGGCGTCGAACAGGGAGTCCCGCGTGACCGACAGCAGCTTGCTCGCGATCGGGGTCACGTTCCCGATCGGGTGCGTCATCGCGCCGTCGGCGACCCAGCCGTCGAGGATCACGCCGATGTCGACCGAGAGGATGTCGCCGCGCTTCAGCTCGTAGCTGCCCGGGATGCCGTGCACGACCATCGAGTTCGGCGACAGGCACGTCGAGCCGGGGAAGCCGCGATAGCCCTTGAAGGCGGGCTCGGCGTCCTGCGAGCGAATGAAGCGCTCGGCGGCCTCGTCGAGCTCGGCGGTCGTGACGCCGGGACGCGCCTTCTTGCGCAGCAGCTCGTGGCAGCGGGCGAGGATGCGCCCCGCTGCCGCGATGCGGTCGATCTCCTCGGGTGACTTGCGGATGATCACAGCTCCGCCTCGAGCCGTAGTGTCGCAAGCGTGGCGCGGATGTGGTCGTGAACCTCGTCCGGCGTGCGCGTGCCGTCGAAGCGGCGCAGCAGTCCGCGCTCCTCATACCAGTCGATCAGCGGGGCGGTCTGGTCGTGGTAGACGGCGAGCCGCTTGGCGATCACCTCGGGGCGGTCGTCGTCGCGCTGGACGAGGCGCGAGCCGTCCTGGTCGCAGACGCCCTCGTTCTTCGGCGGGTCGAAGTCCACGTGGTAGACGTGCCCGTTCTTCACGCACGTGCGCCGGCCGGACAGGCGCTTGATCACGGCCTCGTCGGGAGCGTCGATCAGGAGGACGCAGGTGAGCGAGCGCCCGCGCGTGTCGAGCGCCCCCTCGAGCATCTCGGCCTGGCCGATCGTGCGCGGGAACCCGTCGAGCAGGAAGCCGTCGTCGGCCTCGCCCGAGTCGAGCCGCTCCGCAATCACGTTGCAGATGAGCTCGTCCGGCACGAGCTCGCCGCGATCCATGTAGTCCTTCGCCTCGCGCCCGAGCTGCGTGCCCTTCTCGACCGCCTCGCGGAGGATGTTGCCGGTCGCGTAATAGGGAAGGCGGAAGTCCTCGCGGAGCCCCTCGGCCTGGGTGCCCTTGCCCGCGCCGGGCGGGCCGAGCAGGACCAGGTTGAGCTCGCTCATTTCAGGAAGCCCTCGTAGTTGCGCATCATGAGCTGCGCCTCGAGCTGCTTCATCGTGTCGAGCGCGACGCCCACCACGATCAGGATCGACGTGCCGCCGAAGAAGAAGTTCGCGCTCGTCTGGTTGATGAGGATGGTCGGCAGGGCCGCGACGGCAGCCAGGTAGAGCGCGCCCGGGAACGTCAGTCGCGCCAGGATGCGGTCGAGGTATTCGGCCGTGGGTCTTCCAGGCCTCACCCCGGGGATGAAGCCGCCGTACTTCTTCAGGTTGTCCGCCTGCTCGACCGGGTTGAAGGTGACCGCGGTGTAGAAGTACGTGAAGACGATGATCAGGATCGACTCGCCGACGAGGTAGGCGGCGCCGTTCGGGCTGAAGAAGGTCGAGAAGTCCTGCGCCCAGCTCGCCTGCGTCAGCTCACCCACCGTGGGCGGGAACGCCATCAGCGAGGCGGCGAAGATCACCGGGATGACTCCGGCCATGTTCACGCGCAGCGGCAGGTAGGTGGAGCCGCCGCCGGCCATGCGGCGGCCGACCACCCGTTTGGCGTATTGGATCGGGATGCGCCGCTGGCCCTCCTGCATGAAGACGATGCCGGCGATGATCGCCAGCGCGAGGAAGGGCATCATCACCACGAAGATCTGGTCGGGGTTCGTCCACCAGGCCTGGATGCCGTTCGGCAGCCCGGAGGCGATCGACGCGAAGATCATCAGCGAGATGCCGTTGCCGATCCCGCGCTGGGTGATCAGCTCGCCGAGCCACATGAGCAGCACGCAGCCCGCGGTGAGCGTCAGCACGATCACGAACACGCGCCCGAAGGTGAAGCTGTCGAGCACCTCCGAGCCCTCGTTGCCCGCGAAGGTGCGGAACAGGAACACGTAGCCGATCGACTGGCCGAACGCGAGGCCAACGGTCAGGTAGCGCGTGTACTGCGTGATCTTCTGCTGGCCGACCTCGCCCTCCTTGCGGAGCTTGTCGAGCGAGGGGATCACCACCGTCAGGAGCTGCAGCATGATCGAGGCGGTGATGTAGGGCATGATCCCGAGCGCGAAGATCGCGAAGCGCTGCAGCGATCCGCCCGAGAACAGGTTGAGGAAGCCGAGCACGTTGGACTGGCCCTCGAAGTTCTGCGCAAGGTCCTCGACGACGTCGATGTTGATGCCGGGCGCCGGGATGTAGGCGCCGAGGCGGTAGAGCGCGAGCATCGCCGCCGTGAAGGCGAGCTTCTTCCGGATCTCGGGGACCCGGAAGGCGTTGAGGAAGGTCCTCAGCATCGAGAGTTACCCCTCGATGATCTGGCAGGTGCCGCCCGCGGCCTCGATCTTCTCGCGCGCGGTCTTCGAGAAGCCGTGCGCGTGCACGGTCAGGTTCTTCCCGAGTTCGCCGCGCCCGAGGATCTTCACGGGCACGTCACGCCGCGTGGCGAGGCCCTTCTCCCTGAGTGAGTCGGGCGTGACCTCGGCGCCGGAGTCGAAGCGCTGCTCGAGGTCCGAGAGGTTCACGGGCTGTGTCCTCGTGCGGAACTTCTCGAACGGCATCGACTTCTTCATGTGCGGGCCGCGCAGCTTGCGCATCCGCATGTGGATGGGCGTCTGGCCGCCTTCGAAGTTCACCGCGCCGCTTCGAGCCCGATCGCGATCCGGCGCCCTTGTGGCCGCGGCCGGAGGTCTTGCCGGTGCCGGAGCCCTCGCCGCGGCCCACGCGCTTGCGCGGCCGGCGCGAGCCGGGTGCCGGCTTCAGGTTGTGCAGGCCGATGCGCTCGTCGCCCTCAGCCATCCTTCACCTCCACGAGATGCCGCACGGCGTTCACGAGCCCGCGCACCGTCGGATGGTCGTCGCGCTCGACGCTGCGGCCGATCTTGCCGAGGCCGAGCGTCCTGAGCGTCTCGTGCTGCTTGCGGCTCGCCCCGGCGGACGAGCGCACCTGGGTGATCAGGAGGCCCATCAGGCGGGCGCCTCCTCGGCCTGGGGCGCCTCATCGGCCACGGGCGCCTCCTCGGCGGCCTCGGGCTCGGCGCTCTCCTGGGTCTTCGGCTCGAGGCCGAGCACGTCGGCCACGGACAGCCCGCGCAGCTTGGCCACGTCCTTCGGGTCGCGCAGCCCCTCGAGCGCGGCGACCGTCGCCTTGACGAGATTGATGGGGTTCTGCGAGCCGAGCGACTTCGACAGCACGTCGTGGATGCCGGCCAGCTCGAGCACCGCTCGCACGCCGCCGCCGGCGATCACGCCGGTACCGGGCGACGCCGGCTTCAGCAGCACGCGCGAGGCCGAGTGCACGCCGATGATCTCGTGGGTGATGGTCGAGCCGTGCATCGGGACGCGGAACAGGCTCTTGCGGGCCCGCTCGACGCCCTTCTGGATCGCCACCGGGACCTCGTTGGCCTTGCCGTAGCCGACGCCCACCTGCGACTTCTCGTCGCCCACCACCACGAGCGCGGTGAACGAGAAGCGCCGGCCGCCCTTGACGACCTTCGCGACGCGGTTGATCTCGACGACCCGCTCCTGCAGGTCCGAGCCCTCGCCGCGCCCTCCACGTGTCCTGTCCCTACTGGCCATGAGAACCACCCACCGTAGCGATCATCAGAATTTCAAGCCGCCCTCTCGCGCGCCGTCGGCGAGCGCCTTGACGCGGCCGTGGTAGCGGTAGCCGCCGCGGTCGAACACGACCGTCTCGACGCCCGCGCTCTTGCCGCGCTCGGCCAGGAGCTCGCCGGCCTTCTTGGCCTGCTCCATGGTGCCGAGCGACTTGAGGTCGTCCTCGGTCCAGTTGACGGCCGCCACGGTGTGGCCGGTCACGTCGTCGATGAGCTGCGCCTGGATGCCGCGATTCGAGCGGAACACCGACAGCCGCGGGCGCTCGGCCGTGCCGCGCACCTTCGCGCGCACGCGCCGGCGGCGGCGCAGCCTCGAGTGCGCTTCGTCTGGACGCTCATGCGCGCTTGCCGACCTTCCTGGCCACGTACTCGCCGTCGTAGCGGATGCCCTTGCCCTTGTAGGGCTCCGGCGGGCGCTTCTTGCGGATGTTGGCGGCCACCTCGCCGACGACCTGCTTCGAGATCCCGCGCACGATGATGCGCGTGGGCTGCGGCACCTCGAAGTCGATGCCCTCGGGCGCGTCGAGCTCCACGGGGTGCGAGTAGCCGAGCGCGAGCACGAGCTTCTTGCCCTGGAGCTGCGCGCGGTAGCCGACGCCCTGGATCTCGAGCTGCTTCTCGAATCCCTCGGTCACGCCCTCGACCATGTTCGCGATCAGGCTGCGGGTGAGCCCGTGCAGCGCGCGGTGCTCGCCGCGGTCGGTCGGGCGGCTGACGAGGATCTGGCCGTCCTCCTGCTTCACGTCGATGTCGCGCGCGACGCGCTCGGACAGCTCGCCCTTCGGGCCCTTGACGGTCACGAGCTCAGGCTCGATCGCCACCTCGACACCGCTTGGCACCGTGATCGGCTGTTTGCCAATGCGGGACATTCGCTACCAGACCTTTGCGACCAGCTCGCCGCCCACTCCGGCGCGGCGGGCATCGTGGCCCGTCATGACGCCGCTCGACGTCGACACGATCGTGGTGCCCATGCCGCCCTGGACCTTCGGCACCGCGTCCGCCTGCACGTAGGTGCGGCGGCCGGGCGTCGAGACGCGCTGGATGCCCTGGATGACCGGCTTGCGGTCCTCGGTGTACTTCAGGTCCACGCGCAGCGTGCGTCCGACGCGGCCGGGCTCGACCGCGTAGTCGTCGATGTAGCCCTGCTCCTTGAGGATGCGCGCGATCTCCGCCTTGAAGGCAGAGGCCGGCATCTCGACCGAGTCGCGGTCGGCGTGCAGGCCATTGCGGATCCTCGTGAGGAGGTCGCCTATCGGATCGGTCATCGACATGGCGCTACCAGCTCGACTTCGTGAGGCCGGGGATCATGCCCTCGTGGGCGATCTCGCGCAGGCAGATGCGGCAGAGCCCGAACTTGCGCAGGTACGCGCGCGGGCGCCCGCAGCGCTTGCAGCGGTTGTAGTTGCGTGTCTTGTACTTCGAGCCGCGCTGCTGGCGCACTCGCTGTGAAGTCTTGGCCATCTATTCCTGTCCTTCTTCTTCCTCGCTGGATGCGGCCTCTTCGCCCTCGGCCGGCTCCTCGTCCTTGACGGGCGCCTCGTAGGCCTCCGGGTTCTCCTCCTTGAGCTCCTCGTAGGCCGCCTGCTCCGCCTCCGCCTTCTCGCGGAGCTCCTCCTTGTGCTCCTCCTCCACCGCGTCCTCGACCTCCTCGGTCTCGGAGCCGGGTGCGCCCTCGGGGGCGAACGGCATGCCGAGCTCACGAAGGAGCACGTACGCCTCCTCGTCCGTCTTGGCCGACGTCGTGATCGTGACGTCGAGCCCGCGCACCTGGTCGATGGCGTCGTAGTCGACCTCGGGGAAGATGATCTGCTCGCGCACGCCCATCGAGTAGTTGCCGCGGCCGTCGAACGAGCGCGCGTTGAGGCCGCGGAAGTCGCGGATGCGCGGGATCGCGATCGCGGTGAGGCGATCGAGGAACTCGTACATGCGCGCGTGGCGGAGCGTGACGCTCAGGCCCACGGGCATGCCGTCGCGCAGCTTGAAGTTGGCGATCGACTTGCGGGCCCGGCGCACGTTCGCGTGCTGGCCCGAGAGCGTCGCGAGCTGCTCCTGGGCGGCCTCGAGCATGTTCGAGTCCTGCTTCGCCTCGCCCACGCCCATGTTGAGCGTGATCTTCTCGAGGCGCGGGACCTCCATCACGCTCTGGTAGCCGAAGCGCTTCAGAAGCTTGCCGCGGATCTCCGACTCGTAGCGCTCCTTGAGGCGCGGCGGGATGTTCGCCTGAGCGGAGGCTTCCATCAGTCGATCTCCTTGCCGGACTTCTTCGCCACGCGCACGCGCCGGTCGCCCTCGCGCTTGACGCTCACGCGCGTGGGCTCACCCGAGTCGGGATCGATCAGCATCACGTTGGACACGTGGATCGGGCCCTCCTGCTCGATGATGCCGCCGAGCTCCTGGGAGCGCTGGGTGTCGCGCAGCGTGCGCGGGCGCACGTGGCGCTTCACGATGTTCGCGCCCTCGACGTAGACCTTCTGGCGCTCCGGGTCGACGCGCAGCACGCGGCCGGTCCTGCCGCGGTCCTTGCCGGTGATGATGCGGACGGTGTCGTCGCGGCGGATCTTGATGGCCATCAGAGCACCTCCGGGGCGAGCGAGACGATCTTCATGAAGTTGCGGTCGCGCAGCTCGCGCGCGACGGGGCCGAAGATGCGGGTCCCGCGCGGGTTGTTCTGCGCGTCGATCAGCACGGCCGCGTTCTCGTCGAACGAGATGTACGTGCCGTCGTCGCGCCCGAACTCCTTCTTCGTGCGCACCACCACGGCGGTCACGACCTCGCCCTTCTTCACGGAGCCGTGCGGGATCGCCTGCTTGACCGTGCAGACGATGATGTCGCCGACCCCCGCGTAGCGCCGGTGCGAGCCACCGCGCACGCGGATGCAGAGCACCTCGCGGGCGCCCGTGTTGTCGGCGATCTTGAGCCGCGACTCCTGCTGGATCATGGCTTAGCGGGCCCTCTCCAGGACCTCGACGAGGCGCCAGCGCTTCGTGCGGCTGATCGGCCGGCTCTCGATCAGGCGCACCGTGTCCCCGATGTGCGCCTCGTTGCTCTCGTCGTGCGCGTGCAGCGTCGACGAGGTCCGGACGATCTTCTTGTACATGCGGTGGCGGCGGGCCACGTCGATGCGGACGATGATCGTCTTGTCCGCCTTGTCGGAGACGACGATGCCGTCGCGCACCTTCAGGTTGGGGGTGCCGCGCTCCGCGGCCGGCGGGGTCTCGCCCTTGGGCTCGGACGCGCGCCGCTCGCGCTGCTTCTGGCGATAGGCGCGGCGGTGCTTCGCCTTCGTGGCGCGCTCGGCCTGACGCTCCGCCAGGCGCTCCTCGATCGAGCGCTGCGGACGGGCCTCGCCGCTGTGGAGGGCGCGCTCGCGCTTGCGCCGCTCCTTCGGCGCGAGCTGCTCCTCGGGCTCGGCCTCCTGCGCGGGGGCCGCGGCCGCCGCCTCGGCGGGCGCCTCGGCCTCGCGTCTCCTCAGGGGCCTCCGCCGCCGGAGTCTCCTCCGCCGTCGTCTCCTCGCTCACGTTGTCCTCTGTCTCAAAAGTCACTGGTTCTTCTGCCTGCGGATCTCGGTCTCCACGTCGATGCCGCGCTGCCGCGCCACTGTGAGCGCGCGCGCGAGGTCGGTCTTGGCCTGCCTGAGACGCGCGGTGTTCTCGAGCTGGCCGGTCGCGTGCTGGAAGCGAAGGTTGAACAGCTCCTTGCGCGCGTTGTCCGCGAACTCGACGAGCTGCGGATCCTCGAGGTTATGCACTTCGATCGACTTCATCTACCCCTGCCCCGCCCCGTCGCGCAGCACGAACTTCGTCTTCACCGGGAGCTTGTGGCCCGCGAGGCGCATCGCCTCGCGCGCGAGGTCCTCCGGGACGCCGGACAGCTCGAACATCACGCGGCCCGGCTTGACCACGGCGACCCAGCCCTCGGGCGTGCCCTTGCCCGAGCCCATGCGGGTCTCGGCGGGCTTCTTCGTGTAGGGCTTGTCCGGGAAGACGTTGATCCAGACCTTCCCGCCTCGCTTGATCTTGCGGGTCATGGCGATTCGGGCAGCCTCGATCTGGCGGTTGGTCACCCAACCGCGCTCGGTCGCCTTGAGCCCGTACTCGCCGAACTCCACGTGCGTGCCGCCCTTGGCGTACCCGCGCCTGCGGCCGCGGTGCTCCTTGCGCCACTTGACTCGCTTGGGCTGAAGCATCAGAGGCGCACTCCCGGCGGCGGACCCTGCTGGCCGCCGTCGCGCCCGCCGCGGCCACCGCGCCCGCCACGGCCACCCGGACCGCCCGGACCGCGACCGCCGCCGCCCCGGCCACCCGGGCCGCGGCCGCCACCCGGACCGCGATCGCCTCCGCGGCCGCCACGGCCACCGGGACCGCCCGGTCCCACGGCCTGCGGAGCCTCGAGGTCGGTCAGGTCCTGCTCGAAGCCCTTGGGCATGATCTCGCCCTTGTTGACCCACACCTTCACGCCGATGCGGCCGGCGGTGGTGCGGGCCTCGTAGAAGCCGTAGTCGATGTCCGCGCGCAGCGTGTGCAGCGGCACGCGGCCGTCCGAGTAGCCCTCGGTGCGCGCCATCTCGGCACCGCCCAAGCGGCCCGAGACCTGGATCTTCACGCCCTTGGCGCCGGAGCGCATCGCGCTCGTGAGCGCCCGCTTCATGGCGCGGCGGAAGGCCACGCGATTCTGAAGCTGCTCGCCGATCGACTGCGCGACGAGGCGGGCGTCGAGCTCAGGCCGCTTGATCTCGAGGATGTTCACCTTCACGGCCTTGCCGGTCATCTTGTGGAGCTCCTTGCGCAGAGCGTCCACCTCGGAGCCGGACTTTCCGATCACGATCCCCGGACGGGCCGTGTGGATGTTGACCTCGACCTCGTTCTTGTTCTTCTTGATGGTGATCGTCGAGAGGCCCGCGTGAGCGAGCTTGTTCTCGATGTGATCGCGGATCCGGATGTCCTCCATGAGGTAATCCGAGAACTCGCGCTCGTTGAACCAGGTCGACTTCCAGTCGTGGATGTAGCCGACCCGGAGGGACTCGGGATGCACCTTCTGTCCCATGGCTACCTCCTGTTGCCTTCGGTCGTCAGTTCGATGGTCATGTGGCTCGTGCGCTTCTTGATCGCGGTCGCCCGGCCGAGGGCGCGCGGCCGGTAGCGCTTGATCGTCGGGCCCTCGTCCACGAACGCGCGCTTGACGCGCAGCTCGTCGGGGCCGAGCTCATGCGCGGACTCCGCGTTCGCGACGGCGGAGTTGAGCAGCTTGAGAATGTCTGTGGAGACCGCGCGCGGCGCGTGGCGGAGGATCGCCTGCGCATGCTCGACGCGCTTTCCGCGGATGTGGTCCATCACGAGCCGCGCCTTGCGCGGGGCGCTGCGCACGTACCTCGCGCGGGCCCGGACCAGGATCGCGCCCTCCTGGTCGCGCCGGGGTGCGCGCCGTCGCCCGGGGGCGCCGGTCTCGGCGGAGCCGCGCCGGCGGGCGGCCGGCTGCGCGGCCCCCTCGGCCGGGGCCTCCTCCTCGTCCTCGCTCGAGTCCTCGCTCGTGTCGTCGCTGGTGTCGTCGCTCGAGTCCTCCGACTCCTCCTCGGCGGGCTCCTCCTCCGCGGGCGCCTCGGGCTCGGCGGGCGTCTCAGCCACGACCTCCGGCGTCTCGTCGACGAGCTTGGCCGCCTCCGGGTTCGCGACGTCGTCGTCCTCGAGGCGCGCGATCAGCTCGGCCTTCTTGCCGCTCTTCGGAAGACCGCGCTTCTCGAGCTCAGCCTTGAGCTCGTCGACCTTGAGGGACGCCCAGTCCGTCATCGCATCCTCACCCGGTCAGACCCCGCGTGGCCGCGGAACATGCGCGTGGGCGCGAACTCGCCGAGCTTGTGGCCGACCATCGACTCGGACACGAACACGGGGACGTGCTTGCGCCCGTCGTGCACGGCGATCGTGTGACCGACCATCTCGGGGAAGATCGTCGAGGTGCGCGACCAGGTCTTGACCATCGACTTGTCGCCGGACTCGTTCATGGCCTCGATGCGCGCGATCAGGCGCTCCTCGACCCACGGGCCCTTCTTGGATGAGCGTGACATCTAGCGGCGTCCCTTCTTGCCGCGCCGGCGGCCGCGGACGATGAACTGATCGGAGGACTTGCGCTTCTTGCGCGTGCGGTAGCCGAGCGTCGGCACGCCCCAGGGGGTGACCGGGTGGCCGCCGGGCGTCTTGTGCGCCTCGCCGCCGCCGTGCGGATGGTCGACCGGGTTCATCGCGACGCCGCGCGTCTGAGGGCGCTTGCCGCGGTGCCGCGAGCGGCCCGCCTTGCCGAGCTCGACCAGCTCGTGCTCGGCGTTGCCGAGCGCGCCGATCGTGGCGCGGCAGACGACCGGGACCATGCGCATCTCGCTCGAGGGCAGGCGCAGGGTCGCGTACTTGCCCTCCTTCGCGACGAGCTGGATCGCGGTGCCCGCCGAGCGGCCCATCTGGCCGCCGCGGCCCGGCGTCATCTCGACGTTGTGCACGACCGTACCCGTCGGGATGTTCGCCAGCGGCAGGCAGTTGCCCGGCTGGATGTCCGCCTCGGGGCCGGAGGCGATCGTGTCGCCCACCTTGATGCGCGCGGGGGCGAGGATGTAGCGCTTCTCGCCGTCCGCGTAGTGGAGCAGCGCGATGTGAGCCGACCGGTTCGGGTCGTACTCGATCGCGGCGACCTTGGCCGGCACGCCGTCCTTGAGCCGCTTGAAGTCGATCCGGCGGTAGCGCCGCTTCGCGCCGCCGCCGCGGTGGCGCGCCGTGACGCGGCCGTGCGTGTTGCGGCCGCCCGACTTCGAGAGCCCCTCGGTGAGCGACCGCTCGGGCTCCGTCTTCGTGACGGCGTCGTGCTGCAGCCAGGTGGCGAAGCGCCGGCCCGGCGAAGTTGGCTTGTGCTTCTTGATGGCCATCTGTGCCTACTCGACTCCCTGACCCTCGAACAGCTCGATCGAGTCGTCCGCGTGCAGCGTGACGACAGCCTTCTTCCAGCGCCTGCGGGTACCCGAATGGAAGCCGCGGCGCTTCGGCTTGGGCTTGACCCAGGCCGTGCGCACGCCCTCGACGCGCACGCCGAAGATCTCCTCGATCGCCTGGCGCACCTGCGTCTTGTTGGCGCGCTCGTGAACGCGGAACGTGTACTTGTTGGCCGAGAGCAGGGCGTAGCTCTTCTCGGAGATGACCGGCCGGATGATCACCTGGCGCGCGTTCATCTCGCCCCCGCCTTCTCGGTCAGGCGCGCGAGGGCGCCCTCGGACAGCACGAGGCGGGCGGCGCCGATCACATCGGCCACCCCGACGGCGTCGGCGTGCAGGACGGAGACGTGCGCGAGGTTGCGGAATGACTTCACGCAGCTCTCCTCGCCGTCCGTCAGCACGACGAGCACGCTGCCATCGCCGTCGAGCGAGCCGAGCGCGGCGGCCGCGGCCTTCGTCGAGGGCGTGTCGAACTTCGACGCGTCCACGGCGGCGATCGAGCCACGCTCGGCGTGCACCGTGAGCGCCGCGCGCAGCGCGCGCCGGCGCGCCTTGCGGTTGACCTTGACGGTGTAGTCGCGCGGCTTGGGCGCGAACGCGACGCCTCCGCCCTTGCGCTGGGGCGCCGAGAGCGCGCCCACGCGGGCGCGGCCCGTGCCCTTCTGACGCCAGGCCTTCGCGCCGGTCATGTGCACCTCGCCGCGGGTCTGCGCGGACTGCGTGCCGCGACGCCGGGCGGCGAGCTCCGCGCGCACGGCCTCGTGCACGAGCGGCCCGTGGAACTCCTCGCCGAACACGTCCTTGTCGAGCTCGAGCGTGCCCGAGCCGCCGCCGATGTACTTCGCGGACGCCATCAGGCGTCACCGTCCTTGCGGATCTCGACGACCGAGCCCTTCGGGCCGGGCACCGAGCCGCGCACGAGCAGCAGGTTCTGGTCCGCGCGCACGTCCACGACCTCGAGGCCGCGCTGGGTCACGCGCTTGTTGCCCATCTGACCGGGGCCGCGAATGCCCTTGAAGACGCGCGCCGGGTCCGCCGAGGCGCCGATCGAGCCGGGCGCGCGCACGTTGTGCGAGCCGTGCGAGACCGGGCCACGGGCGAAGTTGTGCCGCTTGATCGTGCCGGCGAAGCCCTTGCCCTTCGATACGCCCCTGACCTTGACGGTCTGGCCCTTCTCGAAGACCGCATCGACCTTGACCTCGGTGCCGACCTCGATCTCGCCGGGGTCGCCGCGGAACTCGCCGAGGTGCTTCAGGTTGCCGACGCCCGCCTTCTTGAGGTGGCCGAGCTTCGGCTTCGTGAGACCCTTCTCGGATACCTCGCCGAACGCGAGCTGGACGGCGTCGTAGCCGTCGCGCTCCTCGCGCCGGATCGCGGTCACGAAGCAGGGGCCCGCCTCGATCACGGTCACGCGCTCGACGTGGCCGTCCTCGGGGTCGAAGACCTGGGTCATGCCGAGCTTTCTTCCGAGCAGTCCCGCCATGACGATCAGATGAGCTGGATCTGGATGTCGACGCCCGCCGGGAGGTGGTCGAGCCGCTGCAGCGAGTCCACCGTCTTCGGGGTGGGCTGAAGGATGTCGATCAGCCGCTTATGCGTGCGGATCTCGAAGTGCTCGCGGGAGTCCTTGTCCTTGAACGGCCCGCGGATCACGCAGTACACGTTCTTCTCGGTGGGCAGCGGCACGGGACCGGACACCGAGGCGCCGGTTCGCACGGCCGTCTCGACGATCTCCTTTGCGGCAGTCTCGATCGCCGAGTGGTCGTAGGCCTTGAGCCGGATTCGGATCTTGTTCTGGGTGAGTGTCGCCATGGCGCGTCTGAGACAGACCGAAGGGCGGGCTCAGGTACAGACGCCCGCCCCTCGAAACCCTGTCGGAGGCCTTACTCGATGACCTCGGTCACCACCCCTGAGCCGACCGTACGGCCGCCCTCGCGGATCGCGAAGCGCAGGCCCTCGTCCATGGCGATCGGCTGGATCAGCTCGACCGTCATCTCGACGTTGTCGCCCGGCATGACCATCTCCGTGCCCTCGGGCAGGTTGGCGACGCCGGTGACGTCGGTCGTGCGGAAGTAGAACTGCGGCCGGTAGCCGTTGAAGAACGGGGTGTGACGGCCACCCTCCTCCTTCTTCAGGCAGTACACCTGAGCCTTGAACTTCGTGTGCGGGGTGATCGAGCCCGGCTTGCAGAGCACCTGGCCGCGCTCGATGTCCTCGCGGTCGACGCCGCGGAGCAGGCAGCCCACGTTGTCGCCGGCCTGACCCTCGTCGAGGATCTTGCGGAACATCTCGACGCCGGTCACGACGGTCGAGCTGGTCTCGGTCTTGATGCCGACGATCTCGACGGTCTCCCCGGTCTTCACGATCCCCTGCTCGATGCGGCCGGTGGCGACGGTGCCGCGACCGGTGATCGAGAAGACGTCCTCGACCGGCATCAGGAACGGGCGGTCGAGCGGGCGCTCGGGCTCCGGGATGTAGGAGTCGAGGGCCTCCGCGAGCTCGAGGATCTTGCCGATCTGCTCCTCGTCGCCGTCGAGCGCCTTGAGCGCCGAGCCCTGGATGACCGGGACGTCGTCGCCCGGGAAGTCGTACGAGGAGAGGAGCTCGCGCACCTCCATCTCGACGAGCTCGAGCAGCTCGGGGTCGTCGACCATGTCGACCTTGTTCATGAACACGATCACGTAGGGCACGTTCACCTGGCGGGCGAGCAGGATGTGCTCGCGCGTCTGGGGCATCGGGCCGTCGGCCGCGGATACGACGAGAATCGCGCCGTCCATCTGAGCGGCGCCGGTGATCATGTTCTTGACGTAGTCGGCGTGACCGGGGCAGTCCACGTGGGCGTAGTGACGGTTCTCCGTCTCGTACTCCACGTGCGAGGTCGCGATCGTGATACCGCGCTCCTTCTCCTCCGGAGCGTTGTCGATCTCCTCGAAGCTCATCGACTGGCCGCCGAACTTCTCCGACAGCACCTTGGTGATGGCGGCGGTAAGCGTCGTCTTGCCGTGGTCGATGTGGCCGATCGTGCCGACGTTGACGTGCGGCTTGTTGCGCTCGAACTTCTCCTTCGCCACCTCGAACTACCCCTTTCGCTTCTCAAGTTTCGTGTGCTTCTCGCGGCTCCGTTCGGAGCCGAACTGGTCAAACATACTCGCTACGCGCTCGCTCCGACGGGTTCGCCGGTCCTGTGCTCGACGATCTCCTCGGCGATGTTCGCCGGGACCTCTTCGTAGCGGTCGAACTGCATCGTGTAGGTGGCCCGCCCCTGGGTCGAGGAGCGCAGGTCCGTGGCGTAGCCGAACATCGACGACAGCGGGACGCTCCCCTTCACGGCGACCGCGTTTCCGCGCGGCTCCTGGCCCTCGACATGCCCGCGGCGACGCGAGAGGTCGCCGATCACGTCGCCGATGAAATCCTGCGGCGTGACGACCTCGATCGCCATCACGGGCTCGAGCAGCACCGGCTTGGCGCGCTTGGCGGCCTCCTTCAGCGCGAGCGAGCCCGCGACCTTGAAGGCGATCTCGGACGAGTCGGTGTCGTGGTACTTGCCGTCCACGAGCGTCGCCCGCACGTCCACCATCGGGTAGCCGGCCTTGACGCCCGACTCGAGCGCCTCCTCGATCCCCTTCTCGACTGCGGGGATGAACTCGGACGGCACGGCGCCACCCTTGATCTTGTTGATGAAGTCAAAGCCCTCGCCCGGCGCCGGCTCCAGGTTGATGTAGACGACGCCGTACTGGCCCGAGCCGCCGGTCTGGCGGATGAACTTGCCCTCGACCTTCTCGACCGTGGCGCGCACGGTCTCTCGATACGCGACCTGCGGGCGGCCGACGGCGGCCTCGACCTTGAACTCGCGCTTCAGGCGGTCGACGATGACCTCGAGGTGCAGCTCGCCCATGCCGGAGATGACGGTCTGGCCGGTCTCGTCGTCGGTGCGCACCTGGAAGGTCGGGTCCTCCTCGCCGAGCCGCTGCAGGGCGACGGAGAGCTTCTCCTGGTCGACCTTCGTCTTCGGCTCGATCGAGAGGTGCACGACCGGCTCCGGGAAGTTCATGGCCTCGAGCACCACCGCCGCGTCCGGAGCGGACAGCGTGTCGCCGGTCGAGGTCTGCTTGAGGCCGACGCCCGCGGCGATGTCGCCCGCGTAGACCTCCTCGACCTCCTCGCGCGAGTTGGCGTGCATCATCAGGATGCGCCCGACGCGCTCGGTGCGGCCCGTGACGGTGTTGAGCACCCGGCCGCCCGCCTGCAGCTTGCCCGAGTAGACGCGGAAGTAGGTGAGCTTGCCGACGTAGGGGTCGGCCATGACCTTGAAGGCGAGCGCGGCGAACGGCTCGTCGTCCGAGGCGTTGCGGGCAACGCGCGCGGCCTCCTCGACGTCGTCGATCTGGCTGCCCTCGAGGCCCTCGACCGACTCGACGTCGAGCGGGCTCGGCAGGTAGTCGATGACGGCGTCGAGCAGCGGCTGCACGCCCTTGTTCTTGAAGGCGGAGCCGCACAGCACCGGCGTCATCGAGATGTCGAGCGTCGCCTTGCGGACGTCCTGGATGAGGCGAGCCGGCTCGATCGGCTTCTCCTCGAGGTAGTCCTCCATCAGCTCCTCGTCGTACTCGGCCACGGCCTCGATCAGCTCCGTGCGCGCGGTGTGCGCAGCGTCCTGGAGCTCGGCGGGGATGTCCGTGACCTCCCAGTCCTGGCCGAGGTCGTCCTTGTAGAGGATCGCCTTCATGTTCACGAGGTCGACGACGCCCGCGAAGTCGGCCTCGCTGCCGATCGGGAGCTGCACCGGCACCGGGTGGGCGCCGAGGCGGTCGATCATCGTCTGGACGGAGCCCGCGAAGTCGGCGCCGATGCGGTCCATCTTGTTGATGAAGGCGATGCGCGGCACGCGGTACTTGTCGGCCTGGCGCCAGACGGTCTCTGACTGCGGCTCGACGCCCGCGACGGAGTCGAAGACGGCTACGGCGCCGTCGAGCACGCGCAGCGAGCGCTCGACCTCGACCGTGAAGTCGACGTGGCCCGGCGTGTCGATGATGTTGATGCGGTGATCGCGCCAGAAGGCGGTCGTCGCGGCCGACGTGATCGTGATGCCGCGCTCCTGCTCCTGCTCCATCCAGTCCATGACGGCGGCGCCCTCGTGGACCTCACCCAGCTTGTGGGTGCGGCCGGTGTAGAACAGGATGCGCTCGGTCGTCGTCGTCTTGCCGGCGTCGATGTGCGCCATGATTCCGATGTTGCGCGTGTTCTCGAGTGTGACCGTACGTGCCATGTCCTCTAATTGCGTAGTTCCGCGTTTGAGCAGAAAAAAGGCCCTCACGGGGCCGCAAGCTGCGGGAGTCTCCGACCACCAGCCCCCGCGTGGCTGAACGGGGCAGCGAGCAGTGGGGGGAAACCGCCCGCAGAGCGACGATCGATGGTAGCAGGCGATCGCAGTCCCGAAGCGGCCTGCAATGGCTTCCTCTCGCCGTTCTGGGACTGGGCGCGCTCGCCGCTCTGCTGCTGCTCCTGACCGAGTTCCTGCCCGTGGCGACGGTCGATGTCGCCTCCTCGAGCTGCGAGGTCATAAACGACTCGAATCCGGAGCTCGCGGACCGCTGCGAGCTGAGCGGTTTCGAGCGCAACGGAGGCAGCTTCATCCTGCTGGCGCTGCTCGTGGGAGCGATGGCGCTCGGAGCGGGCCCGGGCCGCTCTCGGCCCGCCGCGTTCGCCCTGATCGTGCTGGGCGCCGTGGTGCTCGTCTGGGCGCTCTTCTTCGACCTGCCCGTGACGGACGAGACCGGGGTCATCGGCCGCAACTTCGAGGGGGCGACCGGCCTCGGCGGGCCCGGGCTTCACGGTCGAGGTCGTCGCCGGGGTGCTGGCGGTGATGGCCGGCGTGCTGGGCGTGCTCGGGGCTACCGGGGGCGACAGCGCGAGCGATCAGCCCGCCTGACCTTCGCGACGACTGAAAGACGACTATAGACCCCCATACGCGGAAAAGTCGCGATTGTGGCAGCGGGACCGCTGGTTGCAGCGGTTCCGAGAGCGAGCATGGCGGGGGAAGCAGGCCGCGACGCGTGCTCCGCACGCGAGCGGCCGATGACCCCGCCAGGCGAAGCTATCGGGGCCGCTGCTACCAGCGGTAGTGGGCGAAGGCCTTGTTGGCCTGCGCCATGCGGAAGATGTCGTCCTTCCGCTTGTACGCCCCGCCCTGCTGGGACTGGGCGTCTCCGAGCTCGCCGGCGAGGCGCTCCGCCATCGACTTCTCGCGGCGGGCGCGCGCGAACTCGACGAGCCAGCGCACGGCGAGCGTGCGGGCGCGGTTCGAGGGCACCTCGACGGGCACCTGGTAGGTCGCTCCGCCGACCCGGCGGGAGCGGACCTCGAGCGAGGGGGTGAGCACCTTGATCGACTCCTCGAGCGCGGGAACCGGATCCTGGTTCGTGCGCTTCGCGAGGATGTCGAGGGCCTCGTAGACGATCGACTCGGCGGTCGACTTCTTGCCGTCGACCATCACCTTGTTGATGACCTGGGCGACGAGCTTCGACCCGTACATCGGATCCGGCTCGGTGGGGCGAACCCCTGCGGCGGCGCGGCGCGGCATTCCTACCTCGCCTTCGCGCCGTACTGGGAGCGAGCCTTCTTCCGGTCCGAGACTCCGGCGGCGTCGAGCGTCCCGCGCACGACCTTGTAGCGAACGCCCGGAAGGTCCTTGACGCGGCCACCGCGCACGAGCACGACCGAGTGCTCCTGCAGGTTGTGGCCCTCTCCGGGGATGTACGAGGTGACCTCCATGCCGTTCGTCAGGCGCACGCGGGCGACCTTGCGAAGAGCCGAGTTCGGCTTCTTCGGGGTCGTCGTGTAGACGCGCGTGCAGACGCCGCGACGCTGCGGCGCGGCGATGCGCTTCTTGCGCCCCTGTCCGGACTTCAGGCCCGGCGTGGCCACCTTCTTCTTGGGCTTGCGGCGGCCCTTGCGAACGAGCTGGTTGATGCTTGGCATGCGGCGGGGGATGCTAGCAGCGGCCTGATGCAGCTCGACCACCACCGCGGCGGCTCCGGGGACCCGCTCGTGCTCGTCCACGGCGTCGGTCACACGTGGCGCGGCTGGAAGCCCATGCTGCCCGCGCTCGAGCGGAGCTTCGACGTGCTGGCGCTCGATCTCCCGGGCTTTGGCCGTTCGCCCCCGCTCCCGGCGGGCGTCGAGCCGACGCCCGTCGAGCTCGCCGACGCCGTCGCGGCCGCGATGGACGACGCCGGCTGGCAGAGCGCCCACCTCGCGGGCAACTCGCTCGGCGGCTGGATCGCGCTCGAGCTCGCCCGGCGCGGCCGGGCGCGCACCTGCGTGGCCCTCTCACCCGCGGGACTCGCCTGGGGCCGCGAGCGCGACCTCGGCCGTGGCGTGCTCGGGTGCATGCGCTGGATCGCGCGCAACGCGCCGCCCCCGGAAGCCTTCATGCGGAACCCGCTCGGCCGCACGCTCTTCGCCGGCCCGACGATCGCGAAGCCGTGGCGCGCGGATCCCGACGACCTGATCGAGCAGACACGCCTGCTCGCCGGCTGCCCCGGCTGGGAGGCGACGCTCGAGCGCACCTTCGACGGGCAGATCGAGGGCCTGGACGAGATCCGCGTCCCGGTGCTCGTGCTCTGGGGAACGCGCGACGTCGTTCTGATCCCACGGCAGGGCCGCCGCTTCGAACGACTGATCGAGGGCGCGGAGCTCCGCTACCTGAAGGGCTGCGGCCATGTCCCGATGTCCGACGACCCCGAGGGGATCGCCCGGGCGATCGCGGAGTTCGCTGGGGCCGCCCGGCCCTAGGCCGAGGTGCGCGCCGCGCGCAGCGGGGCCGGCGTGAGCGCGGCCGCCGTAATCACGAGCACGAAGGCGAAGCTCTGGATCACGATGCCGAGCGTGTTGCCGGGCATCGGGTCGCCGAAGACGAGGATGCCGCCGCTGATCGCGGAGACGTTCGCGGCGGCGCTCGTCAGGGTGATGACCGGGACGGCCTCGCCCTTCTGGAGCCCGCGCGCCGACGCGTAGAAGGCGATCACGGAGGCGGCGACGCATGTGACGAGCCAGGGCGAGACGAGCCCCAGCGCGCCGTCGCTTCCGACCGAGGTGGTCAGCGCCTTGATCGCGACGTCGGAGACGCCGAACAGGATGCCGGCCGCAATGCCGAGCATGACGCCGTGGTGCTCGTGCGAGCCGAGCTTCTTCGACAGCGTCAGGAAGATGCCGAGCGCCAGCAGGATCGATTCGAAGGCGACCATGCCGGCGAGCGAGTAGCTCGCGTGGCCGCCTCCGTGGGTCGGCAGCGTGACGGCGAGCAGCACGAGGCCGAGCGCCGTGAGGCCGACGCCCGCCCACTGGCGTGTCCCGACCGAATAGCCGAACCAACGCTCGGCCAGCACGGTGAGGAAGACGAGCCCGCCGGCGATGACGGCCTGGACGATCGACAGCGGAGCGAGCGCGAGCGCCGCGACGTGGAAGACCCACGCGACCAGGGCCACGCCCATTCCGGCTGCGAACCAGCGCGAGCGGAACAGCCCGACGGCGCTCGCCACCGGGTGCTTCAACGAGACCGCAGGCGCCGCGCAGGCGCCGCGATGCTTCAGCAGAAAGCCGACGTTCGTCGCGAAGGCGCAGAAGAGCGCGAGCAGGATTCCGAGTTCGATCACTGGTTATCTAAAGAGAGATCTGGTGTTGGAGCGCGGCGGACGTTCCCCTGACCGCCTATTCGTGCTATCGGCCCCGGCGCCTGCCGCTTGAATAAGAAGGCGCGCGGGTCGTCAACCTAATGGCTTCCGCTGTAACGGAATTACGAAACGTTGGAACAAACAGAGCAACAACGCCCGATCCTGTTCGTCGACGTAGACGGGGTCATCAGCCTCTTCGGCTTCCAGCCGGGAGGCGGCGCCCTTCCAGGTCCCCTGCACTGGATCGATGGCGTTACCCACTGCATCCCCGACGATGTCGGGGCGAGACTTCTGACCCTAGCTGAAAGATTTGAGCTCGTATGGGCCACGGGCTGGGAGGAACGTGCCAATGAGCACTTGCCCCACATCCTCAAGCTGCCGTTCCGCGAGCTCCCCTGCCTGACGTTCGACGGGCGCGCGGTTTTCGGGTCCTCTCACTGGAAGGTCGACGCGATCGACGAGTACGCGGGCGACCGCCCCGCGGCCTGGATCGACGACAACCTCGACGAGACCTGCACCGCCTGGGCGCAGGGCCGAGGCGCGCCGACGATGCTCGTCGAGACGCTCCCTCACGAGGGCCTCACGGATGACCACGTGACGGCGCTGCTCGCCTGGGCCGACGGGGTCAGCGGACGAGCCTGAAGCGCCGGTTGGGTCGCTGCTCGCTGCCCTGGAGCATCCGGCGGGATGGCGGCGGTGAGCGCCCGCCGCATCCCGCAGGTGCGCTAATTACTTCCCTTCGCCGTCGCCCTCGACCGGCAGGTCGGCCAGGTCGCCGAAGGCGTCCGCGCCGTCGTCGCCGTTGCCGAAGCCGAAGCCCTCGATGTCGCCCGACTCGGTGAGGCCGAGCAGCTCGGACTCCTCGAGCATGGTGAGCTCCTCCGGGGTGTGGCGGCGGATCGGCTCCGTCGGCTCGATCTCGAGCCGGCGGTAGCGGCGGAGGCCCGTGGCCGCCGGGATCAGCTTCCCGATGATCACGTTCTCCTTCAGCCCCAGCAGCCGGTCCGTCTTGCCCTCGAGGGCGGCGTCGGTCAGCACCTTCGTGGTCTCCTGGAAGGACGCCGCCGACAGGAACGAGTCCGTCGCCAGCGAGGCCTTCGTGATGCCGAGGATGATCTCCTCGTACTCGGCCTGATCCTTCTTTGCCTTCTTCAGCGTGGCGTCCATCTCGCGCATCTCGTTGCGGTCGACGAACTGGCCCGGCAGGTAGGTCGTGTCGCCCTTCTGGTCGACGCGGACCTTCTTCATCATCTGCCGGACGATGACCTCGATGTGCTTGTCGTTGATGTCGACGCCCTGCGACTTGTAGACCTTCTGCACCTCCTTGACGAGGTACACCTCGGTCGCGGTGCGCCGGCTGGGCTGGTTGTCGCCGCCGAAGGCGAGCAGGTCATGCGGGTGGATCGAGCCCTCGTTGAGCTGCTGGCCCATCTCGACCTTCTCGCCGTCGCGGACGAGCAGGTTCGTCCGGCGGGAGAACGAGTACGCGTGCTCCTCGCCGGCGGCGTCGGTCACCACGACCTTGCGGCCCTTCTCGGTGTCCTCGACCGACACGGTGCCGGGCTCCTTGACGAGCTCGGCCTGGCCCTTCGGCTTACGCGCCTCGAACAGCTCCACCACGCGCGGAAGGCCGTGCGTGATGTCCGCGCCGGCGACGCCGCCGGTGTGGAAGGTCCGCAGCGTGAGCTGGGTGCCGGGCTCGCCGATCGACTGCGCGGCGATGATGCCGACCGCGTCGCCGATCGCGACGAGCTTGCCCGTGGCCGGGGCCACGCCGTAGCAGTGCTGGCAGATTCCCTCCGCCAGGCACTTGAGCACGGAGCGGACCGGCACCGCGGCCTTCTCGTCCTCGCCGTAGGCCTCGACGATGGCCTCGATGTGGGCCTGGTTGATCATCGTGTCCTTCTCGACCAGCACGCGACCGCGCTTCGTCTTGAAGTCGATCGCCGCGAAGCGGCCCTCGAGCTGCCCGTTGGCACGGCCGTCGTCGCCGAGCACCGGCATCTCGATGTACTCCTTGGTGCCGCAGTCCTCGTCACGGACGATCACGTCCTGCGCGACGTCCACGAGGCGCCGGGTCAGGTAGCCCGAGTCCGCCGTGCGGAGCGCCGTGTCCGCGAGCCCCTTGCGGGCACCGTGGGTCGAGATGAAGTACTCGAGCACGGTCAGGCCTTCCATGAAGTTGGCCTTGATCGGGCGCTCGATGATCTCGCCCTTCGGGTTAGCCATCAGGCCTCGCATGCCGGCGAGCTGACGGATCTGCTTGAACGACCCGCGGGCGCCCGAGTTGGCCATCATGAAGATGGGGTTCAGGACGTCGAGGTTGTCCTGCATCGCCTGGCCCACCTCCTCGGTGGCCGCGGTCCACTTCTCGATGACGGCGTCCTTGCGCTCCTCGAGCGTGATCAGACCCATGTCGTACTGGCTGTGGATCTCGCCGACCTCGCCCTCGTACTTGGCGAGGATCTTCTCCTTCGACGGCGGGATCACGACGTCGTTCTTCGAGATCGTGATGCCGGCGCGCGTGGCGTACTTGAAGCCGAGCTCCTTGAAGGAGTCGAGCACCAGCGCGGTCGCGTACGGACCGTGCTCGTCCACGAGCCGCTGGATCACGTCACCGATGTCCCGCTTGCGCAGGGGATCGTTGACGAAGACGTAGGTCGTCGGGTCGTACTCGTCGCCGAGCGCCTCCTCGAGAGAGCGCTCCACGCTCTCGTTGAAGATGATCCGCCCGACCGTCGTGAGCCTGTGGTCCGCCATGTGGCGCGGCCGGTACTCGGCCATGTCGTGCAGCGAGACCTTGCCGTGCTCGTATGAGAGCTCGGCCTCCTGCGCCGAGCGGAACACGTGCGGCCGCTTGCCGTGCTTCTTCTCGTCCCACTTGCCCGCCCGCTCGAGCTCCTTGAGCTCGGCCAGCTCCTCCGAGCCCGGGCCGTAGGTGAGGTAGTACGAGCCGAGCACCATGTCCTGGGTCGGCGTCGCGAGCGGCGCGCCGTGCGCCGGCGACAGGATGTTGTTCGCCGACAGCATGAGCAGCCGCGCCTCGGCCTGGGCCTCGGCCGACAGCGGCACGTGCACGGCCATCTGGTCGCCGTCGAAGTCCGCGTTGAAGGCGTGGCACACCATCGGGTGGACCTGGATCGCCTTGCCCTCGACGAGCACCGGCTCGAAGGCCTGCAGGCCGAGACGGTGCAGCGTGGGCGCGCGGTTCAGCAGCACGGGGTGCTCCTGGATGACCTCCTCGAGGACGTCCCAGACCTCCGGGATCATCGAGTCGACCATCTTCTTGGCGGCCTTGATGTTCTGGACCGACTTGCGCTCGACGAGCCGGGCCATGATGAACGGCTTGAACAGCTCGAGCGCCATCAGCTTGGGCAGCCCGCACTGGTGGATCCTGAGCTCGGGGCCGGCCACGATGACCGAACGGCCCGAGTAGTCGACGCGCTTGCCGAGCAGGTTCTGGCGGAAGCGCCCCTGCTTGCCCTTGAGCATGTCGCTGAGCGACTTGAGCGGGCGGTTGCCCGGCCCGGTGACGGGCCGGCCGCGGCGGCCGTTGTCGAACAGAGCGTCGACGGCCTCCTGCAGCATGCGCTTCTCGTTGTTGACGATGATCTCGGGCGCGCCGAGGTCGAGCAGCCGCTTCAGCCGGTTGTTCCGGTTGATGACGCGGCGGTAGAGGTCGTTGAGGTCAGAGGTCGCGAAGCGGCCACCGTCGAGCTGCACCATCGGACGCAGCTCGGGCGGGATCACCGGGATCGCCTCGAGGACCATGTCCTCCGGGCGGTTGTCCGAGTTGATGAAGGCCGAGACGACCTTCAGGCGCTTCACGGCGCGGGCCTGCTTCTGACCCTTGGCCGTCTTGACCTGGTCCTCGAGCTCCTCGCGCTCGGCGTCGAGGTCGACCTGCTGAAGCAGGTCACGCACCGCCTCGGCGCCCATGCCGCCGCGGAAGTACTCGCCCCAGCCGAACGGCGAGCCGAAGCGGTCCTTGAGCTCGCGGAAGAGCGTCTCGTCCGCGACCACCTGCTTCGGCTCCATCGTCCCGAACAGCTCCCACGTCTGGCGCAGGCGCTCGATGGCGTCCTCGTAGTACGCCTCGGTGTCGGCGATGTCCGCGTCGAACTGCTTGCGGAGCTCCTTCTCCATCTTCTCGCGCTCGTCGTCAGCGAGCTTCTTCAGGTTGACGTCGAGCGTGTCGGCCCAGAGCAGGTCGTCGTCCGAGAAGCCCTTCTGGTCGCCGCTCGAGAGGTAGCCGACACGGCGGTCGACGGCCTCGCGCAGCTCGAGGACGCGCTCCTCGCGCTCGGCCTCGTAGGCCTGGATCGTCTTGTCGATCTCCTTCTCGAGCTTGCCGAGGTCCTTCTGGCGAGCCTCGTCGTCCACCCACGTCACGATCGACGCGGCGAAGTAGAGGACCTTCTCGAGCTCCTTCGGAGCCATGTCGAGCAGGTAGCCGATGCGGCTCGGCACGCCCTTGAAGAACCAGATGTGCGAGACGGGCGCCGCCAGGTCGACGTGGCCCATGCGCTCGCGGCGAACCTTCGAGCGGGTGACCTCGACGCCGCAGCGCTCGCAGACGATGCCCTTGTAGCGGACGCGCTTGTACTTGCCGCAGTAGCACTCCCAGTCCTTCGTGGGACCGAAGATGCGCTCGCAGAAGAGGCCGTCCTTCTCGGGCTTGAGCGTCCGGTAGTTGATGGTCTCCGGCTTGGTTACCTCACCCGAGGACCAGGACCGGATCTGCTTGGACGACGCCAGTCCGATGCTGATGGCGTCGAAGTTGTTGATGTCAATCACGAAAGTGGTCCCTTACTCCTCGATGTACTCCGCGTCCTGCTTGGCCGGTGCTTCGTCCGTCTGGCCGCCCTCGCCCTCGGCTTCGACCTTCTCCTCGGTCTCATCCGCGGCGCCGCCGTCGGTGGCTCTCACCCCCGACAGATCGATGCCGAGCTCCTCGGCCGCGCGCAGCAGGTCGTCGTCCTCGTCCCGCAGCTCGACGCCGCCGCCCTCCTCCGAGCGAACGTCCACGTCGAGCGCCAGGGACTGCATCTCCTTCAGCAGCACCTTGAACGACTCCGGGATCGAGGGCTCAGCGATGTTCTCGCCCTTCACGATGGCCTCGTATGCCTTCACGCGGCCGACCGTGTCGTCGGACTTGATCGTGAGCATCTCCTGCAGCGTGTACGCCGCGCCGTAGGCCTCGAGCGCCCACACCTCCATCTCGCCGAAGCGCTGGCCGCCGAACTGCGCCTTGCCGCCCAGCGGCTGCTGGGTGACGAGCGAGTACGGACCGGTGCTGCGCGCGTGGATCTTGTCGTCCACGAGATGCAGCAGCTTCAGGATGTACATGTAGCCGACGGTGACGGTCTCCTCGTACGGCTCGCCGGTGCGGCCGTTGTAGAGACGGACCTTGCCCGAGCAGCGGCGCCCGGCACGCTCCGACTTCTCGACGTCGAAGTTGATGCCGCGCTGCTTGCCCTTGTCCTCGGCCCACTTGACGAGCGCCTCGTCGACGTCCTCGATCGTGGCGCCGTCGAAGACCGGGGTGGCGACGTTCACGCGCGCGCCGGTCCTGTCCGCCTCCTTGAAGGCATCCGAGCCGTCGTCGTACCAGCCGTTGCCCGCGACCCAGCCCAGATGCGTCTCCAGGATCTGGCCGAGGTTCATGCGGCTCGGCACGCCGAGCGGGTTGAGGATCACGTCGACCGGGGTGCCGTCCTCGAGGTGCGGCATGTCGGCCTCGGGCACGATCTTCGAGATCACGCCCTTGTTGCCGTGGCGGCCGGCGAGCTTGTCGCCCTCGGCGATCTTGCGCTTCTTCGCCACGTACACGCGCACGAGGTCGTTGACCCCCGGCGGCAGGTCGTCGTCGCCCGCGCGGCTGAAGGTCTTGACGTCGATGACGACGCCGCCCTCGCCGTGCGGCACCTTGAGCGAGGTGTCGCGGACCTCGCGCGCCTTCTCCTTGAAGATCGCGCGGATCAGCTTCTCCTCGGCGGTCAGCTCGGTCTCGCCCTTCGGCGTGACCTTGCCCACCAGCAGGTCGCCCGAGCCCACCTCGGCGCCGATGCGGACGATGCCGCGGTCGTCGAGGTTGCGCAGCGACTCCTCGCTGCGGTTCGGGATGTCGCGGGTGATCTCCTCGTCGCCGAGCTTCGTCGTGCGGGCGTCGATCTCGTACTCCTCGATGTGGATCGAGGTGAGCTCGTCGTCCTTCACGAGGCGCTCGGAGATGATGATCGCGTCCTCGAAGTTGTAGCCCTCCCAGGACATGAAGGCGACGAGGCAGTTCTTGCCGAGCGCCAGCTCGCCCTTGTCGGTCGAGGAGCCGTCGGCGAGCACCTGGCCCTTCTTCACCTTCTCGCCCTGATCGACGAGCGGCTTCTGGTGGATCAGCGTGCCCTGGTTCGAGCGCATGAACTTGTCGAGCGGGTACTCGTCCGGCTTCGAGTTGCCGGTGTCGATCACGATCCGCTCGGCGTCGAGGTAGGACACCGTGCCCGCGCCGTGCGCGAGCACCACGTCGCCCGAGTCCACCGCGGCGCGCGCCTCCATGCCCGTGCCGATCAGCGGCGACTCCGTCTTCAGGAGCGGCACCGCCTGGCGCTGCATGTTCGAGCCCATCAGGGCGCGGTTCGCGTCGTCGTGCTCGAGGAACGGGATCAGCGTCGTGGCCACCGACCAGATCTGGTTCGGCGACACGTCCATCAGGTTGACTTCCTTCGGCGGGGTGAGGATGTACTCGCCCTCGCGCGTGCGGCACGTGACCTCGGGACCGCGCAGCTTGCCGGTCTTCTCGTCCATCTCGGCGTTCGCCTGCGCGATCACCATGTCCTCTTCCTGGTTCGCGTCCAGGTGGACGATCTCGTCGGTGACGACGCCGTCCTTCACGACCCGGTAGGGCGTGGTGACGAAGCCGAACTCGGAGACCTCGGCGAAGCTCGAGAGCGAGCCCATCAGGCCGATGTTCGGGCCCTCCGGCGTCTCGATCGGGCACATGCGGCCGTAGTGGGTCGCGTGCACGTCGCGCACCTCGATGGGAGCGCGCTCGCGGGTGAGGCCGCCGGCGCCGAGCGCCGACAGGCGGCGCCTGTGGGTCAGGCCCGACAGCGAGTTCGTCTGGTCCATGAACTGGCTCAGCTGCGAGGAGCCGAAGAACTCCTTCTGAGCCGCCACGACCGGACGGATGTTGATGATCGTCTGCGGAGTGATCGTGTCGGCGTCCTCGGTGGTGAGGCGCTCGCGAACGACGCGCTCCATGCGGTAGAGGCCGATCCTGAATGCCTCCTGGATCAGCTCGCCCACCGTGCGCAGACGGCGGTTGCCGAAGTGCTCGTACTCGTCGAGCCGGTCGGCGATCGGGCCACGCTCGATCGCGGCCGCCTCGGCCGCGAAGTCCTTGATCGGCTCCTCGCCGTTGCCGTCGTCGTACATGCCCGACTCCGGGATGCGCAGCTCGCGCGGGAGCGCGATCAGCTCCTTGATGAGCTCGATGATGTCGCGCGGGGTGAGGGTGCGCGTGTCGAGGTTCTCGTCGATGTGGAGCCGGCTGTTCAGCTTGTAGCGGCCGACCCGCGTGAGGTCGTAGCGCTTCGGGTCGAAGAAGAGCTGGTTCAGCAGGTTCTTCGCGGCGTCCACCGACGGCGGCTCGCCCGGGCGCTGCTTCTTGAACAGCTCGATCAGCGAGCCGTCCTCGGACTTCGTGACCTCGGTGTCCGCGTCGAGCGTCAGGCGCATGTACAGCGAGTTCTCGAACAGCTCGAGGATCTCCTCATCCGAGCCGGTCCAGTTCGGGATCATGCCGGCGTTCTCGACGCCCGCCGCGCGCTCGGCCATCGTGCCCTCGCGCAGCACCTCGCCCATGGCGCGCAGGAGGACGGTGACCGGCAGCTTGCGCTTGCGGTCGATGCGGACGTAGACGCGGCCCTTCTTGTCGATCTCGAGCTCGAGCCAGGAGCCGCGAGCCGGCATCAGGTTCGCGATGAAGACCTGCTTCTCGCGGTCCTTGGGCTCCATCACGTAGGCGCCCGGGGAGCGCACGAGCTGTGTGACGACCACGCGCTCGGTGCCGTTGATGATGAAGGTGCCCCAGTCGGTCATCCACGGGAAGTCGCCCATGAAGACGGACTGCTCACGGATCTCACCCGTCTCGCGGTTCTGGAACGCGACCTTGACGGTCAGCGGGCGCGCGTAGGTGAGGTCCTTCTCCCGGCACTCCGAGATCGGAGCGACCGGCTCGTCGAAGTGGATGTCCTCGAAGACGACGGCGAGGTTGCCGGTGTAGTCCTCGATCGGGGAGACGTCGTCGATGGTCTCCCTGAGTCCGCCCTTCTCGGTGTCGACCAGCCACTCGAACGAGCGCCGCTGGATGTCGATGAGGTTTGGAACGTCGAGGGTGTTCTCCAGGCGGGAGAACGAGCGGCGAGTGCGAGCAGCGTGGGCGCGTGCCAAAGCGGCAACTCCTTCGAGCTAGGTGAAACGGACAGCGGGGCGAGGCGGAACGGGCGACAAAGCGCGACCGACCAATATAGCAGAGCGAGACGCGCCCCCGCAAGGGGCGGTTGCCGAGGGTTGTGCCGGCTCGGCGCGGCCATCACGGACCCCGTCCCGAGGCGCCCGGATATGTGCGGACGCGGCTCTCTTTGAAGGACGGCTACGGCTATAGGCCGGCTGAAAGAGTAGCGCGTCCTCCGGCTCAGCGAACGGTCGCGGCGTGTCCGCCGCCGCGGCGCTCGGGCTCCGCGGCCGCGAGCAGCCGGCCGTCCGGCAGGAACTCGATGGCGGTGACGGCGCCGATCTCGCCCTGCGGCGCGAACTCGTGCCCGTACTGCGTGTGGAGCAGCTGGCCCTCGGTCGAGGCGATGAAGGCGGGCTCGGCGGTGGCGGCCGCGGTGTTCCGCTGGACGGCTCGCGGCCGTGCGATCGCCTCGGGCAGGCTCTGGCCGAGGTCGAGACGCTCGAGCATGACCTGCAGCACGGTCCCGGGAATCGTCGAGCCGCCCGGCGACCCCATGGCGAGCAGCGGCTCGCCCTCGCGCGTGACGATCGTCGGGCTGATCGAGCTGCGCGGCCGCTTGCGGGCGTCCGCGCGGTTCGGGTGGGTCAGCGAGTCGTAGTTGAAGTCGGTCAGCTCGTTGTTGAGCAGGAAGCCGTAGCCCGGGACGACGATGCCGTTGCCGCCCGTGGACTCGATCGTGAACGTGTAGGACACGACCGTGCCGTGCCGGTCCGCGACCGTGAGGTGGGTGGTCGACTGGAACGGCTGGAAGCTCGTCGGGTCGCCCGGCGGCACGGGGCTCGTGGCGGCGTGCTCGGGATTGATGAGCGCGCGGCGCTCGGCGGCGTACTCGTCGGACAGCAGGCCCGCGAGCGGGACGTCGAAGAACTCCGGGTCGGCCAGGTATGCGTTGCGGTCGGCGAACGAGTAGCGGCTCGCCTCGAGCATCAGGTGGAGCGCCCGCACGCGGTCGGCGGCCGAGAGCTCGTAGCCCTCGAGGATGTTGAGCGCCTCGCCGACGGTCGAGCCGCCGCTCGAGGGCGGGCCCATGCCGTAGACGTCGAGGCCGCGGTAGCCGATGTGGGTCGGCTCGCGCTCGATCGCCTCGTACTCGCGCAGGTCCGAGCGGCGCATGAGGCCGGGGCGCCAGACGTGGTCGGCGTCGTCCGCGACCGGCGGGCGGCGGGCGGCCCGGACGATCGCGCGGGCCAGCTCGCCGCGGTAGAAGGCGCGGGCGCCCTCGCGCGCGAGGAGCCTGTAGGTGCCGGCGAGGTCGGGGTTGCGCAGGACGTGGCCCACGTCACGCGGCGTGCCGTCCTCGTCGAGGTAGATCTCCTCGGTGGCGGGCGCGTCGTCGAACCACGGGACGGCGGGCTCGGTCTGGGAGACGAAGGTGGGATCGACCTCGAAGCCGTTCTCGGCCACGCGGATGCCCGGGCGCAGCGCCCGGTCGAGCGTCCAGCTGCCGTACCGGCGCAGCGCCCGCTGCCAGCCCGCGACGGTGCCCGGGACGCCCGCGGAGAGCCCGCTCCAGCGCGCGTCGTTGAAGGGCAGCGGTACGTCGTTCTCGAGGAACGAGTCGGGCCGCATGTCGGCGGGCGACTCCTCGCGCGAGTCGATCGTCGTGATCTCGCCGTCGGGGGTGCGGATGACCATGAAGCCGCCCCCGCCGATGCCGCACGAGTACGGCTCGGTGACGCCGAGGACGGCCGCGGCGGCCACGGCGGCGTCGACGGCGTTGCCGCCCCTGCGCAGCGTCTCGATCGCGGCCTCCGTGCCGAGCACGTCGACGGTCGCGGCGGCGCCGCGGGTGCCGGTGGCCGTGGCCTGCTTCCCGGTTCCCTGCGCGAGCGCGATCTGCGGGTCGAACAGGACGACGGCAACGAGGGCAATGAGGAGCAGGCGCGCCAGGATCATGCGCCCCGAATACCCGGTGCCACGAGTTTGTCGCCCATAGAGCCCGACAAAGTCGTGGCACCCAACGAAAAGGGCCGCCTCGCGGCGGCCCCCCTTCTGCTACTTCAGCTCGACGCTCGCGCCGGCCTCCTCGAGCTCGCCCTTGAGCTTCTCGCCCTCCTCGCGGTCGACGCCCTCCTTGACCGGCTTGGGGGCCTCGTCCACGAGGGCCTTGGCCTCCTTGAGGCCCAGGCCGGTGGCGGCGCGGACGACCTTGATCACCTGGATCTTCTTCTCGCCGGCGCCCGTCAGCACGACGTCGACGGTGCTCGACTCCTCCTCGGCGGCGGCGCCGTCGCCGCCCGCTCCGGCGGCTGCCGGGGCGGCCGCGGCGACCGCTGTCGCGGAAACGCCGAACTCCTCCTCGAGCGCCTTGATGAGCTCAGAGAGCTCGAGTACGGACATCTTCTTGATCTCTTCGATCAGCTCAGTGGCAGTGGCCATTTCGGGCCCTCCTTATTGCTCGTCGCCCTCGGAGGGCGTGTCAGTTGCATCGGTCTCGTCGGCGGCGGGAGCCTCGTCGTCGGCCGCGGAGCTTCGTCCTCGGCCTCCGCGTCAGCCTCCGCGGGAGCTCCGCCCACCGGAACCATCTCGCCGTCCGCGATCTGCTTCAGCTGGATCGCGAAGCCGGCGATCAGCGCGTTCAGGCCACGCACGAGGCCGGTGATCGGCGAAGCGATCACGCCCACGAGCTGGCTGTGCAGGACGTCGCGCGCGGGGAGCCGCGACAGCGCGCCGATCTCCTCGGCGCTGAGCGGCTCGCCGTTCATGATCCCGCCCTTGAAGGCGAGCAGCTCGAACTGCTTGTTGAAGTCGGCGAGCGCCTTCGCGGCCAGGGCCACGTCGCCGCCGTCCGAGCCCACGAACGTGAACGCGGTCGGCCCCTCGAGGATCTCCTTGAGGGAGTCGGCGCCCGCCTGGTCCGCGGCCCGCTCGGTCAGGGTGTTCTTGACCACGCGGAAGCGCGCACCCGCCTCGGTCAGCTTCGTGCGGAGCTCGGCGGCCTGCGGCACGGAGATCCCGCGGTAGTCGACGGCGAAGACCGCCTCCGACTCCTGGATCTGCGTGGCGACCTCCTCGATCACCGCTGCTTTCTGGTCTCTGTTCATCTTGTCCTTTGGACGGAAAGAGCCCGCACGCAGGCGGGCTCACGGACGGCCATGGGACACAGGCCGGGCTTCGCGGGCTCCACCTGCCCCGGACTTACGTGCGCGCCGGGGGTCTCGGGCAGGAACGCTTTCTACGGTCAGGCTACCGCGGCCTGATCCTCCACGAGGTCGCGGCTGCGGGACGGGTCGACCTTCACGCCCGGGCCCATGCTGGTCGTGAGCACGACGGAGTGCAGGTAGCGGCCCTTGGCGGCCGCCGGCTTCGCGCGCATGATCTCCTCGATCAGCGCGGCGTAGTTCTCGAGCAGCACGTTCTCGTCGAAGGAGAGCTTGCCGATCGGCAGGTGCACGATCGCGTGACGGTCGGTGCGGTACTCGATCTTGCCGGCCTTCGACTCTGACACGGCCTTCGCGATGTCCATCGTCACGGTGCCGACCTTCGGGTTCGGCATCTTGCCCTGCGGGCCGAGCACGCGGCCGAGGCGGCCGACCACCGGCATCATGTCCGGCGTCGCGATCGCGACGTCGAAGTCGGTGAAGCCCTCCTCGTCGACACGCTTGGCGAGATCCTCGGCGCCGACGAAGTCGGCACCCGCCTCCTCCGCCTCGCGGGCCTTGTCGCCCTTGGCGAAGACCGCGACGGTCATCTCCTTGCCGAGGCCGTGCGGCAGCGAGATCGTGCCGCGCAGCTGCTGGTCGGCGTGGCGCACGTTGAGGCCGGTGCGGATGTGCACCTCGACGGTCTCGTCGAACTTCGTCGCGCCGAACCCCTTGATCAGCTTGACCGCCTCCACGGGCGGGTACTGCTGCTCGCGGTCGATCGTCTCGAGCGCCTGGCGATAGCGCTTCCCGTGCTTCGGCATCGCTACCTCACATCCACGCCCATCGAGCGCGCGGTGCCCTCGATGATCTTGGACGCGCCGTCCAGGTCGTTCGCGTTGAGGTCCTGCATCTTCTGCTCGGCGATCTTGCGGACCTGGGCCTTCGTGATCGTGCCGACCTTGTTGCGGTTCGGCTCGCCCGAGCCCTTGTCGAGCCCGATCGCCTGCTTGATGAGGACGGCGGCCGGCGGCGTCTTCGTGATGAAGGTGAACGAGCGGTCCTCGAAGACCGTGATCTCGACCGGGATGATCGTCCCGTTCTCCTGCTGGGTCTGCGCGTTGAACGACTTGCAGAACTCCATGATGTTCACGCCGTGCTGACCGAGCGCGGGACCGACAGGCGGGGCAGGGTTCGCCTGCCCGCCGGGGACCTGGAGCTTGATGAGTGTCAGAACCTTCTTGGCCATCAGATCTTCTTCACCTGGTCGAAGCCGACCTCGACAGGGGTCTCGCGCCCGAAGATCGAGACGAGAACCTTGAGCTTAGACGCGTCCTCGTTGATCTCCGAGATCTCGCCGGAGAAGTCGGACAGAGGACCGGACACCACCTTGACAGACTCGCCGATCGAGAACTGCGCGCGCGTGCGCGGGCGCTCGGCCGTCTCGCGGTGGAGCAGGCGGTCGACCTCGCCCTGGTTCAGCGGGACCGGGTTGTTCGACGCTCCGACGAACCCCGTGACGCCCGGGGTGTTCTTGACGAGCGACCACGAGTCGTCGGTCAGGTTCATGTTCACGAGCAGGTAGCCGGGCATCGTCCGCTGCTCCTTCGTCTGCTTCTGCCCGTCCTTCAGCTCCTGGACCTGCTCGGTCGGGATGACGATCTGGCGGATGTTGTTCTCCTGGCCGAGCGAGATGCGGCGATGCTCAAGGTTCTGCTTGACCTTGTTCTCGTGACCGGAGTAGGTGTTTACGGCGTACCAGCGGAACATGCGAAAGCCTTCTAGAGGATTGCCTTGACTAGTTCAGAGAAGATCGCGTCCAGGAGGCCCAGGTAGCCGCCCGCGATCAGGACGAAGCCGAGCACAACACCGGTGAGCGTGATCATCGCCTGGCGGTTAGGCCACTGGACACGCTGCAACTCGGCCCAGACTGCGATCAGGAACTGTATTACGCGCGGGCGGTGCTTGTGGCGCTCGGCCTCTCCGCCGCCCCGGCGACCGCGTACCTCGAAGCCCGCCTCACCCTGCCCGGCGAGCTCCCGCTCGAACTCGAGCTCCTCCTTGATCTCCTCGTCCGTCAGGTGGTCGTCGGCGCCGACCTCCCAGTCCTCGATCTCCACCATCGCCTCGGCCTCGGAGTGCGGCGTGTCGCGCGTGGCGAGGTCGTCCTCGAGCACCGTGTCCGAGCGGCCCTCGTTCTCCGGCGGAGCTCCCGTCTGGATTCCCGGGCTGACGCCGGGCACGTCGAGGAAGCGCTCGCGGGTCGAGTCCTCGGCCTCGGGGGCCTCGGCCTCGGGGGCGTCGGGCTCGGGCGGCGCGGCCTCGGGCTCTGCGGCATCGGGCCGCTCGCCCCCGCCCTGGGAGGCGAGCCGCTTGGCACGGCGCTCGGCCTGGCGCTGCTTCGCGCGTTGACGGTCCCTCGCCACGGATCTAGCGGGTTTCCTTGTGCGGCGTGTGCTTGCCGCACCAACGGCAGTACTTGCGGAACTCGATCCGGTCCGGATGGTTCCGCTTGGACTTCTCGGTCTGATAGTTACGCCGCTTGCACTCCTCGCACGCGAGGGTTACGGCGATTCGAACGTCTCCGCGAGCCATGGCTCCTGGGAAAAGTAGGCGTGAGCGGCCGGGGGCACACAAACGACCGCGGCCGGCCGCGAGGTCGGCGGTGAGTCTAGCGTGCGAGACTCAGCCTCGGATGGACTCGCACTCCTCCGAGCTCGACGTCGTCGAGCGTGCCTGGGCTGCCTACGAAACCGGCGGCCCGCTGGCCTCGCTGGAGGTCGTGATCGCCCACGCGCACGAGGACATCGAGGCACGCCCCTACTCGGGCGAGGGGGCGGTGCTGCGCGGCGCCGCCGAGGTCAGGGCGTTCTTCGAGAGCGCCCTGGCGGAGGGCACGGAGATACGCGCGCGCGTGAGGAGCGTCGAGCCCTCGCCCGACGACCCCCACACGATCATCAGCCTCGGCGCGATCCGCGTGGTGCACCCGGACGGCTCGTTCGCCGAGACCCAGCTGCGCTGGTACCACCATTTCCGGGACGGGCGGATCGACCTGATGGCGTGGGAGCCGCGGGGGTAGGGCGCTCAGGCGGGCGCGGATCCTGCGAGCCGAAGCCGACGAGGGGACTCGAACCCCTGACCCCCTCCTTACCATGGAGGTGCTCTACCAGCTGAGCTACGTCGGCGGGTGTGTCAATGGGGGGAGCAGGATTCGAACCTGCGTAGGCAGTGCCAAGCGGTTTACAGCGCATCTCCTTTGGCCGCTCGGACATCCCCCCGGCGGTCAACAAGCGGATTGTAGAGCCGCCTGATCCGCGTCGCCGGGCGGGAATGGAGATGCAGGTCGCCCTGCTCGCGCGGAGACGCATCGTTCGGTGAAGATGGGCCGGGTGCAGGTTCGCCCCCTCACCCGAGCCGACCAGCGCGCCGCCGCCCGCGTCCTCACGGACGCCCTCGTCGACGACCCGGGCTGGCTCGCCGTCGGGCCCGACCGGCGCGCCCTGCGGGAGCGGATCGTGCTCCGCTTCCATCACGAGTCGCTGCGGGTCACCGAGCGCCACGGCGGGCCGATCCTCGGCGCGTTCGACCAGGACGAGCTCGTCGGCGTGGCCGTCAACTTCGCCGCCGGCCTCCACCCGCCGCCCTGGCACACCACCCTGCGCTTCGTCCCGGGCTTCCTCCCCGCCGGGCCGGCCGCGATCGCCCGGGCGCTTCGGACGATCGCGGTGCAGGAGAGGGGCCACCCCGACTTCGAGCACGTCTACGTCGCCTTCCTCGGCGTCGCGCCCTCCCACCAGCGCCGCGGCATCGGCCGCGCGCTGCTCGCGCGCGTGTTCGAGGAGGCCGAGGCGCCCGTGTTCCTCGACACCGCTAACCCGGCGAACGTCCCCTACTACGCGAGCGTCGGCTTCGAGGAGACCGGTCGCGCCGCCATGCCGCGCGGCGCGACCCTCTATTTCATGACGCGTCTCTGAGCCGCTGCGCCTCGGGCAGGCCCTCGAGCTTCTTCAGCGTGTTGTTCTCGATCTGGCGGATCCGCTCGCGGGTGACCCCGAACGCCCGGCCGACCTCCTCGAGCGTGCGCGCCTTCTCGCCGGACAGCCCGTAGCGCATCTCGATCACCTCGCGCTCGCGGCGCGGCAGGGCGTCGAGCGCCCTGCGCACGTTCTCGCGGCGCAGGTTCTCGGAGGCGAGCTCGAAGGGGGACTCGGCAGAGTCGTCCTCGACGAAGTCGCCGAGCTCGGAGTCCTCCTCCTCGCCGATCGGCTTCTCGAGCGAGATCGGAAGCTGGGCGATGCGCAGGATGTCCTTCACCTCGCGCGCCGTCCACTGGAGCTCGCGAGCGATCTCCTCAGGGGTCGGCTCGCGGCCGTACTCCTGCACGAGCTGGCGCTCGACGTGCACGACCTTGTTGAGCTTCTCGACCATGTGGACCGGGATGCGGATCGTGCGCGCCTTGTCCGCGATCGCGCGCGTGACCGCCTGGCGGATCCACCAGGTGGCGTAGGTCGAGAACTTGAAGCCGCGCCGGTAGTCGAACTTCTCGACCGCCCGGATCAATCCGAGCGAGCCCTCCTGGATCAGGTCGAGGAACGACAAGCCCACGCCCCAGGTAGCCCTTCGCGATCGAGACCACGAGGCGGAGGTTCGCCTCGACCATCTGCTGCTTCGCGATCATGTCGCCGCGCTCGATGCGCCGGGCGAGGGTCACCTCCTGCTCGGCGGTCAGGAGCTCGACGCGCCCGATCGAGCGCAGGTAGAGCCGCAGCGAGTCGAGGCTCGGCTCGACCGTGAGGTCGATCTCGGGCTTCTTCGGCACCACCACCGGCACGGCCGGCTGATGCGCCTCCTCGGCGGCCACGATCTCAACGCCGCCGTCCAGCAGGTGCGCGCGAAACTCCGTCACCTGCTCCTTCGTGACCTCGACCTCCTCGAGGCAGGCAGCGATCTCCTCGAACGTCAGGAAGCCGCGCTCACGTCCTTCGGTCGCCAGGGCCCGCAGCTCCTCGACGTCGAGGAAATGCGATTCCGCGGGCTCTTCCAGCAGCGCGGTTCCATCATGCTTCTCGGTCAACCCCTCGCTCCTTCAGATGGCCGATCCCCCCGCCCAGTCAGACGCGGGGTTCTTCCAATGTCAGGTTTTGCGCGTTCGCGGAGAGCCGCGAGGGGCTGAGCTCACTGGGCCAGTGGCGTGCAGCCGCGGCCAGTGTACATGTGCTTTGTGCGAATTGGTTCGTGACTAGGATTGGGCGCGGCCATGACCGACCGTCTCATGCTCCTCGGGAGCGACGTCCAGGCCCGCCGCCCCTCCACCCACGTGAGTCTCTCGCGCGTCGGCGTGACCGGTGTCGAGAAGGTGATCCGCATCGGCGGGAACGGAACGGAGCAGCTCTTCTACGCCGAGCTCGAGTGCTTCGTCGACCTCGGGCCGGAGCAGAAGGGCGCGCACATGTCGCGCTTCGAGGAGGTCATCAACGAGGCCATCGACGAGGTGATCCTGGGCGAGGCCTTCAAGGCCGAGACGCTCGCGGCGCACATCGCCGAGCGCGTGCGCGAGCGCCAGGAGGCGCTCCGCGCCGAGGTCACGATCGCCGCGCGCTACCCGGAGCACAAGCCCGCCCCCGCGTCCGGCAGCTCCGACGCAGGAGATCTACACGATGTTCGGCGCGGCGGTGGCGTCCGGGACCGGCACCCGCCGGCTGATCGGCGTGGAGGCTCAGGGCATGACCGCCTGCCCGTGCGCGCAGGAGATGGTCATGGAGCGCTCGCAGGAGCGCCTCACCGAGGCCGGCTTCAGCGACTCCGAGATCGCGCGCGTGTTCGAGTCGGTCCCGGTGGCCACGCACAACCAGCGCGGCATCGGCACGCTCCACGTGGGCTGCCCCGAGGGCTGCGAGGACGCGGTGCGCGCAGAGGACCTGCTCGAGATCGTCGAGGCCTCGATGAGCTCCGAGATCTACGAGCTGATGAAGCGCTCGGACGAGGTCGAGGTCGTCGAGAAGGCGCACATGCACCCGCGCTTCGTCGAGGACTGCGTGCGCGAGATGGTGCGCATGGCGACGGAGCGATTCGAGTCGCTCGGGCCGAACGCGTTCATCTCGGCGCGCCAGGAGAACCTCGAGACGATCCACAAGCACAACGTCGTCGCGGAGCGCCACGGGCTGCTCGGCGAGCTTGCGCTCGAGATCGCGGAAGGCGAGCGCGCGGCCCGCCACGTGACCATGCGCGAGTGGCTCGAGACGGGCCACTAGGGCCGACGCCCGGCACGCGGTGTTTCTCGAAGCAATTCGTCAGCTGACTGATCAATCCGCTGACGAATTCCTCGAACCTGGGAGGGAGCGCGACCGGCTTCGCGGGAGTGCGTAGGCTTCACCCAAATCGGTTGGCCGTCCGGCCATTCGGGTTTCATCGCTCAAGCTCGAAGGGAACTCCTGCCGATACAAGCCCGGTAACCACGCACGGAGGCGCATGACGCAAAGCCGGCACATCCCCCTTTCTCAGGACGCAGCCCTCGTGGTGGCCCTCGCGGGCACCGCGATGCCCTTCGCCCACTCGGCGGAGGACGAGGCCGAGCGCTGGCTGCGCGCGTTGCGGCTGCACGGCCAGGTGGGCGCCTCACTTCAGGCGCTCGGTGTGGGCGAGGCGCCCCTCATGACGGGGACGGAGCACGAGCACTCGGAGGGTCACGGCACCCCCACGCTCGGGCCCGACGTGCTCGACGAGGTCACGCGCCGCGCATCCGAGTTCGCGACGGCGCGCGAGGCCGGCACCGTCGGCACCCCGGACCTGATGTTCGCGGTGCTCGACGTCTACGGGAAGCTCTTCGACCGCGCTCTCTACCTGCGCGGGACCAGCCGCGAGGAGCTCGTCGAGCGCCTCGTGGCCTCCGGCGCCACCAGCCTCCCTACGGATTGACGGGGCGCTCGCGCTCCGGCATGCGCGAGGCCTCCTCGAGCTTGCGGCGGAAGTTGAGGAAGTAGTCCGCGCCCGAGACCACGGTCGTCAGCACCATCGCGTAGACGAGCGCCTGCACCCAGGCGGCGTCCGGGTCGTTCGCCGCGATCAGCGCGAGCACCGCCGCGATCTGCGTGACCGTCTTGACCTTGCCGAGCTGGCTCGCCGGGATCACCACGCCCTGCTGCCCGGCCGCGATGCGCAGTCCGCTGACCGCGAACTCGCGCGCGATGATCACCATCGCGACCCACGCCGCAAGCCGGTCGAGGCTCACGAGGCTGATCAGCGCGGCGGCGATCATCAGCTTGTCCGCGACCGGGTCCATCACCTTGCCGAAGGTGGTGATCGACTCGCGCGAGCGCGCGATGTAGCCGTCGAGCCCGTCCGTCAGGGCGGCGATCGCAAAGACGATCGCGGCGATGGTCGAGCCGCCCGGGGACTCGACCGTCAGCGCGACCACGAGCACCGGCACCAGCATGATGCGGATCAGCGTGAGGGCGTTCGGGAGGTTGAGCGGAAACACGGCGTTAGGGAGCCTCTACCCCGGGGTGCCGCGCCAGATACTCGATGCCCGCGGTGCTGCCGACCGGTCCGAGCGGCGAGACGGTGGCCGCGAGCAGCCACCAGGGGAAGACGCGGCGGCCGCATCCGATGCCGACCAGCACGCACAGGAGTATCCAGCCGACCCCGTGCGTCCAGCCGAGCGCCTGCTCGGCGCTCTCGCCGAGGTCGCCGATCGCGACCACGAGCAGCGCGGTGAACACGCACACCTCGGCGATCGAGTAGATCCGCACGGCCTGGAAGTACGACACAGCTACGCCCGCGCCGTCACGATCTGCCTGCGCACGAACAGCACGCCGCCGAGCGCGAGCACCACGAGCAGGGCGATCGCGACGATGGCCTCGGGCGAGCCGAGATTGGAGAGGCTGCCGCCGAGCGCCGTGTAGGCGAACACCTTCGGCGCTCCGCCGATCAGCGTGCCGAGCGCGAGCGAGAGGTAGGAGAGGCGGGTGAGGCCGGCGCTGTAGTTCACGACCCCCCAGGGAAGCACGGGCACGATCCGGCTCTGCATGACGGCCACCGCGCCGTGCTCGGTGAGGAACCGCTCGATCGACTTCGTGCGCTCCGGCAGGAGCGCCCCGTGGTGGCCGCCCGCCAGGTGGCGCGAGATCGCCATCTGCACCAGCGAGGCCGCCACGACCGCCGCGAGGCTGAGCGGGAAGCCGACCGCCGTGCCGAACAAGAGGCCCGCCGCGCCCGCCAGGATCGGCCACGTGATCACGAAGTTCGCCAGCACGAACAGCGGGATCCAGGCGAGGTAGGCGGCGGCGCCGAGGTCGTCGCCCCAGTCGCGCACCTCGTCGGGCGTGGGCGTCGTGCCGGTGATCAGCGCGCCCAGGAAGACGCCGCCCACGACCGCCCCGAAGGCGGCGAGACGCAGCAGCGCTGCGCGCCGGGAGCCCATGGGACGAGAGTAGCCCTCGTACCATTGAGCCCGTGCACACGCTCGTCCTCTACTCGCACAGCGAGCGCGCCGACGCGGTCCTGCGCGAGACCGCCGAGCGCGCCGACGAGCTGACCGTGCTCGTCCTCGCACACCGCGAGGAGCCCGGAAAGGGCTGCTGCGACACCCGCTCCGTGCTCTGGAACGAGGTCTGCCGCGACCTCGCCGGCGCCGACCTCACCCACGCGGCGCTGGCGCTCAGGGGCGACGAGCGGGCCGAGCTCGCGCTGCTCGAGTGGAGCGGCCTGCATCCGGCCGACTCGATCACGGCCGAGGCGCTCCGGCGCGACGCGGACGAGATCGTGCTCGCCGACCCGAAGCGGGTCGGCCTCGGCCGCCGCGAGCGGCGGCGGCTGCTGCGCCGCTCGCCGCTGCCGGTGAGCGGGCTCTAGCCGGCCTGCAGCACTGGCTCGTTCCGCTCGCGCCCGCCGGCCAGCCGATCGGCGGAGCGAGCGGAGAAGCGGTGTCCGGTCACGGCGGTGAGGAACGCATCGCGGTCGAGCTGGTAGAGGAGTCCGTCGGTGTTGGCGGTGACCGTGGCGGTGCGCGGGACGTCGCGCAACAGGGCGATCTCGCCGAACGCGTCTCCGGGGCCCATGGCCGGATAGCGTCCGTGCGTGTTCGCCACGTCGAACTCGCCGTTTGCGATGACGTAGAAGCGCATCCCCTGATCGCCCTCGCGCACCACCACGTCGCCGGCGCGCACCGGGCGCTCCTCCGCCCTCAGCGCGAGGTTCTCGATCGTGGCGAGCGGAAGCGGAGCGAACATCTCCAGGCGGCGCATGGCCTCGAACACTCTGGCGGGCACCTCGCGGCCTGCCTCGAAACGCGCCAGGCCGCGCCAGCGCAGGACCGCGAGCAGCGGCAGGAGCAGGCCGATCGCGACGAGCGCTCCCTCGATGCCGAACAGGCTGACGAGCAGGGGCGCGAGAACGGCCCCGATGCCGCTCGTGATCCAGTACGAGCTCTCGACCACCGCGGCCGCGCGTCCAAGCACCTCGTCGGAGGTCAGGCGCTGCAGAAGGGTGAGCCCCGCGGTCTCCACGAGCGAGTAGCCGAAGCCGACCATCAGCAGCGCCACCACGGTCGCGTATATCTCGGGCACCCCCGCCACGAGCATCAGCGGCACGCCGATCATGAAGAACCCGCCCGCCAACGCGGGAGCGAGACGGCCGCGCCCGAGCAGCGAGATCGCCGCGATCCCGCCGATCAGCCCGCCGACGCCCCAGACCCCGTTGAGCCACCCGACCGAGGCGTTGCTGAGGTCAAGGAGCTCGAGCGTCACCAGTACGACGATCACGTCGACCGCTCCCAGCACGAGGGTCGATGCCGACAGCATGCCGACCAGCAGGCGCAGCGTCGGCTCGCGAACGATGATTCGAAAGCCCGACACGACCTCGGCAAGCACGCCGTCCTCCTCGTCCTCCTCCCGGTATGCCGGGATCGGGTCGTGCGGGATGCGGGCGAGCGGCCAGAGCGCGAGCGCGAACACGCCCGCCGTAATGGCGAACGCCGCGCCGAGCGACGTGACCGCGATCATCGCGCCGCCGAGCAGCGAGCCGACGAGGACGCCGACGTTGTCGACCGCCGTCCAGACCGCGTTCGACGACGCGAGCTGACGAGGCGTCTGGGTGAGACCCGGGAGCAGGGCGGCCTGCGCGGGGCGGTGGGCGGTCTGGAGACAGGTGAAGACGGCACTCAGGACGAGCACGAGCGCGAGCGACGCGTCCAGCGCCACGGCGGCCCCGATCCCGGTCAACAGGAGTGCGCGGCCGAGCGTGATCAGGAGCAGGACGTCACGCCGCGAGTGCCGGTCCACGAGCATGCCCGCGAAGGGCGCCGCGAGACCGGCAGGCAGCATGCGCGCCAGGCCGGCGGCGCCCACGGCCGCGGCACCGCCCTCGTCATAGGCGTAGACGGCGAGCAGGATGAAGAAGATCCAGCCACCGATCGAGGTGGCCGCCCAGGCGAGTTGGAAGCGGCGCAGCTCCGCCGTCGAGAGCGCTTCGGCCAGCGACTCGCGGAACGACTGCGAGTCCTTCGAGCCGTTCATCCGCGCTCACCCTCCCCCGGATGGGGGACGCTGTCAACTAGCCCGCGGCCGCCTCTTGCGTCACCGGCTCCTGCTCCTCGCGCGTGCCGGCGAGGTTGTTCGCGGCCCGTGCCGAGAAGCGGTGTCCTGTGAGGGCCGTGAGGAACGCGTCGCGGTCGAGCTGGAAGAGCAGGCCGTCGGTCCGCGCGGTCACGGTCGCCGTGCGCGGGACGTCGCGCAGCAGGGCTATCTCGCCGAACGCCTGGCCGGGTCCCATCGCCGGGAACGAGCCCTCCCTGTTCGCGCAGTCGAACTCGCCCTCCGCGATCACGTAGAAGCGCGTGCCGTGGTCCCCCTGGCGCACCACGACCTGGCCCGCGTGCACCGCGCGCTCCTCCGCCCTCAGCGCGAGGTTCTCGATCGTCCCGAGCGGCAGCGGGGCGAACAGGTCGAGGTGGTGGAGCGAGTCGAAGACGCGGGCGGGCACCGGCTTGCCTGCCTCGAAGCGCGCCAGGCCGCGCCAGCGCAGGATGGCCAGCACCGGCAGCACGAGGCCGACCGCCAGGAGCGCCCCCTCGACCCCGAACAGGGTCACGATGGCGGGGGCGAGCATGGCGCCGATGCCCGTCGTGATCCAGTACGAGCTCTCGACCACCGCGACGGCGCGGCCGAGCACCTCGTCGGAGGTGAGGCGCTGGAGCAGCGTCATGCCGGCCGTCTCGACGAGCGAGTAGCCGAAGCCGAGCACGAACAGGGCGAGCACGGTGACCCAGACCTCCGGCAGCGCCGCCACGAGCGTCAGCGGGACGCCGATCATGAAGAGGCCCGCAACGAGGCTGCCGGCCAGACGGCCGCGGCCGAGGAGCGGGATGGCGGCGGCTCCGCCGATGAGTCCGCCGACCGCCCAGGAGCTGTTGAGCCAGCCGACGGAGGCGTTGCTCAGGTCGAGCAGCTCGAGGGTGACGACGACCACGAGGACGTCGGCCGCGCCCTCGATGAACGTCGAGACGGACAGCATGCCCACGAGCAGACGCAGGCTCGGCTCCCTCAGGACCGTCCTGAAGCCGGAGGCGAGCTCCTCGAAGGCGCCCTCCTCCTCCTCGTGCTCGCGGTGCGCCGGGATCGGGTCGCGCGGGATCCGAGCGAGCGGCCAGAGCGCGATGGCGAAGACGCCCGCGGTCAGCGCGAAGCCCGTGCCGAGCGAGGTGACGGCGATCATCGCGCCGCCGAGCAGGGCGCCGGCGAGGAAGCCGACGTTGTCGACCGCCGTCCAGACCGCGTTCGACGACGCGAGCTGACGAGGCGTCTGCGTCAGGCCCGGGAGCAGCGCGGCCTGCGCCGGGCGGTGAGCCGTCTGCAGAGCCGTGAAGATCGCGGCCAGAGCGAGCACGAGCGCGAGCGGCGCGTCCATCGCGACGGCCACCCCCACCCCGGTGAGCACGACCGCGCGGCCGAGGGTGATGACCAGCAGGACATCCCGGCGCGAGTGACGGTCCACGAGCATGCCCGCGAAGGGAGCGGCGAGCCCGGCCGGCAGCATGCGCGCCAGCGCGGCGACGCCGACGGCCGTCGCCCCGCCCTCCTCGTACGCGTAGACGGCGACCAGGATGAAGAAGATCCAGCCACCGATCGAGGTGGCGGTCCAGGCAAGCTGGAAGCGGCGGAGCTCCGGGGTCGAGAGCGCTTCGGCCAGCGACTGGCGGAACGACTGCGAGTCCTTCGAGCCGTCCATGAGCGGTCCACCTTCCCCCGGCAGGGTGACGCTGTCAACCGTGGAATAATCCGCCTCGTGGCGACCGAACCCAGCAACCGCTTCGCGGCCGCGCTCGACCCGCGCGTCCCGATCTACCGGGATTCGTACAACGAGTATTTCGTCGCCCTGCTGTCGATCGGCGGCGCGGCGGCGGGCACGCAGGTGCCGCTCTACATCGTCATGGCGATCACGGGGCTGTGGTCGCTGCCCGTGTTCGTCGCCGCCTGCGTCGTCTTCGAGCTCGCGGTGATCTTCGGGCTCGCCCGGCCGCAGATGAAGCCGCAGGAGCGGCTCGCCTGGGTTCTCCTCTGGGGCAGCGTGACCGCGTTCATGGCGTGGGCGTTCTGGCACCTCGTGGCGAGCCCGACCCTGTAGCCCACGCAAGGCCGCGTAGGGTGGCGCTGTGACGATCGCCGTCCCGGCCCGGACCCGCACGTACCTACTCGCCATCGCCGCAACGCTCGCGGCCTGCGCCGGCCTCGCGCCCGCCGCTCGAGCCGACTACTACCCCTACCAGTACTCCCAGGTGGTCACCTCGCGCTCGAAGACGTACACCGTCCCGTTCGGGGGCGAGTCGTTCTACGCCGAGGAGCGTGCGTTCAAGGGACCGCGGGTCATCGTGCGCGGCTCGACCACCAACTCGGACACCTACGAGTGCCCGGCCAACCAGAGCGTCACGAACTGGATGGCGGTCGCGGACGACGCGGACAGCGCCACGCGGAGCTACACGTCGGCCAGCACCGCCATCCTGGCGTCTCCGTGGGGAGACAGCTACCGGGTCACCACGACCAACTGGAGCTCGGACGACATCAACATCCGCGTCGTCTCGTCCTGCACGAACAACCTCCTCGCGTACCCATACATCACGGAGTCGCTGTTGGAGTACATCGAGGATTGGATCGAAGGGCTTCTCGACGACGCGCCCGATTGGGTGGCCCTGGTGCTCGAGGCGTTCGCCTGGGGCACGAGCTCAGCGCACTCGGCGAGCGCCGACGCTCCCGTGCAGGCCCAGAGGGGCGGAAACAGCTTCAGGCTCCACAACGGGACCAACAGGCTCGCCCTGCTCTTCAGGCACCCGAGGCACAGCAGGCGCCCACCCGCCTTCTACCTGGCCACGAATCCCGCCGACGCCGACTGCCGATCGCGCCGGATGCACGTCCCCGTGATCGATGGCTCCGGCGCCGCGCTGATCGAGCTGCGCTGCCGGGGGCTGAAACGAGGTGCCACCGCGCGGCTGACGATCCGCAAGGGGATCCGGCGAACCTTCCGCCTTCACGAGGGCAACGGCACCGTGCGCATCCGCCTCGACAAGCCGCCCGGAACGGTCGAGCCCCTGGTTCACCTGAGCACCCGTCCGGCCAACGCACCCTGTCGGACGCTCCGTCACCGCCTGCGTTTGACGCGAAGGACGATGGACCTGCGGATCGACGGGCGCTGTGGCCGCGCCGCGCGCGGCGCGATCGGGGCTCTCTACGTCGGCGGACTGCTTGCTGCAAGGAACAGATGAGCCAGCCAAGTAGCGAAACACCCGTGTTGATCGTCGGGGGCGGCCCGTCCGGGCTGACGGCATCCCTGACGCTCTCCCATCTCGGCGTCCCGTCGATGCTCGTCAACACGTACCCGGGCACGCTCGAGCACCCCAAGGCGGTCGGGCTCATGCAGCGAACGGCCGAGCTGCTGCGTCTGTGGGGAGCGGAGGAAGAACTGCGCCGGCGGGGTGTACCGGAGGAGTTCTACGCGCGCATGGTGTGGACGACCACGCTCGCCGGCGAGGAGCTCGGCCGCACCGAGACGGTGGAGCCCGACGACATGGCGCCCGAGCCCCAGAGCCCGACGACCGGGTTCCGCTGCCCGCAGAACATCACGGAGACGGTGCTGCGCGATCGCGCCGAGTCCCACGAGATCGCCGAGCTGCGCTTCGGCTTCGAGATGACCGGCTTCGAGCAGGACGACGACGGCGTGACCGCGACGGTGGTCGCTCGCGACGGCGGCGAGACGAGCACCGTCCGCGCCCAGTATCTGATCGCCGCCGACGGCAACGACAGCACGGTGCGCGACGCCTGCGGGATCGGCCGTGCCGGCGACGCCGACATGGGCCACTTCGTCACCATCCTGCACCGCGCGCCGCTGGGTCCGCTCGTGCGCGACCGGCCCGCCTGGGCCTACTCGGCGATGGCGGCGAAACTGACCGGGACGTTCGTGGCCATCAACGGCGACGACATCTGGCTCCTCCACGTCAACCTCCGCCCGGGCGAAACCGTCGAGGACTTCACCGAGGAGCGCAGCGTGCAGGCGATCCGCGACGCGGCCGGGATCGAGGATCTCGACGTGGAGATCCTCGCCATCAAGTCCTGGATCATGGGCGCCGAGATCTCGACCGCGTTCCGCGATCGGCGGGCGCTGCTCGCCGGGGACGCGGCGCATCGCACGACTCCCGACGGCGCCGTCGGGATGAACACCGCCATGCAGTCGGCCCACAACGTGGCGTGGAAGGTCGGAGCGGTGGTGTCAGGCTGGGCCGGCCCCGATCTCCTCGATACATACGAGACCGAGCGACGGGCGGTGGCGGAGACCAACGTGGGCTACAGCGCCAAGCGCGGCTCAGGCGCGAACAAGATGGTCGAGGCGGTGCGCGCGGGTGATCTCGACGCGGTCCGCGCGGGCATCGCCGCCCGGCCGGGGGGCGGGCGCCAGGGCATGGATCTCGGGTTCCGCTACGAGGACGGCGCCGTGGCATCCGACGGCAGCAGCCCGCCGGCCGTCGGCAACCCGGTCTCCGACTACGTGCAGAACGCGTGCCCGGGAGGCCGCGCACCCCATATGTGGGTTGAGCGTGACGGCGAGCGCTGTTCGACGCTCGACGTCTTCGGCGGCGGCTTCGTGTTGCTCACCGGCTCCCACGGGGCGGCCTGGCGCGCGGCCGCCGAGCAGGCCGCCGCACCGCGGCAGATCCCGATCGAGGTGCTCAGCGTCGGCGAGGAGGGCGACCTCCAGGGCCCCGGCGGGTCGCTTCGAGGAGCTCTATGGGGTCGAGCCGGACGGCGCCGTGCTGGTCCGTCCCGACGGTTTCGTCGGCTGGCGCGCGCGGAGTGCCGGGGCGTCGCCGGGCGATGACCTGGCGGGGGCGCTCGCGACGATCCTGAAGCTCTGACGGCCGGGGCCCGGGGCTGGACCGGGTTGACGGTCCCGCGTGAACGGGCTACAAGGAGGTATGGCCCCAGCGATCGAACGCACGGCAGCCCCGCTGAACGAAGAGGCCGTTCGCGCCTGGGACACCGTTCTCTACGAGCGCTGGAAGCGCCACCGGCCGATCTTCGTGGGCGGGGCAAGCGTGTTCAGCGAGCGCGCGTTCGAGACGGATCCGCCGGCGGCCGGCGAGCGCTGCATCGACTTCGGCTGCGGCTTCGGGGACACCACGCAGCGGCTCGCGGAGATCGTCGGGCCCCGAGGGCAGCGCGCACGGGGTCGACTCCTCGCCGATGTTCATCCGGGACGCCGAGGCGGAGGCCGCCGAGGCCGGCACCCGAAACGTGTCCTTCGAGGTCGCCGACATCCAGATGAACAGGTGGGAGCCGGTTCACGACTACGCGTTCGCGCGCTTCGGCACCCAGTTCTTCGCGAACCCCGTACAGGGCATGCGCGGGATCCGGTCGTCGCTCAGGCCGGGCGGGCGGCTCTGCAAGATCGTCTGGCGCCGCAAGGTGGACGTGCCCGTCTTCGCCGAGACGGAGATCGTGGCCGAGCGCTTCCTCGACCACCCCGAGGAGAACCTCGCCGACACCTGCGGCCCGGGCCCCTTCTCGATGGGCAACCCGGACACGACCCGCGGGATCCTCGAGGCCGCGGGCTTCGACGAGATCGAGCTCGTCCAGCAGGACCACGACTACCTGATGGGTCAGGACCTCGACGAGGCGGTCGAGATCGCGCTTGCGATCGGCCCCGCCGCCGAGCTCGTCCGCGTCAACGGCCCCGAGGGCGAGCGGCGCAAGCCCGAGATCGCCGCGGCGCTGCGCGAGTTCCTCGCCGCCTGGCAGCTCCCCGACGGGACGGTTCGCGGACCGTCGTCGGTCTGGAAGGTCACCGCGCGCAATCCGGGGTAGGGCTGTCCCCTCGGCCACGGCCCGTTCGTCGTAGGGTGCAAACCTCGTTCGCCAGGAGGCACCCATGAAGTACGCGCTGCTGATCTACAACACGCGGGACGCAAGCGATCTGCCGGAGGACGAGCTCGCGGCGCGTCGTCCGCGAGTACGAGCAGATCCTCGACCAGCCCGGCGTCCTGATCGGGGCGCAGCTTCACGGCACGGAGTCGACGACGACCGTGCGCGTGGAGGAGGGCGAGACGCTGCTGTCGGACGGCCCGTTCGTCGACGCCAAGGAGCACTTCGGCGGCGTCTACGTGCTCGAGGCGGACGACCTCGACGCGGCGACGGCGCTCGCCGCGCGGATCCCGGCGGCGCGCATGGGCGGGGCCGTGGAGGTGCGTCCGATCGTGGAGCGGTAGGCGTCCTGATCGACGAGGTCTTCCGCGATGAGTGGGGCCGCGTCCTCGCGACGCTGGTTGGCCAGTTCGGCGACTTCGACCTCGCCGAGGAGGCGACCCAGGAGGCCTTCGCGGTCGCCGCGGAGCGCTGGCCGCGCGAGGGCACGCCGCCCAACCCGGGCGCATGGCTGACCATCACGGCCCGCAACCGCGCGATCGACCGCGTGCGCCGCGAGGCCACGCTCGCCGAGAAGACGAAGCTGCTCGAGGCGGAGGAGACGGGGACGACGATGGATGAGCCGTCGCTCGACGAGACGACGTTCCCCGACGAGCGGCTCGAGCTGATCTTCACCTGCTGCCACCCGGCGCTCGCCCTCGACGCGCAGGTGGCCCTCACGCTGCGCGCGCTCGGCGGGCTCACCACCGAGGAGATCGCCCGCGCGTTCCTCGTCGAGCCCGAGACGATGAAGCGGCGGCTCTCGCGCGCGAAGAAGAAGATCAAGGACGCCGGCATCCCGTTCAGCGTGCCGCCCGACCACCTCCTGCCCGAGCGGCTGGGCGCCGTGCTCGGCGTCGTCTACCTGATCTTCAACGAGGGCTACGGCGGGCGTGGCGACCTGGCGGCGGAGGCGATCCACCTGGGCGTCGCCCTCGCGGGGCTCATGCCCGACGAGCCAGAGGTGCACGGGCTGCTCGCGCTGATGCTGATCACGGACGCTCGCCGCGACGCCCGCTTCGAGGACGGCGAGCTCGTGCTGCTCGCCGACCAGGACCGCTCGCGCTGGAACGGGGCCCAGATCACGCGCGGGCGCGAGCTGCTCGAGCGGGCGCTCGCCCTCAGGGGGCGCGGCCCCTACGTGATCCAGGCCGCCATCGCGGCGCTCCACGCCGACGACCCGCTCGACTGGGCCGAGATCGCCGCGCTGTACGCCGAGCTGGCGCGGCTGACGGGCTCGCCGGTCGTGGAGGTGAACCGCGCGATCGCGCTCGCCGAGGCCTCCGGGCCCGAGGCGGGCCTCGAGCTCCTCGACGGGCTCGACCTCGACGGCTACCAGTACTTCCACTCGACCCGCGCGGAGCTGCTGCGGCGGGCGGGCCGTCCCGACGAGGCCCGCGCGTCGTTCGAGCGGGCCCTCGACCTCGCGCAGGCGGAGCCCGAGCGCCGCTTCCTCAGGGAGCGGATC
>CAWEGR010000005.1:0-1195453 GCA_963808775.1 uncultured Thermoleophilaceae bacterium
CGGGGGTTTCGTCGTTTTGGGGCGGCGAGATTCCCTTGTGGCACGCATCAATCGCCCATCAATCTGAACGGGGATCGCGCTCGTCTGGCCGCTCCAGGGGAAATTGACGGGTTGCACCATCGCAGCTCGACCGTCTCCATGTGGCGACCGAGCCGAGGCTCGATCCGCTCGTCGACGTCCCGAACATCGACGACATGCTCGCTGCCGCCTGACCGCTTCCAGGCGAAGGCGCCAGCGACGCAGCGGCGGCTTGACATCGCCTGAGCGCTTGGCCTCGGCGGTCATTCGGAGGGCCGGACTGGCCGCGGTGCGCGCCCGGTCCCGCGGTAGGTTCGAGCCGTGGCGGCCCCGCGCTTCGTGCCCGAGGATTTCGACCCGCCGGGCGAGTACGTGCACCGTGAGTTTCTTCTGGTGCCGCTCGGCGCAGAGCACAACGACTCAGACCACGCAGCATGGACATCGAGCGTTCCGCACATCCGCGCGACGTCGGGTTTCGAGTCGCACGGGTGGCCGCCGCCCGGGGGCATGTCGCTTGACGCCAACCGCCACGACCTCGAAGGCCATGCGCGCGACTTCGCGGACCGCGCTGGCTTCACGTACACCGTGCTGCTGCCAAACACCGAGGAAGTCATCGGCTGCCTGTACATCTACCCGGCGGAGGACGGCGAGCACGATGCGCAGGTGATGTCCTGGGTGCGTTCGGAAGTCGCGGAGCTGGACGCCACCTTGCACGCGGCTGTGTCGCGCTGGCTGGCAGCGCGCTGGCCGTTCCAGCGTGTGCTCTATGCCGAGCGACTCGTCACGTGAGGGTCCGCAAGCCACGAAGACTCCGTTCGTTGTGATGCGGTGATCTCCGACGCGATCCAGAGCGCATCGGAGAAGTCCAGCCTTCCGAGCATCCGCTCGTCGATGCGGCGACGGAATCGCCGACGTGCGCCAGTAGTAGGCGCTGCTCCGCCTGTGGGGATCAAGGCCTCGAGCAACTGGCGCAATGATCGACGTGTGGCTCGAGTATCGCGCTCCGCGTCCTCTCTCTGCACCCGTTGAGGCGGAGGCGAAGCGCCCTCATACTTCGACCGGAGCGCCGCTCCCAAGCTTCGCGTCGATGCAGGCAAGCAGCTGCGGTAGGAGTCGCAGAGCGCTGCCACGTTTGCGCTCGAGCTCGCTTCTACTTGTGGCTAGTCGTCGAGGAGGCCACGCTCGAGCGCCCAGCGCACGAGCTCTGAGCGCTTCGAAAAGCCAAGCCGCTCCGCCACGCGCGCGCGGTGCTTCTCGACGGTCCGCGCGCTCAGGGTCACGAGCTCGGCGATCTCGGCGTTCGTGTGCCCGAGGGCGACGAGACGGACGATGTCGCGCTCGCGCAGGGTGAGCCCATCGTCGCCGCGACGGCGCTCGAAGTCGTGGGCGGCCATCCGTACGGCGCGCACGAGCCGCGGTCCGGGCTCGCCCGCGGGGGGCAGCAGGATGGCCGTGCCGGGGGAGGCGCGCCGGAGCGCCGGCACCGAGCAGAGACCCTCGTGATGAGCGAGCTCGGCGTCGAGCACGAGCACCGCGGGTGGGTCTCGCGCAGGGCCTCCTCGGCCTCGGCGAGCGATCGCACGTGCCCCACCACCTCGAGCTCTCCGTTGGCGCCGCTCAGCTGGCGGATCGCTCCTCCACCCCCTGCGATGAGCACTCTCGAGAGCATTGATCCGAGCGTAGATCCGCTGTACGCCGAAGCCATCCGTGTCCCTCCCCCCGGGAGTTCGGCGAACTACGTAATTGAGGGCGAAGCGCCTTCCGGCGGCGAGCGAGCGGGCCTATATTGCGCGCGCTTCGAGAGCGGACGCAAGGGGTTGTGCGTGGCCGGAGAGCGAAGGGCTACTGCTCGTTTCCAAGGGCTGGGTGCAGGCCGTTCTGCTCGTCGTACTGTTCGGCTTCTTCGTCCTCGGGCTGCTTGCCTACAGGACCTACCAGGCGAAGCCGCCGATCCCCGAGCGGGTTATCGATCCCTCCGGCGCGGTGCTGTACACCGAGCGGGACGTCGAGCGTGGCCAGGAGGTCTTTCTCAACAACGGGCTCATGGAGTACGGGTCCGTGTTCGGGCACGGCGCCTACCTCGGACCGGACTACACGGCGGATTACCTCCGCCGGGCGTCCGATCGCGTGCGGCGCGCTATCGCGGGCAGGGCTCGGACCGCGCCGCTCAGCAGACGATCGACGATTTCCGCACCAACCGCTATGACGAGCGCACCGGCGTGCTCGAACTGACGGGGCCGCAGGCGGACGCCCACCGCATGCTTGTCCGCCACTACTCCGACTTCTTCTCCGAGCCGAGCACGAAGCATGGCCTGCGTCCCGAGGCGATCACGGACCGCGACGACCTCGCGGCGATGACCGCCTTCTTTGGTTGGACGGCCTGGGCCGGCGCGGCCGAGCGGCCCGGTCACGACTACTCGTACACGAACAACTGGCCGCCCGAGCCACGCGTCAACAATGAGCCGACCGCGAACGTGATCGTCTGGTCGGTGCTCTCGCTGATCGCACTGCTCGGCGGGATCGGGCTCCTGTTCGCGGCCTTCGGGCGCTGGAACGTGCTCGGCTGGCATGGCCGCGAGCAGGCCACGCTCAGCTTCCGTACTCCGGGCGACGTAGCGCTCACGCCGGCTCAGCGCGCCTGCGCCTGGTTCTTCTTCGTGATGGCGGCGCTGTTCGTGATCCAGGTGCTCGTGGGCGCCGCGTCTCAGCACTACCGGGCGGAGCTGGCGAGCTTCTTCGGCATCAATCTGGCCGAGCTACTGCCGTTCAACCTGATGCGCACCTGGCACGTGCAGCTCGCGATCTTCTGGGTCGCGACCTCGTTCGTCGCGGCCGGGATCTTCCTCGCCCCGATGATCGCGCGCCGCGAGCCGAGGGGGCAGGGCAAGCTTGCCTTTCTGCTGCTCGGCGCGCTCGCCGTCGTCGTCTTCGGCACCCTGATCGGCTCGTTCCTCGGCGTGCACGGCTGGCTCGGCGACGCCGCGACCAACTGGTTCGGCCTTCAGGGCTTCGAGTATCTCGACCTCGCGCGGGTGTGGCAGGTACTGCTGTCCGTCGGCCTCTTCGTGTGGGTCTTCATGCTGTGGCGCGTCCTGCGTACGCGGCTACGTGGCGAGCACCGCGGGAACATGCCGTGGCTATTCTTCATGGCGGCGCTCGCCATCCCGGCGTTTTATGCCGTAGGGCTGATAGCGCAGACGGGCCAGCACTTCACGGTCAACGAGTTCTGGCGCTTCTGGGTCGTGCACCTCTGGGTGGAGGACTTCCTCGAGCTGTTCACGACCGTGATGGTCGCCTACATGTTCGTGCTGCTCGGCGTGGTGCGCGAGAAGGTCGCGCTCACGGTGATCTTTCTCGACATCATCCTCTACTCGCTCGGTGGCGTCATCGGGACGATGCACCACCTCTACTTCTCGGGTGAGCCCGCCGAGCACATGGCGCTCGGCGCCTTCTTCAGCGCCGCCGAGGTGATCCCGCTCACGTTCCTGACCGTCGAGGCGTGGTCGTTCCTGCAGCTCGGTGCGGCGCAGGAGTCGAAGTCGCGCACGCCGTTCCCGCACCGCTGGGCCGTGATGTTCCTCGTGGCCGTGGGCTTCTGGAACTTCCTCGGAGCCGGCATCTTCGGCTTCCTGATCAACCTGCCGGTCGTCTCCTACTACGAGATCGGCACCGCGCTCACGGCCAACCATGGGCACGCGGCGATGATGGGCGTGTACGGGATGCTGGCGATCGGCCTGGCGATGTTCTGCCTGCGCTACCTCATCCCCGCCGAGAGATGGCCGGAGAAGTGGGCGCGCATCTCGTTCTGGTCGACGAATATCGGTCTCGCCTGGATGTGTTTCGCGACACTGCTGCCGCTCGGGATCGCGCAGCTGTACAAGTCCGTGAACGACGGCTACTGGGAGGCGCGTGACCTCCACTTCCTTACCGAGGACACGAACGCGCTGCTCGAGTGGCTGCGGCTGCCCGGCGACATCGTCTTCATCGTCGGGGGTGCCCTCCCCGTGCTCTACATCTGCTTCGTCGGGATCCGCCACACGGTCAAGCGGGTCACGCTCGATGAGCCCGAGGACATCCTCTTCACGGAGGTCGACCAGCCAGAGGGCGTGAGCGCCGCGACGAGCGAAGAGGCCGCGGCGGCCAGGGTCATATGAGCGCGGAAGCCCTCCTCGCGGGCGGCTACGGCGTCGCGCTCGTCGCGGCCGCGCTGCTGCTCGAGTGGCTCTCGGCGCACACGCACCGGCGCTCGCTGCGCTACCGAACGGCGGGCTTCGAGTACCGCGAGCAGCACGACGTCTGGGTCTGTCCCGAGGGCGAGCACCTGTGGCCGCACGAGTTCGACCGGGAGCGCCGCCTCGTCCGGTACCGCGCAAGGGCGCACGTGTGCAACGGCTGCCCGGTGAAGGAACGCTGCACCGACTCGCAGATGGGCCGCGAGATCGTCCGCCCCGTCGATCCGTGGCCGCACTCGGAAGCGGGCCGCTTCCACCGCGGAATCGCGGTGATGCTCGTGGCGCTCTCTGGGCTCGTGCTCGCGGCTGGGATCGTGCGGAACCACGAACCGGCGGAGCTCGCGCTGCTGGGCGGGCTTCTCCTCATCGCCGGGCTTGCCGGACGGCTGCTGGCCCGCGACCTGCGCGCCCATCCGGCCGGCTTCCCTGAGCCGACGCCGTCGCATGGCCTCAGGATGCGCGGCCAGTGATCGCCGGAGTCCTCATCGCCACGGGACTCGTGCTGGCCGCTGCGCTGGCATTCTCGCTACGAATCCTGCGTGAGTACGAGCGCGCCGTCGTGTTCCGGCTCGGCCGGCTGCTGCCGTTGCGCGGGCCGGGGCCCGTGCTCCTCATTCCCGCTCGTGGACCGCCTTGTGCGCATGGATCTGCGCACGGTCACGCTTACGATCCCGCCCCAGGAGGTGATCACGCGCGACAACGTACCGGCGCGCGTGGCGGCCGTCTGCTACTTCCGCGTGATCGATCCCGCCCGCGCAGTCACCGGGATCGAGGCGTTCGAGCCGGCGACCTCGCAGATCGCGCAGACGACGCTTCGCTCGGTGCTCGGCCGCGCCGAGCTCGACCACCTGCTGGCAGAGCGTGAGCGCCTCAACGAGGACCTCAAGCGGATCATCGACGAGGGGACGGAACCGTGGGGGATCGAGGTCACCGCAGTCGAGATCAAGGACGTGGAGATTCCCGAGGCGATGCAGCGCGCGATGGCGCGTCAGGCGGAGGCCGAGCGGGAGCGGCGCGCAAAGGTGATTGGAGCCGAGGGCGAGTACCAGGCGGCGGAGAAGCTCGCCGCGGCCGGGCGAAATCATCGGCGCTAGCCCCGCCGCCCTTCAGCTCCGCTACCTGCAGAGTCTTGTCGAGGTCGGCAGCGAGGGTCGCTCCACGATCGTCTTCCCGATCCCCGTCGACATGGTGAAGTCGTTCCTCGAGCGCGGTCGCGAGGGGAACGAAGAGCTGTGGAGTTCTGGGAGCTAGCCCGCTACCTCCACGTCGTGGGGCTGGCGTTTTCGTGGGCGGCCAGATCGTGCTGGTGGTGGCGATAGTGCCCGTGCTGCGCGGCCAGCCCGACGAACTCATGCTCGGCGTGGCGCGCCGCTTCGGGATCGCGACCGCCGTTGCGCTGGCGGTGGTCCTCGCCACGGGAATCGCGATGGCGTCCCACTTCTCGCGCTGGCAGGATGAGACCTTTCAGGCGAAGCTCGCCGTCATCGTCTCGTGCTGGTGCTGCTCGGTCTCCACATCGCCACGCCACGTAGCCGCGCGGTCTCGCTGTCGCTCATGGTGTCGTCGCTGCTCGTGGTGTGGCTCGGTGTGGCGATGACCCACTGAGGCGCACTCGCTCAAGGACATGATCACCGATCGCGACAGCGTGTTGAAGGTGCTCGCCGCCGGCAAGGTCAGCCGGCTACCGGTGATCGACGGCCGTGACCTCGTCGGAATCGTCGGCCAGGTCGACCTCGCCACCAGCTCGTGCTCGAGGCGTGAACCCCTATGCGGTGAGGTGGTCGCTCGGGCCCGCCTAGGGGTTCGCCGTCGCGAGCTTCGGGCTGATGGCGGAAACGAGTACCGATCGGCAGCGACGTGCCGGCAGGTACATGATCGGCTCCACCCTCGGCCGCGCGCCGACTCGGAGTACCGCGCAGGAGCGGGGTGGCCGTGACGTTGGTCGACGTGCACGACACCTCGCTCTCTGCTCGGATCCTCTCAGGCGGCCACCGGCAGCTCACCGCGCGCGCTCGCCGTGGTGTCGTCGAGCGCGAGCCGGGCAGCCTCGGCCGCGACCTGCAGCTCCTGCGCGGAGCCTCGATGCAGCGAGCCCGCGCGATCGTTGACGAGCAGGGCGGCCATGGCGGCACCCTCGAGCTCGATCGGTCGGTCTTCCCGCAGCCGACGCGCCAGGGCGAGGAGCTCGTCGGCGGCCTGACGAATCGCCGCATCGCGGCGCCGCGCCCTCCGGGAATACGCGCCCAGATTGGGCCCGCGGGCGCTACCCAGGGCCTCGATCAGGGCGTTGGCGAGCCGGTGCCGCTGATCCCGTGAGCGCAGCTGCGCGGCTCGCAGCATGAGCTCGGCGGTCGCGGACGGGTCGCCGCCCTGGGCGAGCTCCGCGTCCAGACGATTGCGCCTGAAACGGGTACGCAGCCGGACGCTGGGACTCATGCGATTGTCGCGATCCGGCACGGGACGGAACTGGGGGACTGGGACGACGCCGCTGGGCATGTCTTCCTCCTCTGTCTCGGGTACGTCACCAAGACTGCCGCCGGATCCGCGACCCGCCTATGGGTACGGGCCACCGATTTAGCCGCTGGCCGATACCCATTCGTCCTGGGAGGAGGAGCACGGACGAGCCGCGCTCCTGGGAAGGGTGCGTGCCACGCTTCTGAGCCCTGGGAACGCCGACCGGTTTACGCGACCCGTCGTGCTGGCTCAGCCTGAGGTTCGAGAGGTCGCGTGGCGGCGACGCGATACTCGATGATGGGAGCGATCCTCGAGCGGCTGGTCCGGGACGCACGGGCGGCACCGGCGAATGCCGCCGCGACGTCGTGCAGCGTTGCCAGGACGGACACTTCTTGCTCGCGCGAGAGGCCGATCGCCCAACGCCGGCGACCGTCGCCCGAGACCGCATGCCGTCGTTCGGCCAGACCCGGTGAGGCGTCGGCCGCGAGCCGATACCACGCCGCACTCAGTAGCTGAAGCGCCTCCTCGAGCGCCGCCAAGGAATCTGGCGCGCCGGGATAGCTCTCGGGCGCCTGTGCGGCCGCCTCGAACCGACGCGCGGCAGCGACGACGTCGGAGGCGCAGTTGCGGAGCTGACTTGCGCTGTTCATGTTCTGCATCGTCGTCGCTTCAGCCGCGGTCGCGAATGGGTCGCAATGCCCAAAACGGAACCTGGCCATCCGCCAATGAGGGGATGTGCTGGCGGACAGCGGCGAGGGCGCTCGGCTGCACATCGCCCATCGCTGCGATGCAGGCTGACACCCATTGTCGTGACACCCGCGCGCGCCCACCATCGATGCATGGTCCAGCTTGCTATCCGTTGCCATCCGCGCGTGCCGGTCTCCGGCGACGAGCTCGAGCGGTGGCTCGGGTGGCAAACCGACGAGCTTCGGGCCAACTTTCCTCGAGGCATTGTGCGGCTGTCCAGGCTCCTGCAGGGCCGGGAGACGCATCTCGACGTCGGGCTGGCTGATCGAGCTCGAGCTGGACGAAGAATCGCTTGCAGATGGACGGCTCGCAGACGTCCTGAGGGACATGCGCCTTCTCGGTCTCCAGCCGACGCTGCTGGCGCCACGCTCTTCGGCGACGAATGGGAGAGCATCATGACCAGGTCCCGAAGAGGCATCTCATCGCCGAGCAGGGCTGCACTCCATCGGGCTCGCAATCGCACTGATCACGCAGGAGCGGAGGCGACGTCCCAGACTGCGCGAGCGGCTCTCGACCGAGTGCTCGAGCTCGTTGAGCGGCGAGCGCTGTCCGCCACTGAGTTGCGAATGCTGCTCCGCCTCGTCGACCGTGAAGCCGGCATGCCCGAGCTGGCAGAGGCTCTCGATCAGCGTGCTGTCGACATCAGGCGCTGCGGTCGACGCCTGGCTGCGCGCGGCCTGGTCAGCTGGCGCCACACGGGCCCGCGCGAGCAGACGCGCGTGGCCATCACGTCGGCAGGGCTGACAACGGTTCGCGCGTTGCTGACAGCCGCCGCGGGGGTCGTCGAGGCGTCCGGTCACGCCGCTGGAGATGCTGCAGGCGCAGATCGTGAAGCTGCCTTCTAGGGAACGACTAGGCCGCGACGAATCGCGTAACGGGTCAGTTCGACGCGGTTTCGCATCCCGAGCTTCTCGAGCACGTTGGCCCGATGCCGGTCGACGGTCTTCTTGCTGATGAAGAGCTGCTCAGCGATCTCCTCGCTGGTGAAGCCCTCGGCGATCAGCTTCACCACCTCGAGCTCGCGTGGACTCAACGGGTCCTCCGGCGTGGTCTCACCGCGGCTGGCGCGGTCGAGATAGTCGCGGACGAGCGCTCTCACCGCCGCCGGATAGAGGAAGGGCTCGCCACGCATGGTGGCCCGGCATGCCTCGATCAGATCGCGGTTGGCCACGGACTTGAGCACGTAGCCGGATGCTCCGGCCTTGAGCGCCTCGAAGAAGTACTGCTCGTTATCGTGCATCGAGAGGATCAGGACGCGCAGTTCCGGCTTGCGCTTCGACAGCTCGAGCGCGGCCTGGAGACCGGTCATCCGGGGCATGGTCACGTCCAGGACCGCGAGATCGACGTCGTCGGAGAGCGCAAGCTCAACAGCCTCGGCGCCGTCGCCTGCCTCGCGCGACGACCTCCAGGTCGGGCGCCGAGTCGAGCACCATGCGCAGGCCGTCGCGGACGACCTCATGGTCGTCGGCGAGCAGGATCCGTGTCTTGAGCGGGACGGTCACTGGCTCTTCCTCATCTACCGGGATCGAGAGCGCCACCTCGGTGCCGGCCCCCGGGCGCGACTTGATTGAGAGCCGGCCGCCGACCAGCAGCGCTCTCTCACGCATACCGGCGATCCCAGCCGTGCCATCGGGCAAATCGTGCGGCAGTCCACGGCCGTTATCGGCGACGCGAAGCGTCAACCTCTCGGCGTCTGCTTGAAGCGACACCGTTGCCGACCGGGCACCGGAGTGGCGCAGCGCGTTGGTGAGGCTCTCCTGGGCGATGCGATAGATGACCAGCTCCACGTCGCCGGACAGGGGCGGAAGGTGCCCTGAAGCTCACGCTTGACGACAGGGCCACCTTGGGCGTTGATTCGCGAGCACAGCGCGATCAGAGCATTCACGAGACCCAGATCGTCGAGTGCTTCGGGGCGCAGCTCGCGGGCAATTCGGCGAACCTCGTCGAGGCTGTCACGGACGGCGTCGGCCACGCGTCCGAGCTCGGCGGGCGCCGCCGCCGGATCGCCCTCGGCGGCGCGCTCCGCTTGGAGCGTGATGGCGGTGAGGGTCTGCCCGATCTCGTCGTGCAGCTCCCGCGCGACCCGCAGCCGTTCCGCCTCCTGGGCGGCGAGCGCGGTTCGGGCCGCGTCGTGGCGCGCCCGCTCCAGACGGTCGAGCATCGCATTAAACGCCGCTGCAAGCGCCTGGCCCTCGGCGCTGCGTAGTTGTACCCCGGAAAGTCGCTTGCCCGGCCGGTCCGGGTCGACCGACGTCATCACGTCGGTGAGATGGACGAGGGGCGCGAGGAGACTTCGCAGCATCACCAGGTTGAGCGCGACGAGCACGACGAATCCAGCGAGCAGCAGGGCGAACTGATCGATCTCGATCGGGGCATCGATCGTGATTGGGCTGAACGCCAGCAACAGCAGCGCGACCAGTAGGACCAGGCAGTTCGCCATAAAGACCAGCCACAGCAAGGGTCGACCGCTCCACGGTCTGGCGGGCGCAGGCGACGCCCCGAACGTTTGCTCCGGCGCAGCCGACGCCTCGGGCGACGATCTGGATGCCGATGACTCGTGGCCATAAGTGGATGGTCGCATCCCCGTTGCTTCGCCCGCCGGCCTCCGACCGGAGTCCTCCGCGGCTCACGGGCCCCATCTCGGGCTATCTCCACGTGACGCCCTGGCGGACGCCGCCGACCGCTCGGAGAAGTCGATCGTGGCCTGTGCGACTCAAGGCTGAGGGTGACTGCAGATTTGCGCCTGCCGGGATGCCGAGTCACACCCATGCCTGCGGGCCGTCGCGATCCAAGAATGCGCGTCGTCAAGCCGTAAGACCTCGCCGCCCCGGGACGCCAACCTGACATGACCTTGAACGATCATCGCCGACGGCCATTCCACCGCGCCGGGAGGGGTGTCACATGAGCCGTCTTCGAGCGCTCCACGCTGCCGGCGTCTCTATCTGGTTGGACGATCTCTCGCGCGAGCTGCTCGACAGCGGGATGTTCGCCACACTTATCTCCGACTTCGCCGTCAGCGGGGCGACGTCCAATCCGACCATCTTCGCCAAGGCGATCACCGCCTCGGACCGCTATGACGACCAACTCCGTGCACTCGTGGCGTCCGGCGTCCGTGCTCCGCGGGAGCTTTTCTTCGAGTTGGCGTTCGACGACGTCCGCCGCGCCGCGGACCTACTGCGGCCCGCCTATGAGCAAAGCCACCGGCGCGATGGCTTCGTCTCTTTCGAGTGCACGCCCGATCTCGCCAACGACACCGAGGGCACGATCAAGCAGGCTGTCGAGGTCTGGAGCCGGCTCGCGCGACCGAACGTGACGATCAAGGTGCCCGCCACGGACGCCGGGATCCCGGCGATTGAGGAACTCACCGCCCGCGGCGTCAATGTCAACGTCACGCTGCTCTTCTCGATCGCCCGCTACAGTCGGTGATTGATGCCTACATCGCGCGGTGTTGAACGGCGGGCCGCGAGCGGTGACCCGCTCGACGCCATCACCTCCGTGGCGTCGTTCTTCGTCTCACGCGTCGACGCCAAGGTCGTGCGCTACTTGCGCCGGGTTCGCCATTGCGCGGCTGCGTGGCGATCGCCAATGCCCACCGCGCCTACGCCCACTTCGTCGATCGCTTCAGTCGATCCAGGTTGGCTCACGTTGGCTGCCGCAGGCGCGCGACCGCAGCGGCCACTCTGGGCGAGCACGGGCACCAAGGACCCGAGCTACTCGGACGTGGTCTACGTCGAGAGGCTGACCGCCCCGGAGGTCATCAACACGATGCCGGCGGCAACCCTGAGGTCCTTTGCAGACCACGGCAACGTGACCGACGCGCTCGGCACCGTCGCGGGCGCGGCCTGCACCACGCTGCGCCGCGCCGACGATGCTGGGATAGACCTCGATGCCATCAGCGCCGAGCTCGAAGACGAAGGCGTGCGTTCCTTCTGCGACTCATACGAGGAGCTGCTAGGCCGCATCGAGGCCAAGGTCGGACAACACGTCGGAGCGGATTCTTAGACAGCGAGGTTCCTCATGATGACCAAGACAACCCAGCGGCGCATCCCCTGCCTCCACGTCCCCTTCCGAAGCCGGTGACCGGCGGACATGGCGGCCCACAGGCCGCGGATCTGCTGCGGCCGCGGGGAACCGGCCCGCTCTGGGGCATTGCCAGCAGCGACTTGAATGCGACGCTGCTGGCCTGGCCCGCCGGGCCACGAGCTCGAGGAGCACGCAAACTCTGAACGTGACGTCCTGCTGATCGTGCTCGGCGGTGGCGGCAGCGCACGCATCGACGGGGAGCAGCACGACCTGTGCCGCGGCCATGCGCTGCTGATCCCGAAGGGCACCGTGCGTGCGATCCGCGCCGGCAACGCGGGCATCCGCTATCTGTCGGTGCATCTACGCAGGCACGGCGTGCAGATCGAACCTCGCGATACCTGCAGCTGACCATGATGGGGTGTTTTATGCATGGACGTGGCCAGCTGCCCCGGGCAACCTCCGGTCCTCCGACACCTTCCACCAGGAGGACAGGACGATGGGTTTATTCCGGAGGAAGCAGCTGATTGAGGAGGAGGGCGAACGCTGCCCAAACTGCCGCGAGCGCGTGCCCGACGGCGCTGACATATGCATGATGTGCGGACTGAGGCTGACCCCGGTTCGGGGTCGGGCTCGCGAGCCTGACGCGAAGCGTCGCGTGGCGAGCGGCTGACCGTCAGTCCCTCGAGGCTGGCCTGTGTCGGAGAATGCCGCGATGACGTCGCACCGACTCGGCCCCGTGGTGCCATTCGTGGTTCCATGTTGAGCGGATCTGGGCTGATCTGAGAGCACCTGTGCCGCTCTGTGGTGCGGGTACAGACATGGGGTGAGCGCCTGAGGGCGTTCTCATAACCCGAAGGTCGCGGGTTCGAATCCCGCCCCCGCTACTCGGAAAGGCCCGCAAGCGTGGGCCTTTCTGCTTGGAGGGCCGGTGCGAGATACGGTTCCGATTTCTCGCGCGAGTGCTCGAGCCTCCTCCAGGGCCGGTTGACCGCATGGGCCTTTCTGCTTGGAGGTCCCGGTGCGAAAGGAGCGCCGTGGTGCCAATACGGTTCCAATTCTCGCGTGGGTGTGCTCGAGCCTCCTCCCAGCGCCGGTTGACCGTACGGCATCCGCCTTCGTGACCAGATCCCGGATGACGCTGGTCGGAGAAACCGCAGTGCCGCTCGCACGGACGCCGCAGACTCGTCTAGACGCCGGTTGACTGAAGATGACGCGCGTCGTGCGCGAAGATCGCGCCCTCGGTGTCCAACAGGGGCAGCTTCTCGTCGAGCCAGGTCGGCAGCCACCACGCGCGGTCGCCGGCGAGCTTCATGATCGCGGGCAGCAGGCCTAGGCGGACGATCGTGGCGTCGATCAGGATGGCCGCTGCGAGCCCGATCCCGAGCTGCTGGGTCAGCGAGAAACTCGAGAGCGCGAATGCGACGAAGACCGCGATCATGATGGCAGCGGCGCCGGTGACGACGCGCGCGGTCTTCGCGATACCGAACTCGACCGCCGCAGTGTGCGACTGGGTACGCACGTACTCCTCGCGCATGCGTGTGAGAAGGAAGACCTGGTAGTCGATCGAGAGCGCGAATGTCACGACGAAGATCCCCGTCACGGTGACCACGTCGAGCTTGCCCACGCCTCCGAGAGGTGGGTTGTCACCGACGAAGAGCAGCGTCAGCAGACCGAATGACGCCGCCACCGTCAGCAGGTTCAGCGCGACGGCGATCGCCGGCAACACCAGCGAGCGCAGGATCGGGATCAGGGCCAGGTAGGTGACCAGGCAGATCGCCAGTATGAGCAGCGGCAGGCGGGTTCGGTTGACGCGGGCGAAATCGGTGAGCTCGGGCGCAGTCCCGCCGACCGGCGCCGCGATGCCGGTCGTGTTCTGGAAGCGATGCGTCAGGGCACGCACGTCGTCGACGATCTGATCCTGGCGCGGATCGTTGGTCGGGACATCGGGGAGCACCAGGATGCGCGCCTTCGTCCCGCCGTCGGCGCTGTCGACAAGCGCGGAGATCGCGTCGCGGTCGACCGGGTGGGCGCCGGCGAGCCCGGCGACCATCAGGTAGCCCGAGCGGAAGAATCCTGGTGAGTCGCGATCGAGGGCGCGCAGGACTCGCAGCGCCTGGAAGGGGCCGCGCCGCTCCCGCAGTTGGCCGCGGAGCAGGTCGATCCTCGTGGAGGCGCTGCCGAGTCCTCGCTGCAACTCGAACAGCAGCGGCATCGCTTGGGCGCCGCTCGCATCGAGCAGCTCGCCGCCCGTGGACAGGAGCGACTGTGCACCACCCGCGAGTCCGTCCAACTGGGGCTGCACCGCGGCCACGCCGTCTCGCGCCTGTCCGAGCGCGGCCGCGAGTTCGCGCTGCCCTCCGGTGAGGGCGAGCAGCCCTGGATCGACGATCCGTCCGGCGCCGTCCGCCAGCAGGTGCATCACGTCGGCCAGCTGCCCGGCCTGACGCACGGCCGCATCGATCTGTTGGCCGGCCAGCTCGGCGAGCAGCAGCTCGCTGGCAAGCGCGGCGTCGAGGCCCGCATAGCTCTCCGCCTGCGCGGCCTGTGCGCCGCCCGCGCCGGCTACCGCGGCCAGCGCCGCCGACACGCGCGCGCGTGCCTCCTGAACCGCGGGGTCGGACTTCCCGACCCCGGCGCGGTCGAGCGCAGCGAGCGCAGCCTGCAGCTCGCGTTCTGTTGTCTGAACCGGAATGCGCAGGAGACTGAGGCGTGCCTCGGCCTCGCGCAGCGCGTCCTGCCCGGTCTCGATCGTCGGCACCAGGTCGTCGACCTGGCGGCGGATCTCCCTGAGCGCCGATGCCAGCAATCGTGCCTTGGCGCTGAGAGTCTGCGTTCCACCCGCGAGGTCGCTGGCGCCGTCCTGCGCGGCCGACAGGCCCAGCTTCAGCCGGTCCACCTCACCGGTTCGGCTCGTTGCTGCCGATAGGAGATCTTGCCCAGAGGCGAGCAGACCATGTGCTCGGCCAAGCCCCCGGCTGACCTCGCCCGCCTGCCGGCGCGCCTCCCGCCGCGCGCGCCCGAGCTCGAGCGAGCGCGATGCAAGCTCGTTCTCCGCGGCCGTGAGATCGCGTCGTGACCTGTCGATTCGCTTCGGCGCATCGCGCACCTCGGTGGTGGCGTCTGCGATCAACCCGGGACCTGCCACGGCCTTGATCAACGGCAGCTCCTCGATCCGCCGCTCGAGTCGGCCGATTGCGGCGAGCCGTCCCGGGTCGAGCAGGGTTCCGCCCGGCGCCGAGAGCGCGACGTCGATCTCCGGGCCGAAGTTCGCTCGGCGCAGCGCGTGGAAGGCGGCCAGACCATCGCTGTCCCGCGGAAGCACGCGTGGATCCGCCGGGGTCGTCTCGACCCCCAGCCCCGGCGACGCGACCAGGAGCAGCAGCGCCCCGAGCAGGCCGGCGGCCAGCGCCGCGCGGCGGGTCACCCGGCTGACGATCCGGGAGATGGCGCCGCCATCGTCCCTGGGCGCCGAGCCGATCTGCCACATGTTGATCCGGTCGCCGAGCAGGCTCGTCGCAGCAGGCGCGATGAGGATCGCGCCGATCATGCTCAGAATCGTGACGACGCTCATCCCTAGCGCCATCGACAGAAGCACCGTGCCCGGCGACAGCAGGAACGCGACGGCGATGATCGCCAGCAGGACGACGCCCGCGAAGTTCGCCGTTCGGCCAGCGGTGTTCGCCGCGATCGAGGCGGCCTGCCTTGGAGACTCGCCATCGGCGAGACTCGAGCGGAAGCGCGTGACGATCAGGAGCGAGTAATCGACGCCCAACGCCAGCCCGATCATCGACGCCGCGCTCAGGGCGACAGCGTCGACGTCAATGAAGTTCAGCATCACCGAGATGAGTCCGAAGCCCGTGACGACCGTGCCGGCCGCGATCAGCAGCGGCACCGCCGCCGCCACCGGACTTCGGAACACGAGCAGGAGGACGAGGATCAGGATCGGCGCGGCGATCAGCTCCCCTCTGCGCAGCGCCTCGATCGACGATTCGTTCACCTCGGTGCCGAGTGACGGGATTCCAGCCAGATGGGCACGGACCGGGGGCGTTACGCGCTCGTCGACGAAGTCCTCGAGTGGCCCGATGACCGTCCCGATGTTGCCGCCGGGGGGGATGCGGACGTCGATGCTGATCGCCGCCTGCCTCGGGTTGGGTCGCAGCGCCTCGAGTTGGTCGGCCCTGGGGTTCCAGGGAGAGATCGCACGGGTGCCGGTGCGGCGCTGGAGTGCGGCCGCGAGCGGCGGGCCCTGGCGCTCGACCTCGCGAGCCGGGCCGTCCAGCAGGGCGATCACCCCCTCGTGGAAGCTCCCCTCCCTTGCGTCCCGCCACTCCGTGGACTCCGTTCCAGGGATGAACAGCAGCGAGGGCTGCACCTCGTCCTCGACGCCCCTGCCGATGACCGCGAACGCCGCGACCACGAGAGCCCAGCCGACGAGCACCGGCACGGCGTGGCGCACAGCGAAGCGGGCGATCGGTGTGATCAACCCGTCATCCTCGAGTTCCCTGATGGAGGCGCGGGGCCACGCAATGCCTCTCCGTTTGTGCCCGTGGCCCAAGCGGCCAGTGCATCGACCCTAACCCGGACCCGCGATACCCACAAGCGGACTAGGATCGCAACAGAAGGAAATCGGTTCGGATTTGAGACTCCCGCACGACACCGTCGTCGCTCTGCTCGACGAGATCGACCTGTTCGAGGCGCTCTCGGAGGACGAGCTCGACGCCCTCGCCCACAAGGTCGACACCGTCAGCTGGGCTGCCGGCGCGGTCATCTTCGAGGAGGGGGATCCTGGCCACGCCTGCTACGCGATCCAAAGCGGGCGAGTGAAGGTCATGCGGCGCCTCGCCGACGGCCAACCGATCACGCTCGCCCAGCTCGGACACGGTGCACTCGTCGGCGAGCTGGCCCTCTTCGCGAGCGAGAGCCGCTCGGCGACGTTGCAGGCAGTCGAACCGACAACGGCGGTCGCGATCTCGCGCGAGGACCTGATGGCGATCCTGCACGGCAACGCCGATGCAGCGATCAGCATGGCCATTCGCGTGGCCCGGCTCCTCGAGGTAGCCGAGAACCGGCGCTTCGCGAGTGCGACTTCGACCGTCAACGGCCGCATCCTCGCGACGCTCCTCGCACAGGTGGAGGCGCGTCAGAGCCGCCACCCGGGAGAGCAGGACATCGAGCTCGTCGGAGGTACGAGCGACCTCGCACGGCTTGCCGGCGCGCAGAAGGCCGAGACCGCGCGCCTGCTGCATTGGCTCGAGAACGAGGACGTCATCAAGCTCAAGCGCGGCCGAATCATCGTCCACTCGCCGGCTGCGCTCAGGGGGCACCTCGGCTGAGCAGGGGCTTCGTAGCCGCGTGCATCTGTTTCGCGTTCGCCGTCTTCGCGGGCCCCGCAGGAGCGCCCGCGCAGCAGGCTGCGCCGCTGGGCCTCGACCCGAGCGTCGCCGGCCACGGGACGGCGCTGCTGATCGCGGCCGACGAGTCGCTGTTGTCGTCCCATCGGCCGGCCCGCCGACTCGCTCACCTTCGCCCTCCCGCGGGGGATTCGGGTCGACTCCGCAGCTCGCGAGCGCCCTTGTGGTCGGCGCGCGGCAGAGCGCTCGGCCTGTCCGGCGTCGAGCCGGATCGGCTTCGGTCGATTCATCGTCGCCGTGCGGGGCTACCTCTCTGGGTCGGGAGACGCGACGGTGGCGTGGAGGATCCATGCCTACCTGGGAGGACCGCTTCAGCGCGGCGATTCGGCGTCCGTCGTACTGATCAGCCACCTCCTGGGCGCAAGCTACGTCGACGCTCTCCTCGAGCCCATCATCGGCACGGCGGTCCCTCGAACCGACAACGGCGGTCGGCCGGCTTCTCGGCCGCGGATCGGGCGGGTACGGCATCGAGCTTCGCCTCGCGAAGCTGCCGGTCTACCTAGAGCCCCTGGCACCGATCACTGCCGTGCCCGCCCGGCTCGAGCTCGCCCTCAGCGCCGTCCGTCGCGTTCGCAAGGACTTTGTGCGCCGCATCAGGGTCAGGACGCTGTCCGGCTACGAGATTCGTAGGATCCCCGACCACAGGCTGATCGGCCACCACCTGCTGCGCGCGCCACGAAGTTGCAACCGGTCGTGGCCCGCCGAGATTCGTGCCGGTTTCCCCAGCGGTGTCGAGCGCACCTCGATCCGAATCCAATGCTCGAAGGCGGGGACGTCATAAGAGTCTCCTAAAGCGGCAGCCAACATGGATGACCGTTCGTAGACCGACAGACCAGGACTCCCACGCCGTGGTGCCATTCATGGTTCCATGTTGAGCGGATCTGGGCTGATCTGAGAGCACCTGTTCCGCTTTTATGATGCGGGTACAGGCCTGGGGTGATTACCGGAGGGCGTTCTCATAACCCGAAGGTCGCGGGTTCGAATCCCGCCCCCGCTACTCAGAAAGGCCCGCGAGTACGGGCCTTTCTGCTTTGAGGGCCGGTGGAAGGAGCGCCGTAGAGGTCGGGCGCGTGAAAAGCGCGGTCCACACCGCGACCACGTCAAGAGGCCCTTTGACGACTGGCGCCACTACCCGGATGTCGCTCTGAGCCCAGGGGACCAAACCCTGGCCCGAAGCCCCGTCCTAAGCACGGGCTGAACCCGTCGGCCGTGTTCGTGGGCGAACCGTGGGCCCTAGGCGACCCCGAGGTCTACCACGCGCTGACAACCGGCCAGCCTGGCCGCTTGGACTGCTGGTTGTGTCGATCACCACAGCCGGCTGGGACCGCGACAGCATCGCCCGGCATGTGTACGAGCGCGGGCGCGCTGGCCGAGCAAGGGCAGCACGCGATGCGCCAAGAGCGCTTCTTTTCCGCTGGTTCGAGCCGCCAGTCGACGCCAGGATCGACGACCCCGGACGCCTGGGCAGCGGCGAACCCTCGTCGTGGATCGACCCGGACGACCTGGCCGGCGAGGTACGTCGGTGACCAGAGCCGGCGTTCCGCCGGCTGCACCTCCGAACGATGAACTGACACGGTCGAGAGCTGGGTGGCCGCCGACTCGGACGCCTGCCGCGGCGCGATCCGCCTGGCGAGGACCCCGGATCGGGTCTAGGGTCGAGTTACGTCCCGACGCAGCGCTCGAATGAGCACCAGAGCACTCTCCTTCACCGTAGCCGCCATCCTGCTCGCACTCGCCGTGGCATCGCAGGCCGATGCCTCTGTGCTCGCTAGCGTCGGCAAGATGGGCAGGAGCTGGTCCGCGTCGGGCACGTGCAAGTACGGCGTGTTCGGCCCACGCGCCGTGCTCACGGTCGGCGTCGACCAGCCCGCCGTCACCGGCGCCAACACGCGCCGCCGGACGCGCAGGGAGACGACCTGGGTGCGTTACCTGGTGGACGTTACCGACGCCTCGAACTACGCAACCGTCCTGCGGTCGGGCTGGAGCGGGTGGTTCGCCGTGCGGCAGACCCAGGTGCGCTACCTGCCACCCTCCGCCTTCGAGATGGACTGGCGTGGCTACTACGGCGCCGATGTGCTCATCGAATGGTGGACACGGTACCGCAGAGTCGGATACCGCTGGCACCGGCTGGAGTCGTTTGGCTACATCGACAACTACAACCGGGGCCGCTGGGGACCGTTCCCCAACTGCAACCGGTGGAACTTCCCCTTCAACTGACCGGGGACGTGGCCTCGCGCAGATGATGCGCCTGGAAAGCGTCGCTTTCGCGCACACGGGTCGCCTCCGCCGAAGCGCTCCGGACCATGACGCCCGCGCGCGTGCGCTGACTCGGAGTACCGGAATGATCGACCCAAACTGTTCCCTGTGATGGACCTGTCGGGCGAGGCCGTGGACGCGCTCGCGCGCGAGAGCCGATTCTCGGGGGTCGTACGTGTCGACCGCGGCGACGAGGTCGAGCTGGAGAGAGCGTACGGCTTGGCCGACCGTGGCCACGGGATCCCGATTACGCTCGACACGCAGTTCGGGATCGCGAGCGGCACCAAGGGCCTCACAGCGCTGGCGGTAATGAGCCTGGTCGAGGACGGCACACTCGAGCTCTCGACCGCGCCACGCTCGGTGCTCGGCGAGGACCTGCCACTCATCGCCGCTGAGGTGACGGTCGAACACCTGCTCGCGCACTCGTCCGGCATCGGCGACTACCTAGACGAGGAAACCGGGCTCGACCTCGACGACTACCTGATGGCGGCCCCGGTGCACGAACTCGCCACGACCGAGCAGTACCTCGAAGTGCTGGACGGCCACCCGAACAAGTTCGCGCCAGGGGAGCGTTTCTCGTATTGCAACAGCGGCTACGTCGTGCTAGCCCTGATCGCCGAGCGGGCGAGCGGAGTCCCGTTTCACGAGCTCGTGCGCCGGCGCGTATGCGAGCCGACGGGGATGCTCGACACGGAGTTCCTGCGCTCCGACGAGCTCCCGGGCCGCGCGGCGCTCGGATACCTCAACGTCGATGGGCTTCGGACCAACGTGTTCCACCTGCCCGTGCGGGGCAGCGGAGACGGCGGCATCTATTCGACAGCCGCAGATCTAGCCTCGCTGTGGAGGGCGCTCTTCGCTGCCCGGATCGTGTCACCGCACGCGGTCGCCGCGATGGTCCGACCGCGCAGCGAAGTGCCCGAGGAGTCGATGCGCTACGGACTCGGCTTCTGGCTGGACGACTCGAGTGACGCCGTGATCCTCGAGGGCTCCGACGCGGGGGCGTCCTTCCGCAGCGTGCACGACCCGGTGACAAAGACCACCGGCACCGTGATCTCGAATACCTCACGCGGGGCGTGGGCGATCGCCCGGCTCCTGCGTGAGCGCGTGTTTGGTGGACCAAAGGCCTGAGGACGTACGGCCGGTCGTCGCGCTTCAGGTAACAGGAATGCACTCGACCGGGTCAAGCCGGTACGGCGGTTACGGGCGCCAGCCGTGGCGTTCCGCCCATGCGGTCACGTGCTGCTGGGTCCTTTGCCTAGAAGAGAAGGCCGCGGCCAGAAGGTTGGCGGGACCCGACCCGCTTGCGCGTGTATCCGATCCGGGCTACGGTGATCGCGGCCTTGATGGCTGGGATTGCGAGGACTCGCCCCGGCCTCGGGAGAGGCGGGTCAACCATCGGCCGGCGTGGCCCCGAGACAGGAGGCAGTCATGCGTAAGGCAGTCGTCGGCACCAGGCCCCCCAAGGTGCTCTGCGCGGTGGTCGCGGCCCTCGCTCTGGGGGCGCTGACCCTCCCGGCGGCTGTTGCCGCCCCCGCCGAGCAGTTCGTGATCCCCTTGACCGATGAAGAGGCACCCTGGGAGTTCGACGATCCGTGTACCGGGGATCCCGTTCAAGGCGTGGGAATTGAGAACGGTGTTCTCCGGATCACCGAGCTCGGCGACCGTGGCCACCACGATCGAGTGAACGTACGCGGCGTGGCCGATCTGTTCGACAGCGACGACAACTTCGTCGGCACCTGGACGTACCGCCTGCGGTTCGTGGACCAGTTCCCACCCGACGGGCAGGGAGCCGTGCTCCTGATCGCCGTCGGTCCCTTGGAGTACGCAGACGGACACACGTCAATCGTGCGAGTGCTGTTCGAACACACGGTGTTCGCCAAGGGAGACGTCGTCAAGCGCCAGCTCTCAAACGCAACCTGCGGCGGATCGCGCTGATCGCGTAGGCGATTCGCGCGTTGCCAGCCCGTCCCGCCAGCGGACGCGCGCGCGACACCGTCCGTCCGTATCTCGGTGTCCTGGCCGGCGAACATGACCGTGTCGGGGGTCGGGGCACACGCCGCCCCCTCGCTGCCCGAGCGTCACCTACACCTGGGCGAATCGGCACGTGAGCGACGGGAGGGGGAAGTTGCGGGGGGCTGCGAGCATCTCCCGCCGATGACCTCTGCTACCGCTCCGCCGACGACCGAGCCAGGTCTCTCGCACCTGAGGGACGAGCACCGTGATGACCAGCGTCGCCCTCGTTGGCCACGCGCACGAACTCGACGAATGCGCGGCGGTACTCGAGTGTGTAACGGTCCGCGGGCGTGTGGACCTGAGCGGCCGGATCGAGCGGCGCTTCCCCTGGCTCGAGTCGGTTGAGGATGGGGTTGTCCTCCTCGTACACGGAGGCCTCCGCCTCGAGGACCTGATCGAGGGTCATCGCCGTGTGGTCCGGTGTGATGCCCTCGACCCAGAAGATCGTTGTCGACGGCCGGCCCGGATCGGTCGGCGCGGTGTGGGGGGAGGGCGCGTTGAGCAGGTAGCGGGAGCCGTCACCCCCGTGCTCCATACGGAGGCAGACGAAGGCGGGCGCGATCGCGTGATACGAGAACGTCATCTGCTCCTGCCACATGCCCTCGTTTCCTCCCTGCGCGCTGTACTCGCGCGTGAGGAACACCTCGGTGTGCCGCCGTTCGACCGTCAGCGGCTCGACCACCGGGGGCAGGTGCCCCATGGTGCTCACGTGAACGAACGGGAAATGCGCGACGTCGCGGAAGTTCTCGGTGGCTGCCCGCAAGCCCGCCGACACCGTCATCGGGCCTCCGGGGGCGTGCGTCCAGTCGAGCCCGTCGAGCGCGGGGGGCGACGGCAGCTCGACCACGGGGTCGTCGAGACAGCACCAGACGAGGCCCCAGCGCTCCTCGGCATGGTGGCTTGGGATAACCGCCCTCGAGGGAATGCCCGCTCCCTCTCCCAGCGAGGGAATGTGGACGCACCGGCCGTCCTCGCCGCGCCAGTGCCAGCCGTGGTACGGACAGACGATCCGGTCGCCCTCGACGTGCCCGTCCGAAAGCGAGGCGCCGCGATGGGCGCAGCGATCGCTCGTGACCCGTGGCTGGCCGTCGTCGCCGAGATACGCCACGAGCCTCTCCCCGAGGAGCTGGACGCGCCGGGGCTCGCTCAGATCGGCCAACCGAACCACCGGGAACCAGGCTCGCCTGAGCGCGCGCTCGATCTCGACTTCGGAGGGCAGCCGCTGATCCACGGTCCGGGGATGCTAGTCGCCCGTCAGCCGGTCAGGTTCGCTGTTGTCAGGCCGTGGCCGCCCTCCAGGCGGATCACCGTGCCTGGCGTACCAGCTGCTTGCGGACTCGCATACTTCGCGTGCCGTACCTGGGACGACCTTGCGGCCCGGCTCGAGCCGGTCGTCGTCTACCTCCGGCTCTCGCTGCTCGCCGCCCTCAGCGACGGCCGAGCACAGCGATGAGCTCCGCGGTGCTCGGGTCGTCGCCCCAGTTCACCTCGAACGGCTCGAAGCCGGGCAACGCGAGCCGACCATCCGTCGCGCCCTGCCTTTTGAGATCTACGCGCACGGCGCTTCGCGGCCACGAGCCGCGCTCCTCTCGCTTCAGCTTGATGACCATGTCGGTGGTGTCGTCGCCCTCCGACATCGCGCTCACCGCGAGCGCGACGACGGAATCTGCCGTGGCCGCCAGGCAGAACTCACGCGGGAGCTCCTTGCAGCGTCGAGCCCGGATCGCCTCTACCGCGGCCCAGCCGGTCAGGATCGAGAGCGCGGTCGGCTTCTTGCCCTGCTCCACGAGGCCGGCCGCGTGGACGTCGTGGTCGAGCCAGCCGCTGAGGTTCAGGCGGCTTTTGAACGAGTCTGGCGTCGCGTAGGGAACCCTGAGCAGCGTCCGGTCCTTTCGGTCGAAGATTCGCTCCTGGTCGGGGGCCTTGTCCCGCACGAGAAGCTCCGCCGCGAGCTGTCCGGCTTCCTGCCACATCGCATTCCTCCTTCTGTAATGGCGAGGCTCGACTGCCTCTTACACACAAGGTCGCGTGAGCGGGCCCGTCCGGGCAGGGGGGAGCGCCGACGCCTGGGCGTCGGTTCTCCGCCTGGTCGACTACGACTTCGAGCCGTCGCCTCGCCGCCGTTGCGGCCGGCGGCCTTCTTCCGTGCGGTGTTGCCGCCGCTGCCGTGGTTCTGGTGCGCCGGCGCGGCGGGTGCTCGCCCCGTCCTGCGCGCCGCTGATCTGGCACTGCGGGGGCAGCGGCGATATGCCGCCGTCGTTGGCCGGTGCCTGCACCACCGACCAGCTCGACCTGTACGGGCGCACCGCGTCTGCCCCACAGACGGCCGAGGGCGATACCTGGTCGTTCTGGTGCGACGCGCCGCAGCCCTAACCGCGCGGCAAGCCTGAACGGACCATGACCCGCCACCGCGCCGGCTGAGTTCTCGTTGCCGGAACGACTGCCGCCGCTCCGGCAGCACGTGACGGTTCAGGATCGATTGGGGGTGGTTATGACCCGAGGCGACGCGGTGACTGCGACGCCTCGGGATCGGTGAGATCGGCTTGGTTCAGCGGCCCTGCCATTCGCCGCTCAGGGTCGAGTCGCGGTCCGCGCATTCGTCCTGTTCGGACTCGAGCGTGAGTACCTTGCCTGACTGCTTCCAGCTGTAGGACGCCGTCTGGGAGACATCCGGGCCGCAGAAGCTCCCCTGCTCGGGCGCTTGGTAGGCGCCGATCCGGAACGACCCGTCCGAGGTGGCCGAGAAGTCCTGCCGGATCGTCAGGCCGGCACGGACGTCGATCATGGTCAGCGTGCCATCGTCGAGCGCGAGCTTGAGCGGCCCCGGCTGGGGCTTCTCCTGGCCCGGAAGGGACTCGTCGCGCAGACGGTCGGTGCGCTCGATGTCGGCCGGCGTGAGCGTACGCTCGTACGTGCCGGCGAGGCTCGGCGCGGACGTGGTCGCCCGACTTGGCGACGCCTCTTCGTCGGAGCCGCAGCCGGCTGCGAGCGCAGCGAGGACGAGGAGCGTGCAGATCCGCCCTGTCATCCGATCAGTTCCGACGCGACGTCGCAGAGCCGGTCGAAGGTCGGGTGCGGGCCCGCGAGGTGCAGCTCAACGAGGTCGACGAGCTCGCCGCCTGGCTCCTGGTCGCCGCCGGTGTCGAACAGGATCGTACGCCGCACGACGCCGCGATCCCTGGTTACGAGGGCGCCGTCGGAGTTCTTGATCACGGCGACCTGGCCGGCCTTGATGATCCGGAACTCGAACAGCGAGCCCTCGACACGGGTGGCGCTGACCTCGTTGTTGGCGAAGTGGCCGCTCAGCGAGAACCATTCGCCGGTCTGCGGATTCGTGTGGATCTCGCGGAAGGAAATGCGTTCGAGCGAGAAGAACGCCGTGGCGTCGTCGCCCGCGCCCTCGCGCAGGCGGAAGTTGCCGCTGGCAACCCCGGTTACCTCGACCGGGAAGCCACAGTCGTAGGAAAACCCGTAGGGCTCGTTCACGAGGTGGCCCTTCTCGACGACGGCTGCCGGCGCCGCCGTCGCCGCGACACTGGTGAGTGCGACGGCGATGGCGAGCGTAAAGCGAATCTTCTTCTTCATCGGAACCTCCTGTTGGTCGGTTACGCAGAGACCGTCGGGGATCCCGCTACGAAGGCGCTAAGACGGCGCTAAATGGGTGGTACGGTCGCGCTCTGAGCGCGAAAACTGACTTTCGGCTCCTCGGCCCGGTCGAAGCGCGAACCGCTGGCGCGCTGGCGTCGCTCGGCGGGTCGCGGCAGTGCAGCGTGCTGGCGATCCTGCTGTTGCACGCCAACGAGGTGGTGCCTAGCGACCGGTTGATCGATCTGATCTGGGACGGGTCGGCTCCGCCGACGGCCGCGACGGCGCTGCAGGGCTACGTTTCCCAGCTGCGCAAGGTGCTCGAGCCCGACCGCAGCGAACCCAGCGTGATCATCACGGAAGGACGTGGCTACGTCGCTCGTGTGGCGCCCGGCCAGCTTGACGTATCGCGTTTCGAGCAGCTGGCCTCGCAGGGCCGTACCCATATGGCCGCGGGCCGGCCGCAGCAGGCGGCAGACGCCCTTGCAGAGGCGCTCGCCCTCTGGCGTGGGCCGGCTCTGGCGAACGTGCGCGACGAGTCGTTCGCGCAAGAACCGATCCGCCGACTCGAGGAGCTGCGGATCGCGGCGATCGAGGACCATGTCGAGGCCCGGCTCGCGACCGGTCAGCACCGCGAGGTGGTTGCCCAGCTCGAGACGCTCGTCATCGAGCATCCGTTGCGCGAGCGCCTGCGCGCCCAGCTGATGCTCGCCCTGTACCGCTCGGGGCGCCAGGCGGAGGCGCTGGAGGCATTCGCCGCCGGGCGGCGCAGCCTCGTCGAGGAACTCGGGATCGAGCCCGGCGAGCCGCTGCGCGCGCTCCACCAGCGCATGCTTGAGCAAGACCCGTTGCTGGACGGTCCTGCGCCCTCCGCCGATCCTTCGCCGCCGGCGCGCAGCCGTCGCCGACGCCGTGGTCTCGCCGCTGCGCTCGCAGCGGGCGCGCTGCTCGCCGCCGTCGCGGTCGTCGCCCTCGCTATCGACGGCGAGCGCCCGGCGTCGCCTCGGCCGGTGGCCAATTCGCTCGTCCTGCTCGACGCCGAGAGCGGTCGGGTGCAGGCGACGGTGGACGTGGGCGGAACGCCGACGAGCGTCGCCGTCGGGGAGGGCGCGGCCTGGGTGCTCAATGCCGACGACCAGACGATCACCCGTGTCGACGAGCGCTCGCGCGCGACCAGAACGTTCGGCTCCGGCGGTGTGCCGACCGACCTCGCGGCGGGTGCCGGAGCATTGTGGGTGGCCAACGGCAAGCGCACCAACGCCCAGTTCATCGGCCCAGTTGCCACGAGCATCGTCCGCGTTGACCCGAGCACGACCGCTGTGCGCGCGGCGGTATCGCTGCCTGACGCGCGCGGCTTCACGAGCAACCTTCAGCAGGATCACCTCGCCGTCACCCCCGACGCCGTCTGGGCGGTCAACCCGGACGCGAGCGTATCCCGCGTCGATCCCCGCGCCGACGCGGTGTCGGCCGTCGTCCGCCGGCTCAGCGCCGGCGCGGTGGCGGCGGGCGACGAGGGGGTATGGGCGCTCGGACTCGACTCGTCGCTGGCGCGCATCGATTCCGCGACGGCCTCCGTCGACAAGCGGATCCGGGTCGCCGCCAACACGCTCAGTGCGATCGCCGTCGGCGCGGGCGCTGTCTGGGCGGCGGCGCCTTATGACGGCACCGTGTGGCGCGTCGATCCCGAGCCGCGGCTCATCCAGCGCACGATCGACGTTGGTGCGGGCGTGACCGACGTGGCCTACGGGCGCGGGAGTGTCTGGGCGCTGAACAGCCTGCGCGGGACGGTGTCACGCATCGACCCCAAGACCAACCGGGTAGCGGCCACCGTCAGGCTCGGGAACACGCCGCGCCAGATCGCGGTTGGCTCCGCCGGCGTGTGGGTGACGGTCGCGGGTGCCGCCGGCGCGACGGTGGCCGCTGCCGACAAGCCGCGGGGCGGCCCGGCGCTGCCCGCCGGGACGTGCGGACGCGTTTTCTACGGCGGAAGCGGAGCGCCGGATCGCCTGATCGTGTCGGACATGCCGCTGCGGGGCGGCGGCGCGCTGCCGACGCCGCAGATGAGCGAGGCGATCGCCTACGTGGTGCGCCAGCGCGGCTTCCGCGCCGGGCGTTTGCGCATCGGCTACCAGTCGTGCGATGACTCGACGGCGCAAGCCGGGATTTTCGACGAGGCCAAGTGCGCCACCAACGCCAAGCTATACGCGCAAACCGCCGCGGTGATCGGCGAGATCGGCCCGTTCAACTCCGGCTGCGCCTACGCGCAGATCCCAATCGCCAACCGCGCCGGGCTCGCGATGATCTCGCCCACCAACTCCGACATCGGCCTGACACACGCGAGCCCCGTCGCGCCGGAAGGTCTCCTCGCGTCGCTGTACCCGACCGGGCAGCGCAACTACGTCCGCATCTTCCCCCGCGAGGACGCGCAGGCGGCCGCCGCGGCACTGTTCGCACGCGATGCCGGGGCCCGTCGGGTCGCCGTGCTCAGTGACGGTGGATACGGCGAGGCGTTCGCCGTGCACTTCTCGCGCGTCGCCCGCAGGGTCGGACTCGACGTCGTCCTCTCACGTCGGTGGGACGGCACGGCCCGCAGCTACGCCCGGCTCGCCGCCGGGGTGGCGCGTGCCGACCCCGATGCCGTCTACGTGGCAGGAGTGCTCGACTCGAACGGCGGGCGCGTCATCCGGGACCTGCGTACGACGCTGCCGCCGAGCTCGAAACTCGTCCTCAATGATGGCTTCTTGCCGGTCGCCGGGCTCTTCGAGAGTGTCGGATCCGCGGCGCGCGGCGTCCACGTCACCCGCCCCGGCCTGTCCCCGGATCGGCTTCCACCCGAGGGGCGTCAGTTCGTCGCCCGGTTCGCCGCCACGCAGGGATCCCGGCCGGTGTATTTCGAGTCCGTCTACGCCGCGCAGGCGGCGGAACTCCTGCTCGACGCGATCGCCAGCTCCAACGGATCGCGCGAATCTGTCGTCGCCGCCCTGCGGCGCACGCGCGTCGAGCGCGGACTGCTCGGCGGCATCGCATTCGACTCCGAAGGCGACATGACTCGCGCGCCCGTGACGGTCTTTCGCGTGCGACGCGGCGGCGGCTCCGAGCTCGTCACGAGCACGGAGGGCGCGCAGGCCTTACGCACCATCAGCGTGCCATCCGAGCTTCTCCGCTGAGGCCACGCGCCTCGCGAAGGATCCAGAACGTGCTCTAGAAGGGCAGCGGCGGGGCTCGAGGAGATCGGGTGTGCCAAAGCTTTCACCCCACGGTGGCGGTGGCGGGGGTTGCTCGGCGTGCCCGCCGGGTGGGCAAACGGCGCTACGCTTGTGAGCCCTAAGCCGCCCGTGGTCTCGTCCTTCTTCCTCTCGCGTGGCACCTCTGGGCAGAAGGACGGAGAGTTGGTGCCAGATGGATGATTCGCAGCCGCAAATCGGGCATGCGGACAAGCGTGGCCTGGAGCTCCAGGAGTTGACCAACGCGATGGTGCGGCTCTATAAGGAGCTGTTCGGGCGTGGTCCGACCAAGGCCCGGACGCATTACGCCGGTCCGGACGCCCTCGTCGCCACGATCCAGAACAGCCTCACCCCGGCAGAGCGCAACATGCTCGAGCTGGGTGAGCATCAGCGCGTGCGCGAGATCCGGATGTTTTTCTAGCACGCCAGCGAGGCGGAGTTCACGGGAACCGTCGAGGAGATCACCGGTCGCAAGGTCTGGGCATTCGTCAGCGGCATCGACACGGGCCACGACGTGTCCTCGGAGGTCTTCTATCTCGACCCGATCGAGGCTGCTTAGGCCGCTTTCACCGGGGCCGCTAGCCCGACGAGCTCGAGGGCGCTTCTGGTGCGTGCGGCTTGGCGCTGCCGCCGCGACGCCTTAGCTCGACTTCTTTCCTCCCTTGCGGCCGGCGGCCTTCTTCTGCGCTGTGTTGCCGCCGCTGCCACTGCCGCTGCTGCGCCGGCTCTGGCTCGAACCGCTGCTCTTACCGCCTCGGCTGGAGGAGCCGGGCGAGTTCGAAATCGCGGCCGCGCGTGATTTGCTCATCCCCTTCTTGCGCAAGCCCTCGTACTGCTTGTCGTCCTTGACGCTCGGTCCGTGATCCTTTGCCATCACGCTACCTCCGTTCAGATTTCGCTCTCTACCGGGCGGCCGAGATCGCTTCGACCAGGTCGCCGACCTTTTGCTCGTCGATGTTGGTGGCGAGATCGGCCTGGCTGATGATGCCGACGAGGTCGTGACCGTCGATCACCGGCAGGCGACGGACCTTGTGGTCGGTCATCGTGCGCAGTGCCTCGTCGACGCTGTCATCGGCCCCGATCGTCACCGGCTTTCCTTCGCCGAGTTCGCCCGCCCTCGTTTCAGCTGGGTCCTTCCCGGTGGCGAGGACCTTTACGACGATGTCGCGGTCGGTCAGCATTCCCTTGAGCCGGTTGTCCTCGCCACAGATCGGCATCGATCCGACATCGAGCTCCGCGAGCTTCTTCGCGGCGTCGAGCACCGTCTCGTTCTCTCCGACGCACTCCGCGCCGCCGCTCATGATCTCTCGTGCGGTCTTGGCCATTGTCGCTCCTTTGGTCGAACGCACCGCCTGACCTCGTTCGAGTTCCCGCGCACGGTCAGCGAAAACACCCGCGCGCGGTACCTGGAAGACGGTCAGTCATCTGCGTCAATAAGCGCGATTTCTCGGCTAAGCTGCCCTGGCCGCGCCGGAGCGTGCGAATCGAGTCGAGTGCGGCACTCACTGGGACTGGGACATTCCCCGAACGTGCGGTGGAATGGACCATCTGCTCGTCGACCGACAGTCGGATAACTCGTAATCAGGAGTTCGCTCATGGTGGATGGCACGCTCAGGGCCCGGATCTCGAACGAGATGGTGCGCCTGCACAGCGAGTACTACGGTCGCGGCCCGAACAAGGCCAAGGTCTACGCCGACGGCGACCTGATCGCCGTGGTGTTGGAGGAGACGTTCACGCCGGCAGAGAAGACGCTGATCGCGCGTGGCGAGTCGGACGGCATCCAAGACATTCGACGCCGCTTCCAGCGCGCTATGGCGGATCAGTTCAGATCCGTGATCGAGCAGGCCACGGGACGGGAGGTCAGGTCGTTCATGAGCGAAACCGACCTCGAGAACGACATCTCGATTGAGCTCTTCCTACTGGGACCGACACGTACCGACATGACCGGCTTCGAGGAAGCGGGCGAGCAAACGCAAGAGGAGGAGTGACAGAGCCCCGGCGAGGGGCCCGGGTAGACGAGTCGCGCCGAACTACCTACCGTACTCGGTGCGGGCCCCGCAACGTGCTAACGGATTCCACTCCTCGACATCTTCCCCTTACGCCTCGGCGTATCCGAAGGCGCCGAGACCAGGGAGACGTGACCCCGGGGCGGGTGCCCGCCCCTAGCGCCGCCCTCGATGATGGCGGGCGGAGCGAGATCGACCCGAAGGCCGAAACCCCCCTCTAGCTGGTCGTAGAGCCCGCCTTCGAGCGAAGCGCGTCCGCTCTCGCGGCCGAGAATCGGTGTTGCGTCGGCGGATCTCTGGGCGGTCGCTCATCGCTTCGGCACCAGGACCTGCGCGAGGGCTCCGCTTCGGAAGCGCTCCGCTTCGACGACGTCGAGCTTCAGGTGCGCGTCCAGGTCGGCGAACGGGCTGTGGCCCGCGCCGATCGCAATCGGGATTGTCGACAGCTGGTATTCGTCGACGAGGCCCAGGCGGGTCAGCGACTTGGCGAAGTCGGGACCGCCGTGGACCAAGACCGTCCCTTCCTCGTCCCGGGCCTTCAGGTCCGCGATCTCCGCGCTCAGGTCCCCGCCGAAGATCTCGGCCGGTCCCCATTCCGCCTTCTCCAGGGTGTGGGAGAAGACAGCCTTCGGCTTCTCGTTCATCGCGGTTGCGATCGGCCCCTCGGACGCGGCCCAGTGCGGGCCCATGATCTCGTAGCTGCGGCGGCCCATGGCGTGAACGCCGGCCTCCTCGAGCGCGCGGAGGTTCCGCTCACTCGAGTCCTCGCCGAACCACTCGAACATCCATTCATGGGTCCCGTCGGGGCTGGTGGCAAAACCGTCGAGGGACATGACCATTTTGAGGATCACTTTTCTGTCGCTCATGGAGGTGGAGACCTACCCTCTCGCGTGAATTAATCGCTCATCGGGGGATTCGGGGAAAAGACGGCCCCAGCGTGCGCCCTTGGTGAAGGGTCGTGCGAAGGAGGAGCTACGCCGGACAGCCCGCTGGCCGGCGTTGAATCAGCCGACCGCGCCCAGGACGCGCGCCGTGGCCAGCGTGTCCTGGAAAGACTCGAAGCGCGTGATCTTGCCGTCCTGGAACTTCCAGACCTGGGCCACGCTTTGGCTTGACTCGCGGCCGTCCAGGCGAACCGTCACGCGGCCGAGCATCACGATCGTGTCGCCGCCGTCGACCCACTCCTGCGGCACGAGCTCGAACGACTCGTAGGCGCCCGGGATCTGCGCGAACACGTCTCGGCCGACGGCCTCGGGACCACGATGGACGCCGCGGTAGGGCAGGCCCTCGATGTCTCCCTCGACCCACTCGACGTCGGGCGCGAGCGCAGCCAGCACCGGCTCGATCTCGCCGCGTCCGAACGCGCCGTACAGCTCTTGGACCTGCTCGAGATTGGACACGTGGGAAACACTAAGCCCTGGCTGGCGCCTTGCGCGGTCCACCTACCGTTCGGAGAGCATGTCGCCGGGGCAGGTTCGATTCCCGTCGGTGGGGTCGCGCATTAGGATCGTCGGGTGGGACATGTGGTGGTCTGCGGAGCCGGTGCCGCTGGGCTGGCCGCCGCGGCGAGCCTGCGCCGCGCCGGTCTCCATGCCGTGATCCTGGAGCGGTCCGACCGAGTCGGGGCGAGCTGGCGATCACGCTATCCGGCACTGCGGCTAAACACGCCCGGCTGGATGTCGACGATGCCCGGGTACCGCGCGTCGGTACGCGAGTACGGAGAGTTTCCGTCCCGCGACGAGTGGATCCGGTACCTCGAGGACTACTCGACCCATCACCGGTTGGAGGTCCGCTTCGACACCGAGGTCCGTCGGGTGGACCGCCCCGACGGCGCCTGGCGCGTCGAGACGAACGGCGACACCGTCGAGGCCGAGGCGGTCGTGATCGCGATCGGCTTTGACCACGACCACACGCACGACTGGCCGGGGCTGGAGGGCTTCGGCGGCGAGCTGATCCACGCCTCCGCCTACCACGACCCGGAGCCCTACCGGGGCAAGGACGTGCTCGTTGTCGGCACGGGCGTGACCGGCTCGGAGGTGGCTCACCTGATCGCCACCGGCGGCGCGGCCGGCGTCAGGGTGGCGTGCCGAACCCCTCCGCACATCATTCGGCGCAAATGGCTCGGCGCCCCGATCCAGGTTCCCGGCGTAGCCCTGCAGCACATGCCGCTGCGCGTCGCCGACAGGCTCGCCGCGCTGCCAGAGCGGATGATCGCCGGGAACCTCTCGCGTTATGGGCTGCCGCGACCCCGGCTGGGCATCGCGACGACGATGGCCGAGCGGCACCAGTCACCGGCGTTCGACGACGGATTCGTCGATCGGTCAAAGGGGCACGGATCGAGATCGTCGCCGCCGTCGAGGGCTTCGATGGTGACGACGTGCTGCTCGGTGACAGCTAGCGGGTTCGGCCTGACGTCGTGATTGCGGCGACCGGTTACCGCCGGGGCCTGGAGCCGCTGGTCGGCCATCTCGGAGTGCTCGACGAGAAGGGGACGCCGCTCGTCACCGGCTGGCGCCAGCACCCCTCTGCTCGCGGCCTCTTCTTCGCCGGCTACCGCACCGAGCTCTCGGGCCAGATGCGCCTGATGCGCTTCGACGCGCGCTCGATCGCCCGCGCCATGACCACGTAGCGATCGTCGTGCTCACGGGCGTCCACCGTGTCGATGAATTGCCGGACCCGGGTAATGGGCCGAGCGTGACAAGGCAACGAACGCGCGCGACGTGGATTCGACGAACCGCGACCCTGGCTGTGCTCGGTGCTCTCGGCGCGACCGCCGCACCGGCAGCGGCACAGGACCCGGCGCCGCCGCCGTGGCTTAAGGTCGAGAACGGCCAGACCCAGCCGCAGTTCGACCTCGCGAATGCCATAGAGCAGACCGTGTTCGTGGAGACGACGCTCGACAGCGACGACGACGGGCGCCTCGACCGTGTCCGCATCCGGATCAGCCGGCCCCGTGAGACCGAGACCCTGGGCTACAAGGTGCCCGTGGTCTTCGAGCACAGCCCGTACCGCGGGGATTTCGGGCCGGCGGTGAACCACGAGGTGGACTTCCAGTTCCTGCCCCAGGAGTTCCTCGGGGGAGGGGGCGCCACGGCGGCGCGGACCACGCGCTCCACGCGGATAAGGCGCGCGGCGCGTCTGAGGCGCACGAGCGAGCGGAGCGCCCGCACCCCCGCGCGCATGCGCGCGGGTACACGTGTGGGGCCGCGCCCCGACCTTCCCGGCCAGCTCGACAACTACTACGTCCCCCGCGGTTACGCCGTGGTGCTCGGAGAGAGCATCGGAACGTTCAACTCGGATGGTTGCCCGACGGTCGGCGATCGCGTTGAGACTCTCGGCACCAAGGCCGTGATCGATTGGCTGAACGGCCGCGCGCGCGGCTTCGACGCCGACGGCAACGAGGTGAGAGCCGATTGGACGACGGGCGCGGTGGGCATGGTCGGCGTCTCCTACAACGGCACGCTGCCCAATCAGGTCGCCACCACGGGGGTCGAGGGCCTCGAGACGATCATCCCGATCTCGGCCATCTCTAGCTGGTACGACTACTACCGAGCCAACGGCCTGGTGGTGGCGCCCCACTCGGAGGTACAGGGCGCCGGCGAGAACGGCTTCCTCGGCGAGGACACCGACGTGCTCGCCTCGTTCATAGGTGGCAGCCGGATGGTGCCGGACGGCCGCTGTCCGGACACCCTGAACACGCTGAACCGCAGACAGGACCGGGTGACCGGCGACTACAGCTCGTTCTGGGCGGCGCGCGACTACCTCGACGACGTCGACCAGGTTCGCGCCAGCGTGTTCGTGGTCCACGGGCTGAACGACTGGAACGTGAAGACCAAGGCGTTCGCCGAATGGTGGTACCGCCTGGCCCGGTTCGACGTGCCGCGCAAGATCTGGCTCCACAACGGCGGCCACGGCGGCCCGGCCGCGCCCGGCAACGTTCGCTACAAGGCCACCGAGAACCGCTGGTTCGACCACGAGCTGTTCGGCGTGCAGAACGGGATCCTGAGCGAGCCGCGCGCGACCATCCAGCGCGAGGACGGCTCCTACTCCGACGAGGCCGACTGGCCTGCGCCGGGCACGAGCACGGCCAACCTGCACCTGGGGGCGCCGAACGCGACCGCCCCGGGCACCCTCGCCGGCTCCTCGAATGGGTCCGCCGTGATCCAGGATTTCGTCGACGAGGGGCGCACGTTCGATACCGACGACGTTCTGATCCAGGGGCCGGACGAGGCTCGGGACAACCGGCTCGTCTACCGCTCACCCGCGCTCGCCGCCGACGTCCGCATCAGCGGGACGCCGTGGGTCAACCTGACCATGTCGGTCGAGAACCGGAACGCGGCGAACCTCACCGCGGTGCTCGTGGACTATGGGCCGGCCGGCTCGCCTGACCCACCGGTGATGGTCACCCGCGGCTGGCTCGATCCCCAGAACCGGCTGAGCCTCAGGACCGGGCGCCCGATCCGCCGCGGTCAGGCCTACGACCTCCGCTGGGATCTCCAGCCGGACGACTACGTCTTCAAGGCCGGTCGCCGGATCGGGCTCGTGGTGGTCTCGACCGACCACGACTACACGATCAGGCCCGACCCCGGCACACGGCTCACGCTCCGCCCGTCGGCCAGTGCCATCAGCCTGCCGGTGGTGGGAGGTCAGGCGGCGCTCGGCTTCGAGCTGCGAGGCCTCCGTATTACTCAGGTGGGTTTGCAACTCGACGTCCGGCTTTTAGACCCGCTCGGTCGCGAGTCACAGAGGGGGGCAAAGTCTCGGTCGGTACTCGGCCAGCTTCGTGATTTGCCCCGTCGGAGTGCGGGCCCGTACGCGGGCGCACGTGGCATCGGGGTAGAGCTCCACTACGAATACGCTGAAGGACTTCGTAGCACCGATGGCGTGCGCCAGGGAGCGCCTGACCCGGAACACGGCAGCTTTCGTGTCTCCTCCGTCGTAGCCAGCGTGCACCGTACGGATTGAAAGACCAGCGGTCCCCCAGATCACGAGTCTGTAGTCACGCACGCCCTGGTCTGGGATCTCGGTGCTGACAACGTCGAGCCGTCTCGACACGGGATCGCGCACACAGGCGGTGGGGATGTAGATGCCGAACCGACCGTGACCGCGGTAGGCGGGGTTGATGCAGACATGGGGCTCGCGGCCGACGCGCTCGAAGTCCGCGCTGAACTCTACGGGCTTCTCGCGGGCGCTGAGCCGCGCGCAGCCGATGATCGCCAACGGCCCGTCGTCCCTCCGGGGACGAAGTAGTCGGGACGCCCGCCGATATCGCAGCGCGACTCTGCAGTGGGGTTCGCCGGCTGTGCAACCCCGGTGACCTCGCGGCCCTCATTGTCGGCGCGGCATCCAGCGATGATGGCCACGACGATGGCGATGGGAGCGTAGGAGAGGCTCCTGGACAGGGGCATCCGGTTCGGGTACGAGACCAAGACGTCCTGGGTCCGAGTGTGTCCTGTCGCCGGCAGGTCGGCAGGCCGCGAGGAAGTGCGGCATGAGAGGCTTCGACGCCGCCTGTTCGCGGGGTTCACGAGCAGGCGTGGGGGTTCATGGCAGGATGCCGCAATGGCCGACTCTCGCCCCGATCTCCCGCCCGGCATCGAAGCGTGCCTGTTCGACATGGACGGCGTGCTCACCCGCACCGCCACGGTGCACGCCAAGGCGTGGGCGGAGGCCTTCGACGGGCTGCTGCGTCGGCGCGCGAAGGCGGGAGGTCCGGCATTCGTGCCCTTTGACCCGGTCGTGGACTACACGGCTCACGTCGACGGCAAGCCGCGCGATGACGGGGTGCGCGACTTCCTCGCCTCGCGCGGCATCACGCTGCCCGAGGGCGGCCGCGAGGACCCGCCGGACGCCGAGACCGTCCGCGGCGTCGGCAACGCGAAGAACGTCAAGCTGCTCGAGGTGCTCGAGCGGACGGCGTCGAGGTCTTCGAGGGCTCGGTGCGATTCCTGCACGCCGCACGCGCGGCCGGGCTGCGCACCGCGGTCGTCTCGTCGAGCGCCAACACCGTGGCCGCGCTGACCAGCGCGGGGCTGCTCGACCTGATGGATGAGCGGGTCGACGGCACGACGATCGCCGCCGAGCAGATCAGCGGCAAGCCCGCGCCGGACACCTTCCTGCTCGCCGCGACGCGGCTCGGCGTCACGCCCCGCGGCGTGTGCCGTCTTCGAGGACGCGCTGGCGGGGGTGGAGGCCGGGCGCGCCGGGGACTTTGGCTGGGTCGTCGGGGTCGACCGCGCCGGCCAGCGGGAGGCGCTGCTCGCGCATGGCGCCGACGTGGTCGTCGACGATCTCGCGGAGCTCCTGCCGTGAGCCTGCCGGAGGGCGGGACCTGGCCCGTCGAGCCGTGGGCGGTCCGGGAGCCCGAGCTCGCGCTCGACCAGCTCGCACGCACGGAGTCGGTCTTCGCCCTGTCCAACGGCCACCTCGGCCTGCGCGGCAACCTCGACGAGGGCGAGCCGCGCGGCATCAGCGGCACTTATGTCAATGGCTTCCACGAGACGTTCACGCTCGAGTACGGCGAGTCGGGTTACGGCTTCGCGGAGGACGGCCAGGCGATCGTCAACGTCCAGGACGGCAAGGTCATCCACGTCATGCTCGGCGACGAGCCCCTCGACGTCCTGCGCGGGACGGTGCTCCGAAGCGAGCGCGTGCTCGACTTCCGCTCGGGAACGCTCGACCGTGAGCTGCACTGGCGCTCGACCTATGGGCGCGAGGTGAAGATCCGCACGCGCCGCCTGGTCTCCTTCACCCATCGCTCGACCGCCGCGATCGAGTACGAGATCGAGGCCGTCGACCAGCCGATGCGGGTCGCGCTGCAGTCCAACCTGGTCGCCAACATGCCGACGGAGGAGGGAAGGAAGGACCCGCGCAAGGGCAAGGACCTCGGCGCCGTACTAGAGGGCCGGCTGGCGCGCGGCTTCGAGCTGCGGGCCGTGCTCGTGCACACGACCAAGAGCTCCCAGCTCAGCTGCGCGGCCGGGATGGAGCACATCATCGACGGCGACGGCGACGATCTGCACACCGCCGTCTACGTCGAGGACGACCTCGCCCGCGTGACGATCTCCTGCCAGCTGCAGCCGGGCCGGCCGCTGCGCTTCGTCAAGTTCATGGCCTACCACTGGAGCTCGCGCCAAACACCGGAGTTCCTGCGCGACCAGGTAACAGCCAGCCTGATGAACGCCGGCGCGGAGGGCTGGGACGGGCTGCTGCGCGAACAGCGCGCGTTCCTGGATAGCTTCTGGGAGAAGGCCGACATCACGATCGAGGGCGACCCGGCGGTGCAGCAGGCGCTGCGCTTCTCGCTGTTCCACCTCCTGCAGTCCGGCGCGCGGATCGAGGGCCGCGCGCTGGCGGCGAAGGGGCTCACGGGCCCGGGCTACGACGGGCACGCGTTCTGGGACACCGAGACGTTCGTGCTGCCGTTCATGACCTACGTCATGCCCGAGGTCGTCCGCCATGCGCTCGTGTGGCGCCACTCGATCCTCGACCAGGCGCGACAGCGCGCGAAGCTGCTCGGGCTCGGCGGCGCGACGCTGCCGTGGCGCACGATCCGCGGCGAGGAGTGCTCGGGCTACTGGCCGGCGGGCTCGGCGGCGCTGCACGTCAACGGCGACGTCGCGGACGCGGTGCGCCGCTACCTCGACGCGACGGGGGACGACGAGTTTGCCGCGCAGGAGGGCGGCGAGCTGCTCGTGGAGACCGCCCGGATGTGGATCAGCGCTGGTTCCTACGACCACGACGGGAGCTTCCGCATCGACGGCGTGACCGGACCGGACGAGTACTCGGCGCTGGCCGACAACAACGTCTTCACGAACCTCGGCGCGCGGGCGAACTTGCGCGCCGCGGCCGAGACCGCGGGCCGGCTGCCGGAGTTGGCCGAGCGCCTCGGGGTGTCCAGCGACGAGCTGGAGAGCTGGCGCGACGCGGCGACCTCGATGTTCATCCCCTACGACGAGCGCCTCGGAGTGCACCCCCAGAATCAGGGGTTCCTGCTCCTCGATCCGTGGAACTTCGACGCATGCTCCGCGGAGGACTACCCACTGCTGCTCAACTTCTCCTACTTCCAGCTCTACCGCCGCCAGGTCATCAAGCAGGCCGACCTCGTGCTCGCGCTGCACCTCCACGGCGACGCGTTCACCGCTGAGCAGAAGCGGCGCAACTTCGAGTATTACGAAGCGCTCACCGTCCGCGACTCATCGCTTTCGGCCTGCACCCAGGCGATCGTGGCCGCGGAGGTGGGTCACCTCGACCTCGCCTACGACTACCTGCGCGAGGCGGCCTTCGTCGACCTCCACGACCTGCACCACAACACGGGCGACGGGCTACACATCGCGTCGCTCGCCGGTGCGGTGCTCGCGGTGACCAACGGCTTCGGCGGCATGCGCGACTCGGGCGGACGCCTGCGCTTCTGCCCTCGGCTGCCACGCGACGTCCCGACGGTTACCTTCGCGGTCACCGTCCGCGGAGCGCGGATGCGCGTGCGGATCGACCAGGAGCAGACGCGCTACGTGCTGGAGACCGGGGAGTCGATCGAGTTCGAACACTGGGGCGAGACGATCCGTCTCGAGCCAGGCGGGAGGCGAGAGCTGCCGACGCCGCCGGTCGAGGACCTCCCGCGGCCGGTTCAGCCGGCGGGCCGCGGGCCCGCACGGCACGGCGGCTGAGATGACTACGCAGGCCGCAGGCCGGCGTATAGCCGAAGCGAGCGGCGACCCCTCAGCAGAGGGGCCCGTCCACACACCCTGAATTCGACCCGGGGTTTGTGGCTCTGCCCGCTAGGACGGCCCGTGGATATCGTCCACCCAGCGGACCTCCTCGGGCTCCTCGACCGCGGGCATGTCGAGGTTGACGACGACCGGCTCCTGGCCGCTCCGGACGACCACGCATGACAGCTCCGAGTCCGGGCTCGCGTTGATCTCCTGGTGCGGGACGTACGGCGGGACGTAGATGAAGTCGCCCGGGCCCGCCTCGGCGGTGTACTCGAGCCGCTCGCCCCAGCGCATGCGGGCCCGTCCGCTCACCACATAGATCACTGACTCGAGCTCGCCGTGGTGGTGCGGGCCCGTCTTCGCGTCGGGATGGATGACCACCGTGCCCGCCCAGAGCTTCTCCGCGCCCGCCCGGGCGGCGTCGATCGCCCCCATGCGATGCATGCCGGGCGTCTGCGGGGTGTTCGGATCGAGCTCGTCCGCGTGGACCACGCGGACGCCGTTGTCGCGCCAGTCCATCGGGTAATTATCTCGCGAGAGGATCGGGGTTGTCCTGCTTTGCCCACCGTATGGGTAGTCATTCCAGGACAGATGCCTGACCGGCTCGGCCAGGGCCACGGAGCTGTAGCCTCCGGGCCTCGCCCATGATCGGTACGCTCCCCCGGTCTACGCCGTCCGATTGTCCTCGCCACCCTCACGGCGTCGTTGCTGTGCGGCGGCGTCACGCCGGCCCAAGCGCAATCGGATGCGCGCGGCGTCCCCGCCGACATGATCGTCGCCCCCGGAGTGGAGGCGATCGCCACGCACCTGCCGGTGCGGGTCGCGGTGCGGGTGCCCGGGAACGCGACCCGGGTGCGGGTCCGCCTTGGCCGGCGCGACGTCAGCGGGCGGTTCAGCGCCGAGGGCGGTTCGCTGCGGGTCGCTCGCCTCACGCTCGGCGACGGCCTGCGTTATGGCCAGAACCATCTGAGCGTTCTGGTCGGGCGCCGCGGCCGCCCGCCGTTGGTCCACGCGCGCGGGTTCAGCGTCGTCCGCCACAACGAGCAGCTCGCGCAGGTCCGCGTGAGGCCGGGACCGGTGACGTCGGTGAACATCCGCGTGGCGGGAGTGGGCAGGCTCACCACGATCCGCCGGATGAGGTTCGCCCGTCTCTGGGTCAACGGCCGCCCTGCCCACCGCGCGATCGACCACTCGCTCGTCACGCGCTACACGGCGAAGCTGTCGGCCACCCAGGGGCTCCGCTACGGCGTCAACCGCCTTCGGGTCCGGGTCTACGAGCCCGACGCGGGCAGGTACGTCGAGGTGCGCCGGCGCTTCCGGATCAAGCGGAACCGCCATCTCGCGTCCGCGGGGTGGGAAGTGGACACGCGCGCGGGGCGGTTCGTGCAGCTGGACGGCCGCCGCTCGCGTACGACAGGCGGCGGCGAGGCACGTCATCGCTGGCGGATCGTCGACAAGCCGCGCGGCTCGCGCGCCAAGCTGCGGCGCTCCGGCAGTGCTCGCCCGTCGATCACGCCCGACCGCCCGGGCCGATAGTGATCGGGCTGAGGGTGACCGAGCGCAGTGGACGAGCGGCCGCGTCCAAGGTGAATGCCGGCGAGGACCGGGTCCTGCTTGACGTGGCTCCTGCGAGGCCGCTCCTGGCCTTCAGGGGGCTGACCCAGCAGAACGGCCAGAACGGGATCCTGGTGGGCGAGAGCTTCTATCCGAACAGGAGCCCAGGCGGAGTCTCGATGCAGTGGTTGACACTGAAGCGCGGCACGCTCGAGCTGGCCAATCCATCGGACAACAACTGGCTCGACGGCTCGGGAGGGGGCGACCACGGGATCCCGCAGCTCGCCGCGGCTCTCAAGAGCCAGGGGACGGGTCAGCTCGTGATCCTCGCGTTCCCGTCCGGAAGCTCGGGTCCGCCCGTGCAGGCCGACCAGGTGGATGCCTTCAACGCTGCACTGGCATTGCTGGGCGTCGACAAGATCTCGGCCGACGTCCTCGCGGAGCACAACAAGCTCGTCATCGTCGGGATACCGAAGGCGGGCGGGGGCACCGGTTGGTCCGCGCATGGCGGGCTCGCTGCCCGAAGCCCTGAAGGGCTGGCTGATGACGGACCAGGTGGGCGGCTATCGCTTCCAGCCGGATCGCCCGAAGTTCGACACGCGGGCGAGCCACACCGCCACGAGCAACACCATGAATCTCGGCGGGCAGCAGTTCTCGGCCACTCTTCCCGCCGGGGCCACGGGCGGCTTCCAGGTCCAGTACCTCGATCCCGTCGACTTCAGGCCGGTGGCTCAAGCGGTCTTCCCGACGAACGGCGTGGCGGATCCCGTGGCCGCTCTCACCTCGATGGCGAACTACCTCGACGGGGGTCGGTGGGGGCCCCACCTGGTCGTCCAGAGCATCGGCACGGTCGGACGCCCCGCCCCACCGGACAGCCCCTACGAGCCGGACCGCGGCGCGGAAGCGTGGATCAGGGTGGGCGCGGAGCTCGCGGCGTACGGCGCCAACCCCCACACGTTCTTCAACGTGAGGGGCTCCTATGCGTTCTTCGGCGGCGTGAAGCTCGGTCGCGGCGAGGTCGCGCAATCGAGTACCGCGATCGTCACGGATCCCACCACGAACCCGCCCGCCACCGAGTCGGGCAGCGTGCAGGGCAGGCTCTCGCTGAATTCGGAGGGCTATGTGGTGCCGGCTTCGGCCGACCCGCACGACAAGCTCAGCTATGAGCTGTACGACATCGCGTTCGCGGCTCCCACCCCTTGGAGGTACACCGACGAGAGGGACTCGGACTACGACCCGGACTACGAGGACGCGATGACGTACGTCACGAAGAGCCTGATCACCACCAAGTCCGGGTGGGGCAACGATCTGCGGGTCATCTATGGCCAGGACCTCAACCGCGACTGGACCACCGAGCACGATGACCTGGCGACACTGAGGTATCCAGCCGACCAGCTTGACTGCTCGCAACCCCGCGGTCCCGACAAGCAGCCGAATCCCGGTTTCACGAAGAGGGAGTTCTGCAAGCTGGTCACGCAGCTGCGGACGGAGATGGAGTACCTCAAGGCCGTCAAGACCCTCTTCGACGCCTACAAGGGAACGCTCAACCAGAGCGGCGCCCAGAGCCAGGTCGACCTGCAGAGCATCGGCAGGACGATCCACGACGACGTGGCCGGCCTCAACGACCAGGACCTGGCCGCGGAGATCGGGAACTACATCCTCATGCTGTTCGAGGCCGCGGGCCTCTTCATCTCGGTTCCAGAGGGCGGATTCCCGGTCGAGCTCGCGCTGATCGAGGCGCTCGCGGCGTCCTACGAGTTCGCGATGTCGATGACCGCCGATCAGAGGAGCGGCGTGCCGCTCAGCGACCGGGTCGACACGAAGGTGGACAGCCTCGCCGAGGAGGTCGCCGGCAGGCTGAGCAAGAGCGCGGCCTCGCTCGACAGCCTCCGCGAGATCGTCGCGACCGACTGGGGCCGTCTCCAGACCCTCGGGAAGAACGCCACGACCCCTGGGTGGATCGTCCGGCCCGACCAGCTTCAGAACTACCTGACGACGAGCGCCAACGCCTACTTCACGACCGAGCTGATGCCCGTCGCCTACAACGCGTGGTACCTGGCGCCGAGCTTCAGCTGGGACGAGGTCAAGCCGGACACCTGCTTCATCTGGGGCTACGGGCACTCCTGGAAGGACTCGGACGTCACGAACTGGTATCTCAACTGGACGGTGCCGTTCGACGGTCAGAGCGATCGCGGAGGGTCTCTGCTCGCTATCGGAAAGAAGACCTGGAGATGGCAGGACTACGCGTACCCGCCCGACACGCTGACGAAGACGTTCGACCCGATGACCCAGGGCGGCTACGGCCTCCAGCTCGAGGACTTCATCTGGGAGCAGTACAAGGCGCCGTACCCGTCCGTCAGCTGTTACACGTGACCATTCCGAAGGCTCGTATCTTGCTCGTCGTGGCGGCCGCCGCACTGCTGCTTCTCCCCAGCCCCGCCGACGCTGCGCTGACGGCACGCGAGAAGGCGGTCGAGCGCGGGCTTCGTGGGCTCGTGGCCGCCCCCGGCGGCCCTCCCGGCGCGGTGGCGACGCTCCGCAGCGGCGGGCGCACGACCGTGCTGAGCGCCGGCCGCTCCGACGTCGCGCGCCGCGGCCGGCCGCGCGGGACCGACCACATGCGGATCGCGAGCGTGGCCAAGGCGTTCAGCGGCGCCGTGGTGCTGAACCTGGTTCAGCAGCGGAAGCTCCGCCTCGGCGACACGATCGGCCGGCGGCTCCCGAACCTTCCGACCGCGTGGCACCCGGTGACGATCAGGCAGCTGCTGAACCACACCAGCGGGCTGCCGGACTACACGAGCTCAGACGGGTTCGTCGATCAGCTCGGGACCGATCCTCGCGGCTTCGTTCACCCGAGCACCATCCTCGACTGGGTCAGCGACGAGGGCCTCGTGTTCCCGCCTGGCTCGCGCTACGAGTACTCGAACACCGACAACATCGTCGCCGCGCTGATCGCAGAGGGAGTGTCGGACGACACCTACGGCGACCTGCTCAGAACGCTCGTGTTCCGGCCCGCGAGGCTGACGGAGACGTCCTTCCCGACGGAGCGCATCGCGCTGCCGCGGCCGTTCATCCACGGGTACCTGCCGACTGAGCCGCCGGAGGACGTGACGGAGTTCCTCAGCCCGAGCGGCGCGTGGGCCTCCGGCGGGATCGTCTCGACCCCGATCGACCTCGCCCGCTTCATGCGCGCGTACGTGCGCGGCAAGTTCTTCGGCGCGGAGCAGAGGCGCGCGCAGCGGCACTTCGTCGCCGGCTCGTCGAGCCCGCCCGGGCCGGGCACCAATTCCGCGGGGCTCGCGCTGTTCCGCTACAGGAGCCGCTGCGGGACGGTCTACGGCCACACCGGGAACTTCCCGGGGTATGTCCAGTGGGCTGCCGCGACCGCGGACGGGCGGCGCTCGGCGACGACGACGCTCAACATCCCGGCGCCCACGGGCGCGCTGCTCGCCCGCCTCAGGAGCGTGCAGGCCACGGCGGTCTGCGCCCTGCTGCGGAAGTAGGGCCCTGCTTCAGCCCTCGACCGGCCGCAGCGGCTCCGAACCGTCCCAGCCCTCGGCGGCGCCACTCACCATCCCGAAGAAGGCGCGCAGGCTCTCGCTGTCGACGTGGATCTCGATGTCGTGGCCGAGGGCGGCCGAATGCGTCGTGGAGGGTGGCCTCGACCTCGCCGAGCTGAGAGCTCAGGTACGCCGGCAGCCCCCGCTCGTCGAGCGAGCTGCGCACAGCGGCCACCTCCGCCGGAGCCAGGACGTAGGCGACATGGTGGATTCTCGGCCGTGGCGCGGCGAAGCGCTCCTCTACTCGCGCGGGCGCGAGGCTGATGGGCTCGATCAGCTCGATCGCGCCGCCGCCGCAGGCGCCGAACGCCGAGTTGTGGACGAACTCCGCGGGCTCGCCGCGCGAGAGCACGTTCTCGAGCGGCACGCGCTCGACGAGGAAGAACGGCCCGGCCCCAAGCCCCTCGACCAGGCGCTTCACCGTCGCCTCGATTTCCTCGACGACGTAGGCGTGGTGGTGCGGCTCGCCGAGCCGCGGCTGGAAAGGTTCATTGGGTGCCCCCCAGCGCGCTCGGCATCCGGGTCTCGAAGTCGAGGAGGCCGACCCAGTCCGGCCGCACCGCGATCCGGGCCATGCGCGTGCCGGGTTGGTCGATCTGCGCAAGGTAGTCGCTCGCCTCCTCCGAGCCGAGATAGCGATGGGCGGCCTCGGCGTACTCGGTCGCGATCCCGTCGACCTCGGTGATCTCGGCCCGGCCCCGGATGCTGAGCACCTCGGGCGGGAACGACTCCGTGTCGATCGAGATCGCGACGTCGGGATTCGCGCGCGAGCGCGCGCACCCGGTAGGTCGCGTGGCTGACGTGCGGTGCCGCGATGAAGGTCGGCAGCACGAGCTCCTCGCCGGTCCAGACGAACCAGCTCCCGACGACCCGCGGCGTCCCGTCGAGCGCCGTGTACGCGCACCGCGCGGGGATCGTGGACGTGAGCAGCCGCTTGGCGATGTCGGTTTCCAGAAGCCTCGGATCACCTTGGTCGAGCGTCATGCGCGGCACCGTATCAAAGTTCATTCCCTAAGGGAACGGACTATCCTGTCTCCATGCAACGGACCGACTTCTCCGAGATGACGTGCTCGATCGCGCGGAGTCTCGCCGTCGCCGGCGAGCCGTGGTCGCCGCTCGTGCTGCGCGACGTCTGGGTCGGAATCAGGCGCTTCGACGACATCCAGCGCGACCTCGGCATCTCGCGCAAGGTCCTCGCCGAGCGGCTCAGGCATCTCGTCGACGCCGGGATGCTCGAGCGCCGCCCCTACTCGGAGCGCCCGCCCAGGCACGAGTACGTCCTGACCCCGAAGGGCTTCGAGTTCGTCGACGTGCTGATGGCGTTGGCCGCCTGGGGCGATCGCTGGACCGCGGGCGACGCCGGTCCGCCCGCGCTCCGGCGCCATCGCACGTGCGGCGAGATCACGCAGATCGAGATGCACTGCGGGTCGTGCGGCGAGATCCTCAGCTCTGCCGAGGTCGACGTCGAAGCCGGCCCTGGAGCCGGACCCTAAGACTCGCCGGACCGCAGGTACGTGAGCACTGCAAGCACCCGCCGATGGTCCTCTGGCGACTCGCGCAGGTCGAGCTTGAGGAAGATCTGCGAGATGTGTGAGTCGACGGTCTTTCGCGACAGGAAGAGCTGCTCGGCGATCGCGCCATTCGAGCGCCCCTCGGCGACCAGTGCGAGCACCTCGCGCTCGCGCTCGGTCAGCACGCCGAGGGGGCCGCGCTCACGCTTGCGCGCGACCAGGCGCGAGACGATCGTCGGATCGATCACGCACTCGCCCTCGTCGATACGGCGGAGGGCGTCGGTCAGCACCCCGACCTCGGAGACGCGTTCCTTGAGCAGATATCCCGCGCCCTCCGGGACCTCCTCGAGAAGCCGGGCAGCGTAGCGCGAGTCCAGGAAGTGCGAGAGCACGAGTACGCCGACATCCGGGTGGCGGCGCCGGATCTCCTGTGCCGCGACCAGCCCGTCGTCGCCCAGGTTGGGAGGCATGCGTATGTCCACGATCGCGACGTCCGGCTCTCGGGCCTGGACCATGCGCAGCAGCTCGTCGGCGTCGCCGCAGCGGCCCGCAACCTCGAATCCCGCGTCCTGCAGCAGCCGGGCGAGGCCCTCACGCAGCAGCGCCTCGTCGTCGGCGATTACGACTCGCACGGTATCTCCAGCCGGAGCTCGGCACCCTCGACAGCCACCGTGCCGCCGACGGCCCCCACGCGGTCACCGATCTGCGTCATCGCTCCATCGAGAGTGGTGCCGGCGCCGATCACGAGCCGCAGGCAACCGTTCTCCGCGACGGCGTCCACCGTCACCTCGCGCTCTGCAAGACGCAGCGACTCGAGGGTGGCGAAGTAGGCCGCCGCCTCGACCCCGTCGGGAAAGCGCCCCGCGGGCAGGGCGCGTGGGACGAGTCGAGGCGCGTGCTCGGACAGCTCCTCCAGCGCTGCGCGCAGCCCTTCGTCGGCGAGGACTGCCGGGAACAGGCCATGGGCAACGTCTCGCAGCTCTACGACGGCGGCACGCACCCGGTCCTCGGCCACGCCGAGGCGGACGTCCAGCTCCCCGTCGCCGGGCGCGATCTGGCGCCGTGCCAGCCGGATGGCGAGGGCGACAGCGACCAGGCGCTGCTGCGCCCCGTCGTGCAGGTCGCGCTCCAGTGCACGCCGTTCCGCGTCGGCGGTAGCCACGATGCGGGCACGCGAAGCGCGAAGCTCCTCGAGGCGGGCTCTCCGAGCTGCGTGCAGGCGCTCGTGTTCCAGCGCAAGGCTGGCGGTGGTGACGAGCTCCGACAGGAGGGCAGGGTCATCGAGCAGACCGGGCCGGTGCACGACCGCGAGGACCTCCTCTCCGCGGGCTCGCACTCGAGTCGCCTCGCGCCCGCCCCCGCTGGGCAGGGTGGTCCTGCGACCCGCGGCATCGATCCACTCGCCGCTTTCGAGGCGGTGCAGCAGTTCCAGCGACGGGTCGTGGAGTGAGTCCGCGAGCCACGCGCGGAGCTCGCCCGGGGCCGGCGCGGTGCCGATGTCGAGTACGAGTCGCGTCAGGGCGGCACGGGTGCGCAAGGTACGCAACCATTCGAGCGCGACGCCGGCGGCGACCAGCGCGAGGGCGGCGGCCTCGGCGAGGCGCAGGGTGCGGTCCGTTGGGTCATTGGAGACGAAGCCGCGCTCCAGGCCGTGAAGCGCATCGACGCCGAACAGCACGATCGCTGCGACCGCCGGGACCAGGACCGGGGCGGACCAGCGCCTCCGGGACGGCGAGGCGCGGACGAGGCGCACCGTCGCGAGCATCGCGAAGGCCGCCGTCCAGGCGGCGGTCAGCGCAAGACCCACCTGGCCGAGCGAGTGCCCCAGGTCTGGGGCGTCCTCGATGAGCAGCAGGTTGGCGGGGCACTGCACGCAGCCCTGGGCATCGGGATCGAAGACGGCGGCAGACGCGAGGCCGAGCAGCCCAATGGCTGTGCCGAACGACACGGCGAGCAGCACGGCGGCGGGCCGGTCGAGCGGCCGCTCGTCCAGTCCGCGTATTGCGGCCGCCGCCAGCAGCGGCGGCCACGCGGCATACAGGAGAAGCCCCGCCGTGAACGCGGGACCGGCGCCCGGGGGTGTTCCACTCGGCGGCCAGCCAGGCGAGCGCCGCGGCAGCGAGCAGAACGGGGAACATGATGCCCGCGCGCCACGTGGCGATCGCTGCGGCGACCACGAGCGCCGACGGCCACGAGTTCGGCCGCCAGCGCCGCGCCGGAGTCGCCGGTCAGCGCAAGGTCGGGCGCGGCGCGTACGATCGCCACCGTCACGGCGGCCACGACGAGGAGCGCGGCCGCCGGCAGCAGAGGTTGCATCCGGGCGCGAGGGCCGGCGATCACTCTGCCGTCCCCGTTCCGATCGGCAGCTCGGCCTCGAGACGCGTGCCGACCCCAACCGGGCTCGAAACCGAAAGCGTTCCGCCGAGTGCCTCCACGCGGTCCGCCAGTCCGCGCAGGCCCGAGCCGCGGGCCGGGTCAGCCCCGCCGAGGCCGTCGTCGGCGACGTGCACGATCAGCCAGGCGCCGGCCGGCGCAACACCGATTTGCGCGCCCGACGCCCGTGCGTACTTCGCGACGTTGGCCAAGCCCTCCGAGCACACGAAGTACGCCGCCGCCTCCTGCGGCGCGGGGAAGCGCTCACGCGGCACGTCGAGTACGACGGGGACGGCCGCCTGGCTCGCGAGCTCGCCCAGCGCGGCAGCGAGGCCGTGCTCGGTCAAGGCCCGAGGATGCACACCCTGCGCAAAGCGCTCGAGATCGGCGCGCGCGGCGTCGAGTTCGGACGCGAGCGCGTGCAGCGTCGCACCCGTCTCGCCCTGGCGGCCGGAGGCCAGGGCGGAAAGATCCGCCGATACCTCGCTGAGCGTCTGTTCCGCGCCGCCCCGCAATTGTTCGCGGAGGCGCCGGCGCTCCTCGTCGCCGGTCTCGACGAGCCGTCGTCGAGAGGTCGCAACTTCGCGCACGCGGGCCGCGACCTCGGCCTGAAGCCGCACGTTTGCCAGGGCCAACCGCACGGCAGCGTCGACAGCAGATGCCAGCGTCTCGTCGCGCAGCGATGCCGGGTCGTGCACGAGCGCCGCCACCGGCGTTCCGCCCTCCTCGACGACCGTGACCATCTGTGTTTCGCTCTCCTCGCTCGGCAATCGCACCGGTTGTCCCGCTTCGTCGACCCACCCGTCGCGCACCCGGTAGGCGATCTGAAGGGCCGGGTCGCCGACGGTCCGGGCCAGTGCGCCACGCAGGGCCCGCGGCTCCTGGCGATCGGCGAGATCCACCACCAGCCCCGTGGCGGCGGCGCGCGCTGTGCGGCCCGAGAGGAGATCTCCTGCGAGTGCGGCCGCCGTCATCACGATCGCAGCGTCGTACACCCACGCCGCGGCTCCGACCGTGTCGAGGTCGGCGAGGAGACCGATCGCCGCGAGGACGAGGGCGCCGGCGAGAGCGACCGCGCAGGCCAGCGGTACCGCGCGGGCGCGCCGCTCGAGTCCGCGAGCGGCAGCCCACCGCCACGCCGCCGCGCCCACGACGGCGGCCATCAGCGCGATCGTTGCCCACGGCGAACGCGCGACCTCGGGGACCAGCCCGTCGAAGTAAGCGACGCCGATGACCGCCACGATCAGCGGTGACCGCGTGCGCCCGCTCGGATAGGTGAGGAGGGCATGCACGAGGGGGCCGCGATGGGCGTACGCGAGCGCGCTCCAGGCGTCGCCCGCCAGCCACGCAGCCCCTGCGAGCGTGAGCAGCGGCCCGGTAGCGCTCCGCGGCGCCCTGGCCCATGTCGCGGCGCCCGCCACCAGCAGGGCGAGCCCCGCGGCGAGATCCGCGGCCGCCTCGGGAAGGCGTCACGCCAGCAGCGAGCTCAAGCACTCCCCGGAGAACTCCGCCTTCGTGATGAATCCGCATGCCGGCGTCGCCTGCAGCCGGCTGCGGTACGCGCCCTGCCCGCGACTCGAAACCAGTACAACCGCCGGCGCGGAGGGCTCCGCGGCAAGCCTCTCGGCCACCGCGAAGCCGTCCATCCCCGGCAGTTGGACATCGAGCAGCACGACCTCCGGGCGGAGACGGCGAACCTGCTTGACAGCCGATTCGCCGTCCGCGGCTTCCCCGAGTACATCGAAACCGTCGGCCTCGAGGAGCGCCCGCGCACCCGTCCGGAACCCGGCGTGGTCATCCACGATCAGGACGGTCCAGGCCACGATGCCCATCGTCCCACGCTTGCGGATTCCCGACTACGCCAGCGCCGCGCACACATCGTCGAGGACGGACATGTCGCCGTCGATGAACGCGTCGACGAACCACTGCTGTCCCGCCCGGAAGTCGAGTTCGCCATCGGCTCCGAACACCACGCGTCCGGTGCTCCGCAGCACCTTCCTGTGCGTATCCGGATCCGTGTAGATGTTCTCGCCCACCATCGTCTCCGTGGCCGAGTCGAAGTCGCCCGGCACGGCGAGCGACCGTCGTGATCTTCTGGTTCTGCGTGTACGGGACCGTCTCGCCGCTGAGCGGGTTGCTCCAGAACGCGGGCTTCCAGCGCTCCCGGATGACGCGTCTGGTGAGATCGCCGTTGGCGTCGTACCAGCGAGTCACGCGCTGAGTGAGGACCGCGTTGTCATGGATCGTGAATGCCTCGGCGCCTGAGCCGCAAACGAGCTCGTCCTGCGGCTCCGCCACCTTGACCTCCTGGAGATGACCCGGTGCAGATCGTGCCGGCACCGAGCGCCTTGCAGGTCAGGAAGTCGGAGGCGGCGGGTTGAGTTCCTCTGCCGCGGGCGGGGCGGCGATGGCACCCGGCGCGAGCGCCGCGGCACCGATCGCACATGCGACTACGGCGGGGATGGTAAAGCGGAACATGGGGCTCCTTCCGTCCGGTTGTGTGGTGCGACCAGCCAATCGCGCCGCCGGACGCGGCGAAACAGGACCAGCACCCGTCCACCCCCGTGTTGACCCCTGTCCTCGCGGCATGATCGAGGGGGCGTTCCCGATGCGGGGTCGCAGGCGCCGGGCGTAGGCTCGCCCAATGGTCCGTGCAGCCCTCCTCGCCGCCGCCGCAATGACAGGCGCCGCGTCGATCGCCGGCTGCTTGGGCAGTGACTCCGACCGGGTCGGAGGCGAGCGTCCGGCCGCGTCGCGGGTGCTCACGATGCTCGACCCGTTCAGCAGCGGTCAGGAGGTCGCGGCGTTCAAGGACGAGGTGGCGCGGCTGTCGCACGGCGCACTCCGGATTCGCGTTGTCGATGGCTTTGGCCAGAGCCCCGACTTCGAGGCTTCGACGATCCGCGAGATGCGCCGCGGCCGGGCCGACCTCGCGTTTGCGGGGAGCCGGGCGTGGGACGAATTCGGCGCTGACAGCCTGCGTGCCCTCCACGCGCCGCTTCTGATCGACAGCTACGAGCTCCAGGAGCGCGTCCTCGAGAGCGATCTCGTCGATCCGCTGCTCGAGGAGCTAAGGCCGCTCGGCCTGGTGGGCATCGGCATCCTCCCTGGGCCCATTCGGCGGCCGCTCGGCGCCGCTCACCGCCTGGCTGCGCCGCGCGACTTCAGAGGGCTCACGATCGGCACCCAGCAGTCGCGCGTGGCCGACGCAACCATGCGCGTGCTCGGCGCGCGCCCGCGACGGCTCCCTGCCTCGGCACCGGGCCTGGCCGGGCTCGACGGCGTCGAGCGCCCAGTCGGCGCACTCGACTCCGACGGCCTCGATGCCGCGAGCTCGCGCCTGATGGCCAACGTCAATCTCTGGCCGCGCCCCCTGGTCGTGTTCGCCAATGGGCCGTCGTACCGCAGGTTGACACGCGATCAGCGCCAGATTCTGCGCACGGCTGCCGCCAACGTCGTGTCGAAGAAGTTGGCGGACGAGATGAATTTCGAGGCGGAGAGCACAGGCAACCTTTGCCGCGAGCGGCGTACGACACTCGACCTTGCGACCTCGACTGAGCTTCGAGCGCTGCGCCGGGCTGTCGAGCCGGTGTACCGCGAGCTGCGGCGAGACCCGGCGACGCGCGCCGCCATCGGCTCGATCGAGAGACTCAAGAACGAGCTCGGGGAGCCACCGAGCGAGCTCCCGCAGTGCGAGCCCGCAGCCGAGGCGCCGACGTCGGCGCGCCACCGAGATCGACGGCGTCTGGAGAATGGACACCGATCCGAGCGCCGCAGGCGCGGAAGCCTTCCCCGAGAACTGGGGGCATTGGATCTACGTGTTCGATCGCGGCCGGTTCGCGATAACCCAGGAGAACAGGGACGCCTGCACCTGGGGGTATGGGAAGTTCGGCGTCGACGGGAACCGGATGTCATGGACGTTCACGGACGGCGGGGGCATCGCTCCCAGCGGGGCCGCGAACCGGCCGGGCGAGTTCTTCGTCTTCGACTTCAGCGCGTACCGCGACACCCTGACGGTCACGCCGGTCGAGGGCGAGATCTCTCCGAACAACTTCCGGGACAAGCCCTGGCGCCGGCTCTCCGACACACCGTCGCGACGCTACTTCAGCAAGCGCTGCCCGCCGCCGCCCGCCGCGCTGCGCGACTAGCGGACGCGATCGCCCCTGAGACCAGGTCGAGACTCACGCGACACTGACCCGGGCGACCCCTGGGCGTACGTTGGGGTCATGGTTCGGGTCAGGTCGATCGTGGCGCTGCTGATCGCGGTCGGGGTGGCCGTCGGCGCTCCCGCGACCGCCTGCGCCGCGAAGGCCGGCGGCCTGCTGCTCAGCGCGGATGACGTCCCCGGTCTTCACGCCACCGGGAAGGGGCCGAAGGTCGCGCGCGCGGCGCTCGGCGTCCGCAAGGCGCCGGCGCGGCTTCTTCGCGCGACTGCCGGCGGGGCTTCGTTCGCCGGCGCCGGCAGGCGGCTGCGAATCGGTGTCTTCGTCCTGGGCTCTCGGGCCCGCGCGGCGGCGGCGCTGAGGTCGACCGGCAGAGGCTTCCGGCGGCTCGGCGGCGTGGGTGACGCTGCCCGCCTCCGCACGCGCGACACCCGCCGATCGACGGACGCGGTTGTGCTGCTGCGCACCGGCGCCACCCTGGCGGCGGTGCGCTTCACGGCACCGCGCGGAACGGGTGCCGCCACCGCCGCGCGAAGCTACGCGATCGCGCTCGCCGCGCGCGTGGAGCGCGAGGGGTCGCACACGGCGTGGGAGCGCGCGCTGGACGGCATCCGCGCCGACGGTTCGATCACGCCGGCGTGTGGCGCTTCGCGCGTTCTCCATCGCCTACGGCCCGCTGCCGGGCGTGAGGCGCGTGCGGGTGGGCCGGGGCGCCCCGCAGTCGGCGACGCTGGCGATGCAACTGGTGGCGCGCGTCTGGCCGCGGCTGAGCGCCGCGCAACATGACCGCGAGTCGAGCGCGCGCTCGGGGCGCCGCACGGCGGGTCGGGATGCCCGCGACTGCGCAGCGCCGCCGAGCAGAAGCTCACGCCCGACGCGGCCTACCAGGCGATCGCCGACAAGTACCGGGCGTACTTCCTCAAGCGCCTTCCCACGACCGGCGCGATCGTCATCAAGGTGTTCAGGGCGTCGGAGGAGATCACGACCGAGCGGCGGATGGAAGGCGCCCGCCGACGCCCTGTCCGGTCAATGACAAGGGCGAGTGGGGCGTCGGCACTCCTGCCTACTGCAGGGTCCGCGTCCCTCCGGCTGGGCAGAAGCGACCCCGGCCTACCTGGACTTCGCGCTCGCCCACGAGGTCTTCCACTGCTTCCAGTTCCATCTGATGAAGGACTGGCGAGTCCGCACGGCGTGGATCATCGAGGGCACGGCCGACTGGGCGGCCGCTGCCGCGTCGCAGGCGCCGACCGCGGTGGGCGCCGGGCAGTACCGCGACTACATGAAGGCGCCGGCGACGCCGCTCTTCGCCCGTTCCTACGACGCGACCGGCTTCTGGGGCCACGCCGAGGAGGTCGACGGACTCGGGAGTCTCTGGGAGAAGCTCCCCGCCGTCTTCGACGCTCCCGACGACGGGGCGTCCTACGTGCTCGCGGGCGCCAGCGACGCCGGGTTCGTCAACACATGGGCATCGTCGACCTTCCGCTTCGGCGCCGGGCTGCCCGCATGGAACCAGGTGAGTCCCTACGCGATCCCCTACAAGGCGATGCCGCCACCCGCGACGACGCTCACGACCGGGACGACGATCGGCAGCAACCGCGTACGCGCTGCGCCAGTTCGTGGCGGTTCTCTCGCCAGAGCAGCCGCTGATCAACGTCACGCGGCTGGGGGGCAGCCTGCGCGCCGGGACCTCCGGTGAGGACTTCGGCCTGGTCTCCACGGAGTGGTTCTGCAAGGAGAAATGCACCTGCCCGAACGGCACGAGCGGCCAGATCCCGTCGCACACGACGGTCAAGGGCTCCCTGCTGTCGCTCGCCCTCACCGCCGGTGCGGGGCAGGGTGGCGGCCGCGTCACCTTCCACGCGCTCGATGACCTCTGCAAGCCGCCAAAGCCGGGGGTGACCGTCAGCGGTGCCACCAGCTTCACGGTCGCGGACGACATGTACTGCGTGCGCCCCGAGCCCGGGATCCTGCAGGTGCAGATGCCACTCAACGCCGGCGGCAAGAAGGTCGCGCAGGTCGTGCTCGAGATCGAGAACTACTCCGGTGCGGGCACGTACCCGACCGGACCGTCGATCGCCACGGTCTACGACTTCAGATCCGCGAGCCCCGTCCACCTGTGGGAGACACCGGAGAGCGGCAGCATCACCGTCGGGGTGGCGGGCGGTCCCACCGGCTACGGCTCGAGCGGCAGCGTGAACTCCGTCTCGTCGGTGACGATCGAGAACGTCAAGAGCACCGTCACGGTGACCGGCACCTGGAGCTGCTGACCCGCGATCGCGGGCGTCGAGTTATGAAGCCGCTGGCTGCGGGTCCTCGCGGACGACGACGGTGTCGGCGATCGGGATGACTTCGTCGACGGGCAGGTCGGCGCGCGACGCGTGCTCGCGGATGGCCTCCGGGCTGCTCGCCTCGTAGATGCACACCGTGCCGACAGTGCCGCCACCCTCGTCGAGCACGTAGCTCCGAATCCAGCGGATGTCGTCGGACATCTCCTCGTCGCCAACTTGCCGGGAACGCTCGGCGGCCGCTTCGAGGTCACCACCGGACCTCCAGCCCTGGCGTCGCAGGATCGCGTACAGCTGCATGCCACTCTCCCTTCATCGGGGATCCTGAAGGACGAGCTTCGCTCACCCGGACGGCCCGGTCAAGGACCTCGCGAGACGGCCCGCGGTCCCCGGCGCCTCCCGATTGCGCCTGTGGTCTGGCGGGTATTCCGGTGCCATGGCTCCGCGCTCGATATGGAACGGGACGATCACGTTCGGGCTCGTGAACGTGCCGATCAAGCTGTACACGGCGGTCGAGTCGAAGACGGTCCATTTCCGGGAGGTGCACGCCAAGGACGGCGCGCAGATCGAGCATCGCCGGATCTGCCCGAAGGAGGACAGGGAGGTGGATTACGACGACGTCGTGAAGGGCTACGAGGTCTCGCCCGACCGCTACGTCGTGCTCGAAAAGGACGAGATCAAGGCGGCCGCCGGCGACCGCGGCAAGGTGGTGCACCTGACCGAGTTCGTCGACGCCGCGGAGATCGACCCGGTCTTCTACGACAGGACGTACTACGTGGGCTCGCGCGATGCACAGGACGCCTACCGGCTGTTGCACGAGGCGCTGCGCCGCTCCGGTTGCGCGGGCATCGGCCGCTTCACGTTCCACGACCGTGAGTACCTGCTGCAAGCCGCCAAGGCCGGGAGTGACGTCAGTGGCGCCAAGCTTCACGGTCGAGGACGACTTGAACTGCGAGCGGTCCGAGCCCGGGATCTGCAGGTGCTCGACCTGGTCAAGCGCAGGCGGCAGGCAAGGAGATCGACCTGGTCGCGCAGGAGGAGCCCGAGCACGACGACCTCAGCTGGCCGCGAGTCTGGGCTGACCATGCCGCGGCTGGAGCGGATCGATCAGCTTCGGGCTCGAACGTACGTTCAGCTCCGCGCGCCTCGTTCACCTGACGAGAAGGACAAGGTCCGATGAGCAGCGCAGCATCACGCCGAGGTGATGTACGAGGAGGTGGCGCACAGCTACGACCTCGACGGCAGCGTGAACTCCGAGCTCGCCTCGGTGACGATCGAGCCCGTCAAGAGCATCGTCACGGTGACCGGCACCTCGAGCTGCTGACCCGCGATCGCGGCCGTCGAGTCTATGACGCCGCCGGCTGCGGGTCCTCGCGGACACGACGGTGTCGGCGATCGTGATGACTTCGTCGACCGGCAGGTCGGCGCGCGACGCGTGCTCGCGGATGGCCTCGGGGCTGCTCGCCTCGACGATGCACACCGGCCGACGATGCCGGCACCCTCGGCGAGCACGAAGCTCCGAATCCAGCGGAAGGCGTCGGACATCTCCTCGTCGCCAACTTGCCGGGAACGCTCGGCGGCAGCTTCGAGGCACCACCGGACCTCCAGCCCTGGCGTCGCACGATCGCGACAGCTGCATGCGGCGCTCCGCTTCAGCGGGGATCCTCGAAGAAGGAGCTCGTCGCGCTCTCGCGGACGCGACGGGTCAAGCGCTCGTCCGGCAGCTAGCGCTTGACGGCGATCTTGCGGGAAGCGGTGGTGCGGTTTGCGGCCGCGTCAGCGGCACTGACCTTGAGGAAGACCCTTGCCTTGCCTCGCCTGGTCGCCTTGCGCAGCTTGCGGAGCGCCTTCTTCGAGAGCCTGAGCTTCAGCTTGGTGGTCTGGTCGGAGGCCGCGCTCGCCTTCACGCGGCCGAGCAGCACCTTCTTGCCTCCCATGCGGACCCTGGCCGTGGCGGCGAGCTGGCACTGCTCGCTGCAGCGCGCGGAGAACCTGAGGGCCTTGGCCTTCAGGGCGCGCTGGATCCGCTTCGCGCCGAGAGTCAGCGTCGGGGCAGCGGTGTCTGTCCCGGACGGGCCGATCGGGGAGCCACCCGGCGTCGCGTCGTCGTCGGCGATCGTCACGGTGGCACCGGCGGGGGAGCCGAGGTTGGCGCCGCCGCCCGCGCCCGAGAGAGTGACCTGGAACGTCTCGTCGCTCTCGTCGGTGGAATCGCTCGACACGGGAACCGTGAAGCTCTTGACGGACTCGCCCGTACCGAAGCTGAGCGTGCCGGTCGCGGCCGCGTAGTCGGATCCCGCCGTCGCCGTTCCGTTCTTCGTCGCGTAGTCGACCTTCACCGGGCCGCCGAGGCTTCCGCCGGAGCGCTTCACGGTGATCGTGACGAGGCCGCCGCTCTCTCCGACCCTGTAGGCGCCGGCGCTCAGTGCGAGCGGCCCGCTGGCGCCGTCGTCGGCGACACGGACGATTGCCGCGGGGACCGTGCCGAGCTCGGCTCCGCCGCCCGGATTGGTGAGCTCGAGGTTGATCGACTCGGCGCCTTCCGAGCGGGCGTCCCAGCTGACCGGCACGTTGAACGTCTTGTCGGCGCTGTCACCGGCCGCCCACTGCAGCGTCCCGCTGGTGACCGTGTAGTCGGAGCCGGCCGTGGCCGACCCGTCGCTCGTCGCGTAGTCGACCGACACCGCGCCACCCACGCCGCCGAGCCGTTGCACGGTCACGGTCGCCTGGCCGTCGCTCTCGGCCGCGTCGTAGTGCAGTGCCTTGAAGTCGATGAGGCCGGGAGCGTCGTCATCGGCGATCGTGATCGTCCCCGTGGCCGGCGCGCCCAGGATCGAGGAGGCGCCGGGGAGCGCGTTCGAGAGGGTGAGCGTGAGCGTCTCCGGATCCTCGGGGTCCGGATCCTGCGCGATCGGGATGTGGATCGTCTTCGACGTCTCGCCGCTGCCGGCGTTGCTGACGTTGCCGGCGAACGTCAGCGTGCCGTCGGTGTCGGTGAAGTCGGATCCCGCGGCGGCGGTCCCGTCGGTGGTCGCGTAGTTGACGGTCACGTCGGCATCGACCGCGTGGTTCAGCGTCACCGTGACGTCCGCGGTGCCGTCCGCCTCGTTCACGTCATACGTCGGGCTGGAGAGCTGGACGCTCGCCTTCGGGTTGTCGTCGTCGACGATGCTGAGCAGCGAGCTCGCCAGCGTCGTCGCCCCGCTCGTGAGCGCCAGGTTGACCGTTTCGTTCGCCTCGTCGGCGGAGTCGTCGGAGACATCCACGTCGAACGTCTTGCTCGTCTCGCCGGCGGAGAAGTTGAGTGTTCCGGTCGCGGGGTTGTAGTCGGCGCCCGCGAGGGTCGCGGTTCCGTCGCTCGTCGAGTAGTCGACCGAGGCGGGACCGCCGGTCGCGCCGGTCCGGTTGACCGTCACCGTCGCGTGGCCCGCCGGGTCGTCCTCATCGAGGAAGTACGCGGGCGAGCTGAAGCTGAACGTCGACACGTCGTCGTCGTTGATCGTGAGCTGAGCCGGTCCGTTCGGGCCGAGCTGCGGGGCGTTCCCACCGCTGAGATTCTGGGGGTTGGAGAGCATGAGGCCGACGTTCTCGGATCCCTCGGCCAGCGCGTCGTCGGCGATGGCGACCTGGAAGGTCTTCACGATCTCGCCAGGGTTGAACGTCAGGGTCTGCGCGGGGCTGATTGCCGTGTAATCGCTGATCGGCGACGCGGGATCCGCCAGTGGCACCTGGGTCGCGTAGTCGACGCTCAGCTGCAGGTTCGAGGCTCCGAGACGGTTCACCGTCACGGTCGCCACCGCGGCGCCCTCGAGCACCGTGTAGGCGCTCGAGCTGAAGTCGAGCGTGCCCGGACCCTCGTCATCGATGATGGTCAGCGTCGACGTTGTCGTCTTGATCTGCGAGCCGGCCGGAGTGGCGCTCGACAGCCTGAAGACGATGGTCTCGTTCGGGGCGCTGACCGTGGAGTTATCGACGATCGTGACCGGGAAGGTCTTGCTGGTTTCGCCCGGGGCGAAGTTGAGCGTGCCGCCCGTGAACGAGTAGTGGACGCCATTGCCCGTCGCGGTACCGGTCCCGTTGTCCGAGTACTGGATCGATGCCGCGCTCGTGATGTTGCCCGAGCGCGTGACGGTCACATTGAAGGTGCCCGCACTCTCGACGACCGAATAGCTCGTCGCGCTGAACCTGAACATCGCCTTCTTCGGCGCGGCCAGCGCTGAGGCCGGCGCAAGAACAAGGACGCAGAGGGCACAAAACCCAGCAAGAACGCGAGCCACCATCCTCGATCTATCGGTAAGAGTGGCCGGGACTTGAGCGAGTACGACAGAAGATTCCTGGGAGCGGCGCTGGTCGCAGGCCCTGCGCGAACACGGGCATCGCGTCGCGCAGCGGCCGCCGAACCGGCATCTCACCGCCGAGGTCGGCGACCTGAATCCGGGGCGCGCCCTCGATGCGGGCTGCGGCCACGGGTCCGATGCACTCTGGCTCGCCGCGCGCGGTTGGCGGGTCACGGCGGTCGACTTCGCCGCGACCGCGCTGGCGCATGCGCGGGCGACCGCCGAGGCGATGGGGGAGGACATCGCCGGGCGGATCGACTGGGTCGAGGCGGACCTCGCGGACTGGACGCCTCGGCCGGACGGGTTCGACCTCGTGGTCTGCCTGTATGTCCACGCGGCCGGCTCGGTCGAGGAGATGGTGCGGCGGATGGCGAGTGGGGTCGGACCCGGCGGGACCCTCCTCTTCGTTGGGCATCGCCCGGTCGACCCGGCCACCGGGGAGGCCACGGCGGCGGCAGGGCAGTCGCAGGTCTCGGTCGACGCCGCGCGCGCCGCACTCGAGCCCGACCGCTGGGAGCTCCTCGTCGCCGAAGAGCGTCCCCGGCCGGCGGCGGGTACGGGCGTCGATGCCGTGATCCGGGCGCGGCGCCGCTCCTGAAGCCCGCGGGTCAGTCCCAGGGATCCTCGAAGCGCTCGGAGTCGCCGCCCGTGGGCCGCCTGCCGCCGATGCAGATCACGTCGAGCCCCTCGGGACCGGCCTCGAACGAGCGCACGATCGCGGGGGCGACGCGAAGCACGTCCCAGGCGGAGAGCTCGACCACCTCGTCATCGAGCATGGCCCGGCCCGAGCCGCCGACCACCACGTACACCTCCTCCTGCACGCGGTGCCGGTGCGCCCAGGGCATGCGGCCGCCCGGCTCGTAGGTGAAGCGGCTCACGCCGAGCTCGGGCGATTGGAGCTCCTTGCGAGCGAACCGCCACGCCACCCCGGCATTGGGTGGGCTCACGTCAGGAAGCTCGTTGAAATTCTTGATCGTCCAGTCAGGCATCTCGATGTTCTCCGGCACCACGTCGTAGATTGCGCCGGATGCTCGCACCCGAATGCATGCGCGCGAAATGAGCGGCGTCGCGCTGGGCGGCCGCCGCTACGCGGAGGAGCTCCTCGACGCGGTGCGCCTGCGCGCGTCGCGCCTCGCCGTCGGCGCCGGCATCGCGACCCTGATGGTCGGCGACGATCCGGCCGCGGAGCTCTACCAGCGGCGCATCGACGAGCACGCGCGGGAGGTCGGGATCGCCTCGCGGCCGATGCGGCTCTCGGCGGACGCGAGCTTCGGCGAGGTGGTCGGCAAGCTCGCGGAGCTCAACGTGGATCCGGAGATCTCGGGGATGCTCGTGCTGCGCCCGCTCCCCGCTCACCTCCCGGAGGCGCGCGTCCTGCGCGCGATTCCTCCGGAGAAGGATGTGGAGGCGCAGCATCCGGAGAACGCGGGGCTGCTCGCGCTCGGCACCCCGCGCTTCATCCCGTCCACGCCGGCGGCGTGCTTCCTGATGCTCGACCGCTACATGCTCGACACGGGGCGGTCGCTCGAGACGGCCTACGACGGCATCGACCTGGTCGTGGTCGGGCGTTCGAACAACGTCGGGAAGCCCGCCGCGATCCTCGGGCTGGCGCGCAACGCGACGGTCGTGTCGTGCCACAAGCACACGACCGACGCCGGCCGGCTGCGCGAGCACACGACGCTCGCGGACGTGCTGGTCGTCGCGGTCGGCGCGCCTGGGCTCGTCACCGGCGACCTGCTGCGGCCGGGCGCAATCGTCATCGACGTGGGCATCAACGTGGTGAGCGACGGCGAGGGAGGAACGAGGCTCGTCGGCGACGTCGACCTCGAGAGCTGCCTCGAGGTTGCGGGCGCGGTGTCCACGGTCCCCGGCGGAGTCGGCCCGATCACGGACGCCTGGCTCCTCCACAACTCGGTGCTCGCCGCCGAGCGGCTCGAGGGGCACGGGGCGGACACGTCCGCGCTTGGGCTGGTCGGCGCGTCGTCCCGCGCCGCGGGATAGTCGCGCGCGGCGCCCGCGCTCAGGACCGCCAGCCCCGCCAGCCCGCCTCGAGCAGCTCGACCAGCTCGCTGACGAGCGGGATCCGCGGGTTGGTGCGGATGCTCGGATCCTCGAAGGCGGCGCGGGCGAGCTCCGGGAGAGCCTGCTCGAAGTCGCCGCGAGCGACGCCGGCCTCCTCGAGCGAGTGCGGCATCTCGACGGCGTCGAGCAGCTCCTCGACCCTTGCGAACAGGCGCTCCCGGCGATGCTCCTCGGTCTTGCCGCCGAGCCCGATGATCCAGGCGATCTGGGCGTACTTCTCGGGCGCCACGTAGGCCGTGTAGCCGGGGGCCGGCATGAACTTGGACGGCAGCGACGCGTTGTAGCGCAGCACGTGCGGCAGGAAGATCGCGTTGGCGCGGCCGTGCGCGATCCCGAAACGCGCCCCGACCGCGTGGGCGAGCGCGTGATTGACCCCGACGAACGCGTTCGAGAACGCAAGCCCGGCGATGGTGGCGGCGTTGGACATGGCGGTGCGCGCCTCGAGGTCCGAGCCCTCCCGGAAAGCGCGAGGGAGGTTGGGGAGGATCTGGTAAACGGCCTGGACGCAGAAGGCGTCCGTGTACGGCGAGCCGAAGATGGACACCGCCGCCTCCAGGGCGTGGGTGAGCGCGTCGACGCCGGTGTCGGCCGTCAGCGTCGGCGGCATCGACAGCGTCAGGCGCGGCTCGACCACGGCCATGTCCGGAACCAGCGAGTAGTCGACCAGCGTCGCCTTGCGGCCGCCGACGGTCAGCACCGCCGCGGGCGAGACCTCCGACCCGGTTCCCGCGGTCGTCGGGACCGCGACGAGTCGCAGGGAGTGGTCGATCTCGGGGTAGTGCGCCACGCGCTTGCGGGCGTCGAGGAACGGGAGCGTGAGCTCCTCGAGCGTCAGCTCGGGGCTCTCGTGGAACAGGCGCATCGCCTTGGCGGCGTCGATCACCGATCCGCCGCCGGCGGCGATCAGCAGGTCCGGCCTCAGCTCGTCCAACACCTCCACGCCGGCGCGGATCTGCTCCTCGCCGGGCTCCTCGCCGATGTCGGAGAAAACGTGCACGCCGACGCGGTCGAGGTGGTTGCGCACCTCCTCGGCGACCCCGCGGCTCTCGGAGCCTGGATCCGTGACCAGCACCGCCTGCTGCGCTCGAACCTCACGCAGGCTGTCGAGCGCGCCCACGTTGAAGTAGGTGTCCGACGGCACGCGGAACCACTGCGGCGGCGACTGCCGGCGCGAGACGGTCTTGATGTTGAGCAGGTTGCGGTAATTGACGTTGTCGGTCGTGACCGAGCCGCCCCAGGTGCCGCACCCGAGCGAGAACGTCGGGGTCATCGAGTTGTAGACGCCCCCGAGCGCCCCCACGGCGGTCGGGGCGTTGACCAGGATCCGCCCGGTGCGGATGGTCTCGGCGAAGCGCTGGATCACGTCCTCGTCACCGGCGTAGACCGCCGACGTGTGACCCAGTCCGCCGTGCTCGGTGACCATCGCGCAGGTCGCGAGACCGTGCTCCACCGAGGGCGAGCGCACCAGGCCGAGGACAGGCATCAGCTTCTCGTGCAGCAGCGGATGTTGCTCGAGCGCGTCGAGATCCGTGGGCAGGGGCGCGAGCAGGACCTTGTCCTCCGGCACCGTCTCGAAGCCGGCCATCTCACCGAGGTTCACGCAGGACTGGCCGAGCGTCCGGAGCTCGACGCTGCCGTCCGGCGCGAACGCGACGTCGGAGAGCTTGTCGACCTCGTCGGTGCTGAGGAGTCGCGCTCCCATGCGCTGGAGCTCCGCCAGGGTCTCGTCCCAGACGGCGTCGTCGATCACGCATGTCTGCTCTGCCGGGCAGATCACCGAGGCGTCGAAGGTCTTCGAGATCAGCATGTCGACCACCGCCATGCGGACGTCCGCGCTGCGGTGGATGTAGACGGGGGCGTTGCCGGGACCCACGCTGATGCACGGCTTGCCCGCCTCGTTGGCGGCGGCCACCGCCTTGGGGCCGCCCGTGGTCCAGATGAAGTCGACGCCCGGGTGGTGGAAGAGGTACTGGGAGGAGTCGAGCGTGGGATCGGGCACGACCTGGATGGCGTTCGGCGGGAGGCCCGCCGCCTCGCCCGCCTCTGCGAGCAGCTCGACCGCGCGCTCGGCGCACCGGGCTGCTCGCGCGGACGGCCGGAACACGATCGCGTTGCGCGTCTTGGCGGCCACGATCGCCTTGAACAGCACCGTCGACGTCGGATTCGTGATCGGCGTGAGCGCCAGCACCACTCCGATCGGCTCGGCCACCTCCTGGATGCCTCGCTCGGGGTCCTCGGAGATCACGCCGACCGAGCGCTTGTCCTTCAGGTAGTCGAATAGGAACTCGGTCGCGATGTAGTTCTTGACGACCTTGTCCTCGAAGACGCCGAAGCCCGTCTCCTCCATCGCGAGCTGAGCGAGCTCGACGGCGTTCTTCAGCCCGGCGACCACCATCGCCCAGACGATGCGGTCGACCTCGTCCTGATCGAGCTTGCGGAATTCATCCGCCGCCGTGCGGGCGCGCTCGACGAATCCGTCCAGCCGCGCGGCGGCATCCGAGGACAGCTCGGGCGCGCCGCCGTTGCCGGCGGATTGAGACTCTGGCTGGGCCGTTGAGGCGGTAGCGGACACCGGACGCATCGTGCCGCGTCTCCCGCCGGGATACGACGGGAGTGCCTACGGATCTGGGTCCGGGTCGACTACGGAGCCGGGCTCGGCTGCCTCGCGACTGCCAGGGCAGAGCGAGGGGCGGATCCGGCCCTGATCGGGGGCTGGTCGTCTACGGGAAACCTCGCGAAGTGGACGCGGAAGAGGCGCGCATCCGAGGTCGTCTAGACGAAAAAAAAAAAATTTTTTTTTTTTTTTTTTTTTTTTTTTTTTTTTTTTTTTTTTTTTTTTTTTTTTTTTTTTTTTTTTTTTTTTTTTTTTTTTTTTTTTTTTTTTTTTTTTTTTTTTTTTTTTTTTTTTTTTTTTTTACCCGGTGTAGAAGACGTATTATTCTACGAGGGACGCGAGCGATTAGAGAACGGCGCCGAGGTCCCTGCTGAAAAAAAATTATTTTTTTTTTTTTTTTTTTTTTTTTTTTTTTTTTTTTTTTTTTTTTTTTTTTTTTTTTTTTTTTTTTTTTTTTTTTTAAAAAAGACCTAGGAGGTCGAAGATGGACATGGCAGACAAGCTGATGCGAACCAGCAGGCCACAGGAGACTATCTCGACGTGATCGTGTTAGACCTTACGGTCGATGCGGCAGATGCGTCTACGACGCTCGACGGGCGGCTTTACCTCCACGGGCGAGAGTGACCTCGCCCGATCTCGGAACATGCGGATCGCAGTTTGTCCGCGACCTATCCTGAGATAAGCTCGCGTAGCTACTGGCCGTAGCGCATGAAAAACTCATCGCGAGCGCCTCGTTTTAACGCTAGCGCTTGCGAGCGTCCGGCGCCACCTTTACGTCTTCTGCGTTTGATCACGGGCAGCGCGCCAGGTGTGATAGAGGGCGATGTCGGGCATCGTATAGCGTTCATCGGCCGCAAGCTGAGTGGGCGTTTCGATGAGCCAGAGCGCGCTGCTGTAAGCGAACGGGGTATGGCTGACAGAGATAGTGATGGGCCGGGCTCTCTATTACACAGCGACCGAGCGCCTGTTTTCGCTCATAGCGGGCACATGATCCCGAACTATCGCCGAGGAGCCGTTTTTAAAGTGCGTGTAGGAGATATTTTTGTGTATCTTGACGTGTAGCGTTTTTAGCACGATGTCGCGCGTCGCGTGCCTCTGGCTGTCATTCACGACCTTGAAGTTGTCGATGTCGACGATGAGCAGCGCGCCTGTGCGCCCGTACAGAGACGCGTAGCGAAGCACCCGGTCGACCTCCTCGCCGAACCGCCGCCTGTTGTAGAGCCCGGTGACCGGGTCATGCTCGGCCTGGTAGTGGAGGCGATGCTCCATCGCCTTGCGGTCCGTGATGTCCTGATGGGTGCCGTGCGCGCGGACCGCCCGACCCGAGCGCAGCTCGACGTCGCCCCGGGCGAGAAGCGTGCGCTGACGCCCGTCCGGCCGCACGATCTTGGTCTCGAAGGCGAACGGCTTGCCGTCGGTGAGCGCGGCCTCGATCGTCTGGGCCACTCGCTGGCGATCGACCGGGAGGACCGCGACCAGTAAGGCATCAGGGGGAGAAGGCCACCATGAGGGCGTCGATCCCGAACAGCCGGAACATCTCCGCCGAGTACTCGAATCGGCCCTGCTTGATGTTCCACTCCCAGGAACCGACCTCGGCCAGCCGCTGCGACGCGTCGAGGCGATCGCTGCTGTGCTGCGCGCCCGTGAGCGCGAGCAGCTACGGCGCGACAACCAGGACGGTGACGAGCACCGCGATGATCGCCACGCTCAGCTGTGGGAACAACGGCTCGTCGTGGTGGGTCGCCACGAGGGTGGAGAGGCAGGCGGTCACCGCCAGATAGGGCGCCGCGTTCACCGCGTACCGGCGCAGAGGGGTTGAGGCCACGGGCTTGCCCGGTGCAACGTTCTGCCTGCTCGCCGCGATCGCGAAGCAGGCAAACGCGAGCACGTACAGGGTGTCGACAGGGTCGCCGCCTGCGTAGATGCCGTTCACGACGATGTACCCGTAGAGAAGGTGGGCGACGATGAAGAGGCCGAGCGCGACGGCCATGAGCCGCAGGGTCGCGCGGACCTCCGGGACCGGTTGGCGCATCAGGGCGGCGCCGAGGCCGACGAGCAGGATGCCGTCGCCGGCCGGATACGCGATCGACGTGGCCGCCTCGAGCACGGTGCTGGAGGCGATCGCGTCCGGCCCGAGGATGAAGAAGACGAACACGGCGGCGCCGCCGAGCGAGACGATCGCGCAGTCGAGGGCGAGCTCCACGGACTCCCGGCGGCTGCGGGGCTCCGCAGGGAAGGCGAGGATCCCCGCGAGCAGGAGCGGGTAGAAGCTCAGGAACAGGGCGTCGGCGATGCTCGGGTAGGCGAGCCCGTCGAGCACCACCTCGTAGACGAGCTGCGCGACGGTTCCGGCGGCCTGCGCGGCGATGGCCAGCGCCACGAGGCGCCAGGCACGTCGCAGGCGCGGCGAGTGCGAGGCGCGCCGCGCCGCGCGCCACGAGGCGCCGGCGGCGACGATGGTCATCGTCAGGCCGAGCAGGCTGCCCACCAGCTCCTGTGGCCAGGGCGTCCACTCGAACACCTGCCAGCTCAGGTAGAACGCGACGAAGGCCGCGACGGGCACGAGCAGCCCGGTGCTCGGATCGGTGAACCGTCGCATGTCGCGCGGAGCCTCATGCGATCAGGTCCGGGACAGGGGTCTGGGCAACGATGGTCACGAGCTGCTCGACGAGCTCCGGATCGAACTGGCTGCCGGCACCCCGGCGCAGCTGCTCGATCGCCTCCTCGTGCTCGCTCGTCATCGCCTCGAAGGCACTGCAGACCGCGACGATGCGTGCCGGAAGGGGGATGTCATCGCGCGCCAGCCCGTCCGGATACCCGCTGCCGTCCCAGCGCTCGCGCGTCGAGCGCGCGAGCGCGCGGCGTAGCGGAGGGCCGGGGCCGCGGAAAGGATCCGCTGGGCGATCAGGGGGTGTGCCTCTGACGGCGTTCCGAGGATGTCGCCGGGGAGGGCGAGCTTCACGATGTCGTGCAGGGCCGCCACGTGGGCGAGCGCTCGCAGGTCGGCGCCACCCAGCTCGAGCTCGGCGCCGAGCTCGACAGCGAGCCCGACGACTCAAGCGGTGCTCGCCACCAGGTCGGGGTCGCGCTCTCTCAGCGCCGCCAGGAGCGCGTGCTCGACCTGCCGCTCGGCGCAACGGCGGCGGTTGCCATTGCGCGAATACATCTCGTCGTGCGCGAGGCGCAAGAGCAGACGGGCAACTCGGCCGTCGTCCGGAATCAGGGCGCAGCCGTAGCTCGCGCTGACGAAGAAGCCCTCGCCGCGCTCCTCCATCGCATCCGCGAGCGAGGCGCCGATCGCTCGGGCGGGCCGCCGCGCGGGTCCAGGAGGGCGCAGAACTCGTCGCCGCTCATTCGGTATGCCCGGCCGTCGGGCCCGACGGCGCGCTCGAGGTTCTGGGCGATCCGCGTCAACAGGGTGTCCCCGGCGCCATGCCCGAAGGTGTCGTTGTAGGGCTTGAACTCGTCGAGGTCGAAGAGGACGAGCAGACGCGGCTCAGCAGCGGTGGCGTCCGCGATCGCAGCTTCGAGATCGAGCAGCAGCCGGCGGCGGTTCGCGAGACCGGTCAGGGGATCGATGACCGCGTCGCGGGCGCGCGCATCGAGCAGGCGCTGGGTCTCGCGCAGCGAGATGACCATCCTGAGGATCACGAGCGCGAGCGTCACGAGCGCCAGCACGGTCGCGAGGTCGCCTGTGCCGAACGTGTCCGCCGCGATCAGAGCGAGCGCCACGAAGCCTGCAGCGAATGGCACCGCGGGACGACTCCGGTAGCTCGTCGCCCTGCCTGCGTGGAGCGCCGGCGACCACGTGGCCGCGAGCGCGATGATGAGGAGCGCGAGCAGCCAGCCTGCATCGAGGAGCGTCCCGATCACGTACCCGGACCCCGCGCTCTGGATCAGGAAGATCGAGTCGCTGACCGCGAAGGTGGCCATCCGCGCCGCGAGCAGGGCGAGGTCGGGCCTCGCGCGCCATCCGAGGGTGCCGATGGCGATGGCGAGCATCGCGAGCAGCGTGAGGTCGCCGATCGGGTACGCGAGGTTCACGAATGCGCGGAGAGGGACTGGCCGCCAGCTGCGTCCATGATCGGCTCGAGCACGAGCAGCGCGCTGACGGTCGCGCAGACCGCGGCGCCGATCAGGCCGTCGAGCCAGGCCCCCGCGCCGACGTGCAAGCGTGGTGGCGGCGCAGCACCACGATCGCGACGTACATGGGCGTGTAGAAGGCGATGAAGAAGACATCGAGCACGGACGGATCGGGCACCGAGTTTCCGGCGGCGGCAAGGTGGCTGTAGAAGATATTGCTGCGACCCAGAACGCCATCGCGAGCGGCGGAGAGCGCGCAGACGGCCCGGTTCTGCCGATCGGACAGGGCACGTATCACGCACAACGCGATCGCCGCTACGATCGATCGCGTCGGATACTCAGTTCGCTAAGAACGTGTGCAGAGAGGAGCTGTTGATGTGGGTTAGCGACTGGATTAACGAATGCGATTTAGCAGCAGGCTCGCGATCCTTACTAGGGCGCGTATGGTCGTTAGCGCTCGCGTTCGTGTCTCTTTGTGTGCTTTCTGTGTATCTATCTGTGATCTATCGGTGTTCTCTTTGTGTTTTTTTTCGTTATTGCTTTTTTGTTTATTTTGTGTAAATTTGGATGCGGTTGCGCCCTAAGCGGTCGAGTGATCTGTCAGGCGGCAGGCAGGTAGGTGAGCAGCACCACTCCGGAGTCGAAGCGCTTGACGTCGCCGAGCTCCATCCGGACGGTTCCCCTGTCGCCGAGCACGTGGACGTTCCCCTGCCCCCAGACGAGCGGATTCAGATAGACCTCGTATTCGTCGATCAGGCCCCTTTCGGCGAGGGCGTATGCGAACTCGCCGCTCCCGTGCATGAACAGGTCGCCGGCGGCCTCGTCCTTCAGCTTCGGGATCGAGTCCTCGAGCTCGCCCTCCAGCAGGGTCGAGTTCCACTCGAGGTCGCCGGAGAGGGACCTCGAACCGACGAACTTCGGCAGCGGGTTGACCATGTCCGCCCACTTTCCGGATGCGCTCGGCCAGTAGCCCGCGAGCCCCTCATAGGTCTTGCGGCCCAGCACGAGTCCACTCGATCTCGCCTGGCGCTCGAACGAATGGTCGCCGTGGTCGCCGTCGGGCTGGACCCACTCGCCGACCGGGTCCACGACCCCGTCGAGAGTGGCCTGCGTGGTTGCAATCAGCTTTCCCATGTCCCCGACCCCTACCCGGTCGGGCGCATCTAGGACGCTTCGGGCACCTCGGTGCCTTCTCGCTCGCGTCCCCGTAGACGTCTTCCATCGTGGTGTTGAGATGGCCCTCGGCTGACACGAGCAGCTTGAAGTCGTGCGGGCGGCTCGCGTAGCGGAGCGCGTCGTCCATCGCCACGGCGCCGCGCGTTACGGTCTCGTAGAGCGCCTGGTCGAAGGTCTGCATGCCGTAGTACTCGCCGTCCTGGATGACGTCGGTGAGGCCATCCGTCTGCTCGGGGTCGAGGATCATGTCGTGGCCCCGGCCGGTCATCACGAAGACCTCGCAGATCGGCACGCGGCCAGCCCCTGCGGCGGCGGGGACGAGGCGCTGCGAGATGACCCCTTGAGGGTGCCGGCGAGCATCGCCCGGACTGGGCTGCTTCTCGTGCGGGGGGAAGAAGTCGAGGATCCGGTTGACCGTCTCGGTGGCGTCGACCGTGTGCAGCGTCGACAGCACGAGGTGCCCGGTCTCCGCGGCCGACAGCGCGGTGCGGACGGTCTCCTCGTCGCGCATCTCGCCGATCAGGATCACGTCCGGGTCCTGGCGCAGCACGCGCCGGAGCGCGGTCTGCGAACGAGTCGGTCTCCGTGCCCACCTCGCGCTGGTCGATCGACGAGCGCTGTCGTCCTTGTGCAGGTACTCGATCGGATCCTCGATCGTGACGATGTGCTTGCCGCATGGGCGTTGATCTGCGCGATCATCGCGGCCAGCGTGGTGGACTTTCCGCTGCCGGTCGAGCCGGTGACGAGCACGATCCCGCGCGCCGCCTCGGCGAGCTTGGCGACGACCTCGGGCAGCCCAAGCTCGGAGACCGACTGGACCGCCTGCGGGATCACGCGCAGCACCAGCGAGACGCACCCGCGCTGCTTGTAGGCGTTGAGGCGGAAGCGGGCGAGGCCGGGCACCGAATACGCGGCATCGAGCTCGTGCGCGTACTCGAACTCCTTGATCCGCGAATCCGGCAGCAGCTCGTGCAGGAGCTCCTCGGTGTCGGGCGGTGTTAGCGGCCTTGAGGTCTCGTCGAGGTAGCCGAGCTCACCGTGCACGCGCATCAGCGGGCGATTGCCCACCTTGAGGTGCAGGTCGGAGCCTCCGGCGTCGATCAGACGCTTGATCGCCGCCGCGAAATCGAAATCGCCATCTGGATTCATCTCCTCCTTTACTCGGGCCGTTCTCGCCCGGGCCTAAGGGTGGAATGCGAGACGAGGAACGGACGGGCGGGGTGGCCCGTGAGCGCGGACTCCGTGTGGTGCAGAGACGCACGCGGACCTCGACGGCCACGCTCGGAATCAGGAGGTCACGAGAGCGCGGGATTCAGCTCCTCGGAGGTGGTGGCGAGCACGGATCGCCCGCCGGATGCCCTCCACGTCCATGTCGCCGGTGGAGCAGGTGTGCGCGGCGAGATCAGGTGGGTCCATGCTCGTGTGCGTGACTCGAGGACATCGCCCAGCAGCGACCGCGGGTTTCTCGCGTCGCGAACGCGCGGATCTTTTTTTTTTTTTTTTTTTTTAGGGGGAGGCTCACTGCCAGGCGTCGCCGCTGAGCTGCTCGACGTAGAGCGCCTTTGCCTGCCTGCGCCCCGGGTTGCGCCAGGCCCAGGAGACGAACGGCTCCAGCAGGATCGAGTCGCCGGTGCGCAGCGACTCAAAGTCGTCACGGCCGATCTCAAAGGCGAGTTCGCCGGCCAGCAGGGTGACGAAGACCTCGCCCGGCCGGGTGTATGTGCCGCCGCTCGACGCACCTGGGGGCACCATGAGCAGGGCGGGCTCGAGGCGATGCCCTGGAGTTGCAAGCTCCTCCCAGAAGACGCCCTCGGCCATCATGGTCTGCGGCCTCTCGTCGCTGCGCATGACGCGCCGAACAGGGCCAACGTTCGGCGTGAAGGCGCTCATCGGCATTCCGAGCTCGTCGGCGATCGCCGACAGCGTCCCCGGAGAGACCACGTTCTCGCCGCGCTCGGCCGCTGACAGGAAGGAGCGCGAGATGCCGGCGCGGCTCGCTACCTCTTCAAGCGTAAGGCCGCGGCTACTGCGTGCGGCGCGAATTCGCGAGCCCATCGTCATCTCACGCCAAGCCTCGCGGCTCGGGTCCGCGCGCTCCCCGCCGAGGGCGCTGCGGATCGCGGCCGGATTCCAGCCGTGACGGCGGCGAAGCAGCGAGACCTTCTGAGCGCGGTCGAGCTGATCGCGCGAGAAGAGGCGTTGACCGCCGTCCGTCCGTTCCGACTGCAGCAGACCCTGTTTCTCCCAGAGCCGGATGGTTTGTGCGCTCACGCCTGCGGAGTCGGCGATCTCGCCAACGCGATAGCGGCGGTCTGCTGGGTCCGAGGCGGGCGCCCTGTCGGCCCCTTTCCGGCTCATCGGTGTGGCGAGGCTAGTTGACTCAAGTGGACCTTGACGAACTTACAGGATAACTGTAGGTTCACCTTACAGGAACGATGTAGCAATTTCCTGAGCTGGAATCGGAACGGGAGAGGCTCGCATGGAAGGTCAGGGTCGCGAGGCGAGGAATGCCGCAGGCGAGGAGTCCCTTCTGGAGCGCAGGCCGCCCTGGCCCGGAGGACACCGTTGCGCGGCAGCGATCACGTTCGACGTGGACGTGGACAGCATGCTGCGCCTCGTCCACGGCGCCCGCGCGCCCGAACGTGCTGCGGCGCTGTCCTGGCTCTGTTACGACCACGTCGGCTCTGCCGCGCCTGCTTCAGGATCTTTCGCGAGCGGGACGTACGTCAGACGTTCTTCTTCCCGGCGTGGTGCACCGAGCGCTATCCGGAGTTGGTGGAGGCAGTCGCGGCCGACGGACACGAGGTCGGACTGCACGGCTATATGCATGAGGTCTCCTGGGAGCAGGACGCCGCCGCAGAGGAGGAGATCCTGGACCGGGGGCTCGCAATCGACGAGAACGGATTCTCGGTGAGCGCCGCCGGTCGGCTGGCGCGCCCCTCTATACGGCTTTTCCGACCGCTCCGCTGAGCTGCTCGCCGGGCGTGGGTTTCCTGTACGACGCCTCGCTGATGGGTGACGACGTCCCGTACCTGCTGCGCACCCCGCCGGCGACCTAGTGGAACTCCCGAGCGAGTGGGCCAACGACGACTGGACCGCAGTACGCCCACAGCCCGGATCTCGACTACGATGATGCAGGTCCGCGCTCCTGCTCGCGCGAGCGAGGTCTACACGCGCCGAGCTGGACGCGGCGCTACGCGCACGGTGGCCTATGGGTGAGCGTGTGGCATCCGAACGTTTCGGGACGACTCGCGCGCGTGACGCAAGGTGGTCGACCTGCTCGATGACCTGCTCGCCCGCGGGGACGTCTGGCTCGCGCCGCTGTCGTGAGATCGCGACGCACGTCAGGCGCTGCGTCGAGGACGGGCAGACTACGACCCGCGCGTCGTCGAGGTCGAGCGCGCCAAGCAGGCCGCCCCGTCAGATGCGAACTGGCTGAAAGGAGCCCAATGGAGAACCGGCACGACAATCCCGACTTCCCGCTCGTACCGGCTGGAGCGCCCGGCTGGAGGCCGGACAGAGCTTCCGCCTGATCGACGTCGAGGGCGGCCAGGCGGCGGACCTATGGGCGTTCAACGTCGAGAACACGGACGAGTTCATGAGCGCCCATCACTCGCGAGTCAGCATGGGGCAGGTCTATCCCGCAGGTTGGCTGGACGTTCGTGACCAACGAGCGTCGGCCGATCCTCGAGTTCGTCGAGGACACCTCGCCCGGCCGGCACGACTGCCTCGCCGCTGCGTGCGACCGCTTTCGGTACGAGCAGCTCGGCGCCGGCCCGGACCACGGCTCCTGCGAGCAGAACCTGCAGGCCGAGGTCGTCAAGCACGGCTTCGAGGTCGCTCACGCCCCGCAGCCGTTCAACGTGTTCGCGAACTTCCGGGCCTACCCGGACGGGCGCTTCGACCTCGAGGAATGCGTGACAAAGCCCGGGGACGCCGCGACCTTCAGGCTGCTCATGGACAGCATCGTGGTGCTGTCCGCCTGCCCGCAGGACATAGTCGGCTTCCAGCCCGGCGGCCCGACCGACATGGCCATCGAGCTGCTCGGGGACGGGAGCAACTGAGTGCCGGGGGCAGTTGTCTTCTCGCCGCTCACGCGCCGCGACGCGCGCGCGGGCTCCTTCGAGGATCAGCGCCGCTCGACCTGGGACAAGCTCGACGAGGCGATCGCGGCGCATGACGCCGAGGCGGCGCTCGAACTCTCGCCGCTTCGCGCTCGAGGGCGAGTGCCGCTTCATCTCGATCTGCTCACCGGCTGGGCCGGTCGAGATCAGATCCGCGCTCGACGAGCAGCGGCGTTGACCGAGGCCGAGCTCGCGCGCACGGACGCGCGCCTCCGCGAGCTGCTCGCCTTTCCAGACGGCGAGCGGTACGACCCCGAGCTCGGCTGGCGCCGGCTCGCGACCGCCGTCGGGTCAGGTCGAGGCCGGCGGTTCTGGCCGCGGACTGGCCGCAGGCCCGCGCAGCCGTAGCCGGCCGCCTGCGAGGCGTGGCGGCGCCTGCACGACCGCGTGGTCGACGAGAGCTACGGCTGGATGAGCGTCTGGGTCGAGCGCTTCGGCGAGGAGAGCGTGCCGGAGATGTTCCGCACGATCGCGGGTGAGCACTTCGAGGAGTTCGTCGAGCTCGGGCGACCCGGCGCGCCACGCCTGGACCGAGCGGAGGCTGCGAGGCCGTCGTGCTCGACACCCTCGAAGCGATGCGCGCCCATCTCTCGACCGTGGGACCGTGACGGCGCGCCGATCGAGATGGCGAGAGCACGAGGATCGCTACGAGTTCGAATTCGATCCCTGCGGATCGGGAGGACGAGCGCTCCGCGGTGACATCGTGGAGGGCACTCCGTCCCGGATCGACGATCCCTACGGTTTCGCCGTCATCGAGGGCGCGTACGAGTGGACCGACGGCAAGCCGGTATGTGCGTCTACTGCAACCACTGCCAGCAGCTCTACGAGCAGTGGACCATCGACCGAACCGGAATCCCCTTCCTGGTGATGGACCCGCCCACGGTCGCGGACGGCGTCGGGCACGACGCTCCGAGGCGCTGCCGCTACACGATCTACAAGGATCTGGCCGCGGTCCGGACGAGGTCTATACGCGCTGTGGACGCGAGCGAACCGACGTGAGTGCACTCATGGAAGACCTGGCCGAGCTGAGCCGCTTCGGCGAGGACGGCGATGGGCGTGACTCGCCTGGCATGGACCTCGGTGCTTGAGGAGGCGCTGGACTGGTGTGCGGGGCCGCATGCGCGCGCGGGCTCGCCGTCGAGCGCGACGAGGCGGGAAACCTCATCGGGCGTTGGTTGGAGGGACGCGGCGAGCGATCGTCGCGGGCTCGCATCTCGACACCGTTCCCTCTGGCGGGCGTTTCGACGGTGCGCTCGGCGTGCTGGCGGCGATCGACGCCGTGCGCGCGTGCGGGATGCGGGCCACAGGCCGACTCGCCCGATCTGGGTCGCCGCGTTCATGGATGAGGAGGGAGTGCGCTTCGGCACTTCGATGCTCGGCAGCCGAGCCTTCGCCGGCGAGCGCTCGAGCGGCCCGAGGCGCGCCGCGACGGCCACGGCATCTCGCTCGCCGAGGCCATGCTGGCGCTCGGGCGCGAGCCCGCGGAGATCAAGGCCGCCAGACGCATCGGAGACGTGTCCGCGTACCTTGAGCTGCACATCGAGCAGGGCCCGACGCTCGAGCGCGCAGGAGCGGAGGTCGGGATCGTCACGGCGATCGCCGGCATGCTCGGCCTCGAGGTGACGTTCAAGGGCAGCCCCGGCACGCCGGGACCACGCCATGGAGCTGCGGCGTGATGCTCTTGTAGGGCGCAGCGCGGCTGATCGGGGAGGTTCGCCAGGCCGCGCGCGAAGCCGGCGACTTCGTGGCGACGTCGGGGTGGTGCGCGCATCGCCGGGCGCATCGAACGTGGTGCCGGGGGCCGCCACGTTGACGATCGACCTGCGCGGCGGCGATGAGAACAGTCCTGTCGAGGGCGGAGACGGCGACGCGTTCGATGGTGCGCCAGGTGGCGGCAGGCGAGGAACTCGAGGCGGAGACGCGAGAGCTTTACCGAAATCCGCCGCTGGCGCCTCGATACGGACTTGATCGAAATGCTCGAGGCGTCGGCCCGGGAGGTCGGCGCCCGAGCCGCTGCGGCTCATGAGCGGCGCCGGACACGACGCGATGGTGATCGGTCGGCGGGTGCCGGCCGGGATGCTGTTCGTGCCGAGCAGGGACGGAGTCAGCCATTCGCCTGACGAGCTCACGGACGACAGGCTGTGCGAACTGGGCGCCGCCGTCCTGGCCGGGGCGCTCAGGCGGCTGACGGTGACGACAACAACGACGAGAAGCGAGGGGGACGCTGATGTCCACAGGAAGCTCGACCAATCGGCGACGGCTGAGGCTGGTTGCGCTGATGTGCATTCTCGTGCTCGCCGCCCTGGTGGCCGCATGTGGCGACGACGACGACGACGGGTCGGCGACCGCCGGGGAGGCGGACACGAAGGAGGAGATCGTCGTCGGCGCGGCGGTGGCCAAGACCGGTCTGCTCAACTTCACCGACGTTCCGGGTCTGGCGGCGGCCGAGGTCGCCGTCGACAACATCAACCAGGCCGGCGGCGTGGACGGCAGAAAGCTGCGGCTGATCTCCGCGGATACGAAGTCGGATCGCGGTATCGCCCCGCAGGTGGCGCTCGAGCTCATCGACGAGGGCGCCGACGTGCTGCTCGTGACCTGCGACTTCGACTACGGCGCGCCGGCGGCACTGGCTGCACAGGAGAAGGGCATCGTCTCGATGTCGCTATGCGCCGGCGAGCCGCGCTTCGGACCTGAGGGGATCGGTCCGCTCGCGTTCTCCGCGGGAGTTGCGACGAACGGCGAGGGTGCCGCGGGCGCGCAGTTCGCGCGCGACGAACTCGACGCGACGACGGCATACGTGCTCGAGGACCCGACGCTCGTGTACGACCAGTACTGGGCCGCTGCGTTCGAGGACACGTTCAAGGAGCAGGGCGGCCAGGTGCTCGGCCGGGATACGTTCGAGAACGGTGACCCGTCGATCGCGGCCCAGATCACGCGGATCCGCGGACTCGACCAGGAGCCCGACGTGATCGGCCTGTGCAGCTATCCGCCCGGCGGAGCGAGCGCCGTGAAGCAGATCCGGGCCGCAGGCATCGACGCTCCGATCGTCGCGTGTGTTGCGATGGACGGCGACTACTGGACGAAGGCCGTGCCGGGGCTGAATGATTTCTACACGACCGCATATGGCTCCGTGAACGGAGACGACGAGAACGAAGACGCGAACACGATCCTCGACGAGGTCAAGGCCGCGGGTGACCCGCCCGCGACGTCTCACTACCTCGAGGGATACACCTCGGTGGAGTTGCTCGGGAAGGGGATCGAGGAGGCGGGCACGACCGACGGAGAGCCACTCGCGAAGGCGCTCGAGGCCTTCCAAGGGCGTGCCCGTGTCGCTTGGCGACATCACGTTCACTGAGCGCTATCACGTGCCTCAGGACCGCGAGGTCGCGATCAACGAGATCGTCGATGGCAAGAGCACCTTCAAGATGAGAGTCAGTCCCGAGTTCACGCCGGAGCCACGGACGCAGTAAGAAGGCAGCGGACGGAGACGATGCCCGAGGTCGACGCTGGCAACGAGGAGACGCTCAAAACCGACGGAGTCACGGTCCTGTTCGACGGCTTGCGCGCTCTCGACGGCGTCGATCTCGAGCTTGCTCGATGGCGAGATCCTGGGTCTGATCGGACCGAACGGCGCCGGCAAGACGACGCTGGTCAACGTGCTGAGCGGCTTTCAGCGGCCGGCCGAAGGGCGCGGTGTCGCGCGGAGGCCGCGATCTGACGCGGCTGCCCCCGCATCGCGTGGCCAGGGCGGGGGTCGCGCGCAGCTTCCAGGGAGGACGGCCGTTCCCCGCCCTGTCCGTCGCCGAGAGCGTCGAGGTGGCGGCGCTCGGCGCTGGCCTCCCGCGGCGAAAGGCGCGGGCGACCGGCGCACGAGCTGATGGAGAGGGTCGGTCTCGCGCAGAGGGCGCAGGACCGCGCCGGCTCGCTCCCATACGGCGATCAGCGCCGGCTCGGCGTGATCCGGGCGCTCGCGACGGATCCCGCCTTCCTGCTGCTGGACGAGCCGGCGGCCGGGCTGAACGAGGCGGAGGCCGACGCGCTCGTGACGGCGATCCGCGAGCTCCGTGACGACTTCGGCTGCGGTGTGCTGCTGATCGAGCACGACATGCGGGTGGTGATGGGCCTCTGCGAGCGCATCCACGTGCTCGACTACGGGCGCACGATCAGCGATCGGAACGCCGGCCGAGGTCCGCGAGGATCCGCGCGTGATCGAGGCATACCTCGGGCAGCGCAGCGTGAGCGACGTTGCTCTCGAGTGGAGGACCTCGAGCGTGAGCTACGGGCCGATCGCCGGCCGTTCGGAGGGATCTCATTCGAGGTCGCCGAGGGCGAGCTCGTGTCGGTCGTCGGGCCGAACGGTGCCGGCAAGTCGACGACGCTCGCCGCTCTGGCCGGCCTGCGCCCCATCGCCGGGCGGGGGCGCTCGCTTCGCGGGGCGAGCTGATCGCGGCGTGCAAGCCCTGAGGCGCTCGTGCGGCGCGGGACTCGCGCTCGTGCCCGAGGGCCGGCACATCTTCGGCACGCTCACGGTCCGGGAGAACCTCGAGCTCGGCGGCGTCCGCGCGCGCCGGCGGGCGAGCGAGGTCCGGCGCGACATCGAGCGAGCGCTCGAGCGTGTTCCCGCGGCCTCGCGCGAGTTCCTTCCGAGGACCGGCGGGCAGCCTGTCGGGCGGCGAGCAGCAGCAGCTGGCGATCGCCAGAGCGCTCGTGTCGCGGCCGGCGCTCCTGATGCTCGACGAGCCCTCGCTCGGGTTGGCGCCGATGATCGTCGCAACACGTCTTCGAGACGATCGAGGCGCTCCGGAGCGACCACGGCATGTCGATCCTGCTGGTGGAGCAGAACGCCCGTGCGGCCATGCGAGCTGGCCGACCGCACCTACGTGCTGCGCCAGGGCTCGATCGCGCCTCAGCGGCACGCGCGACGAGCTGGCGGGGGACGAGCGCGTCGAGGAGGCGTTCCTCGGCTTCTGAGGGGTCGCCATGGAGAGCCTCGTCGAGAACATCTTCAACGCCATCAGCCTGGGCAGCTTCTACGCCCTCGTGGCCCTCGGCATCGCCCTGATCTTCGGGATCATGAGGCTCGTCAACATCGCCCACGGCGAGTTCATCATGGCCGGCGGCTACGTGCTCGTGCTCGTGGCGGCGAGCGTGCCGGTCCTGATCCTGTTCTGCGCTCCTGGTCGAGCGCCGTGCTGGCGCTCGTGACCGAGCGGCTCGTGTTCCGGCCGATGCGCGAAGGCGAACGCGGCGACCCTGCTCGTCGGTTCGTTCGCCCTCAGCTACGTGCTCCAGAACCTCGCGATCCTGCTCTTCGGCGCGAACGCCCGCGCCGGATCGCTCGGCGAGGGGCTGACGGAGGCGATCGCGATCGGCGACGTCCGGATCGCCCGCATCAACGTGATCACGCTCGGCGGTGACGATCGCTGCTCTGGCGGCCTGCTGATGCTGTTCCTCAAGCGCACCCGCCTGGGGGTGCAGATGCGCGCGGCGGCCGAGGACTTCGAGACGGCGCGGCTGATGGGCGTTCGCGCCAACCGCGTGATCGCCGCAGCCTTCGTCCTGAGCGGCGCTGCTCGCCGGCACGGTCGCGGTGCTGCTGGTCGGTCAGACCGGCGCAGTGTCGCCGACGATCGGGCTGCCGCCGCTGCTGATCGGTCTCGTCGCAGTCGTGATCGGCGGCCTGGGGAGCCTCCCGGGCGCCGTGCTCGGCGGCTTACATACTCGGAGCGGCCAGCGTGGCGCTCCAGGCCGGCCTGCCCGTCGACGCGCGCCCGTTCCGCGACGCGTTCCTGTTCGCCCTCGTGCATCGTGATCCTCACGGTCGCGGCCGCAGGGGATCGTCGCGCGGAAGGTCCGCGTCTGATGCGCGAGCGAGCGCGGAGCTGCCGCGCGGAGCGCTCGTCCCTGATCGCCGGGCCGGCCGGCGTCGTGCTGCTCGTGGTTCTCGTTGCCGGCATGGGGACGCTCGCCCAGCAGCGGACGGTGACCCTGATGCTCGTCCACCTCGTGTTCGTGCTCGGGCTGTACGTCTTCATCGGCAACTCGGGCGTGCTGTCGTTCGGGCACGCCAGCTTCATGGGCATCGGCGCCTACGTGACCGCCCTGCTCACGATCCCCGAGCTGCAGAAGAGCTTCCTGCTGCCGAGCCTGCCCGGGCTTCGTCGCGGGCGCCGAGCTCCCGGACATGGTCGCGCTGGTGATCGGGATGCGGTGTGGCGATGCTCGTCGCGCTTGTTGCTGGCGGCGCCCCTGATGCGGCTGTCGGGCCTGCCGGCGGGCATCGCCACGCTCGCGGTCCTGATCATCGTTTTCGTCGTGCTGAGCCAATCGGTCACGGGCGAGACGCGCACGCTCGTGGGCGTCCCGCTGAGCCTGACGCATGTGGGGGGCGCTGGCGCTCGCGCTCCTCGCCATGGCGGCGACCTACGCGTTCCAGCTCACGGGCGCCGCGCTTCGCCTGCGGGCCTCGCGCGAGGACGACGTAGTGGCGCGCTCGCTCGGAATCGGCATCACCCGCGAACGGACGATCGCGTTCGTGCTGAGCGCGGCGATCGTGGCGGTAAGCGGCTCGATGTACGCGCACCTTCAGGGGTCGATCACGCCGGACGCGTTCTACTTCGACATCACGTTCCTGACCCTCGCGATGCTCGTGATCGGGGGCATGAACAGCCTCTGGGGGGCTGTGCTCGGGACGCTCGTGGTGACGGGCATCTCCGAGGCCCTTCGCCAGATCGAGAAGGGCGTCGAGCCTCGGGATCGTCGACATCCCGGAACGGCCTGGGCTCACGGAGGTCGGGCTCGGGCATCCTGCTGATCGCTCATTCTCATCGTTCGGCCCTCCGGGCATTACCGGCGGCAACGAGTTCCGGATCCACGGGCTAGAGGCGCAACGCCGAGCCGGCTCGGCACGACCCGACCGCGCCGCCCACCAGCCGGAGACGCCTCACCCCGCCGGCAGGTACGTGAGCAAGGACATCTCGCCAGTGAACCGCATCACTTAATCGAGCTGAATCGTCGAATGGCTGCGTCGGCGCCGGCGTCCAGGGCGCTGAGATGGACCGCCAGAACTAGGCTTGGCGACGTCGTCCAGTTGTACCCGCGCGACCGCGCCCGTCATCGACGTGCCGGCTTGCGGTATCGGCAGCCCAGGTCAGCCGCGATCGTCACCGTGGTTCCGGCGTCGGTGCACCTGGCTCCCGACAGAGTCCCCTCCCCCGAATCGGGGACCTGGGGCCAGAGCATTCCGGCGAGTCGCCGGCGGCGAGAGGACCGAAGCGAGAGGCAGCGTAAAGGCCGCGCGATAGGGCCGAGGTAAGAAATGCTATAAAGCTGTAGGTATTAGGAAAAACGGAGGTGCGCTTGTCGCTCGAGGACGCAACGGACGTCGCGTCGCGGTTCCACTTCACCCGGGAGATGATCGAGGGGCCGATCTACCGGAAGTACGAGAAGGCGATCCTGAAGGTGTGGAATCCGAAGGACCTCGACTACGCCCCCGATGCGGCGGACTGGGAGCGTCTCGACGAGGAACGTCGCCGCGGCCTCCTCGGCGTGACGATCCGCTTCCTCGCCGGCGAGCAGGCGGTGACGGACGAGCTGCTCCCGATGCTGGCGGCCGCCCACCGGTTCGGGCGATACGACTGGACGATGTTCCTGTCGACCTTCCTGTTCGAGGAGGCCAAGCACTCCCAGTTCTTCATGCTCTGGCACGAGCACGTCTGCGGGATCCTCGATCCCGAGGAGGTCGCTCCCAACTTCATGGTGCGGTCGAAGACCGTCGACCCCTCGGGCCGGTTCGTCGTCAAGGACATCCTGCACGAGGGACTGCCGCGCCTCGGGCAGGAGCTCCTCGCGGCGTGCGCGGATGGCAGCGAATACGAGGTGAAGCGGGCGTTCGTCCGGTTCTCAGCGGCCTACAACGCGTTCGTCGAGGGCACGCTCACGATGCCGTCCTACGAGATCGTCATCGACACGGCCAACGCCTGGAATGGCTTCGCCACGCTCAAGCAGGGCTTCCGCCTGATCCTGCAGGACGAGGGTCGCCACATCACCTTCGGATCCGAGGCATGTCGCCTCCTGATCGAGGAGCACCCCGAGCTCGAGCAGGACGTGCACGCGATCTTCGACGATTACCGCGGCAACGTGGTCGGCCTCGTGGAGTACCAGAAGGCGGTGCCGGGGCTGGATCTCTCGAAGTACCAGACCATGAAGGTGAGGCACTACCGCAATCGCTGCCGGGAGATGGGCGTCACTCCTGACGAGACGCTGATCGAGCAGGTCATGGATCCGTCGATCGACTTCGTCGTCGGCGTCGAGGCCGGATGAGCGCCAAGCGCTGGTCCTGTGTCGAGTACGGCTGCGACTACGAGACGGTGCAGCCGGACGAGGACGCGGTCGTGGCCGCGGCCCAGCGCCACATCGCGGAGGCCCATGACTCCTTCGAGCTGGACGAGATGATCCTCGCCGTCATCGAGGAGACGGACGCGCCGGCCGACGCCCCCTGATGACCGCCGCCGATGTAGACGTGCGTCGCCGGCTCGTGGAGCAGACCGTCTTCGCGCCGGTCGGTCGGGGGAGCCCCGTCGCGGCGACCGTGGCCCGCCTCGGGCAGGCGATCGGGATGGGGCTGCTGCGGCCGGGCGACAAGCTGCCGCCCGAGGTCGAGCTCGCCCGGGACCTCGGCATCTCCCCGGTGACGCTGCGGAACGCCTTCTCGATGCTGCGCGGGGCCGGGCTCCTGATCACGCGCCGCGGACGGCTTGGCGGAACCTTCGTGAGCGAGGACGCGACGCAGCAGGCGCCCACCGAGCCCCTGGCGGACTTCCCGCTCGAGTCGGAGCTGCGCAGCGTGATCGACGAGCGCGTGGTCATCGAGGGCGGAGTCGCGGCGATCGCGGCCGAGCGAGCGACCGACGCTCAGATTCAGTTCATGAAGGCGCTGATCTCCGAGTCATCGGAGATCTCGGCCTATCAGCCGTGGAGTGAGCGCGACACGATGCTGCATCTCGTGATCGCGGACGCCACGGAATCGCCTCACCTCGTGAGGCACGTATCCGAGCTTCGCTCCTACGTCCGCCGCTGGGGCGAGCTGCTGCCGGTCCCGCGTCACGCGATGAAGCTCGCCGACCGCGAGCACCGCGCGATCGCGAGCGCCATCGCGCGCCGGGATCCGGCACGTGCGCGCGCCGCGATGGAGCGCCACGTCCGCTCGACTGGCGCGCTCTGGCTGGGGCTCGGGCGCGTGACGCCAAGCGCCTAGTGCCGTACGTCATCACCTCACCCTGCATCGCGAGCCGCGACCGGTCGTGCGTCGAGGTCTGCCCTGTCGACTGCATCCACGAGGCGGAGCAGATGCTGGTGATCGACCCGGTCGAATGCATCGACTGCGGCGCGTGCGTGCCCGAGTGTCCGGTCGAGGCCATCTACAGGGACGACGAGGTGCCGGCGGAGGAGCTGCCATACGTCGAGATCAACGCCGCGATCGTGGACGGCAGCGCCTCCGTCGACGACCTGCTCACCAGGCACATCGCCCGCGGCTGACGAGCTCTCCTAGCCTGCACGGCCATGAGCATCACGACCGCGGACCCCCGCTCCCGCGCCGAGCGCCGCCGCGACACCGAGCACCGGCTCGGCCGCGACGTGGACGTCTGGGTGGCCAGTGCCTCGGCGGACGGCGCGCCGTACCTCGTCCCGCTGTCCTTCGACTGGGACGGCGAGGCGCTGCTCGTGGCCACGCCCGCGGCGAGCCCGACCGGCAGGAACCTCGCCGCGACCGGCAGCGCGCGGCTCGCGCTCGGCCACACGCGCGACGTGTCCATGATCGAGGGCGACGTCGAGGTCCTCGAGATCGACGCGCTGCCGCAGGAGCAGGGCGATAGATTCGCGGAGCGCAGCGGCTTCGACCCGCGCTCGCTCGCGACGCCCTACCGCTGGTTTCGCATCACCCCGCGCCGCATCCAGGCCTGGCGCGAGGTGAACGAGCTTCCCGACCGCGAGCTGATGCGCGACGGCCGCTGGCTGGCGTGACGCACGACCACATGGAGACACGATGAGCAAGACGAAGACGAAGACGAAGACCCGGGAGCAAGAACTCGAAGCCGCCCGCGCCGGCCGCCGCCGACAGCCACGACCTGATCCGGGTGCAGGGCGCGCGGGTGAACAACCTCAAGGACATCAGCGTCGAGCTCCCGAAGCGCCGGCTCACGGTCTTCACCGGCGTCTCCGGCTCGGGCAAGAGCTCGCTGGTGTTCGGGACGATCGCCGCGGAATCGCAGCGGCTCATCAACGAGACCTACAGCGCCTTCGTGCAGGGCTTCCTGCCCACGCTCGCGCGCCCCGAGGTCGACGTGCTCGACGGTCTCACCACGGCGATCAGCGTCGACCAGGAGCGCATGGGCGCCGATCCGCGCTCCACGGTCGGCACCGCCACGGACGCCAACGCGATGCTGCGCATCCTGTTCAGCCGGCTCGGGAAGCCGCACATCGGCTCGCCGAGCGCCTATGCCTTCAACGTCGCCTCGGTCAAGGCGAGCGGCGGCATCACGGTCGAACGCGGCGACAAGACGACCACGAAGAAGGCGACCTTCAGCCGCACCGGCGGCATGTGCACGCGCTGCGAGGGCCGCGGCTCCGTCACCGACTTCGACCTCACCGCGCTCTACGACGACAGCAAGTCGCTGAACGAGGGCGCCATCACCATCCCCGGCTACAGCATGGCCGGCTGGTACGGCCGCATCTACCGCGGCTGCGGCTTCTTCGACCCGGACAAGCCGATCCGCAAGTTCAACAAGCGCGAGCTGCACGACCTGCTCCACAAGGAGCCGACCAAGATCAAGGTCGAGGGGATCAACCTCACCTACACGGGGCTGATCCCGCAGATCCAGAAGTCGTTCCTGTCGAAGGACAGGGAGGCCATGCAGCCGCACATCGGGGCGTTCGTGGACCGCGCGATCACCTTCACCACCTGCCCCGAGTGCGACGGCACGCGGCTCAGCAAGGAGGCGCGCTCCTCGAAGATCAAGGGGGTCAGCATCGCGGACGCATGCGCGATGCAGATCAGCGACCTGGCCGAGTGGGTGAGCGGCCTCGACGAGCCCTCGGTGGCGCCGCTGCTCGCCGCTCTGCAGCACACGCTCGACTCGTTCGCGGAGATCGGGCTCGGCTATCTGTCGCTCGACCGGCCCTCCGGCACGCTGTCTGGAGGCGAGGCGCAGCGGACGAAGATGATCCGCCATCTCGGCTCCTCGCTCACCGACGTGACCTACGTCTTCGACGAGCCGACCATCGGCCTGCACCCGCACGACGTGCAGCGGATGAACGACCTGCTGCTGCGGCTGCGCGACAAGGGCAACACGGTGCTCGTGGTGGAGCACGAGCCCGAGACGATCGAGATCGCCGACCACATCGTCGACCTCGGCCCGGGCGCCGGGGCGGGGGGCGGCACGATCTGCTTCGAGGGCACCGTCGACGGGCTGCGCGCGGGGAAGACGATCACCGGAAGGCATCTCGACGACCGGACCGCCCTCAAGGAGGGCGTGCGCGAGCCGAGCGGCGCGCTCGAGATCCGCGGCGCGAAGACCCACAACCTGCAGAACGTCGACGTCGACATCCCGCTCGGGGTGCTCGTGGTCGTGACGGGCGTCGCCGGATCGGGCAAGAGCTCGCTCGTGCACGGCTCGATCCCGGCCGGCGAGGAGGTCGTCTCGATCGACCAGGGCGCGATCCGCGGCTCGCGCAGGAGCAACCCGGCGACCTACACCGGCCTGCTCGATCCGATCCGCAAGGCGTTCGCGAAGGCGAACGACGTGAAGCCGGGGCTGTTCAGCGCCAACTCGGACGGCGCCTGCCCCAACTGCAACGGCGCCGGAGTCGTCTACACCGACCTCGGCATGATGGCGGGGGTCGCGACCACGTGCGAGGAGTGCGGCGGCAAGCGCTTCGACGCGTCGGTGCTCGAGTACCACCTCGGCGGCCGCGACATCAGCGAGGTGCTCGCGATGTCGGTGACCGAGGCCGAGGAGTTCTTCGGCGACGGGGACGCGAGCACGCCGGCCGCGCACAGGGTCCTGGTCCGGCTGGCCGACGTCGGGCTCGGCTACCTCACCATCGGGCAGCCGCTCACAACCCTGTCCGGCGGCGAGCGCCAGCGGCTCAAGCTGGCCACCCACCTGGGCGAGAAGGGCGGGGTCTACGTCCTCGATGAGCCGACCACCGGCCTGCACCTCGCCGACGTCGAGCAGTTGCTCGCGCTGCTCGACCAGATCGTCGACTCCGGCAAGTCGGTCATCGTCGTCGAGCACCACCAGGCCGTGATGGCGCACGCCGACTGGATCATCGACCTCGGCCCGGGCCCGGGCCATGACGGCGGCAAGATCGTCTTCGAGGGCACGCCGGCGGATCTCGTCAAGGCGCGCTCGACCCTCACGGGCGAGCACCTGGCGGAGTACGTCGGCGCCTGACCGGTACCTCCGTGGCGATCGAGATCCGCCCCGCGAGCGCGTTCGAGGACGTGCGCGCGATGCTCGGGCCGAAGCGGCCCGACGCGAACGTGTGCTGGTGCCTGAGCTACCGCATCCCCTCCAAGGAGAACCGGGCGCTGGCCGGGCCTGCCCGCGGGGAGCGCGTCAGGGAGCTGATCGAGGAGGGACCGCCCGGCGTGCTCGCCTACGACGGCGAGGAGGTCGCGGGCTGGGCGGCCGTGGCGCCGAGGGCCGACACCACGTTCGCGCGCAACCGCAAGATCCCGCATGTCGACGACCTCCCGGTGTGGTCCGTCTGGTGCATCCGGGTGCGGCCTGGCCACCGGGGAGAGGGCATATCGCACCATCTCCTGCGCGGGGCCGTCGAGTTCGCGCGGGAGCGCGGCGCGCCCGCGATCGAGGGCTACCCGCTCGACAACCGCGGCGAGAAGATCGACGTGACGATGGCCTACGTGGGCACCCGCCGGCTGTTCGAGCAGGCCGGGTTCGCGAAGGCGGCCGACACCGACTCGGTGCTGAGCGGCTTCCCGCGCGTGTTGATGAGGCTCGACCTGCGCTAGGTCGCGCCAGGTTCTTCAGCCCGGGAGCGGTGCAAAGACGACGCCGGATCCGGCGCGGGTTTGATGGACCGCGTCCCCGGGAAGGTCCAAGCCGGCCAAACCTAGGGGGAGAGCCCGTGTTCATAGGCGTGCAGTCGCGGACGATCGTCGTCGTCGCAGTTCTGGTCCTGCTTGGAATCACGGGAGGTGTGGCCACCGCGCAGGATCCGGGGCGTGGCATCGACCCCAACCAGGGGAAGAGCCTCGTCGAGGTCTCGTTGCCGAGCAAGGGGGCGGCGCTGCGGCTGCAGCTCGAAGCCGACAGCTACGGCGTCGAGTTCAACGACCACTACCTCCGTCACAACGGCGACGGCAGCGTGACGGTCACGGTCTTCGGGACGCAGGGCGACATCGACGCTCTCGCCGACGCGGGCTACGACATCGGGGCGACCATCGAGGGACCGGCGATCTGGCGTGAGCGGATCGCCGACCGCAGGCGGCCCTGCGCGCGGAGAACCGCGCCATCGCCGCGGCCGAGGGCGAGCAGGTTGGAACCCTGTCGCATACGGACGAGGTCGTGATCCTGCGGGTCGACTACTTCGAGAACCGCGACGGGCGCTTCCTTTCCGTCGAGGCGAAGACCCGGCTCGGGGGCGTCGACGGCGAACGGCGCGTACGCCGGCCCTACCCTCGCGCTGTCGTGGGACAACGGGCCCGGCACGGCGATCGGCGCGCAGGCGCGGGTCATGTCGACGAACGTCGACCCGGACACCGAGCCCAACACCTACATCGAGCACCGCGAGCTCGTCCGCATCGGCGAGCCCGGGACCGCGTCCCCGCCGCGACCGAGCCGCGTGCGGGTCGCGTCGAGCAGGCGACACGGCCGAGGCCGACGTGCAGACCTGGCTCGGCGGCGGCCTGCCGCCGATGAGCTCGACGTTCATGAGCGACTTCACCACGCCACTACATGGACCCGACCGAGGTCTACGCGAAGTTGGGTCAGCTCGCGGCCGAGTTCCCGAACATCAGCGAGCTGATCACGCTTCCGAACGAGACGAACGGCTACCAGCGGCGCGCGCAGGCGACGATGTCCGGCGCGTTCGACATCGGCGTCACGCCGAACACGAGACTCGGCCAGGAGAGCGCGGTCGTCCTCACCTCCCGCGCGTGGGGCCACGAGGGCGGGAACGACATCAGCGCCGAGTTCCGCAACCCGATGACGCCGGATTCCGCCCTGAGCGTCAGCGTCACGGACAAGCACATCGCAGTGAGCCTCGCGACGAACTCGTCGGGCCAGCTCACGAGCACTGCAAGTCAGGTGGTCGCCGCGATCAACGCGTACCCCGCCGCGAGCGGGCTCGTGGTGGCGAGCGTCTTCTCCCGCGTGTCGAACGCGGACCCGCCGCTCGTCCCCGGCTCGGGCATCGTGCAGCCGCGGGCGCGCGTGAACCTGTCCGACTTCCTCACGACGAGCCACGAACACGCACGTTCAGCGCGGGCCGTTCGAGTATCAGGTGCTGCGGATCGGCAAGCGCCGTGACGGCTCGAAGGTCGGCGTCTTCCTCTACTGCCAGCAGCACGCCCGCGAGTGGGCGACGCCGCTGACCTGCCTCGAGACGGCAGAGCAGCTGCTTCGCAACTACGCGATCGACCCGCGGACGCAGGACCTGGTGAACAACCTGGACATCTTCATCCTGCCGTCCTCGAACCCCGATGGCGCGCACTACTCGATGCACAACTTCGCGTCGCAGCGAAGAACATGACGAACCACTGCGTCATCGGCGGCAAGGAGACGGATAACCCGTTCGCGCCGAACTTCTGGCAGGCGCGGGTGAACCCCGATACCGGTGTCGCGTACACCGCGCTCGACCCGGCTGCACGCACCGCCTGGGGCACCGACATGAACCGCAACAACACCGTCGGGACGATCTTCGACGGCTACATCGGCGCGTCGTACTCGTGCATCGAGCGAGGTGTACGCGGGTCCGGGAGAGGCATCTGAGCCTGAGATCAAGAACGAGCATCTGGATCGCGGACACGTTCGACAACATCAAGTTCTCGAACAACATCCACAGCTTCGGCGGCTACTTCATGTGGGCCCCGGGGGCGTATCTGCCGGACCGCGCCGAGGGCGACCTCGACCACGCCAACATCGGCATCGAGAAGTACTTCTTCGCGGCCGGCGACAAGATCCTCAACCGGATCAAGGAGGTTCGCAACACGGCGATTCTCCCGGAGCGCACGGGCCCGATCGCGGACGTGCTCTACTCGGCCGCCGGCAACAGCGCGGATGAGCACTGGTACGAGCGCGACGTGATCGCGTACAGCTTCGAGACGGGCGCCGACCTGTTCTTCGTCAACACGACAGCGGCGACGGCGGCCGGTGCGAGCGGGATCCGCATCAACCCGAACTCCGGCGGCATCGCCTACCTGAAGCCGGGCGACACGCTGCGCGTCGGCGCGGACGGAGCCGAACGAGGAGACCCGGACGGTCGCGGCCGTGAATTCCGCGAGTGCGCCAACCCAACGTGATCTTCACCCAGCCGCTCACGAACGCCCACCCGAGCGGGACGCGGGTGGAGGGCGCGGCGCTCCAGACCGGCGTCGGATTCCAGCCCGCCTACGAGGAGGGGAAGGCGGAGGCGCTCGAGTTCGCGGCCGGCAACTACGGCCTGCTCGAGTCGGCGCTCGAGTACGCGAAGGACCGCAGGGCGCCACAGGTCCGGATGACGGGTGAGAGCCGCTCGACGGTGCCGATCGACACGACCTTCGTGTTCGGCGAGGAGCCGGCGGTGATCCGCTACACGACCGACGGGTCGACTCCGACGGCGACCTCGACCGCCTGGGACTCGACGGGTCCGCGCGAGCCGGGTGAGGTCTTCCATGTCACGACGACGACTACGTTCAAGTGGCGTGCGACGGACATCAAGGGCAACACCTCGTTCGGGCAGCGGACGTTCACGATCGTCGGGGGATGACGAGCTGACAGCGACGATGCGGCCGTGAGCAGGCGGTCGCTCGTCGCGCTCGTCGCCGCGGTCTCGGCGGCGCTCGTGCTGGCGGGCGTCTCCGTGGCGCTGCTCTCGGGGGACGACGAGCGCGAGCCGCCGCCGGAGCTGAGCCCTGCCGCGCTCGAGACCTGCGAGCGGCTCGGCGACGACGCCGCGCGCGCGTGCCTCGCCCGCCGCTTCACCCGCCTCGTGTCCGGTCGCGACGATCCGCTCCCCGCGGTCGAGGCGATCGCGGATCTGTCCTGGCGCTCGGGCGGCTTCCTGCTCGAGAACTGCCATGTGGTGATGCACACCGTCGGGCGCCGGTTCGCGCGCGAGGCGGATGTGAGCCCGGCCACCCTGATGGAGTACCTGCCGCAGAGCAACGACCCCGGCTGCAGCGCGGGCTTCGCGCATGGGCTCGTGACAGGCGCGGCGCCGAAGCTCGACGTCTCAGAGCCCGCCCGCGCCGTCAGCGCGTGCGCCGGCGCCGGCACGCGCTACCAGCGCTACAGCTGCGTGCACGGGTTCGGCCACGCCTTCATGCGCGTGTACGGGGAGCAGCTCGAGCCGGCGCTCGAGCTGTGCACGGCGCTCGGGCGCGACACCGCCGCCGACTGCGCGCAGGGCGCGTACCACGACTACTGGTTCGCGGTGAAGGGCGCGGACGACGCGAAGCAGCCGAGCCGACCCCGAGACGAACCCCAGGCTGCTGTGCGGCGCGCAGCCGGCGGCCTACGTGCGCCCCTGCTGGTACCGGGCATTCCTGGAGGTCCGTCCCGCGGGCCTGCAGCTCGAGAGCCCGCGCGACCTTCAGGACCTCTGCACGGGCCTGCGGGGCGTGCAGCGCGCGGGCTGCATCACGGGCGCGGCGGTCATCGGGCCCGCCGACCCGGCCGCGCAGCTCGCGATCTGCGCCGGGCTCCCGTCCGCGGCGGACGCCGCGAGCTGCGTGCGCGGAACGAAGGTGCAGAACCTGCTGGACGCGCCGCTGGGCGAGTTCGTCCGGCTGATCGAGGGCTGCGCCCAGTTCCCGCCGAGCTCGCGCGCGTCCTGTTACGGCTGGATGGGGAAGGTGCTCGCCGTGGTCACGGACGGACGCTTCGGAAGCGCGGGCTGCCCGAGGCTGCCGGAGCCGCGCGCGCGGCGCGAATGCGAGGCGGGGGCGGGCACGATGGAGGACGCCCTCGAGACCTTCAGCTGAGTGGCAGACTCAGGGCATGGACCTTTCCCCGGGATACCGAGAGTTTGCGCCGCCGCGGGCACTCCGCGGTGTCGTCGACTGTCTCTGGACGAGGGTCTCCGGCGCCTCCCGCGAGGTGCGGATCGTGCCCGACGGATGCACCGACCTGGTGTGGCGGCAGGGCGAGGGCACCGTGGTCGCGGGCCCGGACACCGGACCGAAGCTCGTCACGGTGGCGGAGGGCGACGTGCTGGTGGGGATGCGACTGCTGCCCGGCGCAGGCGGCGCGGTGCTCGAGGCGCCGGTGGACGCGGTGCGTGACCTGCGCGTGCCCGCCGCCGAGCTCGGCCGGGAGTTCGATCTCCACGGGGGCCTCGAGCCGCTCGAGGTTCTGAGGCGCTTCGCAGCCGTGGCGGCGGAGCGTCGCACCGACCCGGTCGTGGCGCAGGCGGTGCACCAGGTGGCGAGGCGGGGCGTGGGGCCCGCGGCGCGCGAGCTCGGCATCAGCGAGCGGCAGCTCAGACGGCGCTTCCACTCCGCCGCCGGCTACGGGCCGAAGACGCTCAGCCGAATCCTGCGCTTCCGCCGCTTCGTCCGGTCGGTCGAGCGCGGCGGAGGCGACCTCGCTCGGCTGGCGGCCGAGGCGGGCTACGCGGATCAGGCCCACCTGACCCGGGAGACGCGGCGGCTCGCCGGCCTGCCGCCGACGGCGTTCGTGCGCCACTGGGCAACGCCGCCCGCCGGCTGACGGACGGGACGTCCGTTTCGTTCAAGACGCCGGCGCTCCCGGTCGGCAGGATCGAGCCCATGACCATCGACCTTCAGGCAGCAGCCGACTTCATGATCACGCACGCCCGGGTGCTGGACCGGCGCCGATTCGATCTCCGCGTCGGGAAGGGCGACCCGGAGGCCGCCCTCGCGGCACTCGACGGCTATCGAAACCCCGACGGCGGCTACGGCCTCGGCCTCGAGCCCGACCTGCGCAGCCCGGAGAGCCAGCCCGGCGCCGCCAGGCACGCCTTCGAGGTCTTCGCCGAGGTGGCGCCGGAGCGGACGCCGCGCGCCGCGGCCCTGTGCGACTGGCTCGAATCCGTCTCGCTCCCCGACGGCGGCCTCCCGTTCGCCCTGCCGCTCGGGACCCCGGTGGGATCGGGGCCGTGGTGGCAGGCCGCCGATTCCTCCGCGTCCTCGCTTCAGATCACCTCGATCACGGCCGCGGCCGCGCAGCGAGTGGCCGCCCACGACCCCGATGTCGCGGCCCATCCCTGGCTCGAGCGAGCCATCCGCTACAGCCTCGATTCGATCGCGGCGATGGAGGAGACGCCGTTCGCCTACGTGCTCGCGTTCTCGATCCAGTTCCTCGACGCCGTGGCGGGGGAGTACCCCGAGGCGGGCGACCTGCTGCGGCGGCTCGGCGAGTGGGTCCCGGCCGACGGTTGCATCCGCGTCCAGGGCGGGACCGAGGACGAGATGCTGCGCCCGCTCGACATCGCGCCCTACCCGGACCGGCCGGCGCGCTCCGCCTTCAGCGACGAGGTGATCGCGCGCGACCTCGAGCGACTCGCGGCCGGCCAGCAGGAGGACGGCGGGTGGACCGTCGACTACCTGAAGATCTCCCCGGCCGGGGCGCTCGACTGGCGCGGCTACATCACGCTGCACGCGGTGGACCTGCTCGCACGCAACGGGAAGCTCGCGCTGCCATAGAGAATGGAGGGGTGATCGACTTCGATCAGGCCCTGCGCGCCAGCCTGAGCGAGCGCCTCGCCGCCCACCCGCGCCGCGAGCTGCCGCTCGACGGCCGCCGGCACGCGGCGGTCGCCGTCGTCGTCCTCGACAGCGACGCCGACCGCGACGACGTCGACGCGGTCGCCGCGGGTGACATCGACATGTCCGTGGTACCGGGCGACTCGAGCGATGAGCGCGGCCGGCCGCTCGACGGCCGGATGGTGGGCGTGGCGGGCGGCGCCGCGTTTCTGCTGTGCCGCCGGCCCTCGAACATGCGCAATCACCCGGGCCAGTGGGCGCTGCCGGGCGGACGGCTGGCGGACGGCGAGTCGCCGCTCGACGCCGCGCTCCGCGAAGTGGAGGAGGAGGTCGGGCTGCGCCTCGGGCCCGACAGCGTCGTCGGCTGGCTCGACGACTACGCCACGCGCTCGGGCTTCGTGATCACGCCCGTCGTCCTCTGGTGCGAGGGCGACCCGACGCTCACGCCGGACCCCGGCGAGGTCCTCGCGGCCTACCGAATCGGGCTGCACGCGCTGCTCGCCGGCGAGCCCCGGTTCATCGAGATCCCCGAGAGCGAGAAGCCGGTCCTGCAGGTGCCGCTCGGCAACGACCTCATCCACGCGCCGACCGGCGCGCTCCTCCTCCAGTTCCGCGAGGTCGCGCTGCGCGGGCGGATCGGCGAGCGCGTCGATCACGTGGAGGAGCCGGTCTTTGCGTGGCGGTGACCCTTCCAGGTACGATCGCGCCGATATGGGTACCCCACGCGCTCAGAGAATTGCCGCACTGGTCGTCGCGATTGCGGTCATGGGGGCCGTGGTGCCCTCGGTCTCCGCGGCCGCGCCGACCTTCACCCACTCGGCCAAGACCGGTGAGTTGAAGGGCGGCCGCCTGACCCTGCACGGCGTGCGCGCGCGGGTCAGCTGGGTCCTGGGCGGCGGTGACTTCGGGGTCGTCCACGTCAACCGGCTCCACCGCCGCGTGTTCGTCGCGGGCCGGCCTGCAATCGGAACGCTGCACGTCGCGGGCCACCGCGGCGGCGACGAGCCGGCCTTCCGGCTGAGCCGCCCGCGCTACAGCGCGGCGCGCCACTCGGTCAGCTATCGGGTCAAGCAGCTCAACGACCGGCGCGTTCCGGTCCGGGACGCGCGCGCGGCGCAGAGCGGGGTCCAGTTCGGAGCGGCATCGCTCTCGATCGTGCCGAACGACCAGGTGGCGAGCGGGGACAACGGCGGCCACGACTGCCCGATCGGCCTGGTGAACGAGACCGGGTACGGCGTGGAGGCGGCCGCCGAGTCGAAGTGGGATACGGATTCCTGGGACCCGGGCATTCCGTTCCAGGCCCTCGTCCCGTCGCACTCGAAGCTGCCGACGGGAGCGGACACGGAGATCTTCTGGCAATCGGACGGCGGCTTCCTGCGCGGCTGCTCGAACCAGGGCGTCTGGGTCCTGACCACCGACCCGAACGTGCTCGCCCAGCCGCCGCCGCCCGCCGGCATCAGCTTCACCCTGACGCACACGTATCCCTGGACCGATCCGGCCACGAACACGTGCACGTCGTCGGACCCGCAGTACTACTGCGTGGCCTCGTCGAACAACTACTGGCTGCTGCGCGGGCCGGTTGCGTGCTGCATGCCGGCCACGGTGGCGTTCCGGCGCTCCTCCGGTCGCTGACCGGCTGTCACACTCGCCCGCATGCGGGTCTGGGTCGTGGGGACCGGGACGGTCGGGCGGTGGCTGCTGCGGGCGCTGCACGACGGGTCGGCGCGGTTGCGGGACCGTTACGGCGTGGCTCCGACGATCGTCGGCGTCGCGAACGCGAGCGAAGGATTCTTCTACGACGCGCAGGGTCTCGACCTGCGCGGCATCGGCGAGCGCCCGCTGACCGAGCTCCCGGGCGCGCGCCACTGGCCAACCGCCCTGGAGGGAATGCGGGCGACCGAGGCGGACGTGCTGGTCGAGGTCACCGCGAGCCCCCGCGCGGACGGTGAGCCGGGGCTCGCGCATCTGCGCGAGGCGCTCGGGCGCGGCATCCCCGCGGTCACCTCGAACAAGTGGCCGGTCGCGCTGCACGGGGTGGAGCTGCTCGAGCTGGCCCGCGAGAACGGCGTGGAGCTGCGAGCGGAGTCGACCGTGATGTCCGGGACGCCGCTTCTGCGGGCGCTGACCGAAGGCCTCGCCGGGTCCACGCCCCTCGGCCTGCGGGGCCTGCTGAACGCGACCGTGAACCAGATCCTGACCCGCATGAATGCCGGTGCCTCGTATGAGGACGCACTCGCCGAGGCGCAGGCGGCCGGCCTGGCCGAACGCGACCCGAGCGCGGACGTGGACGGCGATGACAGCGTCGCGAAGCTGCTGATCCTCGCCGCGCTCGTGTTCAGGCGCCAGCTCCGCCCCGAGGAGGTGGCGTGCCGCGGCATCGCCGGCCTCGACCCGGCCGAGTTCGAGGGCGAGGGCACGCTGCGCCAACTGGCGACCCTCGACTTCTCCGCGCCCGACGGCCGCGGAGAGGTGCAGGCCGAGATCCGCCCGGCGCTGCTCCCGATCGACGACCCCCTCGCGCGAGTCGACGGGACCGCGAACGCGGTCGTCCTGCGCGCGGAGCCCGTCGGCGAGGTCACGATCACGGGGCCCGGCGCCGGGCCGGAGCTCGCCGGGCAGGGGGTGCTCAGCGACCTGATCTCGGTCTGTCGCGGGGCGCCGCGGCGGACGGCTTAGCCGCGGACGACCCGGAGCACATGCGCCTCGCCGTCGGCGGGCGCTCGCACGAGGATCTCGAGACCGCGGTTCGTCAGGCGCTCGCGGTAGCCCACGCGCTCGCCGTCGAGCTCGACGCTCGCCACCGAGGCCCTGCGCGGGAGCGTGTGCCCCAGCGTCAGCCGCTCGAGCTCCGCGCGCGCGACAACCCTGGTCCGGTAGATCGAGCCCCTGTGAGTGGCACGGACCCTGGCCGCGCCGTCGCCGAGGCGGATGTTCGCCCCGGCGATCCTCGACTGCCCGGGCGGCACCTGCGGGACGACCTCGAGGCGGCCGCGGCCGAGGTCCGGTCGCACGCCGAGCTGCTGGTGAACGACCGGCCAGGCGGTGCCGTAGTGGCCCCACGCCTGCACGAACATCGCGCGGCAGGTCCAGCAGCGCAGGATGTTCGCGTCATTCGGCCCCTCGGGGTCGAAGTCGGGTGAGGGCAGGATCTCGGGCAGCGCGCCGGGCTGCTCGTCGGGCGTGCCGCCGGTGAACGGCTGACCGAACATCGGCTCCGCCTCGGCGTCGGTGTAGCGCTGCTGGCGGCCGGGGCCGAGCCGCCCGTAGTTGCCCTCGCCGACGGCCTGGATCGCGGTGTTGAGGCCGAAGATGACGCGCTCGCCCGTGCCCTCGGGCCCTCCCTCGCAGCCGGTGTGGAACAGCCCGAGGTTGTAGGGGCGGCTGCCGCTGTAGCAGTCGGTCTCGCGCTCCGCGAGCGCCCGCCGCCCGTGGGGGCGGATGGCCAGCCCCGGCCATGCCTCGCTCCCCACGGTGAGCTCGGCCTCCATCGGCGTGACGCCGATCCAGTGCTTGTCCTGCTGGCGGTCGTTCGGGCCGCCGAGGGGCGGCGTGTCGATCGAGTCGGCGTACTGGCGCTCGGCGGGCATCCACCAGGTCTCCTCGAAGCGGTTCTCGAGCCGCCGCGCGTGGCTGAGCGCCCATCCGAGCGTCGCCCCGTCGCGCTTCGAGCGCGCCATGTCGGCGAGGTCGTAGAGGCCGCGGATCAGGTAGACGGAGTTGTCGAGCTTCTCGACGCCCATGCCGCCGCGCTCGACGTTGCCCGAGCCCTCGGGCCAGCCGTCGCCGTCCTCGTCGAGGCGCTCGACGACGTAGCGCAGGTTGCGCTTCGCGAAGTCGTAGAGCGAGTCGCGGAAGCCGTCGTCACCGGTCCAGCGCCAGACGAGCGCGAGCGCGCTCGGGAACTTGACCGTCTCGTCCGTGTTGAAGTCGTAGCGGCGCTCGCCGGTGGCCGGATCCACGTGGCTCGAGTCGTTGCCGAACCAGATCGAGCCGTCCGAGACCACCTCGTGCGTCACGACGCCGGAGCGCTCGTTGAGGAGGTCGGAGATCTCGGCGATGCCCGCGAGGTGGTCCTTGATCGCCTCGAACTGGCCGACGGCGACGCTCGCGAACGCCGTGTACTCGCCGTCGGTGGCGAACATCCACGGGTAGTCCGGGAAGCCGGCGCCCACCCAGCGCGCGCGCTCGACCGTGCCTGCGGGCGCGGGGAACTGGCGGCCCTGGTCGGTCCAGCGGATCTCGAGGTCCTCGGCTGCCCGCGTGAGGTCGAGGATGTTCTGCTTGCCCCAGTCGACCGCCTGGGCGAGCCGAGGGTCGCCCGGGAGCGACAGGCGGGTGAAGCCGGCCCAGCGCGTGCGCTCCTCGATCTTCGCCTCGAGCAGGGCGGCGGGATCGTCGAGCGCGGCCCCGAGCTCGGCGCGCGCGGCGTCGAGCCCCTCGTCCGAGCCGGCGGCGGCGACCCAGAGGGTCTCAGAGCCGCCCGCGGGAATCGTCAGCTCGTAGGTCAGGCGGCCGCCCGCACCCTTGCCGAAGGGCCCGTCGTCGCACTCGCGCGGCATCTCCTGACCGGTGCAGACGTTGGCCCCCTGCGGGCCGCGATAGCCGTTCGGCGACGCGCCCGTCTCGCCGGACGCGGGCGCGCGGTCGGCTGCCACGAGCGCGGCGTAGTCGTGCTCAGGCGCGTTCGGATGCGGCAGGCTTCCCTGGTCGCGGAAGACCAGTGCGCCGGCGCCGGCGTCGAACGCAGCCGTGTCCTCGAGGTTGTCGGACGCGTTCGGCATGACCCCGTCGAAGCCCCAGGGGTACTCGCTGAGCAGCTCGGAGTGGGCCTCGACCCGCACCGGGACGCTCACGGGCGCGGCGCCGCCATTCGTCAACGTCAGGCCGAACAGCGCGGCGCGGCGGCCGTCCGGCACGAAGTCGGTGCGCTCGACCTGGAGCCCGGCGGCCGCCGGCAGGTCGAGCTCCGTGTAGCCGAAGCCGCTGCGGAACTCCGTGGCCGGGCCGACCCATTCGTCGCCCACGCCGAACCAGACGCCGTCGAGCAGCTTGATCGGCTCGCTCCAGATCCCGCCCATCTCGCCGGTGATGTGCCAGCCGTTCGCGTAGAAGCGGCCGTCCTGGAAGCCGATCACGCGGGCGCGCTCGCCCGCGACGCCGTAGCGGCGGTCGGCGAGGTCCTCGGAGACCGACAGCTCGGGCGCGGCGAGTGCGGGAGCCGCGCCGACGAGCGCGGCTCCGGCAACGACGAGGGCGATCAACCTGCGTGAGACCCACCAGAGCCCGACTTTCCGGGGCAGGGAGGCGCGAAACCTCTCCCACGCCGCGAGAAACGGATCTTATGGTTTGCGAATGAGGCTCCTCTGGCTCGTCGCCCTCGCCCTCGCCCTGCTCGTCGCTCCCACCGCCGAGGCGGCTCCCTGGAAGCGGGTGACGACACCCGACCTCGGGGGTATCCGACCAGGCCGGCGTCGTCGCGCACGCCGGATGGCGTCCTGCACCTGGCGTGGCAGCGGTCTGACCCCGCGGTGCCAGAACAGCATGCACCTCAATCACACGGCCATCACGGCCGACGGCCGCCTGGGCGCCACCTCGACGATCGCGGCCGGGATGGAACTGCTTCCAGAATCCCGCGCTCGTCGTCGACCCGCCGGGCTGCGTGTCTTCGCCCCCGCCATCCGGTCCACGACCCCCGAGCGAGAAGCTCGACGAGATGAGCACATTCCTCTCGAGCGGACGGCGGGGCCGGTGTGGACGCCCGGCCAGGACAACATCGTCCCCGACGGCGGTCAGGCGTGCGGCCTACCCGGTCGCGGCGGCGGTACGCTCCCGAGTGGCGAGATGCTGCAGACCTGGGCGGGAACGCTCGGAACCTGGGTGCATTCCGGACTGTCCCGCACGTCGCCGATCCACGATTACCAGAAGGGCTACGGCCAGTACGGCTACAACCCGAACATCGCCGCCGACGCGGCGGGGGCCGCCATGCTCGCCTGGTACTCGTCCGGAGCAGCCAAGCCGCGGCGTGCTCGCCCGCGGCGTCGCGCCGGGCGGAGCCACCGGCCGGCGACGCGGCGACCATGCCGGGAACCGGTGGGATGACGAGCGGGATGAGCGGCCTCACGCCGCTCGCGGCACGCGCCGGTGGCGGCTTCTTCGTCGCGTATCCGGTGGGCAGGAGTCCGAATCTGGCTCTGGCGGGTCGGCGACGACTCCGCCCAGCGGATCGCCCGGACCCGGCAGTCCGAGTCGCGCCGTGACGGTCGCGGCGACCTCCGACGGGCGCCTCTGGGTCGCCTGGGTGAGGCAGACGCTGGGCGGTCCGCGCTTGTTCGCGACGCGCTCGAACCGAGGCGGGACCTTCTTCGGGCCGTGGTGAGCGGCGGACGCCCCCGAGGCTCGGCGCAGGGCAACAACCTGAGCAGCAGCGCGACGCGCGGCGGCATGCTCGACGTGCTCGCGAACTTCCAGATCGGAACAACGCTCGGAGTCGGCGGTCTACCACCGCCGGCTGCTGCCGGGCCTGACGCTTGTCGCCAGGCCGGGGCGGTTGCGGCGCGACGTGTCGTCGGACGTCCGCTTCACGGTCCTCGACGCGGGGGACCCCGTCTCGGGCGCGCGCGTGCGCGTGGGAGGCAGGTCCGGCCGCACGGGCCAGAACGGCACCGTCACGCTCGAGCTGCCCGGGACGGTCGGCGACCGCGCGCGCCACGAAGGCCGGATACGTGAAGGCCACGCGGCGCATCCGGGCGGTGGGCCCGCGCTGACGGAGGAGCGAGCAGGTCGCGCGCGGGATCGTCGATCGCGCCCGCTACATGACGCTCGCGACCGCGGACGCGGAGGGGCGGCCGTGGGCCTCGCCGGTCTGGTTTGCGCCCGACGGCTACCGCGAGCTGCTCTGGGTGTCCGCGCCCGGGGCCCGGCACTCGCTCAACATCGCCGCCCGACCCGAGGTCTCGGTCGTGATCTTCGACTCGGGCGTGGCCCCGGCTCAGGCTGCCGGGGTGTACCTGGACTGCAGCGCCGAGCAGGTCACGGACGACGGCGCGCTCGCGCACGCGATGGCGGTCTACTCGCGCCGCTCCGTCGACCAGGGCCTGTCGGCGTGGTCGGTCGACGACGTGCGCGCTCCTGAGGACAGGCGCCTCTACCGGGCGAGGGCGAGCCGGGCGTGGCTCGGACGCGCCGACGAGCGGATCCCGCTCGGCGCGCCCTAGACCTCCGCGATGTCCTCCACGACGGTGATCACCTCGTCGAACCCGGAGAGCTCGAAGGCGCGCCGGACCGAGTAGGGCGGGCCCACGACGACGAAGCGGCGGTCGGCCTCGACGGCGCGCGCGTGAGCCGCGGCGATCACGCCCATTCCGCTCGAGTCCATGAAGCTGAGGCGGCTCAGGTCGACGATCAGCACGCTCGGGTTCCCGGCCTCGGCGCTCGTCAGCTCCTGAGCAACGCGCGGCGCGACCTGGAGGTCGAGGTCGCCTCTGACGTTGACGACGGCCCTGTCGCCGTCCACATGGGATTCAATGTCGAAGTTGAGCAATTCCGTGAGCTCCGTCTGCACATATTCCCCGGACTCGGAGCTTTTCGGCATGGGTCCGTGACGCGGCAGCCGCTGACCGCCGAGGACGCGCGCATTCTCGCGCTCGAATCCGGCAACGTCTGTGGGCACACCTGCAAGGTGATCGTCCTCGACGGTGTGCGCTCCGCCGGCGAGGTGCGGGCGCACGTCGGGGAGCGGCTCGACGCGGTGCCGCGGCTCCGCATGCGGCTCGACCCGGACCCGGGACCGCCCGCCTGGCAGGACGACCCCGGCTTCGATCTCGCTCAGCACGTGGTCGGCCGCGAGGAGACCGACGACGCGGGCCTGCGCCGCCTGGTCGGAGAGACGATGGCCACTCGCCTCGACCGGGAGCGCCCGCTCTGGCAGATGGAGGTCGTCTCGCCGCTCGCCGGGGAAACGCACGGCGATCGTGTGGCGCATCCACCACGCCCTCGCGGACGGCATGGCCTCGATGCGCATGGCGCGGGCGCTGCTCTTCGAGCCGGTCGAGGAGACCGCCCGCCCCGGCGACAGCGAAGGCCCCGGCCGCGAGGCCCCCGAGCGCCGGCAGCGTGACGCGCGCGCTCCGCCGCGAGCTGCGCGGAGGCGGTACGCGCTCGCCGCTCGACCGGCCCGCCGGTCCGCGCCGCCAGGTCGACTTCGTCGACGCGCCGCTCGAGCTGCTCAGGAGGATCGGCCACGCGGCGCCCGGGCGCGCGACGATCAACGACGTGGTCCTCGCGGCGGTGGGCGGAGGGCTGCGCAACTGGCTCGGCGCGCTCGGAGTCGCCGCGGGACACCTGAGGGTGAAGGTGCCGGTGAGCCTCCACAGCCGCGACGACGACGAGGCGAACCGCGACTCGTTCATGGTCGTCGACCTGCCGCTCGAGCACACGGAGCCGCTCGAGCGGCTCGCGGCGATCGCGGAGGAGACGCGCGAGCGCAAGAGGCGCCACGACGCCCAGGCGCTCGACGTCTTCTTCCGCGACCTCTCGCACCTGTCCCGCTCGCTCGAGCGCCAGGCCGAGCACTGGGCGATGAGCCCGCGCGTGTTCACGCTGAACGTCTCGAACGTCCCGGGGCCGCGCGGTGCGCAGCTCGTGCTCGGGGCGCCGCTGCTCGAGCTGCACTCGCTTGCCGAGATCGCGCACCATCACGCGCTGCGCGTGGCCGTGGTGTCGGCCGCGGGCCGGATCTCGTTCGGTCTCTGCGCCGACGCCGACGCCGTGGACGGCCTCGACCTGATCGCCGCCGGCATCGCTCGCGAGATCGAGGAGCTGGCGGAGGCGGTCGCGGGCGCGGCTCCATGAGAGCGCCGCTCTGGCGGAGGGCAGCGGCGGTCGCGGCCGCGCTCGCTTCGATGCTCGTCGCCGCGGGTGCTGCCGTGGCAGCCGAGCGCAACTGGCTCGCAGCGTGGTCGATGGCGCCGGAGCGGCACTTCTTCGACCTGCCGGGCAACAGCTGCGGCCCCGGCTTCGGGATGTCGGATCAGACGGTGCGCAACGTTGCGTTCGTGCATGCGGGCGGCGATCGGGTCCGGATCCGCCTCAGCAACGAGTTCGGCACCGCCCCGCTCCGGGTCGGGCGAGCGTCCGTGGCGGTCGCCGCCAGGGGCGCGGCGATCCGTCCGCGGACCCTCAGGCGCGTCCTGTTCGGAGGCAGGATGCCGGTCGTGATCCCCCCGGGCTCGGACGTCCTGAGCGACGGGGTCCGGCTGCGTGTCGCGCCGCTCAGCAGGCTGGCGGTGAGCGTCCATGTCAGCGGGACGAGTGAGAGGCCGACGGTCCACGCCCTCGGGTACCCGAGCTATGTCGCGCCGGGCGACCGGGTGTCCGACACCCTGCTGCCATCGGCGCAGCGCATCACGTGCTGGATGTTCACCACCGGCATCGACGTGCAGGCGCGGCCACGATTCAGGGGCACGGTGGTGGCGCTCGGCGATTCGCTCACCGACGGTTCCGGGAAGTTCGCGGCACCCCCGGTCGCGAAGTGGGCGCACGCGACGTACCCCGACGTCCTCGCCCGGCGACTCGTCCGGCGCAGGGGACGGACGCTGTCGGTCGTGAACGCGGGGTATCTGGCGGCGTCTGCTCGGTGATCCGGATCGATGGGGCCGACGACGAGCGCCGAGAGCCGTCTCGGCCGGGACGCCTTGCGCCAGAGCCGGGGTCACGGACGTGATCCTCCTGGCTGGGATCAACGACATCGGGTTCGGCGCCCGGGCGCGGGACCTGATCGCGGGACAGCGCCGGATGATCGCGCGTGCGCATGCTCGCGGCATCCGCATCTACGGTGGCACCCTGACACCGTTCCGTGGCAGCGACCAGCCCCCTGGCCACGGTGAGGCGGGGGAGGCCGTGCGGGAGGCCGTCAACGGCTGGATCCGGACAGGGGCGCCGTTCGACGGGGTCATCGACTTCGACGCCGCCCTGCGCGATCCCGATCACCTCGACCGACTGCGCCCCCGATACGACAGCGGGGACCACGTTCACCTGAGCCCGGCAGGGTTCAGGCGCATGGCGCAGATCGTGCCGCTCCGGGAACTGATCGCGCCGTGACGGACACGACCCGCGCCGTGACCTGGCTCCGCTACGACGACCTCGGCGCCGAGTACGCGGAGATCACGCTCGACGGCGGGCGGCTCAGGGCGCGCAGCACGGCGGTGGGCGCGAGCCCCGTGCCCTACCGGTCGGAGCTCGTGCTGAAGACGGGCGCCGACCTCGTGACCTCGCGGCTCGCCATCGAGACACGCGGCCTCGGTTGGAGCAGGCGGCTCGACCTGCGCCGCTCGAAAGCGGGCGCCTGGACCGCCGACACCGCGGTCGAGGGCGCCGTCGACCTGCCGGATCCGGGCGGCGACATGAGCGCGTTCGACGACGCCCTCGACCCGGACGTCGAGCTGTGTCCGGTGCTCAACACGCTGCCGGTGCTCCGGCACGGCCTGCTCGAGGGCGGCAGCGCGCCCGAGCTCGTGATGATCTGGGTCGAGCTGCCCAGTCTCGCGCTGCACCGCTCGCTCCAGCGCTACACGTCTCGAGGCCCGGACGGCGACGGGAACCACGTCGTTCGCTTCGAGGAACGCGGTCCGGACGGCGAGGAGTTCGCGCAGGACATCGTCTTCGACCGCGACGGGATCGTCCTCGACTATCCCGAGATAGCGAGGCGGATCGGATAGGTCGTAGGATCACGGCCATGGCCACGACCGACTACGCCGTCATCGACCCCGCGACCGGGGAGACGATCCAGACTTACGAGACGATCACGGACGACGCCCTTCGCGACGCCATCGGGCGCGCGCACGCCGCTCATGCGGGCTGGGGCCGGGGGACGAGCGTGGAGGAGCGCGCCGAGGTCGTCCGCAAGGTCGCGCAGATCTACAACGACCGGGCGCAGGACCTCGCCAAGATCATCGTGCGCGAGATGGGCAAGCCCATCGAGCAGGCCGTGGGCGAGGTGGAGTTCAGCGCCGCGATCTACGAGTACTACGCCGACAACGCGGTCGAGCTGATGAAGGACGAGCCGATCGAGCTGCTCGAGGGCGAGGGCTCGGCGCTGATCCGCCGCTCGTCCGTGGGGCTGTTGCTCGGGATCATGCCCTGGAACTACCCGTACTACCAGGTGGCGCGTTTCGCGGGGCCGAACCTCGCTGCGGGCAACACGATCCTGCTGAAGCACGCGCCGCAGTGCCCCGAGTCGGCCGCCGCGATGGAGGAGATCTTCCACGAGGCGGGCGTCCCGCAGGACGCCTACATCAACATCTATGCGACGAACGAGCAGATCGCCTGGGTGATCGGCGATCCGCGCGTTCAGGGCGTGTCGCTCACCGGCTCCGCCCGCGCGGGTGCCGCCGTCGCCGAGATCGCGGGCCGTCACCTCAAGAAGGTCGTGCTCGAGCTGGGCGGGTCAGATCCGTTCCTCGTCCTCAAGGCGGACGACATGGACGCCGTGGTCGAGGCGGCGGTCGGCGGGCGCCTCGAGAACTCGGGCCAGGCGTGCAACGCGGCCAAGCGATTCGTCGTGCTCGACGAGTACTACGACGACTTCGTGAAGAAGTTCGCCGACGCGCTGACCGGGATCGAGCCGGGCAACCCGGCCGAGGAGGGCACGGGGCTCGGCCCGCTGTCGTCGAGCACCGCCGACCGAGCGGCTCGAGCAGCAGGTCAAGCTCGCGCTCGACAACGGAGCGAAGCTCGTGGCGGGCGGCGGCCGTGAGGGCAACTTCTTCAAGACGGCCGTCATGACCGACATCACGCCCGACAACCCGGCGTACACCGAGGAGTTCTTCGGGCCCGTCGCTCAGGTCTACAGGGTCGGCTCCGAGGAGGAGGCGATCCGGCTGGCGAACGACACGCCGTACGGGCTCGGCTCGTACGTCTACACGACGGACGAGGAGCAGGCGCTGCGGGTCGCCGACCAGATCGAGGCGGGCATGGTGTTCGTCAACGCCGTCGGGGCCGAGGGAGTCGAGCTGCCGTTCGGAGGAGTCAAGTCCTCGGGCTTCGGCCGCGAGCTCGGCACGTTCGGGATGGACGAGTTCGTCAACAAGAAGCTGATCCGCGTCGGCGGCTGACAGCAACCTCGCGCGCGTAGCCAGCGTGCGCTCGAGCACGCGATACTGCGTAGGCGCATGGACGAGTCCCACCTCCGGGAGTTCCCGTTGTTCGCGGAGCTGTCGCGCAGGCAGCTCGCGAAGATCATCCCGCATGCCCGGACCATCGACATCGAGTCCGGCGAGCACCTCGTCCGCGAGGGGGACTTCGCCCACGAGTTCTTCCTGATCGAGAGCGGGCGCGCGGCCGTCGTGGCGAGCGGGCGCCACGTGGCCGACCTCGGCCCTGGCGACTTCCTCGGCGAGATCGGGCTGATGCGCTCCGGCGAGCGCACGGCATCGGTGGTCGCCGCCGGCCCCGTGCGCGCGCTCGTGATCGACGAGCCCGGCTTCCGGCGGATGTCGCGCTCGATGCCCGCCGTGGCCGCGCAGATCGAGGTCGCGATCAGGGAGCGGCTCGAGCGCGACGGGTTGTTCGGGCTCCAGCGCGACTGAGGAGGGCGAACCGGTCATACTCAGGCGCTCCCGACTCGATTGGCCCGCCATGAGCATCGACACGTCCCCTCGCCCGACGGATGCCGTCTCCGCGGCTCCGGATGGCACGTCGCCCGCAGACGTGTTCGTCATCTTCGGCATCACCGGCGACCTCGCCAAGGTGATGACGTTCCACTCGCTCTACAGGCTCGAGCAGCAAGGAATGCTCGACTGCCCGATCGTCGGGGTCGCGGGGGACGACTGGACCGTCGAGCGGTTGCGCGAGCATGCCCGCGAGATGCATCGCGGATTGTGGCGAGACGGTCGACGATGCGGTCTTCGACCGCCTGGCCGCGAGGCTGTCGTACATCGCCGGCGACTTCGGGGAAGAGGACACCTATCGGCGGGTCGGCGAGGCGGTGGGTGACGCCCACACCCCGGTCTTCTACCTCGAGATCCCACCCTCGCTGTTCGGCATGGTGATCAAGGGCCTCGCGGACGCCGGCCTGACGACGTCGGCGCGCGTGGTGGTGGAGAAGCCGTTCGGGCACGACCTGGCGTCCGCCTCGGCGCTCGCCCAGGAGATCCATCGCTCGCTCGACGAGTCGCAGCTCTACCGGATCGACCACTTCCTCGGCAAGATGGGCCTGGTCGAGATCCTCTATCCTGCGGTTCGCCAACACGATGTTCGAGCCGATCTGGAACCGCAACTACGTCTCATCGGTCCAGATCACGATGGCCGAGGACTTCGGCGTCGAGGACCGCGGCCACTTCTACGACCCGGTCGGTGCTCTGCGCGACGTGGTCGTCAACCACCTGATGCAGGTCGTGGCTGCCGCCGCGATGGAGCCACCGTCACGCGGCGATCCCACGACCCTCAAGAACGCGATGGTCTCGGTCTTCCAGGCGATGCCGGCCGCCGACCCCGCCCACTACGTCCGCGGCCAGCACGCCGACTACCGCTCCATCGACGGGGTCGCTGCCGACTCGACGACGGAGACCTACGCGGCGCTGCGCCTGAGTATCGACAACTGGCGCTGGTCGGGCGTGCCGTTCTTCATCCGGACCGGGAAGCACCTCCCGATCACCCACACGGAGCTGCGCCTCGTCTTCAAGCACCCGCCGCGTCTCGGCTTCGGCATCGTGGGTGCCGAGGGTCCCGAGCCCAACCAGCTCGTCATCAAGCTCGATCCGTCGACGGGGATCCAGCTCGTGGTCGACGCCCAGCGCGCCGGGACGCGCAGGCCGGAAAGGATCGAAATGGACATGGAGTTCGCCGAGCAGGGCGGGGAGGGGGCGACCCCCTACGAGGTCCTGCTGCACGCCGCGATGCTCGGGGACAGCAAGCGCTTCACCCGCCAGGACAGCGTCGAGGAAACCTGGCGCGTCATGCAGCCGCTGCTCGAGGCCCCTCCGCCGGTGCACCCCTACGAGAAGGGATCCTGGGGTCCCGCGGCGGCCGATCAGCTCGTCGCCGGACACGGCGGCTGGCGCGACGTGTGGGAGGCAAGGTGAGCACGCCGGAGGGCTCCTCGCCCCAGAGCGCGGCGGCCCCCTCGCCGTTCCCGCCGATCGCGGACTACGCCTTTCTCTCCGATTGCCACACCGGCGCCCTGATCGCCCCCGACGGATCGGTCGACTGGCTGTGTGTCCCGCGCTTCGACTCTCCGAGCATCTTCGGCACGTTGCTCGACCGGCAGGCGGGCGCCTTCCGGCTCGGCCCGTTCGGCATCAACATCCCGTCGGCCCGGGCCTACGAGCCCGGCACGAACACGCTGCTGACGACCTGGCACACGCCCAACGGCTGGATACTCGTCCGCGACGCGCTCACCATGGGGCCCCGGAGGGGCGAGGACGAGATAACGCCGCACACGCGGCCGCCCGCCGACGACGACGGCGACCACATGCTCGTGCGGACCGTGCTCTGCCTCGAGGGCACCGTCGACCTCGACCTCGTGTGCGAGCCGGTGTTCGACTACGGGCGCACTCCCGCCGAGTGGTCGCTCGTCGACAGCAGCCGCGAGGCGGCCGACGCGACCGGTGCCGGCCAGACGATCAGGCTGCGGACGGATATGCAGATCGGCATCGAGGGTGAGCGCGTGCGGGCGAGACACACCCTGACCCAGGGGGAGCAGGTCTACTGCTCGCTCTCCTGGGCGGAGGGCCTGTCGGCGCCCGAGACGATCGACGAGGCCAACGCCAGACTTGCCGCCACGACCCGATTCTGGCGGTCGTGGCTCGCCCGCTCGCGGCCGCTCGACCACCGCTGGCGCCAGCCGATCGAGCGGTCGGCGCTCACGATCAAGGGACTCACCTACATGCCCACGGGCGCCACCGTCGCGGCTCTGACCACCTCCCTTCCCGAAACGCCGGGCGGTGAGCGCAACTGGGACTACCGCTACACGTGGATCCGGGACGCGACCTTCACCCTGCAGGCCCTGCACTGGCTGGACCTCGATTGGGAGGCCGACGAGTTCATGCAGTTCGTCGCCGACCTCGAGCCGAACGCAGACGGGGCGCTGCAGATCATGTACGGCATCGACGGTCGCCGTGACCTGACCGAGTCGACCCGCGACGACCTGTCGGGCTACGCCGGCGCCAAGCCGGTCAGGATCGGCAACGGCGCCTTCGACCAGCGCCAGAACGACGTGTTCGGCGCCGCGCTCGACTCGATCCTGCGGCACACGCAGCGGAGCCAGCGGCTCCCGCGGCGGCTGTGGCCGATCGTGCAGGCACAGGCGGACTGCGCGACCGCTGTCTGGCGCGAGCCCGACCAGGGCATCTGGGAGGCGCGCGGCGACCCCCAGCACTACGTCTCGTCGAAGCTGATGTGCTGGGTCGCACTGGATCGCGCCGCGAAGCTGGCCGAGATCCGCGGCGACGGGGAGCTCAAGGCAGGCTGGAGCGCGACCGCGGACGAGATCAAGGCGGACATCCTCGAGCACGGGGTTCGCGACGGGGTTCTGCGCCAGCACTACGACACGGACGCACTCGACGCCTCCACGCTGCTCGCGGGGGTCTTCGGCTTCCTGCCCGGCGACGACGACCGGCTCCGGGGGTCCGTCGAGGCGATCGCCCGTGACCTGACGGAGGACGGGTTCGTGCTGCGCTACCGCACGGACGAGACGGACGACGGCCTGTCGGGCAAGGAGGGCAGTTTCCTGATCTGCTCGTTCTGGCTCGTGTCCGCGCTGGCGGTCGTGGGCGACCTGCAGGGCGCGCGAGATCTGATGGAGAGGCTGCTGAGCGTGCGTCGCCGCTCGGCCTGTTCGCGGAGGAGTTCGACACGAGCACCGGTCGGCACCTCGGAAACTTCCCGCAGGCCTTTTCGCATCTCGCCCTGATCGAGGCGGCGGCGCGCATCATCCTGGCCGAGCGGCTCGGAGAGTTCACGTCATGAGCGGCCGCGACGTGACTCAGCGAATCGCTGCCGCGGCGATCTTGTCGCAGCTGCGCCCGCGGCACTGCCTGAGGTCGGAGAGGACGCGCCGCAGGGTTCGCGCTCTCGTGCGCACGCGCGGGTCGTCGATCACCGAGCGGAGCTCGTTCGGGTCGCGCCTCAGGTCGTAGAGCTCGCGCGTCCCGCCCCTGTACTCGACGTAGAGCCAGCGCGTGGTGCGGACCGCGCTCCAGGCGGGCACCCGCGGCTGGGTCCCGCGCGCGCCCCCCTCGCGGGTGTTCGAGCGCCCCTTCGCCGCCTGACCGGCCGTCGTGTGCAGGAACGGCCGCAGGCGGCGGATCCTGACGTTGCGCGCGAAAGGAAGCAGTGAGCGCCCGTCGAGCGGGCGAAACGCCTCCGCGGGGGTGGCCTGCATGATGGTGGGCGCCAGGTCCACGTCGCCCGACAGCGCCTTCGTGCGGCGCCCGCGCGGGATCCCCGGGCCGCGGATGAGCAGGGGCAGATGCGTCGAGGGGTCGTACGGCACCATCTTGCCCTGCGGGATTCGATGCTCACCCTGCATGTAGCCGTTGTCGGACGTGAAGAGCACGTAGGTCCTGTCGAGCTCGCCCGTCCGGCGGAGCGCGCCGATGATTCGCTCGACGCCGTCGTCGACCGCAAGCAGCGACTCGGAGCGCTCGCGCCAGCGTTGCTGGATGGCTGCCTCACGCCTGGAGGTGATCGCTCGATTCCAGCGGCCGACGAACCAGGGCTTGTCGCTGAGATCGCTCTCGTTGAAGCCCGCTGGACGCGGCAGCAGACGGCCCGCGTAGCGCCCCGCGTGACGCGGCGCCGGCCGGACGAGCTTGCCGGTGAGCTCCTGAGTGTGGCCCGACTCGTGATGCGGTGCGAGGTAGGCGAGCGAGAGGAAGAAGGGCCGCGCATCCGGAGCCCGGCGCCGGATGAAGTCGACGGCCGTGTCCGTGAGCTTGTCGGTCTGGTAGAGGCCGGGCCGCCTGCTCCGCACGCCACCGAACTGGCGGGTCCGGCTCTCGTCGTCGCCCGGGCCCTTGATGTGCATCCTGTAGCCCCACATGCGGTAGGTCGAGTGGTCGACGAGCCCGTACCACTCGGTCCAGCCTCGCGGAACGTTCGGAAGCTTGATCTCCTCGCCGTAGCCGTTCAGGAACTTGCCGATGTGCGCGCTGGCGTAACCGGCCCTGTCGAGCCAGACGGGCAGGTAGTTGCTCTGATTCAGGTTGAAGTAGCCCCCGCCGCACTCCTGGTAGAGGCACCTGACCCCGTGATTCTGCGCGTACTGGCCCGTCAGGAAGGTTGCCCGGGCCGGGCAGCAGACGGGATAGGAGGCGTAGTAGCGCGTGAAGGTGACACCCGCCTCCCCGATAAGCCGGCGCGTCTTCGGGAGCGTGACCATGTCGTCGTAGCGCTGGTCGTCCGTCATCACGACCACGAAGTTCGGCCCGGTCGCGGCAGGGCCGCCCGGCTCGGTGTCCTGCGCGCGCGCCGTCCCGATCGGGGAGAGGAGAGCCGCCGTGGTGATGATCATCACGGCGGCGCGCCTCACGGTGTCCGCCTCCGGAAGGTGGCGACCGCGCCGAGGTAGATGTCCTCGGAGGCCACGTAGACGCTCCGCCCGTCGGGCGTGACGGTGACCGCGACCGCCACCGTCAGCCCGCGGCCCTCGGGACAGCCGAGCACCCCGGCGCGGATGAAGCAGGCATACCGTCCCGGGAGCTGGGCCAGGCGGCCGCTCGCCGGGTTTCGCGCGATCGCGCTGAGCATGTTCACCTTCGGAGAGACCGCGTACAGGTTGCGCCCGTCTGGGCTCAGCGCGATGCCCCAGACCTCGTCGAGGCCCCGGCCGGCCTGGCACAGCCCCCCGCCGCCGTCCTGGCTGATGCAGCCCCGGCGGCTGAGCCGTTGGCTGAGAGCGCCCGTGTCGGGGTCGCGGCGCAGGATCGCCACCGCGTCGCTGAGCGAGGAGGCGGTGTAGACGTGGCGGCCGTCACGGCTGATCGCCAGGTCGACGGGTCCACGCAGGGCCCTGCCGGCGGCGCAGCCCTCCGTTCCGCCGGCGCGCGCGATGCACCCGGCGGCGCCGGCTGGCTGGGTGAGGCCGCCGGGACCCGCGGTGAGGACGGTCACGGCGTTGCTGCGCATGCTCGCCACGAGCACGTGGCGGCTGTCCGGGGTGACCGCCACCTCCTCCGGGGCTGCCAGAGCGCGGGCGGGCGAGCACCCGGAGCCGCCGAGGTGGCTCACGCACCCGGCCGCGCCGGCCGGCTGGGACAGAGCCCCGGTCGGGGCCCGCTCGAAGATCGCGATTGCACTCGGGAAGCGGCGACCGGCCACGTAGACGCGCGCGCCATCCGGGCTGACGGCCACGCTCGTCGGCTCGTTGAGAGCGCGCCCGAGAGCACACCCGCCGCCCTCCCGCACGAGGAAGCAGCCGGCGGCGCCGTCGAGCTGGCGCAGCGCCCCGGTGCGCGGGTTTCGCCGGAACACGCTCAGCCCGTCGCTCCCCGCGGCCGCGACGTAGAGGTTCTCGCCCCCCGGGCTGAGGGCGAGCGCGGCCGGGCCGCCCATTCCGCGCGCCGCCGTGCAGCGTCGCCCGATCCGCTCGATCACGTGGCGCACGCAGCCGCGCCTGCCGGGCAGCTGCGTGAGCGTGCCGGTTCGCCGGTTGCGGCTGAAGATCGCGAGCGCGTGGCTGCCGACCGACGCGACGTAGACGTAGCGCCCGTCCGGACTCACCACCACGTCCTCCGGGCTCGTCAGGAAGCGGCCTCGCGCGCAGCGCTTAACCGGCCTGCTCTGAGTGCAGCCGTCCCCTCCGCGCGGCTGGACCAGCGAACCGGTCGGGGCGGACTGGCTCGACCCCGGGTCGTCGGCGAGGGCGCTCGGATTTGGCCAGAAGCGCGGCCAGCGGCGCCAGGGCCAGCGTCGCAAGCAAGCAGCGGATGTCGCGTGGGCCTTGCATCCGTGCCAAATTCGGCGAGTCCTTCCCCAGACAGGGTAAACCCGGGAGTCAAGCGGCCTACACTCGCCCGCATGGCTGTCCGACTCAACCCATACCTCAACTTCAAGGACGACGCCCGCGAGGCGATGACCTTCTACCAATCGGTGCTCGGCGGCGAGCTCCACCTGAACACCTTCGGCGAGTTCCAGGCGAGCGAGGATCCGGCCGAGCAGGACAAGGTCATGCACTCCCAGCTCGAGACGCCCGACGGCCTCGTGCTGATGGCGGCCGACACCCCGAATCACATGGAGCACCGCCCTCAGGCCGGAGTCTCGGTCTCGCTGAGCGGCGACGACGAGGAGCGCCTGCGCGGCTACTGGGAGAGCCTGAGCGACGGCGGCACCGTGGTGATGCCGTTCGAGAAGGCTCCCTGGGGCGACACGTTCGGCATGTGCGTCGACCGCTTCGGGACGAACTGGATGCTGAACGCGGCCGGCCAGGGCTAGGAGCCGGCCGCGCGCAGCGCCTCGGCCGGGTCCCGGTAGAGGGTGGCGCGCCACAGGAGCTCGTCCCTGAACTCCCACAGGTTGGCGACGTGCTCGGCGAACGGCAGGCCGCTCTCCCTGCCGCGCATGTGCGTGCGCATGACGATCACCACGTTGCCGTCGGGCGCCGGCACGAGCTGCTCGACCTCGATGCGCCACTCGTCCCAGGTCGCGTCGATGTCCGCGAAGTACCTGCGGATCCCGTCGTGTCCCGTGTAGGGGCGGTCATCGAGCTGAGCCATGAGCGAGGGGAACGCGACGTCCGGGTGACAGACGGCGAGCGCGGCGTCGACATCGCGTTTCGTGATGGCGTCAGCGAAGGCTTGGACGAGGCTGGTGCGATCAGGGTGCATCGCGCCGCGAGTATCGCTCGTTGCGAGGTAACCTGCCGCGAAGCATGAGGCGATCGCGCCCGGCTCTCGGAGTTACGACGCTCGTTGCGGCCGTGCTCGCCGCCGGAGTTGCGGGCCTGCCGGCGGACGCCGCCGCGGCGCAGCCGCTGTTCCTGGATTCACCGCGAGTCGGCCAGCTGCGCGCACTCGTTCCGCGGGAGGGCCGCGATGCCGGCCATCTGATCGTCTGGGCGCGGGTCTCGCACGCGAGCCCGTCGGTTCGCGCGGTCGCCCGCGAGCGACCGCAGACCATCCACACCGGCCGGGTGACCGCGCGCGTCGGCAAGGTCAAGCGCTTCGCGAGCAAGCGGCTCGAGTTCGTCGCGAAGCGGCTGGTCGGCGGCTATCACCTTCGCTTCTCGCGCGTCGCCACCCGCGCGCTGCTCTCCGGAGCGAGCCGCCGAATCCGCGTGTCGGTGCGCATGTCGCAGACCGTCGACATCGACTCGGACGGCGACACCGAGGATCGCCAGACGACGGCCGCGCTCCGCACGGTGCCCGTGGCGACGCCCGCGACCGCGATCGTGCCAACCGATGGCTGGTACATAGGCGACTCGCAGAACAGGTTCCTGGTCGAGGCGGGGAGCGTCGTTCACTACGACCTGCCGGGAGGCGGCGCCACATGCGCCAACACCGCCAACGCCGTCTCGGCTCCGGTCGACCCGCAGACCGGCACCTTCAGCTTCGACGACAACGATTTCGCCGACACCAAGGTGAACGGGCAGTTCTTCGTGAGCAATCCCGGCTACAACGCCGAGATCAACGCGACGGTCACCATCGGTGGCTGCACCTACAACGCTCCCAACGGATACGCCTACTGTCCGCCCTCCTGGCAGGTCGTGCGCGTTCTCTTCGCGGGCGCGGACGCGTCGCTGACGACGCTCTGGCGGGAAACCGACACCACGTTGTCGGCCCGCACGTCTGGCTCGGCGAGCCGCGGCTGAGCGACCTTCACGGTCCTAGTTCGAACCAAGGAGATCGAGATGGGCTTCCTCAAGAACATGAAGGACGCGATGGGCCAGGCGCAGGACGCGATGGCGAATTCAGGCGGGCTCCAGGGCGCGATGGGCGGCATGAACGTCACCGGCGCGATTTCGGACCGCGGCGCGCTCGAGTCGCAGGCGCACGAGCAGAACCGGATCCTGTCGCGTCGGCCAAGCGGGCACGGCGCTGATCCGCAGCCACGCCGACACGGGCGAGAAGGCCGCCGGCAACCCGGTCTGGATTTTCGACCTCGAGGTGACGCCCGAGGGCGGCGCCGCATACACCGTGCAGCACCGCGAGGTCATCTCGACGGCCGCGCTCGGCGCGTATGGCGACGGCACCTCCATGGACTGCCGCATCGACCCCGCCGACCCGCAGAAGGTCGCCTTCGGCGACAAGCCCTGGATGTAGCAATGGGCCTCTTCCGCAACCTGACGAACATGACGGGCTCGCAGCCGCGCATGAGCATGCTCGAGGGCGTGAAGATGGCGAATGCGTTCGCCGACGGCGCGCACTCGAGCCAGCAGACGTGGCAGACGGCCGATCCGGCCGCCCACGCCGGCGTCTACGCGAACGGCCTGCAGGGCACGGCGACGGTCAACGCGATCAGCGAGACCGGCATCAAGATGAACGACGCCCCTGTCTGCGAGCTCGACCTGACCGTGGTCGTGCCGGGCCGCGAGCCGTACCTGGTGAAGCACCGGCAGCTGTTCGCGATCGCGGTCCTGCCGCGCTACCAGCCGGGTGCGACCTTCAGCGTGCGGGTCGACAGGGACGACCCGTCGAAGCTCGTCATCGGCTGAGGAGGGGCGAGTGAGCCTGCTCGGCAGAATCGGGCTGGCGTCCGTTCCCGACGCCGTGGTGCTCGACGCGGCGAGCCTCGACTGCGTGGCGGAGCTGGACGTGGGCGGCAGCCGCGGCGACGTGGCCGCCGCGGGCGACGCCGTCTGGTTCACCACGCGGAAGGCTCGCTCGCTGTCGCGCATCGATCCGGTGAGCCGCAGCGAGACGCGGCGCCTCGAGCTGCCGGAGCGGCCGCTCGCGGTGGCCGCCGACAGGCTCGGGGCGGTCGTCCTCTGCGAGGGCGACCTGGTGGTCCGGGCAAGGCCGGACGGCAGCGCGCTCGACGCCGGCGAACGGCTGCCGGAGGGGGTCATCGACGTGGTGGCGGACGGCGGTGCGGTGTGGGCTCTGCGCGTGACGGGCGACATGCCCTTCGACGTCAGCCTGCTCTCGCTCGACCCGATCTCGCTGCTCCTCCGGTGCGAGGTCCCGTTGTGCCGGTCGGGCTTTGCCGCCGGCCTGCGCGCGGGCGACGGCGTGGTGTGCGCGCTCGTGGAGGATCCGCCCGGGTCGATGCGCAACGCGGTCCTCGACGTCGCCACCGGCGAGCAGCTTCCGGAGGAGCGCGCGCCGACCGCGAGGGGGATCGCGGAGCGGGACGGCATGCGCTGGATCCAGGACGGCGACCGGCGCTTCAAGCGCATCGACATCGCGAGCGGGCGCACGCTCGCGGAGGGAGACGCGCCCGGCCCGGAGGTGGGCAGCGTGGTCCTCGCGCACGGCTGCCTCTGGGCGTGTAACTTCCGGCGCCAGCGTGGAGAGCCGCAGCACATGCAATGAGGGGCCGGTGCGATGAGCGCCCAGGAATGCACCCATCTCGACCAGATCCGCGATGTGACGCCGCGGACCCCCGAAGGCTGTGAGGAGTGCCTGAAGGCTGGGACGCGCTGGGTGCATCTGCGGCTCTGCCTCATCTGCGGTCACGTCGGCTGCTGCGACTCGTCGCCAAGCCGCCACGCGAGCGCGCACGCGCGTGAGCAGGACCACCCGATCGTGCAGTCGTTCGAGCCCGGCGAGTCGTGGCGCTGGTGCTACGTCGACGAGACGCCCGTCTGACGATCTCGCGGGCGAGCGATGAGTTCGCCCGCCCGCGCCGGTCCTACTCCCGACGGACCCAAGACTGAACCCGAGGAGGTACAGATGGCACGGATCGTGGTGACGGAGTTCGTATCGCTCGACGGCGTGATGGAGGCGCCCGGCGGCGAGCCCGACTTCAAGTACCCGGGCTGGACGTTCGAGTACGACCGCGGCGACGACGGCAACCAGTTCAAGCTCGACGAGACGATGCGCTCCGACGCTCTACTGATCGGCCGGCGCACGTACGACAGCTTCGCCGGGGCCTGGCCGGAGCGCGAGGGCCCGTTCGCCGAGAAGTTCAACACGATGCCGAAGTACGTGGTCTCGACCACGCTGAAGGACCCCGACTGGAACAACACGACGGTCCTCGACAGCGGCGACGCGGTCGCGCAGGTGCGCAAGCTGAAGGACGATTTCGACGGCGAGCTTCAGGTGCCGGGCAGCCACCGCCTCGTGCAGGACCTGCTCGAGGCCGACCTGGTCGACCAGATCAACCTGATGGTCTTCCCGGTGATCCTCGGAACCGGAAAGAAGGTCTTCGAGGCCAAGCCCGAGCGGTTGGCGCTGAAGCTGACGGATTCGAAGGTCGTCGGCGAGGGCGTGCTCGTGCTGACCTACGAGCGGGCGGGCTGAGCGGCGTGGCTCGCCGCGACCGGCTCGACGTCGCGCGCGACGCGTACCGGGCGTTCGAGACCGGCGAGCGCGGCCTCATCGAGGCCGTGCTCGCCGACGACTACTCGTTCTCGAGTCCCGCCGATATCGGCCTCGACCGCGACGGTTTCTTCGCGCGCTGCTGGCCGAACGCCGGCAACCTGACGGCGTTCGCCTTCGAGCGGCTCGCCGAGGTGGGCGACGAGGTGTTCGTGACCTACGTCGCTACACGCGTTGACGGCAGCCGCTTCCGCAACACCGAGATCCTGACCTTCGAGGGCGACCGGATCGCCCGGACGGAGGTCTATTTCGGCTGGGATCTGGATTAGCCCTCAGGAGAGGAGGGTCACGATCAGCGCAGCCAGGATCATGAGGCCCATCCCGGTGTAGGCGAACTTCAGGTCGTGGCTGCCGACGTCCTTATCGGTGTCCATGTCTGCTCCCTTCGTGGTTCGGCCGGTCGAACGAAGGGCCGTTGGGGGAGCGCGAGGGTGGGGCGGGGAGTGGTGTCGTGCCGGGGAGCGCATGGTGGCCTCACGCCGACCAGACTTCCCGGCTCGCCCCGCCTTCAGGATACGCCTGAGGCAGAGCCGAGACAAGGCCCCTTCAGGGCGAGCGCAAGGGCCGCGGGCCCTATCCGCACGTCCGGAAGGAGGACGGGTGAGTGGGGAAGCTCAGCGGGTACCTTGCGGCGCCCGTCGGTGGGCCCCCGGCGGCTCCCCACCTGGCTCACGCCGCTGATCACGGGCGCTCCTCGAGTCTCGCGGGCAGGCCGAAGCGCGCGAACGCCTCGGGCGTGCGGAAGGCCGTGACCTCCGCGACGAGCTCGCCGCGTAGGGACAGGACGTCGATCGCGAGGGGAAGGTGCAGGCCCCGTGCACGGTCGAGGACGTAGAAGCCGACGGCGGGCTGGCCGTTCGCACGGGTGATCGCGTAGCGGAGCCGCGGCGGCGGGCCCGAGGGCATGAGCCACGATTCGGCCACGGTGTCGCGCCCCGTGCACCACTCCCGGTACGGCGGCATCGAGAAGGTCGCGTCCGGGGTGAGCATCGCGAGGATCGACTCGATCTCCCCGCCCTCGAAGCAATCGGCGAAGCGCTCCACGAGCTGCGTCAGCCGGCGGTCCCCGAGCGCCCGCAGCGTCGCCTGCTGGCTGCGGTCCGGAAGCCGGTCCTCGGTGGCGGCGCGTGCTCGCCTGAGCGCGCCGTTCACCGATGCCTCGGTCGTCTGGAGCGAGCTCGCTGCCTCCTTTGCGGAGAACCCGAGCACGTCCCGCAGGATCAGGGCGGCGCGCTGGCGGGGCGGCAGGTGCTGCAGCGCGGCGACGAAGGCGAGCTCGAGCGCCTCGCGCTGCTCGTAGCGGGCGTCGGGCGCCGCGGCGCCGTCCACGATCCCGAGCGCCTCGTCCGGGTAGGCCTCGATGCAGACCTCGGCGGGCAGCCGCGGCTCGGGCTCGCTGTCCCCGGGCGTCGCCGGCGGGCCGTACCCGACCGGCAGCACCCGTCGCGGGCGGTGGGCCAGCATGTCGAGGCAGGCGTTGGTCGCGATCCGGTACAGCCATGTGCGGTGCGAGCTGTCGCCGCGGAACCTGGGCAGGGCCCGCCAGGCGCGCACGAGGGTGTCCTGAAGCGCGTCGTCGGCGTCGTGCAGAGACCCGAGCATGCGGTAGCAGTGGGCGTGCAGCTCGGTGCGGTGGCGCTCGGCGAGCTCCTGGAAGGCCGACTCGTCGTCGCGGTCCTGGGCTGGCGGGCGTAGGAGCGTCATGTTGGTTGCGGCAGTCATTCCTCGCTCAGGTAGACGGAGCGAGGGACGCGAATTGACCGCTTCGGCGGTCAATTGTCGCGATCCGGTCAGTCAAAGGCCACAGATGGGCTCGCATGCGGCCAACCCCGTCGTTCACCTCGAACTGCGCACGGCGAACCTGTCGCGCGCCTGCGCGTTCTACACCGCGCTGTTCGACTGGCGGGTCGAGCCGGTCCGCGTCGGGTCGCACTCCTATCTCACGCTCGAGCTCGGGAGGGGCATTCAGGGCGGCGTCGTCGAGGGGGAGAACCGTGCCGCGGCCTGGCTGCCCTACGCCGAGGTCGACGACATCCACGACGCGACCGAGCGGGGCAGGCGGCTGGGCGCCGAGGTGACGCTCGAGCCACGCGAGGGGCCCGCGGGCTGGCAGAGCATCCTGGCAGTCCCGGCTGGGGCCGAGATCGCCCTCTGGCAACCGAAGCTTTGAGGCGAGCCGGCGCGGCTCAGGGTTGCGCCGTCCGGCGGGCCTCCTGCCGGTACGAGTCCGCGAACAGCGCGAACGCGACGATCGCGACGGCGGGGCCCGACACGAGGTGCAGGATCGAGGTGCCCCACGGCTCCGTTCCCTCCGCCGCGTCCACGAGCAGCGGCGCGTGGCTGACCGTGATCCACAGTCCAGCAAGGATGCAGATCGCCGGCAGCGTGAAGACGGCCGTCGTATGCCGGAACCCGAGCCGGGGCTCCGCGAGGGCGGCCGCCGCGCAGGCCGTCACGGCAAGCCCGGGCAGCACGTGATCGACGATCTCGACCGAGGTCGAGACCTCGAGGTCGAGCCCCAGAGCGCTGGCCAGGAAGGGCACCACGGCCGACCACAGGCCGAGCAGCACCAGGACGCGCCAGGCGAGAACTCGCCGGGCTTCAGACATGGGTGCCGGCCTCTCCCGTGGCCCGCATCCGTGCGGCTGGACGGTGTTCGCTCACGGCTCCTCGCCCGGAGCGTACCCGGCCGAGCCCGAGGGTCGAACCTCTGGGAGGTTGGAGGATCGCTCCCTAACGACAGCAAAGGAGGGACGACCTTGGCGAGAAGGCGTCGCTATGCGGCACGAAGTCGCCGAACCCCTCGCGCTCCCTCCGCTCTGCGAGGCACGTAGCCACCTAATCATTTGGCCGCTAACGTTGCGCCGCGTGGAAAACGCGACCCCGACACCGCCGGTCCACGCGGAGGCCGAGAGCGAGTTCTCTGACAGTCTGCGCGAGTTCTTCCAGGCGGCCAGGCGGGCCCGCGGGCGCGCCGCGCAGCGGCCTGCCGCCGACGGCCTCTCGCTCGCCCAGTTCCACCTGCTCGAGCCGCTCGGCGACGGCCCGCTCGCGAATTGGCGGCTCGCCGAGTCCGCTGGCATCGCGCCCGCGACGGCCACGCGGATGGTGGACGCGCTAACGGCCCGCGGGCTCGTGACCAGAGTCGAGGACGCGACGGACCGCCGCGCGGTCGCGATCGCGCTCACCGACTCCGGCCGCGACGCGCTCGCCGCGAAGCTGAAGGAATACGACGTCGCGCGCCGCAAGATCGCGTCGGCCCTCGACGAGGACGAGCAGCGCGTGGCCGCGGACCTGTTGCGCCGGCTCGCGGAGGTGATCGAGGAGCTGTGAGCGAGCACCCCGCCCGCCAGCACTACAACGTCACGCTCGCGGTGCTCGCCGTGGCCGCGCTGTCGTACGCGCTCCTGCAGACGATGGTCGCTCCCGCGCTGCCCGAGATCCAGCACGAGCTAGGTGCCTCACCGACCACCGTCAGCTGGGTCCTGACCGTCTACCTGCTCACGGCCTCGATCGCCACGCCGATCCTTGGCCGTCTCGGCGACATATTCGGCAAGGAGCGCATGCTGGTGATCGTGCTGTGCGTGTTCGCGCTCGGCATCCTCGTGGCCGCGCTGTCTCACAGCCTCGCGCTGCTCGTGGCAGGGCGGGCGATCCAGGGCGCCGCCGGCGCGGTCTTCCCGCTCGCCTTCGGGATCATCCGCGACGAGTTCCCGCGCGAGCGGGTGGCCACGGGCATCGGCCTGATCTCCGCCACGTTCGGCATCGGAGGCGGGGCCGGCCTCGTGCTGAGCGGCCTGATCGTCGACCACCTCTCGTACGAGTGGATCTTCTGGTTCGGCCTCGTGGTGGTGGTGATCGCGATCGTGGCGACCCACCTGTTCGTCCCGGAGTCGCCCGTCAAGTCGCCCGCCCGGGTCGATCTCACGGGCGCGGCCCTGCTCGCGGCGGCCCTGACCGCCCTGCTGCTCGGCGTGAGCGAGGGAGAGCGCTGGGGCTGGGGGTCGCCCAGGATCCTCGGCCTGTTCGCGGGTGCGCTCGTGCTGCTCGCGATCTGGGTGCGCTTCGAGCAGAGAACGCGCGAGCCGCTGATCGACATCGGGTTGCTGAGCGAGCGCAGCATCTGGCGCATCAACCTGACGGCGTTCCTCACGGGCTTCGGCATGTTCGGCTCGTTCATCGTGATCCCGCAGTTCGTCCAGACGCCTGAGTCGGCCGGCTACGGGTTCGGCGTTGGCGTGACCGGAGCCGGGCTGTTCCTGCTCCCGTCGGCGATCGTCATGCTTGGCGCGGGCCCGTTCGCGGGCTGGCTCGCCAACCGCGTCGGCTCGAAGGTCCCGCTCGTGCTCGGGACCGCGCTGACCGCGGCCAGCTTCGCCCTGCTCGCCGTCGCGCACTCGCAGGAGTGGCACGTGATCCTGGCCGTCCTCCTGCTCGGCGCCGGCATCGGGACCTCGTTCGCCTCGATGGCCAACCTGATCGTCGACGCGGCCCCGCAGCACCAGACCGGTGAGGCCACCGGGATGAACACGATCATGCGCACCGTCGGCGGTGCCTTCGGAGGCCAGATCGCGGCGGCGATCGTGACGGGGCACGTGGTTGCCGGCACCGGCCAGCCGGCCGAGTCGGGCTTCACGACCGCGTTCGCCATGGGCGCGATCGCCCTGACGATCGGGATCGTTGCCGCGCTCGCGATTCCGGACCCGCGCGGACGGGCCCTGCGGCTCGCGGGCCGCGCGGCCGATACGCCTGCGCGCGGCTAGCCGTAGTTCGGGATCTGCTGGACGTTCCAGCGGTTGCCGTCCGGGTCCTTGAAGAACACGAACCGGCCCCAGGGGAAGTCCTGGACGTCCGACACCTCGATCCCGCGTCCCGCGAGCTCCTCGCGTGCGGCCTCGATGTCCTCGACCACGAGCTGAAGACCCTGGAGCGCGCCCGGCTCCATCTCCGTGATGCCCTCGCCTATCGAGACCGAGCAGGCCGAGCCCGGGGGCGTCAGCTGCACGAAGCGCAGGCCTTCCTCGACCCTGTGGTCGTGGTCCACGTTGAAGCCGGCGCGGGCGTAGAACTCCATCGCGCGATCGACATCGGACACCGGAACGGGAATGAGCTCCAACTTGAAGTCCATGCGCGGCAAGCTACATGGCCGGGGCGGGCTGCGGCTCCGGGAGCGCGAGCAGCCCGGTTCCGCGCTTGTCGAGCTCGTTTGCGATCACCAGCCGCTGGATCTCCGAGGTGCCCTCCCAGATGCGGTCGACGCGCAGCTCGCGCCAGAGCCGCTCGACCGGCTGCTCGCGCATGTAGCCCCTGCCGCCGAAGATCTGCACGCAGCGGTCGGCGATCCGGTTCGACGCCTCGGACGATGACAGTTTCACCATCGCCGCCTTCGCGTGCAGCGTCTTGCGCTCGCCGCCCTGGTCGAACTCCCACGCCACCTGGTGGGTGAAGGCTCGGTTGACGGCGATCTCGGCCGCCGAGTCGGCCAGCATCCCCTGGATCAGCTGGCGGTCGATCAGGCGCGCGCCGCCCTGCATGCGCCCGCGCGCCCAGTCCGTTGCGAGCTCGAGCGCGCGCTCGGCGGCGCCGATTGTGCGCGCGCCGATCATGAGGCGCTCCTCGGTGAACCAGTCGCGCGTGAGCTCGTAGCCGTCGCCGACCCCGCCGAGGATCGACTCAGGCCCGACGCGCACGCCGTCGAGGACGAACTCGGGGTGCTCGTATACGAACGTATGCGTGTAGCGCGGCGTGCGCGCGACCCGAACGCCAGGGAGATCCTTGTCGACGATGAACATCGTGGGCTCGCGCCCGGGCACGGTGAGGGCGAGCACGAGCAGGTGGTCCGCGGCGTCGCCGACCGTCACGAACCACTTCTCGCCGCTGATGATCCAGTCGTCGCCGTCGGGCGTCGCCGTGGTCTCGATCATCGAGGGGTCGGAGCCGGCGTTCGCCTCGGTGATCGCCACGGCATCTCGGCGCTCTCCCCGAATCCCGGGCAGGAGCCAGCGCTCGCGCTGCGTCTCGTTCGCCGCGAGGAAAGGGTTGGCGGGCCGCCAGACCGTGTCCCAGAGCGCTCCCGTGAGGCGGCCGAGCTGCTCCTGTACGACCACCTGCTCGAGCACGCTGAGCCCGGCCGCGCCCCAGTCGGCCGGCATGTTGATGGCGTTGAGTCCCGCATCGAGCACGGCCGCGCGGATCTCCGCGAGCTGTTCCGGGAGGAGCCCGTTGTTCTCCTCGCAGTGCAGCTCGTAGGGCTCGATCCGGTCCGCGAGCGCCCGCGCCGTGGCCCTCAGCTCGGCGAGCCGGGGCGTGTAGCCGAAGTCCATGTCTCCTCCTGGTTCATCGCTGTTCGTTCAGGATCCCGCGGGAGACGATCAGCCGCTGGATGTCCGACGTGCCCTCCTCGATCTCCTCCAGCTTCGCGTCCCGCATCCATTTCTCAACGGGGTACTCGCGCGAGTAGCCCCAGCCTCCGAGCGTCTGAAGCGCAGCCCACGTGCACCACATCGCGGTCTCGGAGGCGTGCAACTTGGCCATCGCGGCCTCGGTGGTGGCGCGCTCGCCGGCATCGAGCAGGCGCGCCGCGCGCCAGCTGAGCAGACGCGCTGCGTCCACGCGCAGGGCCATGTCGGCGAGCCGGAACGCGACCGCCTGGTGCTGCGCGATCGGCTTGCCGAACTGGACCCGCTCCTTCGCGTAGTCGACCGCGTACTCGAGCGCGGCGCGCGCGAGGCCGGTGGCCGACGCCGCGAGGGTGACCCGCGAGCGGTCGAAGGTCGCCATCAGCCCTCGGAAGCCCTGTCCCTCCTCCCCGAGCCGGCGGTCGGCCGGCAGTTCGACGTCCTCGAGGAAGAGCTCGGTGTTGCGGATCGCGCGCTGGCCCATCTTCCGGACGGGCGGTCCGCAGCCCACGCCGGGGTCGTCCGCCTCGACGACGAAGGCGGTGACGCCGCGCGAGCCGCTGCCGGGCTCGACCGTGGCGAAGACGACGTAGAAGCGCGCAAGGCCGCCGTTCGAGATCCAGGACTTCTGGCCCGACAGGACATAGCCGTCACCGGAGCGGCGGGCGGTCGTGCGGATCGACGCGGCGTCGGAGCCGCTCTCGGGCTCCGTCGTGGCGAGCGCGGTGTAGGGCGGACGCTCGCCGCAGAGCGGCTCGAGCCAGCGCCGGCGCTGCTCGTCCGTCCCGAGCGCGAGCACCGGCTCGGCGAAGAAGCCGTTCGAGGTGAGCAGGTTGCCGATGCCGGCGCAGCCGTGCGAGAGCTCCTCCTGCACGATGCAGCCGGTCAGGCAGTCGGTCAGCCCACCGCCGCCGTACTCCTCGGGCAGCATGAAGGAGGTCAGGCCGAGGCCCGCGGCCTGCTCCCAGAGGGAAGCGGGGATGCCGTCCTCGGCCTCGTCGACGTCGAGCGAGATCGGCCTGATCTCGCGCTCGGCGAAGCTGCGGCAGAGCGCCTGGATCTCGCGCTGCTCGTCGGTCAGCTCGAAGGTTGTGCGCCCGGCGCTCACGCAGTGCCGACGATCCCACAATTTGACTCTAGAGTCAAAGAGTTGATGAGCGCTCTGCTCGCTCGAGCGCGACCGTGAGCGCATTCCAGAGCCGGTCGCGCGCCCGCTCGACGGGCATGGCCGGGTCGCTGATCAGCACGCGCAGGCCGTACCCGTCGATCAGCGCCATGACCTCGTCGGCGAGGTCGGCCGGGTCGCCGACGGTGAACTCGCCCGCCTCGACGCCGTCGGCGAGAAGCCCTTCGAGCGAGCGGTGGAGCTGGCGGTAGACCGCCCACGCGGCCTCTCGCAGCGGCGGCTCGCGCACCGCGCGTAGCCACAGCTCCACCCAGAGCTCCCACTCGCGCTCGCGGCGGCCCGGCAGCGGCAGCGACTCCTCGACCTTGCGCCGCAGGCGCTCGAGGGCGGTCCCGCCGCCGTACTTCGCGGTCGTTCGCACGTCGCCCGCAATCTGGAAGGACGCCTGGACCGCCTCCGCGATCAGTTCCTCGCGACTCTCGAAGTGGTAGTGGACGAGCCCGGTCGACACACCCGCTGACTCGGCCACGCGCGCGACGCGCAGCCCCTCGAGACCGCCCTCGGCGAGGCACCCTACGGCGGCGTCGAGGATGCGGCCGCGGGTGGCGGCGCCGCGGACGTTCTGCGCTCGGGCCATGGGCGCCCAGTCTGCCAGCCGGTGCTCCGTGCGCTTGCGGAGCGTGGACGGCCGTGCTATTTAATAGAACAGTTAATTAACCGATTTGTTAGATGCACGTCGACCCGCTCAGCCTCACGTTCTCCGCGCTCGCCGACCCGGTGAGGCGCTCGATCCTCTCCCGCCTCGCGCAGGGCGAGGCGACGGTGAACGAGCTCGCGGAGCCGCTCACGATCAGCCTGCCGGCGGTCTCGCGCCACCTCAAGGTGCTGGAGCACGCCGGGCTGATCGCCCGCAGCCGCGAGGCGCAGTGGCGACCGAGCCGGCTGCAGGCGGACCCCCTCGAGGATGCGGCGGAGTGGATCGAATCACGGCGGGCGACGTGGGAGGCGCGCGTCGACCGGCTCGAGACACACCTGAACGGAAAGCGGGGACGGAATGCCTGAGGTACGGATAACGCGGGAGCTCGACGCGACGCGCGAGGAGGTGTTCCGAGCGTGGACCGATCCCGAGGAGCTGGCCTCGTGGTACGGCCCCGAGGCGTTTGACACCCCGAGCGAGCGGATCGCGATCGACCTGCGCGAGGGGGGACGCTACGAGCTGACGATGGTCCGTCGCGACGGCGGGGCGGAGTTCCCCGTCGTCTACGAGATCGTCGAGCTGGTGGAGCCGGAGCTGCTCGTGCTGCGCGCCGACATGGGGCCCGGCGGACAGGTGACGACCCGGGTCGAGCTCGAGGATCTCGGCGGCCGCACGCGCATGACGCTGACCGACGGGCCGTACCCGGACGCCGCGCCTGCGAGCGCCGGATGGGACGCCGCCTTCGCCAAGCTGGCGATCCGCCTGGCGCGCTAGGCCTCGAGCACCACGGCAAGCCCCTGGCCAACGCCGATGCAGAGCGTGGCGAGCCCGTAGCCGCCGCCGCGCGCCCTCAGCTCGTGGGCCAGCCGGCCGAGGACCCGCGCCCCCGAGGCCCCGAGCGGGTGGCCGATGGCAATCGCCCCGCCGCGGGTGTTGAGCCGCTCGGGGTCGAGCTCGGGCCAGCCGCGCAGGCAGGCGAGCGTCTGCGACGCGAACGCCTCGTTCAGCTCCACGGCCTCGATCTCGCCCCAGCCGATCCCCGCACGCGCGAGAGCCCGGTTCGCCGCCTCCACCGGGGCGATGCCGAACACGTCCGGGTCGACGCCGTGCGCCGCGCTCGCCACCACGCGCGCGAGCGGGTCGAGGCCGATCCGGCTCCCCGCGGCCTCGTCGCCGAGCAGCAGCATCGACGCGCCGTCGTTCAGCGGCGAGGAGTTGCCGGCGGTGACGGTCCCTCCCTCGACGAAGGCGGGCTCGAGGCGCGCGAGCTTCTCGAGCGAGGTGTCGGTCCGGATGCCCTCGTCGCGCTCCAGCTCGACGCCGTCGAGCGGCACCACCTCGGCCATCGCGCCCTCGTCGTACGCGCGCGCGGCGAGCGTGTGGCTGCGCAGCGCGAACTCGTCCTGCTCCTCGCGCGAGATGTCGTGGATACCGGCGAGCTTCTCGGCGCTTGCGCCGAGCGAGATCGTCCAGCGCTCCGGCATCTCCGGGTTGACCATGCGCCAGCCGAGCGTGGTCGAGTGGAGCGTCTCGTGACCGGCGGGGAACCCCCTCCCGGGCTTGAGCAGCACCCACGGCGCGCGGCTCATCGACTCGACCCCGCCCGCCACCACGATCGACGCCTCGCCGGTCGCGATCGCGCGCGCCGCCTGGATCGAGGCCTCGAGGCTCGAGCCGCAGAGGCGGTTGACGGTGGCTCCGGGAACGGAGGTGGGGAGGCCCGCGAGCAGCACCGCCATGCGGGCGACGTTGCGGTTGTCCTCGCCCGCCCCGTTCGCGTTGCCGAGCAGGACGTCGTCGATCTCCGCGGGATCGAGCCCGGGCGCCCGTTCGAGCAGGGCGCCGAGCGCGCGGGCGGCGAGGTCGTCGGGACGGATCCCGGCGAGCGCGCCGCCGTAGCGGCCGAACGGCGTGCGGACCGCCGCGTAGAGGAAGGCGCTTCCGTTCAACTAGACGGTGTGCGTCTCGCCCGGCTCGAGCACGACGACCTGCGAGGAAGTCTTCGCCTCGACCTCGTCCTTGAAGCCATGGGCGTCCTGCTCGATCGGAGGGAACGTCCCGTGGTGGCAGGGGATCACCGTGTCCGCCTTGACCAGGCCCGCCGCGACCGCGGCGTCGGTGGGATCCATCGTGTAGAAGCCGCCGATGCACATCAGCGCGACGTCGATGTGGTCGCGCGCCGGGACGAGCGCCAGGTCCGAGAACAGCGCGGTGTCCCCGAGGTGGTAGACCGTCTTGCCGCCGAGGTTGATCACGAGGCCGGCCGGCGTGCATACCGTTCCGCTCGGCGTCGTGGACGTATGCCAGGCCGGCACCACCCGCACCCATCCGCCATCGAACTCGACGCTGCCGCCGATGTTCGGGCCGACCACGTTCTCGACGCCGGCATCCTCCAGCTCCCCCGCGACCTCCGTGATCGCCACCACCGTCGCGCCGGTGCGCTTGGCGATCTCGACCGTGTCGCCGAAGTGGTCCTGGTGGCCGTGCGTGAGGAACACGTGCGTCGGGTCGAGCTCGTGGTGTTCTGCGGCGGCCTTCGGATTACCCGTGAGGAACGGGTCGAGCAGGATGACGGTCTCGCCCTCGACGAGCTCGAAGCACGAGTGACCCAGAAAACGGATGTCCATCTCTCCATCTACCTCTCTCTTTGGGGAACGGAAGCATGACGCCTACCCGCGTACGATTGCCGCGATGCGCCGACGCGTCACCTTCTCCCGCAACGTCACGTTGTCCCTGTCGCGCACCTGCAGCTCGTTCTGCAAGTACTGCGCGTTCGCGACGCATCGCACCCATCTGCACGATCCGGACGAGGTGATCGCGCTCATCGACGGCGCCGCGCGGCGCAACGTCAAGGAGCTGCTCGTGCTCACGGGCGAGCAGCCGGATCACCACGAGGGCGTGCGGGCGCGGCTGGCGGAGCTCGGCTTCGAGGACTTCGTGGCCTATGTCGTGTGGGCGTGCGAGCGGGCGCTCGAACGGGGCGTCCTGCCGCACACGAACCTCGGTGCCCTCGCGCGCGGTGACCTCGAGCGACTGCGCGAGGTCACGGCCTCCCAGGGCATGATGCTCGAGTCGCTCCGCGACGACCTCGTCGCCCATCAGGGCTCGCCCTCGAAGGACCCGCGGGTGCGGCTCGAGACGATCCGCGCGGCCGGGGAGCTCAGGATCCCGTTCACGTCCGGGATCCTGGTCGGGATCGGCGAGCGCGAGGAGGACCGCTTCGCGTCGCTCGAGGCGCTCGCCGCTCTGCATGCCGAGCACGGCCACCTGCAGGAGGTGATCCTCCAGAACTTCGTTCCGCACCGCCGCTACTACGGCGAGGAGCCGGCCGAGATCGCGACGGAGGCGGCCGAGTCCTACTGGCGCACGGGGCTCAGCGGCGCCCCGGAGCACGACGCGCCCGCCTGGTCCACGCCGGTGACGATCGAGGACATGAAGCGGCTCGTGGCCGAGGCGCGCCGGCTGATGCCGGGCGTGGGCGTCCAGGTGCCGCCGAACCTGGCGGACTGGTGGCCGGAGCTCGTCGAGGCGGGCGCCACCGATCTCGGTGGGCTGTCGAGCAACGGCGACCACATCTCGCCCGAGCACCCGTTCCCTTCGCCCCACCAGGTGCGCAAGCGGCTCGCCGAGGACGGCGTCGCGCTGACGGAGCGCCTGTGCGTGTACGCGCAGTACATCGATCCGGCCTGGATGGACCAGGGCGTGCTCGACGTGATCAAGGCGCGCTTCTGGTCGTTCATCCCGCGCAGGGGCTCGGGCCGCCAGGACGCTCCGTTCGCGATCCGGTCGGACCTCGTGGGGCCGGCCGTGGAGCGGGCGCGCGACGGCGGCGAGCTGACCCCGGAGGAGCTGACGGCGATGTTCGCCGAGACGCGTCCCGAGGCGATCGAGGCGATGCGCGTGGCTGCGGACGAGCTGCGCGAGGAGCTTCGCGGCGAGACCGTCACGTTCGTCGTGAACCGCAACATCAACGTCTCGAACGTCTGCATCGTCGGCTGCGCGTTCTGCGGCTTCGGACAGGGCAAGCGCTCGCCGGACGCCTACCAGCACGGCCGCGAGGAGTTCGTGCGCCGCGTGCTCGGGGCGGTCGAGTACGGCGCGACCGAGATCTGCATCCAGTCGGGCATCCACCCGGACTGGGGCTTCGAGGACTACCTCGGCTACCTGCGGCTCGCAAAGGAGACCGCGCCGGACATCCACCTGCACGCCTACTCGCCGATGGAGGTCGCGCACATCTGCGACGTCTCGGGCCTGCCGCCCTCCGAGGTGTTCGCCGAGCTGAGGGAGGCGGGCCTCGGCTCGACTCCTGGGACGGCGGCGGAGGTGCTGCACGACGGCGTGCGCGAGCGGATCAGCCCCAACAAGCTGCCGGTCGCGCGCTGGGTCGAGGTGATCGAGGCCTCGCACAGGGCGGGGCTGCGCTCGACGGCGACGGTGATGTTCGGCCACATCGAGGAGCCCTGGGAGCTCGCGGAGCACATGCGCGTGATCCGCGCGCTGCAGGAGCGGACCGGGGGCCTCACCGAGTTCGTGCCGCTGTCGTTCATCCCGTTCCACACGCTGCTCGGCCGTACGCACGGGGTGGAGGAGATCTCGCGCGAGGAGAACCTGAAGCACACGGCCGTCTTCCGGCTCGCGCTCGGGCGGACCGTGCCGTCGCTGCAGGCGTCCTGGGTGAAGATGGGGCTCGAGACCGCCACCGAGTCGCTGCGCTGGGGCGTGAACGACCTGGGCGGAACGCTGATGGAGGAGTCGATCAGCCGGCTGGCGGGCTCCTACCACGGCGTCCGCCTCGACCCGCCCGAGCTGATCGCGGCCGCGCACGCCGCCGGGCGGCCGGCGGCGGAGCGCACCACGCTCTACGAGATCCGCCGCGAGTGGCCGCTCGCGCTGGTGGCCTGAAGCGGATGGCGGTCAGGATCGGATACAAGGCGTCCGCCGAGCAGTTCGGCCCGCGCGAGCTGCTCGAGTTCTCGACCGAGGCCGAGCGGGTCGGGCTCGACCTGGTGGCGATCTCGGACCACTTTCAGCCCTGGCGCCATCACGGCGGCCACGGGCCGTCGGCGCTCGCGTGGCTCGGCGCCGCGGGCGAGGTCACGAAGGATGCGGTGCTCGGGACGAGCGTGCTGACGCCCACCCTCCGCTACCACCCGTCGATGATCGCCCAGACCTTCGGCACACTCGGCGAGCTCTTTCCCGGACGCGTGTTCCTCGGCGTGGGGACCGGCGAGGCCATGAACGAGACGCCCGCCACCGGCCAGGAGTTCCCCGGCCGCAAGGAGCGGCGACTGCGGCTCGCCGAGGCCATCGCGCTGATCAAGCGGCTCTGGACCGAGGAGCGCGTGGACTTCGAGGGCGAGTACTACGCCACGTCCCGCGCCACGGTCTACGACAGGCCGGACGAGCCGGTGCCGATCTTCGTCGCCGCCTCCGGACCTCTGGCGGCGAGGCTCGCCGGCCGCGTCGGCGACGGCTTCATCTGCACGAGCGGCAAGGACCCGGAGCTCTACCGGACGCTGATCGACAACCTCGAGGAGGGTGCCGAGAAGGCCGGCCGCGACCCGGCGCAGATCCGCAGGATGATCGAGATCAAGGTGTCCTACGACCGCGACCGCGACTACGCGCACGAGGCCTGCCGCTGGTGGGCCGCGCTCGCGCTCGCGCCGGAGCAGAAGGAGGGCATCGAGGATCCCCTCGAGATGGAACGGGTGGCCGACGAGAACGCGGACCGCGCCCACACCCGGTTCATCGTCTCCTCGGACCCCGAGGAGGTCGTCGAGCGCGTGCGCCCCTACCTCGAGCTCGGCTTCGAGGACCTCGTGCTGCACGCGCCGGGCGAGGACCAGCGGCGCTTCCTCACCCAGTTCTCGGAGGACGTGCTCCCGCTGCTGCGCTAGCCGCCGAAGTTGCGCCGAAGCCAGCCCACGAGCAGCTCGTTCACCTCGCCTGGCTTCTCCTGTTGCAGCCAGTGCCCGGCGTCCGGGATCTCGTGCTTCTCGACCTGCGGGAGCAGCTCCTCGAGGCCATCGGTCGAGCCGCGCAGGAAGAACCAGTCATCGGCGGCCGAGATCATCAGCGCGGGCTTGTCGATCACGAACTCGTGACCGCTCGCCTCCTCCGTGTCCTTCGTGAGCGCCCGGTACCAGTTCAGCCCGCCGGTGAAGCCCGTGCGCGCGTAGTTGTCGACGTACACCGCGAGCTCCTCCTCGTTCAGCAACGGCTCGCCGAACAGCTGCGGGTCGCCCACGAACACGCCGGCCGGGACCTCGCGGATCTCCTCCGGCGCCGCCTCGAACTCGTCGAGCGTGTAGCCGCGCGTGCGGATCAGCTTGCGGAACGTGTCCTCCACGTCGCGCTCGAGCAGCGCCTCGCCCACCCCCGGCTCCTGGAAGGTGGCCATGTAGTGCTTCGGGCCGCGGACGTCGTCGTAGAACGCGAGCAGGTCCAGGCCGTCGAGGACGAAGTAGGGCGTGCAGAGGCTTCCCACGCCGAGGACGCGGTCGAGGGCGTAAACGCCCGAGTACCACGCGGGCATGCTGCCCCAGTCGTGCCCGAACCAGACCGCCTGCTCGATCTCGAGCGCGTCGAGCACGCCGGTGATGTCGGCGACGATGTTCTTGACGGAGTAGCTCTGCGAATCGGCCGGCGCGTCGCTCGCGCCGTAGCCGCGCATGTCCGGAACGATCACGCGGAAGCCGGCGTCGACGATCGGCCCGATCTGGTTGCGCCAGGAGAACGCGAGCTCGGGGAAGCCGTGCAGAAGCAGCACCGGGGTGCCTTCACCCGCCTCGTGCACCGACAGCTCGATGCCGTTCGTCGCTATCCGCCGTGCAGGAGGGGAACTGCGTGCTCGTCGCCATGCCCGCGACGCTAAGAGAGCGCCGCGCGCCCGCGCACCGGGTGCGGGCGAGCGCCCTGTAGAAGCCACAGCCCGGGGCTCAGCGGTAGCCGCTGTCGTCCGCCGGCAGGCCGGGATCCTGCACCTCGACCATGTAGCGCCAGGCGTCCGGTTGCGTGCCGTCGAGATCGGTGAAGCCGTACTCGCGCGCGAGCGCGCCGCTCGACAGCGACTGGCCCGAGAAGCGCGCCACCTCCGGGTCGGCGGCGAGCGCCGCGACCGCGCGGCCGACGTATCGAGGCGATTCCGAGATCGCGAAGTGGGGCCGGGTGCGGGTGGCGTCGCGCCAGTTCTCCTCGCTGACCTCGAAGGCATCGAGCATCATCTCGGACCGCAGCCAGCCCGGAGTCAGGGCCAGCGCAGTGGCGCCGTGCGGGCGCAGCTCCTCGGCCTGGCTCCAGGCGAGCCGCAGGTTGGACGCCTTCGCGAGGTCGTAGAACGCGGACAGCCGGTAGTTCACCGCGTTGTACTCGGCGGTGCCGTCCGTGACCTCGACGACCAGGCCGCCCGGCTCGCGGATCAGGAGCGGCAGGGCGAAATGGCTCGTGATCAGATGCGTGTCGATCGCGAGACGGAGCAACCTCAGGCCGCGCTCGAGGTCGTGCTCCCAGATCGGCACGTTCCAGTCGACGAGCCGCTCACCGCCCCAGATGTCGTTGACGAGCACGTCGAGGCGGCCATGGTCCGCGTCGATCTGCTCGCACAGGGCGCGCACCGCCCCCTGGTCGAGATGGTCCACCGCGACCGCGATGCCCTCGCCGCCCGCGGCGTCGACGAGCTCGGCCGTCTCCTCGATCGTCTCGGGACGGTCGTACTCGGAGCGCGCCCCGCGCGTGCTGCGGCCGGTCACGTAGACGGTCGCGCCGGCCTCGCCGAGGCCGACGGCGATCCCTCGTGCCCGCGCCCCTCGTCGCGCCCGCCACGAGCGCGACCCTGCCTGTCAGTGCTCCCATGGGCGGCAGACTACGCCCGGCCGCCGGACGAGGGGGTCCGGCGGCCGAGGTGGTCAGGAGGATCAGACCGCGATGCCCTCTCGCACCTGCGTGAGCCGGAAGTGGTTTCCGGACGGGTCGCGGAACGACGCGTCGATGCCGTAGGGCCGCTCCTCGGGAGTGTCCACGAACTCGACGCCGCGCCCGCTCAGCTCCTCGTAGGAGCGCCGGCAATCGTCCGTGGTCAGGAAGACCGTGCCGGCGACACCCTTGCCCATCGTGTCGCGGATCTGCGCGATGGTCTCCTCGGTGAACACCGGCGGGCCGGGGATCGCCATCAGGACGATCGAGACGTCGTCCTGTCCGGGAGGCGCCACCGTGAGCCAGCGGAAGTCGCCGAGCTCCGGCATCGTCACGTCGGCCTTCACCTCCATCCCGAGCTTGTCCGTATAGAAGGCGAGCGCCTCCTCCTGGTCGTGAACCCATAGCTGTGCGTTTGCGATCTTGATCATGCGAGCACGCTAAACCGGCACGTCCGCGCTGTCTTCTCGAAACGTGCTGTGTTGTGGCCACGCCTGACGGCGGAGGATGCAGGAGGGCACACGCGCGTGTGACGATGCGGGCGGATGCGCGTCTCTGTAGGCCGTGGGGGACATTCCGAAGGTTCGCGTGAACGAGCTGGTGAACGAGCCCACGCTCGTGAGCCCGACCGACAGGCAGACGTCCGCGACCGAACGGTCCGTGTAGCGCAGGAGCGACGCGGCGCGCTCCATCCGGCGCATGAGCAGATAGGCGTGTGGGGCCACGCCGAACGCCTTCCGGAACTCGCGGCTGAAGTGCGCGCGCGACAGGCCCGCCGCGGCGGCGAGGTCATCCACCTCGAGCGGGTCGACATAGCGCGAGTCGGCGAGGTCGCGGGCCCGGAGCAGGTGTCGGGCTGGGGGAACGAACGCCACGGCCCGAGTATGGCGGCCGGCTGTGGGTCGGCGACGCGACGCTCAGCCGAGCGGCTCGCCGCGCACGTGGTCGACGGCGAACAGCGGCACGTGGTCCGGGTCCTCGCAGAGGTCCGCCCTGTCCGGGAAGTCGAAGACGGCGACCATCATCTGCATCGGATACGCCGGTGCCTGTGCGACGTGGCGGATGTGCCTCTCGTCGACGTAGAAGTCGACGCCGTCCGGCCGCCACTCCGCCGCGTAGACGTGGTGGGCGCTCACGTCGAGATCGATGCGCGGCGCCTCGAAGTGGTCCTCGAGGGCCGGGTCGCGAAACGGACGCAGGCCGTGACCGAGCTCGGCGCTCGGGCCGTCGCCGATCGCGTCGCCGAAGACCTCGAAGAGCAGGAGCTCCCCGGACTGCTCAGGCGCCTGCTCGAGGCCGGACATCCACACGCCCGCCATCGAGCGCGGGCTCAGCTCCATGCGCGCCCGCACCTCGAGCCGCCCGTACTCGGGCGTCCATCCCCACAGCTCGGGCTGTTCCTCGCGCACGACCTGACCGTCCCGGAACGGCTGCTGCCCGACCGTGCTGCCGGCCTCGCCCGAGAACACACCCGACTGGATGCCGGAGACGCGCAGCGGCGGCTCGTGATCGCCGGCGCACCAGAGCCCCTGATCGGGCGGGATCGTGAGCCGGAGCTCGGAGCCCGCGATCTCGTAGGTGGCCGCCGAGTCGGCGCGCGAGCTCCACTGCGGGAGGTAATGCGGAACCCATACCGCGGTGTCGAGGTCCGGACCGGCGAAGTCGTCGTGGAACTCGTCGCGGGCGGGCATGGATGCATCTTCACGGTTTGCGTCCGGCGGGGTCCGGGCAGGCGTGGCGTGAACTCGCAGATCGACCTCGGAGGACCGCGAAGATGGCATCGACAAGGACCTCGCAGCACCGGTATCGGAGTGCTGGACGCAGAAGGCAGCCGGAGCCGAACGGGCCGCAGAAGCTCGTGAACGCCGTGCGCCAGATGCTTCCGGGCAGCGCCTCGAAGGAAAAGCAGGAAGGGCAGTTCGCTTCCGCTCGTGGGCGACCTGCTGAGCGGCTCGAAGGCGAACTCAAAGGGCAGGCACGGCCAGACCCGCGGCCGCGCCGCGAAGCCGGCCCTCATGGGCGCGGCGGGCGCCGGCGTGGCCGGTGCGGCCGCATACGCCACGCGCCGCAAGCGTGCCGGCAAGAAGGAGCCCGCCACGCCGGTGGGCGGACCGTCTGACCCTCAGTCGAATCGCAGACGGCTGACCGCGACGACGCCGCGCCTGCACGTCTCGACGCCCCAGCGGCCGGCCGCCGCGCGCCAGAACGGCTCGGCGGCAGGGCGTCCCGGGTCGGCCACGAGCGCCTCCGGGGCGAGCCGCGGCAACAGCTCGAGCAGCGGCGCCGCCGCGGACTGCTCGTAGAGGACGTCCGCTGCGAGCACGAGGTCGAAGGGCGCCCGGGCCACGAGCGCCTCCGGCGCCGCCCAGTCGGCCCTGAGGGTCTCGACCTCAAGCGTCGTTGGCGCGCGCGCTCCGCGCGACGAGCTCGAGCGCCTCGGGCGCGCTGTCCGTGGCGAGCACCTCGGCGCCCGCCCGAGCGGCCGCGAGGCTCGGGGGGCCGAGCCCGCAGCCGAGCTCGACCACGCGGCGCCCGCGCAGGTCGAGGCCGGCGACCTCGATCGCGAGCGCGACGCCGCTTCGCCACAGCACCGCCCAGTAGGGGGCGAGCGGCGCCCACTCGACGCCCTGGTCGTCGGGGAGCTCCGCGACCTCCTCGGGCTGAAGCACGCGCAGCGCCGCGCCGCCCGGCAGCTCCACCGCCTGCTCTACGAGGGCAGGGAGCACGCCCTGAGCGCGGGGTAGAGGGCCCGGAACGCGGCATGGCGCTCGCGGTAGTGATCGACCCAGGCGGGGTTCGGCTCGATCGTCTCGGCCGGCCGCACGCAGGCCGCGACCGCCTCGCCGACATTCGACCAGGCTCCCGCGGCGACGCCGCCGAGCAGCGCCGCGCCGTAGGCGGCGCCCTCGTCGACGGCCACCCGCTCGAGCGGCAGCTCGAGCACGCTCGCGACGATCTCGAGCCAGAGGCGGCTGCGCGCGCCGCCGCCGGAGGCCCGCCCGAGCGCTCACCTCGATCCCGGTCTCGCGCAGCAGGTCGAGCGAGTCGCGCAGGCCGAACGCGACCCCCTCGAGCACGGCACGCGCGAGCGATCCCCGGTCGTGGCCGAGCGAGAGGCCGACGAACGCGCCGCGGACGTCCGGGTCGGCGTGCGGCGTGCGCTCGCCCGACAGGTAGGGGAGGAAGATCAGGCCGTCGGCCCCGGGTGGCACCTCGGCGGCCTCCGCGAGCAGCGTCTCGATCGGCGCGCCGCCCCCGAGCGCGTCCGTGAACCAGCGCAGCGAGCCCGCCGCGGAGAGCATCACGCCCATCGCATGCCAGCGCTCGGGGACGGCGTGGCAGAAGGTGTGGAGCCGCGCCTCGGGATCCGCGCGGAACTCAGGCATCGAGGCGAACACGACCCCCGACGTGCCGAGCACGACCGAGGCGGGACCTGGCCGGTCGACGCCGACGCCGAGCGCCCCGGCGGCCTGGTCGCCGGCACCCGCCGCAACCGGGACGCCGTCGTGCCGGCCGCTCTCCTCAGGCGATTCGAGCGCGCGCGGCAGCCACTCCGCGGGGAGGTCGAGCTCGCCCGTCACCTCGTCGCTCCAGCGGCGCGAGGCCACGTCGAACAGCAGCGTTCCCGACGCATCGGCCACGTCCGTCGCGAGCTCGCCCGTGAGCGCGAGCCGCACGTAGTCCTTCGGCAGCAGCACGTGGCGGATGCGCTCGAACAGCTCCGGCTCGTGGGCGCGCATCCAGACGAGCTTCGGCGCCGTGAAGCCCGTCAGGGCGACGTTCCCGGTCAGCGCGATCAGGCGCTCGCGGCCGACGGCCGCCTCGATCTGCTCGCACTCCGCCGCCGTGCGCTGGTCGTTCCAGAGGATCGCGGGCCGCAGCGGGCGGCGCGACTCGTCGAGCGCCACGAGCCCGTGCATCTGGCCCGACAGCCCGATCCCCGCGAGCTCGCCCGCGCCGAGCGACGCGAGTGCGTCGCGGGCCGCGCCCACCCAGGCATCGGGGTCCTGCTCAGACCAGCCCGGGTGCGGCGAGGAGAGCGGATACGGCACCTCGGCGCGCGCGATCACCTCGCCGTCCGGGTCGACCGCGAGCGCCTTGAGCGCCGATGTCCCGACGTCGATGCCCGCGAACGCGGCGCTCACGCACCCAGCGCCGCGTACACCAGCTCGTACGCCCGCACGGCGTCCTTGCGGCTCTGCGCCTCGCGCAGCGCGGCCTCGTCGATCCGCCCGGCGACCGAGTCGATGAAGCGCCACTGGAGCACGCTGCGCCGGACGGCCTCGACGGCGTCCTCGGTGTACGGATAGAGGTCGAAGCCGAGGTGCTCGCCGTTCGAGCCGTAGTGCGCGCGGCGCAGCTCGAGCGCGAGCTCGAGGGTCTCCATGAAGGCGGTGGTTCCGACCATGTTGTCGTCGTCGAACGTGCCCCAGCCCGAGTTGGCGTGCTGGTGGCCGAGCAGCCCCTCGTCGGCGAGCAGCGCCGCGTACTCGGGCAGGTGCTCGCCGTTCATGATCAGGTGCTGCCAGTCCATGTTGACCTTGACGTTGTTCACGCCCTCGGCGCGCAGCTTGTGGATCACGTGCAGCGTCATCCCGACGTTGCCCATCAGGATCTTCATCGCCGGCTCCGAGTTCTTGTGCTCGAGGAACACGTTGACGCCGTGCGCGGCACAGCGCTCGGCCGCGAGCCGCACCCCGTCCACGAGCCAGCGCCAGGAGTCCGCGTAGGGGGTCTGGAAGGGGTAGTTGTAGCCCTCGATCCCCGGCCAGATGATGAAGTGCGCGCCGAGGCTGCCGGCGAAGTCCGCGGCGCGCCCGGTGATCTCGAGCGCCTCCTCGCGCACCGCGCGGTCGGGGGACACGAGCCCGCCCCTGCCGAACTTCGGGTTCAGGTGAAGGCCCGACGCGATGCAGTAGATCGGGTGGCCGCCGAGCGCCGCGCGCACCTCGTCGAGGTTCTCCTCGGACAGCTCGTTCGGGTAGTGGAACTCGTAGGCGTCCATCAGGTCGCCGAGGCCGTCCACGGCGCGCGCCACCTTCTCCGCCGTGCTCTCGTCGGCGTGCTGCGGCTGGTAGCCCATCGGCACGAAGCGCGTGATCATCGATCCCATCGCCCAGATGCCGAGGCTCGTCTTCAGGCTCACCTGTTCTCCTCGATCGTGATTTCGGCGCCGGCTCCCGCCGCCGCGTAGAGAGCCTCGATCGCGCGCGCCTGCCCGAGCGCGTCCACGCGCCCGAGCAACGGCTCGCCGCCGTCGGAGATCGCCCGGCTCAGGTCGTCGAGCTCGAGGCCGTAGGAGTCGACCGGAGCGAGCTCGATGCGCTCCGTCTCGCCGTCCCCTCGGCGCCACTCGATGATCGGGACGCGGCAGTGCCAGGGGTCGTCGCAGTAGAGCGAGCCCTCGGAGCCCACGAGCTCGAGCTCGTCACGCGGCGTGATGTCGAAGCCGCAGTCGAAGGACGCGGTCAGGTCGCCGGCGAAGCGCATCAGGCCGATGAAGCGCACGTCGACGCCGTTGCTCGTCACCGCCTCGGCCTGCACGCGCTCGGGCTCGCCGCAGAAGAGGCGCGCCGCGCTGACGCAGTAACAGCCCACGTCCATCAGCGAGCCGCCCTCGAGCTCCGGGCGCATGCGGATGTTGGCCGTGTCGTCGAGCCGGAACGAGAACGCCGCGTGCACGTGGCGGAGGTCGCCGATGGCCCCCTCCGCAACGAGCTCCTGGAGCCGGTGCGTCTGCGGGTTGTGGCGCCACATGAACGCCTCGCTCAGCTGCAGGCCCGCGGCCTCCGCGGCGTCGAACGCCCGGGCCACCTCGGCCTCGCTGCGCGCCATCGGCTTCTCGCACAGCACGTGCTTGCCGGCCTCGAGCGCGCGGATCGACCACTCGACGTGCATCGAGTTCGGCAGCGAGATGTAGACGGCGTCGACGCGATCGTCCGCCCAAGAGCGCCTCGTAGGAGTCATGGGCGATCTCCAGGCCGTGCTCGCGCGCGTACTCCTCGGCGCGCGCCCGGTCGCGGCTCGCGACCGCGACGAACTCGGCGAGCTCCGCCTGCCGCGCCCCGTCGAGGACGAGGCCGTTGATCTTCGCCGTCGAGACGGCGCCGAAGCTCACCCCCACGAGGCCTCGATCATCGGGCGGAACGACACGGTCATCATGCGCATCCCGCTCGGCCTCGTGACGGCGAAGTGGACGACCTCCGCGACCTCCTCGGCGGACATCATCCCCTCGGTCGAGCCCGGCTCGCGACCCGTCCCCATCGCGAAGTCCGTGGCGATCCCGCCCGGGCAGATGTTCGTGACCCGCACACCCTGCTCGCGCAGCTCCTGGTCGAGGGCCCGCGTGAAGCCGAGCTGCCCGAACTTCGAGGCGTTGTAGACGGCCTCGCCCGGGAACGCCCGCAGCCCGGCGACCGACGACAGCGACACGAAATCGCCCTTCGACTCGATCAGGTGCGGCACGGTGAAGCGCGCCGTGTGAATCGTGCCCTTGAGGTTGATGTCGATCATCGCCTCGGCGTCGGCGGGGTCGAGCTCGAGGAACGGCCCGTACGAGCCCGACCCCGGCGTTCGCCACGGCGACGTCGAGGCGCCCGAAGCGCTCGACCGCCGCAGCCACGGCCGCCTCGACCGACTCCGGCGAGCGCACGTCGCAGGCCACGGCGAGCGCGCCCTCGAGCCCGAGGTCGTCCTCGGTGCGCGAGGCGAGCGCCACGCCGAACCCGTCCGAATGGAGCCTGCGCGCCACGGCGGCGCCGACGCCCCGGCTGGCGCCGGTGATGAAGCCGCCTGCAGGCCGTCTGGACGTCGCTCATGCTCTTCCGGATTGCGTTTGCAGCCTCCTCGAGATGGAGTCGACCGCGACCGCGAGCAGCAGCACGCCGCCCGTGATGATGAACTTCTCGCCCGAGCCGAGGCCGAGCAGGCCGAGGCCGTTGTCGATCGCGCCGATCACGAGCGCGCCGAGGATGGCGCTCTTCACGTGGCCGACGCCGCCGAACAGCGAGGTGCCGCCGATCACGGCCGCCGCGATCGAGAACAGCAGGATCTCGCCGCCGCCCGCGTTCGTGTCGACCGAGCGCAGGCGCGACGCGAGCACGAGGCCGCCGACCGCCGCCATGAACGAGCAGATCGCGAACACCGTGATCTTGATCCGGTCCACCTTGACGCCGGCGCGCCGCGCCGCCTCGGTGTTGCCGCCGACCGCGTAGACGTAGCGGCCGAAGCGCGTCCTGTTGAGGATGAAGGTCCAGAGCAGGAAGAAGAACGCGACGACGAGGAACACGTACGGGATGCCGCGGTCGTCGTTCGCGACCCAGACCACCGCGCCGAGGGCGAGGAACAGGCCCGTCACGCGCAGGGCGATGATCGACATCGGGTCGTGGTCGAGGCCCGCCTTGCGGCGCACGCGTACCTCGTTCAGTTGCACGCCGAGGTAGATCGCCACGCAGACGAACATCAGGATCCAGGACGTCGCCTCCGGCAGGAAGTCGTTCGCCAGGCCGATCATGAAGTCGTCCTGCAGGACGACCGTGCCGCGGCTCCCGATCAAGAGCAGCACGACGCCGTTCCATGCGAGCAGGCCGGCGAGCGTCACCACGAAGGACGGAATGCCGAGCTTGGTGATGATCACGCCGTGGAAGGTTCCGATCGCGATGCCCGAGCCGAGGGCGAGCACGATCGCCACGAAGGTGGGGACCTCGTTGCCGTCCGGGATCAGCAGGATGGCGGCGATCACTCCAGCCACACCCGAGACGTAGCCGACCGACAGGTCGATCTCGCCCAGCAGCAGCACGAAGACGACGCCCATCGCGATGATCGCGATGGCCGCCGACTGCACGATCAGGTTGACGAAGTTGCCGGCGGTGAGGAAGCGGTCGTTCTGGGTCTGGAAGACGATCGCGATGATGATCAGGCCGACGATGATCGGCAGCGAGCCGAGCTGCCCCGAGCGGACGTCCGTCCACCAGCTGCGGAAGACGTCGCCCGCCTTCTGGCTCTGCGGCTCGCCGGGAGGGACGGGGGGCGCGGGAGGCGCGGTCTCGGCGGTGCTCACGCGACCACCTCCTCGTCAGCCGCCATGCCGGGCACCTTCGAGAGCTTGCCCGCGGTGATCGCGTGGACGACCTCCTCCTCGTTCGTGTCCCTGCGCTGGAACTCGGCCACGTTCTGGCCCAGGCGCAGGACCATGATGTCGTCGGCCACCTCGAAGATGTCGTGCAGGTTGTGCGAGATCAGGATCACGCCGAGGCCCTGATCGGCGAGGCGCTTGACGAGGTCGAGCACCTGGCGCGTCTGCGCCACGCCGAGCGCGGCGGTCGGCTCGTCGAGGATCACGAGCCGCGAGTTCCACATCACGGCCTTCGCCACCGCCACGGACTGGCGCTGGCCCCCGGATAGACCCGCCACGGTCTGGCGCACGCTGCGGATCGTCGTCACGGAGAGGCTCGAGAGCGTCTCGCGCGCGCGTGCCTCCATCTTGGTCTCGTCGAGCAGGCGGAAGGACTCGAGCTCCTCGCGACCGAGGAACATGTTCTGGACGACGTCGAGGTTGTCCGCCAGCGCGAGGTCCTGGTAGACGACCTCGATGCCGAGGTCGGACGCCTCGCGCGGGTGGTGAATCGTGACGGGCTGCCCGTCGAAGAGGACCTCGCCCCCGTCATGCCGGTAGATGCCCGCCACGCACTTGATGAGCGTTGACTTGCCGGCGCCGTTGTCGCCGACGAGCGCGGTCACGCGACCGGGCATCACCTTGAAGTCCACCTCGTGCAGCGCGATCACCGCGCCGAAGTGCTTGCTCACCTCGCGCAGCTCGAGCAGCGGAGTCTCTGCCACCTGCTCCCTCCTCTCCCTGGACTGAGCGGGACTCTACGCCGAACCGCGCCCCGGGACGCGACGCGCCCCGGGGTCGGTTCGATCGGTTCGGCTAGAGGCCGGCCTCCTGGCACTTCGACGCCAGCTTCCCGGCGCAGATGTCCTCCTTCGTCGGGAAATCGGGCTCCCCGACGTACTCCGCGATGTTGTCCTTCGTGATCGCGATCGGCTCGAGCAGGACGCTCGGAACCTCTTCCGCTCCGTTGTCGAGCGGAGTCGTCTCGGCCGTGGGCTTCTCGCCCTTCGCAAGTGCGATGGCCAGCTCGGACGCGGCGTTGACCTCTTCCGCGGCGGGCTTGTAAACGGTCATGCACTGGTCGCCGTTGAGGATGTTCTGGATGCCCTCGAGCGTGGCGTCCTGACCGGTGACCGGCACCTGCGGCAGCTTGCGCTGCTTGAGGGCCGAGATCGCGGCGTTCGCGAGACCGTCGTTGGCCGCTAGGACGCCGTCGACCTTGTTGTCATTCGCCTGCAGGATCTGCTCGAAGATCGTCAGCGCCTGCTGGTTGTCCCAGTCCGGCACGGACTGGTCGTCGATCTCCGTCCAGTCACCCGAGTCGAACTTCGGGTTGATGACCGAGTCGTAGCCGTTCTTGAACAGCGTCGCGTTGTTGTCGGTGGGCGAACCGTTCAGCACGGCGATCTGCGGGTTCTTCGTCCCGGCAGCGTCGATGCAGCTGACGAGCCCCTCGCCCTGCAGCTTGCCGACCGCCTCGTTGTCGAAGGACACGTAGTACTCCGTGTCCTGGGTGTCGAGCGTCAGGCGGTCGTAGTCGATCACCTTGACTCCCTGCGAGGCCGCGTTGGCGGCGATCGCCGCACCCGAGCCCGAGTCGAGGTTCACGAGCAGGAGCACCTTCGCGCCGTTCGTGATCATCTGCTCGGCCTGCTGCTGCTGCGTGGACTTGTCGCCCTCCGCGTTCTGAATGTCGACCTCGACGCCGGCATCCTCGAATGCCTTCTGCAGGAACGGCCGGTCGACCGTCTCCCAGCGCACCGAGGACTTCGAGTCCGGCAGGAGCACTCCAACGGACCCGGTCTCGCCTCCGCCGTCGCCTCCGCCACCGCCTCCACCGCCGTCGTCATCATCGTCGCCGCACGCCGCGGCGAAGCTGAGGACGGCCACGGCGGCGAACATCGCCAACCATCGCTTCGTCACTGTCCCTCCTCCTTTGGGGGTAGTTGTCCCACGCGACGGGATGCCGGGTTCATGCCCCGGCTCCCGCCGTCGTAAGCGTTCGGGCGAGCTCGTGATCCGACTCGCCCATTGCGAGCGCGAGCGCTCCGAGCACCTCCGCCCGGTCGCCCAGCTCGCCCGTCACCACCTCGACCTCGCGGGCCGCGGCGGGGATCGCAAAGCGCTCCACCGCCTCCTGCAGCGGCCGCATCAGGACGTCGCCGGCCGCGGCCAGCTCGCCCCCGATGATCACCCGCTGCGGGTTGATCAGGCTCACGAGGTTTGCCACCGCCACTCCCACGTGGCGTCCCGCGTCCGCCACCACGCGACCGCAGGCGGTGTCGCCGTCGCGTGCGTCCTCGATCAGCTCCTCCACCGTGAAGTCGTCGCCGCGGGTCGCCCGCATCAGGTCGAGCAGCGCCGGCGTCGAGGCCTGGGTCTCGAGGCAGCCGCGGTTCCCGCAGTGGCAGATGGCGCCGTTCTCGTCGACGATCGTGTGCCCGATCTCGCCGGCGGTGCCGCCGGTCCCCCGGTAGATCCGCCCGTCGACCATGAGGCCGGCGCCGACTCCGGAGGCGAGCATCACGAAGACGAGGTCGGCGACGCCCTGGCCGGCGCCGAAGCGCGCCTCGGCGAGGGCGCCGAGATTGGCGTCGTTGTCGACGTGAACGGACATGCCGAGGCGCTCGGTCATCGCGCTCGCAGGGTGTACGCCGCTCCAGCCCGGCAGGATCGCGGGCGAGCCGATCGCGCCGGTGGCGCGCTCGATCGGCGCTGACAGGGCCATCCCGACGCCGATCACCGATTGCGAGGAGATGCCCGCCTCGGCGAGCGCCTCGCGGAGGAGCTCCTCGGCGGCGCCGATCGACGCCTGCGCGTCGTGATCGACGTCCACGCGGGCGCGGCGCTCCGCGAGGATCTCGTACGAGAGATCCGCGACCGCCATGTGCACCTCGTCATGCGCGAAGTCGATGCCGACGATCGCGCCGGCCGAGGGATCGAGCGTGAGCAGGATCGGGGGGCGCCCGCCCTGCGAGGCGTTCGGCGAGCCCGGGTCCCCGCGGCGCTCGACGATCAGGCCGGTCGCCTGCAGGTCTCCGACGATGCTCGACACGGTCGTGCGGGAGAGACCCGTCAGGCGGGCGAGCTCCGCCCGGCTGGCCGTTCCGCGTTGCTTGAGCGTGTCGATCACCGCTAGCCGGTTGCGTTCGCGTAGCGACTCGAGAGAGCCGGTCTGGACGCGCTGCACGGCGGCGATCCTCCTCACGCGGGAGACGTTTGTCAAGTCTCCTGAGGAAGTTAGCCTCTTCTTAACACTGGAAAGTGCGCAGTCCTAACAAAGGCGCGCCCACCTTCCTGCCTGAAGCACCCATACGGTGCCCAGGGCAGGAAGGTGACGCCCGGCTCCGACTCAGCCGATCCGTGGTACCGCGCGAGCGCCGCCCGCCCCGGCTCGGGGCTAGGCGCGCCGCGCGTATGGCTCCTCGTGCAGCTCTGGCAGCGCGGCCATGAGATCCTCGTCCGAGAGCTCGCGGCCCTCGAGGTGGGCGTCGAGCTTCTGAGGTGGTGCCCAGCCGCTGCCGTGCTGCGCGCCGGGGCGCGCTCGTCGAAGACGTGCAGGCAGCGTCGAGCCCGCAGACGTCCACCGACGGGGCGCAGCTCGAGCGGAGGCGGTCGCCGTGCCCGGGATCCATTCGAGCACGAGCAGGCGTTCCAGTGACGTTCGCGACGAGCGCGACCGGCGACAGGCTGTCGGGCACGCCCGGGCTACAACACGTCGGCCCAGTACGTGGCGAACCGCATGGAGGCGGCAGCCGGCTACAACGTCGACATCCAGAAGTTCCAGTACGACCTGCTCGCGCTCGCCGACTGGAGCCCGCCGGTCCTGTCGATCCAGGGCGGGGAGAGCTTCAACCCCGGCATCGTCGGTGGGTGAGGTCGGCGGCGACTTCGGCATCGGCGCTTGTCAGCCCGAACACGAAGCAGGCCGACATCACGCCACGGTGTTCGCGGTCGACCTGCAGCTGCCGCACCCGGCGGCCGGCGCGAGCACGAGCGGCTGCAGGGCGACGACTTCGGCGGAATGCCGGCGGGCGCCATCGCGCTCATCCAGCGCGGCACCTGCAAGTTCGTGAAGAAGCAGGAGAACGCGAGAGGGCGCGGCGCGGGCGCCGTGATCGTCTTCAACGACGGTTTCCCGACGCCGACCGAGGGGTCTGGAGCGGACGCGACGGGTCAGGAGATCCCGGTGTTCGACGCGGCCACGCGCGTCGGCCAGGCGCTCGCGAACGGCGTCGAGCAGGGGCTACCGGGCCGGCCGCGCGCGTGCGGATCGACTGGCGCCCGGGCACCTACACCACGAGCAACGTGATCGCGGAGATCGCCGGGCGGCGAGCGCGAACAACGTGGTCGCGGTGGGCGCCCACCTCGACAGCGTCGGGACCGGGGCCCGGGATCAACGACAACGGCTCGGGCTCTCGGCATCCTCGAGATCGCGGGCGATGGCCAAGGCGGACGCCAACGTCAGCAACAAGGTGCGCTTCCTGTGGTTCGGCGCGCGAGGAATCGGGCTGCTCGGCTCGACCTACTACGTGAGAGCCTGGACGGCGGCCGAGCGCGCGCGGATCGCGGCGATGCTCGAATTCGACATGATCGCTTCGCCGAACTTCGTCCGCTTCGTCTACGACGGGGACAACACGCTCGGCTCGGAGACCGAGATCCCGACGGGCTCCGACCAGATCGAGTACCTGTTCCTGAACTACTTCGCGGCGGAGGGGCCTCGCCGACGAGCCGACGGAGTTCGACGGCCGCTCGGACTACGGGCCGTTCATCGAGGCGGGCATCCCGGCGGGCGGCCTGTTCACGGGCGCCGAGGGGCTCAAGACCGAGGAGGCCGCGATCTACGGCGGCGATCCCCGGGAGCCAGTACGACCCGTGCTACCACGAGGGTTGCGACACGCTGATGATGAACCTGTCGAACACGGCGCTCGACCAGATGTCGGATGCCGCGGCGCACGCGACGCTGTCGCTGGCGCACACGATCGCCCACGCGGCGCAACATCAACGGCGCGCCTAGCCGGGGCCCGACGGGCTCGACGTGCCCGACGAACCCGCTGCCGGATATGCCGTCGGCTCTGGGGCACTGACGCCGCAGCTGACGCCGAGGGCGGCCGCTCGCCGCCGCCCTCGGCCCGCGTCACCTGTCGCCCTGTTGCGCCGCAGTAGGCGGAGGGCGATGATCGCCGTACCGTGTCCGGCGGCCTGGCCACCGACGCCCGCTCGGTCGGGCCACTCGAGTACATCCGCGCCCTGCGGCTGCCAGCCGGAGGACTGCTACGGCTTCCTGCCCGTCGAGCTGAGCGACGGGTCGAGCATCGTCTACGTCTACCGCGACCGGCCGGAGTACGCCGCGCGCGCGCGAGGGAGCTCGCCGGCCCGCGAGAGGCGCGGGTCATGTTCGGGATGGTCGAGATGCAGCATCCCGTCGAGATCGATCTGAGCGGGACCGCGCAGCCCGCCGGCCAGGGCGCGATCGTGAGCCACCGCCTCTACCCGGCAATCCGGACGCGCTCGAGCGGCAAGCAGCTCGGCCACTTCCTGCCGCGCTATCGCGATGCGGTCGAGGCTGCGGCCGCAGGATGTCTACGGCGTGCACGCCCGCGGGGGGCATCACTTCGGCGGGACCTCCACGCGCGAATGGGACTCGTACTGGATCGTCTACCGCGACCGTCCCGAGTACGCGGCGGGCCGCGAGCGCTACGCCGCGGAGGCCGACGGCAAGGGTCGCTGGCCCGCCGCCGAGCTGTCACCCGGCGTGGGCGAGCCACCGCCGGCCGCCGCCGGCGAGGACGGCAGGCTCGACGTGGAGAAGACGGGCTGGCCGAAGCGAGGCCTCTTCAAGCAGGCGGGAGCGGACGGCCTCGCGGAGGGCCTCGCCGACACGATCATGGAGATGGGCCACGAGCCGGAGGACTCCTTCGGCATCGCGCCCGACTTCCCGCAGCGCAAGATCTATGTGGCGTGCCTTCGGCGCTGAACGAAGTGTCCTGCCCTACCGGGATATGGACCCGGAAAGTCAGGACAACTCGCCGCCGCGGAACTCGGTCCCGCCCGCAGCGCAAGATCTTCGTGGCTACGCTGCGCCCGTGAGGGTCCTCGTGACAGGCAGCGCCGGCCATCTCGGCGAGGCTCTCGTGCGCGTGCTCGGGGCGGAGGAGGGGCTCGAGGTCACGGGGGTCGACGTGCTGCCCTCGCCCGAGACGAGCGCGGTCGGCTCGATCGTCGACCGCGACTTCGTCAGGGCGCACGTGAGCGGGGTCGACGCGGTGGTCCACGCCGCCACGTTGCACAAGCCGCATGTGGGCTCCCACTCGCGCCAGGAGTTCGTCGACGTGAACGTGACGGGGACGCTCAACCTGCTCGAGGAGGCGGTGGCGGCGGGCGTCGGCCGCTTCGTCTTCACGAGCACCACGAGCGCGTTCGGCCGCGCGCTGACGCCCGCCCCCGGCGAGCCCGCCGCGTGGGTGACCGAGGACGTGGCGCCGCGCGTGCGCAACATCTACGGCGCGACCAAGACGGCCGCGGAGGATCTCTGCGAGCTGTTCGCGCGCGACCACGACCTGCCGTGCGTGATCCTGCGGACCTCGCGCTTCTTCCCCGAGGGCGACGACCGCGACGACGTGCGCGCCGCCTTCGACGACCTGAACCTGAAGGTCAACGAGCTGCTCTACAGGCGCGTCGACATCGAGGACGTGGTGAGCTCGCACCGGCTCGCGCTCGAGCGGGCTCCCGAGCTCGGCTTCGGCCGCTACATCGTGAGCGCCACGACGCCGTTCACCCAGGCCGACCTCGCGGAGCTGCGCGAGGACGCCCCGGCCGTGGTCGACCGGCGCGTGCCGGGATGGCGCGAGCTCTACGACGAGCGCGGCTGGACGATGTTCGAGTCGATCGAGCGCGTCTACGTCAACGCGCGTGCGCGCGAGGAGCTCGGCTGGCGGCCGCGCCACGACTTCGCGCACGCGCTCGAGCGGCTGCGGGCGGGCGAGGATCCGCGCAGCGAGCTGGCCCGGCAGGTCGGCGCGAAGGGCTACCACGCGCGAGAGCACCGGGCCCTACACGGCTCGCTGAGCCGCCGTTGGAGGAATGCCAAGCGCCCGCCGGGCGGGAGCCTCGGCCGTGCTTCCCGCGCCGTAGCGTCGGCCCATGGGCCGCCCTGTGTTCTCGGAGGAGCACGAGCATTTCCGCGAGTCCGTGGCCGAGTTCGTGCGGCGTGAGATCTGGCCCGAGCGCGAGCGGATCCGCGAGCGCGGCCTGATCGGCCGCGAGATCTGGACGCGGGCGGGGGAGCAGGGGTTGCTCGGGATCTCGGTGCCTGAGAGCTACGGCGGCGCCGGCACCCGCGACTTCCGCTTCAACGCGGTCATGCAGGAGGAGCTCGCGCGGGCCGGCATGGCCTATGCCTCCGCCTTCCAGGTGCATGTCGACGTGGTCGCGCCCTACCTCGTCGAGCTCACGAGCGACGAGCAACGCGCGCGCTGGCTGCCCGGCTTCGTGAGCGGCGAGCTGATCACGGCGATCGGGATGAGCGAGCCCGGCGGCGGCAGCGACCTTGCCGGCATCCGCACGCGCGCGGTGGCCGACGGCGACGGCTGGGTCCTGAACGGCTCGAAGACGTTCATCACGAACGGAACGTCGGCGGATCTCGTGGTTACCGCCGCGCGCACGCCCGACGACGGGGAGCGCAGCCTCACGCTGTTCGCGGTCGAGCAGGGCATGCCGGGCTACAGCTGCGGGCGCAAGCTCGACAAGAGCGGCCAGCACGAGGCCGACACCGCCGAGCTCTTCTTCGAGGACGTGCGCGTGCCGGCCGAGAACGTGATCGGCGAGGTCGGCCGCGGCTTCCACGCGATGATGGAGCGGCTGCCGCTCGAGCGGCTCGGCTCCGCCGCCGGCAACGTGGCCCACGCCGCGAACGCGCTCGAGCTCACGCTCGAGTACGCGCGCGAGCGCCACGCCTTCGGCCAGCCGATCGGCTCGTTCGGGGCGAACCGCTTCATGCTGGCCGAGCTCGTCACCATGGTGGACGTGACGCAGGCGTACGTGGACCAATGCCTGGCCGACCACGTCGAGGGGCGGCTCGACCCGGTGGCGACCGCGAAGGCGAAATGGTGGAGCGCCGACGTCCAGAACCGCGTCATCGACGCCTGCGTGCAGCTCTTCGGCGGCTACGGCTACATGACCGAGTACGACGTGGCGCGCGCGTGGAGCGACGCCCGCGTGACGCGGATCTGGGCCGGTTCGAACGAGATCATGAAGGAGCTGATCGGGCGCTCGCTGGGACTCGGAGCGCCGCGCGGATGATCATGCGCGCCGCCCTGTTCCGCGAGGGCGGGCCCGCGGGCGAGGTGCTCGCCGTCGAGGAGCTCCCGGCCGTGCCCCCGAGGCCCGGCGAGGTGCAGGTCAGGATCGCGGTGTCCGGGGTCAACCCGACGGACTGGAAGGAGCGCTCGCGCGCGGTTACGCCCGCGGAGCTGCCCTTCAAGGTGCCGAATCAGGACGGGGCCGGCACGATCGTCGCCGTCGGCGAGGGCGTGGACGAGGAGCGCGTGGGGGAGCGCGTCTGGATCTACTTCGCCGCCTGGCAGCGCCAGTACGGGACCGCCGCGGAGCTCTGCACCCTGCCCGCCGAGCAGGCGGTGCCGCTCCCGGACGGCGTGTCGTTCGAGCTCGGCGCGAGCCTCGGCATCCCCGCGCTCACCGCGCACCGCTGCCTGCTCGCAGACGGCCCGGTCGAGGACCGCGCCGTGCTCGTGGCCGGCGGCGCGGGGGCGGTCGGCAACTACGCGATCCAGCTCGCGCGCCGCCTCGGCGCCCGGCTCGTGATCGCGACGGTGTCGAGCCCAGAGAAGGCCGAGCTCGCCCGCGCCGCCGGCGCGCACGCGACGGTGGACTACCGGACGGAGGACGCCGCCGCGCGCATCGCCGAGCTCGCCACCGGCGGCGTCGACCGTGTCGTCGAGGTCGCCCTCCACGACAACATCGCGCTCGACCTGGAGGTCGCCGCGCCGCACGCGGCGATCGCGGCCTACGCCTCGGGCGGCGAGACGAGCTTCGACGTGCGCCGCGCGATGTTCAACAACATCGTCATCCGTGGCGTGCTCGTCTACACGATGCCGCCGGAGGCCGTTCGCGCGGCCGTCGAGGACGTGACGAGCGCCCTGCGCGACGGCGCGCTCCACGAGCTGCCGCTCCACCGCTTCCCGCTCGAGCGCATCGCGGAGGCGCACGACGCGGTCGAGCAGGGGGCGGTGGGGAAGGTGCTGGTCGAGCTCTAGCCGGCGGTCCTCGTTGTCGGGGCCGACAACCGTCCCCGGAACGGGGGTATCCGAGCGCGGCGCCACCTGATTCGCTGCCGGGATGGCCTCCCGCACGAATCGCGTCCACCGGCTGCGACGTCGCCCCGACGGCGAGCTTCGGCCCGGCGACCTCGAACTGGTCGAGGAGCCCGTTCCCGAGCCGGGGGACGGCCAGGCGGTCATCCGCATCCTGCGGCTGTCGCTCGATCCCACGAACCGCATCTGGATGAGCGAGATCCGTGGCTACATGCCGCCGGTGCCGATCGACGACGTGATGCGGGGGCTCGGCATCGGCGAGGTCGTCGAGTCGCGCAACCCCGAGCTGCCCGTCGGCGCGCTCGTGAGCGGCTTCACCGGCTGGCAGGAGTACCTGCGTCGTCGACGACCTGTCTCGGGGCTGACCATGCTGCCCGATCCGCTGCCCGGCCCGCTCGAGGCGTTCCTCGGGGCCCTCGGCCACACCGGCATCACCGCCTGGCTCGGGATCGAGCTGTTCGGCAGGCCGGCTGAGGGCGAGACCGTGGTCGTGTCGGCCGCGTGCGGGGCGGTCGGGTCGGTCGCGGGCCAACTCGCGAAGCAGCGCGGCGCCCGCGTGGTGGGCATCGCAGGCGGGCCCGAGAAGTGCGCGCACGTGGTCGACGAGCTCGGATTCGACGCCTGCGTCGATCACCGCTCGCCGGACTGGCGCGCCGAGCTCGACGCCGCGACCCCGGACCTGATCGACGTCGACTTCGAGAACGTCGGCGGTCCGATCATGGACCACATCCTCGGCCGCCTGGCGATCGGTGCCCGCATCGCGCTGTGCGGGATGATCAGCCGACTACAACGGGGACGACGCGGCGGAGCGCCTGCACGGGCTCGTCAACGTGAGCCAGCTGATCATGCAGCGCGCCACGATGACCGGGTTCCTCGTGCTCGACCACGCCGACCGCTACGGCGAGGCGATCGCCGCGCTGGCGGGGCTGCTCGCCGAGGGTCGCCTTCATTACGACGAGACGATCGTCGACGGGCTCGAGAACGCCCCGGACACGCTCGCCCAGCTCTTCGACGGGAGCAACACCGGCAAGCTCCTGATCCGCGTGGCCGAGCGCTCCGCGGAGACGGTGCCCGCATGACCAGGGAGCACTGGAGCAGCGAGCGCCACGACGACGGCGTGGTGGTCGCGGGCTACCGCAACGACCCCATGAACTACTTCGTCGCCGACGGCGCCGCCGAGTTCGCCGAGCTCGTCGGCGAGTGGGCGGATCCGTCCGTGAGGGCGGTCGTCATCACGAGCGACGTTCCCGGCAAGTTCCTCACCCACTACAGCGTCGAGGAGCTCGTCGCGGTGGCCGAGGACCGCGAGGCCCTGCCCTCGGTCTGCCCGCAGCTCACCGACGGCTACCACGCGCTGCTCGAGGCGATGCGCGCACTGCCGAAGCCGGTGATCGTGGCCATGACCGGCGACACGATGGGCGGCGGCTTCGAGCTCTCGATGGCGGCGGACATCCGCATCGCCGAGGACGGCCCCTACCGCATCGGCCTGCCCGAGACGAAGCTCGGGATCATCCCGGGCGGCAGCGGGACCCAGCGCCTGGCGCGCATGCTCGGGCCGGCGGCGGCGGTGGAGATCGTGATGCGCGGACGGGTCTTCACGCCGCGCCAGGCCGCCGAGCGCGGCCTCGTCCACGAGGCGGTCCCGGACGCCAGGGCGCGCGCAGTCGAGATCGCGCGGGAGCTCGTCGCGCTGTCGCCCGTGGCGGTCGCGCAGGCCAAGCGCGCGGTCTACGAGGGCGTCGACCGGCCGCTCGCCGAGGGCATGAAGATCGAGACCGACGCGTTCCTGCAGACGATGCTCTCGGACGAGGGCCTCGACACGATGCGCCGCTACGTCGACACCCCGCTCGAGGATCGCCGCGCCTGGGCCGAGCCCGAGCCGGATCCGGCCTAGCCCGGGCGGGGCTCAGACCAGGCGGGCAAGCCGCAGCGCCGCGCGCAGCTCGAGCTGGCGCTCGGTCACGCGGTGGCCGAGCACGTCCTCGGCGCGGCGCACCCGGTAGGTCACCGTGTTCTCGTGCACGCCGAGCCGCCGCCCCGCGCGGACGAAGCTCGAGCCCTCCTCGAGGAAGACGCTCAGCGTCGAGCTCAGCCGGCGGGTCGCGTCGTCGCCGGCGGCGAGCGCGCCGAGCTCCTCGGCGACGAAGCGTCGCGCCTCGTCGAGATCGTGCGTCATCAGCGCCTCGAAGCTCACATCGGCGTAGTGCGTGATGCCGCCCGCGCCGGAGCGCTCCGCCACGCGCCGGGTGAGCAGCGCCTCTCCGTGGCTGCGGCGGAAGCCGTCGACGCCGTGGCCCGGCGATCCAACCGCCACGCGCATCCCGTTGCGCGGCCGGTAGGCGAGCCGCCCGCGCGCGCCCGCTCCGGCCCAGCACATGAGCTGCCGGCCGCGCGCGACGGTAAGGAGGCCGTGCGCCTCGAGCCGGGCTCCGACCGCCGCGGCCACGCGTTCGAGCTCGGCGAACAGCTCCTGGCCGTCCTCCGCGTCGTCGTCTGACCACACGAGGAACGCGGTGTGATCGCGGTCGAGGTCGTAGCCGAGCCGCGGGCTGAGATCGGCAGCGTCGACCGGCGCGCCGCCGTCCAGCAGCGTCCGCACGGTCTCGGTCCGCAGCGCCGTCGCGCCGCGCAGCCACTGCTCGCGCTCGCGCATGTAGACCTCGGTCAGCTCGCGCTCGATCGTCTCGATGTACGCGAACAGCCAGTCGTTGCAGAACCCGAGCGCGCCCGCGAGGTGGTCCGTGTCGGGCGCGGTGTGGCTCAGCTGCTCGAGCCAGCGGCTCGCGAGCGTGCGCTGGCCCATCCGGTACGCGCGCTGGAGCAGCTCGAAGCTCAGCCCGCTTCGCACGAACTCCTTGGCGTAGCCGAGCGCCTCCGGCGGGGCGGTCGCGCTGCGCGGGTCGGCGCCCTCGCGCAGGAGCGTGTGGATCAGCCCGAGGTTCGCGCGGCAGCTCTGGAGGGTCTGCGGGTAGAGGTCGTCGGAGATCTCGTCGAGGTGGGCGTGGATGGCGTCGCACACCTCGCGCGCCGTCCCGTCGAGCTCCGCGCCCATCGTCACGACGAGCTCCTCGAGCTCATGCCGGCTGGCGGGAGGCGCCGAGATCACCATCGTCTCCACCCGTCCACCGTACGGCCTTGTGGTCTCACCACAAAAACCCGGCCGGGGATCGTTTGGAGAGACCGACGACACGGGTCCGCGCCCGCCGTAGCATCGCGCCATGGCGACTCCGAACACCCCGCGCGTGCTCGCGATCGACGCCGGCGGGACCATGACCGACACCTTCATCGTGGACGAGACCGGCCACTTCGTCGTCGGCAAGGCGCAGACGACGCCCGAGGACGAATCCGTTGGGCTCATGGAGTCCGCCGAGGACGCGCTGCGTCAGTGGGACTCGAGGCCCGAGGAGGGCTTCCCGCAGATCCAGTCGGCCGTCTTCTCGGGCACCGCGATGCTCAACCGCCTGCTCACCCGCAGCGGACAGAAGGTCGGGGTGATCGTGACGGCCGGGCAGGAGGACGCGCTGCAGATGGAGCGCGGCATCCAGACCTACCTCGGCTACTCGTACGCCGACCGCCTCCACATCGCCACGCACCATCACAACGAGCCGCTCGTGCCGCGCGAGCGCGTGCAAGGGCGTCCGCGGCCGCATCGACCTGTTCGGCGCCGAGGCGCTGCCGCTGCGCGAGGAGGACGCGCGCAACGCCGCGCGCGAGCTGCTCGACGACGGCGTGCAGGGCATCGTCATCAGCCTCATCTTCAGCTACCGCAATCCCGCTCACGAGGCGCGCGTGCGCGACATCGTCGAGGAGGAGAAGGCGGCGCGCGGGCTCAACGGCAGCTGCCCGGTGTTCGTGTCGAGCGAGCTGTATCCCTCGCGGCGCGACTTCCCGCGGCTGAACACGACCGTCATCGAGGCCTACGCCGCCGAGCCCTCGCGCGGGACGCTGCGCGCCGTGCGCGACCGCACCAGGGAGCGGGGCGCCGGCTTCGAGCTCCGCGTCATGGCCTCGCACGGGGGGACGATCTCGATCGACGCCGACCAGCTCGCCACGACGCTCGTCTCCGGCCCGATCGGCGGCGTGGTCGGCGCGAAGTGGCTGGCGGATCACATCGGCCTGAACAACGTCCTGTGCACGGACATCGGGGGCACGTCGTTCGACATCGCGCTCCTGACCGGCAAGCGCTTCGAGGTCACGACGACGCCGGACATGGCGAAGTTCCTGCTCAACATGCCGCTCGTGCAGATCGACTCGGTCGGCGCCGGCTGCGGGTCGTACGTCCGGATCGACCCGAACGCGCGCCGGCCCGAGATCGGCCCCGACTCGGCCGGCGCCATGATCGGCACCGCCTGGCCCGAGGGGGGCGTCGACACGGTCTCGATCACCGACCTCAACCTCGTGCTCGGGCGGCTGAACCCCGACTACTTCCTCGGCGGCCAGGTGCAGCTCGACATCGAGCGCGCGCGCCACGAGGTGCGCCGACAGGTGGCGGACCCGCTCGGGCTCGGCGTCGAGGAGGCGGCCGCCGGCGTCATCGAGCTGTTCGAGGCCTCGCTGCGCAACGAGGCGGTCGGCCGCATCCTCGGCAAGGGCTACAGCCCGGCGGACTACACCCTGCTCTGTTACGGCGGCGGCGGGCCGCTGCACGTGGCGGGCTACACGGCCGGGGTTCCCTACCAGCAGGTGCTCGTGCCGGAGTGGGCGGCCGGGTTCAGCGCCTTCGGGTGCGCGTGCGCCGACTTCGAGTACCGCTTCGACCAGCAGGTCGACCTGCCGCTGCTGCCCACCGACAGCGAGGACGCGCAGGTCGGGATGGGCTCGCTGCTCACGCAGGCCTGGCGCGGGCTCGAGGGGCGCGTGCGCGCGGAGTTCGAGAAGTCGGGCTACAGCGCCGGCGACGTCTCCTTCACGCACATGGTGCGCATGCAGTACTACGGCCAGCTCGTGGACATCGAGTTCGACGCTCCGACGGCCGCGATCGAGACGCCCGAGGACATCGCGGCGCTCAAGGAGACCTTCGAGCAGGTCTACACGCGCATGTACGCGCGCGCCGCCTCCTCGCCGGAGCTCGGCTACCTGATCGCCAAGGCGATCGTCACGCGGCTCGGTCCCGATCGAGAAGCCGACCCTCCCGCAGATGGACCGGGTCGAGGGCTCACCGCCCGTCAAGGCGAGCCGCGACGTGTGGTGGAGCGAGGGCTTCGTCGGCGACCGACGTCTACGAGATGGACGACGTGCGCCGCGGCCACGTGATCGAGGGCCCGGCGGTCCTCGAGGCCGAGTCCACCACCTTCCCGGTGCCGCCCGACCGCCGTGCGTCGCTCGACGAGCACGGCATCTTCCACCTCGAGAACAAGGGGGCCTGAGCCATGGCCACGATCGACAAGGTACGCGCGCTGGAGCCCCGCGAGCGGGGCCCGATCGGGTGGGAGGGGCAGACGCTCGCGGAGATGCTCGCCCGGTCCGAGGAGCTGTTCGCGGCCACCGGGTACTACCACGGCCTCGAGCAGCTTCCGCTCAAGGATGCCGACCCGCTGCACTTCGAGAAGCTGTTCGCGCGCGTGCGCGGCGGCATGGTCACGGCGCGCGAGACCGCGCTGAACATCTCGGCATCCCCGATCGTGCGCGAGCTCGGCGAGATCTGCTTCGCGCTCTACACGCCCGAGGGCGACAACGTCGCGCTCAGCACCGGGATCATCGTCCACGTCCACACGATGAGCGAGGCCATCAAGTTCATGGTCCGCAACGGGTGGGAGGACAACCCCGGGATCCAGCCGGGCGACATCTTCGCCAACAACCAGCCGACGATCGGCGACGTCCACAACGCCGACGTCCAGACGTTCGTCCCGATCTTCCACGAGGGCGAGCTGATCGCCTGGGCCGGCGGGGTCATCCACGTCATGGACATCGGCGCCTCGACGCCGGGCGGGGTCTGCGTCGCGCCGACCACGCGCTTCGACGACGGCATCGACCTGCACGCGATGAAGATCGGCGAGAGCGACACGATCGCGCAGTGGCACACCAAGCGCGTGTCGATGCAGAGCCGCGCACCCGGCCTCTACCTGCTCGACGAGCGCACGCGCCTGGCGGGCTGCCACATGATCCGCGACGCGGTCGAGCGTCTCGTGCTCGAGGAGGGGCCGGACACGGTCAAGCGGTTCATGCGCGAGGTCGTGGAGGACGGCCGGCGCGACTTCAAGACGCGCGTGCGCGGCATGCTCGTGCCGGGCCGCTACCGCGCGGTCGGCTTCAACGAGGCCCGCTACGCCGACAAGGTCAACCTGCCGCGGCGTGCGCAGCGCGACCAGATCCAGCACGGCCCCTACGAGGCGGTCGTCGACCGCGACGGGCGCTGGACGACCGACCTGCGCGGCGCGTCCGCCTGGGGCTGGCACTCGTTCAACGCGACGCCGGCGGCCCAGCAGGGGATGCAGTGGATCCTCTTCACGCAGACGCTGATCTGCAACGACAAGGTCAACGACGGCGCCTACTACGCCACCGAGCTGAAGCTGACCGAGGGCTCGTGGGCGGACCTGGGCGAGGCGCCGTGCTCCTCGTCGTTCCCGTGGATGCCGATGTTCTGCACGTCGGTCGGGTACCTGCGCGCGGTCTCGCGCGCGCTGCAGTCGCGCGGCTACATCGAGGAGGTCGTCGGCACGTACACGGTGCCCGGCAACGTCGCCCAGGGCGGAGGCATCGACCAGTACGGCCAGATCTCGGGCTTCATGAACTTCGAGATCGGGGCGCAGGGGCAGGGCGCCAAGTACGTCCTCGACGGGCTCGACTACGGCGCGGCCGTGTTCAACCCCGAGGGCGACATGGGCGACATCGAGATGTGGGAGCTCGTCAAGCCGATGCTCTACCTCGGGCGCCGCATCAAGCCCAACACGGGCGGATGGGGCAGGCACCGCGGCGGCTCGTCGTTCGAGACCCTGCTGCTCGTCCACGGCACGCCGGACTTCGAGATCGAGAACATCGGCGCAGGGGGGATGTTCACCTCGCCCGGCCTGTTCGGCGGCTACCCGGCCCCGAGCGCGTACGTCCACAACGTCTTCGACTCCGACATCTACGAGCGCGCGGCGGCCGGCGAGGCGTACCCCGTCGCCGACGTCAGCGGGGAGGACCCGCAGCTCAACGTCGTTCGGCGGCGAGCACATGCTGAAGCAGGACCCCTACACGATGATGCTGCCCGTCAAGAGCGGCGACCTGTACCTGTCGACGGGGCGCGGCGGCGGCGGGCTCGGCGACCCGCTGCTGCGGCCGGAGGCGGCGATCGAGGCGGATGTCGCCGGTGGCCATCTGCAGTCGCGGTACGCGGAGAAGGCGTACGCCCACGGGCGCGCCGACCGCGCGGCCGAGGCGGCCCGGCGGCTCGAGCGGGCGACGCCCGCGAAGGACTGGTGGGCCGCGCAGCGCGAGCGGGTCCTGGCTCAGGACCTGATCGAGCCGGTCAAGGTCATGTTCAGCGAGTCGATGCGCCTCGAGCCGGGCTGGGCCGCCGAGTACCGCGGCTTCTGGGACCTGCCGGAGGACTTCGACTTCGACGTGGTCACCCCGACGGTGCCCGTAGGGCGGGCCGCGCCGGGCAGGGTCACGCCGGAGGAGTCGGTGGCCGCGTTCCTGGCGGCGTCCGAGGTCTACAGGGCGGCGGACCACGTTCAGGTGCCGGTCACGACGCAGATGACGAAGGAGACGCTGGCGGACCTGCTCGACGAGAAGCTGAGCCGTCGCGCCGTCAAGGACATCCAGTCGGGGATCAAGGACCCCGACCGGTTCGACCTCTGGGTCGCTCTGCTGCAGGAGCGCGCGGACCACGACGACCCGATCGTGCTGCCATACGGCGAGGGGATGAACATCGTCCGGCGCCGCTCCGACGGCGAGCTCGTGATCCGGACGGACGCCGGCGCCGACCTGTGCCGCTGGGACGAGAACTGGAAGCTCCACGTGCCGATGTTCGTGCGCGACACCGACGCCCTCTACGAGGAGATCTACCCGAAGCTCGGGCATCCGGACGGCGACTGGCAGGAGCTGCGCGAGTTCTACTGCCCGGTCTCGGGCCGCCTGCTCGAGACGGAGGCGGTCCCGCCCGGCTATCCGGTCATCCACGAGTACCTGCCGGATCTGACCGGGTTCTACGAGGGCTGGCTCGGGCGCGAGCTGCCGTAGGGGGTCCCATGTACGAGGTAACCGGCACGGCTCTGGTCACGGGCGGCTCGCGGGGCATCGGGCGCGCGAGCGCGCTCCGGCTCGCGGGGGCGGGCGCGGACGTCGCGATCACCTACGTCGAGAACGAGACCGCCGCGAACGCGACGGCGGAGGAGATTCGCGCGCTCGGCCGGCGGGCGCTCGTGGTGCAGGCGGACGCTCTCGACCCCGACGCGAACGTCGCGGCGGTGCGCGCGGCCGCAGAGGAGCTCGGCAATCTGCGCACGGTCGTCTGCAACGCCGCGAACGGGACGTTCGGGGCGATCGACGAGCTCACCGTGGAGCAGTGGGACGACACCATGGCGATGCACTCCCGCGCCCTGCTCGTGCTCGCCAAGGAGGCGAAGGGCCCGATCGAGTCGGCGGGCGGAGGCTCGATCGTCGCGATCTCCTCGCTCGGAGCGGAGCGCGTCTTCGGCGCCTACGCGTCGTTCGGGGCCGCGAAGGCCGCGATCGAGCAGCTCGTCAAGTACCTCGCCGTGGAGTACGGCCCTGCCGGCATCCGCACGAACTGCGTGTCGGGCGGCATCGTCCTCACGGATCTCTTCAAGGCGATCCCCGGCTGGGAGGACATCGCCGCGGCGGGCGCCGAGCGCTCGCCGCTCGGGACGGTGCTCGACCCGGAGGACGTGGCGGACGCCGTGACCTTCTTCGCTTCGGACGGAGCCACGAAGATCACCGGCCAGACGCTCACGGTCGACGCCGGCTACCTGCTTCCCGGCTGATCACCAGCTCTCCCAGTGGATCACCTCCTCGGGCTCTGGCCTGAGCGCCGGCTTGAACTCGTCGCCGAGCGTGTGCGCCACGGGTGACACGGAGCAGATCGTGACCTCGTCGTACGGGATCCCGACGATCTCCGCAGTGCGCCGCTCGTCGCGCAGCAGCATGCCCGTCCAGCAGGTGCCGAGCCCGTGGAGGCGGGCCGCGAGCATGAACGACCACATGGCGGGGTGGACGCTCGCGGCGAGGTTGACAGCTCGGTACGCGGGCTCGCCGTCGACCCGTCCCTGGCTGCAGGCGAGCACGATCGCGGGCGCCCGCTCGAAGTTCTCTGCCAGGTGGTCGGCCGAGCGCGCGGTGCGCTGCTGCTGGGCGTTGCGTGCCTCCGCGCCCTTGTCGACGCTGCCGATGTATCCATCCGACTCGCGGTAGCGCGCGTACGCGTCGCGGTAGGCCTCGCCGAGCTCGCGCCTGCGCTCCTCCTCCGTGACGATCACGAACTGCACGGGCCAGCGGTTCGACCCCGAGGGCGCCTGCAGCGCGATCTCGACGCAGCGCTCGAGCAGCTCGCGCTCCACGGGCCGCGAGAAGTCGAGCCGCCTGCGCACGGAGCGCGTCGTGGTGAGCAGCTCCTCGGGGGTCACCGGCGCAGCTCCATCGCCCAGCGCTCCGTCTCGACGTGCACGTACGGGGTTCCGAGCGTCCCGATCAGCGCGCGCAGCTCCTCGATCTCGTCCGAGTCGAGCGGGTAGTCGCGCCGCACCGGGCCGGCCGCCTGCATCGCCTCGATGTCGGACTCGGGGATGCAGCGCCTTCAGGATCAGCAGATCGTCCTCGCCGGGCCGCGTCCCGTAGCGGGCGCGCAGCTCCTCCAGCGTCGGCTGCTCGGGCGGGCTCGCGATCACCCGCTCGGCCGAATCCACCTGCATGATGCGGTCGAGCACGTCCGCGTCGATCGGCGCCGGCGGCTCGCCGTAGTGGCCGGCCGCGTAGGCCACCACCTCGTCCGGCACGATCCGGTAGCGCTCGCCCGTGACCACGTTCAGCACGGCCTGGGTGCCCACGAGCTGGCTGAGCGGAGTGGCCATCACGGGCCAGCCGAGCTCGCGCCGCACCTCGCCCGTCTCCGCCAGCACCTCCTCGATCCGGTGCGCCATGCCGTGCTGCTCGAGCTGCGCGCGCAGCGTCCCGAGCATGCCGCCCGGGACCTGGTGCGTGACGTTGAACAGGTCGTACTCGCTGACGGCGTCGACGAGGTAGCCGGCGGCGTGGCCGACGCGCCGGAAGTGCTCCTCGACCGGCGCCAGCAGCGACCTGTCGATCCGGTGCGTGCAGCCCATCAGCTCGAGGTTGCGGACCACGCTCTCCGTCGACGGCGTCGAGGGCCCGTTCGCCATCGAGCGGCTCGCCGTGTGCAGCACGTGGATCCCGTGCCTGACGGCCTCGACGTACGTGAGGCCGGACATCCCCATCAGGTTGTTCGAATGGATCTCGACGGGCTTCGGGCTCGCCGCCGCCACGATCGCCGGCACGAGCGCGCGCAGGCGCTCGACGTCGAGCACGCCGGCCGTGTCGTAGAAGAGCACGCCGTCGATCTCCGGCACGGCCGCGATCTCGGCCGCCTTGCCGGCGAGGTACTCGTCGGTGTGCACCGGCGAGACGGTGTAGAAGACCGTGCCGACCACCTCGGCCTCGTACTCCTTGGCGATGCGCGCCAGCCGGGCGAAGTTGTCCACGCCGTAGAGCACGTCGTAGATCCAGAACGAGCGCACGCCGTGCTCGCAGAGCCGCCGGATCCAGAGGTCCATGAGCGCGTCGGGGGAGACGCCGAACGAGATGCAGGCGTTGCCGCGCATGCCGCCGCGCATCGGCGTGCGCCGGATCGCCCGCCGCAGCAGGTCGAGGCCCTCCCAGGGGTTCTCGCGGCAGTACTTGACGAGCACCTCCATGAACGAGCTGCCCGCGGCGTCGATGACCTTGAAGCCGGTGCGGTCGAGCGTGTCCGCCACCGGCAGCGCCATGCCGGCCTGCATGCGCATGCCCCAGAGGCTCTGCTGGCCGTCGCGCAGCGTCGAGTCGAGCAGCTCAACGTGCGGCATCGCCCACCGCCGCGGCGCGCAGCTCCCGCTTCAGCACCTTGCCGGCGGAGTTGCGCGGGAGCTCCTCCACGAGCACGTACTCCTTGGGGCGCTTGTGGCGGGCGATCGAGTCGAGGCAGCGCCGGTCGAGCGCCTCCTCGTCGACAGCCGCGCCGGCGGCGACCACGAACGCGACCACGCGCTCGCCCCACTCGGCGTCGGGCAGGCCCACCACCGCCGCCTCGGTCACGGCGGGGTCGAGCAGCAGCACGTCCTCGACCTCGCGCGGGTAGACGTTGTAGCCGCCCGTGATGATCACGTCCTTGGCGCGGTCGGCGAGCGTCAGCCGCCCCTGGTCGTCGAAGCGCCCGAGGTCGCCCGTGTGGAGCCAGCCGCCGCGGAGCGTCTCGGCCGTCGCATCGGGCCGGTCGAGGTAGCCCGCCATCACCGTCGGCCCGTCGACCACGACCTCGCCGATCTCGCCCGGCGCCAGCTCGCGGTCGTCAGGGTCGACCACCCGCACGCGGGTCGCGAAGCGCGCCACGCCTACCGAGTGCAGCGCGTCCTCGTCGCCGGCGGCCACCGCTGCGCCGATCGCCTCCTTGCCGTGGGCCGTGATCGTGCAGGGCGTCTCGCCCTGCCCGTATCCGTTCCAGAGGCAGGGCCCGAAGGTGGCCACGCCGTCGCGCAGGTCTGACGGCAGCACCGGCGCGGCCCCCACGAGGATCGTGCCGAGCCGCTCGGGCGGCACGCTTCCGGCCGACGGGTGGGCGGAGAGGCGGCGCAACAGGGTCGGCGGCACGAAGAAGCTCGAGCGCTCGGCCGGCGGCGAGCAGGTCGAGCAGCTCGCCGGTGTCGTAGCCGCCCGAGGGCGTGAGCACCTGGGCCGCGCCGCGAGCGATGAAGGGGAGCGCCATCAGTCCCGAGGCGTGGCTCAGCGCCGCCACGTGCACGATCGAGTCGGACGGGGTGACCCACGCGGCGTCCGCCAGATACGCGGCGGCCATCGCGAACAGGTTGCCGTGCGTGAGGCGGGCGCCCTTCGGCGCGCCGGTGGTGCCGGAGGTGAAGAAGATCCAGGCGTCGTCCGTCTCCGCGCGCCGCAGCGGCTCGGCCGGCTCGCTCCGGAGCAGCGCGGCCTCCTCCTCGTCGCCGAGGGCGAGCACGCGCACATCTCCGCTGAGCTCGGCGAGCGGCGCCGCCTCGTCCTCCGTGGCGAAGCAGAGGCGCGCGTGCGAGCCGGTGACGATCGCGGCCGCCTCGCGCGGATGCAGGCGGCTCGAGACGGGCACCGCGACGCCGCCCGCGGCCCAGATCGAGAACAGGACCTCGATGTAGGCCGGGTGGTTCGCCGCGTACAGCACGACGGCATCGCCCGGCCCGATGCCGTGCAGCTCGCGCAGCCCGGCGGCGCGGCGCGCGACGGCCTCGCGCAGGCCGGCCCAGCTGCGGACCGGCCGCGTCGCCCACCAGCACGGCCGGGCGCTCGGCGCTCCATTCGGCGGGGCCGTCCAGCAGCCCGGCGAGGTTCGCGCCGCTCATCCGCTCCGCGCTCCCCTCGCCCGGCTGCCGGGGCTGCCTACGCCGCCGCCACGGGCTCTGACGATCCGCGGGCGGCGGCGTCGAGCTCGGCGGCCTTCGGGTCGTCCGGGTGGTGCTTGACCCAGGTGTCGTCGTCGTAGTGGCGCAGGTCGTGCACGCGCGAGCTGAACTCCCGCGCGGCGGCGTTGCACTCGTCCTGGGTCAGCTTGCCGCGCGTCGTCGTGTACTTGGCCGTCTTCGCGGGCAGCGACGTGCTGCCGCCGCGGATCGGCCCGACGCCCTCCGTCCACTCGTCGTCCTCGAGGATCGAGTAGGGGATCGGCGTCCACATGTCGCCGCGCTCGCCCGAGTACTTCGCCATGTGGTGCTCGCTCTCGTTCTGCGAGGACATCGACACGAGTCCCACGATCTCGGCGATCAGCGATCCGCCGTACTCGTCGTTCATGAGCGGCTTGAAGCGCTGGCAGCGCTCCTCGACCGTGAACCAGTCGTCCTGCTCGTACACGCCCGCGAAGTGCGCGAGGTCCTTCTGGGTCCCGTAGTAGACGAGCAGGCCGGCGTCGATCATCTGGTCGCGCGTCCAGCCGGCCATCATCTTCCACATTCCGGCCGTGGCCTCTTCCATCTGCTCGCGCGTGTGGTCGAGGTAGTCGGCGAGGTCCGACGCGTTGTCCATGTGGACCGGGATGAAGCCGTCGGAGAGCCAGTCGCTCGTGTAGAGGCCGACCGCCACGATGTTCGCGGCGTCGTAGGACGGGGTCGCCTCGAAGCTGCCCCAGTCGTCGACCATGTTGAAGTGGGTGTCCTTCATGATCACCGGGACGCGTGAGGTTGTTGTGCTCGATCCCGGCGGCCACGCCGTCCATCCACGGGTAGTCGCATTCGGCCAGGTCGACGGCGTCGCGGACGAGCATCTCGTGCCCGGACTTCGTCTTGTACGGGCCGTTGTTGCAGAACGACAGCCGGCACTCGCAGTGGCTGAGGAAGCCGTAGGCCGACATCGCCGCCATGAAGCGCCCGAACGCCGTGTGCAGCTTGTCACCGGGCGAGACGCCGATCGCGGCGTCCTCGAACGCCGACGTCTGGCGCGCGGTGTGAACCTGGTCGCGCTGATTCGCGTCGCTCGGGATCACGTGGGCGTGCGAGCGGTGGTACGACAGGTTGAGCCGGCGCCCGAAGTCGAGCACGAACATCACGTCGTCGATCGCGTCGGTCGGCTTCAACATGCCCATGTCGAGCAGGATCTGGCGGCCGCCCATGTAGAACTGCGGGATCAGGCCCATCGAGATCGTGTTGACGTACGCCCCGACCTGGCGCGCGCGGTCGCCGATCTCCTCGGCCGGCATCGCGGCGTCGATCTTCCGCATCAGCTCGGGCCAGCGGTACCAGGCGTTGATGTAGGAGAGCGAGATGTACGGGTTGACCGGGAACAGCTTCGACTCCTGCACCGTGCGCGTCGTGCACTGGAAGAAGAAGGAGTCGGCGGCCTTCTGGCGATATTCGTTCGCCTGCAGCAGTTCGAGATAGCTGTGCTTGCTTGGCATCGATTTCCCCCTCAGGACAGCTTGATGACCCGCGCGCGCTGGGCGGCGGCGGTCTCGGCGTCGGAGTAGGCGTCCGCCGCGGGCTTCGAGTACTCGATGGTGACCGCGGTCTCCTTCGGAGAGGCCGTCGATCGTCGCGTTCATCACGCACGGCACGTTGTACTCGCGCGTGAGGATCCCGAGGTGCGAGCGGACCGTCCCGCCGAGGCAGATCACCGCCTTGAAGTCACCCAGGATCGGCGCCGTGAGGGTGCCGCCCGAGTCGTCGATCACGGCGATCGTCTCATCGGGCACGCCCTCGGTCAGCATCTCCATGACGCGTCTCGACATCCGAGATGAAGCGGGCCACGCCCTCCACGTCGGCGGGCGCCTTGAAGACGTTGTCGCCGCTCCCCACGATCGGGCGGCCCTCCTCGTCCTTCTCCTGCTGGCCGGAGTCGGTGAGGCCCTCGAGCGGCTTGTACTTGTCCGGCTCCTCCTTCAGGGACACCGTGGCGGACATCTCGAAGCGGTAGCCCGTGGCCAGCAGGTCCGCCTCGATCTTCTCGAAGTCCTCGCGCGTGAGCTCGAGATCGGGGTCGACGACCGCCTCCTCCCAGCTCTTGCCGCTGGCTCCGATGCGCTCGGCCACGAGCGCGCGTACCGCGCTGTGGTACGCCTCGACCGTCGGCGTCGCCGACTCGCGCGCCCACCTGTCCGGATACGGCCGGCTGGCCGTGGTGCTGTCGGTCACGGGCCCTTCTCCTCCTCGTTTTCTGTTCGCGGCAGCGCCTGCACGATTCGCAGGAGCAGGGCCGCCTCGTGCTGTCCGGCCTGCCTGACCAGCTTCCCCACGCCCGCGTCGAGCAACGCGCGGGCTCCCGCCTCGGTTGCGAGCACGGCGCCGCGGGCGGCGCGGGCGCCCTCGAGGGCATCCCTGAGCGCGCCGGCATCGGCGCCGCCGCCCTCGTCGAGGCCGAGGCCGGCCTCGTCGAGATCGACGGCGTCGGGCGCGTCGTCGACCACCTCGACCGGGGAAGCCTCGCGCGCCCACTCGAGCAGCCGGTCGAGACCCGGCACCTCCGCGGTGGTCGCGTTCTCGGTGGGCAGGCGCCCGGCGTAGACGAGCCCCTGCGTGCCGTCGACGGTGATCTCACGTCCGGCGAGCGAGGCCGCCACGCCCTCGCCGGAGCCCACCACGCTCGGCCGGCCGAGCGCGCGCGTGACCACCGCGGCGTGCGAGGTCGAGCCGCCCTTCTCGGTCACCACGGCGCCGGCGGCGATCATGCCCGCGATGTCCTCAGGGCTCGTGGTGGGGCGCACGAGCACGCTGTCCGAGCCGGCCTGCTCGGCGGCGTCGGAGTCCGCCACGGCCACGCCGGAGGCCACGCCCGGGCAGGCGGGCGTGCCGCGCGCGAGCACCTCGGCGTCCGCCTTGACCGACTCGGGCAGGCGCGGGGCGAGCACGCCCGCCACCTGCTCGGGGCTGACGCGCCTGAGCGCCTCGGCGCGGTCGATCGCGCCCTCGTCGGCGAGCTCCACGGCCATCCTCACGGCGGCGTTCGGCGAGCGCTTGGCCGAGCGCGTCTGGAGCAGGTAGAGCGTGCCTCGCTCGATCGTGAACTCCACGTCCTGGACGTCGCCGTTCTCGCGCTCGAGCAGGAGCGCTGACTCGATCAGCCGGTCGTGCGCCTCGGTGAGCTGCTCGCGCAGCGCCTCGAGCGGCAGCGGGTCGTGGGTGCCGCTGACCACGTCCTCGCCCTGGCCGCCCGGCAGCCACTCGCCGTAGGGCTCGCGCGCGCCGTCGAGCGGGTTGCGGGTGAACAGCACGCCGGTCCCGGACTCGCCGCCGAGGTTGCCGAACACCATCGCCTGGACGATCACGGCCGTGCCGCCGTCGTCCGACATCCCCCAGTGGCGCCGGTAGGCCTTGGCGCGGCGCGACGACCACGAGCCGAACACGGCGCGGATGGCGGCGTGCAGCTGCTCGCGCGGATCGACCGGCACCTCCTCGCCCGTGTCGTCGAGCACCGCCGCGCGGACCGACGCGGCGTCGGCGTCGCTCGCCCGGCTCGTCGAGGTCGGCGCCGAGCACGGTGTGCCCGAACTCGTGCACGAAGCGGACGTGGGTTGCGCGCGCGAAGCCGGCGTCGCCGCTGAGGCGGGCGAGGCCCGCCTCGACCTCGTCGGTCATGCCGAGGTTGAGGATCGTGTCCATCATCCCGGGCATGCTCACCGCGGCGCCCGAGCGCACGGACACGAGCAGGGGGTCCGCCGGGTCGCCGAAGTGGCGGTCGCTGCGCTCCTCGAGCGCGCTCAGGCCGCTCGAGCACGGCGCTCCAGAGCTCGTCCTCGATCCGCTCGCCCGCCGCGTGGAAGCGCCGGCACTCGTCGATCGGGAGCGCGAACGCGGGCGGCACGGGCAGCCCGAGGCCGGTCATGCGGACGATGCTGCGGCCCTTGTTGCCGATCAGCTCGCGGTCGGCCGGCGCCGAGGCGTCCAGCGCGATCACGCGCTCCGTCACGCCGATCACGGCGCCTCCTCGCGCTCGCGCCCGAGCATCCGCAGCAGATCCTCGTGGAGCTCGAACCAGACCGTGTGGTAGCTGTCGATGCGCGCGCCGCTGACCCAGTCGTGCTCGCCGGCGAGCACGCGGTCGTAGGCCTCGTCGAGCCGCTTCGTGTAGACGCCGAGACGCTCGTCGAGCTCGGCGAAGCGCCCGAGCGGCCGCTCGGCTCGCTCGTGCAGCGCGCCGAGGCGGTCGACGATGCCGTGGTCGTAGTCCGGGTCGCTGTGGTCGTTCGGGACCCGCTCGCCGCCGGCCGAGGGCACCATCTGCCAGTCCGTGAAGAGGGCGAGCAGCTCGCGGTTGACGCGCTCGAAGCGCTCGTAGGCCTCGGTCGCCTCCTGGTTCGCGCGCAGGTCCGCGTAGACCTGCGGGTACTGCTCGTCGAGCCAGGCTGCGCCCCGCCGGCGTGACCATGAACGTGTCCTTTGCGCCGATCGCGTTCCCGGCGGCCACGGCCTGCTCGAGCGCGGCGGCCACCTCGGCCTCGTCGGCTCCGAGCAGGGTCGCCACGCTCCCGGCGTTGCCGGCCTTCTTGACGGCCAGCCCGTGCAGGGCGAGCAGCTCGGTGTCGCTCATCGGCCCGCCCTCGCCGCGCGCTCCGCGAGGAGGAGGTCGCGCAGCTCGCCGGGATCGGCCGCGAGGGTCTCCGTCCCGGCGGCGCGCAGGGCGTCGTCGCTGAACATGCCGCCCCAGGACACGCCGATGAACTCGACACCGGCGGCGCGCGCGGCCTGGCAGTCCACGGGCGTGTCGCCGACCATGACCGCGTCCGCGGCGGGGACGCCGAGGCGCTCGAGCGCCAGCAGCACCGGTGCCGGGTCGGGCTTGTGGACGGCGCTGTCCTCCTGGCAGACCGGGGCGTCGATCAGGCCCTCCACGCCGATCCGGGCGGCATCCACGTCGTAGCGGAGGTGCGACTTCGAAGTGACCACTGCGATCGCGACTCCGGCGGCGCGCAGCTCCTCGAGCAGCTCCACCATGCCGGGGAACGCGCGCACCTCGCCGGCGCGCGCCTCGTACTCGCGCTGGAAGACGGCGGCGAGCCGCTCGGCCTCCTCGGCGCTGCCCGTGATCTCCGGAAAGAGCGTGGCGCCGCCGAGCGTGAACACGCGCTCCTCCTCCTCGACGGATGCGGGATAGCGGCGCCCGAGCAGCTCCTCGGTGGAGGCGTGCCAGGCGCCGAGCAGCGGCTCGCGCGAGTCGAGCAGCGTTCCGTCCCAGTCGAATAGGGCAGCCGCGGTCATCTGACCGCTCCGGAAGCTATTGGGCGTCGTGCGCAGGGGTCAACGCCGGGCATGTCCGGATTGTGCAGCCCACAACCCGCGGGAGGGTCAGCCTTGCGCGGATGACCAGTGCCTGAGGAGCGCCTCGGCGGTCTCGCGCGGGCGCTCGAACGGCCACCAGTGGCCGCATTCGAGCACCACGAGCTCGGCGCGCATGCGCTCCGCGAGGCGCTCCGCCCACTCGAGCGGGACATAGGGATCGGTCCGGCCCCAGATCACCATCGCCGGGACCTCGAGCTTCTCGAGGTCGGGCTGCCACTCGCTCCCGATGTGGACCGCCGAGCGGTAGAGCTTCAGGATCGTGTCCTTGCCGTAGTCGGTCAGCCAGATGTTGCGCTCGGCGTACTCGCGCGGCACGCCGTTCTCCACGAGATGGTCGATGCCGAACTCGGCGGTGAGCTCCTCGGCCATGTAGCGCTCGCCCTCGCCGGGCGTCTGCCAGACCTGCGCGAGCGGATGCCACGGGTACTCCTCGTCGACGGTCGCGCCGCCGCAGGCGACGCTCGCGAGCAGGTCGGGGCGGATCGAGGCCACGCGCTGCACCATCAGCGAGCCCCAGTCGTGGCCGACGAGGTCGACGTTTCCGCCGAGCTCCTCGCAGCGCTCGACGATCCAGTCGACGTAGGCCTCCTTCGTGCAGGGGAAGCCCTCGGGCGCGGGCTCGGCGAAGCCCGGCAGGTCGGCCGCCACGATCTCGTCCCCGTACGCGCCGAGCTGCTCGAGCGTCCGCTCCCAGAGGAGCGAGCTGTCCGGGTTGCCGTGGATCAGGAGAGCGGGCATGGAACTCCTCTCAGCCCACCGGGCCGGTGGTGACGGCCAGATGGGCGATGTCGTTGAACGAACGCAAGAGCCAGCGGCCGTCGTCCTGGATGACGAGCCGCGAGATCGAGCCGTTGTCGGCGTGCACGAACGCGAACGGCCGGCTGCTCGTGGCCTGGCGGCAGATCTCGCCGATCACCGCGCCATGCGCGAACGTGACGGCGATGCCGCTCGGGCCCACCTCGGCCGCGATCTGCTCGATCGCCCCGCGCACGCGGGCGCCCAGGTCCTCGAACGACTCGGCGTTCGGGATGACGTCCCAGCGCTCCTCGGCGAACGACGCGCTTGATCACCTCGTCGCCGCGGGCCGCGCGCACGCGGTACTCGCCGCCCTCGAAATCGCCGAGGAACACCTCGGCGAGGTCGGGCAGCACGCGCGGCTCGATGCCGAGCGCCTCGGCGAGCGGCGCCGCCGTCTCGTGCGTGCGCCGCAGGGGCGAGACGTAGATCGCGTCCACGTCCTCGACCGCGAGCCGCTCCCCGACCGAGTCCGCCTGCGAGAGGCCGGCGTCCGACAGATGCGGGTCGGAGCGGCCGTCGACGAGCGGGAACTTGACGCCCTCCATCGCCGCGGCCGACGCTCCGTGGCGCACGAGGATCACCTCGGTGGCCCCGGGCGGGGGCCTGTAGGGCGTCTGCTCGAAGCTGTCGCGGTCCTTCATGCGGGCGTGACGAGCACCTTGAGCGAGCGGTCCTTCTCGAGCTGTACGCCGAACGCGCCCTGGATGTCGTCGAGCTTCTCGCGCTGCGTGATCAGCGTGTCGGCGCGCGCCGCGCCGCTCCTCAGCAGCTCGATGGCCTCCGCGAAGTCCTCGCTCGTGTAGGCGATGCTGCCCTGCAGGCGGAGCTCCTTCTGGACGAGCGAGGTCGGGTTGAAGCTGACCGGGTCGTCGTAGAGCGCGAGCACCACGATCGTCCCGCCGCCGCGGACCGCGTCGATCGCGGCCGTGGCGAGCGCGGGCACGCCCGAGCACTCGAAGACCACATCGATCTCCTCGCCGTCGCCGAGCGCGTCCGCGAGCGCGGCCTCGATCCCCGGCGAGCCGTCGACCGCGTCCGCGCCGAGCTCGCCCGCGGCCTCGAGCCGCAGCTGCGAGAGGTCGACCCCGATGACGCGGCGGGCCCCCTTGGCGCGCAGCACCTGCACGACCTGCTGGCCGATCGTGCCCAGGCCGAGCACGAGCGCGGTCGAGCCCTCGATTCCCTCGACCAGCTTGACGGCGTGCACGCCCACGGCGAGCGGCTCCACGGTCGCGCCGGCCTCGTCCGTGATCTCGTCGCCCAGCTTGAAGACGTTCTCGCCCTCGACGGGGCTCGGGATCTTGAGGCGCTCGGCGAAGGCGCCGGGCTTGCCGTAGGCGATGCCCGTCGTCCAGGCGACGGCGCAGAGGTTGTAGCGGCCCTCGGCGCAGCGGGCGCACTCGCCGCAGGGCACGATCGGCACGGCGGTCACGCGGTCGCCGACCGCGAGGCCGTCCACCCCGTCGCCGACCTCGATCACGCGGCCCGCGAACTCGTGGCCCATGATCTGGCCCGGCGAGACGAACGAGCCGTGCTGGTAGGTGTGCAGGTCCGATCCGCAGATGCCGCAGGCGGCCACCTCGACCACGAGGTCGCCCGGTCCCGCCTCGGGGTCCGGTACCTCCTCGACCTCGATGCTCTCGATTCCCTTGAAAACTGCTGCCTTCATGGCCTCGCCTCCGCCGGTCGTGTCGCGTATCGAGGATGGTCAGGGACGGCCCGCGCGGCGACCGGCGCGCGGCGGCCGTTTCTTGGAGGAATCACAAGGTTGCCAGGCGCCCCGCCCGTGGGGCCTGTGGGCGCGGGCGTGGGAAGAATTGCCGGGAGCCGAGGCGGCGAGGAGGGAGTTTCATCGCCCCGGCTCCCGGCGCGCCTACGGCGCGGTGTAGCCGCCGTCCACGCTCATCGCCGTGCCGGTGACGAACGAGGCCCGGTCCGAAAGCAGCCACACGCAGGCCGCGGCTATCTCCTCGGGCTGTGCGAACCGGCCGATGGGGTGGTTCGCACGCGCGGCCTCGATGAGCTCCGCGTCATTCCCGAGGGCGTCCTCGAAGAGTTCCTTCTCGACCATCGGCGTGAGCACGTACGAGGGGCAGATGGCGTTCACGCGCACGCCCTGCTCCGCGTACTCGAGCGCCGCCGACTTCGTCAGCCCGACCACCCCGTGCTTGGCCGCCACGTATCCGGCGGCCGCGGGCCAGCCGATCAGGCCGGCGGCCGAGGCCATGTTGAGGATCGAGCCCGAGCCGCGCTCCGCCATCGCGCGCAGCTCGTGCTTCGTGCACAGGAACACGCCGTTCAGGTCGACCTCGAGGATGCGCTGCCAGTCGCCGTAGTCGGTGTCGCCGACGGGGCCGAGCGGGCCGAGGATGCCGGCGCAGTTGAAGGCGCCGTCGAGCTGCCCGTGCGCCTCGACGGCCTTTCCGACGAAGGCCTCAACGCTCGACTCGTCCGTGACGTCGCAGTGGACGGACACGCCGCCGAGCTCGTTCGCGAGCGCCTCGCAGCCGGCCTCGTTGACGTCCGACAGCACGAGCCGCGCGCCCTCCTCGCTCCGCCGCGATCGCCGTCGCGCGGCCGATGCCGCTCGCGGCCCCGGTGATCGCGACAACCTTGTCGTCCAGCAGTCCCATCGAGCCCCCTTCAGGCCGGTGTGCCGCCGGCCACGCGGGCGCGCAGCGGCTTCTTGTCGATCTTTCCGGTCGAGGTCTTCGGGAGCTCGTCGACGACCTCCCAGCTCGACGGCACCTTGAACACGGCGAGCCGCGCCCTGCAGTGCTCCTCGATCACCTCGGTCGCGACGCCCTCCTGGAGCGCCAGCACCGCGTGGACCTCCTCGCCCCGCACCTCGTCGGGACGCCCGACCACGGCGGCCTCCTTGACGCCGTCGTGCTCGAGCAGCACGTCCTCGATCTCGCGCGGATAGATGTTCTCGCCGCCGCGGATGATCATGTCCTTCTTGCGGTCGACGAGGAAGAAGAACCCGTCCTCGTCGCGGTAGCCCACGTCACCCGTGTGGAGCCAGCCGTCGCGCAGCGTCTCGGCGTTCGCGTCCGGCCGGCGCAGGTAGCCCTGCATCACGTTCGTGCCGCGCACGCAGACCTCGCCGGGGCTGCCGTCGGGCGCCGGGTTGCCCTCCTCGTCCAGCACGAGCACCTGCTGGCCGCGCGTCGGCAGGCCGATCGAGCCGATCTTGCGCGGGCCGTGGAAGGGGTTGATGGTCGAGCAGCAGGTGCCCTCCGTGAGGCCGTAGCCCTCCATGATGCGCAGGCCGAACTTCTCCTCGAAGCGGCGGAACAGCGCGGGGGAGAGCGGGGCCGCTCCGCAGATCACGAAGCGCAGCGTGTTCGTCTCGGCCTCGTCGGCGCCGGGCGCGTGCAGCAGCGCGGCGAGCATCGTCGGGACCGCCGAGAACGTGACCGGCTCGAAGCGCTCGACCTCGGCCCAGAACTGCGAGGCCGAGAAGCGGTCCCACATGGCGGTCTGCGCGCCGAGGAAGAGCGGGATCACGGTCGTCACCACCTGCGCGTTCACGTGGAACAGCGGCAGCACCATGCCCATCGTGTCGCGGCGCCCGACCGGGAGCGGCTCACCGAGCATCCAGGCGTTCGCGAGCAGGTTGCCGTGGGCGAGCATCGCGCCCTTCGGCCGGCCGGTGGTGCCGGAGGTGTAGACGAGCTGCGCCAGGTCGCCGCGCCCGATCTGGGCCGGGTCGCCGACGCTCCCGCGGCCGCGCAGCGCGGCGGCGGCGTCGCTCTCCTCGGCCACCACGATCTCGCGCAGCTCGGGCAGCTCGTCGCGCAGCTCCTCGAGCCCGGCCGCCGCCTCCTGCGTGCAGACCACGAGCATCGCCTGGGAGTCCGAGAGGATGCCCACGGCCTCGCGCGCTGTCAGCGCCGGGTTGACCGGGTTGAAGGTCGCCCCGAGCCAGAGGATCGCCCACCACACCTCGAGGTAGTGCGGGCTGTTCGGCAGGATCACTCCCACCACGTCGCCGCGCCCGACCCCGTGCTCGCGCAGGCCCGCGGCCACCTCCCGCACGCGCTCTGCGAACTCCGCGTAGGTCCACTCGAGCCGCGCGTCGCGGACGAAGCGCTCGTCGCCGATCTCGCCGGCCCGCAGCCGCAGCAGCTCGGGCAGCGTTTCGACGTCGGTCGAGAGGACCCCGCTCATCGAGCCGCACACTCGCAGGAGGTCGGCCGCCTGACCAGGGGCCGGGCGGGCCTCCTTGTGCTGGTCACAGGGCGCTCAGGCCGCGCTCAGCAGCGTCAGCGCGATCACCCTTCCGCCCTTCTCCATCGGGGCCGAGAGGGCGAGCCCGACCCGCGCTCCGGCCACCTGCCTGCGCTCCGCCTCCCCGCGCAGCTGCCAGCCGAGCTCGCACACCTGCGCGATCCCCGCGGCGCCCGGCGCCTCGCCCTGGGCGAGCGCGCCGCCGCTCGTGTTCACCGGCACCACGCCGCCGAGCGCCGTGAAGCCGCTGTCCACGAGGTCGGGCCCGCGGCCGTCCGGGGCGAAGCCGAGCACCTCGTACGCGGCGAGCTCGCCCGCCGCGGTGGGGTGGTCGACCTCCGCGCAGTCGACGTCCTCGGGGCCGACGCCCGCCGCCTCGTAGGTGAGCCGCGCGGCCCGCGCGGCCGCCGCGCGCGTTCCCGCGTCGTCCTGGCGCAGCAGCACGGACGCGCGCAGGCGCGGTGCGCGGGCGCCGCCGTGGCGCCCGCGATCGCTCGCCGCGAGGACCACCGCCGCGGCGGCCTTCGACGGCGGCGCGACCATCGCCGCTCGCAGCGGCCACGCCACCAGCTCGCCGGCGAGCACGGCGGCCATGTCGATGGGCGAGCTGAGCAGGGCGCGCGGGTTGGCGGCGCCGTGCGCGCGGTTCTTCGAGGCCACCCGGGCTAGGTGCCGCTCCGAGGCGCCCGTCATCTCCAGGTAGCGCTCGGCCGAGCGCGCGAGCGCCTCGACGCGCCGCACCGGGCCCCCGCCCGATCCGGCGAGCTGCTCGCCGATGCAGACCACCACGTCGTGGGCGCCGCTCGCGACAGCGCGCCAGCCCAGGTGGAGGGCCGCCGCGCCCGAGAGGCAGATCGGCAGGTATGGGCGCGGCGCCTCGGGGCCGAGCAGCGCCGTGGCGGACCTCACCTCGCCGCGCCGAGAGGTGGCGAGCGTGTACGTGCCCACCTCGGCCGAGGCCACGCCGGCGTCCGCCAGGGCCGCGAGGACCGCCTCGCGCGCGAGGCCGTCCGCGCGGGTGCCCGGGCGCAGAAACGACGTCGCACCAACCCCGAGGAGATGGACGTCGCGCATCGGCGGACGACGATATGGCGGCGCCGGGGGCCCCGCGCGGGGTGACCCCGGCCTCGTTGTGCGTTCCACCAAACGGGGTCGTGCAGGGACCCCGCGGCCGCGCTAGGGGGCGCTCGGCAGCCGGCCCTGGAGCAGCAGCGCGAGCAGCGACAGCCGCGCCCTGCAGCTGGGCGTCCGGGTCGTGCATGACAGCCAGCCCGGTGACCTCCTCGATGCGCGTGAGCCGGTAGCGGACGGTGTTCTCGTGCACGCCGAGCCCCTCGGCGCTGCGGCGGATGTTCCCCATGTTCTCGAAGAACGAGCAGAGCGTCGTCAGCAGGTCGCTCTTCGAGGGGTCGTCCATCAGGCCGCCCAGCGTCTTCTCGGCGAAGCTCGTCACGAGCTCCTCGTCCGACGTGGCCAGGAACACCCGTCCCGCGCCGAGCTCGTCCGCGCTGAACACGGTCGAGCCGCCCGCCGGCGCGAAGCGCCTGATGCAATCCACCACCTGGCGCGCCTCGTGGTAGGCGCTGCGGTAGCCGTCGGCGTCCCCGTGCACGGCGGAGATCCCGGCCACGAGCTCGTCATCCGGCTCGGCCTCGCCCTGCAGCTCCGCGAACGCGGCCCGGCAGTCGGCTGCGATCGCCTGCGGCTCGACCCCGTCGGGCACGTCGATCAGGGCGACCACGCCGTCCGCGAGCGCTCCGGTGTGGATGGAGATCTCGGGACAGGCCGAGCCGAAGGCGTCGGCCAGCGAGCGGAAGTCCGGCACGTCCTCCTCGGCCCCCGAGCGCGAGGTGATCACCATCACCACGCGCGGGACGTCGAGGCGCATGCCGAGCCGGTCGGCCCGCCGCTGCACGACGGACCCGTCCGAGCAGCCGCTCATCAGCTCGCTCACGAGCGACGCGCTTGCGTTCCAGTCCGCCTCGATCGCCTTGCGCTCCGAGTTGACGTGCAGGGCGATCAGCGCGGCCGCGCGCCGCAGGGTCACGATGTCGCCGCCGACGAAGCGGGTCTTGTGCTCCATCACCACGAGCCGGCCCCAGAGCTCGCCGGCCAGGCGGACGGGCGCCACGACGTGCCGGTGAAGCACGCCGGCGCTCGGCAGCGGGCCGACCACGTAGGCGCGGCTGTCGTCGTGCTCCGCCAGCGCCTCGCGCACGGCGGGCCTGTTCGCGAACTCGGGCTCGAGCAGCCGCGGCGCGATCCCGTCCGCGGCGGCGCACGCGGGCAGCGCGGTGGCGAGCCGCTCGCCGTCGGCGCCGAAGACGGCGCAGGGCTTGCCGAGCAGCTCGGCGAGCGTGTCGAGCAGGTCCTGCAGCGAGCGTCCCTCGAGCACCACCTCGCAGAGCCGCTCGTCGACCGCCGTCGCGCGCTGGAGCGCCTTGAGCTGGCGCTGCGACGCGCCGAGCTGCGAGCGCAGCTCGAGCTCGTCGAGCGTGTGGGTGACCGCCACGGCGCACAGGTCCGCGAAGGCCGCCGCCACGTCCGCGTCGTCGTCCGAGAACACGTGCGGCCGGTCCTCGTCGTCGAGGAAGATCACGCCGACGACCTCGCCGGCGAAGATCATCGGCACCGCCATGATCGAGCGGATCTTCCAGAAGCGGACCGTCGACTTGACGGTGCGCGGATCGGTCCGCGCGTTCTGGATGATCACCGGCCGGTGCGTGTCGAGCAGCTCGCGGGTCATGCCGTCCGCGGGCACCCCCGCCAGCGAGCGCTTGATGTTGCGGTCGAGGCTCGCCCCGCCGTTGCGCCCGACGCAGCCGCGGAACACGTCCCCGGCCTCGTCGCGCAGGTGGATGCTGCAGCGCTCGACGCCGATCAGCGCGCTGATCTCGCGCGCGACGACGTGCAGCAGGTCGTCCACGTCGGTCGAGCCCGCGGTCGCCGCCGCCACCCGCGAGAACGCCGCGACCGCGCGTGGCAGGCGCGGCGCCGTCCTCACCTCTGACCGGGCCGGTGTAGATCTCCTCGAGCCCGATCTCCCTGTTCAGCGTCACGCTCACGTGCCCACACTCCTCATGCGCAGTAGCTCCGCCGTCGCCCTCGCATAGATCTCTGCCGCTTCCGCGACCTCGGCGATCGCGATGTGCTCGTCCACCATGTGGGCGAGCTCGAAGTCGCCGGGGCCGAACGTGATCGCCGCCGGCCGGCCGAAGCCGTCCTCGCCGGTGCGCATCAGCTCGGCCGCGTCGACCCAGCCGCCGTTGAACTGCCTCACCACCGGCTCCTCGCCGGTGACCTCCCGTATCGCCGCGTCGAGCGCCTTCACCCCGGCGTGCTCCGGATCGACCTGCCCGGGCCGCAGCCACAGCCGCCCGGCGCCCATCGGGAGGATCTTGCGCTCGAAGCGGACCTCGCCGTCCTCCTGCTCGAGGGTGCGCAGGAAGTCGTCGATGCGCGGCTCTGACCTCGTCGAGTGCCGCGCCCGGCGGCGTCAGGACGGACAGCACGACGTCGCAGCGGGCGGGGATCGCCCAGCCGCCGCCGGGCAGCGTCCTGATCGCGTTCGTGGTCACGCGCGGCTCGAACCACTGCGAGTCCCCGGCCGGCAGCTCGAGCCGTCCCTGGTCGACCGCCTCCACGAGCTTCGCCATCTTCGTGATCGCGTTGATGCCGCGCTCGGGCTCGGTCGGGTGCGCCGTGCGGCCGATCGCGGTGATCTTCCAGGTCGAGATGCCGGGGTAGGCGATCTCGATGCGGCGGTTGCTCGTCGCCTCCGCCGACCAGATCGTCCCGACGCGGTCGATCACGCCCAGGTCCTGCATCAGCGTCGCGCCGCGGAAGCCGTCCTCGCCGTCCGAGTCCGACATGTAGAAGATCGGGCCCTCGCGCCGCTCGCCGGTCCGGGCGAGCGCCTCGATCGCGGTGAGCATCGCGGCCATCGAGCCCTTGCTGTCGACGGCGCCGCGCCCGTACAGGACCCCGTCCTCCACCTGCGCGCCCCAGGGGTCGCGCGACCAGTCCGCCGGGTTGGCGTGGACGGTGTCGAAGTGGCCGTCGAACAGCACCCCGGGCGCGTCGCCCTCGCCCTCGAGCGTGCCGAGCACGAGCGGGACCTTGCGGCCCTCGACGGAATAGAACTCGACCGTCATGCCGATGTCGCGCAGGCGTCGCGCCACCCACTGATGGGCGGTCGTGTCCTCGCCGACGACGCTTCGGATCGACACGATCTCGCGCAGCAGCTCCTCGCAGCGCTCGGCCGAGACGGCGAGCTGGTTCTGCTTCTGGTCGGTCGTCACGCTCTTGTTTCCTTTCCGGGGATGTCTGCTGTCGTGTCCTCGAGCAGCTCGGGGTGCTCGCGCAGGCTCATGCCGCCGTCCACCGGCAGCGAGACGCCGTTGATCCAGCGAGCGGCGTCGGAGGCGAGAAAGGCGACCACGTCCGCGATGTCGGCGCCCTCGCCGAGGCGGCCGAGCGGGGTCTGGGCGATGAAGGCCTCGGCCACTCCCGGGCGCGCGAGCATCGGCTCCATCAGCGGGGTCCGCACCACGCCCGGGAGCACGGCGTTGCAGCGCACGCCGCGCGGGCCGAGCTCGAGCGCCGCGGAGCGAACGAGCGCCTCGGCGCCCGCCTTCGCCGCGGAGTAGTGAGCGAGCCCTCCGACGGGAGCGAAGGAGTCGATCGACGAGATGACCGTGACCGAGCCGCCCGTGGCCTCGAGATGTGCGCCGCTCGCCTGGATCGCGTGAAAGGCTCCGGTGAGGTTGACCGCGAGCACCAGCTCCCACTCGCGTGGCTCGATCTCGAGCAGCGGCGTCACGCGCGCCGTCCCGGCCGCGTGCACGACCGCCCCGAGCCCGCCGTGTTCGACGGCGACGCGGTCGACGGCCTCGCCGACCGCCGTCCGGTCGCGCACGTCGACTGCCATGGCGCCGTCGTCGTCGGCGCGCAGGTCCGCCACGACCGTCGTCCAGCCGCCTGCGCGCAGGGCGTCGACGCAGGCGCGCCCGATGCCGGAGGCCCCGCCGAACACGAGCGCCGCGCCGCTCACGCCCGCCACGCCATGCCTCCTTCGAGCAGCTCGGCCAGCTCGGCCAGCGCGCGTCCGCCGCGCGCCCCGTCGACCACGCGGTGGTCGAGCGTCAGCGTCAGCGTCATGGTCGGCGCGAGGGCGATGCCGCCGTCGCGCGGGACGAGCCGGTCGACGGTGCGCCCGACCGCGAGGATCGCGCTCTCGCCGGGGTTCAGCATCGCGTTGAAGCGGTCGACGCCGAAGCTCGCGAGGCTCGACAGCGAGATCGTGGCGCCGGTCATGTCCTCGCGGCCGAGCCGCCCGGCGCGCGCCTCCGAGGTCAGGCGCGCCCGCTCGATCGAGATCTCGGCGAGGGTGCGCGCGTGAGCCGAGCCGATCACCGGCACGAGCAGGCCGCGGTCGGTGGCGACCGCGAGGCCGACGTCGACCCCGTCGCGGCGGCGCAGCGCGGGCTCGCCGCCCTCGCCCTCTGCGAAGGACGCGCCGAGGTCGGGATGGCGGACCACGGTCTCGGCGAGCGCCTGGACGAGCAGGTCGTTCACGCCGACCTTGGCGGGGCCCTCCGCGGTGATGCGGTCCTTCTCCGCGAGCAGCCAGGCGGCGTCGACCTCCCGCTGGAGGGCGAACTGCGGGATCGCCTGGCTCGCGGTCATGCGGCGCGCGATGGCGCGCCGGGTTGCGCTCAGCGGCTCGAGGCGCTCGCCGTCATCAGCCGGCGGGGCCGCCGCCGCAGGCCGGGGGTGCGCTCCCGCCGCGCGCTCGACGTCGCGCAGCGTGATGCGCCCGCGCGGGCCGGTGCCCTCGACGTCGGCGAGCGAGACGCCGAGCTTCTCGGCGGCGCGCCGCGCGAGCGGCGCCGCGCGGATGCGGTGGGCGCCGCGGCGCTCGTCGGCATGTGCGGCCGGCGCGGGGGCGGGGCGGCCGGGGCCGGCCGCGGCCTGGACGGGCGCGGCGGGGGAGGGCGGCGCGGCGGGCTCGGCCGCCTCCGGTGCGGCGCCCGGCTCGCCGAGCCTGATCACGAGCGAACCGACCTCGACGGTCTGGCCCTCCTCGACGTGGACGCTGAGCACGACGCCGTCGGCGGGCGCGACGATCTCGGTCATGGCCTTGTCCGTCTCCACCTCGACGAGCGGATCGCCCTCGGAGACGCTGTCGCCGACCGCGACGCGGAAGCCGAGGACCGTGGCCTCGGAGACCTCCAGTCCCCCTTGAGGCACGACCACGTCGGTGATCACGCTCGTTGCGACCTTCCTCTCCCTCCTCCAAGGCCAGACATCCGGTCGGACAATCGACAGTAAAGAGGCGTTTGAGCATTTGTCAAGGCCTAGAAATCGTGATCCACTGTCAGACACTCCGACAGACATTGAGCCGATGCGAACAAATATCGAGAATCGGTCTAAGCAACTCGCCCGAGCGCGGCGAGCGCGGCGCCCGCGCCGGAGCTCGCGCTCGAGCTGTACCGGTCGATGGCGCTCATCCGCGCCTTCGAGACGAACGTGTCCGCGCTCTACCGCGACAGCGAGATCCCGGGCTTCGTGCACACCTCGCTCGGGCAGGAGGCGGTGGCCGCCGGCGTCTGCCTCGCGCTCGAGCCGGACGACTACATGGCGACGACGCACCGTGGCCACGGCCACTGCCTCGCGAAGGGCATGGACGTGGACGCGATGATGGCCGAGCTGTTCGCGCGCGCGGAGGGCATCTGCCGCGGCAAGGGCGGCTCGATGCACGTGGCGGACCCGAGCCGGGGCGTGCTCGGCGCGAACGCCATCGTGGGCGCGAGCATGCCGCTCGCGGTCGGGGCCGGGCTGTCGAGCCGGCTGCTCCGGCAGGGCCGCGTGACGGTCGCCTTCTTCGGCGAGGGCGCGGTCAACCAGGGAGCGTTCCACGAGTCGCTCAACCTGGCGGCGATCTGGGAGCTGCCCGTGCTGTTCGTCTGCGAGAACAACATCTACGCGGAGTTCAGCGACAGCCGCCGCATGACGCGCGTGCCGAGCGTGGTCGAGCGCGTGGCGGCGTACGGCGTGGATGCCGCGCTCGTGGACGGCAACGACGTCGAGGCCGTGCACGCCGAGACGCTCGACGCCTGCGCGCGCTGTCGCGAGGGTGGCGGGCCGCTGCTGCTCGAGGCGGAGACCTACCGCTGGCAGGGCCACTACGAGGGCGACGCCCAGCCCTACAAGCCGGAGGACGAGGCGGAGGCGTGGCGGGCTCGCGACCCGCTGCGCGTGCAGGGCGAGCGGCTCGTCGAGCGCGGCGTGGCGAGCGCCGAGGAGCTCGAGGAGATCGAGACGCAGGCGCGGGCGCGCGTGGACGCGGCCGTCGAGCGCGCTCGCTCGCTGCCCGCCCCCGAGTACGAGGAGGCGTTCCAGCATGTCTTCGGCGACTGACGCCCCGCCCGCCCAGACGCGCTACATCGACGCCCTCGGCGCGGGGATGGCGGATGCCCTCGAGGAGGACGAGCGGGTCGTACTGATCGGCATCGACGTCGGGGCGGGAGGCGGCATCTTCACCGTCACGAAGGGGCTCCACGAGCGCTTCGGGCCCGAGCGCGTGCTCGACACGCCGATCAGCGAGATGGCCTACGTCGGCGCGGCCGTGGGCGCGGCGATGACGGGCCTCAGGCCGATCGCCGAGATCATGTTCATGGACTTCGTCGGGGTCTGCATGGACCCGATCCTCAATCAGGCGGCAAAGCTCCGCTACATGACCGCCGGAGCGCTCGAGATCCCGGTCGTGTTCCGCACCCAGACCGGCGCCGGCCGCGCCGCGGGCGCGCAGCACTCGCAGAGCCTCGAGGCGTGGTTCGCGCACGTGCCGGGGCTCAAGGTCGTGATGCCGGCCACCGTCACGGACGCCCACGACCTGCTGCTCGAGGCGGTCCGCGACCCGAGCCCGGTGGTGTTCGTGGAGAACCGCCGCCTGTACGGCATGCGCGGCGAGCCCGGGGTCGATCCGCTGCCGCTCGGCAGGGCGCGCGTCGCGCGCGAGGGCGAGGACGTGACGGTCGTGACCTGGGGGCAGACGCTGCGCGACTGCCTGAAGGCGGCCGAGGAGGCCGACTCGTCGCTCGAGGTCGTCGACCTGCGCTCGCTCGTGCCGCTCGACATGGAGACCGTGATCGCGTCGGTGCGGCGCACGGGGCGCCTGCTCGTGGTCCACGAGGCGGTGCAGGACTTCGGGGCCGGCGCCGAGATCGCCGCGCGGGTCGCCGACGAGCTCTTCGACGAGCTCCGCACCCCCGTGCGCAGGCTCGGCGCGCCCTCCGTCCCGATGCCGTTCAGCCCGGACCTCGAGAAGGCCTTGTTGCCTTCCGCAAGAGCCATCGCGGAGGCGGCAGACAAGCTCCGGGACGAGGGTTAGAGTGGCCGTCGTGGACAACGGACGGGTCGTGTCGACCGTCAAGGTCGCGCGTGCCTACGAGCAGCTCGCGCTCATGCTGCGCGAGCGGATCACCTCAGGGGAGCTCAAGGAGGGCGAGCGTCTGCCCTCCGAGATCGCGCTCGCGGAGCAGGCCGGCGTGAGCCGCTCCACCGTGCGCGAGGCGCTGCGGACGTTGCAGGAGGCGGGCCTGATCGAGCGCGCGAGCCCGCGCGTGCTGATGGTGGCGAAGCGCTCCGAGGACCCCGTCTTCCGCGAGCTCCGCCACGAGCTGCGGCGCCGCAACGTGACCTTCCACCACCTGCACGAGGCGCTCGTGACGCTCGAGCCCGAGCTCGCCCGCTTCGCCGCCGAGCGCGCCGACTCCGACGACATCCGGGCCCTGCGGGCGGCGGTCGCGGAGCAGGAGCAGAACCTCGAGCACTTCCGCGGAGTGGAGCCGGCTCGACGAGGAGTTCCACCTCGCGATCGCCGAGATGAGCGGCAACCCGGCGCTGGTGGTGGCCCGTGCCCCGATCACCGAGCTGCTGCTTCCGGTGCTGCACCGCTTCATCCGCTCGACAACGCACACCGAGCACGCGACCCGCTACCACCGGCGGATCGTCAGCGAGATCGAGGCGGGCGATCCGGACACCGCCGCGGCGGTCATGCGACGGCACGTGAACGACTTCCGCACCGCGTGGGAGAAGGCGGGCCTCGACTTCCACCTGGAGATCGCGGAGCTCGGCGACCGCGAGCCCGCCGGCGTCAGCCTGTAGGTCCTCCAACCGGCCTCCCGAGCCTGCTCGGCCGGGCGCTGCGCCGCGGTTACCCTCCGCGCGTCAGCTCAGACCAGGAGGAGAAATGGGCTTCGTCAAGCGCCCCGAGGAGATCGAGCGCATCGAGCACGCGCTCAGCAGTCCACGCTTCGTCAACGGCGAGATGCTCACGGTGGAGTTTCTCACCGACCCGGAGGTGGTCGAGCACGTGCTGCCGCCGCCGCTCGAGCCCGCGGACACGCCGTCCGTCACCGCCATGGTCGGCCGCTGGCAGTCGAACTGCGTGGGTGACTTCCACGGCGGCGCCATCTATGTGGCGGCGCGCCACGAGGGCATCGACGGCGCCTACGTGCTCGCGATGTACATGGACAACGACCAGCCCACGATCTACGGGCGCGACCTGTTCGGCGAGCCCAAGAAGATCGCCGAGAGCGCCCTGCATCGCAGCGGCGAGAACTTCCACGGCTGGGTCGAGCGCGGCGGCGTGCGGCTGATCGAGCTGCACGGCGTGCTCACGACAGAGCACGGGCCGACCGAGACCGAGGGCTACAACTTCAACTTCAAGGCGCGGCCCGCGGCCGACGGCATCGGGCTCGAGGAGGACGCGATCCTCACCCGTGCCGGCTTCCAGAGCCACGTGAAGGGAGGGCGTGAGGGCGCCGGCAGCGTCGTGCTGCGCGGCACCGTCCACGACCCGCTCGACGAGCTTCCGGTGCGCTCCGTCGTGCGCGCCGGCTTCGTCGAGGTCGACCTGATCGCCTCATGCGAGGCGGTCGCGCGCGTGCCCAAGGACGAGTTCCTGCCCTACCACCACGGGCGTCACGACGACTGGGCCGCGCTCGACACCGAGTCGGCCGCGGTCGTGCCGGTGGCCTGACCCGTGTCCGCCGGCGCCCCGGTTCTGATCGCGGGCGCCGGCATGACGCGGTTCGCCAAGGTCCCCGACGGCCTGCGCGCGCTGGCGGGCGAGGCGGTGCGCGACGCGCTCGCCGACGCCCGCGTCGAGGTCGCGGACATCCAGGCTGCCTACGTCGCGAACGCGGTCGCCGGCCTCGTCACGGGTCAGGAGATGATCCGCGGCCAGGTGATGCTGCGCCCGCTCGGGATCGAGGGCATCCCGATCTTCAACATCGAGAACGCCTGCGCGTCGGCGTCGAGCGCGCTGCACCTCGGCTGGCAGGCGGTCGCGCACGGCATGTACGACACCGTGCTCTGCCTCGGAGCGGAGAAGCTCTCTCACGAGGACAAGGCGGTCGGCATGGACGCGATCGGGACGGCGATCGACGTCGAGATGCGCGCCGAGCTGGCGGACGAGGTCCGGACCGAGGGCGACGCGGGCGGGCAGCGCTCGTTCTTCATGGACCTCTACGCGGACATGGCGCGGCGCTACATGCGGGCGTCGGGGGCGACCGCGGAGCACTTCGCCCAGGTCGTCGTCAAGAACCAGCACAACGGCGGCCGCAATCCGCGCGCGCAGTACGGCGGCGAACTGAGCGTGGAGGACGTGCTCGCCAGCAGGCAGGTGGTGGACCCGCTGACGGTGCTGATGTGCTCGCCGATCTCGGACGGCGCGGCGGCCGTGGTGCTGATGAGCGAGGCGGCGGCGCGCCGCCGCGGGGCGAGCGGGCCGCGCGTGCGCGCCTCGGTCGTGCGCTCGGGCAACGTCCACGACAAGGACGACCCGACGGCCGGGAGCGCGGCCCTGGCGGCGCAGGCGGCCTACGAGGCGTCCGGGCTCGGCCCGCGCGACCTCGACTGCGCCGAGGTGCACGACGCGAGCGCCCCCGCCGAGCTGATCGTCTACGAGCAGATCGGCCTGGCCGAGCCGGGCGGCGGCCCGGAGCTGATCGCCTCGGGGCGAACGCGGCTCGACGGCGAGCTGCCCGTCAACACGAGCGGCGGCCTGCTCAGCAAGGGCCATCCGATCGGCGCCACCGGGATCGCCCAGGTCTGCGAGGCGACCTGGCAGCTCCGCGGCGAGGCCGGCGAGCGCCAGGTCGAGGGCGCCCGCGTGGCGCTCACCCAGAACGGCGGCGGCTGGCTCGAGGGCGACTCGGCCGCGATGGCCGTGCACGTGCTGACGGCCGACTAGGGCTCGGCCGCGCGCGTCGCTCGGCGCGCGCACCGCTCGCCGCGCGCGTCGCTCGGCGTGGCGCCACTCGGCGCTGCTCCCTCCGAACTCATGCAGAAACCGGCCATATGTGGCCGTTTCTGCATGACCTCGGCACGGGCCGGGGCGCTACGCGCTCTCGTTAGTGCTGTCGTGTGGCGAACGGGCGGCTCGCCCTCGCCGCGGCCCTTGAGCTCGGCCTCGCCGCGCTCGATGTCGCCGCTCGCGCTCGTGAGGTAGGCCTGCTCGACGTCGCCGATCCGCTTGCGGGCCTCCTCGCCGCTGAGGTCGAGGGCCACGCGGCCACGGCGCATCACGATCGCCCGGTCGGCGTAGCGGAGCGCCTTGTGGGCGTGCTGCTCGACCATCAGGATCCCGGTGCCGCTCTCGTCCGCGGCCGCGCGGACCGCCTTCAGCAGCCGGTCGACCACGAGCGGCGCGAGGCCGAGCGAGAGCTCGTCGGCGAGCAGGAGGCGCGGCTTGCGGGCAAGGGCGCGCGCGAGCGTCAGCATCTGCTGCTCTCCGCCCGAGAGCAGGCCGCCCTTCACGTTCAGCCGGTCGGCCAGCTCGGGGAACAGAGCCACCGCCTCGCCGACGTCGACGCCGCCGACCCTGAGGTTGTCGCGCGTCGTCATCCCCTTGAAGACCGAGCGCTCCTCGGTGACGTAGCCGAGCCCCGCACGAGCGCGCCGGTGGAGGGGCGCCTTCGTGACCTTGCCGTCGAACTCGACCTCGCCCGCGAGCGCGGGCAGCTCGCCGCTCATGGCGAGCATCGTGGTCGTCTTGCCCGCGCCGTTCGGGCCGAGCAGGCAGACCACCTCGCCCTCGTTGACCTCGAGGTCGAGCTCGTGGACCACCGGCTGGCCGGCGTAGCCCGTGCTCAGTCCGCGTGCGGCGAGAACCGTGCTCATGTCTCGCTCCTCTCGGCCGACGCGGCTGTCTGAGGCGCCCGCTGGCCCTCCTGGAGGTCCTCCTCCTCCTCGCCGAGGTAGGCGGCGATGACGGTCGGGTTGTTGCGCACCTCCGCGGGCGGGCCCTCGGCGATCTTGCTGCCGAAGTCGAGCACCACGAGCTCGTCGCAGACGTTCATGACGAAGTTCATGTCGTGCTCGACGAGCAGCACCGCGATGCCCCAGTCGGCCGCGAGCCTGCGCACGAGGTGCGCGAGCTCCGCGGTCTCGATGTCGCCGAGGCCCGCCGCGGGCTCGTCGAGCAGCAGGACGCTCGGCCGGGTGGCCACCGCGCGGGCGATCGCGAGGAGGCGCCGCGGCCGTAGGGCAGGTCCTCGACCTGGCGATCGAGATCCTCGGTCAGCCCGAACTCGCGGATCGAGCTGACCACGGCGCCGGAGAGCGGCACGTTCACGGGCCAGACGATGTCGCGCAGGTAGGACCCGAAGTCGCGCGGGTCGCTCGCCGCGCGCAGGTTGTCGAGCACCGTCGAGTCCTCGAACAGCTCGAGCGACTGGAAGGAGCGGCCGAGCCCGGCGCGTGCCCGCCGCGCGGCCGACCAGCGCGAGATGTCCTCGCCGTCGAGTGTCATCGAGGCGCCCGGCTCAGCGCGCGTGAAGCCGGTGACCGCGTCGATCAGCGAGGTCTTGCCGGCGCCGTTCGGGCCGATCAGCCCCAGCACCTGGCCGGGTCGCACGTTGAGGCTCACCTCGGCGACCGCGGTGGTCCCGCCATACCGGACCGTCAGGTCGCGCACCTCGAGCGTCTTCTCGGGCACCCGCTCGACCTGCTGCTCGGCCGGCAGCTCCCGCGGCGGCCGCGGCCTCGCCTTCAGGAACGGCATCGGGCCCGAGAGCTTGTCCCGCACCCAGCCGATCTGCGCGATCGACTCCTTGGCCACGCCGTTCTGGTTCAGCAGCAGCAGCACCATCAGGGACACGCCGCCGATCAGCGGGATGTACTTGCCGACCCCGGAGCCGAGCTCGTCGAGCAGCTGCGCGCCGAAGGCGCCGGGTGCGAGCGTCGCGCCGAGCACCGGCCCGAACAGGAAGCCGATGCCGCCGATCATGGCGTAGGCGACCATCGTGATCGACGTGAACGCGTCGAAGGTGGTGTAGGTGATCGAGGTGCTGCGGAAGGCGAGCAGCACGCCGCCGAGCCCGGCGATCGCCGCCGACAGCGCGAACGCGTACAGCTTCGCGCCGGGCACGCTGATGCCGAGCGCCGCGGCGGCGCGCTCGTTCGTGCGCACCGCGATCAGCCGCCGGCCGGAGCGGCCGCGGCGGATGTTCGCCACCGCGAGCGAGACGACCAGGAGGCAGAAGAGCGCGACCAGCGCCGTAGCGCGTCGGGTGGGCGGCCGCGTCGATGTCCACCCCGAACAGCGTCAGCTCGTCGAGGATCGTTCCGCCGAAGCCGCCCGTGTACTCGGTGTTGCTGAACAGGATCAGCTCGATGCAGGTCCCGAGCCCGAGCGTCACGATCGCGAGGTTGATGCCGCGGGTGCGCACCGCCGGCAGGCCGAACACGAGCCCGAGCGGCACGGTCGCCGCGACGCCGATCAGCGCGCCCAGCAGGAAGGGCAGGTCCTGGGAGGCGCACAATCGGCCCGCGACCCACGCGCCGAAGCCCGCGAACGCGAACTGCGCGAGCGAGAGCTGGCCGGTGTAGCCGGTGAGCACGACGATCGACAGCAGAACGACCGCCACGCAGACCGTGACGGTGAACGCGTCGATCCAGATCGGCGGCGTGGTGGACATCAGGAACGCGCACAGCGCGACCGCGAACAGCAGGCCCGGTATGTGGATGTGCCCGGTGCCGATGGCGGGCAGCCGCTGCAGCAGGTAGTCGCGCAGCGGGAGCGCCTGGCCGCGGATCACGAGCCAGGCGACGATCAGGAGGAAGGGGACTGCCGTGTCGACCCCGGGCTGCTCGACGTAGCGGCTGACCTCGGTCTGCGCGATGCCGATGCCGAGGCCCGCGGCGAACGCGATCGGGAACGAGCGGAAGCCCGCCACGAGCGCCGCCGCCATGGCGGCGAGGACGAGGTTCGTGAGCACCGCCGGCTGCAGCGTCACGATCGGGACGATCAGGATCGCGGCGAGGCCGGCGAGCCCGCAGCCGAGCGTCCAGTTGAGGACGGCGATGCGGTCCGGCGACCAGCCGAGCGAGGATGCGGAGCGCTCGTTCTCCGCCACCGCGGAGGTGGCGAGCCCGAAGCGCGTGTAGCGGTACAGGGCCCAGAGCGCGACCGTCAGAACGGCGGCGATGCCGAGCAGGATCACCCGGTCGGCCGAGATGACGATCTCGCCCGAGATGTCCCAGACGTCCGTGGGCAGATCGCTCTGGACGAACTTCGGCGTCGACTCGTAGCGCAGGATCGCGATCGACTGCAGCGTGATCAGCACGCCGAGCGTCGCGATCACCCGCACGAGCGGCGCCGCGTGGCGCAGCGGGCGCATCAGGAACAGGTGCGTGACGGCGCCGATCGCCGCCGAGAACCCGACGCCGACGATGAGGGCCGGCAGGAAGCCCCACCCCTGGTTCGCGGTGAGCTCCCACCAGACGTAGGCCCCGGCCATCCCGATCGCCCCGAGGGCGAAGTTCAGGACGCCGGAGCCCCTGTAGATGATGATCAGGCCCTGAGAGGCCAGTGCGTAAAGCGCGCCGACGCCGAAGCCGAGGAGCGCGAACCTGATGACCTCTTCCACGGACCTTCTCTCTCGGATCGGCGGCGACCGAGGCCGAACCGGTCCCGGGCGTGCAGCCCGGGACCGGTCACCCCCTAGGTCAGCCGCAATTCATCGGATTCTTGCCTCCGGCGATCTCCGACACGTCCTCGAACTCGGTGGTGAGCGGCTTCAGCTCGCCGTTCTCGAGCGTGCTGTAGACCACGCACCGGTTGAAGAGACGGTCGAACCCGGCGGGCCCGCCGTCGTCCTTCCACGGCTTGGTCAGATCGAGCGGCGGGACCATGCCCGGCAGATCGATCTGGGCCTTGCCGGCAGCCTCGAGGAACGCGGGCGCGCTGACGTCGCCCGACATGCCCTCGACGACCTGCTTGAACCCCTCGTACGCGGCCCAGGTGCCCATGCCGCCGAGGCTGTTGTAGTCCTGCTCCGTATCGGCGTCGTATTCCTCGAGCGCGCCGCGGTAGTCCTCCCACTGCGGCTCGCCGATGTCGGGATACATGCCCGCGATCACGTCGCCGTCCGTGACGTCCTCGAAGCCCTTGGCGACCTTCTCGTTCAGGTTGCCCTGCGGGCCGTACATGCGCGCGTCCGAGCCCGACTGGGCGAACGCGGGCATCCACGCGATGTAGGGCGTCTCGGACACGATCATCACGAGACAGTCGGCACCGTCCGTGGCCTCAGCGACCTCGGCGCTGTAGTCCTTCGCCGTTGCCGGCAGCGTCACGTACTTGCCGATCTTGGTGTTGAGCGACTTGGCGGCGTCGTCCATCAGCGGCTTGAACGCCTCGGCGCCCTCGATGATGACGCCGTTGATGTTCTTGCAGCCGTCGTCGACGGCACGCTTCACGAGCCCGACGCTGTAGAGGGGCTGGTTGCCCATCGGGAAGACGCTCTCCGTCGTCAGCTCCGCTGCCGAGATGGCGCAGCAGTTGCCGAAGTAGGAGATGCCGGCCTTGTCGAGGATCGGGACGATCGCGTCACCCGTGAAGGTGAAGTTTCCGACCACCGCCACGGCGTTGTCCGCCACCGCCTTGCGGGCGCACGCGGCCGCGTCGGTCGGCGTGCCCTTGGCGTCGCAGAACTTCGCCTCGAGCGGCCGGCCGTTGATGCCGCCGTTCGCGTTCACCCACTCCTGATAGACGCGGGCCGTCTCCTGGATGTTCTTGTACTGCGGGCCCTGGGTGTTGACGTCGGTGATCGTGTAGGTGACGATCGGCTCGCCCTTCGGCGCGTCGGCGGCCTGCTCCGTCGAATCGCCGCTGTCACTCGACGAGTCGTCGTCGTCATCGTCACCACATGCGGCGAACAGCAGCGCACAGGCGACGAGCGCGATCAGCGCGAGCAGTGGCCATCTCCTCCATGCTCCACCCGGCTCAGGGCGGGCGTCTTCCGTCATGGGCATCCTCTATCTCCTCCTGGGAGTAAGCGGGCCAGCAGCCCGATTGTGGGCAAGCGTACGATCGGTCCCAGAGGCGGTGGAGTGGCGTCCCGCGCTCCTGTTGGAGAATCACCAAGCGGCCACCGGCCGCGCTAGAGCGCTCTGTAGACGCGATACTCGACGACCGGCCCCGGGTGCAGTCGGCCCTCGCCCAGGAAGACCGTCCGATTAACCCACTCGTAACGTTCGTCGCCGGTCTCGAGCCGAGGCGCGGTGCGGAAATAGTGGTCGCCGTAGTCGCTCGAGCGCTCGCCCGCGTTGGCCGCGTGGGCAGCCTCGTTGTACTCGATGACGCCGAAGTACTGGACGTAGATGTGCGCGCCGTCGTCGGTCTCGATCTGCAGGCGGACGTCGAGCCGACCCCAGCCGTCCGGGCCGACGAGCACCCAGTCGCCGCCGCCGCTGCCGACCTTCCCGTTGATGCGCTCGCCCGTGACCTCGCCCCCGAGCACCTCGCGCACGCGGCGCTTGCCGAACGGGCCCTCGCCGATCGGCACCGCGTCGTTCAGCCTCGCCGTGAACGTGAATTCGTGAACCAGCTCCATGCGCGTAGCTTCGTGGACCTGGACGCCCGCGGTGCCGCGGCCGGCCGCGGCGCGGCTGTGGATCCCACGACCGGTCGTGACGCCGCGGCGCGGCCGGCGCGGACGCGTGGGCATGATGAGCCGCATGGACGCCACGGAGCTCTACCGACAGGTGGCGCTCGTGCGCGCGATCGAGCTGCGCCTCCAGCAGCACATCGCGAGCGAGGGCTTCGGCGGCTTCTGGCATCCCGGCATCGGCCAGGAGGGCGTGCAGGTCGGAGCGGCCTCGGCGCTGCGCACGGACGACCTGCTCTTCTACGCCCACCGGGGCCTCGGCTACGCGGTGGCCAAGGGCATGGACGCGCGCGCCCTGCTCGGCGACCTGTTCGGACGGGTCACGGGCAGCACGGGCGGCAAGGGCGGCGGGACGGCGCACTTCGTCGACCCGTCGATCGGCGTGCTCGGCCAGGGCGGCACGCTCGGGTCGAGCTTCACGCTCGGCGCCGGCGCCGCGGTCTCCCTCGTCATGCAGGGGAGCGACCGCGTGGTCGCGATCTTCTTCGGCGACGGCGCGGCCGCGCGCGGCACCTTCCACGAGGCCGCCCTGCAGGCGTCCGTGTGGAAGCTGCCGGTCGTCTGGGTCTGCGAGAACAACGGCTGGGCGCTGTCCGTGCCGATCTCCGAGCAGAGCCCGACCGAGGACATCGCCGACCGCGCCTCCGCCTATGGCGTGCCGGGGGTGGTGGTCGACGGGCAGGACGCGCTCGCGGTGCACGCGGCGACGCTCGAGGCCGTCGAGCGCGCGCGGGCGGGGGAGGGGCCGACGCTGATCGAGGCCAAGACGCTGCGCATCCGGGGCCACTACGAGGGCGATCGCCAGCAGTACCGAACCGACCTCACGGACGGCGTCGAGATCCCCAGAGACCCGATCGACCTGCTCCGCGAGGTGGTGCCCGCCGAGGTCGCGGATGAGCTCGACGAGCGCGCCCGGGCCGAGGTCGAGGAGGCCTACGAGGCGACGCTCGCGGCACCTCGTCCGGACCCGTCGATCGTGTTCGAGGACGTGTGGGCGTGAGCGTCGCGGCCGAGCCCGGCACCGAGGTGATCGGCTACGGGTGGGCGATCAACCACGCGCTCGCCGAGGAGATGCGCCGCGACGAGCGCGTCTGGATCATGGGCCAGGACGTGGGCCGCATGGGCGGGGTCTTCGGCGTCACGCGCGGCCTGCTCGACGAGTTCGGCGCCGCGCGCGTGCGCGACACGACCATCAACGAGACCTTCATCGTGGGCGGCGCGGCGGGCGCGGCGATGGCGGGCACCGTGCCGGTGGTCGAGCTCCAGTTCGCCGACTTCCTGCTGATCGCCGGCGACGAGATCTTCAACAAGCTCGCGAAGTGGCGCTACGTCCACGGCGGCAAGCTGACGCTGCCGGTGGTCGTGCGGCTGCCGACGGGCGTGATCGGCGGCGCGGGCGCCGAGCACTCGGCGAGCCTCGAGGCCATGGCGATGCACACGCCCGGCCTCAAGGTCGCCCTGCCCGCCACGCCGGCGGACGCGAAGGGGCTTCTCAAGAGCGCCATCCGCGATCCGAACCCCGTGCTCTTCTTCGAGCACAAGGGCCTCTACCGGACGAAGGGCCCCGTGCCCACGGACGACGAGCACGTCGTCGAGTTCGGCCAGGCGGCGACCCGGCGCGAGGGCTCCGACATCACCGTCGTGGCCACCGGCCTGATGGTGGGCCGCGCGCTCGAGGCCGCCGAGCAGCTCGCGGGGGACGGGATCGAGCTCGAGGTGATCGACCCGCGCACGCTCGTGCCGCTCGACATCGACACGATCGTCGCCTCGGTCGAGCGCACCTCGCGCGCCATCGTGGTGCACGAGGCGGTGCGCACAGCCGGCGCCGGAGCGGAGATCGCGGCGCAGATCGGCGAGCGCGCCTTCTTCCACCTCGACGCACCGGTCTGGCGGCTCGGGGCGATCGACACGCCGCTGCCGCAGGACCCGGAGCTCGAGCAGGTCTGCATCCCGAGCACCGCCGACATCGCGGCTGCGGCGCGGGGGCTGATGGCGATCTGATGGACGGGCTCGTCGCGTTCATCACCGGGGCGGCGTCGGGGATCGGCCGCGCGATGGCGCTCGAGTTCGCCGCGCGCGGAGCCTCGATCGCGGCCTGCGACCTCGACGCCGGCGGCGCCGAGGAGGTCCGTGCGGCGGCGCTCTCTGCCGGAGCGCCGGCGGCGATCGCGGTGCGGGCCGACGTGGCGAGCGCGAGCGAGATCGAGGCCGCGGTCGCCGGCGCCGAGCGCGAGCTCGGCCGCGTCGACGTGCTCTGCTCGAACGCGGGGATCCTCGACGGCTACGCCTCCGCGCTCGACACGGACGAGGGCCTCTGGGACCGCGTGATCGGCGTGAACATGAAGGCCACCTGGCTCGCGGCGCGCGCGGTGCTGCCCGGCATGCTCGAGCGCGGGAGCGGCTGCATCATCGTCACGGCGTCCGTGGCGGGGATGGTCGCGGGCGGCGGCGGCGTGGCCTACACCGCCTCGAAGCACGGGGTGATCGGGCTGATGCGCCAGCTCTCCTACGAGTATGCGGCGAGCGGCATCCGCGTCAACGCGATCTGCCCCGGCGTCGTCCAGACCGGCATGACGCAGGCGCTCTTCGACGATCCGGACTCGAAGGTCCACGAGTTCATCCCGGAGATCCCGAGCGGGACCTGGGCCCAGCCGGAGGAGATCGCGAAGCTCGCAGCCCTCATGGCCGGCGGCGAGGTCCCGTTCATGCACGGGGCCTGCGTGGTCGCGGACGGCGGCTGGACGATCAAGTAGCGCCGGAGCGGAGCACCACGTCGTGCAGCGGTCCCTGGCCGGCCAGCGCGAGCTCTGTGTCGATCCGGAAGCCCGTGACCGGGCAGAGGAACTCGCGGAACACCATCCGGTCGGCCATGTCGTGCGCGTAGTCCGGCACCGCGAACTCGGCGGCGATCTCGCGCGCGAGCACCTCGCGGACCACGGCCGCGTCCTTGAAGTTGTCGCTCACCGCGCCGAGATCCGCGCCGTTGCACCACCAGCGCCCGTCGACCACATGGAGCAGGTCGCCGACCCGCTGGGCGCCCGCGGGCACCTCGACGGCGTCGCCGGGCTCCTTGCCGAGGCGCTCGGCACGCCGCTCCCGCCGGGCACGCTCCGTCGCGTCCGCGTCGACCTCGCCGTCGCGCAGCACCACGCAGTACACGCGCTCGGCCGCATCGGCGTCGAGCAGGCCCTCGGCGGCGTCGCCGGCCACGGCGGCCGGGTCGCGGCGCAGCGGGTCGCCAAAGCCCCCGGCGCTCGGGAACAGGAACTCCCAGACGTCGCCGTCGCCGACCGCGAAGGGGGCGACCTTGGCCTCCACCGGCACCATCTCGCCGGTCAGCTCGCCCACGCGGCCCGGCACCTCGCCGGCCGCGAGCCGCTCGAGCACGTCGGTCCCCCGTTTCGAGATGAACGGGGCGACCGAGCCGGGGTTCGAGCCGAACGGGCCCGCGCCCTTGGCGAACGAGTCGCCGATCGCCAGGGCCACCTGTGACGGGCCCGCGTTCCACGAGATCGTGCCCTCGACGAAGCCGAGCCCGCCGCGGTGCCGTCCCGCGCCATCCGCCCCGCCGTCGAGCAGCTTGCGGTAAAGGATCACGAGCGGGAACTGCGCCTCCACGTCCTCGCAGTTGTTCGCCACGCCCTCCGGGATCCAGAAGTGCCCGCCGGCGTCGACGCCGTCGCGCTCGGGCATGCCGCCGAGCGCGCCCATCATCCCGTTCGTGTTCGGGAAGATCCACGGGTTGCCGCGCTGGTCGAGCCCGCCGCAGATCGTGCAGTACCAGTGGGGGATGCACGGCCCGAGGATCAGCTCGCGCGCGTCGTCGTCGCCGCAGGAGAGCATCTTCGCCACCACGGAGACCGCGAGATGTAGCTGCACCTCCGTGGTCGTTGCGCCCGACGGGCTGACCGCGGCCGGGTGCTCCGCGCAGTTGAGCAGGCCGGGCTCCGGCCGGAACTCGATGCGCCTGTAGACGCCGCCGTACGCGCCGGCGAGGTCGGAGGTCATCGACTGGGTGATGGCGGCTAGGCAGGCGCCCGACCAGGCCGCGTAGGTCACGTTGATCGAGCCGGCCTGCGGGTCCGTACCGCGGTTGTCGACGATCAGCCGGTCGCCCTGCTTCGTGATGTTGATCTGGTACGTGTAGATCGCCTGGTCGCCCGGCACGGCCGACTCCGCGTAGCCGCGCTGGCTCCAGGTCCCGTCAGGGATCGAGGCGAGGCGCTCAACGAACAGCGCTTCGGCGGCGTCCATCGTGCCGCGCATGACCGCCTTGACGGTGGGGGCGCCGTAGCGCTCGACGAGCCCGAGGACCTTCGCCCGCGTGGCCTCGTTGCCGGCGATCGCGGCGCGCATGTCCATCTCGACGGCGCCCGGCAGCCGGCTCTGGCGGCAGAACAGCTCGAACACGTCCTCGCGCAGCTTCCCGGCGTCGATCAGCTTGAGCGGCGGCCAGCTCACAGGCTCCTGGAAGGTGTCGATCGCGTCGAGGCAGAACGAGCCGGCGGTCGACCCGCCGACATCGGAGTAGTGCAGCGTGTTCGCGACCCAGCAGAACAGCTCTCCCTCGATGAAGACGGGCGTCAGGAGCGCCGTGTCGGGCTGGTGCGGCGCGCCCACGTAGGGGTCGTTCGAGAGGAACATGTCGCCCGGCTCGATGCCGAGCGTCCCAATCCGCTTCTCGAGGATGTACTTGATCGAGAGCGAGTGGCTGTTCGAGAAGTACTGGAGGTTCGGCCCGAGGAATACGAGGTCGCCCACCTCGGTCAGGACCGACGTCTGGAAGTCGCGCGTGAGCATCGTGATCGGCGAGACGCAGAGCCGCTGCAGCAGCGCCGAGTGCTCGAAGTTCGCGGCGAGCAGCGCGTAGCGCACCACCTCGTGGGTCACGGGGTCGACCTCGTCCGCCGTCTCACCGTGGAGCGGCAGCGACTCCGGGATCGGCAGCGGGTCCCGCGGGATGTAGCTGCGCATGCGCCCGTCCCAGAACTCGGGCTCGCGTGCCTCGGGGAGACCCTCGATCGCCTGTGCCTGTGTGGTTGCCATCGCCTCTCCGCTCCTAGCCTTCCGTCAGGACGAGGTTGCCGAGCGCGTCGCGCCGCAGGGTCTGGCCCGAGGCCACCGACACGGCCGTGTGCGGCAGCTCGACGATCGCCGGGCCGGTCACCTCCTCCTGCTCCGTGAGGCCGGTCCCGTCGTGGATCGCGGTCTGGATCCACTCGCGCTCGTCGGGCCAGAAGACCCCGCGTGTTCCGCCGGCCGCGGCGCCGCGGCGCCCCGCGCCGTTCGACGAGCCCTCCGGGCGGGCGGCGAAGCCGAGCGGCACCCGCGCCGTCACGCGCACCGTGAACACCTCGACGGCCTGGAAGATCGCCCGCGCACCCTCGCCGTAGAGGCGCCCGTACTCGGAGTCGAAGCGCTCGGCGAGCCCTTCGCACACCGCCGCGTCGATCTCGCCGGAGTCGAGCTCGAGCGGCAGCTCCTGGAGGAACTGCTCCGCGTAGCGCATCAGCGCCGTGCGCGACAGGACCACCGCGTCGCGCTCGAAGCCCGCCGCCTCCATCGAGTCGAGCGCGCGCCGCTCGACCTCGCTCACCGCCTCCGCGAGGACCGCGGGGTCGAAGGGCGCCTCGACGCGGCACTCGCGCTCGAACGTGCGCACCACGTCGCTCGCCGCGATCCCGTACGCGGACAGGGTCGAGGCGCCGTTGCCGAGCGGGATCACCACCTCGGCCACGCCGAGCTCGCGCGCGAACGCGAAGGCGTGCACGGGGCCGGCGCCCCCGAACGCGTAGAGCACGAAGTCACGCGGGTCGAGTCCCTGCTCGATCGTGTGCTGGCGGATCAGCGTGCTCGCCGCGAACGAGTTCACCTGCACGATCCCGGCCGCCGCCTCCTCGACCGACAGCCCGAGCGGCTCGGCCACGCGGTGCACCGCGCGCGTGGCGGCCTCGGAGTCGAGCTTCATCCGCCCGCCGAGGAAGCGGTCGGGGTCGATCAGCCCGAGCACAAGGTCGGCGTCGGTGACGGTCGGCTCCGTGCCCGTGCCGTAACAGGCCGGGCCAGGGTCCGACCCGGCGGACTCGGGGCCAACCCGCAGGCCGCCGGAATGGGAGTCGATGCGGGCGATCGACCCGCCGCCGCACGCGATCGAGCGCAGGTCGAGGTGCGGCATCTGGAAGGTGTACTGCTCGAGCACCTCCTCGCCCGAGAGCAGCGGCGCGCCGTCGATCACGAGGCCGACCTCGAACGAGGTGCCGCCCATGTCCGTCGCGATCACGTGAGTGTGCCCGCTCGCCGCCGCGATGAACGCGGTGCCCGCGAGCCCGCCCGCCGGCCCGGAGCCGATCGTCGTGAGCGGCCGGGCGCGTGCCACGTCCACGGGCACGACACCGCCGTTCGCCTGCATGATGAACGGCCGGCGCCTCATGCCGCGCTCGCCGAGCGCCTCGGCGAGCTGCTCGAGGTATGCGCTCGACGCCGGACCGACGTAGGAGTTGATGACGGTCGCGACCGTCCGCTCGTACTCGCCCTGGCGCGGGGAGGTCTCGTGGGACACGGAGACGTACATCCCGGGCGCCTCCTCCTCGACGATCGCCCGCAGGCGCCGTTCGTGGTCGGGATTGCGGAACGACCACATCAGCGCGATGGCGATCGCCTCGACATCCCCGCGCGCGAGCAGCGCGCGCACGGCCTCGCGGGCAGCGTCGTCGTCCATCGGGGCAAGCACCTCGCCGTCGACCGTGACGCGCTCTGAGATCGGCGCCGTGCGCCCGCGCGGCACGAGCGGGACCGGCTTGTCCGTGCGGTGCACGCTGTAGACCTGATCGATCGCCACGCCCGCCGTCCGCCCGGCGCCACGCATCATCAGGAGGGCGTCATGGTGGCCCTTCGTGGCGAGCAGCCCGACCTTCGCGCCCTTGCGCTCGACAACCAGGTTCGTCCCGATCGTGGTGCCGTGCGAGAGCCGGTCCGCCTGCTCGAGCAGCTCCGCGGTCGGCACGCCCGTCTCGTCCGCCAGCAGGTCGAGGCCGGCGATCACGCCGTCGACCGGCGTGGTGCTGTGCGTGGAGGGCGTCTTCGCGTGGAAGACACGGCCTCCGTCGTCGACCGCGACGCAATCGGTGAAGGTGCCTCCGATGTCGACGCCGAGGTAGTAGCTCACGCGGCCGGATGCTGCCATGGCCGCTCGGGCGGCCGATTCCGCACGCCGGCGCGGTTTGTGGCCTTCGACAGTCAGAGGTAGTCCGGCGCCCGCCAGCTCTCGAGCAGGTCGCGGATGCGCACCACGCAGCGCGTGGCATAGGCGCCGTCGATCACGCGGTGGTCGAACGTCAGCGCCAGCCGCATCACGGGCCGGATCGCGATGGCCTCGCCGCCCTCGCCGTCGGTGACGACGACCGGCTTGCGCACGGTCGCCGGCGTGCCGAGGATGGCCACCTGCGGCTGGTTGATGATCGCCATCGCGGAGATGCCGCCGACGGAGCCCGGGTTCGAGAGCGTGAAGGTCCCGGCGCGCACGTGGTCCGGTGTGAGCTTGCGCGAGCGGGCGAGCGCCGCCAGCTCTGCGATCGCCTCGCCGATCGCGGGCGCGCCGAGGCGGTCGCAGCCGCGGAGCACCGGCACGATCAGGCCCTGCTCCGTGTCGACGGCGACTCCGAGGTTGACCTCGCGGAAGCGGATCAGCCGCTCGCCGTCGAAGCTCGCGTTCAGATCGGGGTAATCGGACAGCGCGGCGCAGGCGGCGCGCGCGATGAACGCGAGCGCCGTGAGGCGGCGCTCGCCGCTCGCCAGGCGGGCCTCGTTCAGCTCGGCGCGGGCGCGCTCGACGGCGCTCATGTCCACGTCGGCCTCGGTGGTCATGTGCGCCGCCGTCTGGCGCGAGCGGATCATGTGCTCGGCCATCACGGCGCGCTGGCGGGTGATCTCCACGACCTCGTGCGGCACGTCGTCGTACCCGCGCGGGAGGGCGCCCGCCGGGGCCGGTGGGGCGCTCCCGCGGCGCTCGATCGCCGCGAGCACGTCGGTCTTGCGGATCCGCCCTCGCATGCCCGAGCCGCTCACCGCGCTCAGGTCGAGCCCGTGCTCCGCCGCGATCCGGCGCGCCACGGGGGAGCAGGCCGGCCCGCCGTTCACCCGCGCGGGCACCACGGCCTCGGCGGCGGCGACCGGGTCGAATCGGCGCGGCTCCGCGACGGCCGCCGGCGCGTCCGCCTCGGGTGCCGGCTCCGGCTCCGGCTCGGGAACCGCCGCGCCCGCTCCGACCTGGAGCTCGGCGAGCGGCTCCCCGACAGGCACGGTGTCGCCGGCCTCGGCGAGGATCGCGGCGAGCACGCCGTCGGCGGGGGAGGTGACCTCGGTGTCGACCTTGTCCGTCGAGATCTCGCACAGCACCTCGTCGGTCCGCACCGGGTCGCCCACCCGCTTGAGCCACGCGGTCACCGTGCCCTCCTCGACGGACACGCCCATGTGCGGCATCGGCACCTGGAGGGTCGTCGCCTCGCTCATGCGGCCGCCAGGTCGACCATGACCTTCACGTCAACGGGCTCGCGGCTCATGCGCTCGAGCTCGTCCGGCAGCCGTGCCAGCTCGATCTCGCGCGACACGAGCGGCTCCGGGTCGAGGGTGCCGGCCGCGATCATCGCGGCGGCTCGCGGAAGGTCGTGCGCGTAGCCGAGCGAGCCGACGATCGAGCGCTCGAACAGCACGAGCTGGCGCGCCGGGTCGAGCTCGGGCGGCTCCTTCGGCAGGCCCACGAGCGCCACGCGGCCGCCGCGAGTGGTCATGTCGGGAGCCGCGGCGAGCGCGGCGGGCGCGCCGCTCGCGTCGATCACGATGTCGGCGCCGCCGTCCGTCCGCTCGCGCAGCGCGCGCGCGACGTCGCGCGGGCTTCCCTCGGGCTCGTGCACCGCCACGCCGAGCTCCGCCGCCCGCGCGCTGCGCTCCGCCGCCGGCTCGCTCACGAGTACCTCGAGCCCGAGCGCGCGCGCCACGATCGCGGTACAGGCCCCGATGGCGCCGAAGCCGAGCACGATGCAGACCTCACCCGCCCGCGCGTCGATCCGGTCGAGCGCGTGGAGCGCGACGGCGAGCGGCTCGAGCATCGCTCCCGCGCGATCCGAGACGCCGTCGGGGAGCGGCACCGCGCAGTACGCCGGGAAGCGCACCCGCGGCGCGAAGCCGCCGTCCGAGCAGAGGCCGATGGAACCGCTCTGCGGGCAGAGGTTGTAGCGGCCGGTCCGGCATGCGCGGCAGTGCCCGCAGCGCCAGCAGGCGTCCGCGGCCACGCGCTCGCCGACCTCGATCCCCGCCACGTCCTCCCCGACCGCCACGACCCGCCCGGAGAGCTCGTGGCCCAGCGTCAGTGGAGGCGCCTGGCCGCTCAGCGAGTGGGCGCGCGGGCGGATCGCGAACGGCCCGTGCGCGTACTCGGCGAGATCCGAGCCGCACACGCCGCAGAAGGAGACCTCGACCTCGATCATGCCGGGCCCGAGCGGGAGCTCGAGCTCGACGTCCTCCAAGCGCACGTCGCGGTTGCCGTGCCAGCGCACCGCCTGCATGTAGACGACTCTAAGAGCCACGGGGGCGGGCCTTCGGCCCGGCCACGGCGAGACTTATGGTCGTCCACAATGCCGCTCAAGGAGGAAGGCCGCTCCCACTGGATCCCGGGGGACGACGACCTGCCGCCGCTGCGCGAGCTGACCGTCGGGGCGGTGCTCGACGAGGCGGCCGAGGCCTGGCCGGGGCACGAGGCGGTCGTCTACTCCGCCTACGACGACATGGGGATCTCGGAGCGCTGGACCTTCGCGGAGCTGCGCGAGCGCGCGCTCGCCGTGGCCCGCGCCTTCGTGAGCTCGGGCATCGAGCCGGGCGAGCGGATCGCGATCTGGGCCACGAACCGGCCCGAGTGGATCGAGGTGCAGTTCGGCGCGGCCTATGCGGGGGTCGTGCTCGTCCCGCTCAACCCGCTCTACCGCGCGGAGGAGCTGCGCTTCGTGCTCGGCAAGACGGGGGCGAGCGCCTGTTTCCTCGAGCCCGAGAACCGCGGCGCCAACCTCTGGGAGATCCTCGACGGCGTGGCCGCCGAGCTGCCCGGGCTCGACCTGCGTGTGGCGTTCGGCGATGCGCCGGACGACACGGGCATCTCGCTCGGCGAGTGGCTCGCTTCCGCGGGCGCGGACGCGGCGGCCGAGGTGGAGCGCCGCCGCGCCCGCGTGACCACGGATGACCTGTCGCAGATCCAGTTCACGTCCGGGACCACCGGTTTCCCCAAGGGGGCCGAGCTGCGGCACGGCGCCCTGACGGCGAACGCCGCGCTGTTCGCCCACGGTGCGGAGTTCCACCTCGGGGGGCGCCACTGCAACCCGATGCCGTTCTTTCACTGCGGCGGCTGCGTGATGGCCACGATCGGCTGCATCAGCAATGGCTCGGCGCAGCTTCCGACTCTCACCTTCGACGCCGCGCGCATGGTGCGCACGATCGACGCGGAGCGGGCCACATCGGCGGGCGCCGTGCCCACGATGCTGATCGGGCTCGAGGAGGAGGTCGACCGGTCGGGCGGCTCGCTCAGGTCGCTCGACGTCGTCGTCACGGGAGGCGCCCCGGTGCCCGTGGACGTCGAGCGGCGCTGGATCGAGCGCTTCGGCGTCCGCTTCACGATCACCTACGGCATGACCGAGGCGTCCCCGGTGATCACGATGAGCCTGCCGGGCGATCCGGAGAAGCTCCAGATCGCCACCTGCGGGCCGCCCCTTCCGCACGTCGAGGTCGACGTGGTCGACGTCTCGACGCGTGAGCCCGTCCCGATCGGCGAGCAGGGCGAGCTGCGCACGCGCGGCTTCCTCGTGATGAACGGCTACTGGGACGAACCCCGTGCGACCGCCGACACGATCGAACCCGGCGGCTGGCTGCGCTCGGGGGACCTGGCGCGCATGGACGAGAACGGCTACGTCTCGATCACGGGGCGCGCCAAGGACATGATCATCCGCGGTGGCGAGAACATCTATCCCGCGGAGATCGAGGACGCGCTCCGCGGACTGCCGGAGGTCGCTCGACGCGAGCGTGATCGGGGTCCCCGACGAGCGCTACGGCGAGCAGGTGGCCGCCTTCGTGCGGCTGCACGAGGGCGCATCCCTGACGCTCGAATCGATGCGCGCGCAGCTGACCGACCGGGTGGCGCGCTTCAAGATCCCGCGGCACCTCGTGGTGGTCGACGAATGGCCGACGACGCCCTCGGGCAAGGTGCAGAAGTTCAAGCTGCGCGAGCGGTTCGAGGGCGCTACAGGGCGGACTTCTTCGGCGGCATGACGATCGCGTATCCCTCGGCCACGACCACGTCCTCCTGGTTCGTCCAGGTCAGGTCGACCCGGATCCTGTTGCGCGCCACGTCGAGCTCCACGATCTCTCCGCGCGTGGTGATGGTGTCGCCGATGTACACGGGCCGGCGGTAGTCGATGTGGTTCGTCTCGGCGATCGTGCCCACGCCGGGAAGGGTCATCCCGAGCAGGCCGGCCGCGAGCGCGAGCGTCAGCGGCCCGTGCGCCACGCGCGCGCCGAACAGCGACTTCTTCGCCCACTCGGCGTCGACGTGGATCGGGTTGAAGTCCCCGCTGATCGCCGCGAAGAACGCGATGTCGGTCTCCGTGACGGTCTTCGTGAACTCGGCGCTGTCGCCGGCGCTCAGCTCCTTCATCGTGAGTGATCGCATGGTCGAGGGCCTCCTGGTGAGCTCGAGGGTCGCCGTGGTCACCGGCGCGGCGCGCCGGGGCGGGATCGGCCGGGCGGTCGCGGCCCGGCTCGCGCGCGACGGGCTGCGCGTGGTGGTGTCGGATCTCGGCGCGCCGATGTCGAGCCACCCCGACTACGCGGCCGCGGCGAGCGAGGAGCTCGACCAGGCGGTCGCCGAGCTCGAGGGCGCCGGCGCCGAGGCGGCCGGCATCGCCTGCGACGTGCGCGACAGCGCGCAGGTCGATGCGCTGATCGAGGGGACGGTCGAGCGCTTCGGCCGCATCGACGTGCTCGTGAACAACGCCGGCCTCGCGATCGGGCTCGCCCCGGCCGTCGAGCTGAGCGACGAGGACTGGCAGGTCAACCTCGACGTGATGGCCGGCGGCGTCTTCAAGTGCTCGCGCGCCGCGGCGCGGAGGATGATCGAGCAGGGCGACGGCGGCCGGATCGTGACGGTCGCGTCGCAGGCGGGCCTGGCGGGCGCGCCCTGGCTGTCCGCGTACTGCGCCGCGAAGTTCGCGGCGATCGGCTTCACGCAGTCGCTCGCGGCGGAGCTCGGCGCGCACGGCATCACCGTGAACGCGGTCTGCCCCGGCACGGTCCAGACGCCGCTGCTCGACGTGCCGGGCGGGATGTTCGAGGCCTATCCGCGCATGGCGGGCATCACGCGCGAGCAGTACGAGCGCAAGCTGCTGCGCTCGATCCCGCTGGGCCGCTACGAGACCCCCGAGGACGTGGCGGAGGCCGTCGGCTTCCTCGCATCCGAGGGAGCGGCCTACGTGACCGGCACGGCGCTCAACGTGAGCGGCGGTCAGACGCTGCGCTGACCTCATGCGAGGGCACCGTAACGCTTGGGGTTTCTCCAAGTGCGCGACCCCCGGCCGTTCGCCGCACGCGCACCACGCGAGACCCTTCCGAGCATGGATCACGAGGCCTTCTGGCAGTCGTATTCGCTGCCCATCGGACCGGGCGTGGCCTACGGGCCGCCGCCGTACCTCTATCGCGGCGTCGAGGACATCTTCGTCTCCTACGAGGCCGACCCCGCGGGGGTGGAGGCGCTGCTCCCGCCGGGGCTCGAGCCGGCGGACGAGACGCCCGTCTGCATCGCATGGGGCCGCTGGATCCCGTTCAGCTCGTTCGGGCCCTACCACGAGGCCTACGTGATGATCCGCGCCAGCTTCGAGGGGCAGACCTACCTCTACCAGCCGTTCATCTTCACGGACAACGAGATCCCGCTCGTCGCGGGCCGCGAGATCTGGGGCTACGCGAAGAAGCTCGCCGTCATGGAGCGCCACTCCGGCGGCGCCGCCGGCGCGCCCTTCGGCGAGCAGATGCTGTTCACGGTCGATCGCCCGCGCGGCCAGCGCATCATGACGATGTCGATCACCTGCGAGCGCACCTTCGACCCTGCCGAGATGGAGGACGTGCCGGTGCTCTCGACGCGGGTGATCCCGAACGCCGAGCCCGACTCGCCGCCGTCGGTGGCGCAGCTCGTGCGGCTCGATGTGGAGGCGCCGATCCACAAGAGCGCGGGCGGCACGCCGATGCTGTTCACGGGCCGCGCCTCGGTGTCGATGGACGCGACGACGGACGTGGACCCGTGGCACCTGTTGCAGCCGACGAAGATCCTCCAGGGCTGGTTCGGGATCTTCGACTTCGACCTGTACCACGGCAAGGTCATCCACGACTACCTGGCCGACTACGCCGCGACCGGGAACGGCAAGGCGGTCAGCGCCGCAGCGACACGCTGACGTCGCCCACGGTCACGCTCACGCTCCGGCCCGTCGCGCCGCTCATCAGGTCGGGCAGCCAGTCGAGCGCGCGCGGGCCGCTGACCGGGTAGATCGGCTCGATCGGCTGCCCGGCGGCCTGCATCGCGTCGACGTCGGGACCGGGGATCAGGTAGCGCAGCAGCAGCTCCTCGTCCGAGAGCTTCTCGCCGTACTGCGCGCGGATCTCGGCGAGCGAGGGCTGCGGCGCGCCCCCGGCCGCCATGATCGTGCGCCCGCGCTCGGTCAGTGAGGCGCGGTCGAGCACCTCGGGGTCGAGCTCGCCCGGCGGATGCCCGTACCAGCCCGCGAGGTACATCAGGTTCTCGTCGGGGATCGTGGCGTAGCGCTCTCCCTGCACGATGTTGAGCAGGGCCTGGATGCCCACGAGCTGCGAGAAGGGCGTGGCCATGATCGGCCAGCCCAGCTCGGCGCGGACCTGGATCGCCTCCTCGAGCACGGCGGGGAGGCGCTCCTCCATGCCGACCCGCTCGAGCTGCGCGCCGAGCGTGCCCATCATCCCGCCGGGGAACTGCTGCTGGATCGTCGCCACGGCGTACTCGACGGGGGCGCCGCGGCTGGAAGCCCTCCTCGTCGGCGAGCGCGCCGAAGTGCGCCGCCACCTCGGCGAGCCGGCTGTCGTCGATCGCCACCTCGTGCCCGAGCCGGCGCATGTTGTCGACGGTCACCTCCGTCGACGGCATCGAGACCCCGTTCGCCAGCGTCGAGACGGCGGTGTGGAGGATGTTCACGCCCTCCTCGACCCCGATGATGTGGTTGAGGTTGGCCATCGCCGTCTTGTTGTGGAAGTGCAGCTCGAGCGGCTTGTCCCCCGTCCGCTCGCGCACCAGCCGGATCCAGCCGCGGGCGCGCTCGGGCCCGAGCACGCCGGCCTCGTCGCCGAGCACGATCGTCGCGGGGGCGCCGCTCGCGACCATCCGCTCGGCGATGCCCGCGTAGTACTCGTCCGTGTGCACCGGGGACTCCGAGAAGTTGATCTGCGGAGAGGGCTTGAGCGCCGGCATCGCGCGCGATCTGGGCCACATGCAGCATCTGCTCGACGTCGTGCAGGCAGTCGAAGATCCAGAGGCTGCCGATGCCGTGCTTCGCGAGGGTCTGAACCCACAGCTCGATCACCGAGTCCGGGGTGATCCCCATGCCGACCACGCCGTTCGTGCGCGTCCCCGCACGCAGGGTCGAGCGCGGGAAGGCGGCGTGGATCGCGTCGAGGCCCTCCCACGGATCCTCCTGGCGGAAGCGCACGAGCACCTCGAAGATCGACGAGCCCGTGAGGTCGACCACGCGGTAGCCGGCGCTGTCGATCGCCTCCGCCACCGGGAGGATCTGGCCCGCGCGCATGCGCATGCCCCAGAGGCTCTGCTGGCCGTCGCGCAGGGACTGGTCGATCAGCTCGATGCGGGCCATGCGGTCGCCTCCTCCCTTGTGGTTGCCCAGCCGGGCAGGAACTCCTCCTCGAGCCAGCGCGTGTGCACGCGGCCCTCGACCACGTCCGGGTGATCGAGCACGTCGAGCGCGAAGGCGGTGGTCGTGTCCACGCCCTCGACGCGCATGTGGCGCAGGGCGTGACGGGCGCGCTCGAGCGCCTCGGCGCGGTCGGCCCCGCGGGCGATCACCTTCGCGAGCAGCGAGTCGTAGTTCGGCGAGATCGTCCAGCCGGGGAAGCACGCGCTGTCCACGCGGACGTCGGCGGTCTCCGGCACCGCCCAGCGCGTGAGCGTTCCCGGCGAGGGCAGGAAGCCGCGCTCAGGCGCCTCGGCGTTGATGCGCACCTCGATCGCGTGGCCGCTCACCCGCACGTCCGCCTGCTCGATCGAGAGCGGCCGGCCCGCGGCGATGCGGAGCTGCTCGCGCACGACGTCGAACCCGGTGACCATCTCCGTCACGGGGTGCTCGACCTGGAGCCGCGCGTTGATCTCGAGGAAGCCGCAGGTGCCGCGCTCCGTGTCCACGAGGAACTCGCAGGTCGCCGCGCCCGCGTATTCGAGGGCCTCGATCAGGCGTGTGGCCGAGCCGAGCATCTCGTCGGCGAGCTCGGGCGGCAGGTCGTAGGCGGGTGCCTCCTCGACGAGCTTCTGGTAGCGGCGCTGCAACGTGCAGTCGCGGTGGCCGAGGTGGATCACGCCGCCGTGCGCGTCGCCGAGCACCTGCACCTCGACATGACGGGCCTGGCGCACGTAGCGCTCGATGAAGATGCGGGGGTCGCCGAACGCCTGCTCCGCCTCGCCCGACGCCGAGGACCATGCGGCGGCGAGCTCCTCGGGACGCTCGACGAGGCGCATGCCGCGGCCGCCACCGCCGCCCGCGGCCTTGAACAGGACCGGGTAGCCGATCGCCTCGGCGGCGCGCCGGGCGTCGTCCTCGTCGCGAACCACATCCGAGCCCTGCCCGACCGCCACGCCGAGCTCGCGCGCCAGCTCGCGGGCGGTGGCCTTGTCGCCGCTGCGCCGCATCGCCTGCTCCGACGGTCCCACGAAGGCGATGCCCTCCTCGGCACAGGCGGCCGAGAGCTCCGGGCGCTCCGACACGAAGCCGTAGCCGGGATGGAGGGCGTCGCAGCCGCTCACCTGCGCGGCGGTGACGAGCCGCGGGATGTCGAGGTAGCTCTCCGCCGCGTTCGCCGGGCCGATCACGACGACCCGGTCGGCGAGCTGAGCGCCGAGGCTGTCGCGGTCGGCCTCCGAGACGGCGAGCACGGCCTCGAGGCCCTCCTCGAAGCACGCGCGGATGACGCGCACGGCGATCTCACCTCGGTTGGCGATCAGGACTCGCCGCAGCTCCGGCATCGCCGTGCTCAGCCGTCTGGATCGATGACGACGAGCGTCTCGCCGAACTCGACCGGCGCGCCGTTCTCGACCAGGATCGCCACGACCACGCCATCGTTCGCGGCGACCACGTGGTTCATCAGCTTCATGACCTCGACGATCGCCACGGTCTCGCCCGCCGCCACGCGGCCGCCGACCTCGACGAACGGTGGCGCGCCCGGGGCGGGCGCGCGCCAGAACAGCCCGACGCTCGGGGAGACGACGCGGTCGCCGTCGGGGACGTCCGCCGGGGCCGCGGAGGGAGCGGGGGCGGGGGCCGCTGCGTCGGGCTCCGGGGCCTGGGCCTCCTCGGCGGGCGCGGGCAGGGCGGCGGGCGCCGGCGCAGGCGGGGCCGCCCCGTTCGCCGAGTCGTCGCGCGACACGTGCAGGCGGTTCGTGCCGATCGTGACGGTCATCTCCCGCCAGTCACTGCGGTCGAACGCGTCGAGCAGCGCCTTGATTGCCTCTGGAGTCAGCTCCATCTGAACGCGGATTGATACTGAAGGGCGGGCATCCGCAACCCGCCCTGGAGGATTGCGTCCACTGTCGCATTCCACAAGGCCCGTCGCCAGTCTGGGCGTGCCCTCGCACGGGGCCGCCATAGCATCGCGGCGTCCGGAAGCTCGGGAGAGGAGAGTCATGACTGATGGGGAAGGCGGCCGGCTCGCGGGCAAGGTGGCGGTGATCACCGGCGCCAGCAGCGGTATCGGCAGGGCGACGATGGAGACCTTCGGCCGCGAGGGCGCCAAGGTCGTCGGCACCGCGCGCAGCGAGGACAAGCTGAACGAGATCATCGACGGCATCAAGAGCGCCGGCGGCGAGGGCATCGTCGTGCCCGGTGACCTCGAGGACACCTCGACGGCCGAGCGCGTCGTCCAGACGGCGGTCGACCAGTTCGGCCAGATCGACGTTCTCGTGAGCAACGCCGGTGTCGGCTGGCAGTACGGCATCGACAACCCGGGCACGATGGCCGGAGTCCACGAGGCCTCGCTCGACAACTGGCGCGACATCATCGGGGGCGTCGACCTCGAGGGCTACTTCCTCGCCATCCGCGCCGCGCTGCCGCGCATGCTCGACCAGGGCTCGGGATCGATCGTCAACGTCGCGAGCATGGCCGGCGTCACGGGCCTCTATGACGCGCACGCCTACACGGCCGCCAAGGGCGCGATCGTGAACCTGGGCAAGTCGATGGCGATCGCCTACGCCAAGCAGGGCGTGCGCACGAACACGATCTGCCCCGGATTCGTCGACACGCCGATGATCGCCCCGGTGATCGGGATCTTCGACGACGAGGCCACGGCCGGAGCGCTCTCGCCGATGGGCCGCCCGGCGCACCCGCAGGAGATCGCGAACGCGATCCTCTTCTTCGCGTCCGACGAGTCGAGCTACTGCACCGGCTCGGTGCTGCTCGTGGACGGCGGCTGCACGGCGCGCTCGTTCCCGGGCTGAGTTGGCGGCGGGCCCGCCGCCTGCCGCGCTAGCGCCGATCCCGGGTGCCGCGACTTTCTACACATTGTGTGTACGAAAGCGCGGCACCCAGCGCGCCGGCCCGCCCCTCGCGGCACCCCCCGGGCAGCCAGGTCGGGCTCCCCTAGCGGTACGTCACGAGCGAGCCGCCCGGCCGCTCGAGATACCCGTGCTCGTTGAAGGACACGAGGGTCACGCCGCTCGGACCGGACACGAGCTTCGTGATGCCGGCGTTGACGAGCACGCGGTTGAAGGGCACGAGGGCGGTCGGCGGCAGCCCGAGCAGGGCCACGGCCGCCGCCGCGATCGGCCCGCCCGAAGTCGAGACGAGCGCGCACTCGCCTGAGCGCAGCGAGCCGGCGAGGTCTTCGAGAGCGCCGGCCACGGCGTCGCGGAAGGTGGGCCAGGTGGAGTCGCCACCGCTGACCCATGCGCCCAGCGCCACGTCGAGCACCTCCTGGAACTCGCGCGTGTTCGCGGGAGCTGGGGCGTCCGGGGCGTGGCGGGCGACCAGGTCGTCGCTCGCGTACTCGTCCCAGCGCGCGTCCGTCTCGATCTCGACGCCCGCCCGCTCTGCCACGGCGACAGCGGTGTCGCGCTGACGGGCCAGCGAGCCCGACAGGACACGGTCGACGCGCTGCCCGCTGCGGGCGAGCTCGTCCGCCAGGGCCCCCGCCTGCTCGCGCCCCGTCTCCGAGAGGACGTCGTAGTCGGCTGCGCCGAACGACCCCTGGGCGTGGCGCGCGAGCAGGATTACCGGCACACGGGGGACTCTGTCAGGCGGCTTCCTCGTACGCGGCCTCGGCGCCCTTCGGCGAGCCCTGCTCGCCCTCGTGCGCCATGGCCCCGGCCGGATCGCGCATCACGGTGACGGCGATCGCGACGCCCACGGCGATCAGCACCGCGCCGATCACGAACGCGAGCTGGTACCCGCTGGTCAGGGCGACGACAGGCGAGTCACCGTCCGCGAGCAGGTCATCGGTCCGCGACGTGGCGAGGGTCGCCAGCACCGCGAGGCCGAGCGCGCCGCCCACCTGGGCCGTCGTGTTGACGAGCCCGGAGGCGAGGCCGGCCAGGCTCGGATCCACGTCCGCCATCGCGAGCGTCATGAGCGTGGGGAACGCCACGCCCGCGCCCAGCCCGAGGAGGACCATCGGCCCGAGAACGTCGGCCGCGTAGGTGCCGTCCGCGGAGATCTGCGTGAACCACGCGAGACCGAAGAACACGGCCGCGAGTCCGGCGATCAAGACGTTGCGCGGACCGAAGCGCATGCTGAAGCGCGCCGACAGTCCGGCCGACATGATGCCCATCACGACGGTGGCGGGCAGGAACGCGAAGCCGATCTGCAGCGGATCGAAGCCGAGCACCCGCTCCATGTAGAGCGTGCCGAGGAAGAACATGCTGAACATGCCCGCCACGACGAGGACCTGGATCCCGTTCGCGCCCGAGACGTTCCGCGAGCGGAACAGGCTGAGCGGCATCAGCGGGTTCTTCCCGTTGGCCTGGCGCAGGATGAACGCGCCCAGCAGCGCCAGCGAGACGGCGCCGAGACCGAGCGTGTGCAGCGAGCCCCAGCCGTGCTCGGCGGCCTTGACGATCGTGTAGACGCCCAGCATCAGCGACGAGGTGATCAGGACCGCCCCGAGCACGTCCGCGCCGCGGTGCAGGCCGATGCCCTTGTCCGGCTGGATCAGGCGCGCCGCCAGCAGCGCCGTGCCGATTGCGATCGGGAGGTTGATGAAGAAGATCCAGTGCCAGTTGATCGCCTCGGTCAGCACCCCGCCGGCCAGCAGGCCGATCGAGCCTCCGGCCGATGCGACGAACCCGTAGATGCCGATTGCCTTCGCCTGCTCCTTCGGCTCCGGGAACATCGTCACGATCATTCCGAGGATCACGGCCGAGGTCATGGCCCCGCCGATGCCCTGCACGAAGCGCGCGGCGACCAGGACGCCCTGGCTCTGCGCGAAACCGCACGCCAGCGAGGCGACGGTGAAGATCGCCAGGCCGATCATGAACACGCGCCGGCGCCCGACCAGGTCGCCGATGCGGCCGGACAGGAGCAGCAGCCCGCCGAACGAGATCAGGTAGGCGTTGACGACCCACGCCAGGTTTGTCTGCGAGAAGCCGAGGTCGTCCTGGATCGACGGGAGGGCGACGTTCACGACCGTGACGTCGAGGACGATCATCAGCATCCCGATGCAGAGGACGACGAGGGCGTACCAGCGGCGGTTGTCAGTCTGCGCTTCGGTCACGGGATCAGCTCACTTCCAAGGCAAGGAAATCGGGTTCATGCGTTAGGACTGGCCTCTGGACGCAAACTCATCGGTGAGAAATGCGCCGAGCCCGTCGAGCAGCTGTTCTGTGCCGTTTTTACGCTGCTCGGGCTCGTCAAGGCCGTCGAGAAAGGCACCCTGCTCCGTGTAGGACAGATGGGTGCCCGATCCCTTCGTCCTGATCTGGACAGTACCGAGTGAGACGGATATGCGCGTTCCGTCGGCGTGCATGTCGTATGCGTAGACGATCCGGTTGCCGTCGACGATGTCGACGTAGCGCGCCTCGTAGGCGATCTCGGGGCCTCCGGCGATCCGGCCGCGCAGCCGCTCGTGGCCGCCGACGCGGAAGTCGAGCTCGTAGAGCTCCCCTTCCCATCCGTCCGGATTGCCGAACCAGCGCGGCTTCTGCTCGGGGTCGGCCCAGGCGGCGAAGACGCGCTCGGGCGGCGCCTCGTAGGTCCGCTCCGAGGAAAAGGTGTCGTGGGTGACGGAACGCGTTGTCATGAGTCTCCTTGGGTGCTTTCGAGGTACTCGCCGAGGCGATCGAGGTTCGCTTCCCACATCGCCCTGCGCTGCGCGATCCAGCCTTCGGCCTCGCTCAGGACGCCGGGCTCGATCCTGCAGGTGCGCACCCGGCCGACCTTCTCGGAGCGCACGAGGCCGCTGCGCTCGAGCACGCCGAGGTGCTGGACGACGGCGGACAGCGACATCCTGAACGGCTTCGCGAGCTCGCTGACCGACGCGGGCCCGCTCGCAAGGCGTTCGACCATGCGGCGGCGCGTGGGATCGGCGAGCGCGCTGAAGACCGGATCGAGGGCTGGGGCTGATTGGTGAAGCAACTACTTAAGTATTAGCAGACGCCTCCCCGTCCCCTCGGCGGGCGTACCCTCCGCGGCGTCAGCCCCTCGAAAGGAGTGTCATGCCCCTCGACCGCAAGCTGCTCGTCGAGTTCATCGGGTCGTTCTTCCTGCTGTTCACGGTCGGAATGGCCGTCGCGAGCGCTGGTCCGCTGGCTCCCCTCGCCATCGGGTCCGCCCTGATGGTCATGGTCTTCGCCGGCGGCCACATCTCGGGAGCGCACTACAACCCGGCGGTCAGCCTTGCGGTCTTCCTGCGCGGCAAGATGGCGTCGGACGAGCTGATGGCCTACTGGGTCGCGCAGGTGCTCGGCGGCATAGCGGCGGCCCTGATCGTGATCGTGCTCGAGTTCGATCCCGACGACGCCGCCCAGGTCGCCGGCGCGGGCAAGATGCTCATCGTCGAGTTCCTGTTCACGTTCGCGCTCGCCTGGGTGGTGCTGAACGTGGCCACCTCACGCGGCACGGAGAACAACTCGTTCTACGGCCTGGCGATCGGCTTCACGGTGATGACCGGGGCCTACGCGGTGGGCGCGATCTCGGGCGCGGCCTTCAACCCACAGGTCGCGATCGGCGCCATGGTGATGGGCCTGCTGTCCTGGGGCGATATCTGGATCTACTTGCTGGCGGACCTGGCGGGCGGGGCCGCGGCGGCCTTCGTCTTCCTGTACACCCAGCCGGGCGAGAAGATCGGGGGCGACGTGCGGGCGGCCGAGTCGTCGGACCGGGTCGACGACCTCGTCGACTGATCGACGTCGAGAGCCGTCAGGCCGCCGCCGCAGGAGCACGGCAAGCCGGCCATGCTCTTGGCGGCGCTCTCATGCACCTCGAGGCACGACGGGCAGTAGTACAGATAGCTCAAACTGAAAACCCCCTACCGGTTTGGGGCAAGGTAGCACCCGAACGGCGCGGGGCGCAAGCGCTGCGTACGGTCTGAACGCAGAGCCGGACGGGTAGCGTTCCGGAATATGAGCGATCTCGCACCCCGGTCGGGCGGTCCCCCCTCTAGGCGCAACCGCGAGCAGCGGGCGTACCGGCTCGTGGTCGCGGGAGGCGGCGCCGGCGCGGTCGCCGTGGTCGGCGCCGTGCTCGCGATCGTCGGCGTGATCGGCTGGGCGATCCCGATTCTCGCCGTGATCGTGGCGGTGATCTGCGCGTTCCTGTTCCGGCGCGCCGTGAGCTGATCCGCGCCTTGCCGCAGGCGTTCCGAGACGGGTTCCGGGCCGCCGTCCCCTTCGCGACGGCGGGCGGCCTCGTGGGCGTCTCGTTCGGGGTGGTCGCCGTCGATGCCGGCCTCTCGACCGTCGCGACGATCGCCATGTCGATCCTGATGTTCGCCGGATCGGCGCAGTTCGCCATGATCGCCATCTTCGGTGCGGGCGGGTCGATCGGCGCCGCGCTCGTGGCGGGGGGCCTGATGAACTCGCGCTTCCTGCCGATGGGCGCGGCCTTCGCGCCGTCCCTGCCCGGCGGGCCGCTGAAGCGCGCCCTCCAGGGCCAGGCCGTGGTCGACGCCTCCTGGGCCCTCGCCGCGCGCGAGGACGGCAGCTTCAACCGCTGGCTCCTGTTCGGCGCGACGTCGCTCCAGTACATGACGTGGCAGCTCGGGACGATCCTCGGGGCCCTGGGCGGCGACGTTCTCGGCGACCCCCGCGACCTCGGGCTCGACGCGATCTATCCGGCGTTCTTCGTGGCCCTCCTGATCAACGAGGTCAAGAGCCGCCGCGCCCTCGGGGTGGCCCTGCTCGGAGGCGTGATCGCGCTCGCGCTCGTGCCCGTCGCGCCGGCCGGGATCCCCGTGCTCGTGGCGAGCCTCGCCGCGCTGGTCGGGCTGTCGCGCTCCGCGCAGGCGGCGGTCCTGGAGGCGCAGGAGGCGGAGGGGGCCGCGCGGTGAGCAACACCGTCGCACTCGTCGCGGGCGGCGCGATCATCACGGCTGCGCTCAAGGCAGCCGGGCCGATCGCCCTCGGCGGGCGGGAGCTGCCGATCTGGATCACGAGCGTGATCGTCCTGCTGGCGCCGGCGCTCCTGTCCGCGCTCGTGTTCACGGCCGCGCTCGCCGACGGCGACGAGCTCGCCATCGGCGCCGACACCGCCGGAGTGGTCGCCGGCGGGCTCGTTGCGTGGCGCACCGGCTCGATCGTGTGGTGCGTGCTGGTGGCGGCCGCGCTGACCGCCGCGCTGCGGGCGGTGTCGTGAACCGCGAGGACGTCGTCTCGCTGCTGAGCGCGCTGGTCGCGATCGACTCGGTCAACCCGACGCTCGAGCCGGGCGGCGCGGGGGAGGTGGAGATCGCGGCTCATGTCGCGGACTGGTCGCGGGACGCCGGGCTCGAGGTCGAGCTGCTCGAGGAGACCCCCGGGCGCCCGAGCGTGCTCGCCCGCGCTCCCGGCAGCGGCGGCGGACGCCGGCTCGTGCTCTGCGGGCACCTCGACACCGTCGGCTTCGAGGGCGTCGACGCGCCGCTCGAGCCGCGCCTCGACGGTGACCGGCTCTACGGGCGGGGCGCCTACGACATGAAGGCCGGTGTGGTGGCCGCCCTGCTCGCCTGCCGCGAGGCGGCCCGGCTCGGGCTGGCCGGCGAGGTGGTGGTGGCCGCCGTGGCGGACGAGGAGCATTCGAGCATCGGCGCGCAGGAGGCGGTGCGCGTGCATGGGCGGCGCGGACGCCGCGATCGTCACGGAGCCGACCCAGATGGATGTCTGCATCGCGCACAAGGGCTTCGTCTGGGCGGAGCTCGAGGTGCGCGGGCGCGCCGCGCACGGCTCGCGCCACGACCTCGGCGTCGACGCGATCGTGAGGGCCGGGCCGCTCCTGACCGCGCTCGGCGAGCTCGACGCCTCCCTGGCGGCGGACGAGCACCCGCTGCTCGGCCGCGGCTCGGTCCACGCGTCGCTCGTGAGCGGGGGGCGCGACCTCGCGACCTATCCGGAGCGCTGCACGATCGGCCTCGAGCGCCGCACCCTGCCGGGCGAATCGCGCGAGGCGATCGAGGCGGAGCTCGGCCGGCTCGCGGAGGGCCACGACGCCGAGGCGCGCATCCTGCTCGTGCGCCCGCCGCTCGAGACCGCGGAGGACGATCCGCTCGTGGACGCGCTGTGCCGGCATGCAGGGGATCCCGCCGTGACCGGCGCGGCCTTCTGGGCCGATTCGGCCTTCTTCTCGGCCGCCGGCATCCCCACCGTGCTGTTCGGGCCGGGCGGCGAGGGCGCCCACGCGGACGTCGAGTGGGTCAGCGTCGGCGACACGCTCGCCTGCGCGGAGGCGCTCGTGGCGGTGGCGGCCGATCTCTGCTCCTGAGTACGCTCGTGCGGTGGAGCCGCCCGCGCTGCCCATTCGCCGCAACACGGTGCTGCTCGCAGCGGCGCTCGCGGCCAACTCGGCGATGCTGCAGCTATCGGCCGCCGTGGCCTCGCTCACGCTCGTGCTCGTGCTCGACGTCGAGGGTCTGCTCGGCCTCGGCCCCGCGATCGTGCTCGGCTGCGGTGCGCTCGCGGCGCTGCCGGCCGGGCGCTCGATGGATCGCTTCGGCCGCATGCCGGTGCTCATCACGGGCTACGTCGTCGGGGCGGTCGGCTGCGGGCTCGCGGCGCTCGGGTGCGCCACCGAGCTCGCGCCCGCCGTGCTGCTCGGCCTGATCTGCGTGGGCGCGGCGAGCGGCGTGGCGCTGCTCGCGCGCACCGCGGCCGGCGACATGTACCCGCCCGAGCGGCGCGCGCGCGGGATCGCGTACGTGCTGTTCGGCGCCGTCTTCGGCGCGATCCTGGGACCGGCGGTGTTCAGCCCGCTGCTCCAGGGCAAGGAGCTCGAGGGCGACGCCCTCGCGCCGCTGTGGCTCGCGGCCGGCGGCTTCATGATCGTCGGGATCGCGCTGCTCGCCGCCGTGCGTCCCGACCCGAAGCGCATCGCCGAGCTGCTCGAGCACGACGCGGGCGCTCCGAAGCCCGCCGAGGAGAGATCGGCGCCGCTGAGCGAGATCCTCTCGCGCCGCGGAGTGATCCCGGCGCTCGTGGCCGCCCAGGCGAGCTTCGCCGTCATGGTCGGGGTGATGACCCTGACCGGCGCCGTGGTGGTCGACCACCACGGGCACGAGGGCCACGACGTGTTCCCGATCATCGGCGCGCACGTGATCGGCATGTACGGGCTCGTGATCGTGATGGGGGACCTGATCGACCGCATCGGCCGCACGCCCGCGCTGTCGGGCGGGCTGTTCCTGATGGCGGTGTCCGTGATCAGCCTGCTCTGGATCGAGAGCGTGCCGGCCACGGCCGTCGCGCTGTTCGGGCTCGGCGTCGGCTGGAACCTCTCGTTCGTGGCGGCGACCGCCGAGCTGGCCGACCTCACGCACCCCTCGGAGCGCGGCCGGTTGCTCGGCTTCAACGACCTGCTCGCCGGCGCGACGGGCGCCGGCCTCGCCCTGCTCGGCGGCGTGGCGCTCACCACGCTCGGCGTGGCGGCGCTCGCGATCGGCGCGACCGTGCTCGTGGTCTTCCCGGCGCTCTGGATCATGCGGGCCGGGCTGCCGGAGCCGGTTACCGAGTAGCGCTAGTACTCGTAGAAGCCGCGGCCCGTCTTGCGGCCGTGGTGGCCCGAGACCACCATCCGCTTCAGGAGCGGCGGCGGCGCGTACTCGGGCCGCTTGAACTCCTCGTAGAGCGAGTCGCAGACGGCGTAGAGCACGTCGAGCCCAATGAAGTCGCAGAGCGTCAGCGGCCCCATCGGATGCCCGGCGCCGAGGCGCATGCCGTCGTCGATGTCCTCGCGGTTCGCGAAGCCGTCCTGGTACATGCGGACGGCCGCCATCAGGTACGGGACGAGCAGCATGTTCACGATGAAGCCCGAGCGGTCCTTCGTGCGGATCGGGTGCTTGCCGATCTGGCGGCAGAACACCTCGGCTCGCTCCACCACGTCCGGATCCGTCTCGAGCCCGACGACCACCTCGACGAGCTGCATCACGGGCACGGGGGAGAAGAAGTGGAGCCCGAGCACGCGGCCGCGGTGCCCGGTCCAGGCCGCGAGCTGCGCGATCGGGATCGACGAGGTGTTCGAGGCGAGGATCACCTCGGGGCCGAGCTGAGCGTCGAGGCGCTGGAAGACCTCGCCCTTCACCGCCGGGTCCTCGACGATCGCCTCGATGACCACGTCCGACCCCGACAGCGCTGCGGGATCCGGCGTCCAGTCGATCCGCTCGATCAGCGCTCCGGCCTCGTCCGAGCTCAGCTTGCCGCGCTCGACCGCCTTGCCGACGGACGCGTCGATGCGCGAGCGCGAGCGCTCGAGCGCGGCGCCGTCGGGCTCGTGCAACGCAACCGCCAGGCCGGCGCGCGCGGCCGACTCCGCTATGCCCGAGCCCATGAAGCCGGCGCCGACAACGCCGACGGCGCCGACCTCCCCGCTCATACGAGCGACTGCAGCTTGCGGACCTGGAACGCCTTGATGACGTCGCCGACGCCGTGCATCAGCGCCCAGATACCCGCGAACACCAGCAGCACGTACTGCTTCTCGATGAAGAACTGACCGCCGGTCCAGAACGCGAGGATGATCATCAGGATCCCGGAGATCAGGCCGAGCCACCAGAGCTCGTTCTCCGGGCGGTCCACAAACGCCTGGATCGTCCAGAACACGCCCACGAGCAGGAACAGGAAGCCGAGGATGTCGGCCATCGCGGCGAAGGTGTTCTCAGGGCTGATCAGGCAGATCACGCCCGCGATCAGGAACAGGACGCCGAAGATCACCCAGAGCCACCTGAAGGCCGGCGCGATCGCCGCGATGGCGAACTGCTGGAAGCCGCTCAGCAGGAACATCAGCCCGATCAGGACGCCGACGGTCGTGATCGACGCGTCGTCGAACTGAAGGATTACCAGCGCGATCAGGATCCAGGCCACTCCGGCCACGAGCCAGAGCCACCACATCCGGCCGAGCGCGGCGCCCGCCTCCCTCACGGCCGGATCGAGTGTTGACGCGTCCTGTGCGAGGTCCTCTCCATTCATGTGATCAGCGTAATTCCCGCGGCGGACGCAGGTTGGCCGGATATGAGCGCACGGATCAGGTCACTCGCTGGGATGAGCGCGATCGTGGGGGCGGTGGGCGCGCTCGGCGCGGTGACCCCGGCCGCTGCAGCCGAGCCGGAGTTCACCTCCGGACTCGGCTGCGCGGCCCCGTGCATCGACCAGGCGCTGCTCGATCCGGGCGCCTACTCGGTCGGCCTCCGGGTTCGCACCGGCGTGCCGGCCCGCATCGTTGCCTCGGTTGCCCGGCGGGAGAACCCCGGTGACGGGGGCCTCGTGCACCAGGTCTATCTCGACTCGAAGTCGAGCCTGTTCCGCACGCAGCGCTGGTTCACGCGGCTGAAGAACCTCGAGCCCGACAAGCTCTACGAGTTCACGATCAAGGCGACCGATGAGCAGGGGCGCAGCTACCGGCGCCAGACGACCTTCCGCACCGACGACCTCGAGACGATCGGCGACGACGGCCCGGGTTCGTTCGACTCCGGCGCCGGCTGCTCGGCCCAGTGCATCCGCACGGCGCAGGCGTCGGTCGGCGGGCGCGACGCCGAGGTGACCGTGCACACGAACGTGCCGGCGCGGATCAACATCAGCGCCGACCGGCGTCCGCCCTCGCAGACCAGCCTCGGCCCGATGTTCGCCGGCCAGCCGGAGGCGAGGATCGACAGCGGCGAGATGCGCACGAGCTTCACCGGGATGCTCGACGGCCTCCAGCCCGACTCGCGCTACAACGTGATCGTCCGGGCGATCGACGCGAACGGGCGCGTGTCCACGCGCGAGGGGACGCTCGACACGGACGCGCGCCACGCGAAGGTGGTCTTCGATCGCATCAAGGTCACCGCCGACTCGGACAAGGGCAGGAATCGCGGCGAGATCCGGTTCCGCGTCGCGCTCAACGGCGACGCCCAGCGCCAGCTGTACCGCGGCGAGGACAAGATCAAGTCAGGCAAGACGGTTCATCTGCCGAACGGCGGCGAAGCGACTTTCGACGACGTCTCGCGCGGCATGCTGATCCAGGTGCAGGGAATCGAGCGCGACTACAAGGGTTGCTGGGGCTGGCAGTTCGACGCGCGCGGCGACGGTCTGCTCGACCCCCTGCAGGGCAGCGGCAAGTGGGACTGCAACCGCTGGACCTGGTCGATCGCGCAGGGATTCTTCGACCTCGACGCCCCACCCGCCCCGGACCCGGGCCTACCCGGTGGCTACGGCGGCGGCGGGACGATCAACTTCAGCCTGCCGGTGGAGCGCTCGTATCTGCGCTTCCAGGTGGACGGTCATGTGGACGTCTGGTACGGCTGATCCTCTCGGGCGGGACCCGCACCACGTCCCGCGCGAGCCCCAGCTTCTCGAGCGTGAGGATCACGAGCCATGAGGGGTCGAAGGCCCAGCGCGAGAGGCCGTGCGAGGCGGACGTCGGGAAGGCGTGATGGTTGTTGTGCCACGACTCCCCAAACGAGAAGGGCACGAGCCAGAGCAGGTTGCGCGAGTGGTCGTCCGTGTCGAAGCGGCGACTGCCGAAGAAATGGCACAGCGAGTTGATGCTGTAGGTCACGTGATGGACCACGAGCATTCGCACCAGGCCGCCCCATAGAAGCCCCGTGAGGGCGGCCGTGAGCGTCCCGCCGAACAGATAGCCGAGCCCGAAGGACACCGCGAGCCCGCCGAGTGCCCAGACGAGGAACGTGCGGTCCACGAACGAGATCACGGGATCCCTCACGAGATCGGGCGCGTAGCGCTTGCGCGCCCCGCGCTGCGTGTGGATGAAGAGCCAGCCCATGTGCGCGTGGATCAGGCCCTTGAAGGCGCCGCGCCAGCCGCCCTCGTGCCCCACGTGCGGGCTGTGCGGGTCACCCTCGCGGTCGGCGAACGTGTGGTGCTTGCGGTGGTCCGCCACCCATGAGATCACCGGTCCCTCGATCGCCGCGGACCCGAGGATGCCGAAGGTCATGCGCATCGTCTTGCCCGTCTTGAACGCGCGATGGGTCAGGTAGCGGTGGAAGCCGACCGTCACGCCGAGCCCCGTCAGCAGGTACATCACGACGAACACGAAGATGTCGCTCGGGTGCAGCAGGTCGTTCCAGAGCTGCCAACCGACGATGCCGAGACCGATGAACGGGAGGACCGAGATCGTCCCCGTCGCGATCCTGTCCACCGTCTCGTTCTTGACGGGTTCGATGTCGTCCGGCGTCAGGACCGGCGCGGCTTCAGTGACCGACATTGGCGACTGAGCCTATACGCGCGGCCGCCGCGCGTGCGGCCGCGACGAGCGAGGCCACGCCAGGGTGGCCGCCGCCGCCCGACCGCACGGCGATGCCGATGCGCCGCCTGAGGGGCTCGCCGGCCGGCGGTCGCAGCGCAACGCCGGGCGGCGCGGCGTCGTAGGCGAGCCCGGGGACGAGCGCCACGCCCTGGCCCGCGGCCACGAGCGCGAGCACCACCCGGAAATCGTTCGTGCGCGCGGCGATGCGCGGCTCGAAGCCCGCCGCGCGGCAGGAGGTGAGCACAACGCGATGGCAGGCGGTGTCGAGGTAGCCGGCCACCCAGCGCTCGTCCGCGAGCGTGCCGAGCTCGACTGCGCGCGTGCTCGCGGCGGGGTGGTCCTCGGGAAGCGCGATCAGGAGGTCGTCCTCCATCAGCGGGGTCAGCTCGATGCCCGGGTCCTCGGGGTGCGGGCTGAAGTCGTACTCGTGCAGCAGCGCCACGTCCACGTCGCCCAGCTTGAGCGCCGGGCGCGCCTCCTCGGGCTCGAGCTCGTCGAGCACGACCTCGGCGTCGGGGTGCGCCTCCGCGAAGGCCGCCATCGCCGCCGGGGCGAGCGTGGCGGCGGCGGTCGGGAACGCCGCCAGGCGGATCGTCCCCTGCACCCGGGCCTCTCCCGCCGCCAGCTCGGCCTCGGCCGCCTCGAGCTCGGCGAGCACGGCCTCCGTGCGCAGCACGAGCCGCTCGGCTGCGTCCGTCAGCCGCACGCTGCGGCCGTCGCGCTCGAGCAGGGCGGCGCCGGTCTCGCGCTCGAGCGTGAGCAGCTGCTGAGACACCGCGGACGGTGTGTAGCCGAGGGCGTCGGCGGTCGCGGCGATCGTGCCGCGCGCGGCGACCTCGCGCAGCGTGCGCAGGCGGCGGACGTCGAGCATCGAAAGCACAGCTTACGCCAACCGCAAGGAATCGTAAATTGACCTGATGCCGTGCGGCTGGGACCGTGACCGGCGTGCCCGCGCTCGCGCTCGCCGCCACGATCGTCCTCTGGGCCTCCGCCTTCGCCGCGATCCGCGAGGCCGTGCCGGCGTTCGGCTGGGAGGGGCTGTCGTTCCTGCGGCTCGCGCTCGCGGCGGTGCCGCTCGCGCTGATCGCTTTCGTGCGCCGCGGGCGCGGCTGGCGCCCCGGCCGGCGCGACCTGCCGCTGCTCGTGCTCGTGGCGCTGAGCGGGATGACCCTCTACCAGGTGCTCTTGAACGCGGGCGAGGTGACCGTCGACGCCGCCACGGCCAGCCTGCTCGTGGCCACCGCGCCGATCTTCACGGCGATCCTCGCCGTGGCCGTGCTCGGCGAGCGCCTATCGCGAGCGGGCTGGGCGGGCGTCGCGCTCGGGTTCGCGGGCGCCGCCACGATCGCGCTCGGCACGGGCGGTGGTCTCTCGCTTTCGCGCGGCGCGCTGCTGGTGCTCGGCGCGGCGCTCTCGCAGGCGGTCTTCTTCGTCTCGCAGAAGGGGTTGCTGTCGCGCGGGGCGGACCCGCTCGTACTCACAGCCTGGGCGATGAGCCTCGGCGCGCTGATGGCGCTCCCGCTCGCGTCCGGCACGGGCGCGGCGCTCGGCTCGGCTCCGGCCGTTGCGCTCGTCGCACTCGCGTTCCTCGCGTTCGGGGCGTCCGCGCTCGGCTTCTTCACCTGGGCCTACGCGTGCTCGCACATCGACGTGTCGGCCGCGGCCGCCGCCCTATACGCGGTCCCGCCGGTGGCTGCGCTCGTGGCCTGGCTCGCGCTGGGCGAGCTGCCCGGCGCAGCCAGCCTCGTGGGCGGGGCTATCGCGCTCGCGGGCGTGGCGATCACGGCACGATCGCGCCGCACCCGCCGGCCCGCGATACTCCGCCCGCATGGACGAGGACTTCCCGCACGTCGACGGCGTCGAGCACCGTTACGTAGACGCCGGCCGCCTGCGCATGCACGTCGCCGAGGCCGGCGCGGGGGAGCCCGTCCTGCTGCTGCACGGCTGGCCGCAGCACTGGTACCTGTGGCGCGACGTGATCCCACGGATGGCGCCCCACGCGCGGGTGATCTGCCCCGACCTGCGCGGCTTCGGCTGGACCGCCGTGGCGCGCGGGGGATACGACAAGGAGACGATGGCGCGCGACATCGTCGCGCTGATGGACGCCCTCGAGATCGAGCGCGCCCGCGTGGTCGGCCACGACTGGGGCGCCTGGATCGGCTTCCTGCTCGGACTGCGGCACCCCGAGCGGGTCGAGCGTTTCGTGGGCTGCAACATCCTCCCGCCCTGGCCCGACCGCGACCCGCGGGCGCTGCTCGGAATCTGGCGGCTCTCCTACCAGGCGCTGCTCGGGCTCCCGCGCGTGGGCGGTGCCCTTGGCCGCCGCTTCGCCGAGCTCGGCCTGCGCAGCACGCGGGCGCTCTCGGACGACGAGGTCGCCGCGTTCATCGACCGGATGGGCGGCGAGCGCGGGCGGGTCACCGAGCTGCTCTACCGGACCTTCCTGCTGCGCGAGTTCCCCCGCCTGCGCACCGGCCGTTACAGCCCGGCCGACTACGCGGTGCCGACGCTGATCCTGTTCGGAGACCGCGACCAGGTGATCCCGCTGGCGTCGGTCGAGCGCGCTGTCACGCCGGTCGACTCGATCGAGCTCGAGGTGGTCCCGGGCGCGAGCCACTTCGTGGTCGACGAGCGCCCCGAGCTGATCTCGGAGCGCTCGCTCGACTTTCTCGCGCTGCGCTGAGGCCTACGCCTGCTGGGCTGCCAGCTCGAGGGCGGCGCGGCGCGTGTCCTCGAAATGGCGCTGCTGGATGGGCGTGGCCCACTCGACGAGCTCGCGCACCTTCTGCTCGCCGGTCTTCTCGCTCATCGCGCCCACGATCTCGACGTGACCGAGCTCGCCCGCCTCGGCCATGATCATGAACTCGAAGCCATCGAGGGCGTCGGCGTCGTCGCCGAGATAGTCCTTCGCCATCGACTCGGCCTCCTGCTTCGTCTCGCGGGCTTTCTCCTGAAGTGCGGTCTTCTTCCCGTCCAGCTCGTCGGCGAGCTGCGTGCAACGCTCCTCGGTCTCGGCCGCTTCCTCGCCCATGCGATCGAGCATGCCGGCAAGCCGCTCGTCCTCGACCATCCCGCCGACCTTCTTCGTCAGGCCCTGCGCGGCCTGCGCCAGGCCCATCACCTCGGCCAGCTTCTCCTCGAGCTCGGTGAGCTCAGCCATCTCCGTTCCTCCTTCTCGGTTACGGAGCGGCTGGTACCCGGCAGCGCACCTGGTACACGGAGGTGAAGCCGTTCACGAAGCCGTGGCGGGCGGCCCGAAGGTAGAGCCGCCAGACGCGCACGCGCTCGCGCCCGCCGATGCGCTCGGCCTCGTCGAGGTGCTCGTCGAAGCGCTGTGCCCAGTGGCGCAGCGTCTCGGCGTAGTCGGCGGCGAGGCCCTCCACCTGGTCCGTCACGAGACCGGCCCGCTCGAGCGCCGTGATGATTCGCGAGAGGTGGAGCGGGGCCGCGTCCGGGAACACGTAGCGCTCCGAGAACGGGCCCGCCTCGGCATCGCCCACGCGCACGCGTGCGATGCCGTGATTCAGGATCCGGCCCCCGGGACGCGTGATCGCGCGCAGGCGCCGCGCGTAGTCGTCGATCTGCACGTTGCCCACGTGCTCGACCATGCCGATGCTCGCCACCGCGTCGTACGGCTCGTCCGCGAGGTCGCGGTAGTCCTGGACGCGGATCTCCACCCTGTCGGCCAGGCCCGCCTCCGCCGCGCGCCGGCGCGCGAGCTCCGCCTGGTTCTCGGAGAGCGTGATGCCCGTGACGTGGACGTCGCGCGTGCGGGCGGCGTGGATGGCGAAGCTGCCCCAGCCGCAGCCGATGTCGAGCAGGCGCTCGCCGGGCTCGAGCGCGAGCTTCTCGCAGACGAGCTCGAGCTTCGCCTCCTGGGCCTCCTCGAGGGTCTTCGCGCCGCGCGAGAAGACGGCGCAGCTGTAGGTCATCGAGTCGTCGAGGAAGAGCTTGAAGTACTCGTTCGAGACGTCGTAGTGATGGCGCACCGCGCGGGCGTCGCGCTCGCGGCTGTGGCGGCGGCCGCGCGGGCGCAGCTCGGCGTCGGGGATGCGCGGCGGCAGGACGGGGCCCATGGCGCGCGCGGCGGCCACGGCGAGCCGGCGCTTTGCCTGTCCGTCGAGCGGGGGCGGCTGCCAGCTGCCGAGCAGGTCGAGCAGGGCGTCCATGTCGTCGACCTCGAGTGCGCCGGAGACGTAGGCGCGGCCGAGGCCTAGCTGGCCGGGCGAGCGCAGCACGTGCGCGATCGCCTTCTTCGAGCGCACCTCGAAGCCGACCCCGCCGCCGTTCGTGGAGGGCAGCTTCGAGCCGTCCCAGAGGGTCACCGAGAAGGGCCGGTCGGGCAGCGCCGACTCGAGCTCCGCGAGGAAGCGCTCCGTTCCCTTTTCGCCGTCGGTGTGATGCATTGGGTCCGGCAACGTAGCGATAGTGTGAATCCGATGCGCGTCAGCGCCGCCCTGGCCGTGTTGCTGGCCCTCCTCGTCGCCCTTCCCGCGGAGGCGAAGCAGGTCCGGTTGAAGGCGTTCCGGTCCTGTTCTGCGCTCGTCGACTACGGCCGCCAGTTCGCGGCGCGCGGCCCCGGTGCCGGTCCGTCCACGCCGTTCGTGGAGCTCGGCGATCTCCCCGTGCCGCTGCTCCGGCGCGACGGCGGCCTGCCGCCGCCGATGCCCGACGCACCGGCCGCCGAGGGCGACTCCGGGGGCGGCGAGTCCGGCACGAACGTGCAGGAGCTCGGCGTCGACGAGCCCGACGTGGTCAAGACGGGCGGCGGGCGCATCTTCGCGGTGGCGGGCGAGCGCCTGCACGCGATCGACCCGGATGGCCCGGGGCTGCTCGACTCGCTCGAGCTCGACGGCTACGGACACCAGCTGCTGCTCCACGGCGACAGGCTGCTCGTGATCGCGCAGGACACGCCGCTCGGCGCGCGGGCGGCGATCGCGCCGGTCGAGTCGTTCGACGAGGTGGTGGCGCTGATCGAGGTCGACGTGAGCGACCCGGCGAACCTGCGCGTGCTGCGCACCGAGCGGATCCGCGGCGTGCACGTGGCGGCGCGGCTGACGGGCCGGACGGCGCGCGTCGTCGTCTGGTCGCGGCCGCGGGCGGCGCTCGAGCCCGAGCTGAGCGCGCAGCTGCGCGGCTGGCTGCCGCGGCGGGTCACGCGCTCGCGTGCAAGCCGGCGCGTCAGCTTCCGGCGCTCGGCGCCCTGCCGGCGGGTGCTGCGCCCGGCGAGCTTCTCGGGAACGGACACGCTCACCGTGCTGACGATCGACCTCGAGCGCGGGCTGCCGGCGGTGGACTCGGACGCGATCCTGTCCGGCGGTCAGATCGCCTACGCGTCGAAGCGCAGCCTCTACGTCGCGACCCCGCGCTGGACTCCGGTGCCGGTGGGTGACGCCGCGCCACCGGAACGGGCCTCGACCACGATCCATCGCTTCGACATCTCGGAGCCCGGCGAGACCGTCTACCGGGCGAGCGGCGCGGTTCCGGGATACCTGCTGAACCAGTTCTCGATGTCCGAGGCCGAGGGCGTCCTGCGGGTGGCGAGCACGGAGGAGCCTGCCTGGTGGCCGGGCGGGACGGACGAGCGCTCGGAGAGCCGCGTGACGACGCTGGCGCCGGAGGACGGCGTGCTGCGCGAGCTCGGCCACGTGGGCGGGCTCGGCAAGGGGGAGCGGATCTACGCGGTGCGCTTCATCGGCGACGCCGGCTACGTGGTGACCTTCCGCCAGGTCGACCCGCTCTACACGATCGACCTGTCGCGGCCGGCGGCGCCGCGGGTGCGCGGCGAGCTGAAGATCCGCGGCTACTCGGCCTACCTGCATCCGATTTCGGATGACCTGCTGCTCGGGGTGGGGCAGGACGCGACGGAGCAGGGGAGGCAGCTCGGCACGCAGCTGTCCCTCTTCGACGTCTCCGATCTCGACAATCCACGGCGCCTGCATGCCACCCGGCTCGCCGGCTTCTCGGATGCCGAGTACGACCACCACGCGTTCCTGTGGTGGGGGCCGGAGAAGCTCGCGGTGATCCCGCTGTCGAGCTACGAGCCCGATGAGGAGTTCACGGGCGCGATCGGCTTCGGCGTCGACGCTGCGGCAGGCATCTCGGAGCGAGGCCGCGCGGTCCACGAGTACAACGCGGAGCACTTCCCGTGGCCGATAGCGCGCTCGTTCGTGACCGGCGGGAAGCTCTACACGCTGTCCGGCGGCGGGCTCGAGCGCAACTCGCTCACCGACCTGTCGCAGACGGCGTGGCTGCCGTTCCCGGCCTCGCCGTAGCCTGCGCGGCATGACGAGCATCCACCCGGTCCTCACCTACAACGACGCCCACGCCGCGATCGACTTCCTCGAGCGCGCCTTCGGCTTCGAGCGCCTCGGGGTGTTCGAGGCGGACGACGGCAAGGTCGCGCACGCGGAGCTGGCCCTCGACGGCGAGTTCGTCGGCCTCAGCTCGGTCGGCGCCGGCGACCCGATGTTCGCCCAGGGCGCCGGCCGCACCTCCGTCTACATCGCGGTCAGCGACGTCGACGCGATCTGCGACCGCGCCCGCTCGGCCGGGGCGACGATCGAGATGGAGCCGACCGACCAGGACTACGGCTCGCGCGACTTCGTCGCCCGCGACCCCGAGGGCAACCTGTGGTGCTTCGGGACCTACGAGCTGGGGTCTAGCGGAACCCTTGACGCCCTTGACGAACGCCTTGTAGGACGGCTTCTTCTTGCCCTTGATGTTCAGCAGGCCGGTGTGGAGGCCCCACTGGTCCTTGCTGCCGCGCGTAGGGCGCGCCGTCGCGCCACGAGAAGAGCACGAAGCCGCGCAGCTTCCAGGCCTTGCGCTTCTTCTTCATCAGCTTCAGGGCGGCGCCGATGTTCTTGGCCTGGCCCTTCGAGCCGAGGCAGAAGCGGTGCTTCGCCCTCTTCTTCTTCAGGTTGTCGCACCAGCCGACCTCGGTGATCCAGGTCTTGTCCGCGCGTCCGCCGACGCGGTTCATGGTCTTGCGGGTGCGGTCCATGAGCTTGCCCATGTAGCGCGCGTTGACCGCGTAGGTGTTGATCGCGACCGTGTCGAAGGCGTCCGAGCCGCCCGCCTTGTACATCGCCTTGAGGAACGCGTCGAGCCGGATGGCGCCCTTCTGCCGGCTGTCCGGCAGGCCCGCCGTGACGATCTCGGCGTTCGGGTCGACGGCCTTGATCGCCGCGCTGCCCGCCTTGAGCAGCTCGCGCGTAGGCGCGCCGGCTTCGGCTTCGGCTGCCAGTACTGGCGCAGCGTCGGCTCGTTCCAGATCTGGTACGCCGTGAAGGGGAGCGGGGTCACGCCCGGGTTCGAGCGCCACAGCAGGCCGTTCGGCCCGTAGCGGCTCGCGACCAGACCGGCGAAGCGCGCGAAGGTCGCGTTGTCTCGCGGCGGGAAGGTGAAGCGGCTCTTGCTGCCGGCGGGCTTCGTCGAGTGGAAGTCCGGCGTGTTGAACAGCACCGGCAGCATCGTGATGCCGCGCTGGCGGCGTCGAGCACGTACTTGTCGTAGGTCGCGAAGTCGAAGTTGTCCGGCGCGATCTCGATCGCCGCCCAGTTGAAGGCCACGCGCAGCAGCTTGACCCCGGCCTTCTTCTGCTGATCGAGCGCCTTGTCGCGATACGGGCCACCGTTGCCGTACAGATCGTCTGCGCTCAGGCCCACGAATCCGGGCGGCACCGCCGCGGAGGCCGCGGGCGCGGCGATCGCGAGGGCGACGAGCGAGAGCAGGATGACGCGAACGACTGTGGGCATGAGTGCGAGGTCCAGGGTCGGGGCGGGGCGGCTACTCAGCCTAGTGTGGCAGTACCCCCAGCGTCTTCGCCACCTTTTTATACGCGGCATAGGAAGGCTTCGGCCGTCCGCTGCGGCGCCGCAGGCCGGTATGGAGGCCGAAGAAGTCGTGCCCGCCAAGGAACGGGCGCGAGTCGCGCCAGTTGAAGTAGACGACTCCGCGGATGCGCATCGACCCCCGCCGGCGGGCAAGCGCGAGCAGCGTGCGTCGGATCAGCCGCGCCTGCCGAGCGTCGGAGACGCGGTAGTCGCTCGCCGGCCCGCCCGTCGACCAGCCGAACTCGGTCACGCGCACCGAGGGCCGGTCCCCGTGGGAGGAGGCGACCCCGAGCGCCAGCCGGACGTTGGCGAGGAGCCCGGCGGCGGTGCGCGCGAACCCGTTGACGGCGAGGGTGTCGAAGGCCTGCGCCGCCCCCGCCCGGTACATGCCGTTCAGATAGCGCCGCAGCGGCACAGCCGTCCTGAGACTGGTGTTCGGCAGACCCGCCGTCACGATCTCGGCCTCCGAATCCACCGCCCGGATGCGGTCGGCGGTGGCGCGTAGAAGGCGGGTGTACGCGCTCGCGGAGGGTCCCGCCGGCCAGTAGAAGGGGATGTTCGGCTCGTTCCAGACCTGCCAGGCGCGGAACGGCAGCTGCGGCAGGTCGGGGTGCCGGCTCCAGAAGCTCCCGCCCGGCCCGTAGCGGCGCGCGAGTCGCGCGCCGAAGACGCCGAGCGCCGCGTAGTCCTTCGGCGGGTAGACGCCGCGCCGGCCGCCGCCCGGCGGCCGGCTCGAGCGGAAGCGGGGCGGGTTGAACAGGATCGGAAGGACGCGGATTCCCCGCCGCGCGAGATCCCTCACGAAGTCGTCGTGGAAGCGGAAGTCGTAGCGGCCGGGGCGGCGCTCGATCATCGCCCAGTCGAACGTCTGCCGGATGAGGCCGACGCCCGCGGCTTCGATTCCGGCGAGCCCGCGACGCCGGTAGCGGCCGGGGTGGCCGAAGACGTCCTCGGCGACGAGCCCGAGGAATCCGGGCGGCACCGCCGCCGCGGAGGTCTGTCCCGACGGCCTCGCCGTCCTCGCCGGCGCTCCCGAGCGCGAGCACGCCGAGGCAGAGGGCGAGCGCGAGGGCACCCGCCAGCGGTCCCCTAACCGTGGACGGCACGTCTCGTCGGCCGGCGTGCGGCGATCAGGGGAAGCGAGATGGCGCAGAGGGCGACGAGCAGGAGTTGCAGCACGACGGGGATCGAGGAGCCTTCGTCAGCCGTCCCGGCTCGCTCGGAAGCAGCGCCCGCCGTGGCCGCCGGGGCGAGGCCGCGCTCGATCCCGATGGCGCCGGGATCGACGAACGTGCCCTCGTCGAGGTCGCGCTCGCTGAAGCGCACGGGGCTGTCGAGGCGCTGCACGAAGCGCTTGGCGCGCTTCTCGACCGCGGCCTTCGGGAACGGCTCGTAGAGCCCGTTTCCACCCTGCGCGACGGCCGTCGCCGGCAGCAGGGGTAACGCAAGCAGCGCTGCCGCTGTTGCAAGGCGTCCCATCTCGGTTGACCATAGTGGGGGAATGACGCGCCGCGTGGGAGAACGGCCGCTCGCGGTAAGCGGCGCGCTGCTCGTGGCGCTCGAGGCCCTGCTCGGCTCCCTGGGCGCGGAGGCCGGGCTGCTCTCGCTCGCGGCTCTGGTGCTCGCACCGGGCCTCGCGCTCGCTCCGCTGCTGCCGCGGCGCGTGCGGGACAGCCCGCTCGCCGTCCTCGCCGCGGTCCCCGTGCTCGGCATCGCCGCGAGCTCCGTCGTCCTGATCAGCCTCTCGAGCCTCGGAGCGCCGCTCGAGCCGGCGGTGATCCGGCTCGCGCTCGCCGGCCTCGTGGTCGTGGGCCTCCTGCTGCCGTGGCCCGAGACCGCCCGGCCGTTCGAGCGCGCCGACCTGCCGATCGCCGCTGGTCTCCTGCTGGCGCTGGGGGCGGGCGCCGTGCTGCAGGCGCGCGTGATCGGCGGCGACCCGATCCCCGGCAACGACTGGGCGAAGTACCTCCTCTACGCCGACGAGATCGCGCGGCAGGGCGAGCTCCTGATCGACAACCCGTTCTGGATGCTCGGCGTCCCGTTCCGCGAGGACCCGGCGGTGCCGGCGCTCTACGGCTCGTTCCTGTCGCTGAGCGGCGAGCCGGCCGCGGTCCTGGCGCACGGCATCTGGGTGTTCGCGGTCGCCTCGATCCTCGGGATCTTCGCGTTCACGCGGGCGTGCTGGGGCGACCTCGCCGGGGTGCTGGCCGCGGCGTTCTGGGCCGTGATGCCGATCTCGCAGGACATCCTCGCGTGGCACGGCGCGCCCAACCTGGCGGCGATCTGCCTGCTGATCCTGGTGCTCGCCTACGTGGCCGAATGCACCCGGGCGGGGCTCGAGCGGCCCGAGGCCGTGGGCCTCGGGCTGCTGCTGGTCGCGCTCGCCGCGACGCACCGGCTCAGCACGCTCGTGGGAGGGATGGCGATCGTCGTGGCCGTGGCCTGGGCGCTCGCCGCCACCGACCGCGCCGGGCGCAGGCCGATCCTCACCGGGCTCGGCACGGCCGCGCTCGCGGCGCTCGTGATCTGCCCCGCGGTGGTCTACGACCTCGTCGAGCGCGGCCGGACGTTCGGCGGCACGCAGGACTATCGCGCCTACCTGTCGGCGAAGGTCGACCTCGGCCCGGTGGCGGGCGACCTCTCCGTGATCTTCACGGTGCTCGCCCTGTTGGCGATCGCCCTCGTGGTGCGCCGCGCGGCGAGCGACCGCGCGGTGGCCCTGCTGCTGTCGCTGCTCGCCGTGATCGCGGCCCTCGCCTACTCGTGGCTGCTCGAGATCCCGATGGCCTACTTCCGCATGGCGTACTTCCTGCCGGTCGCGCTCGTCCCGCTCGTGGCCCTCGCGCTCGTCGAACACCTGCGGCCGCGCCACGCCGCGATCGCGGCGGGCGTGGCCTCGCTGGCGATCGCGGCGTTCGCCTGGGACCAGGGCTCGAACGTCCGCGACTTCTACGGGTTCACGAACGAGGCCTCGCTGCGCGGGCTCGACGCGGTGAGCGCCGACCTGCGGCCCGGCGAGGTCGTGGTCACCGACCGCTGCTGGAGCTTCCAGGCCACCTGGCTGCTGCGGACGAGGACGCTGCCCGCGCTCGAGCCCGAGGACATCCAGCCGCGCGCCGAGCTGCGGCGGGCGCGCCAGGCGCGCGCGGTGCTCGACGGCACGCCGGCAGGCATGGCGCTCGCCCGCAGGCTCGGCATCCGCTACCTGATCGTCGACCCCACCTGCACGGACACGCGCGAGCGCCCGACGCGGCCGCCCGTGGTGGGCACCCCGCTGTTCGTGAGCAAGCGTCTGGTGGTCCTGCGGCTGTGAGCGCGCCGCTCGCGGCCGCGCTGCGGGCCGCCGCCGGGCGCCCCGCGCTGGCGATCTACCTGCTGGCGCTGCTCGCCCTTGGGTTCAAGTGGCTCTCGCCGCTGTCGTCGTTCCACGACAACGCGGGCTGGAGCGACGTGCTCGTCGCCGCTGCCGCCGTCGCGTGGCTCGTCGAACGCGCGCGCGAGCGGAGCTTTCCGCGGCCGCGGCTCTTCCACCTCGCCCTGGCGCTCTGGCTCGCGGCGGCGCTGCTGTCGCTCGCCTTCGCGGACGCGAAGGGCACGGGCGCGCGCAACGTGCTGCTGCTGGCCGAGCTCGCGGTGCTGGCCGTCCTGACCTCGGAGTTCGCGTCCGACCGCGACGGGCTCGCCGCGATCGTTGTGACGGTCGCGCTGACCGCGCTCGGGACTGCCGCGCTGGCGCTCGCGGGCCTGGTCCTCTTCTACGCCGGCGAGTCGACCTCGCTGATCGGCGCCTATGGGGAGCAGTTCATCGCAGTCGGACAGCTACGCGCGCGTCACGGCGGGCTTCGACACGCCCGCCGCTGCTCGCGAGCTACTGCATCTTCGCGTCGGCGGTGGTGGCGCGCGAGGACTCGCCGCTGCCCGTGAGCGTCACGCTCGTCACGCAGGTGGCGCTGTCCGTCGTCGTCGTCGCGACGCTCTCTCGAGGCGCCCTTGCGTTCTTCGTCGCGATGGCGATCCGCGCGGCGTACCGGCGCCGCGACCGAGCGTACTGCCATGCGCGATCGCGATCGCGTGCGTGGTCGCGGCAGTGGCGGTGCTCGCCCTGCTCACCGTCGGGCGGCCTCGCATCTCGACCCGACCAGGCCGTCGAGCATCAGCTACGAGGTCCCGGATCCGGGCAACCGCCGCCAGGCGTTCGACACGGGGCTCGACACGCTCGCCGACCATCCGATCGCCGGCAAGGGTCCGGGCACCTACGTCTCGCTGAACCGCGGCTTCCCGTTCCGCGCCCACTTCACCCCGCTGAACGTGGCGGCGACGATGGGCCTGCCCGCGCTGGCGGCGCTCACGTTCCTGATCGTGGTGCTCTGGCGCGAGCGCCGAAGGCCCACGTCGATCGCCACCTGGAGCGGCCTGATCGGGCTGGCGCTCGACGGCATGGCGCAGGACATCGAGCACTTCCGGCACGTCTGGGTGATGATCGGGCTGGCGGACGCCGAGCGAAGACCGGCTAACGATGCGGTCGCGGCTGATCCAGCCCACGCGCCTCATCGATGACGCCCATCGCAGCCCCGGCGAGCTGAGACAGGTCCTTCAGCGCCACGAGCGCCGGGATGCGCCACCACTCGCCGGGGGGCAACGTGCGCCGAGCGCGCCGCATCGGCAGCCAGAGATAGGCGGCGGCGCCCGCCGCCGCGAGCACCCTGCCGGGGGTGCCTCCCTTGACGACGAGCGCCGGCCCGATGGTCCATGCCGCGAGCCGCGCGGCGTGCCGCTTGCGGCCCTTCGTCCTGATGTCCCCGCGCGTGTAGGTGGCGAACATCCGCGCGGTCTCGCCCCAGCTCGTGCGCGGACGCCACCGGACCGTCGCGTCCTCGGCGAGGGTGGGCTGGAAGCCGCTCTCGATCGCCGCCGCGCTGAACGCGAAGTCCTCGCCCGCGTAGACGTGCTCCGGGAAGCCCCCGACCGCATCGAAGGCGGCGCGCGAGAAGGCCATCGAGCGGCCCCCCGCGTGCTCGGGCCGGAAGTCGCGGCCGAAGAGCCGATGGGCGACGCGGACCGCGGGGGTGGTCTCCTCGATCTCGTCCATCACGGGGTAGTGCGCGCACGCGACCGCTCGGTCGAGCGGGGTCTCGGCCTCGACGACGAACGTGCCGGCCGCGATCTCGCCGCGCTCGCGCGCGTCCTTCAGTGCCCGCAGCCAGCCGCGGACGGGCCGGCAGCCGGCGTCCGTACAGGCGATCCAGTCGTGGCGCGCCTCGCGCACGGCAACGTTGCGGCCCGCGGCGATGTTCGTGCCGGGTGCGATCACCACACGGATCGGAGGCAGGCGGTCCTGGCGGCCCTCGATCTCGTCGAGCGTCCCGTCGTCCGAGCCGCCGTCCACGACGACGATCTCGTCCGGCATCTCCGCCTGCTCCGTCAGGGCGTCGAGCAGGTCGGCGAAACCCCGCCTGTCGTTCCGCACTGTGACAATCAGCGAGACGGGCAGATCTGAGTGGTCTCCCGCAACCATCACGGGAAGTATCGGACTTGGCGCAGACTCTGCTGAGACAACGCTTGCACGGGCTTTCCCGGCTGATCCCTGCCGGGCCGCGCGCCCGGCTCTCGGCGTGGCTTCGAAGCAGAGGCTTCAAGCCGGACGCCCGTTACCGCATCGCACTCGAGTATCCGACCTCCGCCTCGAACGAGCCGCGCTGGGATCCGCACCCGGAGCTCGAGCGGATCATCGCGGCCGGCGACGAGGTCTATCGCCGCTCGCTCGCGACGATCGCCGACCATCGAGAGGCGCTCGCGGGGATATCGCGGGAGTCCGACGATCCGACCGAGCCCCACTGGCTGAACGAGTGGATGCCGCCGCTCGACGGCGCGGCGATCTATGCCTTCATCCGCAGCCGAGCGCCCGCTCTCTACGTCGAGATCGGATCCGGAATGTCCACCAGGTTCGCGGCGCGGGCACGGCGCGACGGCGGGCCTGTCGACCCGTCTCGTGTCCATCGATCCAAAGCCGCGAGCCGAGGTCGACCGGCTCTGCGACGAGGTCCTGCGTGTCGCGCTCGAGCAGGCGGACCTCTCGGTTTTCTCTGACCTCGGCGACGGCGACATCGTCTTCCTCGACGGCTCGCACCGCAGCTTCATGAACTCCGATGCGACGGTCTTCTTCCTCGAGATTCTGCCCCGCCTTCCAGGCGGAGTCCTCGTCGGGATCCACGACGTATTCCTTCCATACGACTATCCGCGGGACTACGCCGATCGCTACTACTCGGAGCAGTACCTGCTCGCGGCGCACCTGATCGCCGGCAACCCGGCGCTCGAGCCCGTGCTGCCGGCCTTCTATGCGTGCCGCCATTCTGAGCTGAAAATGCTCATCGACCCGCTCTGGTCTGACGGCTCCGCCTTCTGGCTCCGGGTCCGCAAGGGGGTCCGCACCTTCAGTGACTTCAGCCCCAGGCCGATAGCGTGTGAAGGGTGGATTCACCGCACGACACCGAGGCTCGACAGGCGGAGCTCAAGCGCTGGGCAGCAGAGCGTCAAAAGGCCGCGGACTCGGGCTCCGGCCAGCTCCGCAAGGGAACGAGGCTGGTGGAGCGAGTCGTTGGTGCCGAGCGGCTGACCCGCACCCTGTTTCGCGCGGATCACGTGCTGGACCGCGTGGGAGATCGCCTGTTCGGCCGTGGGCTCGAGACGTCGGGGCATATCACGCTTGCCGGAGCACGAGCGTGGTGACCGAGTGGGCTACGTGCCAACCGCCTGGCATGTGTTGCCCCGCGTGCTCCGTTACATCGGCGTCTCTGAGAGCGACACCTTCATCGACTTTGGATGTGGCAAGGGCCGGGTCGTCCACCAGGCCGCGCGGTACCCATTCCGCAGGGTGATCGGCATCGAGGTCGTGCCAGAGCTGGCCGAGATCGCCCGCGAGGCCATCGCCACCGGCAAGCACCGGTACAAGTGCCAGGACGTGCAGATCGTCGTCGCCGACGCCACCGAATACGAGATCCCGGACGACCTCACCGTCGCCTACTTCTTCCGACCGTTTCGGAGAAGAGCCCTTGTCCACCGTCCTGCGAGCGATAGCCGCGTCGATCGATCGCAACCCTCGACGCGTCTGGCTGGTCTATGCCTGGCCGATGAGCTCGCGTTCGACCGTCCTCGCCACTGACAGGTTCCGGCTCGTGAAGGAGCAGCGCTACAGCCTCATTCATCGCCGCAAGGACGGAGTGGCGATCTTCGAGAGCTGCTGAGCAGGGACTAGGCGGCTGAGACCCTCTTGAGCAGATCGTCAGCCATCGCATCGGCCTCGCCACGGTCCCCCTGGAGCAGCAGCACGCCGTCGACGGCCAGCTTGATCGCGTGCATCGCCTCTTCCGTGCGCTTGATCGCCGCGACCGTGTTGGCGAACATCGCCAACGCCCCCCTTCCAGGGGAAAGCTCGGTGGGGCTCCACTCGGCGTCCGGCCGGTACTCCGTAAAGATCACGGCGCCCACGGGAAGCACGTCTTCGCCCGCCACCCCGCCGTAGCGGGAGATGTCGTGGTCGCTCTGCACGTTTTCGTCATCCCGGACGGAGACCGGCTTCGCGTAGGGATGGACGAGGCCCTTTTCGTCGAGCACCGCGAACTCGTCCGAGTAGTAGACGGCGCCCGCACGCACAAGTGCCAAGACCAGGCTCGTCTTGCCGGCGAAGCTCTGACCCGGGATGACGATCGCTCGCCCCTCGTGGGCCACGACGCCCGCGTGAATGAAGATTCGGTTCGGCGCATGAAGGCCGACGAAGATCCGTAGCTGGGCTTCCAGCAGCGTCACTGCGAAATCCAGATCGATCCCAGTGGTCACCGGGGAGCCGTCGATCAGGAACTCATACGTGCCATCAGGCCTTCCGAGCACCGAGAACCAACCCTGTGCCTCTTCGAGCGGGCACGGCTTTGCGTCGGGCGGAAGCAGTGCCGGGATCCGGTCGAGCACATCTCGCGTGTCGGCGACCACGCCTACGCGGGCGCCGAACGACTCGAACGCAATTTCCTCCGCGGCATCACTAATGCTGGCTGGATCCCCCACCGATAACCAATGATGACAGCGGTCGAACCGAGGCGCTACGTTTGCTGAGTATGGAAGGGATCGAACTTCTTGCAAGAGTGCTGCTCGCACTCGTTTTCGCGACCGCGGCGGTGGGCAAGTTCGCCGACCCCGTGGGATCGCGCCGGGCGCTCGAGGACTTCGGTCTCTCGCAGCGCTATCTGAAGCCCGGCGGCGTTCTCCTCCCGACAGCGGAGCTCGCGATCGCGGTTGCGCTCCTCTTCCAGCCAACGGCGCGTTGGGGCGCCGTCGGGGCCCTCGTGCTCCTGCTCGTCTTCATCGCCGCGATCGCCCGAGCGATGGCGCGTGGCGAGGCGCCGGACTGCCACTGCTTCGGCCAGATCAGCTCAGCCCCCGCGGGACCCCGCACGCTGATCAGGAACGCGGTTCTCGCGGTGCCGGCATTGCTGGTCGCGGTCGATGGGCCCGGACAGAGCCTCGGCAACTGGATCGGGGACCGGTCTGCCGCTGAGCTCGTCGCCGTAGTTTCCGTTGCGGCAACGGTCGCGCTTGCCGGCATCGTCGTTCGGCTCTGGCTTACGAACAAGCAGTTGCGCGTCGATCTCGGGCGTGCGAAGGCGTCCGCGGCGGCGTTCCCGCCCGGGCTTCCAATCGGCGCAACGGCGCCGGCCTTCGAGCTTCCAGACGTCGACGGCGGGACGACGACGCTGGAGGGGCTGGTCGGACGCGGCGCCCCGGTCGCCTTGGTGTTCGTCAGCCCGAGCTGCAGCGCGTGCGTCGGCATGTTCGACGACCTGACGCGCTGGCAAACGATCCTTCCAGACCGCGTCACGATCGCGCTCGTAGCGGCCGGAGACAGCGAAGAGATCCGGCAGCTCGCCAAGGAGTACGGGTTGAAGAACGTGCTCATGCAGGGCAAGGACGCGGAGGTCTTCCACGCCTACCGCGCCAGCGCAACCCCGTCGGTGGTGATCGTGGGAGCCGATGGGAAGATCGCGAGCCCGACGAAGTCCACGCACGTGCTCGTGGAGGCGCTCGTCAGACGGGAGGTACGCAGTGCCGAGCCGCGTAGCGGAAAGCCCGCGGCAAGCCAGGGCGCAGGACGCCTCGAGGTGCTGCAGTGGCCGAACGCCTCCGACGCCAGTGGCTGAGGGTGCCCGAGCAGACCGAGCCGCCCGACCTCCCCGATAGAGGACGGGACAGGGGTGACCTCCTGGAGGAGTTCGCCGTTCGGGCAAGCACGGCCGCTCGTACATCGAGGCTCGACGCAGCTGCGGCAGAGATAGTGCGTGCATTTGCGGAGGTGGGAGTGCAGCCGCTCTTGCTCAAGGGCGCCGCGCTCGCCCGAACCCTTTACCGGAGCGACGAGACTCGGGGTTACTTCGATATTGACCTGCTGGTTTCGCCCGATGCTGTCGGGGCCGCCGGCCGTGTCCTCCACGGTCTGGGCTATCGGAATGTGACCGCGCTGCAGGGAGTTGAGGGCGTGGCGGGCAGCGTGCACGCGGAGATGTGGTCGGCACTCCTCCCAGATTTCGGAAATCTGACGGTCGATCTGCACTGGCGGCTCGATGGATGCGAGGTACAGGCGGAGACCGCTTGGTCCGTGCTCGACGCGGAGCACGCCATCATCGAGCTGGCCGGCCGGGACGTCCGCACGCTCAGCCGCCCGGGCCTCGCACTCCACCTGGCCCTCCATGCAGCTCAACACGGGCGCGAGGACCTCAAGGCGATCGCCGACCTGAGCCGTGGGATCGAGCGCTGGCCACCGGAGATCTGGGGCCGTGCGGCCGGCCTGGCCCGCGAGTTGGCGGCCACCGAGGCATTCGGAGCAGGACTGCGGCTCGTTCCTGAAGGCGAGCTGATTGCCCGCCAGCTGGGTTTGCCGAGTGGCGCCGGCGTCCTATGGGAGCTCGAGCACCGCGGCACACGCCCGCGCGGCACGTTCCACCTGCGAGCTTTCAGCGAGGCTCATAGCTGGCGCGAGCGATTGACGCTGCTGCGCCGGTCGCTCGTGCCAACGCGCGCTTGGATCGTCTGGGAACACCCCGACGCTGCCACCAGCCCTCTCCGCCTCATCGCCGCGTACGGCCGGCACCTTGTTCGGGCGCCCGGCTGGGCAGTGCGCGCATGGCTCTTCTCGCGGCGCCGCCCGAAGGCCTGACCGCGGGCAAGTCCGTATGGGCGGTGCTCAGTCGCTTGAGGCGGATGCGGCTTCGAGCGCGCCGATTCGAACGTCGAGCGCCTTCACAGCCTCCACCATTGCCCCGACCAGAGCCTGGACGTCCTCGCTCGTCAACGAGGTAGGCGTATCGCTGAGACGCTCGAGCGCCTCGGCCAGCGGGTTGGCGCCGGCCTTCGCCCTCTCGTCGGACACCGACGAGGCGCCTAGGCGCTCGAGCTGCTCCGTACGCGAGCGGAGCTCTTCCACGGCAGCCGCAACCATCCGGGCAAGTCCACCGTAGTCGACCATCAGGTATCCGCTCTCGTTTTCGACCACGAGGTCGGGGAAAACCGCCCGTACGTCTTGGGCGATCACCCCGGCTTGGGTCTGCCCACCGCGTCCCGGAGAGCTCCGGAAGTGGAGTGTCGTAGCGCCAGCGCCACGACACTCCACGAAGCTCCCGAACACCCGCAAGGGCGCTATCCGGACGCGGCCAGAGGCCGCCCATCCGCGACGAAGGACAGCCCGGCTACCCGAGCAGGTCGAGACCGAGCGGCTGGATGTCGCGCTTCAGGCGCGCGTCGGACGTGTTGCAGGCGTCCGACGGGCTGACCGTCCCGCAGTGCTCGCTGCGGATCTCTTCGTTGCAGAACGTATCCGAGCAGTCCTGCGTGCAGATCTTGGTCGCCGTCGTCGTCGCGTTACCCGGCCCGCAGCAGGCGCACTTGGCCATGTGGCAGTCGCCGCAGTCTTTTACGCAGCCCAGCGAGAGGCAGAAGGCCTGCGTCGCCGCCATCGCCGGTGCAGGCGCGGCGATCGAGACGATAAGCGGGAGGCTGGCCGCGGCCGCACCCAGCTTGGCGGTCTTGAACGTGACATCGCGGCGTGTCATGCCGGGGCTGTCAGGCCCGTGGTCGATCAGGTGGCACTCGTCCAGCTGCTCGAGAGCCCGAGCCACTGTCTCGTCGTCCATGTCGAGCTTGTGCGCGAGGACTTCCACGCTGGTGTCGCCGTCGGAGGCGCGCCAGACAGCGGCGGCCACGGTTCCGAGCGAGTGCGCGCGGTCGTGAGCCTGGTCGTAGACGAGCAGCTCGTCGCCGACTTCCTCGACCAGGAGCTCTTCAGACCGAGCCTTCGGCCTATTCAGTAGGCGGGACGAGGCCCCTGCCACGTCGCGCTTGCGATTAATCCAACCCACGAGATGAGTATCCCTTCTATTCCTGTGGTCGCGGAGCAAAGGCGAGCATATTCCAAGTTCCGCGATAGCGCCAGCAATTTGTCTAATCCCTGCAAGCCCGGCTAATCCGCGGCCTCCGCGACGGCGCGGGGATTTTCGTAGAGCGCCTGTACAAAAGGGTTGCGAGGGTTGAACTGCAGGGAGCGCTGGTAGTACCCGCGAGCCGCCTCGAAGCGCCCCTTACGGGCAGCCAGATCACCTAGGAGGGCCCAGGTCAGATGGTCTCTGGGTTCCACCTTGACCGCTTCCAGCAGCGTGTCGCGCGCATCCCCGTAGCGCCCGAGGCGCGCGTAGGCCGCCGACTTGACGTAGTAGGCGAGGAGCGCGTTCTCGTTGAGGGCGAGCGATTCGTTTGCGAGGCGGAGGGACTCGACGGGATCCTCGGCGAGCGTGTCGCGAGCTTCGATCCGGTCCTTGTCCGCCAAGGCGAGCCGCCCGACCGAGTCCGCCGCGGCCACGGCCGCCACCCCAATCAACGCGACGGTGATGATCCGCGTGGTGATCGCGTTCGATCGCCGCTTCGCCCATGGCGCCACGAGGGCCACGGCCGCGCAGAGCGCCACGCCCGTGACGCCCGGGATGTTGTGCAGCCAATCGACGCTCGTGTGGGCGAGCCAGGCCGCGAAGGCGCCGCCGGCGGCAACGGCCACCATTCTGCGCACCGGATTGTCGCGCGCGTGCCTCGATTGTCGCCAGAGGCCGGCGGCGACCGCTCCCACGAACAGGAGCAGGAGTCCGAAGCCCACGACCCCGAGCTCGGCGAGCACCTGCATCGGCAGGCTGTGCGGCTGGCGGATGTCCTCGCTCGTGCGCCGCTCCTGGAAGTAGAGGTCGTCGTAGTTGCCGGCGCCCTGCCCATGGAGCTTCTGGTTCTTGGCCTCGTACCAGGCGACGCGCCAGTAGTCGTAGCGGTAGCCGCCCCCGGAGAGGAAGCGCGTGCCGCCCGGATCGTCCACGCGCAGGTTGACGAAGTCGTCGTACTGCTGGTCCAGCTTGTCGACCGGATTGCCGACCGCCACCAGGCTGGCGAGCAGCGCCACGGCCACGAGCCCCGCGGCGATCAGGCCCTCGCCACGCCGGAACCAGGTCGCCGTGGGGGAGTCGCCCTCGGTCAGCCGGCTGAGCGCCCACTGGGCGACGCCCCAGACCACACCCACGACGAGCGCGGCGATCAGGATGCGCTTCGCCGCGAACTCGACGAGCTGCGGGTCGGCCGCCATTCCCTCGGGGACGTTCTCGTAGATGTCGAGCAGCGGCGCCGAGATGGCCACCACTCCCAGCCCGATCAGTCCCAGCGCGAAGATCCGCCGCGGACGGCCGGGAACGAGCAGCAGCACGATCAGGGCGGAGGCGGCCGTGGCCGGGATCACGCCGCGCGTCTGGCTCAGGACGAGGAGCGACGCCAGGATCAGCGCGCACCCGGCACCGACCCCCGAGAGAACCCGGCTGCGCGCCTGCTCCGCCAGCGCGACGCAGGGCCAGAATCCGAGCAGGAAGTACCCGGCCTGGCCGTTCACGTAGCCGAGCGGATCGCGCAGCCGCCCGCCGAAGAAGAGCGACTCCACGTCGCCGTCGAGCATGCGCAGCACGACCCAGCCGGCGACGGCCAGGATCCCGAGCGCGGCGAAGATGAGCGGTATCCAGCGGTCGCGCTCGTTGCGAGCGAGCAGCAGGAGCGCCGTGAGCATCGCGGCGTAGAGGCCCCAGCGTCCGGCGGAGACGAGCGCCTGATCGGTGGACTCGGCCCAGGTCGTGGAGAGCCACGACCACAGCCAGAGGCCGGCGACCCCGGCGACCGCGAGCAGCGGCACGACGCGCGGGCGGGCTGCCGTAACGGCGGCGGCCGCGAGCGCGAGCGCCGCCATGCCGACGGTGATCGGCCCCCAGACCGTGAGGTCGTAGAAGCCGTCGGCGATCGCGCTGACGCCGGAGCCGAAGCCGAGCAGGGCGAGGATGGCCGCGGCGAGCCAGTCCCCGAGCGTCAGCTTCGAGGCCGTCTCGGACCGGCGCGACGGCGCCGCGCGGATGACTGTCGGTTGTGTCTCGGCCGCCTGGCTCGGCTCAGCCACGCTTGTAGGCCCTGTAGGCCGGCTTCTTCTTGCCCTTGTAGGTCAAGAGTCCCCTGTTGACCTCGTCGCCCCTGCCATTCGGGGGGTCATCGTAAAGGGCGTACCAGCCGAGGGTGTAGATGCGCGACCAGCGCCGCGAGATCCGCAGAGCGTCGGTGAGCCAGCTCGCGGCCGTGCGACGCGTGACCCAGAAGTTGAACTCGTGGTTCTCGTGGTCCGTCGGCCAGAACAGCTCGGACAGGAAGAACTTCAGGTGGCGCTTCCCGCGCGGGCGCGCGAGGTGCCGGTCCACCCAGCGGCCGAGCAGGTCGAGGTCCGAGAAGTCCGCGAAGCCGTGCCCCAGCGGCGGCCGGTTCAGGAGCGGGCGGCGCGAGCTGAACGGGTTGTGCCCGTACAGGTCCATGCGCGGCGGCTTGCCGTTCGGCAGCTTCAGGTTCCTGACCCAGTTGAGCGAGCGACACGTCGCCGGTCGTGAACGAGTTTCCGCCGATCACGACGGTTGCGCCCCGAGCGCTGCTTGAGTGCGCCGTAGGCGGCGTCGAGGATGCGGGCGTAGGTGTGCGGGCCCTTCTTCATCTTCCTCGTGAGCGGGCGGTCGCGCTTCTCGAGCATGAGCGGCTTGAAGTTCACACGGCGGGTCGGCTCGCTCCAGATCATCCACAGGTGGACGGACGGGTAGCGCCGCGAGGCGGCATAGGCGAAGTCGGCGAAGTCGGAGGGCTTCTTCGGCGCCCAGTTCGGCGCACGGCCTCCGTTCGCCCAACCGGGGGCGTCCGTGATCACGAGCGAGGTGCGGATTCCCGAGCGGCGACCCGCGGCGATCGCGTCGTCGAGGTCGGCGGGCCAGCTGTACGCGGGATCCGAGGGATCGCGCGGGTTCTCCGGCCGAGTGGGCGCAACCGCCCACCAATTGATGCGGTTCTGCCAGATCCCCACGCCGAGATCCCGGTAGATCGGGAACTGCGACTTTCCGTCGACCGTGGCCGGCCCCCAGATCGCCTTCTTCTGCGACGGGGCGGCGTCGGCGGGGCCCGCGAAGGCGAGCAGGAGCACCGCGAGCAGCGCTGAGAGTCCGAGAAGTCTGTTCAGTGGCGAGCCCGTCATGCCTTCCCTACTCTGAAAGAACATGTCGACCTCGAAAGTCTCGCTCGCCTGTCTGACCACGATCGCGGCACTCGCCGCGCCCGCCACGGCGGGAGCGCAGATCGATCCGGGCGTGAACTACGACTCGGGCAGCCCGGCCGGCAAGGAGTACGCCATTCCGCTCGTCGAGGGCCGCTCCGAGGGCGCGGGCACCGAGGACCAGCAGGCCGGAGCGAACGTGCCGTTCGGAGTCGGCATCGATCCGCCGGCCGGTGGCGACGGCGTGAACGCCGACGGGGGCGCCAACGGCGGCGGCTCGCAAGGAGCCGGAGCCGACGCTCCGCAGGGCGGCCAGCCCGGCGAGACCTCGGCCGCGCTGAACGCTCGCATCGCGGAGGCGGAGACGCCCCCCGGCACGGCAGGGCCGACCTTCCTCCTGGCGCTCGCAGTGCTGCTGCCGGCGGCCGCGCTCGCCCTTCTGCTTCGGAATCGCGGGCAAGTCAGCCGGACCGGAAGAGCTGCTTGACGCGTCGCGTGACCGCGTTGCCCTGACGTCCCCCGGACGCCGCGAGCAGGTGCGGATCCACGGCGGACGGCTGACGCGTTTCGCCGTAGCCGTACCCGTAGCTGTCGGCGGCCTGCTTGCCACCGGTCGAGACCATTCCGAGTACCCGCCCACCGGCGCTTGCGACCACCTGGATGCCGCGACTGATCGCCTCGCGCGGGGTCTGCTCGAGACGCGCGACGCCCACGATGCCGGCAACCTGGTCGAACAGCGGGAAGGCGTCCGAGACGACCAGCACGGGCGCGCTGTCGATCAGCACCAGGTCTGACATCTCGCAGAGCTCGGCGAGCACGGTCGACATCCGGGCCGACCCGAGCATCTCCGACGGATTCGGCGGGATCGATCCGCCCGGAAGCACGCGCAGGTTCGAGCCGAACGGCTCAATCTCGCTGAGCGCGTCTTCGATCCCGCAGGTGCCGGAGATGACCTCGCTCAGCCCGGGCGCAAGCGGAGCGCCCATGCGGATGCCCGCCTGCGGGCTGCGCAGATCGGCGTCCACGAGGATGACCTGCTTGCCGGAACGCGCGTAGGCAACCGCAAGGTTCGTCGCCACGCTCGTCTTCCCGTCGCCCTTGAGAGGGCTGATGACGAGCAGGCTCGAGAGCCGTTGGTCCACGTTGAAGTACGTGAGGCTGTCTCGCAGCGTCTGGAAGACGATCGGCAGCTGCGGGTCCGGCACCGAGCCCGGGAAGGCGCTGCTCGGGACCTGCGCGAGCAGGGGCGTGCCGGTCAGCCTCTCCATGTCGCGAGAGTCGTGCAGACGCCGGTCGAGTCGCTCTGCAAGGGCGACCGCACCGGCCGCCACGAGCAGCGCGATCACGAAGCCGAGGATCGCGTTGCGCTTGGGGTTTGGCGAAACCGGCGCGGAGGGCGTTCGCGCGGGCTCGACGATCTGGGTGTTCTGCGCCTGCGCCGCACGGAGCGCGCGAAGGCCCTGAAGACGCTCGGAGAGCTGCGTCCGCTGGAGCTCGTCGCGAGGCGGGAAGCTTCGCGAGCTCCTTCTCGACGTTCTGAGATCGACGCGTCGACGCGCCGGACGCCGGCCTGCTCGCGGGTCACGCGAAGCGCTCGCGCGACCGTGTTGGCGATCTCGGCGGCCCGCGGCTCCGTTACCGGAGGTCGCGGTGATCGTGATGAAGCCCGTGTCCTCGTTGTCGGTCGCGTTGATCGCGCCCGCGGAGCGAGCCCTCCGGCTCGCCCATGCAGCCTGGCCGCCTCGTCCGCGACGCCGCTCGTGCTCGACGAGTGCGGCGATCTTCGCCGTGTTGGCGTCGCCCGAGGGCAGGCTCTCGTCGACGTAGAGACCCGCATCCGTGGCGGTGGACTGAACCTGGATCGATGTGCTCGCCTGATAGGTCTTCGTGAGGCGATCGCTGTAGACGTAGATCGCTGCCGGGATGAGAATCAGGCAGAGCAGGATCAGCCACTTCCTGCGCCAGAGGATCCGGAAGAAATCGCGCGGATCCGAATCCGCTTTGTGTTCTTCCGCGGCCATCGGGCCAGTATAGGAAGAGTCTGCCGTGTTGCTGAGCGTCTTCATGTTGCGGTCCTAGTCCGGTTGACGGGTCCGAGGCCGGGACGTGCGGGCACCCTCGCCAGGCCCTCCTGCTCCTGCCGTCTCTGAGCGAGCAGGACGATGACGAGACAACCGCCAAGGCCCACGAGATGGGTCCGGTAGCGGTATGCCGTGCCGGCGTTGCCGGCGCTGATCGCGTAGGCGACCAGCATGAAGGCCGCGGGATAGATGAGCGGGGCGGCAAGCGGCATGAGCGCCCTTCGATTGCGCGCCATGGCGACCGCGAGGAGGGCCAGGCACGCGAGGACGACGAGCGTGCCGATCGCGCCGAGCTGCTGGCTCGTGTTCGCCGTCTGCCAGAGGTAGGGACGGAAGATGACGTCCCGGATGCGCTTCGGCAGGTTGACGATCAGGTTCCCGCGGGTCGAGTAATCGACCCGCTCGAGCGACAGGTTGGCGCCGTCGGTCACGTTCGCGTCCTGTGACTGCTGCAGCTCCTCGAGCTTCTCGTCAGAGGACTCGGCAAGCGCGAGCGGGATGAAGGCGGCGATCAGCGACCACGCAGGTGGCCGTCAGCGCGATCGACTGCAGGCCGCGCTGGCGCGTGAGGGAGGCGTGCAGCACCACCGCCGCGGCCGCTGCGGTCAGGAACCAGCCCACGTACGGGCGGGTCGCCACGGCGATGAGGCAGCCCACGATCATGGGGAGCAGCGCCAGCAGCTTGCCCCGCTTCCAGAGGACGGCGCCGCCGTAGACCACGAGGCCCTCGGCGAGGTACATGAGCGGCTCCTTGTGGAGCATGCTCGAGAAGAAGATGCTCGCCGGCTCCAGGGCGAGCAGCCAGGCGGCGATGCGAGCGGGCCGCGGGCCGGCGAGCTCGTAGACGGCCGCAGCGAGGAGCAGGATGCCGATCGTCGAGAACAGCACCATCTCGCCGCGCAGCATGAGCTCGGGGGGAGCGAGGTCGAAGATGCGGTAGTGCAGCGAGAAGAGGAAGGTGTGCAGCTCGGACGTGAGGTACTCCGTCGAGTCGGCAGCCGCTGATCGGCAGGAGCGACACCTCCTCGGCGCGGCGCAGGAACTCGAGCTCGTCGCCACCCCGCAGGTCCCGCGCGAACGCGAGCTGGCCGAGGCCGATCGCCGCCAGCACGCGCAGGCCGAAAGCGACCGCGATCGGGATGCCGATGTCGAGGTCCGGCCGCGACCGCTTCATCCAGCGCACGAGTGCGAACAGCGCGTAGCACGCGCCGATGAGCACGATGAGCGCGGTCAGCAGCTCGAAGAGTTCCTGATCAGAGAGAGTTCCACGACGTGTTTCGGGGTCCGGGCGTCCCTGCCCGGCGCTCCCTGCCTATCTCCAAGGTAGCCCGAATTCGCTCTACGTCAACGATTCGGGCGCGGGATGCACGCCTTCCGCCGCCCGATTCAGCAGCTTCCAGGTAGCGAGACTGCCTGGGATCGGACGGAGTAGCTCTCCTCGACCGTGGCCTCGCGCCCGCCTCCCGAGACGCGCCGAAGCTCGGGCGATTCGACCAGCGCGCTCAGCTTCGTCGAACCACTCGTCGGCTCCGCAGCGAGAAAGCCGTTCTCGCCGTCATCGATGATGCTGAGTTGACGCCCACGGGTGACATCACGGTTGGGATCTCGAGCGCCATGTACTGCAGGCCCTTGAGTCCGCACTTGCCGCGCGCCCATTCGTCATCGGGCAGCGGCATGACGCCGATGTCGAAACGCGAGAGGTCGCGCACCTCGGTCTCGGCGTCCCAGTCACGACCGCTGGATGCCGAGGCTCGGCTCCGGTAGTCGAGCGCTCCGATCACCTCGAAGCGAATCCCGTCCCCATAGCGTTCGCGGAGACGGCGCAGCACCGGCAGAACGAGGTCGAAGTGCTGGATGGTCGCGGTGCTGCCGCTCCAACCGATGCAGACCGGACCATCGTCGGGCGGACGCTCGTCTCGGACATAGGCGGAGGTGTCGATCGTGGTCGGAATGATCTCGACACGACGAGCTGAACTGGCGCGCGCAATCGGCGAGATAGTCGTTCCCGGCGATGACCAGATCCGCGATCTGGATCAGGTCGGCGGTCTTGGAGGGACGCTTGAGCACCGACAGGCGGCGGTTCGCCTCCGAGGCGTTGTGGAGCCAGATCGCGTCATCGAAGTCGAAGACGAGCCGGGCTGAGGAGCGCTCACGGTCGCTCGAACCAGTCGACTCCCGAGCAGCAGCGCCTCTCGCTGCACGAACACCAGGTCGTAGCGGCCAAGCTCGCCCGCCTGCTTCAGTCGACGCGCGATGCCCCGCGCGGCTATGCCAGCCTTGCGGAGAGAGACCCCTCCGCCGTAGATGGCGCGCGGTCCTGCGGCCGCAGAACTGGCGCGAATGTCGTGCGGATGCCGTGCCGGCTGAGGTGGTCGAGTACTGCTCGTACCGGAAGCGCTGACTCGGCACTCGCCCGGGTGGGTGTACGGACGCGAAAAGCAGCTCGAGAGGTCTGTTCGCGCTCACTCCTCTAGCCAAACCGGGGGTAGACCTCGCTCCAGCTCGATCTCCCCGAACCGCTCGCCGCGGCGCGGGTCCGACTTCACGCGCCCATGCCGCCATCCGACCGAGGCCGTCCGAAAGCGACACAGGCTCTGGCATCCCGAAGACGGCTTTCGCCTTGCTGTGGTCCGCGACGGCGTCAACCACCTCGTTGCGAGCATCGAGATGGCGAAGGTTGGCCTCGATACCCATGGCCTCTGAGACCCGGCTTGCGAGCTCGTTCACGGAGAATGGCTGGTCCGCCCCGATGTTGAAGACCTGGTTGAAAGCCGCCGGCACGTCGATCGAAGCGGCGATAAAGGGCGCGACGTCCGCGATGTAGCTGAAAGCGCGGGTCTGCTCGCCGTCGCCGAAGACAGTGAGCGGCTCGCCCTTCATCAGCTGGTTCATGAAGATCCCGACGACGTTCCGGTAGCGGTCACCGATGTTCTGGTACTCGCCGTACACATTGTGGGGCCGGAAGATCACGTAATCGAGGCCGAACATCTCGTGCGCGCGCTCGCAGGTCCTGCTCCACGGCGTATTTGGCGATTCCGTAGGGATCCTCGGGCTGGGGACCGTGTCCTCGGACATGCGGGACTTGCTCGGCGCCATATACCGCAATGGAGGAGGTAAACACAAAGCACTTGACCTCGTGTCGAACGGCCTCATTGATGAGATTGATGCTTCCGATGACGTTGTTTGTGTAGTTGAAACGCCGAATGAAGTGGCTCAGGCCTTCCGCCGCATAGGCGGCAAGGTGGAACACGTAATCGGGGCGGTGCTCCTCGAAGATCTGCTCCACGAGTTCCTCGTCGGTAACAGAACCCTGCCGGAACGTTGCTCCCGGCGGAACATTATCCTCGAATCCGCCGCTCAGGTCGTCGAGCACGACGACCTCGTGGCCACGCTCCAGAAGCGCAGTTGCGACGTGCGCGCCGATGAAGCCGGCGCCTCCTGTTACCAGCGAAATCATGCCCCCTTGCCTAGCAGATGCGTCGGGCGTCCGCCATCTTGTCGGCCTCGATCATTGGTCCAGTCGGCGCCTGCCGCCACCGCTCGATAGAGGCGGTCATAGCGCGGGATTCCCACGCACGTTCAGCGACAGTCGCTCCCGCGCGACCTCCTTGCAGCGGCGACCGGTGTCGCCGTTCGCGCTCATGCGGAAGATGAGCTCAGCCGCGGTCGCGAGCTCTTTATCGGCGGTTCCGCCGACCAGCACACCGACGCTCTCCGCGCGGAGAAGGTTGTCGACGTCGCCGATGCCCGACGTGGAGACCACCGGGATTCCCGCCGCGAGGTACTCGCCGATCTTCGTCGGCGAAGACGAGATCTTGGACAGGCAGGACGGACGAAGGAGAGACCGAAGTCGGCGGCCGCGAGGAAAGCGCCGACCTCGTCGGGCCGCGCTCGGGCGACCGGTAGTCCGCGTCTGCGATCCCCGCCGCTCAAGCTCGCGGCGGATCGTGTCTCGATCGGACTGCGTGAGCACAGAAAAGCCAGGTCCGGCCGCACGGCACGAGCGGCCTCGAAAAGGCGACCATCTCGCGACCGAGGTACCAGCCGCTGAACTTCCCCACGTAGACCAGTACGGGCCGTCGCACGGAACGCTCCCCAGCGTCGCCATTGCGGTGGCTCGACGTCGGACGTTCATCAAGATCGGCGCAGCACGGGATGACCGCGAGCGGAACACGCGGGCCTGCCCGCGCGAAGAGGTAGCGGTGGACCGCCTCGGTGAGCATGACCTGGCCATCGGCCCGCCGGATCGCAAGCGACTGAATCCAGTTCGTGAGGCGGTAGGGGAGGCTGCCGCGCTTCCAGTTGCCGGCGTCGACGTACTCCTCCGCCATCAGGCCGCGAAGGTCGAAGATGCATCCGGCATCCGCTCAGGCGCTGGACCATCAGCGCCATGGCCGCCGGAACGTGATTGCGAGCGTGGATCGCGTTCAGCCGGTGACGGCGCATGATCCGGCGGCCGTGAGAACCCCGACGAAGGCGTCGTAGATCGTGGCTGGCAGCGAGGGCGCTTGTGGTAGCGCCGCGAGTGCCAGGTGATGCCCCGCTGCTCGAGGTCGGCGCTAAGCTCAGCGCACCGCTCGTCGGACATCGGGGTGTCGAACGTAAGCAGGTGCACGGTGTGCCCGCGTGCGCGCAAGGCCCTCGAGGTATGCCACGACCTGGCTGTGCACGAGCGGATCGTCGAGCGACAGGTAGCAGACGTAAAGGCAGCTCAGCGAGTCCGGCATCGGACGTTCGAGGGTAGGGCCGACGGCAGCGTGCGGCAAACTCCGGCCCCTCTGGCCATCCGCCAATGTCCTCGCCTGCCTGTCGCTCGAGGCGCGACCCTCCGGCGCTGCCGGGGGCTTCGATCTGGTCCGCTGCGCGGGCTGCGGGACGCTGCTCCCCGGCAGCCTGCTGCTGCCTCGTCCGCCGAGGCGCACGACGACTCGGCCTACTACCACGAGGCAAACCTGCAGATCCCCGAGTCGGGTGGAGAAGCCGGACTGGAGGAGGTGCGGGAGCGTTCGAGTCCTACCGCCGCACGGGAACTGGCTCGACGTGGGCTGCGGCGCGGGTGCGCTCATGCGCGCCGCGCGGAACCGAGGCTGGAACGCGGTCGGCACGGAGGTCGCGATGGAGCCGCCGAGGCCGTCGGGCCGAGGGGTTCGACGTTCATGTCGGCGAGCTTCCGGAACTCCGCTCCAGGGCGACAGCTTCGACGTGGTCTCGCTGGTGGAGGTCGTCGAGCACGTCGAGGACCCGCGAGCTCTGGTGGCCGACGCCGCCCGTCTGCTCCGCCAAGGCGGAGCGATGTACGTGACCACGCCGCACGGAGAGGGAATCTCCGCTCGCCTGCTGCGTCGCGCTGGAGCGCCGTTGCGCCGCCCGAGCACCTTCAGCTGTTCTCGGTCGCCGGGCTCAGGGCCACGTTCCGGCAGGCCGGCCTGCGGCCGCGGCGGATCCGGACTCAAGCCGTGAACCCACACGAGCTCCTCGGTGCGCTCCGGCGACGCACCGGCGCTACCGGCAAGAGCGGGTCGAGAGCGGCGATGCGCTGAACGATCGCCTCCAGTCGAGCCGCGGCGGCGCGCTGCTCAGGGCCTCGGCGAACGGCGCTCTCGATCTACTTCGGCTCGGCGACGCGATCAAGGCCGAGGCCGTGCGCGCTCCCTAGGAGCTACCAGCCCTCGCGCCGCAGGAAGACCTCGAGCGTGAGCAGCGTCCACAGCGCGTGGCCGTGGTTGCGCGCGCCGGCGTGGTGCTCGGCGAGCAGGCGGTCGAGCGCCGCCCGGGACGAGGTGCTCGCTGCACACGGGCGTCGGGCGCCCCGAGCGTGCCGTCGACGTAGCTGCGCAGGTCCTCGCGGAACCAGCGGTCGAGCGGCACGCCGAAGCCGCGCTTCGGCCGCGCTTGAGGATCTCCTGCGGGCAGCAGGTCGCGCCACCGCCGCCTTGAGCACCCGCTTGAGCGAGAGCCCGCGCACCTTGAGCGCGGGCGGCAGCCGCGGCGGCGAACGCGAGCAGCTCGGCGTCGAGGAACGGCGAGCGCACCTCGAGGCCGTGGGCCATGCTCATCCGGTCGGCCTTCACGAGCAGGTCGTCGAGCAGGTAGGTCCGCAGGTTGAGGTCGAGCAGGCGGTCGAGCGGGTGGGCGCCCTGCCGAGCGCCGCCAGATCGCGCGGTAGTCCGTCGAGCGCCCAGTCGTCGCGGCGGCCGTCGAGCAGCGCGTCGCGCTCCGTCCTCGGCGACGTAGCTGATCCAGGAGCGGTAGGCGTCCGGCAGGCCGCGCGCCGGCCACCCCGGCGAAGCGCTGCGGCGCGCTGCGCCTGCCGCCGCAGCGCGGTCGGCGGCAGCGGCCGAGCGCGCCGCCCACCGCGCCGCCGCAGCGGCGCGGGCAGCATGCGCGTAGCGGCGCGCCGCGAGGCCCGGCGGCGAAGCGCTCGTACCCGGCGAACAGCTCGTCGCCGCCGTCGCCCGACAGCGCGACGGTGACGTGCCGCGCGGTCAGCTCGCTCAGCAGGTAGGTCGGGATCGGCGCTGGAGTCGCCGAACGGCTGGTCGTGATGCCAGACGAGCCGCTCGACCAGGTCGACGGCGTCGGGCTGGACGACGAACTCGTGGTGGTCGGTGCCGAGGCGCTCGCGCGACCGGCCGCGGCGTACGGCCGCTCGTCGAAGCCCTCGCGGTCCTCGAAGCCGATCGTGAACGTCTCGCACGGGCTGGTCGATCAGCGAGGCCATGATCGCCGACGACGGCGCTCGAGTCGATCGCCGCCGCTGAGGAACGCGCCGAGCGGCACGTCGGCGATCAGGCGCCGCTCGACCGCGGCCTCGAGCAGCCGCGCGGACCTCGCGCGCCGCGGCCTCGAGGCGAGAGGTCGAGCGCGGCGTCGACGCCGTCGAGCCCGCGAGCGGCGGCTCCCAGTAGCGCTCGATGCACGGGCTCGCCGCCGGCATCGAAGGTGAGCACGTGGCCCGGCGGCAGGCTCCGCACGCCCTCGAAGAACGTGCGCGGGGTGGGCACGTAGCCGAAGGTCAGGTAGGCGGGGATCGCGCCGCGGTCGAGCTCGGCGCGGCACCGCGGGGTCGGCGAGCACCGCCTTGATCTCGCTGCCGAACACGAGCCGGCCGCCGGCCGTGCCAGTAGTAGAGCGGCTTCTTGCCCAGCCGGTCGCGGCCGAGCACGAGCCGGCCGCGGCGCTCGTCCCAGACGGCGAAGGCGAACATGCCGTCGAGCCGGCGTGCGAGCTCGACCGGCTCGAGGTCCTCCGCCAGGTGGGCGATCACCTCGGTGTCGCCCTCCGAGCTGAACTCGTGCCCTGCGCGCGCGCAGCTCGTCGCGCAGCTCCCGGAAGTTGTAGATCTCGCCGTTGAGGACGACGCGCGACGCGTGCGGTCCTCGTTGGTGATCGGCGGATCGCCGGTGACGAGGTCGATGATCGCCAGGCGGTTCTGGCCGACGAGTCCCTCGCTCCCGTCGAAGTGGCCGCGGGCGTCCGGGCCGCGGTGGTCGAGCAGGTCGAGCTGTGCCTCGATGACCTCGCTCGCCCGCCGGCGCCCCGACCACGCCGCTGATGCCGCACATCAGCCTTCGGTTCCCTGGAGCTGCAAATGAGACATATTCCCGATGACTGTAACCCTGGTCGGAGCCGTTGCGGTCTTACCGCCGCTAGGCTCCAGCCGCGAGGTCCATGGCCGCTAAGGATGCCGATGACACCCTCCTGGGCCGGGGCCTCGAGGCTGCGGTGCGTCTGTTCAACCGGCACGCCCCGACGTCACGGGAGCTGGCGCTGGCTCCGCGCGGTCTGGTCTACCCGTACAACGAGGATTCTCTTCGGACGCTGAACTCGTGCGACTTCGTGCACGAGCCGCGGTTCGACCGGGCCTATCAGCGAGCGGTCCGGGCTGGCGGATTCGACTACGGGATCAGGTGGCGCGCCCACACCGTCCTCTGGGGAGCAGAGATCGCCGCCACCAGAGAGGGTGCGTTCGTAGAGTGTGGAACGGGCCGCGGCTTCATGATGTCCGCGGTCTGTGAGTACCTGGACTGGGAGGACCGCCCGCTGTACCTGTTCGACACCTTCCAGCCCACGCTTCCGGACCCACAGGGCAAGCAGAGCGCAGCCGGCAAGGTTTCACCGCACTACGCGGACGGGCCGGACGCTGTCGCGAGCAATTTCCAGGAGTGGCCAGGCGTCAGGCTCGTGTTAGGCGAGATCCCCGCCACGTTCGGCGAGACGCCTATCGACCGCGTCGCCTTTCTCCACATCGATCTGAACCACCACGTGCCGGAGGAGGCCGCGGTCCGCGAGTTGTGGCCACGGCTGGTCCGTGGAGGCGTCATGGTGCTGGACGACTACGGCGCATCGAACCGACGTCCGCAGCGACTCGTCCACAACGCCCTGGCCGAGGAGCTCGGCTATTCGATTCTTAGTCTCGCGACAGGGCAGGGACTCGTCGTCAAGACACCCGCGGGCGAGTAGCCGGGCGCATGAGCGCCGCCGTTAGGAAGGTGACCGGCTCGCTCCGTGTCCTCCTTGGCCTCGCTCCAGTCATTGCGCGCGCCAAGTGGCACACCTGGCGAGCGCGCCGAAGGACGCCCTCCGCAGGTGATCCCGACCGTGTGCTCTTTCTAAGCGCGTTCTGGCCTGGCAACGCGGGCTATGAGTACCGCACGATCCGCTGGGCACGGATTCTCGAGGAAGCCGGGTTTCGGGTGGAAGTCGACACCGTTTTCGACCAGAAGCGCTTCTGGTCGTGGGTCAGGGTCAACGACCCCCAGCTCTACCTCTATCCGCCTCGTCACCGGCTTCGCCAGATCCTGGAATCGGAGGAGTACGGCGCGGTCATCGTCAATCGAGAGCTGCTCCTATGGAACGACTACGGCGGGCTGTTCCTGGAGCGCCTGCTGCTGGCGATGCACCCCCAGGCAATACTGGACATCGACGACGACCTTGCCGCTGCCAAGGGGGAGCCGCGTGAGGTGGGGTTCTTCGGTCGCCTGCTCGGCGAGCACCCCTCCAAATTCACGGCGAGCCTTGGGCTCTACCGCAAGGTCGTAGTCGGGAGCCGCTACCTGGAGCGGCTCGCCCTCCAGCGCGGCCCTCAGCTCGGCAAGGACGATGTCGTGGTGATTCCCACCTGCGTGGACTACGAGAACGAGCCCCACAAGAGCTACAGCAAGCGCTCCGCGCCGCTGGTCTTCGGCTGGATCGGCGGGACCGGGAACCTGGGCCAGCTCGACTTGATGGTCCCGGCGTTGGAGCGCATCGCGGAGGACACGCCGCTGAGGCTGCTCGTGATCAGCGGCCGGGACTACGAGGCCGAGTCGATAGAGGTCGAGAACATTCCCTGGGACATGGCGACGCATCTCGACCATCTGCGGCGGATCGACGTCGGGGTGATGCCCCTTCGCGACACGCCCGCCGGCCGCGGCAAGTGCGGGTTCAAGCTGCTCCAGTACATGGGCCTCGGGATCGTCAGCATCGCGACGGCCCTTACCGTGAATCGAGAGATCGTGGAGGACGGCGTCAACGGCTTCCTTGTGGAGCCCGAGGACGACTGGGAGGCCACGATCCGCCGGGCCATCGACTCCGAGAGCTCCTTCCCGGAGATCGGACGAGCGGCGCGCGCGACCGTGCTCGACCGCTACAGCTTCGAGGCCAACAGGGAGGCCTACTTGGACTTCGTTCGCCGCGCCGCCGCTACGGCGGACCCGCGCCGAGCCGGCTGAGGAACTCCCGGGGATCGTTGAACGAGCTGCGCAGGGCGCGCAGATCCTCGTCGCCCCTCGTCCACCATTCCGAGGCAGCGAGTCTCGAACGCAGGTCCTCGTCGAAGCGCCAGCTGATCACTTCTGCCGGTACGCCCGCCACGATCGCGTAGGCCGGAACGTCCCTAGTGACCACGGCACCCGCACCAACCACCGCGCCGTGATCGATGCGCACTCCCGATCGGATCAGGGCGTTCGCCGAAATCAAAACGTCGCACCCGAGTTCGGCGGGCGGTCCGGGGTCGTGAGTCGCTGTCTCCACCCATCCTCGGCCCGGGTAGGCGAAGATGTGGCCGGACCCGACGTGATCGATCGCGTGGGGGGGAAGACCGACCCGAGCTCCCTGGGACACGCTCGTAAAGGCTCCGATCCGAACGCAATGGAGGATCGCCGCACCGGCCCCGAGATAGATGTGCCGCCCCAGGTACTCAAGCGTCGACTCGACGTACACGTCGTGCTTGATGATCGTCCCCGGCCGGATGGTCAACGCGTCCGGAATCACCGATTCGATCCGGCTCCCCGGATACCGCCGCGGATAGAGGTAGCGCACCTTCAGCCACGACTTGAGCTGCGCGAGGGCCCGCTCGGTCACGGGGTCGCTCCGCACGTCAGCTGATCGCCGGGTACCAACCCGTCGAGCGCGGCGAGCAGGTTTTTCGACTCCTCGCCCCAGTTGAAGCGTTCCTCGAACCAACGCCTGCCGTTGGCCCCGCGCCGTCTCATCTCCTCAGGATTCGCGAGTATGCGGGCAATGTGGCCTGCCAGCGCGGCAGGATCCCAGTCCGGCACCAGCCAGCCGCAGTTGCACCGGTCGAGTATGCGGCGGTTCTCCGGAAGGTCGGTCGCGAGGATCGGGATGCCAGCGCCCATGTACTCGAAGATCTTGTTGGCCAGCGCAAGCCGCTTCGACAGATTGACCGGGTCGAGGATCAAGACTCCCAGGTCCGCCGATGCGGTCCATTCGTGCAGTTCCCGCTGCGGTATCGGCCCGGCCATGAACACCCGGTCTTGGAGGCCCTCGGACTCCACGGTGCTGCGCAGAGGTCCTGCAAGCGTTCCATGCCCGAGGAGAACGACCCGCGCATCCTCGGGCAGGTCGCGCGCGCTCGCGACGAGCTGCGGCAGACCTCGGCCAGCGTTCATCATGCCCTGGTAGAGGACGACGCGATCGGACGGGGCGAGGCCGAACTCGTCGCGGATCCGGTCCGATCGGTCCAGCCGAGTCAGCTCGGGGCAGTTGAGCACGACGTGAATGTCCTCGCGGCCGAAGCGCTTGCGAAGGACGCCCGCGTAGCTCTCGTTGGCCGTGATCAGGAGGTCCACCTCGCGGGCCATCTTCGGCTCCTCGCGGTTCCCGATCGCGCGGGACAGTCCGATGATCGACCGGAAGGCGAGTGCCTTCGGATATGTCGCGTCCCGCGGAAAGAACTGATTCACCGTTTCAAGCCAGAGCTCGTGTGAGTCGTAGACCAGCTTGGCGCCGTTCTCCCTGGCGAGCCGCCTTGCGGGAGCGAGCGTGGCGTAATCGTTCGCCCAGACAATGTCGAACCGGCGGCCGCTGGATACGGCGGCATCGGCCAAGTGGTCGTGAAGCCGGTGGAGGAGCAGCCACTTGTCCAGTGCCGATGGCAGCGGACGGACGGTCGTCCGAACCTCGACGCTATCGCCGAAGAGGCTCTGATCCTGATCTGACCCTCCCGAGGTCACCAGCAGAACCGACCCGATGTGGCTCAGGGTTCGCACGGTCCGCTGAACGCGCCCGTCGAGCGTCACGGGCCCATCAAGCAGAACGCAGATGCTCAGCTCTCGGCTATCCAACCTCTGCGCCGTGATGAGCGGCAGCGTAGGCCTCGAGGGTTGGCTCGACGGCTCCGTACGCCTTCACCTCGCCCCGTTCGAGCCACAGGACCGCATCGCAGACCTCGGCCACTTGGTCCAAGCTGTGGCTGACGAAGATCACCGTCCGTCCGTCAGCGTGAAGGCCCTTGATCTCCTCGAGGCAGCGGGCCTGGAACTCACCGTCGACCACCGCCAGGACCTCGTCGAATACGTACACGTCCGCCGGAAACTGCATGGCGATCGCGAAGCAAAGCCGGGACACCATTCCGCTCGAATAGCGCTTGAGCGGTGTATCCATGTGACGGTCCAGCTCGGAGAACTCGCGGACAGAATCCATACGATCTTGGATGACCGCTCGAGGTACTCCGAGCGAGGAAGCAAAGAGTGAGACGTTCTCCCGGCCAGTCAGCTCCGGATGGAAGCCGGTGCCCACGACGAGTAGCGGAAGCACCCGCCCCTTTATCGTCATCCTGCCCTGACTCGGAAGGGTGACCCCCGCGAGGATCTGCAGGAGAGTTGACTTCCCCGAGCCGTTGGTGCCCACCACGCCGAGGGCCTGCCCCCGGGGGATCGAGAAGCTGACGTCCTTCAGAGCGGTGAACGGAGGTCCAGATGGACTCGTTGCGCGACCGGTCATTGCGCGGAGCGTTCGCCGCAGGCTGCGGTGCTCTCCGAGGACGTATTCCTTGGTCAGCCCGGTCGCAGAAACCGCGACGGGATATGCGCCGTTGCCGTTGCCATGCTCAGATGTCATCGGCCATAGTCGTTTCGAGTCGCGTGAAGATCCGCCATCCGGCCACCGCAAGGAAAATGGTCAGCGCGAGAGAGATGAGGATCGGCTCGGCCGACGGTGAGTATCCCGAGATGATCATCCACCGCCACGCCTCGATGATGCCGGTCAGTGGGTTCAGCTCAACCAGGATGCGCGCGGTGTCGCCGAGCTCCGCGATCGAGTAGCCCACAGGCGTCAGGAAGACGCCGACCTGGAGAAGGAACGGCATAGCGCTGCCGATGTCTCGGTATCGAACAGTCAGCGCGGACGTGATGCCCACGGTCCCAGCGGTCATGAGGCCAAGCCAAAGGAGGCCGAGCGGAAGCGCCACGATGCGCCACGACAGCTCTCCCGCGATCGCCGCTGCGAGCAGAGCTCCCGCAACGGTCACGGCCACCGAAGGCAGAGAGGCGATCAGCGAGGCGATCGGAAAGGCCGGGCGAGGGCACGGAGTGAACCGGACCAGGTTGATGCTCGAGATGACCGAGGCCGTTCCGATCATCATGGCGCTCTGGAAATAGGACCAGGCGCTCAACCCGGCAAGGGCGAAGACGACGTATGGGACGCCCGAGCTCTCGACATCCGCAAGACCCTGGAAGGCGACGAGGAAACCGACCAGCAGCGCGAGCGGCTGGAAGACGAGCCAGATCGGGCCGAGCAGTGACTGCTTGTACTTGACCTTGAAATCGCGGGCTGCAAGCACGCGGATGACTGCGCCCTCGCGCGCGACGTCCCTCAGCGAGATGCGTCGCTTTGCGGGAACGATGACGCGCTCCGTCTCGGATTCGAGCGGCGCGAAGCTCTGCGACCGTACGGCCGCTTCCCCCTGCATTTCGGTGCGATTCATGAAAGCGAGGCGCGCGGGCGATCGACGTCAGGCGGCGAATGCGGCGAGCCGAGTTCCAGGATAGCCCGGATTTTGCCGCCCTGGACAAGTGTTCGACGTGTTGAACGACGGCGTGCAGCGCGACAATGACGACCGTGAAGCGCGTTCTGATCATCGCCTACTACTTTCCGCCCATCGGCGGCATCGGCAGTATCCGCCTTTCTCGCTTTGCGGAAGAGCTGCCCAGGTTCGGGTGGGAAGCGACGGTTGTGGCCCCGGGCCGGACTCCTCACGCTGTGGACGCCGACCTCACCTATGCAGCCGCTTCGGTTCTCAGAGCGCGCTCGCTCGAACCGAGTTTGATCGGGCGATCGCGCTCTTCCCTCTCCGCGTCGGCGACGCCCGCGGCCTCGCCGGAGAGTGTCGTGCGACGCGCTCGGTCGCTCGCGCGATCGCTCTTGGCTTACCCCGATGCGCAGATCGGGTGGTATTCCGGGGCGGTGAGAACGGCGCTCGCGGCGACCCGGTCGAACCGGTTCGATGCGGTGTTCTCCTCGTCGAACCCCATCACGGCCCATCTCGTCGCTGGATCGGTAAGCAGACGCGCGCGTCTCCCGTGGCTAGCGGAATTCCGGGATCCCTGGGCCGACGGAGTCGCCGTCCATCACCGGCGCCTGGCTCGCTTGCACGAGCGGCGTCTTGTGCGGCGTCCCGACGCTGTGGCGATGCCGACCCCGACCTGGGCCCAGCACTATGGCCACAGATGGGGTCGCGCCGTGGTGGTTCTCCCGAACGGACATGACGGGATTCCTCGCGGCACGGTGCCGGACTCTCCCGTGCTAACGCACCTGGGCACGTTCTACAGCGGCTTGCAGGACCTCAGCCCGCTTTGGGCAGCGCTGCGAGACGGGCTCGGCGATGGTCGCCTTGCCGACCTCCGAGTCAGATTCATCGGCTCCATGCCGGCCGACGCACGAAGGGGTGCGGCGGAAGCGGGTGTCGATGGCCGGTTGGAGGCAACGGGCTTCATCCCCCATTCCGAGGCTGTTCAGTTACTCGCGAACTCATCGATGTTGCTCGCATGCGGCTTCCCGGCGGGCTCGCCCAAGACCGCCGGGTGGGTGCCGGCAAAGCTTTTCGAGTACCTCGCAAGCGACCGACCGATCCTCTTCATAGGCGAGGCAGGCACGGACGCGGCCCGGATGCTCGAGGATCAACCTGGCTGCTTCCGCGTTGCCCCGGACGACGTGGACGGCGTGGTGCGAGCGCTCCACGCCGGGCTGGAAGTCCAGCGGGTCACTCGTGAGGTCGACAACCTGAGTCGTCGGACTCGCGCGGCTCAGCTCGCCCAAATTCTCGAAGAGATCAGTGAACGACGTTCTTGACTCGCGCGATCATGTACTTCACCGACCGCCTGGAGTGTTAGCCGATATCCCCGAGCAGCATCGCGTAGAGGGCGTCGATGTCTGTCACGAGCCGGTCGACTGAGTACCTGTTCCTGACGTGTACGCGGGCCGCTGTCCCCATCGCGCCCTCGATGTCTGGACGAGGCGATCGACCGAATAGCGCCTGCGCACGTGCTCGCGGGCAGCGGCGCCCATCCGCGCCCGGCCCTCGGCGTCTCCGGCCAGCGCCGCGATGGCCCGCCCCAGCCGCTCGTGGTCGCCCGCCGGCGCCAGCAGGCCCGTCTCGGGCGTCACGACCTCCGCGACGCCCCCGACGTCGGTCGACACCGCCGGCTTGCCCGCCGCCCCGGCCTCGATGAGCGAGACCGGCGTGCCCTCGTTGTCCGAGCTGAGCACCGCGATGTCCGCGGCCGCGGCGACCGGCATCGTGTCCCCCCGGTAGCCCGCGAACCAGACCTGCTCGGACACTCCGAGGTCGGCGGCGAGCTGCTCGAGCTCGCCCCGTGGGGCGCCGTCTCCGACGATGGCGAGCCGGACAGGCGCGCCCGCCTCGCGCGCGACGCGCGAACGCCCGCAGCAGCACGTCGACGCGCTTGATCGGCACGAGCCGTCCCACGAACGTGAGCAGCAGCTCGTCGTCGCGCACGCCGGACTCGCGCGCGGAACGTCGGCGCCGTCCGCCGGGGTCGAGGCGAGGAAACGGTCGAGATCGAGGCCGATCGGCACCACGCGGAACTTCTCCGGCGGCGCCACGCCCAGCCGCACCAGGTCGTCGACCGTCGCCTGGCTCACGCCGATCAGGGCGTCGCTCACGCCCGCCAGCCGGTGCTCGAGATCTCGATACAGGGCGTTGCGCGCCGGTCCGAAGTAGCCCTCGAGAACGTGCCCGTGGTAGGTGTGGACGATCACGGGCCGCGGCCCGCCGGCCATCACGGCGGCGCGTGCGGCCGAGCATCCCGGCCTTCGCGGTGTGGGTGTGGACGATGTCGGGACGCAGGCGCCGGATCGCCCGCGTGATCGAGCCGAGCGCACGCGCGTCGTCGTGCGGCCGGAGCTCGGGCCGGAGCCCCGGAACCTGCGCCATCGCGATTCCGCGGGCCCGCACCGACTCCTCGAGCGAGTCCTCGCCGGCACCGAGCTCCCCGTGGAGCAGCAGCGTCTCGTAGCGCTCGGGGTCGAGGCGGCTGCCGAGCAGGCCGACGTGGTGCGAGGGCCCGCCCATGTTGAGCCGCGCGATCACGCGCAGGATGCGCACGGGGCGGGCAGGGGTGGGGCGAACGGCGTCCACGGGACGCTCGATGATGGCGGGTGCCGCGGTCAGGAACCGGACTCTTGCTGCGCCGCTGCGAGCGGCGGGGCGATGGTCGCGGTGCCGCCTGCGAACTTCCACTCGAGCACGAAGATCGCGCCCGCTCCGAGCAGCACGTAGCCCATCGAGGCCGCGAACACGGCGACCATGCTCGAGTCGGCGAGCAGGATGCCGACCACGCAGAGGAAGACCTGCGTCGTGCCGAGCACGAGCGCCACGGCTCGCGGCGTGCCGAGCCGCTGGACGAGACGGTGGGTCAGATGGTCGCGTCCACCGGTGAGGACGCCCGCGCCGCGGCGGAGCCGCGAGAAGACGACGAGCGAGGTGTCGAGGACCACGAGGCCGACGATCGGCACGACGGCGAACACGGCTGCGGTGCCGAAGCCCTCGGTCGCCGGCACCGCCATGATCGTCGCGGCGACCACGAGGCCGACCGGCATGCTGCCCCCGTCGCCGAGGAAGACCCGCGACGGGCGGGCGAGGTTGAAGCGCAGGAACCCGAGGCAGGCTGCCGAGACGGCGAGCGCCGGCACGGCGAGCAGGATGTAGCCGTTCGCGATGGCGAACACCGCGGCTCCGGCCGCGCAGACGCCCCCGAGCGTGCCCGTGGCGCCGTCGAGGTTGTCCATCAGGTTGAAGGCGTTGACGATGCCGACCACCCACAGCGTCGTGAGCGCGAGATTCAGAGCCGAGTTGTCCCAGAGGATCCAGCAGAGATCCGACTGCCACAGCGCCAGCGCGACGACGAACTCGGCGAACACCCGCGTCAGCGGGCCGAGGCTGACCCGATCGTCCGCCGTCCCGACCAGGCACAGGAAGGCCGCGCAGCCGACGATGATGAGCACGTCGCTGCTGCCGCCGCCGAACACGAGCGCGATCGGCAGCGCCGCCGCCATCACGCCGAGCCCGCCGAGGTACGGCGTGGACCGCCCGTGCTGCTTGTAGCCGCCGGGGTTGTCCAGGAAGCCGGTGCGGTTCGCCAGCCGGATGGCCAGCGGCACCGTCAGCTGGACGAGGCCCGCCGCGAGCGCGAAGGCGAGGAGAAGCCGAATCTCGTCAGGCAACCTGAGCTTCCTCCAGCACCCGGCCGTTCAGGCCGGCACGCTCGTGCAGGATCACATCCTCGATCGCGTCGTCCACGTCGCGCTCGGGCGTCCAGCCGGTGAGCTCGTGCAGGAGGGCGGTGTCCGGCTTGCGGCGACCCAGCTCCTCGAAGCCCTCGTCGTACGCCTCGTCGTAGGGGACGAAGCGAACGTCGGAGCTCGAGCCGGCCTGCGCGATCACGCGACGGGCCAGGCTGAGGATCGAGATCTCCTTGTCGTTGCCGATGTTGAAGACGCGGCCGGCCGCGTCGTCGGAGTCGAGCAGTCGCACGATGCCATCGACGGTGTCGTGCACGTGCGCGAAGCAGCGCGTCTGGGTGCCGTCGCCGAAGACGGTGACCGGCTCGTCCCGGACGGCCTGGCGCACGAAGCGCGGCAGGACCATTCCGTACATGCCCGTCTGGCGCGGGCCGACGGTGTTGAAGAGGCGGACGACGACGTTCTTCGCGCCAAGCTCCTTCGCGTAGCCGAGCGCGAGCGCCTCGCCGAAGGACTTCGAGGTCGCATAGTTCCAGCGAGCCTTCTGGATCGCGCCGAGGATGCGGTCAGCGTCCTCGTCGAGCGCGCCGTTCGAGTGCTTGCCGTAGACCTCGGAGGTCGAGGCGTAGAGCACCGGCGTCTGGACGGCCGCGGCCGCGGAGAGCACCGTGTCGCTGCCGCGGACGTTGCTCAGCAGCGTGTCGACCGGGTTGTCGACAACCAGGCTGACGCCCACGATCGACGCGAGGTGCACGCAGGAGTCGACCGACTCGAGGAGCCCCAGCATCAGGTCCTCGTTCGTCACCGAGCCCTCCACGAGCTCGATGCGCTGCGAGCGGACGAGGTGCTCGATGTTGTCGATTCGACCCGTGCTCAGGTCGTCGAGGACGACGACGTCATGGCCGTCGGCCGTCAGGCGGTCCGAGAGATGGGAGCCGATGAAACCGGCCCCTCCTGTGATCAGATACTTCAAGGTGCGAGTCCTTTTCGGATTGAGCTCAAGGTGTAGACGAAAATCTGGAGAGCGCACACTGCACCCCCCTGCCGGCATCCACCTTAAGAGCGATCCGGGAATCGCGCAAACGTCTAGTTCGGCCTGAAGACGCTCAACTCCTGCCGCGTCGCGCCGAATAGGGCGAATCCGCTATTTGCGGACGGCCCTTGGGACCGGTCAGCCCGTGACGGCCGTGGCCTCGCGCATCGCCTGGAAGGCGGGCTTGGCTGAGCCGTTCTCGCGGTAGAGGCCGGTGTGGAGGCCCCAGTGGTCGCGTCCGCCGCCTGCCGAGACGTCGCGCCAGTTGTAGTAGTAGATGCCGTCGAGCCTGAGCTCCGTGCGCAGGCGCGCCAGGCGGGAGAAGGTGGTGCGGATCAGGTTTGCCTGGCCGTCCTCGCTCACCACGAGCGCCCGGTCCGCCGGGCCGCCGGTGGCCCAGCCGACCTCGGTGATCAGGATGCGGGCGTCGTCGCCGGCGGCCTGCATCTGCTGGGCGGCGCGCGAGACCTGGTCGATGACGAGGTCGGCGGCCGGGGCGTACGGGTGCATCCCGAGCACGTCGAAGCTGCCGAGGGCGCCGGCCGCGTACATCCCGGAGAGGAAGTCGCTCAGCTTGATGCCCATCTCGGAGTCATTCAGGCCGGCGGTCACGACATGGGCGCCGGGGTCGACCGACTTGATCCCCTGAGAGCCCGCCTTCAGCAGCGCCGTGTAGGCAGCCGGGTTCGGCGTTCCGCCCCAGTACTGGGGCAGGTTCGGCTCGTTCCAGATCTGCCAGCTGCGGATCGGCAGCTCGCGGAGCTGGGGGTGCGAGCGCCAGAACTGGCCGCCGGGCCCGTAGCGGCGCACGAGCTGCGCTGCGTAGCGCGCGAAGGCGCCGTTGTCGGACGGCGGCTGATAGCCGCTGGCGCCGGGGTTGCTCGAGTAGAAGCTCGGCGGGTCGATCAGGATCGGCAGCAGCGTGATGTTCTGCTTGGCGGCCGCCTCGACGAAGCCGTCGTGAAGCTCGAAGTCGTACTTGCCGGGCTTCGGCTCGATCACGGACCAGAGGAAGGCCGCGCGCAGGGTCGGCGCCCCCGTGGCCGCGACGGACGCCATCGTCCGCGCCCGGCTCGGGTCGGCGTCCGTGCCCCAGAAGGCGTCGTCCGAGGAGAGGCCGACGAAGTTGCGGGCGCCCTGGACCGCGCCGGACGCGCCGAGCAGGGCGTCGCCGGAGCTGTCGCTGTCGGCGTCGTAGGCGTTCTCGGTGCCGTCGCCGTCGATGTCGTGGTCGTAGTCGTTCGCCTTGCGGTCCGCGTCGGCGTCGCGATCGGCGGTGTTGGGGAGGCGGTCGCCGTCGATGTCGCGGTCCGTGGCGTTCATGCGCGGATCGGCGTCCATGTTCAGGTCCGAGGAGTTCGGGATCCGGTCGCCGTCGATGTCGTCGTCGATGCGGTTCGGGATTCCGTCGCCGTCCACGTCGAGGTCGCGGCCGTTCGGGATTCCGTCGCCGTCAACGTCGCGGCGGGTCTGCCTGCCGCCGTTGGGGGCCCGGAAGCCCTTCCTGCCCTTGCGGGCCTTCCTGGTCTTGCAGGCCTTCTTGCGCTTCTTTGCGCTCCTGGCCTTCTTGGCCTTCTTTGCCTTTCCGGCCTTCTTCACGCACTTCTTCGCCTTGGCGGCGGAGGCGCTCGGAGAGGTGGCGGCGGAGGCGCTCGGGGGGGTGGACAGCGCCGTGCATGCAAGGGCGAGCAGGGCGGCCAGGACCACCACCAGGCGGCCAAAGTTCTGCAATGTGCGATGCATGGAGGGCATCACGCCCTTGGCTCGTCAGAGCCGCAGGAAGCGCGGGAGAAATCGCCCTCCGATGTCGAACAGGGGGCCATTAGCCGTCCATCGACGAATGGACGAATCGCCGTCCCCGATTTGCGGGTGTACCGTGGAGCGCCGTGAAGATCCTGGTAACCGGCGGGGGCGGCTTCATCGGCTCCCACATCGTTGATCGCCTGCTCTCAGACGGGCACGCCGTGCGCGTGCTCGACAACTTCGCCACCGGCCGGCGGGAGAACCTGCTGGCCGTGACGGACGACATCGAGATCGTCGAGGGAGACATCCAGAGCTACGAGCGCGTCCACAACGCCGTCGCCGGCTGCGAGGTGGTGCTCCACCAGGGGGCGCTGCCCTCGGTGCCGCGGTCCGTTCAGGACCCGCTCACGTCGAATGCAACAAACGTCACAGGCACGCTCAACGTGCTGCTCGCGGCGCGCGACTCGGGCGTGCGGCGCGTGGTCTACGCGTCCTCATCCTCGATCTACGGGGCCAACCCCGAGCTGCCGAAGCACGAGGGTCTCCTGCCGCAGCCGATCTCGCCCTATGCGGTGGCGAAGCTCGCGGGCGAGGGCTTCTGCCGCAGCTTCCACGAGGTGTTCGGCCTCGAGACGGTGGCGCTGCGCTACTTCAACGTCTTCGGCCCGCGCCAGGACCCGATGTCGCAGTACGCGGCCGTCGTCCCGAACTTCATGGACGCGATGCTGAACGGCTCACAGCCCGTCGTCTTCGGGGACGGCGAGCAGTCGCGCGACTTCACCTACGTCGGCAACGTGGTCGAGGGCAACATGCTCGCGATGACCGCCGAGGGCGTGGGCGGCAACGCCTACAACATGGCGGCCGGCGACCGCACGACGCTCAACCAGCTTCTGCAGAGCCTCGGCGACCTGATCGGCCAGGAGCCGAACGCCCGCTACGAGGATCCGCGAGCGGGCGACGTGCGCCACTCGCAGGCGGACGTGTCGGCGGCGAAGCGCGACCTCGGCTACACGCCGAAGGTCTCGATCCAGGAGGGGCTGAAGCTCACGCTCGACTGGTTTCGCGCCTGAACAGGCCGACCAGGAACGCCCCGTGAATCGGGTCGATCCGGTTGGCCAGGCGCGCGACGAGCGGCGGTAGCGGGTAGTAGCCGACGGTCTTCGTGGCCACCTGCGCGAGATCGTGATGACCGCAGAGCTCCTCGAGCGCGCGGGCCGTGAACAGCCTCAGGTGGGTGCGGCCGGCGTCGCGGTGGCGATCCCCGTGCTCGGGGTTGAGCGGGTTGCCGAGGATCACGTCGTCGCTCACGTGCATCGGCATCGGCTGCCAGCCGAGCGTCAGCGAGACCACGTTGTGCCAGCTCGCCAGGTTGTTCGTCGAGAGGCAGACGAGCCCGTCGGGCGCCAGCACGCGGCGCACCTCGCAGAGGAACTGGTCCGTGCGCCTGATGTGCTCGATGACCTGGTTCGCGTGGACCACGTCGAACGAGCCGTCGTCGAAGGGCAGGCCGTCGTCGATGTCGCCGACCGTCACGTCGATCCCGCGCCGGCGCGCGATCTCGGCGTGCACGTCGAGCAGCTCGACGCCCGAAACAGAGCCGGCCCGCAGGCGGGCGGCGACCCGCAGCGTGAACTCGCCGTCGTGCGGCCCGAGGTCGAGCAGGCGGCAGCCCGGGCGCGGCTTCAGCATTGCCAGGATCGCCCGCCGGTTCGCCTCCTCGGTGGCGAGGAAGACGCGCCGCAGATAGCCGAGCCCCGGCTCGCCCTCGCCCGGCCGCTCGGGCGGTGGCTCGAGCGGCCGAAGGTCGGGTGTTCCCTGCGCGGGAAGGGGGTAGCCGGGGTCCGGTTCCTGGTGCACGGTAGGAACAATGCTCGGACGAACCGGACGGATTCGCAAGTCCGAGGCTCTCCGAAGGGCTATGCGGCCACCGGTTGACGCGTGCCCGAGCGCTCCCGCAGGACCACTCGCGCGCCCGCTCGCGGGCTGATCGTGATCGCTCGGCGGACCGTTCCCTCGGCCTCCGGGCCGGCCGTCTCGACCGAGTAGCGGCGCAGCAGCGCGCGCAGCACGATCTTCATCTCGAGCTGCGCGAAGCTGGCCCCGAGGCAGCGCCGGCGGCCGCCCCCGAACGGGATCCACGTGTAGGTGCCGGGCTGGGAGTCGAGAAAGCGCTCGGGCCGGAACGCGTACGGGTCCGGGTAGATCGCCGGGTCGTGGTGGACGAGGTGCGCGTTCGGCACGAGCGTGCAGCCAGCGCGGGTAGCGCCAGCCGCCGATCTCGACCTCCTTCATCACGAGCCGCGGGGCGGACGTGGGGAGGACGGGGCGGCGCCGCAGGGTCTCCTGGATCGTGGCGGTGAGGTAGTCCTCGTCCTCGCCCGCGTCGACCTCCTCGGTGAGCCGGCGGAGCGCGTGCGGCGTGCGGGCGAGCCGCTCGAACGCCCAGGCGAGCTCGGAGGCCGTCGTCTCGTGGCCCGCCACGAGCAGCGTCATCAGCTCGTCGCGCAGCTCCTGATGCGACATCGGCGTGCCGTCCTCGTGGCGCGCGGCGAGCAGCATCGAGAGGACGTCGTCGCGCTCCTCGGCGGCGGCGCGGCGCTCGTCGATCAGCTCGTAGAGCAGCGCGTCCGCCTCGTCGCGCTCGCGGTGGTAATCGCGCCAGGTCGGCCCGCGGCGCAGCGCCGGCATGAAGGAGCCGGGGCTCGTGGCGGTGCCGATCAGCTTCCCGAGCCGCGCGCGCAGGTCGTCGAAGCGGCCGCCGCGATCGACGCCGAACACCGCGCGCAGGATGACCCCGAGCGTCAGATCCTGGAGGCGCGCATGGAACTCGGCGGGCTCGCCCGAGGGCCAGCCGTCGATCTCCCGCTCCGCCTCCTCCTCGACGACGCCGGTGAGTGCCTTCATCTTCTCGCCGTGGAACGCGGGCAGCATCAGCTTGCGCTGGCTCAGGTGCGCGTCCTCGTCGAGCAGGATCACGGAGTACCGGCCGACGATGATCGACAGGATGCCCGCGCCCTCGCCGGGGTGAAGCACGTCCGGCGGGCGCGGTGTAGACCTCGCGGATCACGTCCGGGTCCGCGAGCATGACCGCCGGCGGGTTCTGGAGCAGCCGGACCGTGAAGCGGTTGCCGTAGCGCGCCCGGGAGCGCTCGAAGAACGGAATCGGGCGCGCCCAGAAGCCGAGCATCTGGAGCGCCGACGGCATGCGCGGGCCGGGCGGGAGTGTGGCGGTCACCGCCTCAGGGTACGCCAGCCTGAATGGCCGAGAGCGCACAACCCGAATCGCTGCCGGCGCTCGAGCTGCGCAGGCTGCGTGACCTCGAGGTCAGCGAGCCCTCGGCCCCCGGGCGCTCCTCGCACCTGAGCGCCGCGAGCGGCGTCGTCCGGCGCGGCGACTTCGTCTACGTGATCGGCGACGACGAGCTGCACCTCGGCGTGTTCGAGCTCTCCTCGGGCGAGCCCGGCCGCCTCGTGCGGGTTCTCGACGGCGAGCTGCCCTCCGATCACGGCGAGCGCTCGGAGCACAAGCCGGACCTCGAGGCGCTCACGCTGCTGCCGCCGTTCGAGGAGCACCCGTACGGCGCGCTGCTCGGGCTCGGCTCGGGCTCCGCGGAGGGCGGGGCGCGCGACCGCGGCTTCGTCTGCGCGCTCGGCGCCGACGGCTCGCTCGCGGGCGACCCGCGCGAGCTCGACCTCGGCCCGCTCTACGGGTTGCTGCGCGAGCACGCGGCGGAGCTGAACGTGGAGGGCGCGGCGGCGATGGGCGAGCGCCTGTGGCTGTTCCAGCGCGGCAACTCGGAGCTCGGGACGAACCTCGTCGCGGAGCTCTCGCTCGCGGAGGTGATGGGCTCGCTGCGCAACGACCTCCGCCTCGATGCGGAGGAGCTCGAGGAGGTGCGGGCCTACGAGCTCGGCGAGATCGACGGCGTGCCGCTCTGCTTCTCGGACGCGACGCCGGTGGCCGAGCAGCTCGTGGTGTTCACGGCGTCGGCCGAGGCGGACGACGGGACGATCCGCGGCTCCGTGGTGGGGACGCTCGGCGTGGACGGCAAGGTTGAGCGCCTGCGGACGATCGACCGCCGCTGGAAGGTCGAGGGCGTCCACGCCGCGATCGACACGGGCGTGCTCGACTTCACGTTCGTCTGCGACCAGGACGACCCCGACGCGCCCTCGCCGCTCCTGTCGGCGAGCATGCCCGTCGAGGGCCGGCTCGAGTACCGCGGCTAGAGCGCGAGCTCGAACCAGACGCAGGTGCCGTCCGACCCCTGCTCGGCGCCCCAGCGGTCCGCGAGGCGGTCGACGAGGTACAGCCCCATGCCGCCGCTCGCCGCCTCTCCGAGGTGGCCGGGCGGGCCCGCCGCGGTGATCGTCGCGGCCGCGCGGCCCGTGTCGCCGACCTCGCAGCGGAGCATGCCGGGCCGTTCCTCGATCCGCACGGAGACCAGGTCGTGAGTGTCGAGGCCGGCGTGCCGGATCGCGTTCGTGACGAGCTCGGTCACGAGCAGCTCGACCGTCTCGCGCGTGCGTCCGCGCAGGCGCCCGTTGCGCGTGGCCGCGTGGCGCGCGATCGTGGGGGCGTCGGACGTGGCGGGTATCCAGAGCGCCAGCCCGGGCGCCGTCGGGGCGGCCGTGGCCGCGCCGCCGCCGCCCGGCGCCGAGCTCGTGCCCGCGTCGAGCTCCGGGTGCTCGAGCGGCCGCTCGACCGGGGACGCGGAGGGATCGACCACCCGCAGGGCGAGCACAGCGAGATCGTCGCGGGGGTCGCCGAGCTGGTCTCCGAGGGCGTCCGCCTCGAGCGCCCTCACGACCGCGCCCGGGTCGCTGCCGGCGCAGCGGGCGAGCATCGCCGCGAGCTCGGCGGGCTCCGTGATCCGCTCGGGCGCGTGAGCCTCCGTGAGGCCGTCCGTGAACATCACGAGCGTGTCCCCGGGGGCAAGGCGCAGGTGCGCGTCCTCGATGTCGACGTCGGCCACGATCCCGAGCAGCGTGCCGGAGCTTCCCGCCTCCTGGACGCTGCCGTCGGCGCGCAGCACCATCGGCAGCGGATGGCCGCCCGAGGCCACGCTGGCCTCGATCACGCCGTCATGCAGGTCGATCGTGGCGCAGACAGCGGTGCAGAAGCGGCCGTCGGAGCGCTGCCGGATGATCGTGTCGTTCAGGAGCCCGAGCAGCTCGGCGGGGCGTGGCTCGTGCATCGCCTCCGCGCGCAGCGTGTAGCGGGCGAGCGCGGTCAGCGTCGCCGCCTCGGGACCCTTCCCGCAGACGTCGCCGACGACCACGAGCCAGCGGCCCTCCGAGATCTGGAACGCGTCGTAGAAGTCTCCGCCGACCTCGAAGCGCGCGCCGGCGGGGCGGTAGCGGGCGGCGAGCTCGACGCCCGGGATCTCCGGCAGGCGTTCGGGCAGGAGGCTGTTCTGGAGCTGGTCGGCCACGGCCCGCTCGCGCTCGTAGAGGCGAGCGCGCTCGATGGCGAGCGCCGCGCGGTCGGCCGCGAGGCTGAGCAGGTCGATCTCGCCCGGCGTGGGGCGCCGGTCGCGCAGCCAGCCGACCTGGATCACGCCGATCACCCGCTCGCCGGCGAGCAGGGGAACCTCGATCGTCGCGCCCGAGGGGCCCTGGCCGCGAGCGGCGATCAGCTCGTCATCGCGGTCGACGAGCAGCACCGCGGCGCTGTCCGCCACGAGCTCCTCGGACACGCGCGCGAGCAGCTCCTCGAGCAGGTCGTCGAGGCGCAGGTGGGTCAGCGCGGCGTCCGTGACGCGCTGAAGCGCGCGCGCTCGCTCCGCGACCGCGCGTGCCACCTCCGCCTCGAGCTCGGCCGCCCGCGCCTGCCGGCGGCCGTTCCGCTTCGCAGCCCAATCCAACCGGGTCCCCTCTCGACGGGCGCATGGTACGCCTCGCGCCGGGGGACCCGGAGGGCGGGCTCCTACAGGACGACGAGAATCAGGACGATCAGCAGAATTACGACTAGCGTTCCGATGCCGATGTACAAGGGTTCCTCCCTCGTTCGTTGACAAGCACCGGATATCCACTGAGGGCGTAGCGCAAACGCGTTCTGTGCCCGTAAGGATGTAGCCCGATGCGCTGGAACCGCAAAGGGGGACGCAGCTCGGACGTCATCGACGCGCGCGGGGGCGGCGGTGGCGGGGGCGGCTTCGGCGGCATCCCGGGCGGCGGGCGCGTGGCGATTCCCGGCGGGCTCGGCATCGTGGGCGCGATCGCGTTCGTGCTGATCACGCTGCTGTCGGGCGGCGGCAGCGGCAGCGCCTTCGGCGTCGACAGCCAGTTCGGCGGCACGGCACAGGCGCCCGACGCCCAGCCGATCCCGGCCGGCCAGGACCCCGAGCTCGAGCTGAAGAAGTTCAGCTCGTACGTCTTCACCCGCGTGCAGAACACGTGGGCGGACACCTTCGAGCGCGCGGGTCGCCGGTACGACCGCTCGCAGCTCGTGCTCTACCGCGGCGGCGTGTCCACGGGCTGCGGGAGCGCCTCGTCTGCCGTCGGCCCGTTCTACTGCCCGGCCGACCGGCGCGTCTACGTGGACCTGTCGTTCTACGACGACATGGCGAGGCAGCTCGGAGCGTCGGGCGACTTCGCCTGGGCGTACGTGATCGCGCACGAGGTCGGCCACCACGTCCAGAACGTGCTCGGCACCTCGACCGAGGTGCGCCGGCTCCAGCAGCAGGACCCCGGCGCGGCCAACGACCTGTCGGTGCGGCTCGAGCTGCAGGCCGACTGCTACGCCGGGGTCTGGGCCAACACCGTGTACGCGGCCGGCGACCTCGAGCAGGGCGACGTCGAGGAGGCGGTGGGTGCGTCCGAGGCGGTCGGGGACGACCGGCTGCAGCGGCGCGCCTCCGGCAGCGTCGACCCCGACTCGTTCACGCACGGGAGCTCGGAGCAGCGCGCGAGCTGGTTCAACACGGGCCGCGAGCGCGGCGAGCCGGGCGACTGCGACACGTTCTCCCCCGAGGAGCCCTAGGGCGCCCCGCGGGCAGTCCTGGATCGGTGTCGTCTGACGACCCCTCGCCAGGAATGCTCCCCGAGGCGGCACGCCTGAGCCCGCCCGCCCTGCGGGCGTCGGCCTAGCCCGGCAGCCGGCCCGTGCGCGCGATGCGCCTGAACGTGCCCGCGCTCGGGCGCTCGGTGCGGCGCAGCGTGTCCGGGTCGTACGAGAAGAACCCGAAGCGCGGGTAGAAGCCGGCGGCCCACTCGAAGTTGTCGACGAGCGACCAGGCGAAATAGCCCTTCACGCGCGCCTCGCCCGCCGCCATGGCGGCCCGCAGCGCGCGCAGGTGCGAGACGAGGTAGGCCCGCCGCTGGTCGTCGTCCGAGTCGGCGAGGCCGTTCTCCGTCACGTAGACCGGCAGCCCGTAGCTCCCGGCGATGCCGAGCACCCTGCGGAAGCCCTCGGGGTAGATCTCCCAGCCGAACTCGGTGCAGACGCTCGGGCACGCCGGGGCCGACGTGTTCTGCGGGTGGGCGTACGTGTTCGTCGGCAGGAAGTCGAACAGCGGGATCGTCGTGCTCGCCGGCGCGGGGAGGCCCGTGACGCGGCTGCGGAAGTAGTAGTTGAGGCCGATGAAGTCGGCGCGGCCGCGCAGCTCGGGCCGGCGCTCGCCGGCCTCGATGCGGCCGTCCACGTTCGCGTCGAGCCGGCCGCGCACCACGGCGTTCAGGAAGACCCGGTTGAAGATGTAGTCCGCGTGCTCTGCGCCGCGCACGTCCTCCGGCCGCGCCGGGTCGGCGGGCGTGAAGGCGATCATGTTGTGCACCGGCCCGACCTGCGCGCGCCGGTCGTAGCGGTGGACCGCGTCGTAGGCGAGCCCGTTCGCGCGGGCGAAGTTGCGCACGACCCTGACGGCGGCGGGGAAGTTGAAGACGCCCGGCGGGAACCAGCTCGCGAACGCGCCCGGCACGTTCACGTAGCCGTTGGTGGCGACGACCATCGGCTCGTTCACCGTCACCCACAGGTCGACGAGGTCGCCGTAGCGCCAGGCGGCCCAGGCCGCGTACCTGCCGAACGCGCGCACCGTGCGGTCGCTCAGCCAGCCGCCGCGCTCGAGCCGCGGCGGCGGGTCGTCGGCGCCGAGGCCCTCGAACGCCTCGCGCGCCTCGATCGGGTCGTGCAGCCAGGTCGGCGTCGTGAAGTGGTGGAGGGTGAGCACCGGCCGCATGCCGCGCGCGCGGACGGAGCGCAGCACCTTCGCGTAGTGCCGCACCGCGCGCTCGTTCGCGAGCCGGTCGAGCTGTCGCGGCGTGCGCGCGTCCCCGGTCGAGCGGGGGAAGATCCGGCTCCAGTCGATCGACATGCGGAACGCGTTCGCGCCGAGCCGCTCGGCGGCGAGTCGCGAGTCGTCCCGGAAGCGCCGCCAGTGGCCGGGGCCGCGCTCGACGAGGTCACCGCTGACGTGGCCCGCGGCGATGTTCTCGGCGTCGTGGCTCCAGACCCACCAGTCGCTGCGCCGGTCCGCGTTCGAGGGGCTCCCGCCCGCCTCGGTCTGGAACGCGGCGATCGCCGTGCCCCACAGGAAGGAGCGCGGAAAGTCGCGGCCGCCCGTTCCCGCCGCCGCCGGAGCCGCCGCGGCGAGCGCGACTGCCGCGGCTAGGAGGCCGGCTCGTAGAAGTTGCGCTCCCACGCGTGCCCCCTCAGCTTCTCGACGTGCTCCTCGTGCAGGCCGCGGCCGTCGCCGACGCGGACGTTGCGCTCGACGTTGCGGACGCTTCGCATGCCCGGGATGACCGTCGACACGGCGGGCTCCGAGAGCACGAAGCGCAGCGCGGCCTCCGCCACCTCGTCGTGCTCGATCCCGAGGTCCTCGCGGATCGCGTCGACGCGCTCGGCCACCTCGCGGCGCCGCTCGCCGCCGAAGTACTCGTTGCGGAAGTCGCCTCGCGGGAACTCGGTGTCGTGCCGGATCGCCCCGGTGAGCCCGCCCTCGTCGAGGGCCACGCGGACGATCACGCCGACTCCGTGCTCGATGCAGGCGGGGAACAGCTCCTCCCGCGGCGACTGGTCCCAGACGTTGAAGATCACCTGCACGCTGTCGACGACCCCGCTCCTGACGATCTGCAGCGCGCTCTCAGGCTGGTGGTCGTTGATCGAGACCCCGAACAGGCGGATCTTGCCCTCCGCCTTGAGGTCCTCGACGGTCTCCCGCCAGTCGCCCTCGTCGAGCCACTCGTCGCGCCAGACATGAAGCTGCTGGAGGTCGAGCGTCTCGGCGCCGAGATTCCGCAGGCTGCGCTCCGTGTGAGCGCGGATGTAATCGCCCGGGAACACGTCGGACACGTCGTCGCCGAGCTCGGCCGGCCAGATCATGTTCTTCGGCGGCACCTTCGTGGCCACGTAGACGCGCTCGTCGCGCTCGCCCACGACGCGGCCCACGAGCCGCTCCGAGTGGCCGTCGCCATATGCCGCCGCGGTGTCGATGAAGTTGACGCCGTGGTCGATCGCGTGATGGAGAGCGCGCACGGACTCGTCGTCCTCCGCGCCCTCCCACATCGAGCGCCCGATGCCCCAGGCGCCGTATCCGATCTCGGAGACCTCGATCCCGCTGCTGCCGAACGCTCGTCGATGCATCGCGGCCAACATAGTGGGTACAGGCGCGGGGAGATGGAGGCCGTCGTCAACGTCGACGAGGTCATGACGTTCGAGACCCGAACGGGCAACCTGCGCTTCGTTCTGCGCGACTCGGACGGCAACGAGTACACGACGTTCCGCGAGTCGATCGGCACGGCCGCGCAGGGGCTCGCGGGCCGGCGGGCGCGCATCGAGTTCCATGAGACGCAGCGCGGCCAGTACACGAACGTCTACCTCGACAAGATCGAGCCGGCGCCGCCCGAGCCGGGAGCCGCCGGATCCGACACCGACCCCGACGAGGCCGCCTGGCGCACCGCCGTCGAGGCCGCGCCCTGGCTCGTGGGCGAGTCGGAACCGCACGACGAGGTCGACCCGGACGAGCTCTACGAGAAGCTCAAGCCGTTCAAGGAGCGCGTGGCGGAGGACATCAAGGAGGACGGTTAGGCCGGTAGCGTGCGGCCCGTATGGCAGGCCTCGACCGCGGCACGCTGCTCGCGCTCGGCGCGATGGCGCTGGCGGTGTTCGTCATCGCCAACGACTTCACCGCGCTGAGCGTCGCGCTTCCCGAGATCGAGGAGGACTTCGACTCGAACGTCACGGCGGTCCAGTGGGTCATCAACGCCTACGCGCTCATCTTCGGGGTGCTGATCGTCAGCGGCGGGCGCCTCGCGGACATGTTCGGGCGCCGGCGCATCTTCTTCATCGGGGCGGCGATCTTCGCGACGTTCAGCGTGCTCGGCGGGGCCGCTCAGGACGAGCTCTGGCTGATCCTCTGCCGGGCGCTGATGGGGATCGGCGGGGCGTTCATGTGGCCGGCGGTGCTCGGCATGACCTACGACGTCCTCCCCGACGACAAGGCGGGCCTCGCGGGCGGGCTGATCCTCGGCGTCGCGGGCTTCGGCAACGCTGCCGGCCCGCTGATCGGCGGCGCCCTCACCGAGGCGCTCTCGTGGCGCTGGATCCTGTTCGTGAACCTCCCGATCGCATTGATCGCGTGCTTCGCGACGTGGCGCGCCATCCCGGAGTCGAGCGCCGGGGGCGAGCGCGAGCGGATCGACTACGCGGGCATCGCGAGCCTCAGCGTGGGCCTGATCGCGCTGCTCGTGGCGCTCGACCAGGTGACGGACTGGGGCTGGAGCGATCCGCGCATCCTGATCCTGTTCGGAGCCTGCGCCCTGCTGCTCGTGGCGTTCACGGTGATCGAGCGCCACGCCGGCTCCTGGGCGCTGATCCCGCGGGACGTGATGGCGAACCACGAGTTCCGGGCGGCCTGCATCGCCACGCTGTTCATGTCCGCCACCTTCTTCGCGGCGCTCCTGTTCGTGCCGCAGTTCTTCCAGAAGATCCTCGGCTACTCCGCGCTCGAGGCCGGCGCGGCGTTGCTGCCGTTGATGGTCCTCTTCGCCGTGACGTCGTTCGTGGCGGGTGGCCTCTACGACAAGCTCGGGGCCAAGCTGATCGTGAGCGTGGGCGCTGCCTGCCTGTGCCTCGGAGCGTTCCTGATCTCGCTCATATCGGGCGACTCGGGATTCGGCTCGCTCGTGCCCGGAATGGTCGTGATGGGGATCGGCGTCGGGCTCTTCTACTCCTCGATCACGACGGCGGGCGTCACCGCGCTCGACCCGTCGCGCTCGAGCCTCGCGGGCGGGCTGATCTACATGTTCCAGGTGGCGGGCGGCTCGATCGGCCTGGGCCTGACCACGACGATCTTCGTCACCGCCTCCGAGGACAGCCTGCAGAAGGAAGCGGCCGGCGCAGGCCTCGACTCGAAGGAGGTCGACACCCTGCACGGCGCGCTCGCCGGCACCGAGTCCAGCGCGCAGATCCTCGCGCGCTTCTCCGAGAAGACGGCGGAGCGCCTGATCGAGCTGGTGCGCGAGGCGTTCGCGGCGGGCATGCAGTGGTCGTTCCGCGTCGTCGCGGTGCTCGCGCTCTGTGGCCTGGTCGTCTCCGTCCTGTTCGTCGGCGGCTCGCTGCTGCGCGGCCGGCGCGGCGCCTCTACCTGAACGGCGCGCTCTCAACGACAGCGCCGCGCGCGTCGAGGCCGAAGCCGAGCTCCGGGACGTCCGCGAGCTGCGCGCGCACCTGCGCCGGCTCCGGCGCATAGACGAGCAGGAAGCCGCCCCCGCCCGCGCCGAGTGAGACGACGCCCTGCGCGCCCGCCGCCAGGGCGCGCTCGCGCAGCTCGTCCATCCCCGGGGTGATCGTCCCCGGCGCGCGCCGGCGCTTGGCCTCCCAGGTCTCGTGCGTGAGCTCGGCGAAGCGCTCGAGCTCGCCGGCCTCGAGCGCCGCACAGGTCTCGCGAGCGAGCGCCTCGATGCGGCCGAGTACCGCATCCGTGTCCTCGCCGCCGGCGGCCACTGGCGCGAGCAGCTCGGACGCCGAGCGCTCGCCGCCGGTGAAGAACAGCAGGCACTGCTTCCGCGAGCGCTCGGCGCGACTCCGGCGGCAGCGCCAGCTCGCGCGACTCGACCCGGTCGTCGCGGCCGAACGTGTAGGCGCGCACGCCGCCGAGCGCCGCCACGTACTGGTCCTGCTTGCCGATCGTGCGGCCGAGCACGCCGATCTCGATCTCGCAGGCCTCCTCGGCGAGCTCGTGGCGCTCGAGCGGCTCGGCCCCCGCCGCCGCGCGCAGCGCGATGACGGCGCAGACGGTGTAGGCGCCCGAGGAGCCGAGACCCGTCCCCGGCGGAGCGTCGGCCACGGAGGCCAGCTCGAGCGGCGGCCCGCTCCAGTGGCGCTCGAGCGCCGTGCGCAGGATCGGATGGCGGACGCCGGCGATGCTGTCCGCCTCCTCGCACTCGAGGTGCTTCAGCCGGAAGCGCTCCTGGAGCTCGGCCGAGACGAGCATGTGCACATAGCGGTCGATCGCGGCGGAGACGACGAAGCCGCCCCGGCTGCGGTAGTGGCGCGGCAGGTCGGTGCCGCCACCGCCGAGCGACACGCGGAGCGGCGCCCTGGCAACGATCGCGCCCAAGGCGCGCACGATGCCATACCGTGCCGCGCGTGCGGCGGCGGCTGCGTGACCTCGGCTACGGCGTCGGCCGCTTCCCGGCCGGCGAGCTGAACGCGCTCGCCGACGTTCCCGGCGTGCTCGTGGGCCACCGCACGATCACGGACGAGCGGCTCAACACCGGGGTCACCGCGATCCTGCCGCACGGCGGCAACCTCTACACGGAGAAGGTCCTCGGCGGCTGCCACGTGGTGAACGGCTACGGCAAGGCGACCGGGCTCACGCAGCTCTCGGAGCTCGGCACGATCGAGAGCCCGATCCTCCTGACGAGCACGCTCTCGGTCGGGCCCGTCTGGGAGGGAGGGCTGCGGCACCTGCTCGAGGAGAACCCGGACGCGGCGCGCGACCGCGACACCGTCAACGTGATCGTCGGCGAGTGCTTCGACGGCTGGCTCTCCGATGCCCGCGCGCTCGCCGTTCGCCCGGAGCACGCGCTCGAGGCGATCGCGGCCGCGCGCCCCGACGACGCCTCCGAGGGCGCGGTCGGCGCCGGCACGGGCACCACCTGCTTCGGCTTCAAGTCGGGCGTCGGCCAGAGCTCGCGCGGCGTCGAGGGCTTCGTGCTCGGCTGCCTCGTCGTGTCGAACTACGGCGCCCGCCGCGATCTGCACATGCTGGTCGGCCCCGTCGAGCTCGAGGAGCCGGCCGAGGAGCCGCCCGCCCAGGGGGGCTCGATCATGATCGTGCTCGGCACGGACGCGCCGCTATCGGAGCGTCAGCTCTCCCGCCTCGCGGCCCGCGGGGCGCTCGGGCTGGGCCGGGCCGGGTCGTTCGCGACCAACGCGAGCGGCGAGTACGTGATCGCGTTCTCGACGGCGCAGCGGATCCCGCACCGGGTGGAGGAGCCGCTGTTCGAGGGCCGCTTCCTGCGCGACGACGCGCTCGCGGTGCGAGGGCTGTTCGAGGCGGCGGGCGAGGCCGTGCACGAAGCGGTGCTCGGCTCGCTCTGCTCTGCCGAGGCGACCGTGGGGCGCGACGGCAACAGCGTCGAGGCGCTTCCCCCCGAGCTGCTCGAGGGCGCGCCGTGGGTCAGGACGCTGTAGGACGGAAAGGCATCGAGAGGCAGCCGGACGGGGATCCGTCCCCGACCGGCTGCCTCCCAAGCGCCTCCCGCTAGCTTGCGGTCTCTCCCTCCGGCGCCTGCTCCTCCTCCTCGGCCTCGCGGACCTTGCCCGACACACACTTGCCGAACGCGTTGCGGAGGTTCGTGTTCGTGCCGTAGAACTGGGAGAAGGACTTGTCGTCATGGGAGGACGCGAAGTCCTCGTCACGCGCCTCGGCCTTGCACTCCTGAGCGGCGTTCGTGCGGGTCTCGTTGTCCTCGCGGACCTTCATCGAGACGCACTTGCCGTGGGCGTTGCGACCGTTCGGCCCCGTGCCGTAGAAGGACTCGAACGTCTCACCGGGGTGAAGGACGGCGAAATCCTCGTCGGTCATCTCGGCCTCGGCCTTGCACTCCTTGGCGGCGTTCTTGTGGATCGCCTCCTCGGCCTTGGCCTCGCGACTTGGCCACCACGCCGATGCACCGGGACATGCTGTGCCACTTGTCCTTGAAGGCGCGGCGTGTCTCGGTGGTCTTGCCGCGCTCCGCCTTGCAGGCCGAAATAGCGGCCCTCTTGTCTTCTCTGTCGACGGACGGCTTGGCGACAGCACTCGCAGGGAGCGCTAGCGCAACTACCAGACCAGCGACTACGCTGAGCTTCTTCATGTGGATTAGAACGCGCGCCCAGGAGGAAGGTTCAGGGGTAATGCGAGAACTTCTCGTCGCCGAGAGCGTTCCTATGGGTAATGCGCTTCGCCACGCCCACGCGAGCGACGACGTGCTGGTCCAGCGGATGCAGGCCGGCAGCGAAGAGGCCTTCGAGGCTGCGTACGACCGCTACGGGCGCGCGATCCTCGGCTTCTGCCGTCACATGCTCGGCTCGCTGGACGAGGCCGAGGACGCGGTTCAGCAGACCTTCGTCTCCGCATGGCGCGCGCTCGCGAACGGCGGGGAGCGCGAGGTGGCTCTGCGGCCATGGCTCTACGCGATCGCGCGCAACCGCTGCATCTCCATGCTGCGCGCGCGCCGCGACGTGCTCGAGGAGCCGCCCGAGCGCGGCGGCGACGATCTCTCCGAGCTCGCGGAGCGGCGCTCTGAGCTGCGCGACGTGCTGCACGACCTCGGCCGGTTGCCCGAGGATCAGCGCGCGGCGCTCCTGCTCTCGGAGGTCGGCGACCTCTCGCACGCGGAGATCTCCAAGGTGCTCGGCTGCGAGGTGCCGCGCGTGAAGGCGCTCGTCTTCCGCGCCCGCAGCTCGCTGATCGCGCGCCGCGACGCGCGCGACACCTCGTGCGAGGAGATCCGCGAGCAGCTCGCGACCCTGCGCGGGCCGGCCCTGCGCCGCGCTGAGATCTCGCTGCACCTCGACGAGTGCGAGGGCTGCGTGGCCTACCGCGACGCGGTCAAGCGCCAGCGCGCGCTCTTCGCCGCGGCGCTGCCGGTGGCCCCGGCCCTGCACCTCAAGTCGAGTGTGATGAGCGCCGCCGGCATCGGCACGAGTGCCGCCGCCGGCGCGGGCGCCGTCGCAGCCGGAGGCGCCACCGCGGCCGGGGGAGCCGCGGTGGCAGCCTCGGGCGCAGCGGCCGCGGGCGGAGTCGGCACCGCGCTGATAGCCAAGGTCGCCGTCATCGGCATGCTGGCCGGCAGCGGCGCCCTCGCGGGCACGACGCTCGCCGAGGACGTCGTCGGCTCGAAGGTGCAGGGCGGTGTCGCTCCCACGGTCCTCCAGGCCGTCAACGACGGCGACCCGGACACCACGCCGCCCGGCGCTCTCGGCGTCGGGCCGAACACGCCGGGTCCCGCGCCGCAGGCGAACGCCCACGCCCGTGACAACGCGTCAGGCGGCAAGGGCGGCGATAGCCGTGGAGCCGAGCGGCGCTCCGAGAAGGCCGGCGGCGATCACGGCCGCACGAACGCGGCCGAGAAGCGCGGCCAGGGTCAGGACACGAGGCGAGGCGAAGCGCGCGGGCGAGACGCCCGCCGGAGGCCGCAGGGCGGATCGCGAGGCCAGGGTCAAGGGTGGTTCCGCGCCGCGCGGAGGGACGGACGCCCGCGACCGCTCGAAGGCGCGCCGCCAGGACTCGGTCGGGACCGCGCCCGAGGCGGGGGCGCCCGACAGGGTGACGAAGCCGAAGGCGGAGCGCATCGTCCCGGAGCAGCCCTCGCGGCCGGAGGCGCCCGGTGAAGCCCGTGAAGCCCGCCCCGGCGGTCGCGGAGCCCGAGGCCGTCGAGCCCCTCGAGACCGTGGCGCCGGAAGAGCCGGCCGCCCCGGCCGTCCCCACCGAGTAAGACGCTCCGGGTGGCGCCCGAGCTCGACGAGCTGTTCCTCGTCGACGGGCCTGAGCCGTGGCGCGCCGCCGGGTTCGACCCGGACGGCGACACGGTCGCGGTCGGCAGCGTCCGCCTGCGCCTCGGCCGGCCGGGAAGGCGCGGCATCGTCGGGTGGTCGCTCCGCGGCACCGCCACCACGGAGCTGGACGGGCTCGACACCCGTCTCTCCACGGCGCCGCCGGCCGATGGGGTCCCCCATCCGAACGGCGTCGTCTCGATCGACCATCTCGTCGTGATGTCACCCGCCCTCGACCGGACGGTGGCGGCCCTCGAGGCGGCCGGCTTCGAGCTGCGGCGGCTGCGCGAGGGGGAGACGCCGGGAGGTTCGCTCCGCCAGGCGTTCTTCCGGATGGCCGAGGTGATCCTGGAGGTCGTCGAGGCGCCCGCCGAGCTCGGGCTGCGCGCCGGCGGCCCGGCGCGGCTGTGGGGCATCTCGTTCCTCGTCGGGGACCTCGATGCGACCGCCGCCGCGCTCGGCGACCTGCTCGGAAGCCCGCGTGACGCGGTGCAGCCGGGCCGGCGCATCGCCACGCTGCGCCGCGAGGCGGGCATCGGCACGGCGGTGGCCTTCATGTCGCCGGGTCCCGGCGCCGCCTGAGACCCGGTCGAGACCAACTCGATACTGACGCGCGCGCCGGGGGTGACGTACGGTGACGCCAACACACGACGACAGGAGACTCGCATGGGGCTGTTCAAGGGCATGAAGGACGCGATGAACCAGGCGCAGGAGCGCGATGGGCGGCGCGGACATGGCGGGCGCGATGGCCGATCGCGGCGCGCTCGAGTCGCAGGCGCATGAGCAGAACCGGATCCTGTCGGTCGGCCAGGCCGGCACGGCGCTGATCCGCAGCCACGTGGACACGGGTGAGCAGTCGGCCGGGAACCCGGTCTGGATCTTCGACCTCGAGGTGACGCCCGAGGGCGGCGCGCCGTACACGGTGCAGCACCGCGAGATCGTCTCGACCGCCGCGCTCGGCGCCTACGGGGACGGCACCTCGATGGCCTGCCGGATCGACCCGGCCGACCCGCAGAAGATCGCGTTCGGCGAGAAGCCCTTCATGTAGCCATGGGCCTCTTCCGCAACCTGAAGGACATGACGGACACGCTCCGCAGCGACGAGCTGAAGGAGCTCAAGAAGAAGGCGGATGCCCAGCCGCGCTCGAGCATGCTCGACAGCGTCAAGGCGGCCAACTCGATGTTCGACCAGGCCGGGGCGCTCCAGCAGCAGGCCGTGGGGATGCAGCAGGGGATGCCCGGGGGAGCTGCGGATCCGTTCGCCCCGGGCGCAACCCTCGCCGGCGGCATCATGGGCCAGGCGGTCGTCAACTCGATCAGCGACACCGGCACGGTCATCAACAACGCGCCGGTGTGCGAGCTGAACCTGACGGTGACGATCCCGGGGCGTGAGCCCTATCCCGTGACGCACCGGCAGCTGCTCGCGCAGACGGCGATCCCGCGCTTTCAGCCGGGCGCGACCTTCTCGGTCCGGGTCGACCAGAACGACCCCACCCAGATCGTCATCGGCTGATGCGAGCGCTCGTCCCGCTGCGGGTGGCTCCCGGGATCCTGTTCGCCGCGCTCGCCGGCAGCGGGGCCCTCATGGCCTGGATCGGAGGGCTGGGCAAGCGCTCGAGTCGACGGGAGCTGCCGCTATGGCCGGCCCGCGAACGCGACGGTCGAGAGAGGACGTGCGGTCGGACGACGGACGCGCACGGCAGCTTCGGCCCCGCAACGGCGCTGGCGAGCCAGCTCGTCCTGCTCGAGGAGAACTTCGAGGTGCGCGACATGGCACAGAACCTGCTCGGCGGCTGAGCGCCGGAGCCGCCGTCGGCGGCGAGGGGTAGGGTCCCGCCCATGGCGCGCGGGGTGGATCTGAGAGAGGGCGAGGAGCGGGTCTACGAGGGGCATCCCTCCTGGCGGGCGCTCGCCGGCTTCTACGTCATCGGGCTGCTTGTCGGCGTGGCGGTGTTCGTGATCCTCGGGCTCCTGATCGACGAGGTGGCGCTCGCCGTCCTGATCGCGGTCGTGCTCGTCGTGGGGACGCTGTTCATCGGGTGGTTCCGCCGTGTCTCGACGGTCTACTTCATCTCGAACCAGCGCCTCCGCATCAGCAGGGGAATCGTGCGCCGCTCCGTGCAGGAGACGCGGCTCGACCGGGTCCAGAACGTGAACTTCAACCAGAGCGTCGTCGACCGCGTGCTGCAGGTCGGGTCGGTCGACTTCGACACCGCCGGCACGGACGACTCGGAGTTCCGCTTCGACTACGTCAACCAGCCGGAGCAGGTCGTCCAGGCCGTGAACGACGCGATCCACGAGCAGGAGCAGTTCCGCACCGGTCTCTAGGGTTGCGCGGTCGTGGACCTTGCGACCATCACGGCGATCTTCGTCGCCGCCGCCCCTGCCGCGCAGGGCGTCGAGGCGCCTCGGCCCGAGTCCGTCTTCCCCGTGAAGGGGACGATCGACTGGGGCGAGGCGGACGCCCGCTTCGGCGCGTCGCGCTACGGGCACGCGCACGAGGGGCAGGACGTCTTCGCCGATCCCGGCACGCCGCTCGTGTCGATCCGCGACGGCCGGGTGGTCGAGAAGGGCGACGATGGCGGGCGGGGCAACTACCTCGCGATCTGGAGCCGCGACGCGCGGCGGACGTTCGTCTACCTGCACATGCGCCAGCCCTCGCCGCTGCGGGAGGGCGAGCACGTCCGGGCGGGGCAGCGGGTCGGCGCCGTGGGCTGCACCGGCTCGTGCTGGGGCGACCATCTGCACCTCGAGCTGAGGCGCGGCCGGGGCACCCAGGCGCACGCCGTCGATCCGCTTCCAATGCTGAAGCGGCTCGCCTCGCGCTAGCGGGTACATTGCGCGAGCCGTGGACCAGATGGAGATCCGCAACCGGCTCGTGATGGCGACGCAGATGTGGCGTGAGGCGACCGACGAGCCCCTGCCGCGGATGCCACCGGGCGACCCGGTGGAGCAGCTCAACGGCTTCGAGCTGAAGCTGATCGACCTGCTCTGCTCGCGGGCGACGGCGCAGTCCGCTCGCGACGTGGCGGACAAGACCTGGGACCTGGTCCATGCACGCCCGGACGACGACCCCGTCAAGCGGCGCGTGGTCGAGTGTCACGAGGCGCTCGCGCGGCTCTCCGCGCGTGGCGGCGGCCTGGGTTTCTAGGCTTCACAGCCGGTGGGTCGTCTTCCGGAGCTCTTCGACCTACGGGTCAAGGCACGCTCGCTCGCATATCTGTTCGTCGCGGGCGCCGCGCTCGGCGTCCTGACGCTCGTCTTCCCGCACGCGGCGGTGATCCGCGACGGGCCTCTGATCATCCTCGCCGCGGTCGCCACGGCGATGGGGCTGGCGCTCTACACGTGGGCGGACCGGATGCGCGAGTGGCAGCTGCACGCGGCGCTCGCAGGCGGGACCGTCATCCTGACGCTCGCCAACTACTACGTCGAGGCCACGGTCCTCTACCCGCTGATCTACACGTGGACCGGGCTCTACGCGTTCTACTTCTTCCGCCTCCGGGTCGCGCTCGCGCACATGGCGCTGATCGGCGTCGGCTACGGGATCGTGCTCGTCCTCGTCGATCCGCCGAGCCCCGTGGTGCGCTGGCTGCTGGCGGTCGGCACGCCCCTGATCGCCGGGATCCTGATCTCGCGCCTGCTGTCACGCCTTCGTGCCGAGGCGCGCGAGTCGGACGCCCGCGCGCGTGCCCTGCGCGAGTCCGAGGCGCGCACGCGGCTGGTGCTCGACGCCGCGCCCGACGCGTTCCTGACCCTCGACCGCGACGGCGTGATCATGTCCTGGAACTCCGCGGCGGAGCGCCTGTTCGGCTGGACCGCTTCGGAGGCGATCGGCGTGCCGATGCGCTCGCTGATCGTGCCCCCGGAGTTCCGCGAGCGTCACGACAGCCGGCGCCGGTCCATGATCGACGCGCCGCAGGTCGTGGCCACCGAGCGCTTCGACGTGGAGTTCGCGCGGCGCGACGGCAGCCGCTTCCCGGCCGAGGCCGTGGTGTCCAAGATCGAGATCAAGGGCGAGCCGTTCATCTCCGGCTTCATCCGCGACGTCAGCGAGCGCCTGCGGCGCCAGGAGGAACGCGAGGCCCTGCTGCGCGAGCAGGCGGCGCGCGCCGAGGCCGAGCGGGTGGCCGAGATGGTGAGCCGGATCACCCAGCTCGTCGACGTGGCGCTCCAGCACCGCTCGCTCGAGTCGATGCTGATCGAGCTGGTCGTCGAGGTGCGCAGCGTGCTCGGGGCGGACGCGGCCACGATCTTCCTGGCCGAGGGGAACGAGCTGCGCGTCGGGGCGTCGTCGACGGGCTCGGACCGGGAGGCCGACGTTGAGCCGTTCGCCTTTGGCCTCGGCTTCGCGGGAAACGCGGCCGCCACCCGCCAGCCGACCATGACGCACGACGTCGACGCCTCGACGCTCATGGATCCGGGGCTGCGCTCGCTCGACGTGAGCTCGCTGATCGCGGTGCCGCTGCTGGCCGAGAACAACGTGATCGGCGTGCTCGAGGTGTGCGCCGTCGCTCCCAAGCGGTTCGCGGCGACGGACCTGACCATGCTGCGACTGGCGGCGGACCGCGTCGCGCTCGCCATGCTGCACGCCGGGCTCTACGAGCGCGAGCACCGGATCGCGGAGACGCTCCAGCGCAGCCTGCTGCCGGAGCGGCTGCCGAACCTGCCGGGTCTCGAGGTGGCCGCCCGCTACAGGCCCGCCGCCGCGGAGGCCGAGGTGGGCGGGGACTGGTTCGACGTGATCCAGACCGCGGCCGGAACCGTCGGGCTCGTGATGGGAGACGTGGCGGGCAAGGGTCTCAGCGCGGCCTCGCTCGTGGGCCGGCTGCGCAGCGCCCTGCGCGCCTACGCCTTCGAGGGCCACGAGCCGGCGCGCGTGGTGGAACAGCTCAACCGGCTGCTCTGGACGGAGGGCGGCGAGAGCCAGATGGCGACCCTGCTCTACGCGGTGGTCGACCCGGGCGAGGGGACCGTCAGGTGGGTGAACGCCGGGCACCTCGCGCCGCTCATGGCAGCCGACGGCGAGACGCCGCGCTTTCTCGAGGGCGCGGCATCGGTTCCGCTCGGCGTTCTGCCGTTCCCCGACTACGAGCAGGCCAGCGCGGCGATGCCGCCCGGCAACACGATCGTGCTGTTCACGGACGGTCTTGTCGAACGGCCCGGCGAACACATCGACGAGGGGCTGAGGCGCCTCGCGGAGCGCTTCAAGGAGGTGCCGCCCGACGCCGAGCGGATCTGCACGCATCTGCTCTCGACGCTGGTGCCGGCGGGCGGCGCACCCGACGATGTCGCGATCCTCGCGCTGCGCAGCCTGCCGGTCGCCGACGCGTTCGAGGTGGAGTTCCCGACGGAGCCCGAGGCGCTCGCGCAGCTGCGCAGCCTGCTGCGGCGCTGGCTGCGCTACGCCGGCGTGGCCGACACGGAGATCGCCGAGATCACCACGGCCTGCGGCGAGGCTGCCACGAACGCGATCGAGCACGCGGGCGCGGGCTCGCCGTTCGTCGTCTCGGGCAGGCTCGAGAACGGCTCAGTCGAGCTCAGCGTGAGCGATCGCGGCGAGTGGCGGCCGGCCCGCGAGGGCGACCAGGGCAGGGGAATCGCGCTCATGCGCGCGCTGATGGATAGCGTTGACGTCACGCCGTCGGCGGAGGGGACCACCGTACGGATGCGGCGGGACATGGACAGAGGGGGAGGACTCGGGTGACGGACGGGCTCGTGAGGCTCGACATCGAAGTGCTTGACGAGGCGGTGATCGCCCACGTCTCGGGCGAGCTCGACCTGGCCGGCGCGCCCGATGTCGGAGAGCAGCTCGAGAAGGCGGTGCCGACCTCGGCACGCGGCCTCGTCGTGGACATGGGCCATCTCGAGTTCATCGACTCGAGTGGCGTGGCGATGCTGTTCGGGCTCGCGCGCCGGCTCGCCAACCGCCGCCAGGAGCTGCGGGTGGTCGCGCGCGACGGCGAGGCCGTTGCCCGCGTGCTTCAGATCGTCGAACTCGAGCGGGCGGCGCCGGTCCACGGCGACGTGCCGTCGGCGCTCTCGGAAATCGCGTCCTAGACGGTTGCCGGGCTCGTCTCGGCGATGAAGTCGAGGACGCCGCGGTTGAACAGCTCGGCCTGCTCGACGGTCAGGCCGTGTGGCGCGCCGTCGACCACCGTGAGCCGCGCGCCGGGGATGAGGCCGGCGATCTCGCGCGACTTCCAGACCGGGACCAGCACGTCGTACTCGCCGCCGATCACGTGCACCGGCATCGTCAGCGAGGGCAGCCGGTCGCGCGCGTCGTGGCGGCTCGAAGCGTCGAGCTGACGGGCGAAGGCCTCCGGGGGCTGGGGGTTCGGATTGCCGAGCATCATCGTGCGGATGAACGTGACGGCGTCGGCGTTCTCGTAGAAGGCCTCCGAGTGGTTCAGCAGCATGAGCTCGTCGATGTGCTCCTCGTGGCTGAGCTTCATGACGCGCGAGCCCCAGACCTCGCTCAGCTTGCGCGCCCAGGCCCCGCCCGACGCGAAGGTGACCGCGAGCGTGAGCGTGCGCACGCGCCCGGGGGCGCGCAGGGCCATCTCCTGCGCGATGGCGCCGCCCATCGAGACGCCGAGCAGGTGGAAGCTCTCGATGCCGAGGGCGTCGGCCAGCGCGAGAGCGTCGTCGGCCATGTCGGCGATCTCGTAGGGCGCTTCCGCGATCGACGAGCGGCCGACGTCGCGGTTGTCGAAGATGATCGTGCGGTGCGCGGCCGAGAAGGCCGGCACCTGCAGTGTCCAGGCCAGGACGTCGGCGGACAGGCCCATCACGCAGATGAGCGGCTCGCCCTCGCCGTGCTCCTCGTAATAGAGGGTCTGACCGTTCGCTTCGATGGTCGGCATGGGCCCACCTTACCGTCCTGATTGGCCGGTCAGCCAGTCCTGGTAGCCTGCCCGACGGCATGGGCAAGGTGTGCGTGATCGGCGCCGGCTCATCTGGCATCGCCTCGTGCCAGGTGCTGCACGCGCGCGGGATCGACTTCGACTGCTTCGAGAAGGGGTCGGGCGTCGGCGGCAACTGGCGCTACGAGAACGACAACGGCATGTCGTCCGCCTACGCCTCGCTGTTCATCAACACCTCCCGCGAGATGATGGAGTACGCGAGCTACCCGATGCCGGACGTCGTATCCGGACTACCCGCATCACTCGCAGATCGCGGCCTACTTCGACGACTACGTCGACCATTTCGGGTTCCGCGACAGGATCAGCTTCAACACCGAGGTCACGCTCGTCGAGCCCGCGGGCGACGGCCGCTGGCGGGTGACGACGGACGACGGCCGCGACGAGGTCTACGAGGCGGTGCTCGTCGCGAACGGGCACCACTGGGACCCGAAGTGGCCCGAGCCGCCGTTTCCCGGCCAGGAGAGCTTCACCGGGCAGCAGCTGCACTCGCACCACTACCGCGAGCCGGACGAGCGCTTCGAGGGCAGGCGCGTGCTCGTTCTCGGCATCGGCAACTCCGCCACGGACATCTCCGTCGAGACCTCGCGCGTCTCCGAGATGACGTATCTCGCCATGCGCCGCGGGGCATACGTGATCCCGAAGTACATCGCCGGCAAGCCGACCGACCAGTTCGCGCCCGACTGGGCCTCGCACCTGCCCTTCTCGATCACCCGCACGATGTTCATGCGCCAGCTCAAGCAGATCCAGGGCGACATGGAGGACTACGGGCTGCCGACGCCCGACCACCGCTTCGGCGAGGCGCATCCGACGCTCTCGTCGGACCTGCTGACGCGCATCGGCCACGGGCGCATCACGCCCAAGCCGAACATCGCGCGCATCGACGGCGGCACCGTCCATTTCGTCGACGGGACGAACGCGGAGATCGACACGATCGTCTGGTGCACGGGCTACCGGATCACGTTCCCGTTCCTCGAGAGCGAGGTGCTCGACACGAGCGGCAACCACGCGCCGCTGTTCCGGCGCGTCGTGCATCCGACAGCGGCCCGGGCTCTACTTCATCGGGCTCGTGCAGCCGCTCGGCGCGATCATGCCGATCGCCGAGCTCCAGTCGGAATGGATCGCGGACGTGCTCGAGGGCCGCAGCGCGCTCCCCGGCCCGGAGACGATGCGCTCTGAGATCGCGGACGAGGAGGAGGCGATGCGCCGGCGCTACGTGGCATCGACCCGCCACACGATCCAGGTCGACTACCGGCCCTACATGCGCCTGCTGTCGAAGGAGCGCAGGCGCACGGAGGGCGAGCGGCGGCCGCTCGGCCAGGCGGCGCCCGAGGCCTCGCCCGAGCCGGCCCCGGCCGGCGGCTGATGGCAGGCGTCGCCGTCGTCACGGGAGCGGGGCGGGGCATCGGCCGCGAGATCGCGCGACGGCTCGCGGGGCGGGGCTACACGGTCCTGTGCACGGACATCGACGGCGCGGCGGCCGCCGAGACGGCCGAGCTCGTGGGCGGCCTCTCGCTCGAGCTCGACGTGCGCGACCCCGAGGCGCATCGCGCCGCCGCGCGCGCCGCGGCCGAGCGCGGACCGCTCGAGGTCTGGGTCAACAACGCCGGCGTGCTGAGGACGGTGAAGGCCTGGGAGCACAGCGATGAGGAGCTGCGCCTGCTGGTGGACGTGAACGTGCTCGGCGTGATGCACGGGTCGCGCGCGGCGATCGAGGCGATGCGGACGAGCCCCGGGGAGAATCGCCACATCATCAACCTGGCATCGCTCTCCTCGCTCGCGCCGGTCCCCGGCCTGGCCGTGTACGCGGCGACGAAGCACGCCGTGCTCGGCTTCACGACGTCGCTGCAGGGCGACCTGCGGCTCGCGGGCATCCCGATCACCGTGCACGCGGTGTGCCCGGACGGTGCCGACACGGAGATGACGCGCGAGCGGGCCGGCGAGCCGGACTCGGCGATCATCTGGTCAGGCCCGCGCATGCTGGGGGCGGACGAGGTCGCGGCGCGCGTGGTGGCGCTGCTCGACTCGAGGGAGCTGGTGACCGTGATCCCGCGCTGGCGCGGCTGGGTGGCGCGCGGGACGGCGATGATGGGTAGGCACGCGCTTGCGGGCGCGACGCCTCTGAGGAAGCTCGGGGCCCGGCAGCGGGCCCGAAAGGAGTACGCATGACCGAGACCGCCACGACGGCGCGGACGGAGACCATCGAGGTCGAGAACCCGGCGACGGGACGGATCGTCGCGAGCGTGCCGGTGGTGGCGCCCGAGGACGTCGCCGAGCTCGTGGCCCGCGCCCGCCGCGCCCAGCCGGGCTGGGAGGCGATCGGCTTCGACGGCCGCGCGGCCGTGCTGAAGAGCTGCCAGCGCTGGATCACCGACAACCAGGACCGCGTGATCGAGACGATCGTCTCCGAGACGGGGAAGACCTACGAGGACGCGCTCACTGCCGAGGTCAACTACGCGGCGGGCGCGTTCGCGTTCTGGGCGAAGAACGCCGAGAAGTACCTCGCCGACGAGAAGGTGCGCACGGCGTCGCCCTTCGCGAAGGGCCGCCGGCTCGTGGTCCGCCACGTCCCGGTCGGCGTCGTGGGCGTGATCGGCCCCTGGAACTACCCGCTCACGAACTCGTTCGGCGACTGCATCCCCGCGATGGCCGCCGGCAACTCGGTGCTCCTGAAGCCCTCCGAGGTCACGCCGCTCACCTCGATGCTGATGGGCGAGATGCTGCGCGAGTGCGGGCTGCCGCGCGGACGTGTACCAGGTGGTGCCCGGCACCGGAGAGACCGCGCAGGCGCTGATCGACGAGGTCGACTTCGTGATGTTCACCGGCTCGACGGCGACCGGCAAGAAGGTGATGGCGCGGGCGGCCGAGACGCTCACGCCGGTGGCCCTCGAGCTCGGCGGCAAGGATCCGATGATCGTGTGCGCGGACGCCGACCTGCAGCGGGCGTCGAACGCGGCGGTCCACTACTCGATGCAGAACGCCGGCCAGACGTGCATCTCCACCGAGCGCGTCTACGTCGAGGCGCCGGTCCACGACGAGTTCGTGCAGCTCGTGACCGACAAGGTGAAGGCGCTGCGCCAGGGTGTGCCGGCCGGCGCGGGCTCGACCGACCTCGGCGCGATGATCCATCCGCCGCAGTCGGACATCGTCGAGCGCCACGTGAACGACGCCGTCGAGCGCGGAGCGCGGGTGCTCACCGGGGGCGGCCGCCGCGACGAGGGCGGGCACTTCTTCGAGCCGACCGTCATCGTCGACGTCGACCACTCCATGGAGTGCATGCGCGACGAGACCTTCGGGCCGACCGTCCCGATCATGAGGGTCGCGGACGCCGACGAGGCCGTCCGGCTTGCCAACGACAGCCAGTTCGGCCTGCAGGCCTCGGTCTGGACGAAGGACCTCGAGAAGGGCGAGCGCCTGGCGCGCCGCATCGAGGCGGGCGCCGTCACGGTGAACGACGCGCAGATCAACTACGTCGCGCTCGAGCTGCCGATGGGCGGCTGGAAGGAGTCCGGGCTCGGCACCCGGCACGGAGCGGATGGCATCCGCAAGTACACGAAGAAGCAGACGCTGCTCGTGACGAAGTTCGCGCCGATGAAGCGCGACATCCACATGATGCCCTACAGCGCGGGGCGCACGAAGCTGATCGGGCGGCTGCTGAAGCTGGTTTACGGACGGGGTCGCGCGAACCGATAAGGAGGGCGTGAGGTCCCGCCTCCTGCTCGTCCTGCTGCGTCCGGCTGCCCATCGACCCGTACCGCTACGACCATGCGAAGGGCTGCCGCCAGCACCCGAGGCCGGGTGCGCTCGCGCTCGTGCGCTGGCTCGAGCGCAACGCGCGGGGCGAGTTCTGGGGGATCATGCGCTGCTCGAAGCTCGACCGCGGCAACTACTCGCTGCACGCCGAGGGACGCGCGATCGACTGGCACCTCGACGTGGCGCGGCCCGCGGACCGGCGCGAGGCCCGCCGGCTGATCGGCCTGCTGCTGGCCACCGACTGTCGCTGGCCGGGGCGCGCGAGCGCACGAGCTTCTGGGCCCGCGCAGGTGGCTGACCGGAGAGGCAGCTCGGAATGAGGGGCCGGTGTCAGGACTTTTCGTCCCACAGCAACCAAAAGTCCTGACACCGCAGGCGGGCGCCGCTAGGGATACAGGTCGCCGTCCTCGCCGGCGACGAAGATGGCGCTGACGGGGCAGTTGCCGGCGGCGGCGATCACGTCGTCGACCGGCGCGCCGTCCGGGTCGACCACCACGGCCTTGTCCTCGGCGTCGAGCTGGAAGACGTCGGGCGCCGTGTCGACGCAGTCGCCCGAGCCGATGCAGAGCGCCCTGTCGACCGTGATCCGGATCCGGTTCGCGGGCGAGAGCTCGGCCACCGTCAGCCGGCCCGCCTGCGCAGGCCCGCCAGCACGAGGAGGAGCAGCAGCATGAGCGGCACGAGCACCCGCGGGTCGGCGACGAGGCGGCCACCGGAGCTCTCGATCGGGTCGGGCGCGGGCATGGCGAACTCCTCGGCGGCGAGCACGTCGTGGGGCTCCTTGATGCCGGACGGGTCCGGCGGGAGCCGCTCGTCGCGTGTGCCGATGCCGAACTCCTCGGCGGCGAGCACGTCGTGCGGTTCCTCGATCCCGCTCGGATCCGGCGGCGGCGAGTCGGGCGGCTTCGATTCCGATTCGGTCATCGCTCCTATCGTTCCAGATCCATGGACGAGCACACACAGACCGAGCTCGAGGCCGCGGCTTTCCGTCGCCTGGTCAAGCACCTGCGCGAACGAACCGATGTTCAGAACATCGACCTGATGGAGCTTGCCGGCTTCTGCCGCAACTGCCTGTCCCGCTGGTACCGCGAGGAAGCGGCCGAGCGGGGAATACAGGTGGAGGACGCGGACGCCCGCGAGCACATCTACGGAATGCCCTATCCCGAGTGGAAGTCCCGATTCCAGACAGAACGCCCCTGATCCCGCGCAGGACCGCGCTGGTCCTGCTCGCCCTCGCCGCCCTGCTGATCGCGGGATGCGGCCGTGGTCCCGTGCAGTCCGAGCAGGGCTCCGCCGCGGGCGCAGCGCGCACGCGGACGAGGAGGCGGTGCTGACGCCGGAGTCGGCGCGCGAGGGCCGCGAGCAGCTCAGGCAGGAGGACGGCGGAGCGCGCGCCGAGGACACGGAGGCCCAGGTCGTGCAGCTCACGGGGGCGGGAGCGCAGCCCGAGGGGGGCGTCGACCCGCGCGACGACGCCCCGAGCCCCGGCGCGCCGAGCGACGCCGAGGTGCGGGCCGAGCTGCGCGAGGCCCGCGCGGCGCTCACGGACTTCCGCCAGCACCTGAGCTCCACGGCGTTCCTGCGCACCGGGCGGCGCGCGCGCGTGCTCCCGGACGGCACCGCGATCGCGCCCGCGGGCGCCCCGGACGTCGTCAAGCGGGTGATCCTCGCGGGCAACGAGATCGCGAAGTTCCCGTACAAGTGGGGCGGCGGCCACGGCGCCTGGCGCGACGACGGCTACGACTGCTCCGGCTCCGTGTCATTCGCGCTCGCGGGCGCCGGCCTGCTCAGGAGCCCGATGACCTCGGGTCTGTTCATGAACTACGGAGCGCCGGGGCCGGGCCGCTGGATCACGATCTACGCAAACTCGGGCCACATCTTCATGGTGGTGGCGGGCCTGCGGTTCGACACGAGCGGGCAGGGCCGCGCCGGCACGCGCTGGCAGGAGGAGTCCGTGTCGACCGCCGGATTCGCCGTCCGGCACATTCCGGGCCTCTAGCCGGAGATCGTGCGGGTTGCTACCTTGCCCCGTTCGTGGATGAGGAGCCCACACGCCGCCTCGACACCACGCGGGGCGACCCGGGCGGACCGCCGCGGCGCCCGCCTGGCCGCGAGGCAGATGCCGTCTACAGGCGCCGCCGGCTGATTGCCGCGGGCACCTTCGGCATCATCTTTCTCCTGCTCATCGTGATGATCGCCACCGCGGGCGGCGGCGACGACGAGCAGGCGGACGCTCCCAGCGATCTCGGCGTGCCGACCACGACCATCCCGCAGCGGGACGACACCGAGACGGAGACGACCGAGACGGAGACGACCGACACCGAGACCACCACGGTCACGCCGGTCACCCCGCCGTCATCGGGAGGCGGCACCGTCACCCCGACGCCCACGCCGACGCCGGTCACGCCGCCGTCGACGGGCGGCGGCACCGGCACCCCGCACGCCGGTCACGCCCACGCCCCCGCCGCAGACCGGCGAGGGCGGCGGCGCGGTGGCCCCGCCCGGCTAGTCGTCCGCCGGCGGACGCGCGCGCAGCCGCTTGACGGCGGATCGCCGCCGCTTGCCCTCGAGCCGGCGCCTCCGGGAGGCCCCGCTGGGCGCCGTGGACTTGCGCGGCCGGCGCACCAGGAGCGCCGACTGGATGCGCGCCCGAAGGCGCTCGAGCGCCAGCTCGCGGTTGCGCGTCTGGCTGCGCGTGTCCTGCGCGAGCGCGCGCACGACCGGGCCGAGGCGCGCCTCGATGCGGCGCTTCTGCTCGGCGTCGAGCACCTTCGAGGCCTCCACGTCGAAGACCGCCTCGATGCGCGAGGCGGTCACGTTGGCGTGCTGCCCGCCGGGGCCTGACGAGCGGCTCGCGCGCAGCTCGACCTCGGCCAGCGGGATCACCGTGTCGCGTGCCACGCGCAGTCCGTCCATCGCGGCGCCACGCTAGCGGGCGCTCAGCGGCGGCGGAGCGAGAGCCGCCGGCGGCGCTGGGCCGCGGCGGCGCGGCGACGGCGGGCGCTCCACTCGCGCAGCGTCTGTCCCTCGGGGACGTCGCAGGCGACGATCATGAAGCCCTGGTCGCGAACTGTCTGGGTGGTGGGAGTCATCACCCCTCTGACCGCCGGGTTCGCGACGAATTACGGTCTTCCTGCCAAGCTGCGGACCCGATGCGGACCGCGGTGGTGGGCCATGTGGAGTGGATCGAGTTCGCGGTCGTCCCGCATCTCCCGAGCGCCGGGGAGATCGTGCACGCGGACGAGACGTTCGCCCTGCCGGCCGGCGGCGGTGCGGTGGCGGCCGTCCAGCTCGCGAAGCTGGGCGGCGAGACCGTCCTCTACACCGCCCTCGGCGACGACGAGCTCGGCCACCGGGCCTTGACGCGAGCTGCGCGAGCTCGGGCTGCGCGTCGAGTGCGTGTTCCGCGACGAGCCGCAGCGGCGCGGGTTCGTCCACCTCGACGCGGAGGGCGAGCGGACCATCACGGTGCTCGGCCCGCGCCTCGGCCCGAGCGCGGACGATCCGCTGCCCTGGCAGGAGCTCGCCGCGACGGACGCCGTGTACCTGACGGCCGCCGATCCCGGCGGGGTCTCGCTCGCCCGCGCGGCCGGGTCGCTCGTGGCGAGCACGCGCGCCCTCGACGCGCTCCGCGCCGCGGGCGAGCGGCTCGACGTGCTGGTGGCGAGCGCCACGGATGCCGGCGAGCGCTACGACCCCGGCGGCATCGAGCCGGAGCCCTCCTACGTCGTGCGCACCCGTGGCGCGGAGGGAGGGGAGTGGGTGGCGGCCGACGGCCGCCGCGGCAGCTTCGAGGCCGCTCCGCTGCCGGGAGAGCCGGTCGACGCGTACGGCTGCGGCGACTCGTTTGCGGCCGGCGTGACGCATGGACTCGGCTCCGGCGCCGGCCTCGAGGGGGCGCTCGAGCTCGGCGCCCGCTGCGGGGCGGCGTGTCTCACGGGTCGCGGTCCGTACGAAGCGCAGCTGCGCCTGGCCTAGCGAGCGGCGGACCCGTCCCCACGCTCGACCGGGAGCCCGCTCGCAATCCAGGCGTCGATCCCCCCGGCGAGGTTGTGGGCGTCGTACCCAGCGCTCCGGAAGGCGTCCGTGGCAAGCGCGGAGCGCGAGCCGGTCTTGCAGTAGAACAGCAGCGGACGGTCCCTGTCGATCGACCCCGCCTCGGCCGGCAGCCGGTCGAGCTCGATCAGCACGTCGTCCGCGATTCGCTCCGCCGCATGCTCAGGGGCGGTGCGCACGTCGACGAGCTGCGTTCCGGGCTCGCGCAGCAGCTCCGCGGCCGCGTCCGGTGTCAGGTCGCTCATGGGGCCTCGAAACTAGCGCTCAAAGAGCCGGTGGCGCCCGGTCACCGCAGGCGAGTTACCCTGAACGCATGAGCTCGACCGACGACTGGACGGTGCGCGGCCGCACCGTTCTCATCACCGGTGCCGCGCGCGGGCTGGGCGCGGAGACCGCGCGCCGCGTGGCTGCGCGCGGGGCGAACGTGGCCCTCGTGGGCCTCGAACCCGACGAGCTCGAGCGCGTGGCCGCGCAGTGCGGGCGCAACGCGGCCTGGTTCGAGTGCGACGTCACCGATCCGGACGCCCTCGAGGGGGCGGTGGCCGGCGCCGTCGAGCGCTTCGGCGGCATCGACGTGGTGATGGCGAACGCCGGCATCGCGCCGATCGGAATGGTGCGCTCGACCGACCCGGCGGCGTTCGAGCGCACGATCGAGGTCAACCTGCTCGGCGTCTGGCGCACGGTGCGCGCCTGCCTGCCGCATGTGATCGAGCGCAGGGGATACGTGCTCGTGATCGCGTCGCTCGCGGCGGCGGTGCACGGCCCGGGCATGGCCGCGTACAGCGCGAGCAAGGCGGGCGCGGAGGCGTTCGCCAACTCGCTGCGCACGGAGGTCCGCCACCTCGGCGTCGACGTGGGGGTCGGCTACTTCCACTTCATCGACACGGACATGGTCCGCGGCGGGGACGCCCATCCCGCGACGGGGGCCCTGCGCGCGGAGGCGCCGCCGCCGTTCAACAAGACCTATCCGCTCTCGATGGCGGGCCAGGCGATCGCGGACGGCATCGAGGGACGCCGGCGCTGGGTCGTGGTCCCGGGCTGGGTCAAGGCCCTGCTGGTGCTGCGCACCGCGCTCGCGCCGGTGTTCGAGCGCGGCGCGGCCGAGAGCGCGGCGAACGCCGACGCCGCCTTCGCGGCGGACGTCGAGGACCGCGGCGTGGCCGCGGCCTCGCGGCCGGTGGGGCCCGGAGGCGAGGCGGCCTCCGAGGCGGCCGAGCCGGCCGCCACCGCCTGATCAGTCCCCGACCACCCGAGCATTCCTGGATTGGGCTCGCCACACGAGCCCGATCCAGGATCGCTTCTCAGGTGAGCAGCGACCGGAGCTCCGCGATCATCGCCGCGGGCTCCTCCATCACCTCGCGATAGCTGAAGCGCCTGAACTCGTCTCCGCGGGCTCGGGCGTCGCGCTCGCGCCTTCGGTCCTGCTCCCAGGAGTAGCGCGAGTTGTGGTAGCGGTAGCTGTCGAGCTCGATCGTCAGCCGGTGCCCGGGCCATCGGCAATCGACCCGCTTCCCGCTCGCCACTCGATTCATATTCGGGAGGGGCAGGTCCTCGGCCTTGAGCCGGGCCGCGAACGTCGCCTCCATGATACTGAGCGCCACCGGCACGCCGCCGTGGCAGATCCGGCGGAGCATGCCGGCACCCTTGGCGTGTGGGCGCCTCGCGAGGACCCGTTCGACGTCCGCGGGCGAGACCCGGTAGCGCACGCCAGCCTCATGGCATGCCCTGGCGAGGGCGCTCTCGCCGAGCGTCCCCGCGAGATCGACGAGAACCTCGGCCGGCGCCGGAGATGGGAACGCCGCGCACGGTGATCGGCGGCGGCAACGGCCGGCCGCGGATGCGCCGCGTGCGGACGCCGTCGACGCGGCGCTCGACGGGCGCGGCGACCTCGGGAGGGGGCGGGTCGCCGAAGATCAGACTGAGGAGGTGGCCGGCGGCGGCCCCCACCAGGCGCGCCTGATGCCCGCACGCAAGGACGGCTGCGAGGTAGCGCGCTTCCACCGTGAGGGCCGGGTGCCCAACCGAGTACACGCCCGGGTGCTCCACCACCAGCAGCCCATTCCGCAGGCGGGTGCGGAGCTCGGCTCGGGTCAGCCCGGCGTCGAGTGCGTCGCGCCGCGCGACGAGCCCGTGACAGCCCGCCGCGATCGCCGCCATCACCTGCTCCGGGGTCCTCGGGCTCCGAGCCGGCACACATCGAGAAGCGATGGCGGCCGGACCTTCGCCCCGGGGCCACGACGATCCTGGGCTGACGGACCGGGCCGGGCGAGCCGGGATGGGGGCTATCGTCCCCCGGTGATGGCGAAGCGCGACCCGAGGATGATCCCGCTCGGCTACGGCAAGTTCGTGCGCGCCGACCGCATCTACGCGCTCGTTCCGCTCGAGGGCGCCGACCGCCGCGACGGCCGCCGCACCTACGTGCACGTGGACGGCATCACGGAGCCGATCGTCGCCTCGCGCTCCGAGCGCGCGATCCTCGCCGACGTCGAGACCGCGCTCGCCGAGGCGGCCGGCCTGCCGCGGCGCCCGCGCTCGGGCGTGGCCGTAACGGGCCAGGAGTCGCTCCTCTAGGCCGTGCCGCGGAGGGTGAGCGCGCGCGGCCCCGGCCGCGTCAACCTGATCGGCGAGCACACCGACTACAACGACGGCCTCTGCCTGCCCTTCGCGATCGAGCTCGGCGTGACGGTGTCGGCCGAGGCGAGCGCGGACGGCGAGTTCGAGGCCCGCGCGCTCGATCTCGGCGAGGTGGACAGCTTCCGCGACCCGGCCACGCCCTCGGGAACGCGCGGCTGGCGCGCCCTCGTTCGCGGCGTGGTCGCGGAGCTGCGCGCCGCCGGGCACCCGATCCCCGCGGCGCGGATCGAGATCGAGGGCGACCTCCCGCGCGGGGCGGGACTGTCCTCGTCCGCGGCCCTCGAGACGGCCCTGTGCCTGGCGCTGCTCGCGCTCGCGGGCGCAGGCGAGCCCGACCGGCGGGAGCTGGCGCGGCTCTGCTCGCGCGTCGAGAACGAGTGGGTCGGCGCTCAGACCGGCCTGCTCGACCAGCTCGCGTCGCTGCTCGGCCGCGAGGGTCACGCGCTCCTGCTCGACTGCCGCGACCTCTCGGCCGAGCCCATCCCGCTCGAGCTCGGGGGCTGGCGGCTCTGCGTGGCCGACTCGGGCGCCGCCCACGAGCACGCGGGCTCGGGCTACAACGAGCGCCGCCGCGAGTGCGCCGAGGCCGCGCGCATCCTCGAGGTGGACTCGCTGCGGGACGCGTCGCCGCGCGCGGCCGGAGGGCTCGCGGAGCCGCTGCGCAGCCGCGTGGCGCACGTGATCTCCGAGAACACGCGGGTGACCGAGGCGGCGCACGCGCTCCGCGCGCGCGACATGCCCGCCCTCGCCGCGCTGCTCGACGCCTCGCACGCGAGCCTGCGCGACGACTACGAGGTGTCCGTGCCCGAGGTGGAGGCGACGGTCGCGCGCCTGAAGGCGGCCGGCGCGGCCGGCGCGCGCATCGTGGGCGGCGGCTTCGGCGGCTCCGTGCTGGCGCTGTTCCCGCCGGGCGCAGAGCCTCCGCCGGACGCGATCGAGGTCGCGCCCGCCGCGGGCGCGCGCCTCCTCTAGAGCTCCTTGACCTCGGCGAGCACGGCGGCGACGGACTCCTTCGCGTCGCCGAACAGCAGCGAGGTGTTCTCGTTGTAGAAGAGCGGGTTGTCGATGCCCGCGAAGCCGGTGTTCATCGAGCGCTTCAGCACGATCACCTGGGCGGCCTTGTCCACGTCGAGGATCGGCATCCCGTAGATCGGCGAGTCCTCCTGCTCGCGCGCGGCGGGGTTCGTCACGTCGTTCGCGCCGATCACGAGCGCCACGTCCGTCTGAGGAAACTCCGGGTTGATGTCGTCCATCTCCTTGAGGTTCTCGTACGGCACGTCCGCCTCGGCGAGCAGCACGTTCATGTGCCCCGGCATGCGGCCGGCCACCGGGTGGATCGCGTAGTCGACCCGCACGCCCCGCTTCTCGAGCTCGTCGGCCAGCTCGCGCACCGTGTGCTGCGCCTGCGCCACCGCCATCCCGTAGCCCGGTGCCACGACCACCTTCTGCGCGTACGCGAGCTGGATGGCCACGTCGGCCGCCCCGGCCGAGCGGACCGGGCGCTCCTCGCCGTCGCCCGCGGCGGCCGACGCCACGGTGACGCCCCCGAAGCCGCCGGCGATGATGTTCCCGATCGAGCGGTTCATCGCCTCGGCCATCTGCGTGGTGAGGATCGTTCCGGAGGCGCCCACGAGCATTCCGCCGACGATCAGCGCCACGTTGTCGAGCGCCATGCCGGCGGCCGCCGCGGAGAGGCCCGTGAACGCGTTCAGGAGCGAGATCACCACGGGCATGTCGGCGCCGCCGATCGGGAGCACGAACATGTTCCCGAGCAGCGCCGCGCCGAGCAGGATCACGAGGAAGAGCGCCTGCGACTCGGTCCCGGCCGCGATCACGACACCGCAGCCGATCACCACGACCAGCAGGGTCAGGTTGAGGATCTGCTGGCCGGGAAGCTGGATCGGGCGCCCCGGCAGGATCTCCTGGAGCTTCCCGAACGCGATGTTCGATCCCCAGAAGGAGATCGAGCCGACGATGGCCGCGAAGATGATCGGGATCAGCGCCTCGAGCTCCGGGTTCGAGCCGGTGATCTCGAGCGCCTCGCGGTATTCGACGAACGAGATCAGGGCCACCGCGCCGCCGCCGACGCCGTTGAACAGCGCCACCATCTGCGGCATCGCGGTCATCTTCACGCTGCGCGCCGCGGGGATGCCGACGGCCGTCCCGATGGCGATTCCGACCGCGATCAGCAGGTAGTTGCCGACGAAGTCGTAGAGCAGCGTCCCGACCACCGCGAACGCCATGCCGACCGCCGCGATGATGTTGCCGCGCCGCGCCGTCCGCGGGTGGGTGAGCAGGCGGAGGCCGAGGATGAACAGGACGAAGGCGATGAGGTAGAGGACCCGGATGAAGTCCGGGTCCTGGAGGAACGAGCCGAGGTACATCAGCCGCGCTCCTCCGGCTTCGTGTCCGGCTTGCGCGCCTTGAACATCTCGAGCATGCGGTCGGTGACGAGGAAGCCGCCGACGATGTTGATCGTGCCGAAGGCGATCGCGATCACGAGCAGGAACTCGTTCAGGAAGCCCTCGGCGGGCCCGATCAGGAGCAGGCCGCCGAGCAGCACGATGCCGTGGATGGCGTTCGTGGCCGACATGAGCGGCGTGTGCAGCGTGTTCGGCACCTTCGAGATCACCTCGAAGCCGACGAACGCGGCGAGCACGAGGATGGTCAGCTCGGTCAGCAGGTCCATGGCTAGGCGGCCACCCCCGCGGCGCTCTCTCGCGCCCTCGTGGACGATCTCCCCGTCGCGCGTGATGCAGGCGCCGGCGATCACCTCGTCATCCCAGTCGAGCGCGAGCCGGCCCTCGTCCACCATGAGCTCGAGCAGCGCCTGGATGTTGCGCGCGTACAGCGACGAGGCGTGGTCCGGCATCGAGGCCGGCAGGTTGACCGGGCCGGCGATCTTGACGCCGTCGCGCTCCACCGTCTCGCCCGCCTCCGAGAGCTCGCAATTGCCGCCGGTCTCCGCCGCGAGGTCGACGATCACCGAGCCCGGCGACATGTTCCTGACCGCCTGCTCCGTGATGAGCAGCGGCGCGCGCCGCCCGGGCACGGCTGCGGTTGAGATGACGGCGTCCATCTTCCCGATCTCGACCGCCAGCAGGTCGCGCTGCTTCGCCTGCTCCTCGTCGGTGAGAGCGCGCGCGTAGCCGCCCGCCGCCTCCGCGTCCTCGAGCCCCATGTCGAGCTCGAGAAAGCGCGCGCCGAGCGACTCGATCTGCTCCTTGACCGCGGAGCGCACGTCGAACGCCTGCACGATCGCCCCGAGCCGGCGGGTCGTGGCGATCGCCTGCAGCCCCGCGACGCCCGCGCCGAGCACGAGCACCTTGGCGGGCCGGACGGTGCCGGCGGCCGTGGTGAGCATCGGAAAGAAGCGCGGCAGCTCCTGCGCGGCGATCAGGGCGGCGCGGTAGCCCGAGACCGTCGCCTGGGACGAGAGAGCGTCCATCGACTGCGCTCGCGTGATGCGCGGGATCGCCTCCATGGCGAAGCTCGTGACCCCGGCGTCGGCGAGCGCGCGCACCGTCTCGCCCGCGGTGAGCGGCTGGAGGAAGCCGATCAGCACGGAGCCCCGGCCGAGGCGCCCGATCTCCTCCGCGCTCGGCGGTGCCACCTTCGCGACCACCTCGCCCGAGAAGCCGTCGCCGCTGGTCGCGCCGGCGTCCGCGTAGGCCGAATCGGGGTGGTGCGCGCCCTCGCCCGCGCCCGCCTCGAAGGTGACCTCGATGCCGCTCTGGGCAAGGCGATGGACCACCTCTGGGACCAGCGCGACGCGGGTCTCGCCGGCGGCGATCTCTTTCGGTACGGAGACGTTCATAGGCCTGACCGGGGGTCGGGGGCGCGGCACTCTATCGGAACCCACAGCCGGGTCCGCCGGCTCCCGGGTCGCCATCGGGGCCCCTCTTTAGACTCGGACTCGACTGTCCGGTATGGAAGAAAAGACCGTCGAGAAGCTCGATCGCGTCGTCGTCCGCTTCGCGGGCGACTCAGGCGACGGGATGCAGCTCACCGGCAGCCGCTTCACCGACGCCACGGCCATGGTCGGGAACGATCTCGCGACCCTCCCGGACTTCCCCGCCGAGATTCGCGCCCCCGCCGGCACGCCGCACGGGGTCTCCGCGTTCCAGATCCATTTCGCCTCGCGCGACATCCTGACCCCGGGCGACCACCCGAACGTGCTCGTGGCGATGAACCCCGCCGCGCTGATCACGAACGTGGGGACCGTCGAGAAGGGCGGGGCGGTGATCGTCAACGAGGACGGCTTCACGGAGCACAACCTGCGCAAGGCGGGCTACGAGGCGAACCCGCTCGAGGACGGCTCGCTCGACGACTACAACCTCTTCCGCGTGCCCATGACGTCGATGACCGTCCGCGCGACCGAGGACGTGGACGGCATCACCCCGCGCGACGCGGCCCGCTGCAAGAACCTGTTTGCGCTCGGGCTCGTCTCCTGGATGTACGGGCGCCCGACCGAGCCGACCGAGACCTGGCTCGACGCCAAGTTCGCCGACAAGCCCCAGCTGGGGGCGGCCAACCTCGCGGCCTTCCGGGCGGGCTACAACTTCGGCGAGACGGCCGAGCTGCTCGCCGTCCACTACGAGATCGACCCGGCGCCCGCGCCGCCCGGCACCTACCGCAACGTGAACGGCACCCAGGCGCTCGCCTACGGGCTGATCGCGGCGAGCGTCCAGTCCGGGTTGCAGCTCTTCTACGCGAGCTACCCGATCACCCCGGCCTCGGAGCTCCTCCACGCCCTGTCGCGGCACCGCAAGCTCGGCGTCCGCACGGTCCAGGCGGAGGACGAGATCGCGGCCGTGAACATGGCGCTGGGAGCCGCCTTCGCGGGGCACCTCGGCGTGACCGCCACGAGCGGGCCCGGGATGGACCTGAAGGCCGAGACGATCTCGCTGGCGGTGGCGTACGAGCTGCCGCTGATCGTGATCGACGTCCAGCGCGCCGGCCCCTCGACCGGCATGCCGACGAAGACGGAGGCGGCCGACCTGATGATGGCCCTGTACGGGCGCCACGGCGAGTCGCCGCTGCCCGTGATCGCGGCCTCGACGCCCGCCGACTGCTTCGACACCGCGATCGAGGCCGCCCGCGTGGCGGTCACGCACCGGACTCCGGTGATCCTGCTGAGCGACACGTTCCTCGCGAACTCGTCCGAGCCCTGGCGGCTGCCGGACGTCGACTCGCTCCCCGAGATCGACCCGAACTTCGCCACCGATCCCACGGGCTTCATGCCGTACGCGCGCGACGCCAACCTCGCCCGCCCCTGGGCCGTGCCGGGGACGCCCGGGCTGCGGCACCGGATCGGAGGGCTCGAGAAGGAGGACGGCACGGGCAACATCTCGTACGCGTCCGCGAACCACGAGCACATGACCCACCTGCGCGCGGAGCGCGTCGCGCGCGTGGAGGTCCCGGACCTCGAGGTGGACGATCCCGACGGCGAGGCGGAGCTGCTCGTGCTCGGCTGGGGCTCGAGCTACGGCGCGATCCAGGGGGCCGCGCGCCGGCTGCGGCGGGAGAAGGACCTGAAGCTCGCCACCGCTCACATCAAGCACCTCGCGCCGCTGCCGCGCAACACCGAGGAGGTGCTGCGCTCCTACGAGCGGGTGCTCGTGCCGGAGATGAACATGGGCCAGCTCGTGAAGGTCCTGCGCGCCGAGTTCCTGATCCCCTGCGAGAGCTTCACGAAGGTCGACGGCCTGCCGATCTTCACGCGCGACATGATGGAGCAGATCGAGGCGAGGCTCGCGTGAGCGGGACGAACGGCGCGAGCAACGGCGGGGACGTCCTCAAGCTGACGAAGGCGGACTTCTCGTCCGACCAGGAGACGCGCTGGTGCCCCGGCTGCGGCGACTACGCGGTCCTCGCCTCCGTCCAGTCGTTCATGCCGGAGCTCGGCATCTCGCCGGACAAGATCGTGTTCGTGACGGGCATCGGCTGCGCCGGGCGCTTCGTCTACTACATGGACACCTACGGGATGCACGGCATCCACGGCCGTGCTCCCGCGCTCGCCACGGGCGTGGCGACCTCGCGTCCCGACCTGTCCGTCTGGGTGGTCGCGGGTGACGGCGACGCGCTCTCGATCGGCGGCAACCACCTCATCCACGCGCTCAGGCGCAACGTGCCGCTCAAGATCCTGCTCTTCAACAACCAGATCTACGGCCTGACGAAGGGCCAGTACTCGCCCACGAGCGAGGAGGGCAAGGTCACCAAGTCGACGCCGTTCGGCTCGCAGGACCATCCCTTCAACCCGGTCTCGCTGGCGCTCGGGGCGGAGGCGTCGTTCGTGGCGCGCACGGTCGACACGGACAAGGCGCACGTGGCGGAGACGCTGCGCGCCGCCGCCGCTCACGAGGGCTCGGCGCTCGTCGAGATCTACCAGAACTGCAACGTCTTCAACGACGGCGCCTTCGACGCCGTGCGCGCCAAGGGGCAGCGCGAGCACAACCAGATCCGGCTCGCGCACGGCGAGCCGATCCGCTTCGGCCCCGAGGCGAGCGCGGCGTCGTGCGCGGGGCCGACGGGCGCCTCGAGCTCGTGGACGTGGCGGACGCCGGCGAGGACGCCATCCTCATCCACGACGCGGAGCGGCCCGAGCCGAGCCTCGCGTTCGAGCTCGCGCACCTCGCCGCCCGCCCGACCGGGCCGACCCCGATCGGCGTGTTCCGGTCCGTGCGGCGGCCGGTCTACGGCCAGGACCTCGCGCTCGAGCTCGAGCGCGCCCACGCCGACATCGGCCGCGACGAGCTGCGCGAGCTGCTGCACTCCGGGGAGACGTGGACGGTTTCGTAGCGCGCGCGACCCTCGATGCCTGTGTGGACGAGGTGCGCGGATCGCCCACCGACGACGGCCGCATCGAGCTGATCGTGCGCCGGCCGGCGGAGGGCGAGCGCGAGGTGCTCGAGAGCGCGGAGCTCGACACGGAGCAGGGGCTCGTGGGCGACCGCTGGAGCGGCAAGCTCGAAACCCAGCTCACGCTCATGAACGCGCGCTCGGCGCGCGTGATCGCCGGCGAGCCCGAGAACTGGCCGCCCGCGGGCGACCAGATCTACGTCGACTTCAGCCTCGCCGGAGCCGACATCCCGCCCGGCACCCGGATCGCGCTCGGCAGCGCGGTCGTCGAGATCACCCCGGAGCCCCACACCGGCTGCGGAAAGTTCGTGCGGCGCTTCGGCGTCGACGCGATGAAGTGGGTCAACTCGCCGGTCGGCCGCGAGCTCAACCTGCGCGGGGTGAACGCCCGGGTGATCGCGGGCGGCACCGTGAGCGTGGGCGACCGGATCGGCCGCGTCGGCTGATCCCGACGCGGCGCCCCCGCGCCGGTCCGATCTACCTTCTCCGGGATTATTCCGGCGAACGTAGATAGGACGATTCGCACAAGCCGGGTCGGTGGCGCGCGGTGCCGTCGCCGCGCTCGTCGTCGGGCGTTCGCCAGCCGATTCGCGAGATCCTCCTAGTCGAGCGAGCCCGGGTCCGCCGGGACGTCGACGGCCATCGCGCGCAGGGCCTCGAGCGGGACGATCTCGAGTGCGCGCTCGTGGGTCGAGGCGAGCACCACGTAGGCCGCGGCGCCGTCCTCGTACGCCCGCAGCCAGTTGCTGGCGGTCACGCACCAGCGGTCGCCGGGCACGAGGCCCGGGAAGCGGAATCCGGGCATGGGCGTGACCAGGTCGTTGCCGATCGAGCTCTGGTGGTCGAGGAACTCGTCTGTCACGACCGCGCAGATCGTGTGGCTGCCGCGGTCCTCGGCGCCGGTGTTGCAGCAGCCGTCGCGGTAGAAGCCGGTCAGCGGCTCCGTGCCGCACGGCTCGAGCTCTCCTCCGAGGACGTTGCGCGCCGTCACGGCGCGCATTATGCACGCGCTCAGGCCGCGAGCTGTGCGACGAGCTCGTCCACGCCGAAACCGGCGTAGTGCTCGTCGAGCGCGTCCGTCAGGCGCCGCATCAGCCGGTGGGCCGCCACGTTGTCGGACGCCATCGTCGCGGTGAAGCGGCGAATCTCGAGCGCGCGCGCCATCCCGGCGAGCTCGCCCGCGAGCAGCGAGCCGAGCCCGCGGCGCTGCCAGTCGTCGGCGACGACGATCGCCGCCTCGGCGGCGTCGCGGTCGTCGTGAAGGCGAATGAAGCGAGCGACCGCGATCAAGCGGCGGACTGGATCGGTCGGACTCTCGACCACCAGTGCCACATGATCGCGGCCGTCCACCTCGGTCAGGTATCGCAGCTCCGCCCGGCTGAAGCTGCTCTTGGGGGTGAGGAAGCGCCGCTGCACGGTCTCGGGGGAGAGGTGCCGCAGCCCGTTCTCCAGCATGCGCTTGTCGTCCGCGCGGATCGGCCGGATCAGGATCGGGGCTCCGTCTGGAAGGCGCTTGAGCACGCCTGAAGGGTGCCCCGCACCAGGCCAGGCTTATGTGCGTTGCGTCACGCTACGCTCGATTTCGACGGCCGTGGCGAGCGCCTCCGCCAGCCCCGGGCCGACCGCCACCACCCCGTGGTCGCGAAGCAGCACCGCGTCCCGGCCGCCGAGCGCCTCGACCGCGTGCTCGCCGAGCTCCGATGAGCCCGTCGGCGCGAAGCGCGCTGTCAGGACGTCCCCGAGCGGCTCGCCGGCGCGACTCCAGGCCGTCGCCGCGGGGCTGTGGGTGTGGACGATGGCCTGCGCGTCCGGTCGCGCCGCGTACACCGCCGCGTGCACCCGCCACTCGCTCGACGGCGCGCGCGAGCCGGCGAGCACGCGTCCCCCGGCGTCGAGCAGCACGAGGTCCTCCTCGGCCATCGTCTCGTAGGGGAGCGCGCTCGGGGTGATCAGGATCCCCTCGCCGTCGCGCACGCTGACGTTCCCCTGCGTCCCCTCCACGAGCCCGAGCCGGAGCAGCTCGCGCGCGGTCTGAAGCAGCTCAGCCCGCGAGGACACGCTCGATCGAGCTCTCGTACGGGGGCTCGAGCACGCCCGCCTCGGTCACGATCGCGGTCACGAGCTCGGCGGGGGTTACGTCGAAGGCCGGGTTGCGGGCCGGGGACGTCACGGCCACCTCACCCGGGGCGCGCTCCTCGATCGGGATGGCGGCGCCGTCGGGCGTCGCGCCGTCGATCGTCGACAGCGGCGCGGCGACGTAGAACGGCACGCCGTGGCGGTCCGCGAGCACGGCGAGCGGATAGGTGCCGATCTTGTTCGCGACGTCGCCGTTCGCGGCGATCCGGTCCGCGCCGACCACGATCCGGTCGACCTCGCCGCGTGCGATCAGCGAGCCCGCCGCGGAGTCCGCGATCACGGCGTGGGGGATGCCCTCGCCGGCCAGCTCGTAGGCGGTGAGGCGGGCGCCCTGCAGCAGCGGCCGCGTCTCGTCGACCCACACGTGGACGACGAGCCCGTCGCGATGCGCCGCCGCGATCACGCCGATCGCGGTGCCGACGCCTCCGCAGGCGAGCGCCCCCGCGTTGCAGTGGGTCAGCGCCCTGTCGCCGGGGGCGAACAGCGCGGCGCCGTGCGCCGCCATCGCGGCGAAGGCGGCCTCCTCCTCCGCCTGCAGCCGCTCGGCGGCGGCGAGGCGGTCCTCACTCCGCAGCACGCGGTCGAGCGCCCACCCGAGGTTGACGGCCGTGGGGCGCGTGGCCCGCAGCTCGGCCGCGGCGGCCTCGCGGGTCGTCCGCCAGCGCGAGCCCGTAGGCGGCCGCGATGCCGATCGCGGGCGCGCCGCGCACCGCCATGCCGCGGATGCACTCGGCAACCTCGCTCGCGCTCTCGCAGCGGATCCAGCTCTCCTCCGTGGGGAGCCTGCGCTGGTCGAGCACGAGCAGGGCGCCGTCTTCAAAGCGGAGCGGCTGAACGGCACCGCGCCGCCCGCCAGAGCTGCGACCTGTCCTCGTCACGGGAGGCAGGGTCGCAACTCTAGGCGGGATGCGCGCGTCTACTCCGCTACCAGGCCGCTCTCGGACAGGTACTGGCCGGCGACGGCCTCGGGGGTCTCCTTGTCGAGGTCGACGCGGGCGTTGAGCTCCTGCATCACCTCGTCGGTCAGGCCCTCGTTGACGAGCGCGACCGTCTTCTCGAGGTCGGGACCCGCCTTCTGGATCACGTCGTCGCGCACGACGAGCGTCGAGTTGTAGGGCGGGAACATGCCCTTGTCGTCATCGAGCAGCACGAAGCCCTCGCGCTTGTTCTGCGGGTCGGTCGTGAACACGATCGAGACGTCGGCCTGGCCCTTCGTGAGCACCTCGTGCCGCAGCGCGATGTCGACGGGCACGAACTTCTTGAACTTCAGGCCGTAGACCTGCTCCAGGCCGAGCAGGCAGTCGAGACGCTGGCGGCACTCGGGCGTGCCGTACAGGGTCAGGTCCTGCGACTTGCCCTCCAGGTCGGAGATCTTCGAGAGCCCGAGCTTGTCCGCGGTCTCCTTCGTCACGCCGACCTCGTTCGAGCTCACGAACGGGGTGGGCGGCAGCGCGGTGAGGTTCTTCTCCGCAAAGCCCTTCTTCGCCTCGTCGTAGGCCGCCTGCTCCTCGCTGGGCAGCTTGTCGGCGGCGACGCCGAAGAACGACAGCAGCGCCGTGCCGGTGTACTCCGGATACGCGCTGATCTGCCCGCCCTCGAGCGCCTTCAGGGCCGTCTTCTCGTCCCCGAGGTTGAGCTCGGTGTTCACCGTGTAGCCGGCGGCCTCGAGCGCCTGGGCGTAGATCTCACCGAGGATCTTCTGCTCGGTGAAGTTCTTCGACCCCATCGTGATGTCGGTGGAGGAGTTGTCTGGGTTGGACTGGATCTGCCCGGAGGGCTGTTCCTCGGCCTGGGTCGAGGAGCCGTCCGAGCTCGAGCTGTCGTCGTCATCGTCCCCGCAGGCCGCGACGGCGAACGCCGTCACGACGAGCAGGAGCAGCATCAGCCAGCGGTGCTTTCTCATGCTGTCGCTTCCCTTCTCTTCGGGGTTCTGAGCCCGCGCGGGGTCACGGCGCGCTGCGCCAGCCCCAGCACCAGCTCCGTGGCGACCGCAAGCAGGGCCACCACGATCGCGGCGGCGAGTCTTCCCTCGTCGCCGTACGTGTTGACGTTGATGATCGGGTCGCCGAGCGTGATCACACCGGCCAGCGGGGCGATCGTCGCCGTGGCGACGACGTTGACTGCGGATATGCGTATCCCGCCGAAGATGAGCGGGAGCGCGAGCGGCCACTCCACCCGCCGCACGATCTGGGCGCCGGTCATGCCCATGCCGCGCGCGGCGTCGACGGTGTCGCGGTCCACCTGGCTCACGCCCGTGTACGCGTTCGTCAGGATCGGCGGAATCGCGAGCAGGACCAGGGCGAGCGTGAGGTTCGTGAAGCCGACGCCGAGATAGGCGACGAAGAAGGCGATCAGCGCGAGGCTCGGCACCGCGCGTCCGACGTTCGACGCGTTGATCGCGAGAAAGCCGCCCTTGCGGATGTGACCGAGCCAGAGCCCGAGCGGGATCGAGAGGGCGCAGGCGATCGCGAGCGCGACCAGCGAGAGCTTGAGGTGCTCCCAGATCAGCTCGCCCATCTCCGCGAGGCCGCCAACCTGCGCGCCGCCCGCGGGCGACTCGCGCTCGTCGAAGATGAAGCTCACGGCGTCGCCGAACTGACCGAGGAACGCGAACGTGGTGCTCATCGCGCCGACGCCGCCCTCCGCGCAAGCAGCCGGCTCGGCCGGCTGCGCAGCGATGTTCTCGTCCACGGCGTGATCGCGCGCTGCGTGAGCAGGATCGCGCCGTCGAGGATCGCCGCCAGCACGACGGCCAGGCCGCCGGCCACGACCACGTTCGACTTGAAGTTGATGTCGGCGAAGATCTGCCCGCCGAGCCCGCCGGCCCCCGCGAAGAACGCCAGCGTGGCGAGCCCAACGGTGGTGGTCACGGCGATCCGCAGCCCGGCCATGATCTCGGGCAGCGCCAGCGGGACCTCGACGCGCCAGAGCAGCTGCGAGTCCGTCAGGCCCATGCCGCGGCCCGCGTCCTTCGTCTCGGCCGGGACGTTGTCGAGACCCGTCAGGACGTTGCGGAAGATGATCAGCAGCACGTAGGCCACGAGCGCGACGGTGGCCGTCAGGAAGCCGCGGCCCGTGATCGGCAGCAGCAGGAAGAAGGCCGCGACGCTCGGGATCGTGTAGAGGATCCCCGTGACCTGCGTGATCGGGTTGACGAGCCAGCGGCGCCGGTGCGCGACCAGCGCGAGGCCGAACGCGATCAGGAAGCCGACTCCGGTGGCGACGACCGTCAGCAGGACGTGCTCGAAGAACGGGTCGACGTAGCGGTCGAAGTTGTCGGCGATCCAGTCGGGACAGAGGCCGTTGTCGGACACGCAGGTGTCCTCCGAGCGGTCCCGGATCTCGACCTGGGCGAGCAGGGCGGGGATCACAGCGCGTCGGCTCCGCTCGGGACCTCTTCGGGGGCGGTGCGCAGCGCCTGGGCCAGGATCTCGATCGAGAGGACGCCGACGACCGCGCCGCGAGCGTCGACGACGGGCCCGTACTGGGCCTCCTCCGCGAGCAGGTCGGAGAGCGCGTCGCGCAGCACGTCGTCCATGTCGAGCACCGGCTCGGGCCGCGAGCGCAGCTCCGCCTCGACGCGCTCGCCGAGCAGCCCCTTCTCGGACAGCCAGCCGAGCGGCCTGCCGTCGCCGTCGATCAGCAGCGGGTACGGGACCTCCGAGTCGGCGAGCTTGGCGCGCGCCTCGGCCACGGGCTCGCCCACTCGCACGAGCGGCGCCTTCCAGAGGTCGACGTCGCGCACGTGCTGGAGGGCGAGCCGCTTCAGCGCGCGGTCGGCGCCCACGAAGTCCTCGACGAAGCGGTTCGCCGGGAACATCAGCAGCTCGGCCGGCGACGCGTACTGGGAGAGCTTGCCGCCCTGCTCCAGCACCGCGATGCGGTCGCCCATCTTGATCGCCTCGTCGATGTCATGGGTTACGAACACGATCGTCTTGCGGATCTCGTGCTGGAGGCGGAGGAACTCGTTCTGGAGGCGCTCGCGGTTGATCGGGTCGATCGCGCCGAACGGCTCGTCCATCAGCATCAGCGGCGGGTCGACCGCGAGCGCCCGCGCGACGCCGACGCGCTGGCGCTGGCCGCCCGAGAGCTGCGCCGGATAGCGGTCGCGCGTCTCGTGCGGATCGAGGCTGACCAGCTCGAGCAGCTCGTCGACGCGGGAGCGGATGCGGTCCTTGCTCCAGCCGAGCAGGCGCGGAACGGTCGCGATGTTGTCGCCCACCGTCAGGTGCGGGAACAGGCCGATCTGCTGGATCGCGTAGCCGATGTCGCGCCGCAGCTCCGCAGGCTTGCGCTCGCGCACGCTGCGGCCGTCGAGCAGGATGTCGCCGTCCGAGATGTCGATCATGCGGTTGACCATCCGCATGGCGGTCGTCTTGCCGCAGCCGCTCGGGCCCACGAGCACGCAGATCTCGCCCGCGGGGACCGTCAGCGAGAGAGCCTCGACGGCCGGATCGGCCTGGCCCGGGTACACCTTCGTCGCCTCACGGAACTCGAGGGTCGCCGCGTCCGATCGCGAACTCGGCGACGGCCCCGAGGGCTGGGCGGTTTCGGATGCTGTCACGGGCTTGGGCGGATCCCGGGTGAGGGCCTTCGATCCTACCCGTGCCCTTGCCCCGTTCGCGAAGGCTTAACCTCCGCGATGCGCGCGGCGCTGATCTCGGCGCCGGCCAGCCGCTCGAGTTCCCTGCGCAGCTCCTCGCGCAGGGCGGCGACCTCCTCGGCCTCGACCTCGGGGTCGGCCTCCGCCGTCTCGACCAGGGCCGCCGCGAGCGTCGCGTTGGCGGACCGCAGGTCCTCCTCGGCGGCGGCGCGCTCCGGCTCCGCCGAGCCCCGCACGGCGAGCGCCTTCTCCTTGGCGTCCTCGGCATAGCCGGCGATCCGCTCGCGGTCAGGGCCCGGCAGCAGCCGCCAGCGCCCGTAGAGACCGCGGGCGACCCGCACGCCGACCGCCGCGGTCGCGGCGGCGCCGCCGATCAGGAGCTTTGCGGAGGGCATGAGGACACCCATCGTGGCGGCGGCTCAGGACAGAACGGTGCGGGCGAGCAGGTCGACCTGGACCGGGTCGGAGGACGACGGGAACATGATCAGCTCGTCGGCTCCCGCCTCCTCGAACTCCTGCACGCGCCTGCGGACGGCCTCCTCGCCCAGCGCCACGCCCTCGAAGGCGATCTGCGCGTAATCCCCGCCCACGGCGTAGTAGTCGAGGATCGAGCGCCGGGCGTCGCCCTCCGGGTCGTCCCCGAGCGCGAAGTAGGTGAGCGCCGAGCGCTTGGGCCGCTCCTCCCGTCCGGCCTCGCGCCAGGCGGCCTCGAGCTTCTCCCCCCGCACCCTGAACTCCTCCGCGGGGGCGCCGCCCATGATCCAGCCGTCGCCGAAGCGCGCCGCGCGCCGGTACGACGCATCCGAGGCGCCTCCGACCAGGAGCGTCGGCGGGTCGCCGCTCACGTCGGGGCCGACACCGCCGGCGAAGCCGCGTTCCTCGCCCGCCCACAACCGCGTGATCTCCTCGAGCATCGCGTCGAGCCGCTTGCCGCGCCCGCGCATCTCGACGCCGAAGGGCTCGTAGTCGTCCTCGCGCGAGCCGATCGCCACGCCGAGCTCGAGCCGGCCGCCGGAGAGGTGCTGGATCGTTGCCGCCTGCTTCGCCACGATCGCGGCGCTCTCCCGGTAGGGCACGATCAGGATCGCCGTGGTCAGGCCGATGCGCTCCGTCACGGCCGCGGCGGCGGCGAGCGCGACCAGGGGCTCGTAGTTCGCGTAGACGATCCGGTCGAGGGTCGCGAGGCACGAGAAGCCCTCGCGCTCGGCGCGCCGCGCCCAGTCGAGCATGCCGGGGCCGGTGACGTCCGGGATGGCCGTGGGCAGTCCGATTCCGACCTCCATGTCACTCCTCTCTCATAGGCTCGGGCCGTGAAGCTAGAGGAGATGCCCGCCTGGGCCCGGGAGCTGCTCGCGGGAGCCCGTGTGGCGCGGCTCGCCTACGCGGACCTCGAGGACCGGCCGCGCGTGCTGCCGGTGACCTTCGCCGTCGCCGGCGGCGCCGTCTGGAGCGCGATCGACGAGAAGCCGAAGCGCCGCGGCGAGCCGGCTCGGCTCGACGCGCTGAGGCGGCGCCCCGACGCCGCCCTGCTCGCGGACGTCTACCACGACGACTGGGAGCGCCTCGCCTGGGTGCAGCTGCTCGGCAGGGTCGCCATCCTGGCGCGCGACGAGGCGCCCGATGCGCTGCGGGCGCTCGCCGCGAAGTACGCGCCCTACGCCGAGCGCACGCCGCCCGGCCCGCTGCTGCGGCTCGACGTCGAGCGCGTCGTCCTCTGGCGGGCCTCCGGGCCCTGAGCGACGGGCATCCCCCTCCGGGTCCACTCGCTGTAGGAGCCCGGGTAGAGCCGCATGGGGCCGAGTCCCGCCAGCTCGGCGGCCAGCACGAGCGTGGACGCGGTCACACCTGAGCCGCAGTAGGCGACGGCGCCCGCTCCCAGCCGTCACGCCGGCCGCGGCGAGGCGCTCGCGCAGCGCAGCCGGCTCGAGAAAGCGTCCCTCGGGCTGGAGCTCGGCGAAGGGAAGGTTGCGCGCCCCCTCGATGTGACCGGCCACCGCGTCCACGGGCTCGACCTCCCCGCGGTAGCGCTCCGGCGCGCGGGCGTCGAGCAGCGGGGCGGCGTCCGCGAGCTGCCCGAGCGTGACGATGTCGCCCGCCTCGGGGTGGCCGCGGCGTCGAGGTCGCCGGGCGCCACCTCCTCCGCGCCGGCGCGCAGCGGGCCGCCCGCCTCCCGCCAGGCGCGCAGGCCGCCGTTCAGCACGAGCGCCGCGGGGCCGCCGAAGTGCCTGAGCAGCCACCAGAGCCGCGCGGCGCCGCCCTCGCCGGCCTCGTCGTAGGCCACGACCCGCGACTGCGCGCAGATCCCCGCGCCGCGCGCCGCCGCCTCGAAGTCCGCCCGCGCCGGGAGCGGGTGTCGCCCGGCGTCCGAGGGCGGGGCGGAGAGGTCGCGGTCGACGTCGAGGTAGCTCGCGCCGGGGATGTGCCCCTCGAGCCAGAGCCCCTCGCCGGCGCCCGGGCTGCCGAGCACGAAGCGGCAATCCACGACCCGCACGCTTGGCTCCCCGAGGCGCCCGAGCAGCTCGGCAGGCTCGATCAGGTGGCTCATCGCGGGGGAGCGTACGCTGCCGCCCGATGCGCGCGATGGTGCTGCACGGCCCGGGCGAGCCGCTCCGGATGGAGGAGCTCCCCGATCCGGAGCCGGGCCCGGGCGAGCTGCTGCTCGAGGTGCTCGCCTGCGGCGTCTGCCGCACCGACCTCCACATCGTCGACGGCGAGCTGCGCGAGCCGAAGCTGCCGCTCGTGCCCGGCCACCAGATCGTGGGCCGCGTGGCTGGGGCCGGAGGGGCGCGCTTCCCGGCGGGCGCGCGCGTGGGGGTGCCGTGGCTCGGGCGCGCCTGCGGGCGCTGCCCATACTGCCTGTCGGGGCGGGAGAACCTCTGCGACGCCCCGACGTTCACGGGCTACGACCGCGACGGCGGCTACGCGGAGCTGGCCGTCGCGGACGAGCGCTTCTGCCTGCCCGTGCCGGACGCGTACGGCGACGCGGAGGCGGCGCCGCTCCTCTGCGCCGGGCTGATCGGGCTGCGCACCCTGCGCCTGGCCGGCGACCCCGCGCGGCTCGGCATCTACGGCTTCGGCGCCGCCGCGCACATCGTCTGCCAGGTCGCCGTGCACGAGGGACGCCGCGTGTTCGCCTTCACCCGGGCTGACGACGCGGACGCCCAGGCGTTCGCGCGCGAGCTCGGGGCCGAGTGGGCGGGCGACTCGCTCGCGCCCGCGCCCGAGGAGCTCGACGCCGCGCTCATCTTCGCGCCGGCCGGGGAGCTCGTGCCCGCGGCGCTGCGCGCCGTGGCCAAGGGAGGCGCCGTCGTCTGCGGCGGCATCCACATGAGCGACATCCCGTCCTTTCCCTACGAGCTGCTCTGGGGCGAGCGCGTGCTTCGCAGCGTGGCCAACCTGACGCGGGCGGACGGGGAGGAGCTGATGCGGATCGCCCCGCGGGTGCCCGTCCGCACGCAGGTCGAGAGCTTCCCGCTCGAGCGGGCGAACGAGGCGCTCGCCCGCCTGCGCGCCGGCGAGCTGCGCGGCGCGGCCGTGCTCAGGCCGCTCGCCGCAGGCGCGTGACGCTGGCCGCGACGGGTGCGCCGGCGCGAGGCCTCGTCGCGCCCGAAGCCGTTCAGAGCGTCCGCCACCGCGCGCCAGGCGGGAGCCGAGACGGCCATCCCGCAGTGCGAGGCGTCGATCTCGACGCACTCGGCGCCCGGATCGAGGCATGCCCGCCAGTCGACGATGCCGTCGGAGCGCGAGTAGACGGACACGGAGCCGACGTCGTCCGCGAGCGGCGCCGCGAGGCCCTCCCAGAACGTCGCGCAGCACTCGGCCTCGAGGCACGAGGTCTTGAAGAAGCCGGGCGCGCCGAGCGCGCCGAGCTGCCCGACAGCCCGCACGTGGAGACGCACGAGCGGATGGACCGCGAGCGGGTCGACCTGCGGCGAGCCGAGCCCGATGATTCCGCAGACGAGGTCGGAGCGGCGCCCGGCGAGCACCTTGGCGATCGTGCCGCCGCGGCTCTGGCCGATGATCACGGCGCGCCGGCCCTGCTCCGCCACGAGCTCCGCGAGGCGCACCTCGAGGCGCTCGACGATCGCGCCCGAGCAGTCGACGTTCGCTCGCATGCCCGCCCGGCTCGGCCTGTAGCCGGCCCGCTTCAGCCAGCCGGCCATCATCGCGAGTGATCCGTCGCCCGCGAGAAAGCCCGGGATCAGGAGCACCGGCCTGCCACGGCCGTCGATCAGTCCCTCGCCGCGAAACACCGGGTCGCGCAGCAGGCCGGCCGTCTCCAGGCCGATGCGAGCCTCCCGCCAGAGCGGCGGCCGGGCGCTGCGCGGAACGGGGATCGGTCCCTTCATTCGCGGCCTTTCCAGGCTAATTGTCGGCAGGGACGGCCAATCCCGCCACTCCTGCCCGCCCGGATGCCAGCTATGTTGCCCCCCTGTGCGGGCCGTAACCATCAGAGACGAGGCGCTCGTTGTGGAAGAGCACCCCGATCCCGAGCCCGGGCATGGCCAGGTGCTCGTGCGTGTGCACGGGGCCGGGCCTGAACGGCGCGGACCTGCTGCAGCGCCGGGGCTTCTATCCGGCCCCGCCGGGGGAGCCGCAGGACATCCCCGGCCTCGAGATCGCCGGCGAGGTGGTCGCCCTCGGGCCGGGCGCGCAGCGCTTCGCCGAGGGCGAGCGGGTCATGGCGGTGATCGGCGGCGGCGGTCAGGCCGAGCTCGCGCTCGTCCACGAGCGCGCCGCCATGCCCGTTCCGGAGGGCGTCGACTGGGCCGCCGCGGGCGGGCTGCCCGAGGTCTTCACGACGGCGCACGACGCGATCGTCTCGCAGGCCGGCCTGCGCTCGGGCGAGCACCTGCTCGTTCACGGCGCGGCCGGAGGCGTCGGCACCGCCGCGGTCCAGATCGGCCGCGCGCTCGGCGCGCGCGTGACAGCGACGGTGCGCAACGAGGACCTGCGCGGCGCCGTCGAGGAGTTCGGGGCGCGGGCCGTCGCGCCGGAGGGGTTCGGCGAGCACGGGCCGTTCGACGTCATCCTCGAGCTCGTCGGCGCCGCCAACCTCGCCGAGAACATCGAATCGCTCGCCCTCGGCGGCCGCATCGCCGTGATCGGCGTGGGGGGCACCGGGCCGAAGGCGGAGATCAACCTGCAGCGCCTGATGCAGAAGCGGGGCCGCATCCACGGCTCGACGCTGCGCTCCCGGCCGCTCGAGGAGAAGGCGATCGCGGCACGTGCGGTCGAGCGCGAGGTGCTGCCGCACTTCGAGAGCGGCGCGATGCGGGTCCCCGTGGCCGACACGTTTCCGCTCGCGGAAGCGGAGGCTGCGTACGAGCGGTTCGCGGCCGGGGCAAAGCTGGGCAAGATAGTCCTGACGGCCTGAACCGGCGGCTCACCAGGGCGCGCCGAGCGAGACGGTGATCGCCTCGCCGTTGACGGCGGCGGAGGCATCCGAGCAGAGGTAGGCCGTCACGTCCGCGATCTCCTCAGGGGTGACGATCCGCCCCGCGGGGTTGTCGGCGTCGCGCTCGGCCCAGACCTCCTCCACGCCCATGCCGCGCTCGGCGGCCTCGCGCTCGGCGTCCCGCTCCGCCATCTCGGTGCGCACCCAGCCCGGCAGGATCGCGTTGCAGGTCCCGCCGTGGGGCGCGAGATCCTGAGCCACCGAGCGCATCAGGCCGATCACGCCGTGCTTCGACGCGCAGTAGGGGCTCATCGAGGGCGCGCCCAGCTCTCCCGCCGTCGAGGAGATCATCACCACGCGCCCCCAGCCGGCGGCGACGATGTCGGCTGCGATCAGGCGCGTGAGCTCGAAGGGCGCGTCGAGGTTGACCGCCATCGTGGCGTCCCAGCCGGCGCGGTCCTGCTCCCAGATCGGCAGGTCGTGGTGGCCGCCGCGGCCGGCGTTGTTGACGAGGATCGTGATCGGCCCCGCGCGGCGGCGGGCCTCCTCGACGATCCGCTCGCAGCCGTCGGGCGTGGCGATGTCGCCCGGGAGCGGCTCGACCCCGCCCTCGGCGGCAAGCTCGGCGAGCAGGTCCTCGTCGCGGCCGGTGGCCACCACGCGGTGGCCCGCGTCGCGCGAGGCGCAGCGCGATCGCGCGGCCCATCCCGCGCGTGGCCCCGGTCACGAGCGCGGCGCGCTCAGCCACGGTGCCCCTCCCGGTGGACCACGTCGCGGAGGGCGCGCACGGCGGCGCCCGGATCCTCGCGTCCCCAGACGTTGCGGCCATGGGCCACGCCGGCGGCGCCGGCATCGAGGGCCGTGGCGATCGCGGCGAGCAGGCGCTCGCCGTCCGCGTCGAAGTCGCCGCCCGCCAGCACCACGGGCGTCCCGCAGCCCGCCACCTCCGCCATGGCGGCAGGGGGGTCGGGCAGCGTCGTCTTGACCACGTGCGCGCCGAGCTCCGAGGCGGTGCGGGCCGCCGCGGCGATCGCGAGCGGGTCGTCCGGCCTCGGATAGGCGGCCGAATCGACCGGCATGATCTCGCAGACGTACTCGAGGCCCGCCTCGTCGGCGCGCGCCGCCACGCCGGCCGCGCCGCGGATCGCCTCGAGCTCGAAGGGCGCGCCGAGCTGGACGTACGTGAGCACCGCCCCCGCCCCGAGCCGCGCGGCGTCCTCGACCGAATAGGCGATGGCGTACTCGGAGACCGGATAGTCCCCGCCGACGCTGAGCGTCGTGACGTCGAGCTTCAGCACCGGCTCGGCGGCGCCGAACGCGTCCCGGTGGTCGCGCAGCGTCCCGTACGAGCAGATCACGGCGTCGGCTCCCGCCTCCGCGACGGCGCGCAGCACGCCCGCGCGGTCCTCGAGCCCGGCGCAGGGCCAGGAGTAGAGCGGATGGTCGACGGCCACGATCACGCTGCGCCCGTCCGCCGCCAGCACGCTCACGGGGCACCGCCGGGGTAGAGGATGGTCTTGAGGCTGCGCTGCTCGCGCACGGCCCGGAGGGCGCCGGCCACGCCGTCGAGGCCGACGGCGTCGGACACCAGCTCCTCGATCGGCAGCCCGGGGTCGGCCAGCAGGTCGCGCGCCTCGGCGTAGCGCTCCAGGTGCTCGTTCGGCGGCAGCCCGACCCACTCGCTGCCGACGAGCGTGATCTCCTCGTAGTGCAGGCGGTTCAGGTCCACGGGCCCGACGCCCTGGTCGCCGAAGCCCGCGAACAGCACGACCCGGCCGCCGGGCGCGCACGCCGTGACCGCCACAGCCGCCGGCTCCGGGTGGCCGACGGTCAGCAGCACCACCGCCGCCCCAGGACCGCCCGACCACTCGCGCACGGCAGCTCCCCAGCCCTCCGCCGCGATGGCCGCGCCGGCTCCGAAGCGCTCCGCCAGCGCGCGCCGCTCCGCGCGCGGCTCGACGGCGAGCACCTCGGCGCCCGCGCGGCGGGCCGCGGCGATCATCTGCAGGCCCATCGAGCCGGCCCCGATCACGGCCACGCGGTCGCCGGGCTCGACCCGGCCCTGGTCGTGGACGGCGTGCAGGCAGTCCGCGAGCGGCTCCACGAACACCGCGCGCTCGAGCGCGAGGTCGCCGAGCGGCAGCGCGCCGGCGGACAGGCCGCTCGGCTCGGCGGCGATCGTGGCGAACTCGGCGTAGCCGGCGTAGGTGTCGCCGTAGACGCGCTCGCCGAGTCCGGCCGAGGCGCTCCCGTCGCCCGCCGCGACCACCCGGCCGACCCACTCGTGGCCGGGGTTGAACGGGTAGTCGCCGTCGTTCACGCCGATCGAGAACTTGCGGGCGTCCGTCGGGCAGATGCCGCAGGCCTCGATCCGGACGAGCAGCTCGCCGGCCTCCGGTTCGGGGACGGGCAGCTCCTCGACGCGCACGTCCTCGATGCCGTGCAGGCGCGCGGCGCGCATCGTCTCCGGGATCACGCGAGCGCTCCCTGAAGCTCGCGGAAGGCGGGCAGGAGGCCCCCGAGCCGTGCCGGCGCGTCGCGGCCGGGCTCGACCCGTTCCTCCACGGGGCGCTCGGGATCGATGCCGACGGCGCGCAGCGCGAGCAGCGCGGGCCCCACGGCCTCGCCCGCGCCCGCGACCACGTCGAGCGGGACGCCGAGCGCGCCGGCGGTCGCCTCGAGCCAGAGCCGGTTGCGAGCGCCACCGCCCGTGACGCGCCAGGCGGGACACGGCCCGAGCACCTGCTCGAGCCGCTCGGCGTGGTCGAGCACGGCGAGCGCCAGCGACTCGACCAGCGCGCGGTAGAGCTCCGCGGCGCCGGTCTCGAGGCCGATTCCGGTGAAGGCCCCGCGTGCGTTCGGGTCCCAGAGCGGCGTGCGCTCGCCCGCCAGGTAGGGGAGGGCGAGCACCCGGCGCGGGTCGACCGCCGCGGCGTCGCGTTCGAGCTCCGCGCGCGAGCCGCCCGGCGCGAAGCGCTCGGCGAACCAGTCGAGCGACAGCCCCCCGCAGAGCGTCCAGCCGCCGAGCAGCTCGCCCTCGCCCGGGTAGCGCGAGGCGCCGAGCCCGGGCGGGGGCGCGGTGCCCGGCTGCGTGGCGCGGCAGACGATCATCGTGCTGCCGAGCACGAGGCCGGCGTCGCCCGGCCTGCGCACGCCCGCGGCGGCGATGTCCACGAACGAGTCGTAGGTGCCGGCGCTCACGGGTATGCCCGCCGGCAGGCCGAGCCGCCGAGCCCAGCCGTCGACGCAGACCGCCGGCGACGGAGGTTGGGTCGATCGGCTCGGGAAGCGCGACCGGCGGCTCGACTCCCTCCAGCTCGTAGTCGGCGGCCGTGACGGTGTCCATCACGGGCACGCCGGTGAGCGCGGCGACGACGAAGCCCGTGGCGTCGAGCGCGAAGGCAGCCTCGCCCGCGAGCCCGGGCTGCTCGTCGAGCAGGCGCAGCAGCGACGGCACCGGGTTGTCGAGCGCCTCGTCGGCCGGCGGGCCGCCCAGGTTCGGCAGCACGGCGCCGAGCGTCGCGGCCGCCCGGCGGTCGAGGCCGAACAGCGGCGCGCTCGTGAGCGGCTCGAGCGCGGCGTCGACGAGCACGGGTGCGGGGCCGAGCGCGGCGACGCCGAGGCATGCGATCTCGACGTCCCCGGCCTGAGCGAAGGCCTCCCGGCCGGCGCACTCGATCCCGTCCAGCCAGTCCGCCGGGTCGTGCTCGGCGAGACCCGATCCGAGTCGCGCTCGCTCGTGCGCCCGGCGCGCGCCCGCCACGGGCGTGCCGTCCGCGCGCACGACGCTCGCCCGGACCCCGCTGAGGCCGATGTCGAAGCCGAGAGCGTGCGGGGCCATTGCGAATTGATACATCACGCTGGATGGCTTGGGACGGACCCTTCCGGCGCCGGCGCGCGCAGCGGCTCGCGCTGCGCGCCGATCGGGGCGCTGCCCGCGCGGCTCGCCCGCGCGCTCGGCGGTCCGGGCCGCGAGTGCGAGGGCGCGCGGCTCGAGCCTGACCTCGAGCTCTTGCTGCGGCTCCTGGACCGCTTCGGCTGGCCCGACTTCGCCGATCTCGACCCCGCCGCCGCGCGCGCCGAGATCGAGCGCGAGGCCGAAATCTTCGAAGCGTCCTGGATCTTCCTGCCAGGGCCAGGAAGATCCAGGACAGTCCCCATGCCGGGAGGCGAGGCGCGGCTGCACGAGCCGGCCTCGGGCGCGCCCCCCGGCCCGCTGCTGGTGTGGTTCCACGGCGGCGGGTTCGTGTTCGGATCGCCCGCGGGCCACGACGATCTCTGCGGCTACGTCGCGAGCCGCGCCGGCGTCCGCGTGCTGGCCGCCCCGTATCGCCTGGCGCCGGAGCACCGCTTCCCCGCGGCGGTGGACGACGCTCTCGCCGCGTACGCCTGGGCGCGCTCTCACGCGGAGGAGCTCGGGGCCGACCCCGAGCGCGTGGGCGTCGGCGGCGACAGCGCCGGCGGCTGCCTCGCGGCGGTGGTGGCGCGCGAGGCGCGTCCGCGCCCGCGCCTCCAGCTGCTCCTCTATCCGATCACGGACCTCGCGCGTGAGAGCGGCTCATACGAGACCCACGCGGAGGCGCCGATGCTGACGCGGCGCCAGATGCGCTGGTTCAGGGGGCACTACCTCGCGAGCGAGGCCGACGCCCGCGACCCCCGCGCGTCGCCGCTGCTCGCCACCGACCTCGTCGGCCTGCCGCCCGCGCTCGTCGTCGTGGCGGGCTTCGACCCGCTGCGCGACGAGGGGCTCGCCTACGCGCGGGCTCTGCGCAGCGCCGGGAGCCCGGCGACGGTCGCCTTCCACCCGGGGCAGCTGCACGCCTTCGCCGAGCTCGCGGGTGCGAGCCGGAGCGCCCGCGCGGCGCTCGACGAGATGTGCGTGTGGCTCGCCGCGCGCGCCTAGTTCAGGCGCTCGACGATCATCGCCTGCCCCTGCCCGCCGGCGACGCACATCGTCTCGAGCCCGATCGTGTTGTCGTCGGTCTCGAGGCCGTTCAGGAGCGTCGTCATGATGCGCGCGCCCGTCATCCCGAACGGGTGCCCGAGGGCGATCGCGCCGCCGTGCCGGTTGAGCTTCTCGAGCGGGATGTCGCACTCGGCCATGATCGGGATCACCTGCGCGGCGAACGCCTCGTTCAGCTCGACCTGGTCGATGTCGCCGATGGTCATGCCGGCGCGCTCGAGCACCTTGCGCACCGCCCAGATCGGCGCGACGCCCATGTACTCGGGCTCGTTCGCAGCGGTCGCCGAGGTGACGATGCGCGCCCGCGGCTTCAGCCCGAGCTCCGACGCCTTCGATTCCGACATCACGAGCACCGCGGCCGCCCCGTCGTTCAGGGGGCACGAGTTGCCGGCCGTGACCCTGCCGTCCTCGCGGAAGACGGGGTCGAGCTCGGCGAGCTTCTCGAGCGTCGAGCTCGCACGCGGGCCGTCGTCCTTCGAGACGACGGTGCCGTCGGGCAGCGTCACCGGGCACGATCTCGCGATCGAAGAAGCCGTTCTCCTGCGACGCCACCGCGAGCTCCTGAGAGCGCTGGGCGTACTTGTCCATGTCCGCGCGCGAGACCTCGTAGCGATCGGCCACGTTCTCGGCGGTCTCGCCCATCGAGATGTAGACGTTCGGATCGCCGTTCTTGCCCTGCAGGCGCTCGTTCTGGTCCTGCGGGCGCGCGCCCTCGACCGCCTCGTTGTAGCGCGAGACCCACTCGACTCCCGCCGCGATGTAGGCGTCGCCCTGGCCGGCCACGACGGCGTTGGCGGCCTGGCGGACGGACTCGAGGGAGGAGGCGCAGTAGCGCGAGACCGTGGCGCCGTTCGTGCCGATCGGCAGGCGCTCGGACAGGAGCGCGATGATGCGCCCCATGTTGAAGCCCTGGAGGCCCTGCGGCAGGCCGACGCCGCAGTAGACCTCCTCGACGAGGTCGGGGGCGACGTCGGGGTTGCGCTCGAGGAGGGCGTCGACCACGAAGGCGCCCATCTCGTCCGGGCGAAGCTGGGCGAGCGAGCCCTTGAAGGCGCGGCCGATCGGGGTGCGGACGGCGTCGACGATGACTGCTTCGGGCATTTGAGGAGCTGCTCCTGATGTTCGGGGGGAAGCGCCCGCCGGTAAGAAACCGAGGGGTTTACAACTTTACCTTGGGCGGCATGCGCAGGGCGCCGTCGAGCCGCAGCACCTCGCCGTTCAGCATGGTGTTCTCGGCGACGTGACAGGCGAGCCGCGCGTACTCCTCGGGCCGGCCGAGCCGCGACGGAAACGGGATCTGCGCGCCGAGCGCCTCGCGCGCGTCCTCGGGCAGGCCGGCGAGCAGCGGCGTGTCGAACAGCCCCGGGGCGATCGTGCAGACGCGGATGCCGAGCCGCGCGAGATCGCGCGCCGCCGGCAGCGTCAGCCCGACCACGCCGCCCTTCGACGCCGCGTAGGCGGTCTGACCGATCTGGCCGTCGAAGGCGGCGATCGACGCGGTCATCACGACGGCCCCGCGCTCGCCCTCGGCGTCGGGCTCGCCCGCGGCCATCGCCGCCGCCGCGAGCCGCAGCACGTTGAAGGTGCCGATCAGGTTCACGCGCACGACCGTCTCGAACGGCGCCAGGTGGGCGGGGCCCTCGCGGCCGACCGTGCGCTCCGCCCAGCCGATGCCGGCACACGAGACGGCGAGCCGCAGCCCCCCGAACGCCTCGACGGCGTCGTCGACCGCGGCGCTCACGCGCTCCTCGTCGGTCACGTCGGCGGGGGTGAAGAGGCCGCCGAGCTCCTCGGCGAGCGCGGGACCGCGCTCCTCGTTCAGATCGAGGATCGCTACACGCGCGCCGCGCGCAGCGAGCTCACGCGCCGTCGCCTCGCCGAGCCCGGAGGCGCCGCCGGCCACGAGTGCGCCGATGCCGTTCAGGTCCATGAGAGGACGGCACCGTAGCGGCTCCCAGGTCTCAGCGCGCGAGCGCGGCGCAGGCCGCCGCAGCGAAGGCCTTGCGCATCGCCCTGAACGCCGGCGGCGGTCCCTCGGTCGGGCTGAGCTGCAGGTTCACGGACACTGTCGCGGCGCGCCGCCCGTCGGGTGTCGACGCCGCGAACTGCGTGTAGCCGAAGAAGTTGCCCGTGTGCCCGTAGACCGTTCCGCACGGCAGGCGGTAGCGGAACAGCGACATGCCGGCCGAGTTCGTGCCCGGACCCGGCGGCTCGGACCCGCCGGGACGCCAGCGGCGCTGGGCGCGGCGAATGGCGGGGCCGAAGAGCTCGCCCGCCACGTATCCGCGCATGAAGCGGAGCAGGTCACGTGGGGTCGACTGCAGGCCCCCGGCCGCCCAGACGCCCGACATGCCGACCGAGGTTGCTCACGTCGTCGATCTGCCCGCCGTCGAACAGATAGCCGTGGGCGAAGGGGCGCGGCAGCGCCGAGCCGCTCGGCAGGGTCGTCGAGTTCAGGTCGAGCGGGTTGTAGACCTCGCGGCGCAGGAGGGTTTCGTACGTGCGCCCCGCCACGTCCTCGGCCATCAGGGCGGCGAGGATGTTGTCCGTGTTCGAGTACGCGTAGCCGGTGCCGGGGGCGAACCTCAGCGGAAGGTCCGCGACGTAGCCGACGAGCTCGAGCGGCGTGAAGTGGCGCTTCAGGTCGTCGCCGAGGGCCGCCTGGAAGCCGGGGCTGTCCGTGTAGCTCGGAATGCCGCTCGTGTGCTGGAGCAGCTGCCCGAGCGTGACCGAGGCCCAGGCTGCGGGAAGCGCCGGCAGGATCTCGCCGATCGTGTCGTCGATCTCGAGGCGGCCTTCCTGGACGAGCGAGAGCGCCACGGCCCCGTTGAACGCCTTGGAGGTGCTCGCGAGCCGCATGTGGTCGCCCGGGCGCCAGGGCCGGTCGGTCTCGACGTTGGCCACGCCGGCGCGGTGCAGCCTCGTCACGCCGCCGCGGCGGACGAGCGAGATCGCTCCGGGCGGGCCGTTCTCCGATCGCCACGACGCGCTCGAGCGCGCGATCGAGGGCGCGGTCCGCCGCTCGCGGCGTCGCTCCGAGCGCGGTGGCGCTCAGGAGCGACAGGCAGCAGGCGGCCAGGGCGAGTACCACAGGCGGGCGGGGCATGGTCGGAGGGTGTATCCGATCTCGCCGGACGGTGCAACCGTCCGGCGCGGATGTGACGCCGTCGCCTGTGGCGCTTGACAGGTCGGCTTACTCGGAGACGCGCTCGACGAGGAACGAGATGCGCACGAGCGCCCTCCACTCGTCGAGGTTCTCGCCGCGCAGGCCGGTCGAAACGACGTCGACCGCCTTGATATTGCGGAGCGACTGCCTCGCGTCCTCGAGCGCCGCCTTGACTGCGCCGTCCGAGCTCTCAGGGGAGCTGCCGACAACTTCGATGATCTTGGTGACCGCCATGAGGGCAATCTATTCGTTGTAGCCTCAACGTGATGGAAGCCTCGAGTGCGTCCGGGAGGAGCGGCTACCTCGACACCTCGCGCCTCACCCCCGGCGAGTACCTCGGAATGGCCTCGGGAGTCGTTCTCTTCGTGTCGCTCTGGCTGCCCTGGTACACGACGAGCGACACCAATCCCAACTCGGTGCTCGCGGGCAAGAGCGGCGGGGACGGAGTGAACGCCTGGCAGGTGTTCAGCTCGCTCGATCTCCTGCTCGTGCTCGCCTCGACCGCCCCCTTCATCCTGTCCTGGATCCTCGCCCGCGGCCACAGGCTGACCTGGAAGCCGGGCGAGGTGACGATGATCGTCGGGATCACCGCGGTCGCGCTCATCCTCTGCAACGGCATCATCCTCGGCCGCCCGGGCGACAGCGTCGACATCGGCCTCGGCATCGGCTGGTTCGTGGGACTGGCCGCATCCGCGGGAATGCTGGTGGCCGGCTATCTGCGCCAGGCGATCTACACCGACGCGAAGAAGCCCCCCGGCGTCATCTAGACCGGGGCTCGCGCCCGGAACCCCCGCGGGCGATTCCGTGTGGCAGTAGGGTCCTGCGCCTATGGACCCTGCGCGACCCGGCCGCAACCTCGCCGTCGAGCTGGTGAGGACCACGGAGTACGCCGCGCTCGCCTGCGCGCGCTGGATCGGCCGCGGCGACAAGGAGGGCGCGGACGGCGCGGCGGTCGACGCGATGCGCCTGCTGCTCGACACGGTCTCGATGGACGGCGTCGTGGTGATCGGCGAGGGGGAGAAGGACGAGGCGCCGATGCTCTACAACGGCGAGCAGATCGGCGACGGGTCTCCGCCTCAGGTCGACATCGCGGTGGACCCGCTCGAGGGCACCGAGCTGTGCGCGAAGGGGCTGCCGAACGCGATCGCGACGATCGCCCTGTCGGAGCGCGGGACCATGTTCGACCCGGGGCCGTGCGTCTACATGCTGAAGATGGCGACGTCGCGCGACATGGCGCACCTGCTCGACCTCGACCGGCCGCTGCGCGAGACGCTCGAGCTGATGGCGAAGGAGAAGGGCGTGCCCGTGGGCGACCTCGTGGTCATCATGCTCGACCGCCCGCGGCACGACGAGTACATGGCCGAGATCCGCGAGGTGGGCGCGCGCGTCCGGCTGATCCCGCACGGCGACGTGTCGGCGGCGCTGGCCGCGGTGACCGAGGGCTCGTCCGTCGACCTGCTGTTCGGCATCGGCGGCACCCCCGAGGGCGTGCTCGCCGCGGCCGCGATCAAGTGCACCGGCGGCGAGATCCTCGGCCGCCTGTGGCCGCGCTCGGACGAGGAGCGCAGCGCGGCGCTCGAGGGCGGCTATGACCTCGAGGAGGTGCTCGACCGCGACAGGCTCGTGTCCGGCAACGACGTCTTCTTCGCCGCCACCGGGGTCACGTCGGGAGAGATGCTCGACGGGGTCGCGTTCAGCGGCACCAGCGCGACGACGGAGTCGATCTCGATGCGCTCGCGCTCGGGGACGGTCCGCCGCATCACCGCTCGCCACGACCGGGAGAAGCTCCGGGAGATAGTCGGCGAGCGGATGGGCTGAGGCTCCCGATTCGCGAAGGCTCGAGCTCGAGGTTGGCGAGCGAGCGCAGGAACGCGTTCGTGACGATCACGTGGATGCGCAGCTGGGTCTCGTTGTAGGCGAGGCGGCCGACGCGCGTGAACCAGCCCCAGCCGGCGATCAGCGGGTAGAAGTTCACGACCTCCGACGAGACCGTCGCGGTCACGTCGCCCTGCTCCGGCAGCTCGGCCGGCCGCGACACCGTCAACCGCAGGTAGCCGCGGCCACGCCCGGCCGGCGCCACGAGCACGCCGCGCTCGATCGGCCAGGTCACCGTCCCCCCGTTCGCGGTCGTCGCGTACTCGGGGCGGCGGAAGCGCAGCAGCACGAACGGGCGCGTGAGCAGCACGACCTCGCGCGAGTCGTCGCTGTACAGCACCCTCAGGAGTCCGAGCGAGATCCTCGACAGGAAGGCCCAGTATGTGCGGGCGAGGCGCTCGAGGTTCTCGGCCGCCCAGAGCCGCTCGAGCTCCTCGCGCGGGAGGCTCACCTCGGCCACCTGCTTCGATCCGATGGCGCCGTCCTCCGCGTAGGTCTCGCGCGGCACCTCGACGAGCGAGACGCGCGCGCGGGCGCGGCGCCGCCGCGCGAGCAGGCGGCGCGGGTCTCTCGGCCTCACAGCAGCTCGACCTCGAGGCGCTCGCCGGCCTCCACGGCGCCCTCGCCCGCGGGGATCAGCGCCAGTCCGTCCGCGCCGACCAGCGAGGTGAGCATGTGAGAGCCCTGCTCGCCGGTGAGGCTCGCCCGCGGCGGGCCGTCGGCGGCGGAGTCGAGCCGCACCCTGACGGCCTGCTCGCGCTTCGCGTTCCGCGTGATCGGGCCGGCGGCGACGGCGGTCGCGCGGCGCGGTGACGGGTCGGCGCCCTGGAGCGCGGCGAGCGCGGGACGGGCGAACAGGTGGAAGGTCACCATCGCCGAGACCGGGTTGCCCGGCAGCCCGAGCACGAGCGTCGGCTCGCGCACGCCGAACCAGGTGGGCTTGCCGGGCCGCAGGCTCACGCCCCAGAAGCGCTCCTCGACGCCGAGCTCCGCGAGGGCTCCCTTCACGTGGTCGTGCGGGCCCACCGAGACGCCGCCCGAGACGATCACGAGCTCGGGCCGCGCGTCGAGCGCGGCCGCGATCGCCGCGCGCGTGCCCTCTGCCGAGTCCGGCACGCGCTCGCTCGAGACGAGCGCCGCCCCGGCGCGCTCGACCTGGGCGGCGAGGGCATAGCCGTTCGATGAGTAGATGCCGCCGGGGCCGAGCGGGCGGCCCGGGTCCGTGAGCTCGTCGCCCGTCACGAGCAGCGCGACGCGCGGCTGCCGCGCGCAGGCGAGCTCGGCCCGGCCCACGGCCGCCGCCACGCCGAGCTCCGCCGGGCCGAGCGCGGCGCCGCGGCGCAGCACGGTCCCGGAGGCGCGGACGTCCTCGCCGGCGCGGCGGATGTTCGCGCCGTCCGCGACGGGCTCGACCCGCACGCGCCCGCCGCCGTCGAGCGCCTCGGTGCGCTCGACCGGCACGACCGCCGTGGCCCCTGCCGGCAGCATCGCCCCGGTCGAGATGCGGATCGCGGTGCCCGCTCGCACAGCGGCGGCGGCGGGGTGGCCCGCGCGCGATTCGCCGATCACCTCGAGCTCGGGCTCGTCGCCGGCCACGACCGCGAAGCCGTCCATCGCCGAGTTGTCGAAGGGCGGGAGGTCGATCGCGCTCGTCACGTCCTCCGCGAGCACTCGGCCGAGCGCCGCGGCGAGCGCCACGCCCTCTGCGGGCAGCGGCCGCACCGCCGCGAGCACGTGCTCGCGAGCCTCGGAGATGGAGATCATGACCTGGATAATCCCAATCCGTCCGCCGTGGCCCGGGGTAGGATCGCCGCCATGACTCCCGTCCGGGGGCCGCTCGCGCGCCTCGATCGCTCCCGCGACGAGCTGGCCAAGGCCTGGCTCGTGCGGTTGATCGAGCGCGCCTCACTGGACGAGATCCGCGAGCTGCCGACCGACAGGATCGCCCGCGACGTCCCTGAGCTGATCGCCGACATCGTGCGCACGATGGGGGAGACAGGAGGCGATCCATACGCGCTGACCGAGGAGCAGGCGGAGCGCGCGGCGTCGCTCGCGGGCATCCGCGGCGGCCGCGACGCCGGCGCGGCGGACCTCGCCCGCGACGTCGCCGCGCTGCAGACCGTGCTCGTGCGCGCGCTGCGCGCGGAGATCGGGGAGAGCGACCCCGAGGCGTTCGCCGACGCCGTCGAGTCGCTCGTGGACGCCACGGGCGCGATCCAGGCCGCGGCCTCCGAGGCGCTCGTCAAGAGCCGCTCGCGCGAACTCGAGTCGCAGGCCAACACCGATCCCCTCACCGGACTCGGGAACCTGCGCGCCCTCCAGCGCGGGATCGCCTCGCTCTGCGACATGCAGCGGCGCTACGGGCACCCGTTCGCGGTGCTGCTGCTCGACATCGACGGCCTCAAGCGCGTGAACGACGCCCACGGCCATGCCGCGGGCGACCGCGTCCTGATGCAGGTGGCGATGGCGGTGCGGCGCGCCACCCGCTCGGTCGACACGGGCGCGCGCCTCGGCGGCGACGAGTTCTGCGTGCTCGCTCCCGCCCAGACCCTGAAGAGCGCCGCGGTGCTCGCGGAGCGGATGTCGGCGGCGCTCGGGGACGAGGTGGTGGTCGGCCCCGACGAGCCGCCGGTGGGCACCTCGATCGGCGTGGCCGCCTGCCCCGAGCACGGCACGGACCCGGAGCCGCTGATCGAGGCCGCCGACCGCGCGATGTACGTGGCGAAGGCGTCGGGCGAGCGCGTCTCGCTCGCGGTCGCCGCCGAGCCCGGCCCGATGGCCGAGGAGGCGAAGACCTAGCCCTCGAGCAACGCCCGCGTGGACTCGGCGATGTGCGGGCGCAGCACCTCGGGTCCCCGCGCCTCGAGCTCGTCGACGAGCCGCAGGTGATCGGCCGCGATTCGCTCGAAGGTCCAGGAGGCGGGCAGCTGGAGCACGAACAGCCGCAGCTCCGCCCCGGCCTGCGCATGGACCGCCGCCAGCCGCGCGCTGCCCGCGGCCTCCACGATCCGGTGGTGAAGCGCCTCGTGCGCCTCGGCCACCGCGGGCCAGCTCGGCCGGCTGCGCCGGCAGAGCGCGGCGAGGCGCTCGGCGGCGTCGTGCACCTCCGCCGGCAGCCTGCCGCCGTGGCGATCGAGCGCCATGCGCGCCCCCTCGACCTCGACGGCCGTGCGCAGCTCGGACAGGCCCTGCACGTCCTCGGGCGAGAGCATGGTCACGCGCGCGCCGCGGTTCGGCTGGATCTGGACGAGCCCCTCGCCCTGAAGGCTCCGCAGCGCTGAGCGCAGGGAGTGGCGCGCCACCTCGTACTCGCCCGCGAGCGCCTCCTCGCGCAGCGGCGTGCCCGGAGCGAGGTCCCCCTCGAGGATGCGCTCGCGCAGCGCCCGGGTGAGCGCGTCGACCGTCGAGAGCCGGGGAAGCTTCTGGCCGGCGCTCACTCGATCAGGCCGTGGCGAATGCCGATGGCCACGGCCTGGGTGCGCGTCGAGGCGTCGAGCTTCGCGAGGATCCGCTTCGTGTGCGTGCGCACGGTCTCGGTCGAGAGCCCGAGCTGCTCCGCCACGGCGTCCGTCTGCATGCCGTCGGCGAGCATCTGGAGGATCTCGCGCTGGCGCGCGCTGAGCGTCCGGTCGCCCTCGTCGAGCACGATCGTCGACGACAGGCCGGGATCTACGTAGAACTCGCCGGAGCGCGCGGCGTCGATCGCCCTGATCAGGTCCTCCGAGGGCGAGTCCTTGCGCACGTAGCCCTTCACGCCCGCCTTGAGGGCCTCGCTCAGGAGGCGCGCGCCGCCGTCGCTCGTGAACACCACGATCGGCGCGCCGAGGGCCTCGTGCAGGCGGCCCACCACGTCACCGACGTCGACGCCCGCGCGCCAGGGATCGATGATCACGACGTCGAGCGACTCGCCGGCGCTCGTGCCCGCGACGTCCTCGACGGATGCGGCGTCGGCGACCTTCGCGCCCTTGAACGCCTTCTCGAGCACTGCCCTGACGCCCGCACGGACCACGGGGTGGTCGTCGACGATGAGGCAGCGAGGGGATTCCTTCCCGCCTGGACGGCATCGGCGATCAAGCATACCTCGAAATCGGCTCGGATCCCCGCTCAGGAGGATGGAGCCGCCTTCGCGGCGGGCACAGCAGGTCCTACGGGCGTGGGAAGCGGCGCAGCAGCTCGCGGGCGACCGTGTCCGCGACGCGCACGCCCGTGCCGGCCACGCGCAGGCCGCCGCGCACGATCTCGCCGAGCGGATCCGACGAGCGCTCCGGAGCTTCCGGGGGCTCCGGCTCGGGAAGGGGCGGCGGCGCCGTGGCGCCCGAGGCGCGCTTCTCGCTGCGCCTGCCGGGACGGGTGCGCGGGAGGTTGCCGAGTACCCCGGCGTCGTCTTGGGAACGGTCCATCATGGGCGCGAGATTGTAAGACGCTCGGCGTTCTCGTGAGTAGGGTTGCTGGCGTCGCCGCCGCTTGACTTCGATTTGGCCGACGTTAGTGTCTACATAGTCTCTCTGACTGGGCCCGGCGCCCTCGCGCTGGGCCCTGCGCGCCGTAAGGAAAAGGATGTCTGTAGCTGAACTGCAAGAGCTCGAGGAGGTCAAGGTCCTCGTCGCAAAGGGCACCGCGACCGGCGTCCTGACCTACGCGGAGGTCGCCACGGCTCTGGCCGAGGTGGAGCTGGACGAGGGAGACATCGAGGAGCTGCACGGCTTCTTCGAGAAGTCCGAGATCGAGCTCGTCGAGGACGACCCGACGCACGCGGCGCCGATCGTCGAGCGGGCGGTCGACAGGCGCTCGCGGCGCAAGAAGGCCGCGATCGACCTGAAGCCGGACATGACGACCGATTCCCTTCAGCTGTTCCTGAAGGACATCGGCAAGGTGCGGCTGCTGACGGCGCAGGAGGAGGTCGACCTCGCGAAGCGGATCGAGCGCGGCGACCTCGACGCGAAGCAGAAGATGGTCGAGTCGAACCTGCGGCTCGTCGTCTCGATCGCGAAGAACTACCGCAACCAGGGTCTGCCGTTCCTCGACCTGATCCAGGAGGGGACGCTCGGGCTGGTGCGCGCGGCCGAGAAGTTCGACTACCGCAAGGGCTTCAAGTTCTCGACCTACGCGACCTGGTGGATCCGGCAGGCGATCGCCCGCGCGCTCGCGGACAAGGCGCGGACGATCCGCATCCCGGTGCACGTGGTCGAGAAGCTCAACAAGATCGGCCGCGCGGAGCGCAAGCTCGTCACCGAGCTCGGCCGCGAGCCGACGCCCGAGGAGATCGCGGAGCACACCGGCATCGACCCCGAGGAGGTCGAGTCGATCAAGCGCTCGGCGCAGGCGCCCGTCTCGCTCGAGAAGCCGGTCGGCGACGAGGAGGAGTCGGAGTTCGGCCAGTTCATCGCTGACGAGCGCGCCGAGTCACCGTATGAGCGCGCCGCGGAGATCCTCACGAAGGAGGCGCTGCGCGAGGCCCTCGAGAACCTCTCCTATCGCGAGCGGAGGGTGCTCGAGCTGCGCTACGGGCTCGGCGGCGAGCATCCGCGCACGCTCGACGAGGTGGGCCGCACGTTCAACGTCACGCGCGAGCGAATCCGCCAGATCGAGAACCAGTCGCTGAAGAAGCTGCAGTCCCTCGCGGAGGCCCAGAAGCTCCGCGACGTCGCTTAAACAGCGGGTTCTCGTCCAATCCGCCCCAATTGGGGCTAAATGGCAGGGCCCCGGCTGCCGATGCGAATCCTATGTTCGACATCGACGCTGCCCTCATGCGCGTGATCGAGACGGAGGGGTCCGACCTCCATCTGAAGGTTCCGTCGCGTCCCGTCATCCGTCGTCACGGAAAGCTCGAGCTCATCGAGAGCGACGAGCCCCTGCGCCAGGAGGACACCGAGCGCACGCTCTTCCACATGCTCACCGACGAGGCGAAGCTCGAATCGTTCCGCCAGGAGCGCGAGGTCGACTTCTCCTACTCGATCCCGGGCGTGGCCCGTTTCCGCGTGAACGCCTTCGTCCAGCGCGGCTCCGTCTCGATCGTCGCCCGCGCGATTCCGTTCGAGATCAAGACCGTCGACGAGCTGCTGCTGCCGCCTGTGATCTCCGAGATCGCCGACGAGGAGCGCGGGCTGATCCTGCTGACCGGCACCACGGGCTCCGGTAAGTCGACGACGCTCGCGTCGATGATCGATCACATCAACGTCAGGTACGCGAAGCACATCGTCACGATCGAGGACCCGGTCGAGTTCCTCCACCGCGACAAGAAGTCGATCATCAACCAGCGCGAGGTCGGCGAGGACACCGCCTCGTTCGCGCGCGCGCTGCGGCGCGTGCTGCGTCAGGACCCGGACGTGATCCTGGTCGGCGAGATGCGCGACGAGGAGACGGTGCGCACCGCGCTGTCGGCGGCCGAGACCGGCCACCTCGTGCTCTCGACGATCCACACCGTCGACGCGACCGAGTCGGTCAACCGCATCATCGACTTCTTCCCGCAGGCCGAGCAGCGCCAGGCGCGCGCGATGCTGGCCGGCACGCTCAAGGCCGTCATCTCGCAGCGGCTCGTCCCCACGCCCGACAGGGATGGACGCGTCGCGACCTGCGAGATCATGCGGATGACCGGCCGCGTGCGCGACATGATCATGAACCCCGACGAGACCGGGAAGCTCCCCGAGGTCGTCCAGGAGGGTGCGTACTACGGCATGCAGACCTTCGACCAGGCGCTCCTGCTGCACGTGCAGGCGGGCCGCGTGTCGATGGAGGACGCGCTCAAGGCGTCGACCCACCCGCACGACTTCAAGCTGCTCGTCTCCTCCGACGGCCAGCGCCACACCTCGGTCGAGACGGTGCTCGACAAGGACGAGGAGCCCGCGCCGCCCGTCGTCTCCAACGGGACTCACGGCTAGCCCCCGCGCGCCACGGTAGCTTTCGCCGGACAGGCGAACGAGAAGGCGAACCCCATAAAGGAGGCCAGGTGCAGAGCACACTGGGTGAGTTCCAGGAGACGCAGTCGCAGCAGCCATTCGCGCTGCAGAACTCGAAGCTGCTGAAGGTCAGCTTGGACCAGGTCACGATCCAGGCCAAGGCCGGGTCGATGGTCGCCTACCAGGGCGAGGTCTCGTTCGAGCACGCCGGCTCGGGCGGCATGAGCCGGATGCTGAAGAAGGCGGTGTCGGGCGAGGGCACGACGCTGATGAAGATGTCCGGGACCGGCGAGGTCTTCCTGGCGGACACGGCGCAGGAGATCCACCTGCTCTACCTCGAGAACGACGCCATCACCGTCAACGGCCAGAACCTGCTCGCCTTCGACGCCGGCATCGACTGGGACATCAAGCGCGTCGAGGGCGCGAGCGGCATGATGGGCGGCGGCCTGTTCAACACCGCGCTGCACGGCACGGGCTGGGTCGCGATCATCTCGGACGGCCCCCCGGTGCTGCTGAACACCGGTGACGCGCCGACGTTCGCGGACCCGCAGGCCGCGATCACGTGGGCCTCGAGCGTCCAGACCGGCATCAAGACGGACGTGAAGCTGAAGAACCTCATCGGGCGCGGCTCGGGCGAGTCGATCCAGATGTCGTTCGCGGGCCCCGGCTGGGTGCTCGTGCAGCCGAGCGAGGGCCGCGTATACGGCCCCGCGGCCGGCGGCGGCGGGAGCAGCGGCGGGATGCTGAACGCCCTCGGCGGCTGAGACTCGCGTCGTCACGGGGCCGCGGGCAGAGCGTCCGCGGCCCCATGCTTCACCTTTTGAAGTGTTGCTAGGCTCGGAAGGTGCCATGGACGATCCGAGCTGTCCCGTCTGCGCTACCGCGGAGATCATCTGCGGCAAGTGGACCATCCTCGTCATCCGCGACCTCGCGGAGAGCCGTAGCCGCTTCTGCGAGCTCGAGCGCTCGCTCGCCGGGATCAGCCCGCGCACGCTGTCGCTGCGCCTGCGGGGGCTCGAGGAGCAGGGCATCGTCGAGCGCCACACCTTCCCCGAGGTGCCGCCGCGGGTCGAGTACTCGCTGACCGCCAAGGGCGAGGCGCTCGTGCCGCTGATCGAGGACATGCGCCAGTACGGGCGCGATTGGCTCGGCGTCGAGGACGGCGCCTGCAGCACCGCCGCGGCCGCCTAGCGCCGCGCTCCGGCAGGATCGCGTGCGCCGGGCGCGAATCCGGCCGTATGCGCAACAGGGCCCTTCATGACGCGCTGCGTGACTTCGCGCTCGAAGCCGCGGCGCTCCTGACCGACGAGGTTCGCGGCGGCGCCGAGCTCGAGTTCGACGTGGTCGACCAGGGCGACCGGCGCGGGCCGGTCCTCTACCGCTATGCCCCTCGCACCGGGGCGTTCATCGAGGAGCGCTGGGAGCGCCTCCGCGAGCTGCCGAGCTGTCCCGCCGCCTGCCGCGAGCTCGGAGCGGGCGCGGCGACCTGGCTGCGCGTCAACGGGCTGCGCGGCGAGCAGGCCGAGCCGGCGCTGCGCGCCATGCTCGAGCGCCTGTACGAGGACGCCACGAGCTTCGGCTTCCCCGAGGAGCGCTTCGAGCGCGTCTACCTCGAGGTCGAGACGACGCTCTACCGCGACGCCGTGCGCGACAGCGTGGTCGCGCCGCTCGACGGCGCCTGGATGGACGCCGACCGCATCGAGCTCGGCAGCGGCGTGTCGCTCATCCGCGGCGACCTCGCGGACGCGCCACCCGAAGCTGTCTTCCCGGAGGGCGGCGACGGCGCGCCCTCGCTGCTCTGCGTGCTCGAGCGCGACACCGCGGCGGACGAGCGGCTCGGCTCGGCGGAGGCCGACGAGCGCCTGTGCCGGGTCGTGACCGCGCTGCGGCTGTGGGGGCCGGGGGCGGTCTCGCTCGGCGCGCCCGGCTGGAGGCGCTCGGACGGAGGTCGCTGGACGGCGCTGCCGCTCGGGTCGAGCGGAGCGGGCCGCGGCGAGGGCTGGATGCTGAACTCGGGCGACGAGCGCTCCCTCCGTGAGTTCGTGGCGACGATCGACGAGGCGCGCCCGTCCGGCACGGTGGCCTGGGCGCTCGGGCGCTTCGAGATGGGCTGCGAGCGCACGCGCGACTCCGAGGCGCTCTCCGATTACCTGCTGGCCCTGCGCGCGCTGCTCGACGCCACCACCGAGGGCGGCGCGGCCTCGCTGGCGCCGCGCGTGGCCGCGCTGTGCGCGGAGGAGGAGCGCCGCGAGGAGGTCCGCGGGCGCATCGAGGCGGCGCTCGTGCTCGAGCGCGTCGCGATGGGAGGTGGCGGGCGCGTGCCCGCCGAGTCGCCGCGCGAGCTGATCGGCGAGATCGAGGGCTACGTGCGCGCGCTGCTGCGGGACCTGCTGTGCGGCTACCTCGACGCGGACCTGAAGGGCGTGGCCGACGACATCCTCGTGGAGAGCCTGCCGCCCGAGCCGGAGCCGGAGCCCGAGCCGGAGCCGCGAGCCCGAGCCCGTCGCGGCGGTCAGCGGCCGGCGCTTCGAGCGCGAGACCGTGGAGGCCCAGACGGAGTACCTCGACTTCGACTGGGACGCCGAGGCGGAGCCGGACCCGGAGCCCGAATACGAGCCGGAGCCCGAGGGCGAGCCCGTCGTGTACGCCTACGAGGCGGACGAGCTACGACACCTCGGAGCTCGAGCCGGTGGGGGTGACCACCGAGGTCGAGGCGGTCCAGCCGCACCTCGACGGCGTGACTCCCTCGGCCGACTGGGACGACCCGGAGGACTACTCCGCGCCGGTCTGAGGGGGACGCCTCAGCCGAACAGGTGGGCGCCCATGCGCCGGAGGCCCTCGAGGTCGTGCACGTCCTCGTCCATGTCGGGCACCTCGATCATCGGGCGGCGACCGAGGCGGGCGCGCAGCTCGTCGAGGTTCGCGTGGTCGCGCTCGGCGAGCAGGCGCGCCGCCTCGTAGCTGTCGAGCACCTTCGCGGCGAGTGGCTCGCCGAGGGCCTCGCGCAGCTCGCTCTCCCCGTCCGCCGGCTCGGGCAGCTCGGGGCGCACGCGGTTCGCCACGACGCCCGCGAACGGCAGCCCCGCGTCGCGCAGCCGGCGATGGAAGAAGGCGGCGTCCTCGATCGAGTCCTCCTGTGGCGAGGTGACGAGCACGAAGGCCGTGCGGTTGTCCGCGAGCAGCCGGTTCACGCTCTCGGCGCGCTCGCGAAAGCCTCCGGTCATCTCGCCGAAGGAGCGGAAGAACTCGGACAGGTCCTCGAGCAGGTCGACCCCCGTCGCGCGCTTCATCACGCTGAACACGAGCCCGGCGCCGCGGCCGAACACCTTGAGGCCGAGGAAGCCGGGCGCGGTGAACAGCCCGAGCGTGCGCGAGTCGATGAACGCGGAGAGCTTGCGAGGCGCCTCGATGAAGTCGAGCGCGTTGCGGGTCGGCGGCGTGTCGAGCACGAGCAGGTCGTAGCGGCCCTCCTGGTGGAGCTCGTGGAGCTTCTCCATCGCCATGTACTCCTGCGACCCGGCCACGGCCCCCGAGAGCTCCTTGTAGATGCGGTTCGAGAGCACGGCGTCGCGGGTCGCGGCGTCGGGGGCGTGCAACTCGATCAGCTCGTCGAACGTGCGCTTGGCGTCGAGCATCATCGCCCAGAGCTCGCCGTCGACGTCCACGTCGACCCGCCGCTCCTCGTTGCCGAGCTCGGGCAGCCCGAGGGCTGAGGCGAGCCGCCTGGCGGGGTCGATCGTGAGCACGGCGACCTTGCGCCCGCGCGCCGCCATGCCGAGCGCGATCGCCGCGGACGTGGTCGTCTTGCCGACCCCGCCGGAGCCCGCGCAGATGCAGACCTGCTTGCGCTCGAGCCACTCGCCGATCACGCGAGCTCCTCCTCGAGCAGCTCCGAGAGCTCGCCGAGCTGCGGGCGGCCGAGCTTCGGATCGAACAGGAAGGGCAGGCGCGCGAGCGGGGCGCTGAGGCCCTCGGCGAGCCGCTCGGCCTGCTCGCGCTGCGCGACCGCGCGGCGATGCTCGCCGAGCGCGACGGCCACGGCCGGGTGGACGTCGCCCGCGCCCTCGAGGCGCTTCGTCTCCTTCGCGTCGAGGCGCTCCGGGTAGAGGGCGTTGACGATCACGAGCTCGAGCGCGAAGCCCTCGTCCTCGAGCCAGCCCTCGAGCTCGATCGTCTCCGTCACCGGGATCTCCTCGGGGAGGGCGACCGCCACGACCGCCGTTTCCGAGCGGTCGTGGGTGAACGCGTCGATCCGCTCCGCCTGGCGGGCGACCGGCCCGACGCGCGCGATGCGCGCGTAGCTCGCGGGCGCGCCGAGCAGGGCGAGCCCGTGCCCGGACGCGGGTGCGTCGAGGATCACGACGTCGAACGAGGGGCCGCCCGTCCGGCGCTCGAGCTGTGCCGTGTCCCAGATCTTCCCCATCGTCACGAGCTCGTTCACGCCGGGTGCCGCGGCGGTGAGGAGCTGGAAGACGCGGCTGTGGCCGAGCACGCTCGCGAGGGCTCCGGAGCGGAGCTGGTGGCGCAGCCACTCCTCCGCCGCCCGCCGGGGATCGATCGACAGGCCGTGCAGACCGCGCTCGAGGGTGATCTCGGCGCCCGGGGCCGGACTGCGCCCGAACATGCCCGCGAGCCGCTCCTGCTCGGCCACCTCGACGACGAGCGCGCGCTTGCCCTGGCGCAGCGCGGCGAGGCCGAGGGCGGCCGCCACGGTGCTCTTGCCCGTGCCGCCCTTGCCGGTGACGATCACGAGCCGCTTGTCGAGGAGCGCTGACACGCAGCGACCGATTCTGGCGTAGCCTCGCCGCCCATGACCGAGCTCGAGATCGCGATCCGCGCCCAACCGGACGAGCTGCGCCGGGTGTCGACCCTCGAACTGCCGTCGTCGATCGGCTCCCTCGGCCGTGCCGAGCGCGTCTGGCTGGCGGGCACGGGGACGAGCCTCCACGCCGCCGAGCTCGGCGCCGCCATGCTGATCCGGGCCGGCATCGACGCGCGCTTCTCGTCGTCCATGGACTTCGCGCTGAGGGCGCCGCTGCGCGCCGGCGACGCCGTCATCGTCCTCACCCACACGGGCAGCACGGCGCACGCGAAGGCGTCGCGCAAGCGCGCGCTCGACCTCGGCTGCGACGTGATCTCGCTCAACGCCAGCGGCGTCGGCTGGCCCGAGGCGATCGAGGTGACGGAGAAGGAGCGCTCGCACACCTACACGCGCAGCTACACGGCCACGCTCGGCGTGCTGGCGCTGATCGCGGGCGAGCTCGGGGCGGAGGGCCTCGGGCCGGAGGCCGTCGTGGCGGCCGCCGACGCGGCGGAGGCGGTGCTCGCGGAGCCGGACGCGGGCGACCTGCCCGAGCCGGAGCGGCTGCTCGTCATCTGCGGCTCGGGTCCCGGCTCGGTGACGGCGCGCGAGGGTGCGCTCAAGCTGCGCGAGGCGGCCCGGCTGACCGCCGAGGGCTACGACGCCGAGTTCCTCCTGCACGGCTCGGCCGTGCCGCTGCGCTCGAACGACGCGCTCGTGGTGCTCGACGGCGCCCGCGATGCCGAGGGCTTCCTGCCCCGGCTGGCGGAGGCGGCGCGCCTCGAGGGCGTGCCGACGGTCGAGCTCGAGGCCCCGGAGCCCGCCGACCCGATCATGGCCCAGATCCCGTTGACGGTGAGGCTCCAGCTCGCGGCGCTGAGGCGCGCCGAGCAGGGCGGCCACAACCCGGACCTCGTGATCACCGGGGCGTGGGACGGGGACGAGCTGTGGGCGACGGGGGCTCCGTAGGGCCGACCGCGTGCGATCTCCGGCGTGCAGGTCGAGCACGCGCGTGGATGGGGTTGTCCTGGATTGACTACGCCTGACAGGTAGTCAAAAAGCAGGATCAGGTTGGCACGCTCCCCGGCGATCCGCCGTAGCACAGCTCGCGGCGGGATCCTGAAGGATTCCGCTCGGCGCGTGCGAATACGGCTCTCGTGGCAAAGGTCATCGCCTTCACGAACCAGAAGGGCGGCGTCGCAAAGACGACCACCACCCTTAACCTCGCCGCCGCGTTCGTAGAGCGGGGGCATCGGGTGCTCTGCGTGGATCTCGATCCGCAGGGCAACCTGACGATGAGCCAGGGCATCGACCCCGACTCGCTCGAGGCGTCGATGTACGACGTGCTCGTGCACGGGCTGTCGATCCGCGAGGTGATCCGCAAGCGCGAGGTGGATGTCGCGTGCGCGTCGATCGACCTCGCCGGGGCCGAGATCGCGATGTCCACGATGATCGGCCGCGAGCGCGCTCTGAAGAAGGCCTTCGCGCCGATTCTCGACGACTACGACTACATCTTCATCGACACCCCGCCGAGCCTCGGACTGCTCACGATCAACGCCCTGACGGCCTCCGACAAGGTGATCGTCCCCGTCCAATGCGAGTATCTGTCCATGCGCGGGCTGATCCAGCTCCAGAACACGCTCTCGATGGTGCGTGAGGAGCTCAACCCGGACATCGAGATCGAGGGCATCCTGCCGACGCTCGTCGACAACCGGACGGTGCACGCCAAGGAGGCGATCGAGATCCTCGAGGAGAACTTCGGCGATCGCGTCTTCGCCTCGCGCATAAACAAGACGGTGCGGTTCGCGGAGGCGCCGGTGAAGGGGATGTCGGTGCTCAAGTACGACCCGGACGGTAAGGCGGCCTACGCCTACCGCCAGCTAGCCGAGGAGGTCCTTGCGAATGGCAAGCGGTAACAGGGCGAGCATGCGCGAGGGTCCCCTGGCGCAGCTCTTCCGCAAGACGGAGGAGGACGCCCAGAAGTCCGAGGGCCGCAAGCCTGAGCAGGAGCCGAAGTCCGGCCGCCCGCTCCCCGAGGGGGGCCCGGCGCCGCAGTCCATGCAGCAGCCGCCCGAGCCGCAGGGCAACCGCGATCGTCACGGCGAGCCGCCGGTCGAGGAGCGCACCGGCGCTCCGCAGATGACCGAGGCCGCCCGGCGCGCGCAGGAGCGCGAGGAGCGCCGGCGCGAGCGCGAGGAGCAGGGCTGGAGCCGCTACGAGGGCGTCCCGAGCCCCGAGGAGCGGCTGCGCTCGGTGTTCAGCGCGGACATCCCCGAGAACATCCTCGACAAGGCGCCGGAGCCCGTGCACGTCCACGAGCCCGAGCCGCCGGTCGCACCCGCACCTGTCCCGCTCGCCGGTCGCGTCACCGAGCCCATGCTGCGCGTGGTGGGCGTCGGCGGCGCGGGCGTGAACGCGGTCAACCGCATGATCGAGGCCGAGGTCGAGGGCGTCGAGTTCATCGCCGTCAACACCGACATGCAGTCGCTCGAAGGCTCCGCGGCCAAGCAGCGCGTGCACATCGGATCCGACATCACACGCGGCCTCGGCGCCGGCGCGAACCCGGACCTGGGCCGCTCCGCCGCGCTCGAGAGCTACGACGAGCTGAAGGGCCTCCTGAAGGGCTCCGACATGGTGTTCATCGCCGCCGGCTCCGGCGGCGGCACGGGCACCGGCGCGGCGCCGATCGTGGCGCGCATCTCGCGCGAGGTCGGCGCGCTGACCGTCGGCATCGTGACGAAGCCGTTCTCGTTCGAGGGCCAGCGCCGCGGCATGCAGGCCGAGCAGGGTGTCGAGGACCTCGCCCGCGAGGTCGACACGCTGATCGTGATCCCGAACGCGCGGCTGCTGTCGGTGCTCGACAAGTCGACGTCGATGGTCGAGGCGTTCCGCGTCGCGGACGACGTGCTGCGCCAGGGCGTCCAGGGCGTTTCCGACCTGATCACGCTTCCCGGTCTCATCAACCTCGACTTCGCCGACGTGCGCACGATCATGTGCGAGGCGGGGCAGGCGCTGCTCGGGATCGGCATGGGCACGGGCGAGCGCCGCGCGATGGACGCGGTCGAGCACGCGATCGAGTCCCCGCTGCTCGAGACGTCGCTCGAGGGCGCGCGCTCGATCCTGCTGTCCGTGACCGGCGGGCGCGATCTCTCGCTGTGGGAGGTCAACGAGGCGGCGAAGGCGGTCGCCGAGGCCGCCCACCCGGAGGCGAACATCATCTTCGGCGCCATGGTCGACGAGAAGGTCGAGGACCAGGTGTGGGTGACCGTCGTGGCCACGGGCTACGGGGACCGTCCGCTTCAGCGGGCGAACCCGAGCAGCGAGCCGCGCAGGGTGCCGGCCGACGCGGAGCCGCGCGTGAGCCGCGGGCGCGAGCGCGTCCACGCCGGGGTGCTGGCCGACGTCGACGTGCCCGAGTTCATGCCGCGCGGATAGCCTCGGCGCCATGCGAGGGGTGGTCGCAGCCGGCCATCCGCTGACCGCACGGGCCGGCGCGGACGTGCTGCGCGCCGGCGGCAACGCGGTCGACGCCGCCGTGGCGGCTGTGCTGATGTCGTTCGCGGCGGAGTCGCCGCTCACCGGTCCCGGCGCCGGCGGCTTCATGCTCGTGCACCCCGCGGGCGGGCGCAGCGTCCTGCTCGACTTCTTCGTCGCCGCCCCCGGGCGCGACGCCGAGGGCCGTGAGCCGGCCCCGCTGCTCCCGGCCGACGTGCACTTCTCGGCCGACGCGGTCCAGCGCTTCAACATCGGCCCGTCCTCGTGCGGGGTGTACGGCAACCCGCTCGGTCTCGCGCGCGCGCTCGAGATGTTCGGAAGCCTGCCCCTCTCGGAGCTCGCGGCCCCGGCCGCCCGCGCGGCGCGCGAGGGAGTCGAGGTGGTGCCCCTGCAGGCCTACCTGTTCGAGATCCTCGCGCCGGTCTTCCGCTCGACCCCGGAGTCCGAGGCGCTGTACGCCCCCGGCGGCCGCCTGCTGCGCGAGGGCGACACGATCCGGCTTCCGGAGCTCGGCGATCTGCTCGAGCGCCTCGGCGCGGAGGGGCCGGGATACCTCTACACGGGCGACGTGGCCGCCGCGTGCAGCGACTGGGTGCTGGAGCGCGGCGGCCTGCTCACCCGCGAGGACCTCGCGTCCTACGAGGTGATCGAGCGCGAGCCGGCGCGCGTGCGCTACGAGGGCCGCGACGTGCTCACCAACCCGCCGCCCTCGTCCGGCGGCATCCTGATCGCCGACGCGCTCGGCATCCTCGAGCGGCTCGAGCGCCCGCACGACGCCACCGTGATCGCCGAGGTGATCGCCTCCACGAACCGTGCCCGCGACGAGGCCTTCCTCGAGGGGCTCGGCACCGAGGGCTACATGGAGCGGTTCCTCGACTCGGACGCCCTCGACGCCGTGGCGGGCGAGGTGCGCTCGCGGCTCGGCAACACGACGCACGTGGCCGTCATGGACGCGGAGGGCGGGTGCGCGTCGGTGACCTGCTCGAACGGCGTCTGCTCGGGTGTGGTCGTCCCGGGCACCGGCATGCACCTGAACAGCATGCTCGGCGAGGCCGATCTGAACCCGCTCGGCTTCCACCGCCACGATCCCGGGGCGCGGGTGCCGAGCATGATGGCCCCGACGGTCGTGCTCGACGCGGACGGCCGGCCCGAGATCGCGCTCGGGAGCGCCGGATCGAACCGGATCCGCTCGGCGATCCTGCAGACGATCCTCGGGGTGATCGACCACGGCCTGGGGGCGCAGGAGGCGGTCTCGCGCCCGCGCCTGCACGTCGAGGGACGCGAGCTCGATGCGGAGCCGGGGGTGGACCCCACGGCGCTCGACCGCCTCGAGGCCGCGGGCTGGGGAGTGCGCCGCTGGGAGGAGGAGAACCTCTACTTCGGCGGCGTTCAGGCGGTCGCGCGCCACCCGGACACGGGCGAGCTCACCGGCGGCGGCGATCCCCGCCGCGGCGGCGTGGCGGTCGCGGTCTAGCCCCGCATGTGCCCGTTGCCGCTCGCCCGCTCGGCGGCCCGCGCGTGCAGCTTGAGGCGTTCGAGCGCCTCCGCCATCAGCGCGTCGAGCTGCTCGAGCCGGCCGCGCTCGGAGCGCAGCTCGAGCAGGCTCTGCTTCGCGCCCGCCTCGATGTCGAGCGTCGCCGCCATCCCGTAGGCGTCGAGGTCCGCGAGGGCCTCCTCGTCTGGCCGCGAGTCCGTCACCTGCTGCACGAGGTCCGCGTAGCGGTCGCGCGTTCGCTCGAGCTGCGAGGCCTCGGCGTCATCCGAGTCGTCCACGAGGCGGGTCACGTCGCCGGCCGGGTAGGCGAGGTCCTCGATCCTGCGCAGGAGCCGGAACGGGGTGGACCCCTCGACCAGGATGTTCAGCCTGCCGTCCTCGAAGCGCTCGAGCACGCGTGTGATGCGGGCCGAGCAGCCGACCTCGCGCAGGCCCTCGTCCGAGAGCCAGAGGATGCCGAACTCGGTCTCCTCGTCGAGGCACTCGCCGATCATCGTCCTGTAGCGGTCCTCGAAGATGTGGAGCGGCACCAGCTCGCGCGGGAGCAGCACGAGACCGAGCGGGAACAGCGCCAGACGTTCGGTCTCCTCGGCCACGGTCTCAACGTACTACGGCCAGGGGGTCCAGTCCGGATGACCCCGGGTAAAGGACGCGCCGCATCTGCCGATAGGAGCCTCATGTCCATTGAGGTGACCAACGGTCTTCCTCCGGAGAACGCCGACCACGGTGTGACCCTCGAGCTCACACTCGCTGAGGCCGAGGCGATCAAGTCCTGGCTGCTGAAGCCGTCGGCCGACGGCAGCGCCGCCATCGACGACGAGCACGCCAAGTCGGTGATGGTGAAGCTGGGTACGAAGCTGGACTTCATCCAGGGGGTTCAGCAGGTCCGTGAGCAGCTGGAGCACTCCGGCTTCGCCACGGAAAACCTGACCGACGACCAGGTGGCCGACCTCGGCCGCCGCATCGCCGAGTCGCCCATCCGTCGCTACTCCGGCACCTAGTCCGCCCACACAACTGAACTGGGCCGCGCTGGTCCGCCCGCTACCGTCGCCGCATGACCGCGGCGCCGGCGAAGGACGAGCGCGTGTCCGCCACCGGCCCCGCGCACGTGGCCGTGGTCTCCTTCCTCGCCGCCCGGGCCGCCCCGAGCGGCGGCTTCTGGATCGCGCTCGCCGGGGGAATGGCCCTCGCCCGCGTGGCCGAGCGACGCGGCGCAAGGCTCGGCTTCGGCACGAGCGTCGCCGCCATGCTCGAGACGGTCGCGATCATCGGGCCGGCGCGCTTCGGCATCCCGCTCACGCAGGCGATCACCGCCCCACTGCTCGGCCGCCTCGAGGCGCGCGGCTGGGCACCCGTTCCGCAGATCGCGCTCTGCAGCGTGATCCGGGCGCTTCAGAACGCGATCACCACCGCCTTCTTCATCTGGATCATCGCCGGCGGCCTCGACGCCTACGCGGGCACCTACGACGCGATCGCCCGGCGCGTCGGGCTCGAGGTGGGCAACGAGGACGCGCTCGCCCTGACGGCGGCCGTGCTCGTGGTCTGGGCGGTGTTCGCGAGCACCGTTCAGGTGCTGGTCTACCGCCGCGGGCTCAGGTCGTGGGACGCCGAGGCGGAGCACGCGGTCCTGATCAGGACCCTCACGGCGCCGAAGGAAGAGCCGCAGCCCTGGCGCGGGCGCTACGACCCGCGGCTCGTCGTGCTGACCGCGGTCGTCCTCTTCGGCGTGCTGCTCGCGTCCACGCAGTGGATCGTGCTCGCGGCGGTGTCCGCCTTTCTCGCGCTCGCCTGGGTCACCGCGCGCGCCGACAACTCGGCCGTGCCGACGGGCCTTGTCCTCGCCGGGATCCTGGCGGGCGGCGCGCTCATCTTCAGCCTCGGCGGCGGGCTCGGGATCGAGGTCGCGCTGCGGCGCGCGCTGCGCGCCGCGCTGCTCGTGATGGTCGCGACGTGGATGCGGGCCGCCGCGGGCGCCGAGGGGCTGCGCGAGGTCTTCCGCGGCATGCTCGGCCGGCTGCGGCGCATCCCGTCCATGCCCGAGGCTGCGGGGGTGCTCGACACGGTCGAGACCGAGGGCCGCCTGACCGCCGCGGGGCGCGCGCTCGCGAGGCGGCTCGAGGGCGTGCCGCTCCGGCCGGTCCCGATCTGCGACGCCGTGCTCGGCTGGGCGATCGCCGAGTCCGTCAGGCGGGAACGCGAGCCGAGATGAGCAGGTTGTAGAAGAGCGCGGCGGGCAGGCGCGGCTCGAGCAGCGAGCGGTCGAGGCCCTGGAGCAGCAGGTAGCCGCGGTGGGCGTACACCCGCCACGCCCAGGGGACCGAGTCGGGGTCCGCGGTGGCCTCGAGCGTGCGGTTCGCCCAGCCGAACAGCGACGCCGCCAGCTCCTCGCCCGTCACCCGGATGTCCGACAGTCCGGCGGTCGATGCGTGCGAGGCGAGGTCCGCGGGCGTGAACGCGTGCACGTCGACGACGCGCTCGAGCCGGTCCTCCTTGCCGTTGCCGTTCGCCTGGCCCGCCGAGGCGCCCATCAGCGCGCGCCACACCGGCGACACCAGCAGCGCGCCGCGCTTCGGCACCGCGGCGATCCGGTCGCCGTAGCGCGACGGCTCTCCGCAGAAGGCGAGCACGCCCCCGGGGCGCAGGACCCGCGCGAACTCGCGGAACGCGCGGTCGAGGTCCGGGAGGTGGTGCAGCACCGCGTGGCCGAACACGAGGTCGAAGGAGTCGTCCTCGAATGGGAGCTCAGACGCCTCGGTGACCTCCGTCGAGACCCGCTCGGACAGGCCGAGCTCGCGCGCGGAGCGCTCGAGCGAGCGCAGCATCCCGGGGGAGATGTCGGTCGCGACCACCTCGCCCGCCACCCTGGCGCGCAGCAGGTTCAGCGAGAAGTAGCCGGTGCCGGCGCCGATCTCGAGCGCCCGCGCGTAGCGGCGCGGCTCGTGGCCGAGCGCCTTGCGCAGCTTGCCGATCACCTGCGACTGCCCGACCGCGTCGTAGGTGATGCCCCACTTCGAGTCGTAGTGCGACGCGGCGAGGTCGTGGTAGCGAACGTTCGCGTCGCGGATCGCTTCGGCCGTCTGCATGCGGCGAAGTACCCTAGCCGCCCGATGCAGGAGACCATCCAGCTTGACCAGCCGGCCGGCGTCCCGCCGCTCGAGCTGACCGGCGAGCGCACCCTGCCCGACGTGCCCGCCGAGAACTACTGGTTCCGCCGCCACCTCGCGGTCTACGAGTGGGTGGCGGAGCGCTGCGCCGGCCTCGACGTGGTCGACATGGCCTGTGGCGAGGGCTATGGGGTCGAGGTGCTCGCGCGCAGGGCGCGACAGGTGACCGGCGTGGACGCGAACCCCGAGGCGCACGAGCACGCCCGGATCAAGTACACGCGCCCCGGCATCTCGTTCGCCCGCGAGCTCGTCGAGAGCTACGCCGAGCCGTGCGACGCGGTCGTCTTCCTGCAGACGATCGAGCACGTCGAGGAGCCCGAACGGGTGCTCGGGCACTTCCGCGACATGCTGCGGCCGGGCGGCACCGCCTACGTCTCGACGCCGAACCTGCTGACGCTCGCGCCGCCGGGCGCCGAGAAGTCCGACAACCCGTGGCACCTGCGCGAGTACCGCGCCGAGGAGTTCCGCGCGCTCTGCGCGAGCGCCTTCGGCCGGGTCGAGCTGCTCGGGCTCTTCCACGCGCGGGTCCTGCGGGCGCACGAGCTCGCCCTGCAGGCCGGCTGGGACCGGGTCCACTCGGCACTCGGGATCACGAAGCCGTTCTACGACCGCTTCACCCCGGCCCTCTCGGCGCGCGACTTCGAGCTGCGCCCGGGGCCCCTCGAGCGCGCGCTCGACTTCGTGGCAGTGCTCCGGCCTTGACCCCGGGCGCCCTCGCACTCGTCCTTCATTCGCACATGCCCTACGTGGAGGGCCACGGCACCTGGCCGTTCGGCGAGGAGTGGCTCTGGGAGGCGGTCGCGACCGTCTACCTGCCGCTGCTCGACGTGATCGACGGCGCCCCGGTCACGCTCGGCCTGACGCCCGTGCTGTGCGACCAGCTCGAGGCGATGCGCGGGGAGGCGGGCGACCGCTACCTGCGCTTCCTGCGCGAGATCCGCTCGGAGGTGCACACGCTCGACGGCGACGGCCTCGAGCGCGCGGGCGAGCGCGAGCTCGCGGCGGAGATTCGCCGCGCCGCCGGTGACTATCGCGCGGCCGACGAGGCCTTCGAGCGCCGCGGCCGCGACCTCATCGCGGCCTTCGGGGCGCTCGAGCGGGTCGAGCTGTGGACCTCGGCGGCCACCCACGCCCTGCTGCCGCTGCTGGCCACGGACGCCGGGATGCGGCTGCAGCTCGCCACCGGCACCGCCTCTCATCTGCGCCGCTTCGGCCGTTGGGACGGCGGCTTCTGGCTGCCCGAGTGCGCCTACGCGCCCGGCATCGAGCGCGAGCTCGCCGACCAGGGCGTGCGCGCCTTCTGCGTCGACCAGACGCCCGTGGAGGGATTCGACGCGCTGACCCCGGTCGCCACCGGCTCGGCCGCCGTGGCCGTGCCGGTCGACTGGCCGACGGTCGAGCTCGTCTGGCACGCGGACGGCTATCCCGCCGACCCGCTCTACCGCGACTACCACCGCCGCACCGTCCACGACCTGCGTCCGTGGGCGAACGGCGGATCGGCATACGACCGGGAGGCGGCCCTCGCCCGGGCCGGGGAGCACGCCCGGGACTTCGTCGAGCGCGCCGCGCGGCGGGTCGAGGGAGGGGGCCTGCTCTGCTGCGCGCTCGACACCGAGCTGCTCGGGCACTGGTGGTACGAGGGGCAGGAGTGGCTCGCGGCCGTCCTGCGCGAGGCGGAGCGGGCCGGCCTGCGGCTCGTGACCGTGAGCGAGGGCGTCGAGCTCGTCGAGCCCGTCGAGCGGCCGCTCTCGCAGGGAAGCTGGGGCGCGCGCAAGGACCTCTCGACCTGGGACGCGCCGCGCGTGGCGGAGATCGCGTGGGCGGCACGCGACGCGGAGCTGCGCACGGTCGCGGCCGCGGCAGCCGGCGCCGGCGGGCACGCCGCCCTCGAGCGCGCCGCGCGCGAGCTGCTCGCGATCCAGGCGAGCGACTGGGCCTTCCTCGTCACCCGCGAGCTCGCCGGCGACTACCCTCAGTCGCGGCTTTCGGGCCATGGACAGAGCCTCGACTCGGCTCTGGCCGCTCTGACAGACTCCACCGGCGCACCCGAGCCGGCCCTCAAGAACCTCGCCCCGGACCTCGATCTCTCAGCCCTGACCACCCCCTGATGCGCGTCCTGATCCTGTCCTGGGAGTACCCACCGCTGATCGAGGGCGGACTCGCGCGCCATGTGCGCAAGCTCGCGGAGAACCTCGCCGCGCAGGGGATCGACGTGCACGTGCTGGCCCGCGGCCGCGAGGAGGATCCGCACGAGGAGGAGGTGGGCGGCGTGACCGTGCACCGCGTGCGCGAGCCCGAGCGTCCGCGCGACCTCGGCGAGTTCGTGGCGTGGATCGAGCACATGAACTCGGACATGCTTGCCGCGGGCGTCGAGGTGGGGGACCGCTACGACTTCGACGTCGTGCACGGGCACGACTGGCTCGTCGCGTCGGCCGGCGACCATCTCGCGAAGCGCTTCCGCTGCCCGCTTGTGGTCACGATCCACGCCACGGAGTACGGCCGCCATCAGGGCTGGGTCGACAAGCACCCACAGTCCTACATCCACGGCGTGGAGCGCTGGATGGCGAACCGCGCCGAGCGCGTGATCACGTGCTCGTCCTACATGCGCGAGCACGTGGCCGACATCTACGGACTCGACGAGCGGGCCGTGATGGTGATCCCGAACGGCATCGACCCGTCGGAGCTCGTGCCGGTGGACGACCTCGACGCGCTGCGCTCGCGCTTCGCCGCCCCGCACGAGAAGCTCGTGCTGCTCGTCGGCCGGCTCGTCTACGAGAAGGGCTTCCAGCTCGCCCTCGAGGCGCTGCCCGGGCTCATCAAGCGCGTCGGAAACGTGCGCTTCCTCGTGGCCGGGTCCGGGACGGCGGAGGAGGAGCTGCGCAGCCAGGCCACCGAGCTCGGCCTCGACGAGCACGGAACCTTCCTCGGCTGGATCGGCGACGACGTGCTGCACTCGCTCTACCGCATCGCCGACCTGACGGTCGTGCCGTCGATCTACGAGCCCTTCGGGCTGGTGGCGCTCGAGGCGATGGCCTCCGGCTGCCCGTGCCTCGTTGCGGACACGGGCGGCCTGCGCGAGGTGGTGCCGAACGAGGACGTGGGCCTGCGTTTTCGCTCACGCGACGCCGATTCGCTCGCCACGATGGCCGAGCGGCTGCTCACGGACGAGGCGCTGCGCGACCGGCTCGTGGCCGAGGCGAGCGAGCACGTGCTCTCGTTCGACTGGGCGGACGTCGCGCGCCAGGTCGCGGAGGTCTACCGCGCGACGCGCTCCGCCAGCGTGCGCAGCGGGTAGCGCAGGAGGAGCGTCGATGCCCACATGAGCTGGGCGACGAGGGCGCTCGCGAAGGCGACCGGAATGCTGAGCGCGTACAGCGCCACGAACCCGAGAGCGATCGCGCTGCCGAACTGCGTGTCGCCCGGGCGGCGGTGCTTGACGAATCCGCTGCGCGCGGAGTGGGCGGTCATCCCCCAGTGGATGAGGGACGCAAGCGCGAGCATCGCGGCGAACACCGCCGTCGCGATTCCCTCGTCCGGGTAGGAGTCCACGAGGTCCATCCCGAACGGCATCAGGGCGATCATCATCAGAAAGGCGAGGTTGAGCGCCATCAGCAGCCCGTCGAAGCTCTGGAGGCTCGCGAACAGGTTGTGGTGGATGACCCAGAAGCGGCCGATCAGGGCGAACGTGAGGATGTAGGCGAGCAGCGAGCTGTCGAGCTCCCGCAGGGCGTCGCCGAGCTGCTCGGGGTCGACGTCGGGCACCTCGATCGCGAGCACGAGCAGCGTGATCGCCACGGCCATGACGCCGTCGCTGAACGCCTCGATCCGCCCGAAGTCGGTCCGCTCCACCCCGAGGATGGAAACGCCTAGACCGGATGGACCGCCCGCAGCGCGGCGGCCGCGCCCCTGCCGCTGCGGATCGCGCCCTCCATGAGCGCCGCGTACGGTCCGCCCGCGTACTCGCCCGCGAAGGCGAGCGGCCCGTGCGCCCGGGCCGTCAGCTCGGCCAGCTCGAGCGGGGGCGAGGTCGAGTAGGCCGCGCCCACCCACGGGTCGTCGGTCCAGGTGGAGAGCAGGGCTCCGCCGAGGTCGAGGTCGAGGTCGTCGCGCAGGCGCGCAAGCGAGTCGATCCAGGCGCCCGGACCCTGCGAGACGCCGAGCCGCTCGAGCGCGTCCGGAGATCCCGCGAAGGCGGAGACGACCGGCTGGACCTCGCCGCGATCGCCCGTCGCGGTCCAGGTCCAGTAGCGCTCCGGAACGTTCATCACCGCGCTCGCGGGCGCGGGGGAGGAGAGCGGCACGAACAGCTTCGCGGCGTGGCCGTAGCGCACGGCGCGCAGCGCCCCCTCGAGCGCCTCCGGCAGCGCGGGCTCGAAGCGCACGCCCGCGAGGACGCTCGGCGGAATCGCCACGACGCAGGCGTCCACGCTGAGCTCGGCACCCGCCGCGCCGACGGTGACGCCGTCGTCCCCCCACGCGATCCGCTCCACCGGCGAGCGCAGCCGCACCGAGTCGCCGAGCGCCGTGGCGAGTGCGAGCGGCAGCAACCCGTTCCCGCCGGCGATGCCGGGCGCGGGGTCGCGGTCCACGTGCGCGAGGCCGGACAGGTCGCGCGCCGCGACCACGTCGGCCGAGTTGGCGCTCGAGATCTCCGCGCGCGCGAGCAGCGCCTCGCGCGCCCCGTCGGGGATGTCGAGCGAGTCGAGGAACTCGCGCGCCGTCATCGCCTCGGGCGCTTCCGGCAGCGCCGCGCCGACCGCCGCCATCGCCGTCTCGATCTCGGCGTGGTCCGTGCCGATGCCGCCGCGCGGGTCGCGGTGCCCGTAGCGCATCCCCTTGTCCCAGAACCCGAGCCCGAGGCGCTCGGCGAGCTCGCGGACGGCCGTGTTCCCGGGCAGGATGTACTCGGCGCCCATCTCGACGACGGCGCCGTTGTCGAGCGTGCGCGACCAGACCCGCCCGCCGACGCGGTCGCGCGCCTCGAGCACCACGACCTCGTCACCGCGAGCCGCGAGCTCGTAGGCCGCGGTCAGCCCCGCGAGCCCCGCGCCCGCGACGGCGACCCTCATGCGGGCGCCTTGGCGAGCGCGTCGACCACCGTGGCGCCGCGCTCATGGACGAAGACCGGGTTCAGCTCGATCAACTCGAGCCCCTGGTCGAGCAGGAGCTCGCCGGTGGCGGCGGCGAGGCGCGCGGCTGCAGCCACGTCGAGCGGCGCGCGCCCGCGGCCACCCGTGAGGAGCGGCGCCGCGCGCAGACCGAGGATCGCCTCCTCGACGCGCTCGGGCGTGGCGGGAAGCGGGATGACGGCGGCGTCGGAGAGGAGCTCCGTCCACATGCCTCCGGCGGCGATCACGAGCGACGGCACCACGCCGTCCGTACGGGCCGCCACGAGCAGCTCCGCGCCCGGCTCCGCCATGCGCTCGACCAGCACGCTCGCGCCGTCGACCTCGATCGCGATCAGGGTCGCGTGCGCCGCGCGCATCGCCGGCTCCTCGCTGATGTCGAGCACCAGGGCGCCGATGTCCGACTTGTGCTGGACCGAGGTCGCCGCGAGCTTCGCCACCACGCGCCCGCCGAGCTCGGCGAGGGCGGCGACCGCGTCGTCCTCGTGCTCGACGAGCCGCCCCTCGACCACCGGCAGGCCGCGCTCGCGCAGGAGCTGTTTCGCGTCGTGCTCTGAGAGCCAGCCGGAGCGGCCGTTGCTGCCGCGCGTGCGCGCCGCGGCGGCGGCGCTCGCGATCGCGCGCAGCCGCTCGGGGTCCCCCGCCGGGCGCGCCAGGGCGTCCGCCACCGCCAGACCCGTGCGCAGCCCCGAGACCGCGGGAATGCCGTCGGCGATGAAGCGCGCGGCCGCGGTGTCGTCGAGGAGCTCCGGGAGCGTCGAGGAGATCAGCACGGGGACCGGGCTCGCGGCGGCGCCCTCGTGGATGCCCTCGCGGACCGCGCGCCAGGACTCCTCGACGGCGCCCTCGATGCCGTCCGGCTGGTCGTAGAGCACGAGCACCCGCTCGATCGCGGGGTCGGCGCCGGTGGTCGCGACGATGTCGCGCAGGGTGTCCGTCTCGCCCCAGATCAGCGCGGTGTAGTCGAGCGGGTTGCCGACCGTGGCCGCGTCGGGCAGCAGCTCGCGCAGCCTGCGCGAGCTCTCGGGCGCGAGCTGCGGAAGCTCCACCCCGATTCGCTCGCACTCGTCGGCCGCGAGCGCGGAGTCGCCGCCCGAGCAGGTCAGAACCGCGAGGCCGCCGCCGCTCCGGCGCCGCGCCCCGGGGACGGCCATCGCCTTCGCCAGCTCGAGCAGCTCGTGGACGTCCGCCGCCCAGGCGCCACCTGCCTCCTCGACGAGCGCGCGGAACACGCGCACCTCGCCCGCCACGGCGCCCGTGTGGGCCGCAGCCGCCGCCGAGCCGGCCGCGGAGCTGCCGACCTTGAGGACCGCGACCCCCACGCCGCGCTCGGCGCAGTCCGCCAGCGCGTTCGCCAGGCGCTCGCCGTCGCCCTCTCCCTCGAGGTAGAGGGCGACCGCGCCCACCTCCTCCTCGAGCGCCAGGCGCCCGACCCAGTCCGCGGGATCGAGCGCGACCGAGTTGCCGCAGGACACGACCGTGTGGAAGCGCAGGCCGCGCGCCGAGCTCAGCGCGTTGACCGCGACATTGCCGCTCTGCGAGACGAGGGCCACCCGCCCGGCCTCGAAGGGCCGCAGGGCGTCGCCCCAGAGCGCCGCCCGCTCGTGCAGCGCCACGATGCCGTTGCCGTTCGGGCCGCAGACGGGCAGGTCGTGGCGCAGGGCCGCGTCGCGCAGGGCACGCTCGTGCGCCGCGCCGTCTGCCGCGTGGTCGACGGCCCCGCCGCCGGCGCCCGCGCCCGCCTCCATCTCGCCGAAGCCCGCGCCGAAGACGACGGCGCCGCCGCAGCCGATCGCGCCCGCCTCGTCGATCACCGCCGGCACACCCGCCGCGGGGATGGCGACCACCACGGCGTCGGGCGGCGACGGGCAATCGGACAGGGAGGGGAAGCAGGGTCGCCCGTAGACCGTCTCGCGGCCCGGGTTGACGCCCCAGACCTCGCCGGGGTAGCCCGCGAGGTCGAGGTTGATCAGGGTCTGGCCGGCGTACGAGCCGTGCCGCTCGGTCGCCCCGACGACGGCGACCTGGCGGGGATGCAGCAGCCGCGAGAGGTCCACCGGCTAGTGGAGCGTGCGCTCCACGCCTCGGCGCTCGAGCGCCCGCGCGATGATCAGGCGCTGGATCTCGCTCGTGCCCTCCCAGATGCGGTCCACGCGCAGCTCGCGCAGGAAGCGCTCGGCCACGTTGCGGCGCATGTAGCCGCGCCCGCCGAAGATCTGGACGCAGCGGTCGGCGCAGCGGCAGGCCGCCTCCGAGACGAACAGCTTCGCCATCGAGGCCTTCGCGTGCACCACCTTCACGTCGGCGCCGGCGTCGATCAGGCGCGCGACCTCGAGGCAGAAGAGGCGCCCCGCCGCGGCGTCGGCCGCCGAGTCGGCCAGCGGGAACGAGACGCCCTGGTAGTCCATGATCCGGTGCCCGCCCTGCTCGCGCTCGAGTGCCCAGGCGGTGGTCTCCTCGAGCAGCCGCCACATCGAGCCGACGCCGCGCGCGGCGATGCCGAGCCGCTCCTCCGTGAACCAGGAGCGCTGCAGGTCGTCCCCGCCTCCGACACCGCCGATCACGGCGTCGTCGCCGACCTCGACGCCCGAGAAGCGGATCGCCGGATGGCCGTGCGGATAGGTGTGGGTGAAGGCGGGATCGTCGACGACCTCGATGCCGTCGAGCGCGCGGTCGACGAGGAAGAGCGTGGGCTGCTTCTCGCCGTCGACGAGCGCGTTCGCCATCACGATGTAGACCGAGGCGATGTCGCCCGTCGTGACGAACCACTTCTCGCCGTCGATCGCCCAGCCGCTCTCGGTCCGGCGCGCGGTCGTCGCGATGCCGGAGGGATCGGAGCCCGCCTCCGCCTCGGTGACCGCGTAGGCGTCGTGCAGCTCGCCGCGGAGCGCCGGGCGCAGGTACCTGTCGATCTGCTCCTCGCTGCCGCTCGCGAGCACGTTGTAGGCGTTCGGCATGTACCACGAGAGCGCGTTCGTGGAGCGGCCGAGCTGCTCCTCGACGAGGAACCACTCCGTCTTCGTCCAGCCCTGGCCGCCGTGCTCGGGCGAGTGCAGGCCGCCCGACAGCCCGAGCTCGATCGCCTCGCGCTTGATGCGCGCGATCAGCTCGTCCGGGATGTCGCCGCCGCGTCGCCTCGGCGAGCTCCTCGTTCGGGATCAGGACCTCGTCGACGAAGCGGCGGGCGCGTGCCTGCAGGTCGAGCTGCTCGGGCGTGAAGTCCGCTGCGGTCGAGATGGGCGGTGCGGCCGGGCCGGCGGTCATGCGGCGTCTCCGTTCTTCCTGCGCCTCGCGAGCCCGAGGGCCAGGTTGTCGTGGTTCTCGATCACTTCCTCTACGAGCGCCCGCGCCGCGTCGACCTCGGCGTCGCCGTCACCCGCGCGCTCACGCGCGAGCGCGAGCGACTCCTGCAGGTACGCGAGCCACGTACGCCTCGTTCCCTGCAGCACGAGCCTCTCCGCGCGGGCGCGCTCACGCTCGACGAGCTCCTCCGGCGGACCGCCGCCGACGCGCAGCACCGCGAGCGCGCGCGGCAGTTCCTGCTCGGGTTCCGGAGTGATCGAGAGCCATGCGTGGCGGGCGCCAAGGAGACGCACGCGCGGCATGTTAACATGCGACTGATCACAAAGTCAGGATCAGCTTTGCAGAGCCTAGCCAACCCTTCACTGCCGCCCGCTCTCGACCCCACGCTGTACCTCGACCCGGACGTTCTGAGGCTCGAGGACGAGCGCATCTTCGGCCGAACGTGGCAGTTCGCCGCGCACGTCTCGCAGCTCAGCGAACCCGGCCGCTACCTCACCGTGAACGCCGGCTCTCAGCCCGTGCTCGTCGTGCGCGACGACGAGGGCGAGCTGCGCGCGTTCCGCAACGTCTGCCGGCACCGCGGCTCGCGCCTCCTGAGCGGCTCGGGCGAGTGCCCCAAGGCGATTCGCTGCCGCTACCACGGCTGGACCTACCGGCTCGACGGCGACCTGATCGGGGTGCCCGAGGGGCGCTCGATCCCGAACCTCGACAAGTCGCGCCTCGGGCTCTTCCCGGCGCGAGTCGAGGAGTGGTGCGGTCTCGTCTTCGTCAACCTCGACATCCACGCCGAGCCGCTGGCGGATCAGCTCGAGGGACTGCGCGAGCGCGTCGAGCCCTACGGCCTCGAGCGGCTGCGCGCGATCGAGGAGGACGTGAGCGGCCAGCCGGCCAACTGGAAGATCGTCGTCGACAACTACCTCGAGGGCTACCACGTGCCGATCGCCCACCCCGGGCTGATGCGGCTCCTCGACTACAAGCGCTACGACGTCGAGTGCCATCCGTCCTGGGTCTGGTTCAACGCGCCGCTGCGCGAGAAGCCCTCGTCCAACCTGCTCGAGCGCGCCTACCAGCGCATGGTTGAGCCCATGCCCGGCCTGACGGACGAGGACGCACGCGTCTGGCGCTACATCCTGATCTACCCGAACACGGCGATCGACCTGTATCCCGACCAGATCGGGATCTGGCAGATCCGCCCGCACGGCCCCGAGGCCACGAAGGACCGCGCCCTCACGCTGCTGCCGCGCGAGGCGGGGCTGCGAACCCGCGCGGTCCAGCGCGTCAACCGCGAGATCAACAAGCTCGTGGCGCACGAGGACGTCGACCTGGTCGAGAACCAGCAGAAGGGAGTCGTCACGCGGGGCTTCGACCCGGGCCCGCTGTCGATGCGCGAGGCGGCGATCGCCTGGTTCGCCGACAAGATCCGCGCCGATCTCGCCGAGGGCGTCTGACCGTGGCGAGCGACCCCGCCGAACGCGGCGCGCGCGAGCGCATCCTTGCGGCGGCGGTCGACCGGATAGCGGCCGAGGGCATCGACGAGATGCGGATCGCCCGCGTGGCGATGGACGCGGGCGTCTCGACCTCGCTCGTCCACTACCACTTCGAGACCCGCGAGGCCCTCCTCGAGCAGGCGCTCGAGTACTCCTACGAGCTCACGGGCGACGTGCGCATCGGCGAGGGCGAGGGCGAGGTGGCGAGCCACACGGAGCAGCTCGCCGCGATCATGGACCAGTTCCTGCCCTACCCCGGCCTGCTCGAGCGGGACTGGATGCTGTACGTCGAGCTGTGGCTTCGCGCCGCCCGGCATCCGGACATGCGCCCGACCGCCGCGCGGCTCTACGCGCGCATGCGCGAGTGGGTGGCCGACGCGATCGCGGCCGGTATCGAAGGCGGTGAGTTCCGGGCGGGGGCGGACCCCGAGCGGGCCGCCGACCTCCTGATCGGCCTCGGCGACGGCTACGGCGTGCGCGTCCTGATCGGCGATCTCGACATCGAGGACGCTCGCCGCGAGACCTGGGCCGGCCTGGCGCGCGAGCTCGACCTGCCCTCGGAGGCGCCGCCGCCGCTGGCCGCACTTGACCCGCAGGCCGCGCGTGGCTAGGTTTCCTGACTCGCGGTTCAAGATTCACGTCGGGAGGGAGACGTGTTCGAGGGAATGGAGCATTGAGTCCGCGTCCGCGGCTCGACCAGATTCGCCGTCCGGCGATCCTGTCGGCTGCCGCGAGCGTGATCAGGGAGCGCGGGCTCGACGGCGCTCGCATCGCCGATGTCGCGGCGGCGGCGGGCACGAGCCCCGCGGCCGTCCTGTACTGGTTCTCGTCGAAGACGGAGCTTCTGAACGAGGCACTCAGTGCGGCGGAGGCGGGCTACTACGATGAGTTGGCGTGCGAGCTCGCCGGCCTCGAGAGCGCGCGCGAGAGGCTCGCGCTCATCATCGACACATGGCCCGGACAGGGGGACTACAGCGCGACGCTGTGGATCGAGCTGTGGCCGCGTGCGCTGCGCGACGACGGTCTGGCAACCGTCCGAGCGGAGCTGGACGACAGGTGGCGGGCGACGATCGCGGAGATCGTCCGCTACGGGCAGGAGCGAGGCGAGTTCGGGCCGGCGGAGCCGCGCGGTTTCGCGCTGCTGCTGGCCGCGTTGCTCGACGGGCTCGCTGTACAGGTCGCCTTGAGCGACGAAGAGGTCACACCGAAACGGGTGAGGGAGATGGGATTGAGGCTTGCTGAGCGGGAGCTTGGGTGCGAGATGGAGGTGACGAGGTGCTGAGGGAGATCGACGAGCTGCTCGGGCGCGGCGTCAACCGGCGCACGCTGCTCAAGGGAACGGCCGGCATCGCCCTCGGGGCGGGTCTTGCCGGCTGCGGCGTGGGCGACGGGAGCGACGCGTCGAAGGAGGACACCGAGAAATCCGTCAAGAAGAAGATCGACGGCGACCTCGTCTACTTCAACTGGACGGACTACATCGACCCGGCGCTGCTGAAGAAGTTCGAGAAGCAGTACGGGGTGAAGGTGCGCGAGTCGAACTTCGACTCGATGTCGTCGATGATGGCGAAGCTGCGCGCCGGCATCGCGTACGACGTCATCTTCCCGACCGCCGAGTACGTCGAGCGGCTGCTTGAGCGGCAATCAGCTCCTCAAGATCGACCGCTCGAAGCTGAAGAACGCGGACCTCGTCTACAGCGCCTTCGACAACCCCTGGTACGACAAGGGCTCGGAGCACACCACGCCGTACACGATGTACGCCACCGGGCTCGGCTACCGCACCGACCGCGTGTCCGGCATGACCGGCTCGTGGCGCGACCTCGGCGAGGCCGACTCGGGCGGCAAGAGCTTCATGCTCGATGACTTCCAGGAGGGCATCGGCATGGCCAACATGGTGAACGGCTACGACCTCAACTCGACGGACCCGGACGAGCTCGCCAAGTCCGAGGAGTACCTGCTCGACCTGAAGCCGAAGCTGCGCGGCCTGACGAGCGACACGATCACGTCGATGACGAGCGGCAACGCCAACCTCCAGCACCTCTGGAACGGCGACATCGTGAACATCCGCAACCAGGTCGACAGCCCGGAGAACTACAAGTTCCAGAAGAACGAGGAGGGCATCCCGGTCGGCTCCGACACCTTCGCGATCCCCGTGAACGCGAAGCACCCGGGCACCGCGCTGACGTTCATCGAGTTCATGCTCGACCCCGAGCACCAGGCGCAGAACGTGGCCTGGATGGGCTACCCGATGCCGTACGAGGGGGGCGCGACGGAGTCCTTCGAGAGCCTCGTCAAGGACGACCCGGAGATCAACGTCACCGTCGAGGACCTCGAGAACGGCGAGCAGTTCGTGAACCTGAAGGCCGAGGGGAGGCTCGCCTGGGACCAGGCCTGGACGGAGTTCAAGGCCTCGTGAGGCGCGCTTGAACGAGAACCGCTTCGCGGCGAGCTTCCTGGTCCCAGGGGCGGTCTGGCTGCTCGCGCTGTTCGCGGTCCCGCTCGGGATCCTGCTGGCGATCTCGTTCGGCTACACGGACGACCTCGGGAACGCGCTCTATGGGTCGAGCCTCGACAACTACGAGCGCGTTCTCAACACGGTCTACATCGAGGTGCTCGCGCGCTCGGTCGGCTTCGCGCTGGCCACCGTCGCGATCTGCATCCTCGTGGGCTACCCGGTGGCCTATTACATCGCCGTCTACGGGGGGCGCTGGAAGAACCTGCTGATCGCCCTCGTGGTGCTGCCGTTCTTCATCAACTACCTCGTGCGGACGTACGCGTGGATCGCGATGCTGGGGGACGAGGGGCTGATCAACGGCATCATCGGCCAGCAGATCCAGTTCCTGCAGACGCCCTACGCGGTGATCGGCGGGCTCGCCTACGGCTACATGGCGTTCATGATCCTGCCCGTCTACGCGGCGCTCGACCGGATGGACCCGGCGCTGCGCGAGGCGGGCAAGGATCTGTACGGCGGGCCGTGGCAGACGTTCCGCCACGTGACGTTGCCGCACACGTTCCAGGGGCTGCTCGCCGGCACCGTGCTCGTCTTCCTGCCGGCCGTGGGCGATTTCGTCGCGGCGTCCCTGCTCGGCGGGCCCGACGAGTACATGGTCGGCAACCTGATCCAGCAGCAGTTCCTGGCGGCGGACAACTGGCCCTTCGGCGCCGCGCTGACGACGGTGATGATGGCCTTCCTGCTCATCTGGATGGTGCTCTACCTGCGCGCCGCCGCCCGCGAGACGCGCGAGGCGGCGCTGTGAGCACCGCCGAGACCCGGCCGGGCGTGACGGAGGCGCCGTCGCGCGCGGATTCGCGGCCGGGTACGGCGGCAGCGCGCAGGCCGCCCAAGGATTTCGACCGCCCGCGGTTCCTGCGCCTGTACGTCGGCCTGTTCTTCGTCTTCATGTTCGCGCCGATCGCGATGGTCGTGCTGTTCTCCTTCAACTCGTCGAAGTCGCTGCAGAACTTCGAGGGCTTCAGCCTGCGCTGGTACGAGCGCTTCTTCGAGTCGGAGTCGCTGCGCGACTCGCTGATCGCGAGCATCGAGATAGCGCTGATCACGATGGTGGTCGCCACGGCGATCGGGACGCTGCTCGCCTACGGGCTCGTGCGCGCGCGGGTGCGCTGGAACCCGGCGCTCAACGTGCTGATGCTGATCCCGCTCGTGACGCCCGAGATCGTGGCCGGCGCCTCGGCCCTGCTCCTGTTCACGCAGGTCGGCATACAGCTCTCGCTGACCACGATCATCCTCGGGCACATCACGTTCTCGATCTCGTACGTGACGGTGGTGGTGAGGGCGCGGCTCGCCGCGCTCAACCCCGAGGTCGAGCACGCGGCCATGGACCTGGGGGCCACCCGCTGGCAGACGTTCCGGCTGATCACGATGCCGGCGCTCTGGCCGGCCGTCGTGGCGGCGGGGCTGCTCGTGTTCGCGCTCTCGTTCGACGACTTCGTGCTGTCGTTCTTCACCACGGGCGAGTCGCCGCAGCCGCTGCCCGTCCGGATCTGGTCGGCGATCCGCTTCGGCGTGACGCCCACAATCAACGCGATCGGCACCTTCATGCTCGCGATCTCCGCGATTGCGATCGGGCTCGCCGTGCTCCTGCCGCGGCTGCTCGGCCGCCGCGAGAGCGGGCTCGGGGTGCTGCTGGGGAGGGAGGGGGCTTGAGCTCGATCCGCTTCGAGGGCGTGACCAAGCGCTTCGGCGAACTGGCCGCCGTCGACAACCTGAATCTCGAGATCGAGAGCGGGGAGTTCTTCTCGCTGCTCGGGCCCTCGGGCTGCGGGAAGACGACGACGCTGCGCATGGTCGCCGGCTTCGAGCAGCCGACCGAGGGGCGCATCTTCCTCGACGGCGAGCCGGTCGAGGCCGTGCCGCCGTACCGGCGCAACGTCAACACGGTCTTCCAGAGCTACGCGCTCTTCGAGCACCTGAACGTCGAGAAGAACGTCGCCTTCGGGCTCAAGCGGCGCAAGGTGCCGGACTCCGAGATCCGCACGCGCGTGGGGGAGGCGCTCGAGCTCGTCGAGCTGACCGACCGCGAGAAGGCGCGCCCGCGCGAGCTCTCCGGCGGCCAGAAGCAGCGCGTCGCGCTCGCGCGCGCCCTCGTCAACCGCCCGGGCGTGCTGCTGCTCGACGAGCCGCTCGGCGCGCTCGACCTGCAGCTGCGCAAGCAGATGCAGGTGGAGCTGAAGGGCATCCAGCGCGAGGTCGGCATCACGTTCCTGTACGTGACGCACGACCAGGAGGAGGCGCTCGCGATGTCCGACCGCATCGCCGTCATGGAGCACGGCCTCGTGCGCCAGTGCGGCAAGCCCGAGGAGATCTACGAGCAGCCGGACGGCCCCTTCGTCGCCGGGTTCATCGGCGTCTCGAACCTGCTGCCCGGCGTCGCGGAGAACGGCGGCGTGCGCCTGGCCGGCGGGACGATGTGCGAGGCGAAGGTGCCGAGCGAGCTCGGCCCGGGCGCCGAGGTGCAGCTCTCCGTGCGGCCGGAGAAGATCGTCATCGACGAGCTCGAGGAGGGCATGGTCTCGGTCGACGGCACCGTGGTCGAGCGCGTCTACGTGGGAACCACGACGCAGGTGATCGTCGAGCTCGCCCCCGGCGTGCGGCTCGTGGCGCTCGAGCAGAACACCCACAGGGCCCGCTCCGACGACCGCTGGGAGATCGGCGACAGGGTCAAGCTCGGCTGGCATCCCGAGCACGCATTGGTATTGCGATGACCGGGTAAAGCTCGCGGCATGAGAGCCGCGCTCGCCTTCGCCACCGTCGCTGCCGTTTCTCTTCTCGCCTTCGCCGCCCCTGCATCGGGAGCGTCCAGGGGCGTCGAGCTGCTCGACACCCTCGGTGAGGCGACCGACGCGACCGCGATCAACTTCATGTCCTACCGGCGCGGCCAGGGGCGCGTCGAGCGCGTGATGCTCGTGACGGGGCGCTTCGGCCTGAAGAGCTACTCGCTGCGCGATCCGGCGCATCCCGAGCTGCTCGACGAGGTGACGGCCGAGCAGCTGCGGCTGCCGGGCGACCCTCCGGTGAACTTCTCCTCGACCCCGCCGTCGACGTTCTGGCAGAACGAGGACATGGACGTCGACCGCGAGCGGAAGCTCGCGCTGCTCTCGCGCGACCCGCGCGCCTACGCCGGCTCGACGAGCCGCGAGCCTGGTGAGGCCGACCCGAACAACGCGACGAACATCGCGGGCGTCTACGTGGTGAACGCGAAGAACCCGCGCGACCTGAAGATCATGTCGTTCCAGCAGCTGCCCGACGGGTCACACCACCACCTGCGTCAACGACTGCCGCTGGCTCTGGACCGGCGGCCCCGCCTCGACCACGACGCAGCGTGACGTGCTCGGCTGGACGTTCGGGCGGCCGATCATCGCGACCGACCTGAGCAATCCGAGCAATCCGCAGGCGTATCCGACGCAGCCGCTCGACCTGTTCCGCCGCGACGGCGTCACGGCGTACTCGCACGACGTGCAGGTCGACGACATGGGCATCGCCTGGGTCTCGGGCGACGGCGGCACGCGCGGCTACTGGACGAGCGGAACGCACTTCGACCCGGTCGCGGGCGTGACGCGCGACGCCACGCCGCTCGACCCGATCCCGTACGGCGGCGGCGGGCTGCCCCAGTCCGTCACGGCCGACACGACCGGCGGCTTCGAGCACAACGCCTGGCGTCCGGTCGGCGACCGCGCTCCGAAGAGCGACCCGCGCTACGAGGCGGGCGAGCTGCTGCTCGCGACGGAGGAGGACTTCGGGCCTGCCGATCAGTACTGCCAGAACCAGGGCCAGTTCTCGATCGCCTCGCTCGCGGGCAGCTTCGACGGCGACGCCTGGCGCTCGACGCCGGCGGACCCGTACCGCCTCGAGGTGGTCGGCAAGTGGAGCCCGTTCCAGAAGGAGGGCTCACGCCCGCTCGGCGAGTACACACCGCTCGCGAACTTCTGCTCCGCCCACTACTTCGACGTGGACGGCAGCACGGTGACCTACGCGTGGTACGGAGAGGGCACGCGCTTCCTCGACATCTCGGACCCGGCCAACCCGACCCAGTTCGCCTACTGGCGTCCGGACGACGGCATCGTCTGGGCCTCGTACATGTACCGCGGTCACATCTACACCGCGGACCGCACGCGCGGGGTCGACGTGCTGCGCCTGACCGACACGGCGGCCGCGGCGCGGGCGAGCAACCTCGAGGTCGTGGCGCCTGAGCCGACCGCCCGTCACCGCCGCTTCATCGCGAGCGCGTCGCAGGACTTCAAGGTCGACCCGGGCACGGGCGGCCTCTGCTACCTGCAGACGGCGCTGTAGGCGCGGGCCGGGCGGAGGTCTTGCAGAAACCGGCCATATGTGGCCGGTTCTGCATGACCGCGAGGAGCTACGGCTAGGCCGCCACCTTCATACGTTCGCCGGCCTCCTCGAGCACCGCGCCGAGGGTGCCGGCGATCGTGTCGATCTCCTCCTGCCCCGCCACGAGCGGCGGTGAGATCTGCACGACGGGGTCGCCGCGGTCGTCGGCCCGGCAGATCAGCCCGCGCTGGAAGAGCTGGGGCGAGACGAAGCCGCGCAGCAGCTCCTCGCACTCCTCCTCGCTGAAGGACTCGCGCGTCTCCTTGTCCTTGACGAGCTCGAGCGCATAGAAGAAGCCGGCGCCGCGCAGGTCGCCGACGATCGGGAGCTCGAGCAGCCCGCTGAGGGCCGCGTGGAAGTCGGCCTCCTTCTCGCGGACGTGCTCGACGATCCGGTCGCGCTTCATGATCTCGATGTTCTTGAGCGCGACCGCGCACTGGACCGGGTGGCCGCCGAACGTCATGCCGTGCGTGTACATCGAGCCCGGCTTCGAGAACGGCTCCATCACCCGCTCGCTTGCGATCAGCGCGCCGATCGCGGCGTACGCGGAGGAGAGCCCCTTCGCGCTCGTGATCAGGTCGGGCCGGATGTCGAAGCGCTCGGACGCGAACCACTCCCCGACCCTGCCGAAGCCCGTGATCACCTCGTCGGCGCAGAGCAGGATCCCGTGCCGGTCGCAGATCTCGCGCACCCCCGCGAAGTAGCCCTCGGGCGGCATGAACGAGCCGCCGGCGTTCTGCACCGGCTCCATGACCACCATCGCAACCGTCTCTGGGCCGGCCATTTCGATCGCGCCCTCGAGGTCCTCGAGCAGGAAGCGCGTGAACGCCTCCTCGCTCTCCTCGGGCGGGCGGTGGTAGCGGTTCGTGTTGTGGACGTGGAGCACGTCCGGGACGAGCGGCTCGAACGGCGTGCGCAGCTCGGTGCAGCCGTTGATCGAGAGCGCGCCCATCGTCGTTCCGTGGTAGGCGACGCGGCGCGCGATCGCCTTCCAGCGCCGCTCGCCGCGCGCCGAGTGGTACTGGCGGGCGAGCTTCCAGGCCGCCTCGATCGCCTCGGCGCCGCCGGACACGAAGAAGACCCGGTCGAGGTCGCCGGGCGTGAGCGAGGCGATCTCCTCGGCCAGCTCGATCGAGCGCGGATGGGCGAAGGTCCAGTTGATCGCGAACGGCAGCTCGCGCATCTGCGCCGCGGCTGCCTCGCCCATCTCCTCGCCGTAGCCGTAGCCGATGTTCACGCAGAACAGGCCGGCCAGCGCGTCGAGATAACGCCGTCCGCCGGCGTCCCAGAGGTGGCAGCCGTCGCCGCGCACGATCACCTGCAGCTCCGCCGGGTCCTTGTAGCCGCCCATGTCCGTGAAGTGGAGCCAGAGGTGGTCGAGGGCGCTCTGCTGGAGGCCTTCCATGCTGCTCATGGCCGCGGATCCTACACGCTTCGTGCGACTGACTACAAAGTCAAGTATGCTCTCGCGCCGTGCGTGACGTGATCGTGGTGGGGGCCGGCCTCGCGGGTCTGGCGGCTGGGCGGGACCTGATGGACGCCGGCGCCGACGTGCTCGTCCTCGAGGCGCGCGACCGTCCCGGGGGCCGCGTCGAGCAGACCCTGCTCGAGGACGGCCGGCCGGTGCAGTTCGGCGGCGAGGTCGTCGCGGAGTGGATGCACGCCTACCTCGAGCTCGTCGGCGAGCTCGGGCTCACGCTCGAAGCCGAGCTACACCGCCGTCGGCCTCCCGCCCGCCTGGCTCGCCCACGAGGGCCTGACGGTCGGCCCCTGGCCGGGCTGGATGGACGAGGACGACGTGCGCGACCACGCGCGCGTCGAGGCCGAGTTCGCCGCGCTCTCGCGGAGCGTCGACCCGGCAGACCCCTGGAGCCACCCGGACGCCGCGCGGCTCGACTCGGCGAGCCTGGGCGACTGGCTGCGCGCCCAGGGCGCCCGCCCGGGCGTGATCCGCTACCTCGACCACATGAACCGCTCGCTCTCGATCGACTCGGTCGAGCGCACGTCGCTGCTCGGCCAGCTGCGCAAGGAGGCCGCGGCGGGCGGGCATGGCTTCTACGACGAGAGCCACTGGGAGCACCTGCGCGTGGCGGAGGGATCCGCGACGGTCGCGCTCCTGATGGCCGAGGCGCTCGGCGAGCGGCTGCGGCTCGGCGCCCCGGTGCGCGCGATCGAGGTCGCCTCCTCGGGTTGCGCGGTCAGCCTCGCGGACGGCGAGCGCCTCGAGGCGGAGGCCGTGGTCAGCGCGCTGCCCGTGGGGCCGCTGCGCGACGTCGAGGTGAGCGGCGTCTCGCCAGAGCGCCTGCGCTCGCTCCACCGCCAGCGTCACGCGATCGCCTTCAAGACGGTCGTGGCGTACCCGGACTCGTTCTGGAAGGTCGGCGGAGCGACCACCGACGGCGTCTGGGCGTCCGTCTGGATCCAGCGCGACGGCGTGCTCTCGGCGCTCACGCCGCCGGACCGGGTCGGCCCGTTCCTCGCCACCTCCGCCGTGCAGCGGCGCGAGGAGTTCCTCGCCACGGTGGCCCGCATGATGGGCGACGAGGCGCTCGAGCCGATCCTGCACGCCGAGCGGCTCTGGGGCGTCGACCCGTACACACAGGGCTACATCACGAGCTGGCGGCCCGGCGACGTGATGGCCGTCGGCCCGCTGCACGGGACGCACGAACCGCCCTTCTACGTCTGTGGCTCGGACCAGTGGGTGGCCGGCTACATGGAGGGCGCCGTGCGCACCGGCCGCGACGCCGCCTCGCACGCGCTCGGGCGCGGCCCGCGCGAGTTCCCGCTGGCGCTCGGCGGGCTAAGGCTCGGTCGGGGCGTCCGAACGGCCGCCGTTGCGATTCGCCAGGCGGTAGACGGTCGGCTCGGTCTGCGAACGGGCGGAGGCCATGCCCTCGGCCCGGCTTCATGGCAAGCGGGCCCTCGAGCAGCGGGCGCCATCCCTCCGGGGCAATCGGCCTCTCCCAGGGCGCGAACCCCAGCCGGTACATCAAGCGGTAAGCGCGGCGGCAAGCTCGCCTCGCGATCTCACATCGAGCTTGCGGTAGGCGTGTGACAGGTGGCCCTCGACGGTCTTGACCGATAGGAACAGACTCTGAGCGATCTCGCGATTTGTGCGGCCCTCGGCGGCGAGGGCGGCCACGCGTCGCTCGCTGGGCGTGAGCGACTCGACGCCGTCCACCAGCAGAGGGCGAAGCTTCTCACCGCTCGCCTCGAGCTCCTCGTGAGCGCGACGCGCGATCGCCAGCGCGCCCGCCGCGCGCGCGCCTTCGAGCGCGGCGCGCAGGGGACGGCGCGCCTCGGCGCGGCGGTTCGCGCGCCGCAGCGCCGCGCCGTATTCGGCCAGGCTTCGCATGTGCTCGAGCCCGTCGTTCGCGGCATCGAGCGCTTCCACCGACTCGCGCAGGAACTCCAGGCTCCGCTCGCCGCTCCCAATCAGGCCAAGCGTGCGGAGTGCGATCCCGATTCTGCGTGGCGACCCCCACGTCTCGGCGTCTGCGAGCTCCTGTTCTGCCAAGGCCCTCGCCTCGGCTGGATCGCCTACGGCGTGGAGAGCCAGAGCCACGTCGGACAGCACGGGAATGAAACCAGCACGAATCTCGGCCCTGGCGGCGAGGTCGACGAAGGCCAGCAGATCCTGGAGCGCTTCGCGGGGCTTGCCCTCGGCCAGTCGCAGGCGCGCACGACTGTAGAGCGGCAGGCTTAGCCACCAGTCGTCCGGAACCCCCGTCGTCAGACCAACGGCGGCGAGCTCAGCCTCGGCGCTCGCGAGATCGTCACGCTCGATGAGGACCTCGACGAGCACCGCGAGGAGAACCGGGTACGCGAGCGGATAGCCCGCCTGGCGATGCATCTCGAGCGCGAGTCGGGCCTCGGCCTCGGCCTCGGCGACCTGTCCGCGTCGCAGGGATAGTTCCCCACCGAGGCCGACCTTGCTGAAGGCCCCCGTGATCCCGAGAGAATCGGCTGTGGCGAAATGGCGGGCTAGGGCCCGCTCGGCCCCATCGAGGTCTCCGCCGTAGCACAGCGCGTAGATCGCCAGAAACGGTATTGGCGAGTCTGGGAAATCACGGGAGATTGCGCCGCCCTCCAGCGCTCTGTGGGCGAGCTCGATCATGTGCTGAGCTGATTCGCCCGTCAGCAGTCCGAAGTACGCCTCGAGCGCCAGGTACATGCGCTCGCCGGGAGTGCCGGGTTCGAGTCGGCTCCTCAAGCGGTCGAGACGCCTCAGCACCTCGGCTGGCGTCGAGGTCATCCAAGTGGCGATCAGCGCAGGAACAGGGCGGCGAGGTCGAGTCGCCGGACTCGATGCGGCGGCGAGGCGCGATCGAGGAGTGCCTCCATCTCCTCGATTCGCTCCCAGCCATAGAGCGCGTGGGCGACTTCGATCGCGCACTCCAGGAGGTTCGGCGGTTCGGCAGTCAGCTCCTCGAGTTCGCCGGAGTCGACCATCTGGAGGAACCTGACGCGGTCACCGGCCCGAAAGTAGGCGCGCGCAAGCAGGCGCAGCAGACTGAGCCGCAGATCGCCCGTCGGCTGCTCGGCGATCGCGCGGCGTAGGTACGCAATGGCATTCTCCGGCGGCGCCCGATCGAGCGAGCGGCGAGCCGCCTCGCTGAGCGCGGTGACAACGCCCGGGTACGCGGCCGGGTCGGTCGCGACCAGATGGACGGCGATCCGCTCGGGTACCGCACCGCGCTCTGAAAGCAGCCTGGCGGCCCGCCGGTGGGCGCTGGACCTGACGGCACCTGACAGATCGGCGTACACGGCGGCGCGCACCAGTGGGTGGACGAAGGCGAGCGGGCGTCCCGGCTCGAGCACGCCGGCGGCCGCAAGCTCATCGGCGGCCGCTGCGGCGGCACCACGATCCAATCGCGCAAGCTCGGCGGCGTCGGCGAGCGGAGCTCGGCCGCCCAACACGGCCACCGCGGAGGCAAGCTGTGGCGCGGCAGCCGTGAGACGGGCGAGCCGCAACAACACCGCTCGCCGGATCGTGGAGGGCGCAACCTCGCGAACGCGCGCGGCCTCGGCCACATCTCCGCGGATGCCGTTCGCGGCCAGCTCCGTGAGCAGCTCGCGCAGCATGAATGGGTTGCCCCCGCTCACCCCGTGGCAGGCGAGACAGAACTCGTCGTGGGCGTCAGCGGACAGCCCATCGCGGACCAGTTCCGCCACCGCGTCGCGGCTGAGCTCGCTCGGACGAATCACAGTCGCAGCGGAACCGGCGATGAGCCCGGAGAGCAGGTCCACCGCTGCACCCTCCTCCGATCTGGCAGTCATCGCGAGAACCACCGGCAGGTCGCCGAGACGAGGCACAAGGAAGCGGATGAAGCGCAGCGACGGCGAGTCGGACCAGTGAGCGTCGTCGACCGCCAGCAGGGTCGGTCGGGCCTCGGCCAGGTTCGAAATCAGCCAGTACAACGCGTTCAGCGTCGCGAATGACGGGTCGATCAGCGAACCCGCGCCGGCGCGTGGACGGCCGATTCCCAGGACGGGTCCCGCCGGAGCCGCTGATCCCCCCAGGAGCTCCTCCCGCTCACTCGGCTCTGCTGCCACCAACTGAGGCTCGAACAGCTGGCGCACAACCGCGAAGGGGTAGTCGCGCTCGAGCTCATCTCCCCGCGCCGTCAACACCTGCATGTCCGCGTCGCCGGCGCCGCCGCGGGCCTCGTCCAAGAGGCGCGTCTTTCCAATCCCGGCAGCGCCTTCGATAACCACCATCCGCCCTGAGCCGTTGCGCGAGTCGGTCAGCGCTGACTCCAGCGTCGCGAGCTCCAACCCGCGCTCCAACAGCGCAGGCTCGGCAAGCCGGGACATACGCCAAGGCTCCCACAGCGAGTCAAGGGTCGAGTCGAGGGTCGTCCCCCGTCGCGGTCTCCCGCCGGGAAGGCCACGATCGCATCCATGCCCGAGATCCGCTCCGTCCATTTGAAGATCGAGCTGCAGGCCGGCGATCCGTACGTCACCGGAACGCTCACGGACGAGGGCGGCCGGCGGCATGACTTCACCACCTGGCTGCATCTGCTGACGCTGCTCGAGGCGGCGCGGCATCGGGTGGCTCTCGTCAGACGAGCCTGATCCCAGGCGGCCGCACACCCCCATCCACGCCAATCCGAGGAGCGACCCATGCGCAAGTTCGCGCTCTGCTTTGCCCTTGTTCTAATCCTCGCCGTGCCCACCGCGGCGCAGGCCGGCGACGGCGCCAAGCTGACGGTTGGCGAGGCGCGGGCCGCCGTTCACCCCTACATCGCCATCCAGGTCGAGGCACTCCAGGCATTCCCAGGCCTGAGCGTCGCGTCCGCAAGAGTACGGGGCCGGATCGACCGAATCGGGCGTCGACGCATGATCGTCACCGCCGTCTTCACGCTCCGCTGGGAGGGAGACCCAGGCTTCGTGTGCCTCAACCGCGTCTACGTGACCAAGCAGGGCGGGTCGATTCGCGCCCACCCGAGCCACTTCGACTGCTACTGAACAGCGGGGTCACCGCGGCCCGCGCTAGCGCGCCGGCGGGGGAGCCGCATGGCCCCAGGCATCGACGCCGCCGTCGATCGCGATCGTGGTGCCCGTGATGTAAGCCGGAGGCCGGAGGAAGCGAGGAAGGCGGTGATCTCGCCGACCTCCTCCGGTGTGGCGAGGCGGCCGAGCGGCACGAGCTTTGCCTGCTCGTCGAGGTCCTCGCCGTACGCCTCGAGGCCCTCCGTGCGGACGGACCCGAGCGCCAGGGCGAGCACGCGGATCCCGTGCCGGCTCCACTCGGAGGCGAGGCCCGCCGCGAGGTTCTCGAGCGCCGCGCGCGCGGCGCACGCGTGCGCGAAGCCCGGGATGCCGCGGCGCGGGCTGAAGGCGTTGAAGAAGACGACGCCGCCCGCGCCCGGGATCATCGAGCGCGCCGCGACGTCGCGCGTGAGCTGCCAGACGGCCTCCACGCTCAGGCGCTGGACGGCGCGCCAGCCGTTCAGGCTGATCTCCTCGGCGGGCGCGCTGAACTGGCCGCCGGCGTTGTTCACGAGGATGTCGACGCGCCCGTGCTCGGCGAGCACCGCGTCGACCAGGCGCTCGGACTCCTCCTGCTCGCGCAGGTCGCACGCGTGCGCGAGGCAGCTTCCTCCGAGCGCCTCGATCTCCGCGCGCGCCCCTCGAGCGGCTCCTCGCGGCGGCCGCAGATCGCCACGGCCGCCCCCGTGCGCGCGAGCGCGAGCGCCGTGGCGCGCCCGATCCCCGTGCCGCCGCCCGTCACGAGCGCGACCGCGCCCGCGTTGGCGTCCGGGGTGAGCACGCTCATGAGCGGTCGGCGAACTCGCGTGCGCTGTCGAGGAAGTCGCTCGCCTCGAGCGCCCGCGAATAGGCGGGCAGCTCGCCCGCCGCCATCGCGGCGAAGGTCTGCTCGACGGTCATGCCCTCCGCCTGGCGCGCGATCTCCTTCGTGGCCTGCACGGCGAGCGGCGGGCAGGACGCGATCGCGTCCGCGAGCTCGCGGGCCTCGTCGAGCAGGCGATCCGCCGGCACGACCGAGCGGACGAGGCCGCGCCGCTCCGCCTCGGCCGCGCCGAGGCGCCGGCCCGTGAGCAGCAGGTCCATCGCGAGGAACCACGGCAGCCGGCGCGGCAGGCGCTGGGCCGCACCCGCGTCCGGCACGATCCCGCGCGAGAGCTCGGGCAGGAAGAGCTCGGCGTGATCGGCCGCCACGATCAGGTCGCAGGCGAGCACGAGCTCGAAGCCCCCGCCCGCCGCCATTCCGTTGACGGCGGCGATCACCGGCTTGTTCAGGTCCCACATCTCCGTGAGGCCCGCGAAGCCGCCGGGCCCGAAGTCGGTGTCCGGGGCCTCCTCGCCCGCGGCCGCCGCCTTCAGGTCCCAGCCCGCGCTGAAGAAGCGCTCGCCGGCGCCGGTCAGGATCCCCACGCGCAGCTCGTCGTCGTCGCGGAGGCGCGCGAACGCCTCGTGGAGGGCCAGGCTCGTGGCCCGGTCGATGGCGTTCGCCTTCGGCCGGTCGATCGTGACCTCCAGAACGGCGCCCCGGGCGCTCACGCGGACGGCGTCGCTCACGGTGAGGACGCTACAAGACAAAGCCCGCGGCCGTCCCCGGCGTGGGGACGGCCGCGGGCGGATTGACGGATCCGCTCTGGGCTCGCTAGCCCTCCGCGGGCTGCGGCTCGTGCGTCGCCACCGGGCGGCGCGGGCGCTCCGGCGCCTGTGCCACCGGCTCGGGCGCGCCCTCGAGGGCGGGACCGCGCGGGATCCACTCGAGCCACCTCGGCAGGTACCAGTTCCAGTCGCCGAGCAGCTTCATCGTCGAGGGCAGCAGCACGCCGCGGACGAGCGTGGCGTCCAGCAGCACCGCGACCGCGAGGCCGACTCCGAACTGCTTCATGTCGACGAACTGGAGCGTCGCGAAGATCCCGAACACCGCGACCATCACGATGGCTGCCGCGGTGACCACGCCGGCGGTCGACTTGATGCCGTGCGCGACGGCGTCGTCGGTCGACTCACCGCGGTCCACCGCCTCCTTGATCCGGCTCAGGATGAACACGTGGTAGTCCATCGAGAGGCCGAACAGGATCACGAACAGCATCAGCGGGAACCACGCCGACACGGAGCCTGACGAGTCGAAGTTGAGCAGGTTCTCGAAGTTGCCGTCCTGGAAGACCCAGACGACGACTCCGAGCGCCGCTCCGACCGACAGGAGGTTCAGCGCGATCGCCTTGATCGGGATCACGATCGAGCGGAACGTGACCAGCAGGAGCACGAACGCCATCGCGAACACGAAGGCGAGCACGTACCAGATGCGCTCCGACATCAGCTCGTTGAAGTCCACCGAGCCTGCGGTGATGCCGGTGACGCCCACGAGCTCGCCGCCGCGAACGTCGGCGAACATCCCGGGCAGCACGTCGCTGCGCAGCGACTCCACCGCGTCCATCGAGGTGTCGTCGGTGCCCGTGCCGGCGAGCGGCACGTGGATCTGGGCGACCTGGCCGTCGGGGCTCATGTCGACCGTGACCGGCTCGTTGTACTGGTCCGAGCTGCCGGCCAGCGCGCGCAGCTCCTGGGCGTAGCCATGGATCTGCTCCTCGTCGAGGCCCGAGCCCTCGACGACGACGTCCGCGGTGAACTGCTCACCGGGGAAGACGGCCTGCATGCGGTCGTACGTCTTGACCGCCTCGATCGAGCGCGGCAGGCCCTCGATGCCCGTGTTCGCGGTGTGGATGTGGAACACCGGAATCGCGAGCACGATCAGCACGGAGGCCGCGGCGATCGCCGAGACGAGCGGGCGCTTCAGGACCCTGTCCAGGATCCACGACCACACGCGCGGCTCGCCGGTCCGCTTCTCCGGCTTCATGAAGGGCACGCGGCCCTTGTTGACCCGGTCGCCGAGCTTCGAGAGCACGGCGGGGAGCACCGTCAGGGACCCCAGGACCGCGATCGAGACGACGAGGATCGTGCCGGTGGCGAACGACGCGAACGTGGCCGCGCCACCGAGGTACATGCCGGCCATCGCTCCGATGACCGTGAAGCCGGAGACGAGCACCGCGCGCCCGCTCGTGGCGGCGGCGGCCTCGAGGGCGGCCTCCTCACTGCGTCCGGCCGCGCGCTCCTCGCGCTCACGCCGGATGTAGAACAGGGCGTAGTCGACGCCGACGGCGAGTCCGATCAGCAGCACGACGGAGTTGATCGACTCGTCCACCGGCCAGATCTGCGAGATCGGGCCGATCAGGCCGATCGCGGCCGCCACGGCCGTGATCGCCAGGACCAGAGGGACGAACGCTGCGAGCAGCGCTCCAAAAGCGAGGATGAGGATGATCAGCGTGATCGGGAGCGAGGTGACCTCGGCCCGCTTGAAATCGTCCTCGAACGCCTGCGAGAGCGCCTTGTCGGCACTCGCGGAACCGAACTCCTCGATGCGGTAGCCGGCGTGCTGCTTGTCGAGCTTGCCCACGGTGGCCAGGGCCGGGTCGACCTTGTCCTCCGCGTTCTCACCGGGGATCTCGAACGTCACGAGGGCGGAGCCGCCGTCCTCGGAGAGCTGACCCTGGTTGCCACGCGCGTACGGGCTCTGCACGTCCTTGACGTGCTTCGTGGCCTCGAGCTTCGCCACGACCGAATCGACGACCCCGCGGAGCTGCGGGTCGTTCGCCCTCGCGCCGTTCTGCGCTTGAACGAGAACGCTCTCGTTCGCCTTGTCCGGGATATGTGCTGCCACGGCCTCGTCGGCGCGCCCGGACTCGCCGATGCCGAGATCGCCGTCGTCGAGCACCTTCGTGCCGACGGAGCCGCCGATGAAGACGGCGATGATCACGAAGGCGAGCCAGCCAAGGATCGCCTTCTTCCTGTTGTGGGCGCTCCACCTTCCGGCGCGCGCCGCCAGATTCCTGGGTGTTTGTGTGTCAGCCATGGCTGGGAGCTTCCGCCTCTCGCGGACCCCTTCCCATGGGGCCTCCCGGCCAGCGTGGGTGCGGATATCCGCACCGCACGGGGGCGCTCAGCCGTAGCGCATCCGCCGGGGCGCCTCGCGCATGCGGATCACGCGGGCCGGCACGCCGCCCACGACGGCGTTCGCCGGCACGTCCTTCGTGACCACCGCGTTCGTCCCGACCACCGCGTTGTCGCCGATGGTCACACCGCGGAGGATGCACGCGCCGTAGCCGATCCAGACGTTGTTGCCCACGCGCACGTCGCGCTTGTAGATGCCCTGCAGGCGGATCGGCCGCTCGACGTCGACCACGCCGTGGTCGAAGTCGATCAACATGACCCGGTCCGCGATCACGCACTCGCGCCCGATCGAGACGTGCTGGAAGGAGGAGATCGTGCACTCCTGGCCGAGCACGGTCTTGGCGCCGACCGAGATCAGGCCCTCGTGCGATCGCAGCTTGCAGCCGTGCCCGACCCACGACCAGCGCCCCAGCTCGAGCTGCGCGCCGCTGCCCACCTCGAGCGAGCAGCCCGGCCCGATGAAGGCGAGGCCGTCGAGCCTCAGGCGGCGCCCGAGGCGCAGCTTCCAGAGCCCGAGGCGGACGGCGAGCCGCGCGTAGCGCAGGTTCAGCATCCGGTTCGCGCGCATGAAGCGCAGGAGCACGAGCGGCCCTCCGCCGCGCGGCGGCGGGGGGCCGCGGAGCTCGGGCGGGAGCTCCGACGGAGGCGCGGCGACTGGCTCGGTCTCCACCGGACGAGACCCTAGTCTGCGCTCGGCGCGAAGCTCGCGCCGTTGCTCGGTCTAACGGAGATCGCGCCCGAGCCGCTCACGGCGATGGCGTCGGCGCGGCCGTCGCCCGTCACGTCCGCGAACCGGGTCGAGCGCTCCCCGTAGAACGGGACGTCGGTCCAGGTCTCGCTCGGGCCGAAGGAAGACGCGGCCGAGCGGCGGACGACGATCGGCCGGGCGTCGCTGACGGCGATGGCGTCGGCGCGGCCATCGCCGGTCACGTCGGCGAAGGCGGTCGCGCGATCCCCGCGGAAGGAGGGCTCCGCCCAGATCTCGCCGGACCCGCCGAGCAGGATGTCCGTCCAGTTGAAGCCGGGGCCGTCGCTGCGCCGCACCGCGATGCCCGCGTCGCTCACCACGACCGCGTCCGGGCGGCCGTCACCGGTGACGTCGGCGAAGCCGCTGCCTCCGGCGCCACCCACCGCCATGGCGCCGGCCTCGGCCGGCCGGCAGTCCGGATGGGAGCGCTCGTCGCCGTGCGCCGCCGCGCACCAGGTGTGCCATGCGGCGCGCGGGACGCCGTCCGACCCCACGAGCGCCGTGTCCCACCCTGGGTTGTGGTCGCGCAGGTGGTAGATGCTGATGCGCCAGACGCGCTCCTGCGCGGCGAGCGTGCTCGTGATCCAGCGAACGCGCGCGTCCTGCCCCGCCTCGCCCTGGCTCACCCATGGGTCCGCCTCGTGGGCCCCGATCTCCGTGATCCAGATCGGCAGGCCCGGCGGCGCGGCGCCGATCAGCTCCCTCGTGCTCGCGAGGTCCATGCGCTGGGCGCCGACGTAGGCGTGCCACCCGATCGCGTCGCCGAACCGGCCTCCGGACCGGCGGAACCGCTCGACGTAGGACGCGACCGGCCCGGTGTCCGCGAACTCCGGGGAGATCATCCGGTCGCCGGGGTGCCGGAGCGCGAGCCATGACGACAGGGCCGAGCTGTACGCGGCGGCCGTTCGCGGACTGAGCCGCGGAGCGTGGCCCTCGTAGTGGTTGGGCTCGTTCACGACCCCCCACCATTCGACCTGGGGGCTGAGCTCGTCGATGAACGCGCCCACCTTCGCGAGCCACTCGTCGGCGCCCGGGAGCGGCGGCGCCGGACGGCTGAACGTCACGGCGATCTCACGCACGCCCGCGGCCCGGGCGATGTTGATCCGCGCGAGGGCGAGCTCCCGCTCGAGCGGGAGGTCGGCCGCGTTCCAGGAGACGATGAAGCGGAACGTCTTCGCGTCCAGGGCGGCGAGGCGGCCGTCCATGGAGCGCAGGGGCTCGGGGTCGGGATCGGAGATCCCGAAGCCCCACCCGTCGCGCGGGACGGTCGCCCACGACGGGGGCGCGGCCGCGAGGCACGCGGCCGCGATCAGGGCCCAGGCGATGCGCATGACCCCAGCATGCCCAGGGTGGTGCGGATAGCCGTATTGGCGGATCGGCCCGCGCGGTTCACAATCTCCCTTGCAATGGCCAGGACCGTTCTCATCGTCGACGACCACCCGAGCTTCCGGGCGAGCGCTCGCATGCTGCTCGAGTCCGAGGGCTACTCGGTGGTCGGCGAGGCCGAGGACGGCCAGTCGGCGCTCGCGGCCGTGCGGGACCTCCGGCCCGACGTGGTGCTGCTCGACGTGCAGCTTCCGGACATCGACGGGATCGAGGTCGCGTCGCGCATCACCGCGAACGGCAGCGGCCCGGCGATCGTGCTGACCTCGAGCCGCGCGCTCGAGGACCTCGGCTCGCTCGGCGGGGCGCGCGGCTTCGTGCCGAAGTCCGAGCTGTCGGGCGAGGCCCTGGAGGCGCTGCTCTGAGCTCGTTGCGCCGGGCCCTCTGGCTGCTGGCCGGATCGGGTGTCGCGCTCGGCCTCGCCGTCGCGGCCTGCATCCTGACGAACGAGGACATCGAGCTGCCCGGCCTTCTGGTCGCGGTCTACCTGCTGATCGGCTGGAGCTTCATCGGCGTCGGCCTGTTCGCATGGGCGCGCCGGCCCGACAACCGGGTCGGGATGCTGATGGCCGCGACGGGCTTCACCTTCCTCGTGGCCGGGCTGGGCGGCTCGGACATCCCGCTCATCTGGACCTTCGGGCAGGTGTTCTCGGCGGTCTACTTCATCGTCGCGATCCACCTGCTGCTGGCGTTCCCGGACGGCCGGCTGCAGAGCCGCGGGGAGCGCGTGGTGATCGGCGTCGGCTACTTCCTCACCACCATCGGGAACCTGCCCGCGTGGTTCTTCCTCGATCCGCGCGAGGACTTCGACTGCGCGGAGTGCCCCGAGAACGTCCTGCTCGTCGAGCGCAGCGAGACGACCGTTCAGGTCATGAGCGGTTTCCTCAACCTGGTCGGCGTCGTCCTCGCCGGCTTCGTGCTCGTGGTCCTCGTGCGCCGCTGGCGGCGCGCCACCGCCCCGGAGCGGCGCGTGCTCGCGTACGTCTGGGCGGCGGGCGTGGCCCTGATGCTGGCGCTCGCGGTCACGGTCGCGCTGCAGGTCGGCGGGGGCGGCTCGGCCGCCAAGGTCACCTACCTCGCCGCCCTGGTGCCGTTCGCGCTCGTGCCGTGGCTGTTCCTGTTCACGCTGCTGCGCACCCGCATGATCCAGGGTGGCGCCCTCGGACGCCTGATGGCGCGCCTCTCGGAGGCGCCGCGGCGCGGCGAGCTGCGCGACGCCCTCGCGGACGCCCTCGGCGATCCGAGCCTCGAGCTCGTGTTCTGGTTGCCCGAGCGGGAGCGCTACGTCGATGCGGCCGGGCGGCCCTATGACCTGCCGGACGGTGACTCGGGCCGCGCCGTGGCGATGGTGGAGCGCGACGGCAACTGCGTCGGGGCGATCATCTACGACGCCTCGATGCGCGAGGCCGAGGAGCATGTCCGCTCGGTGGGAGCCGCCGCGCTGCTCGCCCTCGAGAACGAGGGGCTCGACGCCGAGCTGCGCGCGAAGGTCGCGGAGCTGCGCGAGTCGCGCGAGCGGATGCTGAGCATCGGCCTCGAGGAGCGCCGCCGGCTCGAGCGCGACCTCCACGACGGAGCCCAGCAGCGGCTCGTGTCGATGGCGCTGAACATGAGGCTGGCGCGCTCGAAGCTGCGCGCCGACCCGGACGGCGCCGACCAGGTGCTGGCGGCCGCGGGGGAGGAGCTCGACGCCGCCCTGGCCGAGCTTCGCGAGCTCGCCCGCGGGATCCACCCGGCGATCCTGTCGGACCGCGGGCTCAGCACCGCCCTCGAGACGCTCGCCTCGCGCGCGCCGCTGCCCGTCGAGCTCGGCGAGCTGCCCCGCGAGCGGCTGCCGGAGGCGGTCGAGCTGGCGGCCTACTTCGTGGTCTCGGAGTCGCTCACCAACGTCGCGAAGTACGCCGACGCCATCGCGGGCGCGCGTGAGCGTGGAGCGCGTGGACGGGCGCGTGCTCGTCTCGGTGGCCGACGACGGGGTCGGCGGCGCCGATCCGGAGGCCGGAAGCGGCCTGCGAGGGCTCGCCGACAGGATCGCGATTCTCGAGGGCAGGCTCGACGTGGACTCCCCGCCAGGCGCAGGGACCACCGTGACTGCGAGGATCCCGCTGAGGTGAGCGAGGCTTCGGAGAAACCCCTGCGCGTGGTGGTGGCCGACGACTCCGTGCTGCTGCGCGAAGGCGTGGTGCGGCTGCTCGAGGAGTCGGGCTTCGAGGTGGTGGCACAGGCGGGGGACGCGGACGACCTGCTGCGCAAGGCCAACGCGCACAAGCCGGACGTGGCGATCGTGGACATCCGCATGCCGCCGACGAACACCGACGACGGCCTGCGCGCGGCGCTCGAGATCCGCTCGACGCAGCCGGACACCGGGGTGCTCGTGCTGTCCCAGTACGTCGAGGAGGGCTACGCGCTCGAGCTCGTGGGCGACGCCGCCGGCGGTGTGGGCTACCTGCTGAAGGACCGCGTCGCGGACGTCGAGCGCTTCGTCGACTCGGTGCGGCGCGTGGCCGAGGGCGGCTCCGCGCTCGACCCGGAGGTCGTGGCGCAGCTCGTGGGCCGCGCGCGCCGCGACGATCCGCTCGAGGTGCTCACCCCGCGCGAGCGCGAGGTGCTCGAGCTGATGGCCGAGGGCCGCTCCAATGGCGCCATCGCCAGACAGCTCGTGGTCACGGAGCGCGCCGTCGAGAAGCACGTGACGAGCATCTTCGGCAAGCTGGATCTCCCGCCCGCGCCCGAGGACCACAGGCGCGTGCTGGCCGTGCTGGCCTTCCTCAGGGCCTGACCACGGACACGAGGTACTCGCCGGCGAAGCGCAGCGTGCCGTCGTCCGCCTGGTTCTCCGCCTCCAGGTAGGCGATGTACGAGCTGCGCAGCTCGCCGGCCCGCTCGGCCAGCACCTCCTGCGCGTTCACGAGGGGGCCGAAGCTCTCGAGCATGAAGTCGGTGTAGTCCTCGACCGACCGCTCGCGCCAGACGATCTCGTGGCGCTGGAACTCGACTGAGTCGCCGAGCAGCTCGCGCACGCGCTCCTCCGTGCCCCAGAGCAGGGGCGACTCGCTGCCGGGCGGAGGCGGGACGAGCTCGCCGATGCGCATGAACATGCGCCCGATCGCGCCCTCCGGCGACCAGCAGCCGAAGGCGATCACTCCGTCCGGCCGGCAGACGCGCAGCAGCTCGCCGGCGGTCCGCCGCTGGTCCGGCGCGAACATGTGCCCGAATGTCGAGATGACGCGGTCGAAGCTCGAATCCTCGAATGGCATGTCCATCGCGTCGGCCTCGACCCAGTCGACCTCCACCATCGCGTCGGCGGCGCGCTCGCGCGCTATCGCCAGCAGGTCGGACGAGAAGTCGAGTCCGGTCACCCGGGCGCCGCGCCGCGCGGCGGGGATGGTGGAGTTGCCCGTGCCACAGGCCACGTCGAGCAGGTCCATGCCGGGCTCGACGCCGGCCGCCTCGACCACGCGCTCGCCCGCGGCCGTGATCTTGTCCGCCACGGCGGCGTAGTTGCCCGATCCCCACATCGTTGGCGGGTCCACTCGTTTGACTATACGGCGGTCAGCGCAGCTCGCAGCCTCTGACCCGGTCGCGCTCGTCCGCGACCACGCGGTCACGGCCGGGGCCGCAGTCGACCCGGTCCCGCCTGCCGTCCCTGCTCCGGATGAGATCGCGGCCGCCGCGTCCGCACAGGCGGTCGCGACCGGGCCCGCCGCTCAGCCTGTCCCTCCCGGAGCTGCCGACGACCACGTCGGCGGCGCCGGTGCCCTCGAACGGCGAGGACGACCGCGGCAGCACGATCGCGTTCGCCCGCCGGCCCAGGCAGCCGGCGCTCACGCGTGCACGGAACGGATCCGGTCCGAGGTCGCGGAGAAAGACGTCACCGCTGCGGTCGCGGTCGTCCGGGTGCAGGTTCGACGCGCGGGCCTCGAACACGACGAGGCGGCCGTCGCCCGAGATCGACGGAGCGAGGGTCCCTCCGCTCGCCGGTGTGCCGAAGCGGTTGGCCGCGCGGCTGGCGAGCACCGTCCTGCCCCGCTCGAGATCCCGCACGTAGATGTCCGGGAGGGTTCCCGTGAAGAAGGGCTGGAGGGTCGAGGCGGAGGACGCGAAGGCGACGTAGCGGCCGTCGCTCGAGAGCTCGGGCGACGAGCCGTCCTCCGGCTCGCCGCTCCATGCGACGCTCGCGAGCTTCGTCGTCCGGCGCCCCAGGTCCCGCACGAAGACGAGGTCCTTCCAGTACTCCTCGGGCTCCACGTCGAAGTGGACGAAGGACGTGAACGCCACCGCCCGGCCATCCGCGGAGATCGAGGGATCCCGGGCGGCCTCAGGGACACCGTTCCCCCGGACGCGAGCGGGGCCGCGGCCGATCAGGACGGTCGTCGCGCCCACCAGGTCGCGCACGTAGATGTCGCCGTCGCCGTCGCGGTCGTCCCCGTGGAGGTTCCTGGCGTACGAGTTGAAGGCGACGTAGCGGCCGTCACCCGAGATCGACGGGAAGGACGAGGCGCGGTTGCCGTTCGCGCCCGCGGCTCCCGAGGCGCGGCTGACGAGCGTCGTCGTGGCGGTCTGGAGGTCGCGCACGAAGACGTCGATCGTCTCGTCCCGGCCCGGCGCCTCCGTGTCGGCCGGGTCGAGGTTCGAGGACGACGAGGTGAACGCGACATGACGCCCATCCGCCGAGATCGCCGCGCCGTAGGCCCCGCTGTTCGCCATCGCGCCGGCGAGGCCCGTGGCGCGGCTGACCAGCGTGGTGGTGTCGGCGACGAGGTCGCGGACGAAGATCTGGCCTGACCATTCGAACGTCACGATGCGCCCGTCGGCGGAGATCGCCGGCTGCGGGTGAGAGGGCGAGAATGCGCGCAGCTCGGCGCCGTCCGGCCCGTTCGCGCGGCTCGCCACCTCGGCCGCGCCCGTCCGCAGGTCGCGCACGAGCACCACGGTGCCGTCGCTGAACGCGGCGAAACGGCCATCGGCAGAGATCGACGGCGCGTACCCGCGGCCCGTCGTCCCCGGCGGCTCGTCGTCACGGCTCAGCAGGCTTGTGCCCGGAGCGGCGACGGCGGGTGTCGCCGAAATGAGGACGAGGAAGGCGACCAGCGTTCCGCGGAACGGCACAGGGCCACTATATGGCCGGTTAACCGTACTGCGGCAGGCTCGCCGGCCTGCCAACCTGCGCGCCTATGGATGCGATCGTGACCGCGGCGGACGTCCGGCGCCGATACGGAGAGGGCGACGCCGCCGTGAACGCGCTCGCGGGCGTCAGCGTCGGGTTCGAGCGCGGGCGCTTCAGCGCGATCATGGGGCCATCCGGCTCCGGGAAGTCGACGCTCATGCACATCCTCGCCGGGCTCGACAGGCCGACCTCCGGCACGGTCACGCTCGACGGGACGGAGCTGACGAACCTCGACGACGCCGATCTCACGAAGCTGCGCCGCGACAAGCTCGGCTTCGTATTCCAGTTCTTCAACCTGATCCCGGTCCTGACGGCCGAGGAGAACATGCTGCTGCCGCTCTCGATCGCCGGCGTGAAGCCCGACCCCGAGTTTGTCGAGCGGCTGATCGAGACGATCGGGCTGTCGGACCGCCGCACGCACCGGCCCTCCGAGCTGTCCGGCGGCCAGCAGCAGCGCGTGGCCGTCGCGCGCGCCCTCGCCTCGAAGCCCGCTGTCGTATTCGCCGACGAGCCGACCGGCAACCTCGACACGAAGTCGAGCGAGGAGGTGCTGCGGCTGCTGCGCCAGGCGGTCGACGACTTCGGCCAGTCGGTGGTGATGGTCACCCACGACCCCGAGGCCGCCTCCTACGCCGACCGTCTGATCGTCCTGCGCGACGGCCTCGTGGTCCACGACGCCGAGGCGGGCAGCGCGGACCAGGTGATCGAGCTGATGAAGGAAGTGGCCTAGCCACATGACGAAGGTCGCACTCCGCGGCATCGCGGCGCGCAAGCTGCGCGCGTTCACCACGTTCCTCGCGATCTTCCTCGGCGTCGCGCTCGTGGCCGGCACGTACGTGCTCACGGACACGATCAACAAGTCGTTCGAGGAGATCTTCTCCGAGTCGCTCAAGGGCACGGACGTCGCGATCACGGCCAACACCGACATCGCGAGCGACGACACCGGGCCGCCCGCGTTCGACGCGTCGCTGCTCCCGCGCGTCGAGCAGGTGGACGGCGTGGCCGCGGCGGCGGGCTCCGTGTTCGCCGTCGGCCGCTTCGTCGACGAGGAGGGCGAGCCGCTCACCCAGAGCTTCGCCCCGAACTTCATCTCCTCGCTGCAGCCCCCGCGCTTCGAGACGCTCGACTACGTCGACGGGCGCAAGCCGCGAACGGCGAGCGAGGCCTCGCTCGACACGCAGACCGCCGAGACCGCGGACCTGGGCGTGGGCGACACGGTGCGGCTCGCCGGGGCGGAGGAGGTCAAGGAGTACGACATCGTCGGGCTCACGAAGCTCGGCGACTCGACCAACTTCGGCGGCGCCGGCATCGCCCAGCTCACCCTCACCGAGGCTCAGCGGATCACCGACCGGGTCGACAAGTTCGACCAGATCTCGGTGGCGGCGGAGGAGGGCACCTCGCCGACCGAGCTGCGCGACCGGATCGCCGAGATCGTGCCGCCGAACCTGGTGGTCGAGACCGGGGAGGAGGCCTCGGAGCGCCAGTCGGACGACATCGCCTCGGACCTCGGCTTCCTGCGCATCGCGCTGCTCGTGTTCGCGGGCGTGTCCCTGTTCGTGGGCGCGTTCCAGATCTTCAACACCTTCTCGATCACCGTCGCGCAGCGCACGCGCGAGTTCGGGATGCTGCGCACGCTCGGCGCGTCCCGCCGCCAGATCCTGAACTCGGTCGGCTTCGAGGCGCTCGTGCTGGGCGTGCTCGGCGCGGCCGCGGGCCTCGCCGGCGGTCTCCTGTTCGCGCTCGGCATCAACGCGCTCTTCAAGGCGGTCGGCATCGACCTGCCGAACACGGGGCTCGTGGTCACGGGCCGGACGATCCTCGTCTCGCTGCTCGTGGGCGTGGTCGTCACGCTGGTTGCGGCGCTGGTCCCGGCGCTGCGCGCGACGCGGGTCACGCCGATGGCGGCCCTGCGCGACGCGGAGCTGTCGGATACGAAGCCCCGCACGCGGCGGCTCACGATCGCCTCGCTCGTGCTCGGCGGGCTCGGCCTCGCGATGATGCTGGTGGGCCTGTTCGGCGGAATCGAGGACTCGGGGAGCGCGGCGGCCCTGCTCGGGGGCGGCGCGGTCCTGATCCTGTTCGCCACCTCGCTGTTCTCGCCGCGACTCGTGCGCCCGCTGGCCTCGCTCGCGGGCAAGCCGATGGAGCGCCTGCGCGGGATCACCGGCAGGCTCGCGCGCGAGAACGCGATGCGCAAGCCGGGCCGCACGGCCACCACTGCCGCGGCGCTGATGATCGGCCTCGCGCTCGTCGTGTTCGTGACGATCTTCGCCGCCGGCCTCAACTCCTCGATCGCCAAGACGATCGACGAGAGCTTCCGCGGCGAGCTGATCATCCAGAACACGGACGGCTTCTCGCCGATCCCCGACGGCGCCGTGCAGGCGGCCGAGGGGGTCGACGGCGTGGCCTCGGTGTCCTCGATCACCTACGGCACGGGCGAGTACAAGGATGCGTCGATCCGCGTGGCGGGCGTCGACCCCGAGACGGTCAACTCGGTGCTGGCCGTCACGTTCGTCGACGGCGGCTCGCCCGAGCTGCTGAACGGGCTCGGCGAGCGCGGCGCGCTCGTGGACGAGGCGTTCGCGAAGTCGAACGGGCTCGACGTCGGCGACGAGGTGCGCATCCGGACCCCGCTCGAGAAGACCGCCGTCTACCGGGTCGAGGGCAAGGTGGAGGGCGCGCTCGACCTCTACGGCAAGATGATCGTGAACGACACGACGCTCGAGCCGCTGTTCGGCGCGGAGCAGCCCTCGATCGCGCTCGTTCGCACCGAGCATTCGGCGTCGGTGTCCCAGGTCCAGGACGACCTGAAGCAGGCGATCGAGGAGCGCTATCCCACCGCCGAGGTCCAGAACCAGTCGGAGCTGAAGGAGCAGTCGGAGCAGCAGATCAACGCTCTGCTCGGGCTCGTCTACGCGCTGCTGTCGCTGGCCGTGATCGTGTCGCTGTTCGGGATCGTCAACACCCTCGCGCTCTCGATCCACGAGCGCACGCGCGAGCTCGGGATGCTGCGCGCGATCGGCATGTCGCGCCGCCAGGTGCGCACCATGGTCCGCTACGAGGCCGTGATCACCGCTCTGATCGGGGCGATCCTCGGCACGGTGCTGGGCGTGGTGATGGCGGCGCTCGTATCGCGCCCGCTCGCCGACGAGGGCTTCACGCTGTCCTATCCGGTCGGGACGCTGCTCCTGCTGCTCGTGCTCGCCGCGCTGGCGGGCGTGGTCGCGGCGATCGGGCCGGCGCGCCGGGCGTCGCGCCTGGACGTGCTCAGAGCGCTCGCCTACGAGTAGGCCGTGGCGGACGCTGTCCCGGTGTCCGGCGTCTCGGAGCTCGTGCTCGAGGTGTCGGATCTCGACGCCGCCGAGGCGTTCTACTCCGGCGTGCTCGGGTTCCCCGTGGTCGAGCGCTGGCCGGACCGGGACGCGGTCTGGGTGATGGCGGGGTCCGGCACGCGGATCGGCCTCTGGCGCCCGCAGGTCGGGCTGGCGGGCGGCCGCGGCGGCGCGCACGTCCACTACGCGATGAAGATCGAGGAGAGCGACTTCGACGCCGCGGTGGCGCTGCTGCGCGAGCGCGGTCAGGATGTGGAGACGATGAAGTTCGGCGACACCCATGGGCGGGCGGCGTACGTGACCGACCCTGATGGCAACGTTGTCGAGCTGTGGACGTGGGACGTTGCCGAGCATCTGCGCTGATCGCGGCAGGCGCGCGCTGCTGCTGCTGCCCGGTGCGGCGGGCGCGGCCACCCTCGCGGTGGACCCGCAGGGCGTGCTCACGATCGTCGCCGCCCCGGGCGAGCGCAACGCCGTCGAGCTTGACGGCGCCCTGCCGCCGCACCCCGCCGGCTCGCTGACGGTGCTCGACTCGGGCGCGCCGCTTGCGCTCGATCCGAGCGCCGGCGCGTGCGCCCCCTTCGGTGGCGGCGCGATCTGCCCCGCCGCGGCGGTGCGCGTCGAGCTCGGCGACATGGACGACTCGCTCGCGTCCACCCTCGACACCCCGCTCGAGGTGAGCGGCGGTTCCGGCGACGACGCGCTCTTCGGCGGCGCGGGGCCGGACGTGCTGCGCGGCGACTCGGGCGCGGACAGCGCCGACGGCGGAGACGGCGACGACGTGATCGAGCTGCGCGACCGGCGCTCGGACTCGGCGCTCTGCGGCCCGGGACGCGACAGCGTGCGGGCCGAGGTGCTCGACGCGCTCGACTTCGAATGCGAGCTGGTCGACTTCGGGCGCGCCGGCCGCGCCGGCCGCGTGCGGGCGGTGCGCAGCCGCGGGCGCTTCGTCCCGATTCCCGGCCAGCCCGGCGAGTACATCGACCGGCGCATCCTGCCGAACGTGCTGCACCTGATCCAGCGCTACAAGCTGCGCATCACCGACGGCTACGCGCTCTGCTGCCACAAGCGGCTCGGCGAGCATCCGCTCGGCCTCGCCGTCGACATCGTCCCGGGCCCGGGCGGCTCGTGGGCGAAGGTCGGGCGCCTCGCCCGCTGGGCCGAGCCGCGCCAGAACCACACCCGCCCGCCCTTCCGCTGGGTCGGCTACAACGGCGACGTCGACCACGGCGACCCGGCCCACTGCCAGCTGCGCTACGGCTGCCCGCCGCACCTGCACCTGTCCTGGGCGCATTCCCCCGGGATCTTCGGAAGGCCGGTACGGTCGGTCTGGGTGTTCGACGTCCTGGACCTGCAGAGATGAGCGCGCGCCGGATCCTCCCGCTCGCGGCGAAGGTCGGCACCACGCTCCGCTGGAGCCTCTCGGAGGACGCGCGCACTCCGCCTTCTTCAACGGCCGCGTGGCCGGCAGGGCCCTGCGCCCGGCCCGCTACCGCGCCACGCTGCAGTCCGCCGACGCCGCCGGCAACCGCTCCGCGGCCCGTCGCGTGGCCTTCCGGATCGTGCGGCGCTGATCCCTAGGATCACGGCTCGATCCATGGCGGCTCCCGGACGCACAGCGGAGGACCTGGCCGGGCCGCTGCTCGAGGGCGACCGGCGGGCGCTCGCCCGGGCGATCTCGCTCGTCGAGAACGACGACCCCGAGGGCTGGGCGCTCGTGCGCGAGGTCTATCCACGCACCGGGCGGGCCAACGTGGTCGGGCTTCACCGGCCCGCCTGGCGTCGGGAAGTCGACGATCATCGGCAGGCTCGTCGAGCTTGCGCGTGCGCGCGAGCGCCAGGTGGCCGTGCTCTCGATCGACCCGAGCTCGCCGTTCACGAAGGGCGCGCTGCTCGGCGACCGCATCCGCCTCACCGAGCACTTCCTCGACCCGGGGGTGTACATCCGCTCGATGGCGAGCCGCGGCTCCCTCGGCGGCCTCTCGGAGGCCACGCTCCAGGCCGCGCTCCTGATGGACGCCTCAGGCAAGGACGACGTGCTGCTCGAGACCGTGGGCGTGGGGCAGGCGGAGGTCGACATCATCGACCACGCCGACACCGTGGTGCTCGCGCTGATGCCGGGCTCGGGAGACTCGATCCAGGCGCTCAAGGCCGGCGTCATGGAGATCCCGGACGTGATCGTGGTCAACAAGAAGGACCACCCGCTGACCGACACGATGGTGCGCGAGATCCGCGGCGTGCTGTCGCTCGGGGACCAGCACGGCTGGCGCGTGCCGATCGTCAAGACCGAGGCCTCGCGCGCGGAGGGGATCGAGGAGCTCGCCGAGAAGATCGCCGAGCACGGCGAGTACATCCGCGCCGAGGGCACCCTCGACACCCGGCGCCGCCGCAACCTGATGAACGAGGTGATGGCGCTCGCCACGGCGCGGCTGCGGCGCCGGCTCGAGGAGCAGGTCGGCGATGATCCCGCGGCGCAGGAGCTGCTCGACGAGGTCGTCGCGCGCCGGCTCGACCCGGCCACCGCCGCCACCCGCCTGCTCGATCGCTCCGGCTAGGCTCCGCGCCCGTGAGCGAACGGGCGTACCGGCTCCACGAGCGACGAGCCGCTCCCTGAGGGAATCGCCCGCATCGCGCGCGGCCGCTTCGACCACGCGATCGAGGAGCTCGACGGAACCTCCGGCAGCACGCCGGCCGAGGCCGTCCACAACGCCCGTAAGGACATCAAGAAGCTGCGCTCGCTGATCCGGCTGGTGCGCGGCGAGCTCGGGCCCGAGCTGGCCCGCGAGGAGAACGCGGCGCTCCGCGACACCGCGGAGCTCCTCTCGGGCGCCCGCGACGCCGACGTGATGGTGGAGACGCTCGACGGCCTCGAGCTGCCGCTCGCCGCCTATGGCCGGCTGCGCCAGGCGCTCGAGGCGCATCGGATCCGCACCGCGGGCGGCGCGCGCGGCCAGGCCGCCGCACAGGCGATCGAGGCGCTTTCGGCCGCGAGGGCACGCGTGGTCGACTGGCCGCTCGAGCGCGACAGCTTCGCCGTCGTGTCTCCCGGGCTGCGACGCGGCTACCGGCGTGGCCGGCGCGAGCTGAAGGAGGTGCGCCGGGAGGCCACGATCGAGACCCTGCACGAGTGGCGCAAGCGCGTGAAGGACCTCTGGTACCACCACGAGCTGCTGCGCTTCGTGTGGAGGCCGGTGATGGCGGCCGTGGCCGACGAGGCGCACGAGCTGGCCAACCACCTCGGCGACGATCACGACCTCGCGATGCTGCTCGCCTGGGCGCGGGAGCACGCCGAGGCGCCGCCGGAGCTGGTGGACGCCGTCGACGCGCGGCGCGCCGGGCTGCAGGCGGACGCGCTGCTGCTCGGCGCCCGGCTCTACTCCGAGTCGCCCGGAGACTTCGTCAGCCGGATCGAGTCCTGGTGGGAAGCTGCTCGTCGCGCTCCTTGACGAGCCGCTTCGGAGCAGCCAGCCGCCACGCGTCCTCGATCACCTCGGCGAGCTCCGCCTCGTCGATGTTCGCGAGCCGGACGAGGAAATAGCCGTAGCCCTGATAGTGCGGCGTCTCGAAGAAGACGTCCGGCTCCGCCTCGATCAGGAGCTGCTTCTCGCCCTTCTCGACCTTCGCGACGAGCACCGTGTCGTCGTCGCGCAGGCGGGCGAAGAACTTGCCCCGCACCTTCCACGACGGGGTCCCATAGGAGGTGCCCGCCTCGACGTCGGGGAGCGCCTCCGCGAGCCGGCGGGCTGTGGCGGCATCGGACATCGGACGGGCAGTCTTGCACCAGCTTGTCTTAGGCATCCCTAAGATGCCGGGCGCGATGGCGGGCAGGATCGAGATCTGGGCGGCGCGCGCCTGGAACGTGTTCAACGAGGGGCGGCCCTTCTCGCTCGTGTATCCCGTCCTGGTGCTGCTCTGCGCCGCCGCCGTCGGGCTCGCTCCGGACGGCTCGCTCTGGCTCGCTCTCGCCGGTGCGCTCGGCCTCGCCGCGGTGCTCGCGTGCTTCCCCTTCCCGCTCCGGACGCGAGCGCTGCTCTGGCTCGTGGCGCTCCTCTCGGTGCCGCTGCTCGAGCCCTGGCGGGCGCCGTGGCTGCTCGCCGGCGCGCTGGCGGGCTACGTCTTCTTCACGGTGGTCGTGTGGGGCAGCGTCTACTACCACCTGCGCACGGGCGCGCCCTGGCTGAACGGGCTGCGCTTCTGGCGGCTCGTGCTGACGAACTCGGACCCCACGAGCGGCAACGCGCTCGAGCAGGTGCCGAAGCTCGTGATGACGCTGAGCGCGGGCGCGCTGCTCGCCGAGGAGCCCGGGGCGGGATCGCTCGCCCGGATCGCCGCGGTGGCGCTGCTCGCCGCGCTGGCCGGCGCCCTCGCATGGCGGCGCTTCAGGCGGCGCCTGCCCGTCTACCCGGCGCGCGCGCCGGCGGCGCCCGGGGGCGAGCCGCTCGCGCGGCGCGTGTACGTGATCGTCGTCGACGGCCTCAATCGCGAGCGGCTCTGGCAGGCGGACGCGCCGGTGCTCGACCGGCTCGCGCGTGAGGGCACGGAGTACCTCGCGGTCGAGCCGGCGTACCCGGCCCGCACGGTCGTCTGCTTCTCCTCGATGCTCACGGGCGCGGAGCCGCGCGAGCACGGCATGCGCTCGAACTTCGCGCCGCGGCTCGGCGTCCGCGTGCCGTCGCTGTTCGAGGTGCTCGAGCGCGAGGGCCGCCTGGGCCGCCTCGTGGGGATCGCCCACCTGCTCGACCCGTTCGGCGAGGACGTGGTTCGCTCCGTCACGTCCGTCCAGCCGACCGCCCGGATCGACCACTCGCTCTGCGCCGAGGGGCGCCGCGTCGTCGAGGAGGAGGATCCCGACCTGCTCGTCCTGCAGCTGCTCGCAGCGGACCAGCTCGGACACGTGCGCGGCGTGCGCAGCCCGGAGTACCTCGACCAGGTCGCCGAGAGCGACCGCCACGTGGGTGACTTCCTCGCGTTCCTCGAGGAGCGCGGCAGGCTCGAGGACGCGACCGTGATCCTGATGGCAGACCATGGCCAGGGGCGCGGCATCGGCGGCCACGGCCACCTCGACTGGGGCGAGCGTCCGGTGCCCTTCATCGTGTGGGGGAGGGGCGCCGTCCCCGGCGCGCAGAGCCGCGAGCCGCGCAACGTCTGCGAGCTGGCGACCACCGTCGCGGCGCTGCTCGGTGTCCCGGCTCCCGAGGCCGCGCGCGGGCGGCCGCTCGTGCCGGTGCTCGATCCTGGGATCGAGCGCGCTCGCGCGGAGGCCGCCCGCTGCCTCGCGATCGTGGTCGCGCGGGACGAGGAGGCGGCGCTCGGCGGCGTCCTGGCGGGCCTGCCGGACAGGCCTGCGGCATGCCGGTCGACGTCCTCGTGGTCGACGACGGCTCGACGGACCGCACCCCCGCGATCGGCCGCGAGCACGGCGCGCGGGTGGTCTCGCACCCCGAGGGACGCGGTCTCGGGGCGGCGCTCCGCACCGGCCTCGAGCTCGCCCGCGACGAGGGCTACGCGGCGGCGGTCTACCTCGACGGCGACGGCGAGTACGCGCCGGCGGACTTCGAGCGCGTGCTCGATCCGGTGGCGCGCGGGCGGGCCGACTACGTGCTCGGCTCTCGCTTCCTCGGCCGGCGCGAGGGGATGAGCTGGCACCGCGGGATCGCGAACCGCGGCACGAGCGCGCTCATGGGAACGCTGATGGGCACCGTGACGAGCGACGCCCAGACGGGCTACCGCGCCCTCTCCGCCCGCGCCCTCAGGTCGGCGCGGATCCGCCACGACTACAACTACGCGCAGGTGCTCACGCTCGCGCTCTGGGGCGCCGGCATCGACGCGGTCGAGGTGCCGATCGACTACCGCCGCCGCACGACCGGCAGCTCGTTCGTGCGCTATCCCGCCTACCTGCGCCGCGTGGCGCCCGCGATCTGGCGCGAGTGGAGGAGCTCGCGCAGGACCAGGGCGGCGAGTGCCACGGCGATCGCGGCGGCCAGCCAGTACGGCCAGCCGCCGCCCGGCTCGAACAGCGGGAACACGTCGACGAGCGGCCCGAACGGCGCGTCGGGGCGGCCGGTCACGAACGAGCCCGAGCCGAGCCGGACGTCCGCGTAGAGCCAGGCCGAGCCCAGCAGCGTGAGCGCGGCGAGGGCCGTCCCCACCCTCGGGGCGTGGCGCAGGCCCCAGGCGATCAGCGGGATCGCCAGCGGCAGCGCCGCCATCAGGTGGCGCGGCGGGAACCAGAAGCCGAACATCGTGGGGGCCAGGAAGGCGGCCACCGCAAGCTGCGCGCCGAGCGCGGCGGCGCACATGTCGGCGGTCAGCTGGGTCTCGCGCAGATCGGGCACCGCGCGCACCAGGCGGTCGCGGTGGGTGCGCCACAGCCACCAGAGCCCCGCGAACGCGAGCGCGAAGACCGGGGCCCAGCGCAGCAATCCGTAGTTGCGGTCGATGAACAGCGCGACCAGCCGGTAGGAGCGCTCGAGGTAGCCGATCGGGAACGAGGCGTCGGTCGCGGTCTCACCCGCCACGTCCGCGGCGTAGGGCGTCGGCCCGCCGTAGAGCGCCTCGTTCACGCCGACGTAGAGCGCGGTGCTGAACAGCGACACCTCGACGGCCCCGACCGCCAGCGTCCGCCGGCGCGCCTGCCAGATGGCGAGCGCGGCCACGAACCCCGACCACGATCCCAGCCGGCACGAACTTCGTCCCGAGCCAGGGCAGCGTGCCGAGCAGGGCGAAGCAGCCGAACGCCTCGGGGCGGCTGACGCGAGCATCCAGGCGGATCGCGAGGAGCGCGGCCCCCGCGATCACGGCGCCGGCCGTGAGCTCCGGGTAGACCGCGCTGCCGTAGGCGAGGAAGGGAGGGGAGAGACCCACGGCCGCCGCCGCGCCGAGGGCCCACGGGTCGGGCACCACCCGCAGGGCGAGGCGGTAGGCGAGGGCCACGGCGAGCGCGGCGAGCGCGGCGAGAAACAGCTCGACCCCCTTCGCCCCGCCGAGCGCGTAGGCGGGCGCGATCAGCAGCGGGAAGCCGACCCCGTGCGGCTCGTGCCAGCGCCCCTCCGTGGGGCGGCCGTGGCGGTCGAGCTCGTAGGGGTAGAAGTCGCCATAGGCGCGCGCGGCGAACTCGTCGCGCACGTCGACGTTGCCGTCGTCGATGAGCGACTCCGCCGCCAGCAGGTAGTGGGGCTCGTCGCCGCCGTAGTCGGACGCCCCGAACGCCGGCAGCCCGATCGTGGCCGCGTAGGCGGCGAACAGCAGCAGCCAGAGGACGAGCGTGCGCCGCATCCGGCGCCGACCCTAGCCGCGGGCGCGGCCTCAGCAGCCGAGCGCGCGGGCGATCACCATCTGCTGCACCTCGTCGGTGCCCTCGCCGATGGTGAGGATCTTGGCGTCCCGGTAGAAGCGGCAGACCGGGTACTCCTCGATGTAGCCGTAGCCGCCGTGGATCTGCACGGCCTCCTCGCTCGCGCGCACGGCGAGCCGGCCGGTCTTCAGCTTCGCCTGCGCCGCGGTCAGCCCGAACGCCTTGCCGGCGTCCTTCTCGAGGGCGGCCTTGTAGGTGAGCAGGCGGGCGGCCTCGATCTCGGTCGACATGTCGGCGAGCTTGGCCTGGATCGCCTGGTACTTCGAGATCGTCTTGCCGAACGCCACGCGCTCCTTCGCGTAGGCGAGCGCCTCGTCGAGCGCGCCCTGGGCGAGCCCGAGACCCATCGCGGCGACGCCGATGCGCCCGCCGTCGAGGGTCTGGAGGAACTGCTTGAAGCCCTGCCCGCGCGGCCCGAGCAGGTTGTCCTCCGGCACGCGGCAGTCCTCGAAGCTGAGCGGGCGCGTGTCGGAGGCGTTCCAGCCCATCTTGCGGTAGGGCTCGCCGATCTCGTAGCCGGGCGTCCCGTTCGGGACGAGGAGGTTGCTGACCTCGTCCTCGCCCGTCCGCGCGGTGATCGCGACCACCGCGCTGATGTCCGTGCCCGAGTTGGTGATGAACTGCTTCGCCCCGTTCACGACCCACTCGCCGTCCTCGAGGCTCGCGCGCGTGCGGGTGTTGCCGGCGTCGCTGCCGGCCTCCGGCTCCGTGAGCCCGAACGCGGCGAGCCGCTCGCCCGCGCAGAGCCGCGGCAGCCAGTCGGCCTTCTGCTCGTCCGAGCCGAACGCGTAGATCGGCCAGGTCCCGAGGCTCGTGTGAGCCGCCACGGTGATCGCGACGCTCGAATCCACCCGGGCGAGCTCCTCGATCGCCAGCGCGTACGAGAGGTTGTCCGCGCCGCCGCCGCCGTGCTCCTCGGGGTAGGGGATCCCCATCAGGCCGAGCCCGCCGAGCTTCTTCACGATCTCGTACGGGAACGACTTCGTCCGGTCGAGCTCCTCGGCGACCGGCCGCACCTCGCCGTCGGCGAACTCCCGGGCGAGATCCCGGACGGCCCGCTGCTCCTCTGTGAGCTCGAAGTTCACGCGGCGGCGACTTTAGCCAGGGAGGGGGGCGATCCGGTCGGTGTCAGGACTTTTGGTTGTTATGGCACCAAAAGTCCTGACACCGGACACCGCGATAGCCGGTCTCGCCGAAAGGCAGCACCGAGTGGTCGGCCGGCCGCAGCTGCTGGCCGCGGGGATCGGCCCCGGCGCGATTCGGCACCGGGTCGAGACGGGGCGGCTGTTTCCTCGCTTTCCGGGCGTCTACGCGGTCGGAACGGCCCACCTCGACGCGCTTGGGTGTGCCCTTGCCGCTGTCCTTGCGTGCGGAGAAGGAGCCGTGCTGGGCCATCGATCAGCGGCTGTTCTGTGGCGGCTTAGGCCTCCACGGGCAGGACCGTGCGAGGTGCTGGTTCCGGGCCGGAGCCCCGTGAGGCGCCGGGGCATCCTGGTGCGATCCACCCGCTCCCTCCCCCGAACCGAGCGCACCACCCGCCTCCGCGTCCCCAGCACGACCGTCGAGCGCACCCTCGTCGACCTCGCCGCCACCCACCCGGGGGAGCTCGAGCGCGCCGTGGAGCAGGCCTTCGTCCTGAAGCTGCTCGGCCCAACCCGCATGGCGGAGGCCCTCGGCAACGCGAGCGGCCGCAGGGGCACGCGAACCCTGCGCCGCCTGTTGGCAGGCCTCCTGCCCCAGCTGCCGTTCACACGCAGCGAACTGGAACGCCTCTTCCTGAAGCTGATCGCAAGGAACGGCCTGCCGGAGCCGATCGTGAACCGCCACGCCGAGGCCCACCGAGTCGACTTCCACTGGCCCGCTCACAACCTGATCGTCGAGACGGACGGACGCGGTAGCCACGACAACCCCTACGCCTTCGAGCGCGACCGGGAGCGGGACCTCGACCTCGAGCTCGCCGGCATCCACGTGATCCGGCTCACCTGGCGCCAGATCAGCGAGCAGCCCGACCGGTCGCGGCGCTCCTGCGCGCCCGCCTCGCGGCGGCGTAGCATCGGGCCTGCATGCTCTTGTTCCTCGCCGATCTCGTGCTCGCCCAGGCCGGCAGCGGCTCGTCGGGCTTCGGCGGCGGGGGCGGCGGGTTCTCGGGCGGCGGCGGCTCCAGTTTCGGCGGCGGCAGCGGCGGCGGGGAGGGCGGCGCGTTGGCGGTGGCCTTCATCTTCGGAATCGCCGGGCTCATGCTGATCGCCCTCTTCATCAACACGCGCCGTTACCTCAAGAAGATCCGCGAGCGCGACGCGCGCGTGCGGGCGGCGTCGGCCGAGGCTGCCGAGGACGACGCGTACTTCGACGACGACTATCTCGTCCCGTACGCGCGCAGCCTCTTCCTCGAGGCCCAGTCCGCCTGGGACGCGCGCGACCGCAACCGGCTCGCGGCCGTGGTGGGGGAGGACCTGATGGTCGAGTGGGTGCGCCGCCTCGACGACTTCGACCGGAAGGGCTGGCACAACCGCGTCGAGGTCCTCGAGGAGCCCGAGATCCGCTACGTCGGCCTCGTCAACCGCGAGGACGACACCGAGGACCGCGCCGTCTTCCGCATCGACGCCAAGCTGCGCGCCTTCGTGCTCGACTCGCACGGGAACAAGATCAAGCGCAAGGAGGCCCCGACCGAGAACATGGGCCTCGTCGAGTATTGGACGCTCGCGCGCCGCGGCGAGCACTGGATCGTCGCCTCGATCGAGCAGCGGACCGAGGGCGACCACCACCTCGACGCGGAGATCGTGGCCTCGCCCTGGTCCGATACGACCCGCCTCGAGGACGAGTCGCTGACCGAGCTCGCGGTGGCGGACGGCCTGCCGCCCGGGTTCACCACGGCGGACCTGGCCGAGCTCGAGTTCACCGGGCGACGCTCGCGAGCGCGCGCTCGACCTCTCGCTCGCGGACGCCCGCTTCGGACCCGACGTGCTCGAGGCGGCCGCGCGGCGCGCGGTGTCCGCCTGGGTCGAGGCGGTGGACGGTGCCGACGATGCCCTGCTGGCCGTGGCCGCGCCCGAGGCGGTGGCCGGGCTGCTGTACGGCGGCGACAGCTCGCGCCGGACGCGCCTCGTGGTGCGCGGCGCGAGCGTCAAGCGGATCGAGATCGCGGCCGTGCAGGTCGAGACCGTGCCCGCGACGATGACGATCCTCGTCGAGCTCGGCGGCCGCCGCTACGTCGAGGACCGCGACACGGCGGCCGTCCTGAGCGGGTCGAAGGACTCCGCCACGACCTTCACGGACACGTGGACGCTGGCGCTCGACGGCCCGCCGGAGTCCCCCTGGCGCCTCGTCTCGACCGCGGCGTCCGCGCCCGCCTAGGAGGAGCCCGGCACGACCCTGTGCAGGCGGCGGCCCATCGCCGCGCCCGACGCCCCGAACATCTCGCAAAGCCTGGGGAAGAGGTCGGGCTTCCCGCGCAGGCGCTCGTAATGGCGGCGCACCAGGTGGTCGGGCATCAAGAGCGCGGCGGCGAACTCGTCCGCCTCGGCCTCCGCGGGCGGGCGCGCCGGCCGGGGAGCGTCCTCGCCCTCGGGCGGGTCGATGGCGTGCCGGCGGCACCAGACCGCGCCGTCCGTGCGATGCAGGCACCAGTGACCGAGCTCGTGCGAGATCGTGAAGCGCCGCCGCCCCGGCCACTGCTGCGACTCGTGCCCGTTGACCCAGATCTCGCCGACGGACGGCAGGAGCAGCCCGGACAGGCCCTTCGTGTCCTCGAGCACCGGCACGCCCGGCGCGGCGCGCAGGTCGTCCACGTCGCGGACGTGGAGCCCGAAGCAGGAGTCGGCGATGTCCTCGACCGGCACGGGCAGGGTCTCGCCGCTCCAGAGCCAGTCCGGAACCCCGGCGAGCACCGCCTCGGCACGGGTCTCGATCGCGGAGGGCATGCCGCCTCGATCCTACGCCCGGCTCAGAGCAGGACCGAGCCGAGCCGCCGCAGCACGGCGTCGAGGGCGCGCGCGCCGGCCCGCGACCAGCGCGCGGGCCCGCGCGGGAGCTCCTGCAGCTCGCGGTCCGCGCGCTCGCGCAACGCCGGATCCGCGCGCAGCGCCCGTGCGAGCGCCGTGGACAGTGAACGGTTGCCGGAGCGCAGGGCGAACCGGTAGAGGTCGATCGGGTCATGCATGGGAATGAGGTCGGCCCGCGCGGGTCAGGCTGACGGCGGCTCGCCGCGGAAGAGGCGGTCGACCTCGTCCCATTCCTGCGGGCCGGCCGGCGCCGGCGCCTCGGAGGCGGGCGGCGCGGCCACCGTGTCGAGCATGTGGCTGCGCGCGAACACGGCCCCGGCGTCCGTTCGCGGCGGCCCCGGTTGCGGCATCTGACCCGCCTTGCGCAGGGCGTCGGCGCTCCAGCCGACGATCTTTCCGAGCGCGTCGAGGACGGTGTCAGACACGCCCGGCTCGGGCAGCAGGCCCTGCTCCATCTGGTGGTAATAGAGCTCGACCTTGTCCTGGCGCGACTCCGCGCCGAGCCGCGCGGCCAGCTCGGCCACGAGGTCGGAGCGCCTGATGCGCGCCTGGTTGCGAAGGCGCGGCAGCACCGCGGGCCACATCCCGCCCGCGCCCGCCAGCGCGTTGAAGGTCCCCTCGGCCGCGACGGACGCCGGTCCCGTCCGGAACGCCTCGGCGTCGAATGCCCGCCGCGGCGCCGCCTCGAGGTACGCGTCGATCAGGCCCGCGAGCAGCTCGCGATCCCTGCCCTCGACGCGCTCGAGATAGGGCCGCGGGTCCGCGTTCGAGCCCGCGCCGTGAGCCGCCTTGTACTCGGAGAGCAGCCGGTCGACTTCGCTCATAGGAGCTCCTTCACCCGTGCCTGGAAGCGCGACGCGATCTGATGAACGTTCGCCTCTGTCATGCCGTCGCCCACCAGCGCTGCGGTCTCCGCCGCCGTGTGCGCGCCGAAAACGTAGCTGTCGACGACGAGCCGGTGGCGCGCGTCCTCCAGCTCGGCGTACGCGCGGTTGACGCACTCGCGCGCGTGCATCGCGTCGCCCTCGAACTCGACGCTCGGCTCCTTGCCCCAGGTGTCCTCGTCACCCGCGTGCTCGCTCGGCAGCTTGTCGGTCTTCGGCCGGCGCCGCTTCGCCTCCCAGTAGTCCGCCACCCGCCTGCTGAGGATCGTGTGCAGCCAGCTCTTGAACTCGCCGACCGAGCTGCCGTCGAACGCGGACACGAGCGCGCTCGCGATCGCCTCGCCGGCCACGTCCTCGGCGTCCTGGGGGCTCGGCAGCTTGAGCAGGGCGCGGTTGACGAGCGTGTCGTGGTAGCCGAACACGAGGATGCCGACGGCGGGCTTCATCGCGTCATGCCGACCCGCCGCGCGGGCGTCGCGGATGTAGCGGACGAGCGCCTCGTCGTCGAGGTCGCTGAGTACATGCTCGGGAAGCGCTTCGAAGGCGGTCAACGAAGGTGGAGTCGGCCGGGCGGGGCGGACTCTGACAGGCGACTCGGCGTCAGGTGAAGGTCGCCCCGGACGACCCTCCCGCCATGACCACCGTCACGAGCACCCACACGCTCGGCGAGCCGCAGGTCGCGGGGCCGCTCGCCGTGTTCCCCGTCCACGGACCCGAGCCGCGACTCCACTACCGCACCCTCGCCGAGGCGATCGAGCTGGGAGCGCTGGCCCGCGAGCGCGACGAGGGCGCGAGCGTGCGCTCGCTGGTGGTCGAGAACCCGACCGACCTGCCGCTGCTCGTGCTCGAGGGCGAGGAGGTGCTCGGCGCCCAGCAGAACCGGACCTTCGACGAGTCCGCGCTGATCGCCGCCGGCGAGAGCGCCGTGCTCGCCGTGAGCTGCGTCGAGGCCGGGCGCTGGGACGGGCGCCGCCATGCGGAGCGCATGCGGCCCTCGCCGCAGGCGGCCGACCCCGCCCTGCGCCGTGTCAAGCGGCTGAGCGCCGCGGCGACCGGCCTGGCGGACCAGCACGAGGTCTGGAACGAGGTCGAGGAGCGGCTGCAGCGCCACTCGGTGCGCTCGCGGAGCGCTGCCATGAGCGACGTCTACGACGGGCGCCGCGGCGAGCTGTCGGAGCTCAGCGGGGCGGTCGTCCATCGCGAGGGCCAGACCGGCGCCCTGGCGCTGGTGGCGGGCCGGCCGGCGGCGCTCGACCTCGTGAGCCGCCCGGACGCCTTCGCGTCCCTTCTGCCGCGTCTCTGTCAGGGCTACGCGCTCAGCGCTCTCGGCGCGCCCGCCGCCGAGGCGGATCCGAACGCGGCCGCCGCCTTCCTCTCCGCCGCCCTCGGGCCGTCGCGCGTCGCGCGGCCTGGCACGGGCATGGGGCGCAGCGTCGGCGTGGCGGCCGCAGGCCTCGTGGGCGCCGGAGTCGAGCACGACGGCGAGCTGATCGCTCTCTGCGCATACCCCGCGTGAGCTTCCGTCCGGCGCCGAAGGCAGGCTCGCCGCGTGGCCGAGATCCAGGTGCACTCGAACGTCCCGTCGGCGCGCTTCGTGCTGCCGTCCGACCGCCAGTACCTGCCCCACCGGCACGTATGGGCGCGGCTCGAGGACGGGATCGCGTCGGTCGGCATATCCGCCGCGCTCGGGGAGATGCTCTGGTTCGCCCCGGAGGTCGAGTTCTGGGCGGTCGGCGAGGTCGGCGTGGGGGACACCCTGGCGACGGTGCAGGGGCGATCGGGCCGCACCGTCGCGATCGTCGCGCCGGTGGCGGGCAGCATCGCGGGGTTGAACGAGCTGCTGTCGCGGGCGCCGCACGCGTTGCTCGCCCAGCCCTACGGCGGCGGCTGGGTGGCGCGCATCGCGCCCGCATGCTGGGAGCGCGACCGCTGCGAGCTGGTCGGCGCGCGCGAGTACCGGCGCCGCCTCGACGAACAGCTTCCGCTCGGCCGCGAGTTCTGCTTCGGCGGCGCGCTGCTGCCGTCGCCGCTCGCCGCGACCGGCTAATTACAACAATCTCTACCAACTTTATAGAGAACTGATAACGTCGCCTCCATGGCGATGGCGACGGACGCTCTCCCTGCGCTCGACGTGCACCAGCACCTGTGGCCCGAGACGGTCCTGCGGGTGCTGGAGGCGCGCCGCAGCGCTCCGCGGGCGCTCTGGCGAGACGATGGCCGCTGGGAGGTGCGACTCGAGGCGGAGCCAGCCTTCGAGATCGACCCGGCTGACCACGATCCGCCCGAGCGCGCGCGAGCGCTGAGCGAGCAGGGCTTCGACAGCGCGCTCGTCTCGCTCTCGTGCCCTGTCGCGACGGAGTCCCTCCTCACTGCCGTCGCGGCTTGGAACGAGTCCGGGGAAGCGCTCCCGGGCGGGCTCGGCTGGTGGGCGGCGCTTCCGAGCGCGCCCGGCATGGACCGGCTCGAGCTCGTCCGGGAGGCGCTCGCCGCCGGCGCGGCGGGGGTCTGCCTGCCCGCCACCGAGCTCGCCCTGCCCTCGCCGGCCGCGGCGACGCTCGACGTGCTCGAGCTGACGGAGAGCGAGGGCCTCGCGGTGTTCGTCCATCCCGGCCCGGCGCGCCCGCAGGGCCGGGCGCCCGCCTGGTGGGCGCCGGCCACCGACTACGTCGCACAGCAGCACGCGGCCTGGCACACGTGGATGGCGACGGTGCGGCCGCTCTTCCCGCGCCTGCGCGCGATCTTCGCGCTGCTCGCGGGCCTCGCGCCGCTCCACGTCGAGCGTGGCGCGGCGCGCGGCGGGCCCGCGGTGCTCGACGACCCGCTCACCTTCTACGACACCTCCTCCTACGGGCCGCGGGCGGTGCGCGCGCTGGCCTCCGCCGTCGGCTTCGGGCAGCTCGTGCACGGCAGCGACCATCCCGTTCTGGAGGGCGGGCGGGATCCGGTGGCGGAGGCGTTCGGTCCCGGCGTCGCCGAGATCGTCAGGCGCGAGAATCCCGCCCGCGCGCTCGGGCTCGCATGGACGCCGGCATAGGCAGGCTGGCGGCGCGGGAGCTGCGCGCCGCGCTGCAGGGGTGGGCGGCGCGCAACACCGTCTGGGAGCCGCTCGTCAGGCACGACCCGCGCGAGCGGACATACGCGCTCGTCCACCGCGACGAGTCCGTCGAGCTCTACCTCGTCTGCTGGATGGAGGGCCAGGACACCGGCTTTCACGACCACGACGAGAGCGCGGCCGCGATCGCCGTCCTGCGCGGCGCGGTGGTCGAGGAGCGCCTGTCCGTCGGCAGCGCGGTGGCGGCCGAGCTCGGCGCCGGCGACTCGGTCTCGATCGCACGCGAGGCGATCCACCGCGTCCGCCACGCCGGCGGCGAGCCCGCGGTCACGCTGCACGCGTACTCGCCGCCGCTGCAGCGGGTCGGCACCTACGAGGTGAGCGCGGAGGGCATGCTGCTGCGGCATCCGCGCCCGTCCGAGACGCCCCTCGAAGCGGCGGCCTGACCCCAGCGCTCAGCCGGGCGCGGGCTGCGGGGTGCGTGGCCGCAGGGTCGCGTAGGCGACGCCCGCCAGCACCACGCCCACGCCCGCCAGCTGCACCGAGGACGGCGCCTCGGACAGCAGCAGCGCCGCCAGGAACACCGAGCAGACCGGCTGCAGCATCAGCAGGATCGAGGTGAGCACGGCGGGGAGGCGCGGCAGCGAGACGCTGATCAGGAGCCAGCCGAGCACCTGCGAGGAGAGGGCGAGCAGCACGAGCCAGAACTGCGCCTCGAGGTCCGGCACCCAGTCGATGTCGCCGATCATGATCCCCGCGATGCCGGAGAAGATCGCGCCCGTCAGCGTGGCGTCGAAGAGCGGGCCGGCCGGCCGGCGGTCGTCCGAGTTCCCCTGGCGCAGGATCAGCAGGAACAGCGCGTAGGCGATCGCGGTCAGGATGCCGTAGAGCGCGCCGAGCGCCGGGTCATCGCCGTACGCGCCCGCCCCGATCACGCCGGAGATCAGGACCACGCCCGCGAACACGACCGGGATCGAGGCGAGCACGCGGTTCTCGGGCCGCTCGCCGAGGACCGCCCACGCGAGCAGCGCCACGAGCACCACCTGCGAGTTCGCGATCACGGTCGCGAGCCCGGCGCCCACGGACTCGATCGAGTAGTGCCAGCAGACGAGGTCGGCGGCGAAGAAGACGCCCGCGCCGAACGCCAGCATCCGGTCGCGGCGCGAGCGCGGCCCGTAGCGGCGCCGCTCGATCCAGGCGAGCAGACCGAGCAGCGGCAGGGCGTAGGCGCAGCGGAAGAACGCGGCCGTGGCCGGCGAGACCTCGGCGAGCTTGACGAGGATGCCGCTGAAGGCGATCACGAACGCGCCGAGGGCGCCGGCGAGGACTGGGCGTTCGGTCACGACCGCCGAGGCTAGAGCCGCCCGGATAGGGTGGTCCGCCGTGCAGCGCAACACCGTCCTCTGGACGCTCGTGCTCTTCTTCGGGGCGTCGCTGATGTTCGCCTACATCCGCGACGCGACCCGCGACGAGGGCACGGCGACCGCCCTCGCTGCGCAGGGAGTCGCCGGGATCCTCCTGATCGCCGTGATCGTCCTGTATGTGAAGCGCCGCGGCTGAGCGGGCAGAATGGGGCACGGAGCCCCCCGAGCGGAGGAGGAGTGTCGTGCGCCAGCTCACGAGCCTGGACGCCCAGTTCTTGCGGATGGAGGACGCCCGCGTGTACGGGCACGTCGGCGGGCTCGCGGTCTACGACCCCTCGACGGCGCCGGGCGGCAGGGTCACGATCGACGACGTCTGCCGGCTCGTCGACGAGCGGCTCCACCTGCTGCCCGTGTTCCGCTGGCGGCTCGCCGAGGTGCCGCTCCACCTCGACCTGCCGTACTGGATCGAGGACCCTGACTTCCACCTCGACTTCCACATCCGCGAGTCCGCGGTCCCGCCGCCCGGCGACGACGACAAGCTCACCGAGACGGTCGCGCGCATCTTCGCCCGCCCGCTCGACAGACGCCGGCCGCTCTGGGAGCTGTACCTGATCCAGGGCCTCGAGGGCGGGCGCATCGCCCTGCTCACCAAGATCCATCACGCGGCCGTGGACGGCGTCTCGGGCGCCGAGGTGCTGTCGATCCTGCTCGATCCCTCGCCCGAGGGCAGGGAGCTGCCGCCGCGGCCGGACCTGACCGGCGAGCGCGCCCCGGGCGAGCTCGAGATGCTCGGCCGCGGCCTGCTCGGCGTGCCGCGCCAGCCGCTGCGCGCGCTGCGCTCGCTGCCGCACACGCTGCCCAACCTCGCGGAGCTGCCGGGGGCGGGGGCGATCCCGGGCGCGCCGACGCTCGCGCGCGCCACGAGCTGGGTGCGCGGCCTCGTCGGCGCCGAGCAGGCGCCGCCGGACGTGCTCGAGGCGACCACCGCGCGCCCGCCCCGGACGGCGTTCAACGGACCGATCTCCTCGCACCGGCGGCTCGCGATCGGCCGGCTCTCGCTCGACCGGGTCAAGGCGGTGAAGAACGCCGCGGGCGTGAGCGTCAACGACGTCGTCGTCTGCCTGTGCGCCGCGGCGCTGCGCGAGTGGCTCGGCGAGCGCGACGAGCTTCCCGACGACCCGCTCGTGGCGATGGTCCCCGTCTCGGTCCGGACGCCCGAGCAGAGCGGCACCTTCGGCAACCGCGTGTCGACGATGGTCGTGCCGATCGCGACCGACGAGCCCGACCCGGCGCGCAGGCTCGCCCGCACCCATGAGCTGCTGCGGGGTGCGAAGGAGCACCACCGGGCGCTGCCCGCCGAGCTGCTCACCGACGCCACGAGCTTCATCCCGCCGGCGGTAATGGCGCTCGCCGCGCGCACGACGATGGGCGTCCTCGGCCGCACGCGCCCGCCGCTCAACCTCGTGATCTCGAACGTGCCGGGACCGCGCGAGCCGCTCTTCTGCGCGGGCGCGCGGCTCGAGGCCCACTACCCGGTGTCGGCGATCGCGGACGGGGTCGGTCTCAACATGACGGTGATGAGCTACCGCGACCAGCTCGACTTCGGCCTCGTGGGCGACCGCGACCAGATCAGCGACCTGCGGCCGCTGATGGCCGGGCTCGGGCGGGCGCTCGACGAGCTCGAGGCGGTCGCCGGCCTCAGCCGAGAAAGCGCCGGACCGCCTGATGGGTCTCGCGCGGGCGCTCGAGCTGAGGCACGTGACCGCACGCGAGCTCGAGATGGCGAGCGCGAGGAAGCGCCCGCTCCACGTGGCGCCTGAAGCCGATCGGCACGAGCGTGTCGTAGCGGCCCCAGACGAACAGCGAGTCGCACTCGAGCTCGCCGAAGCGCGTCCAGAAGCCGCGGTCGCCGTGCGGCTCGTCGAGGTAGATGTTGCGGGCGGCCGCGTAGAACGCGGCGCGCCCGCGAGCGCTCAGGTAGGAGCGCAGGAAGTCGTCGACCCCCGCGGCCGCCCAGCCGTCCTCCGCGCCTGGGATCAGACGCCTCACGATCCCCTCGACGACCGGGCGCGGGGAGACCTGCAGCAGGCCGAGCTCGGGACGCAGCAGCTTCACGAGCGGGGCCCAGCGGCGGTCGCGCAGCCACGCGAGGGCGGGGCAGAGCAGGACGAGCCTCCCCACGCGCTCGCTCTCGGTGAGTCCCGCCTCGATCGCGACGCGGCCGCCCATGCTGTTGCCGGCGAGGTGCGCGCGCTCGAGGCCGAGCGCGTCGAGCGCGGCGATCACCGCCCGCGCGAACCAGGGCGCGTCGTAGGGGGCGCCGATCGGCTTCGCCGACTCGCCGAAGCCGGGCAGGTCGAGCGCGATCACCCGCCAGCGGTCGGCGAGCGCGGCGACGGTGGGCAGGAACGACGCCTTCGTCCCCCCGAGCCCGTGCAGGCAGACGATCGTCTCCGGACCGGTGCCGGCGCTCAGCACCGACAGCTCGCCGGCCCCCTCGGCGTGGATTCGGTCGAAGCTCAGCCGGCCGGGGTCCTCGTGCCCGCTCGTGGCCGCGAGCAGGCCGACTCCGAGATGCAGGCTGCCGCGCATCCCGAGCCGGCCGGAGCGGAACGCGTCCATGCCGCCGCGCACGTCCTGGGCGATGCCGGCCCAGGTGGCGGCGTCGGCGCGCAGGGTCGCGTCGGGCTCGTCCCCGCGCGCCGGGCGCAGGCGCAGCCGGCGGCGCTCGATCAGGGCGTCGTAGGCCGCCTCGCCCGCGATCTCGAGCCGGATGCGGGCGCGGCCCCCCGGGACGTCCATGACGCGGGGGTCGAAGCGCTTCGCCAGGGCCGCGAGCGGTTCCGCTGCGGTCGCGGTCGCGGGCACGCAGGACATCTTCGCTGGTCGGGCGGCGGAGCGGCGCCGGTTCCGCGGGAGGCGCCCACGCCGTGACGCGCTGGATCGTGGACGGGATGAACGTGATCGGCTCGCGGCCCGACGGCTGGTGGCGCGACCGCGCGGGCGCCATGCGCGAGCTCGTCGCGGCGCTCGACTCGTTCGCGGAGCGCAGCGGCGAGCCGGTGACGGTCGTGCTCGACGGGCGCGCGTTCGAGCTGCCCGCGCGCCTGATCGAGGTCCGCTTCGCGAGCCGGCGCGGCCCGAATGCGGCTGACGACGACATCGCCGAGCTGGTCCGCTCAGCCCCGGATCCCGGCGAGCTGACGGTGGTCACGAGCGACGCCGGCCTGGCCGCGCGCGTGCGCGGGAGCGGGGCGGCGGTGGTGGGCGCGGGAGGCTTCCGGCGCGAGCAGCTGGGCGGCTGAGGCGCGGGCTGACCCGGCCGGGCGCCCTCCTCCGCGCCGCCGCCCCGCGAGTGTCCTGCCCTACCCGGACGGTGTCCGGGAAAGTCAGGACGCTTGAGCGTCGCGGGCGTGTTTTTGCGGCGCCGTTCGCTCAGTTGTTACCCGCGCGTCCCCACGCGTCTGGCGCGCCTCCGTACGGTCGCTTGCGATGCGGCGACAGGATGGACAGGCGACGGTCGAGTGGCTCGCGGTCGTGCTGCTCGTGGCGCTCGCGCTGGCCGGGGCGCTCGCCCTCGTCCCGGGAAGCGGCGGGCGCGACCTCGGGCGCGCGATCGCGCGGTCGATCGGATGCGCGGCGCGCGGCGGGTGCGAGGAGGAGGCCCGCGCGGCGACCCCGCTTGTCGCGGCCGCCCTCCCGCGCGCGGCAACGGCGCCGCGGCGCTCGCCGGCCAGCGTGCGGCGCGCTCCGGGCGCTCGCTTCGCCGGCTCGCGCGGCGCCCCGCCGCCCATCGTCCCGCGGCCGCGCTTCCGCTTTCGCTTCCGGCTCCCGCCCGAGCGGGTGGCTCAGGCGTACCGCTTGCTGCGCGGCGCGAAGGCGATCGCCCGGCGAGCGTGGGTGGCATGCCTCGGCTGGGAGCGCTTCCAGTGGGAGCGGCGCCATCCGGAGGCATCGATCCCGGGTCACCGCATGCCGCTGGCAGATGCCGTGCGGATCGCCGAGGCGTGCCTCAACCCCGTCGGCTTCATCACCGAGGAGCATCCGCCGTGAGCGCCCGCCGCCCGCGCCTCCGCGACGACAGCGGCCAGGCGAGCGTCGAGTGGACGGGCGTCGTGCTGGTGGTCGCGCTCGCGCTCGCGGGCCTGCTGGCGGCCGCACCCGCGTCCGACGGCCGCTCGTTCGGCGGCTTTCTCGCTCACCGGATCGTCTGCGCGGTGCGAGCCTGCGACGACGGCGACGCCGCGCTCGCGCGTGCCTACGGACCCGGCGGCGCGGCGCTGGTGCGCGCCCACGCGCCCAACCTGGTCTACGAGCCTGGTGAGAGACAGCTGCCCGTCGACTGGCGGCGCTGCCGTGAGCCGCGTTGCGCGGAGGCGGACGACGATCCCGATCTCGACGCGCACCGCTCGGGCGCCGGAGCGCGCGCGACCGCGTTCACGCGCGTGCTCCGGCGCGGCGGGCGAACCTACATCCAGTACTGGCTCTACTACCCGGACTCGAACAGCACGGTCGCCGGTTCGGACCGGATCTGGGAGTGGAGCTGGGTGGCTCCGCGCATCCGCGAGCTGCTCGAGGGCGACGACCGCTACCCGGGTTTCCACGAGGACGACTGGGAGAGCTACCACGTGCGCCTCGACCCGGACGGCAGCGCCTGGGTCCGCGCGAGCTCGCACGGGCACTACCAGGGCTGCAAGGAGCGGAGCTGCCGGGGCCGCTGGATGGCGGAGACGGGCTGGACGCGGGTCTCGCGCGGCAGCCACGCCGGGCACATTCCCCTGCGGCGCGTCGTCGAGCGGCGCGGACGGCCCGTGACGCTGCGTGAGCTCGCCCGGCCAGGCCGCCCCGAGGCCGGCGGGCCCTACGTGCGTGCCCGCCACGTCCCGCTGCTGCCGGGCCGCGACCTGCGCGAGCGCACGAGCACGGCCGAGGGGCTGCGCCTGATCCCGCTCGAGACGCACGACCGGCGCGCCTACGGCCGGCGCGACCCGGGCATCGCCCCGCCCTGGGACAAGCGTGCATACGAGCAGCCCGAGAGCGGCGAGTCATGAGCATGCGGGCGCCCCGCGTGGGTATCTGCGCACCGTGCGCAAGTACCCTTGGAGGGTCATGGTGGCCGCGTCGTGAAGGTCGGCCTGGTGCTCGGAGCGGGCGGGGTGCTCGGTGGCGCCTGGCTCACCGGGGCGCTGAACGCGCTCGCCGCGCGGACGCGCTGGGATCCGGGCAGCGCCGACCAGATCGTCGGGACGTCCGCCGGCTCGATGATCGGCGCGCTCGTGGCCTCCGGGGTCCCGCCCTGGTTCATGGTGGCCCACTCGCGTGGCGAGGTCTTCGATGGCATCACCGGCCCCGACGGACGCCCGGCCGCGGACGCCGACCGCTCGGGCGGGGCGGGCTTCCGCCTGCATCTCGGCCTTCCGCAGATCGGTCCGGGTTCGCTGCGGATGGCGGCGAGGACGCTCTCGAACCCGCTGCGCCACACGCCGCTCCAGCTCGTCGCCGGCTGGCTGCCGGTCGGCCTCGTGTCGACCGACTCGCTCAAGGACATCGTCCGGCGTGCCGTGAACGAGCCCTGGGTCGGGCACCCGTCGTTCTGGGCGGTCGCGTGCGACTACGGCTCCGGCCGGCGGGTCCCGTTCGGGAGGCTCGGCAGCCCGAACGCCGAGCTGGCCGACGCCGTCGCCGCGTCGTGCGCCATCCCGGGCTTCTACCGGCCGGTGTCGATCGGGGGCCGGCGCTACGTCGACGGCGGCGTCTGCTCGTCGTCGAATCTCGACCTCGTGGCAGGGCGCGGTCTCGACCTCGTGATCTGTCTCAACCCCATGACGAGCCCGGCGGGCGCCGTCGGAGCCCTCGACGCTCTGCCGCTGGTCGGCCGCGGCGCCGGCCGCCGCCGGCTCGGGCAGGAGGCGACCAAGCTGCGCCGTTTCGGCACGCGGCTCGCGCTGATCGAGCCCACGCGCGAGGACCTCGAGGCCATGGGGCGCAACTGGATGAGCGCAGCTCGGCGGCAGGAGGTGATCGAGACAGCCGAGCGCACCACGAGGGCACAGCTCGACCGACCCGAGCTCGTGGCCGCCCTCGCGGGCCTGCCAGAGGGCGAGCCGCACAAGGTCGAGCGCCCGCCGGGCCCGCCGGCGAGCTGGCCCGAGCTGCGGCCCGCCGCGCCGCGCAGGGCCGCCGCCTGAGGCGGCGGAGCTCCCGCTTGCGGCACAATCCGATCGTGGACCCGAAGGAGCTCCCGAAGCAGGTCAAGCAGCAGGCCGGCGAGCTGCCGGGCGTCGTGATCCATCAGCTCGGCAGCGTCAGGATCCTGCTCGACGCCGGCGTCATCCGGCCGATCCGGCCGGACCGCCTCTACGGCCTGCTGCGCGCGCTTCAGCGCTTCGGCCGCAGCCCCGCCGGCGGGGCCACGGCGCTCGCGGCGCGCTTCGGGGACGACCCGATGATCGTCGACGAGCTCGGGACGCTCAGCTTCGCCGAGGTCGATGCGCGCACGAACGCGCTCGCGCGCGGGCTCGCCGATGCGGGCGTTGTCGAGGGCGACGGCGTGGGCATCATGTGCCGCAACCATCGCGGCTTCATCGAGTCGACGATCGCGGTCTCGAAGCTCGGCGCCGACGCCCTCTACCTGAACACCGCCTTCGCCGGCCCCCAGCTCACGGAGGTGACGAAGCGCGAGAAGCCGCGCGCGCTCATCTACGACGAGGAGTTCGCGGGCCTGCTCGCGGATGCCGGGAAGCGCCGCAAGCGCTTCGTGGCGTGGCACGACTCGGCGAAGACCGCCGACCCGACACTCGAGTCGATGATCGCGACGGGCGACACCAGCTCGCTCGAGCCGCCGGGCCGCGAGGGCAGGGCGACGATCCTGACGAGCGGAACGACCGGCACCCCGAAGGGCGCGGCGCGCGCCAGCCCGAGCTCGCTCGAGCCGGCGGTCTCGCTCCTGTCGAAGATCCCGCTCAGGACGAGGCAGGTCTCGAGCATCACCGCGCCGCTGTTCCACTCGTGGGGATTCGCGCACTTCACGATCGGCCTGATCCTGGGCTCGACGTACGTCCTGCGCCGGAAGTTCGAGCCGGAGAGCTGCCTCGCCGACGTCGCGCGCTACCGCTGCGACTCGCTCGTCGTGGTGCCCGTGATGATGCAGCGCATCATGGAGCTTCCGCGCGAGGTGCGCGCGAAGTACGACACCTCGTCGCTGCGGGTGGTCGCCGCGAGCGGCTCGGCGCTGCCCGGCGACCTCGCCACGGACTGGATGGACGCCTTCGGCGACACGCTCTACAACCTCTACGGCTCGACGGAGGTCGCGTGGGCCTCGATCGCGACCCCCGAGGACATGCGCGCGGCCCCCGGCACCGCCGGACGGCCGCCGCGCGGCACGATCGTCAAGCTGTTCGACGACGAGGACCGCGAGGTCCCGCCGGGCGGGACCGGGCGCATCTTCGTCGGCAACGAGCTGCTCTTCGAGGGCTACACGGGCGGTGGGGGAAAGGCGCAGATCGGGGACCTGATGTCGACCGGCGACGTCGGGCGCTTCGACTCCGGCGGCCGGCTGTTCGTCGAGGGCCGCGACGACGAGATGATCGTCTCGGGCGGGGAGAACGTGTTCCCGAAGGAGATCGAGGACGCGCTTGCCCGCCACGCGGCGGTCTGCGAGGCCGCGGCGATCGGCGTCGAGGACAGGGAATTCGGGCAGCGGCTGCGCGCGTTCGTGGTGCTCGAGGCCGGCAGCGAGGTGGGCGAGGACGAGCTCAAGGCACACGTCAAGAGCAACCTGGCGCGCTACAAGGTGCCGCGCGAGATCGTGTTCGTGGAGGAGTTGCCGCGCAACGCCACCGGCAAGGTCCTGAAGCGCGAGCTGCGCGACCTGGAGACCTCGGAAGAGTCCGCCTGAGCTCCGGCTCGAAAGTCGCTTATCGGTCGCCCCACGGGGTAGCCGATTGGGGCAAGCGACCGAGGAGTCGGTATGGATGCTGGAGTGATCGTCGCAATCGTCGTCGGTGCACTGCTGCTGTTGGCGCTCGCTCTCGTGCTCAGTAGAAAGAGCAGGGAGCGTCGCAACGAGACGCGTCGCCACGAGGCGCGCGAGATCAGGCGGGAGGCCGAGCTGAGGAGCGTGGAGGCCGACAAGATGGAGGCCGAGGCGGAGGCGCGTGCCGCCACCGCCCGGCGCGAGGAGGCCGAGGCGCGCCGTCAGGCGGCCGAGGCGGCCGAGCATCGCGGAGAGGCGGAGCGTTATCACGAGGCCGCCCACGACCGCGATCCCGACGCCAAGGGCAGGTACGAGCCCGGCACGCGTGTCCGAGACCGACACGCGGACTGACGACACGCGGACGGACGAGACCGCCGCAGAGCGGGCCGACGGCGAGACCTACGGGGAGCGCCGCTTCACCCGCGAGGAGGGCGCCGGGGAGGACCCGGACGCCGTCCGCGAGGAGCAGGTCCGCGCCCAGCGCCTCGAGCGCTGAACGCATCGCGAGCGCCCGCCGGCGAAGATCGCCGGCGGGCCGCTTGCGTCCTGTCTACTTGAGGTTCGCTCAGCCGCAGACGGGCCAGTGACCGGCCCCGTGGCGGCTCAGAAGGAGCCACGCACGCCAGGTCTGCTCAGAGCGCGGGGCCGCCGCGGGATCGCCGCTGCCGCCCACGACCTGCCAGGTGCTGAAGCTGAACTGGTACATGCCGCGGTAGGCGCCGCCGCCGCCGATGGCGCGCGGGTTGCCGCCCGACTCGCATGATGCGATCGAGGCCAGGTGCTGCCTGCCCCACTGCGGGATCGTCCGGACCTTGAAGCGGAACTTCGTCGCGATGCCCTCGGGCGTGCGCAGGAAGTTGTAGAACCGCTTCTGCATCCGGTGGATCGAGTGCCGCAGCTCACGGGCTGTCGGCGGCCGCTCCTGGATCCGCGCCGCGACAACCAGATCGCGGCCTCGCCAGACGCCCCAGTGGTCGAGCTTTCGTCGCCAGCGCCGATAGGCGCGCTGGATTCGATCGCTGGCGGCCCGAGCCTCGGGCTCCTGGGTCGTCGTGGTGCCGCCGGTCGTGTTCACATCGGTTTCAATGGCCGCCTCCGCAGCGGACTGCTGCGCAACGGCCGGAATCCCGACTGCCGCCGCGGGCACAAGAGCGCACGCGCACGCCAGCAGGATCGTCGCCTGCTTCTTCAACGGAGCTACCTCCGAATGCTGCCCGGCTCACGCGGTCAGGGTGACCGCAGGCCAGGGCTTGCCGAGTCCGCGAGTTCTCCCGCAAGCGGACAGGGCCGAGAGTGCTTACGGGTCGCACCGTAGCCACCCTTTCGGGGGATCAAACCTGAGTGTGACGGATCTCACACAACGTGAAACAGACGTGAAACCCGCTCTTTGCGGGTCGCGGAGCGAGGCCGAGAGCCGCCGCCGCGTCAGCCGGAAGAGCTGCGCGCGAGCTCGATCAGGGCCCTGGCGCCGAAGCCGCTCGCGCCCTTGCCCACGTAGTTGCGCGACTGGCCCCACGCGGTGCCGGCGATGTCCATGTGGACCCACGGGCGGTCGTCCACGAACTGGCGCAGGAACTCCGCGGCGTACGAGGACATCGCCACGCGCTGCTCGGCCGCGTTCGTGAGGTCGGCGTACTGGCCCTTCGTGAGCTCGAGGTACTCGGGATGGAGCGGCAGCCGCCAGCCGACCTCGCCGCTCGCCGCGCAGGCGCCCTCGACCTGGGCGTACCACTCGTCGTCGTTCGAGAACAGGCCGCAGTAGGTGTGGCCGAGCGCGATCAGGATCGCGCCGGTGAGGGTGGCCAGGTCGACGATCCGCTCGGCTCCCTGCTCGACCGCATAGCTGAGGGCGTCCGCGAGGATGAGCCGTCCCTCGGCGTCCGTGTTGTTCACCTCGATCGTCTTGCCGTTCATCGCCGTGACGATGTCGCCGGGCTTGACGGAGCGCCCGCTCGGCATGTTCTCGGTGGCCGGGACGACCGCGGTGATCGTCGCCGGGATGCCGAGCTCGGCAATGCCGGAGAGCGCCTCGAGCACGGCCGCGCCGCCCGACATGTCGAACTTCATCTCATGCATCTTGGCCGAGGGCTTGATCGAGATGCCGCCGGTGTCGAACGTGACCGCCTTGCCGACGAAGCCGAGGTGCGGCCCGCGTGCCTGCGGCGGCCGCCAGCGCAGCACGATCAGCCGCGGCTCGGCGTAGGTGCCCTGCGCGACCGCCGCGAAGGCGCCCATCCCGCGGGCGACGATTGCCTCGCGGTCGAGAAGCTCGAGCTCGAGATGCTCGTGCTGCTCGGCGATCTCCGCCGCGCGCTCCGCGAGGAAGACGGGAGTGGCCACGTTCGCGGGCAGGTTCTGGAGATCGCGTGCGGCGTTCGCCGCCGACGCCGCCACGCGCGCCCGCTCGACCGCGCCGCTGTCCACGGAGTCGCCCGCGATCTCGAGGGTCTCGACGCCGCGCTCGGCGTCGTCCTGCGCCGCCGACTTGAAGCGGTCGAACGAGTAGAGCGCCAGCAGCGTGCCCTCGACGAGGCCGCCGGCCACGCCGTCGCCACCCGGGTCCGCCCACGACAGCGAGACCGCGCCGAGCTCCTTGGCGCGCTTCGCCGCCGCTGCCGCCGCAACTCGGGCGCGCTCGGCGTCGAACTCGCCGCGCTTCCCGAGCCCTGCGATCAGCACCCGGCGCTGGCCGCCACCGGGGGCGTCCTCGTGCGCGACCGCGACCTGACGCAGGCCCGGCTTCGCCTCGCCGAGCTCCACCAGCCGCTGCAGGGCAGGGTCGGCGAGTGTCTCTCCTTCGAACAGGCCGACCACGCGTGTGTCGGCGGACGTCTCCTCAGGGGCGCCGCTGCGGGCGCTTGCGCTCGGTCCTCCCATGGGGGCGGAGACTATCCCGGCGATATCCTCCCGGCCCCGCACCCCGCACAGGAGAGCAGCGCAGATGCGAAAGACAGTGATCCTCGGCGCCGCCCGGACGCCATTCGGGAAGATGGGAGGCGGCCTCGCCTCGCTGGACGCGACCGACCTCGGCGGCACCGCGATCGCGGCCGCGCTCGAGCGAGCCGAGGTGGCGCCCGATCAGGTCGAGAACGTCGTCTTCGGGCAGGTGCTCCAGGCCGGCCAGGGCCAGATCCCGAGCCGCCAGGCGCAGATCAAGGCGGGCATCCCCAAGGAGGTCCCGAGCGAGACCGTGAACAAGGTCTGCGCCTCGGGGCTGCGCTCCGCGGGGATCGTCGACCAGGCGGTGCGGGCGGGCGACCTGAACGTGGCGGTGGCCGGCGGGATGGAGTCGATGTCGAGCGCGCCCTACCTGCTGCCGCAGGCGCGCTTCGGCTACCGCATGGGCGACGCCAAGGCGATCGACTCGATGATGCACGACGGCCTCACGAACCCGTTCACCGGCAAGGGCATGGGCGAGGAGGCCGACGAGGTCGGCGAGGAGCTCGAGATCACGCGCGCCGACATGGACAGGTTCGCGCTGCGCTCACACGAGCTGGCCATCGCGGCGACGGACGAGGGCAGGCTGCCCGAGGAGATCGTGCCGGTGACCGTGTCGAGCCGGAAGGGCGACACGACCGTGGAGGTCGACGAGGCCCCGCGCCGCGAGAGCACGCTCGAGGCGCTCTCGAAGCTGCGCGGCGCGTTCCACAAGGACGGCGCGCACACGGCGGGCAACGCGCCCGGGGTCAACGACGGCGCCGGGGCGCTCGTGCTCGCGAGCGACGAGTGGGCGCGGGAGAACGGCCGCGCGCCGCTCGCCACGATCATCGCCCAGGCAGCCGTGGCCGACGACTATCCCTACCTGGCGCGAACGCCCGCGAACGCCGCGAGGAAGGCGCTCGAGCAGGCGGGGATCTCCGTCGACGACGTCGAGCTGTTCGAGATCAACGAGGCCTTCGCCTCCGTCGCGCTCAACTCGATGCGGATGCTCGGGGTCGACGAGTCGAAGGTGAACGTGAACGGCGGCGCGATCGCCCTCGGCCACCCGATCGGCGCCTCGGGGGCGCGCATCCTGATGACGCTCGCGAACGAGCTGCGCCGCCGCGGCGGCGGCCTCGGCGTCGCGGCGATCTGCTCTGGCGGGGGCCAGGGCGACGCCGTGATCCTCGAGGTGAACGGGAGCTAGGTCCGGCCGGTGGCGAGCGAGCCGGCTCTCGAGATCGACGAGTCGCTCGCGGCGAAAGCTGATCGGGTAGCGCCCGTTCCGTCGAGCGGGAGGTCTCCACGCCCGGGTATTCGGCCGGCCGGGCCTAGACTTGCGGCCCGATGAGCGTCGAGCCGAGACCCGCGACGGACGCGGAGCGCTGGTACAGGGAGCGCTTCGCGGCGACTCCCGAGCGCGATGCTCTGTTCACGACGCTGAGCGGGGAGCGCGTCGAGCCTCTGTACACGGAGGACGACCTTCCCGATTCCGAGCGCGATCGGCCTCCCGGGCGAGTTCCCGTTCACCCGGGGCGTGTATCCGTCGATGTACAGGGGCCGGCTCTGGACGATGCGCCAGTTCGCGGGCTTCGGGACCGCCGAGCAGACGAACGCGCGCTTCCGCTACCTCCTCGACCACGGCCAGACCGGGCTGTCGACGGCGTTCGACATGCCCTCGCTGATGGGACACGACTCGGACCACCCGCGCTCGGAGGGCGAGGTCGGGCGCGAGGGCGTGGCGGTCGACACGCTCGAGGACATGGAGACCCTGTTCCGCGGCATCCCGATGGGCGAGGTCTCGACCTCGATGACGATCAACGCCCCGGCGGCCGTGATGCTGGCGTTCTACGTCGTGGCGGCCGAGCGGCAGGGGGTCCCGGCCGAGCGGCTGGCGGGGACGATCCAGACGGACATCCTCAAGGAGTACATCGCCCAGAAGGAGTGGTGCTTCCCGATCGACCCGGCGATGCGGCTCGTCACGGACATGGTCGAGTTCTGCGCGAAGCGAATGCCGCGCTGGCACCCGATCTCGATCTCGGGCTACCACATCCGCGAGGCGGGCTCGACGGCCCAGCAGGAGCTCGCGTTCACGCTGAAGGACGGCTTCACCTACGTCGAGCACGCGCTCGAGCGCGGCCTCTCGGTGGACGATTTCGCCCCGCGCCTGTCGTTCTTCTTCAACGCCCACATCGACTTCTTCGAGGAGATCGCGAAGTACCGCGCCGCGCGCCGGATCTGGGCGCGCGAGCTGCGGGACACCTACGGAGCGCGCGACGAGCGCTCGCTCCTGATGCGCTTCCACACGCAGACCGCGGGCGTGTCGCTGACGGCGCAACAGCCCCTGAACAACATCGTCCGGACGGCGACCGAGGCGCTGTCGGCGGTGCTCGGCGGCACGCAGTCGCTGCACACGAACAGCTACGACGAGGCGCTTGCCCTGCCGACCGAGGAGGCGGTTCGGGTGGCGCTCCGGACCCAGCAGATCATCGCCCAGGAGACGGGGGTCGCGAACACGATCGACCCGCTCGGCGGCTCCTACTTCGTCGAGGCGCTGACCGATCGCATGGAGGAGGCCGCGTACGCCTACTTCGCGAAGATCGACGAGCTCGACGGCATGGTCGAGGCGATCAAGCAGAACTACCCGCAGCGCGAGATCGCGGACGCCAGCTTCATGCTCCAGGAGGAGATCGAGCGCGGCGAGCGCATCATCGTGGGGGTCAACGGCTTCCACAACGACGGCGAGGACGAGCTCGAGATCCTGCGCATCCCGGTGGAGCTCGAGCAGCAGCAGATCGGCCGCGTGCAGGCGCTGCGGGCGCGGCGCGACGCGGAGGCCGCCGAGCGCACGCTGTCCGAGCTGCGCGCCGCCGCCGCCGGCGGGCGCAACCTGATGGAGCCGCTGCTCGACTGCGCGCGCGCCGACGTCACCGAGGGCGAGATGGTCGAGTCGCTCCAGCAGGTTTTCGGCACCTACACCGAGACGCCCGTCTTCTGAGCGCGTCCAGCCGCCGTGCCTCCCCCTAACGGGGGATAGCTCATGGACCGATCTTTCCCGTGACCCCCTCCGTGTCGCGGGAAAGGAAGCCCGTGCAGCACCGCATCGCGTGGTTCATCACAGCTCTTGTCATGCTGGTCGCCTGCCCGAGCGCGCTCGCCGCGTCCGAGCAGGGCGATGCCGGAGAGCTGCCCGCGAGCGCCCAGGACCTGCGCGGATCCGCCGTGAGCGTGATCGAGGGCGAGATGCTCGACGGCACCGACGTCGACCTCTACCGCCTCTGCCTGTCGGGGGGCGGAAGCTTCTCGGCGAGCACCGTCGGCGGCTCGGAGGGCGACACGCAGCTGTTCCTGTTCGACTCAGGCGGGCTGGGCGTGTACGGCAACGACGACGCCGCGACCGGGATCAAGCAGTCGACGCTGCCGGCGGGCCACGCGTTCACTCCCGCCGCGAGCGGGGAGTACCTGCTGGCCGTGGCGCCCTACGACCGCGATCCGCTGAGCTCGGCCGGCCGCATCTTCCCGAACCGCGTGATCACCGTGGGAGCCACCGACCGCGGCGCCGGCCAGCCCGTCAGCTCATGGGCCGGCCTCGAGCGCGGCGTCGGGACATATGCCGTGACGCTCACCGGCACGCGCTCCTGTGACTCGGTGCCGCCGACGGTGGCGATCGCGAGCCCCGTGGACGGCACGAGCGTCGCGCGCGGCGCGAGCGTGACGGTCGACTTCGAGTGCGCCGACGAGGGCGGCTCGGGCCTCGCCTCCTGCGAGGGCAGCGTGGCGGACGGCGCGCCGCTCGACACCGAGACGCTCGGTACGAGGACCGTGACCGTCACGGCGCGCGACGGCGCGGGGAACGAGACGACCGCCAGCGCCGCCGTCGAGGTCGTGGACGCCGAGGCGCCGAGCGTCTCCGTGGCGGCGCCGCTCGACGGCGCGACCTACGAGGTCGGCGAGCACGTGGCCGCCGATTACGCCTGCTCCGACGAGACGGGCGGCTCCGGCCTCGCCGCGTGCAGCGGCGACGTCGATCCGGGGGCCGCTGTGGACACGGCGAGCATCGGCAGCAAGACCTTCACCGTCACGGGCACCGACGTCGCGGGCAACTCGCGCTCGGTCACGGTCGCCTATGAGGTGGTCGAGGGGGAGGAGCCCCCGCCGCTCTACGACTTCTCCGGCTTCGCCTGGCCGGTCGCGGGCTTCCCCGCCGTCACCCGCTGGATCGCGGGCGTTCCGGTTCGCCTGCGCTTCGCGCTCGGCGGCGACCAGGGCCTCGACGTGGTGGCGGACGGCTACCCGCAGGTGGCGGAGGTCGACTGCGGAGCGGAGCAGACGCCCGCGGGCGGCGAGCCGGCGAGCACGCCGTGGCGCAGGGTGATCAGGTACAGGGCGCGCCGTTCGATCTACGTGCTGCTCTGGAAGACCGAGCGCCGCTGGGCGGGCGGCTGCCGCCAGCTCGTGCTGCGGCTGAGCGACGGCCAGGTCGCCCGCGCCGAGTTCCGCTTCCTCGGGAACAACCGAAGGCGCTAAGCCGGTCATCGAACCGGTTCGGCGCCGGGTGCGTAGATCGCCGTGATGAGGCACTGGCTTGTGCTGGCGGGTCTCTACGCGGCGATCGTCGCGCTCGTGCTGCCTGGTTCGCCGCTCGCGCAGGTGGAGGACGAACCCGCGCCTGCCGCGGAGGTGACGGCGCCGCCCGAGCCCGCCCCCGATGCGGTACCGCCCGCGGAGCCCGTGCCCGCCGAGCCGGCGCCGGCTCCGGAGCCCGCGCCCGACCCCGACGCCCGCGCCTCCCGCAGCGCCACCGCAGCCGGTCGCCCAGGACCTCGGCGACGAGCGCGAGCAGCTCGAGCGGGACGACGAGCCGCGTGCGCTCGCGGCCGCGACGACGAGCGTCACGGTCTCCGACTTCCAGTTCGCCCCGGCGCAGATCACGATCCAGCAGGGCGACACGGTCACCTGGACGAACGACGGCCCCACCCCGCACTCGTCCACCTCGGAGAACGGCGTCTGGGACACCGGCATCTTCCCGGAGGGGGAGAGCCGCTCGCACACGTTCAACGAGGCGGGCACGTTCGCGTACATCTGCACGCCGCACCCGAACATGACCGGCACGGTCGTGGTCGAGGCGTCGGCGAGCGGCGGTGGGGACGAGCCGGTCGACGACGGGTCGTCGGGCGGGGTTGGCGGCTCGAGCGCAGGAACCGGCGCGGACGGCGCGGAGTCGTCGGACGCCGGCTCCTCGCTCCCCGCCACCGGCTCGGAGGCCTGGCTGCTGGCCGTGATCGGCGTCGCCTTCCTCGCCGCCGGTGTCGCGATCCAGCGGCGCCAGGCCGCGTAGACTCGCTCGCCATGCCAGACCGCAAGATCCGCGTGGTCGTCGCGAAGCCCGGGCTCGACGGGCACGACCGCGGCGCCAAGATCATCGCCCGCGCGCTCCGCGACGCGGGGATGGAGGTGATCTACACGGGGCTCCACCAGACGCCCGAGCAGATCGTCGAGACGGTGATCCAGGAGGATGCGCACGCGGTCGGGCTCTCGATCCTCTCGGGCGCGCACATGACGCTCGTCCCGCGCATCGCCTCGCTCCTGAAGGACGAGGGCGCGGACGACGTGGTGCTCGTGGTCGGCGGGACGATCCCGGGCGACGACATTCCCGTGCTGAAGGGCCTCGGAGTGGCGGAGGTGTTCACGCCCGGCGCGCCCGTGCAGGAGATCATCGACTTCGTCGAGAGAGCCGTTCCCGCCTGACCGCCGTACTAGATTGACTCGTCAGTCAATCGGGTAACATGCTGGCCCGCCGCGGGAAGGCAGCCGAGTCTCGGCCGGCTCTCCGCGCGCCCGGTACCGAGCCAAGGAGAAGCTTCGTGAAGATCTGCGTCCTCGTGAAAGAGGTGCCCGACGCGGCGGTCGAGAAGCGCATGGATCAGGGATCCAAGCGCCTCGATCGCTCGGGCGAGACCACGCTGAACCAGTTCGACACCCACGCCATCGAGGCCGCCATGCAGATCCGCGAGGGCGGCGCCGTGGACGTCGAGGAGATCGTGGCGGTGACGATGGCGCCGTCGGAGGCGGGCCGCACCCTCAACAAGGCCGTCGCGCTCGGTGCCGACCGCTCGGTCCACCTGACCGACGAGAGCCTCGCCGGGTCGGACGTCTGCGCGACGGGCTACGCCCTCGCGAAGGTGCTCGAGGCCGAGTCGCCCGACCTCGTCCTGCTCGGCCAGCAGTCGGCCGACGGCGAGTGCTACACGATCGGGGCCGTCGTGGCCGACCACCTGAAGATGCCGTCGCTGACGCAGGTGATCAAGCTCGACGTCGAGGGCGGCAAGCTCCGCTGCGAGCGCCAGGCCGAGTACGGCTACGACACCGTCCAGGTCGAGCTGCCGGCCGTGATCTCGGTCGGTGACGCGATCAACGAGCCGCGCTACCCCTCGCTCAAGGCGATCATGGGGGCCAAGAAGAAGCCGCGCGACGTCAGGTCCACCGCGGACGTGGGCATCGAGGACGGCCGCGTCGGCCAGGAAGGCTCGAGGACGGAGGTCCTCGCGATCAACGCCCCGGCCGAGAAGGCGGGCGGCACGATCATCGAGGACGAGGACACGAACGAGACGGTCGAGAAGATCGTGGCCTGGCTCGAGGAAAGGAAGCTGCTGGCATGAGCATCCTCGTCTACGCACTCCACTACGAGGGCGAGTTCAACAAGAACTCGCTCGGCGCGGTCTCCGAGGGCGCGAAGCTCGCTCGGGAGCTCGGCGGCGAGGCGGCCGTGGTCGTCCTCGGCGGCGACGACCTGACCGACGAGCTGTGCGGCTCGCTCGGGAGCTATGGCGCGTCGAAGGTCTACCGCGTCAGGGGGCCCGAGGGCCTCGCGCAGCCCGTGGTCGACGCCATGGCCAAGATCATCTCGGACGACGGCTACACGTACGCGCTGTTCGGCGGCGGCCTGCTCGGCTTCGAGATCGGCGCCGGGCTCACGGCGCGGCTGAACGCGGGCGTGACGATGGAGGTCACGGCCGTGAAGGCGAAGGACGGCAAGCTCGTGGCCGAGCGCCCGATCCTGCAGGACTCGCAGGTCGTCGACGTCGGCTACGTGGGCGAGCCGGGCATCATCATCGGCCGCCTCAACGCGTTCGACATCGCCGAGGGCGGCGACGGCGCGGCCGAGGTGGTCGACGTCGACGTGCCGTTCGAGGACCACTCGACGAAGGCCGTCATGGTCGAGCGCGGCGAGCAGCGCGGCGCCGACGTGAACATCGAGGACGCGAACATCCTCGTGGCGGGCGGCCGCGGCCTCGGCAAGGCCGAGGGCTTCGACCTCTGCGAGGAGCTCGCGGGGGCGCTCGGCGGGGCGGTCGCCGCCACGCGCGCCGTGGTCGACGCCGGCTGGTACCCGTACGCGGCCCAGATCGGCCAGACGGGCAAGACCGTCGCGCCGAAGCTGTACCTGGCGGCGGGCATCTCGGGGGCGATCCAGCACAAGGTCGGCATGCAGGCCTCGGAGAACATCGTCGCGATCAACAAGGATCCGAACGCGCCGATCTTCGAGTTCTCGGACCTCGGGATCGTTGGCGACCTCAACAAGATCCTGCCCAAGCTGACCGAGGCCGTGAAGGCCAAGAAGGGCTAGCGCGAATGAGCACCGCGCCGATCTCCTTCCCGCCGCCCGTGGACTCCGCGCAGGAGTTCGTGGGCGCCCCCACGGACCCGGAGGACGAGCGGATCGAGGTGGGCGTGGTGATCGTCGGCGGCGGACCGGGCGGGCTCGCCTGCGCGATCCGCCTGACCCAGCTGCTCGCCGAGGACGAGGCGCTGATGGAGTCGCTCGGCGAGGTCCCCGTCGCCCTCGTGGAGAAGGGGAAGGGCCCCGGCTCGCACCTGCTCTCGGGCGCGATGATGAACCCGTCGGCGATGCGGAAGCTGTTCCCGGACCTCCCCGAGGAGGACTGGCCCACCTACGGGCCCGTGGGCAAGGACTCGGTCTACCTGCTGCCGAACTCGAAGCGGGCGATCCCGCTGGTGCCCACGCCGCCGCCGTTCCGCAACCACGGCAACCACGTCACGTCGGTCGCCCAGCTCGGGCGCTGGCTGTCGGACCAGGCCGAGGAGGCGGGCGTCTACATCCTGGGCGAGACGGCCGCCACGAAGCTGCTCGTCGAGGACGGGCAGGTCCTCGGTGTCCGCTCGGGCGACAAGGGCCGAGGCCGCGACGGCCAGGAGCTCTCGAACTTCGAGCCGGGCTCCGACCTGATCGCCAAGGCCACGGTGCTCGCCGAGGGCACCCAGGGCCACCTCACGGGTGCCGCGATCCGCTACTTCGACATCGGCTCGGAGGATCCGCAGCAGTGGGAGCTCGGCGTCAAGGAGGTCTGGGAGGTCGAGCGGCCGCTCGACCGCGTCATCCACACGATGGCCTGGCCGCTGCGCCTGTCCGCGAAATACCGCGAGTTCGGCGGCTCGTTCATCTACCCGATGGGCGAGGACCGCGTCTCGATGGGCTTCGTCTGCGGCCTCGACTACCGCGACGCGACCTTCAGCGTGCACGACACCCTCCAGCTCCTGAAGCAGCACCCGCTCGTCGCGAAGATCATCGAGGGCGGGAAGCGGGTCGGCTGGGGCGCGAAGACGATCCCGTCAGGGGGCTACTGGGCGCAGCCGAAGCAGTTCTGGGCGCCCGGCATGGCGCTCGTGGGCGACGGCGCGGGCATGGTCAACATCCCGACGCTGAAGGGTGTCCACTACGCGATGCACGCGGGCATGTTCGCCGCCGAGGCGATCTACGAGCGCCTGAAGACGGGCGAGGAGGGCGTCGCCGACCTCTCGAACTATCAGGAGATGATCAGGGGCTCCGAGATCGAGAAGGACACGCGCCGCTCCCGCAACATGCGCCAGCCGTTCGCGAAGGGCTTCCTCGTAGGCGGCGCGGTCGCGAACATGATGGAGATCTCGGGCGGGCGGCTTCCCGGCGGGCGCTGGAAGACGCACGACGACGCCACCGTCGACGTCTTCATCGGCGACCGCGACAAGGCCTATCCGAAGCCGGACGGCAAGGTCACCTTCGACAAGCTCTCATCGGTCTTCGCCACCGGCAACGCGACCCGCGACGACGCGCCGAACCACATCCGCATCCAGGACAAGGTGCCGCTCGAGGTGGCGCTGATGTGGCAGAACATGTGCCCCGCGGCGGTCTACGAGGTGCCGGAGGAGGAGCTCGAGGCGGCGCGCGCGGACGGCAACGGGAAGCTCGACGGCAAGCACGAGGTCAGGCTCCAGATCACGCCCTCGAACTGCGTGCAGTGCGGAGCGATCACCGCCAAGGGTGGCCGGCTGACGCCGCCAGAGGGCGGCGACGGCCCGAACTACCAGGCCACCTGAGGGCGACGGAAGGCCCGCGGCCGCGATCTCAGCTGACCTGGCAAGCCAGGTGACCTGAGGGCAGGCGACCCTCAGGCCCGCGCGGCGCGGTACTGCGCGCGCGCCGTGAAGGTCTCGCGCATCTCCGCGGTGAGCTCCTCGAGGAACTCCTCGCGGTACGTGGCGTCCGTGAGGACCGCGATCGCGTAGTAGAGCCCCGCGAACGCGCCGATCCCGCCGGAGACCCGGAGCAGGGCCTCGGTGATCTGGACCTGCTGGCCGAACAGCTCGAAGTCGAGCAGGACCGAGCCGTCGGCCACCGCCCACGCCTCGCGCACCACCGGCCCGATCGCGAGCGCGCCGAAGACGACGAAGAACGCGGCGATCGCGAGGCTGACCACGAAGATCTGCAGCCCCTGGCTGACGAACAGCACGAGGCCGACGTTGAAGCGCTCGCGCGGCTCGAGCGGCGGCCCGTCGCCCGCCTCGCGCTCGAGCGCGGACACCTCGCGGGGGAGGCGCACGATCACGAACAGCGAACCCGCCGCCACGAACAGCACGCCCACGAGGACGAGGAAGGCCTCGGGCATCTCCGAGAAGACCTGCCACATCTCCGTGTTGATGAACAGCACGAGCGCGAACACGAGCAGCAGCGGGACCGCCCGCGACAGCACGCTCACGGCCGCGCCGAGCTGCCCGACCAGCCGCATCGCCGCCCAGCGCAGGATCGCCACGAGGCCGCCGGCGATCACCGCGTAGACGAGCGCGAGCAGCAGCAGGTTCGCGGCGACGGTGGCGGCCGCGCTGCCCGCCTGCCCGCCGAAGATGAGCGGCAGGGCCGCCGGGAACAGCACGAACGCCGCGAGCTCCGCGTTGCCGACGTCCTGCGGCCGCGACCAGAACGGCCGCCCGCGCGCGAGGTTCAGCAGGCCGAACGCCCCGAGCAGGATCGCGAGGCCGCCGAGCGCGGCGGCGACGTTCGCGAGCACCGGCCAGTCGAGCTGGATCGCGCCCAGCATCTCGCCGAGGAAGACCAGCGTCAGCAGCGGCGCCGCGCGGGTCCAGACGTCCTCGCGCGCCGAGCGGTCCTCGATGAAGAGCGGCAGGCCGGCGCGCCGGAAGCGGCGCTCGTAGTCCTCGGGCTCGCCCACTCCGGACATTTCAGTCCCCGGGCCGGACGGCGACCGCGCATCCGGCCACTCGCTAGCTTCCGCGCATCCGCTATCCGGGTCAGCATCCCCGCCGCGCGACCGTTGTCGGCGCCGGCTCCTTCGGCACGGCCGTCGCCGTCCTGCTCGAGCGCGCGGGCGTCCGCACCACGCTGCTGTGCCGCACTCCCGAGCAGGCGGAGGCGCTCGGGAACGCGCGCGAGAACGGGCGCTACCTCCCGGGAGTCGAGCTGCCGCGCGACCTGCAGGTGCGCGCGTTCGGCGCCCATCCGGACCAGTTCGCGCGCGCCGACTTCGTGATGCTCGCGGTCCCCTCGAAGGGAATCGGCGAGGCCGTGGCGGAGCTCGGGCGCCTCGGCGTGACAGAGCGCGCGGGGATCGTCTCGCTCGCGAAGGGGCTCGTGCCGCCCGACGGACTGCCGCCGGCCGCCGTGCTCGAGCAGGCCTTCGGGCCCGAGCGCGTGGCGTGCGTCGGCGGCCCGGCGCACGCGCGCGAGATGGTGGAGGCGGGCGCGGGGCTCGTCTGCGCCTCCCGCTCCGAGGCCCTCGCCCACCGCGTGGCTGAGACGTTCCAGCGCTCGGGGGTGGTGTGCGAGGTCTCGGACGACCCGGTGGGCGTCGAGCTGGCCGGGATCGCGAAGAACGTCGCCGCCGTCGCGGTGGGTGCGACGCAGGCGCAGGGCCTGAACGCCGCCGGGATGGCCGCGGCCGACATCTTCCTCGAGGTGCTGTCGCTCGCCGCGCTCAGCGGCGGCCAGGCGCGCACGTTCGTCGGGCGCGCCGGCACCGGGCGACCTCGTGGCCACCGCGCTCGCCCCGAAGTCGCGCAACCGCAGCGCCGGCGAGCTGCTCGCACAGGGTGTCCCGGCCGAGGAGATCCCGGCTCGCGTCGGCCAGGCCGTCGAGGCGCTCGAGACCGTGCGGCTGCTCGCGCACGCGATCGAGCGCCAGGGGCTCGACGCTCCCGTCGTCTCCGCTCTCGCGCACCTGATCGAGGGCTCGCTGCCGCTCGACGAGTGGGTCGCGATGGTGCGCGCGGAGCAGCCCCCGCCGGCGCGCTTCAGGGGGCCGGGCACCTGGTGGGCGCGCCTGCGCGCATGGTTCAGGGGACTTGTCACCCCTCGCTAGCATTGAACGGGCAATGAAGCCGGACATCCACCCCGACTACGTCCCCTCGCACGTCCGCTGCACCTGCGGAAACGAGTTCTGGACCCGCTCCACGAAGCCCGAGCTCCATGTCGAGATCTGCTCGAACTGCCATCCGTTCTACACGGGCCGCCAGAAGCTCGTGGACACGGGCGGGCGCGTCGAGCGCTTCCGCCGCCGCGCCGCCCGCTCGCGCGGCTGAGCGCCGGCCCTCCGCAACTCAGGCGCCCCGAGGCTGTTCACTCGGGGCATGCGCCGTGCAGCGCTGACCACCGGACTGGCCCTCGTCGCCCTCGCGACGGCGGTGGCCCCTGCGCCGGCGACGGTCGGGCCGGCGGTCGTGAAGCTCGTGAGCTGCTCCGGCGCCCTGCACTCGGCCGTGTTCCGCGGCCGCATGCTCGCGCTCGAGAGCACGGAGCGGATGTGGATGCGCTTCACCCTGCTCGAGCGCACCGGGCTCGAGGGATTCCACCGGCTGAAGCCACCCGGGCTCGGCATCTGGCAGCGATCGGACCCGGGCGTCGAGCGCTTCGGCTACCGGCAGGCGGTCGAGGGCCTGTCCGCGAATGCCGTCTATCGCATGCGGGTCGACTTCCGCTGGCTCGACGCGAACGGAGTCGTGATCCGCCAGGTTCAGCGCCACTCCGCTCAGTGCCGGCCGTTCACCGCCCTGCCGAACCTCACCACGCGCGTGATCGGCTCGGACCCGACCCGGGTGCGAGGGGTCGTGCGCTACATCGTGCGCGTCACGAACACCGGGCGGGCTCCGGTGCCCACGGGCGCCGTCGCGCTCTCGGTCGACGGCGACGTCGTGGACCAGTTGACCTTCACCGACCTCGGCCCGGGCGAGCACGCGCGGCTCGTCTTCCGCGGGCCCTCCTGCGGCCGTCGCGTGCGCGCCGTGGCGGATCCCGCGGGCCTCGTCCTCGAGAGCTCCGAGCGCGACAACGTCCACGAGCTCCGCTGCGCCGAGATCGCCCGGCGCTGAGCGGGTCTCAGGAACGCCGCTCAGCCGCCGATACGATGAGAGTGGTGAGCGCCTCCTCGTCGACCGAAGGACACTCCCCGGATCACCTGCGCGAGGCGACTCGCGACGCGCCCGTCGGCGGCCAGGCGGTCCTCGAGGGCGTCATGATGCGGGGCGTCTCCACCTGGGCGGTCGCGGTGCGCAAGCCGTCCGCGGAGCAGCTCGCCGCCGGCGGGGCCGACTCGAAGGAGGGCGCGAAGGGCGAGATCGAGGTGGTCTCGGAGCCGCTCGTCTCCTGGACGAAGCGCCATCGCCTCCTGCGGCTGCCGATCATCCGCGGCGTCGCGGCGCTCGGCGAGTCGCTCAAGATCGGCTTCAAGGCGCTCGGGATCTCGGCGAATGCCCAGATGCCGCCCGGCGGCGAGGGCGAGAAGCAGGAGATCGGCGGCGGAGCCTGGGCGGGGACGATCGTCTTCGCGCTGCTGTTCGCCGTCGGCCTGTTCTTCCTCCTGCCCGCCGGCCTGACCAACATCTTCGCCGACAAGATCCCCAACTCGATCCTGTTCGTGGTGATCGAGAAGCTCGTGCGGATCACGATCTTCCTCGGCTACCTCGTCCTGATCTCGCGCATGCCGGACCTGCAGCGGGTGTTCCAGTACCACGGCGCCGAGCACAAGACGATCTCGTGTTACGAGGCCGGCGAGGAGCTCACGCCCGAGAACGCGCAGCGCTACTCGCGCTTCCACCCGCGCTGCGGCACGAGCTTCCTGCTGATCGTGATGATCGTGGCCATCTTCGTGTTCGCGCCGCTCGGCAAGCTCGACTGGCACTGGCTGTTCATCTCGCGGATCGTGGGCATCCCGATCGTCGCCGGGCTCGCGTTCGAGCTGATCAAGTGGTTCGGGAAGAACCGCACGAAGCGCTGGGCGCGCATCCTCATGTGGCCCGGCATCCAGCTCCAGCGGCTCACCACGCGCGAGCCCGACCTCTCCCAGCTCGCCGTCGCGATCGCAGCGCTCGATGCCGTGCTCGCCGTCGAGAACCCGCGCGCGGCCAAGGAGGAGGACCTCGTCGGCATGGAGGTCGTGGCCTAGCCGCGAAGGAGGTTTGGGGCCTGCCGTCCACGGGCAGCCCCTATGGATGGGCGCCGTGCTCATCACCGGCGCCACGGGATTCGTGGGTGGAGAGGTCCTGAGCCGCTTCCTGGAGTCAGGTGACAGGCCCATCCATGCGCTCGTGCGCGCTCAGGACGACGACTCCGCCGCCGCGAGGCTGCCGAGCCACCCGCGCCTGCGCGCGCACGCCGGCGACATCGAGCAGCCGGGCCTCGGGCTCGGGCCGCGCTCCGCCGAGCAGCTCGCCGACGAGGTCTCGCTGATCGTCCACTGCGCGGCGTCCGTGTCGTTCGACCTTCCGCTCGACGAGTCCCGCCGCATCAACGTCGACGGCACCGCGCGCGTGCTCGAGTTCGCCCAGCGCTGCCGGGCGCTCGAGCGCCTCACGTACGTGTCGACGGCCTACGTGGCGGGCGAGCCGCGCGCGCTCTTCCGCGAGGACCAGCTCGACGTGGGCCAGCGCTTTCGCAATCCCTACGAGCGCTCGAAGTTCGAGGCCGAGCGGCTGCTCCGCGAGCGCGGCGACGGGATGCCCCTGCAGGTGCTGAGGCCGAGCATCGTCGTCGGCGACAGCCGCACCGGGCGCACGACCTCGTTCAACGTCCTGTACGGACCGCTCAAGGCGTTCGCGCGCGGCGCGATCCCGGCGATCCCGGCGCGCAAGGACGCGCCCGTCGACATCGTCCCGGTCGACTACGTGGCCGACCGCGTCCACGGGCTCGCGAAGGACGGGCCCGACGGCACCTTCCACCTCGTCGCCGGGCGCAACGCCACGACCGTCGGCCGCCTGATGGAGCTCGCTTCGAGCCAGTTCGAGCGCCCGGCGCCCGCGACGGTGCCGCCCGGCCTCTACCGGCGCATCCTGCACCCGCTGCTGCGCCGCCGCCACGCCGGCCTCCGCCGCATGGAGGTCTACTTCCCGTACTTCGCCATGAGGGTCCGATTCGACGACCGCCGGCTCGGGCCGGGTCCTCCGGTGGAGGGGTATTTCCACCGCCTCATCGAGTTCGCGCAGGCCGCGAGCTGGGGGCGGCGCGTACCCTCCACCGTGTGATCGAGCGCCTGGTCGAGCAGATCGAGGGACGCTTCTCCGAGCTATCGGAGCAGATGTCCGATCCCGAGGTGATCTCCGATCAGCGCCGCTACGCGGAGGTCGGCCGCGCGTACCGGCAGCTCGAGTCCGCGCACGCGCTCGCGCAGGAGTGGCGCCACGCGACGGACGATGCCGCGGGCGCCCGCGAGCTGCTCGCCGAGGCGGGCGAGGACCCCGAGCTGCGCGAGCTGCTCGGAACCTCCGAGGAGCGAATCGGCGAGCTCGAGGAGGAGATCCGGCTCGCGATGGTCGAGCCCGACCCGAACGACGACAAGGACGTGATCGTCGAGATCAGGCCGGGGGCGGGCGGGGAGGAGGCCGGCCTGTTCGCCGGCGACCTCTACCGCATGCTCGGCCGCTACGCCGAGCGGTGCGGCTTCAAGCAGGAGCCGATCGAGGTCGGCGACGGCCACTTCACGTTCGCGGTCAAGGGCGACGGGGCCTACAGCGTCTTCAAGTTCGAGGGCGGCACGCACCGGGTCCAGCGCGTGCCCACGACCGAGTCGCAGGGGCGCATCCACACCTCGACCGCGACGGTCGCGGTGCTTCCCGAGGCCGAGGACGTGGACGTGCAGATCGACCAGAACGACCTTCAGATCGACGTCTACCGCTCGTCGGGGCCGGGCGGGCAGTCCGTCAACACGACGGACTCCGCGGTGCGCATCACGCACAGGCCGACCGGCCTCGTCGTCTCGATGCAGGACGAGAAGTCCCAGCTCCAGAACCGCGAGAAGGCCATGCGCGTGCTGCGCGCGCGCCTGCTCGAGCGCGAGATGGCGGCCCAGCAGGCCGAGCTCGCGGCGGCGCGGCTCGCGCAGGTCGGCACGGGCGAGCGGGCCGAGAAGATCCGCACCTACAACTTCCCGCAGGACCGCGTGACCGACCACCGCGTCGGCCTCACCAAGGGCAACCTGCCCGGCGTGCTCGACGGCGACCTCGCCGGGTTCACGGCCGCGCTCGAGGCGGAGGAGAAGCGCCGCATGCTCGAGGCCGCGGAGCCGGTCGGCCAATGATCGTCCGCGACGCCCTCGACGCCGCCGTCACGGCAATCGCCGCCGCCGGGGCGAACACGCCGCGGCTCGACGCTGAGCTGCTGATCGCGGACGCGCTCGAGGTCGACAGCGCCACTCTGTTCATGGACCCCGCGCGCGAGATCCCGCCGGCCGCCGCGCGCGTGATCGCGGAGCACGTGCGGCGCCGGGTCGCGCGCGAGCCCGTGGCGTACATCATCGGGCGCAAGGGCTTCCGCCACCTCGATCTCGCGGTCGACAGCCGCGCGCTGATCCCACGTCCCGAGACGGAGCTGCTCGTGGAGATCGCCGCGCGCGAGCCCGAGGGCGCGCGCGTGCACGACGTGGGCACGGGCGCCGGTTCGATCGCGCTCGCCCTCATGCACGAGCGGCCGGACCTGCAGGTGACCGCCAGCGAGCCCTACGAGCCGGCCGCCGCCGTGGCCCGCGAGAACGCATCGCGGCTCGGCCTCCCGCTCGAGGTGTCGGGCGAGGCCGGCCTGCCCGAGGGCGAGTACGACCTCGTGGTGGCCAACCTGCCCTACATCCGCGAGGACGAGTGGGACGGTCTCCAGCCTCGAGATCCGCCGCTACGAGCCGCGCGAGGCGTTCGTGTCGGGCGAGGACGGCCTCGACGCGATCCGAGAGCTGATCGCCCAGGCGCGGCCGGGAACGCGCGTCGCGCTCGAACACGGCCAGGCCCAGGCCGGTCAGATCCGCACGATGCTCGACGACGCGGAGTCCTATCCCGACCTGGCGGACTGGGAGCGGATCACGGTCGGGACCGTCCCTCAGCGCACGTAGGCGCGGCGGATCACGCCGGTGCGCATGCGCTGCGGGTGGTCGCCCACCTTGATGCGCGCGACCTGACGGCCGGTCCTGAAGGAGATCACCGCGACGCGGTCGTCGCCGGCCACGGATACGAAGCAGTAGCGCCCGTCCTCGCTCGTATGCGCCCAGTACGGCACGCGCCCGACGCGGGTGACGCGCCGCGCCCGGAACGGTCGCCGCGTGACGATCGCGGCATATCCCGACATCGTGCCCGCAACGCACAGCCTGGTCCCGCGTGGATTCATCGCCAGACCGTGGTGCGCCGAGTCGAGCAGGAAAGCGGTGCGCGGCAAACCCTCTGCGGCGCCGAGCGGCAGGTTCAGCACGCGCACCACGCGGTCGGCGCGCAGGTCGTACTGGACGATCCCGAAGAAGAAGGAGACCTGGAAGTACACGAAGCGCTCGTCCGGCGTGATGGCCATCGGCCGGACCGCCGAGCTCATCCCGGGATACCCCGCGTCGGCGAGCTTCTGGCCCATGTCGATCCGCTTCAGCACCTTCAGGGTCCGCGCGTCGATCACCTCGAAGACGCGCTCGCCCTTCGTCGAGTCCTGGCTCGGGTCGTCCGTGTCCGTGTAGACCGTGCCGATGCTCGCGTGGAAGATGCGGCTTCCGTCGCGGGAGAAGTTGTTCTCATGCGGGGAGTCGCCCGAGGGGATGCGGCCCACGATGCGCCCGTCGCGCGTCCTGATCACGTTGACGGTCCGCGCGGTGGAGGCCGAGACGAGCAGGCGGCGGCCGTTTCTCGAGATGGCCATGTGGTCGGCGCGGTAGCCGTCGATCTTCGTGCGCCAGCGGATGTCACCGGTGCGGAGGTCGATCGCGACCACGTCGGCGAAGCTCGGCCGCGAGAAGTAGACGACGCGCCCGTTCGGAGACGTGAAGCCGTCGTCGACGTACTGGTCGTGGCCCTCGCCGATCAGCGTGCGGATGTTGTCGAAGTAGAACGTCCGCAGCGGATCGGGATCGGCGAGGATCTCGGCGACGCGTTCCTCCCTGTCGGGAATCACGTTGATTCGCTTGAGCCGCTTGAAGGTGTGCGGATCGACGAGGTCGGCTGTGCCGGCCCAGTTGTTGCTCACCACGAGCACATCCCGGACCCGCGACGGACGATCCGCCGATGCGGAGGCAGGCAGAAGGAGGACGGCGAGGGCGGCGAGCAGGAGGGCGCGAGCGGACTTCATCCCGGCCACCGTAGCTATACATCGCGCTTCATGACCCCCGAGGAGGTGGCGGAGTTCGAGCGCCGCTTGGCGGACGGCGGAGTCGGGCTGTTCCCGGCCGACACCGTCTACGGGCTCGCGGTGCACGCCGAGTCCCCGCAGGCCGTCGAGCGGCTTTACGAGCTCAAGGGACGCCGCGCTGACCGTCCCGCCGCCGTGATGTTCTGCCGCCTCGAGCCGGCCCTCGCGGCGCTGCCGGAGCTCGCGCCGCGGACGCTCGGCGCCGTCGAGCGCCTGCTGCCGGGGGCCGTCACGCTTCTTCTCCCCAACCCGGACCGGATGTTCCCGCTCGCGTGCGGGCCGGCGCCCGAGGTGCTCGGCCTCAGGGTCCCGGAGCTGGCGGGGGCGCTCGCCCCGCTGAGCGCCGTCTCGCTCCCGCTGCTGCAGTCGAGCGCGAACCCCTCGGGCGGTCCCGACGCTCGCCGGCTGGCCGACGTGGACGCCGGCATCCGGGCCGGCGTGGACGTGGCCCTGGACGGTGGCGAACTGCCCGGGACGCCGTCGACGGTGGTCGATCTGACGCGCTACGAGGAGGACGGCGAGTTCGCGCTCGAGCGCGAGGGCGCGCTCCCCCGTGACCGCATCGAGGCGGTGCTGTACCGTGGCTCCGGATGAGCGATCTGAGCCCGGATTTCTTCACCAAACCCGTCGCTGACGTCGATCCCGAGATCGCGCAGGTGCTCCGCGACGAGACCGCGCGACAGGAGCGCACGCTCGAGATGATCGCGTCCGAGAACTTCGTTCCGCAGGCGATCCTGGACTGCGGGGGCTCCGTGCTCACGAACAAGTACGCCGAGGGCTATCCGGGCAAGCGCTACTACAGCGGCTGCGAGTTCGTGGACGTGGCGGAGCAGCTCGCGATCGACCGCGCCAAGGCTCTGTTCGGCGCCGAGCACGTGAACGTCCAGCCGCACTCGGGCGCCCAGGCCAACTCGGCCGCCTACATGGCCCTGCTCGAGCCGGGCGACCGCATCCTCGGCATGAAGCTCGACCACGGCGGCCACCTCTCGCACGGGATGAAGATCAACTTCTCCGGGCTCTACTTCGACATCGTCGCGTACGGCGTGCGCGAGGAGGACCAGCGCATCGACATGGACGAGCTCGCGCGCGTCGCCGAGGACGCGCGGCCGAAGCTGATCATCGCCGGCTGGTCGGCCTACCCGCGCCAGCTCGACTTCAAGCGCTTCCGCGAGATCGCGGACTCCGTCGGCGCTCTGCTGATGGCGGACATCGCGCACTTCGCGGGCCTCGTGGCCGCCGAGGAGCACCCGAGCCCGATCCCGTACTGCGACGTCGTCACGACCACCACGCACAAGACGCTCTGCGGCCCGCGCGGCGGGATGATCATGTGCCGCGAGGAGTACGCGAAGAAGATCAACTCGCGCGTGTTCCCGGGGCACCAGGGCGGGCCGCTGATGCACGCGATCGCGGGCAAGGCGGTGGCGATGAAGATCGCCGGGACGGATCTGTTCCGCGAGCGCCAGCGCCGCACGCGCGAGGGCGCCGCGATCGTTGCCGAGGAGATGGTCGCCGCGGGCGTGAACGTGCTCACCGGCGGCACGGACGTCCACCTCGTGCTGGCTGACCTGCGCGAGTCCCCGCTCGACGGCCAGCAGGCGGAGGACAGGCTGCACTCGGTGGGCGTCACGGTGAACCGCAACGCCGTGCCGTTCGACCCGCGCCCGCCGGCGGTCTCGTCCGGGCTGCGGATCGGCACCCCGGCCCTCGCCACCCGCGGCTTCCAGGCGGACGACTTCCGCGAGGTCGGCCGCGTCATCGGCGAGGCGCTCGGTGGCGACCTGGACGACGCGAAGCGCACGGAGCTCACGGAGCGCACATCCGCTCTTGCCGACAAGCACCCGCTCTATCCGCAGCTCGCGGAGCCGGTGGTCGCCTGAGCCTGGGGAGCATGACGGAAGCCGCGCCACCCCCGCTGCTGCCGAAGGGTCCCAAGCTGAGCAAGCCGCGGCTGCGCGGTGTCTCGCACCAGTGGGCGTTCTTCGTGTCGTGCGCGATCGGGGCGGCGCTCGTGATCGCCGCCCCGCCCGGGACACCGCGGCTCGCCGCCGCGATCTACGCCTTCAGCGTCACGCTCCTGTTCGGCACGAGCGCGCTCTACCACCGCATCACCTGGTCGACCGTGGGGCGGCGGCGCTGGATGCGCCGCCTCGACCACTCCGCGATCTTCCTGCTGATCGCGGGGACCTACACGCCGTTTGCCCTGCTGGTCCTCGACGGCCCGCTCGCGACCGTGATCCTGATCGTGGTCTGGGCGGGCGCGCTCGGCGGGATCCTGCTGAAGCTCGTCTGGATCGACGCCCCGAAGGTCGTCGCCGCGGCCGTCTACGTGATGCTGGGCTGGGTCGCGGTCGCGGCCTTCCCGGATCTGCTCGACGAGCTCGGGGTGACCGGCACGGCCCTCGTCTGCCTCGGCGGGCTGCTCTACACGCTCGGCGCGCTCGTCTACGCGTTCAAGCGCCCGGACCCGGTGCCGACGGTGTTCGGCTATCACGAGATCTTCCATGCGCTCGTGATCGTGGCCGCGGCGCTGCAGTACGCGGTGGTCGCGTTCTACGTGATCCCAGAGGCCTCCTGACTCCCCGATCTCCGTCGGGCCTCGCGAGTAGAGTGCCCGCACCGCCGCGGCGGGCTCGATGAGGATCTGGGTGGACATGACGGCGCCGGCGCACGTCCTCGTGTTCCGGCCGATAGTCGAGCGGCTGCGCGAAGGCGGGCACGACGTGATGCTCACGGCGCGCGACTACGCCCAGACGGTGCAGCTGCTCGAGCTGCACGGCCTCGAGGCTGAGGTATTCGGCCGCCACGGCGGCGCCTCGCGCGCCCGCAAGCTGCGCGCCCTGCTGTCGCGCGGCTGGCGCGCGCGGCGCTACGCGGGGCGGGGCGGCTTCGACCTCGCCGTCGCTCACGGGTCGAACGACCTGGCCGTCGCCGCGGCCTCTCTGCGCATCCCCGCGGTCAACACCTTCGACTACGAGTTCGCCGTCCAGCAGCACCACGTGGGCTGCCGGCTCGCCCGCCGCGTGATGGTCCCGGACCGGATTCCGGCGGTGCGCCTCAGGCGTTATGGCGCCGAGCCGCCTAAGCTGGTGCAGTACGCGGGGCTCAAGGAGGAGTACTACCTCTCCGACTTCGAGCCCGATCGCGAGATCATGAAGCGGCTCGGAATCGACGAGGACCGGGTCACGGTCGTGATTCGACCGCCCCCGGACGTGTCGCTCTACCACCGCAAGTCAAACAAGCTCTTTCCACAGGTGCTCCAGTACGTCGGCCGCCATGACGGCGCACACGCGGTGGTCCTGCCACGGACCGAGGAACAGCGGGCATACATCCGCTCGCTTGGCCTGCCCTCGATCGTGGTGCCGGACAGGGCCGTCGACGCTCAGAGCCTGATCGCCCGCGCCGACCTCGTGGTCTCCGCCGGCGGGACGATGAACCGCGAGGCGGTGGCGCTCGGCACGCCCGTCTACACCACCTACGGCGGCCGGCTCGGCGGTGTCGACGAGGCCCTCATCCGCGAGGGGAGGTTGCGGCCGCTCACGAGCGCGCGTGCGCTCAACCTCGAGAAGCGCGAGAAGGGGGAGGGCGAGCGCATGCGCCGCGACCCCGGGGTGCTCGCCGACATGATCCTGGAGACGCCGCGATGACGGTCACCGAGCGGCTGCGCCGGCGCGGCTCGACCCATCGCCTCAGCTCCGTCGTCGCGCCTCCCCCCGAGGCGGAGGCCCGCGAGGGCGAGAGCCTCGCCGAGCGCTACCGGCGGATGGCCCACGAGGGCTACGAGCCGCGCCTCGTCGACCGGGTCTTCCTCGTGCTCGACAAGCTGATCGCCGCCACCGCGCTCGTGCTGCTGTCGCCGCTGATGGCGCTGATCGCCGTCGCGATCCGGCTCGACTCGGGCGGGCCCGGTGCTCTACCGCGGGCTGCGCGTGGGCCGCGAGGGGCGCCTGTTCACGATGTTCAAGTTCCGCACGCTCGCCCCGGACGCCGAGCAGCGCCTCGGTCCCTACCTCGGCGCGGAGCTGACGCGCCTGACGGAGGACGAGATGACGTTCGTGGGCCGCATGCTGCGCGCCTCGCACCTCGACGAGCTGCCGCAGCTCATCAACGTGCTCGCGGGCGACATGAGCCTCGTCGGCCCGCGCCCGATCCGGCCGGCGTTCTTCGAGGAGCTCTGCGAGGAGATCCCGCAGTACTGGCAGCGGCTCGTGGTCCCGCCGGGCATGACCGGCTTCGCGCAGCTGCGCATGACGCGCGAGATGACCTGGGCGGAGAAGCTCGCGCACGACCTCGAGTACATCGCGGACCGCTCCGTCGGCCTGTACCTGCAGACGATCCTCGACACCTTCGCGGACCTGCCCCGGCGCGCCCGCGGAGGCAACTGACCCGGCGTGTGCGGCATCTGCGGCCTGTGGGCGCCCGAGGGCGCCGACGAACGCGTGCTGGCCGCCATGAACGAGACGCTTCGCCACCGCGGTCCCGACAGCGACGGCGCCACCTGCAGCGGCCCGGTCGGCCTGGCGGCGCGCCGGCTGTCGATCATCGACCTCGAGCACGGGCATCAGCCGATCTCGAACGAGGACGGCTCGGTCGTCGTCGTCCAGAACGGCGAGATCTACAACCACGCCGAGCTCGCCGAGCGCCTGGCCCACAGCGGCCACGTGTTCCGGACCCGCAGCGACACGGAGGCGATCGTCCACCTCTACGAGGAGCACGGCCTCGGCTTTGCCGAGCGCCTGCGCGGGATGTTCGCGATCGCCATCTGGGACGGGCGGGAGCGGCGCCTCGTCCTGGCGCGCGACCGCTTCGGCATCAAGCCGCTCTACTGGTGGCGGCGCGACTCGCACCTGGCCTTCGCATCGGAGCTGAAGGCGCTGATGGCCATGCCCGGCTTCGAGCGGGCGGTCGACCCGCGCGCGCTCGAGTCGTTCCTCGCGTTCAACTCGATCCCGGGGCCGCTCACGATCTTCCGCGACACCCACAAGCTGCTCCCGGGGCACCTGCTCGTGCTCGACGAGGGCGAGCCGCCGAGGATCCAGCGCTTCGCCTCGCCCACGCCCGCGCCGGCGTCCGAGCTGCGCGGCGAGACGCCCGAGATCCTCGCCGCCGAGCTGCGTGAGCGCCTGCGCGACTCGGTGCGCGCCCACCTCGTGTCGGACGTGCCGGTGGGCGTGATGCTCTCGGGCGGCGTCGACTCCGCCGGGCTCGCGGCGCTCGCGGCCCAGGAGAGCGGCGCGCGGGTGAGCACGTTCTCGATCGGGTTCGAGGAACGCTCGTTCAACGAGCTGTCGGGCGCGCGGCTCGTGGCGGAGCGCTACGGGACGGACCACCACGAGCTGGTGGTCCGGCCGGACGCGGCCGAGCTGCTGCCGCGCATGGCGGAGGTGTTCGACGAGCCGCTCGCCGACTCGTCCGCGCTCCCCACCTTCCTCGTCTCGCAGCTCGCTTCCGATCACGTCAAGGTGGCGCTGTCCGGCGAGGGCGGCGACGAGCTGTTCGGGGGCTACTACACCTACGTGGCGGACCTGCTCGCCCCGCGGGTCGGCCGGGCGGCGTCCGCGCTCGGCCCGCTGCTGAACCTGCTGCCGAGCTCATCCGCCAAGGTGAGCTTCGACTACAAGGCAAAGCGCTTCGCCGCGGGCGGCGCACTGCCGCCGCTCGAGCGCCACCACGCCTGGAAGGAGATCTTCTCGGACGACCTGCGTGCGCAGCTCCTCGCCGAGCGCGAGCCCGCAGGGTTCGACGTGCTCGGCATCTGGCGCGAGCGCTACGCAGAGACCGCCGGCGCCGAGCCGCTCGCGCGCCTCCAGGACGTGGACCTGCGCGTCTATCTCGTCGACGACCTGCTCGTCAAGACGGACCGCGCCAGCATGGCCAACTCGCTCGAGGCGCGGGTTCCGTATCTCGACAGCGCGGTCGCCGAGCTCGCCCTTGCCCTGCCGACCCATCTCAAGGTCCGCGGGCTCGCGAAGAAACGCCTCCTGCGCCGGGCGCTCGAGCCGCTCGTCCCGCGCGAGATCCTGAAGGCGAAGAAGCAGGGCTTCTCGATCCCCGCGGCCGCGTGGCTGCGGGGCGAGCTCGAGCCGTTCGCCCGCGAGGTGCTCGCTCCGGACGCGATCGCCCGCCAGGGCCTGCTCCAGCCCGAGCTTCCGCGCCGGCTGCTCGACGACCATGTCCGTGGACGTGCCGATCTGAGCCGCCAGCTCTGGGGGCTGATCTCGCTGACCCTGTGGTTCGAGCACTGGGGACGTCCCGGCGCCTCGGGGACGCAGGAAATCGGCGGTGGAGCGCGAACGGGAGTGGTCCAGGGACAGGAATCGGCCCACTAGCCTCCCCCCACACGTGACCGAACTCGGAACCGCGGCCAAGGGCTTCGGCCTGGCGCTGATCATCGTCTGGGTGCTCACGCCGATCGTCGGGCGTATCGCCTGGCGGATCGGGGCCATCGACGTCCCGCGCGAGCGCGGGCTGCACAGCCTCCCGACGCCGCGGCTCGGGGGAATCGCAGTGCTCATCGGGGTCGCTGCGGCGGCCGTGCTCTACCTGCCCCACACCGACGTGACCTGGGCCATCGTCGCGGGCGCGGCCACGATCACCCTCGTCGGCGCGGCCGACGACATCCTCGAGCTCGGCTTCGAGGTCAAGCTGGCGGGCCAGATCCTCGCGGCGCTGATCCCGGTCGTGAGCGGCGTTCGCGTCGAGACGTTCACGCTGCCGTTCATCGGCCACGTCGACCTCGGCGTGTTCGCATATCCGGCGACCGTGATCGCAATCGTCGCCGTGATGAACATGGTCAACTTCATCGACGGCGTGGACGGCCTCGCCGCCGGCGTGTGCACGATCGCGGCCATCACGCTCGGGATCGTGGCCCTGTCGCTCGACCGCGAGGTGGCGGGAATTCTCGCGGCGATCACGGCGGGCGCGTCGCTCGGCTACCTGCGCCACGGCTTCCATCCCGCCTCGATCTTCCTCGGCGACTCCGGCTCGAACCTGCTCGGCTACCTGCTGGCGGTGATAGCCGTGCAGGGCGCCCTGAAGACGAATGCCGTGGTGGCGCTTGTGTTCCCGCTCGTGGTGCTGGCCGTGCCGATCCTCGACTCGGGCTTCGTGATCGCGAAGCGGATCAAGTACAGACGCCCCGTCTACGAAGCCGACCGCACGCACTTCCACCACCGCTTCGCGAACATCGGCTTCTCGCAGCGCCGGACGGTCGTCTACCTGTACCTGTGGACCACCTCGCTGGCCCTCCTCGCGCTCGCGCTGCGCTTCGTCCCGTACTCCGAGGACGACGGCACCCTGCACGCCGGCTGGACGGTCGTGATCCTCGGCTTCGCGGCCCTGGCGCTCGCGTCGTCCGTCTACCTCGTGGTCGTGCTCGAGATCCTCAAGTTCCGCCGCTTCCGCGAGCGCGAGATCAAGCGCCAGGTCGAGACGGGCGAGATCCCGTCGCTCAGCCCGGAGGAGATCGAGGCCGAGATCGAGCGCGAGGTCGGCACGGGCGAGTTCGAAGCTCTGCGCGACTGACCACCTCCCCTCAGAAGAGCGACCCCTGCGCCGGCGGCCGCGGCTCGGGCTCGGCGAACGTGCCGCGCTCGCGGCGCCGCTCGAAGGCGGCCGCGGTCTGGCGGAACTCGCTCGGGGTGACGCGCCGCCCCCTGCGGGTGAGGGCGGCGATCCGCTCGCGCTCCGCGCTCGGCGCGTAGGCGCCGCGCGCGTAGAGGCGCTCGTAGCGGGGCACGAGATCCGGCCGGTAGGAGCGCAGCCAGTCCATGAAGATGTCGCGCACCTCGCCGCGCAGATGCAGGCAGATGCCGCCGATCGTCACGGCGCCGGCCTCGCCGCACAGCTCGAGGATCTCCTCGACCTGCTCGGGAGCGTCGTTGATGCCGGGCATCAGGGGAGCGACCAGCACGCCGCACGGAATCCCCTGCCGGTTGAGCTCGGCGACCGCCTCGATCCGCTTGCGCGGGTGCGGCGTGTGCGGCTCGCTCGCGCGCCACGCCTTCTCATCGAGCGTCGGGATCGACAGGTTCGCCGCGAAGCCGCCGGCCGCGTGCATCTCCTTCATCAGCTCGATGTCGCGCAGGAGCAGCGGCGACTTCGTGAGCACGGACGACGGCGTGCGGGAGTCGCGCATCGCCTCCCAGATGCCGGGCATGAGCCTGTAGCGGCCCTCGACCCACTGGTACGGATCGGTGTTCGTCCCGAGCGCGACGTGCTCGTGCTTCCACGACGGCCGCATCAGCTCCGCGCGGGCGACCTCGGGGACGTTGACCTTGACGACGATCTCCTTTTCGAAGTCCTCGCGCGCGTTGAAGTCGAGGTAGGTGTGGGTGGGGCGAGCGAAGCAGTAGAGGCATCCATGACTGCATCCTCTGTACGGATTGATCGTCCAGCGGAACGGCACCTGCGACATCTCCGGGACGCGGTTCAGGGCCGACTTCGCGCGCACCTCGTAGAAGCGGGTGTCGAGCGCCTCGGGGGCGTCGAAGCGGCGGACCGTCGCCGGTTCGCGGTAGCCCGGGAGCGAGGCGTCGGCGTCGATCTTGAGGTTGTCCCAGCGCACGAACACATGTTCGCACACGGGGAAGACGGAGTAGCATGCCCGGCCATGCCCGAGCGCCTCTATTTCACCGAGAACGACGAGGCCAACGCCCTGATCGCGCAGGACCCGATGGCGCTGCTCGTCGGGTTCGAGCTCGACCAGCGCGTGACGGTCATGAAGGCCTTCGAGGGGCCCCTGCTGATCAAGCAGCGGCTCGGATCGCTCGACGTGGACGCATTGGCTGACACGGATCTCGAACCCCTCTTCCGCGAGCGGCCCGTGGTCCACCGCTACCCGAAGACGATGGCCCGCCGCGTCCAGGAGCTCGCCGCGCACGTCCGCGAGCACTACGGCGGCGACCCGTCGCGCATCTGGACGGACGCGTCGACCGCCGACGAGCTGCGCGCGAACATCGGCGGCCTGCCGGGCTTCGGCGAGATGAAGGTCAAGTCGATGGGCGCGGTGCTCGCCAAGCGCTTCGGGATCGAGACCGCCGAGGAGCTCGTCCCATGGCACCCGACGCTCGGCGACGTCGACTCGCCCGAGGCGCTCGTCCACTACCAGGAGCAGAAGAGCATCCACAAGGCCGAGTGGTCGAAGGCGCAGGCGCCGGCCTGAGCACGCTTCGGCGAAGCGCGCCGCGGGCGGGAGCAGGGTCCGGGCCCACCGGATTCGTCAGCCGGCTGACGATCAGAACTACATCTACGTCCAGCTCGAGTTCGACACCGTCGAGAGGCGGAGGCCTTCAAGAGCTTCCTCGAGACGAACGTGTGGAGCTCGCCCGGGTGCTCACCGCATCGAGGCCTAGGCGCTCTCGGCGAGCATTCCTGTGCTGGGCCCGCAGACGTGCCCGATCCAGGAATGCTTCGGCGGCGGCGGCGGCTCGAACCGGCTAGGCGCTCTCGCCGAAGGCCGTCACCACGACGCTGCGCGCGCCGCCGTGGTCGCGGTGCTCGCACAGGTAGATCCCCTGCCAGGTGCCGAGCGCAAGCCGTCCGCTCGCGACGGGCAGGACGAGCGAGCTGCCCGTGAGCGACGCCTTGATGTGCGCGGGCATGTCGTCCGGCCCCTCGAGCGTGTGGGCGAAGTAGCCGGCGCCGTCCGGGACCGCCCTGTCGAACCAGGCGCGGAAGTCACGCCGCACGTCCGGGGACGCGTTTTCGTTCAGCGTCAGCGAGGCCGAGGTGTGCTGCATGAAGACCGTGGCGAGGCCCACCTGGAGCGACTCGAGCTCCGGGACGCCGTCCACGATCTCGCGGGTGACGAGGTGGAATCCGCGCGGTCGCGCCGCGAGCTCGATCCGCTTCTGGATCCACATGGAGCCAGGTCATTGTGCCGGACTTCAAGAAGTTGCCTGCATCCACCGATATTTGCCTGCAGATGGGGACCCTCGAGCTCCTCGGGCTCTTGCTGCCTACCGCCGGCGCCGTCGGGCTGGCCTATATCGCGCTGCGCCAAGCGGCGCTCGTTCGCGACCTCAAGGACCGGATCGCGGTCTCGAGTCACGCCGACACGCTCACCGGGCTGATCAACCGCGACTCCTTCGAGGACCTGCTCGAGAAGGAGGTGGAGCGCTCGCGGCGCCACGGCCGCACTGTCTCCGTGGTCGTCGGCCGCGTCGATCGCCTCGCCCTCCTCGTCGAGCGCGATGGCGATGGAGCGCGCAACGCTGCGCTCTGCGAGATCGCGCGCGACCTCGAGCGCTGGAAGCGGCGCTGCGACGTCGCGGCCCGCATCGGCGCGGAGGAGTTCGCGCTGCTGCTCCCCGAGGCGGACGAGCAGGGCGCCCAGATCATGGCCGAGCGCCTGCGCCGGGCCGCCCATCGCGGCTCCGCGCGCGCTCACACGCCGCTCACCTTCAGCTTCGGCGTGGCAACGCACCCGAGCCACGGCGTCGACGCGCACGCGCTGATGCGCGCGGCCGACCGGGCGCTCGCGGTGGCCGTCGAGCTCGGCCGCGACCGCACGGTGGTCGCGGCGCCGGAGGCGGCTTCCGCGGTCTCGCTCGCGAACGGCGCGCCCGCCGAGCTCCAGCTCGCCACGGTGATCGCCCTCGCCGAGGCTCTCGACATCCGCGACACCGGCACGGCGAAGCACTCGCACATGGTCGGCCGCTACGCCGAGCTGATGGCGCAGGAGCTCGGCCTCGAGCCCGATCGCGTCGAGCGCGTCCGGCTCGCCGGCATCCTGCACGACGTCGGCAAGATCGGCGTCTCGGACGCCGTGCTCTCGAAGCCCGGCCCGCTCTCGGCCGACGAGTGGGTCGAGATGAAGACCCATCCGGAGATCGCCGCGCGCCTGCTCACGCGGGCCGAGTTCGACGACGTGCGCGGCTGGATCCTCGCCCACCACGAGCGCCCGGACGGATGCGGCTACCCCTTCGGGCTGAGCGGCAACGCCATCCCGCTCGAGGCGCGCGTGCTCGCGGTCGCCGACGCCTTCGAGGCGATGACCTCCGACCGCGTCTACCGCAAGGCCCTCGGCGAGGAGGGGGCGCGCGCCGAACTGCGCGCCGGCGCCGGTACGCAGTTCGACCCCACCGTGGTGGAGGCGCTGTTGAGCGCGCTCGAGGAGCAGGTCGAGGACGAGGCCGAGGACGCCTCGGTCGCCGCGGGCTGAGGCCCTCACGGCAACTGTCACAAAGTAGTCACAAAGTCCCTCGCTCATGTACCCTGCCTGCCCCCGGGTATGGAGCGACCAGAGCCGCTCGACGGGCGCCCTCCCATCCGCTCCCCCGGCAGACTCCTTGACGACGCACGCTCTGAAAGCATCCGACCCCATGCCGCTGCGCGTCTTGCGCTACGCGGACTTCATCGTCCTCGCCTTGGCGCTGCCCATCTTCGTCGCGGCGGGCCTGCCCCTGCTGGGCTGGGCGGGCGCGGCGTTCGGGTGGCTTCTGCAGCGGGCCGTCAACGCGGGCATCCTGAGCCGCGCCAAGGCGGCTGACGATCCGCGCACGGTTGCCGGCCTCATGACCGGCTCGATGATCGCCCGCGGCTGGATCGTCGCCGGATCGATCTTCGTGGTCGGCCTGATCGAGCGCGAGGCGGGCCTCACCGCGGCGATCCTCACGATCACGCTGTTCACGATCTACTTCACGACGCAGATGCTCACGCGTCCGTTCGAGGAGCCGAGGGCGTGAGCACCGCCGCGGCGAGCAAGCCGGCCGAGACCGGCAACGGCGGCGGCCTCTCGACGAGGGCCAAGGTCTTCATCTTCATCGGGATCTACCTGCTCGTCGCGATCCTGCTCTACGTCATCTTCGGATCCGACGGCAAGAACGAAGAGTTCAAGCCGCAGGACGAGTTCAAGCTCGACGCGTGGATCGAGATCAAGATCGCCGGCATCGACATGTCGTTCAACAAGGCCGTGCTCTACCTGCTGATCGGATGCATCCTCACGATCGGGACCATGGTCTGGATCGCGCGGCGGATGACGGAGCGGGCGCCCAATCGGACCCAGACGATCATGGAGGGCGCCTACGACCTGACCTACACGCAGATCGCCAAGAACAACATGCCCGCTGCGGCGGCCGCCAAGTGGTTCCCGTTCGTGGCGACGCTCTTCTTCTTCATCTGGTTCTCGAACATGCTCGGGTATATCCCGCTGCCGGTGAACGATCACGAGACGATCGACATCTTCGGATCGCGATCCCCTCGTTCGCGCTCTACGCGGCGACCGCCAATCTCTCGGTCCCGCTCGTCCTGACGCTGACCGTGTTCGTGCTCTACCAGATCGAGGGCATACGCCGGCACGGCTTCCTTCCGTATGTGAAGGGCTGGCTGCCCGCCGGCGTCGAGGGGGCGGCCGCGGTGCCGATCTTCTTCATCGAGGTGATCTCGCAGTTCATGCGGATCATCTCGCTGTCGGTGCGACTGTTCGCGAACATCCTGGCCGGCCACCTCCTGATCCTCTTCATGGGCGGTGGGCTCGCCGTGCTCCTCGGCATCACGGCGCTGGGCTGGATCACGCTTCCGATCGCAATCGCATTCTTCCTGCTCGAGGTGGGGCTGATCGCCACCCTGCAGGCCTTCATCTTCGCGACGCTCACATCCATCTACTTCGGCGAGGCAAGCGCCGGAGGCCACTAAGGAGGACCCATGGACTTGGCAGTGCTTCTCCCAATCGCCCAGGCGGCCGACCCGACCGACGGGCTCAAGGCGATCGCGCTCGGCGTCGGCGCCGGCCTCGGCACGATCGGCCCGGGCATCGGCGTCGGGTACATCTTCGGCAAGGTGATCGAGTCGGTCACCCGTCAGCCCGAGATGCGCGACGAGATCACGAGCATCCAGTGGCTCGGCTTCGCCCTCACCGAGGCGATCGTCTTCTACGCGTTCATCTTCGGCCTGATCGCCTTCTTCCTCTAGGCCTCTGACGATGGACCTGATCGGCGACATCGCGAGCCTCGTCTTCCTCGCCCAGGCGGAGGGCGGCCACGGGGCCGAGGAGGAGGGCGGCTCGTTCCTCGTCAGCCCAGGTCTCGGGCTGATGATCTGGACGCTGCTCGCGTTCGGCACCACGCTGTTCCTCCTCAACAAGCTCGCCTTCCCGCGCATCGCCGAGGCGCTCGACAAGCGGCGCCAGGCGATCGAGGACTCGATCGCGTCCGCCGAGCGCTCGAAGCAGGAGGCCGATGAGCTGCTGTCCGAGTACCGCGCCCGCCTGAAGGAGGCGCGCGAGCAGGCCGAGGACATCACGGCCCGCGCGCGCAAGGCGGCCGACTCGCTTCAGGACGACGCCAAGGCCGACGCGACGAAGCAGCGCGAGGAGCTGATGGCCTCCGCGCGCCGCGACATCGAGGCGGAGACGCGCCGCTCGCTCGACGAGATCCGCAAGGAGGTCGCGAACCTCACGGTGGTCGCGACCGAGAAGGTCACGCGCAAGTCGCTCACCCCCGACGACCACCGCCGCCTGATCGAGGACGCCCTCAAGGAGGTCGACTTCTCGGCGCTCGGCGGCGAGGAGCGCCAGAACTAGATGGAAGAGATCGCCGAGGTCTATTCGCGTGCGCTGTTCGAGGCGGCCCGGGACTCGGGCTCGCTCGACCGCGTGCACGACGAGCTCGGCGAGTTCGCGGATGCGCTCGACACCGACCGCAACCTCCAGGTCTTCCTGTTCAGCCCCTACTTCTCCTCGGAGGAGAAGAAGAAGGGCGTGCGCAGCATCGTCTCGGACGCCGACGAGCAGGTGCTCAACTTCCTCGAGCTGCTTGCCGAGCGCCATCGCATGCCCGCCCTGTTCCGCATCCGGCGTGAGTTCGACGCGATGTGGGCGGAGGAGAACAAGCTTCTGCCGGTGACGGTCACGAGCGCCGTCGAGCTCGACGAGGGGATCGTCCAGGAGCTCGGCCGCGAGATCGAGGAGCAGACCGGCCGCAGGGTCGAGCTGTCCTCGAGCGTCGACCCGGACGTGCTCGGGGGCCTGCGCCTCCAGGTCGGGAACATGGTCCTCGACGCCACCGTGCGAAACAGACTCGAACAGCTACGCAAGACGGTCGCGAAGGCCTAAGGAGAGACGGAAGTGCAGATCAAGCCAGACGAGATCACCAGCATCCTCAAGCAGCGCATCGAGGGGCTCGAGGACGGCGGCGCCGACCTGTCCGAGGTGGGCACCGTGCTGTCGATCGCAGACGGCATCTCACGCGTGCACGGCCTCGACAACTGCATGTCGATGGAGCTGCTCGAGCTCCCGCACGACGTGACGGGCCTCGCGCTCAACCTCGAGTCCGACAACGTCGGCGCCGTGCTGTTCGGCGCCTGGGACGAGATCGAGGAGGGCGACCAGGTCAAGCGCACCGGCCGCCTCATGGAGGTCCCCGTAGGGGACGCCCTGCTCGGCCGCATCGTGTCGCCGCTCGGCGTGCCGCTCGACGGCAAGGGCGACATCGACACCTCGGAGACGCGCCCGGTCGAGTTCAAGGCGCCCGGCGTCGTCTCGCGTCAGCCGGTGAAGGAGCCGATGCTGACCGGCATCAAGCCGATCGACGCGATGACGAACATCGGCCGCGGCCAGCGCGAGCTGATCATCGGCGACCGCCAGACCGGCAAGACGTCGATCTGCATCGACACGATCATCAACAACAAGGACTCGGACCTGGTCTGCGTCTACGTCGCGATCGGGCAGCGCATGTCGACCGTCGTGGAGGTCGCCCAGCAGCTCGAGGACCACGGCTCGCTCGACCACACGATCATCGTGGCGGCGCCCGCCGACGAGGCCGCGCCGATCAAGTTCCTCGCGCCCTACGCGGGGGCGGCGATGGCCGAGTACTTCCTCTACAACGGCAAGCACTCGCTCGCCATCTACGACGACCTGACGAAGCACGCCTACGCCTACCGCCAGATGTCGCTGCTGCTGCGCCGCCCGCCGGGCCGCGAGGCCTACCCCGGCGACGTCTTCTACCTGCATTCGCGGCTGCTCGAGCGCTCGGTCAAGCTGAACGAGGATCTCGGCGCCGGCTCCTTCACCGCGCTGCCGATCATCGAGACGCAGGCCGGAGACGTCTCGGCGTACATCCCGACGAACGTCATCTCGATCACGGACGGCCAGATCTTCCTCGAGGCGGACCTGTTCCGCTCGGGAGTGCGGCCCGCCATCAACGTGGGCATCTCGGTGTCGCGCGTGGGCGGTTCGGCGCAGACCACGCCGATGCGAAAGGTGGCCGGCAAGCTGCGGCTCGAGCTCTCGCAGTACCGCGAGCTCGAGGCGTTCGCGCAGTTCGGCTCCGACCTCGACGCCGACACCCAGGCGACGCTCAACCGCGGCGCCCGCCTCGTCGAGGCGCTCAACCAGGACGAGCGCCATCCGTGGAAGATCGAGGACCAGGTGGCCGCGATCTACTCCGGCACCGGCGGCTACCTCGACCGGATCAAGGTCGAGCGCGTCAAGGAGTTCCACGAGATGCTGCTCCAGCGCCTGCACGCCGAGAGCGGCGAGCTCATGGAGAAGATCCGCGACGGGCAGTGGGACGACTCGATCGAGGGTCAGCTCGGCGACTGCATCGCCGAGGCGATCGACGACTTCGGCCCCGACTTCGACGCCGAGGGCAACCCGATCGAGGAGGGCGAGTCCGACCGCATCCTCTCGCAGGAGGAGCGCGAGAAGGAGGCCCGCACCGAGGCCGGACGCGGCGGCGGCGAGGACGAGGGCGAGGACGTCCAGGAGGCGCCCGAGCAGGAGGCCGCGCCCGCCTAGATGGCCAACCTGAAGGACATCCGCGGCCGCATCGGCTCGGTCAAGAACATCCGCAAGATCACGCGCGCGATGGAGATGATCTCCGCCGCCCGCCTGCGTCGCGCGGAGCAGCGGATCGAGCAGATGCGCCCCTACGCGGACGCCATCAGGCGGATGACCGCGCGCGCCTCGCAGGCCGCCGACAACGTGCCGAGCCTGCCGATCCTCCAGGAGCGTGAGTCGATCGAGACGGTCGGGCTCCTGCTGATCACGGGCGACCGCGGGCTCGCCGGCCCGTTCAACTCGCAGATCGTGCGCGCCGGCAACCGGCGCGCCGCCGAGCTGCGCGCGGACGGCAAGGAGGTGCTCTGGTACGCCGTGGGCCGCCGCGGCGTGTCGTCCCTCCAGTTCCGCGAGCTGCCGCTCGGCGGCTCCTGGACGGGGTTCACCGACAGGCCGGCGTTCGCCGACGCCCGCGACGTGGCCGACGGGGTCGCCGCCGCCTACGTGGACGGCAAGGTCGACCGCGTCGAGGTCATCTACAACCACTACCTCTCGCCGGTCCGCCAGGAGGTCGAGGAGGAGACGCTCCTCCCGCTCCAGCAGGCCGACGTGATCGACGAGGACGCCGGCGACGAGGAGGGCAGCCCCGAGTCGCGCGCGCTCTGGATCTACGAGCCCGACCCCGAGGAGATCCTCGCCCGGCTCGTGCCCGACTACGTCGAGATCTCGATCTACAGGGCGCTGCTCGAATCGACCGCATCCGAGCACGGCGCCCGCATGAGCGCCATGCGCAACGCATCAGACAACGCCGCAGAGCTCATCGACGACCTGACCCTCGCCGCGAACCGCCAGCGCCAGGCGGAGATCACGCAGGAGATCATGGAGGTCGTCGCCGGGGCCGAGGGACTTCGATAGGGAGAACAGATGGAAGCAGCGACACAGACACCGCAGGCTGAGAGCACGACCGGCAGCACCGGGACCGTCGAGGAGGTCCAGGGCGTGGTCGTCGAGGTGGCCTTCCCGGCCGGCGAGCTGCCCGAGATCTACAACGCGCTCGAGATCGAGCTCGACGCCGCGGGCGAGGAGGGCAACGCCACCCGCCTCGTGCTCGAGGTCCAGCAGCACCTCGGCGACGATCGGATCCGCGCGGTCGCGATGGACGCCACCGACGGTCTCGCGCGCGGGACCAAGGTGGTCGACACCGGTGGCCCGATCACCGTCCCGGTCGGCAAGGGCGTGCTCGGCCGCATCTTCAACCTGCTCGGGGACCCGATCGACGGCGCCGGAGACGTGGAGGCCGAGGAGCGCTGGCCGATCCACCGGCCCGCCCCGGACGTCGAGGACCTCACGCCGACGCGCGAGATCTTCGAGACGGGCATCAAGGTCGTCGACCTGCTCGCCCCCTACGCCAAGGGCGGCAAGGTGGGCCTGTTCGGCGGCGCCGGGGTCGGCAAGACCGTGCTGATCCAGGAGCTGATCAACAACATCGCCCAGGAGCACGGCGGCCTGTCGGCCTTCTGCGGCGTCGGCGAGCGCTCGCGCGAGGGCAACGACCTCTGGCTCGAGATGACGGAGTCGGGCGTCATCGACAAGACGATGCTCGTGTTCGGCCAGATGAACGAGCCGCCCGGCGCGCGCATGCGCGTCGCGCTGTCCGGCCTGACGATGGCGGAGTACTTCCGCGAGCAGGGCGGCCAGGACGTGCTGCTCTTCATCGACAACATCTTCCGCTTCGTCCAGGCGGGCTCCGAGGTGTCGGCGCTGCTCGGCCGGATGCCCTCGCAGGTGGGCTACCAGCCGACGCTCGAGACCGAGATGGGCCAGCTCCAGGAGCGGATCACCTCGACGCGGCAGGGCTCGGTCACGTCCGTGCAGGCGATCTACGTGCCCGCCGACGACCTCACCGATCCCGCGCCGGCGTCGGTGTTCGCGCACCTGAACGCCACCACGGTGCTCTCGCGCGCGATCTCGGAGAAGGGCATCTACCCGGCCGTCGACCCGCTCGACTCGACCTCCACGATCCTCAAGCCCGACATCGTGGGCGAGGAGCACTTCCAGGTCGCCAACTCCGTGCGCGAGATCCTGCAGCGCTACAAGGAGCTGCAGGACATCATCGCCATCCTCGGCATCGACGAGCTCTCGGACGAGGACAAGATCACCGTGCAGCGCGCCCGCAAGGTGGAGCGCTTCCTCTCGCAGCCGTTCTTCGTGGCCGAGCAGTTCACGGGCCTGTCCGGCAAGTACGTGCCGGTCGAGGAGACGGTCCGCTCGTTCAAGGAGATCATCGAGGGCAAGCACGACGAGATCCCCGAGCGCGCCTTCCTGCTGAAGGGCACGATCGAGGAGGTCGTCGAGGCCGCCCGCGGCGCCCGCGAGGAGGAGCAGGTCGAGGAGAAGGACGCCGAGGAGAGCTCCTCGGACGAGGCCGATGGCGAGGAGTAAGTTCGAGGTCGAGGTCCTGACCCCCGAGGGTCAGGTCTTCGCGGACGAGGTGGAGATGGTCTCCACGCGCACGACCACCGGCTCGATCGGCATCCTCGCTCGCCACGCGCCGCTGATGGCGATCCTCGAGCCGACCGAGCTGCGCCTCTACAAGACGGAGTCGGACGTCGTGCGCTTCGCGCAGGGTGAGGGCTACCTGCAGGTGGTCGACAACCGCGCGCTCGTCCTCGTCGAGGACGCGATCGCGCCCGAGGACATCGACCGCGGCGCGTTCGAGGCCCGCCTGAAGGAGGCGCGCAACGTGATCGAGCGCGCCGAGGAGGAGTCCGAGGAGCGCGCCCGCGCCGAGCGCGAGGTCAAGCGCTACGAGGCGTTCCTCGAGGTGAGCTCGGGCTCCTAGACGTTTGCGGGCACCCGGCTCGGGGAGCCGGGTGCAATGGAAGCGCAGGCCGCCCGCGCGCAGGAGAAGCAGAGGAGCGACACCGAGTTCGGGCTCAAACGGGCGATCGGGCCCGGTCTGCTCACCGTCTTCATCGTCGGGGACATCCTCGGCGCGGGCATCTACGCGCTCGTGGGCGAGGTCGGCGCCGAGGTCGGCGGGGCGATCTGGACCGCGTTCCTGGCGGCGTTCGTGCTCGCCGTGTTCACGGCCTTCGCGTACGCCGAGCTCGTCTCGAAGTACCCGCGGGCCGCCGGTGCCGCGCTCTACACGCATAAGGCGTTCGGCCGGCCCTTCTTCACCTTCATGATCGCGTTCGCCGTGATGTCCTCGGGGATCGCGTCGGCCAGCACGCTCGCGCGCGCCTTCGCGGGCGACTACCTGTCGGAGTTCGTCGACCTGCCGATCGTGCTCGCCGCGATCGCATTCATCCTGATCGTCGCGGCGATCAACCTGCGCGGCATCTCCGAGTCGGTCAAGGTCAACCTGGTGCTGACCTCGATCGAGGTCTTCGGCCTGGTCCTGATCGTGGTCATCGGCGTCGCGGCGCTCGGCGAGGGCTCGGGCGACATGGGGCGCAACTTCGAGTTCAAGGACGGCGAGAGCGTCTTCGCCGCGATCGTGGCCGGCACCGCGCTCTCCTTCTACGCGATGATCGGCTTCGAGGACTCGGTCAACGTGGCCGAGGAGACGAAGAACCCCTCGCGCGTGTTCCCGCGCGCGCTGTTCACAGGGCTCGCGATCGCCGGGGTGCTGTACCTGCTCGTGACGCTGACCGCCTCGTACGTCGTGCCGACCGGCCAGCTGGCGGGCTCGGACGCTCCCCTGCTCGAGGTGGTCGAGCAGGGCCCGCTCGGCATCTCGACGAAGCTGTTCGCGTTCATCGCGCTGATGGCGGTGGCCAACAGCGCCCTCATCAACATGATCATGGCGTCGCGAATCGTCTACGGCATGGCGGACCAGGCCATCCTCGACCGCGTGTTCGGACGGGTGCTGCCCGCGCGGCGCACGCCCTGGGTCGCGATCGGGTTCACGACGCTGATCGCATGCGCGCTGATCGCCACCGGGGACCTGTCGACGCTCGCGGACACGACGGTCGTGCTGCTCCTGACCGTGTTCACGGTCGTCAACGTCGCCGTGCTCGTGCTGCGCCGCGACCCGGTGGATCACGAGCACTTCCACGCGCCCTCGGTCTTCCCGGTGCTCGGCTCGGTCGTGGCGGTGGCGCTGCTCGTCGACACCGCGAGCGACGACCCGGCGGTGCTGCTGCGGGCGGGCCTGCTGCTGGTGCTGGGCGCGTTCCTGTGGCTCGTGCACCGGCTGCTGGCGGGCCCGCAGGAGGAGATCGAGGCCGAGCGGCTGCGCGGCTGAGCCCGGCATCACCTATAGGGTCGCGCGAGCATGGCTGTGATCCTGGCCCTCGCGGCCGCTCTCCTGTTCGCGCTCGGCATGGTCCTGCAGGCGCAGGTGGCCTCGAAGGCGAGCGAGGAGGAGGCCCGCGGCATGGGCTTCCTGGTGCAGCTCGCCCGCAAGCCGCGCTGGCTCGCCGGAATCGCGGCCGACGCTCTCGGCTTCGTCGCCCAGGCATGGGCGCTCGCCATCGGGCGGCTGGTGGTGGTGCAGCCGCTGCTCGCCACCGCCGTCGTGTTCGCGCTGCCGCTGAACGCGAAGATGGGTGGGAAGCACGTCTCGCGGCGCGAGATCCTGGCGGCGATCGCCGTGACTGTCGGGCTCGGCGTGTTCCTCGTCGTCGCCGACCCGACCGGCGGCGTGAGCAACCCGAACGCGACGGAGTGGATCGTCTCGTTCGCCGTCTGCGGCGGCATCTCGGTGGCGCTCGTGATCGCGGCGCGCGGCCGGACACCGTCCCACCGGGCGGCGATGCTCGGCACCGCGGCGGGCATCCTGTTCGGGCTCAGCGCGGCGCTCACCAAGACCACGGTCGACCAGTTCGAGGACGGCATCCTGACGATGCTGGAGAACTGGCAGGTCTATGCGCTGATCGTCGTCGGCTGGGTGAGCATGACGATGAGCCAGGCCGCGCTCCAGACGAACGCGCTCGCGCCGGCGGTCGCCACGCAGATGGCGCTCGACCCGATCGCGAGCGTGCTGCTGGGGACGCTCGCGTTCGAGGAGACGATTCACGAGACGACCGCCACCGTGCTCGTCTGCCTCGCGGCCTTCGGCGTGATGCTCGTCGGGCTCGTCTACCTGGCCCTGCACCAGGACGATCAGCCCTCGTCCTCCTCCTGAGCGAGCGAGGCGAACTTCTCGTTCGTGTGGGTGCGGGCGTAGGTGAAGAAGATCGTCAGGCCGATCACGAGCCAGATCGCGAGCCGGATCCAGGTGTCGATCGGCAGCGTGACCATCAGGCCGAGCGCGCTCAGGAGGCCGAGTCCGGCCACCAGGTGCACCGCCGGCACCCGGAACGGCCGCTCGACGTCGGGGTGCGTGCGGCGCAGGACCAGCACGCCGGCGCAGACGATCATGAAGGCGAGCAGCGTCCCGATCGACACGAGCTCGCCGAGCACGTCGATCGGCAGCAGCGCGGCCACGATCCCGCCGGCCGCGCCGCACAGGATCGTGGTGAACACCGGCGTCTTGAAGCGCGGGCTGACGCGGTTGAACGCGCCGGGGAGCATGCCGTCGGCGGACATGCGCATCAGGATGCGCGTCTGCCCGTAGAACGTGACCAGCACGGTCGAGAAGAGGCCGACCACGGCGCCGACGGAGAGCGCCTCGTCGAGCCAGTTCGCTCCCGAACCCTCCGTCTTGACCGCCTCTGACAGCGGGTCCGCGACGTTCAGCTTCTCGTACGGCACGATGCCGGTCAGCACCAGGCCGATCGCCACGTACAGGACGGTCGAGATCAGCACGGTCCCGAGCAGGCCGATCGGGACCGTGCGCTGCGGGTTGCGCGCCTCGCCGGCCGCGGTCGAGACCGCATCGAAGCCGACGTAGGCGAAGAACACGACCCCGGCGCCGCGGATGATCCCCGACGCCCCGAAGTCGCCGAAGGTCCCGTCGTTCGCGGGCACGAAGGGGGTCCAGTTCGACGTGTCGACGGCGAACGCCCCCACGGCCACGAACAGCAGCAGCACCACGATCTTGAGCGCCACGATCGCGTTGTTGACGTTCGCCGACTGGCGCGTGCCGACCACGAGCAGCGCCGTGGTCGCGGCCACGACGATCATCGCCGGCAGGTTGAACCAGCCGCTGTTGTCCCCGAAGGGGGGCGCGGACAGGTCGTTCGGGACGCTGATGCCGATCGTCTCGAGGAAGCTCACCGCGTAGCCCGCCCAGCCCACGGCCACCGTCGAGGCCGCGAACAGGTACTCGAGCAGCAGGTCCCAGCCGATGAACCACGCCAGGAAGACGCCGAACGCCGCGTAGGCGTACGAGTACGTCGAGCCGGCGATCGGGATCATCGCCGCGAGCTCCGCGTAACAGATCGCCGTGAGACCGGCGGCGAGGCCGGCGAGGATGAACGAGATGATCACGGCAGGCCCCGCGTACTCCGCGGCTGCCGTGCCGGTGGTGACGAAGATGCCGGCCCCGACGACGCTCGCGATGCCGAGCGTGGTGAGGCTGAAGGCGCCCATCGCGGCGCCGTCGAGGCGCCTGCGGTCCTTCTTCGCCTGGATCAGGATCGTCTCGAGGCGGTCGGCCACGGCCGCAGCTTGACCGACACGGCGGAGGGATTCAGGATGCCGGACATGGACTTCCTCGCGCGCGAGCGCGCGCAGCGCCTCGCGAAGCAGGAGCGTCTCCAGGCACGCGACGGCGGTCCGGCGTACACGTTCGACCGCGATCACACGCTCGCCGAGGTGCGCGGCGAGTTCGACTCGATCGCCACCGGCGCGGAGGGTGACGGCACGGTCCGGATCGCCGGGCGGATCATGCTGCTGCGCCGCCACGGCGGCCTCGTGTTCGCGAACGTGAAGGACCAGACGGGCACGCTGCAGCTCCTGTTCTCGGGCTCGGACGGCGTGCTCGACGGCACCGGCGACCTCGACCGCGGCGACTGGATCGGCGTCGCCGGCACGCCGATGCGCACCCGCAGCGGGGAGCTCTCGCTGCGCGTGCGCGAGTGGCGGCTGCTCACGAAGTCGCTGCGCGCCCTGCCGGACAAGCACCGCGGGCTCACGGACGTCGACACGCGCCTGCGCCAGCGCTATCTCGACCTGATCGTCAACCCGGACTCGCGCCGCGTGTTCGACATCCGCTCCGCGGTGATCGCCTCCGTGCGCGGCACGCTGACGGGGCGCGGCTTCACCGAGGTCGAGACGCCCGTGCTCGACGCCGCGGCGGGCGGGGCGGCCGCGCGCCCGTTCATCACCCACCACAACGCGCTCGACATCGACATGTACATGCGGATCGCGCTCGAGCTGCCGCTCAAGCGGCTCGTGGTCGGCGGGTTCGAGCGCGTCTTCGAGATCGGCCGCGTGTTCCGCAACGAGGGCCTCGATACGCGCCACAACCCGGAGTTCACGCTGCTCGAGGCCTACCAGGCGCTCGGCGACTACCACGACATGATGGATCTCGTCGAGGCCATCTGCTCGGAGGCCGCCGTCGCGGCCGGGGAGTCCGCCACGGACCTGTCGCCCCCCTGGCGGCGCGTGACGATGGCCGACCTGATCGAGGAGACGAACGGCGTGCGCATGCACCCGTCGATGCCGATCGAGGAGGCGCGCGCGATCTGCGACCGCCTGAACGTGCCGTACGAGTCGGGCTGGGGCGCCGGCCGGCTGATGTCCGAGGTCTACGACGAGACGTGCGAGAGCACGCTGACGGCCCCGACCTTCGTCTACGACTACCCGCGCGAGGTGTCCCCGCTCGCCCGCGCGCACCGCTCCGACCCCGACCTGGTCGAGCGCTTCGAGGCGGTGGTCGCCGGGCGCGAGCTCGCCAACGCCTACTCGGAGCTGAACGACGCGGTCGACCAGCGCGCGCGCTTCGAGGCCGAGGCCGCCGCGAAGGCGGCCGGCGACGAGGAGGCGGAGGGCCTCGACGAGGACTACGTGCGCGCGCTCGAGTACGGGTTGCCGCCGACGGGCGGGCTCGGCATCGGCCTCGACCGGCTCGTGATGCTGATCTCGGGGGCGCCGGCGATCCGCGACGTCATCCTGTTTCCCGACGATGCGGCCGGAGCCGGGGACGGCGCCGCGCTCCATTCGCGCGGGCCTGTCGTCCGGTGGGGTCCCGACAGCGGCGATGATGGCGTCGCCGGAGCCGGATGAGGGCCCGCCCGCCGCCGAGAGCTCGGCGAGAAAGGGTCGGTATGCGACACCAACTCGCCACGCACCCCCGGGTGGCGGGGCGCAGCGGTCGCGCGCGCCGCGCGCGCTGGGCTGGCTGACCGCGCTCGGCGGCCTCCTCTGCCTGCTCGCCCTGCTCCCCGGGATCCACGCCAAGCTGGGGATCGCAGACACGCTCGGCGACGACTCGGCCCGCGTGATCGGCCACGTGACCTCGGTGGTCATCGGCCTCGCCCTGATCCTGCTCGCGCGCGCGCTCGCCCGCGAGAAGCACCGCGCCTGGCAGGCCGCGCTGCTCCTGTTTGCCGTCGTTGCCGTGACCCACGTCCTGAAGGGCCCGCACCCGATCGTGGTCGCATACGCCCTGGGAATGCTTGCGGCGCTGTTCTGGAAGCGCGACGCGTTCCGGGCGAAGACGGACCCCGGCTCGGTGCTGGCGGTGGTCGCCTTCGTGCCCGCGTACCTGCTGCTCGTGCTCGTCTTCGGCGCCACCACGCTGATCCTCGAGAGCGAGCACGTGGAGGGCGATCTCACGCCGCTGGGGATCATCAGGGCGACGTACGCCGGGATGATCGGGCTCGACGGCCCGTACGAGTACAGCGGGCGCTTCTTCGAGGACTTCTTCCCGGCGGCGCTGCTCGCGCTCGGAATAGCCGGGCTCCTGATCCTCTCCCTGCTGCTGTTCCGCGCGATTGCCCGCCGCGACGCGCCGAGCGAGGCCGACCGCGATCAAGCGCGGCGGCTCGTGCGCCTCTACGGCGACGACACGCTCGACTACTTCGCCCTTCGTCCCGACAAGAGCTACTTCTTCGCGAGCGACGGCGAGGCGATGGTGGCCTACACGTTCATGAGCGGCTACGCGCTCGTGGCGGCCGACCCCATCGGCGCCGCCGGCTCGGTCGCGCTCGTGCTGGACGAGTTCCTCGAGTTCTGCCGCGAGCGCGGCTGGCGGGTGGCGTTCCTCGCGGTGCGCGAGTCCGACATGGACATGTACGCGGCGCGCGGGTTCCACGAGCTCTACCTGGGCGACGAGGCGATCATCCCGTGTGACGAGTTCACGCTCTCGGGCAGCGCGATGAAGTCGGTGCGGGCGGCCGTGAAGCGCGTCGGGCGCGACCACCGCTTCCGGCTCATGCGCGAGACCGACGCCTCGCCGCAGCTCGTGAAGGAGCTGAACGACATCCGCGAGCGCTGGCGCGGCAAGGCGCCCGAGCGCGGCTTCACGATGGAGCTCGGGGGAGGGGTGCGCGGCGAGAACCCGGACTTCCTGCTCGCGGTCGCGTTCGGCTCGGGCGAGCGGCCGCTCGGCTTCCTGCGTCTCGTGCCGTGCTACGGCCCGGATCCCGGCTGGTCGCTCGATCTGATGCAGCGCGACCCCGAGGCGCCCAACGGGATGACCGAGTTCCTGATCGCGAACACGGCGCTCGCGCTCGGCGAGCGCGGCTTCCGCCGGCTGTCGATGAACTTCGCCGCCTGGGGGCGTCTGTTCGACACGGGCGTCGACCTGAGCCTGGGGCAGCGCGCCCTGAAGAAGGCGGCGGAGGTCCTCAACCCCTACTTCCAGATCAAGTCCCTGCGCGACTTCAACGCGAAGTTCGACCCGCGCTGGGCGCCGCGCGCGATCGTGATCGAGGACCTCGGCGCGATCCCGAAGGTGGCGCTCCTGTACGCGAGCGTCGAGGGGTTCGTGAACCTCCCGCTCGTGGGGCGCAGGCTCGAGCCGCGCCAGGTGCCCGCGCAGGGCCGGCTGGAGCCCGCGCCGACGTGAGAGCGGCGGCCTGCGTCTCCGTGCTCGCGGCGGCCCTCGCCGCGGCCGCGGCGCCGGCGTCCGCCGCGCAGGTGCGCAACTACGACCTCGGCCCCACCACGATCCCGGACCGGAGCCAGTTCGGGCCGCTGCCGATCCGGCTCTGGGGCGCGATCGGCGTGCCGGACGGCCCGGGTCCGCACCCGCTCGTGCTCGTCCTGCACGGCCGCCACGGCACGGGCTGCCCGCTCGAGAACGACTTCGGCACCTGGCCCTGCTTCGACCTCGCTCCGCAGCGCAACGACCTCGGCCTGCGCCACGTGGTGCGCGCGCTCGCCGAGCGCGGCGTGGCGGCCGTCGCCCCCGACCTGAACGGCGCCTTCACCGAGGGCTGGGGCGAGCCGGACGATCGCCGCCGCTGGCCGCGGATCGTGACGCGGACGCTGCGCGCGGTCGCGGCAGACGCCGCGGGCCGCCCACCGCGCTTTCCGCTCCCGCTGGCGGGCAGGCTCGACATGAACCGGCTCGGCATGTTCGGGCACTCGCTCAGCGGCCACCGTGTGGTGCGCGCCTCGCGCAACCGGCCCGTGCGCGCGCTGTTCCTGCTCGCGCCCGTGTTCGCGCGCGCCGAGCCGCCGCCCGCGGTGCCCTTCGCGGTCGCCGTCGGAAGCTGCGACAACGACACCGGGGTGAGCGGCCGCGGCTACTTCGAGGCGGCCCGGCGCGACCCCGCCAGGCGCGCGCCCGCGTGGATCGTCCGGCTGCGGCGCGCCAACCACAACTTCTACAACCGCACGCTCGCCCGCCTGGGCCTCGACGACGCCCGCGGCGAGCCCTCGCCGTGCCGGCGCTCGGAGCGCCCGGCCGCGGCGGCGCAGCAGCGCTTCGCCGCGGGCGCCGCCGCGGACTTCTTCGCCGCCACGCTTCGCGGCGCCCGCCGGCCCGCCTGGCTTCGCTTCGGGGCGCCGCCTCCGCGCCGCCTGCACGGCATCAGGGTCCGGGTGCGCCGGGACGCCCCCGGCCTGTAGCTTGCCGCGCCTATGGGTGAACGAGACCGACACGACCAGGGAACCTTCTCCTGGGCCGATCTGACCACGACCGACGTCGACGCCGCCAAGGCCCTCTACACCGGCCTGTTCGGGTGGGAGTACGACGACATCCCGTTCCCGGGCGGGGGCGGTGTCTACTCCATGGCGAAGCTCGGCGGCCGCATCGCCGCGGCGATCTCGCCGTCGATGCAGCCCGACCAGCCGCCCGTCTGGAACTCGTACGTCACGGTCGACGACGCGGACGCCGCGGCCACCAGGGCGCGCGAGCTCGGCGGGACGGTGGCGATGGAGCCCTTCGACGTCGGCGAGGCCGGGCGCATGGCCGTGATCCAGGATCCCGCCGGCGCCTTCTTCTGCCTGTGGCAGCCGCGAAACTCGATCGGTGCGGAGGTGGTGAACGCTCCAGGAGCGCTGTCCCTGAACCAGCTCAACACCTCCGACCCTGAGGGCGCCGAGGCGTTCTACGGCGGGCTGTTCGGATGGCGTTTCGAGAAGCAACCCGGCACCGAGCAGGACTACTGGGGCATCTACCGGGACGACCGGCTGAACGCGGGCATGCTGAAGATGGGACCGGAGTTCGGGCCCGCGCCGCCGCACTGGCTCGTCTACTTCGGCTCGGACGACCTCGACGCCGCCGTCGAGAAGATCCGCGGAGCCGGCGGCACGATCATCACCGAGAAGATGGCGGTGCCGGGCGGCGAGATCGTGGTTGCCCAGGACGCGCAGAACGCGGTGTTCGCCATGTTCGACGGCCGCTTCGACGACTGATGGGAACGCGCGAGCGCTACGCGCCCGGCACCTTCTGCTGGGCGGATCTCGGCGTGGCGGACCGCGACGCCTCGAAGGCGTTCTACTCGCAGCTGTTCGGCTGGGAGCACTCGGACCAGACCGGCCCGCGCGGGAACGTCTACACCACGTTCGAGAAGGACGGGCACGCCGTGGCCGCCCTGCGCGAGGGCCCGCCCGTGTGGTTCTCCTACGTGGCGGTCGAGAGCGTCGATGACAGCGTCGAGCGCGCGACCGGCGCCGGGGCGAGCGTCGCGGCGGAGGCCCGCGACATCCCGCCGGCCGGCCGGATCGCGGTGGTGACGGACCCGCAGGGCGCGCACGTCGGGCTCTGGCAGGCCGGCGTGTTCATCGGGGCGGGGCTCGTGAACGAGCCCGGCTCGATCGTCTGGCAGCAGCTCTCGGCGCCGGACCTGGGCGCGGCGCAGGAGTGGTACGCCGGGCAGTTCGGCTGGACCTGGGCGGACCTCCCGGGCGTCCCCGGCTGGCTGGAGGCGCGCAACGGCGAGAACTGGCTCATGGGCGGCGCGTCCGAGGGCCCGGAGGCGGGCTGGCAGCTCGTGTTCACCGTCGAGGACTGCGCGCGGGCGTGTGCGCGGGTCGAGGAGCTCGGCGGGAGGACGCTCGAGCCGCCGGCCGACACGGCGATCGGGGTGTTCGCGACGGTCGCGGACCAGCAGGGGAGCGCCTTCGGCGTGTTCGCGGGCGAGACCGACCCGTAGGCCCGGTGCTCAGCCGATGGCCCGCACGCGTCCGCCCCTCCTTGACGAAGTAGCGCGGGCGGGCGGTGCGGATGCGCATGTAGGCGCTCTCGTCGATGCCGCCGTCGATCGGGCCGCGCATGACCACGATGTAGTCGACGTCCTCGAACGCGTTGCCGGCGGGCCGCACGCGGTCGACCGCGCGCAGGAGGGCCCCCGTGTCGACGCCGCGCACCATGCGCGCGGTCAGGCCGCGGTCGCGGAAGTCGGCCTGGGTCGGGAAGTCGTGGGTCGACTCGAACGAGATCTTCATGTCCGGCCGGATCTGGATGTTGGTGCGGCGGTCGTCGGGGTGGACGATGATCGTGTCGATCCGCCCGGGAGCCACGCGCAGGCTCTCGAAGACGCCCTCGACGCGCTGGCGGCGGTCGTCGAGAACCGCCATCGCCGCATGGAAGTTCGTCGTGCGCGTGAGCGCGTAGGGCGCCGTGCCACGCACTTCGTCCGGGTTGTCGGGCAGGTCGAGGCCGTCGTCGCCATCGTCCTCGGGCTCGGCCGGCTCCTCGGGCTGGGCGGGCTCGGGCGTGTCGCCGCCGTCGTCCGAGGGGTTGTCCGAGGACGCCTCCTCCGCCGAGTCGTCGCCGCCCCCGAAGGGCCAGTCGACGCCGCCGCTGGCAGCGATCACGGCGACGATCGCCACGACGGCTATGGCGGCGACGATGACCGTGAAGCGGCCGCTGCTCACGCGAGCGCACGCTCGACGATCGCGGGCGCGTCCACTCCGGTGGGCAGCGTCCCGAAGACGCGGCCTGAGCCGCCCTCGCCGAGGCGCCCGGCGCAGAAGGCGTCCGCCACCGCGGAGGGGGCGTGGCGCACGAGCAGGCTCGCCTGGAGCGCCAGCGCGAGCTCTGCAACGAGGGAGCGGGCCTCCCACTGCGGGTCCGTGGGCGGGCCTGCGGCGCGCAGGCGGTCGAGATGCGCGTCGAGCAGGCTGTCGCCTCCACGCGCGAGCTCGCACTCCGCCAGGAAGGCCTCGAGCGCCTCCGGCTCCCTGCCGAGCACGCGCAGCACGTCGAGCGCCGACACGTTGCCTGAGCCCTCCCAGATCGAGTTGAGCGGCGAGTCGCGCAGCAGCCGCGGCATGCCGGACTCCTCGACGTAGCCGTTGCCGCCGAGGCACTCGAGCGCCTCCGTGGCGTGCCAGGGGGCGCGCTTGCAGACCCAGTGCTTGAGCACCGCGGTCGCCAGCCGCCTGAAGGGCGTCTCGCCCTCGTCGTAGGCGCGCGCCGCCCGCAGCGCGGACGCCGTGGCGGCCTCGGACTCGATCGCCAGGTCGGCCAGCACGTTCTGCATCAGCGGCTGCTCCACGAGCCGGGCGCCGAACGCGCTCCGGTGGCTCGCGTGGTGCACGGCCTGGGCGAGCCCCCAGCGCATCCCCGCCGCCGAGCCGATCAGGCAGTCGAGGCGGGTGTGGTTGACCATCCGGATGATCGTCTGGACCCCGCGGCCCTCCTCGCCCACGAGCCGCGCCCTCACGCCGTGTAACTCGACCTCGCTCGAGGGCAGCGAGCGCGTGCCGAGCTTGTCCTTCAGGCGCTGGATGCGGAAGCCCGGGTCGCTCGACTCGAACAGGAAGCAGGACAGGCCGGCAGCGGTCTGGGCGAGCGTGAGGAAGATCGTGCAGGGCGGATAGGAGCAGAACCACTTGTGGCCGGTCAGCTCGTACAGCCCGTCACCGGCGGGCTCGGCGCGGGTGGTGTTGGCCCGGACGTCCGAGCCGCCCTGTTTCTCCGTCATCGCCATCCCCGCCAGCGCGGCCTCGCCGTAGACGGGGCGGGTGATGCGCGGCTCCCATTCCGCCGCCAGATCGGGCTCCTCCCGGAGCGCGGGCACGATGGAGTAGGTCATCGAGACGGGGCACATGACGCCCGAGTCGACCTGGCTCCAGACCATGAACAGCGCGGCGCGCACCACGTGCCCGCCGGGCCGCTCCTCGCGCCAGGGCAGCGAGTGGATCTCGCGTTCGATCGCCTGGCGCAGGCACCAGTGCCAGGACGGGTCGAGCTCGACCTCGTCGATGCGGTTCCCGTAGCGGTCGTGGCTCCGCAGCACCGGCTCGTTGCGCTCGGCGCGCTCCGCGTGCGCGAGCGCCTCGGCCGAGCCCGCCAGCGAGCCGGTGTCGCGCAGCCGGTCGACGCCCCAGCCGCCGCCCTCGCGCTCGACCGCTTCGCGCAGGGCGAGGTCGGCCTCGAAGACGTCGTAGGGGACGAGCGGGGGTGGCTGGTTCTCGACGTCGTGGGTCGCGCGCGCGGACAGCATCACGGGAAATCCTCCCATGAGCGCCGGGCTTGATGTAGAACTGGCCCATGACCCGGATCGCCCTCGCCGCGGCTGCAACCGCGCTCGTCCTCGCCCTCGCCCCCTCCGCCCATGGCGCCAGGGGCTTCACGCACGGCGTCGCGGCAGGCGACGTGTCGTCGACGTCGGCCATCCTCTGGGGGAAGGCGAGCAAGTCCGGGCGCTATCACCTCCAGGTCGCCCCGAACCGGCGCTTCCGCGGGCAGATCGCCGAATGGCCCGTGCGCGCGCGGGCCGGGCACGACAACACCGTTCAGAAGAACGTCCGGAGGCTGAAGCCCGGGAAGCGCTACTTCTACCGCTTCGTCGGCTCGCGCGGGCGCAGGAGCGACGTCGGCCGCTTCACCACGGCGCCGCGGCGAAACGCGAACGCGACGCTCGAGTTCGCGTTCTCGGGCGACACGGACCTGAACGCTGCGCCCGGACAGAGCAAGCCATATTGGAACGACGGCGGCGTGTTCCGGCGCATGCGAGCCGAGGGCAACCAGTTCAACATCCACTTCGGCGACACGATCTACTCGGACAGCGAGATCCCCGGCCTGCTGCGCCCGATCGCGCTGACCGTGAAGCAGAAGTGGGGCAAGTACCGGGCGAACGTCGGGAACCGCAACCTGCGCGCCCTGCGCGGCTCGGCGGGCTTCTTCTCGCACTGGGACGACCACGAGTTCGTGAACGACTTCTCGCCGCAGGAGAACACGTTCTCGAACGACGTGAACATAAACGGGCGCGTGCTCTACCGGCGCGGCGTGAAGGCATTCCGCGACTACTCGCCCGTGCGCTGGACGCAGCGCAACGGCATCTACCGCACCGTGCGCTGGGGCCGCAACGCGGAGCTGTTCTTCCTCGACCAGCGCTCGTTCCGCAGCGCCAAGGCCGACGAGGGCGGCGTCTGCGACAACTCGATGTCGGGAGACCCCGACTTGGCGCCGACGGCGCCGCAGACGACCCGCAACGTGTTCGCGGCGGTCAGCCCGTCGCTCGCGGTTCCGGTGCCGCAGGCGTGCCTCGACGCGATCCGCTCGCCCGAACCGGACCTACCTCGGGCAGCGGCAGCTCAACCGCTTCCTGCGTGAGATCAAGCGCTCGAACGCGCGCTTCAAGATCGTGATGAACGAGCTTCCGATCCAGCAGTACTACGTGCTGCCGTACGACCGCTGGGAGGGCTACGAGGCCGAGCGCCAGCGAGTCCTGCGTGAGCTCCAGAGCGTCAAGAACGTGGTCTTCCTGACCACGGACGTGCACGCGACCCTCGTGAACGACGCTCGCTTCCAGACGCTCGAGCAGGGCGGGCCGCAGAACAGCGGGATCACCGACATCACGGTCGGCCCCGCGGCTACGGCGAACTACGGGCTCGAGATCGACGAGACGGTCGGTGAGGGCAACGGCGCCCTCGTCAATTCGGTGTTCTTCCAGGGCCAGCCGCCGATCGGTGTCGGGATGACCTGCTCGATCATCGATCAGTTCAGCTACGGTCAGGTCCGCGTGACCCGAAGCAGCCTGACCGTGACCCCGAAGACCATCGACGGCGTTCCGCAGAAGGACGGCGACAAGCCGTGCGGGCCGTTCGTCTTCAATTTCGAGCGTTGAGCCACGGAAAGGCCCTTCGACGCGCGCTGCTGCTCGCGGCGCTCGCGACGCTTGCGGTGGCGCCTGCGGCCTCAGCGCGCGTGCCCTGGGGATTCATGGGGGTGCACTGGAGCTTCGAGCCGGCCTCGGCGTCGCAGGCCGCACAGGACGTGCAGTGGGACCTGATGGCGAGCAAGGGGGTCGAGGCCGTCCGCACCGACTTCAGCTGGCCGGCGATGCAGCACGGCCGCGGCGAGCCGATCAACTTCTCCGGCACGGATGCGCTCGTGAAGCGCGCCGCCCTGCGTGGGATCGACCTGCTGCCGGTGGTCAACGAGGCGCCGCGCTGGGCGCGCGCCTATCCGAGACGCGACAAGTCGCCCCCGAAGGACAACGGCGACTATGCGCGCTTCGTGGGCGCGCTCGTCGAGCGATACGGGCCGAGCGGCAGTTTCTGGGCCGAGGACCCGACTGTCCCGAAGCGCCCGCTGCGCGAGTGGCAGATCTGGAACGAGCCGCACCTCACGTCGTACTGGGACGCCCCGGCGAAGAGCAGATGGGGCTATCCGCGCGGCTACGGCACGCTGCTGCGCAGCGCGTGGACGGCCATCAAGGTCCGCGACCCCGGCGCGACGGTGGTGCTCGCCGGCATCACGCAGCGCGCCTGGGAGGAGATCGAGGAGCTCTACCGCGTCGGGCGCATCAAGGGATTCTTCGACGTGGCCGCGCTGCAGATCTTCCCGCTCACGGTCAGGCGCGCGGTGATCGCCACCCGTCTGTTCCGTCAGGCTCTCCGCCACCGGCGGGACGGCCGCAAGCCGATCTACCTCACGGAGCTGAGCTGGCCCGCCTCGAAGGGCCGCACGCCAAAGGTGCGCTATCTGGCCCACGAGACCGAGCGCAGCATGGCCGCGAAGCTCGCGACGGCCTACGGACGCCTCGCACGTGAGCGGCGGGCGCTCGGCCTCAGGCGCGTCTTCTGGTTCACCTGGGCGACGCGATACGGGCGCGGCGGCAGCGTCTTCAACTACGCCGGTCTCATGGAGTTCGGAGGCGGCCCGGCCGATCGCTTCATAGCCCAGCCCGCGCTCGGCGCGTACGAGCGCGTGGCGCGCAAGCTCCAGGGCTGCGAGAAGGACGTCAGCGGCCAGTGCCGCTGATCAGCCGAGCAGCTGTTCGATCGCCTCGTCGGCGATGCGGACGCTGCGCTCCCAGCTGAACCCCCGCGCCCGCTCGACGCCGGCCGAGCGCAGGCGGTCGCGCTCCGGTCCCGCAGCGGCGAGCAGCAGGTCGGCGAAGGCCGCGGAATCGAGGGGATTCGCGAGCAGTGCCGCCTCGCCGGCGACCTCGGGAAGAGCGGCGCTCCGCGCCGCCACCACCGGCGTGCCGCTCGCCATCGCCTCGATCACGGGTAGGCCGAAGCCCTCGTAGAGCGAGGGCATCGCGAGCGCGGCGGCGCCCGCGTAGAGCCCGGGCAGAAGCTCCTCGGGCACGTAGCCGAGCGCGCGGCCGGGCGCGGGCTCGCCGGGGTGCATGTAGGCGCGCTCGCCGCCCGCCACGAGCAGGTCGATCCCCTGCTCCGCGAGAGCGCGCTCGGCATCGGCCAGCACGCTCAGGTTCTTGCGGGCGATCCGCGTGCCCACCGCGAGGACGTAGGGCCGGGCGATCCCGAACGCCGAGCGCGCGCTGTCCGCGTCGGCGGCGGGCCCGAAGCGCTCCGAGACCCCGTTCGGCACCACGGCGATGCGCTCGAGCGGCACGCGGAGGCGCTCCGAGATCTCGCCCCTCGACCACTCCGAGACGGTGAGCACCAGCCGCGCGCGACGCGCCAGCCGCGGCAGGAGCGCGCGCTGCCAGCTCGCGTAGCCGCGGCCGTACCAGTCGGGCCGCGCGAGCGGCGCCACGTCGTGGATGACGATCACGTTGCGCGCCGAGGCGAGCGGGGCCAGGTTCGCGGGGCAGAGCAGGAGCTTCGCCCGCCTTGCCCGCAGCGGCAGCACGAGCTGCTCCCAGGCATGGCCGGCGCGGTGCGCGAGTGCCGGGCGGGGCGCCACGACCTCGTAGCGCCCGGGGCGCAGCGCGGGAAGCCGCACCGCCAGCTCGCGGGTGAAGCGCTCGACGCCACCGAGCTCGCGGCGGACGGCGGCGCGGGCGTCGATCGCGACCGGCGCGCTCACCCGGCCGCGGCCATCGCCAGCAGCTCTCGCCAGCGGTCGCGTGTGAGCTCGACGTCGAAGCGCTCGACGGCGCGTGTCCGCGCGGCCGCGCTCAGCCGCGCGCGTTCGCCGGGCTCGAGCACTCGCCGCAGCGCCGCCGCCGCGCCGGCCGCGTCGCGCGGTGAGTAGAGCGCCCCGGCGTCACCCACGATCTCGAGCGGTCCGGCAGCAGCCGGTGCGACGACCGGGACGCCGCAGGCGAGCGCCTCAACCAGCGCAAGTCCGTAGGGCTCGCTCTCGGCGCAGTGGAGCAATGCCGCGGCATCGCGCAGCGCGGCGGCGGGATCCTCGACCCGGCCGCACAGCTCGACGCGGCCCCTAAGGTCCGGTTCGGCCGCTCGACGCTCGAGTCTGTCCCGGAGCGCCGTGCCTGCGGCACCGATCGGCTCACCAGCCAGTCGCAGGGTGATCTCGGGGAGCCGCGCGGCGACCTCCAGCGCCAGCTCCGGTCGCTTCCACGGCTCGATCGCTCCCAGGGAGAGCACCGCATACCCGCTTGCCCCCGCTGCGGGGGCAAAGCGGTTCAGGTCCACGCCCGCCGGAGCCACGACCACCGTCTTGCTCGTGCCGAGGTCCGCGGCGATCGCCTCCGAGAGGCAGACCACCGTGTGCGCGCGCCGTGCAGCTGCCCTGATCAGACGCGCGATCACGGGCCCGGGCAGGAGGTCGTTGTGGGCGAAGATCAGGATCGTGTTGCGTCCCAGCGCGGGGGCGCATGCCAGCAGGGTGCGCATGTTCCACGCCACCACGATCTCGGGACGACGGCGACGGACGACCCCACCCACTTCGCGGGCAAGGCCGACGATTGACCGGGGCGCGGCCAGGCGGTCAGCCAGGCTGCGGCGCAGCTCGAGGGAGCGGCTTCGAATCGGCTCCACCGCCGCTCCGGCGGCTCGCGCGCCGTCGGCCAGGAGTCCGGGCGGGCAGGCGAGCAGAGCGCGGTCGCCCGCGCTTGGCAGCACGTCCAGCAGGATGCGCTCCGCTCCGCCGAGGGCGCCGGAGTAGCTCACGAACAGAATGGGGGAGGATGTGGCAGGCAAGACCTGACCCCGTAGGTTTGCAGCGTGTGGCTGACCGTCGCGATCTGCACCCGGAACCGGCCGCGTCTGCTCGCTGCAACGATCGCCGCCCTCGAACGGCAGACGGATGGCGAGTTCGAGCTGCTCGTGGTGGACCAGAGCCCGGAGCTCGATCCGCAGCTCGAGCGGCTGCGGGGGCGCCGGCCGGGGACCCTGGTGCTGCGCGATCCAGGCGTCGGCCTCTCTCGCGCGCGCAATCGCGCCCTGGCCGTGGCGAAGGGCAGCTGGCTGGCATTCGTCGACGACGACTGCTTGGCGGCCGAGGACTGCGTCGCGGTGCTCAAACATGAGATCGCCGCCCATCCGGAGGCCGACTGGATCTCGGGTGACGTTCGCGCCGGCGCTGCTCCGGAGGCCGACTACCTGCCGGTGACGACCTTTCCCGTCGAACGCGGGGTCCGCCGTCGCGGTCGCTGGGCGATCCCCGGAGCGATCGGCTTCGGCGTCTTCTTCTGCGTCCGTCGCGAGCTCGCAGAGCGCCTCGGCGGCTGGGATGAGCGGCTTGGGCCCGGTGTCCCGGAGTTTCCGGCCGCCGACGACATGGACTTCAACCACCGGCTCCTGCGGGCGGGCGGGACCGCCTGGCTGTCGCCTCGCGTCCGGCTTCGCCACGACCAGTGGCGTTCGCAGGCCGAGCTGCGTCCGCTGCAGCGGGGATACGTGCGAGCGTGGAGCGGCTTCGCAATGAAGCAGGTGCGGGCAGGACATCCGCTGACGGGCCTCTGGCTCTGGTCGTGGGGAGCGCTCGATGTGCTCGATATGGCCGCCGACGCGCTCAGGCGCCGCTCGCGCCTGCGCGGGCAGCTCGCGCTGGCGAAGGCGCGGGGCCTGTGCGAGGGGACGGCGCTCGGCCTCAGCCGCCGCTGGTAGCGAGCCGTCGCCGCATGGTGATCCCGCACGCCAGCAGCAGGGCGCCGCCTGCCGCCAGTCCGCCCAGCGGCAGGCCCGAGCGGGGCAGGGTGGCTCCGGTGGCGTCCTCGACGGGCTGTTCCTGGACCACGGTCTGTGCCGTGTCGGTGCTTGTCCCCGTGGGCGGCTGCGAGCTGTCCGGGGTCCCCTGGGTGTCGGTCTGCTCGCCCGGCGGCGGCTCGGCAAACGGATCGCTGTACTGCTCATCTCCTGCGCTCTGCGCCGCGGCCGCTGCAGGGAACGCGAGGAGGAACGTCGCGAGCAGCGCCGCTGTACGGCTACGTGTCACATGGGTCACGCGCGAGAGCCTAGTGAGGGTCGCGGGGTGTCGTGCGCGGCCCGCGGACATAGACTGCCGCGCGTGAATGTGAACGCCAGGTCGCCGCAGCACCCGCGCACCGCGCTCGTTCACGACTTCCTCGTGAGCGTTCGTGGCGCCGACCGGGTGTTTCTCGAGATCTGCGACCTATGGCCAGAGGCCGACATCTTCACGCCCGTCTACGACGAACGTGGCACGGACGGTCGCCTCTCCGGACGGGCCGTGCATACCTCGTTCCTGCAGCGGGCGCGGCCGACAGCGCGCACCTTCCGTGCGCTGCTGCCGCTCTATCCGGCCGCGATCGAGTCCTTCGACCTGTCGGAATACGAGCTCGTGATCTCGAGCTCGAGCGCCTGGGCACACGCGGTCATCTGCGACGAGCCGACCGTACACGTCTCCTACTGCCACAACCCGTTCCGCTACGCCTGGAACGAGCGCCACCGGACGCTGGCGGAGCGCGGCGACCCGGTCTCGCGCGCGGCGCTGCGCGGATTCTTTCGCCGCTGGCGCGAGTGGGATTGGATCGCCGCCCAACGCGTCGATCGTTACGTCACGAATTCACGCGTCACCCAGACGCGCATCCAGTCCTACTTCGGCCGCGAGTCACGGATCGTCTACCCGCCGGTCGCGACCGAGCGCTTCTCTCCGGGGCCGGTCGAGGATCACTACCTCGTGCTTTCGGAGCTCGTCTCGCACAAGCGGATCGACACCGCGATCGAGGCCTTCAACCGCCTGCGCCTGCCGCTCATCATCGCGGGTGACGGGCCCGACCGGCGCAGGCTACGCCGCCTGGCCGGACCGACCGTGCGATTCGCCGGCCGAGTGAGCGACGCCGAGGCGGAGCACCTGATGTCGAGCGCCCGCGCCCTGGTGGTGACGAGCGTTGAAGAGTTCGGGATCGCAGCCGTCGAAGCCCAGGCGGCCGGCCGCCCGGTCATCGCGCGCGCCGCCGGCGGACCCCTCGAAACGGTGATCGAGGGGACCACAGGCTGCTTTTGGGAGGGCGGCGCCGATGAGCTGGCGGAGGCCGTCGCGATGTTCGACACCGCCTCGATCGACGCGGACGAGTGCATCGAGAACTCTCGCCGCTTCGACGCGAGCGTCTTCCGGGAGCAGTTCCCGCGCGAGGTCTACGACGCTCTGCACGCGGCGCCCAGGCAGCGCGAGGAGGACCGCGTCAACCTGCGGCGGCCGCTGCCGGCGCGCCGGCCGGGATCGCTGTACCGGCGCGGATCCGCTGCCTGGTAGGCCTCGATGGACGAGGCGCTCTACCCCCAGTTCCGCGAGCTGGAGGACAGACATTGGTGGTTCCGCGGCCGCCGCGCCGTGATCCGCGCCCTGATCGACCGGACCGGATCGCCACCGCCTGGCGCCCGGATACTCGACGCGGGCTGCGGCACCGGCCGCAACCTGGTCGAGTACGCGAAGCTCGGTCGTGCCGAGGGGATCGAGCCGTCCGAGACGGCGGTGGCCTTCTGCCGGGGGCGCGGACTCGACGTTCAGGCGGCTCGGCTCGAGGAGCTGCCATTCGAGGATGGGCGCTTCGACCTGGTCTGCGCGTCCGACGTGCTCGAGCACGTCGAGGGTGACGTTGCCGCCCTGCGCGAGCTGCGACGGGTCTCGAAGCGGGGCGCGCGACTTCTGGCCACGGTGCCCGCGTACACGTGGCTCTGGAGCCGCCACGACGACGAGCATCATCACGTGCGCCGCTACACGCGCGGACTGCTCGTCCGGCACGTCCGGGCGGCGGGATGGGAGCCCGAGCTCGCCACGTACTTCAACACCCTCCTGCTGCCGCCGATCGCCCTCGTGCGCCTCATCCAGCGCCGGCGCCCGCCGGACACCACGACGGACTACGATCGGACGCCCGGCGCCCTCAATGCCCTCCTCGAACAGCCGATGGCTCTGGAGGGGCGTCTGATTGCGCGGGGGTGGAGGCTTCCGATCGGGGTGTCGATCGGTCTCGTGTGCCGAGCAGGCGGCGATTCTTGACGGATGGGGCGCCGGCTCACGGCGTCTGTGCGTCCCGCCGCGGCACCAGGATCTCGTAGTTCCGGTACCGGACGAGCGATTCGTACTCGCGCTCGAGATAGCGATCCAGGTCGCGCACGCCGGTGGGCTCACCGCGTCGGTTGGGTTCGCGAACCACCGAGATCGGGTCGAGCCAGCGGACGACCACACGTGGGCGCTCGCGCCTGAGTGCCTCGACCGCCTCGCGCTGCTCCTGCTTGCGCGCGAGCAACCCGAAGTCCGCGGCGGACGCGTTGGGCCGCTCGGTGAGCACGTAGATGCGTGGGTCGTTGAAGCGCACGAGATCCGAACGGCGGGTGGCGGCGTAGATCGGCTCGCCCGGTGGGACGAGGCGCTGCACCGTCGCAACCATGCGCTCTATCGCTCGTGCCTCCAGGGGCGCGGCCTGGGCGCCGTCCGCCACAGGCACGTCGATTGTGTCGAGCGCCGGAGAGTCGAGGAGCGCAGAGCCTCGGTTCGCCAAGCCGTGCAGTGCGAAGAGCAGGAGCAGTGCGAGGCAGGCGTATCGCACCGGCCGCCAGGAGCCCGCGGCGCCCGCGGCAAGAAGAGCGGCGAGCACGACCAGAAGCGGCGAAACGTGGAACTCGTCTGTACGCGAGAGCAAGTAGGCCACGAAAGACAGACCCAGGACGAACAGGCCCGAGAGCTCCCAACGCTCCCGGGCGCGCGGTACCCACGCGGCTGCGGCCAGCGCGAGCCCGACCACACCCAGCAACGGGAGGTAGAAGCCGACGACGTCCTTCAGATCGCGGGCGAGCGTTCCCGGTGGCCAGAGGTTCAGCTCGCCCTCATAGGACCACGGGAACGGGAGCGTCCACCACTCCTTCTCACGCAGCGACTTGCCGACGAGCTCGTCATAGAGATCTGCAGGCCCGACGAGCGCGGCGAACGGAAGGTAGGCGAGCACCGTGAGGCCACCCGCCGCCGCCGCAAACGTCGCGAGCCGTGCGCCGAGGCGCGGCTCAGGACGGAGAAGCAGCACCAGGCACACCGCGGCCCCGCCGTAGATCGCGAAGTCGAGCCGCCAGGTCGCGGCGAGTGCGATGAGCGCGCCGGCCGCCGCGAGCGCCGCGCGTCCCGGTTGGCGCTCGCGGCTCGCGAGGGCGTAGGCGAGCAGGATCGCCAATAGCGCGAACGGGAACGGAGAGGCGCTCGTCGGCTGCGCCATGACGCACGCGCTCACGAGCCAAGCCGTCCACGCGAGCCAGCCCGGCGCCACGCGTCCGGTCAGGGCGAAAACCGCCGTGGCCACTCCGGCGTCGCAGAGGACGCGCAGGATCCGCCAGGAAAGCAGCGAGGGCCCGAGCAGGTCGAACCACGCCCCGAGCAGGAGGGGCTGCGCCGGACCGTAGGGCCAGAGGAAGTCGCGATACGGAAGCTCGCCGCTCGCGACGCGGCTCGCGGCCGCGAGGACCACGCCTTCGTCGAACTCCGCGCCTCCTCGCAGGATCGTGAAGCCCGAGATGAGGGCAGCGCAGGCGAAGGCCGCTGCCTGTGCCCGCGTCGACACCACTTGCCAATATTGCAGACCTTGCCGACCCCCAACCCAGAGCCGGCGTCAGGCGCGCCGCTCGACGCACTCGCGCGCCACGTCGTTCAGGCGGTGCTGCTCGTGGGCCCGACGATCCTCGCCTTTCGTGCCGGCGGCTTCTTCGACGGGCCCAGAGCGGTCGCCGCGGTCACGGCCTGGGCGCTCGTGGCCTTCGCAGCGGTCTGCTTCGAGCGACCCCTGCCCACGGGAGCCCCGGCCCGCGTTGCGCTGGCGGCGCTCGCCGGCCTCTGCTTGTGGGTGGGCCTCGGAGCGTCCTGGGCGCCGCTCGGGGGCCCGGCACAGAACGACCTCATCCGGGACCTCCTCTACCTCGCCGTGCTGTTGCTCGCGGCATCCGCCTGGCGGCGGCGCGCCGAGCTGCGGCATGTGGAGCCGGTGTTGGCGGCCGGTGTACTCGTCGTGGTCGGATACGGCCTCGCCGGCCGGCTGTTGCCGGACCTCGTCGAGCAGACGGTGTCGATCAGCGCCGACGGTCGGCTCGACCAGCCGCTGACGTACTGGAACGCGATGGGCGCCCTTGCGGCGATCGGCGTCGTTCTCTGCGCGCGCCTCTGTGGAGATGATGAGCGGCGTGAGACCATGCGACTGGCCGCGGCGGCCACGGCGGCCCCGCTCGGCGCTGGGGTCTTCCTGTCGCTCTCCCGTGGGGCGATCGCTGCGCTGGTGGTGGGGCTCGTGACACTCCTCGCGCTCGCGCCGTCGCGCGCGCAGCTCCGAGCCGTACTCGTTGCTCTTGCGGCCGGCGCGCTCGCGGCGCTGGTCGCCAGCCTGCTTCCGGGAGTCGAGTCCCTCGATGGCAGCGAGTCCGCCCTCCGGAGGGACGGGCTGCTGATGCTCGGCGCGCTGGTGCTGATTGCCCTGGGCGCGATGCTCGCGGCGCGCGCTTTCGTCGTGCGCCAGGCAAGCGGGACGGTGCCGGGCCCCCTTCGATCCGCGCTCGTCTGGGGGGCGCTCGTCGCCATGTTGGCCGCCCCGTTCGCGGTCGTCCTCATCGATGACGGGGACGGCTCAGGGGAGCCGGCCAAGGGCGCTGCGCGCCTCGGAGACGTCGGCTCGAACCGCTACGACTACTGGAAGGTCGCAGCCGGCCAGTTCGCGGACTCGCCGCTGCGCGGCGAGGGACCGGGCTCCTTCGAGATCGCCTGGAAACGCGAGCGCGAGATTGAGGAATCCGTGAGCGATGCCCACTCGTTGCCGATCGAAACAGCGGCCGAGCTCGGCCTCGTCGGCCTGGCGCTGCTCGCGCTTCTGACGGGCGCCGTCGCGATGGCCGCTCGGCGCGCTTGTCGCGCGGACGCGATGCTTGCGGCGGGCCCAGCCGCCGCCCTGACCGTTTGGGCGGTGCACGCGTGCCTCGACTGGGACTGGGAGATGCCCGCACTCACCCTCCTGGCGATCGTCCTGGCGGGGGCCCTGCTCGCGGCAGACGAGCTCAGTGCGCCGCCAGCGGGTTGAGCGCAAGCGCGCGCTCGCGGGCGCGCGCGGACGCGGCCGGATCGCTGTCGGCGGTGGCCAGCGAGAGCACCGCCCAGGCTGCGAAGCTGTCCGGCTCCTCTCGCACGACGGCCCGGACAAGCGACTCCGCTTCGCCCTCGCGTCCGGCCTGATTCAAAGCGCCTGCGGCGCTGACCGCCGCGGCGCTGTCGTGACAGTCGTCGAGGAGCGCGGCCCTCGCGGCGGGCAGCACCGACCGGTCCGCGGCGCCAGTTATCTCGCGCAGCACCTGCGCGCCCGCCTCGGCGCAGGCGTCCTCGTGGCGCTGCCAGCCGGCGATGGAAACCGCGAGTGCCGCGGCGAGAGCGAACAAGACGAGACGGGCGGCGAGTCGGCCGGTCATCGCGGCCCACACTAGCCTCCCGCTGCCGTGAATCGCCCGCGCTCCTGGTCACTCCTGACGCCTGCGCTCGCGCTGGTCGCGTTCGCGACGGCGCTGCTCCAGCGGCCGGGCGAGGACGTCGCCGACACGAAGATCGATCTGTACGTCGATCCTGTCGGCTTCCTCGCGGAGGTCGCATCGGTCTGGAGCAACTCGGGCGGACTCGGCCAGGTCCAGGCCGGCCAGTACTCCGGCTACCTGTTCCCGATGGGACCCTTCTTCGCCCTGGGCGACATGTTGGGCCTGCCACCCTGGCTCGTCCAGAGACTCTGGCTGGGCATGCTCCTCGCGCTCGCCGCCTGGGGAGCCGTCCGCCTACTCGATGCGCTGCTCGACAGTCCTCGCGGCGTCGCGCACCTCGTCGCCGGCGTGCTGGTGATCTTCAACCCGTACGTCGTGGTGTTCGCCAATCGCACGACGGTCACCCTGCTCGGCTATGCGGCATTGCCCTGGCTGCTGCTCATCACGCAGCGCGGTGTGCGCCGCCCGCGCTCGCTCGCATGGGCAGCCGCCTTTGCGCTCGTGCTCGCCTCAACGGGGGGAGGAGTCAACGCGGCGGTCTCGGCCTGGCTGCTCGCGGGACCGCTCCTGCTCGCGGCATACGAGGCGGCGTTGGGCCCCGTTCGCTGGCGGGACGTCTGGTCCTTCGGCTGGAGGACGGCGGGGCTGTCGCTGCTCGCCTCACTCTGGTGGATCGTCCCCGTGGCGGCCCACGCTCGCTACGGCCTCAACTTTCTTCCCTTCACAGAGTCGCCTGGTTCGATCTGGGATACGACCAGCCTGAGTGAGGGCCTGCGCCTGATGGGCTATTGGATCGCCTACCTCGGCATCGGCTACGGCGACACGCTCGTGCCCTACTTCGACAGCGCGGGCACCTACCTGTTCGACTGGCCCGTGGTGCTCGCCAGCTTTGCGGTTCCCGCGCTGGCAGTCGCGGGGCTCGCGTTCAGCTTGCGCTGGCGCTATGGCCCCTACTTCCTCGCGCTGCTCCTGCTGTCGCTGCTGATCACAGCCGCGGGGTTTCCGGACGGCGTGCCCCTGCGGCGGGCGCTGACGTTTGCCTACTACCGCGTCGAGGCGATCCAGTTCCTGCGGACCACCTACAAGGCGGCACCGCTCGTCTCGATCGCTGTGGTCGGACTCGCGGGCGTGGCCGCGGGCGAGGGCTGGCAGCGGCTCCGCGGCTGTGCGCCTGCGCTGCGGATCGCCGTCGCGGCCGTGGCGCTCGCGCTCATCGGCCTCTCAGCGGCGCCGCTCGTCACGGGGCGCGCAATAGACGCGCAGGTGGTCTACGACCTGCCCTCTGAGTGGAGGGACGCTGCGGCGGACCTCGACCGCGACCTGCCAGACGGCTCGCGCGCCATGGTCCTGCCTGGCCAGGTCTTCCCGTTCTACGACTGGGGTGGGACCCAGGACCCGATCCTGCCTGCGTTGTCGGACCGGCCGGTGGCCAGTCGGTACGTCGTCCCCTACTCAGATCTCCATGCCGTCGACCTGCAGTTCACTCTCGACTCACTCGTCACGCAGCGGCGTGCCATCCCGGGCCAGCTCGGCCCACTCCTTCACCTGCTCGGCGTGCGAGCGCTGGTGTCGGGCACCGACGACGACCGCGACCGAAGTGGGGCGGTCGCGCCCGAGGCCGCCGTCGAGCAGTTCGCGCTGGAGCCCGCGCTACGCGAGCCCGAGGAGCAGTACGGCGAGCCGCCGCGCGTCCGTCGCCACGACCTTCCATCCGCTCGCCCGCTGGTGCGAGTGGAGCCGGTCGGCCCCGGCCTGGTCGTGGACGGATCGGCGGAGGCGCTTGCCGGTCTCGCGGCGTTCGATGCGCTCCCCGCGGAGGGGCCGATCCTGTATGCGGGCGACCTCTCCGCGGAGGAGCTCCGGGCAGCGGCCCGCGGCGGCGAAGTGGTCGTGTCGGACTCGAACCGCCGGCGCGTCTTCATCAGCTCGCGGCCACGCCAGAACGTCGGCCCCACGCTCGCGGCGGACGACGAGATCTCGCGCGACGGCGCCGTGCTCGACCCGTTCGAGGATCGCGGCCCGGATGCGCAGACGGTGGCGCAGCTCGAGGGGGTGCGCTGGATACGCGCGCCATACTCGCCGCAGTTCCCGCAGTTCCCCGAGCACCGCCCGTTCGCCGCGTTCGACGGCGACCCCCGCACCTGGTGGATCGCCGACCGCTACCTGGAGTCGAGCGAGAGGCGTGTGGAGATCGCGTTCGACGGGGCTCGCGACGTTCCGTATGTCGACCTGCTGCCGAAGCGAGAAAGCCGCACGGCGCTCGGCACCGTCGAGGTCGCGGGACGCAGGTTCGAGGTTGAGCCCGGCTGGAGCCGATTGCGGCTTGGCCTGCGCGACGTGGAGCGGCTCGAGTTGCGCATCCTGCGGCTGACCGGACCCGAGGAGCGATTCCGCGGTCCCGGGGCGGTTGCGGAGGTGCGCATCCCGGGCGTCAGTGTGCGCGAGCGTCTGCGGCCTCCGGTGCTCGCGCAACGCGCCCTGCGCGGCTCCGAGCTCGCCGATACTGCGCTCACGTATCTGTTCACCCGCACGACGGGCGATGATCCGTTCCGGCGCCAGCCGGAGATCGACCCGGATCGCGGCTACGTGCCGGTGGGCAGGAATCAGGAGGCGGCGCTCGTCCGTGAGCCTGGAGACGGCGAGCGCCAGCTCGCGCGCGTGGTCGCGCCGCCGGTTGAAAGAAATTACCGCGCCGACGCGAGGGTGACGGTGGCGTCCAGCGCGAGCGACGCCGCGATTGACCGCCTGGCCGGCCTTCCATCCGGGTTCGAGTCGTCGGGACGCCACGAGGGACTGCCGGGCCGGCGGGCGTCGCGCGCCCTTGACGGCGACCCGCGCACCGCATGGATCGCCCCGCCGAATGGACGCGCCTGGATCGAGTGGAGGACCCCGCGTCCGGTGACGGTGCGGCGGCTGCGCCTCGAACCCGTTCGTGACGGGACGACCGGCAGGCCGACCGCCATCCGGATCGTGGCAGGGCAGCAGCGGTCCAACCTGGTCGAGGTGGGCGCCGATGGGTCCGTGGTCCTGGCCGAGCAACTGCGCTCGGACCGCTTTCGTCTTGAGGTCAGCGCACGCTCGCGGGCCGCGCGGCCCGTCGGCATCGCGGAGCTGGCGGGCACAAGCGTGACCGTCCCCTCGACGCCCCGCACCGCCCTGCGCTCGCATTGCGGCGCATTGGGCGTAACGGCGGGAACCGAGTCCGCACCCCTGCGGGTGACCGGGTCCCTGGCCGACCTCGACGCGGGGAGGCCCCTCGCGGCCGAGCCCTGCGGCGACCCGCTCGCGCTGCCCGCTTCGCGAGTCGTCGTCCAGACCAGATCCGACATCTTCCTGCCGGTGCTGCTGCGGCTGCGCTCGCCTTCACCCGGTGGCGCGGCGCCGGAGCGCGGCGGCGGGATGGTCGTCGACATGGGGGATGCGGGTCGTGGCTCATACGAGAACGTCCGGGTCGAGGTCGATGGGCCCGCCTGGCTCGTGCTGGGCGAGAGCTTCAACCGCGGTTGGACCGCGACCTGCGACGGCGAGGACCTCGGCGAGCCTCGCCCGATCGACGGCTTTGCCAACGGCTGGCGGATCGATCGGGGCTGCACGCACGTCGCGCTCGAGTTCGCTCCCAACCAGCTCGCGCGCTGGTCGTATGCGATCTCAGGTCTGGCGTGCCTGGTGATGCTCGCTCTTCTCGTGCTGCGGCGGCCGCCGGGCCCGCCCGCAGCGGAACCGATCTCACCGTCGTCAGGGCCGCTCCGCGTCGGCCCCCTTTCGCCGTCGCTCGCCGCCGGGATCGGGCTCGCGGCGGCGCTCCTCGGCGGATTCGTGTTCGCGCTGCGCGCGGGAGTCGTGATCGGTCCGCTCGTCTGGATCCTGCTCTGGCGCGGCGCCACCGTTCGCGCCTTGACCGCCGCCGCCGCGCTCCTGATCGGCGTGGTGGTCCCGGCGCTCTACCTGATCCTGATGCCGGACGATCTGGGCGGGTTCAACTCCGAGTACGCGATCGATCTGATCGCCGCGCACTGGATTGCGGTACTCGCATTCATTCTCCTCGCGCTCGCGCTGACGGCTGCGCTCAATACGGCCACGGGCCGTCGCGGTGCCCGAGCGCCCGCGCCAGCGGACGCAGCCGCAGGACGATCGCAAGCTTGACGATGACGTTGCGCGCGAACCAGGGAAGCTCCGCGAGCTGTCGCGCGACGTTCGCGAGCCGCTCGCGTCCGCCGTTCGGCGGCTCGGCCCGGTAGTGAGCGAGCGACCCGGCGCGCCCGAGATAGCGGAAGCGCCGACCGGGCACGAGCACGCGCAGGATGGCGAGGGTGACGCCGACGGAGGAGAACGCGTCGTGGATCAGCAGCGTTCCGCCCACGGGCACGCGGGCGCCCCACTCGGCGATGTCGGCGCGCGCCGGGGCGTATCGATGAGCGCCGTCGACGTAGAGCAGGTCGACAGCGCCCGCGAGCGAGCGGAGCGCCTCCTGCGAGGCGAGCCTCAGATGCCGGACCCGTTCGCCGACTCCGGCGGCGTGGAGGTTGCGCATGAACTCCTCGTGATCTCCCTGTCCCTCCGCCGCGGAGCCATGGATCTGCTGGGGCCCGCGGTCATTACCCGCATGGGGGTCGATGGCGACGACGTCGACACCCCTCGCGGCGGCGCGCGTGAGGACGATTGCCGAGCGGCCGCGATAGGAGCCGATCTCGACGATCCGCGCCGGAGCGGCGAGGGCCGCGGCGCAGTCCCAGAGCACGCGCGCCTGCTCGTCGGTCATCCAACCATCGACCTCGGCGACATCCGCCAGCGCCGCGGCGAACTCCTCGGGGTCCACCTGCGGATCCGCGCCGCGGGCGCCCATATCCTGCCCCGCGTGCTCGCGGGCGGGACCTGTCCCTGATGATGCGGAGGGCCGTTGCATGGCTCGAGGCACGGCCGAACCTGGCCGCCGCCTCACTCTATGCACTGCTAGCGCTGTTCCTATTCGCGCCCGCGCTCGCCCCCGGACGCACCCTCGGCTCCTCCGACACCCTCTGGAGCGCCGCGCCCTGGAAGCCCTACAAGCCCGACGGCGTGCGCTTCTTCGGTGCAAACCCCGAGCTCGCCGACCAGACGGTCGTGTTCCTGCCGTTTCAGCAGTACGCGCGCGAGCGACTCCCCGACATCCCGCTCTGGAACCCGCACGTGATGGGCGGGCGCCCGTTTCTCGCCAACGCGCAGTCGGCTCTCCTCTCACCTTTCAGCATGCCGGCGTACGTATTGCCATTCTGGCGCTCGCAGGCGCTGATAGCCGCGCTCAAGGTGTTCGTCGCCGCGTTCGGCACCTTTCTCCTGGCGCGGGCACTCGCCATGCGATTCGCCGGCGCACTTCTGGCAGGGCTCGTCTTTGGATTCGGGCTCTTCTTCGTGGTGTGGCTCGCCTGGCCGCTCTCAAGCGTGTGGGCCTGGTTGCCCTGGTTGCTGGTGCTCACCGACCGGATCGCGCGCCGGCCCACCACCTGCGGCGTTGCCGCGCTGGCGGGAGTGACCGCCCTCGGTTTCTTCGGCGGGCACCCCGAGTCGTCGTTCCATTCGCTGTTCGCGGCACTCGCATTCTTCGGACTGCGGAGCTGGCAGCTCGGCCCGCAGGCCGGTTCGACTCGGCTGCGTGCGCTCGGCGCGTGGGCGGGCGCGCTCGTCTTGGGCGCTCTTCTCGCGGCCGTGACGTTGATCCCGTTTGCCGAGTTGCTTGCGATGTCCGCCGACACCACCGAGCGCGGCGCGGTTGCGCCGGCGAAGGTGCCGGCGAAGTTCCTGCTCGCCCTGTTCATGTACGGGTGGTACGGGCGCCCGACCGAGATCTCCCTCGGGGGCCTCATGGGCGAGTACGCGTTCTACGTGGGTGCGTTGACGCTCACTCTCGTCGTCGCGTCGCTCGTGCTGCGTCCCGACTGCGGCCGCGTCGCGATCGCTCTGTTCGGCCTGTTCTCACTCGCGATGGTCTTCGGTGTCGAGCCGCTCTTTTCCTTGGTGCGCGAGTTGCCCGGCTTCGGGATCGTGCACAACACGCGGCTGACGATCCTGTTCGTCCTCTGCGCAGCCCTGCTTGCGGGCTTCGGGCTCGAGGACCTCGCAGGAAGGCTCGCCGGCTCCAGGCGAGGACGTTTCGTCCCGGCGACGGCGGCCGTCCTGTTGCTCGTGCCGGTCGTCTACGTCTTCGGGCGCGCTCGGAGTGGGCTCGGCGACCTTCCCGAGGGCCTCGCCCTCGCATGGGGGTTCCGCTGGCCCACGCCGGGCGCCGACCTCGAAGGGATAATTCGAGCGGGCGCGGTCTTGCTCTGGACCACCTTCGCAGCGCTCGCACTGCTCCTCGTGGTCCTCCGGCGCCGCGGCTCCATCGCGGGAGGGGCGTTCGCGGCGCTCGCCATCGGGCTCGTGGTGTTTGACCTGTTCCGGGCGGGAATGGGGCTGAACCCGGCGATTCCGGTCGCGAACGCCGAGCAGCCGGTCACGGGAGCGATTCGCCATATCCGCGCACGCAATCCTGCTCGTTTCGCCGCGGCGTCGGCGGTCGAGCTCGCGCCTGCGCCACTCAGTCCCGACCTCGCGATGCGCTACGACGTCTACGACGCGCGCGGGTACGACTACCCGATCGAGAAGCGCTTCGACAGGCTGTGGCGAGCGACCGTCGAGCCGGTGGCGCCGTTGACCGTCCATACCCTCCGCTCGCAGATCACTCCGCGGTCGCTGCGCACGCTCGGCCTGCTCGGCGTGAGCAGCGTGCTCCAGCAGCCCGAGGACCCGCCCCTCGACGTTCCGGGTCTCGCGCTCGAGTATGACCGGCCGGACGCACGCATCTACTCAAACGCGCAGGCAATGCCCCGTGCCTGGGTTGTCGACAGGCAGCGCGTCGTCGTCTCGGAGACCGAGGCGATGGCGACTGTCACGTCGCCTGACTTCGACCCCGCCCGGGCGGCCGTGACCGAGAGCCGGCTGCCCGGCGTGGCCATCGAGTCGGGGACGGGGGGCGAGGCCGACACCTCGGCGAGTCCCGCCGAGATCGTTGAGCTCGAGCCGGAGCGTGTCCATATGCGAGCGACCGCCGATCGTCCGTCGCTGCTCGTGCTCAGCGACGTCCACTACCCGGGTTGGAAGGCCGAGGTGAACGGTCGTGACGTCCCGATCGAGCGCGTGGACTACCTCCTGCGAGGCATCCCGCTGAGGGCCGGCGACAGCGAGGTGGTCCTCACCTACGAGCCGCTCTCGTTCCGGATCGGCTGGATCGTCAGCCTGCTGACGTTGGTCGGCCTATCCGGGGCCTGCCTGTTGTCCCGGGTACGCGCAGGGGCCGCGCCATGACACGGCTGATCGATCGACTGCGCTCCCGGCCGGTGTTCGGCGCGGCCCTTCTCTACGCGCTGCTCGCGCTGGTATTCGTCTCGCCCGCGCTCGTGCCGGGCAGGGTGATGTCGCACTCGCAGCTGCTCTGGTTTGCGCCCCCATGGAGCTCGGAGCGGCCGGCGTCTGTGGAGACTGCCGGCAACCTCGAGGTCGGTGACGCGCCGTCGGTGCTCTACCCGCTTCAGCGTGAGGTGAAGGAGCGGCTGCCCTACCCGGCGCTCTGGAATCCCTACATCCAAGGAGGGCGGCCCCTCCTCGCTGACGCGCAGTCCGCCCCGGTGTCGCCGTTCTCCCTGCCGAGCTACGTGCTTCCCTTCAACACGTCGCTCGCCTTCGTGGCGGCGCTCAAGCTGTTCGTCGCGGCCTTCGGCGCCTTCCTGCTTGGGCGGGCACTCGGGATGCGCCACGGCGGGGCGCTGCTTGCCGGCGCGGCCTACGGCTTCAACCTGTGGCTCGTCACGTGGCTCGTGTATCCCCACGCGAGCGTCTGGGCGCTGCTGCCGCTGCTCCTGTTCACGACCGAGCGATCGGTGCGGCGACCAGACCTGTTGAGCGGGGCCGCGGTGGCCGCGGTAAGCGCCGCCGTTCTGTTCGCCGGCCACCCCGAGTCCGCCTTTCACGTCTTCTTTACGGCGGTGCTCTTCTTCTCCCTTCGGGTGACCCAATCGCGAGACGACGGCGTGCTTCGCCGCCTCGCGGTCTTCGTGGGCGGCCTCGTCCTCGGCGCGGTCGTCTCAGCCGCGATGACGATCCCATTTCTCGAGCTCGTGTTCCGTTCGGCTGACTTTGCGGAGCGCGAGGGCACGGCCGAGCTGCACGTGATCGACAAGCGTTTCCTGCTCGGCTTTGCGCTCTACGACTACTGGGGCCGGGGCACGTCCACCTCGCTCGAGTTATTCCTCCTGGCACGCGCGAACTACATCGGCGCCTTGCCGCTCATGCTCGCCGCCGCGGCGCTCGTCATGCGCCGCGACGCGCTGCGGATCAGCCTGGCGGCGTTTGCGGCACTCTGTATTGCCGTCGCGTACAAGGTTCCCGTCGTCTGGGATCTCGTGAGCGCCGTTCCCCCGTTCTCGAGCGGGCACAACAACCGTCTGCCGTTGCTGGCGCTCCTGTCGATTGCGCTCCTGGCGGGGTTCGGACTCGATGACCTTGCTGCGCGACGCCCGACGCATGGCCGCGCGCTTCTGGCCGTCGCCCTTGCCCTCCTCCTCGCGCCGCTCGCGTGGGTCATCGTTGCCGGAACGTCGTCGCTCGAAGCGCTCGGAAGGGGGCTCGAGGTGGCGTGGTGGTTCGCGCACCCGCCGCCGACGAGCGAGGCCGGCTTCGCCGATGCGATTCGCATGGCCTCCCTGCTCGTTTGGCTCGGGATGGCCGGAGCGGCCTTGCTGCTGCTCTTCGCTCGCATCCGGGGTCGCCTGACGGGCGCCGCGTTCGTCGCACTCGCCCTGGGGGTCGTCTGCTTCGACCTGTTCCGGGCGGGGATGGGCTACAACCCGGCGATCGACGCCGCGACGGCCGACCCTCCCGCGACTCCCGGCGTGCGCTACCTCCAGTCACGGCGTCCAGCGCGTTTCGTCACGTTCACGCGGGGCGATCCCGTCCCGCAGAACGTGATCCCGATGGGCTTCGGCCTCTACGAAGCGCGTGGCTATGACCTGCCCGCCGACCGCCGCTACGACCGTCTCTGGCGACGGGCGGTCTCGCCAGAGTTTCCCTCCCAGGTGGGCCCGTTCGCCTCCTTCATACCCCTCAGTGTCACCGGCTGGGACGTGGACCGCCTGCGCACGCTCAGCCTGCTCGGCGTGGCGGATGTCTGGCAGCCGCCGAACGAGCCGCCTCTTCGCACCCCCGGCCTGCGCGTGGCCTACGAGGGGAGGGATGCCCGCATCTACGCGAACGACGACGCGCTGCCGCGGGCCTTCGTGGTCGACCGCCAGCGGGTGGTCGACGGCGAGGACGCGGCTCTCGACGCCGTGGTCTCACGCGGATTCAGGCCGCGCGAGGAGGCGATCGTGGAGGAGCACATCGGTGGGATCCCGGACGCCGGCGGCGGCGACGGGCCGCCGGCCGGGCAGGCCGAGATCACGAGCTACGAGCCCGAGCGCGTGGACGTCGAGGCGCGGCTCGAGCGTCGCGGGCTGCTCGTGTTGAGCGACCTTCACTACCCGGGCTGGAAGGCCGAGGTGGACGGCGAGGAGGTGCCGATCGAACGGGTCGACTACACGCTCCGGGGCGTCGCCCTCCCGGCCGGCCGGCACAAGGTCGAGTTCCGCTACGAACCGCTCTCCTGGAGGATTGGATGGATGCTCAGCCTGTTGGGGCTGGCGCTCCTGGGGGCGGCGACCCTTGTCGGCCGGCGCGCCCGTAGCCGCGCAGCGACAGCAGCGTCACCGCGAGCGCACACGCAAACATCAGGGCCATGAGCGCGATCGCCATTGTCTCGAGGTCCGTTCCGATGCGGGCCAGCGTGAGAACCTCGATTGCCGCCGCCACGCCTAGCACCCAGATGAAGCCGGAGCGCCCGAGCGCGAGCAGGTACTGGACGGACAGGTAGGCGCACGCCAGCATCGCCATGGCGATGCCGAGATACGGAAGGGCGTCCGCCGCCTGCGTGCTGTCCTCTCCGAAGACTGCCGACAGGAGCGGCTCGGCGGCCACGGCGAAGATCAGGATCATCGGCAGCCCGCAGGCGGCGATCAGGATCAGCGTGCGGACGAGAATCGGGCGAGCGTCAACGCCCTGCCGCACCCGCCGGGCAGCTTCCGGGAGCAGATACATGCCGAGCCCGACCGCGACCCAGATGATCGCCTTGGCGGCCACGGCGGCCACCGCCCACGAGCCGGCGGCGTCCTCGCTGAGCTCGTGCTTGACGACGATCACGTGGATCTCCTGCAGGGCGAACAGGAGCGTGAGCCCGAGCACGGGTGCCCAGGCATCGCCGAGCAGGTCGCGCAGGCGCGGCTCGTGATCCGCCTCGTTGCGCGGCGGCAACCGGCGCCGCAGCGCCGGCGCGAGCACGAGGGCCATCGCGCCGATCGAAAGGGCGCTCCCAAGGAAGGCTCCGGTCACGTCCAGGCCGGCCGCCACCAGGGCGATTCCGAAGAGCAGCCGGGTGGCCGCCTCCCCGACGATCGAGAAGCCGACGACGCGGTAGCGCTCGAACCCCTGCAGAGCACCGCGCTCGACCGACAGGATCATCCAGAGCATCGCCGTCAGCGGTACGCCGGCGGCGGCCCATACCTCGTCGACGTTGATGGCGGCGCCGAGCAGCTCGCGCAACGGGATCGAGACGAGCACGACAACGAGGGTTGCGGCCGCGAGCCGCGTGAGCCATCGCCTCACGCCGGCGCCCGCGCGCGGATCATCCACCGCGACAGCGCGGCTGACCTCGCGCGCTGCGGCGATCTGGAGCGCGGAGCCGGGGACCATCAGGATGATGAAGGCGGACACCAGGGCGGCCAGTGAGCCGTAGCCGCCCGTCCCGAGCACGCGCGCGAAGACGATCGTGAACGTGAGAGCGATCAGGTTGCTCGCGATAACTGCCGCGGCGAGTCCCGCGGCCCGACCGGAATCCGTCCCGGCGAGACCCTTCAGGAGGCCCGGGCGCTCGCCGGCGCTGGCGCGCTCCCGCTCGAGCAGCTCCAGGTTGCGGCGGGCCGTGCGCTCCCAGGTGAACTCCCGAGCGCGCTCGTAGGCCTGGGCCCCGAGCCGCTCGCGCAGAGCCTCGTCGTGCACGAGCTCGCGGGTGCACTCGGCCAGCTCGTGCGGCTCGAGCGCGAGCAGTCCCGTCTCACCGTCCACGATTGACTCCGGCAGGCCGCCAACGGCGAGTGCCGCGCTCGGGGTGCGGCATGCGGCCGCCTCCATGACCGTCAGGCACCAGCCCTCGGCGGACGACGCCGTGAGATTGACCCAGGACGAGCGCAACAGCTCGAGCTTCCTCTCTTCCGAGACGTGCCCATGGAGCCGCGCCCGCTCGGTGAGTCCGCGTCGCGCGATCTCCGCCTCGACCGCCTCGCGATGGTCGCCCTCGCCCGCGATCTCGAGCCTCGTCTCCGGGAGCTCCTCCAGGACGTCGAGGAGCACCTCCAAGCGCTTGTAGCGCTTGAGCCGGCCCAGATAGAGGAGCGTCGGATCGGGCGCACGCTCTCCCCTCGGGGTGTAGTGCTCGAAATCGACCCCGATGTACTCCACGCTGATCTGCTCGCGCTGGATGCCGAGGTGCTCCAGATCGAGGGCCGCCGCCTCCGAGATGGTCAGGAAGGAGGACCCGCGGTAGAGCAGCTTGAGGGGCAGCGTCTCGAGAAGCAGAGCCGCCAGCCGTCCCTTGGTTCCCATCTCGCGCACGTAGTGATCGCGATGCACGTGGTGGACGAGCGTCACGCGCGGCGTGCGCATCCACAGCGGGGTGAGGAAGGTGATGCCGTTGACCACCTCGAGGACCACGTCGGCATCGGGAACGAGACCGCGCCACTGCTTCCAGATCGCTCGCGGGAACACGGTCGAGCGGCCACCGACGCGGTGGATCTCGAGGTCGCCGAGACGCTCGTGGCGAGCGCCGCCCGAGTATCCGCATGCAATGACCGAGACGCGATGCCCCCACGCGAGCCAGCGCGATACCTGGCCGTACAGGTTCGTGCCGGTTCCGCCGCCCTGAGGGTGCGTCCAGTCTCGATCCGTCAGGACGAGGATGTGCACCGGCCGGGAGGGTACATTGCCTCAGCCGATGCACCCCACACTTTCAGTCGTGGTCCCGGTCCTCGACGAGGAGGAGGGTCTGCCCGAGCTGCTCGAGCGCCTCAGGAACGCGCTCGCCGGGATCTCGCACGAGGTCGTCTTCGTCGACGACGGCTCGACCGACGGCTCCGCGGCCCTGATCGAGGGCTGGACCCACGGCGAGGAGCCCGTGACGCTCGTCCAGCTTTCCCGCAACTTCGGCATGGAGATCGCGATGTCCGCGGGAATCGATCAGTCCGAGGGCGACTGGGTCGTGCTGATACACGCCGACCTCCAGGACCCGCCTGAACTGATCCCCCAGATGCTCGCCGAGGCCGAGCGCCAGGAAGCCGACGTCGTCTACGCGCGCCGCATCGGGCGCGACGAGAGCGCGGTCAAGCGTGGTCTGGCCACGACGTTCTACCGGATGATGGAGCGCCTTGCGCGGGTGCCCTATCAGGGTCAGGCCGGCGACTTCCGTTTGATGTCGAGGCGCGTCGTCGAGGCCGTGCAGCGCATGCCGGAGCGGAGGCGCTTCCTGCGCGGCATGGTCGCCTGGGTCGGCTTCAAGCAGGTGCCGATCGACTACCGGCGTGCGGACCGCAAGCATGGGCGTGGCGCCTCGTACCCGCAGCTGTTCCGGCTCGCCATCGAGGCGCTCACCGCCTATTCGGATGTCCCGCTCTCCCTCGCGACCTTCGTCGGCTCTGTCACGGCCGCACTGAGCGCGATCGGCGGACTGATCGTGGGGTCACTCACCCTCTCGGGCGTGATCGACGCCTCCACGCAGTCGTTCGTGCTGCTGGCGTTGCTGTTCCTCGGTGGCGTTCAGCTCATCACCGTCGGCATCATCGGCCGCTATCTCGCGCGGGTGCACGAGGAATCCCTGCGACGTCCTCTCTATCTGCTTGAACGCGTTGTCCCGTCGGCGAGCCACGAGCGGCAAGGCGCCCCGCGCTGAGCCGGCCGGGCTAGGCTCGCGAGTCAGGCCAGCGTCCGCGCGCAGCGTGCACCAGCGCCACGAGATAGCAACCGAGGGCGAGAAGCGTCACGGCCGTGAAGCCGAGGGTGATCGCGACCATCACCGCGAGCACTGAGGCGAGCACCGACGTGACACCGTTCACACCCCACGCCCAGGGAACCGCGCCCGGATAGGACGCAGCGAGGCGTCTCAATCCCGCGGGCATGGCGGTGCCCAGCAGCAGGCCGAAGGGCGCCAGAATCAGAACGCTGAGCAGCACTCGGAAGCCGAATGGGAGCGAGATCAGCCCCCTCAGCATCGGCGCCAGCAGGAAGGCTGCGGCAAGAATCAGGAGGCAGGCGGCCGCGAGGGAGCCGACCAACATCGTGCGCTGATTCCTGGCCGGCCCTGACAGAAGCGCCCCGATCCCGGTGAACACGAGCAACGCGAACAGGACGATCGAGAGCGCGTAGGTCGGAAATCCGAGGAACAGCACGAAGCGCTGGATCAGCGCGATCTCGAGCGTCAGGAAGCCGAGCCCGATCGCCGCGAAGTAGACCATGGAGCGGGCGGGAGCCCGGCCCGACGGCGCGGCCACCACCAGCGGCAGGACGATCGCAACACCGGCGAGGACGGCCATGATCGCGAGCGTCACGCCGAGCACGAGCAGAGGGTCCACCGCGTACGTGTAGCCGGGCGGCTGACTCTCACCGATGTCCGAGACTCGGCGCATGTTGAAGAAGAACGGCTTGTCGTCCGTCGGCGCGCAGACGTCCAGGCGATAGCTCTCACAGAAGCGCTGGGGGCTGTCCGCGCGCGCGAGCTCTCGCCATTCACGGAAGTACGGCCCGCCAGGCGCGTAGGCCACGCCCTGGCCGCGCTCGCGCGCAAGTCGCCTGACGCGGGTGAGCTCGTCCTCGGTCCAGGGCTTGCGGCGGGCGAGCACGGTTCCGTAGAGCTCGCCGAAGATGTCTCGGCCAAGCACCACGACCACGTTGCGCTCGGGGTTCTCGACGCCGGTGTCGCGCAGTGCCTCAAGCGTCAGAACCGTGGCGCGGAGCGCCTCGTCGCCAACCAGGTGGTAGAGCCGGCTGACGGCGAGCACGCCCCCGGGCTTCAGGTGCTCGAGGTATTCCCTGAACGCCTCAACCGTGTACAGGTTCGCCTCGGTGAGCGCGAACCCCTGAGCGGAGTTCGCGCTGAGGGTGTCCGTGAAGCCGATGTGAACCACGTCGTAGCGCGTGTCGCGTGCGGCGAGCTCGGAACGGCCGTCGCCGTCGACGGCTCTGACGCCGGGAAGCGAGTACGGCGAGCGCGACCACTCCGCCAACTCTTCGTCGACGGTCTCGCGGATCGCGCGGTTGAGTTCGATCACGTCCACACGCCGCTGTCCCGAGCTGAGGGCGTTCTGGATGTCTCTCCCGCCACCGCCGCCGATCACAAGGGACCGTCCGGACCCGGCCATCGCATAGGCAATCGACTGCGGGCCCAGCGACAGGTCGCGCCAGTCCGGGATCGGGTCCTCAGGGCCGCGCACCGGCACCGGCGCATAGACGCGGTCATAGAAGAGCAGCGCGAACCCGGAGCCCGCCGGCGGGGGATAGCCGAGCACGCGCGAGAGCGGCGTCCAGCGGTCCGAGACGGGCTCGATCCCGACGGGAGCCGAAGTGTTCGGGGCGAGTCGGTAGGCCGCTGTGGCGCCTGCAAGCGCCAGAGCGAGGAGCGCGGCGCCCGCGGTCACCGACGCCACGATGCGCTCCCGTCGCGCCGGTCCGGCGAACAGGAAGGCCGCGGCTGCGGCGACCGTCGCGAGCGAAACGAGCAGCGTGGGGCCGTCCACGACCCACAGCAGGGGAACCACGACCAGAGCCCCGGCCCCGGCGCCGGCCAAGTCGAACGCATATAGGCGAGGGATGAACTTTGCATAGCCACGCACGGCGAGAGCGATCACGACTCCCGCGACCGCGAAGGGAATCGCCGTCGCGACACACGCCAGTGCGAGTGTCAGCACGAACGACCCGGTGATCGTCGTGCCCTGGGTAGCCGCCCAGTCGAGGCGCACGAGCGCGACCGGCACGATCGCGAGCAGGGCCGCGAGGGCGATCGTCCAGCGCGCGAGCAAGGGTTCGAGCTCGCGCTCGAACCAAGCCGGCCGCACATACACGAGGATCGCCCCAGCGCCGACGCCGAGCAGCGCGAGCGAGATGGCGAGGAAGCCGAAGTGATACGCGAGGACGGCCGCAAGCACGCGCGTGACGAGCACCTGGAGGGCGAGCGTCACTCCCGCGACGAGGCCGACCGCCACTGCGCAGCGGTTTGGAAGACGACATGCCAAGGGACGAGCAACCTACATTTCGGCGATGCCGCCCGCCCTCAGCAGTGGCCCCGACGGCCGGCGCCGCTGCCCGTGGGGAGCGTCGACGCCGGAGTACGTCGCCTATCACGACGAGGAGTGGGGCCGGCCCGTGAGAGACGAGCGCGGCCTCTACGAGCGGCTCGTGCTCGAGGGCTTTCAGTCCGGGCTCTCCTGGCTCACGATCCTGCGAAAGCGCGACAACTTCCGCGCCGCCTTCCGGGACTTCGAGATCGAGGCGGTGGCGCGCTTCGGCGAGCGCGACGTGGGCCGCCTGCTGAAGGACGAGGGCATCGTTCGCCACCGCGGCAAGATCGAGGCCGCGATCGCGAACGCGCGCGCCGCCGCCGCCATGCACGAGGGGGGCGAGTCGCTCTCCGAGCTGATCTGGTCGCACGCGCCGCCGCGCCGGCGCCGCGCCCCGCGGGCTCACGAGGAGCTGCCGGCGATCACCCCCGAGTCGACGGCGCTCGCCAAGGCGCTCAAGGGACGCGGCTTCCGTTTCGTCGGCCCGACCACGGCCTACGCGGCGATGCAGGCCTGCGGCGTGGTGAACGACCACCTCGCGGGATGCTGGGTCCGGGCGGAGGTGGAGGCTTTATCCTCGCGCGGGGATGGATGAACGCGCTCTCGCCGAGCGCCTGATCACCTACAACACGTCCAGCCTCGAGGGCATGCGCGGTGCGGCCGGCTTCGTCAAGGGCTGGCTCGAGGCGCGGGACGTGGAGGTGACGGGCATGACCTACAACGACCGCCCGGTGCTGGCGGCGACGGTCGGCCCGCCGGAGGGACCCACGGTCGTCCTGCACGGCCACCTCGACGTCGTGCCGGGCCGCGAGGAGCAGTTCGAGCCGCGCGTCGAGGGCGACCGCCTCTACGGCCGTGGCGCCTACGACATGAAGGGCGGGCTCGCGGCGATGATGTGCGCGCTTCACGACCTGGTCGGGCAGCAGCGCGTGCGCGTCCACTTCGTCTGCGTGGCGGACGAGGAGTCCGAGGAGCTCGAGCAGCGCGGCTCCGACCACCTCGTCGAGCAGGGCTACCTCGGCGACTTCGCGATCACCGGAGAGCCGACCAACATGCACATCGGCATCCAGGCGAAGGGCGTGCTGGCGATGCGCATCGAGGTCTCGGGCACCGCCGCGCACGGCTCGACGCCGTGGCTCGGCGACAACGCGGTGCTGAAGGCGCTCGACGTGTTCCGCGCCATCGAGGGCCTGCCGTTCGCGCGTGAGTCCTCCGACCTGTTCGACCGGCCCTCGATCAACCTCGGTCGCATCCTCGGCGGGGACGTCATCAACAAGGTGCCCGACCTCTGCGTGATCGACGTCGACGTCCGCTACCTCCCCGGACAGGACCACGAGGAGATCATGGCCGCCGTCGAGGAGATCCCCGACGCTCACGTGGCCCAGATCTTCCACCGGCACCCGGCGATGGTCGACCGCGAGAACCCCTACGTGCAGGCGCTCGGCAAGGCGATCTCGCGGGTGGCGGCGCCCACGAGCGAGCGGCTCGGCGTGGGCCGCGACGGGGCCTCCGATGCGATCTCGTTCCTGGAGGCGGGCGTGCCCGCCGTCGAGTGCGGGCCGACCGGCGACGGCCATCACGGGCCCGAGGAATGGGTTTCGGTCCGGTCCCTCGGCGAATATCGAAAAGCGCTGGTCGAGTTCGTCACACTTCTGCCGGCCCACCTGGAAGGCGAGGACGACCGCCGCCTTCGAATCGCCTGATGCAATTCGACGAGATTCCCAAGCCCGGCCTCTGGAAGCGCCTGCTCGCGGCGTGCTTCCTCGTGGTGTTCGCGGCAGCCGGGGCCACCACCGTCGCCGCCTTCAACGAGGTCGACAAGATCCAGGAGGCGCTCGACCTCAGCCCCGAGCTCTCGATCCGCGAGGACGACCTCGCCGAGACCTACTCGGGCAAGCCCCAGACGCTGCTGATCCTCGGCTCGGACAAGCGTCCCAAGGGCAGCGCCGAGGCCGGGGGGAAGGGGCTCTCCGACACGATCATGCTCGTCCGGCTGCACCCGGACAAGGAGTCGATCGCGATCATGTCGCTGCCGCGCGACCTGAAGGTCGAGATTCCCGGCTATGGCGTCGACAAGATCAACGCGGCGTACTCCTACGGCGGCCCGCAGCTCACGTTCGACACGGTCCAGAAGCTCACGGGCCTGCCGATCAACCACGTCATCAACGTGACCTTCCGGGGCTTCTGGCGCTCGGTGCGCGCGATCGGCTGCGTCTACGCGGACATCGACCGGGACTACTTCAACGACTCCGCCGCGTTCGAGTACATCGACATCGACCCGGGCTACCAGCGGCTCTGCTCGCGGCAGGCGCTCCAGTACGTGCGCTTCCGCCACTACGACTCGGACCTCGTCCGCTCGGCGCGCCAGCAGGACTTCCTGCGCCAGGCGAAGCAGCAGATCACCTTCGGCGAGCTGTTCGACAAGCGCGAGAAGCTGATGCGGATCTTCGGCCGCAACACCTCGCGCTCGCCGTCCCTGCGCTCGAAGGCGGAGATCCTGCGGCTCGTCAAGCTCGCCGTCGTCTCGGCGGGCAAGCCGATCCAGGAGATCCACTTCGAGGGCACGATCGGCCCGAGCTACGTGGAGGCCACGTCCGCGCAGGTCAAGCGGCTCGTTCAGCAGTTCCTGAACGTCGAGGACACCCCGGGACCGCGCGGCGAGGCCGAGCCGCGCCCCGACCGCAAGCGCAAGCGCAGGCGCGGCTCGCCCTCCGCGGAGGCGCTCGGCCTCTACGACGCGAGCGCGCTCGGTGAGGATCAGGGCCTGCAGGCCGTGCAGGCGGGCGCCGGCGGGACGCTGCCCGTGATGTATCCGACGCTGCTCGCGAACAGCTCGGAGTTCGCGCAGCCGCCGCGCGTCTACAAGGGCCGCACCATCGACGGCGAGCGCTTCGGCGCGTACCGCATGGTGGTCCAGATGACGAACGCGAACGGCGAGTACTACGGCGTCCAGGGCATCACCTGGAAGGATCCGCCGATCCTGGCCGAGCCGACCGAGACCCGCAGGATCGGCGGGCGCCAGTACGAGCTGCACTACGCGGGCGATCGCCTGCGGCTCGTGGCCTGGAAGACCGACAAGGCCGCCTACTGGATCTCGAACACCCTGCTGCAGACCCTGACCGCGAAGCAGATGATCGCGATCGCGCGCTCGGTCCGGCACTGCTGCTGAGACGGGGACGGCGCGACCCTCGGCTAGCCTCCCGGACCGCATGAGCGCGGAACGGGAACCGATCGGCGTCATCGGCGTCGGCTGGGTCGGCCTCGTCACGGCCGCCTGCTTCGCCGAGCTCGGACACGAGGTCTGGGCCCGCGACATCGTGCCGGAGAAGGTCGAGACGCTCGCGCGCGGAGACGTGCCGATCCACGAGCCCGGGCTGCCGGAGCTGGTCGCGAAGAACGCCGAGCGTCTTCATTTCACGACCGACATGCAGGCGGTGCTCGACAACGCGCGCCTGCTGTTCGTGTGCGTCGACACCCCGCCCACCTACTCGGGGGACGCGGACCTCTCGCGCGTCGACGCCGTGCTGGGCGAGCTCCGCGACTCGAACGAGCACGCGCTCGTGATGAAGTCGACGGTGCCGGTCGGTACGGGCCGCTCGATCCAGCGGCGGCGCCCCGGCACCGGCTACGTGTCGAACCCCGAGTTCCTCAAGGAGGGAAGCGCGGTCGGCGACTTCATGAAGCCCGACCGCGTGGTGATCGGGGCCGACGCGGGCTCGGAGGCCTTCGCCGAGCGCGTGGCCGGGCTCTACGAGCCGCTCGGCGCGCAGGTGCTGCGCGCCGACATCGCCAGCGCCGAGATGATCAAGCTCGCCTCGAACGCCTTTCTCGCCACGAAGATCAGCTTCATCAACGAGATCGCGAACGTCTCCGAGGAGCTCGGCGCGGACGTCGAGGTGGTGGCGCAGGGCATGGGTCTCGACGAGCGCATCGGGCCGAAGTTCCTCAAGGCGGGCATCGGCTGGGGCGGCTCCTGCTTTCCCAAGGACGTCCAGGCGCTCAAGCAGCTCGCCGGCAACAGCGGCTACCACTTCCAGCTTCTGACGGCCGTCATCGACGTCAACGAGCTGCAGAAGCGGCGCACGATCGGCAAGCTCCAGAAGCACCTCGGCTCGCTCGTGGGCAAGGAGGTCGCGCTGCTCGGCGTCGCCTTCAAGCCGAACACGGACGACATCCGCGAAGCCACCAGCCTGGTGCTGGCGGGCCGGCTGACCGGTGAGGGCGCGAACGTGCGCGTCTACGACCCGGTCGCCGCGAAGAAGGCGGACCACATGCTCGCGGGGGCGCGCGTGGCGGACTCCGCCCTCGAGGCCGTCGACGGCGCCGACGCCGTGGTGCTGGTGACGGAGTGGCCCGAGTTCCGCGAGCTCGACTGGGCGGGTGAGGTGAAGGGGCGCGTGCGCACGCCCGTGGTGATCGACGGTCGCAACTTCCTCGACCGCGAGGCCCTGCTGGCGGCCGGCTTCACCTACGAGGGCATCGGCCGCTAGGCGTGCAGGCACTCGTCCTCGCCGGGCGGTGAGGGCACGCGGCTGCGGCCCCTCACGTACACGACGCCCAAGCCCGTGATGCCGCTCGCGGGCCGCCCGTTCCTCTCGTTCATGCTCGACTGGCTGCACTCGCACGGCGTGACCGAGGTGATCCTGTCCTGCGGATTCATGTCCGACGACGTGCGTCACGTGCTGGGCGACATCTACGACGGCATGCGGCTCCGTTACGTGATCGAGCGAGAGCCGCTCGGCACCGCCGGGCCGGTCCGGCTCGCCCTCGACGAGGGCGTGCTCGAGCAGCGCCTGCTGGTGCTGAACGGCGACGTGCTGACGGACATCGACCTGACCGGCGAGCTGGCGGAGCACGAGCGCCGCGGCGCGCGCGTGACGCTCGCCCTCCACCCGGTGGAGGACACGGCGAGCTACGGCGTGGTGCCGACGGCGCCTGACGGGCGCGTCGAGGCGTTTCTCGAGAAGACGGACGACGTGGTGCGGACGAACCGCATCAACGCGGGCGCCTACGTGGTCGAGCGCGAGGTGGTCGAGGCGCTGATCCCGGCGGGCCGCCCGGTGTCGTTCGAGCGCGAGGTGTTCCCGGCGCTCGTCGGGGACGGGCTCTACGGCTTCGAGGCGGCGGGGTACTGGATCGACATCGGGACCCCCGAGCGCTACCTCGAGTCGACCTGGGACCTGCTCGCCGGGCGGGTCGCATCGACCCTGCCGGAGCGCGACGAGACTGGCTCGCTCGTCTACGACGGCTGCCTGCTGTCCGGCGCCCATGTCGGCCCCATGAGCGTTGTCGGCCCGCATTGCAGCGTCGGCACGGATGCGCGCGTCGAGCGCTCCGTCCTGCACGAGCGGGTGCAGGTGGGTGCCGACGCTCACGTGGACGAGTCGGTGCTTGCCGAGCGGGTGCGCGTGGGGGAGCGCGCGCGGGTCGGGAAGGGCGCCATGGTTGGCGCCGGGGCCCGGATCGGGGAGGATGCCGTGATCGCGGAGGGAGCGAGGATCGATCCGGGCACCGAGGTCGTGGCGGGCGCGCGCGTGGAGGCGGGGGCGTGAGCGCGCGGCGCGCTCGACCGCGCGGCCGTCGACGCCGTCGACCCGCAGGGGATGCTCGGCGACGTCCTCTCGATGCCGCTCCAGCTCGGGGACGCGCTCTGGCGGGCGGAGTCGGCCGGCATCGCACCGGCGGACAGCCCCGCCGGTCTCGTGGTCTGCGGGATGGGCGGCTCGGCGATCGGCGGCGACCTGGCCGTGGCCGCGCTCGGTGACCGCGCCACCCGTCCGATCGCGGTCGTGCGCGGGTACGGCCTCGAGGCCTGGACGCCGCCGGAGTCGCTCGTGCTGTGCTCGAGCTATTCGGGCGAGACCGAGGAGACGCTCGCCTGCTTCGAGGCCGCGACCGCGGCCGGCGCGCGGCGCGCCGTGCTCACCACGGGCGGCAGCCTCGCCGAGGCCGCGCGCGCGGAGGGCGTCCCCGTGATCGGCGTCCCGGCAGGCATGCAGCCGCGCGCGGCGGTGCTCTACGGGATCGTCGGCGCGCTCGAGTGCGCGGCCCTGTGCGGCTCGGCCCCGTCGCTGCACGCGGAGGTCGACACGGCCACGGCCCTGCTCGAGCGTCTCGTCGCCGATTGGGGCCCGGACGGGCCCGGAGGACTCGTTGCCGAAGCGGATCGCGCGTGAGCTGTCCGGTCGCCTGCCGGTGATCCACGGCGCCGGGCCGACGGCCGCGGCTGCGCGGCGCTGGCACACGCAGATGAACGAGAACGCCAAGTCGGCCGCGTTCTGGTCAGAGCTCCCGGAGGCGAACCACAACGAGATCTGCGGCTGGCGCCGCGGCGCCGGGCTCGCCCCGCTCGCGGCCGTCTTCCTCGAGGACGCGGACCAGCACCCGCGCGTCGAGCGCCGCATCGAGCTGATGTGCAGGGAGGTCGAGGCATCCGGGGCGCCCGCGATCCGCGTCCAGGCGGAGGGCGAGAGCCGGCTCGAGCGGGTGCTCTCGCATGTGCTGCTCGGCGACCTCGTGAGCGTCTATCTGGCCGTCCTCGACGGGATCGACCCCACTCCGGTCGAGGCGCTCGTACGCATCAAGCAGGACCTCGCCGACAAACCTTGACACAATCGTGGTAAGGTTTGCCCGCGATGGAGGGGCTGACCACAGGTGAGGCCGCTGAGACGACCGGGTGGTCGTCCCGAATGTTGCGCTACATCGAGAGCGCCGGCCTGATCGAGCCGTCCCGCACGCCCAAGGGCTACCGCATCTTCGGACCCGGTGAGCTGCAGCGCCTGCGCACGCTGCGCGAGCTGCTGACCAGGTTCGACTGCGCGCTCTCGGACGTGGCGTTCGCCAAGCGCATGGAGACCGACGCGGAGCTGCGCGCCGCCGTCCGGCAGTGGTTTGCCGAGCGGCCCGAGAAGCCCGCCGAGGTCGATTCCGGCGACTGGCTCACGTGGGAGCAGCAGAAGCACCAGCGCCTCCTCGCCTTCAACCCGACCTCGAAGATCACGGAGACCACCGCCGCATGACCGTCACGGACGCCACGACCACCACCACGCCCGACTACAAGGTCGCCGACATCGGCCTGGCCGAGTTCGGGCGCAAGGAGATCAGGCTCGCAGAGCACGAGATGCCCGGCCTGATGGCCATGCGCGAGGAGTACGGCGCGTCGCAGCCGCTCAAGGGCGCCCGCGTCATGGGCTCGCTCCACATGACCGTGCAGACGGCCGTCCTGATCGAGACCCTCGTCGCCCTCGGCGCCGAGGTGCGCTGGGCCTCCTGCAACATCTTCTCGACCCAGGACCACGCCGCCGCCGCGATTGCCGCCGCCGGCATCCCCGTCTTCGCCTGGAAGGGCGAGACGCTCGAGGAGTACTGGTGGTGCACCGAGCAGGCGCTGACCTGGCCGGGCCACGACGGCCCGAACATGATCCTCGACGACGGTGGCGACGCCACGCTCCTCGTCCACAAGGGCGTCGAGTTCGAGAAGGCCGGCGCGGTGCCGGATCCCGAGTCGGCCGACTCGGAGGAGTTCCGCATCGTGCTGTCGCTGCTCGCGCGCACGCTCGATGAGGATCCGCAGAAGTGGACCCGCATGGGCGCGGGCATCCAAGGCGTCACGGAGGAGACGACCACCGGCGTGCACCGGCTCTACGAGATGCACGAGAAGGGCTCGCTGCTGTTCCCGGCGATCAACGTCAACGACTCGGTCACGAAGTCGAAGTTCGACAATCTCTACGGCTGCCGGCACTCGCTCGTCGACGGGATCAACCGCGGCACCGACGTGATGATCGCGGGCAAGACCGCCCTCATCTGCGGCTATGGCGACGTGGGCAAGGGCTGCGCGCAGTCGCTGCGCGGCCAGGGCGCCCGCGTGCTGATCGCGGAGATCGACCCCATCTGCGCCCTGCAGGCGAGCATGGACGGCTACCAGGTGGCCCGCCTCGAGGACGTGGTCGGCGACGTCGACATCTTCGTGACCGCCACCGGCAACCGCGACATCATCACGGCCGATCACATGGGCCGGATGAAGCACCAGGCGATCGTGGGCAACATCGGCCACTTCGACAACGAGATCGACATGGCCGGCCTCGAGCGCGTGCCCGGCATCGAGCGGGTCAACATCAAGCCGCAGGTGGACGAGTGGCGCTTCTCCGACGGCCACTCGATCATCGTCCTCTCCGAGGGCCGGCTGCTGAACCTCGGCAACGCCACGGGGCACCCGAGCTTCGTGATGTCGAACTCGTTCACGAACCAGGTGATCGCGCAGGTCGAGCTGTTCACGAAGCGCGACGACTACGCGAAGCAGGTCCACGTGCTGCCGAAGCACCTCGACGAGAAGGTGGCGCGCCTGCACCTGGGCTCGCTCGGCGCCAGGCTCACCGAGCTCACGCCGCAGCAGGCCGCGTACATCGGAGTCAGCGTCGAGGGCCCCTACAAGCCCGATCATTACCGCTATTAGGCCACGACATCGCCGATCCGGAGCTCGCCCCGAGGGGGCGGGCCCGGGTCGAGTGGGCGGAGGGCCAGATGCCGGTCCTCCGCTCGATTCGGGAGCGCTTCGCGGGTGCGGCGCCGCTCGCGGGCGTGAAGGTCGCGGCCTGCCTGCACGTCACGGCCGAGACCGCCAACCTCATGCACGCGCTGGCGGCGGGCGGCGCGGAGGTCGCGCTCTGCTCCGCCAACCCGCTGACGACGCAGGACGAGGTCGCGGCGGCGCTCGTGTCGGACGGAATCCCGGTGCTGGCGGCGCGCGGCGAGGACGTCGAGGCCTACGCGGCCCACGTGCACGCGCTCGCCGGCTGGGCTCCGGACATCACGCTCGACGACGGCGCCGACCTGCTCGTCCTGCTGCACGAGCGCGGCGAGGCGGACGCGGTCCGCGGCGGCGCCGAGGAGACGACCACCGGCCTGCTGCGCCTGCGGCGGCTCGAGGCCGAGGGCCGGCTCGCCTGTCCCGTCGTGGCGGTCAACGAGTCGCGCACCGAGCGCACCTTCAACGACCGCTACGGAACCGGCCAGTCGGCGCTCGACGGGATCCTGCGCGCCACGAACCTGCTGCTCGCCGGCCGCACGCTGGTGCTGCTCGGCTACGGGCCGACCGGGCGCGGGATCGCGCAGCGCGCACGCGGTGCCGGTGCCGCGATCATCGTCTGCGAGGTCGATCCCCTGCGCGCTCTCGAGGCGCGCATGGACGGCTTCGAGGTGATGACGGCGCTCGAGGCCTCCGAGCGCGGCGACCTGTTCGTGACCGTCACCGGCTCGCGGGGCGTGCTGCGGCGCGAGCACCTCGAGCGGATGAGGGACGGAGCGGTGCTCGCGAACGCCGGTCACTTCGACGTCGAGATCGACCTCCCCGCGCTGCGCGAGCTGGCCGGCGGGGAGGTGCGCCAGGTTCTCCCGCTCGTCGAGGAGTACGTGCTCGCCGACGGTCGCCGGCTGCACCTGCTCGCCAGCGGACGCGTGGTCAACCTCGCCGCCGGGGAGGGGCACCCCGCCGCTGTCATGGACATGAGCTTCGCCAATCTCGCGCTTGCGGTCGAGCACCTCGTGGCGAGCGGCGACTCACTCGAGCACCGGGTGCTCGACGTCCCATGGGAGATCGACGAGGAGATCGCCCGGCTCAAGCTCGAGTCGCTCGGCGTCGAGATCGACTCGCTCACGCCCGATCAGCGCGAGTACCTCAGCTCCTGGGACGGCTGAGCAGGGAGTCGATCCGCTCCGTCAGCTCCGGGTCGTCCGGCGCCGTCGTGGCGCCGTAGCGCTCGACCAGGCGCCCCTCGCGGTCGAGCAGGTACTTGTTGAAGTTCCAGTCCGGCTCGCCGAGCTCCTGGAACAGGGGGTGGGCGTCCTCGCCGGTCACGTGCAGCTTCGCGAACATGGGGAACGAGACGCCGAAGTTCTCCTCGCAGAAGCTCGCGATCTCGTCGTTCGAGCGCGGCTCCTGGCCGGCGAAGTCGTTTGCCGGGAAGCCGAGGATCACGAAGCCGTCCGCTCGGCGCTCGTCGTAGAGCCGCTCGAGCCCGTCGAACTGCGGCGTGAATCCGCACTCGCTGGCGGTGTTGACCACGAGGACGACCTCGCCGCGGTAGCGAGCCAGATCCTCCTGCTCGCCGTTCAGCCGCGGGAGCGGTGTGGGTGAGGACGCTCGCGCCGGTTGTCATGGGCTCGGCGTTCTCGCCATTCCCGCATCCGGAGGCGAGTGCCACGAGGCCGAGGGCGAGGAGGAGTCTTCGCACCGCCTCTTTCTACGCGATGCGCCGGTGTTTGGCTCACCGGAGGGGACACGTCGCGCGGCCGGCGGGTGGGTGACCCGCCGGCCGCGTGGGGGAGGGACGTGTCCTTCTAGGCGGCGCGCGGAAGAAGGCGCGCCAGCGAGCGGCGCTCGGCCGCGGCGTCGCCGCGGATGGCCTCGGCGCGGAAGCGCAGGAGCTCGACGAGCTCGCCGCTCGGGCGGAACGGGTCGGCGATGGCGTCGCCGCTGTCGACCTCGATGGCGGCCCACAGCTCCTCGCCCATCTCGGCGATCAGGACGTTGCCGGTGGGCGGGGAGGCGCTGTCGAGCGCTGCGAGCCTGTTCAAGGCGACGTCGTCGACGTCAGAAGCGCGGCGGATGGTGAGAGTGGTGTTGGTCATTGAGTCCCCCTTGGGTTTGAAAGGTTTGATCTCAATCGAAGTATCGACGAGAGTGCTCATAAGTTCAAATAGAGACTTGTAAGACATGCGATAAGCTGGAGTTATGCTCGACGTCAAGCAGCTACGGGTCCTCAAGGCCGTCGCGGAGCACGGCTCGTTCTCCGCCGCCGCCGAGGCGCTCTCCTACTCCCAGCCCGCCATCTCGCAGCAGATCGCCGCGCTCGAGAAGCAGGCGAACGCCACGCTCGTCGACCGCGGCAGCCGCGGAGTGCGGCTCACCGACGCCGGACGGGCGCTCGTCGAGCATGCCGAGGTCGTGATCGCGCGGCTCGCGGCCGCCGAGGCCGAGCTGGAGGCGATCGCGGGCGTGCGCGGCGGGCGCGTGCGGCTGTCGTCGTTCCCGAGCGCGGGCGCCTCGCTGCTGCCGCCGGCGATCGCGCTGTTCGCGCAGCGTCACCCCGAGGTCGAGCTCTCGTTCGTCGAGAAGGAGCCGGAGGAGGCCGTGCAGATGCTGCGCTCCGCCGAGCTCGAGGTGGCGATCGTGTTCGAGTACCGGCACCTCTCACAGCCGGAGTTCGAGCGCCTCTATGAGGGCATCGAGCTGCACGAGCTGATCGACGACCCGATGTATGTCGCGCTTCCGCGCGACCATCCGGCGGCCTTCAAGCCGCGTGTCCGGCTCGAGGACCTGGCCGACGACACCTGGATCCAGAACGACATGACCGGGCCCTGCGGCCGCCTCCATCTCGCCGCCTGCGCAGGCGCCGGCTTCGAGCCGAAGATCGGCTACATCTCCGACGACTACAACGTCGTCCAGGGACTGGTGGCGGCGGGCGTCGGCGTGTCGCTGTTGCCCGCGCTGGCGCTCACGAACGTCCGCGAGGACATCGCGATCCGCTCGCTGGGCAAGAAGGCGCCGTGCCGCCGGATCGCCTCCGGCGTGCTGCAGGGCCGCTACCGCTCGCCGGCGACCGAGGCGATGCTCGGCATCCTCGAGGAGGTCGCGAACGGCTTCCACCTGCCCTCGGGCGGAGCGCTCGAGGCGGCGGACCCGGTCCCGGCGGTGGCGCCGGCGAACGCCCCCGCGGCGGCCTGAGCGCGCCCGCCGCGCTACGCAGCCACGGCCAGCTCGGCAGCCCGCGCGATCCGGCCGGCGGCGCCGTCGAGGACGCCCGCGGACAGGAGGGCGGCTGTGGCCTGAGCGACGACGCGGCCGGTGAAGCCACCGCTCCGTCGGAGCGAGACGGACGCGTTCAGCTCGGCTCCGGCTTCAGCCGGCGCGAGCTCGTAGCGCACGTCGATGCCGATCGGGCCGTCGGCGCTGAGCCGCAGGCCCTCTTCGTCGGCCGCATGGACCTCGACGTCGAACCCGACCGGGACGCCTGCCAGTCGTCCGGTCACCCGCGTGCGGGTACCGGGCGACAGGCGGTCGTGCGAGTCGCCCAGATCGAAGTCGATCGGAGACCAGCGCCGGATCTCCTCGGGGCGCGTGAGCACCTCGAGCACCTGCTCCCGAGTCGCGTTCGTCGTGGTTGTCGCGGTCCAGTTCTGCATCGTGCCGCCGATCTCCAACCGGATGAAACCGCAGCACACGGGGGCCTTCTGAGGGATGACGCACACTCACTCGCTCGCGCGGCTGGTCGGTCCTCGCATACGAGTCGGGGGTGGTGGCACCCGGCGAGAACTGATAGGACCGACGGATGGCCCAAATCGTGCAGATACCGAACGCGCCCTCAACGGCGAAGATTCGCCACCCGCTGGGTGTGCTCGGGCTCAGCCTGATCACGCTGGGGATCTACGGCGTGTTCTGGTGGTACTTCATCAACCGCGAGATGGCGGACTACGGGCAGTCCAACGGGGTGCCCGAGCTCGGTGACAACCCGATCATGTCGGTCGTCGCGATCACGATCGGCGCGTTCATCATCGTCCCGCCGTTCGTCTCGTTCTGGCGCACGCTCAAGCGCATCGAGACCTCGCAGAACCGCGTGCTCGGCGACAACAACTTCGCGGTCATCCTCGTCTTCATCCTCGGCCTGATCCCGCTCGTCAACCTCGTCGTGCTGCCGCTGATGCAGTCGAACCTGAATCAGGTCTGGGAGGCCGGCCGCTGAGCGCTGCCACGGAGAAGATGCGGGCGGAGGGGCTGCCGGACCCGGCGGTCGAGACCTTCGCCCGCTACGAGGGGCGGCTGCGCGGCGGCGAGGGCGGGCTCGTGCCCGAGGCCGAGATCGAGCCGCTCGACGACGTCCCGGCGCTCGCCGATCTCCCGGACGGAGACGCGAGCGCCGTCGAGCGCGTGGCCGTGCTGAAGCTGAACGGCGGGCTCGGCACCAGCATGGGGATGACCCGCGCCAAGTCGCTGCTCGAGGTGAAGGACGGTCACAGCTTCCTCGACGTGATCGCGGCACAGATCGTGGCCGCGCGCCGCCGCTTCGGCGCGCCGATCCCGCTGCTGTTGATGAACAGCTTCGCCACGAGGGCCGACACGCGCGCCGCGCTCGAGCGCCACCCGGAGGTCGACACCGCGGGGCTGCCGCTCGACTTCCTGCAGGGCCGGGTGCCGAAGCTGCGCGCCGAGGACCACGAGCCGGTCGAGTGGCCCGCCGATCCGGCGCTCGAGTGGGCGCCCCCCGGGCATGGCGACGTCTTCGGCTCGCTGGCGGCCACGGGCCTGCTCGCGCGGCTGCGCGAGCGCGGCTTCGAGTTCCTGTTCCTGTCGAACTCCGACAACCTCGGCGCGGAGCTCGAACCGCGCATCGCGAGCTGGATGGCGGCCGAGGGGATCCCCTGGGTGTCCGAGGTCGTCGACCGGACAGAGGCCGACCGCAAGGGAGGCCATCTCGCGCGCCGGCGCGACAGCGGCGGCCTGCTGCTGCGCGAGACGGCGCAGGTGCCGGATGACGACCAGGCGGCCTTCGAGGACGTCACGCGCCACTCCTACTTCAACGCGAACAACATCTGGGTCGACCTGCGCGCGCTCGAACGCGCGCTCGAGGCCGGCGGCGGCGTGCTCGAGCTGCCGATGATCGTCAACGCCAAGACCGTCGACCCCACCGACTCGGACTCGACCCCGGTCGTCCAGCTCGAGACCGCCATGGGCGCCGCGATCGGCGTGTTCGACGGCGCGGCGGCCGTGCACGTTCCGAGGCGCCGCTTCGTGCCGGTCAAGAAGACGAGCGATCTGCTCGTCGTGCGCTCGGACGCCTACGTGCTGACGGAGGACTGGAATGTCCGGCTCGCGCCCGAGCGCGAGCGGCCGCCACTCGTCGACCTGAGCGACGAGTTCAAGCTGATCTCGGACTTCGACGCGCGCTTCCCGCACGGGGCGCCCTCCCTGGTCGCGTGCGACCGGCTCGAGGTCGAGGGCGACGTCACCTTCGGGCGCGAGGTCGTCGTGCGCGGGAGCGTGCGGGTGGAGGGGCCTCGCCGGATCGACGACGGCGCGGTCCTGGACGGCTCAGACGCCTGAGGAGTTGCGGGCGACGAGCGCCTCGGCGTCCTCCACACGCTCGCGCCGGCGTTCCTCTTCCTCGGACGCGGTGAGCATGCGCACGAACAGCCAGACAAGCACGAGCACGAGCGTGAACGACTGTTCGACCATCATTATGACGCCGCCGATGTTCTGGTCCTCGACCGGGCTCAGCCCCCAGATCCTCGGCGTGGTCTCGTAGTAGGGATAGAGCGGCGTCGCGGCCCAGGCCAGGTAGAGGCCGAGCGCCGCCAGCCCGCCCTTCGCGGCGGCGACGTAGGCCACGGGCTGCATCCCCGTCATGCGCCGGCGCATGGGTACGGGCTGGATCAGGGGCCACCAGAGCGCGAGACCCGCCGCGAAGAACGTGACGTGCTCGAGCAGGTGGACGGGCGGGTTCTCCGCGGCGGCGTCGTAGAGCGCCGGGATGTGCCAGAGGTACATGAAGGTGAGCCAGAGCACGATGCCCGTGACGGGGTTCGCGAACGGGCCGAGCCTGCGCTCGATGGGGATCAGCCGGCGCGTGGCCGGCCGCATGATCACGCGCGAGAGCGCGAGCAGGAGCAGCAGCGGCGCGATGTCGCCGAGCAGCACGTGCTGGAGCATGTGGGCCGAGAACAGGTAGTCCTCGCCAAGGCCGTCGAGCGGCGACACGAGCGCGATCAGGAGCGCGGTCATGGCGCCCGCGAAGGCGGCCGCCTGCGCCACCCCGGCGCCGCGTCCGCCGGCCTCGCGGCGGGCCGTCCTGAACCTCCAGACGTAGATGACCGCCAGGAGCGTCAGCGGCGCCAGCACGGCCGGGTCCTGGAACCAGTGCAGCGCGGGTGAGGCCCCGATCGAGTCGAGCACGTGATTCACCTGTGTCCGATTGTCGCACCGGGGTGCTGAGCGGTTGCGCGGCACGCGGGACCCTCCGGTGCATGTTCGTCCCGCCGCTCTGCTGGAACTGCCGCGCGACCTGCCGGCGCGGCCTGCCGCTGTGCGCGGGCTGCGCTGCCGGGCTGCGGCGACTCGGCCCGCGGCCGCTCGTGATCGCAGGCGTACCGGTCTGGGCTCCGCTCGCCTACGAGGGCGCGGCCCGCGAGCTCGTCCGTGGGCTCAAGTTCAGGGGGGCCGCGGGACTCGCGGAGTGGATGGCCGCCCAGATCGCCGCGAACGCTCCGCCGGGCTGGCTCGAGCCACACGGCCCGGCCGGCGCGCCGGTGCTCGTGCCGGTCCCGCTCGACCCGGGCCGCGCGCGGCGGCGCGGCTTCAACCAGGCCCGGGCGATCGCCGGGGCCCTCGCGAGCCGGGCCGGGCTCTCGGTCGACGAGTGTCTCGTCCGGCGGGGCGCGGGGACCCAGGTCGGCCGCGGCCGCGCCGAACGCCGCTCGGGCCCGGAGGGCTCGGTCATCCCGGCCGGCCCCGCCCCGGCCCGCGCGCTCGTGGTCGACGACGTGGTCACGACGGGCGGGACGCTCAGTGCCTGCGCGGCCGCCCTGCGCTCATCCGGGGCCCGCGAGGTGAGCGCGGTCGCACTCGCGCGCACGCTTGGCAGGTAGGGGTAGGATCGAGGCATCGGCGACCCAGGAGGTCAGATGCGCATCCAGGTGAAGAGCAGGGGCGGCGCGAACGTGGACGATGAGCTTCGGTCGAAGGTCGAGAAGAAGCTCGAGAAGGTCGCCAAGCAGGTCTCACCGCTCGCGGAGCTCGAGATCGAGCTGAAGGAGGAGCACAACCCTGCGATCAAGGACTCCCAGGTCGCCGAGGCCACGCTTCACCTGAAGGGCACGACCCTGCGCGCGCGAGAGAGCTCGACCGACATGGGCCACTCGATCAACCTGCTGGCGGACGACCTCGCCCGCCAGGTCAAGAAGCACCGCGAAAAGCGCCGCAACAGGCGCGAGCAGCAGAAGGCGGCTGACGCCGCCTGATGACAGCCGGGGGCTCGCGCCCCCGGAACCCCCGTGGCAATTCCGTGATTCCTCGGGTCCGCGGTCTCGCTCAGCAACCGCGCCGCCGGCCGTCGATGCCATCTCTTCGGTCGCGCTAATCTCGACCGTATGTCCATTCTGGACCGCGCACTTCGTGTCGGTGAAAGCAAGAAGTTCAAGGTCTTCGAGCGCAACGTCGCCCGGATCAACGATTACGAGCCCGAGCTCGAGCTCGAGTCGGACGAGGAGCTGCGCAACCGCTACGCCGGGTTGCGCGAGCGCCACCTGAACGGGGAGCCGCTCGACGATCTGCTCTTCGAGTCGTTCGCGCTCACGCGCGAGGCGGGCAAGCGGGCGCTCGGCCAGCGCCACTTCGACGTCCAGCTCATCGGCGGGATGGTCCTGCACGACGGCTCGATCTCGGAGATGCGGACGGGCGAGGGCAAGACGCTCACAGCCACGCTCCCGGTCGTCCTGAACGGGCTCTCCGCGCGCGACGAGAAGGGCCACGCGGTGCGGGGTAAGGGCGTCCACCTCGTGACGGTCAACGACTACCTCGCCCGCCGCGACGCGCTGTGGATGAAGCCGATCTACGACCTGCTGGGCGTGACCGTCGGGATCATCCAGTCGGGGATGAACCAGATCGACAGGCAGGAGGCCTACTCCCGCGACGTCGTCTACGGCACCAACTCGGAGTTCGGCTTCGACTACCTGCGCGACAACCTCGCGGTCGAGATGCAGGCCAAGGCCCAGCGCGGGCACGGCTTCGGGATCGTCGACGAGGTCGACAACATCCTGATCGACGAGGCGCGCACGCCGCTCATCATCAGCGGCCAGCCCGAGCAGGCGGCGGACCTCTACTACAAGTTCGCGAAGCTCGCCAAGATCATGGAGCCGGGCAAGAAGCCCGACACGCTCGACGCCAAGTCGAAGGACTGGGTCGCGGACTTCGACTTCGAGCCGGACGAGAAGCACAAGACGGTGGCGGTCACGGAGCGCGGCGTCGAGAAGGCGGAGAAGTTCCTCGGCGTCGACAACCTCTACCGCGCGGACACCGGCAACCTCGTCAACCACCTCCACCAGGCGCTGAAGGCGGAGGAGCTCTACAAGAAGGACGTCGACTACGCCGTGATCGACGCCGAGGTCAAGATCATCGACGAGTTCACCGGCCGCATCCTCGAGGGCCGGCGCTGGTCGGAGGGCCTGCACCAGGCCGTCGAGGCCAAGGAGGGCGTGGCGATCCAGGAGGAGTCGCAGACGGTCGCCACGATCACCTACCAGAACTACTTCCGCCGCTACGACAAGCTCGCGGGCATGACCGGCACGGCTCTCACCGAGGCCACCGAGTTCATGAAGATCTACGACCTCCAGGTCGTCGAGATCCCCACGAACCGGCCGATGGTCCGCAACGACCAGAACGACCAGATCTACAAGACGAAGGACGGCAAGTGGGCGGCCGTCGTCAACGAGATCGCGGACCGCAACGCCACCGGCCAGCCGGTGCTCGTGGGAACGATCTCGGTCGAGGTCTCGGAGGTGCTCTCGTCGGAGCTCCAGAAGCGGGGCATCAAGCACCACGTCCTGAACGCCAAGCCGGAGCACGCGGAGCGCGAGGGCGAGATCATCGCCGAGGCGGGCCAGCCGTTCGCGGTCACGATCGCCACCAACATGGCCGGTCGCGGCGTCGACATCAAGCTCGGCGGCAACGAGGAACACCTCACCCAGCAGGAGCTCGTCAAGCGCGGACTCGAGCCCGGCAACGAGGAGTGGGACAAGGCCTGGGACGAGCTGTTCCCGCAGATGGAGGCGCGTGTCGTCGAGGAACGCGAGAAGGTCTTCGAGGCGGGCGGCCTGTTCATCTGCGGCACGGAGCGCCACGAGTCACGCCGGATCGACAACCAGCTGCGCGGCCGCTCCGGCCGTCAGGGCGATCCGGGCGAGTCGCGCTTCTACCTGTCCGCCGAGGACGACCTGGTGCGCCTGTTCGCGGGCGACCGCATCTACCGGATCCTCGACAACAAGTTCCTGGCGCAGCAGGACGAAGAGGGCAACGAGATGCCGATCGAGCACAAGATGCTCTCGAAGCAGATCGAGGGAGCCCAGCGCAAGGTCGAGGAGCAGAACTTCCTGATCCGCAAGCGCGTCCTCGAGTACGACGACGTGATGAACCAGCAGCGCGAGATCATCTACGAGTACCGCGACCGCATCCTCGAGGGCGAGGACATGTCGGACGTGGCGCGCACCCAGATCGCCGACGCGATCGAGCGCATCGTCCGCGAGTACACGCAGGCCGACTACCAGGAGGACTGGGAGGTCGACGCGCTGTTCACGCAGCTCGAGCAGATCTATCCGCTCTCGTTCGAGATCGACGACGTCAAGGAGGGCGCCGACCGCGAGGGGCTCGTCGACGATCTGCGCAAGGACGTCGTCGAGGCCTACGACGAGCGCGAGGAGGAGCTCGGCTCCGAGCTGATGCGCGCGCTCGAGCGCTTCATGCTGCTCCAGATCATCGACGAGCGCTGGCGCGAGCACCTGCACGACATGGACTACCTGCGCGAGGGCATCCACCTGCGCGGATTCGCGCAGATCGACCCGCTCGTGGCCTACAAGAACGAGGGCTTCGAGATGTTCACGGAGGTCATGAACAACATCTGGGACGAGTTCGCGCGCTACGTGTTCAACGTCGAGATCGAGGTCGAGCAGCCGCAGCAGCAGGCCGCGCCCGCCGGCGGCGGTGGCCCGAACTGGGGCTTCGGCGGCAACAGCTCCCAGACCGGCCGCCTGACCACCTCGGGCGGCCACGGGCTCGCCGGCAGCGAGGCGATCGCCGCGGCGGCCGGCACGGCCGTGCCCGCGGGGGTCGCGGAGGCGGCCGACCTCGCGGCGGACGAGGTGGCGGGCTCGGTGCCGATCGTGGAGACCCGCCGCCTCGACGAGAACGAGAAGATCGGCCGCAACGACCCGTGCTGGTGCGGCTCCGGCAAGAAGTTCAAGAAGTGCCATGGCGCGTAGGCGCCATTCCCTCAGCCACGGCCCGCCCGGACGGCATCTGACCGCGCCGGGCGGCGGCCGCGGTGCTCGCCGATGCGCTGCATCGGCTGCGCCCGCGGACTTGCCCGTCACGCTCATCTGCACGTCCGCATCGGACCGTGCCTTCGGTCATGGCGCATAGCGACGCCAGTGGCCTCCGCGACCAGCTGAAGCTGCTCGCGGACTACCTTTGACCCCGCTCAACTCGAAGCGCGCGTAGAGGAGCTCGAGGGGGCCATGCAGGCCCCCGGCTTCTGGGACGACCAGGAGCGCGCGGCCGCGGTCTCGGCCGAGCACTCCGCGGTGTCGCGGCGCCTCACGATGTTCCGCGGCCTCGAGTCGGACATCGAGGATCTCGACACGCTCGCCGAGATGGCGGCGGAGGACGAGTCGATCGCGGCCGAGCTCGAGGAGCAGCGCGCGTCGATCGGAGAGCGGCTCGCCGAGCTCGAGGAGGCGCGCCTCTTCGCAGGCGACTACGACGACGGCGACGCGGTCGTCACCGTGAACGCGGGCGCCGGCGGGACCGACTCGCAGGACTGGGCGGAGATGCTGCTGCGCATGGAGATGCGCTGGGCCGAGCGGCGCGGCATGAAGGTCGAGCTGAAGGAGGCGTCCGCGGGGGAGGAGGCCGGCATCAAGTCGGCGTCGTTCATCGCCCGCGGCGAGAACGCCTACGGGCTCTTCTCCGCCGAGAAGGGGGTGCACCGGCTCGTGCGCATCTCGCCGTTCGACTCGCAATCGCGCCGCCACACCGCGTTCGCCGGGCTCGAGGTCGCGCCGCTCGTCGAGGACTCGGTCGAGGTCGAGCTCGAGCCGGAGGACCTGCAGATCGACACGTACCGCGCGTCGGGCGCGGGCGGCCAGCACGTGAACAAGACCGACTCGGCGGTGCGGATCACCCACCGCCCGAGCGGCCTCGTGGTCCAGTGCCAGAACGAGCGCTCGCAGTCGGCCAACAAGGACACGGCGATGAAGATGCTGCGCGGAAAGCTGATCGAGCTCGAGGAGCGCCGCCGCCAGGAGGAGCTCGCGAAGGAGAAGGGCGAGGCCCAGGACGTGGGCTGGGGCTCGCAGATCCGCTCGTACGTCCTCCACCCGTACACGATGGTCAAGGACCACCGCACGAACGTGGAGGCGGGCAACGCCCAGGGCGTCCTCGACGGCGACCTCGACGACTTCGTGCGCGCCGAGCTGCTGCGCAAGGCCGGCGACGCCGCCCCGGCGTAGCGCGGGTCGTCCTGTCCAACCCGGACGGTGTCCGGGAAATCCAGGACGGTCGATTAGTTTGCGGGCGTCGCGCCAGTCCATAGAGGCGTGACACAGATCGCAGAGCTCAGGAGAGTCAAGTTGGAAGCCGCAGTGAAGGCAGAGGGGCTGGTCAAGCACTACGACGGCAAGGACGGCGGTGTCGAGGCCGTCCGCGGTGTCGACCTGACGGTGCATTCGGGAGAGGTGTTCGGCTTTCTCGGCCCGAACGGGGCGGGCAAGTCGACGATGGTGAAGATGCTGACGACGCTCCTGTCGATCACCGCCGGCAGCGCGACGGTGGCGGGCGCGGACGTCGGCAGCGAACCCGACCTCGTGCGCAGCCGGATCGGCGTCGCGCTTCAGGAGGCCGGCCTCGACCCGCGCCAGACGGGCCGCGAGCTGCTCGTCCTGCAGGGGCGCCTGTTCGGGCTCGCCCCGGTGGACGCGCACATGCGCGCGGAGGAGCTGCTCGCGCTCGTGGAGCTCGAGGGGTCGGCGGATCGCTCGATCAAGGAGTACTCGGGAGGCATGAAGCGCCGGCTCGACCTCGCGTCGGCGCTCGTGCACGAGCCCAACGTGCTGTTCCTCGACGAGCCCACGACCGGGCTCGACCCGGCGAGCCGCCTCACGATCTGGGAGGAGGTGCGCCGCATCAACGAGCGCGGCACGACGGTCTTCCTCACCACTCAGTACCTGGAGGAGGCCGATCAGCTCTGCGACCGGCTCGCGATCATCGACGACGGGCAGATCGTCCGCGAGGGCACCCCCGAGGGGCTCAAGGAGGACCTGCGCCGGCGCGACGGGCTCGCGGAGGAGCCCAGCCTCGATGACGTGTTTCTCGACGCCACCGGCCGCACGCGCACGCGCGCCGAGGGCGACGTTCAGGAGGTCTCGGCATGACCCAGGCACTGGTGCTCGGACAGCGCGCGCTGCGCGAGGCATGGAGGACGCCCGACGCGATCGTGCCGACGCTGTTCATCCCGTTGTTCTTCCTCGTCGTGAACGTCGGCCAGGCCGCGGAGATCTTCCCCGGCGAGTCGACCGGCTTCCTGAACGGCCAGGGCTACGGCGCCTTCCAGCTCCCGGCGTCGCTGCTGCTGGCCGCCTCCTTCGGGACCGCGGCCCTCTTCCTCGTCGAGGAGATCGAGGGCGGCTACTTCGACAAGCTGCGCGCCGCGCCGATCCCGCGTACGTCGATCGTGTTCGGCCGGCTGATCGCTGAGGGCGTGAAGGCCGTCCTGATCGCCGTGGCGATCGTGCTGCTCGGGATGATCTTCGGCATCGACATCGCGAGCGGTCCGCTCGGCTTCGTCCTCCTGGTCCTGCTGACGGCCGGCTGGGCCGTGGTCTTCGCGGGCTTCATGCAGTTGATCGCGCTCAAGACACGCAGCGCGGCGGCCACGAACTCGGCGGGCCTGATCTTCTTCCCGCTGCTGTTCCTGACGCCGAACTTCGTGCCGAGGGACATGCTCACGGAGCCGATGGAGGTCGCGGCGAGCATCAACCCCGTCACCTACGTGATGGAGGCGATGCGCTCGCTGATCCTCGAGGACCTCGACTGGGGTCAGATCGCGCTCGGCTACCTGGTGGTGGTCGCGGCGGGTGCCGCGATGGTCGCGCTCAGCGTGCGCGCTATCCGGCGCTACGACTGACGAAGTCCGGCTCCTCGACCTCCTCGAGGACGCCGAGCAGCTGGCCCACGCGACATACGAGGAGACGCTCCTCCTCGACCTCGACCCAGACGCCCGCGGCGGCCGGGAAGACCACGTGGTCGCCCGGCTTCACGGGCATCTTCACGCCGACGTGGCTCCACCAGTCGAGCCCGGGTCCGACCGCCAGCACGATCCCGTGCTGCGGCGGCGTCTGGTGCTCGCCGGGCGGCAGCAGCAGTCCGGAGCTCCGGACCCGGTCGGGTTCGAGCTCCTTGATGACCACCTGGTCGAAGATGGGCCGCAGCTGCTGCTTCATGGCGCGGCGAACGATAAAGCCCGGCCCCTACTCTTCGAGGAAGCATGACCAAGGTGACCCCGGCACCCGACGGACGCGGCGCCGAACCGGCGAAGCCGCCGATGCTGCCGTGGAGCCCGCGGCGCTTCCTCGTCATCCTGGCCGCGCTGTTCCTCCTCAACTGGCTGATCGTGCAGGTCTTCGCCCCCGCGGAGAAGCGCATCGAGGTGCCCTACACGCCGACCTTCCTGAACCAGCTGCGCGACGGCAACGTCAAGGAGATCGCCTCGACGGGCGAGACCGTCCAGGGCGAGTTCAAGAAGGAGGTCACCTACGAGGACGACAGCGCGGAGGGCTTCGAGACCGAGGTGCCGACGTTCGCAAACGAGGAGGAGCTGTCGAACCTGCTCGAGGAGCAGAACGTCACGGTCAACGCCGAGCCGCCCGGGAGCCGCTCGCTGCTCGCGACGATCCTGTTCAGCTTCGGCCCGACGATCCTGCTCGTCGCGCTGTTCATCTGGCTGTTCCGGCGCGCCGCCCAGAGCGCCGGCGGCGGCGGGGTGATCGGCCAGTTCGGGCGCTCGCGCGCGAAGCGGGTCGAGGCCGAGAAGCAGACGGTCACCTTCGAGGACGTCGCCGGCATCGACGAGGCCGAGGACGAGCTCGTCGAGGTCGTCGACTTCCTGCGCAACCCGGACAAGTACGCCCGGCTCGGCGCCCGCATCCCGCGCGGGGTCCTGCTCTCAGGCCCGCCCGGCACCGGCAAGACGCTCCTCGCCCGCGCCGTGGCCGGCGAGGCGGGGGTGCCGTTCTTCTCCGCCTCGGCGTCCGAGTTCATCGAGGCGATCGTCGGCATCGGCGCCTCGCGCGTGCGGGACCTGTTCCAGCAGGCGAAGGACGCCGCGCCCGCCATCGTGTTCGTGGACGAGCTCGACGCGATCGGCCGCGCACGCGGAGGCGGCGGCCCGGCGCTCGGCGGCCACGACGAGCGCGAGCAGACGCTCAACCAGATCCTCACGGAGATGGACGGCTTCGACACCGAGACCGGCGTGATCGTGCTGGGCGCGACGAACCGGCCGGACGTGCTCGACCCGGCGCTGCTGCGGCCCGGGCGCTTCGACCGCCGCGTGGCGGTGCAGGCGCCCGACTCGAACGGGCGCCGCATGATCCTCGAGGTGCACACGCGCTCGGTGCCGCTCGCGGACGACGTCGATCTCGAGCGCATCGCGCAGACGACGCCCGGCATGGTCGGCGCGGACCTCGCGAACCTCGTGAACGAGGCCGCGCTGCTCGCTGCGCGCCGCGGGCACGAGCGGGTCGCGCGCGCGGACTTCACGGACGCGCTCGAGAAGATCGTGCTCGGCGCGGAGCGCAAGATCCTGCTCGGCGACGACGACCGCCGCCGGATCGCCTGCCACGAGGGCGGCCACGCGATCGTGGGCATGCTCTCGCCGGGCGCCGACCCCGTCCGCAAGGTGTCGATCATCCCGCGCGGCCAGGCGCTCGGTGTCACGCTCTCGACCCCCGACGACGACCGCTTCAACCTCTCGGAGGCCGAGCTGCGCGCGAAGATCCGCGTGGCGCTCGGCGGCCGGGTGGCCGAGGAGCTCGTCTTCGGCGACATCACGACGGGCGCCGAGTCGGACATCCAGCACGTCACGCAGATCGCGCGCGGCATGGTGCAGCGCTGGGGAATGAGCGAGAAGGTGGGCTTCCTCACCGTCGCGGGCCAGGATCGCCAGAGCTTCCTGATGCCGGGCGCCGAGGCCGCGTCCGAGGCGACCCACGAGCTGGTCGACGCCGAGGTGCGCCGCATCGTCGACGAGGAGCAGGACGCCACGCGCCGGCTGCTCGAGCGCGAGCGCGACAGGCTCGATGCGCTCGTCGAGGCGCTGCTCGAGCACGAGACGCTCGACGAGGTCGACGCCTACGCCGCCGCCGGGATCCCGCGCGGCGAGCGCGAGGCCGAGCCCGCGCCCGGCTGAGCGCCGCCTCAGCGCCGCTTCTCGTGCTTGCGCTCGAGCAGCGCGACATCCGCCTGCGCGAGCGCGTCCTCGGCGCTCGTGCCGACGGAGACCTCGGCCGAGCCCCAGGTCAGCCTGAGCCCGCGGCCGTCGGGTGCCTTGCAGGCCCCTCCCACGTGCTCGGCCATGCGGCCGAGCACGTCGTCGGCCGAGGCCCGGTCGCTGCCGGGGAGCACGACGACGAACTCGTCGCCTCCCCAGCGGAAGCAACGGTCCGTCGTGCGCAACGAGCGCTCCATCGCGCGGGCGACGTCGACGAGACAGCGGTCGCCCTCGAGGTGGCCGAAGCGGTCGTTGACGTTCTTCAACCCATCGATGTCCACGAGGCCCACGCTGAGCGCGATGTCCTCGCGCGCGGCGCGCGTCATCTCGACGGTCAGGGCCTCGTCGAATGCGCGACGGTTGCCGAGGCCCGTGAGGGCGTCCACGCGGGCGAGCCGGCGCGCCACCTCGGCGCCGCTCCTGAGGCCCACCCGCTGACGCCGCACGTGGTGGAGGAAGGCCATCAGGATCAGGTCGAGCGCGATCAGGATCAGCGCCTCGCCGGCGAGGTCGCTCACCTCCGCCGAGCTCGCACCGTCGTAGACGAGCGGGAGCGCGAGCGCGGCGACCATCACGGCGAGGTGGGGGAGGGCACGGCGCGGCGGATGGGCCGCGCCCGCTCCGACCCAGAGCACGAACAGGTCCTCGTAGGGCGACGACGCGCCGCCGGCGAGCCAGTTCAGCGTCGCGATCCCGGCCACGCCGAGATAGGCGATCACGAGCAGGTCGTCGAAGCTCGGGGAGCGCCGCAGGACGAGCACGGCACCGCCGAGCCCGGCGGCGATCAGGACGCCGGCGATCGCCCAGCCGGCGGCGCCGATCGCCTGGTCGACGGGGTCCAGTGGGAGGAAGGCCAGCGCGAGCAGCGCGGTGAGGCCGAGCAGCGCCGCCACGGCGCGCCGGTTCGCGCCGAGCTCCGCCCCCTCGTAGGGGTCGGCGCGCGTCTCGAACATGCTGCGCAGGAATTGGCCTGCCGCCTTCCGTGGCGTGCTCATCTCACGTCCCATAGCCTGCCGTACATGCTGCGAGACCGGCGGCCCGGGGTCCATCGGTGCTGGACCTGATCGACGCCGCGCTCGCCGAGGACCTGGGCGAGGGCGACCTCACCACGCGCGCCGTCGTCCCCGCGGGAGCACGTGCCCGAGGGGCGCATCGTGCAGAAGGCGCCCGGTGTGGCGGCCGGCCTCGACGTGGCGCGTGCGGTGTTCGAGCGAGTCGACCCGGCGCTCCGGTTCAGCGAGGAGGAGCGCGCCGCCGGCGAGCGCGCCCCGGGCTCGCTCGCCCTCGTCGAGGGGGATGCCGCCTCGATCCTCGCGGGTGAGCGGGTCGCGCTGAACTTCCTCGGCCGGCTGTCCGGCGTGGCCACGCTCACCGCCCGCTACGTGGAGGCGGTGGAGGGGACTGGCGTGCGGATCCTCGACACGCGCAAGACCACCCCGGGCATGCGCGCCCTCGAGAAGGAGGCCGTCCGGGCCGGCGGCGGCACGAGCCACCGCAGCGGGCTCTACGACGCGATCCTCGTCAAGGAGAATCACGCGCTGCTCGCCGGCGGGGTGGGTGAGGCCGCGCGCCTCGCGATGGAGCGGGCACCCGCGGGCGTGACCGTGGAGGTCGAGTGCACGACGCTCGCCGAGGTCGAGGGAGCGCTCGCCGCGGGCGTGCCGCGGCTGCTGCTCGACAACATGGCGCCGGCCGAGCTGCGCGCCGCGGTCGAGCTCGTGGCCGGACGCGCCGAGCTCGAGGCGAGCGGCGGCATCACGCTCGAGAACGTCCGCGAGGTGGCCGACACCGGCGTCGACTACATCAGCGTCGGCGCGCTCACCCACTCGGCGCCCGCGCTCGACGTCAGCCTCCTCTTCGAGGCGGCCTGAGCACCGCGAACGGATCGGTCACCTCGAGCTCGCGCGAGCGGAAGCGGTAGACGGACGCCGGGCGCCCTCCGCCCGGCCCGGACGAGCGCCGCTCGCCGGTGGGCTCGAGCACGGCCCGCCGCTCGAGCACGCGCTTCAGGTTGGTGGGGTCGACGGGGTAGCCGAGCGCGGCGGTGTAGATGCCCGTCAGCTCCGAGATCGTGAACTCCTCAGGCGCCAGCGCGAAGCCGATGTTCGTGTACGAGAGCTTCGCGCTGAGGCGCTCGCGGCCGTCGAGCACGATCCGCCCGTGGTCGAACGCGATCGGGTCGGGAAGCGCGTCGACCGCATGCCACCTGGTGTCCGCGGGGAGCGCCGGATCGAGGCCGAGCGGGACGAGCCCGAGGTAGGTCGTGGCGAGCTGCCACTCGAGCGGGTGCCGGTCCGGCTCGCCGACCGTCTCGAGCTGCTCGAGCCAGGACAGCTCCGCCACGTCGACCTTGAGGGCGAGCTGCTGGCGGATCGAGTCGTCGAGCGCGAGCACCGGCTCGAGGTAGCCGCCGGGCAGCGACCAGGCCCCCTCGAACGGGGGTTGGGCGCGCTGCCAGAGCAGGACGCAGAGCGAGTCGCCGCGCACCTGGAGCACGACGGCGAGCGTGACGTGTGTGGGGGATTGGCGTGCCAAGTCTGAGCGGTCCGAGCGGTGTATACTCTCCGTGAACGGTTTTCGATCATAAGGCAAAAACTGTCATGAAGCCGCTCGAGCTCCCCACATTCGATCCCGCCGGCGGCCCCGTGCTCACGGCGGACGAGATCACCCGCATGCAGGCCGAGGCGCGCGCGCTCGCGGAGGAGCGCAACGCGGTCATCCTGGCCCACAACTACCAGGTGCCCGAGGTGCAGGACGTGGCGCACTTCGTGGGGGACTCGCTCGGGCTGTCGCGCAAGGCCGCCGAGACCGACGCGGACGTGATCGCGTTCTGCGGCGTCCACTTCATGGCCGAGACGGCCTCGATCCTCTCGCCCGACAAGACGGTCCTGCTGCCCGACCTCGACGCCGGCTGCTCGCTGGCCGCGTCGATCGACGCGGACTCGCTTCGGGCCTGGAAGGCGAAGCATCCCGGCGCGATCGTCGTGATGTACGTGAACACGACGGCGGAGGTGAAGGCCGAGACGGACTACTGCTGCACCTCGTCGAACGCCGTCGCCGTCGTGCAGCACATCCTGCGCGAGCACGGGGAGGACACGGAGATCCTGTTCGGGCCCGACATGTGGCTCGGCGCCTACGTCGAGAAGACGCTCGGGCGCCGCATGCACGTCTGGGACGGCGAGTGCCACGTGCACGCCGGAATCAGGCCCGCCGACATCGCCGACGTTCGCGCGGCGCACCCCGGTGCCGAGTTCATGATCCATCCCGAGTGCGGCTGCACGACGCAGGTCATGGAGTACGTGGCCTCCGGCGACGTCGACCCCGAGCGCACCCACATGCTCTCGACCGGCGGGATGATCCAGTTCGCGCGCGACTCCGACGCGCGCGAGTTCATCGTCGCGACGGAGACCGGGATGCTGCACCCGCTGGCCAAGGAGAACCCCGACAAGGAGTTCATCCCCGCGAACCGGGCGGCCTTCTGCAAGTACATGAAGATGATCACGCTGCCGAAGCTGCGGGACGCGCTGCGCGACCTGAAGCCGGTGGTGAAGGTCGATCCGGCGCTGGCCGAGCGGGCCCGGGTGCCGATCGACCGCATGGTGGCCATCGGCTGAGGGCCGGGCTGCCCAGCGCGCCGCGCCGGCCGACCGTAGGACCGGCCTGCGATCTACGTTTGCCCCCTGGGAAGGGGAAAACGTAGATTGGACGATTCGCACAAGCGCGGCGGGGCGCCCGGAATGCCGGGCTAGTCGCCCCCGGGGCCGCTCGATGTCGGAGTCGGGCTCGTCGTCGCCGGCGATCTCGACCTCGAGTTCGTCGTCTGAACCCGACGACCCGGAGCTGCCCGAGGATCCGCTGCCGCTCGAGAGGTCGTCGGGCTCTTCGCCTCTCGGCTCGATCCTCGTCGTCGCCGCCTCCCGGACCGGAGTGATCCGGCTCGTCGGGCTCGTCGTTGCCGGGCTCGGGGCGATCGTCCCCGTCGCCCGGGCCGGAGCGGTCGTCGTCCCGGTCGTGCTCGCGCCGCGGGTCGTCGTCGTCGTCGCTTCCGCGGTCGTCCTCGCGGCCACCGGAGCCCGAGCGGTCCTCCGCCGGGGCGGGACGCGCGGAGGTCTCGGAGCCGCGGCTCGCCGCGCCGGCCGCAACCGGGGCGCGCCGCGCGGGCTCCCGCTCCTCGTCGCGGCGCCGCCGCCGGTCGACGCGAGCGGAGACGAGGAATCACCTGAGGGCGCCATCGCGATTCCGCCTCCAACGACGGCGGCGCTGACGAGCGCGGTCGCGCAGAGCTTCGCCGCGACGGCGCCGCCTCCCACCGCCCCGACGCCAACGAGCTCCGCCACGCGCGCCGTCATCGGCTCCGAGGCGGCGTCGGCCCACGGGAGCCGGGTGACGAGGCCGACAGGGGTGACCGCGGTCGCCGCGGCGCGGAGAGTCGTGCGCGCCCGGTTGAGGAGCTGGCGCACGGCGCCGTCGCCCACCCCGAGCGCGGCCGAGATCTCCTCGTAGCTGCGCCCCTCGAGCTCGCGCAGCACGATCGCGTCGCGCTGGCGCGGCGGCAGCGCCTGCACGGCGGCGAGCAGCTCGGCGAAGCCCTCGCGCCGCTCGAAGGCCTGATCCGGCCGCTCGACGCCGTCGATTCGCTCGTCGAGCGGCGAGTGGGTGAGCCCGCGGTCGCGCAGCGCGTTCAGCGCCGCGTTGTGCGCGATCCGGTAGAGCCAGGCGCGCAGCCGGATCTCGCTGTCCGTGCGCAGCATCGACTCGTAGGCGTTGACGAAGGCGTGCTGGACCACGTCCTCCGCGCGCCCGCCGGGCACGATCCGCGCCACGTAGCCGAGCAGCGGGCGCCGGTAGCGCTCCACGATCGCCTCGAACGCCGGCCCATAACCGGCCCGAACGAGATCGACGAGACGCTCGTCCGTCTGAGTCGAGAGGACCGGCCGGCGTGCCAGCCGGGCGGGGTGGAGGAGCGCCTTGGGTGTCATGCCACAGTGAGCGTCTGAACCTTCAACACGGGCGGGGCCGCAACCTCACGGTCCGTCCCTCGTTGAGGGTAGAGCCGCCATGCCCATCCGCTTCCTCACAGCCGCGCTTGCGCTCGCCGCCGGCGCCGTCCCGGCGCCCGCCGCCGCGCAGGACCCGATCGACCACTCGCGCCCGGCCGCGCCGGACGGCACCCCGATGTGCGCGGACTGGGTGCACGCTCGCCACACGGTCGAGCGCGGCGGACGGCTGTGGCCGACCTGGCATCCGCCGCGCGATCCCGTCTACGGCTGTGCGTTCGGCCACGAGCACGGCTCGAACCCGCGCGCGTTCCACCACTTCGAGCGCACGGGAATGCCGGCGTTCGGGCCGATCGGGAGCTTCGCCGGCAGCGACGAGCCGCACGCGGGCTTCAAGGTCTTCGTGGTCAATCGCGACCGCAAGGGCCTCGCCTGGATGGTGGTGCTCCACCAGGGCTCGGGCTCGCCCCGCCGCGGGACGGTGCGCCACCACTCGCTCGAGTCATGGGTCTTCACCCGCCGCGGCCGCCGGCTCGCCGCGCACACGCGGCTGATGGCGGACTTCGGCGACGCGGTCGCGAACTGTCCCGACGTGACCCTCCGCGAGCGCATGCGCCTGTTGCCGCATCCGTCATGCGAGTCGGTTTACGAGGAGTGGGCCACCGCCTTCGACGTCGGCGGCGTGTTCGGCGGCAGGCCGGCATTCGCGATCGACAACGCGATCACGCAGTTCGACCCGGCGCAGCCCGAGCGGGTGATTCCCAACAAGCCCTTCGCCTGCGGCCCGCACGACCCGGCGGGCTGGGACTCCTACTGCAAGGGCGACAAGCGCACGGTGCTCCACCCGCGCTGGCGCCTTCGCAACCGCGGCCCGAGCCGCTTCCGCACCGACGCCTACGGCAGGCGCGCCGGCGCCGGGCTGCTCCAGGTGGTCGCTCGCCGCCTCCGGATCGACCAGACCCGCGAGTGCTGCGGCGGCGAGAACGTCTTCGCCATGGAGCGCCCGAGCGACGGCGGCATCTACCGGGCAGGCCGGGGCCTCAACTCCGCGAACTTCGAGTTCCCGGGCTACTGCGTGCTGCGGGCGAACTAGGCTCGCCCCGTGCAGCTGATCCACCCGGAGCGGCGCGAGACCTCGCCCGAGGAGCTCGCGCGCGGCCTGCGGCTGGCGGAGCGCGCCCCCGCCGGCCGCCCGTACCTGGGGCTCAACATGGTCTCCTCGCTCGACGGCAAGGCGACGATCGAGTGGCGCACGAAGGGCCTCTCGACCGACCTCGACCGGAGGCTCTTCCACTCGCTGCGGACGCAGGCGGACGCGGTGATGGTGGGCGCGGGCACCGCGCGGGTCGAGCGCTACGGGCGCATGGCGAAGAGCGACGAGCTGCGCGAGAGGCGCGAGGCGGAGGGGCTCGCGCGCGACCCGCTCGCCGTGGTGGTCAGCGGCAGGCTCGACCTGCCGGCCGACCTGCCGCTCCTCAACGAGCCCGAGCAGCGCGTCGTGCTCGCCACGGCCTCCGACGCGAGCATTCCCGGCCTCGGGCCGCAGGTCGAGTACTTCCGCGGCGGGGACGACCTGCCGCGCCTGCTCGGCCACCTGGCCGAGAGCCACGGCGTCCGTTCGATCCTCTGCGAGGGCGGTCCGACGCTCAACTCCCACCTGTTCGCCGCGAACCTCGTCGACGAGCTGTTCCTGACGCTGAACCCGAAGGTGGCCGGCGGGGCGTCCGCGCTCACGATCGTGGCGGGCCGCGACCTGGTCGAGCCCGCGGAGCTCCGGCTGGTGTCCGTGGCGGAGGGCGAGGGGGACCTGTTCACGCGCTGGCGGGTGGAGCGATGAGGGCGGTCAGCACGAGGACGGCCAGCCCGCGGGGCTAGTGCAGAAACCTTTGCAGCGATGGTCGCCTGAGGGGGCCGTCCGCTATCAATGACCGTCCTCATGGCGACGGTCGAGATAACGCCCGCCGCGGTAGGGAAGCCGCGCGGGGAGGGCGACGTTCCTGTCGTCCAGTTCAAGAACGTGACGATGGTGTACGACGGCGGCTCGGTCGCCGTCGACCAGGCGTCGATGCGGATCGGGCGCGGCGAGTTCGTGTTTCTCGTCGGGCCGACGGGCTGCGGTAAGTCCACCTGCATCCGCCTGCTGCAGAAGGAGCTCGAGCCGAGCAAGGGCGAGGTCCTGATCGCAGGCAAGTCGCTCAACGACATCCCGCGCAGCCGCGTTCCCTACCTGCGCCGCAACATCGGCGTCGTCTTCCAGGACTACAAGCTGCTGCCGAACCGGACGGTCTACGACAACGTCGCCTACTCGCTGCAGGTGATCGGCGAGTCGCGCCAGGAGATCCGCCGCAAGGTCCCGGACATCCTGCGCCTCGTCGGCCTCTCGACGAAGCTCCACAACTTCCCGGACGAGCTGTCCGGCGGCGAGCAGCAGCGCGTCTCGATCGCGCGGGCCTTCGTGAATCACCCGCCGCTCCTGCTCGCTGACGAGCCGACCGGCAACCTCGACCCCGAGACGTCGATCGGGATCATGCAGCTGATCTACCGCATCAACCGCACGGGCACCACCGTCGTCGTGGCGACGCACGACAAGGAGATGGTGGACAAGATGCGCCGGCGCGTGATCGAGCTGCGCGAGGGCCGCATCGTGCGCGACGAGAAGTCCGGCCTCTACAGGCCCGACGAGTCGACGACCGAGTTCGCGATCCGGCTGCGCGGCGAGCTCGGCGTGGGTGCCGAGGGGCACCCGAACTAGGCGCCATGCGCCCCACCTTCTTCATCCGGGAGGCGCTGCGCGGCCTGCGCCGCAGCTCCGCGCCCGCGCTGGCCGCGCTCCTCACGGTGGTGCTCACCGCGCTCGTGCTCGGGGTCTTCATCCCGATCGTGCAGGCCACCACCGGCACGGCCAACGAGGTGCGCGACCGCGTGGTGGTCGACGTCTACATCAAGGATTCCGCCACCCAGGTCGACCAGGACGAGCTGAAGCAGGCGCTGCTCGCCACGTCGAACGTCAAGTCGGTCGAGTACATCTCGAAGGCCGAGGCGCTCGCGCGGGCGAAGGAGAAGAACCCGAGGGCCTTCAAGGAGGGCGCGGAGCTGCTCGGCTCGAATCCGCTGCCGGCCTCGTTCCGCGTCACGCCCCAGGATCCCGACAAGCTCGACCAGATCGTCGAGCGGCTCGACAGCCCGACGGGCGGACCGCAGCTCGCGGCGATCGACGAGGTGCGCGACCGCGAGGAGGACACGGACAAGATCCTGTCCGCCACCGGTCTCGTGAAGGCGCTCACGGCCGGCCTCGCCGTGCTGCTCATATTCGCGTCGATCGCGCTGATCGCGAACACGATCAGGCTGTCCGTGTTCGCCCGCCGCCGCGAGGTCGAGGTGATGAAGCTCGTCGGGGCGACCAACTGGTTCATCCGCTGGCCGTTCGTGATCGAGGGAGTGGTCGTCGGATTCTTCGGCGGCCTGCTCGCGGTGCTCCTGCTCACGATCGCCAAGGAGACCTTCATCGACCCGCTCTCGGAGCGCTTCGAGCTGCTCGCGGCGCCTGAGACGATCGACTTCCCGCTGCTCGTGATCGTCCTGATGGTGGCGTGCATCGCCGTGTCGGCGATCGGCTCCGGGATCACCCTGCGCCGCTTCCTGCGCGTTTAGTCGATCTTTCGGTCTGCCGCGTACCCTCAGCGGTCGTTATGCGGACAGGGGCAATCGCAATCGCCTGCGCGCTCGTCGCGCTCTTCGCGGGCATCTGGCTCGGTGGCCATCCCGAGAACCTGCCCGACGCCGTCCAGGACGCGTTCGTGGACGAGGACCGCGCGCTGCGCGCGGAGATCATCGACTCGATCGAGGACAACTTCTACAAGAAGGTCGACGAGGAAAAGCTCGACGACGCCTCGCTCAAGGGCATCGTCCAGTCGCTCGAGGACCCGTTCTCGCACTACCTCACGCCGAAGGAGGCGCGTCAGTTCAACGAGTCGGTGAGCGGCGAGTTCGACGGCGTCGGCATGAACGTGGAGGAGCACCCGCGCGGGCTGAAGGTCCTCGGCGTCTTCGACGGCTCGCCCGCGAAGAAGGCCGGGATCGCAACCGGAGACCTGATCATCGAGGTCGACGGCCGCTCCATCGCGGGCATCAGCTCGGACGTGGCCACGGGCCGGATCAAGGGCCCGAAGGGCAGCGAGGTCGAGCTTGCGGTCTACACCCCGGGCGACGAGGCCCCGCGCGACGTGAAGGTCGAGCGCGACACCATCGAGGTCCCGGTCGCGTCCGGCGAGATCGTGAAGCGCGACGGGCGGAAGTTCGGAGTGGTCGAGCTGACGGGCTTCAGCTCGGGCGCGCACGGCCTGCTTCGGCGCGAGATCGACCAGCTCATGGAGCAGGGTGCCGAGGGACTCGTGCTCGACCTGCGCGGGAACGGCGGCGGCCTGTTGTCCGAGGGCGTGCTCGTGGCGAGCACGTTCATCGAGGACGGCAAGATCGTGTCGGTCCGCGGGCGCGCGCGCGCCGAGCAGACCCACGACGCTGAGGGCGACGCGATCGACGAGGACATCCCGGTGGTCGTGCTGGTCGACGGCGGCAGCGCGAGCGCCTCGGAGATCGTCACGGGCGCCCTGCGCGACCGTGACCGCGCGACGGTCGTCGGAACGCGCACGTTCGGCAAGGGCCTCGTCCAGGAGGTCGAGCAGCTCTCGAACGGCGGCGTGCTCGACATCACCGTCGCCAACTACTACCTGCCGGGCGGCAAGACCATTACGAAGGCGGGCATCAAGCCCGAGGTGCGGGCGAAGGACAACCCCGACACCGAGCGCGACGAGGCCATCCCGGTCGCACTCGACGCGCTGATCGATCAGAGTCACTGACCATGGCCGCCGCCATGAGGTCGGCCGCCCTGCGCCGGCATGGGCCGCTCGTCGCCGTGCTGGAGAAGCGCGGCCGCTTTCTCGTCGCCGAGCCCCTGTTCGGGCGCGGACCGCGCACGGCCGTCGAGGCGCGCGGCGCCGGGCCGGGCGATCTGGTGGTGGTCGGTTCGGGCAAGCGCGGGGCGCGGGTGATCCGCAAGCTCGGCAGCCCGCGCGTGGCGCGCGACGTGATCGAGGGCCTGATGCTCGATCGCGGCCTCCACCGCTCCTACGCGCGCTCGGCGGAGGCCGAGGCCGAGCACGCCGTCGGCGACCCCTACGCGGCCGACGCCCGCGTCGACCTCACCGATCTGCCGACGTTCACGGTCGACCCAGACGACGCCAAGGACTTCGACGACGCGATCTCCGCGCGCCGCGAGGCGGACGGGCGCATCAGGCTCTGGGTGCACATCGCGGACGTGACGGCCTACCTGCGTCCGGGCGGACCGCTCGACCGCGAGGCGTTCCGGCGCGCGACCAGCGTGTACGTGCCGGGCGCCGTCGAGCCGATGCTGCCGGAGGCCCTCTCGAACCGGGCCTGCTCGCTGCGCCAGGGCGAGGACAAGCACGCGGTGACGGTCGAGATGGAGATGGACGGCGCCGAGGCCGTGAGCGTGGCATTCCACCGCTCGCTGATCCGCAGCGACCGCCGCCTGACCTACGGCGAGGTCGACGCGATCTTCGCCGGCCGGGCGCGCGCGGAGGCGCCGTGGGGCGAGCCGCTCGCCGCTGCGCGCGAGGTGGCGGCGGCGCTCGCCGCGCGCCGCGACTCGCTCGAGATCGGGACGCCGGAGCCCGTCTTCGAGTTCGACTCCGATGGGCAGGTGACCGGCGTCCGCCAGGAGCAGCAGACCGAATCCCACGGGCTGATCGAGCAGCTGATGGTCCTCGCGAACGAGCAGGTCGCGGGGTATCTCGCCGGCCGGCGGCTGCCGACCCTGTATCGCGTGCACGAGCGCCCCGAGCCGCGCGCGGTGGAGTTCCTCGCCGAGCAGCTCGCGAGCCTCGAGATCCCCACGCCGCCGCTGCCGAAGACGATGACGCCACAGCAGGCCGCCGACGCCGTGGCCGAGATCTCGCGCATCGTGGCGCGCGAGTCGGGCGGCCGGCGCGCGTTCGGGACCCTCGTGCTGCGCTCGCTCAAGCAGGCCTCCTACTCGCCGCAGAACCTCGGCCACGCCGGTCTCGCCTCGCCGACCTACTGCCACTTCACGTCGCCGATTCGCCGCTACCCGGACGTGATCGCGCACCGCGCGCTGCTTCAGGGCCTCGGCATCGACCACACGGCCGCGCCGGCGGCGGAGCTGCCCGAGGCGGGAGTGCTCACCTCGGCGGCGGAGCGCGAGGCGATGCAGATCGAGCGCGCGGCGGACGACGTCTGCCTCGCGTTCCTGCTCGAGCGCAGGCTCGCCGACGCGGACCCCGCCGACCCACCGGCGTTCGAGGGCGAGGTCGTCGGGCTGATCGACAAGGGCGCCTTCATCCGCTTCGGCGAGGAGGGCTTCGAGGGCATGCTGCCCGTGCGCCGCCTGCAGGGCTGGTGGACGATCAACGAGCTCGGGACGATGCTCGAGCACGATGGCTCCGGCCGCAGGCTCCGGCTCGGCGACTCCGTGTCGGTGCTGGTCGACCGCGTCGAGACCGCCCGTGGGCGGGTGGACCTGTCCCTCTCGGCGGAGGCCTAGCGGGCTCGGGCGGGCTCCCAGGCATACTCGTAGCGTCATGGCGAAGAAGGGCAAGCGCAAGGCGGCGGCTGGAGACGTCGCCACGAACCGGCAGGCGGGCTACCGCTACAACCTGCTCGACAAGCTCGAGGCGGGCATCGTGCTCCAGGGCTCGGAGGTCAAGTCGATGCGCAATGGCGGCGTCCAGATGAAGGACGCCTACGCCGAGGTGCGCGACGGCGAGGTCTGGCTCTACAACATGCACATCGCGCCCTACGCCCCGGCGCGCGACAACCACGACCCGGAGCGCCCGCGGAAGCTGCTCCTGCACCGGCGCGAGATCGAGCGCCTGATCGGCCAGACCGCCGAGAAGGGGCAGACGCTCGTGCCCACGCGGATCTACTTCAAGGGGTCGCGCGCGAAGGTCGAGCTGGCGCTCGGCAAGGGCAAGGACCGCTACGACAAGCGCCGCGCCATCAAGGACCGCGACGTCAAGCGGGAGATCCAGCGCGAGCTCTCGGAGCGCTACTGAGCTCGAGCGGCTCCTCGCCGGTGAGCGAGAACGCGCCGAGGTGCGGCCCGTGTATCTGGGCGTCGGAGAGCTCGGCGGCGCGAATGGCTCGTCAGCACGCCGAGCACCGTCGCCCCGGCCGCGCGACCCGCCGCGACGCCCGAGGGCGCGTTCTCGACCACGAGGCAGCGCGACGGCTCTGCGGAGAGCGCGGAGGCCGCGGCGAGGTAGCCGTCGGGAGCGGGCTTGCCGCGCTCGAGCCCGTCGATCGTGATCAGCGTGCGCGGCCGCGGCAGTCCCGCCGCGGCGAGGCGCGCCTCGGCGAGCGGGACGGTGCAGGACGTCACGACCGCCCAGCGCCCGGCGGGAATCGCGGCGGTCAGGCCCGCGGCGCCCGGCAGCGCCACCACGCCCTCGGTGTCGTCGACCTGCTCGAGCTCGAGCCGCGCGGACTCCGCCTCGGCGTCCAGATGCGGAGCGAGCTTCGCCACGCTGTCGCGGGCTGAGCCGTCGTGGACCGTGGCGAGCAGGCGCCCGCGCTCGACGCCGTGGCGCTCCGCCCAGCGCAGCCAGACGCGCTCGCTCGCCTCGAGCGAGTCGACGAGCACTCCGTCGAGGTCGAACAGCACGGCGTCGCCGCGCCAGACCGGCTCGCTCACGAAGCGAACACCTCCCGGCCCGCGACGAGCGTGCGGGTGACCCGCATGTGGTCGTCGAGCACCGCGACGTCGGCCGGCGAGCCCGGCTCGAGCATGCCGAGCTCCGGCCGGTTCGCGAGCACGGCGGGCTCCCGGCTCGCCGCGTGCACCGCCTCGGGCAACGTTGCACCGCTCTCGACGAGGCGGCGGAGCGCGCCGTCCATCGTGCCCACGCTGCCGGCCAGCGTGCCGTCGGAGAGCGTGGAGCGCCCCTCGCGGACCTCGACCTCCACGCCGCCGAGCGTGTACGAGCCATCGCCGAGGCCCGCTGCCGCCACCGCGTCGCTCACGAGGACGAGACGCCCGCCCGCGGCGCGATGGACGAGCACCACCGTCTCGGGAGCGAGGTGGACGCCGTCCACGATCGCCGTCACGCGCACGTCGCGGCGCGCGAGCGCCACGCCCGCCGGGCCGGGATCGCGGGCGGCGAAGCGCCGGTGGGCGTTGTGGATATGCGTGATGGCGCTTGCGCCGCGGTCGAAGGCGGCGTGCGCGGTTGCGGCATCGGCGTCCGTGTGCCCGATGCGCACGCCGATGCCGCGCTCGACGAGCGCGCCGATCAGGTCGAGGCCGCCGGGCAGCTCGGGGGCGAGCGTGACGGCCGCCAGCGGCCCCTCGCCTCCCAGCTCCTCGACGAGTCGGAGGTCCGGATCGCGCAGGTGCTCGGCCGGGTGGGCTCCCGCCCAGGCGGGCGAGAGAAACGGGCCCTCGAGGTGGACCCCGAGCATCCGCACGGGCGGCGACGCGGCGGCGGCCGCCCGCAGCGCCGCGCGCAACGCGTCGGGCGGGGCGCTGATCAGCGTCGGCTGGCAGGCGGTCACGCCCGTCGCGGCCATCGCGGCGCCCGCCCGCTCGAAATCGGCGGCATCCGCGCTCAGGAAGTCGACGCCCGCGAACCCGTTCACCTGCAGGTCGACGAAGCCCGGCACCGCGAGCCCTGCGGCTCCGGCCGGTTCCAATCCGACCTCCGCGACCCGCCCGTCCTCGATCGTGACGTCGCCGGGTACCTCCCGGTCGCCCACGAGCGCTGCGGCCACGCCGAGCCTGCCCATGTGTGCGACTCTCGCAGACGTGAACCGACGCCCCGGAGCGACCCCGCGCCGCGGTTGTCGGCACAGGCGATCCGCGCGCTCCGCGTGATCGAGGGGACCCGTCTCTGGAGCGACGCCCTCGTCCTCCCCGAGAGCCTCGCGGCCACGCTCGACGCCGCGGAGGGATTCGATGAGCTGCACGACCTGCTCGCCCGCCCCGCGACCAGGCGCATCGTCGCGACCGGCAACGGCGCATCCTGGTACGCCGCGCTGGCGCTCTGGCTCGCTTCCCTGACGGGTCCGCGCGCTGACGCCCCGGAGGTCGTCGCCGTCCCCGCCGGCCTGCTCGCGGGCGGGGGGCTCGCCTGGCGGGAGGGCGACGTCCTGCTCGCGGTCTCCTCGTCCGGAGAGCTCCGCGACCTGGTCGAGGCGATCGAGCGGCCGGGTGTCCCGCGGCCGTTCGGCCTCGTGACGGCGGACGCCGGTTCGACCCTGGGCCGCGCTGCCGGGGCGCGCGCTCTCGTGGCCGTGCATTCGCAGGAGGCGGTCACGCACACACAGGCCTACTGCGGGGCGGCGCTCGTCCTGCTCGCGGCCTGGGCGCGCCTCACAGGCGACACGGGGCTCGCGGACGCCGTTCGCGCCGCTCCGGACCTCGCTGCCCGCACGCTCGCAGCGGCGCCGGCCTGGGCGGAGCAGGCCCTCGACGGGCTCGAGCCGCCGGGCAGCGCGGTGGCCTTCGGCGCGGGGCCCGGCTGGGCGGCCGCGCTCGAGGCCGCGCTCCTGCTCGGCGAGATCGCGGGCGTGCCCGCGCAGGGGGTCGAGCTGCGCGAGGGAGCGACCTCCGCCATGTACCCGCTCGGACCCGGCGCGCTCGTGCTCAGCCTCCCGGCCGGCGCCGACCGCCTGCTCGCCGAGGCGGAGGAGGTCTGCGCGCGCCGCGGAGCGGTCGTGCTGCGCGCCCCCACCGGCTCCTCCTTCGATCCGCGCCTCGCCGTGGTCGGCGGCTTCGCCTCTCCGCTCGCCCTCGCGATCGGGATGGCGCTGCGCGCCGGGCTCGATCCGGACATGCCCGCCTGGTACGCCGACTACCTCGCCACGGCGCGCCTCAGAGACCGCGCTCGGCCGCCCAGCGGCTGAGCTCGTGCCGGCTCGAGAGCTGCAGCTTGCGCAGCACGGACGAGACGTGCGCCTCGACGGTCTTGGGAGAGATCTCGAGCCGCAGCGCGATCTCCTTGTACATGTAGCCGCGCGCCAGCAGCTGCAGCACCTCGCGCTCCCTCGGCGTGAGGGCATCGAGCTCGGACTCCGGCTGCGGGGCGGGCCCCGCGAATGCATCGAGGACGAACCCGGCGAGCCTCGGTGAGAAGACGGCGTCGCCGTCGTTGACCCTGCGGACGGCATCGGCGAGGTCGTCGCCCGAGATGTTCTTCGTCACGTAGCCGCGAGCTCCCGCGCGGATCACCGCGATCACATCCTCCGCGGCGTCCGAGACCGACAGCGCGAGGTAGCAGGGGGCACGCCCGTCCGCCGCGGCGCGCCGGATGACCTCGACGCCACCGCCGTCGGGCATGTGGACGTCCAGCAGCACGACGTCTGGATCGAGCGAGCCGATCGCCGCCACGGCCTCCTCGACGCCCGACGCCTCGCCCACGATCTCGAGCAGCGGCTCGAGCTCGGCCCGGACGCCCGCGCGGAACAACGAGTGGTCGTCCACGATCAGGACCCGCGGCTCGCTCAAGCGGACGCCTCCAGCACGAGCTCGACCTCGGTGCCGCCCTCGGCGTCGCTCGTGATCCGGGCGTGGCCGCCATGGCGCTCCATGCGCCCCACGATCGACTCGCGCACGCCACGCCGGTCGGCGGGCACCGCGTCGAGGGCGAACCCGGGCCCGCGGTCGCGCACGAACACCTGGGTGCGGCCGTCGGCACTCTCCGCGTAGACGTCGACCGGGGAGCCGTCGCCGAACTTCGCGGCGTTCGTCATCGCCTCGCGGGCGGCGGCGACCATCGCCTCGACGCCCGCGTCGAGTTCGCGGTCGCCGACCACGACGACCTCGACGGGCACGCCGTGGCGCTCCTCGACCTCGGCCGCCGCGGCCTCGAGCGCGGGTGCGAGCCGGGCCGCCTGGCCGGGAGCGGGGCGGTCGGCGAGCCAGGCGCGCAGCTCGCGCTCCTGACGCCGCGCGAGCGCCGCAACCTCGTTCGGATCGTCCGCTCGCCGCTGCACCATCGCGAGAGTCTGCAGGACGGAGTCGTGCAGGTGGGCGGCCATCTCGGCGCGCTCCTGGGAGCGGATGCGCTCCGCGCGCTCGCTGGTGAGCGATCGCACGAGCCGGAGGATCCAGGGCGCGAAGATGACCGCCAGCGCGATCACCACCACGACCACGGACAGCAGCACGTCGCGCGCGGCGCTGAGCGCCCCCGTCGTCCAGAGGAAGACGACCCCGGCGGCGAGCACGAACACGATGCCGAGGCCGTTGCGTGAGATCGCGCCCGCGCTCGGCGCAGCGGCGGCCGGCGCGGGTTCGGGGCTGGGCGGCGGGCTCTGCTCCGCCTCCGGCGAATCCCACGATTGCCGCCACAGCAGGGCAGCGCCGGCCGCAACGAGCACGAGCGGCCAGACGATCACGTCCGAGAACCACACCCCGAGCCCTCGGAAGGTGAGCAGCACGCTCAGCAGCAGCAGGCCGCTGCCCGCCGCGACCTCGACGGCGGCGCGGCCCGTGGGGCGCGTGCGCCTCCCGCCCTCTCCGGCCGGGACGAACAGCCAGGCGAGCACGTAGATGCCCACGCCGATGGCTCCGGCGAAGGCCGCGATCACGAAGGCCGCCCGCACGAGCCAGACCGAGATGCCGTAACGCCGGGCGATGCCCGCGCACACGCCACCGAGCCACCGGGACGAGCGATCACGGCGCAGGATCGAGGGGCTCATGGGCCCTCGCGGGTCAGGCCCCGCACCAGCAGGATCGCCCCCGTCGCGGCACAGGCGACGGGGGCGAGCACCGCGAAGCTGAGCTCGAAGGCGTCGAGGGCGTCGAGCAGGAGCAGGCCGCCGAGCGCGATCAGCGCCAGGCCCGCGACGAGCGAGGCGAGCTCCGGCCTGCCCGAGCGCGTCCTCACCGCTCGCCGCTCACCAGGCAGGCATCGTTGACCCCGAGCGGCTCGTTCCAGTGGTCCTCGAAGCGGAAGCCGGCCTCGTCGTAGGTCACGCTCTCACCGGGGTGCCCGACCCGGAACGAGCCGACACCCACGTCCGCGTCGATCACGAGGCGCTTGACGTCCGGCGCGGCGTCGCGCTCGTCGACGAAGTCCACGTCCACGCCGTCGCTGCGGCGGTCGAAGAAGAGGACCTCGCCGGCTCCGACATCCGCGCGGGTCGCCACGCAGACGTCCTCGGGCACGAACACCATGGCCTCGCCGACGCCCGAGGTCGACCTCGAGCGCGGTGTCGCCGGCGGGCAGCTCGGTGTCGCGCAGGTCGATCACCATCCGCCCCATGCCGAGCTCGTATCGGTCCTGGAGGTCGAGCACGGACGCCGGGCGGTAGTCGCGTTCGCCGACGCCGCCGTCGAGGTCGATCCCGGCCGCCGACACGACGCCCGCCGACAGGGCGAGCGCGATCGCGGGCAGGATCAGCCAGCGGACCGGCTTCAGGAAGGCACCGGCGAGTACAGCGATACCGGCGCCGATGACGAGGCCGGCCACCACGGCCTCGCCGCCGGCCGCGGCCGCCCATGCGCCCGCGACGGCGAGCAGGAAGCAACCGATGAGCACCCCGACGCCGAGCGCCGCGCGCTTTGCGATCTCGCGGGGCTCGCCGCTCGGGCCGTCCCCGGAGACAAGCCACCAGACAAGGACGCCTGCGGCGACCAGAAATGCGAGGGGGACGACAACGCCTGCCACGAGAAACCCGCCCCCGACAAGAAAGGGCCAGCTGACGAGCAGCAGCACCACCACCCCCGCGATCACGAGCCCGCGGTTGCGGCCCTCGGTGGAGATCGGCGCGGCGTTGTCGCCGCTCGGCACGAGCAGCAGGGCCGCGATGTACAGCAGCACGCCCACGCCCGCGACGAGCGTCAGGACGATCGCGCCGATGCGGAAGAAGACGGGGTCGACCTCGAAGTAGCGGCCAAGACCGCCGCACACGCCGCCGATCAGCTTGTCGTCGGTCGAGCGCACCAGGCGGCGCGGGGGAGGGGTTCCGGTCGGGTCTGTCTCGTTCATGTGCTCAGAGTGCCGCCCGGAGAGCGGCTCTCCAATTGGGAATCATCCCTAAGGGAGACCCCTCGCCCGCCGCTAGACTCATAGGAGCGACAAGGGGGCGAACCAGCTTCGACGTGGGGCTGATCCGTCTCGGTGTGGCGAGTCGAGGACCCGGGTTGGCCTCGTAAAAAAATCCCGGAAAACCATAACTGCGGACTCCGATCACGAGTTCGCCCTCGCCGCTTAAGTAGGTGAGGGAGTCGCCCCGGGCAGCCCGCGGCCCGGATCAGCGGCTTCAGATAGCGGGATCACCCGGTCGGCCGGACCTCCAGCCGCCCAGGGACACCTTAGGAGGTATGGCGCCGGGGACGTGCCCCGCGGATTGACCGAGCCGGTTGCCGAGATCAGACTCCGACGGGAACGCTCGTAGCAAGCACCGAGGTGGTGTTCCGCGGACGCCGGGGCAGTGCCGGCCGCCTCCACCTACATGTCGCTCAGTTGACCGGGTATATCCCGGTTCGAGCAAGTGCGACTTTTAGTAGCGCGGGAGATGCGCATTGCTTGACCGATCGCGCTGCGACTTCAGCCGAGGATCTGCCGCTTCTGCTCGGCGAACTCCTCATCGGTGAGCACGCCCTGGTCGCGCAGCTTCGCGAGCCGCTCGAGCTGATCGAGGCGGTCATCGACCGCTTCGTCGTCTGACGGCTCGTCAGCAGGCGGCGCCGCGGGCCCCGCGTCGGGCGGAAGCAGGCCGAGCATTCGCAGCTTCGCCTTCTGCTCCTCCGAGAGCTGCGAGAGATCGCCGCCGGAGAGATTGATGACCTGCGCCCCCGGGATCCCGCCCCCGGCCGGCGCCTCGCCGCGCATGGCCGCGGCGAGCTGCTCCGCGCTCGCGGCGGCTCGCTCGCCGGAGTGCTCAACCTCATCCCACTCGACCTTGACGTTCTGAGGGTCCGCCCGGTCGACCGTCACCGGGAGCATCATTCCGGCACGCGGCCAGCGCTTGTTGTGAACGAGGCCGTCGAACTTCACGGCCGTCGCCGGAACGCCCTCCGCCTGCACCACGATCTGCATCGTGCACGACTGATACACGCCTCGGCCGTGGTATCCGGTGGCGGAGACCACCTGTGCGCTCCCGCGCACGGGGTCCTTCATCCCTCCTCCGAAGATGCCGTCCAGGAGGCCCATCGCCGACGACTCTAGTCGCCCGCGAGGCGCGCCGCCAGCCGCTCCATTCCTCGCTCGCGCGCGGCCGCCGCCGCGCCCTCGCGGTCGAGCTCGCGGTCCTTCGGCAGCTTCACGTCGACGTCGCGAAGCGTCGCGATCTCCTTGAAGCGGAGGAGCTCGTCGCGCTGCTCGGTCAGCGCGGTGCGCACCCGCGGCTTCGTCTCGCGCAGCGCGCCGTCGAGCGCGGCCTCGAGCGAGCCGTGCCGGCGCAGCAGGTCGGCCGCGCCCTTCTCGCCGATCCCCTTCGCCCCCGGAATGCCGTCGGAGGGATCGCCGCGCAGCGCGATGAAGTCGGGCACGAGCTCGGGGGGCACGCCGTAGCGCTCGCGCACCTCCTTCGGGCCCAGCACCTCGGCGCCGCCCTTCGCGCCGGTCTTGACGTAGAGGATCGTCACGGAGTCGGTGGCGCACTGGTACATGTCGCGGTCGCCCGTCATCACGAGCGCGCTGCCACCCGCCTCCGCCTCGCGCGAGGCATACGAGCCGAGCAGGTCGTCCGCCTCGAGGTTCTCGCTGATCGCGACCGTCCAGCCGAAGGCCTCGAAGAAGGCGGGCGAGTCGGCGAACTGCGGCTGCAGCAGGTCGGGCACCTCGGGGCGCTCCGCGTGGTAGCCGTCGAAGAGCTCGACGCGGTAATCGGCGGCGTCCGGGCCGAAGCAGAGCACCACGGCGCGAGGCGAGTGCTCCTCGACCTCGCGCAGGATCAGGTTCGCGGTGCCGAGCAGCGCGTTCACCGACTGGCCGTCGCTGCCCTTGATCGTGTCCGGGAGCGCGTAGAAGGCGCGGAACAGCATCGAGGGAGCGTCGACCACGAGCAGGGGTGCGGGCATGGATCCGCAAGCTAGATGATCTCCGCGGCCAGTGAGAGGATCGCCGCCCTGAGCACCGGGTAGCCGTGAGGCGTGCCGGAGCCGAACGACGCCACACCGTTTCTGCCTGAGCGCCGCGGGCTGAGCGCGCTGCGCGAGGCGGCGGACGGCTGCCGCGGATGCCATCTCTGGCGCCCTGCCACCCAGACGGTCTTCGGCGAGGGCCGCAAGCGCTCGCGGATCATGCTCGTGGGCGAGCAGCCGGGTGACCGGGAGGACCTGGCGGGAAGCCGTTCGTGGGTCCCGCCGGCCGTGAGCTCGACCGGGCGCTCGAGAAGCCGCCGGCATCTCCCGCGGGGACGCGTACGTCACCAACGTCGTCAAGCACTTCAAGTTCGAGGAGCGCGGCGGGCGGCGCATCCATCAGACACCGAAGCGCTTCGAGATCGAGGCCTGCCGTCCGTGGCTCGAGGAGGAGCTCCGCCAGGTTCGGCCCGAGGCGCTCGTGCTGCTCGGGGCGACGGCCGCCAAGGCCCTGCTCGGCGCCTTCGTTCCGCCTGACGCGGCATCGCGGGGAGCTGCTCGACTCGGAGCTCGCCGCCCTCGTCACGGCGACGATCCACCCGTCCGCGATCCTGCGCGGGCCGAAGGAGGAGCGCGAGCGGGCGCGCGAGGGCCTCGCGGCGGATCTGCGGGTGGTCGCCGGCGCGCTCGCCGACCGCGTAACCGCGTCTTGCCGCCGGCGTAGCTTGTTGACCGATGGTCAACAAGACGGAGGACATCATGGCCGACGCTCCCCGCCGCAAGCACTTCCTGCTCGCCCGCCACGAGGCGCGCGTGCTCGACTGCATCGCGCGCCGGCTGCCGGCGCGCGTCATGCCCGATCACCTGACGGCGCTCGGGGTCCTCGCCGCGTTCGGCATCGCGGGCGCCTACGTGCTCTCGAACGGCGACAAGGCGTGGCTCTGGGCCGCCAGCGCGCTGCTCGTGGTCCACTGGCTCGGCGACTCGCTCGACGGGACGCTCGCCCGGTTCAGGCGGATCGAGCGGCCGAAGTACGGCTACTACCTCGACCACCTCGTCGACGCCCTCGCCACCGCCGTGATCGGCCTCGGTCTCGGCCTCTCGCCCTACATGCTGCTCTCGGTCGGGCTCGTGATCGTGATCGCGTACCTGATCCTGTCGATCAACACCTATCTCGAGACGCACGCGTTCGGGGTGTTCGAGCTCGGCTACGGCGGCGTCGGCCCCACCGAGGTGCGGCTCGTGCTCGTCGCGCTCAACACGGCGATCGCGCTCGGCCTGGGGCTCGGCTTCTCGGTCGGCGAGCTCGGCCTCACCGTGCTCGACCTGATCGGGCTCGCGATCGCCGGCACGATGATCGTGGCGCTCGTGGCGCGCGCGGCCCGCAACCTTCGCCGGCTGGCGGAGCTCGAGCCCGCGGGACGCGGCGGCTAGGAGGCCCCGCGCCGGGTTTTCTCGGACATTTCCACGGCGGCAACGTATCCCGCGCCGGCCACGCCCGGAAGCGGCGCTCGCGCGCGCCGCTGGACTTCACACAATGCGGCTCAGGAGGCGCGCTCGTGGAGGGACCGGGAGCGGTCCGCCACGGGCTGCAGGAAGTCCGGGAGCGGCCGCACGAGGCCGCGGCCCGTCTCGCGCTCCCAGATCTGCTCGAGCTGGGCGAGGTGCTCGTCCATCACCTCGTCGATCAGGACGAAGTCCGCCGAGCGGATCGCCGCGAGCGTGCGCTCGTGGATCGAGATCACCCAGTCGGGGACGAGCGGGGCGTGGACAGCCATGTCGCGCGCGATCTCGAGCTGGCGCAGCACGCCGCGCATGAGCTGCACGACGGTCGAGTTGCGCGTGGCGCGCGCCATCGCGAGATGGAACTTGAGGTCGAGCTGGAGGAAGAGGTCCTCGTTCTCGAGGAAGTCGTCGGCCGCCGCCAGCTCGCGCTTGCGCTCGATCAGCGCCTTCATGGCGGCGAAGTCGTCCTCGGTCGCGTGCACCGCGGCGAGCTGGGCCACGCGCGGCTCGAGCAGCCGCCGCGCCTCGAGCACTCCCGCCACCTCGCTCACGCGGATCGCCTGGCGCGAGCGCAGCAGCTCGCGCGGCACGAGCTCCGAGCGCACGAAGATCCCGCCCGACTGACCGCGCCGGACCTCGAGCACGCCCGCCTCGGCGAGCGTCTTCACGGCCTCGCGCAGAGTCGGCCGGCTGATGCGCATCTGCGCGGCCAGGTCGCGCTCGGAGGGCAGGCGGTCGCCCACGTGCAGGTCGCCGGACTTGATCCGCTCGGCGATCTGCTCGACGGCCTCCTCGAAGGTGCGCCGGGATGAGACGGGCTCGAAGGAGGTCATTGGGCTGACCGAAGGATAGGTGGGCTCAGCGAGCATCGAGCTTCGCGGTCTCCACGCGCTCGAGCGCCTGGCGCTCCGCGACGGCGAGCGGGGTGGTGTCCTCGGAGTCGGCGGTCTCGATCGCGAGCTCGAGGCGCTCCATCGCGCGCCCGATCAGCTCGTCCTCGCGCGGGCCGCGCTCGCCGTACCACTCGGTGGACACGTGGATCAGCCCGCCGCAGTTCGCGAGGAAGTCGGGCACGTAGAGGATGCCGCGCTCGGCGAGCACGTCCGCGACACGCCTGCTCGTGAGCGGGTTGTTCGCCGCCCCCGCCACGACCGCGCAGTCGATCGAGCGCGCAAGCGCCTCGTCGATCGAACCGCCTCCCGCGCAGGGCGCGAGCACATCCAGCTCGGCGCCGAGGACCGCCTCGGCCGTCGGCGCGATCGCGACTCCGTGCTCGCTCGCGCAGCGCACGCAGCGCTGGGGGTCGAGGTCGCAACCGGTGACCTGCGCGCCGTTCTCCGCGAGCCGCGCGGCGAGCGCGTAGCCGACCTTGCCGAGCCCGATCACGCCCACTCGCCGGCCGTCGAGCTCGTCCGAGCCCGTGGCGGCAGCAAGGCCGAGCCGCAGGGCCTGGAAAACCGTCTCCGCGGTCACGGGGGAGGGGTCGCCTCCGCCGCCCTCGCCCACCGAGCGGCCGACCACGTAGGGGGTGAAGTGCGCCATGAAGTCCATGTCGGCGGTGGTCGTGCCGATGTCCTCGGCCGTCACGTACGCGCCGCCGAGCGAGTCGACCACCCGCGCCGCGCCCTCGAGGCGCGCCTCGCGCAGCTCGTCGCGGCCGTCGTCGATCATGACCGCCTTGCCGCCGCCGAGGTCGAGGCCGGCGGCGGACGCCTTCAGGGTCATCGTCCGCGCAAGCCCCATCACGTCGACGAGTGCTTCTTCGAGGCCACCCGGGTATGGCTTCACCCGCATGCCGCCGAGCGACGGCCCGAGCACGGTCGAGTGCACGGCCACGATGAAGCGCAGCCCGCTCTCCGGGTCCTGGCGGATGACGATCTGCTCGTGGTCGTCGTCGGGCCAGAGGCCGATGTTCGGGTCAGGCGCGCGCCGGGTAGCAATGGTCATGTATCTTGACCTTATACCCGGCACCAGATTCCATCAACCGGCGCCGGAATTGCGATCCGTGTACCACCGATGGTAAGGTGATTTTCCCAATGGCGTTCGACGAGGGTGGAGGAGCCCCATGACGACCGCGTTGCGCCGCGGAAACAGGGCGAGCGCCCGCGACGGGCGTTTCAGGAGGCCCGCAGGCGCGGAGGCGCGCCGGCCGGGCATGCGTCCTGAGGTATCGCTCGAGGACAAGTATCTGCTCGAGGACGGACGCATCCTGCTGACGGGCGTCCAGGGCCTCGTCCGGCTGCCGCTCGACCAGCACCGCGCCGACAGGGCGCGCGGCCTCACGACCGCCACGATGATCTCGGGCTACCAGGGCTCGCCGCTCGGAGGCCTCGACCAGGAGCTGTCGCGCAACCGCGAGCTCGCCGAGGCCCACCACGTGAAGCACGTACCGGGCCTGAACGAGGAGCTCGGCGCCACCTCGGCCTGGGGCAGCCAGCTCGCCTCGGCCCTCCCCGGCGCCCGCTACGACGGCGTGATCGGGATGTGGTACGGCAAGGCGCCCGGCCTCGACCGCGCGGCCGACTCGCTCCGCCACGGCAACTTCGTAGGCGTGTCGCGCACGGGCGGCGGGCTCGCCGTGGTGGGCGACGACCCGAGCTGCAAGTCCTCCACGATCCCGAGCGCATCCGAGCCGATGCTCGCGAGCATGCACATGCCGGTGTTCTTCCCGGGCAGCGTGCAGGAGGTGCTCGACCTCGGCCTGCACGCGGTCGCGTGCTCGCGCGCATCCGGCCTCTGGGTCGGGTTCAAGATCGTCACGAGCGTCGCCGACGCCGTCAGCACCGCGAACGTGGCCCCCGGCCGCGTCGACCCGTCGCTGCCGGTCGTCGAGTGGAACGGCAGCCCGTACGAGCACGTGCCGTCCGGCCACCTGCTCGCTCCCGTCTCCCTCGAGATGGAGCGCACGCTGCTCGGCCCGCGCACGGAGCTCGCGCTCGCGTACGCGCGCGAGAACGGCGTCAACCGCATCGAGGGCGTGCGCGACGCCTGGCTCGGCGTCGTCGCCCCGGGCAAGGCCTACTACGACCTGATGCACGCGCTGCGCTCGCTCGGCCTCGAGGGCCCGGCGCTCGAGCGTGCCGGCATCCGCGTGCTCAAGCTCGGCATGGTCTCGCCGCTCGAGCCGGAGATCGCCCGCGAGTTCGCCCGCGGCCTCGACGAGATCGTGGTGGCGGAGGAGAAGGGCCCGTTCGTCGAGACGCTGCTGAAGGAGATCCTCTACGGCATGCCCGCGGCGCCGCGGGTGCTCGGCAAGCGCGACGACCGCGGCGAGCTGCTGCTGCCGGCGGAGCTCGACCTCGACGCCGACCTGATCGCGCGCGCGATCGCCGCCCGGCTCGCGGCCCGCGAGATCGGGATCGACTCCGTGACCGCGCGGATCCGCAAGCTCGACGAGATCGCGGATCCCGGGCGCCTGACCCGGCCGACCGGGGCGCTGCCGATGGCGACCGCGCGCACGCCCTTCTTCTGCTCGGGCTGCCCGCACAACTCGTCGATCAAGGCGCCCGAGGGCACGCTCGTGGGCGGCGGCATCGGCTGCCACACGATGGTCCTGCTGAACCCGGAGGGCAAGGGCGAGATCACCGGCATCACGCAGATGGGCGGCGAGGGCGCGCAGTGGATCGGCATGGCGCCGTTCACGGACGACCGCCACCTCGTCCAGAACCTCGGCGACGGCACCTTCCACCACTCGGGCTCGCTCGCCGTGCGCGCCGCGGTCGCCGCCGGCGTGAACATCACCTACAAGCTGCTCTACAACGAGCACGTGGCCATGACGGGTGGCCAGGCGATCGAGGGGCAGCTGAACGTCCCCGACCTCACCCGCTGGCTCGAGCTCGAGGGCGTGCGCCGCATCATCGTCACGACCGAGGACACGAAGCGCTACCGGGGCGTCGCGCTCGCGAGCATCGCCGAGGTGCGCGACCGCAAGGAGCTGCTCGACTCCCAGCAGGAGCTCTCCGAGATCGACGGCGTGACCGTGCTGATCCACGACCAGGAGTGCGCCGCCGAGCTGCGCCGCAAGCGCAAGCGCGGCAAGGCCGTCGAGCCGGCGGAGCGCGTCTGGATCAACGAGCGCGTCTGCGAGGGCTGCGGCGACTGCGGCAAGAAGTCGAGCTGCCTGTCGGTCGTGCCGGTCGACACGGAGTTCGGGCGCAAGACCGAGATCCACCAGGCCTCCTGCAACAAGGACCTGTCCTGCCTCGAGGGCGACTGCCCGTCCTTCGTCACGGTGATCCCGGGCGACAAGGCGAAGCACGTCACTCCCGAGCTGAAGGTCGAGCTGCCCGAGCCGCGCCCGCTCGTCTCGTCCGACGACTTCGGCGTCCGCATGATGGGGATCGGCGGCACCGGCGTCGTGACCGTCAACCAGGTGCTCGGCATGGCCGCGCTGATGGACGGGCTGCACGTATCCGGGCTCGATCAGACCGGCCTGTCGCAGAAGGGCGGTCCCGTGATCTCGGACCTCCGCATCACGAGCGAGCCACGCGCCTCGGCGGCGAAGATGCCCGCCGGCTCGGTCGACCTCTACCTCGGCTTCGACCTGCTCGGGGCCGCGAGCGAGAAGAACCTCAGCTGCGCGGACTCGGAGCGCACCGCGGCCGTCGTCTCGACCACGGCGGTGCCGACCGGGCGCATGGTGGTGGACCCCGGCGAGCACTTCCCGGAGCTCGCCCTCCAGCTCGACCGCATCGAGGCCGCCACCCGCCGCGAGCGCAACACCTACCTCGATGCCGGGCGCCTGTCGGAGCACCTGTTCGGCGACCACATGATGACCAACACGCTCGCGCTCGGCGCGGCCTTCCAGCGCGGGCTGCTCCCGGTGAGCTCCGAGTCGCTCGAGGCGGCGATCCGGCTGAACGGCGCCGCGGTCGAGAAGAACCTCGCGGCCTTCGCATGGGGCCGAGCGGTGGTTGCCGCCCCCGACGCGGTGGAGCAGACCACCCGCGCGCCCGCGCCGGTCGAGGCTCGCGAGCTGACGGAGGCCGAGCGCGAGCTCGTGACGCTCGCCGTCAACGGCGACCGCGGCGAGCTGCGCCGGCTCGTCGAGCTCCGCATCCCCGAGCTCGTGGACTACCAGGACCTCGACTACGCCCGGCGCTACGCCGAGCTCGTTCGCCGGGTCCAGGTGGCGGAGCAGGAGCGCGCTCCCGGCAACGGCGAGCTGGCGGAGGCCGTGGCCCGCAATGCCTTCAAGCTGATGGCCTACAAGGACGAGTACGAGGTCGCCCGCCTGCATCTCGATGCCCTCGAGCAGGCCAAGCGCCAGGCGGAGTTCGGCGACGACGCGAAGGTGTCGTTCATGCTCCATCCGCCGCTTCTGCGCGCGATGGGCCTCGACCGCAAGCTGAAGCTGGGCGGCTGGTTCGTGCCCGCCTTCCGCTCCCTCAGCCGCATGAAGCGCCTGCGCGGCACGCGTCTCGATCCGTTCGGGCGCGCCGAGGTGCGGCGGATCGAGCGGGAGCTCATTCCGGAGTACGAGGGCATGGTCGCGGAGGCGATCACCCTCCTCAGCCCGGACTCGCACTCGACGGCGGTCGAGCTCCTCGAGCTCCCCGACGTGATCCGCGGCTACGAGGAGATCAAGCTCCGCAACGTCGTGCTGTTCCGCAAGCGCGCCGAGGCGCTGCTGAAGCGGCTTCGCTCCGGGCGGATTGCGGTCGCCTGACGGGGGTAATGGCGTCGCGATGACGCCGAGCCTTCGCCCCACCAGCCTCGACCACGTCGCGCTCTGGACCGATGAGCGGGCCGCGATCGCCACGTTCTGCTGCGACCACCTGGGCATGCATGCGATCGAGGAGACGGGCGACTTCACGCTCGTCGGGGTCGACGCGAAGCTCGGCAAGCTCACGCTGTTCGACGCCGATGGCCCGCGCGAGCCCGGCTCGCTCGAGCGCGTGGTCCTTCGAGTCGAGGACCTGGACCAGGTGGCCGAGCGGCTCCCGGTCGAGCTCGCCCAGGACGGCGACGGTGTCGCGCGCTTCGATGCGCCCGGCGGTCTGCGCCTGGGTCTCGTCGAGCGCCCCGGGCGGCCGTTCGACCTCGACCACGTCGTGCTGAGGCTGGGCGACCCGGACGGCGCCCGCGCAGAGCTCGAGCGCCTCGGCTTCGAGCGCAGGAACGGCACGCTCGCGGTCGACGACCGCCACGTCCGCGTCGAGGCCGGGCGGCGCGGGGGTCGAGGAGCGACCGCTGCTCAACCACATCGCGTTGCTCGTGGACGACGCGCACGCGATCCAGGCAGAGGCGGAGGCCGCCGGTCTCGAGATCGACGACGTCAAGGACGCCGCGAACACGTTCGCGGTCTTCGTCCGCGGCCCGGAGGGCGTCCGGATCGAATACGTCGAGCACAAGCCGGGCTTCGCGCTCGTCTGACCGGAGCGGCCGTGTCCGACATCGTCGTTGCCGGCGCGGGCATGGCCGGGCTGGTCGCCGCCGCCGAGGCGCGCCGGCTCGGCGCCGGGGTTCGGGTGCTCGAGAAGCTCGAGCGGCCGGGCGGGTCCATGCGGCTCTCGAGCGGGGTCGTCTGGCGCCATCGCGAGCTCGACCGGTTTCGGGCCGAGTGCCCCGGGGGCGACCCGCGCCTCCAGGCGCTGCTTCACGAGCGCCTCGACGGCGACCTGCGCTGGCTCGAGTCGCTCGGCGCTCCCGTCATCGCGCGCGAGACGGGCAACCCGATCACGACCGGTGTGCGCTTCGATCCCGAGGGGCTGACCGCCGCGCTCTGCCGCGCGGCCGGATGGATCGAGCTCGGGGCACCCGCCGGCCCGGACCTGCTCGACGGACCGGAGCCACTCGTGCTCGCGAGCGGCGGCTTCGGCGCGAGCCGCGAGCTGCTGCGCGAGCACGTGACCCCCGAGGCGGCGCACGTCTTCATCCGCGCGGCGCCCGGCAGCGTCGGCGACGGGCTGCATGTCGGCCTCGCTGCGGGCGGGGAGCTGAGCGCCGGGCTCGACGAGGTCTACGCGCGCCTCATGCCCGGCCCACCGGCACGGGTCGACCCCACGGACCTCGTTCGGCTCTCCCAGCTATACGCGGGGCACGCGCGGGTGACGAACGAGCGCGGCGAGCCGTTCGAGACGCGGACCTGGTCCGAGATCGACGTGGCTCAGTGGGCCGCGCGCCAGCCGCGCGCCCGCGCGTTCCTGGAGGTCGATCGCGCCGCGCTCGAGCAGCGCGTCAGGGAGCGCAGCGTGGGGGAGATGGTCGAGGCCGCGGCGGCCGCGGGCGCCCCCGTCCGGAACCGCGGCGAGCATGTGGTCGTGGAGACGGTCGCCGGGATCACGACGACGCTGGGCGGGCTGCGCATCGACGAGGGGTGCCGGGTCGCGCCGGGGGTGTTCGCCTGTGGCGCCGACGCCGGAGGCATCGCGACCGGCGGCTACGCGAGCGGGCTCGCCGCGGCCCTCGTGCTCGGCCGCGCCGCGGCCCGGGCCGCGCTCGGGGAATCCCCATGAGGATCGTCCCGACGGAGCACGCCTTCGGCAGCGGCGAGCCGTTCTCGATCGGGCTCGAGGAGGAATTGCTGCTCGTCGACCCCGAGACGCACGCGCTCGCTCACGTGGCGGACCGGATCGTGCCGGCCCTCGGCATGCCCGAGGAGCGCGCGGGCCACGAGGCCTTTCTCGCGGAGATCGAGCTGCGCTCAGAGCCGTGCGCGAGCGCCGGCGAGGCGGTGGCTCAGCTCGGCGAGGGCCGGGCAGCCGCGCGCGCGGCCGGAGCGACGCCAATGGCCGCCGGCCTCCACCCGGACGCCGCGTTCGGCGACGTCCGGCTCGTCGACTCCGACCGCTATCGCCGCGTCGAGGCCGAGATGCGCGGCCTGATCACCCGAACGCCGGAGTGCGCCCTGCACGTGCACGTCGGCATGCCCGATCCCGAGGCGGCGGTGGCGGCGAGCACGGGACTGCGCGAGGCGCTGCCGCTGATCCAGGGCCTCGGCGCGAACTCTCCGTTCTGGTTCGGAAGGGACTCGGGCCTCGCGAGCGCGCGCTCGGCGATGGTCCGCGGCTACCCGGGCCGCGGCGCCCCGCCGCCCCTGCGGAGCTGGGAGGACTACCTCGAACAGCTCGACGCGATCGGGTCCGGCGGCGGTCCGCAGGACCACACGATGGTGTGGTGGGACGTGCGCCTTCAGCCGCGGCTCGGCACCGTCGAGCTGCGCGAGCTCGACGTCCAGTCGGGCCTCGAGGAGGCGGCCGGCATCGCGGCGCTCGTGCACGCGATTGCGCGCCGGTCCGCCGAGCGGCCGGTCGAGCACCCGTCGCCGGAGCAGGCGATCGCCTGGTCCTGGTTCCGCGCGTCGCGCGACGGCCTCGATGCCGAGATCGCACACGAGGGCAGGCTCATGCCGCTGCGTGAGGCCGCCCGAGCGACGCTCGACGCGCTCGGCGCCGGGGATCCTGCGCTCGACGGCGTCGAGCGCATCCTGCGGGACGGCAACGGCGCGGACCGCCAGCGGGTCGCGCATGCGGCCGGCGGCATGCCCGCCCTGCTGGCCTTCCTCGTCGAGGAGACCGCAGGGCGGGAGCCGGAGGCTCTGGAGGCTCGCTAGGCCGCGTCGCGCAGCGCCGCAACGGCGCCGTCCTGCGCCAGGCGGCGCAGGGCACGGTCCTCGAGCTGGCGCACGCGCTCGCTCGAGAGGCCGAGGCGACGGCCGGTCTCGCGAAGGGCGTGGGGCTCTTCCCGGTCGAGGCCGAAGCGCAGCGTGATGATGTCGCGCTCCACCTCGGGAAGGGTCTCAACGGCCTCGCGCAGCTTCGTGTCCTCGGCGTTCGTGACGACCTCCTCCTCGACGGAGGGGCCCTCGCCCGCGATCAGGTCGCCGAGGGCGGTCTCGCCGTCCTCGCCGACGCCCTGGTCGAGGCTGGTCGGGCCGCGGTCGGCGCGGCGGATGTCCGCCACCTCGTCCACGGGCAGGTCCACGAACTCGGAGATCTCCTCCTCGGTCGGCTGGCGGCCGAGCTGGACGGCGAGCTTGCGCTCGGCGTCAGCGATCTTGCGCGCCCGCGCCACGATGTGGACCGGCAGGCGGACGGTGCGGCCCGAGTTGGCGAGCCCGCGGCCGATCGCCTGGCGAATCCAGAGCGTGCCATAGGTGGAGAACTTGAAGCCCTTGCGCCAGTCGAACTTCTCGACCGCGCGGATCAGTCCGAGCATGCCCTCCTGGATCAGGTCCGACAGGGGAAGGCCCTGACCCTGGTACTTGCGCGCGACGGAGATCACGAGGCGGAGGTTCGCGTTGATCATGCGCTCCTTCGCCGCGAGATCGCCCTTCTCGATGCGCTTGGCAAGCTCGATCTCGTCCGCGGCAGTGAGCAGCGGATGGCGCCGAGCCTCGTTGAAGAAGAGCTGCAGGGAATCCTCGAGCTCCACCGGCTCTACGCGGCGGGTCTCGGGGGTCTCTGCGGGGCGGATAAGCGTGTCAGTCGTCATGGTGCAGCTCGTTCGTTTAGATCGTTAGAAGTCCGTCGAAAGTATTACACAGAAGTGCTCTGAGGGTTACCCAGGGTCAGTCAGAGCAGTCGCGAGACCGCGTGCGAACGCCCCATTGTGCCACATTGGCGTCCTCGATGCGCCTCAGAGGCGAAATCGCGCCCTCCGCATGTGGCCTGAGCCGTGTGGTCGGCGTACCCTTCGGGTAGAGCGCAGACGATGATCTCGGCGAAGGAGGGCAGGGCATGCAGGTCACCGCTCCTGATCGCGACCAGCTGCGGAGGCTCGCCGAACTTCGGCTCGACCGGCCGGTCGTCCTGAGCCTGTATCTCGACCTCGACCCCTCCGAGTTCGCCACGCCGCCCGCCCGCGCCACCGCGGTGCGCTCCCTGCTCGACGAGGCGGACCGCCGCGTGCGCGAGCGCAACGGCCTGGAGCACGCGGACAGGGCCGCCCTCGAGGCCACGCTCAGGCGGGCGTCCGAGTTCCTCGAGCGCCAGCTCCCCACCGAGGGCGCCCACGGCGTCGCCCTGTTCGCGAGCGAGTCCGCCGACCTCTTCGAGGCGATCAAGCTTCCCCGCCCCGTCAGCAACCGCGTCGCGATCGGCTACGCGCCGCTCGTCGGGCCGCTCGCGCGCCTCGAGCGCCGCGAGCGCTGGTGCGTCGCGCTCGTCGGCCGCCGCGACGCCCGCATCTTCCGCGGCTCGCCCGACGGGCTGCGTGAGATCGAGCAGATCCACGACACCGTCTTCGGCCAGCACGACCGGGGTGGCTGGTCCCAGTCGCGCTACGCGCGCGGCATCGAGAAGGAGAAGGACGATCACCTGAAGCACACCGGCGACGCCCTGATGGCGCACTTCAAGCGCCGTCCCTTCCAGCGCCTGATCGTCGGCGGGCCGCGCGAGGTGGCGGCGGACTTCGAGACGAAGCTGCACGGCTACCTGCGTGACCGGCTCGCCGGCCGCATCGACATCGACGTGGACAGCGCGACGCCCGACAGCGTGCTCGCGGCCGCGCAGCCGCGCTTCGACGAGCTCGAGCGCGAACGCGAGGCGGAGGCCCTCGAGCGCCTGGGAGCGAGCGGCGCGTGCGGTATCGAGGACGTGCTGCGGGCGCTGAACGAGCGTCGCGTCGAGACGCTTCTGCTCGACCCGCAGTTCTCCGGCGTGGCCGGAGTGCAGTGCCGCGAATGCGGCTGGCTCGGTCTCGAGGGGGAGAGCTGCCCGGCGGACGGCGCCCCGACGATCGCGCTCGACGACATCACCGACTCGGCCATCGAGCTGGCCGTCCAGGGATCGGCCGAGCTCGTCGCGCTACGGCATCACGAGGAAGCTCTCGAAGATCACGGCGGTGCGGCCGCACTGCTCCGCTTCTGAGCGCTCGCCGGGTTGGCCGGCGGCGGATCGGGAATCGGCGAGGCACACCCGACTTGAGGAGAAGCATGTTCAAGCTGCTGGCCGGCGCCGCGATCGGATTCGCGGCAGCCTGGTTCATGGATTCGACAGAGGGCGAGCACCGGCGCACGATGCTCAAGGAGCGGGCCTCCGGACTCGCCGGCAAGGGCAAGGAGGGCGCCCAGAGCGCGGCTCAGTCCGCCCAGGGCGTCGCCGAGCAGGTCAAGGAGAAGGCCACGTCGGACAACGGCGAGACCGTGAGCAGCGGTTCGCAGGTCAGCTGACGGAGCTGAGCGCCGGCGCGCGGTCGCCGTCCTCGAGACGGGCGGCGGCCGCTCGCAGCGCGTCGCGCAGCGCCCGCTGCTGCTCGAGCGGCAGGGCGGCGATCTCGGAAGGCGGCTGCGACATCTTCGCCACGACGTCCGCGCGAATTCGCTCTCCCTCCTTCGTCAGGCGGATGATCTTCACGCGCCGGTCCGTCTCGGACTCGCGGCGCTCCACGAGCCCGCGCGCCACGAGCCTGTCGACGATCCCGGTGACGTTCGAGGGGTCGCAGAAGAGCTGGCGCGCGAGGGCGCGCATGGGGGTCTCCTCACCGGGCTCGAGCATGCGCAGCGAGTGAAGCTGCACGGGGGAGAGGTCGAGCTCCCGGGCGAGCTCGAAGACCCGGGGCTTGTTCGCCTGCATGATCCGCCAGAGGAGCGCCCACGCCTCGGCTGCTGGTGACTCGGCCGCCATGGTTTAGAAGGATGATAGTCGAGCATATAAATAGTTGACAACCTCAACTTTCGATGGCTACCCTCAACGACATGACTGAAGCGGCGATCGAGGCCCATGGCCTCGTAAGGGATTTCAAGAAGGGGCCGCGGGCTGTCGACGGCATCGACCTGCGCGTCGAGCCGGGCGAGGTCTACGGCTTCCTCGGGCCGAATGGGGCGGGCAAGTCCACGACCGTGCACATGCTGACCACGCTGCTGCCGCCCACGGCGGGTACGGCGCGTGTGGCGGGCCACGACGTGGTCGAGGAGGGCCCCGCGGTGCGCGCCGCGATCGGCGCAGCGCTGCAGGAGGCCGCGCTCGACCCGTTCCTAACCGGCACCGAGCACATGAAGTTGCAGACGGCCCTGCACGGCATGCGCGGCGAGGACGCCGCAAAGCGCACCGTCACGCTGCTCGAGCGCGTGGGACTGACGAAGGCGGCCGACCGCCGCGTGGGCGGCTACTCGGGCGGCATGAAGCGCAGGCTCGACCTCGCGCTCGCGCTCGTGCACAAGCCGCGCATCCTGTTCCTCGACGAGCCGACAACCGGGCTCGACCCGCAGAGCCGCACCGCGCTCTGGGACGAGGTGCAGAAGCTCGCCACCGAGCGCGGCGTGACCGTCTTCCTCACGACCCAGTACCTCGAGGAGGCGGACGTGCTCGCCGACCGCGTCGGGATCATCGACCAGGGCAGGATCGTTGCCGAGGGGACGCCGGACGCGCTCAAGGCGGAGATCGGGCGCCCGAGTGTCGAGGCCACGCCCGCCGACCCGGAGCAGCTCGGTCCCATGAAGTCGGTGCTCTCGCGCTTCGGCGAGCAGGTGGCGGCCTCCCCGAAGTCGGCAGCCGTGAGGCTGTCGGGCGGCGAGTCGCAGCTCGCCGAGGTCGTGCGCGCCCTCGACGCGGAGGACGTCAAGATCGAGCAACTGCAGCTGCACGCGCCGACGCTCGACGACGTCTTCCTCGCCAAGACGGGCCGCTCGCTCGAGGGGGCCGAGGAGGAGGAGGCGATCGAGGAAGAGGAGGACCGCGAGGGCGAGGCGGTGGCCGCGTGAGCAGTTCGCTGCTCACGCAGGTGGGCATGCTCGCCCGCCGCTCCGTGGTGCGGACGCTGCGCCAGCCGGCGATGGTCGTGCCGTCGCTCGTGTTCCCGATCCTGCTGCTGTCGATCAACTCGAGCGGGCTCGACTCGGCCACGCGCCTGCCGGGCTTCCCGACGGACTCCTACTTCCAGTTCGCCCTGGCGATCGCGTTCGTCCAGGGCGCCCTCTTCTCGGCCAACAGCGCCGGCACCAACATCGCGAACGACATCGAGAGCGGGTTCCTCAACCGGCTCTCGCTCACGCCGTTGCGGCGGGTGGCGCTGATGCTCGGCCAGCTCGCGGGCATCGTCGCCCTCGGGGCGATCCAGGCCACCACGTTCCTGCTCGTCGGCGTCGCGTTCGGAGCGGGCTTCGCCTCGGGCGTCGCGGGCGCTGTTGTCATCGTGCTGTTCTCGCTCCTGATCTCGCTCGGCTTCGGGCTGATCGGCGCGTTCGTGGCGCTTCGCACCGGCAGCGGGGAGGCGGTGCAGGGCGTGTTCCCGCTGTTCTTCGCCGCCCTGTTCCTGTCCTCGATGGCGCTGCCGCGCGACCTGATCGAGAGCGACTGGTTCCGCACGGTCGCGGACTGGAACCCGGTCTCCTACATGCTCGAGGCGATTCGCTCGCTGATGATCGTCGGCTGGGACGGAGAGGCCCTCGCGCTCGGCTTCGCCTGCGCCGGCGGCGTGGCGCTGCTCGCGCTGATCGGCTCCGCATCGGCGCTGCGCACGAGGATGGTGAGGACGTGAGCGGTTCGACCTTCTGGTCGGTCGCGCGCGCCGTCGCCTGGCGCAACGCGCACAACTTCTTCACGAACCCGGCGATGATCATCCCGGCCGTGCTGTTCCCGCTGTTCTTCTTCACGGCGTTCGCGGGCGGGCTGTCGCGGGTCGACTCGGTCCCGGGCTTCGACTATGACGCCGGCTACACGACCTTCGTCTACGGCTTCGTGCTCCTGCAGGCCTCGACCTTCGGCGGGATCTTCACCGGCTTCGCCGTCGCGCGCGACTTCGAGTCCGGCTTCGCGCGGCGCGTCATGCTCGCCGCGGCACGGCGCGAGGGCATCATCGGCGGCTACTGGCTCGCCGCGCTGGTGCGCGCGCTGTTCACGATCTCGCTGATCACCGGAGTGGCCCTGCTCGCCGGGCTCGAGATCCACGGCGGGCCCCTCGACATCCTCGGGCTGCTGTCGCTCGCCCTGATCCTGAACGCGGCCGCGATGCTGTTCGGGACCGGGGTCGCGATGCGGATGAGGACGATGCAGGCGGGGCCGCTGATCCAGATGCCGGCCTTCCTGATCCTGTTCCTGATTCCGGTCTGGGTCCCGTACGACCTGCTGACGGGCTGGGTGCAGACGGCGGCGTCGGTCAACCCGATCACGCTCGTGATCGAGTCGGTGCGCGGCTTCCTCGAGGGCAACCCGACGGAGGTGCTGCCGGCCTTCGCCGTGCTCGCGCTGCTCGCGGCGATCACCGTGCTCTGGGCCCGCGGCGGACTCCGCAGCGCCGAGCGCGTTGCTTGACGCAACCCGCTTGGATAGCCTGCCCGTATGGCTGAACCGGTGCAGGAAACGGTGACGGGCGAGGGCTATGCCGTCGCGAACATCGACGCGCTCGGCGAGGGCCCGGGATTCCGCAAGGTACGCAAGGAGCTCGGCGTCACGGCCTTCGGCGTGAACGGACTGATCGTGCCGGCGGGGTACAAGACGGGGCGGCACTTCCACGAGCGCCAGGAGGAGCTGTACTTCGTGCACAGCGGCCGGATCGCCATGACGTTCAACGACTCCTCGACGCACGAGCTCGGCCCCGGCGGCCTCGCGCGCGTCGACGCCGCGACGATCCGCCAGCTCGAGGTGCTCGGCGACGAGCCCGCGGTGCTGCTGGTGACGGGCGGCAAGGACGGCTACGTCGGGCCGCGACGGCCAGCTCGCGGAGGGCGAGGAGAGCCGCTTCGGGAACGCCGGCCAGCCGGGCTAAGGGATACGGCGCCGGCGTCCGATCTACGTTCGCCGGAGCTATTGCGGTGAACGTAGATAGCAACATGAAGCACAAGGTGGCAGGGGTTGCGGTGAGCCTGCTCCTTGCTGCTGCCGTTCTCGCCGTACTGGGCGGCCCAACCGACGCCCGCCCAGTCCCGGGCGCCCCTCACTGCCCGATCTTCCCGCGCGACAACCACTGGAACCAGCGCGTCGACGGGCTCCCGCTGCTTCCCAACTCGGACGCGATCGTGCGCTCGATCGGGCTCGACGAGACGATGCACGCCGACTTCGGCTCGGGTCTCTGGGAGGGCGGGCCGATCGGGATCCCGTTCACGACGGTTCGGCGCGGTCAGCCGAAGGTGCCCGTCAGCTTCGAGTACGCCGACGAGTCGGATGGCACGCGCTACCCGATCCCGCGCCGGGCCCCGGTCGAGGGCGGCAGGGGATCTGACGGCGACCGGCACGTGATCGTGGTGGACCGCTCGCGCTGCCGCCTCTACGAGCTGTTCGCGGCCTACCCGCGCGACGGGGGCGCGCGCTGGGACGCGGGCTCCGGGGCAATCTGGAATCTGCGCTCGAACCGGCTGCGCCCGAGCGGCTGGACCTCGGCGGACGCCGCCGGCCTGCCGATCCTGCCGGGGCTCGCCCGCTACGACGAGGTGCGGCGCGGGCGCATCGACCACGCGCTCCGCTTCACCGCGGAACGCACCCGGCGCGCGTACGTCTATCCCGCGCGCCACTTCGCGTCAGACCTCACGGACCCGGACCTGCCCGCAATGGGGCAGCGCCTGCGCCTGAAGGCCGGCTACGACATCTCCGGCTTCCCGCGCCAGGCGCGGATCGTGCTCCGCGCGCTCAAGCGCTACGGGATGATCCTGGCGGACAACGGCTCGCCCTGGTACGTCTCGGGGGCTCCGCACCGGGGCTGGGACAACGACCAGCTTCACGCCCTGCACGACGTGCCGGGACGGGCGTTCGAGGTGGTCGACACGAGCCGTTTGCCCCGTCCGCGCGGCGGGTAGCCGCGCGCATGTTGGGATACACGCTTGCGGCGATCGCCTTCGGTCTGTCGCTCGTCGTCATGTCCGGCGCGTTCATGGGGGGCGCGGTGATCGTCGCCGTGCCGCTCGCGGCGCTGCTGGTGGCGGGCGGGCTCGCGTTCGACTTCGCGCGCCGCCGGCGCCAGGCCGGCAGCGTCCAGACCTACGCCGAGGCGGCGAGGACGGAGAAGGTCGATTTCACCGCACGCGACAAGCAGACGCTGACGTCCGAGTAGCGCCATGCGGCCGATCCGGATCGGCTGCAGTGGCTGGAACTACGACGATTGGCGCGGGCGCCTCTACCCGGAGGGGCTCGGCAAGCCGCGCTGGCTGACCCGCTACGCGGAACTCTTCGAGACGGTCGAGGTCAACTCGACCTTCTACCGGCTCGCCTCGCGAAACGCGGTCGGTCGCTGGGTCGAGCAGACGCCGCCCGGCTTCGTGTTCGCGGCCAAGGCGAGCCGCTACCTGACGCACGTGCGGCGGCTTCGGGACGTCGGGGAGGGCATCCGGCGCTACTACGAGCGCATCGAGCCGCTCGTCGCCTCCGGCCGCCTCGGGCCAGTCGTCTGGCAGTTCCCGGCGACGTTCCGGCGCCGTGACCCCGGTGGCGAGGATCTTCTGGCTCGCGTCGAGCGCCTGCTCGAGCAGGTGCCCGCAGGGGCGGCATTGCTTCGAGTTCCGCGACCCGAGCTGGTTCAACCCCGAGCTCTATGACCTGTTGCGCGCCCACGACGCGGCGCTCGTGATCGGAGACCACCCGCGATGGCCCTTCCAGGCCCGCGAGCTAACGGCGGCCTGGACGCTCGTCCGCCTCCACCACGGTCACCGCGGCCGGCGCGGGAACTACTCGGAGACGGAGCTCGACGACTGGGCCCGGCGGATCTCCGGATGGAGTCGCCGGGCCGAGGTCTTCGTCTATTTCAACAACGACTGGGAGGGCTTCGCCGTCGCGAACGCGATCGGCCTCATGCAGCGGCTGCAGCCGTCTCGAGCCGGGTCAGCGCCCGCCGCAGCAGACGCGACACGTGCATCTGCGAGTAGCCGATCCGCTCGCCGATCTCGCGCTGCGTGAGGTCCTCCATGAAGCGCAGCTCGAGCACCTGGCGCTCCACTTCCGGCAGCGCCTTCCACGTGCTGGCGATCGCCTCGCGGTCCTCGACGAGCTCGTACGCCGAGTCGTCGTCGCCGATCAGGTCGATCACCGACGCCGACTCGTCGTCGTCGCGCGCCGCAGGGGCATCGAGCGACGCCGCCTCGTAGCTCGCGGCCGCTTCCTGCGCCTCGAGCACCTCCTCGACGGTGCAGCCCAGCTGCGCCGCCACCTCACGCGCCTTGGGCGAGCGATGGAGCTCCTTCGACAGCTCCTCGGTCGTGCGGCTCACCGCGAGCGCCCTCTCCTGGAGATCGCGCGCAACGTGCATCGACCAGCCCTTGTCGCGGAAGTGCCGCTTGAGCTCGCCGAGGATCGTGGGCGCCGCGTAGCTCGTGAACTTCGTGCCGCGCTCCGGCTCGAACCGGTCGATCGCCTTGACGAGGCCGAGGCTTGCGACCTGCAGCAGGTCGTCGAACGGCTCGTCGGTGTACGAGTAGCGCAGGGCGAGATCGCGCGCCAGCGGCAGGAACCGCTCCGCCAGCTCCTCGCGTGCGGCGAGGTCGCCTTCGCGGTGGTACCGGATCAGGAGCTGGCGCTCCGTCTCGCGTATGTCCTCGCGTTCGCAGGATGACCTGCGGCGCGGCGGTAGAGCAATGAGCCCCCGGGGGGCAATTGTCGTTGCACTCATAGAACCTCACCTCTCGAATAGATGTGAGGGTCCGTGTGAGCTGACCGCTGGCCGGCGGCCGTGACCGTCCCCCTCTGTGAACTCAGGTCCCGCGACATCCGCCCTCAGATCGCTTCGTCGCTTGACCTGCCCCAATTCTGTCCCTTCTGGCCAAGCCCTAAACCTCAGACGGGGGTTGGGGCGCGGTGTTTCCGGGTACCCTGCCGCCGCCGTCAGCCCTCCACGCCCGTGGCGTGGTGAGAGGACCCGACTGGCTTTGACTCCGGCGATCCCCGCTGCCGGAGATAGACCGCCAGAATTGCCATCGACCCGACGGCCAGGAACTCCGACTGCCAGTTCTGAAGCGTCTTTTCCCAGAAGTCGGGCCTGGTCAGGTAATCCGCCCACGAGACCGGCGCCTCCTGGTGATCGAGGCGGTCGGAGTTGTACTCGACGACGCCGGTCACGGACTGGGCGACCCAGCTGCCGATCCAGATGAGGCCCATCACGATGAGCAGCGAGTTCTGGTAGAGCTGCAGGCGCAGCCCGCCGGCCTTCGCCCAGCGCGGCGAGTCCCGCCGGGCATGGGGGCCGATCTTCTGATCGCTGTCCGACTCCCCACCCGCCTTGCCGAGCTCCTTCGATTCGGGAGAGCCGCGCTGCACGAGCCAGACGGTCAGCAGCACGAACAGCGCAAACTGGAGGTACTCGGACTGCCAGTTCTCGAGCACGGCCACCGCGAATGCGGAGGAGATCACGTAGCGGCCGAGCGAGATGTCGGGATCGCCGTGGCGCGCCTGGTCCTCGTTGAAGTCGGCGTGTCCCGCCAGCGCCTGAAGGCAGATCGCGGCGAGGAACAGGCCGAGAAACGATGAGCGACAGGCCGTTCTCGTAGGCGAAGCGGCGCATCGTCAGAGGTGCGAGAGCCCGGAGATCAGCGCGAGCACGATGCCGATGCCAATCACCGTCAGATAGATCACGAACATCGCGCGCATCGTCAACCCGCGAGCTCGCATTCCAGGGGAAGGTCGCCCGCGGGCGGCTTGCACCCGGCCGCCGACACCTTCCAACCCTCGTGGCCCTTGTCCAGGAACACGGAGCCCGCGTCAGCGAGGTCGATGTAGGCGCTCGTCACGTAGACCTCCGCGGAGGCACTCGTGGCGCCGGCCGGCAGGTCCAGGTCCATGATGGCCTCTTCGCAGGCCGCCCCCTCGCTCTCTTCGAGCCTGGAGGCGGTCTCCTCGCTCAGCTGCTCGCACGCCTCGGCTCCGTCACCGGCCTCGAGCGCCGCATGGAAGTGGTTCGATACCGAGGCGGCGTCGCGCTCGCGTTCGCCGCTCCCGCACGAGGCGAACAGCACCGCGAGCAGCACCAGCGGCAGGAAACGCGGCATGCGCTGCTGATGCCCTCCTCCCGACGGGCGGCAAACCCACCCGTCCGCATCGCGAGCCATAGACTGTCCTCGTGGACTCCGTCAGCCACTCCGAGCCACGGACGGTCTCGGGCGACCAGCTCGCGGCCGTGACGAACGGCATCGTGCAGCTCTTCAGCGAGTACTACGGGCGCGGCCCGACCAAGGCGAAGAGCTATGTGCTCGACGACCAGTACCTGATCTGCATCCTGCACGACACGATGACCACCGTCGAGCAGACGCTCACGGCGCGCGGCGAGGGAGCGAAGGTGCGCGAGGTGCGCCTGACCTTCCAGGAGGCGATGGCGGATTCGTTCACCGCGGTGGTGGAGCAGGCGACCGGACGGCCGGTGCTCAGCTATCACAGCCAGCTGACGCTCGACCCCGACGTGGGATTCGAGTTCTTCCTGCTCGGCAACTAGTCCGAGAGTCCGCGTTCCTCGGCCGCCTTGTAGGCGATCTGAAGGAAGTCGGACAGCGCGAGCGCGGTGAGCACGGAGGCGCTGAAGCGTGTGGCGCGCGGCGCGAACAGCAGGCCGATGTGAAATCCGCCCGAGAACCACAGGCCGAGGCAGTAGGGGCAGACGAGCAGCTCGCCGAGGGTTCGCCGCAATCCGGTCCCGCGCGAGCGCTCCTCGACCTCGGCGGGGCCGCCCTCCTCCTGGAACTCGGTGAACGGCGCGCGTGCGAAGGCCGTGATCCGGTCCTTGGCGACGAGCCTGCTGAGCTTGTAGGTAGCCGTGCCGATCAGCGCGACATCGCCTGCTCCGACGCGCTCCGGCAGCTCGCGTCCCCGTCGCCGCGCTGCTGCCACCGATCCCACGAGGCCGGCGTGGAAGACGGCCGCGAAGGCCGCGTAGGCAGCGAACGGGGGACGCTTCTCAGGCGGGGCGTAGCCGGCGAACGGGCCACCGTTCGCCTCGGTGCGAGTCTCGACGCTCACGCGTGCTGATCCTCGATCTTCTTCGTGTCGCGCGGCTCGACGAACGGCTCGCGGTCCTCGGGCCGCATGCCCGACTCGATCGCGCGGCCGCGCTCGAGCTCGGCGTTGAACTCGGCCCCGAGCAGGATCATCACGTTCGACATCCACAGCCAGACCAGGAAGACGATCGGCCCGGCGAGCGCTCCGTAGGTCTTGTTGTAGGACCCGAAGTTGGCCACGTAGAAGGCGAAGGCGGCCGACGCGATGATCCAGCCGACGACGGCCAGGATGCTGCCGGGCGACAGCCACTTGAACTTCGGCTGCTTCACGTTCGGCGCGGCCCAGTAGAGCAGTGCGAACATGAAGGAGACGAACAGGATCAGCACCGGCCACTTGGCGATGTTCCACACCGTCACGGCGGTGTCGCCGAGGCCGAGGAGGTTCCCGACCTCTCGCGCAAGCCCGCCGGAGACCGCGACCGCCACGGCGCTGACCGCGGTCAGAACCATCAGCAGGATGGTGAGCCCGACACGCATCGGCAGGGTCTTCCAGAGCGGCCGGCCCTCCTCGATGTCGTAGATCGCATTCGAGGCCCGCATGAAGGCGGCGATGTACCCGGAGGCGGACCAGATCGCGGCGATCAGGCCGATCACGAAGAAGACGCCGGCAGCGCCCGAGCTGCCCTGCAGGTTCTCGATCGCGCTCGTGAAGATGTCCTTGGCCGGCCCCGGCGCGACGCTGCCGAGATTGTCGATCAGGGGCTGCGTCGCCGACTCCCCGATCAGCCCGAGGATCGAGACGAGCACGAGCAGCGCGGGGAAGATCGCGAGGACGCCGTAATAGGTGAGCGCCGCCGCCCAGTCGGTGAGGTTGTCCTCCCGAAACTCCTTGGCCGAGCGCTTCAGGACGCCGAACCAGGAGCGCTTGCTGAGGTCGGTGGGGCCTTCCGGGGGGTCGCCCTCCCTGGCGAATCGCGGCATGTTCAGCGCCTCCTGATTATCCATAGGGCCACTAGCCCGACGACGATTCCGGCGGCCGCCGCTCCGACCGGAAGCGGGTTCTCGCGAGCGCGCGTCTCGACTTCCTCGCGCTTGGCCCGCACCTGAGCCTTCACGTCCGCCTTGTGCGAGAGCTGCTCCACGGTGTCGCCGAGCTCGCGGCGGGTCCGCTCGATGTCGCGGCGGAGATCCTCCGGGGTCCTCTGCCCGGTCACGACTTCGCCCGCGCCTTCACGGTCTCGACGTCCCGCTGGACGCTCTCGATCGTCTGCTCGGGCTTCGGCGGCCCGGCGCGGTCGACCTCCCGCTTGCCGGTGAGGGCGAGGATCCCGGCGACCGCGAGCAGCACGACGCCCACGATCACCGCCGCGAGCCAGGGCTCGAGCACCGTGCCCAAGCCGATGATCGCCGCGGCGACCAGGGCACCCACGCCGTAGAGCGCCACCGCTCCCGCTCCGCCGAACATGCCCGCGCCCTTGCCGGCGTGCCTTCCCTTCTCGGTCAGCTCTGCCTGCGCAAGGCGCATCTCCTGGCGGATGAGCGTGGAGGTCTGCTGCGAGAGCTCTTGGACGAGCTCGCCGACGGACTTGTCCGAGCTCGTGCGCTCGAACCGGCTCGTGGACGTTTCCATGTTGCGCCGTTACCCGGCCTGGTCCGCCGTATGCACCCGGCCGAGGAGAGGTCAGGCGGCTTCGGCGAGGCCCGCGACCTCGCGCGTGCCGGCGAGGCGCTCGAGGGCCTTGTGCTCGATCCGGCGAACGCGCTCGGGCGAGAGGCCGAGCCGCTTGCCGGCCTCGCGCAACGGGGTGGGCTCGTCGCCGTTGATGCCGTAGCGCAGCTTGATGACCTCGCGCTCCTGATCCGGCAGGCGCTCGAGCGCGGCGTGGACGGCCTCCTCGCGCAGCCCGATCTCGACCTCCTCGACGGGGCCGAGCTCGTCGCTTGGAAGCAGGTCGCCGAGGCCGGTGTCACTCTCCTGGCCGACCGGCCGATCCAGGCTCGTGACCGTGCGGGTGACCTCGCGGGTCTCCTCGACCTCCCTCAGCGAGAGGTCCGCGGCGGTGGCGACCTCGGCGTCGGTCGGCGGCCTGCCGAGCTGGAGCGCGAGCTCGCGCTCGACGCGCGCGATCTTCCGCTCGCGCTGCCCGATGTGCACCGGGATACGGATCGTGCGGCCCTGGTTGGCGAGCCCGCGCTGGATCGCCTGGCGGATCCAGAAGGTCGCGTAGGTCGAGAACTTGTAGCCCTTGCGCCAGTCGAACTTCTCCGAAGCGCGGATCAGGCCCAGCACGCCCTCCTGGATCAGGTCGAGCAGCTGCAGCTCGTGTCCCTGGTACTTCTTCGCCAGCGATACGACGAGGCGCAGGTTCGAGTTGATCATGCGCTCCTTCGCGGCGAGGTCGCCCTGCTCGATGCGCTTCGCGAGCTCGATCTCGTCGGCCGCGGTCAGCAGCGGGTGCCTGCGCACGTCGCGCAGGAACAGCTGCAGCGTGTCGCTCGTGATCGTCGCGAGCTCCACGTTGTCGTACTGCACGGGCTCAGCGGCCTGGCGGCCGCAGTCGTCGGAAAGCTCGATGCCGCGAGCCTCGAGCCTGTCGGCGAGCGCCTGACCGTCGATCCTCCGAGAGCTCCAGCTCCTGGATCAGGTCGGCGAGCTCGGACAGGTTCACGCACCCCTGCTCCTCGCCGCGCTCGATGAGCGCGTCGATGGTCATCGTCGACATGACTGTGGACTACCCCCGTCTGTCGAAGGGAAACGGAGTATGACGCGGATTCAGCACGCGCACCACCGCTCCTTTCGAGGGCGCTGCGGGAGGCGAGATCTCGAGTTGCTCGCACAGCGTGAAGAAGGCCGCCGCGTATGGCGAGCCGTCGGTCCGCTCATGTAGGTAGGCCCAGTCGATCTGCTCGCGCACGGCCCTGGCGATGCGGACGAGCGAGCTGTAGTCGAGCTCGTGCTCGTGCAGTGCCAGCAGCTTCGTGGCGAGCACGTCGTCGATCGCCATCACGGGGATCGTGATGCCGAGAACGTGCAGAAGCTCGCCGCGTGCGATCAGCTCGTCCGTTACCTCGAGCCCGCGCGGGGCGAAGATCAGGTCGATCAGGACCTCGCCGTCCCAGGCCTTGTGCAGCCACTCCTCGGGCGGTTTCTCAGGCCGCATGCCCGCACGCTCGAGCACGGCCAGCGCGCGCCCGGCGTCCTCGGGACGGATCGCGAGGTCGAGGTCGTGGCGTGTCTCGGGCCCGCCGCGCGCCCACACCGCGAGGCTGCCCGCAAGCAGAAAGGGAACATCCGACTCGCGCAACGCGGCGACGGCCCTCTTGAGGGACGCCTCGATGGCGGGAAACGGAAGCTCTGCGCCGCGGGATGACACCGCGGGTCGCGTACCCGCCGCGCGCGTGGGGTATGCAGGTCCGCGATGGGCACAACGGACATCCTGGCCCGCGACCTGCGCGGCGAGGGGCGGTTGCGGGTCGCCGCGGCCGGGGACATCCACTGCTCCCCCCAGAACAGGGACGGGGTGCTGCGCGCGTTCGAGGCGGTGGACGGCGAGGCCGACGCGATCCTGCTTGCGGGCGACCTGACGACGCATGGCGAGCCCGAGCAGGCGGCGGTGCTGGCCGAGGCGTGCGAGGGGATCGGGACGCCCGTCGTGGCCGTGCTTGGCAACCACGATCTGCACGCAGGGCGGGGCGACGACCTCGTCGAGCTCCTCAGTGCGGCCGGCATCCGCATGCTCGACCGGGCGCAGACGACGGTGGACGTCCGGGGCTGCTCGCTCGGCGTGGCAGGGGTGAAGGGATTCGTGGGCGGCTTCCGCGGGCTCGGTCTGCCGGACTTCGGCGAGCCCTCGCTGCGCGCCGTGTACGCGGAGGGGACGGCCGAGGTGGAGGGGCTCGCCCGCGGCCTGCGCGAGATCGCGCTCTGCCCCTTCCGGGTCGCGCTCCTCCACTACGCCCCGGTGCCGGACACCCTGGTCGGCGAGCCGCCCGAGATCTGGACGTTTCTGGGCAGCGAGCGCCTTGCCGCGCCGCTGCTCGAGCACAGGCCCGACCTCGTGTTGCACGGGCACGCGCACGCCGGCCGCTTCGAGGCCGACCTCGACGGGGTCCCGGTCTTCAACGTGTCGGTGCCCGTGATGGGCCAGGACTTCTGGGTGTTCGAGCTCAGCGCGGCGGCTCAGACGGCGGCTGCATCTCACTGAGGCGGCGGCGCGCGGGCCCGGTGGCGCGCGCGCTCTTCGCGATCTGCTCCCAGGGATCGCCCTTCGCCGCGAGGCGCCGCATGACTGTCCGAATCGTCCAGCGGTCGGAGCGCAGGCGCGAGTCCGACAGCTCGTCCCACTCGATCGGCACCGCCACCGGAGCGCCCGGCCGCGGCCGCACCGCGTAGGGCGGGACCGCGGTCTGGGCGTAGCCATTGCGTGCCGTGTCGACGAGGATGCGGCCGCCGCGCTTTGCCTTGCGCCACTCGGTGGTGAGCTCCTCGGGGTGGCGCGAGGCAAGGGATTCCGCCGCGTCGCGCGCGAGCGTCTTGAGGGCGTCGTTGTCGTCTCCCCGGCGGACCGGCACCCAGACGTGGATCCCCTTGGAGCCCGTGACCTGCGCGAACGGGACGAGCCCGAGCTCGCGCACGAGCTCGCCGGTGAGCCGGGCCGCGCGGCGCACCTCCTTGAACTCGGTGCCCGGGTCAGGGTCGAGGTCGAAGACGATCCTGTCGGGCTGGTGCGGCCGGTCGGCTCGCGCGAGCCATATGTGCGGCGTGATCGTGTTCTGGTTCACGAGGTAGAGAAGCGAGTCCGCGCTCGTGATCGCGGCGTGGGTGACCGTTCCACCCGCCTTCGGTACCTCCACGCGCTTGACCCATTCCGGGAAGTAGTCCGGCACGTCCTTGTGGAAGAAGCCCTTGCCGGTGATCCCCGCGGGGAAGCGCTGCATGCTCACGGGGCGGTCGCGGATGTGGGGCAGGATCCAGCCGGCGACCCGCTCGTAGTAGTCCGCGAGGTCGCCCTTCGTGATCCCGTCGTCCGGGAACAGGACCTTGTCGGGGTGGGAGATCTTCACCTTCATGCGCGTCGCAGCGGCTCGATCGCGAGCGGGCCCTCGTGCCGGGTCTCGACCTGCAGGGTCGAGTGGGTGATCCCGAAGCGCTCGCGCAGCAGCTCGGCGAGCTGGCGCCGGTGCGCCTGGGTGTCGCAGCCCGAGCGCACGGTCACGTGGGCCGAGAGGGCGGGGAAGCCCGAGGTGACCTCCCAGACGTGCAGGTCGTGCACCTCGACCACGTGGTTCTCGGCCGCGAGCGCGTGCCCGATCTCGTCGGGGTCGAGGTCGCGCGGGGCGGCCTCGAGCAGCACGCGGGTCGAATCGCGCAGCAGGCGAAAGCCCGAGAAGAGCATGAGAGCGGCGACCAGCAGGGCGGCGATGCCGTCGGCGCGCGAGAAGCCGGCGAACAGGACCAGGGCGCCCGCGATTGCGGTGGCGATGAAGGCGAACAGGTCGTTCAACACGTGCTGGAAGGCACCCTCGACGTTCAGGCTGCGGCGGTTCGCGCCGGAGAGCACCATCGTGGCCGCGAGGTTCACCGCGATCCCCACGCTCGCGACGATCAGGACGGCGGCGCCCTCGACGTCGGGCGGGTCGATCATCCGCCTGATGCCCTCGATCCCGATGACGGCGCCGAGGGCCACGAGCGTCGCGCCGTTCAGCTGCGCCGAGAGAATCTCCGCGCGCCGGTAGCCGAACGTGAAATCGCCGCCCGGCGGGCGGCGGGCGAGCCGCGCGGCGAACAGCGCGAGCGCGATGGCGCCGGCGTCCGTGAGCATGTGGGCAGCGTCGGCGAGCAGCGCGAGCGACGAGGCGAGGATGCCGACCACGACCTCCGCCGCCATGAAGGCGAGCAGCAGGACGAGCGCGATCGTGAGCCGGCGGCCATCGTCCGTGTGGACGTGCACGTGCGCGTGGTCGTGGGCCATCACGCGGATGGTCGCACGCGCGGTTTCGGTCGAGGGCGGCCGGGTAGCGCCTCGCCATGCGAGTCGTTGTCACAGGAGCGAGCGGAAACGTCGGCACGAGCGTCCTGAGCGCGTTGGCAGAGGAGCCCGCCGTCGAGTCCGTGCTCGGCCTCTGCCGCCGGGTGCCCGATGCCCGCTTCCCGAAGACCGAGTGGCGGTCGGCGGACGTGGCTCGCTCGCCGCTGAGGCCCCTGTTCGAGGGCGCCGAGGCGGTCATCCATCTCGCCTGGCTGATCCAGCCGGGCCGCGACCATGCGACGCTGCGCTCGGTCAACGTCGAGGGCAGCGCGCGCGTGTTTCGCGCGGCCGCGGCCGCGCGCGTGCCGAACCTGATCTACGCGTCCTCGGTCGGCGCCTACGCACCCGGGCCCAAGGACCGGCGGGTGGACGAGACCTGGCCGACCACCGGGATCGACTCGTCGTTCTATTCGCGCCACAAGGCTGAGGTCGAGCGGCTGCTCGACCGCTTCGAGGACGAGCATCCGAACACACGGGTGGTCCGCCTGCGACCGGGCCTCATCTTCAAGCGCGACGCGGCCTCGGGCATCCGGCGCCTGTTCGCCGGGCCGCTGCTGCCCGGCTTCCTCGTCCGCCGCGAGCTGATTCCGGTGGTTCCCGACCACCCGCGGCTCGTCTTCCAGGCCGTCCACTCGCACGACGTCGGGCAGGCCTACCGGCTGGCGCTCGTGAGGGACGTGCGCGGAGCGTTCAACGTCGCGGCCGATCCTGTCCTCGACCCTGCGGAGCTCGCGCGCCTGCTCGGGGCCCGCCGAGTGAGAGTGCCGGCGGCGCTGCTGCGCGCCGGTGCGTCCGCGAGCTTCCGGCTACGCCTCCAGCCGAGCGAGCCCGGCTGGCTCGACATGGGGCTGGCGGTGCCCCTCATGGACGCGCAGCGGGCGCGCGAGGAGCTCGGCTGGCGGCCGGCCCGGACGGCCTCCGACGCCCTGCTCGATCTCCTCGACGGGATGCGCGCGGGCGACGGCCTCGACACGCCGCCACTCAAGCCCGGCGGAGCCGGGCCGGCGCGCGCCCGGGAGTTCGCGAGCGGGGTCGGCGCGCGGACGGGCTAGCGCTCAGGCCCCAACCCGGTCGCGCGCACCCTCGACGCCGCTGCTCTCCGCGCAGTGCGCGCAGCAGAACATCGAAGCGTCGCTCTCGATCCCGTGGCCGACGATCCGGATCCCGCAGTGGGCGCAGGTCGGCGCGAGGGCGTGGATGGCGCACTCGAACGAGTCGAACACGTGCGTCTCGCCCTCGTGACGGATCTCCATCGTCTTGTCATAGTCGTTGCCACAGACCTCACAGGCGGCCATCGGGCGCTCCTCCGTCGGGTGTGCCGCGGCTCTACCCGGTCGGGCCCACCGCAAGCCCGTTAGGGTCCGCGACGTGGCCGGGACGCGCAGCGCGGAAGCCGATGTCGTCGTGGTCGGGGCGGGCCTGGCCGGCCTTGCCGCCGCTCGCGAGGTGGTCCGCCGGGGCGCGTCGGTCGTCGTGGTCGAGGCGCGCGAGCGCGTGGGCGGCCGCGTCCTGAACCACCCGATCGGCGACGGGAACGTGGTCGAGGTCGGGGCGCAGTGGATCGGACCGACGCAGGACCGGCTCGACGCGGTTGCCCGCGAGCTCGGCGTCGAGCGCTTTCCCACCTACGGGCAGGGCGAGAACGTGATCGAGTACTCCGGCAGCCTGCGCCGCTACCGCGGGGCGATCCCGCGCCTCAATCCGGCGGTGCTCGTGGACGTCGAGCAGGCGCAGCGGCGGCTCAACCGGATGGCGCGGAAGGTGCCGCTCGAGGCGCCCTGGGAGGCACCGGGCGCGCGCCGGCTCGACGGCCAGACGGCGGCCACCTGGATGCGGCGCAACATGGCCACGCGCCCGGGCCGGATGCTGCTCGAGCTCGGCATCGAGGCTGTCTGGGCCGCGCAGCCCGAGGACATGTCGCTCCTGCACGTCCTCTTCTACATCCACTCGGCCGGGAGCCTCGACATGCTGTTCGAGACGGAGGGCGGGGCGCAGCAGGACCGCTTCGTCGGCGGCTCCCAGCTCGTGCCGATCCGGATGGCGGAGGAGCTCGGGGAGGAGCGGATCATGCTCGGCGCGCCGGTGCGGCGGATCGAGCACGGGAGCGACGGCGTGAGCGTGCACGCCGACGGCGCGCACGCGCGAGGACGGCGGGCGATCCTGGCCCTCGCGCCCACGCTCGCCGGCCGGCTCGCCTACGACCCGCCGCTGCCCGGCTTTCGCGACCAACTCACGCAGCGCATGCCGATGGGGACGGTCGCCAAGTGCATGGCGATCTACGACGAGCCGTTCTGGCGCGCGGACGGGCTGTCCGGCGAGGGGACGAGCGACGTGGGCCCCGTGCGGCTCACGTTCGACAACTCGCCGCCCTCAGGGTCGCCGGGTGTCCTGCTCGGCTTCCTCGAGGGGCGCCAGGCCCGCGAGCTCGGCCGCGTGCCGGCCGAGGCGCGCCGGGCGGCCGTGATCGACTGCTTCGCGCGCCTGTACGGGCCGCGCGCGGCGAAGCCGGTGGACTACGTCGAGAAGCTCTGGGCCGAGGAGGAGTTCACGCGCGGCTGCTACGGCTGCCACATGCCGACCGGCGGGTGGACGAACTACGGCCCGGCCCTGCGCGAGCCGATCGGCCCGATCGGCTGGGCGGGCGCCGAGTACGCGACGGTCTGGAACGGCTACATGGACGGCGCGATCAGCTCGGGCGAGCGGGCGGCGGCGGAGGCACTCGACGCGGCTTTGACTCGCGGCCGCCACCGCGGCCCGGAAGCGGCGATGAGCGCACCTTCCTGTTTCAGGCACCCATACGGTGCCCAGGGCAGGAAGGTGACCTCAGGCGCTCGCGCCCGCGCGCTCCGCCAGCGCCGCCGCGACCACCGCGTCCTCCCATGCCATGCCGGTCGACTTGAAGACGCGCGGGCGGTCCGGGGCGGGGGTGGCCTCGCCGCGGACGAGTGCCGGGAGGGTCACGAGCGACTCGGGCGAGAGCGCGCCCAGAGTCGACCGCCTGGATCACGTCGCCGGCCTCGCGCAGGGCGGGGGAGACCGCCTCGACCACCACGGTGGAGCGGCCGAGCAGGCCGGCGTCGAGCTCCCGCGCGGACGCCTCGTGCGACCCGACCGCGACGACGCAGGCACCCGCCGCGACCAGAGAGCCCTCGAACAGTGGCGACCGCGCCGTGGTGCAGCAACAGATGACATCCGCCTCCTTCACCGCTGCCGTAAGCGGGTCGGCAACCGCAGCCTCGATGCCAAGCGAACGACAGCGATGAACGAAGGACTCGAAGGCGGTCGGGGTCGCGACCGGCGACGAGGACCGAAACGACCGGCCTCACGTCGCGCATGGCGAGCACATGCGCCCACCCCTGCGGCCCCGTCCCGAACACGAGCAGCCGCGAGGCCTCGGGCGAGGCCAGCCGGCGCACCGCGAGCGCCGACACCGCGGCCGTCCGCAGCGACGTGAGCGCAATCGCGTCCACGAGCGCGACCGGCGCCAGCGTCTCGGGATCGAACAGCGCGTAGACGCCCTGGATCCGCGGCAGGCCGCGATCCGGATTCGCGGGGGCGATCGTGGCGAGCTTCACGCCGACCGGCCCCGCCGCCGTGGACGGCATCAGCAGGAGCTCGCCCTGCGGCGGCCTCCACGATCGAGCGCGGCGGATCCGCCTCCGGGTCGAGCCCGGCCAGCAGCGCGCGCTCGAGCGCGTCGACCGCGCCGGCCGGGGGCAGCAGGCGCTCGACATCCGCCGCGTCGAGGAAGGGGATCACCGCAGCACGAACCCGTCGCGCAGCTCGTCGCGCTCGTCGAGCACGAAGCGGTGCTCTCCGGTGCGGAAGGCCCGGCCCTCGATCTCGGTCACCACGGCAGGCCGGCCCTCCGCCGAGACCTCCTCGACCACCCGGCCGCGGAACTCGCTGCCGATCACCGACAGGTGCTGAAGCTCCTCGCCCGCGCCCAGCCGGCCGTCCGCGTGGAGCAGCGCCAGCCGGGCCGAGGTGCCCGACCCGCACGGCGAGCGGTCCACCTCGCCGTCCGCGAACACGGTCACGTTGCGCTGCGCGAGCCCCGCCCCGGCGACCTCGTCCCAGAGGATCGTCCCGTAGATGCCTGACTGGCGCGGGTCGCTCGGGTGGCGGGCGTGCTCGCTGCCCTCGAGCGCCGCCTTGACCTCACGCCCGAGCGCGATCAGCTCCGGCAACCGCCCGGGCTCGGCCGCCAGCCCGGCGGCGGCCGCGTCGAGCGACGCGTAGATCGCGCCGCCGTAGCTCACGTCGACCGCGAGCGCTCCGCGCGAGGTGTCCACCACGACCTCCCGCGCGAGCACGTAGGCCGGCACGTTCCGGAAGACGACGGAGTCGACGAGGCCGGCGCGCATTCGCACGCGGGCGAGCACCCGCCCGGAGGGCACGTCGATTCGCACGTCGAGCTCGCCGTCGGGCGGCGCGCTCACGCGCCCGCTCTCGACCGCGAAGGCCCCGAGCGCGATCGTGCCGTGCCCGCAGGCGGTCGAGAAGCCGTCCTTGTGCCAGAACAGGACCCCGAGCTCGGCCCCGTCGTCATCGGGCGGGACGAGAAAGCAGCCGTACATGTCCGCGTGGCCGCGCGGCTCGTGGCAGAGCAGCCGCCGCACGGCGCCGGCCTCGCCGCTCGCGAGCGCCCGCTCGCGGCGCTCCGCGACGGTCGCGCCCGGCAGCTCGGGCGCGCCGCTCACGACGATGCGAAACGGCTCGCCGGCCGTGTGGTAGTCGACCGTCTCGATCACGGGCGCCACACGCTATTGCGGGTGCGTTTTCGCCGCATGACACCCGGTAGACGGACGGTATGAGCGACAGGCTGAACGGCAAGAAGATCGCGTTCCTGGCAACCGACGGCGTCGAGCAGATCGAGCTGACCGAGCCCTGGAAGAAGGTCCAGGAGGAGGGCGGCACGCCCGAGCTCGTCTCGATCGAGCGCGAGCGGATCCAGGGGTTCGACCATCTCGACAAGGCGGACACCTTCGACGTCGACGTCCACGTGAGCGACGCCGATCAGAAGGACTACGACGGGCTCGTGCTCCCGGGTGGCGTGGCGAACCCCGACTTCCTGCGCGCCGACGGCGACGCGGTTCGCTTCGTGCGCACCTTCTTCGAGGCGGGCAAGCCGGTCGCGGCGATCTGCCACGGCCCCTGGACGCTCGTCGAGGCGGACGTCGTGCGCGGCCGCACGCTGACCTCGTTTCCCGAGCATCCGGACGGACCTGCGCAACGCGGGCGCCAACTGGGTCGACGAGGAGGTCCACGTCGACCAGGGCCTCGTGACGAGCCGCAAGCCCGACGACCTCCCCGCGTTCTGCGACAAGCTCGCGGAGGAGATCTGCGAGGGCCGCCACGAGCAGCAGGCGCGCAGCGTGGCGTAGCTGATCGGGGGAGTATTTCTCGCTCCGCGGGGTAAGCCGGTCGTGGATCAGTCCGCGGAGGAGGGGTAGCTGTGAAGAAGTTGTGGCTCTTGGCGGTTCTCGCCATGACACTCGTGTTGGCGCTGGCGGCCGGATGCGGCGACGACGATGACGCCGGAGGTGGTGGCGGCACCCCGGCGCCTGACGCGGAGAAGGTCGGCGAGGCGAAGGCGCGAGGGCGACGTCACGTGGTGCATCGGCAAGGACACCACCGGCGCGTTCAAGACCGTTGTCGAGAACTTCAACAAGGAGAACCCGAAGGCGAACGCCGAGCTGCTCGAGCTGCCGACGGCGGCTGACGAGCAGCGGCGCCTCCAGATTCAGCGCCTGCGTGCCGAGTCGCCCGAGTGCGACATCCTCGGAATGGACGTCATCTGGACCGCGGAGTACGCGGCTCAGGGCTGGCTGCGCGACGTGACCGACGCCATCGAGGCCCGCAAGGACGAGTTCATCCCCTCGACCGTCGAGACGGCCCTGTACGACGGCAAGTACTGGGCGATCCCGTTCAACACGAACGCCGGGTTCATCTACTGGCGCACCGACGAGGCCGGCGAGCAGCCGCCCGAGTCGTGGCAGGCGATGTACTCGACCGGCCAGAAGGACAACGGCGTCGTCTACCAGGGAGCGCGCTACGAGGGCCTGACGGTCAACTTCCTGGAGCTGCTCTACAGCGCCGGAGGGAACGTCGTGAACGACGACGCCACCGAGGCGACCGCCGACTCCCAGGAGACCCGCGACGTCCTGAGCTTCATGCAGAAGGGCATCGACGACGGAGCGGTCCCGAAGGCCGTGACGACCTACATGGAGGAGGAGTCGCGCCGCGCCTTCGAGTCCGGGAACGGCACCTTCATGCGCAACTGGCCCTACGCCTACGCGCTCGGCAAGGAGTCCAAGATCGCCGACGACTTCGCGGTCACGACCTTCCCGAAGTACGGGGAGAACGAGGGCGCGGGCGTGCTCGGCGGCTACAACCTGGCGATCTCCGCCTACTCGGAGAACCCGGAGGGAGCGCTTGCCTTCGCCAACTTCGCCACCAGCCCCGATGCCCAGGTGATCCAGGCGTCCAAGGCCTCGCTGCCGGCGGTGCTGAACGACGTCTACGACGACCCGGCGGTCACGAAGGCGCTGCCGTTCGCATCCGAGCTGCGTGACGCGGTCTCGCAGGCGAAGCCGCGGCCGGTGACGCCCGTCTACCCGCAGGTCAGCGAGGCGATCTACAACAACGTCTTCGCGGTGCTGCAGGGCGACATGTCGCCAGACGAGGCGGCAACGAAGATGAACGAGGAGATTCAGTCCGCGCTCGAGACGTTCTAGACGAGCATGGAAGCAGCAACCGCCAGGATCGGTAGGCGGCCGAAGCGCCGCTACGGGAGCGGCGAGCGACGGCTCGCGGTCCTGATGCTGTCGCCGGCGATGGTGGTCATCGCCCTGGTGGCCGCCTATCCGATCGGGTACGCGTTCTGGCTGTCGCTGAACGAGTACAGCGTCCGGGTCCCGGGCCTCTCCCGCTTCGCCGGCTTCAAGAACTACTCCGAGGCGCTCGGCTCGTCGGAGTTCTGGGACGCGGTGGTGGCCACGTTCCTGTTCACGGGCATCTCCGTGAGCCTCGAATTCGTGGTCGGCCTCGGCATGGCGCTGGCCATGCACGAGGCCTTCAGGGGGCGCGCGCTGCTGCGCACCGTCGTGCTCGTTCCGTGGGCCGTGCTCACCGTGGTGAGCGCGATCACGTGGCGCACGATCTTCGAGCCCAACCTGGGGCTCGCCACACAGGTGCTCAGCACGCTCGGGCTCCCGGGCGCCGACGTGGTCTGGCTGGGCGAGTCGGGCTACGCGATGGCCGTGATGGTCCTGGCGGACGTCTGGAAGACCGCGCCCTTCATGGCGCTGCTCCTGTTGGCGGGGCTCCAGGTGATCCCGGAGGACGTCTATGACGCGGCCAAGGTCGACGGCGCAAGCACCTGGCAGCGCTTCAGGAGCATCACGCTGCCGCTGCTCGTGCCGGCGATCCTGGTGGCCCTGATCTTCCGGACGCTCGACGCGCTGCGCATATTCGACCTTCCGTTCGTGCTCACGCGCGGCTCGAACGACACGACCACCCTGTCGCTGCTCGCCCATCAGGAGCTCACGACGAACAGACTGATCGGGCTCGGGTCGGCGCTGGCCGTCCTCACGTTCGTGATCGTGATGGCGGTCTCGTTCATCTACATCCGAACCGTGGGGGGCAACATCCGCGACCTGGCGAAGGACGACTGACGTGGCGACCACGCGCAGCGCCACCGCACCCGAGCTGAAGGCTCCCGCGCGCGCCGCCGGCGAGGCGGGAGGAGGACGGGCACGGCCGCCGCTGGGTCAGGCCCGTGCTCCTCTGGACCTCCGTCTTCCTGATCGGCGTCTTCTGCCTCTTCCCCTTCTACTGGCTCATCAACGTGTCGCTGAAGACGGGCGGCGCGCTCTCCGAGGCGGACCTGGTCCCCCCGAACCCGTCGCTCGACAACTACCGCTCGGTGTTCGAGAACTCCGACTTCACCGACGCGCTTCGCAACAGCGTCATCATCACGACGGTCACCACGTTCCTGGCGCTGATCGTGGGGTCGTTCGCCGCGTACGCGCTCGCTCGGCTTCGCTTCCCGATGAAGTTCCTGATCCTCGCGATCATCCTCTCGATCTCGACGTTCCCGCCGATCGCGATCGCCGCGCCGATCTTCAAGCTGTGGACGGACATCGGGCTCTACAACACGTATGCGGGCCTGATCATCCCGTACCTGACCTTCGCGCTGCCGCTGTGCATCTACATCCTCGTCACGTTCTTCAAGCAGATACCGAAGGAGCTCGAGGAGGCGGCGCTCGTGGACGGCGCGACGCATTTCCAGGCCTTCCGGAAGATCGTGCTCCCGCTGGCCGCGCCAGGCCTCGTGACCGCGGGCCTGCTCACCGCCTTCTTCGTCTGGAACGAGTTCCTGCTGGCGGTCACGCTGACGAGCTCGCCCGAGGCCTACACGGTGCCCGTCGCCGTCGCGAACTTCACCGGGAGCCAGGACTTCGAGGTGCCACTCGGGACGATCAGCGCGGCATCGGTGGTGATCACGATCCCGCTCGTCATCCTCGTGGTGCTATTCCAGAAGCGGATCGTGGCCGGCATGACGGCCGGCGCCGTCAAGGGTTGAACCGCAGCGGCGTGCTCGACCTGGTGCTGTCTCCGGAGGGCTACGCGTACGCGAGCGCCCCGCCCGTGGAGAAGGGGGACCCGGGCCGCTTTCACGCGCTGTACGGCCGGGATTCCCTGATCACGGCGCTTCAGCTCCTGCCGGACCGGCCGGACACCGCGCGCGCGACCCTGCGCGCCCTCGCCCGCCTGCAGGGGCAGGTCGAGGACCCGGAGACGAACGAGGAGCCCGGGAAGATCCTGCACGAGCTGTGGCTGGACCCGCCGCCCATGTTCGCCGAGCAGGGTTGGCCGCTGCGCGACGGGGAGCTGCGCTACTACGGCTCCGCGGACTCGACCTGCTGGTTCCTGGTCGTCCTGGCGGCGCTCGGCGATCCCGAGCTGACCGGCGAGCTCGAGCCGGCCTGGCGCGCGGCGGGCGGCTGGCTCGCGCGGGCGCTCGAGCACGGCGGCGGGTTCGTCCGCCACGGGCTCCGCACCGCGCGGGGCGGCCTCGACCACCAGGGCTGGCGGGACACGAGTGACCCGCTCGACCCGAGCGGGTACGGCGGGGGAATCGTGCGCGAGGACGGCAGCGCGCCGGCGCCGCCGCTCGCCGACGCGGACACGCAGGCGGTCGCGTTCGCCGCGCTCGGCGCGCTCACCAGGCTCGATCCCGGCGAGCCCGGGTGGCCCGCCGCCGCGGCCGGGCTCGCCGAGCGGATCGAGGCGAGCTTCGGCCCCGAGACGATGGCGCTCGAGGGCGATGGCAGACCGGTCCTCGGGGCGGGCTCGCAGCTCGGCTGGCTGCTCTGGGCGGGCGCGCTCGCGCGGTGACGCGGCGCGCGCGGCGGCCGAGCGGCTCACGCAGCCGGACGTGCTGACGGACTTCGGGCTGCGGACACTCGCCGAGGGCCATCCCGCGTTCAGGGCGCACGGCTATCACCGCGGCAGCGTCTGGCCCTTCGATTCCTGGCTCGGCTTCGGAGGGCTGCGCGCCGTGGGCTTCGAGCGCGAGGCCGAGCGGGTCCGCACTGGCGTGCTCGAGGCGATCGAGCGGCTCGGCGGCGCCCCCGAGCTGTACGCCGTCGGTCCCTCCGGGCCCGAGCGCATCCCCCTCGCGAACCACGTGCAGGCCTGGACGATCGGGGCGCGCGACGCCCTCCTGCGCGGCTGGGACGGACGGGCCGCCGCGTGAGCGCCGGTGACTGGAGCGGCGCCCTCGTCTACCAGGTCTACCCGCGCTCGTTTCAGGACTCCGACGGCGACGGCGTTGGCGACCTGCGCGGGATCGCGTCGCGCCTCGAGCACCTCGAGTGGCTCGGGGTCGACGCGCTCTGGCTGTCGCCGATCTACCCCTCGCCGCTTCACGACTTCGGCTATGACGTCTCGGACTACACCGGCGTCGACCCGGTCTTCGGCTCGCTCGAGGATTTCGACGCGCTCGTGGCCGAGGCCGACCGGCGCGGCATCGGCGTGCTGATGGACATCGTCCCGTGCCACACCTCGATCGAGCACCCCTGGTTCCGCGAGCACCCGGACTGGTACATCTGGGCCGACCGGCCGAACAACTGGCTGTCGGCCTTCGGCGGCTCCGCCTGGTCGCAGCTCGACGGGCGCTGGTACCTGCACTCGTTCTACCCCGAGCAACCCGACCTCGACTGGCGCAACCCCGAGGTCGTCGCGGCCATGCAGGACGTGATCCGCTTCTGGCTCAGCCGCGGCGTCGCGGGCTTCCGGATCGATGCGATCGACCGGCTGCTGAAGGACGCCGAGCTGCGGGACGACCCGCCCGCCACCGCGGCGTTCGGCCTGCCGCTCAGCGAGGAGGAGGCGAAGCTGGCGCTCGTCCACTCCCGCAACGCGCCCGATACCGGGGAGGCGCTCGCCAGGATCCGCGAGGCCGCGGGCGATGCCTTCCTCGTCGGCGAGGTCTACCTGCCGAGCGAGCGCTGGTCGCCCTACTCCGAGCACTTCGACGCCGTGTTCGCGTTCGAGCTTCTGCACGCTCCCTGGGAGGCGGGCGCGCTCAGGGACGCCATCGCGGCGACGACGCGAGAGCCGGACGTGGCCGCCTGGGCACTCTCGAATCACGACTTCGGGCGCCTGCCCTCGCGCTTCGGCGCCGAGAACGCCCGCGCGGCTGCCCTCCTGCTGCTGACGCTCCCCGGGCCGGCCTTCCTCTACTACGGCGACGAGATCGGACAGGCGGACGGGCCGCCCGGCGAGCGGCGCTTCGACCGCGCCGGCCGCGACCGCTTCCGGCACCCGATGCAATGGAACGCGTCGAGCACGGGTGGCTTCACGGACGGCGAGCCGTGGCTGCCCGCGGTCGACCCCGATCAGGTCAACGTGGCGGCACAGCTCGACGATCCCCACTCGACCCTCAGCCTCGTGCACAGCCTCGCCTCCCTGCGGCACGAGCTCGGCGGAGACTTCGAGCTCCTGCCCTCCGATCCGGACGTCGTCGCCTTCCGGCGCGGCGAGCACGTGGTGGCCGTCAACACGGCCGACGCGCCTCGCCCCGCTCCGGAGCTGCGGCGGGTGATCCTCGGCACATCCGCGGACGTCCTCGCGGGGGCCACGCTCGCGCCGAACGCGGCGGTCATTGGATTACGCACCTGAACTGAGGGGTAAAGCGCATCCAATGAGGGGGGAGAGCAGGAGGACATGGAGGTTCCGCCTGAGGGCTGTGGCCCTTCTCCTGATGCTGGGCGCCGCCGCCGGATGCGGAGTCGGTGGCGAGGAGGGCGGCAGCGGCGCCGGCGAAATCAACTGGTACGTGTTCAACGAGCCAGGGGGCGCGTACGACAAGGCCGTGGCCGACTGCAACAAGGAAGCGAACGGCCGCTACAAGATCAACTACGTCAAGCTGCCGACGGACGCCAACCAGCAGCGTGAGCTGATCGTCCGCCGCCTCGCCGCCGAGGACGACTCGATCGACCTGATCGGCATGGACGTGATCTGGACCGCCGAGCTCGCCGAGGCAGAGTGGCTCCTGCCCTGGGAGGGCGAGCGCGAGAAGGTGGCCACCGAGGGCAAGCTCGAGGGACCGCTCAAGACCGTCGAGTACGAGGGCAAGGTCTGGGGGATCCCGTTCACGAGCAACACCCAGTTGCTCTGGTATCGCAAGGACGAGGTCGACACCCCGCCCGACGACTTCACCTGGGACGAGATGATCGACGACGCCTCCGAGAAGGGCACGGGTATCGAGGTCCAGGGCGCGCAGTACGAGGGCCTGACGGTCTGGATCAACTCGCTGATCGCCGGCGCCGGCGGCCAGATCGTCGACGAGAACGGCAACGTCAAGATCGACGACAGCGCCCAGGTGGCTGCTGAGATCGAGTCGAAGCTTGCGAACTCGGCAGCGGCGCCCGCGGGAATGTCCACCAACAAGGAGGACGAGGCGCGCCTCGGCTTCGAGTCAGAGCGCTCCTTCTACCAGGTGAACTATCCGTTCATCTACCCGAGCGCCGAGGCCGTCGGCAAGGACTTCCAGAAGAGCATCGGCTGGGCCCGCTACCCGCGCTCCGAGAAGGGGCAGGAGAGCCGGCCGCCGCTCGGCGGGATCAACATCGGCGTCTCGAAGTTCTCGAGCAACCCGGATCTCGCCTTCGAGGCGGCCGAGTGCCTCGCGACCGAGGAGCATCAGATCGTTGCGGCCGAGCTGGGCGGCCTGCCGCCCACCACGGAGTCCGCCTATGAGGACCCGAAGGTCCAGAAGGCCTATCCGTTCTCCGACCTGCTGCGCGAGTCGATCGACGCGGCCGCGCCGCGCCCGGTCACGCCGGCCTACTCCGACATCTCGCTCGCGATCCAGAAGACGTTCCATCCGCCGGCGGACGTCGAGCCCGACGGAATCGTCGAGACGCTGCAGGACCGCATGGACAAGGCGGCCCAGGGGGAGATCTTCTAGCCGTGGAAGCCGCAACCGCACCAGCACGCACGGCGCCGCCGCAGCGTTCGAGGAAGAAGACCTCGGACCGGACGAAGGCCGAGCGCAAGCTCGCATGGCTGCTGTGCGCGCCCGCCGTGATCGTGATGCTGCTCGTGACGGGCTATCCGATCTGTTACGCGGTCTACCTGTCCCTGCAGAAGACCGACCTGCGCTTCCCCGACCAGCAGGAGTTCGTCGGCCTGTCGAACTACACCGACGTGCTCACGTCGAGCACCTGGTGGTCCGACGTCGGCGTGACCCTGTTCATCACGGTCGTGTCGGTCGCGATCGAGCTCGTGCTCGGGATGCTGATCGCCCTCGTCATGCACCGCGCGATCTTCGGTCGCGGCCCGGTGCGCGCCGCCGTCCTGATCCCGTACGGGATCATCACCGTGGTCGCCGCGTTCGCCTGGCGCTACGCGTTCGATCCGGCCTCCGGCTTCGTCGCGGGCCTCCCGCTCGTGCCGGACGACTACGCGCCGCTGACGAACCAGTCCGGCTCGCTGTTCGTGATCATCCTCGCGGAGGTCTGGAAGACGACGCCGTTCATGGCGTTGCTGCTCCTGGCGGGTCTCGCGCTCGTCCCAGACGAGCTGCAGGAGGCCGCGAAGGTCGACGGCGCGAGCGCGATACAGCGCTTCTTCCGAATAACCGTGCCGCTCATGAGGCCGGCGATTCTCGTCGCGCTCCTGTTCCGCACGCTCGACGCGTTCCGCCTGTTCGACACCGTCTACATCATCCAACCGGGAGGCGCCAACGGCACTGAGACGGTCTCGATCCTCGGCTACAACGTGCTGATCAACCGGCTCAACCTCGGGCTCGGCTCAGCCGTGTCGGTCCTCATCTTCATCTGCGTGATCCTGATCGCGGTGTTCTTCGTGAAGGTGCTCGGAACGAGCACCGCCCAGGCGAGGGGAGAGGCGAACTGATGGGTGGAGACACGACGAGCGGCCGGAGCAAGGTGCTGTGGGCCATCGGGATCGTGCTCGTGATCCTGTACGCGCTGATCCCCGTCGCCTGGATCGCCTCGCTCTCGCTCAAGACGCCGGCGCAGATCGCCGACCGGAAGTTCTTCTCGGGCTTCTCGTTCGACAACTACGACGCGGTCTTCTCGGACGACACGTTCATCGCCGCTCTGATCAACTCGATCGGCATCGCGGCGATCGCCACGCTCATCTCGATCGTGCTCGCCGCGATGGCGGCCTACGCCCTCGCGCGCCTCAACTTCTCCGGCAAGGCCATGATCCTCTCGGGCGCGCTCGCGATCGCGATGTTCCCGCCGATCTCGATCGTCGGCTCGCTGTTCGACATGTGGCGCGCGATCGGGATCTACGACACGTGGATCGGCCTGATCATCCCGTACATGACCTTCACGCTGCCGCTCGCGATCTACACGCTGTCCGCGTTCTTCCGCGAGATCCCCTGGGAGCTCGAACAGGCGGCCCAGGTCGACGGCGCGACGCCGTTCCAGGCGTTCCGCAAGGTGATCGTGCCGCTCGCCGCTCCCGGCGTGTTCACGGCGGCGATCCTCGTGTTCATCTTCGCGTGGAACGACTTCATCTTCGCCAACACACTCACATCGACGGACGCCGCGCGCACCGTGCCGGCTGCACTCGCCTTCTTCACGGGCGCGTCGCAGTTCGAGCAGCCGATCGGCGCGATCAGCGCAGCGTCGATCGTCGTCACGATCCCGATCATCATCATGGTTCTGCTGTTCCAGCGCCGCATCGTGGCGGGCCTGACCGCCGGCGCAGTCAAGGGTTAAAGGAGGCTCGCTCACGATGGCACGCATTCAGCTCGACAACATCACGAAGCGCTATCCGGACGGCTACGAGGCCGTGCGCGACATGAATCTCAAGATCGAGGACGGCGAGTTCGTCATCCTCGTCGGCCCGTCCGGCTGCGGGAAGTCCACCGCGCTGCGGATGATCGCGGGACTCGAGGACATCACCGACGGCGAGTTGCGCATCGGCGACGACGTGGTCAACGACAAGGCGCCGAAGGACCGCGACATCGCGATGGTGTTCCAGAACTACGCGCTCTATCCGCACATGAGCGTGCGCGACAACATGGGCTTCGCGCTCAAGCTCAAGCGCACCGACAAGGACGAGATCGACCGCAAGGTGACCGAGGCGGCGAAGGTGCTCGACCTCGAGCAGCACCTCGACCGCAAGCCGTCGCAGCTCTCGGGCGGTCAGCGCCAGCGCGTGGCGATGGGCCGCGCGATCGTGCGCGAGCCGTCCGTCTTCCTGATGGACGAGCCGCTCTCGAACCTCGACGCCAAGCTGCGCGTGCAGATGCGCACCGAGGTCGCCCGCCTGCAGCAGCGGCTCGGGACCACCACCGTCTACGTGACGCACGACCAGACCGAGGCGATGACGCTCGGTGACCGCGTCGCGGTGATGCGCGCGGGCGTGATCCAGCAGGTCGGCTCCCCGATGGAGCTCTACAACAACCCGGTCAACCTGTTCGTGGCCGGCTTCGTGGGCTCACCGGCGATGAACTTCATGCCGGCGTCGGTCGAGGGCGACACCGTCAAGCTGCCGTTCGGCGACGTGCGGCTGCCCGACGAGATCCGCCAGCAGATCGGCGACACGGGGGACAAGCAGCTCATCGCGGGAATCCGTCCCGAGCACTTCGAGGACGCCGCGCTCGTGGGCGACTCGCTCGATCGCGGCAGCTCGTTCAACGCCAAGATCGAGGTCGTGGAGGCGATGGGCTCCGAGCTGTACGCCCACTTCACGGTCACCACGGACCAGACGATCGAGTCCGAGGAGCTGCGCGAGCTGGCCGAGGACGCGGGCGGCGGCGAGATCCCGATGGAGGGCGAGGCCGGACGCATCGTCGCGCGCCTCGATCCCGCGAGCGAGGTGGCACAGGGCCAGGAGGCGGAGCTCTGGGTCGACGCGACCCATCTGCAGCTGTTCGACCCCTCGGACGGCCGCAACCTCACTGTCAGCGAAAGCGGCCCGCCCGCCACGACGGGCGAGGGCGGGCGCTTCGAGCGGACCCGCGACGTGCAGGGCGAGGAGCCCGAGGCGCGGCAGCGAGGACCCCGAGGCGCGCGACCGAGAACCAGGATCCCGCCGGGCGACCCGCCCGGCGCCGGGCCGGCGGCCAGACCGAGATCCCTAGCGGCCGTTCTACTTCAGCTCGCGCCGCAGCTTGCGCACCATCGTGTCGTCGGCGATCGCGGACTCGGGCTCCTCGAGATCGCGGCGGATCGCCTCGACGACGGCGTCGTTCCAGTCGTGCGTGCGCAGCACGAGATAGCGCAGATGTGAGACGCGCATGTAGGCCTCGGTCTCCGTGCCGCTGCCGATCAGGTCGGCCTCGCGCAGCAGCTCGACCACCGGCTCGTACTCCTCGCGGAACCACTCCGCGGCCACCTCCGCGCGGCTCATCAGCTCACCGCGGTCCTGCGCGGCCCGAAAGCCCCATGCCTCGATCGCCTCGGCGAGCGCGGCGTAGCGCCACTCGTCCGAGAGCTTGATGCGGGCACGGGCATCGGGCGTCAGCGGCACGCGCTCGTAGAAGAGGCGCTCGTGGCTCTTCAGCGGCAGGTCGCTCAGGCGGATCTCGCGGTCCGCCCCGACCTGCGTCCTGACCTCGGTGACGTAGGCGTTGATGTCCTTGTGGCCGAGCGCCCGGGCCACGGAGACCCGGTGGTGCCCGTCCTTCACGAAGTGCATGTCGCCGATCCGGTACACGTCGATCGGCGGCATTCCCTCGCCCCGGCGCTGAGCCGTCGCGATGCGCTCCCAGCGCGGTCGCACCCGCTGCGAGGTGGGCCGGAAGGTGCGGTCGAACTCGCGGCCCCGGTCGACGGTGCCGACGATCGAGTCGAGCGGGATCACCTGCTGCCCGAGCCGCTCCTCGCCGAGGTAGCCGAGCGCGGCGATGACCTCCTCGAACGGGAGGATGTGGTTTACGTCACCCGGCTCGCCGCGCAGCCGCTGGGAAAGGCGCGCGAGGGCTCGCCGCCGCCGCGTGCGGTTGAAGTCGAACTGCGCGTCGGCGCTCGGAAGTCCGGTCTCGCGTGCCACTCACCCGACAGTACCCATCACGGGAGCACACGCACCCGGCGCGCCACGCGGGCGACGTTGGCCGCCTCGTCGGCGGCGTGCGCGGTCACGAGCGCCGAGACCGCCCGGCCGCGGGCAAGCATCCTGCGCGCGCGGGCGGAGAGCCTGACCTGGAGGGTTGCCCAGTCCTCACCCGGATCGGTCGCAGCCGCTCGCCGCGTGGCGGTGCTCTCGCCGGCGGTGATCTCGGCGCTCGCGCCCGCGACGCAGTCGGCCGCGGGGCAGCGGACACTGAGGACGATCGAGGTGCGCTGGCGCCGGGCGATTCGCGTCCGCAGGACCGGCGGCGCGATATCGCTCTTCTCCGCGGCCTGGCAACGCCCCGCGATCAGCCGCCGCGCCTCGGCCAGGTGCTGCTGGTACCCCGAGCGGTTCTCCGGCGCCGGACGCTCCACATCGGCGATCCAGATGCCGTATGCGTCGGGATCGCCGGTGGGATCCGGGCGCCCCTCGGCGAGCCGGTACTGGCGCACCCGCAGCGCGGTGTCGGTGAACCAGAGGAGCTGGCGTGCGGGGCGCGTGGGGAAGAGGCGATAGGGGCCGCTGTTGAGCACCATGCTCATGCCGAAGAAGCCGGAGTAGAGCGGGCCCTTCAGGTTCTGCAGCCCGCTCTCGGCGATGCCCGCCATCACGGGAAGCTCGCGCGGCAGGCCGCGCTCGGCGGCGCCGCGCGCCATCCAGCGGGCGATGCGCGCCTCCGTGGCGTCGTCGCCCGGATAGTCAGCCGGGCAGGGGTCCGAGAGATCGGGCGCCTCGACGCCGCCACCACCCGTCTGGGCGGCTGCGGGAAGGGCCGCGACGAGCACGGCGAGAACTGTCGTCAGCAGGACGAACGGGCGGGGCACGGCGGGCAATCCTGGCAGCTTCGCTGTAGCTTCCCCGCTCCGTGGCCCGAGTATTCGTGACTCGCAGCCTCCCCGGGGGCGCGCTCGACCGCCTGCGCGCCGAACACGAGGTGGACGTCTGGCCCGAGCGGCTGCCGCCGCCGCCCGAGGCTCTGAGCGCCGGAGCGGAGGGCGCCGACGGGCTGCTCTCCCTGCTCACCGACCCGGTGACGCCAGAGCTCCTCGAAGCCGCCCCGGGCGTGCGGGTGCTGTCGAACTACGCCGTGGGGGTCGACAACATCGACCTCGGCGCGGCCACCGCCCGCGGGATCCCGGTCGGCAACACCCCGGGCGTGCTGACCGAGTCGACGGCGGACCTCGCGCTCGCGCTCATGCTGGGCGCCTCGCGGCGGCTGGCCGAGGGCGAGGCATTCGTGCGCGCGGGCGAGTGGCGGACCTGGGAGCCCGAGCTCCTGCTCGGGCGCGACCTCCATGGCGCGACGGTCGGAATCGTGGGCTTCGGCCGCATCGGGCAGGCGGTGGCGCGGCGGGTCGAGGGGTTCGGCTGCGAGATCCTGCGCTCGAGCCGCAGCGGCGGCGTGCCGCTCGAGGAGCTGCTCGAGCGCTCCGACTTCGTCAGCGTCCATACGCCGCTGACCCCCGAGACGCGCGGCCTGATCGGCGCCGACGCCCTGCGGCGCATGAAGCCGACGGCCTATCTCGTCAACACCGCGCGCGGACCGATCGTCGATCCGGCGGCACTGCGCGATGCCCTCCACGCCGGGGAGATCGCGGGCGCCGCGCTCGACGTGACAGACCCCGAGCCGCTGCCCGGCGACCACCCGCTGCTCGACGCGCCGAACCTGCTCGTGATCCCGCACCTCGGCTCCGCCACGCATGCGACGCGCGAGCGCATGGCCGACATGGCGGTCGACAACATGCTCGCCGGGCTGCGCGGAGAGCGGATGCCGAACTGCGCCAATCCGGAGGTCTACGAGCAGGCGGCTACTCGCCGAGGACCTTGATCACGAGCCGCTTGCGGCGGCGCCCGTCGAACTCCATGTAGAAGACCTGCTGCCACGGGCCGAGGTCGAGGCGGCCGTCGGTCACCGGGACGATCACCTGGTGGTGGACCAGCAGGTTCTTCAGGTGGGCGTCGCCGTTGTCCTCGCCGCCCGCGTGATGGCGGTAGTCGCCCGGGTCGGGCGAGAGCTCGCGCGCGACCTCGTTCGCCGGCCCCTTCCAGCTCGGCGGCGCGAGCTTGTCGAGCCACTCCATCACGTCCTCGTGCAGGCCCGGCTCGTCGTCGTTGATCCAGACGGCGGCGGTGATGTGCATGGCCGCGACGAGCGCGAGGCCCTCGCTCACGCCCGCGGCGTCCACGGCCTCCTGAACGTCCTCGGTGATGCGCACGAGCGCCCTCCGCTCGTCGGTGTCGAACGTCATGTACCTCGTCTCCGATCGCATTAGGCCATCATCCCCGGCGCATGGACCTTGGGCTTCAGGGACGGCTGTGCGTCGTCACCGGCGGTACGCGCGGCATCGGCGCCGCGACGGCCTCCGCGCTCGCCGCCGAGGGCGCCCGGGTGATGACCGTCGCGCGCAGCGAGGGCGCGGACCTGCGGCTCGACGTGACGGCCGACGACGCGGGCGAGCGCGTGCTCGAGGCGTGCGACGGCCCGCCGTGGGCGCTCGTCAACAACGCGGGAACGAGCAGGGCGCGCCCGCTCGAGGAGCTTCGGCGCGAGGACTGGGAGGAGGGCTGGGAGCTGCACGTGCTGGCCACCCTGCGGCTCACGTCCACGCTCGCGCCCGCCATGGCGGCGGCGGGTGGAGGGCGTGTCGTGAACGTGGCGAGCTCGTCCGGCAAGCGCCCGTCACAGACGCTCGACGCGGTGTACTCGGTGACGAAGACCGCGCAGCTGGCGCTCTCGCGGGTGCTCGCGGAGCGCTGGGGCCCCGAGGGCGTGCTCGTCAACGCGGTGGCGCCGGGTCCCGTGGCCTCGCCGCTCTGGACCGCTCCCGGCGGGCTGGCCGACGAGGTGGCAGAGCGCCGCGGGTCGACGCGCGAGGAGGTGCTCGCAGCGACCGGCGCCAAGGCGCTGACGGGGCGCATGGGGAGCCCCGAGGAGATCGCCGTGGCGATCGCCTTCCTCTGCTCCGAGCGCGCCTCCAACGTGGCCGGCGCCACCTGGTCCGTCGACGGCGGCTCGACGCCCTCGATCTTCTAGAAGTCGACGTCGAGCGCGCCCGACTCGTTCGCCTGCGTGGCCGCCAGCGCGTTGCCCGCGAGGTCGCGCACCGCGGTCGACGGGACCCAGCTCATCGTGGCCGGGCCACCGGCGGTGTTCGCGGTCCCGGTCGGGCTCGACAGCACGATCGTCACGGTCGAGCCGCTCATCGTCATCGTCGAGTCGTAGAACCAGGCGTTGCCGCCTGACATGTAGTCGCTGCGCGCGAGGTTCACCGTTCCGAGCGCAACGCTCGTGCCGCCCGACCAGACCTCGAGGCGGTCGCCGGTCGGGTTGCCGCCGTTGCGGATGCGGACGTCGATGTTCGTGGCGGCTCCGGTCCAGCCGGCCAGGATCGTGGCGGCCTGGACCGGCTCCGAGAACGTGTAGACCACGGAGTCGCCCGCGCTCGGCCGGCCCGTCTGGCCGCCGCTGACGGTCTGGATGTTCGTTGCCGACGGGAACGCGTTGTCGACGGTCGCCGTCGCGTTCGCCGTGGCGGTGTTGGCCGCGTTGTCGGTGGCCGTCGCGCTGAACGCCCGCGGCCCGCTCGGCAGGGTGCCGGCGGTGAGCAGGGCGCTGCGCCGGTTGTAGGTGACTCCGCTGACGGTGAAGCTGCCGGCCGCGAGCGCGACCGCGGTCTGCCCGGCGGTCAGGGTGCGCCACGTCGGCGGTGACCGATGCCACCCCGGATGCCGGATTGCCTCCGTCCGTGACGTTCGCGTAGACGCGGTAGTCCGCGCCGCTCTGGAGCGCGTTCGCGCTGCCGTTCGTCGCGATCACCGCCAGGTTGGCGATCGCCGGCGGCTGGAAATCCGCCGCCGCACTCACCACGTTGCCGGGATTCGCGGTGCGGCCATCGAGGGCCGCGTGCGTGACGCCCACGCCGAACGCGGCGGCGGCGCAGCCGAGCAGCACGGCGAGCGATGCGCGGCGCAGGCGGCTCACGAGCGCTCCTCTCCGCGGGCGGGGCGCCAGATGCCGACGAGCTCGAGCACGAGCAGCAGACAGAGCGCCAGCCCGAACAGGATCGCCGGGACGCGGCTCGAGCGGAACAGCATCAGCAGATGGCCGAGGTCAGGGATGCGGTAGACGACCCGGCTGATCCCATCGCCGGTTGAGACCTGCCAGTGCTCGGAGACGTTGTTTGCGTCTCCGCGGGTGGTGAAGACGACCTGCGATCCGCGCAGCTCCATGGCGCGCACGCGATGGGTCACGAGCCGCCCGCTGCGATGCGGGTCGCGGAAGGTGACGATGTCGCCCGGGCGGGCGTCGAGCGGAGCGATTCGCTTCACCACGGTGACGTCACCCGTGTCGAGCGTCGGCTCCATGCTGCCGGACAGCACGGCGAGCGGCCGCGCGTCGAAGGCGAACGGCAGCGCGAGCGCGAGCGCGATCCCGGCCACGATCCCCGCGAGCGTGTAGCCGGCGAAGCGCAGGGCGGCGCGGGTGCGGCTCAGGCGACGCGGGAGCGGCACGGCCTCGGGGCGAGCCGAGGCGAGGCCGGCTGCGGCGTTCACCGTCCGTCCTCCCGCAGCGGGCGCGCGTGCAGGTCGAGCCTGACGCCGGCGCGCGTGCCCTCGAAGCCGCTCGCCTCGGGGGCGAGCCGCGCGGAGAGTCTCAGCGTGCGCGCCTCATACGGCGCCAGCTCGAGCGAGCGGACCCGTCTCCGCAGCCCGCCGAGAGGGCCCGAGGCGAGCAGCCTCCTGCCGGCGCGCAGCTCGACGAGCACGAGCCGGTCGAGCGTGCGGGCGCCGCGCAGCCGCGTCCGCACGCGTACCGGGAGGGAGGTGATGCTGCTGAGCTCGAGCTCGCCGCGCGCCCGCCCGTCGCCGGGCACCAGCCCGGGCTCGGAGAGCAGGGTGCGCGAGCTCGTCTCGAGCTCGCCGGGAAGGCTCATCGAAACGCGCAGGCCCGCCCCGAGCGGTCGCTCCGAGGCGGGCACGCGGAACGCGAGCACGAGCAGGGCGGTGAGAGCCAGGCCCGTGGCCAGTCCGGCGGCGCGTATGCCCTTGCCCGTCAAGGTCAGGTCCGGGGAGCTGCGGCGGCGGGACACCGATGTCGGCCCATCCCGCCGCCGCGTGCATCGCCCCCTGGGGAACTATTGGTTGCGCGCCTCCCAGCGGATGGCGTGCAGGCCGGTCGTCGCGCCCTGCGCCGAGTTCGGCGCATTGACGTCGAGCGTCGCGACGAACCGGTAGGTCACGGCGTTGCCCGTGTTCCAGACCGAGCCGGCGCCCGGGTAGTCGACGACGCCGCCGGCATAGGTGGTCGGCAGGCTCTGCAGCAGGTTGTTGAACACGGGGCCGCCCGCGTCCGCGCTGAAGTCGCTGCAGTCCTGCGCGACGCCGCTGCCCGGCGTGATCGCGAGGTTCACGTGAGACGCGAGCGCGCCAACCGGATCGGGCCGGTAGATGCGGACGTCGGCCGGAAGCGAGCCGTTGTAGGTCACCCGGATGCAGCGAGTGGCCGAGTCGCCCGGCTTCGCGTTCGGGAGGTTGTAGAGAGCCTGGTCGCTGTCGTTGTCGACGAGCGCGACGGTTCCGGCGGTGATCTGGTTGCCGGGGTTGCTCGTCTCGCTCGAGAACGCCGAGAACGCGCCAACCGCGGCGAGTGCTCCCAGCAGCCCGAGCACGACAAGAGTGCGGAGGACCTTCTTGGACGTGGACATGCGTACCTCTCCTTTGCGAGGCAGGAAATGGGTCTTCGGCCTTTGAAGCTGTCGCGACGCCGTAGGCGGAACTGCGGCGTCGCTCAAGGCTGTTTCGGCCAGGTCCCTCCCCGAATTGAGGTATGTAGACGCTTGTTCTACTGCCGATGGGGCGGGCTCAACCCGGGCTTGCGCTCCGACCCGACGCCTATTCTCGGCCGCCCATGACCTCCGTGCCGTACACCATCCGGCGCTCAGCGCGTGCCCGGCACGCCCGCATCCTCGTCGGCGGGGACGGTGTGGAGGTGGTGGTGCCGCAGCGCTTCCCGCTGCGCGACGTGGAGCCGTTCGTGCGTGAGAAGGGCCCGTGGATCGAGCGCACGCTGCGGCGCCTGCGCCAGAGCGAGCTCGATTTTCCGCCCGTGCACGTCGAGGACGGCGGCTGCGTCCCGTATCTCGGCGAACAGCTCGCGCTGTCGCTGCGCGAGGAGCCCGGCCGCGTGCGCAGCCACGTCGCGAGGCGGGGGTCCGGGCTGCGCGTGGCCCTCGCGCCGGGCCACTCGCCGCTCGACGCCCTCGAGGCCTGGTACCGGCGCCGGGCGCGCGAGGAGGTCGGTGTCCGGCTCGACGCCGCCGTGGCCCGCGCCGGGACCTCGTACACGACGCTCCAGATCCGCGGCCAGCGCACCCGCTGGGCGAGCTGCTCCTCGTCCGGCGCGATGAGCTTCAACTGGCGACTGCTGCTGGCGCCGGAGGAGATCCTCGACTACGTGATCGAGCACGAGGTCGCGCACCTCGAGGTGCACGACCATTCACAGCGCTTCTGGGCGCTGCTGGCCGCGCGCTGCCCGGCCTGGCGCGAGCACGAGGCGTGGCTGCGGCGCCACGGCCACGCGCTCAGGCTCACTCCCAGCGGAAGAACCTGACGGACAGGAAGATCCCCAGCACGGCCCAGCCGCCGACCACCGCGGCGGCGCTCGCCACGTCCGCTCCGCCGCCGACGATCGCGTCGCTGAAGCCGTCGACGAGATGCTTCAGCGGCAGGGCCTCGGCGATCACGAGCAGGGCCTTGGGCAGGTCGTCGGCCGAGTAGAAGACGCCCGAGATGAAGATCAGCGGCAGAAACACCGCGTTCGTGAAGGCGGGCGCGGCGTCCTCGTTCGGGATCACGTAGGAGAACGCGACGCCGAGCGAGGCGAAGCAGACGACCCCCAGCAGCGTGAAGCCCGCGAGCAGGAGCCAGTTCTGCGGCCAGTCGACTCCGTAGACCACGTTGCCGAGCACCACGATGATCCCGACCTGGAGGAAGGCGTTCAGGGTCGAGGAGCCGATGAAGCCGGTCACGAACGAACCGGCCGGCATCGGCGTGCCGCGGATGCGCTTGAGGATGCCCTCGTCGCGGCGGAACGTGAGCGCGAAGGCGAGCGCGGTGAACGTCGTGGCGACCACGCCCATGGCTGCGATGCCGGGGACGAGCACCTCGAGCGCGTCCTCGTCGGCGGAGAACGCGCTCGCGGTCAGGACGAGGAACAGGATCGGCAGCAGGAAGTTGAAGAAGGCGGCGCTCGGGTTGCGCCAGAACTGGCGCCGCTCGAAGCGGAACTGGCTCCAGGCGAGCGCGGCGACGCTCATAGCGCCACCTGCTCGGGCTCGGCCGTGAGCTCGAGGTAGACCTCCTCGAGCGAGGGCCGGGTCACCTCGAGGCCCTCGAGCCGCTCGCCGCGGGCGAGGGCGTCGGCGGTCAGCTCGTGGAGCAGCGCCGTCGGGTCGTCGGTCTGGTGCTCGACGCGGTTGCCGTCGGCCGCGACGTAGGAGACGCGGTAGCGCGCCGTGGCGTCGCTGAGCGCTCCCGGCGGCCCCTCGGCCACGAACACGCCGTCCTTCACGATCGCGACCCGGTCGGCGAGCGCCTGCGCCTCGTCGAGGTAATGGGTGGTGAGCAGGATCGTCTTGCCGAGCTCCTTCAGCCGCTCGATGACGCCCCACGCCGTGCGGCGCGCCGCCGGGTCGAAGCCCGTGGTCGGCTCGTCCAGGAAGATCAGCTCCGGGTCCCCCACGAGCGCGAGGGCGAGGTCGAGCCTGCGGCGCTGGCCGCCGCTCAGGTCCTTCGTCTTCGTGTCCGCCTTCTCGGTCAGGCCGACGAGCTCGATCGTCTCGCCCGGATCGCGCGGGTCCGCGTAGGGCTTCGCGAAGTGCTCGACCGCCTCGCGCACCGTCACGCGCGGGTAGAAGCCGCAGCTCTGGAGCACGATGCCGATCCGCTGCTGCTGGGCGCGGTCACGCTTCGCGGGGTCGTGGCCGAGCACCCGCACGTCGCCGGAGCTGCGGGCGCGATAGCCCTCGAGGATCTCCACCGTGGTCGTCTTGCCGGCGCCGTTCGGGCCGAGCAGGCCGAACACCTCACCGCGCTCGACCGAGAACGAGATTCCGCGCACGGCATCGACGGGGCCGTACGACTTGCGCAGCTCTGAGACCTCGATCGCTGGCACTGGCGTGGAGGCTAGACGCCCTTTCCGCCGCGTCCCTCGCCCGCCGCGAAACGGGCGGCGCCGCGCCAGGCGGTCCCCTGCGTGGGAATGCCGTTCAGCGCCTCGAGCTCGAGGCCCTCGCTGAACGTGAGGCCGATGCCCTCGATGGCCGCGCGCCGGTCGGCCAGCATGGTGTCCTGCGGAAAGCGCGCCAGCGCCTCCGCGAGCTCGAGCGCGCGCTCGAGGTGCTGACCCTCGCCGACGACCTCGTTGACCATCCCGATTCGCTCGGCCTCGGCGGCGTCGATGATGCGGCCGGTCAGGATCAGGTCGAGCGCCCGGCCGAGGCCGACGATGCGGGGGAGGCGCTGAGTCCCCCCGTCGACCAGCGGCACGCCCCAGCGGCGCTCCGGGAAGCCGAGCTTCGAGCTCCCCGTGGCTATCCGCAGGTCGCACCAGAGCGCGAGCTCGAGGCCGCCGGCGAGACACCAGCCCGAGATCGCCGCGATCGTCGGCTTCGACGACTGGACGCGGCTCATGCCGAGCGGGCCGTTCGGGTCGTCCATGCGAGGGCCGAAGCTCTCGATGTTCTTCAGGTCGGCGCCCGCGCTGAAGGCAACACCGCCCGCGCCGGTGAAGATCAGGACGCGGGCGTCGTCATCGCCCTCGAAGCGCGCGTGGGCCTCGCCGAGGAGGGCGGCCGTGGGGCCGTCGATCGCGTTGCGGCGCTCCTGGCGATCGACCGTCACGACGGCGGCGGCGCCGATGCGCTCGTAGGTCACGGGTGGCATCGGCGCAGCTTCTCAGACTGTTCACACCGGCCGGCCTCGAGGCCGCCAGCATGGGCGCTGCAGATCCCTCCTCGCACAGTGGCCCCGGCTTCGGCCGGGGCCACATCCCCTTCTGGGGACGGGGCGGGCCTACCAGCCGACGCGCTTGCGCAGCTCGACGGCCTTGCGCGCGTCCTTGCGCTTCTCGAGCGCGCCCTGGATCCACGAGGCGACGACCACGAAGAGCGCGAAGAAGACGACCACGCCGAGGCAGAAGAAGGTGATGACGCGGTCGTCGGTCTCGCCGAGGAGACCCTCGCCGTTGTCGCCGGCGAAGGCGGGCGCGGCCAGCACGAGCGTGGTCGCGAGCGTCACGAGAGGCACGAGGATCCGCATGCCCGTCGAACGATACCCAACGTCCAGGGCGATCCGTGCGGCTCACTAGGGTTGCGCGGCTGTGTCGTTCTTCGAGGCAATCGTCCTCGGGGTCGTGCAGGGGCTGACCGAGTTCCTGCCGATCTCGAGCACCGGACACCTGCGCATCATTCCCGCGTTCGCCGGCTGGGAGGACCCCGGTGCGGCGTTCACGGCGGTCACGCAGCTCGGGACGATGACGGCCGTCCTCCTCTACTTCTGGTCTGACCTCGTGCGCATCGCGCGCGCGTGGCTGCGCTCGCTGCGCGACCCGGCGGCGCGCCACGAGCTCGATGCCCGGCTCGGCTGGTACATCCTGCTCGGCACGATCCCGATCGGGATCTTCGGGCTGGCGTTCAAGGACCAGATCGAGACGGGCGCGCGTGACCTCTACGTGATCGGCGTGGCGCTGATCGTGCTCGGCCTGGTGCTGCTCGCCGCGGAGCGGTTCGGCTCGCACGACCGCGACGTCGAGCAGATCACCCGCCGCGACGGAATCGGCATGGGCCTCGCACAGGCGCTCGCGCTGATACCCGGGGTGTCGCGCTCGGGCGCGACCATCACCGCGGGACTCTTCCTCGGGCTCGACCGGACCGCCGCGGCGCGCTTCTCGTTCCTGCTCTCGATCCCGGCCGTGGTGCTCTCGGGGGCGCTCGAGCTGCTGTCGATCGCGTCGGGGGAGGAGGGGCAGCACGTGGGCGCGGGCTCGCTGGCGGTCGCGACCCTCGCGGCGTTCGTGAGCGGATACGCGTCGATCGCCTTCCTGCTCAGATGGCTCTCGAACCACTCGATGATGATCTTCGTGGTGTACCGGGTGGCCCTGGGCGCGCTGGTGCTCGTGCTCGCGGGGGCGGGGGCGATCGACTAGGGGGCGGGCCGGGCCGCCCGCGCCGCCCGCCGCCGCCCGGGCCGCCCGCCCGCCGCCCGCCCGGCGCCCGCGCCGCCCGCCGCGCCGCCGCCCCGGGTGCCACGACTTTGTGGTCACTATACTCGACAAACTCGCGGCACCCAGCCCGCCGAGCCGTCCCGCGGGCTCCCGCGTAACGCGCCTGTAGCCTTCCCGTCGTGCAGTTCGCCTGGAAGTTCGGCGTCATCATGCTGGTCGCGCTCGCGCTCGTCGTGCTGCCCGGGGGCGGCAACGCGCTCGACGTCGTGCTCACCCTGCTGACGGTCGCCTTCTTCGCCGCGATCGGCCTGCTCGTCTACCGCCTCTACCGGCAGTACCGCTTCGATCTCGATGCGCTCGACTCGACGCTTCGGCTCGCGCTGTACGGCTCGCTGGGGCTCGCGGTGCTCACCTTCACGGCCACCGATCGCCTCTTCGACGAGGGCGGCGGCGGCATGCTGCTCTGGTTCGCCCTCTTGGCGACCGCGTCCTACGGCCTGTTCTGGGCGTGGACGCGCTATCGCCGCTACGAGTAGTCGCTCTCTTTTGACACTCCGGCGTTGAGCCGTCACACGTCTTCCGGCACGGTCGGCCCATGCCCAAGCCACCCGTGCGCGCAGAGTCCGGTCAGGCCTCCGTCGAGACCGTCGCCGTCCTGCCGTTCGTCATCCTCGCGGCGCTCGTCGCATGGCAACTCGCGCTCGCGGGTCACACGCTCTGGATGGCGGCGGGCGCCGCCCGGGCAGCGGCGCGCGCCGACACCGTCGGCTCCGACCCGGAGCGGGCTGCCCGCAGCGCCCTGCCGCGCGCGATGGAGCGGGGGCTCGCGGTCGACCGGCTGCGCGGGGGCGGCGTCCGCGTCGCGGTCCGCGTGCCGCTGCTCGTGCGCGCCTGGCGCTCGCCGGTCACGGTGTCGGCCAGCTCGTCGCTCGGGAGAGAGCGGTGACCAGGGCCCGAGGATCCCCGGGGCAGGCGTCCGTGGAGCTGCTCGCCCTCATGCCGCTTCTGCTCGCGCTCGCGCTCGCCGTGCTGCAACTGCTCGCCGTCGGATACGCGAGCGTGCTCGCCGGCAATGCCGCCGAGGCGGGCGCCCTGGCCCTCGCCGCCGGTGGCGACGCGCGCGCGGGCGCGCGCGAGGCCCTTCCCGGGTGGTCGCGTGCCAGGGCGCACGTATCGGTCCGCGGTGGCGAGGTCGACGTGCGGCTGCGTCCACCGGCGCTGCTGCGCGCGCTCGGTGAGCGCCTGACCGTGGATGCCTCGGCCGCCGTGGAGGCACCGTGAGCCGCCGCGGGGCGCTCGGGGCGCTCGCCGCCGGTGTCGGATCGTTCCTTCTCGAGCCCGCGGAGGAGGACGGCGCCGGCGCCGGCGTGCCCTCGTCGATCGCGCCACCGCTCGGTACGCGCCCGGTCGTCGCGGTGTTCGGGCTCGCCCGCGGATGCGGCACCACGACCGTGGCGCGTGCTCTGGCGGCCGAGCTCGGCTGTCGCGATCCGTCAGGGACCGCTGCCGTCGAGTGCGAGCCCCGCTCGGGCGGCGTGCCGCTTGCGGCGCGGCCGGCCGCCCGCCTGGCGCGCATGCTGGCCCGCTCCGGCAGGGTCACGCGAGCTCACGGGCGGATCTGCCTCGTGCACGCGGCCGGCGACCCCGCGGGCCTCGTCGAGACCCTCTCGGGGGTGGCCCCGCTCGTCATCGACGCGGGCTCGGGAGCGGTGGGCGGGGTGTGCGCCTCGCTTGCGACCCGCAGCGTGCTGGTCACGACGCCTGCTCTCGAGCCGTCCCTCGCCGAGCTCGCGGGCGACTGCCTCGAGCGGGTCGGGCCCCCACCGCTCGTCACCGTCAACAGGAGCCGCGACGACCCGGCTCACAGCCCGGAGTGGCTCCTGCTGCCCGAGTCGCGGATGGGCGCCGGTCTGGCGCTCAGCGGCCGCGAGTCGCGCGGCGAGCTCGGACGCGCGGTCGGCGCGCTCGCCGACCTGTGCGCGGAGCCTCTGGCGTGAGCGTCAGCCGACCTCGACCTCGGTCCGCACGGGGACCCCGTGCGCGATCGCGTCGCCCACGGGCGAGCGGGCCTCCGCGCGCGCGACGATCGCTCGGAGCTGCTCCTCGCTCGCGTCCGGCGCCGAGAGCTCGATGCGGATCCGGACGTCCAACGGCCCCGGTCGCACGTCGTCGCCGAGCCCGAGCATGCCGCGGAAATCCGAGTCGCTCTCCACGCTCACGCGCAGGCGCTCCAGAGCCACGCCCTCCCGCGCCGCCTCGATGGCGATGATCGTCGCGTCGCACGCGGCCAGGGCCGCGCGCATCATCCAGCCGGGACTCGCCGCGCTCTCCCCGCCTCCCACGGCCCTCGCCATGTCGGTCACGACCGCGCCGGCCGGACCCTCGACGCGGCAACGCAGGCCGTCCTCGAGCACCGCGACGGCGGCGGCATCGGGTCCGCTGCCGCCCTCCGGATGTGCGGCGAGGTGCTGCGCAGCCTGCTCGACGGCTTCCCTGATCGCATCCATGCCTCGCGGTATACCGGCTCGCGCGCCCGGGGGCCGACTACGCTCGCGCCGTGGGCGACATCGAGGTTCGCGTGATCCCCCGGGCGCAGCGCGACGAGATCGCCGGCGAACGCGACGGGCGCCTGCTCGTGCGCGTGACCGCACCGCCCGTCGAGGGCGCGGCGAACGCTGCGCTCTGCCGCCTGCTCGCGAAGCGGCTCGGGGTCGCGCGCGGCCGGGTTAGCGTCATGCGCGGCGGGAGCTCGCGGGACAAGGTCGTGCGCGTCGAGGGGCTCAGCGGACCCCAGCTGCGGGCGGCGCTGGCGCGCGAGCTCGGCTGACATCCGCTTCGCACGCCCGGCGCAAACGCGTACCGATACATTCCGGTAGCCGAGATGGACGACTGGGTCACAGTCGGAGTCGCGAACAGCGAGGCCGAGGCGGAGCTCCTCTGCTCGGTCCTGCGCGGCTCCGGCATCGAGTGCCTGACCCGGTTGACGAACAGCGGGGCCGGGGCTGGAGACGGGGTGGCCACCACGGGGGCGCACGACATCGTGGTGAGCTCGGAGCACGCCCAGTACGCGCGCGAGATCCTGCGTGCAGACACCCCCTGACGGCGTCGCCTACGGAAGCACGGCGGGCCGCTGGGTGCTGGCCGTGGCGGTCCTGGGGTCGGGCATGGCGCTCCTCGACGGCACCGTCGTCAACGTGGCCCTTCCCGATATCGGCCGCGACCTCGACGCATCGACCAGTTCCCTGCAATGGATCCTCAACGGCTACCTGCTGACGCTCGCATCGCTGATCCTGCTCGGCGGATCCCTGGGCGACCGCTACGGCCGCCGGCGCATCTTCGTCCTGGGCACCGGGTTGTTCACGGCCGCCTCGCTGCTGTGCGCCATCGCGCCGAACGCCGAGCTGCTGGTGGGCGCCAGGCTGCTGCAGGGAATCGGCGGAGCGCTGCTCACCCCCGGCAGCCTGGCGATGATCGAGTCGAGCTTTCGCCCGACCGACCGCGCGGCGGCGATCGGCGCCTGGTCGGGGCTGGGCGGGGTGGCGGCCGCGCTCGGTCCACTGGTGGGCGGCTATCTCGTCGAGGCCGTGTCGTGGCGGGCGATCTTCCTGATCAACCTCCCGCTCGGCATCCTCGTGATGGCGATGGCCAGCCGCCACGTCCCCGAGAGCCGTGATCCGACCGCCGGCGGTCGTCTCGACTTCGCGGGCGCGGCGTTGGTTGGGCTCGGGCTCGGCGGGACCACCTATGCGCTGATCGAGGCCCCCGAGACGGGGGCGACGCCGCTGATCCTGGTGGCCGGGATCGGGGGCCTCGTGGCCCTGGCCGCCTTCCTGCTCCACGAGCGCCGAAGCCGGAACCCGATGATGCCCCTCGAGATCTTCGCCTCGCGGCAGTTCAGCGCAGCCAACCTGGTGACGTTCGTCGTCTACGCGGCGCTTGGCGGCTTCTTCTTCCTCTTCGTGTCCTTCCTGCAGATCTCCCTCGGCTACTCGCCCGTCGCCGCCGGCGCCGCATCGCTGCCGGTGACCGCGCTCTTGCTCGTCTTCTCAGCCCGTTCGGGCGCCCTGGCCCAGCGCATCGGCGCGAGGATCCCGCTCACCGCGGGTCCGCTCGTGATCGCGGTCGGCCTGCTGCTGATGACCCGGATCGAGCCCGGTGACAGCTACCTCTCGAGCGTGCTGCCGGCGGTGATCGTCTTCGGGGTGGGTCTGACATTGGTGGTCGCACCGGTGACGGCGACCGTCCTCGCCGCGGCGGACGCCCGGCACGCCGGGATCGCCTCGGGGATCAACAACGCCGTCGCCCGCCTCGCCGGGCTGCTGGCCGTAGCGGTCCTCCCGGTGATCGCGGGCCTTACCGGCGACAGCTTCTACGACCCGGTCGCGATGGCCGACGGGTTCGACGTGGCGATGGTGGCCTGCGCCGTGATCGCTGCGCTCGGCGGGCTCCTGGCGTTCCTGACGATCTCGAGCGAGGTGCTCGAGGCCGTTCCGGATACGGACGGCGGCACTCCGGATCGCGCGGCGACGGACTATGCCTGCGCGATCGCCGGCACCCCTCTGCGACCTGCGCGGGAGGCGCGCTGCACGCTCGCCGGGGACTCTGGCTCGCCGCGCATGGCTCCGCGAGAGACGGCGGGGAATCGCGAATGACGCGGTTCCGTCGCCAGGTTTTTACGCACGTGCGTTGAGCCGTCTGTCGACCGCCGGCAGCCTGCGAGGGCATGCTGAACCTCCGAGAAGCGGCGCGACGCGAGCGCGGCCAGGCGTCGCTCCTGATGCTCGCCGTGATCACGCTCCTGATCGGTGGAGGGGTGGTGTTCTTCGCCTTCGGGCAGGCGCTGGGCGCGAAGGGCAAGCACCAGCGTGCGGCCGACCTCGCCGCGGTGTCCGCGGCCCAGGTCATGCGCGACCTCTACCCGCGGTTGTTCGAGCCGCCGGTGCTTCCGAACGGTCTGCCGAACCCGCGCCATCTGCCGCTCCCCGTGTACCTCGCGCGAGCGACGATCGCCGCCGTGCGCGGTGGGCGTCGCAACGGCGTCACGGTGCGGCCCTGGGACGTGTCCTTTCCCGGGGGCGGGTTCGCGCCCACGCGGGTGAAGGTGTCCGTGCGCGGGGAGGCGCGGCTGAGGTTGCACCCCTCCGAGCGGCCACGGGCGCGCGGCGACGGACGCACCGTCGCGGTCGAGGCGAGCGCCGCCGCCGAGCTGACTCCATCGCTCGGGGCGGGAATCGGGATGCCCGCGTTCGGCTCGGGTGGCGGCTACGACGGCCCGCTCGCGTACCGAATGGGCAAGCCGATGCGCCCCGACACCGCCGCCGCGTTCGACCAGATGGCCCTCGCCGCGCGCCGGGAGGCGGGCCTCTACCTGTCGGTCAACTCCGCGTTCCGCTCGGACGCCGAGCAGGCGCGCCTGTTCGCGGCGAACCCGAACCCCAAGTGGGTCGCGCCGCCCGGGACGAGCCTGCACCGCTACGGCACGGAGCTCGACCTCGGGCCGCCCGCGGCATACGCGTGGCTGAAGGCAAACGCGCGCCGCTTCGGCTTCATCAACCGCTACGCGTGGGAGCCGTGGCACTACGGCCTCGGGGCAAATCCGCGTGACCGCGAGCACCCGGCTCGCTTCGACCAGGGTTCGTGGGAGCCGCCCGGGGGCGACCACTCGCGGGTCCATCACGGCCTGCCGAGCTTCGTCCCGCCGCGCTTTCACGACGCGATCGCGCGCGCGGCGCTCAGGTGGAACGTGCCGATGAACGTGCTCGCCGCGCAGCTCTACGCAGAGTCGGGCTTCAACCCGTTCGCGCGCAGCCCCGCCGGGGCGGAGGGCATCGCGCAGTTCATGCCCGGGACGGCGGATGCCTACGGGCTCGACGATCCATTCGACCCGGTCGCGGCGATCGACGCCCAGGCGCATCTGATGAGCGACCTGTTGAAGCAGTTCGGCGGAAAGGTCGCGCTCGCGCTGGCCGGCTACAACGCCGGCGCGGGTGCGGTCGAGCGCTTCGGCGGCATCCCGCCGTTCGCCGAGACGAGGGGGTACGTGACGAAGATCCTCGGGCTGCTCGGCGGGGCTGGGGAGATCCCCGTGATCGGAGGCTTCGAGGTCAGGCTCGTGGAGTGAGAAGATGCCGCGCCATGCCGACGAAGCCCAAGCGACTTGTGAAGGACCTGTGGCGCTGGACCGCCCGCCACCCCGAGTGGCATCCCGGACAGTTCGGCGCGGAGGTGGTGAGCTTCGCGGCGCGCGCGGGCGACGAGTTGCTCCTGATCGATCCGCTGCTGCCGGACGACGGCGCGGAGGCCGAGGCGGTGCTCGGCTTGATCGAGGCGAACCTCGGCGACCGGCTCGCGATCCTGATCTCGCTGCCCTACCACGTGCGCAGCTCGGAGCCGATCCGCGACCGCTTCCGCAAGGACGCCGAGGTGACCATCCACGGCCATCCCGCCTGCGCGAAGCGGCTGCGGAGGAGAACGGGGTTCAAGCCGATCGACGTCTCGAAGCCGCTGCCCGGCGGTGCCAGCGCCTACGCGATCGGCAGCCCGCGCCGCTTCGAGACGCCGCTCCTGTTGGCCTCGCACCGGGCGCTCGTCTTCGGCGACGCCGTGGTCGAGCACAGCGGGCGGCTGAAGGTGTGGTCCGCCGAGAAGGTCGACGAGCGCGTGGAGCGCTTCTACCGCGACCGCTTCAACCCGACGCTGAAGCCCCTGCTCGAGCTGGATTTCGACCGCGTGCTGCCCACGCACGGCGAACCACTGATGAAGGACGGTCGCCGCGCCCTGGCGTCGGCACTGAGGTCGAAGCCCTGGTACCACCGGCCCTGAGTCGATTCCAGGGAATCTCGATGGACTAAATAGAGTTCAGACGGATGGATTTCCTCTCCGAGCAGCCGCCCTGGTTCGTCCTCGGTCCGTGCATCGGGTTGCTCGGTCGTGGGCCCGCTGGCGGCCGTGAACGAGCGCCTCGGCGTTCTCGGCAGATAGTCGGTCGTGAACTCGCCGTAGAACGGCGACAGCAAAAGCGCGTCCTCCAGGTCGTCCCGCCCGTTGCCCATGAACACGCCGGCGTCGCGGGCGATCCGGCTGAACACGCGCGTGCCCGAGCCGCCAACCGCGCTGATCACGAGCGGATCCGCCCTCGCCTCCACCGAGGCGCGAGCCTAGCCGCCGCCCGCCTACCAGCGCCCGGGCGCGACCGCCTCGCCCGTGTAGTACGGCGGCAGCCCGCCGATCGTGTCGACGAGCCGGGCGTGCAGTTCGCGGTGGACGTCGCGGTTCTCCTCCGCCACGTCGTCCTGCTCGAACGGGTCGAGCGTGAGGTCGTAGAGCTGGCGGCCCTTGCCGCGGTTGTCGGCCACGTAGGACCAGTGGTCGTCGCGCACGAAGAAGTGGTTGAAGTAGCCGCCGTAGGCGAACGGGCGCTCCGGGAGCTCCTCGCCGTCGAACAGCGGGGACAGATCGGTCCCGTCCATGTACGAGGGCGGGTCGATGCCCGCCATCGAGAGCAGCGTCGGCGCGAGGTCGTGGGTCGAGGCGAAGTACGAGCTGGTCGTGCCGGCGGCCTTGCCCTCGGGGTGGCAGATCACGCAGGGCGTCTGGATCAGCTCGGGGTGGAGCTCCTGGGCGATCTTGCCGGTCCAGCCGCGGTCGCCGAGCAGCAGGCCGTGGTCGCTCACGAGGATCAGCACGGTGTTCTCGTGCAGGCCGAGGTCGCGGAAGCGCTCGAGGAACGTGCCGAGCCACTTGTCCGCGACGGTCAGCGAGGCGGCGTAGACCGCCCGCATCTGGCGGACCTCCTCCTCGGTCAGGTACGTGTCCGCGCGGGCGTAGCGGGCCGTGCCGGGGCTCGGCCCCTTGTAGCTCGGATCGGCATACATGCGCAGGTACTCGGGCGCCGGGCTCCAGGGCTCGTGCGGGTCGAAGTTGTCGACCACGAGCGCGAACGGCTGCTTCTCCGCAGCCTCCTCGAGCAGCTTGATGGACTCGCCGAACACGCGCGCCGAGTTCGACTCGGAGTCGTCCATGCCCTTGCCGGTGTTGGCGAGGTACTTGCGCATGCCGTCGACGTAGCGCTCGTCGTCGGCGAGGCCCTCGGGCAGCCAGCGCGCGAGCTCCTCGTCGGTGACCGACGCGGGATCGCCGCGGGTGCCGCTGTGCCCCACCACCGAGACGTAGCGGTCGAAGGTGAGCCGGAAGGGCCGGAACGACTTCGTGTGGGCGAGGAAGGGGTTGTCGGAGGCCGAGGTGGTCCAGTAGCCGGCGCGCTTCAGCTGCTCCGTGAACAGCTCCTTCAGGTTGTCGATCGGCGCCGAGCCGGGGCCGCGGCCGAGGTCGGGCGCCCGCTCCCAGACCCGGAAGGGGAAGATGCGCTTGCCGGTCATGATCGTGCGGCGCGCGGGCACGGTCGGCATCGCCTCGGGGAAGAAGCGGGTGAAGCGGACGCCCTCGGCCGCCACCGAGTCGATGTTCGGCGTCTCGACTTGCGGTGCGCCGTACGCCGCGACGTGGTCGCTGCGGACGGAATCGATGATCACGAGCAGCACGTTCATCTCGTCCGAGGAATCGCCCGTCGCGCCGGAGCTGCACGCCCCTGCGCCGAGCATCCCCACTCCCGCTGCGGACGCTCCCGCGGCCCCGATGAAGTGCCGCCGCGTCAACCCATTGTTCGAGGGGCGGCGTGCCATTTCGACCTGAGCGACAGTAGCGGAGGCCCGTTCGGGCAGCGGGTAGGCTGGCGCGCCATGACCACAACCGTGAACGGCGTCGACGAGCTCAGGGCGCTCGTCGGCCAGACCGTGGGGCCGAGCGAGTGGCGCGAGGTGACCCAGGACGACATCAACAAGTTCGCCGAGGTCTCCGGCGACTTCCAGTGGATTCACGTGGACGTCGAGCGCGCGAAGACGGAGAGCCCGTTCGGCACGACGATCGCCCACGGCAACTGCACCCTCTCCATGGTCGACGGCTTCCGGGACAGCCTGTTCCGCTCCGAGGGCTTCCGGATGGGCATCAACTACGGCTGGAACAAGGTGCGCTTCCCGGCGCCCGTGCCGGTCGGCAGCCGCATCCGCGCCAGCCTCGAGACCGTCTCGGTCGACGAGGTCGGCGGCGGCTGGTACCAGCTCGTCCAGAAGTGGACCGTCGAGATCGAGGGCGGCGAGAAGCCCGTCTGCGTGGCCGAGTCGGTCGTGCGGCTGCTCGAGTAGGGCTGCGACGGACGCCTAGCGGTAGCGCATCCGCTCAGCCACGACGCCGAACACCTTGGTCTCCACCTCGGGCTGGCCGTTCATGAGCGCCGTGAAGTCGTCCTTCTCCATGACGAGCAGGGTGGTCGGCTCGAGGGCGACCGCCGTCGCGCTCCGGGGCGCTCCGAAGAGCAATGCGAGCTCGCCGAGGAAGTCGCCGCTTCCGAGCAGGCGTACGACGCGGCCGCGCACGCTGATCTCGAGCGATCCCTCGGTGACCACGAAGAACTCCGTCCCGGCCTCGCCCTCGCGGATCAGCTCGCTGCCCGTCTCGATCCGGGTCTCCCGCATGCTGTCCGCCACCGATGCCAGCTGCTCGGCGTCGAGGTCCTCGAAGAGTGGAATGCCCGCGAGCGATTCGATCTTCGTGCTCATGCCGCCACAGTAACCCCGACCACGTCGCGCACGGCCTCCGCCGCTGCCTGCACGTCGTCGGGGTTCCGTGACAGCGCCACTCTCAGGTAGCGCTCGCCCTCCAGCGGGCTCGCCCAGTAGAAGGGCCGGCAGGGCACCGTGTGCACCCCGCGTTGCAGCAGCCGCCCCCATATGCGCGTCGCGCTCAGCTCCGGAAGCTCGACCCGCGAGACGCTGACGCGCGATCCATCATCGGCGAGGGAGGCATCCGGGAAGCCCTCGAGCGCCTGCGCTATCCGCGCCCGGTTGCCCTCGATCAGCGCCTGCATCTGCTCGAGGCCGCCGGATCCCATGTCCAGCGCGAGCTCTTCCACGAGGCGGGCCACGAAGGGCGAGGCCGTTAGAAGAACGTCCGCGGTGGCGGTGCCGATCTGCAGCCGGGTCGTGATCGACGTGCACAGGAAGCCGAGCTTCAGACCGCCGACGGGCCAGAGCTTGCCCGTATCCTCGATCACCACGTACTCGGCGCCGGTGGCATCGAGGCAGGCGTAGGTGTCGTACTGCGTGCGCGGGTCAAATGCACGGAAGCACTGGTCGATCACGAGCACGACGTCCCGCCTCGCGCAGGTCTGGGCGAGCGCGGTGAGCGTCGCCTCGTCGAGGTGCATGCCGGTCGGGTTGTTCGGGTTGGCGATGAACAGGGCGCCGGGCGCTCCCTCGATCTCCTCGAACGGGTCGCCGCCGGCGAGGTGTGCCTCGGGAACGGGGGCCAGCCTCAGGCCGCGCGCGCGCAGCAGGGCCGGGATGCAGTCGAGGGTCGGGCTCACGACGGCGACCGCGTCGGTCGTCTCCCTCAGGCAGCGAGCCACCACATCGATCGCCTGCGACGACGAGTAGTAGCTCGCCAGCCGTGCGGAGCCCACGGGAGCCGACCTTTGCCCGAGCGCCTCGAAGAAGGCGACGTGCGCTCGCGACTCGAGCTCACGGAACCCGCGCGTGACCGCCTCGTTCATGAGCTCCGGGAATCGGTCCACGATCGCCTGCTGCGACGGGGTGAGTCGCTGGCTCGGGTAGCCCTCCGCCACGTTGACGTCCGTGCCGATGCCGGCCAGCTGCATCTCGGTGAGACTGGTCATCGCGGCTAGCGCCCTCGCATCCTCTGGGCGACGACGGCGAGCAGCTTGCCGTCGATCCGGGGGTGGTCCGCTCGCAGGGCCTCGAAGTCCTCCTTGCCGATCACATAGAGCGTTGCCGGCACCGTCGCCGTCGCGCTCGCGCTGCGGGGGTTGCCCGAGAGCAGCGCGAGCTCGCCCATGAAGTCGCCGGGATGCATCGTGTTGACCGTCCGGCCGTCGATGCTGATGTCGAGCTCGCCCTTCCCTACCAGGAAGAGGTCGGTGCCGGTCTCGCCCTCGCGGATCACCGTCGTGCCGGGGTCCACGCCCAGCTCGCGCGCGCACGCGCCGACCGTCTCGAGCTCCGCGGCGCTGAAGTCCTCGAACAGCGGCACGCGTCCGAGTGCCACGAGCCGGGGATCGTCGGCGAGCTCGTCGGGTGAGCGAGCTCGCCCTCGCAGCCGGCCGGGGCCCATCACCCCCGCGCCGGCGAGCACGATCAGGCCGATTCCCACCAGCTGCCCCGTCGTCAGTGCCTGATCGCGCACCGCCCAGCCCGCAAGAGCGGCGACCGCGGGCTCGAAGGCGAGCAGCAGACCGAAGACGCCGATCGACAGCGTGCGCAGCGCGATCAGCTCGAAGCTGAATGGAATCACCGTCGACAGAACGCCGGCCGCTGCGCAGATGCCGAGCACGCCCAGGCTGAGCAGGTCGGTACCGCTCTCGGCGACGCCGAACGGCGTCTGCACCAGGGCCGCGACGAGCAGCGCGGTCGCGAGGCCGTCGAGCCCCTGCACTCGCTGGCCGACCTGCTTGCCGAACACGATGTAGAGGCCCAGCCCGGCGGCCGCGAGGAGCGCGAACACCACCCCGAGCGGGTCGATGCTGCCGTCCACGCCCTTCGCAAACGCGAGCAGCGCGACCCCGGCCGCGGCGAAGGCGATCCACAGGAGGTCGAGCCGGTTCCGGCGTCCGACCGCCGCGACCGCGAGCGGACCGGTCATCTCGAGGGCGCTGACCACGCCGAGCGGCGCCCGGTCGAGCGCGAGATAGAAGAAGACCGTGAAGGACGCCAGGCAGAGGCCGTACGGCACGATCGCCCGCCACTGGTCCGGGGTGTACGAGCGCAGCCGCGGGCGCAGGTAGAGCGTGAGGATCAGAGCCGCGATCAGGCCCCTGACCCACACGACGCCGAGGGGTCCCGCCTCGTCGAACGCCGAGATGGCGATCGCGGTGCCGAACTGCAGGCTCACCATCGAGCCCACGACCAGCAGGACCGCGCGCGTCTCCTCCGCGACCTTCGTCTGCTCAGGGGACGGCGCGGCCGCGCTCACGGCGAGTCCGCCCGGGCCATCAAATGACACTAGATGCGCCTAGCCCCGCGCGCAACCTGGCGGGTCCGGCTGGCGGCGTTCCTATCCTCGAGACAGGATGGACGTCGCCGAGCGAGTGACCGAGCAACGACGCGCTCTCCCGGATTCACCGGGCGTCTACATCTTCCGCGACGGCCGCGGCAAGGTCCTGTACGTGGGCAAGGCGCGCTCGATCAGGAAGCGGGTCGCGGGCCACTTCTCGAAGCCCGGGGCACGGGGCGCGGCCGAGATGGTCTCGCAGATCCGCGACATCGAGTTCATCGCCACGGAGACCGAGGCCGAGGCGCTGCTCGCCGAGCAGGAGTTCATCAAGCGCTACCGGCCCGTCTTCAACGTCCGCCTGCGCGACGACAAGTCCTACCCCTACATCGGGATCAGCCTCGACGAGGACTATCCGCGCATCTACTTCACGCGCGAGCGCCATCGCCGGGGCCGCGCCTACTTCGGCCCGTTCTCGAACGCCAAGCGCGTGCGCGAGACGCTCGACCTGCTCGGCAAGGTCTTCCAGTACCGGACCTGTGACGGCCCGGAGCCGGGACGGGCGAGCGGCAGCCCGTGCCTCGACTACTACATCAAGCGCTGCCAGGCGCCCTGCGTCGGCTACAGCTCGAAGGAGGAGTACCGCGAGAACGTCGACACGATCATCGGCTTCCTGTCGGGCCGCTATCGCCAGATCGAGAAGGCGCTCGACCAGGGCATGAAGAAGGCCTCCGCGGAGCAGGAGTTCGAGCAGGCGGCCATGTACCGCAACAAGCTGGGGGCGGTGCGCTCGCTGCTCGAGCGCCAGCGCGTCGCGAACGAGGCGGTCGGCACCCTCGACGCGATCGCCGTCGCCGGCGAGGGCACCGACGCGAACGCCCAGGTCTTCCAGGTCCGCGACGGCGTGCTCGCCGACCGTCAGAGCTTCTACCTCGACAACGAGGGCGAGCGCGACGAGGGGGAGGTCGCCGAGGAGTTCGTGCTGCAGTACTACGCGAGCGCGCTCGCGGTGCCGCCGCAGGTGATCGTTCAGGGCTCGCTCGAGCACACCGGCACGCTCGCCGAGGCGCTCGCCGAGCGGCGCGGGGCTCCCGTGGAGGTGCGCCACGCGGAGCGCGGCGACAAGCGGCGCATCCTCGAGCTCGCCGAGCGCAACGCGCGACTCGCCCTCGACCAGGACCGGCTGCGCTCGGAGCGGCGCCGCACGCAGCGGATCGAGGCGCTCGGGGGCCTGCAGCGCGCGCTCGGGATGGAGACGATCCCGATGCGGATCGAGTGCTTCGACATCTCGAACCTGATGGGCTCGCACACGGTCGCGTCGATGGTCGCGTTCGAGGGCGGCGCGCCGAAGAAGGCCGACTACCGCCGCTTCGGCATCCGGGACTCCGTTCAAGATGACTTCGCCGCCATGGCAGAGGTGCTCTCACGCCGGATGGCCCAATACGTCGCTCAGCGCGAACGAAGCCCGCACGACAAGGAGTACGACGAGAGCTTCGCGTCGCTGCCGGCGCTGATCGTGATCGACGGCGGCCAGGGCCAGCTCTCGGCCGGCCTCCGGGAGCTCGGCCCGTTCCGCGATCTCGGGGTGACCGTCGTGAGCCTCGCGAAGCGGATCGAGGAGGTCTTCGTTCCAGGGCGGCCCGCGCCGCTGCGCCTCTCCCACGACACGCCGGAGCTGCAGCTCCTGCAGCGCGTCCGCGACGAGGCGCACCGCTTCGCGATCGAGTTCCACCGCGGCCGGCGCGACCGCGCGATGACGCGCTCGATCCTCGACGAGCTGCCCGGCGTCGGCCCCGCCCGCAAGCGCAGCATCCTGCAGCACTTCGGCTCGCCCGAGCGCTTCCTGCGCGCGAGCCGCGACGAGCTCGAGGCCGTCCCGGGCCTGCCGGGCAAGGTGGCGCGCGAGATCCACGACTACGTGCACAAGGTGCGCTGAGCCATGAGCCGCCTCGAGGACTTCGTCGTGATCACCGGGTTCTCCGGCGCCGGCAAGTCACAGGCGATGGCGACCTTCGAGGACGCCGGCTACTTCTGCGTCGACAACCTCCCGCCCGAGATGATCGGCTCGCTCGCGGAGCTGTTCGGTCACGAGGGCTCGAAGGTGGAGCGCGCCGCCGTGGCCTCGGACGTGCGCGGCGGCGACTACTTCGACGGCCTGGTGCGCGTGCTCGACGACCTGGATGCGCGCGCCGTTCCGTACCGGGTGCTGTTCCTCGAGGCGTCGGAGCCCGTGCTCATCAATCGCTTCAAGGAGACGCGGCGCAGGCACCCGCTGGCGCTCGGAGGGTCCGTCGAGACCGCGCTGCGCGACGAGCACGAGCTGCTCGCCCCGCTGAAGGAGCGCGCCGACGTCTGCATCGACACGAGCGACCTGTCGGCCGCGCGGCTCCGCAAGGTCGTGGCGGACAAGATGCTTCCGCACGGCAAGGTCGGCCGGCTCGCGGTGACCTTCATGACCTTTGGCTTCAAGCACGGGAGCCCCCGCGACGCCGATCTCGCCTTCGACGTGCGCTTCCTCCCGAACCCGCACTACGAGGCCGACCTGCGCGAGCTCACCGGGCTCGATGCGGACGTCATCGAGTACGTCGAGTCGAGCGACGGGATCGGCGAGTTCTACGAGCGGCTCACGCCGCTGCTCGACTACCTGCTTCCCGCGTACGAGAACGAGGGCAAGTCGCACCTCATGGTCGGGATCGGCTGCACGGGCGGGCGGCACCGCTCCGTCGTGATTGCCGAGCACCTGGCGCGGATATACGAGGAGCGTGGCGACTACCTGATCGACGTCGTCCATCGGGACGTCGACAAGCCGCCGCGGCGGTCCTGACTCGATAGATTCACCGCCGCACCGAGGAAGCGAAGAAAGGGAGCACCTGGATGGCCTTGAAGGCCGGCATCAACGGCTTCGGCCGCATCGGGCGCAACGTCTTCCGCGCGGCTCACGCTCGCGGCGCCGACATCGACTGGGTCGGCATCAACGACATCACCGACACGAAGACGCTCGCCCACCTGCTCAAGTACGACTCGATCCTGGGCCCGTTCCGCGGCGAGGTCGACTTCACCGAGAACAGCCTGATCGTCGACGGCGACGAGCTGAAGGTGTTCGCCGAGCGCGACCCGGCGGCGCTGCCCTGGGGCGATGTCGGCGCCGACGTGGTGATCGAGTCGACCGGCTTCTTCACGAAGCGTCCCGACGCCGCCAAGCACCTCGACGCGGGCGCGAAGAAGGTGATCATCACGGCGCCGGCAACCGAGCCGGACGTGACCCTCGCCCTCGGGGTCAACGACGACGCCTACGACCCTGACAGCCACCACGTCATCTCGAACGCGTCCTGCACGACGAACTGCCTGGCGCCGGTGGCCAAGGTGCTGAACGACGCCGTCGGGATCGAGCGCGGGATCATGACCACGATCCACGCCTACACCGCGGACCAGCGCCTGCAGGACGCGCCGCATTCGGACCCGCGCCGCGCGCGGGCCGCCGCGGTCAACCTCGTGCCCACCTCGACCGGAGCCGCCAAGGCGGTCGGCCTCGTCCTCCCGGAGCTCGACGGGAAGCTGAACGGGATCGCCGTGCGGGCCCCGGTCATCACCGGGTCGGTCGTCGACCTCACCTGCGAGCTGTCGCGTCCGGCCTCGAAGGAGGACATCAACGCCGCGTTCGCGGAGAAGGCCGACAGCGGCTCACTCGAGGGGATCCTCAAGTACAGCGAGGAGCCGCTCGTGTCGACCGACATCGTGACCTCGCCCTACTCGTCGATCTTCGACGCGCCCCTGACGATGGTGATCGACGAGAAGCTCGTGAAGGTCGTGTCCTGGTACGACAACGAGTGGGGTTACTCGAACCGCGTCGTCGATCTCGCCCAGCGGGTGCTCGCGGGGTCGCCGGTTGCCTGAGACGGGCGCCACGCTCGGGAAGGCCACCGTCCGCGACCTCGAGCTCGCGGGCGGTGAGACCGTCCTCGTGCGCGTCGACTTCAACGTCCCGCTGGACGACGGCCGGGTGACGGACGACGCCCGCATCCGCGCGGCGCTGCCGACGCTCGAGCTGCTGCTCGGCAAGGGCGCGCGGCTCGTGCTGTGCTCGCACCTTGGGAGGCCGAAGGGCCCGCGACCCGGCGACGTCGCTGCGGCCCGCCGCGGAGCGCCTCGGCGAACTGCTCGGCGCACCGGTCGAACAGGCGCCGGCGGTGGTCGGCGACGAGGTCCGCTCCGCGCTCGACAGGCTCGAGCCGGGCTCGGTGCTCGTGCTCGAGAACACGCGCTGGGAGCCGGGCGAGACGAAGAATGACCCCGCGCTCGCGCGCGAGCTCGCCTCGCTCGCGGATGTCTACGTGATGGATGCGTTCGGCTCGGCACACCGCGCTCACGCGTCCACGGCGGGTGTGGCGGAGCTGCTCAGCCCGGCCGTGGCGGGCCTGCTGCTCGAGCGCGAGGTGAGCACGCTTCGCTCGATCGTGGAGGCTCCCGAGCGGCCGCTCGTCGTCGTGCTCGGTGGCGCCAAGGTGAGCGACAAGATCGCGCTCATCGACCGCTTCCTCGACGTCGCCGACACGCTGCTGATCGGAGGGGCGATGTGCTTCTCGTTCTTCCGCGCGCAGGGCATCTCCACCGGCGACTCGCTCGTCGAGGAGGAGGGCGTCGAGTTGGCGCGGCGCGCGCTCGAGAAGGCCGAGGGCTCGCGCTGCAGGCTGACCTTGCCGACCGACCTCGTGCTCGGCCGCGAGTTCGACGCCGGGACGGAGCGGAGGGAGCTCGACGGAGTCGAGGTGCCCGACGGCTGGATGGGGCTCGACATCGGCCCGCGGAGCGCCGCGGCCTACGCCGACGAGATCGGGAGCGCCGGGACCGTGTTCTGGAACGGCCCCATGGGGGCCTTCGAGCTCGAGCCGTTCGCGGCCGGCACGCGCGCGCTCGCCGAGGCCGTGGCCCGCGCGCCGGGCACCACGGTGGTGGGCGGCGGCGACTCCGGCGCGGCGCTCGCGGAGTTCGGGCTCGCCGACCAGGTGGATCACCTCTCGACCGGCGGCGGAGCGTCGCTCGAGCTGCTCGAGGGCAAGGAGCTGCCCGGCGTGGAGGTGCTCGACGATGCCTGAGCGGCGCCCGGCGATCGTCGGCAACTGGAAGCTGTGGGGCACGCGGGCGGAGGCCCTGACCTACTGCGAGCGGCTGCTCGAGCTGCTCCCGGATGAGGGCCGACGGCCGGCGGCGGTTGGGATCTGCGCGCCGTTCACGAGCCTCGACGTCTGCGTCGGCAGCCTGCGGGGAAGCGGCGTGGCGGTCTACGCGCAGAACATGCACAGCGCCGACACCGGCGCGTTCACCGGCGAGGTCTCGGCCCCGATGCTGAACGAGATCGGCGTGGACGGCGTGGTGCTCGGCCATTCGGAGCGCCGCCAGCTCTTCGGCGAGACGGACCGCGCCCTGCAGGACAAGGTCCCCGCCGCGCTCGACGCCGGCCTGCGGCCGATCCTGTGCGTGGGCGAGACGGAGGAGGAGCGCGAGGCGGGGGAGACCGAGCGCAAGCTTCGCCACCAGGTCCAGGAGGGGCTCGAGCGGGTCGCGGACGAGCGGCTCACGGGCGTCGTGATCGCCTACGAGCCGATCTGGGCGATCGGGACGGGCAAGGTGGCGACCCCCGAGATCGCGCAGGAGGCGATCGCGTTCGTGCGCGCGCTGGTGGCCGGCCGCTCGCGCGAGGCCGCGAGCGAGGTGCGTGTCCTCTACGGCGGCAGCGTGAAGCCGGACAACGCCGCCGAGATCCTCGCGCAGCCGGACGTGGACGGTGCGCTCGTCGGCGGCGCCAGCCTCGACCCCGAGGGCTTCGCCCGCATCGTGGCGGCGGCGTCGGGGTGAGCTTCCCGTCGGTCTGCCTGGTCGTTCTCGACGGCTGGGGCCTCGCGGAGCCCGGCCCCGGGAACGCCGTCGAGCTGGCCGACACCCCGGTCTTCGACTCGCTCTGGGAGCGCCACCCGCACACGACCCTGACCGCCTGGGGCCCGGCCGTCGGGCTGCCGGAGGGCCAGATGGGGAACTCGGAGGTCGGCCACCTCAACCTCGGCGCCGGCGCCGTCGTCAAGCAGGACCTGCTGCGGATCGACGAGGCGGTCAGCGACGGCTCGCTGTTCGAGAACGAGGTGCTGCGCGCGGCCTGTCAGGGCGCCGAGCGCGTCCACCTGCTCGGCCTCGTGTCGGACGGCGGCGTGCACGCCAGCACGGAGCACCTGCGCGCGATCGTCGAGCTGGCGCGCCGCGAGCAGGTCCCGGAGACGGTGATCCACGCGTTCACCGACGGTCGCGACACGCTGCCCGACTCGGGCGCGGGCTACCTCGCCGAGCTCGAGGAGGGGCTTCCCGAGCGCGCCCGCGTGGCCAGCATCTGCGGGCGCTACTACGCGATGGACCGCGACCGCCGCTGGGACCGGCTGAAGCTCGCCTACGACGCGCTCGTCCACGGCGAGGCGGAATGGCGCGCGGACACCGCCGCCGACGCCGTTCGCGGCGCATACGAGCGCGGCGAGACCGACGAGTTCATTCGCCCGGTGCTCGTGGGGGAGGAGGGCGCGATCCGCCCGGGCGACTCCGTGATCTTCTTCAACTTCCGCCCGGACCGCGCGCGCGAGATGAGCCGCGCGCTCGGCGAGCCGGACTTCGCCGAGTTCGACCGCGGCGCGGCGGGCAGCTTCCCGCTCACGACGCTCACGGAGTACCAGGAGGAGTGGAGCTACCCGGTCGCCTTCCCGCCCGCCCGCCCGGAGGTCACGATCGCGGAGGTGCTGGCGGAGCGCGGCGTCGCCCAGCTGCATGTGGCCGAGACGGAGAAGTACGCGCACGTGACCTACTTCTTCAACGGCGGCGAGGAGCACGAGTACGACGGCGAGGTGCGCCGGCTCGTGGATTCGCCGCGCGACGTGGCGACCTACGACGAGAAGCCGGAGATGAGCGCGGAGGCGGCGTGCGACGCGTTCGTCGAGGCATGGAACTCAGGGGACTTCGGCTTCGCGATCATCAACTTCGCCAACCCCGACATGGTCGGCCACACGGGAGTGATCCCCGCCGCCGTCAGGGCCATCGAGACGGTCGACGCCTGCCTCGGGCGCGTGCTCGAGGCCGTCGAGGCGAAGGGCGGGGTGTGCATCGTGACGGCCGACCACGGCAACGCGGACCACATGCTCGAGCCGGACGGCAGCCCCAACACCGCCCACTCCATGAACCCGGTGCCGCTGATCGTGACCGCCGACGTCGGCCCGCTGCGCGAGGGCGGCGCGCTCGCGGACGTCGCGCCGACCGCGCTCGCCCTGCTCGGCCAGGCGCAACCGCCGCAGATGACCGGGGAAAGCGCTGCTCCAGAGCTTAAGAAAAGTTGACAATTGGGGACTCAGGTTTTATCCTCGCCAACGTTGCATACCAACGGAGGTGACATCCCCATGGCACTACTTGTCAGGCCCGAGCCATTCAGCCGGGACGTGGACCGCTTCTTCAACGCCTTCTTCGGAGCCGGCGAGGAGCGCTCGCGCCGCTGGGTCCCGCCCGTCGACCTCGTCGAGGGTGAGGATCACTTCGTCCTCAAGGCGGACCTGCCGGGCCTCGGCGACGACGACGTCAAGATCGAGGTCGAGGACGGCACGCTCACGATCTCCGGCGAGCGCAGGGCGGAGCACGAGCAGCGCGAGAAGGGCTGGTACCGGATCGAGCGCAGCTTCGGCAGCTTCAGCCGCTCGCTGACCCTGCCGGACCACGTGGACGCGAGCGCCATCACCGCGAGCTTCCACGACGGCGTGCTCGAGGTGCGCATCCCGAAGCCCGAGGAGCGCAAGCCTCAGCGCATCGAGATCGCGACGAACGGCAACGAGGACGGGACGCCGGCCGCGGTCGAGGGCAGCGCCGAGGAGCGCTGAGCACCCGGCGACAGGCTGGAACCCCCACAGGTCCAGGCGAGAGGCCGCCCACGCGGGCGGCCTCTTCGTTTCTCAGGCGGCCGCGTAGCGCTTCTCGGCCCGCTCGCGGCGCTTCTGGGCCTCCACCTCGCGGTTCTTCGGCGGAGCGCTCGTGACGAGCGAGTCGAGCAGGCGGCGCGTGGCGTCGGCCACCTCGTTCACGGCGAGCTCGAAAGCCTCCTCGTTGGCCTGCGAGGGCTTGGTCGAGCCGCTGATCTTGCGGACGTACTGGAGCGCGGCGTCGTGGATCTCCTCGTCAGAAGCGGCGGGGTCGAAATTGTGGAGCGTGCGGATGTTGCGGCACATGCCCCGAGCCTAGCCGGGCGAGGACTAGTCTGGCCGTCCGTGAGCGGAGGGCCCTTCAGCATCGAGGCGCGCGACGGCGCGGCGCGCGCGGGCCGCATCCACACACCGCACGGCGAGGTGCGCACGCCCGCCTTCGTGCCGCTCGCCTCGACGGCGACGGTGAAGTCGCTCCACGCCTCAGAGGTCGCCGCGCTCGGCTACGACATGGTGCTCGGCAACACCTTCCACCTGTTCATCCAGCCGGGGCCCGAGCTCGTCGAGGAGATGGGCGGGCTGCACGAGTTCATGGGCTGGCGCGGGGCGATCATCACCGACTCGGGCGGCTACCAGGTGTTCTCGATGGGCCACGGCTCGGTGGCCGAGGAGATCAAGCGCCGGCGCGACCCGCGCGACTCGATGATCATCTCGATCGAGGAGGAGGGCGTGCGCTTTCGCTCCTATCTCGACGGTGGCGAGCGCTTCATGGGGCCGGAGACGTCGATGGAGGTGCAGGCAAAGCTCGGCTCGGACATCGCGCTCGCGTTCGACGAGTGCACGCCCTTCCACGTCGAGCGCGACTACACCGCGCGCTCGATGGAGCGCACGCACCGCTGGCTCGACCGCTGCGTCACCTGGTGCGCGCGGAACGCTCCGCCCGGGCAGCTCCTCTACGGGATCGTGCAGGGCGGGGTCTACGAGGACCTGCGGGGCGAGTCGACCGCCCACGTCGCCGGCTCGGGCGTGCACGGAATCGCCATCGGCGGCTCGCTCGGACAGGAGAAGGCGCAGATGCGCGAGGTGATCGGCTGGTCCGTGTCCGCGCTGCCCGACGAGCCGCCGCGCCACCTGCTCGGCATCGGGGACGTGGACGACCTCGTCCACGCGGTCGGGGAGGGCCTCGACAGCTTCGACTGCGCCACCCCGACGCGGCTGGCGCGGCACGGCACGGCGCTCGTTCCGGACCCCGAGAAGCGCTGGCGGCTCGACCTGACGAAGGGCGCGGCGCGCCTGAGCCGCGATCCGATCGACGAGCGCTGCCCCTGCCCGGCCTGCCGCGAGCACACGCGCGGCTACCTGCACTACCTGCTGCGCGCCGGCGAGCTGACCGGCAAGCGGCTCCTCACCCTGCACAACCTCACCTTCATGCAGCGGCTGATGGCGGGCATGCGGGAGGCGATCCTGGCGGGCGGCTACGCGCGCCACGCGGAGGACGTGCTGGCGGGCCGGCTGCCCTGAGTTGTATCGTTGATCGAAAGGCGCTTTCGGTCAATGAAAACGAGCGACGACATCGTCACGGGGGCCACGGAGTTCGCTCGACGCCTCGCCGCCGAGCTCGCGGACGAGCCGGAGAACCGCTTTCAGGGCATGCCCTCGGACGGCGACTCGCTCGCCGGCTATGAGGCGATGGGCCGCGAGGGCTGGATCGGGCTGCACTGGCCGGAGCGGCTCGGAGGCGGCGGCCGCTCGCCGCTCGAGACGCTGGCCGTCGAGGAGAGCTTCGGCTGGCACTGGCTGCCGCTGTCCGGCTACCTGCTGTCCGTCAAGACGATCGGCAACGCCCTGCTCGGCTGCGCGTCGCCCGAGCTCCAGGAGCGCCTGCTGCCCGAGATCGCGGCGGGCCGGCTCGTCTTCTGCCAGGGCTTCTCCGAGCCCGAGGCCGGCTCCGACCTCGCCGCGCTGCGGACGACGGCGCGGCTCGAGGGCGACCGCTACGTGGTCGACGGGCACAAGCTCTGGACCTCGAGCGCCGGCATCGCCGACTGGATCTACCTCGCCGTGCGCACCGACCCCGGCGCCGCGAGGCCGCACCGCGGGATCTCCGTGCTGGTGGCGGCGATGGACAGCCCCGGCATCGAGGTGCGCGAGATCGCCACGCTCGGCGGCGGCGCGCTGTTCGAGGTCTTCCTCGACGGCGTCGAGGTGCCCGCCGACCAGCTCGTCGGCGCGCCCGACGGCGGCTGGAAGGTGCTGATGCGCACGCTCGACCACGAGCGTGTGACGAGCGAGAAGGTGGGGGTGGTGCTGCGCGTGCTCGACGACCTCGACGCGCTCGCGGAGGGTCGCGCGGAGCGGCGCGAGCTGTCCGCGCTGCGCGGCGAGGCCCAGGCCGCCCGCCTGCACGGGCGCCGCGCCGTCGAGCTGCTCGACGCCGGGCGGCCGGCCGCGGCGGCGTCGTCGATGGCGAAGCTCTCGATCGCGCTGCTCGCGCGCCGCACCGCCGAGCTCGGGTCGCGGGTGCTCGGGCCGGACGCGCTGCTCGAGAGCGACCCGGGCGCACCGGCGGCCGGGCGCATCGCCGCGCTCGGGCGGGCGTGCGCGGGGAGCACTGTCGCGGGCGGGGCGGCCGAGATACAGCGCCGGGTGATCGCCCGGATGGGCCTCGGGTGCCCCGCATGAGCGTGGTCTCGGCGCGCGGCGCGCTCGACTTCGAGTCGGCTCAGTTCGCCGAGACGGTCGCGGCGATCGCCCGCACACACGCGGCGCCCGACCCCTGGATCCCTGGCGCGGCCTGCTCGGACGCGGTCGACGAGCTCGACAGCGCGCTCGCGGACGCCGGCTTCGGCGAGCTTGGCACGGAACCCGGGCTGCTTGCGCTCGCGGGCCCCGCGGGTCTCGAGCTCGGCCGCGCGCTCGCCGCCCTGCGGCCGCTCGACCGTCTGCTCGGCGGGGCGCTCGTGAGCGGATCCGTGGTCCGCTATCCCGCGGACGGGGTGCCGCTCGTGACCGTCGGGCGGGGGCGGCTCGAGCTCGCCGATGCCGTGGAGCTGCGCCCGGTGCCGTACGCGGACTCGCTCGGGGCGTCGGAGCTGCGCGGCTCGCGCGCCTCGCGGACGGTCGAGGGTGCCGAGGCCGCGACGCGGATGGCCGCCTGGATCGCGGCGTCGACCGGCTACCTGGCCGGTGTCTGCGCCGCCGCGCTCGCGCTGGCGCTCGAGCACACCCGCTCGCGCGTCGCGTTCGGGCGGCCACTGGCGGCGCTCGAGCCGGTGCAGCAGACGCTCGCCGACGCCGCGACGCTCAGCGACGGGCTCGCGCTGCTCGCGGCCGACATGCCGGGCCCGGACGCGCTGGCGCACGCGGGGGGCGCAGCCGTGGAGGCGCTGGCGGGCTGCCAGCAGGTCACGGGCGCGCTCGGCTTCACGCTCGAGTTCCCGATGCAGCGGGCCTACCGGCGCGCCCGCTCCTGCCGGGCCTGGAACGAGGCGGTGCTCGCTGCGTGGGGGGAGCCATGAGCGCTCCGCTCGCGGGCCTGCGCGTCCTCGACTACGGCCAGTACGTGGCCGGGCCGTTCGCGACGATGCTGCTGTCGGACCTCGGTGCGGACGTGGTGAAGGTCGAGCCGCCGCGCGGCGACGAGTGGAGGCGCTACGACCCGATCGGCGAGAGCGAGAGCGCGTACTTCCACGCGCTCAACCGCGGCAAGCGCTCGGTTGCGCTCGACCTCAAGAGCGACGAGGGCCGGGCCGCGAGCAGGGAGCTGATCGCGAGCGCGGACGCGCTCGTCCACAACTGCCTGCCGGAGCGGGCGCGCGCGTTCGGCCTCGACGAGGCGAGCGTGCGCGAGGTCAATCCGCGCTGCGCCGTGGTGTCGATCTCCGCCTTCGGCAGCGAGGGCCCCGACGCCGACCGGCCCGCGTACGACCTGATCGCGCAGGCGCTTTCCGGCCTGCTGCTCGCCCAGCCGCGCAGCGCCGATCGCGTGCCGCGCCGCCTCGGCGGGCTCGCCCTGGCGGACTTCACCGCCGGCCTGCTGGCGGCGCTGTCGGTGGCGTCCGCGCTGCTGTCGCGCGAGCGCGACGGGCACGCGCCCACGGTCGAGGTGTCGCTGCTCGGCGCGGCATTGGCGCTTCAGGCACAGCGCTTCGTCGAGCTGCCCGGCGAGCGCCCGCCGGACGCGGACCTCGCCCGGCGCGCGGCGGCAATCGAGGAGGGCGAGGCGCTCGACCCCTACTACCGAGCGCACCGGTGCCGCGACGGCTTCGTCGCGCTCGCCTGCCTGAACGCGAACCAGCGCGAGCAGGTCTGCGAGCTGTTCGGGCTCGAGGACGCATTCACGGGCAACCCGCAGGCCGAGCCGGCGGGCGCGGACGAGCGAGAGCTCCGGCTCGCGCACGCGGCGGCCGTCGAGGCCGGCTTCGCCGGGCTGAGCGTGGCGGATGCGGTCGAGCGACTCGGTGAGCGCGGCGTGCCGGCCGGCGAGGTGCGCCCGCTCGAGGCGCTGTTCGACGACCCTCAGGTGACGGCGAACGGCCTCGTGCAGACGGTCGAGCGAAACGGCGCCGGCGAGATGCGGCTCCTCGGCGGGGTCTTCAAGGTCGACGGCGAGCCGCTCCGGCGCGGCACGCCCGGACCGCGGCTCGACGAGCACCGCGGGGAGCTGCTCGGCGCCTGATGCGCACGGTCACGGACCTCCCGCGCCCCGTGCGCCGGATCGACCACGTCTGGATCCCGCTCGCCGACGGCACCAGGCTCGGGGCTCGCATCTGGCTGCCCGAGGACGCGGAGCGAGACCCGGTGCCGGCCGTGATCGACTACATCCCGTACCGCAAGGGCGACGGCACGGCCCCGCGGGACGAGTCGCGCTTCGCCTACATCGCGGGCCACGGCTACGCGGGCGTGCGCGTCGACCTGCGCGGCAGCGGCGAGTCGGACGGCCTGCTGCACGACGAGTACCTGAGGCAGGAGCACGACGACGCCCTCGAGATGCTCGCCTGGCTCGCGGCCCAGCCCTGGTGCAGCGGCGCCTGCGGGATGATCGGCATCTCCTGGGGCGGCTTCAACGGCCTCCAGGTGGCCGCGCGCCGGCCGCCGGAGCTGAAGGCGGTCATCACGCTCTGCTCGACCGACGACCGCTACGCCGACGACGTCCACTACCGCGGCGGGGCCGTGCTGGCGCTCGAGATGCTCTCGTGGGGAACGTCGATGCAGTCCTTCAACGCGATGGCGCCGGATCCCGAGCTGCGCGCGGACTGGCGCGAGCGCTGGCTCGAGCGCATCGACGAGGTCGAGCCATACGTGCACGAGTGGCTGCGCCACCAGCGCCGCGACGACTACTGGAAGCACGGCTCCGTCTGCGAGGACCCGTCGGAGATCGGCTGCCCCGTCTACGCGATCGGCGGCTGGGCGGACGGCTACTCGGACGCGATCCTGCGCCTCGCCGCCTCGCTCGACGCGCCCTGCAAGGCGCTCGCCGGGCCCTGGTCGCACGCGTTCCCGGACGACTCCGTGCCCGGGCCGTCGATCGGCTTTCTGCAGGAGTGCCTGCGCTGGTGGGACCAGCACCTGAAGGGCGTCGACACGGGGATCATGGACGAGCCCGCCTTCCGCGTCTGGATGCAGGAGCCCGTGGCGCCCGCGGTGCGCCACGCCGAGCGGCCGGGGCGCTGGGTGGCGGAGGAGCGCTGGCCCTCCGAGCGCATCGAGGAGCGGCGGCTGCCCCTCGGCGAGGGCGTGCACGCCGTGGGCACGGACCTGCTCTGCGGGCTCGACTCGGGAGTCTGGTGCGGGGACGGGAACCCCGCGGACGCCGCGCCCGACCAGCGCGCGGAGGACGGCCGTTCCCTCTCGTTCGACTGGGAGCCGCTCGACGAGCGGGTCGAGATCTGCGGCCACGCCCGCGCGGAGCTGCTGGTGGAGAGCGACAGGCCCGTCGCGCAGCTCTGCGCCCGGCTCTGCCACGTGGCACCGGACGGCACCTCGACGCTCGTCACGCGCGGGGTGCTGAACCTCACCCACCGGCACTCGCACGAGCACCCGGAGCCGCTGCCGCCGGGCGAGCCCGTCCCGGTCACGGTCGAGCTCGACGGGATCGCCGAGGCCCTGCCCGCGGGCCACGGCCTGCGTCTCGCGCTCTCGCCCGCCTACTGGCCCTGGCTCTGGCCCGCGCCCGAGCCGGTCACCCTGAAGATCCACGCGGCCGAGAGCAGCCTCGTCCTGCCGGTGCGCCCGCCGCGCGCCGAGGACGAGGAGCTGCCGGACTTCGGCGAGCCCGAGCAGGCCACCCCGCTCGCGACCGAGACGCTCGAGCCCGACCCCGGCGGCCGCACGCTCACGCGCGACTTCACGAGCGGGCGCACCGAGCTCGTCTTCGACTGGGACCAGGGCGGCCGCTACCGGCTGCCGAGCGGGATCGTGACGGGCTATTGGGCGATCACGACGTACTCGATCGTCCCGGGCGACCCGCTCTCGGCCGAGGTGCAGCTGCGCGTGCTCGACGGAGTTCGGCCGCGGCGACCTGCTCACGCGCGCTGAGGTGCACAGCAAGATGACCTGCGACGCGCACGCGTTCAGGGTCGAGACGCGGCTCGAGGCGCTCGAGAACGGCGAGCGCGTGCGGCTCCGCGAGTGGACCTTCGAGACGCCGCGCGAGCTCGGCTGAGGCTACGGCAGGGCGTCGGCGATGCGCTCGCGCACCATGCCCTGGAACGCCGCGATCAGGACCTCGCTGTCGGCGAGCAGCCGCCCGCCCGCGAGCGCTCCGCTCCCGGCGCCCTGCTGGACCGCGCGCACGAGATCGCGATCCTCGAGCCCGACCTGGTCGTCGAAGGTGAACACCGCGTCGACCCACTCGGGGTCCTCGCCCTCGGCGAAGAAGTAGTCGAGCCAGGCGCTCGCCTGCGCCGGCGCGTCGGGCCACATCGGGCCGATCGAGAGGTTGGGGCGGCCCGGGTAGGTGTTGAACTTGAGGGTGGGGAAGAGCAGGTGGAACTGCGCGCGCTCGATCGGGCCGCGAGCGTCATAGGCCGCCCTGCCGGAGAGCGCGTCCGGGTGCGGCGGGGCGAACTGGCTCATGCGCAGCCCGCTGACCTCGTACGTGAGCCGGTCCTCCTCGATCACGTGCATGAGGTCCGGGTGGTTGATCTGGCAGTGGTAGCACTCGAGATAGTTCTCGATGCCGATCTTCCAGTTGGCGTCGATCGTGTACGGGACGCGGGTGTGGAAGCGCAGCACGTCCACGTCGAGCCCGTTCGCCGCGACCACCTCGGGCAGGTCGCCGAGAGCGTCGGACAGCGGCCCGGCGTCCGTGTCCGGGTTGATGAACACGAACGGGCCCCAGGTGTCGACCGCCACCGGGACCAGGCCGAGCCCCTCGGCATCGAAGCCGGTCTCGGTGCGGCTGCGCGGCGCGGCGCGCAGGCAGCCGTCGAGCCCGTAGGTCCACGCGTGATAGGGGCACTGGATCGTGCCGCGCTGCGTGGGCTCGTGGACGAGCACGGCGCCGCGGTGGCGGCAGACGTTGATGAAGGCCCGCAGCTCGTCATCGCGGTCGCGCACGACCAGGATCGGAAGCCGGCCCGCGCGCGTGGGGAAGAAGCTGCCGGGCTCCGGGAGCTCGCCGAGATGGCCCGCGTACTGCCAGTGCCGCCTGAAGATGAGCTCGCGTTCGACCTCCTCGACGTGCGGGTCCGAATACCAGCGGTACGGGAGCGTGTCGGGTGGAGTCCGCGTGGTGGCCATGGCGGGGCTATTCTGCCATAGGTCGATATGCGAAAGCAGCTTTCAACTATCGAGACAGGATCCGTCGGAACGCTTGCCCGGGGCCTCGACGTGCTCGAGCTCTTCTCGGAGGTGAGGCCCGACCTGAGCCAGAAGGAGATCTCCGAGGCGCTCGGCCTGCCGGTGCCCACCGTGCACCGGCTCACCAAGCTGCTCGCGGAGCGCGGGTACCTCGACCGCGACGCGCTCACGAAGCGCCTGCGGCTGGGCCTGGGGGTCGCGCGGCTGCAGGGCGCTGTGCTGTCCGGCATGCGGCTCCCCGAGATCGCGCGCGAGCACCTGCGCGCGATGGCGGCCGAGACGGGCGAGACGGTGAACCTGGCCGTGCTGCACGGAAACGAGGTCGTCTATCTGCTCAGCGAGAGCGGCTCGAAGCTGCTGACGCCGCGCGCGGGCGCCGGGCTGCGGCTGCCGGCGCACTGCACGGCGCTCGGCAAGTGCCTGCTCGCGCAGCTCCCCGAGGACGAGGCCCGGCAGCGCGGCCGGGCGCGCGCCGTATCCGGCGCTCACCGAGCGCACGCTCACCACCTGGTCGCGCCTGCGTGCCGAGCTCGCCCGCATCCGCCGTGGCGGCTTCGCCTATTCGCACGAGGAGTACGAGCCGGGACTCGACGCCCTGGCGGTGGCCGTGCCGTGGCTCGACGGACCGGCGGCGATCAACGTGTCGCTGCCGAGCGGCCGCGCGGGGCGGGCCGAGCGAGCCGCGCTGGTCGAGCGCCTCCAGACCGCGGCGCGCGCGATCGAGGCCGCGGCGGAGCTCGCCGCATGAGCGTCCCGTTCTGGCTCGACGAGCCCTACGAGGCGAGGCCGCCCCTCGACGGCCGGCTCGAGGTCGACGCCTGCGTGATCGGCGCGGGGGTCGGCGGCCTGTCGTGCGCGCTCCACCTCGCCGGGCACGGGGTCGACGTGGCCGTGCTCGAGCGCGCGACGGTCGCGAGCGGCGCCAGCGGGCGCAACGGAGGCTTCCTGATCGCCGGCGCCGCGCCGTTCCACAACGACGCCCGCGAGCTCTACGGGCGCGAGCGGGCCAGCCGCATCTACGCCGCGACGCTGGAGGCGCAGGAGGAGATCATCGGGCTGGCGGGCGAGCTCGGCGCGGGCGAGATCGTGCGGAGGGTGGGCCTGCTGCGGGCGAGCGCGTCCGAGGAGGAGGCCGAGCACGTCCGCGAGCACGCCGAGATGCTCGCCGAGGACGGCTTTCCCGGTGAGCTCGTCGAGCGCGCCGACCTGCCGCCCGGCGTCGCGTACGCCCACAACGCGGTATTCACGCCGCACGACGCCGCCCTCCAGCCGGCCCGCTGGTATCGGCTACTCGCCTCCGCGGCGGAGCGGGCGGGCGCGCGCATCTTCGAGGGGACACCCGTCGAGGGCCCCGTGCCCGCGCCGGGCGAGGGGCCGCTGCGGACTGCCGGCGGCGCCGAGGTGAGCGCGCGCAGCGTCGTGGTGGCCGCGGACGGCGCCCTGCCGGCGCTCGTGCCCGACTACGCCGGCCGCGTGCGCTCGCGCCGCCTCCACATGGTCGCGACAGAGCCCGTCGCGGAGCGGCTCGTCGAGCCGCTCGTCTACTCGCGCTGGGGCTACGAGTACTGGCAGCAGCGGCCGGACGGGCGCATCCTCGGCGGCGGCTTCTCGGACGTCGACGGCGAGACCTCCTACACGGACTCGGACGCCGGCAGCGACGAGCTCTGGACGCGCATCGAGAGCTTCATCCGCGACGACATCGGAGCGGAGACCCGCGTCACGCACCGCTGGGCGGGCGTCGTCGGCTACTCGACGGACCGCCTGCCGTCGGTCGGCGAGGTCCCGGGCCGCCCGGGCCTGTACGTCATGGGCGGCTACTCGGGCACGGGCAACGTGCCGGGGTTCATGTCGGGCCGCGACGTGGCGGACACGATCGCCGGCGTGAACGAGCGTGAGCCGCTGTTCGGGTCCGACCCCGGCGGCGCCGGCTAGCAGCAAGTGCGGATCTTCCCTCCATAACGAGGAGAACTCGCACCTGCTTCGCCATACCGCTCGCGCGGCGGGGCCGCGCGGCGACGCTAGCCCGTGTTGTCCTGAATCAGGTCGCGCAGCTGCTGGATCTGCTGCTCGATGTCGTTCGAGTCGGGCGCCTCGACGCCGCCGCCGCTCGAGCCCGTCGACGCGAGCGCGATCACCACGACGGCGATCGCCGCGAGCGCCGCCAGCAGGGCGAGGAACACGCCGAGGCGTCGTCGCGCTGCCGACTTGCGCGCGGCCTCCGCCTCGCGCCGCGCATCGCGGCGGTCGGGCGGCTGGGGCTCGATCGGCCCGCGTCCCGCTGCGGGCTGTGGCGCGACGATTCGCGTGGCGGACATCGCGCGCGTGGCGGCGGTGTCGTCGCCCGCGTCGAGGAGGAGCGCGCGCGTGACCTCGGTCTCCTCGCCCTGGAGACCTGATTCGAGCGCCCGCGCCATGTCGAGCGCGGACGCGTAGCGGTTGCCCGGGTCGGGCTCGAGCGCCAGCCGGACGGCCTCGTCGAGCTCGCGCGGGACCTCCGGCCGATAGTCGGTGACCGGCGCGATCGGATCCTGCTGCTGCTTCAGCGCCAGCTCGGTCAGCGACGCGTACTCGTGCGGCAGGCGCCCCGCCAGGAACTGGTAGGCGCACACGCCGAGCGAGTAGATGTCGCTGGCGGGACCGGCCTCGTCGCCGCGCGCCTGCTCGGGCGACAGGTAGGCGGCCGTGCCGAGGATCGAGCCGACCTGCGTGATGCGCGTCTGCTCGGCCGCCTTGGCGATGCCGAAGTCGGCCAGCTTGGTGACGAAGCCCTCGCGGACCACGAGCAGGTTGCCCGGCTTGACGTCCCGGTGGATGACTCCCGCCCGGTGGGCGTAGTCGAGGCCGTGGCAGGCGTCGCGAATCACGCGCACCGTCTCCTCGATGCCGAGCTCCTTGTGCTCGCGCAGCATGTCGGCGCACGACGGTCCGTCGACGTACTCCATGACGATGTAGTGGCGCCCGCTGTCCGAGTCGTAGCCCGAGTCGAACACCGTGACGATGTTCGGGTGCTGGAGCCGGGCCGCCGACAGCGCCTCGCGCCGGAAGCGCGCCAGGAATGCCTCGTCGTCGGCGAGGTGCTCCGCCAGCAGCTTCACGGCCACCGGCCGCTCGAGCACCGTGTCGTTGGCGCGGAACACCGTCGACATGCCGCCCGCGCCAAGGCGGCTCTCGATCACGTAGCGGCCGGCGACCTCCGTGGGCGGGCTCATTCCTGGCCCTCCGGCGCCACCGCGCCGCCGTCCTCGCCGGGATTCTCTCCGCCCTGTCCGGGAGGGGTTCCGCCCTGGCCTGGGGGCGTCCCGCCGTCATCGGTGGTGGACGGCGGCTCGGTCTCCGTCTCGGGTGGGACCGTCTCGGTCGGGGTCGGCTCGACCGTCTCCGTCGGCACGCGTCTCCGTGATCGTCTCGACGGTCTCCGTCTCCGTGTCCTGCTGTTCCTGCTCGGCGCGCAGCTCGTCGCAGCGCTCCTGGACGAGCTCCCAGAGGTGGTTGAAGCCGTCCTCGAGCGCCGTGCGCAGGTCGGCGCTGACCCCCTCGGGGAGGCTCGCGAGCGCCCCTGCACGGACGGGCACGTTCGGGCTCCGCGGCGCGACCGAGGATGTCCTCGCAGGCTCCGAGGTTGTCCCCGTTGATCCGGCCCTCAACGTTGTCGAGCTGCGCCTGCAGGATCGAAGCGGTGTTCGCGGGGATCGGCTCGCCCTTGTCCTCGTCCTCGGACCCGCAGCCCGCGACGGCCAGGGCGCCGCCCAGCAGCACGAGCAAGAGTGTTCGCTTCGTTCCGGTCAATGTCCTTCGAAGAGCCGCTCGGCCAGTGAGCGCGGCAGCCCCGCCTGTTCGATCGCCGCGGCGGCCTTCTCGACGGGGTACTCGACCCGCCGCCAGCGTGCGATCCACTCCCCTGTGTCTAGCAGGAGCCACGCGGCCCGTGGATCACCGTCGCGTGGCTGCCCCACGCTGCCGGGGTTGACGAGCCAGTCTCCCGCCCCCAGGTCCTGCTCGGTTCCGTCCGTGGCCTGGGCGCCCGCGAGCTCGCCCGATTCGTCGCGCGCGAACCAGAGCGCGACGTGTGAATGGCCGATTGCACCCACGCGCCCCTCCATCGCGTCCATGCACTCGTCCGCCTGCCAGCTCGAGAGCACGTACTCCCAGACCGGGTCGCGCGGGCTGCCGTGGTAGAGCCCGGGCTCGCGGCCGGGATCCGAGGCCGGCCGGCCGCGCAGGAAGTCGAGCGTCTCCTCGCTGATCTGCTCGCGCGTCCAGGAGGCGGCGGCCGCGGCGCCCGCGGAGAAATCCGAGATCGGGATCTCCTGCGTCACGACGAGGTCGTGATTGCCCGCCAGGCAGACCTGGCAGCGCCGGCGCGCGAGCTCGACGCACGCGTCGGGCGCCGCGCCGTAGCCCACCAGATCGCCCAGGCACCAGATCTCGTCGACATCCTGCGAGTCGACATCGGCGAGAACCGCCTCGAAGGCGGGCAGGTTGCCGTGCACGTCGGAGAGGAGGGCGATTCGCATGGAGACTGCCTTCTACGATGTCGCGGGATGGGGCGTTCGCGGCTGCCGCTGGCGATCCTGGTGGCTGCTGGTGCCGCCGCGGTCGCGACGTTCGTGCTGCGTCCGCGCAGCGGTCTCGTCGACCCCGTTCCCGTGGACGCGCAAGCGTACTTCACGGGCTTCCAGCTCGACCGGGCCGAGGATTATCGCTCGCTGCAGCGCCTGATCGGGCTCGGCGGCCTGGTGATCGGAACCGGCACGCTCGCGCTGCTCGCCTGGCGCCCGCCCGAGCGGCTGCTCGACCGGCTCGGGAGCCGCCCGCTGCTCGGCGCGGCGCTGACCGGGGCCGGGATCTCGCTCCTGCTCGGGGTGGTCGAGCTGCCCACGCGCGCGTGGGCGCGCTCGCGGGCGATGGACGTCGGCCTGGCGACCCAACCGTGGCCCGACTGGGCGTTCGACCAGCTGAAGACGGCCGGCATCGGCGCCGCCACCGCCGCCATCGGCGGGCTCGCGGCCATCGCCCTCGTGCGCCGCTTTCGGCGCCACTGGTGGGCGCCCGCCTCGGTGATCGTCGTCGCCTTCGGCGTGATCACGATCTGGCTCTGGCCCGTGCTGATCGACCCGCTCTTCAACGACTTCGAGCGGGTGCCGCCCGGGCCGCTCCGGCAGGACGTGATGGAGCTCGCGCGCGAGGCGGGCGTGGATGTCGGCGAGGTCTACCGGGTCGACGCGAGCCGCCGCACGACCGCGGCCAACGCCTACGTGGGCGGGCTCGGCCACTCGAAGCGGGTCGTGCTCTACGACAACCTGACGGCCGGTTTCCCGCGCGACGAGGTCCGGCTCGTGGTCGCACACGAGCTCGGCCACCAGAAGCACAACGACCTCGGCCGCGGCCTGCTGTGGCTGGCGTTGGTGGCTCCCGCCGGGACCTTCCTGACCCAGCGGCTCGCGGAGCGCTTCGCGCGCCGCTACGACCTCGGCGACCCGCGCGGGCCGAAGCCCGGCCCGATCGTGCTGCCCGCGATCGCGCTGGCGGTCACGCTCGCGGCGTTCGCGCTGGGCGCGGCCTCGAACGTCCTCTCGCGTCAGGTCGAGGGGCGTGCCGACGCCTTCGCGCTCGACCTCACCCGGGACCCGGCCGCCTTCGTCCAGTTCGAGCGCCGCATCGCGCTCCGCAACGTGATCGACCCCGATCCACCCTGGCTCTTCCAGAGCCTGTTCGCGACCCATCCGACGACGCTCGACCGCATCGGAATCGGCGAGGCCTGGGAGAAGCCGGGCGGCGGGTAGGGTCGGCCGGGTGAAGCGCCGCGAGCTGATCGAGCGGGTGGTCCGCGAGCTGGCCGCCTACGAGCGCCCCTCCGCGTCGGAGGGCGAGCGGCGCGCGGCCGAATGGCTGGCCGGGGAGCTGCGCGAGGCCGGCTGCCGCGACGTGCGGTCGAGGAGGAGAGCGCGCACGGCGGCTACTGGTGGCCGCTCGGCATCCTGAACGCCGCGGCGGCGCTCGCGGCGAAGCTCGGCGGACGCCGGGCGGCTGCGGTGGCGGGCGCGCTCGGCGCCGCGGCGGTCTACGACGACGTGAGCGGCGGCCGGCTCTGGTTCCGGCGCCGTGCCCTGCCGCACCGCAGCGCCTGGAACGTGGTCGCGGAGGCGGGCGACCCCGACGCCGAGCGGACGATCGTGTTCATCGCCCATCACGACGCGGCCCACAGCGGCCTCGTCTTCCACCCGGCCCTGCCGCGCAAGGGGATGGAGCTGATGCCGGATCAGCACGCGCGCGCCGAGCAGAGCATCCCGATCATCTACGGCGTCTTCCTGGGGCCGCTGCTGCTCGCGCTCTGGGGGCTGACGGGCAGCCGGGTGCTGCGGGCCGCCGGGATGGTGCTCTCGCTCGGCGCGAGCGCCGCGATGGCCGACATCGGCCGTTCCCGCGTGGTGCCCGGCGCGAACGACAACCTGAGCTCGGTGGCGGTGTTGGTCACGCTCGCGCACGCCCTGCGCGAGCGCCCGCCGGAGGGCGTGCGCGTGCTGCTGCTCTCGACGGGCTCCGAGGAGTCCTTCATGGAGGGCATGCAGGGCTTCGGCCGGCGCCACTTCGGCTCGCTGCCGCGGGAGCGCACCGAGTTCGTCTGCCTCGAATGCGTGGGCTCGCCCGAGCTGTGCGTGGTCGAGGGCGAGGGCATGCTGCGCATGCGCTGGTACACGGACGGCTCGCGCGAGCGCCTGGCGCGCGCGGGCGCGGACGCGGGGGTGGGGTTGCGGCGCGGGCTGCGGACGGTCGCGGCCACCGACGGCCTGATCGCGCTACGCGCCGGCTATCCCACCTGCACCCTCGGCGGGGTCGACGAGACGAAGTTCCCGGCCAACTACCACTGGCCCTCGGACACGCCCGACAACCTCGTGTGGGAGTCGATCGAGGGCGCCGTGGCGGTCTGCGAGGAGTACGTGCGCGGGCGCGCGAGGGCGGGCTAGCTCGTGCTCTCCGACTCGCCGCCGCCCGGCCCGAACTCCGGGAGCTCGCGGATGCCCTCGCGGGTCTGCCACTTGGAGTAGTTGTCCTCCATGGCGTCGATCAGCTCGCGCATGAAGCGCGGCGAGAGGTTGACCCGCGACGTCACGACGCCCGGCACCTCGCCTTCCTCGACCTCGTGGTCCACGCGCGCGAAGGTGATCGTGAACTCGTAGTCGGAGTGGGAGACGTTGGCGAAGTTGGCGTAGTGGCCGGCCATCGTCTCGGGGTCGGTGTGGATGTTGAAGTGGCGCTCGCCGTCGTCGGACACGCGCGTAGTATCGCACCACGCCCATGCGCATCTCGGTGATCGCAGTCGGCCGGCTGCGGCCTCCGTACCAGGACGACGTCGAGCACTACCGGAAGTTGCTCGCGGGGCACGTCAAGGTCGATCTCGTCGAGGTGCGGACGGATGAGAAGCTCGTCCCGCGCATACCGGACCGGGCCTACAAGGTGCTGCTCGCGAGCGACGGCCGCAGCTGCGACTCGGTCGCCTTCAGCGAATGGCTCGAGACCCGCCGGCAGTCCGGGCTCGACCTCTGCTTCATCATCGGCGGCCCCACGGGCCTCGAGCTCGAGGCCGACATGCGGCTCTCGCTCGGGCCGATGACGCTCCCGCACCAGCTCGCGCGGGTGGTGCTGCTCGAGCAGCTCTACCGTGGGCACAAGATCCTCGCCGGCGAGCCGTATCACTACTGATCCGAGCGGCGCGACGGATCAGTCGTCATTTTTCACTATTGATTCGAGACGGATGGACCCGATAGCCGACCTCCACGCCGCAGTGCGCGACACCGCCGCCGGACTTGCCGGCGACGGCCGGCTGTCCGAGCCGAAGCTCGACCGCCCGAAGCGCTCGGACTTCGGCGACTACTCCTCGAACGCCGCGATGCTGCTCGCGCCGATGCTCGGCGAGGCCCCCCGCGAGATCGCGGGGCGCCTCGGCGAGGCGGTCGAGGAGCGGCTCGGCGACCAGCTTGCGAAGGTCGAGATCGCGGGCCCGGGCTTCCTCAACCTGTTCATGGCGGACCGCTGGTACCTCGACGCGCTGGCGGGCATGCTCGAGGCGCGCGAGGGCTTCGGCCAGAGCGCCGGCGGGGAGCGGATCCTGCTCGAGTTCGTCAGCGCGAACCCGACCGGGCCGATCACGATCGCCTCCGCGCGCCACGCCGCCTTCGGCGACTCGCTCGCGCGCATCTTCGAGCGCGCCGGGCACGACGTCGAGCGCGAGTTCTACGTGAACGACGCCGGCTCCCAGGTGGAGCGCTTCGGCGAGTCGATCCGGGCGCGCGCGCGGGGCGAGGAGCCGCCCGAGGACGGCTACCAGGGCGAGTACGTGACCGAGATCGCGTCGCGCATCGAGGACGCGGCCGACCTCGCGCCGGATGAGCTTGCTCGCCGCGGCATCGAGCTGATGCTCGAGGGCGTTCGCGCATCGCTCGAGCGCTTCCGCGTCCACATGGACCGCTTCTTCCACGAGAGCTCGGTCGGCGACGAGCGCATCGACGCAGCGGTGGGCCGGCTCGGCGCGACCTATGAGCACGAGGGCGCGCTCTGGTTCCGGGCCACGGACTTCGGCGACGACAAGGACCGCGTCCTGCGCAGGGCGACGGGGGAGTGGGCCTATTTCGCGCCCGACATCGCGTACCACTTCGACAAGCTCGAGCGCGGCTACGACCGGGCGATCGACATCTGGGGCGCGGACCATCACGGCTACATGGCGCGCATGCGCGCGGCCTGGGCCGAAATCGGCGGCGAGCCCGACCGCTTCGAGCTGATCATCATGCAGCTCGTCAACCTCTCCGAGGGGGGCGAGCGCGTCCAGATGTCGAAGCGGGCGGGGGCGATCGTCACGCTCGACGACCTGCTCGAGGAGATCGGCGTCGACGCCGCGCGCTGGTTCCTGACGGCGCGCTCGAACGACACGACTCTCGACGTGGACCTCGCGCTCGCGCGCAGCCAGTCGCACGACAACCCCGTCTACTACGTGCAGTACGCGCACGCGCGCATCGCCTCGATCCTGCGCAAGGCGGGCGACGAGCGCGTGGGCGCCGCGCTCGAGGCCGACCTTCGGGCGAGCTCGGAGAGCTTCCACCCGAGCGCGCAGGCGCTCGTGAAGAAGCTGCTCGAGCTGCCCGGCGAGGTCCGCGAGTCGGCTGATCGGCGCGCGCCGCACCGGATGACGGTCTACGCGACCGAGACGGCGCAGCACTTCTCGGCCTTCTACCGCGACTGCCGCGTGATCGGCGCCGCCGAGGAGGGCGGCGACGAGGACGTTCGGCTCGCGATCTGCGTGATGGCGAAGCGCGTGCTGGCGCAGGCGCTCGACCTCGTGGGCGTCGAGGCCCCCGAGGCGATGTGAGCCCTCGCTAGCCTCCCCGCGGCCCATGCGTCTCGCCCCGATCAGCCTTCTGTGCGCGCTCGCCTGCTCACTCGCGCTCGCCGCTCCCGCGCTTGCCGTCGACCGCTACGTGCCGATGAAGGCGGCCCCCGGCGCGGGTCCCGCCAAGTACGACAGGGTGTTCGTGCAGCAGCTCGGACCGCGTCGCCACGAGCGCGTTCTGGTGCTCGTGCCCGGCACGAACGGCGGTGCCGGCGGCATGACGCCGGTCGCGCGCGACATCGTGCGCCGGGTGCCGCGCACCCAGGTCTGGATCGTCGACCGGCGCGAGCAGGCCTTCGAGGACACCTCGGTGTTCGCCGGCCGCGATCCGGCCGCGGCGCAGGACCACTACCTCGGGTTCCAGTACGAGCCGCGTCGAGGGCAAGGACGCCAAGTACGTGGCCGAGTGGGGCCTCGAACAGCAGCTCGAGGATCTGCGCCGCGTGGTGCTCGCCGCCGGCCGCGGCGGGCGCGACGTGATCCTCGGCGGCCACTCCGCGGGCGCCTCGACAGCGGTCGCCTACGCGGCCTGGGATTTCAGGGGCCGAGCGGGACACCGCGACGTCGACGGCCTCGTGCTGATCGACGGCGGCCTGCGTGGCTCGTTCAAGGAGGCCGACGCCGACCGGGCGCGGATGGAGCTGGCGGACATCCGCTCCGGCAACGTCTTCCTCGACCTGCTCGGCATCGGTCTCCCGGAGATCGCCGGCATCTTCGCCCAGGTGGGCGCGCTCTGGGCCTACGAGCGCCCCGACGAGCCGTCCGTGCTGCAGGACTTTCCGCTGCTCCCCGCGATCTTCAAGGCGCCGGTGCGCGTCACGAACGAGGCCCAGTTCGGCTACGCCTTCGACGCGACCACGTCGCCCGACGCTCTCGAGCTGATCCGGATCCGCTCGGGCGGGCTCGCCGAGTCGGGTGACCCGCGCGGCTGGGTCGACTCCGAGCTGACGCCGATCCGCCGCTTCGCGCGCGCCTACGCGGCCGACGCCCCCAACGCCACCGAGTGGTACTACCCGCGGCGGCTCCTGCTCGACATCGACGCCGCGAGCGACGTGCGCATGAACGCCGCGGCGCGGGTGCTCGGGCTGCGTCTGACGCACGGCCGGGAGATCGACCTGCCGCTCTACGCGTACGGGACCGACCTCACGGACGGGCGCGTCGAGCGCGGCGCCCGCTCGCTGGCGCGCTTCGCCCGCATCAGCCGGCCGACCGTGGTGAGCGACCCGAACGCGAGCCACCTCGACCCGCTGTCCGCGAGCCCGGGGAAGAACCGCTTCCTCAAGACCGTCGTGCCGTTCCTGAAGCGCCTCGCGCGCTGAGGCATGGACGCGCGGGCAGTCAGCCGCGCTCGCCTCGCGATCACCGCCGTCTTCTTCTTCAACGGCGTGCTGTTCGCCTCGATGTTCGCGCGGCTGCCGGCGATCCAGGACCGGACGGGCGTGAGCGACGGCGCGCTCGGCCTCGCGCTCCTGTGCGCGATGCTCGGGCTGATCGTGAGCCAGGTCGCGGCAGGCGCGCTCGTGACGCGGCATGGCAGCAGGACGATCGTGATCGCCGGGCTGTGCGGCTGGTCGCTCGCGCTCCTCCCGGTGGCCTTCAGCGAGTCGTTCGCCGTGCTGGCCGCGGGTCTGGCGCTGATCGGCTTCACGAACGGCTTCCTCGACGTGGCCATGAACGTTCACGGCCTCACGGTCGAGCGGCAGCTCACCAGGCCGATCTTCACCGGCCTGCACGCCGGCTTCTCCTTCGGCGGGCTCACCGGCGCGGGCCTCGCGGCGCTGGCGGCCGCGGCGGGCCTCGAGGTGACCCCGCAGCTGATCGGGGCAGCGGTCGTCACGCTCGTGATGGCCGCCCTCGTCTCGCGCGCGCTGCTCCCGGCCGCGGTCGACGCCGCGCCGGAGGGGCCGCTGCTCGCGGTGCCCACCCGCGGCCTGCTCGCGCTGGGCGCGCTCGCGTTCTGCACGCTGCTCGCGGAGGGCGCGATCCAGGACTGGGGCGCCGTCTACCTCGCCGGCGGGATCGGCACCTCCGATGCCGCGGCCGCCGCCGGCCTCGCCGCCTACTCGCTGACGATGGGCGTGGGCCGGCTGCTCGGCGACGGCCTGGCCGAGCGGATCGGCCCGGCGCGGCTCGCGCGCGGAGGCGGGATCGTCTCGACGCTCGGCATGGCGCTCGCGCTCTCCACGAGCTCTCCGGCGCCGACCGTGCTCGGCTATGCGATCGCCGGCCTCGGGCTCGCGACGCTGTTCCCGCTGGCGCTGAAGGCCGCGCCGGCGCACGGGGAGAGCACGGGGCCGTCCGTGGCGGCCGTCGCGGGCTGCGGCTACCTCGGGCTGCTCACCGGTCCGCCCCTGATCGGCGGCAGCGCCGAGCTCGCGGGCCTGCGCGGGGCGCTCGTGATCGTCGTGGTGATGTGCGCCGCGAGCGCCCTCCTCGCCGCGGGCGTGCGCGAGCCGGTGCGTTCCAGCGACAGCCGCCACGGGTAGCCGTTCTCGCATGAGCGCAGGGCGCCGCGCGCGGGTCGCGATCACGGTGGTGTTCGCCCTGAACGGGGCGCTGTTCGCCACGATCTTCTCGCGCCTGCCGGCGATCCAGGAGCGCGTGGACATCGGCGAGGGCGCGCTCGGGCTCGCGCTGCTCTGCTCGATGCTCGGCCTGCTCGCGAGCCAGCTGGTCTCGGGCGCTCTGGTGGCTCGGCTCGGCAGCCGGCCCGTGGTTGTCGGCGGGGCGCTCGGCTACGCGCTCGGGCTGGTGCCGGTCGCCTTCTCGACCTCGTTTGGAGCGCTCGCGCTGTCGCTCGCGGCCGTCGGGTTCGCGAACGGGATGCTCGACGTGGCGATGAACGTGCACGGTCTGACGGTCGAGCGGCGGCTCGGACGCCCGATCCTGTCGACGCTGCACGCGGCGTTCTCGTTCGGCGCACTCGGAGGATCCCTGCTCGGCGGGGCGCTCGCCGGAGCGGGCCTGAGCGTGCCCGCGCATCTGTGCGCCGTGTCGGCCGCCGGGGTCCTGACCGTGGTCGCGGTCACCCGCTTCCTCCTCGAGCCCGCGGCGGACTCCGCGCCCGAGGGCCCCCTGTTCGCCCTGCCGACCCGCGCGCTCGCGCTCGTCGGGCTGTTCGCGTTCTCGGTGCTGCTCTCGGAGGGCGCGGTCAACGACTGGGCGGCGATCTACCTCTCGGACGAGGTCGGGACGAGCGAGGCGCTCGCGGCCGGCGGGCTGGCCGCCTTCTCGCTGACGATGGGCATCGGCAGGCTTGCCGGCGACAGGCTGAACGAGCGGTTCGGGCCGCGTCGGCTCGCGCGCGGCGGCGCCTCGCTCGCCGCCGTCGGGCTCCTGATCTCGCTGGGCGCGGCCACCCCCGGCTCTGCTCTGCTCGGATTCGCATGCGCCGGGCTCGGGCTCGCCGCGCTGTTCCCGGTCGCGCTCCGCGCGGCTGCCGCACGCGGAGCGGCCGAGGGGCCGGCGGTGGCGGCGGTCTCCGCGGTCGGCTATCTCGGCTTCCTGGCCGGACCGCCGGCGATCGGCGGCCTCGCGGAGCTGCTCGGGCTGCGCTCCGCGCTCGTCCTCGTCGTGGCCCTCTGCGCGCTCGCCGCAGCCCTCGCCGGGGCGGTGCGGGCGCCGGTCAGATCTCGTTGAAGAAGTTGATTCCGAGGTCATCCATGAGCTGGAGTGCCTCGGAGTTCAGGCGGAACAGCTCGTTCGTGTAGAGCAGGACACCCATCACGATCAGAACCAGCCCGGAGATCACCGTGATCACCGCGTAGTGGTTGCGGAAGAAGCGGAAGAAGCCCTGGAAGCGAGTGAAGGCGAGCGCGCTCAGGATGAACGGGACGGCCAGGCCGAGCGAGTAGAACGCGAGCAGCACGCCGCCCCGGCCGACGGTGTCCTCGGTCGAGGCCGCCGTGAGGATCGCGCCGAGCGTCGGCCCCGTGCAGGGCAGCCAGGCGACGGCGAACGCGAGCCCGGCGATGATCGGGCCGCCCGTGTGGGCCTTCCGCATGAGCTGCTCGGGGCGCCACTCGCGGTTGAGCTTCGGCAGGAACAGCATCGCGATGAACAGCGTGCCGAGCACGATCAGGATGATTCCCGAGATCTGCCGGAGCAGCTGGCGATGGTCGTTCAGCGTCTGGCCGAGGCCCGTGGCGGTCATGCCGAGCGCGACGAACATCGCCGTGAACGCGAGGCAGAACAGAATCGCGGGCCCGAGCACCTGGTAGCGGCCGCGCCCCTCCTGGATGTCGGCGAACGAGACGCCGCTGATCGTGGACAGATAGCCCGGCACAAGCGGCAGCACGCACGGCGACACGAACGAGATGAAGCCGACCGCGAACGCGGCGAAGACCGTGGCGTCGACCGTGTCCTGCGCGATCACAGCTCGTAGCGCTCCATGTCCTCGTCGAGCCTTCCCGTTCCGGCGGGCTCGCCCGGCACGGCCGGCGCGGCGCTCCCGGGGCCGCGCCGCTTCCAGCGCAGCGTGGCGAGGACGATGCCGCCCGCGGCGAGGGCGATCGCGAGGGCCGGTATCTGCGTAGACGAGCACGTCGCCGAGGTCGTCGTCGCCGGCGGCGTCGTCGCCCGGGAGCGCGAGCACGCCCTCGCCGAACTCGGCCACGAGTGCGCGCTTGACCTGCTCCTCCGAGCGGCAGTCGGCGATCAGGTCCTCGATGAACGCGCGCTCGCGCTGCGCCTGCGGCGACTCGGTCGCGAGGCCGAGCGGGGTGCCGCAGACCGGGCACATGACCTCGTCCTCGATCTCGGCGAGCGTGGTGCGGGGACAGGTCTGGGCGAGAGCGGAGGCGGGGAACGCGAGCAGGAGCGCGCACGCCGCGAGGGCTCCCGTCAGCCGGCGTCTCACGAGCTCCGGAGGAGCGGCGCGACCTCCGCCTCCATGAATTCCTCGTCGACCGCGCCGCGCCTCACGGCGGTGATCGAGCCGTCACGGTCGATCACGAAGGTCTCGGGGAGCTGCGCGACGCCGTACTCCGACATCACCTCGCCGTCTCGGTCCTTCAGCATCGGGTAGCTCAGCTTGAACTCGTCGATGAAGTCCTGGGCATCGCCGGTCAGGTCCTGCACGTCGATGCCGAGCACGACGCCGCCACGGCCCGCGATGCGGCGCTGCCAGTCCTCGAGCAAAGGCGACTCGTCACGGCACGGCGGGCACCAGGAGGCCCAGAAGTTGAGGACCACGACCTGCCCGCGGTAGTCGGAGAGGGTCTGCTCGGAGCCGCCGTCGAGGGTGGGGAGGGTGAAGTCGCTGGCCTGCTGCGGATCGCCGCTCTCGAGCGCGTCCTCGACCCCGCGGTCGGGCTCTGTCTGCGCGAGCCCGTAAGCGAGCAGCGCGAGCAGCGCGAGAACGACGCAGATCGCGGCGAGCGGAACCGGGGCGAGGACTCTCCTCATAAGGCTCGGCGAACCTTAGAAGGGCGTCCCCGCCCCGATGGGCGGCTCAGCGGCTGACGAGCAGCTCCCAGTTCCAGGTGCAGGTGGGCCCACGCGGCGGGTGTGGACGCGCAGGCGGGCATGCGTGCTCGCCGCTCGCCGCGGACAGCTCGACGAGCGCAGGGCCCGTGCCCGGCCGTCGCGGCGTAGCCGATGTCGGCGCCCGGAGCGGCGTCGAGGTAGTCATGCCCGACGGGCGACCCGTCGTCGAGGTACGGTCCGGTGGACGTCCTGGTTCGACGCGGTGGTGTTGCGGTAGCGCGCATCGGCGTTGGCGGCGCCGCAGGTGAAGCTCGAAGCTGCCGACGGGTGTCTCGAGGGTGCGGAGGTTTCGGGTCGGCGTCGGCGCGGACCGGTGGTCGCGACCCGCGCTCAGCGTGACCTTGCCGTCGGCGAAGTCGAGCAGCTTCATGCCCGTCGAGCGTTGCCGGCGTCGTCAGCCTTCTTCGCCGCTCGGCACCTTCCCGAGACGCGACTCGCGCACGTGCGCGCCGGTGATGATGTTGCGCTTGATGTGCTTCGGCCCGATGGCGCGCTTCTTGATGCTCTTGCCGCCGATCAGGCTCGAGACGCCCGCCCGGATCGGCTCGGCATACGAGCTGCCGGTGAGCGCCGCGAACAGGGCAAGCATGGCGATGAGGAGTGCCGGCGACGGTCGTGTGAATCTGCGTGACATCTGAGAACCTCTCTTCCGTGAATGAAGGGGACTTCACAGAGCCAACCGGCGAGGCCGCGCCGGATTACGGTGGAGGCGCGCAGGGTCCGTTCAAGCTCGACGACATGCGCTTCAGCCCGACGGCGGCGCTGTTCGAGGGCCGGCTCCATTCGACGGCCGAGATCTCGGTGTTCGTCACCTGGACGCCACCGGGCCGCTTCGTGAGCCTGCACGTCCACCCCTACACCGAGACGTTCCTTCTGCTCGAGGGTCGCGGGCGCTGGACGGCGGGCGAGACGGTCGTCGAGATGGAGCCCGAACAGCTGCTCGTGGTGCCGCCCGAGACGCCGCACGGCTTCCGCAACACCGGCGACTCGCCGCTGCTCGTGGTGTCGATCCACGAGTCGGGCAGGCTCGAGCAGGAGTTCTCCGAGGACGAGCCTGCCTAGGCCTCGGGAGCCCGCCGGCCGGGGCTAGACTGGGGCCCTTCGCGGACGTAGCTCAGTTGGTAGAGCGTCGGCTTCCCAAGCCGAAGGTCGCGGGTTCGAGACCCGTCGTCCGCTTTTCACTCTGGGAGCGGCTTTGCGGCCGATGACGCAGGGTTCCGCGTCATGGGCCGTGGCCCACTGGTGGCCCAAACGGTCTCAGGAATGCGAGGGGCGTCGTCCCGGCCCCTCCGCAGTCTCGGCGTCAGAGCATGCACGGTCGGCTCTGATTCACCGCCGCACTACCGACAGTTGCAGGAGATCGTACCCGCTGCTGCGGCCCTGCCATGCGCATCTCAGCGCCCGAGATGCACAACATGGAGATCTACGCGGTGCGCGCCGGGGCCGGGCCGCGCTCCTCGACCGCCACCGGGACGCCCTCGATCACCACGGTCGTGTAAATCGGCTCATGTCGCCATCAACAATCTGGGCGGTCAGGGTCTCCCCGCTCTCCTGCAGTCGATGTACCGCATTTGCACCAAATACGCACTTCGGCATTGCGTGGTGCCTCCAAAGGCGTTACGGCTATGGCGTAGCTCTCACCCGCTCGTACCCGAAGAGGAGGAGAGATGAAGGTTTGGACCGCACTGAGTGCGACGCTATGCACCGTCGCCCTGATCGCCGTAGCCGCCGTCCCGGCTTCGGCCCGCGTGCCGGACGGTCAAGGTTTGGCGATCTTCGGCGTGTTTGACTGTGGAGACTTCGACGCTGAGGTATACGGAGCACCCGCCGTGGGAGCCTCCAATGCCTACCTGCTCGACCCTGACGGGAACGGCCCGCACGTCGTCGCGAGGCGCTTCGAATTCGCGTCTGCTGAGGGCGAAATTTTCTTCGAGAAGAACTTCGGCAAGAAGGCCCGCCTGACCACGTTCGAGTGCACGCAGACGGGAGAGTTGTTCGGGGATGTCTTCATCCTGACGGTCGCGGTCGTTCCACCAAAGTCGTAGCTCAAAGTTTGCGGAGAGCATCCTGTGGGGCGCTCTCCGCCGGTGGGCGCGAGGGGGCGGCTAAGGCTGCCCCTGCCCCGAAAACAAGGTGCGACGAGTCGGGAAGGCTCAGCGCTCCCGGCGCGCGGCAAGTTCGTCGAAGTTGTCGAGCGGTGATGCGTGCCCGTTCCGGCGTGCCCACCCGAACGGGTGGACCTGGCCCAATTAGGGGCGTAGGGTGGAAATACCCCTGGCCCAAGGAGGGCACATGGACTCGCCCGTTCGGTTCACCCGCCCACTGCTCGCCTTTGCGATCGTGGTGCCGCTCGCCTGGGCGCTGTTGCTGTGGTTCCATCCGGACGTTGACCCAAACCACGTCTACGCCGACCTGCGCGAGGACGTGGTGGCCTACCAGATCGTCCACGTCGGGACGCTGGTCTTCATCGGCCTGATCGGGCTGGCGCTCTACCTGCTGGTCCGCGACCTGCCGGGCAGAGCCGCGACGATCAGCCGACTCGCGATCGGCCCATTCGTGATCTTCTACGCCGCCTGGGAGAGCGTGATCGGCCTCGCCATCGGCGCGCTCGTCCAGCACGCCAACGACGCGCCCGTGCGCCAACGGCCCGCCGTGGCGGACGCGATCCAGAGCCTGGGCGACAACGTGATCGTCGGCGACCCAGGCATCGTGGGCAGCGTCGGGGCGATCGCGTGGATCGTGGCCGTCCTGGCGGCCGCCATCGCTTACCGACAGGTTGGCGCTCCACTCCTCGCCACGGTCCTGCTCGGACTGTCCTTCATGGTGGTCTCGCACCCGCCGCCGATCGGACCCATCGGGCTTGTGTGCTTCGCCAGCGCGGTGGCTCTGCTGGCCCGCGCCCAACGCGCCTCCTCGCCCGTCAAGACAGCAGCACCGACGCCTGTACCAACCTAGCTGCCACAGATCGGACCGGCTATCGCTCGCGGCGCGCGGCAAGCTCGTCAAAGCGATCAAGCGGATCGCGCCGCATCCGGCCAGGACTCTGGTGCGCGTGATGGCGCATCAGCTCCTTCATCGCCGGGACGCTGCCGGTTCGCGCGGCTTCCGACAGCAGCAGCACTTCCTCCTTGGACGGGATGCCACGATCGGCCCTGGTCGCCTCCAACACCGCAAAGCGAACCGCCTTGCGCTCCTCGGCCAACCGCTCCAGCCGTCTCCGCATCGGCGGCGAGAGCCTGACCTCTACGCGGTGATTCGCCATCTGTACGGATGATCACCCAGCCCAGGCGCGCGCCAAGTGCCACCTGGCGGTCCATTGCGGGGCGGGTCGAGGTCCCCCCGTGGGCATGGCTCGTTGGGGAGCGTGCGGGGCCGGACACCCCATGAAACAAGTTTGCGTTGCATTGGCCGTGCACCGCAGAGAGGGGATCCGGCCCCGCGTTGTCTCTCGTCGAAAAAGTAGGAGCGGTGAGCATGTTGCGCAAGGGATGCAACGCGTTGATCAGCTCGGCGTCGGCCCTGCGCTTCAACTCGTCCCAGGTCCACGCCGCATCCTCGGGTCGCCCGTGAATCCGCTCGATGAAGGCCTGCTCGTCCCGGCGCTTCTGCGCCGCCGGCGCGCAGGTGGAACACCGGCAGCCCACAGGTCCGCGTCACGTTGCTCGGCGGCGTGCAAGGCCTCCCGGTCAACCACGACACGGTCGGGGTCTCGCTGCAGTTCCTCGGGTTCATCGGCTGGCGGCACGACCGGCTCGGGCATCGCCGCTTGCTTCGGCGTGAGGTCGAGCAGTGCGGCCGCGTTGGCCGCCGTCAGTTCTGGTTCGTTCATCAGGGCCTCTCGATTGGCGCGGGCTGCTCCGCCAGCCCCACCGAGTTCGCAGACCTGACGGGCACCCACTCGCCCGAGGTCGTCAAGAACGCCTGCGGTTCGTCCTCGCCGATGTATCTGGTCATCGCCGCGATCCTGGCGGGGAGCAGATCGTCGCTCGCGTCCATGGCGCGCTCGATGTCGACCAACCGGCCATCCGTGCGGGAACGGCCAGGGCCGCCCCGCCGACGCCCGCCACGGCAAGGGTGACCCGCTACCTGGTGAAGCTACGAGGCGCGGAATTTCGCCCCCGGCCTGGCGGTGAACTTGCGTGGCCCTTAGGCTCGGCGGGTGATGGAAACAATCAACGGGTGCACGGTCGTCCCCCGCTCGGAAGCACAGGAGCCGGTGCACTTCGGCCCGGCCGAGACGCAGGGTGCCTATCTCGTCATGGTCGGCACATTCCCTCCGGGTCATCCGGTGCCTCCCCTGCACATTCACCCGCACACCGACGAGGCGTTCTACGTCGCGGACGGCGAGGCCACTTTCAAGCTCGGAGACCGCGAGGTCCCGGTCACTACCGGCGGCCTCGTCTTCGTGCCACGGGGAATGGCACACACCGTATGGAACTCCGGCGACCGGCCGGTGCGGGGGCTCATTCTCGTCTCGCCCGGCGGCGCGGAGCACGTTTTCGTCCCGGCCGAGGCCGACTAGGCCCGACCCGGCCTCGCTCCCCACCGCCCCGCGCCCGTCGTGACGAGCGTCGGTAGCGGGCGCGTTCTCTGGCCCAATCCTGGCCCAAACGTCCCGGGCGGGGTCGTATCCGATTCCGCTTGCCTATAGGGTTTGGCCCGCCGCTATCCCGCTTGCGCTGCGGGCTTGCGGCCTATCCGGTGCCAACCAGTCGTGACGCGTCAGAACGGTCGGTGCGGCTTCCCAAGCCGAAGGTCGCGGGTTCGAGACCCGTCGTCCGCTTCCCACTTCGAGGCCCGCTGGATCGCCCTGCGCAGGTCGGTTACCCTGTTGGCGCTCTTTCGATCGGATTCGAATCCGCGTGAAGGGCAGGTGGTGAGTTTTGACCAGGGTTGCCACGGAATACGCCACGTCGCGCCGCCCGGCTTAGCCGGGGTCGTTCGCGCGACGCGTTCTTCCGTTCTCACGCCGTACCCTTTCGGAGGTCCCACCTTGTCGCGCGAGCAGCGCACCGGTGTCCGCCGCCGCGGCGCGGACACCTTCCGATGTCGAAACTGCCGCCTGGACGTGTCGATTGACGCGCCGGGTACGGAGCACCGCAACCATTGTCCGAGCTGCCTGTGGAGCCGGCACCTGGACGCCCGCACCCCGGGCGATCGCGCCGCCGAGTGCGGGGGCTCGATGGAGCCGATCGCCGTCTGCGTGCGCGGCGACGGCGAATGGGCGCTCATTCACCGCTGCGCGGGGTGCGACACCCTCCACGTCAACCGCATCGCGGGCGACGACAACGCACTCGTGCTCATGCGCCTTGCCGTGCAGCCGCTCGCGCAGCCACCGTTCCCTCTCGAGTGGTTGAGCCGGCTGTGAGTTCCCCGCATCAGCGGCCGAGCGCCTGGCGCAGCGGCTCCACCGCGAAGCCCGCGCACAGCTCCGCCACGAGACCGTGCTGGCCCACGAGCCGCACCGTCTCGCGCTGGCGCTGATAGCCGGGGAACGCCGCGAGCTCTCGCACCGAGTCGAGCTCGAGTCGGCAGCCGAGGTCGTCCGCGTGCGGCTCGCAGGCCGCCAGCAGGCCCTCGAGCTGTTCGCGGAGCGGCACGCGCCGCTCGGCCACGGGGTCGATCAGCTCCGCGTCGAGCCCGTCGCGCGCCGCGAGGAAGCGGTTCTCCTGGATCACCTCTTGAGCCGAGACGAGCGCTTCGGGCGCGTGGCCCTCCGTGGTCTCGAGCCGGGTGAGCGACTGGATGAGCGCCGCCACGGCTCCCACGTCGGCCACGCGCGTCTGCGCGTCGGCCACCCGCACCTCGACCGTTCCGAAGCGCGGCTGCAGCCGCACGTCCCACCAGATGAATGTGGGCTCAGGAAAGGCCCGCGCGCGGAGCATCCGGTCGACCGTCTCGACCCAGACCTCGTACGAGCCGAACCGCCGTGGCACACCAGAGCGCGGAAACGCTCCGAACAGCGGCGTACGGAACGAAGCCATTCCGCTGTCGCGCCCCCGCCAGTAGGGCGAGTTGGCCGACAGGGCGAGGATGAAGGGCACGTGCGCGCGCAGGCGGTCGGCGGCCTGCATGGCGAGCTCGGGATCGGGCACCCCCACGTGCACGTGGAGAGCGAAGGTAGGCTCGCGGCGCGCAAGCTCGCGCAAGCCCTCGTGGAGTGTCTGGTAGCGCGCGCTCTTCGACACCTCCGTGTCCTCGCCGCGCGCGAACGGGTGCGTCCCGGCCACCGCGCAGCTGAGACCGAGCCGGGCGAGCTCGGTGGCGAGCGCCCCACGGATGGCGCTCAACTCGCTCGCCGCCACCCCCACGTTGGCGTGCACGCCGGTGCCGAACTCGATCGCGCTCGCATGCGTCTCGGCGCTCATGAGATCGGCGAGCGAGCGGTGAAGAGCGGGCAGGATGTCGTCGATCCTATGGGCCAGCGTCAGGCGCTCCGGGTCGAGGAGCATGACCTCCTCCTCGACTCCAACCGTCCAGGCCGGGCGTTCGGGGTCGGCCTGCCAGCGGGCCCAATCCGGAAGGGTGGTGGCCAACGGCTAAGCCGCCCGCAGCCCCGTGGGCGCGAAGCCCGTCGCCGCCTCCACGAGCCCCTCGAACAGGGCAAACTGCTCGGGCCGGTCGACGAGGGTCTCCGCGTGCCACTGCACTCCGAACAGGAACTCTTGGCCCGGTCCCTCGAGGGCCTCGACCGTGCCGTCGTCCGCCTGCCCGACTGCCCGTAGGCCCGCGCCGATCACATGGGGTGCCTGGTGGTGGTAGGAGTTGACCGCAAGCCGCTCCTGGCCGACGAGGCCGCTCAGCCTGCTGTCGCTCGCGAGGATCACGTCGTGCGTGGTGCGCCCGCCGGGCTCGCCCTGCCGGTGGTTCAGATCCGTTATGTCCGGCAGGTGCTGGTGAAGCGTGCCGCCGAGGGCCACGTTCAGGGTCTGCACGCCGCGGCAGATGGCCAGCACCGGTGTGCCGCGGCGCACGGCCCGCCGCGCCAGCGCGAGCTCGAACAGGTCAAGCTCCGGCTCGGTGGGACCGAGCGCGGGGTGCGGCTCCGCGCCGTATGCTGAAGGATGGATGTCAGGACCGCCCGAGAGACACATGCCGTCGAGGCGCTCGAGCAGCGGGTCGATCGCGATTCCCGCAACCGGCGTCAGGATCACCGGCATCCCGCCCGCCGTCCGCACCGCCTCCAGGTAGCGCTCGCCCAGCGCGAGCTCGCGCCGGCGCGGCTCGCCCTGGGGCGTGGTCCCGTGGTCCTCGGGGCGCCTGACCTCCGAGGTCGACACCCCAATCAGCGGCGGCCGGTTTACGACAGCACCCATGTGTCCTTGCCTCCTCCCTGCTGCGAGCTGTTCACCACGAGGGCGTCCCGGTCGAGCGCGACGCGGGTCAGCCCGCCGGGCACCACGTGCACAGCATCGGGGTTGAGGAGGACGAACGGACGGAGATCGATGTGCCGAGGCTCCAGCCGGTTCTCGATGACCGTGGGATGGCGCGAGAGCATGACGACGTCCTGGGCGATGAAGTCGCCGGGGTTCTCGCGCACCTCTGCGGCCACGTCCCGCACGTCGGCCGACTCCGCATGCGGCGCCACCACCACGCCGACTCCCCCGTAACCTGCCCGCGGCTTCAGCACGAGCTCGTCAATCCTCTCGAGGGCGTTACGGCATACCTCGGGTACCCCGAGGTCGTGGGTGTGGACGGAGCCGAGCAGCGGCTCCTCCGAGAGGTAGAAGCGGATCATGTCCTCGACGTATGCGTGCACGAGCTTGTCGTCGGCCACTCCCGTGCCAAAGGCGTTGACGCAGCTCAGCGTGCCAGCCGCGATTGCGTCGAAGAGCGCGGCGCCCACGGGGGTGAGGTTGCCGCTCTCGTCCTCGAGGCGGTCCTCGTCGGTGCGCCGGTAGACCACATCCACAGGCACGCGCTCGTCGTCGAGTCGCGCGTGCAGGCGGCCCCCCCTGATCTCCAGGTCGGGAAGCGTGACGAGCGGCAGGCCCAGCAACTCGGCCAGGCGCTCGTGCTCGTAGAAGGCGCTGTTCTCGGGTCCGTCGGTGAGGATCACCACCGTGGGCTCGCCGGCCCCGTCGGGAGCGGCTGCGCGCAGCGTCTCCCCGAGCATCGCGCCGGCTGTGTCGATCGGGCGACGAGCCTCTGTCAGGCCGCCCGGAAGGTGCCGATCGAGCGCGGCGCGGGCGGCGAGCGCGTAGGCGATCCCCGAGGGCGTGCGCGTGTTGTCCTCGAGCACGCGAAAGGAGCCGTCCCTGCCGCGGACGATGTCGAGCCCCGCGACCCCCACGCGCACCGGCTGCGGCGGCAGGCCGACGAGCCGGGGCTCGAAGTGGTCACAGCTGTCGAGCACTCGCCGGGGGAGTACTCCCGCGCTCACGATGCGCTGGTCCCCGTAGGCGTCGGCCACGAAGAGGTCGAGCGCGCGGGCGCGCTGAGCGAGCCCGCGCTCGAGCACCGCCCAGTCGGCGGCGGTGATCACTCGGGGCACCGCGTCGAGCCGGAAGTGCTCGTCGACACCAAACACGACACCTTGGTCGCGGACGTCCTGGACGAGCAGGCCGTGGAGCTCAGCGAGGTCGACCTGCGCGAGTGCTCCGAGAATGGCCTCGTACTCCGGGCGGGGAGTGCCGTCCGGGGTGAGCGCCTCGTCGAAGATGTCTGCCGCGGGGGTGTAGGGCGGGCCCATTCCAGTGATCCCCTACCCGGCCGGCCACACTGTGCTAACCGCGGGTCCGGCGCCACGCATCGTCGCGGCGGCGGCCAAGGCCTCGCTCGTGTCTCGTCGACCGTGCGCCGCTCGAGCGTAACTCACTTCATGCGCAACTTTGAAGTTCGTTCTCACCTTCAAATCATCGCTGCCCAGGCGAGTAGCGGCTGGGCAAAGTCCGTCGCGCCACAGCCACGAGACCCACTAAAGCCGGATCAGCTGCCACGCAAAGGGCAACTCGCAATGGGAGGGGATTCAACGCCGCACAAGGCGGGGCAGGGCTATGGAATCGCTCTCACGAAGCGCGGCTCTCTCCGGTAGAGGATTGAGCCGTGGTCTGTCCTCGTCCGCCATCCGTTCACCTCTACAGCGTGGTGGGCGGTGCCAACACCGGCTATCAGATCGCCGAGGAGCTCTCGCGTTCGCACGACGTCCACCTGTCGGTGGGCTCGCGGCAGAAGCCCCTCCTCAGCGGATCCTCGGGCGCGACCTGTTCTGGTATCTCGAGGCGGCGGGGCTGATCCGCAAGGCAACCACGACGCGCATGGGCCGGCGCTTGGCGGGGCGGGACCACCCTCATCGGTTCCTCTCCCAAGGCCTGCGACGCGATCACGGAGTGGCGTTCCACGAGGCGGCCCTGCTCGGCTGGGTCAAGGAGGACGCGGAGCACATCGCCCACCAGATCGAGCTCGAGGGCTAGGCGAAGCGCCCGACGAGACTCGTCGTCGCCTCAGCGGAACGAGTGTTTGGTGCTGGCCTCAAAAACGCCAGCGGACGCGCTGCTCTCCCCGCCTCGCGACGTACTCGTCGCGCGCCGGGCGGAGGTCGCCCCTGACGTTCCAGCTTCGCCAGGTGTAGCGGCGGATGCCGCTCACGGGCAAGGGCAGGCGGAGAGCCTTCGCGTGCGCGCGACGGGCCACGCGGCGGGCGGTGCGGCACGAGACTCCCTCCGCCCGGATCCGCGTCAGGTCCTCGCCCGCGAAGCGGGTCCCCGGGTACGGGTCGAGAACCGGGCGGCAATCGCGATCGGAAGCGCTCGCCGGCGTGGCGAGGGCGCCGGCCAGGACGATGAGACACAGGGCGCAGCGGTCTTCATCGGCCCGAAGGTATCACCGGGTCCAAGCGGGTAAGAGCGAGCAGGGATGCCCGTCATCGGCCTGCACTGCTCGCACGAGCAGATTCGACCGAGCCGCCTGCTGAAACACGTGGCCGAGGCCGAGGCCGCGGGATTCGGCGCCGGCATGTCGTCCGACCACTTCTCGCCCTGGAGCGAGCGTCAGGGGGAATCCGGCTTCGCCTGGTCCTTCCTCGGCGCAGCGTTACAGGCCACCGCGCTCCCCTTCGGCGTGGTGACCGCGCCGGGCCAGCGCTATCACCCGGCGATCATCGCCCAGGCGGCGGCGACGTTGTACGAGCTCTTTCCTGGCCGGCTGTGGATGGCTCTCGGCACCGGCGAGTCCTCGAACGAGCACATCACCGGCCAGGGCTGGCCGGCCAAGGCGAAGCGAAACGCGCGGTTGCGCGAGTGCGTGGACGTCATTCGCGCCCTGTTCGCCGGCGAGACGGTGAACCACGAGGGGTTGGTGCGGGTCGACCGGGCGCGCCTCTGGACGCTGCCCGAGGAGACGCCCAGCCTGATCGGCGCTGCGGTCAGCGCGGAGACGGCTCGCTGGTGCGGGGGCTGGGCGGACGGGCTCGTGACGATCAACCAGCCGCGCGAGACGCTCGAGCGGGTGATCGACGCCTTCCGCGAGGGCGGCGGACAGGGCCGGCCGATCTATCTGCAGGTGCACCTCAGCTGGGCACCGACCGAGGAGGAGGCCCTCCGGATCGCTCACGACCAGTGGCGGACCAACGTCTTCGCGCCGCCGCTCTGCTGGGACCTCGACACGGTCGAGCAGTTCGACCTCGCCGCCGCCCACGTGCGCCCGGAGGACATCCGGGAATCGGTTCTGGTGTCCGCCGACACCGCTCGACACGCGGCGTGGCTGAGCGAACTGGGCGGGCTCGGGTTCGAACAGATTCACCTTCACCACGTCGGCCAGGACCTGCGCCCGTTCATCGATGCGTTCGGCGAGCATGTCCTCCCGGAGCTCGTCGCGTGACACGCAGGTCCACGAGCGACGTCTGGTGGAAGAACTCGGTCTTCTACTGCCTCGATGTGGAGACCTTCCTGGACTCCGACGGCGACGGCTGCGGCGACCTGTGCGGTCTCGCCGAACGCGTCGACTACCTGACCGGGCTCGGGATCGGCTGCCTCTGGCTGATGCCGTTCATGCCCTCCTGCCAGCGCGACGACGGCTACGACATCACCGACTTCTACGGGGTCGACCGGCGGCTCGGCACGCATGGGGACCTGATCGAGGTCGTGCGCGCCGCGCGCGAGGGCGGGATGCGGGTGATCGCGGACCTGGTCATGAACCACACCTCGGACCAGCATCCCTGGTTCAGGGACGCGCGCCAGGGTCGCGACGCGCCCTTCCACGATTTCTACGTCTGGAGCGACGAGAAGCCGGAGGAGAAGCCAGGCGACATCGTGTTCCCAGACCAGGAGAGCTCGAACTGGGCGTTCGACGACGAGGCGGGGCGGTGGTACCTGCACCGCTTCTACTCCCACCAGCCTGATCTGAACGTGGCCAACCCGGAGGTGCGCGACGAGATTGCCCAGGTGGCGGGCTTCTGGCTCGAGCAGGGGCTGAGCGGGTTTCGCGTCGATGCGGTCCCGTTCCTGATCGAGCCGACCGGCATGCCCGAGGGCGGTCACGAGGATCCGCACGAGTTGCTGCGCGATCTCCGGCGCTTCATCGGGCGGCGAAACGGCGAGGCGGTGCTGCTCGGGGAGGTCAATCTGGCACCGGAGGAGCAGCGCAAGTTCTTCGGCGACGAGGACGGCGATGAGCTGCAGCTCATCCTCTCGTTCTCCGTCAACCAGGCGATGTTCCTTGCCTTCGCGCGGGAGGATGCGAGTCCGCTCGCGCAGGCGCTCCAGGCGCTCCCGCCGATCCCCGAGGACAGCCAGTGGGCCAACTTCGTGCGCAACCACGACGAGCTCACGCTCGACAAGCTCAGCGAAGAGGAGCGCCAGGAGGTGTTCGCCGCGTTCGGGCCGGAGGAGGAGCTTCAGCTCTACGGCCGTGGGCTCAGGCGGCGGCTGCCAACCATGTTCGACGGCAATCAGCAGCGCATCCGGATGGCCTACTCCCTCGCCTTCTCATTGCCGGGCACACCGGTGCTCTTCTACGGCGAGGAGATCGGGATGGCCGAGAACCTGGCGATCGAGGGGCGCTACAGCGTGCGCTCGCCGATGCAGTGGTCCGCCGAGCCACAGGCGGGGTTCACGACAGCCGGCGAGGCCTGCCGTCCGCTCGTGGAAAGCGGCCCCTTCGGATTCCACGAGGTCAACGTGACGCGCCAGCGGAGGGACGCCAAGGCGTTGCTCAACTGGATGGAGCGCCTGATCCGCCGCCGCCGGGAGTGTCCGGAGCTCGGCTGGGGGGAGTGGGCGCTGCTCGACACCGGTGACGCGGCGGTGTTCGCTCAGCGCAGCGATTGGGACGGGTCGACGGTGGTCGCGGTCCACAACCTCGCCGGACGGGATGCGGGCGCCCGGCTCGAGATCGGCGGACCGGGGGAGCTCGTCGATCTCTTCCAACGAGGATGACCACGAGCTGACGGACGGCGCGGTCACGCTGGAGCTGCCTCCCTACGGCGCGCGCTGGTTCCGTATCCGCCGTCCCGGGCAGCGGCTGCCGCCCTAGACGTCGTCCGCGCCCGTCTCCCAGGCCCGGCGCCGCGGCTCCCACTCGGCCTCGAGCTCGGCGGCCACTGCCGCGGCCACCTCCTCGGCCGTGCCCTCGCGCTCCTCGTAGGCGGACCAGTCCCACTTCTCGAGGTACTCGTCGGACCCCGCCAGGCCGCGGCGCATCGCCTCGCGGTCGATGTGCTCGGCGAACCAGCGCGGCATCTCGACGGAGGCCGGCGCGCCCTCATCGCCCTCTGCCTTGATCTGGGCCGGGATGCCGTCCCAGGCCAGCACGCGGTAACGGGTCACGGCGGGCATTATGCGACGCGCGGTCGGTTTTCGGTGCCGGAGGAGAGAGGATGTCGCTCGACAAGGAGTTCGAGGCGAAGCTCGAGAAGAGCCCCGCGAAGGGGGGCTGGACCTACGTGATCATGCCCGGGTCAGCCGAGTTCTTCGGGACGCGCGGCCTCGTGCGGGTGAGGGGCACTGTCGACGGCGAGCCCTTCGAGGCGTCCTTCATGGCGCTCGGTGACGGCCGCCACAAGCTGCCGATCAAGGCGGCCGTGCGTGAGGCGATCGGCAAGGGGGAGGGCGACACCGTGGTGATCCGGCTGGAGGAGCGCCTGAACTAGCGGTGCTCGGGCGCGTAGCCCGACAGCCGCGGCCAGCGCACGGCGCGCCTCAGCGCGCGGCGCGTGCGCGGGTGCGACGACAGCCTGAACTCGGGCGACAGCGCGGCCGACTGGTAGTAGACCGCCATCCGCACGCGCGGGTGAGAGCGCAGGAAGCCGAAGAACTGGCGCACGAAGCCGGGATCGTCGCGGCCCCAGACGCCCCACTCGGCGAACGTGAACGGCTTGTCGTCCCAGAGCCGGTTGCGGTAGAAGGCGTGCATCGCGGAGCTCGAGCGGTAGGGCGAGTACCAGGTGGTGCCGACCCAGTCGACCCAGCGCGAGCCCGGCCAGAAGTGGGCGGGGTGGTTCGCGGGGATCTCGGGCGACCCGAAGCTGAGCGGCACCCAGGCGAGCGCGACCCGCGGGACGCGGCAGCTCGGCCGCCTCGCCGCGGAACGGGGGCAGGCCGGCCTCGCGCAGCTCGGCGCGGATGTCGCCGCCGCGCACGATCACCGCGATGCGCCGGAAGGCCCTGCGGAGCTGGCGCGGGCTGAAGGCCGCCCCGCGCGGCCTGCCGCTCTCGTCGTAGGCCGAGTACGGGTTGGCCCCGTTGTTCATCTCGGACAGCGGTCGCAGGTAGACAACGGTTCCATGCTCGGCGAGCGTCCTGCAGAGCTCGGCGTAGTAGCGGTCGGCGTCGCCGCGGGCGATCGCCGCGGGGCTGAGGTTGCCGGCGTCGAGCGTGAGCATCATGCGGGCGCGCTCGCGCCGGGCGTCGTCGAGCCGGAAGCCGAGCCAGTGGAAGGTGGAGCTGTTCTGCTCGAGCTTGACGAACAGGTTGAAGACGGCCGGATGCTTGCCCGACTGGCGCTCGAAGGCGGAGATGTCGCGCGCGCTGTAGCCGCCCTGGCCACCCCAGAGCACCTGTCCGCCGGGCGGCAGCTCGGCGCCGGCATGGGCCACCGCCGGGAGGCAGAGCATCAGGATCGCGAGGAGGCTGGCGAGACGCGGCATGCAATCCAGGTGTTCGGCTGGACTCCGCGCCGCTTGATTATTTCGTCGGGCGATGTATCGTGCGACGTACTATGGAACTGAGACCCGCGAGCTATTTCGTCCTCGCCGCCCTGCTCGACGGACCCCTGCACGGCTATGCCATCGCCGCGCGCGCGAAGGAGCTGTCCGACGGCGATCTCAATCTGACCGCCGGCACCCTCTACGGAGCGCTCGAGCGCATGCGCGGGCAGGGCTGGGTGGACGTGGATGGCGAGGAGACGGTCGACGGCCGCCTCCGGCGCTACTACCGGCTCACGGGGGCCGGGGCGGACGTCGTGACCGCCGAGGCCGATCGCCTCGCGGCCGCGGCGCGCGTGGTGCGTCGCCGGCGAGCCGCCGCGAGCCCGGCCGGAGGGACGGCATGACCCGGCGCCTGACGGACGCCGTGACGGCCCTCGCGGCGGGCGCCTTCCCGCGCGCCCAGCGGCGCGACGGGCGGGTCGTGCGCGACGGCGCGCGCGAGGCGGTCGATGCCGGCGGCATTCGCCTGCTCGCGCGCGAGAGCTTCTCGCTCACGCTCGCTGGGCTGCGCGTGCGTGCCCGGGTGGCGGCAGGCGACCTCCGCGCCGCCCCCTGGCGCGAAGCGCTGCGAGCGCTCGCCTATCCGCTCGCCGTCGCGCTTCTGCTCGTCTGGACCTTCGGCTTCGTGCCGCGCTACGACCACTGGCCGCTCGGCTGGGGCTGGGCCATGCTGCTCGGCGGATCGCTCGCCGCGGTCGCGGGCGCGGCCTTCGGGCGGCGGCTGCCCACGGCGGGTGGGGCGGCGCTCACGCTCGGCGCGATCGCCGCGCCGCACCTCGGGTACGGCACGGACGCCGCGCTGGTCGGCCCGCCGAGCTTCTTCCAGGGCGACGGTCTCGACGTGGCCGCCGCCGCGTTCCTGCCGACGCTGCTGCTCGTGGCATGCGGCCTGGCGCTTCCCGCGGGAGCCCGGCAGCCTCTGCGCAAGGGGCTGTTGCTGTCGGCGCTGGGGGTCGCGCCGTCCGCGCTCGCCGCCGTGCTGCTGCTCCCGGCGGCGGACCCGGAGCCGACCACGATCGGAACCGTGCGGATCCAGGGACAGCACGTGGAGACCGTCATGACCACCGGTCCGCCCTACCCGTTCCCGTGGCTGCCGCCGTCCGGCACGCTCTTCGCGATCCTGGGCACGGCCCTCGCGATCGCGGTGATCGCGACCTGGGTCCGCGCACGATCGCGGCCCGCGCCCGCGATGGCCAGCGCCCTGCTGCTGGTGAGCGTCTCCTACCCGCTGGCGTGGCTGCTGCTCTATCAGGGGGCGCTGCCCTACTGGACCGTGCAGAACGTGTGGCTCACGCTCCTGCTCGCCCTGGCGGCGTGCGTGCTCTCGCTGCTCGCGGTCCGGCGGGCGGCCGCGCGGCGCGCCTGAGGTGGCGCCGCAGTCGGACAACTTCAACTCGATCGGTGAGCGCCGGCCGAGGTGTACGTGAACTGCGTTCCGCGCGGGCGGGCCGTGATCGTCAAGGCATCAGATCGCCGCAAGCGCATCGCTACGGCGCTCGCGGCGCAGCGAGTGGCGTACTAGAACACCCGCGCGCGCTCGCGCGTGACGGCGAATCCGTGGCGGTTGCGCAGGTTCACGCAGCGCATTCCGCCGCGGATGCCGTTGCAGCGGAAGCGGCCGCTGCGGATCGCGTCGCCGCGGCCGATCACGGCCTCGCCGCCGAAGGCGCTGTCGGTCGCGCAGATGTAGGTCCCGCGCCCGCGGCGGTCGATCGTCAGCCCGTAGCCCCACTCGGCGTCAGGGGGGCAGAAGGCCGGCCGGGGCGGCGGCTCCCAGGCGTGGCGCCTGACGTCGCAGCGCGCCACCGTCTTCGAGATCACGCAGCCGACGTTGCGCGAGGGCGACACGAACAGGATGAGGGCCTCCGCCTCGGCGGGGACCGCCGCGCTGAGTGTGAGCACGACCGCGGCGACGCTCAGGCGGCGCATGGGTCGAGCTTAACCGCCGAGCGGCGTACGCTGCACGTGGACATGTGCGGTCGCTACACGATGCGGGGCCGGCGCTCGGACGAGATCCAGGGGCGAATGGCGGAGCAACTCGGAGCCGCGTTCCCGGAGTCGGAGCTCGGCTTCGAGCGCTTCAACATCGCGCCGACCGAGGAGGCGCTCGCGCTGGTGGAGGACGAGCGTGGCCGGCGCTTCGAGGAGATGCGCTGGGGCCTCGTCCCACACTGGGCGAGCGACGCGAAGCCGCGCTTCTCGATGATCAACGCGCGGGCGGAGACGCTCTGGGAGAAACCCGCCTACCGGGCGCTCGTGGACCGCGCCGACCGCCGCTGCCTCGTGCTCGCCGACGGCTGGTACGAGTGGCAGCGCCCCGAGGACGCGCGGCAGCCCAGGCGTCCCCTCCACTATGCGCACGCGCTCGGCGAGCCCTTCGCGTTCGCGGGGCTGTGGTCGAAGTGGCGCTCACCCGAGGGGGAGACGTTGCGCAGCTTCACGATCGTCACGTGTCAGGCCAACGAGCTCGTGCGGCCGGTGCATGACCGCATGCCCGTGGTGTTCGACTCGCCCGAGCTCTGGGAGGCCTGGCTCGACGGTTCCCTCGACCCCGACGCCGCGCGCGAGCTGCTCGCGCCCCTGCCGGCCGGGCGGCTGACCGTCGCCCGCGCGAACACCTACGTCAACAAGGCCGGCAACGAGGGTCCGGCCTGCCTCGCGGCCGAGGAGGCGGCATGACGAGCCAGCAGCCGCTCGAGCTGATCCTCGCGCGCAGCCTGATGTCGAGCCTCTCGACGCCCGGCTATCTCATGGACGTGCGCGGCGTGCTGATCTTCTACAACGAGGCGGCCGAGGAGCTGATCGGCACGCACTTCGAGGAGACCGGCCCGATGGAGCGCGACCAGTGGGAGAGCCTGTTCGCGCCGACCGACGCCGCCGGGAACCTGATCGCGTTCGACGAGCACCCGCTCAATCTCATGGTCCGGGAGGGCCGGCCCGGCCACTACTCGCAGTTCATCCGCTCCGCCGGCGGGACGCGCCACGAGGTCGCGCTGAGCGCCCTGCCGCTGCTCGGCAGCGGGGGCTTCAAGGGCGCGATGGTGTTCTTCTGGCCCGTCGGGGACGGCGACACGGCCGAGAGGGCCGAGTGAAGCTCAAGGTCTGGGGCGCTCGCGGGTCGATCCCCGCGCCGGGCGCCCGCACGGCGCGCTACGGCGGCAACACGTCGTGCTGCGCGCTGACGCTGTCGGACGAGACGCTGATCGTGCTCGACGCCGGCAGCGGCATTCGCGAGCTCGGCCTCGAGCTGTCCCAGGATCTGCGCGAGGTCCACATCCTGCTGACGCACCTCCATCTCGACCACATCCAGGGCCTGCTGTTCTTCTCGCCGCTCTTCCGGCCGGACGTCGAGGTCGTCATCTGGGGACCCGAGGCACCGAGGGGCTCACTGCGCGACCGCATCGGCCGCTACCTGTCGGCCCCGCTGTCGCCGGTCGAGATCAGAGGGCTGCCCGCCAGGGTCGAGTTCCGCTCCTGCCCGGGCGGCGAGTGGACGCTCGGCAGCGCCCGCATCCGGGCGGCGCCCGTCAATCACCGCGGGCCCACGCTCGGCTTCCGGATCACTGAGGGCGAGGCGTCGCTCTGCTACATCCCGGACCACGAGCCGGCGCTCGGAATGCCGCTCGAGCGCACGCAGAACGACTGGATCTCGGGCTTCGACCTCGCCTGCCGAGCGTCGCTGCTGCTGCACGACTGCCAGTACACGGACGACGAGTACCCGCGCCACGTCGGCTGGGGCCACTCCGGGCTCTCGGACGCCCTCATGTTCGCGAAGCGCACCGAGGTCGCGAAGATGCGGCTCTTCCACCACGACCCCCTGCACGACGACTCGCAGCTCGATCGCCTGCACGAGTCGGCGAGCGCGGGCTGGGCGGCGCTCGGGGGCGCCGAGACCGAGCTCGACATGGCGGTCGAGGGCGGCGAGATCAGCCTCGATCCCGACAGCGGCGTCGCGCGGGCCGCATAGGTAAGCTGCCGCACGTGCCGGTCCGCCTACACCGCTGCTCCAGCACCTGGGCCAAGCTCGGAGGGCACCCCTGCTGGAAGGTCCAGAAGGCGCTCGACGAGGCCGGTGTCGACTACGAGGTCGTCAAGGGGCCCGTCCGCCGCGGCAAGCGCGACGAGATCGCCCGGATGAGCGGCCAGCGCAAGTACCCCGTGATCGAGTTCGAGGACGGCTCCGCCTATCGCGAGGAGTCGACGGCGATGGCGGAGACGATCGCCGCGGGCCGGCTCGACGAGAAGCGCGGCGGCGGCGCGAGCGCGCCGGCCTGAGGCCGGCTCACTTCTTCCGCTGCTTGCGGGCGTCGGGGCGAGGCTTGCCGTTCTCGTCGCGCTCCGAGCGGCCGTCCTTCGGCTCGGACGCGGCTCGCGCCTCGTCCTGGGCCTTCTTCTCCTCGACGACCTTTTCCATGCGTTCGAGCTGCTTGCGGTCCATGCTCATCGGCTACCCAACCCCCGAGCAGGACAACCCGCGCCTCAGTCGCTGTAGTACGGGAGCGGGCCGCCGGCCTCGGCGACCACCGTCTCGTGCAGCTCCTGCGCCAGGTCCGGCCGCTCCCGCGAGAGGTCGTGGAGCTCGCCGGGGTCGTTCTCGAGGTCGTAGAGCCGCATGTCCTCGCCGCGGTTGTCGGCCATGAAGCCCCAGCGCTCAGAGCGCAGGAAGTGGTGATCCGAGTAGCCGCCGTACGCATACGGGCGCGGCCGGATCGAGCGCCCGGCGAGCAGGGGGGAGAGGTCGTCTCCGTTCATGCGCGGCGGGATGTGCACGCCCGCCAGTGACAGCAGCGTGGGCGCGATGTCGTGCGTCGAGGCGTAGTGCTCCGAGACACGGGCCTCCTGGCGCCCGCGCCCGTCGACGAACACGAGCGGCACGTGGATCAGCTCGGGATGGAGCGCCGAGGAGATCTTGCCCGTCCAGCCGTGGTCCCCGAGCTGGACGCCGTGGTCGGCCACCAGCACGAGAATCGTCTCGTCCTCGAGATCGAGGTCGCGCACGCGCTCGAGCAGCTCCCCGAGCCAGCGGTCGGTCATCGTCACCTCGGCCGCGTAGAGCGCGCGGATGCGCTCGACCGCGTCCCTGCGCTCGTCCGGGCGCAGCCAGTCCTTGACGCGCCCGTAGACCACGTGCGCCGGGTCCGGCCCCCTGTGGTCCGGGTCGCCGTACATGTCGAGGTAGTGGCGCGGCGGCGTCCAGGGCTCGTGTGGCTCGAAGGTGTCCACCACGAGCAGGAAGGGGCGGTTGCGCGCGGCCACCTCGAGCGCCTCGATCCCGGAGTTGAACACGCGGGCCGCGAACGACTGCGTCTCGTCGAGGCGGTAGTCGGCGTTCGCGATGTAGCGAACGATCCGCTCGGTCAGCCCCGCGCGCACCATCGCGGGGTGCAGCCACGGGTCGAGCGAGGCCTTCGGCACCGGGCCGGTGAGCCCGCCGACCTGCCCGCCGTGGGGCACGAACAGGTCGAAGCCGTGCCGAAAGCGGTCGTATGGCCGCGCGAAGCCGAGGAACGGGTTGTCGGTGACGTAACCGGTCCACCAGCCCGCCTGCTGGAGCGCGGTCGGGAAGGTCACCTCGAGGCCGTCGAGGCCGGTCCAGCCCGGCTTCGACATCAGGCCGACCTGGTCGCGCCAGGCCCGGAACGGGAAGCCGCGGCGGCCTGTGAGGATCGAGTTGCGCGCCGGCACCGTCGGCATCGCCTCGGGGAAGACGTTCGTGAAGCGCAGCCCGCGGGCAAGGATCGAGTCGATCGCGGGCGTCCGCGCCAGCGGCCCGTAGGAGTGGTCCGCGCGCAGCGAGTCGATGACGATCACGAGGATGCTCGGACCGTGGTCACTCGGGTGCGTGCGGCCGCTCGAGGCCGCAAAGGCGGCGAGCCCGGCGGCGCCGGCGGCCGCCCCGCCGATGAACTGTCGGCGCGTGGCCGGCACGTCCTTCAGTGTGCCACGGAGCTCAGCCGTGGCGGGCGTGCTCAGTTGTTGAGCGAGTGCGCTGAGACGAAGTACGCGGCGTGCCCGGCGTCGCCGCCGAGCTCCGTGATCCGGGCACGCGCCGCCGCGAGCCGCGCGCTGTAGCTGCGGCCGCCGCGGCGGTCGCTCTCCCTGCGCTGACGGGTGTCGACGTAGCGGACGAAGATGTTGTGGATGCGGCCGGCCTTGTAGTCGCCCGACACGCCGTGCTCGCCGCCGACCTCGAACTCGCGGACCCTGCGCAGCACGCGATCGAAGGTCCCGCAGGTGGCGAACGAGTAGCCGGCGTCCATGTAGGCGATGCGGCCGCGCATCGCCTCGGCGCCGGCCTCGATGACCGGGTCCGCGAACGGCGCCTCGAGCCGCCTGAGGTAGCGCTGCCAGGCGGGCATGAAGACCTCGACCGCGCCGCGGACAGCGGCCGCCTCGGTCAGCTCCGCCCAGAGCTCGCGCGCCGCGCGGGCATAGGCATTGCGCTGCGACGGGTCGCCGACGGAGCGGATGCGCTTCCAGCCGGTCCCGCGGTTGCGGCAGGCCCTCATCGCCCGGCTCGCCGCGCGGCCGCGCTCCTCGGCGCGGGTCCGCAGCGAGTCCTTGGCCTTCGCGAGCTCCACCACCGCGGCGGAGATGCGCGTGAGGTCCTGCGGCGCCTGTGCGGAGGCGGACGCGGGCAGCGCGAGGGCCACCACGATCAGCATGAGAGCGGGGAGGAGGCGCGAGGAGCTCATCATTCGATCCATCGGCCGCCGGCCGCGGCGCTTGAGCCTCAGGGGTACAGCGGCGTCGCGCGGAAGCGCTCCGCGACGAGGCCGAACACCGGCTTGCGCTCGCCCCCGTAGCCGATCAGGCCCTTGTGGTGACGGGTGTTCGGCTCGAACTGCGGCGGCCTGCGGCCCGCGCCGCCCCGCCAGCCCGGGTTGATCTCGAACTCGCGCAGAGTCCAGTAGATCGCGCCGTCGAGCACGGGCGAGCGGTCGATCACATCGAGCGTGCGGCGGGCGTGCTCCGCCTGGAACGCATAGCTGCCCTTGAGCGTCGCGGGTGCCGACGCCAGCTCGGGACGCGCCTCGGCTCCCCACTCGGTCATCACGAGCGCCACGCCCGGATAGTGGTCGCGCAGCTCGTAGGTGAACGGCTCGAGCAGGTTGAAGTCCGCCACCCACTCGTACCAGCCGAAGTACTGGTTCACCCCGAGCATGTCGAAGCTGCCGTAGGTGAACTGCTCGCCGTAGCCGGGACGGCCCTTGATGTCCACGGAGACCGGCAGGGTCGGGTCGATCTCGCGCGCCTGCTCCTGCGCGGCGAGCAGGAAGCGCTTCGTGTCGGGCTTGTCGTCCGGCGTGAAGCTCATCTCGTTGGCGACCGAGTGGGTCAGCACCGAGGGGTGCGAGCGCGCCTCGGTGACCGTTCGCCGCACGGTGCGGAGCGCCCGGTCGATCTCGCCCGGCCGCGAGAGGAAGGCGCCGACATCGCGCTGCCAGATCGGCGCCTGGTTCCAGACCATGATGCCGGCGCGGTCGAAGCGCTCGAGCAGGCCCTCGCTCATCAGGTAGTGCGCGCGCGTGACGTTCGCGCCGAGGTCCTTCAGGTCGGCCACGATCCTGTTCATGTCGGCCGCCGTCAGCGCGGCCCCCGAGCCCGGCATGTCCTCGTGGATCGAGGCGCCGCGCAGCTCGACGCGGCGGTTGTTGACGCGCAGGTGCCCGCCTCTGACGGTCACGGAGCGCAGCCCGACGGCGCGCCGCTCGACCTGCACCACGCGCCCCGCGGCGCGCAGACGCAGCACCGCGGCGTAGAGCTGCGGCCTGTCGGGCGACCAGAGCTGCGGGGCGGGCACGGGCAGCTCGAGCTGCAGCCGCTCGCGCCGCCGGGGGCGGTCGGGCAGCCTGAAGGTGCGCTCGATGCGGCGCCCGCCGGGCGCGCGCAGCGCCACCTCGAGCGAGAGCGGCCCCGGGCGGCCGCGGCGCTCGAGCTCGGCATCGACCAGCAGCGAGGCGCGGCAGCGGGTGGCGGGGCCGCGGCAGGTGACGTCGGACATCGTCCCGATGTCGTGGAGGTGGGCGGGACCCGCCGGCACCAGCGAGACGGGCCGCACGATCCCGCCCCAGTTCCACCAGGCCTCCGGCAAGCGCGGGTTCTTGCGGTTGTCGACGATCACCTCGAGCTCGTTGTCGCGACCCGGGCGCAGGCCCTTCGCCTCGATCTCAAATGGCGTGTAGGGGTCCGAATGGCGGGTGAGGCGGCGCCCGTTCAGCAACACGGTCGCGGCCCTGCGAACGCCGTCGAAGCGCAGCAGCCAGCGGAAGCCGGCCGGCGTGCTCGGCCCCTCGAAGCGGAGCCGGTAGCGGCGCACCTCGCCCGGGAAGAACTGCGGCAGCGCCCGCGTGTCGAACACGCTCGGCACGCGCGTGGCGCGCCACTCCCCGTCCACCTGCGCCGCGCGGCCCGGGCGCGTCACGTGGCCGGAGCTCCGCGCGCCGTCCGGCACGGTCTCCTCGGGCGGGGCGGGCTGGGGGGCGCCCGGGGCGGCTGCCTCGACGCGCTGCTCCCAGCCGCGCTTCAGCGGCACCTCTCGCGGCGGCCCCGCGGCCAGTGCGGGCGGGGCGGCGAGCAGCACGAGCAGGAGACAGGGCACGGCGAGGCGAGGCATGCAGCCGACACCGTAGCCACAGGATGTGATGATGCCGCGGGTGCCGCCGCTCGCCGCAGGGATCGAGTTCCTCGATGAGCCTCTGGCCGTTTTCGGCGGCCTGCTCATGCTCGGCGCCCTGGTCGCGGGCCTCGCGCGGCGCAGCATCCTGTCTCTGACGGCGGCGTTCGTGGTCGCCGGATTCGTGCTCGGCAAGGGCGGGCTCGAGGTGCTCGACTTCGATCCCACCTCCGGCTTCGTGCAGGGACTCGCGGTGGTCGCGCTGGTGCTGATCCTGTTCCGCGACGGGCTCGAGGTGGACGCCGAGATGCTGCAGCAGGCGTGGCACCTGCCGTTCCGCAAGCTCGTGCTCGCGATGCCGCTGACCTGCGCGCTGATCGCCGTCTTCGTGCACGCGGTCACCGATCTCGACTGGACGGAGTCGTTCCTGCTCGGCGCGCTGCTCTCGCCGACCGACCCGGTGCTCTCGTCATCCGTGGTCACCAACCCGCGCGTGCCGCGCGTCATCCGCCACTCGCTCAACCTCGAGTCGGGCCTGAACGACGGTCTGGCGCTGCCGGCGGTGCTCGCCTTCGCGGCCGCGGCGTCGGCCGACACGGACTTCGTCTGGTACGAGTTCGTGATCCAGGACGTGGGCTTCGGGCTGCTGACAGGCCTCGTCGTTGCCTTCGTGGCGGCGCGCCTGATGCCCAGGGGGCGCCAGCTCGGGCACGCGATCAACGCACACGAGAAGGCGCTCTACGCCCTGGGGGTCGCCTTCTGCGCCTACGGGGTCGCGGTTCTGCCGCCCGAGGGCAACGGCTTCATCGCCGTGTTCGTCTGCGCGATCGCGCTCGGTATCTGGCGGCCCGACGTGTCCGAGTGCTTCGAGTCGCGCTCCGAGGACATCATCGAGGTCGTCAAGCTCGGCGTGTTTCTCGTCTTCGGCGCGATCTTCACCTTCGACACCCTGTTCGAGGACGGCTGGACCGCCGTGGCGGTCGCTGCGTTCACGCTGCTCGTGGCGCGGCCCGTGGCCGTCTTCGCGGCGCTCACGGGCGCGCGTGACGTGGACACAGCCGGCAAGGCCTTCATGAGCTGGTTCGGGCCGAAGGGCGTGGCAACGATGACCTTCGCCCTGTTCATCCTCGGTTCGACCGTTCCCGAGGGTGGCCGCATTGCGGCGATCGCCGCGCTCACGGTGTTCATCTCGATCATCGTGCACGGCCTCACCGACACCCGCGGCTCCGAGTGGATGGCGCGGCGTGGCGAGGCGCGCGCGGAGTAGATTGCGGGCATGGAGACCTGGGACATCGCATCGCTCGACGTTCAGCCGCACAAGCCCGAGGTCCTGCGCTCCGACGACGAGACGCGCGTGATCGCGATCAACCTGCCGGCCGGCGAGGCCCTCCTGGAGCACCAGGTCCACGAGCGCGCCTGGGTGATGGTCGCGGCGGGCGAGGTCGAGTTCGAACAGGGCACCGTCACGGCGAGCGGCGGGCCCGGGTTTCTCGTCCACTTCGATCCCAAGGAGCGCCACGAGGTACGGGCGAGCACCGACGCCCGGCTGATCCTGCTGCTGTCGCCATGGCCGGGTGAGGGGCACCCGAGCCAGCGCAGCTAGCCTTTGGGGCAGTGGATCCGAACCGCAAGCGCAAGCTGAGGCTCGTCGTAGCGCTGACGGCCGTCGTCCTGCTTGCGACCGCGCTCCTCTACACGAGCTTCAGCGCCTCGACCGAGGCCGCCAAGCCGAGCGAGATCGTCGCCGGCAAGTCCTACGAGCTCACCGGCAAGGTGGTCGACGACTCCGTGGCGCGCGACGGCGAGAGGCTGCGTTTCCGCATCCGCGACCGGGACGGCACCCATTCGGTGCCCGTGGTCTACAGCGGCGTCGTGCCCGATCCGTTCCGCGAGGGCCGCGAGGTGATCGTCTCGGGCGAGCTCGAGGGCGGCACGTTCGTCGCCGAGCGCGACTCGCTCATCACCAAGTGCCCGTCCAAGTTCACGAAGGACGAGCAATCCTCCTGACGTGGCCGGCGTAGGCTCCGCCTGCCTCGCCGTCGGACTGCTGACCGCGCTGTACGCGGCGGGCGCGTCCGTCTACGGGGCCGCATCGGAGCGGCGCGAATGGGTCAGCTCGGGCCGGCGGGCCATGTACTGCGTGGCCGCCCTGTGCGTGTTCGCGTTCGCGCTGCTCGAGGCGGCCTTCCTGCGCACCGATCTCAGCTTCAAGCTGGTGGCCGAGGGCTCCTCGACGGACACGCCGACCTTCTACAAGGTGACCGCCGTGTGGGCGACCCAGGACGGCTCCCTGCTCCTGTGGGCGACCCTGCTCGGCCTCTTCTCGAGCGCCGTCCTCTTCCTCACGCGCCGCTCGCTGCGTGACATCGCCCCCTGGGCGACCGCCGTGCTCGGCTGCGTGGCGGCCTTCTTCCTCCTGCTGATGGTCGGCTGGGAGAACCCCTTCGACACGCTCGCGAGCCCGCCCGCCGAGGGCGCGGGCCTGAACCCGTTGCTGCGCCACCCGGCGATGATGATCCACCCGCCGATGCTCTACACGGGCTACGTCGGCTTCTCGATCCCGTTCGCCTTCGCGATCGGCGCGCTGATCGCGGGCCGGTCGGGCGCCGACTGGATCCGCGCCACGCGGCGGTTCGCGCTCGTGGCCTGGACCTTCCTCGGCACCGGCATCCTGCTCGGCGCGCTCTGGTCGTACTCCGAGCTCGGCTGGGGCGGCTACTGGGCCTGGGACCCGGTCGAGAACGCGTCCCTGATGCCGTGGCTCGTCGGCACCGCCTTCCTCCATTCGATCATCGTCCAGGAGAAGCGCGGGATGCTGAGGATCTGGAACGTGTCGCTGATCTGCGGCACGTTCGTGCTCGCGCTGCTCGGCACGTTCCTCGTGCGCAGCGGCATCCTCGACTCGATCCATGCCTTCGGGGCGTCGACGATCGGCACGCAGTTCCTGACCTTCATCTGCTGCGTCGTCGTCCTGTCGGTCGGTCTGATCGTCTGGCGGGCTCCGGATCTGCGCTCCGAGGCGCGGCTCGACTCGCTGCTCTCGCGGGAGGCGTTCTTCCTGCTGAACAACCTCGTGCTCGTGGGGCTCTGCCTCGTGATCCTCTGGGGCACGTTCTTCCCGCTCATCTCGGAGGCGCTGACCGGGACCGAGGAGACGGTCGGACCGCCGTGGTTCGACCGGCTCACCACCCCGCTTGCTCTGGTGCTCGTGCTGCTGACGGGGGTCGGCCCGGTGCTCGCGTGGCGGAAGGTCACTCCCGGCGCGCTCAGGCGCATCCTGCTCGTCCCGCTCGCGTTCACCGCCGTCGTTCTGATCGCGCTGCTCGCGTTCACGGATGCGGCGGACAGCGTCCCGTCGCTCGTCATGTTCTGCCTTGTGGCCTTCGTGCTCTCGGTCGTGGCTCAGGAGTTCTGGCGGGGCGCGTCGGCGCGGCGCGTGATGACCGGGGAGCCGTGGCCGCGGGCGCTCGCGCGGCTCATCGGCCGCAACCGGCGCCGCTACGGCGGGTTCCTCGTGCACGCCGGGATCGCCGTCCTGTTTCTCGGCGTGGCGGCGTCGTCGGCCTTCCTCGACCAGCGCGACGTGCGCCTCTCACCCGGCGAGTCGTTCGAGCTCGACGGCTACACCGTCACCTACCGCGAGGCGACCGCGCGGCTCGGCGGCGACTCGTCCGGCACGGGCGCGCCGATCTCGTTCGGCGCCGTGCTCGACGTCAGGAAGGGCGACGAGCGCTTCACGCTGCGCCCGGCGCGGAACTTCTACTCCTCCGGTGACCCCTCGCTCGGCACGATCTCGCGCTTCTTCGAGGGCGAGGCGACGAGCGAGGTGGACGTGCGCTGGGGGCTGCGCCAGGACTTCTGGCTCGCCGTGCGGCCGGACATCGCCTCGCTCGAGGAGCCGATCCAGCGCGCCGACCGGGAGTTTTCCGACTCCTCGGGCGACGTCCAGGCACTGATCATCGCGGCGCTTGCGGAGCGCTACCGCACCGACCCGCCGCCGGCCGCGTTCCGCGCGATCTCGTCGCCGCTCGTGGCGTGGATCTGGATCGGCGGCGCGATCGCGCTGCTCGGCGCGCTGATCGCGGCGTGGCCCGCGCCCGAGGCGCGCCTGCGCCGCGTGCGTGCCCTCTACTCGGCCCGGCTCGGCAAGGAGCTGCACGGGGAGTGGAGTACGCCCTCGCCCTGATCGCTCTCGTCGCGCTCGTCACCCTCGCCGTGGTGGCGCCGCTCCGGCGGCGCGGGGAGGAGGAGCGCCGCGAGAGCCTCGAGCTCGAGGAGCTCGAGGCGGCCAAGGAGGCCAAGTACCGCGAGATCCGCGACGCCGAGCTCGACCATCGCATGGGCAAGCTCTCGGTGGAGGACTGGCGGGCCGTCGACCGCGAGCTGCGCGGCGAGGCGGTCGAGATCCTGCGCCGGCTCGACCGCGCCGAGGGGCGGTCGCCCGAGCCGGGCGGCGCCTGAGACCCGACTGAGACCCAGTCGGTACTGCGCTGCGCGTCGCGGGGGCGGATACTCCCTGCATGAAGCGCTCCCTGGCCCTCGCATTCGCGGGGATGGCGCTCGCGGCTCCCGCGCAGGCCGTCCCGCTCGACTCGACGTTCCTCGTCACGCGCCCGAGCGGACTCGGCCCGCTGACGGCCGGCATTACGAACGACAGCTGGACCAGCGGCGACGTCGGCGTGTTCGATGAGGTCGCGGGCCGGAGGCTGCAGAGCGCGGACGGCCGCTACATCGCGTTCGTATCGCACGCGGATGGGCTCTCCGCCGTGGACGCCGACACCGTGAGCAACGTCTACGTCCGGGATAACCAGACGAACACGACGATGCTGGTCAGCCGGGCCACGGGTCTGGCGGGCGCCGGCGCGAACGGCTTCTCGGACCAGCCCTCGATCTCGGCCGATGGCCAGTGGGTGGCCTTCCGCAGCACCGCGACCAACCTCTTCGACGGCGACGAGGGCGCGCCACCACCCACATCTTCAAGCGCAACCTGATCAGCGGGGCGACCGAGCTCGTCGATCGCGCCGACGGCGCGGCGGGAGTGATCGCCAACGACGGTTCTCATGACCCGTCGATCTCGGAGGACGGGTCGGCGGTGGCCTTCATGAGCGTCGCTTCGAACCTCGGCGACACCGACGGCCTGCCGCAGATCTATGTGCGCGACGGCAGCGACACGGAGCTCGCGAGCGCCTCGCACACGACCACGACTCCGGGTGACGAGAGCTCCTTGACGCCGTCGCTCTCCGCCGACGGGACGCGCGTGGCCTTCACGAGCGACGAGGAGCTCGTCCCTGGCGACGACAACAACCTGTTCAGCGACGTCTACGTCCGCGTGCTGGGCTCGACCACCACGATTCTGATGAGCCGGGTCGACGGCGGCTCGGCTGTGGGGAACAGCGACTCGCACAGCCCCTCGATCGCCTCGGACGACCACGCGAGCGACGACTACCGCGTGGCGTTCGCCTCGAGCGCGACCAACCTGCACGCGGCCGACACGGTGAACGATCTCGACGTCTACGTTCGCCGCGGCGGAAGCCAGACGGACCTGATCAGCCGCGCGTCCGGCCCGGCCGGAGCCCGCGGCAACGGCGAGGACCTTCAGCCGTCGATCTCGAACGAGGGTCGCTGGGTCGCATTCCACTCCACGAGCAGCAACCTCTCGCCGCTCGACACCAACACCTCGATGGACGTCTACGTGCGCACGCTCGACCTGCCCCCAGGGGTGCCGGGCCCCGACGCGACGGTCTTCGCGAGCCGGGGTGTCGGCGCAGCGGTCGGCACCGCCGGCTCGGGCTCGGCGTCGATCTCGCCGACGGGCACCCGGGTCGTGTTCGACAGCCAGGCCGACAACTTCCATCCGGACGACGACGACGACTTCAGCCAGGTGTTCAGCCGCGTGCTGGTCATCTCGATCGGCGAGCCCACGCGGCTGGTCTCGCGCCCGTCGGGCCAGGGGGTCTTCAGGAGCGGAACGAACGATTCGAGCTCGCGCAACGTGGGACGCTCGACCGAGGGCGTGAGGACCGTGAGCGCGGACGGGAGATACGTGGCGTTCGTCTCCGAGGCCGACGAGATGTCGGCGGTCGACGACAACCGCTGGACGAACGTGTTCGTGCGCGACAACGTGACGAGCCAGACCGTGCTCGTGAGCCGGGCCAGCGGCGAGGGAGCCGCGGGCAACGGCCCCTCGGGGCCCTTCGGACCGGGCGGCCTCAGCGCCGGCGCTGGGTTCGGAGGCCCGTCGATCAGCGCCGACGGCAGGCGCGTGGCGTTCGCGAGCCTCGCCAACAACCTCGTCCCGAATGACAGCAACGGCGTGGCCGACGTGTTCGTCCGCGACCTCGGGACCGGCGCCACACAGCTCGCCAGCCGCTTCGCGAACGACGCGCCGTCGCTCGAGGAGTCGGGCGCGCCGATGATCAGCGCCGACGGCAATCGCGTGGCGTTCACCTCCGCGGAGGAGCTGGTGCCGGCGGACGACGGCAACCTGTTCAACGACATCTACGTGCGCGACCTCGTGGCGGGCACGACCGTGCTCGTCAGCCGCCAGAACGGAGCGGCGGGGCCGGCCGGCAACGCCAACTCGAGCAACGCCGTCATCAACGCAGCAGGGACGCGCGTCGCGTGGGTCACGGACGCCAACAACCTCGTCCCCGCGATCATCGACACGAACGGCGACGACGACGTCTACATGCGCGACCTCGCGGCCAACACCACGGTCCCGGTCAGCGTCAGGAACGTGGCGGCCACCACCGGCAACACGTTGTCCCGGTCGCCCGCGATCAACGCGGCGGGGACGCGAGTGGCGTTTGCCTCCTTCGCAACCAACCTCGTCACGTCGGGCGACGTGAACGGCGCCGACAGCGACATCTTCGTGCGCGACCTCTCGGCCGGGACGACGCAGATAGTGAGCCTCGGTCCCGCGGGCGTGGGCGGAAACACCAGCTCCGACCGGCCGGCCATCAGCGGGGACGGCATGCGCGTGGCGTTCGAGTCGCGGGCGACGGATCTGAGCCCGCTCGTCACGGTTCCGGGGAACGCGGTCTTCATGCGCGACATCGCTGCCGGCTCGACGGTGCTCATCAGCCGTGGCAACGGGGCGACCGGACCGGCCGCGAACGCCGAGTCGGGCAACGCGGCGATGAGCGCGAACGGCAGCTGCGTCGCGTTCGACTCCTGGGCGGACAACCTCGTGCCGAACCCGGCGGGCAGGGACTTCCTGCGGACTACATCCGCGCCGTCGGGCCGGCGTGCGCGGTGGGGCCCGCCGGCCCGGGTCCCGCCGACGTGACCGATCCCCGCTTCTCGAACGTGCGGCTGTCGCGCAAGCGCTTCCGGGTGGGGCGCAAGCGGACCCCGGTGAGCGCCCAGCGGCGCCGCCGCGCGCCCGCCGGGACCGTGATTCGCTTCTCGCTCTCCGAGGCCGCGGCCGTCACCGTGAGCATCCAGCGCGCGCTGCCGGGACGCAGGGTGGGGCGCCGCTGCGTCAAGCCGACCCGCCGCAACCGCGCCCGCAGGCCGTGCAAGCGCTGGAAGCGGGCGGGGACGCTGCGGCGCGCGGGCGCACAGGGCGCGAACCGGATCGTGTTCAGCGGGCGCGTCGGGCGCCGCGCGCTCAGGTCCGGAGTCCACCGGCTGCGCCTGCGCGCGGTCGACGAGGCGGGCAACGCGGGACTCTCGCGCCGACTCGGCTTCCGGATCGTGCGGCGTGAGGCCGCTAATCTTCGGCGCCGATGGAAGCCATTCTCAGCGGTGTCCAGGTCATCCTGTCCGTGGTCCTGATCATGCTCGTGCTGCTGCACTCGGGCAAGGACACCGGGCTCTCAGGCGCGTTCGGCGTCGGGACCGGCGCAGGGCCGTTCGGCGGAGGATCGCTCGTGGAGCGCAACCTCAACCGCTGGACGATCGCCTTCGCCCTGCTGTTCGTGGCGAACATCATCATCCTGCTGAAGATCTGAACCCCGCGGGATCAGAGTGGGCCGCCGCGTGGGAGCAAGTGCGCATTGACCGCGCATATCCCGGTCAAGTGACATCGACGTCTGGAGCTCCGACGCCTGGCTCGAAGAGGCCGGCGCGTGGGCCGACGCCGGGCTCGAGCGCGCGGGGATGAGGCGCACCGGCCCGTTCGAGCGGCGTCACGTGCGCGTCTGGTCGACGGTGCTGTCGGCGCCGACGAGCGCGGGACGGGTCTGGCTCAAGGCCACCGGCGCGGGCTCGGCCCCGGAGGCCGCGCTCACCGCGCTTCTGGCCGAGCTCGCCCCGGACGCGATCGTCGTTCCGCTTGCGACAGACGCCGAGCGAGGCATGCTGCTCCTGCCCGATGCCGGCCCGCCGCTCACCGAGCGCTTTGACGACGGGGATGATCGCGCCGACGCCATGATCGCCGCGCTGCCGCGCTACGCGCGCCTCCAGCGGGCGACGGCGGATCGGGTCGAGCAGCTTCTGGCGCTCGGCCTCCCGGACATGCGGCCGCAGCGCATGCCAGGGCGCTTCCGCGAGGCGCTCGACGCAGCCGGCGCATACGTCGACGGCCGCGGGAGCGCGGGCGACCGCGCCATGCTCACGCGTCTCGCGGCACTCGGAGACCGGGTCGGGGAGTGGTCGGAGCGGCTCGCCGACGCGCCCGGCGGCGTGACCCTCGACCACGGCGACCTGCACGGGCGCAACGTCGTGACCGGCCCCGGACGGCGAGCCGCGCTTCTTCGACTGGGGCGACGCCATGGTGGCCCATCCGTTCTCGAGCATCCACGTGACCGAGATGGTGCTCCCGGCGGAGCGCGTGGAGGAGGCGCGCGCCGCCTACCTGCGCGAGTTCGCGGACCTCGCGACGGGCCCGGAGCTGGCGGAGACGCTCGAGCTCGCCTGCCGGCTCGCGCACATCTCGCGTGCCCTGACCTGGCAGCGCGCGATCGCCGCGGAGGCGGGCGAGGTCGAGGAGGCCTGGGCGCGCGGCCCGCTCGAGTCCCTGGCGGGGCTGCTCGGCTAGACGCCGCGGGGCGCGGCGTCCTCGAGCACGATCCGCATCAGGTCGCGGATCGAGAGCATGCCGACGATCTGATCGCCGTCGACGATCGGCATGTGCCGGAAGCCGCCGTGGATCATCAGGACGGCGGCCTGCCGGGTCGACTCGCTCGGCTCCATCGTCTCCGGGTCGCGCGTCATGCAGTCGGAGACGAGCGTGTCCTCGCGGATGCCGCCCGCGACCGCGCGCAGCACGTCGCGCTCGGTGAGGATGCCCACGAGCCGCTCGTCCTCCGTGACGAGCACCGCCCCCACGTCGCGCTCGACCATGCGCTCGGCCACCTCGGTCAGCGCATCACCCGGGGCAACCGTCAGGAGGTCGCGGGACATGTGGCTGCTGGCTTCGGGCATGCGCGGATCGTAATCCGGTTTGGAAGCGGACGCCCGGGTACCGCCGGAGCATGAAGGCAGTCAGATGGCACGCCAAGCGAGACGTCCGGGCCGACGAGGTCCCGGATCCCGCTCTCGAGAAGCCGACCGACGCGATCATCCGCGTCACGACCACAGGGCTGTGCGGCTCCGACCTGCACCTGTACGAGGTGCTCTCACCCTTCATGCAGGAGGGCGACATCCTCGGCCACGAGCCGATGGGCATCGTCGAGGAGGTCGGCGCTGAGGTCACCTCGGTCGCACCTGGCGACCGGGTGGTCATCCCCTTCCAGATCTCCTGTGGTCACTGCTACATGTGCGATCAGGGTCTTCAGACGCAGTGCGAGACCACACAGGTGCGCGAGGAGGGGATGGGCGCGGCGCTGTTCGGCTACACGAAGCTCTACGGCGCCGTCCAGGCGGCCAGGCCCAGTTCCTGCGCGTGCCCCACGCCGACAACACGACGATCAAGGTGCCTGAGGGCCCGCCCGACGAGCGCTTCGTCTATCTCTCCGACGTCCTGCCCACGTCGTGGCAGGCGGTCGAGTACGCCGCGATCCCGGACGGCGGCACCGTCGTGGTGCTCGGCCTCGGCCCGATCGGCGACATGTCGTCGCGCATCGCCCTGCACCGGGGACACCGCGTGATCGGCATCGACTTCGTCCCCGAGCGTCTCGCGCGCGTGCGCGAGCGCGGAGCCGAGGTCGTCGACCTGTCGGCGCACAACGGCGATCTCGCCGGGGTGGTGCGCGACATGACGGATGGCCGGGGGCCCGACTCCGTGATCGACGCCGTCGGGATGGAGGCACACGGCTCGCCGGTCGGCAAGCTCGCGCAGCAGATGACCGGCCTCCTGCCGGACGCGCTCGCGCGCAAGCTGATGGAGACGGCCGGCATCGACCGCCTCGCGGCGCTGCACCTCGCTATCGACGTGGTGCGTCGCGGCGGCACGATCTCGCTGATCGGCGTCTACGGCGGCCAGACCGACCCGCTGCCGATGCTGACGATGTTCGATAAGCAGATCCAGCTGCGCATGGGCCAGGCGAACGTGAAGCGCTGGGCGCCCGACATCCTGCCGCTGCTGTCGAACGGCGACGTGCTCGGCGTGGAGAACTTCCACACCCACAGGCTTCCGCTCGAGGAGGCGCCCGTGGCCTACGAGACCTTCCAGAAGAAGCGGGACGGCGCGGTCAAGATACTTTTCAGCCCCTGAGCGCAGGCACCCCACATCGAGTCGTCGTCATCGGCGGTGGCTTCGGGGGGCTCCAGGCCGCCCTGAAGCTGCGCGGCGCCCCGGTCGAGGTCACCGTCGTCGACCGTCGCAACTTCCACCTGTTCCAGCCGCTCGCCTACCAGGTGGCCACCGGCGCGCTGTCCCCGGGAGAGGTGGCCTATCCGCTGCGCGCGATCTTCAAGCGGCACCGCAACGTCCGCGTGGTGCTGGCGGAGGTGGAGGGCTTTGACCTCGACGCGCGCGAGGTCAAGCTGCGGCCGGCGGAGGCGGGCCTGCCGCAGCCCAAGCCGCTCGAGTACGACACGCTGATCGTGGCCGGAGGCTCGCGCTACTCCTACTTCGGCCACGAGGAGTGGGCCGAGCACGCCCCTGAGATCAAGACGCTCGAGAGCGCGATCGACGTGCGCGGGCGCATCCTGCGCGCGTTCGAGGCCGCCGAGGTCGAGACCGACCCCGACCTGCGCGGCGCGTGGCTCACGTTCGTGGTGGTCGGCGCGGGGCCGACGGGTGTGGAGATGGCCGGGCAGATCGCCGAGATCGGGCGTGACACCGTGCGCCTCGACTTCCGGGCCATCGACGCTGCCGCCGAGCGGATCCTGCTCGTGGAGGCAGACGACCGCGTCCTCACGTCGTTCACGCCCTCGCTCTCGGCCCGCGCGGCGCGCTCGCTCCAGCGCCTCGGGGTGACCCCGCTCGTGTCACACCGCGTGGTCGACGTGAATGCCGAGGGCGTGACGGTCGAGACTCCGGACGGCAGGCGGGACCGGATCGCGGCCCGCACGGTGATCTGGGCGGCCGGCGTGGCCGCGTCGAGCCTCGCGGGCAAGCTCGCGGAGGCCACCGGCGCGGAGCTCGACCGGGCCGGCCGCGTCGCCACCGAGCCGGATCTGAGCCTGCCCGGCCACCCGGAGGTGCTGGCGGTCGGCGACATGGTGCGGGTGCGCGATCAGACCGGCGCGCCCGTGACCTTCTCCGGCGTGGCCCCGGTTGCGATGCAGCAGGGCCGGCATGCCGCGCGCGTCGTGATGGCGCGCCTGCAGGGCGACTCCTCCGCGAAGCCGTTCCGCTACCACGACAAGGGCAATCTGGCGACGATCGGCCGCGCCAGCGCGGTGGCCGAGATCGGTCCGGCGAAGCTGAGCGGGTTCATCGCCTGGGCGACCTGGCTCGTGGTGCACCTCTGGTACCTGATCGGCTTCCAGAACCGCCTGATCGTGCTGTTTCGCTGGGCGGTCAGCTTCATCACGCGGGGCCGCGGCGCCCGCCTGATCACGAACCCCTAGGGACACCCCCTGAAACTCAGGGTGGCGGTCAAGGGTGTTACCCCGATGTAAGGGGGGCTCGTATGACGGAAGCTGCGTGGCATGGAAGTTGCCTTTTCTTACGAGCACACGGACATTCCGCCGGGCCTAACGCTCGCGGAATACAGGTCGCTCGCGGGCCCGCCCTGAGCGGCGGACGTGGGCGACCGTCGTTCGCTCGGTTATGCGCCGCTTCCGCTGAGGCGCTCCCCGTCTCAGCGGAAGCGCCGCAATCTCAGCGAGTTCGCCACAACGGAGAAGCTCGAGAAGGCCATCGCGGCACCCGCGAGCAGCGGGTTGAGGAGCCCCGCGGCGGCGAGCGGGATCGCGGCGACGTTGTAGCCGAAGGCCCAGCCCAGGTTCTGCTTGATCGTGCGCAGCGTCGAGCGCGACAGGCGGATGGCGTCGGCCGCGGCGCGCAGGTCGCCGGAAACGAGCGTGAGGTCCGACGCCTCCATGGCCACGTCCGTGCCGGTGCCGATGGCCAGCCCGAGATCCGCCTGGGCGAGCGCCGGCGCGTCGTTGACGCCGTCGCCGACCATGGCGACCACGCGGCCCTCGTCCTGAAGGCGGCGCACGACGTCGACCTTGTCGGCCGGGAGCACCTCGGCGATCACCTCGTCGATGCCGACCTCGGCGGCCACGGCGCGCGCGGTCGCCTCGTTGTCGCCCGTCAGGAGCAGCGGCCGCAGCCCGAGCGCGCGCAGGCTCGCGACGGCCTCGCGGCTCGTGGGCTTGACGGCGTCGGCGACCACGAACAGGGCGCGCGCGGCGCCGTCCCAGCCCGCCACGACCGCGGTGCGACCCTGCGCCTCGGCCGCGCCGCGCGCCGTCTCGATCGCGTCGGACACCGGCATGCCCTCGGCGGCGAGCAGCGCGGGGCGCCCGGCGGCGACGCGCATTCCCTCGAGCGTGCCCACCACCCCGAGGCCCTCGCGGTTCGCGAAGTCCGCGGGGGAGGGGAGGATGCCGAGCTCGGCGCGCGCGGCGGCCGCAATCGCCGCCGCGATGGGGTGCTCCGACGCGCTCTCGAGGCTGCCGGCCAGGCGCAGCGCCTCGCCGCGCTCGGTGCCGGGCGCGGTCACGACGTCGAGGAGGGTCATGCGCCCGCTCGTGACGGTGCCCGTCTTGTCGAGCACGATCGTGTCCACGCGGCGGGTCGACTCGAGCACCTCCGGTCCCTTGATCAGCAGCCCGAGCTGGGCGCCGCGGCCGGTGCCGACGAGCAGGGCGGTCGGGGTGGCGAGGCCGAGCGCGCACGGGCAGGCGATGATCAGGACGGCGACGGCGGCGGTGAATGCGAAGCTCGCGCCCTCGCCGGCGCCGATCCAGAAGCCGAGCGTGGCCACCGCGATCGTGATAACGATCGGGACGAACACGCCCGCCACGCGGTCGGCGAGCCGCTGGACGGGCGCCTTGCCGGACTGGGCGTCCGTCACGAGCCGGGCGATCTGCGCGAGCGCCGTCTCGGAGCCCACGCGCGTCGCGCGGACGACGAGCCGCCCGCCGGCGTTGACCGTCGCCCCGGCGACCTCCGAGCCCGGCTCGACCTCCACCGGGATCGACTCGCCGGTCAGGATCGACATGTCGACCGCCGAGCGGCCCTCGACGACGACGCCGTCGGTGGCGACCTTCTCTCCCGGCCGCACGACGAACAGCCGCCCGGGCGCGAGCTCCTCGACGGGCACGAGCCGCTCGCTCCCGTCGTCCGCGAGCACGGCCACGTCCTTGGCGCCGAGCTCGAGCAGGGCCTCGAGGGCGGCGCCCGCGCGCCGCTTCGCGCGCGCCTCGAAGTAGCGGCCGGCGAGCGCGAAGGTTGTGACCACGGACGCGACCTCGAGGTAGATCTGTTCCTCGCTCGCACCGGGCGTCGGCACCAGGTCGAGCTCCATGGTCATGCCCGGCATGCCGGCGTCGCCGATGAACAGCGCATACAGCGACCAGAGCCAGGCCGCCAGGATGCCGACGCTCAGGAGCGTGTCCATCGTGGCCGCGCCGTGGCGCAGGTTCAGCAGGGCCGCGCGGTGGAAGGGGTACGCGCCCCAGACCACGACCGGGGTCGCCAGCTGGAGCGCGAGCCACTGCCAGTTCTCGAACTGGAGCGCGGGGATCATCGACATCAGCAGCACGGGCAGCGCAAGCAGCGCGCTCGCGATCAACCGGGTGCGCAGCGGCGCCGTCGGATCGGCCTCCGGTGCGGCCGGGCCCGCCTCCGCCTGCGGAAGGCTCGCGTGATAGCCGGCGGACTCGACGGCCTCGACCAGGCGCTCCGGCTCGAGCTCGCCGCTCGGGAACTCGACGGTCGCGCGCTCGGTCGCGTAGTTCACGCTGGCGTGCACGCCGTCGAGCTCGTTCAGCCGGCGCTCGATCCGGTTCGCGCAGGAGGCGCAGGTCATTCCGGTGATCGGGAGCTCGAGCGTCTCAGTGGCCATGGCCGCCCTCGTGCTGGTCGCCCGCGGCCGTGCTGCGCGTGAACGCGGCCGTGTGCACCTCGCCCTCGTGCTTGAACTGGAGGAAGAGGCGGTAGCGCGCGGCGGAGGGGTACTCCACGCGGAAGCGGATGTCCGCGCCCGGCTCGGCGGCCGACTCGGGGTGCACGTGCAGGTACTCGAGATCCGCCTCGCGCAGCGCGACAAGGTGCCCGCGCGCGCCGAGGTAGGGCTCGATGTCGTCCACGCGGAGCCCGTCCCTGAAGACCGTGAAGCGCAGCCGGTCGCCGCTGCCCGCCAGCCGGACCTCGTAGCCCGAGCCGGCGTCCGCATGGTTCGACGCGGGGGGCAGGGGCCGCGGCTCGAAGGTTCCGGGCACCTCGAGGTCGGCCGACAGGACATGCGCCTCGCCACCGCTCTCGAAGTCCGCGAACACGCGGTGCTCGCCGGCGCCGTCGAGCGCGACCGGCACGCGCCAGGTGCCCTGCGCGTCCATCTGCGGATGCAGGTGACGGAAGCCGGTCAGGTCGCGGCGTACGACGATCAGGTGCATGCGCCGGTCGTGGGCGACGTCGAAGTCCGTGACGGCCTCGCCGCCCGCCTCCTCGACACGGAAGGCGAGCGTCTCGCGCGCGCGCGCCGCGCCGGGGGTGTTCACGAGCGCGAGCGCGAGCCCGTCCGCCGCGGCGCCGTGCGCCGTCGCGCCACCCTCGTGGGCCGGCTCCTCGGTGCCCGAGCCGACGTCGGGGTCGACCGCGCGGCCCGTGAGCAGGGCGACGGCGAAGACCAGGCCGAGCAGTCCGGTGAAGAGCGCGATCCTCATCTCGACCCCACGTTAGCAGATACCCCCTGAGGGTATTGTGTTAGGCTGGTCACATGGCTACCACGACCTCGCGCCCGTACTCCGCGTCCAAGGACCAGCTCCGCACCCGCCTGCGCCGGATCGAGGGGCAGGTTCGCGGCGTCGAGCGCATGGTCGAGGAGGACCGCTACTGCATCGACGTGATCACCCAGATCTCGGCGATCCAGGCCGCGCTCGACAAGGTCGCGCTCGGGCTGCTCGACGGCCACGCGCGTCACTGCGTCGTCGAGGGTCGCGCCGAGGGCTCGCCCGAGGAGCTCAGCGACGAGCTGATGGCCGCCGTCGGGCGGCTCATGCGGCGGGGCTGAGCGCCTCGCCGATCAGGACCGCGGCGCCGAACACGAACATCACGACGGCGATCGCCGCGACCGTGCGGGTGGGGAAGGAGCCGTGGTGGCCGGTCTCGTGGACCACCGCATGTCCCTTGCCGCGCGCGATCAGCCAGCGGTTGAACGGATAGGCCACCATCCCGGCGACCACGAGGGCGACCGACAACGCGCCCCAGAAGAGCGCCGCGTCGAGTCCCGCCTCCATCGCGCCGGGGATCGACAGGATGATCGCGTTGTCGACGATCTCCATGACGGCGATGCTGAAGGTGTCCGAGGCGAGCGCGATCGGGATCACGGCGCCGAGCGAGAGCCCGGCGCGCAGCAGCGGCAGGCTCGTGAGGCCGTAGCCGAACAGGAAGGCCAGCGCGACCGCGAGGGCGACCGTGCCCCATTCCGAGAAGCCGGCGGCCGTCCCGATCACCATGCCGAGCACCTCGCCGATGGCGCAGCCGGTGAGGCAGTGCAGCGTCGCGCTCAGCGCGAGGGCGTTCAGATTGTCGTGGTCATGCATACCCCCCTAGGGTATCACGACCTGTCAAGCAGCGGCGCTCGGCTGGGCGACCGGGCTACTCTGCGCGCCCGTGCTGCGCGTCCGTCTCCAGGGTGAGCTTCGCATCGAGATCGAGGGCCGGCCGCTGGACTCGATCGCGAGTGGACGGGCGCGCGCCCTGCTCGGATGGCTCGCGCTCCACCCGGGACGGCACGCGCGCACGCGCGTGGCCGCGGTGTTCTGGCCCGATGTGCTCGACAGCAGCTCGCGCGCGAGCCTGCGCACGACGCTCGCGACCCTGCGGCGCGAGCTCGGCGAGGCGGGCGACTACCTCGCCGCCGATCGCGAGCGCGTGAGCCTCGACGGTCCCGGCCTCTGGGTCGACGTGCGCGAGATCGACCGGCTCGCGGGGGAGGGTCGCCGGGCGGAGGCCGTCGAGCTGTGCAGCGACGCTCCGCTGCTCGCCGACCTCGACGACGACTGGGTGCTCGAGGCGCGGGACGATCACCGCGATCGGGTGGGCGGCCTGCTCGCCGCGCTCGGCGAGGAGGCCGAGTCGGCCGGGGACAACGACGCCGCGGTGGCGTACGCGCGCCGCCGGCTCGAGCTCGACCCGCTCTCCGAGGACGCCGCCCGCGTCCTGATGCGGCGGCTCGCCGGCGGGGGCGATCCCGCCGCCGCGGTTGCCGCGTACGAGGCGTTCGCCCGGGCGCTGCGCCGCGAGCTCGGCATGGCGCCGTCGGCCGAGACCCGCGAGCTCGCGGCCGGGCTGCGCGCCGAGGACCGGCCGGCCGCGCTCGACCTGCCCCTGCCACCCGCCTTCACGCACGGCTCGCACGCCCCGCTGGTCGGCCGCGCCGAGCCGCTCTCGCGGCTGCTGGCCGCCTGGCGCGCGGCGAGCGCCGGTCCCGCCTCCATGGCGGCCGTCGAGGGTGAGCCCGGCACCGGCAAGACGCGCCTGCTCGCCGAGCTGGCGGCCGAGGTCCAGCGGGGCGGCGGCCTGGTGCTGGCCGGGCGCTGCCGTGACGACGACGCCGGCGTGTTCGCGCCCTTCACCGAGGCCCTGCGGCCATATGTGGCGCGCGCGGGGGAGGAACTGCCCGCGTGGATCGCGCGGGAGCTCGCCCGCCTGCTGCCGGAGCTCGCCCCGGACGCCGCCGGTCCCGAGGGGGCGCCGCAGGACGCCCGCCAGCGCCTGTTCGAGGCCGTCGCCGCGACGGTGGGCCAGGCAACCGGCCGCGCGCCCGTGCTGCTCGTCGTCGAGGACCTGCACTGGGCGGACGCCGCGACCGTCGGGCTGCTCGCGCACGTGCTCGCGACGCTCGGCTCCGAGCGGCTGCTCGTGGCAGGCTCCCTGCGCGACCAGGACGGGGCCGCGAACGCCCCGCTGAGCGAACTCCTCGCCGACCTGCGCGCGCGAGCGGCGGCTCGAGCGCATCGCGCTCGCCGGGCTGTCCGACGAGGAGACCGGCACGCTCGCGGGCGCCTGGCTCGGGGAGCCCGCCGCGCCGGCGCTCGCGACGGCGCTCAGGCGGCGCACGGGGGGCAACCCTCTGTTCGTCGAGGAGCTCGTCCGCCACCTCGTGGAGTCCCGGCCCGGTCGCACGGCCGACGAGCTGCTCGCCGCCGCCGCGGCGGAGGTCCCGGAGGGCGTCCGCGCGGTAATCGAGCGCCGGCTCGCGCGCCTCTCGGAGCCGGCCGCCCGCGCGGTTCGCACGGCGGCGGTATCCGGCGAGGACTTCGAGTTCGCGGACCTGGCAGCCGCCTGCGACCTGGGGGACGAGCCGCTCATGGACGCGCTCGGAGAGGCCACGGGCGCGGGGCTCGTGGACGAGGACGCCCGTCCCGGCCGGTTCCGCTTTGCGCACGCGCTGATCCGCGAGGCGGTGCTGGCCGGGCTCGGGGGGACGCGGCGCGCGCTCCTGCATCGCCGGCTCGCGGAGGAGCTGGCTGCGCGCGGAGGCCGCGACGGACGACCCCAGGAGCTGGCGCGGCACCTGCTCGGCGCGCGCCCGCTCGTGGATGCGGGCGAGGCCGCCCGCGCCGCGCTTCACGCCGCCGGGCGCTCGACCCGCGCGCTCGCCTACGAGGACGCAGCGGAGCTGCTCGTCGAGGCGCTCGAAGGCGAGCTCGCCGACCCGGATCCGCTCCGCGCCGAGCTGCTGCTCGGCCTCGCGGACGCACGGGCGCGCCTCGGCGACGCGCCCGCGGCGGCCGCGGCCCTCGAGCAGGCGGTGCGCCAGGCGCACGCGCTCGGCGACGGGGAGCTGCTCGCCCGCGCGGCGCTGGCGAGCGCGGGCCTGACGGTGAGCATCGCGCCCGTGCGCGATGACGTGCGGGCGCTGCTCGAGGCGGCGCTCGACGCCGTCGCAGACGACTCCGAGCTGCGCCCGCGGCTGCTCGCGCGGCTCGCCATCGAGCTCTACTACGCGCCGCCCGCCGAGCAGCGCGAGCGGCTGAGCGCCGAGGCGCTCGCGATCGGCCGGCGCAGCGGCGGCCGCGCGCTGATCGAGGCGCTCGTGGCCCGGCACGTGGGCCTCTGGAGCCCCGCGCATACCGAGGAGCGGCTCGAGATCGCCGACGAGCTGATCGCCGCGGCCCGCGACGGGGGCGACCGCGAGGGGGAGCTCCAGGGGGTCAACTGGCGCATCGCCGACCTGTTCGAACTCGGCGAGCTCGACGCCGTCCGCAGTTCGATCGACGACCACGAACGGCTGTCCGACGAGCTGCGCCTGCCGGGATTCGCCTGGTACGTCCCGCTCTGGCGGGCATCGCTCGCCCTGCTCGAGTTCCGCCTCGAGGACGCCAGCCGCCTGCGGGCGGAGGGCGAGCGCATCGGCCGCGCGGCGCACGACGAGAACGCGGAGCTCCTGTTCGAGGTTCAGGGCGCGCGGGATCGACGGCGCCACCGGCGATTTCACCCACGAGGACGTCGCCGCGATGCAGCGGCGAGCCGAGAGCTCGGCCGCTGGCGGCGCGTGGCGCATCGCCGTGCTCGCGCGGCGGCTGATCCTCGACGGGCCGGAGGGCGTGGGCGACGAGGCCGAGCGAGAGGTGGCGGCGCTCGTGGCGTCGCAGCTCGACACGAACTGGCTCTACGCGGCCACGGGCATCGGCCTGGTGGTGTCGCACCTCGAGGACCGGCGCGCGGCCGAGCGGCTCTACCCGCTGATCGTCCCTTACGCCGAGCGCGTCGTGACCGTCGGCCGCGCGTGCGTGTGCACGGGCTCCGCGCACCTCTCCCTCGGGATGCTCGCCCTCACGATCGGTGACCGCGAGGCGGCCGCGGCGCACCTGGAGGAGGCGATCCGCCGCAACGACGCCCTGGGCGCCGTCGCGTACGGGATCACCTCGCGGCGGGCGCTGGCGTCGGTGCTCGGGGACGACGGCGAGCAGCTTCGCCGCGAGGCGGACGAGGCCGCCGAGCGGGTCGGGATGGCCGACCTCAGCGGCGTGCTGTGGACGGTCTGACGGGCTCCCGCGCAGGAATCACGCTGGTCTGACGCTGCGGCTTGCGGTCGGTCGAGATCGTGGTCGCGACCCGAAGAGAGGATCCGCATGGCCATCAACGTCTATCCACGCCCGCGTCTGGACGAGCTCGCCGCCGCGCTCGCGGGCGAGCTGATCACCCCCGACTCGCCCGGCTACGACTCGGCCCGCCGCGTCTGGAACGGCATGATCGACAAGCGCCCCGTGGCGATCGTCGTCTGCGCCGACTCCGACGACGTGGCGAGCGCAATCCGCTTCGCGACCGCGCAGGAGCTCCCGCTCTCGATCCGCGGCGGCGGCCACAACGTGGCCGGCACCGCGATCGCGGACGAGGGCGTGGTGGTCGACCTGTCCGCGATGCGCGGCGTGCGCGTGGACCCGTCCGGCGAGACCGTCCACGTCCAGGGCGGCGCGAGGTGGGCCGACGTCGACGCCGTGACGACCCCGCTCGGGCTCGCCACGCCCGGCGGAGTCGTCTCCGACACCGGCGTCGCGGGCCTCGCGCTCAGCGGCGGCGTCTCGCACCAGCGCCGGCGCGACGGCATGACGGTCGACAACATGGTGTCCGCCGAGGTCGTGCTGGCCGACGGCCGTGTCGTCCGCGCGGCGGCCGACGAGCACCCGGACCTGTTCTGGGCTCTGCGCGGAGGCGGCGGCAACTTCGGGGTCGTGACCTCGTTCGAGCTGCGGCTGCACGAGCTCGGCCCCGAGGTCTACGGCGTCAACGTCGCCTACCCGATCGAGCAGGCCGCCGAGGTGCTCGCCGCCTGGCGTGACGCCGTGGCGGACGCGCCGGACGAGCTGTCGACCGCCGGGATGATCTGGTCGCTGCCGGACGTCGAGGAGCTCCCGGAGGAGCTGCGCGGACAGCCGTACGCCGGCGTGGCCGGCATGTGGGCCGGCGATCCCGAGGAGGGCGAGCGCGCCACGCGTTCCCTGCGCGAGCTGGCGACGCCGCTGCTCGACATGAGCGGCGTGGCGCCCTACGCCGACTTCCAGAAGTCGCTCGACCCGTTCTTCCCCACGGGCGTGCGGCGCTACTGGAAGGCGCTCTACCTCGACGGGTTCTCGGATGACGCGATCGCCGCGACGGCCGACTGGTCGAACCGCCGGCCCTCGCCCGAGACGCTCGTCATCGTCCGCCATTGCGGCGGGGCGATGTCGCGCGTGGCCGCCGAGGCGACCGCGTTCGGCGACCGCAGCTCGGAGTGGATGCTCAGCATCGACTCGACCTGGCACGACCCGGCCGCGGACGCCGCGAACGTGTCCTACACGCGCGAGTTCTACGACGCCGCGGCGCCGTACTCCGACGGGAAGACCTACTTCAACTTCCCGGGCCTCCTCGAGGAGGGCGAGAGCGCGGTGCGCTCGAGCTACGGGGCGAACCACGACCGCCTCGCGCGGATCAAGGCGGACTACGACCCGGACAACGTGTTCCGGCTGAACCAGAACATCCGCCCGGCCGCCTAGCGGCCCGGCCAGGGCGCGCCGATTACGGCAGAAACGCCTCGTCCACTCTCGGATCCGCCAGTCGCGCACGACCCCCTCGGTCACGAACGGATCGTCGCGCGCGAACTCCTCTGCAGCCTCGCGCGAGGTGAAGACCGCCATGGCGCCGTCACGCGGGTCGCCGAAGGGGCCGTATGCGACGAGCGAGCCGCGTTCGTGAACTCCTGCCACCGCGCTGTGCGCCTCGAAGTGGAGCGGCGCCTCTCGAGAACGTCGGCGGCGGATTCGTAGAGCAGCACGTATTTCAGCCATGACGAGCCCTTTCCCCGCGTCTCGGACGGCGACTCATAGAGCGCGGGCGCACCAGGCTGAGGTAGCGCGTGCGCGCGTCCCGGCGGCCGGCGTCGCCGATCTCCGCGAAGAGCAGATCCTCGGCGTCCGGAACTCCCTGGGCGACCACCTCGCCCTCCTGGTTCACGGCCATCGAGGAGCCCGCGAACTCGATGCCGTGCTGCTCGCCGACGCGGTTCACGTACAGGTGCGGCAGCTCGTTCTCGAGTGCGCGCGCGGCCGCGAACACGTCGTGGTCGCGCCTGAACTCGACCGGGTTCGCCGAGATCGTCACCAGCAGATCCGCTCCCCGGAGGGCGAGGGTGCGCGCCACCTCGGGGAACTCGATGTCGAAGCAGACCATCAGGCCGACCCGCCGCCCCTCGAGCTCAACCGTCACGAGCTCCGACCCCGGCAGGTAGACGTCCGCCTCCGCGCCGAACAGGTGCGTCTTGCGGTAGACGCCGGCGAGCTCGCCCGCGCTGCTGAGGCAGATGGCGCTGTTGGCGATGCCGCCCTCGACCCGCTCCGCCGCGCCGACCACGACGGCGGTCGCCGCCTCGCGCGCGGCCGCGCGCAGCTCGGCGAGCTCCGGCCCGTCGAGCTCGATGCTCACCGCCGCGGGGTCGGACAGCTCGTAGCCGCTCAGGAACAGCTCGGGCAGCAGCAGCAGGTCGGCGTCCCGGCAGCGCGCGAGCGTCTCGAGCGCTCGCCGGAGGTTCGCCTGGAGGTCGCCGGGCTCAGGCCGCAGCTGGGCGAGGGCCGCCCGCACCGGTCACTGCCGCAGGGCGCCCGCGTGGCAGGCCAGCGCGTCCATGATCACGCGCCCCGCGATGCCCGACGTCGCCGAGGTGGCCTCGAGGCTCGGCGCCGCCTCGACCACGTCCACGCCGACGAGCCCGTGAGCCGACACGCCGCGGACGAGCTCGAGCAGCTCCCTGTTCGTGAGGCCGCCCGGCGTCGGCACGCAGGTCCCCGGCGCGTAGGCGGCGTCGAGGGAGTCGACGTCGACGCTCAGGTAGATCCCGTCCGTGCCGTCGCCCGCCACCGCGAGCGCCTTCTCGAGCGTGTCCTTCACGCCGCGCTCCCAGATGTCCTCGAGCCAGATGACCGTGATTCCGTTCTCGCGGCAGAAGCGCAGCTCGGTGCGCGGGTTCATCCAGCCGCTGATCGCGAGCAGCGCCATCTTCGTGGGGTCGAACCCGGCGTCCACGGCCCGGGTGATGGGGCAGCAGTGGTTGAGCTCCTCGCCGCCCACGTCGAGCGCGGTGTCGAGGTGGGTGTCGATCAGGACGAGCCCGGGGTTCGAGAACTTCTTGCGCACCGCGCGCACGGCGGGAATCGTCACCGAGTGGTCGCCACCGAGCGTCGCTGGGATCGCACCCGCCTCGAGGATCTGCGCGATGTCGGCCTCCGCGCGGTCGAACGTCTTCGCGGCGTTGGCGAGCACGACGTCGCAGTCGCCGCAGTCGACCGGGTTGAGCGCCTCGACGAGGTCGAAGTCCCATGTGGCGTTGTAGGTCAGGAACTGCCCGGAGATCTCCCGGATCCCGCGCGGCCCGTAGTTCGCACCGGTGCGGCTGATCGAGGTGGAGTCCCACGGGATCCCGTAGATCGCCGCCTGCGCGCCATGGGTTCGCAGCGCGTCCGCGTCGGGCGGCACGTGCGGCAGCTTCAGGAACGAGCCGGCCAGGCCCGCGTGCAGGAGCGAGGTCCACATCGTGGTGTCGACGACGGCCTGGCTCTCTTCGTTCGCCACGTCAGTCCTCCAAGAGTTCGACGGCGACCGCCGTGGGGTTGCGGTCGTTGATCGGGACGATGTCCTGCGGGCACGCGGACACTACGACGATCGCGTCCATGACGGCACGGAACGTGATCGAGTCGCCCGGCTGCGTCGGCGCCGGCTCCCAGCCGAGCCCGCCGTCGGCCGCCACCGGGATGTTCATGAACAGGTTCATCGACTGCTGGTGGCAGACGTGGTCGTGCCCGAGCTCCCGCATCGCCAGCTCGAGGTTCTCGCGGCAGGACGCGTGCCAGCCCTCGACCCCGAGCCCCTCGTAGCGCTCCGGGTCGCAGGGCGCGATCAGCATGTCGTGCACCGCCGGGGTGTCGTCGCTCTCGAGCGTCAGGATCGGCCGCCGGTGGTTCGTGTAGAACGACTCGCCCTCGAGCGGGAAGAGGCGGTTGACCGCCGCCCGCGTGTGCATGGCGCTGTGGAACTCGGTCACGTCGGCGGCGTTGAAGGCGAACATGTCGGCCACCTGGTGCCCCTCGACGTCGATCACCCGGAAGCGGCCGCCGGCCGGCACGGTTACGGCGCACCGCTCGGTCGCCGGGACGTGAATGCGCCTCGAGCCCTCCACCCCCGGGAGCTTCACCGGGTCGGACGCCCCATTCAATGGGACGATCGCTCTGAGTTCCGGGGGGCTCTCGTACGATCGTCTAGCGCCGCCGCCCAAGTCCGAATACGCTGCAACCGGTGACCGTCACGATCGCCGAGCTGGTCGCCGACCCGCTCCTGAAGCTGCGCTTTCTCGCGGGAGAGAAGGGCGGAGCCCGGCTCGTTTCCTGGGCGCACACGTCCGACCTGCCGAATCCAGCGGAGTGGCTCGGCGCCGGGGACTTCCTGATGTCGAACGGGATCAACATCTCGTCCGACGCCGGCGACCAGGTGGAACTGCTCGAGGACCTCGTGCAGGCGGGCCTGAGCGGGCTCGGCATGGGCGACGACGTGCACGCGCCGCCGCTCACCCGACGGCTGCTCACCCGCGCGGACGAGCTCGCCTTTCCGGTCCTGGCGATTCCCCACGAGGTGCCGTTCGTCGCGGTCTCGCGCGCGGTCGCGAACGCGAACTCGGACCAGGAGCACAAGCGGCTCGTGCGCACGGTCCAGCTCTACGACACGCTCCGCAGCGCCGTGTCGAGCGGTCAGCTGGGTCCGGGCCTGATGCGCGCGCTCGAGGCGCAGCTCGGCTGCGAGCTCGTCCTGCTCGACACCGAGGCGGGGCTGCCGGTGCTCGCCGGCGACAGGACGCCGCCGCCGGGCCTCGCCGAGCGCATCCACGAGGAGATCCTGTCGAGGAAGGGCTTCTTCCCGGGCGTGCTGCGCGTCGAGCACGACGGAGCGGTGGCCTGCGCCATCCACGTGGCCGCCGACCGCACGATCGCCCTCGTCACGATCGAGAACGGGAAGCCGGCGCTCGATCTCAGCCTGCTGCAGCACGCGGCGAACATCGCGGCGCTCGAGGTGGAGCGCGTCAGCGCGGAGCGCCGCCACTCGTGGCGGCTCGGCTCCGAGCTGATGGAGCACCTGCTCGAGCGCCGGCTCGACCCGGCGTCCGCGGCCCAGCAGCTGCGCGAGCACGGCATCGACCCGGAGCGCGTCGTGATCGTCGCGTTCCGCCCACGCGCGGGAGCGCCGAGCGAGGCCCAGCTCCACCACCAGCTCGCCGCGCGCGAGCTCGTCCACCTCGTGCACCCGAACGCGCAGCACGTGCTGGCCGTGGTCTGCGACGACGCCGAGTCGCTCGAGGGCATGCGGGCCGCGGTCGGCCCGGACATCCCGCTGGGCGTCAGCGACCCGCTGCGACGGGCCGACCGCATCCCGGACGCGGCCCGCGAGGCGCTCTGGGCGGAGGCCGCCGCCCGCAACCTCGGCGGCGCGGTCGCGCGCTACGGGGACGCCACGCCGCTGTTCCTCCCCCGCACGCTGGGCGAGGCCGAGATGGCGGCCGAGCGCATCATCGGGCCGCTGATCGAGTACGACCGCGAGCACGGGAGCGACCTCGTGCGCTCGCTGCGCGTCTTCCTCGAGCACAACCGCTCGTGGCAGCGCTCGGCGGAGGTCCTGCACGTGCACAAGCAGACGCTCGTCTACCGGATGGGAAGGGTCGAGACCCTGACCGGCCGCAGCCTGCGCGAGATGGGCGACGTCGTGCAGCTCTGGCTCGGGCTACGGGCGCTCGACTTCTCGCTCGGCGAGCCCGTGGGTCACTCAGAGGGCGGGGAGTCCGCCTTCGGCGCTCCCCAGTGAATGGCGTCCGGATCGTCCTCGAGGCGATCCTCGGCCGCCTTCATGTTCTTCCGGCCCGGGATGTACGCGAGGATCCCGAGCACTCCGATGATCCCGGTCATCAGGAAGACGGCCCAGTCCTGATACCAGGGCACTCCGACCGCGCGCGGCCAGGCGATGTTGATGTACTCGAACACGGTCCAGATCGAGGCGGCCGTGGCCACGGCGTAGCCCCAGCGGCCCATCGAGAACTGCGACGGCCGCCAGCGCTTCTTCAGCCGCACCCAGAAGTAGCCGAGCACCGGTAGCGCGAACGAGATGTAGAAGCCGCCTGTGGCCATGGAGACGAGCGTCAGGTAGACGTCCTCGGACTGCGTCGTGATCAGGAGCAGGCACGAGATCACGAGCGTGGTGACGATCGTTCCGCGCGGGAGGCGGGCACCCGGCGACAGCTTGCGCAGCCACCCCGACGCCGGCAGCACGTCGGCCCGCGCGAAGGCCCACATGATCCGCGAGCAGTTCGTCTGGATCGCGATCAGGCTCGCCGTGAAGCCGATGATGAAGAGCGCGAACAACGGTTTGGTCACGTCGGCGCCGAGCTGGAACGTGATCGTGTCCGCCACCGGGTCGACCACCTCGCCGCTGATCACGGCGTCCCAGTCGGGGATCGCGAGGATCAGCGCGAGCGACGAGAAGCTCACCACGAGCGCCACCGTGACCAGCGACAGGATCACGGCCTTCGGCACGTCGCGGCGGGGCTCGTTGGTCTCCTCGGCGACGGACGCCGCGGTGTCGAAGCCCACGTACGCCCAGCCGATGAAGGCGACCGCGCCGAGGAAGCCCGCCCACAGGTAGCCGCCGGACCCCTGGCCCGCGCCATGGCTCTCGAACAGGACCCCGAGGCCCTGCTCGTTGTGGAAGATGAGCAGCACCAGGCCGATGCCGACCGAGCCGATCACCTCGGCCACGATGCTCGCGCCCATGAAGATCTTGAGCGCCGTGCGGCTCAGGACGTTCATCAGCGTCCCGAACAGCACGAAGCCGATCGCCACGAAGAGCTGCTCCTCCGGGGTGAACGGATCGATGTCGAGGACGATCGGGACGAAGCCCGCGGCGCCGTAGGCCACCGCGACCATCGTGATCATCAGCGTCCACATGTACGCCCAGCCGGTGAACCACCCGTACGTCTCGTGGACCAGCCGGCGCGACCACTGGTAGAGGCTGCCCTCGTAGGGCCAGCGCGACGCGAGCTCCGCGAACACGAACGCCACGAGCAGCTGGCCGCCGAGCACGACGAAGAAGCCCCACCACGCGGCCGGGCCGCCGGTGGTGACGGAGAACGTGAAGATCCCGTACAGCGCGACGATCGGCGAGATGAACGCGAAGGCGAGCGCGAATATCGCCCAGAGGGAGAACTCGCGCTTGAGCCCCTCCTCCTCGCCGCGCATGGCGGTCACCTGGGCATCGGCATCTCCGTCCGGCACGGGGCGGATTCTCTGCCTCGCGGGTCCGCCCGGCAAGGCGACGATCGTACGAAGCCCCTCTGGCGTTTTGACCTTTCGTCCGAGTCGGCTTGACCGCGGCCGGACTGCTCCGCTATGCCTCGGCCATGAGCTGGCTGGGTGACAACCGCGCCATCGCGGTGCTCTCGTTCGACGTCGACGCGGAATCGCCGATCCTGGCGCAGGGCCGCCACTACGCCGACCACGCGATGGTCATGACCCACCAGGCCTACGGCCCCCGCGTGGGCGTCCCGCGTCTCATCGAGCTGCTCGGCGACTACGGCCTGCCGGCCACCTTCTTCGTCCCCGGCCTCACGGCTGAGCGCTACCCGGCCACGGTCGAGCGGATCCTCGCGGCCGGCCACGAGGTGGGCCACCACTCGCACAGCCACCGCAGCCCCGTGGACCTCTCGGACGACGAGGAGCGCGCCGACTTCGAACGCGCGCTCGCGGCGCTCGAGCGCTTCGGGGTCAAGCCGCGCGGACACCGTGCGGCGCTCTGGGAGGCCAGCTGGCGCACCCCGGGGCTCGTGGCGGAGTACGGCCTCGCCTATGACTCGAGCCTGATGGATTCGGACCGGCCCTACCGGCTGCGCGTGGGGGACAGGACGATCGCGGAGCTGCCGCCGCACTGGAGCCTCGACGACTGGGAGCAGTACGCCTTCCTGCCGCGGCCCGACATCGGCTCGGTGATCGAGTCGCCGCGCAAGGCGCTCGAGCTCTGGACCGCCGAGCTCGACGCGATGCGCCGCCACGGCTGCCTCTTCATGCTGACCTGCCACCCGTTCCTGTCCGGGCGGCCGTCACGCGTGGAGGCGCTCCGGGCACTGATCGAGCACGCGCTCGACTGCGGTGACGTCGAGTTCGCCTCGGCCTCCGCCGTCGCCGAGCGCGCGCTCGCCGACGCTGAGATCGAGGAGCGCGAGCTCGAGCCGGTCCGCGTCGACCCCGAGCTCTACCCCGACTAGTTCCTAGGCCAGCCCGCGCGTCGTGCCGCCGTTCGGCTGCACGATCTGGCCGACGAACGCGCCGGCCGCGTCCGATGCGAGGAAGGCGGCGACGGCCGCGATCTCCTCCGGTCTTCCCGATGCGCCCGATCGGGCTCTCGGCCGCGTAGCGGCGCCTGATCTCCTCCGGCGACACCCCCGCGTCCTCCGCGTCCACGTCGAGCTGCGGCGTGTCCATGATCCCCGGCGCGATCGCGTTCACGGCGATCCCCTCGGGGCCGAGCTCGCGTCCGAGGGTCTTCGTGAGCGAGATCAGCCCGGTCTTCGAGGCGGAGTAGGCGGTGGCGTTCGCCCAGCCGACGACGCCGAATTCGGAGGCGATGATCACCACCCGCCCGCCGCCCGCGCGCCGCATGACCGGCACCGCCGATCGCAGCAGGAAGAACGTTCCGGACAGGTTGACGTCGACGTTCTTCCACCAGTCCGCCGGATCGTGCTCGGCGAACGGCGCCATGCTCATGTAGGCGTGGTTCGCCACGAGCACGTCGATGCCGCCGAGCTCGCTTGCGGCCTCCGCCACCATCCGCTCGACCGCATCGGGGTCCGACACGTCGGCGATCGCCGCCACGCCGCCCGTCTCGGCGATGACCTCCTCCGCGCCCGGCGAGAGCTCGCGGTCGTTGACCGCCACGCGCGCTCCCTCGCGCGCCAGCCGCAGGGCGATCTGGCGGCCGAGGCCCTGGCCCGCGCCGCTCACGAGCGCCCGCTTCCCGTCGAGGCGCCCCATCAGATCACCGCGCCCGCGTTCGGCGACAGCGTCTGGCCGGCGAAGTAGCCGCCCTCCTCGACGAGCAGCGCGACGGTCTCGGCCACCTCCTCCGGGCGCACGAGGCGCCCGAGCGGCAGCGTCGCGAGGTATTCGGGAGCGCGCCAGTGCGAGTCGGGGGCGAGCAGCGGCGTGTCGGTCGGCCCGGGGGCCACGCTGTTGACGCGGATGCCGCGCGGCGCGAGCTCCCAGCCGAGCGAGCGGGTGAAGCCGAGGATGGCCCCCTTCGCGGCGCAGTAATGAGCGTCGCCCGAGCCTCCGGCGAGGGCGAGCTCGGAGGTGATCGTCACGATCGTCCCCGCGCCCGCCTCGAGCATCGCGGGCACCACGGCACGGCATGCGTTCACGACGCCGCCGAGGTGCACTTCGAGCATCCGGCGCCAAACTTCGACCTCGATCTCCGTGAGCGGAACCACCTCGTAGCGGCCCGCGGCGGTCACGAGCACGGACACCGGCCCGAGCTCCGAGGCCGCCCGCTCGACCGCATCGCGGACGGCGCGGGCGTCGGTCACGTCCGCCTCGAGCGACAGCTCGGTCGCGCACGGCGCGAGGTCGAGTCCGGCCACGCGCAGGCCGCGCTCGGCGAGCAGCGCGGCCGTGGCGGCGCCGATGCCGCTCGCCGCTCCCGTCACGATCGCCACCCGGTCGCCGGTCGTGCTCACGCGCACGATGCTGCCATATGCTGCCCCGCCCATGAGGGACGCGTACGACGTCGTCGTGATCGGCGGAGGTCTCTCGGGCGGGCTGCCGGCCGCCGCCTACCTCCAGAAGGCGGGCCTCGAGGTGCTGGTGCTCGAGGCCAACTCGGAGGTCGCCTCCTTCTGCTGCACGCACGAGACCTGGGCGCAGACGCTCGACAGCCCGCACGTCGGCGTGAGCTTCGCGGGCAACTCGCCGGTGATCGAGGACCTCGACCTCGAGAGCTACGGCTTCCGCTTCCGCGCGAGCCCCGTGATCCTCGCCACGACCTTCCGCGACGGGACCAACTGCCTGATCTGCCAGGACCCCGAGCGCACGGCCGAGAACTTCTCGCGGCACTCGCGCCACGACGGCGAGCGCATGCTCGCGATCCAGGAGCGCGTGCACGAGACGATGGTCGAGTTCAACGAGCTGTGCTCGTTCACTCCGCACCCCGAGCCGGCGAAGCTCGACCGCATCTTCGAGATCTGCGCGTACGCGATGGGGTTCAGCGTCGAGGAGATGTCGGAGATGACGGGGCCCGAGCTGTGCGAGCGCACCTTCGAGTCGGACCGCTGCCGCCAGACCCTCATGACGCCGGTGGCCTTCTGGGAGCACGGCGCTCCCTTCGCTCGCGGGCAGGGGGCCTATGGCGTGGTGTTCGCGCTCTACTACACGACCGGCATCGGCGTGGGCGGCAACGAGCTGCTGGCCGACGCCCTCGTGCACGCGTTCCTCGCGCACGGCGGCGAGGTGATCACGAACGCGACCGTCGACGACGTGGTGATCGAGGACGGCCGGGCGCGCGGGGTCGTGCTGGGCGAGCGCTCGCCGCGGCCGGGCGCGCGCATCGACGCCCGCGTCGGAGTCATCTCGAACGCGGGGGTGCCGGAGACGCTGCGCATCGTGGGGGAGGGGCCGCTCGCGGCGACCGACCCGCTGCTCGCGGCCAAGATGCGCCACTGGAAGATGGGCCTGCGCGGCTCGCACGTGACCTCGTGGCTGCTCGACCGGCGCATCGAATGGGGCTCGGCGAAGTTCGACCCGCTGATCGACGAGGCGATCCTGGTCTACCGCGCCTTCGACGACTGGGAGGGCACGAAGCGCTACATGGTCGACATGCTCGGGAACGACACCTGGCGCGTGGCCGGCCAGCTGATGGAGTTCACCTACTACGCGCCCGTCGACCCTCACAGCGTGTCGCCGGAGGGCCACTCCGTGCTGCGCGCGGAGGAGTGCTTCCCGTACGCGCTGCACGGGCTCGGCGGGCCGGAGGCGTGGGACGGGCCGCTCCGGCAGGAGCTCGTCCGCGCGCGCAACGACGTGATGGCCGAGCTGATCCCGGGCTTCGAGGAGATGGTCCTCGACCAGTACGACTGGACGCCGCTCGACAACTGGCGCCTCAACCGCGCGGCGAGGTTCGGCCAGGTGGTCGGCGGCGACTTCTCGGAGGACCAGTGGCTGCTCGACCGCATGCCGTACCGCATGCCGCTCGACGGCCTCTACATGTCGAACGGCGTCTGGCCCGTGGGGCTCAGCTGGATGGCCGCGGGCTACAACGCCGCGCAGGTGGTCGCGGAGGACGCCGGCGTGCGCTCCCAGCCCTGGTGGCGGGCGCGCCCGTGCGAGTGGTACCTCGGCAACCTCGAGCGCCTGCTCGCGCCCGTCGAGCTCGAGCGCCCGACATGAGCGGCGCCCCCTTCGACGTCGCGATCGTCGGGGCGGGGCCGAACGGCCTGACGGCCGCGGCCTACCTGGCCCGCGCGGGCGCGCGGGTCGTCGTCCTCGAGCGGCGCTTCGAGCGCGGTGGCACGTTCGCGACGGACGACTACTCGACGCCCTTCCAGTACAACCTCGCGCAGTTCGAGCTGCCGCTCGGCCCGGAGCTGCCGCCGTTCCGCGAGCTCGACCTCGCCGAGCAGGGGATCCGCTTCATCGAGCCTGAGCATCCCTTCTCGGCGCGGCTCGAGCCGGGTGGGGAGGAGCTCGTGATCGGCCGCGGCGGCCACGGGCTCGGCGCGGAGCTCGAGGGGATGCTCGCGGAGGCCGCGGAGGCGGGCGCGGGGCTGCTCTACCGACCGCCGCCGGATCAGGCGGCACCCGAGCCGGCGCTGGCGAGACTGTCGCCGCGGGCGTTCGCCGAGCGGGCCGAGGATCCGCGCGCGGCGCTCATCGCGCGGCACGCGTGCGCGCTCGCCGGCTTCCTCGACCCCGACACGCCGCTCGGCACGATCGGCGCCTTCTGCGTGGCGCGGCGCTTCAGCCCCTGGCTCGTGGCGGGCGGGACGAAGAACCTCGCGAACGCGCTCTTCCGCGTGGCCGCCGCGGCGGGCGCGCTCGCGTTCGTGAACGCCGAGGTCACGCGCATCGAGCGAGGCGACGGCGGGCTCGCGATCACGACCACGGACGGGCGCTCCCTGCGTGCCCGCGCCGTGATCTCGACCCTCGACCCGGCCGCGACCTTCCTGCGGCTGCTGCCCGCGGAGCTGGTGCCGGCCGAGCTGCGCGACGCCGCGAGCGGCTGGATCGTCGAGCCGACAGGGCCGTTCACCGCTCACTTCGGGATCCGGGGCGAGCCGCCCGCGGGCGAGGCCCTCGCGCGGATCTTCGGCTTCGCCGGGATCGAGGAGATCGAGGCGCACCTGGCCGCGGCCGCCGCGGGCGAGCGCCCGGCAAAGCCGGCGGGCCACCTGACCGCGGTCTCCGTCCACGACCCGCTGCAGGCGTCGCCCGGGCCGTACGGGCCGCTGCACGTCCTGCGGGTGCAGACGCTTCGCGCCGTTCGAGCTGCCGGGCGAGGGCTGGGACCGCGCCCGCACCGAGTACAGGCGGTCGTGCTGGCGCCTCCTCGCCGACTGGTTCGAGGGCCTCGCCGAGGTCAGGCTCCTGTTCGGCTTCTGCGACACGCCGCTCGACATCGAGCGCAGGTTCGCGACCACGCGGCGCGGCTCGCTGCGCCAGGGCGCGCTGGTGGCGGAGCAGGTGCTCGAGCGCCGGCCTCATCCCTCGTGCGCGACGGGCCGCACGCCCGTCGAGGGCGTCTATCTCGGCGGCGGCGGCGTGCACCCGGGCGTCCCGGGAACGCTTGCCGGCGGCCACAATGTGGCGGCCGTGGTGGCGGAGGATCTCGGCCTGTGAGCCCGCGCCCCGTAAGCTGCGCGCCGTGAGCGAGCCCGACGCGAACAGCCGCGCGGAGCCCGTCGGCCAGGTTGACGCGCTCGCCGTGCCGCGCTTCGCCGGCGTGCGCACGTTCGCCCGCCTGCCCACGATCGACCAGGTCGGCCACGCGGACGTGGCGGTGCTCGGCGCGCCATTCGACTCGGCCGCGACGTTCCGCGCGGGCGCGCGCTTCGGGCCCGCGGCGATCCGCGAGGCGTCCCTGCTGCTGCGCCCCTACAACGAGCGGCTCGACGTGGCCCCGTTCGCCTCGGCCCAGGTCGTCGGACGCCGGCGACGCCCCGGCGAGCCCGATCACCGTCGAGGCGGCGCACTCGGCGATCGAGGCCGCGGCGCGCGAGCTCACGGCCGGCGGCGGGCGCGTGCTCGGCCTCGGCGGCGACCACTCGGTGGCGCTTCCGCTGCTGCGCGCCGCCGCGGCCGCGCACGGTCCCGTCTCGCTGCTCCAGCTCGACGCCCACACCGACACCTGGGACTCCTACTTCGGCGAGCGCTACACGCACGGCACGATCTTCCGGCGCGCGATCGAGGAGGGGATCGTCGACGGGGGCTCCTCGGTGCAGATCGGCCTGCGCGGGTCGCTCTACGACGAGTCCGACCTCGACGAGAACCGCGCGCTCGGCTTCGCCACGCTCCTGGCCCGCGAGTTCGACGCCGCCGGGGTGGCGGGCGCGCTCGAGCTCGCGGCGGCGAACCTGCGCACGCCCGTCTACGTCACCGTGGACGTCGACGTGCTCGACCCCGCGTTCGCCCCGGGGACGGGGACCCCCGAGGCGGGTGGGCTCAGCTCGCGGGAGCTGCTCGCGCTGCTCGCGGGGCTGGCGGAGCTCGACATCACGCTCGTGGGCGCGGACGTCGTCGAGGTCTCGCCGCCGTATGACCCGTCCGGCATCACCGCCGTCGCGGCTGCCAACGCCGCCTACGAGCTGCTCGGCCTGATGGCCGGCTAGCGCGGCGACCCGAGCGTCGCCCAGGTCGAGCCCGGGCGCTCGGTGTCGATGCGGTAGTCCGTGGCGGGGCGCTCGAACAGCGTTCGCCCGAGCTCGCGGGCGGTGGCGACCGGCTCCGAGGGATCCTGCTGCACGTCGCCGCGCTTGTTGCCGATCCCGCATACGTAGCCGACGAGGTCGGAGTGCGTGTAGCGCGAGTACTCCTGGAGCTCGTGCACCAGCGCGAGCATCGCTCCGGGGTAGCTCTCCTCCCCGGACATCAGCAGCGCGTGCCGCTTGCCCACCAGCCCGTTCACGAACATCTCGCTCTCGGGCTCTGACGCGGCGATGAAGCAGAAGATCCGGTCGAAGAACACCTTGAGCTGGCCGGAGACGCCGTACCAGTAGATCGGGGTGGCGAACACGATCGCGTCGGCGGGCAGGACGTGCTCGCGCAGCAGCTGCTCGTAGCCGTCGTCGATCGTGCAGCGGCCCTCGGCGTTCCGGCACTCGCGGCAGTCGCGCAGAAAGTGCCGCATGTGGTCGTCGAGGTGCACGAGCTCGGCGTCGTGGCCGGCCTCGCGGGCGCCCTCGAGCGCCGCCTCGGCGAGCTGGCGGGAGTTGCCGTTCCGCCGCGGACTCGAGCTGATGACGAGGACCCTCACGCGGACCAGAACCCTAGCCCGTGAGGGCCCACACGGCCTCGATCGCCCCGTGCGCCTCGTCGCTCGCCTCGAGCTGGAGCTGGAGCATGTCTCCGCGGTATTCCACGCGCGCCACCTCGAAGGGCACGCTGCCCTCGGGCGCGCGCCGCAGCTCGGTGGTGAGCACGAGGAACACGGCCGAGCGGTGCGGGATGCCGAAGCGGTCCGCCTCGAACTGCCCGCACTGGCTCGTCTCGATCGAGAGCGACGAGCCGGCGAGCTCGATGCCGTGGTCCGAGAGCACGAGCTCGCGCGGCAGCGGGCGGCCGACCCTGACGGCGTCCTCGAGCCATGCGACGTCCTCCGAGCGGAAGAACGAGTACGTGATCGCGAGCGGCACGCCGCCCACGGAGAGCGCTGTCGTCAGGCGCAGCACGCGCTCGTCCGGCCCCACGCCGAGCGAGCTGCGGATCGACGGCTCGACCGGCGGCGTGCCGGCCGCGAGCACGTCGATCGTCACGTCCGGAGGCCGCGGAGCTGCCAGTAGCCGCGCGAGCCCGCCGGCGCGGGCGTCGAGCTTCGGCTCGGCCACGAACGTCCCGCGCCCCTGGATCCGGACGATCTGGCCGTCGTCCTCGAGGATCGCGAGCGCCTGGCGCACGACAACGCGGCTCACGGCATAGCGCCTCGCGAGCTCCGCCTCCGAGGGCAACCGGTCCCGAGGCTTCCAGCCGCCCGACTCGATCTGCTCCTTGAGCAGCTCCTGGAGCTGGTAGTAGAGCGGGACGAAGCTCGTGCGGTCGAGGGCCTCGACATCCCGCATGTTCCGAGTATAGGACAAGGTCCGGCGCGTTCTTGACTGTGAGAGCGAGCTTGTGTTTGATTCCTCAGGTTGTCCTAACAACAGGAGGAGTCGGCTCATGGGGATGTTCCACCAGCATGGCAAGGGCCACGGGCACCCGCCGTTCGACACGTCGAAACTGCGCGGCCAGTGGGTGAACAAGAAGCTGGCGGACATCCCTGACAGGCGCACGCGCGAGCAGCTCGAGCGCGGCATCGACCTCGGCCTCGAGGCGTCGCCGTCGGTCGAGGACAGGACGATCTCGCTGTTCTCACGCGGCCAGCAGCCCGCCTTCGCGGGCATCAACACCTTCCTCAAGTCGCCGTACTGCGAGAACATCCGCGACGTCGGCAAGTACGACGTGGCGATCGTCGGCGCGCCCTTCGACATGGGCACCACCTACCGCGCGGGCTGCCGCTTCGGCCCCCAGGCGGTCAGGCGCATCTCGGCGCTGTACGACTCCTACAACGCCGACATGGGCGTCGACCTCTACGAGGAGCTCAACATCTGCGACGCGGGTGACATCTTCGTCATCCCGTCGAACATCGAGAAGTCGTTCGACCAGATCGACGGCGCGGTCTCGTTCATCCACAAGGAGGGCGCGTTCCCCGTCGTGATCGGCGGCGACCACTCGATCGGCTACCCGGACGTCCGCGCGATCGCCCCGCACATCGAGGGGCGCGTCGGGATCATCCACCTCGACCGCCACATCGACATGCAGGAACGCGACATGGACGAGCGGATGCACACGACGCCGTGGTTCCACTCGACCAACATCCCGAACGCGCCGGCGAGCAACCTCGTGCAGATGGGCATCGGCGGCTGGTACGGCTCGCGTCCGGGGATGAAGGTCGCGCGCGAGCGCCGCAGCACCGTGATCACGATCTCGGACGTCGAGGAGCTCGGGGTCGAGAAGGCGGTCGAGATCGCGCTCGAGTGCGCGTGGAAGGACGCCGACGCGGTCTTCCTGTCCTTCGACATCGACTCGATCGACTCCGGCTTCGTGCCGGGCACGGGCTCGCCCGAGCCGGGCGGCCTGCTCCCGCGTGAGGCGCTCAAGGCGCTCCGCATGGTCGCCCGCGAGGGCATCTGCGGCATGGAGGTCGTCGAGATCGCGCCGCCCTACGACGTCTCCGACATGACCGCTCAGCTCGGGGCGCGCGCGATCATGGACGTGCTCGGGACGATGGTCGAGGAGGGGCACCTCGGCAAGCGCAAGCCCCCGCCGGAGCGCGAGCGGATCGAGCTGTAGGACAGCGCGGTGGATTTCTCCGCGCCCGGGCACGCGCTCGAGCACGCCGACTCCTGGCTCTCAGGAGCGCTGACGGGAGCGCCGCTCCTCCTCGTGCTGGCGCTCGCGTGCCTGCTCGGCCTGCGGCATGCGACGGACCCGGACCATCTCGTCGCCGTCACCGCGCTCGTGGCCGGCGACGACGACGGGCCGCGCCGCGCGATGCGTCTCGGCGCCTGGTGGGGAGTCGGGCATGCGGGCACCCTTCTGCTCGTGGGCCTCCCGCTGCTCCTGATCGAGACTCAGCTGCCGGGCTGGCTCGAGCTCGGAGCCGAGAAGGCGATCGGGCTCGTGATGGTGCTGCTCGCCCTTCGGCTGCTGTGGCGCTGGCGGCGCGGCCGCCTGGAGGGTGAGCAGGGGGCGAGGCCGCGTACGCGCCGCGAGGCGCTCGCGATCGGGGTGCTCCACGGCATGGCCGGAACCGGAGCGGTCGTGCTCCTGCTGGTGGCCACGATCCCGTCGAAGCCTGACGCCGCGCTGGCGCTGATCGCGTTCGCGCCGATGTCGGTGCTGTCGATGATGGCCTGCACCGGCGGGTTCGCCTGGACGTTCTCGCGCTCCGCCGCGGCGCCGATATGCGGCTCGCTCCTGATCCCCGCGCTCGGAGCCTTCGGCGTCCTCTTCGGGACCTGGTACGCGGGGGTGCTCTAGGCCGGGCCGGCCACGCTGTCGAGGTCCGGTGGCATCGAGCCGAGCTGGCGGAACAGCCCGAAGGCATCCTCCGCGTAGATCCACTCGGCGATGCGCCCGCCCTCGATCCGCAGGAAGTCGACGCCCTCGACCTCGACGCGCCGGCCGGTGGCCGCGAGACCGTAGAAGTCGCCGCGGTGGGTCCCCGTGAGCCGGAAGCGGCTCGCCACCCAGTCGCCCTCGCAGACCATCTGCAGGAGCTCCTCGTGCATGTCCGGGAACCCCTCCCGCCAGACCCGGACGAGCTCCTTGAAGCCCTCGCGACCGGCCGGCCAGCCGTCGGGCAGCTGCTCGTGGACGATGTCCTCGGCCACGAGCTCGTCCGCCGCGGCGGCGTTGCCGCGGCACCAGAACTCCTCGTAGAAGCGCCGGACGATCTCGCGGTTGTCGGTCATGTCATGTGGTGCTTCGCGTGCGCGAACAGCATCTCGGCGAGCACCGACCAGACGAGCTTCGCGGTGATGCCGGCGGGGTCGTAGACCGGACAGAGCTCGACGTTGTCGACGGCGGTCAGCCCGCGCTCGCCGACCCAGCGCCCGAGCTGGAGGACCTCGTGCGAGGTCAGGCCACCGGGCTCGGGCCCGGTCGTCCCCGGCGCGGCGGCGGAGTCGATCGAATCGGTGTCGAAGCTGACGTAGACGCCGTCGACCCCGTCCCAGACGCGGTCGAGCGCCTCCTGCGCCGTGATCGCGAAGCCGCGCTCGAGCACCTCGCTCATCGGGTAGACGCGGATGCCGCGGGCGCGCACCTCGTCCCACCACTCGCGCACGTTGATCTGCCCGCGGATGCCGATCACGGCCATGTTCTCCGCCGCCACGTTCGGCAGCTCCTCGGCGCGCACCAGGCCGTTGCAGTTCGTGGCGCGTTCGCCCGCGATCTCGACCGACGCGTCGAGGTGGGCGTCGATCTGCAGGTAGCCCATCCGCTTCTCGGGGCCGAGGAAGCGCGACAGGGCGCGGGCGCCCGGGACCACGAGCGAGTGGTCGCCGCCCGCGGTGATGGGGATGGCGCCGGCCTCGAGGATCGCGTGGATCGCGTCTTCGACGGCCTGGTGCGAGCGCGCCAGGTTGCCGACCACGATCGGCGCGTCGCCGCAGTCGACGAGGTCGTAGGCCTCGAACAGGTCGACGTCCCAGTCGAACGACCACGGGTTCGCCATCGTCGAGGCGATCCGCAGCGCCTGCGGCCCGTTGGCCGAGCCCGGGCGCTCGAACGCCTGGTTGCCGCCCTCGAAGGGAAAGCCGAGGAACGCGGCGCGGGCGCCGCTGCCCGGCAGCTCCGCCACGGGCACGTGGCGGGCGCCGAGCAGCGAGATGACGCCCGACGAGAGCGAGAAGTCGGTCACGCGCGCATCCTCGCACGCGCGCCTTCGCCTACGGAAGCGTCACCGTGCCCTCGTAGGTGAACTGCGGCGGGGTGCCCGGCGCCGGCGTGTACGCGATCCGGCCGTGCGCGCCCGTGAGGTCGCCCGTGCCGCCGGTGATCGTGATCACCCCGCCTGCCGTGGCGTCCCCGTGGAAGACGTACGAGATGGTCCCGCTGCGGCCGTCGACCTCACCCGTGAAGCTCCCGGTGCCCCACTGGAGGATGGTGCCGCTCGACAGGAAGAGCGTCGAGTAGGGCTCCGTCGCCGGACCGACCATGTCGCCGGAGAAGGACACCTCGGCGACCGACTCGGTGCGCGAGTTGACTCCGAGCGTCTGCGTGCTCAGGTCCACGTTCGAGTCGAGCAGTGATGATCCCGGAGACGTCGATCTTGCTCGGCGCGGCCGCGCCGGCGGGCGCGGCGGCGACCGCGCAGGCCGCGAGCGCGGCGACGAGGGGCGAGGGCGATGGACGGGCGCCTGCGGCGCATGGTGCTGCTCCTCCTGGCGGGGACGGGGTTCGCCGGGGCTATGCCCGTTCGCGCAGGCGGCGAAGCGCCCCGTCCCGCCGGGGCGTTGTGGGAGTTCCAAGGGGTGCGTTGTAACGAGACGGTCCTTCGCCGGACAGAGATGCGCCAGTCCCCAACGAGGAGGGTCATGCCCGGTCTGACGGAGAAGCAGGAGCAGCTCAGCGCCGATTCACGATGGGACTTCAGCGATCTGAGCGCGGTCTACATCAACTGCACGCTGAAGCGATCACCGGAGCCCTCCCACACGCAGGGCCTGGCGGACCGCTCGGTCGCGATCATGGAGCGGAACGGGGTTGCCGTCGAGGCCGTCCGCGCCGCCGATCATGAGATCGCGACCGGCGTGTGGCCCGACATGACCGAGCACGGCTGGGAGCGCGACGAGTGGCCGGCCATCTTCGAGAAGGTGATCGCGGCCGACATCCTCGTGCTCACCTCGCCGATCTGGCTCGGGCAGAAGTCCTCCGTCTGCAGCAAGGTGATCGAGCGCCTCTACGGCAACAGCCACCTGCTGAACGACTCGGGCCAGTACGCGTACTACGGCAGGGTCGGAGGCTGCCTCGATCACCGGCAACGAGGACGGCATCAAGCACTGCGCGATGGAGATCCTGTACTCGCTCGGGCATCTCGGCTTCACGGTGCCGCCGCAGGCGGACGCCGGCTGGATCGGCGCGGCGGGCCCCGGCCCGAGCTACCTCGACGACGGCTCGGGAGGGCCGGACAACGACTTCACGAACCGCAACACCACGTTCATGACCTGGAACCTGCTTCACATGGCGCGGCTGCTGAAGGACGCGGGAGGCGTGCCCGCCCACGGCAACCAGAGGACGGAATGGGACGCGGGCTGCCGCTTCGACTACCCGAACCCGGAGCACCGCTGAGGTCCCCGGCGCGCGCGGGGTAGGCTGCGCGGCGCGGTGGAAGATGAGGATGCCCTCCTCGAGAGGCTGCGGGCAGGCGACGAATCCGCGTTCGAGGCTCTCGTGATGACCCACGACGCCGCTCTGCGACGCGTCGCGCGCACCTTTGTCGGAGACGACGCGGCTGCCGCCGACGTCGTGCAGGAGACCTGGCTCGGCGTGGTGCGGGGCCTCGACGGATTCGAGGGGCGGTCCTCGCTCCGCACCTGGATCTACCGCATCCTCGTCAACCGCGCGCGAACGCGCGGCGTCAGGGACGCGCGCAACCTGCCCTTCTCGGCGATCGAGGGCGACGACGGGCCCACGGTCGAACCCTCTGCGTTCGCGGCCGACGGGCGCTGGACGAGCGGACCCACCCGGCTCACCGGCGACCCCGAGATCCGGCCTGCTGAGCTCCGAGCTGCGGTCGCGGTTGCTCGGGGTCGTCGAGCCGCCTGCCGCCCGACCAGCGAGCCGTGATCACACTCCGCGATCTCGTCGGCATGCCGGCGACCGAGGTCTGCGACCTGCTCGACCTGAGCGACGGCAACCAGCGCGTGCTGCTCCACCGTGCGCGCGCTCGCGTGCGCGCCATCCTCGTCCCGCTCGTGGAGGCGCCGCGATGATGCGCTGGTGGAGGCGCCGCCGACCCGAGCCCGGGGACGAGCTCGTCTGCCGTGAGTTCGTCGAGCTCGTGACCGACTATCTGGAGGGTGCGCTGCCCGAGGACGAGCGCGCGCGCTTCGAGGCGCACCTCTCGGAGTGCGACGGCTGCAGCGGCTACCTGGAGGACATGCGCCGGCTCGTGGGCTCGCTGGGCGAGGTGGTCGAGCCGCCCGCGGATCCGCACACGCGCGAGGTGCTTCTGAACGCGTTCCGCGACCTCCGCGGCCCCGGCTGAGTCCCGCCCGCCCGCGCGCTGTAACGCACGGGGGCCTGCGGAGACTGAAGGCGGTCAACGAACGGAGGACCAATGCTCTGTGCACACACCGTCCGCAGGCTCAAGCCCGGTTCGTACGAGGCCTTCATGGAGGCGTTCCGGCCGGATGCGGACGAGCTTCCGCAAGGGTGGGTTCGCTTCCACGCCCTGCGCGGGCTGGCCGACGAGAACGAGGTGGTGACCTTCGGCTTCTTCGATGGGACGCTCGAGGACCTCGAGCGCAGCCAGTCCGATGGCGACTACGAGAGCCGCCGGGACGCGATCGACCCGTACGTCGAGTCCGTGATCGCCAACGGGCATCTATGAGGTCGCCGTCAGCTGGGTGCCGGAGGGCGCACCCGCGTCCTGAGCGCTCGCAGCCACACCTCGATCCTCGGCAAGCTCGCGGCGGCCGTTGCCGTGGCGGCCGTGGTCGTCGCGGGCATCTGGGTCAGCGGGGGCCTGATCACGAACGACTTCGGCCTCGCGATGGCGCTGACGGCCGTGTGGATGGGCATCGCCCTCGCGGGCTGTCTCCTGATCGCGTGGCGCCGTCCCGGGCTGCGCGTGGCGGTCCTCGGCGCATATCTGCTGACGGCGGTGGTCGTCGGCGGATACCTGGGCCGCTCGACCGTCTTCGACGACGAGGTGAACGAGCGCGTCGTCAGGGTCACGCCGCCCGTGCCGGTCGCTGCAGGCGACGCGCCGGAGCGCGGCCGGCCGCGCAACGTGCTCCTGGGGCGCGGCCGCTTCCGGCCCGTCGCGCACTCGGTCACGGGCACCGCAACCAGCATCCGCCGGGCGCAGGGCGGGAGGGTGCTGACCCTCACCGGCTTCGAGGTCGACAACGGTCCCGACCTTCGCGTCTATCTCGTCGCCGGGCCCGCCGCGCGACGAGTCCGAGGTGGAGGACTTCGTCGATCTCGGGGCGCTCAAGGGGAACAGGGGAACCAGCAGTACGAGCTGCCGCGCGATCTCGACCTCGGGCGCTACAGCACCGTCGTGATCTGGTGCCGTGCCTTCTCGGTGAATTTCGCGCGGGCGCCGCTGCAGGGCGCGATGAGCATCTGATGATCGCGCGGGCGTAGCCTGTGCATATGAGAGCTCGCCTTGGCCTCGCGTTCGTGCTCGGGCTCTCCGTGGCGCTCGCCGCAGCGGCCCCGGATGCCTGGGCGAAACCTCGTCTCTTCACCGTCTCGCTGTCCGGCGAGATGCTCAGCAGCCTCAGCATTGACCAAACCGAGACGAGGGTTCCGCCGGATGGGTGCCTCGGGGTGGACACGGAGACGCGGAGCTTCGATGCCTCCGCGCGCTTCACGCCGCTGCCGAGGCCCCGGCGTGCCATCGACTCGTGGCTCCTCTTCCACGCGCGGATGAAGGCCCACAAGGGGTCCGCGGCCTCCGAGGTGAGGTTCGAGTACGCGCCCAATCCCGAGGCGCCGTGGGTCGACCCGAGCACCTGCGTCGTGGCGCCCGAACGCGAGGACTTCCGCTGTTTCTTCGATACGCGGGCGACGCGCAGGTCCGGCAGCGCCTACGCCCTGAAACCGGTGGAGGGCAGCTACCGCCTCATCTACAGGCCGTTGGCGTCCATGCTCGACTGCGGCGGCATAACGGCGACGTTCTTCGGCGACTACGACGTCGGCCTGCGCGTGCGAGCCGTCATGGGTCTCGCGAAGGGCAGGAGCGTCGTCAGGTCGGGGACGGGGGCGCCCCTGCGCGAGCTCGACGAGTGGACTCCCCGCGAGTCGTTCCGCTACCGGCTCAAGGTCACGCGCGTGCGCTGATCCGGCTCAGGTTGCCGAGCTCCGCTCGTGCGGCGGATACTGGGACGATGTCCCGGGAGAACCTGGAGCTGGTGCGACGCGCGACCGATGCGTACAACCGGGGGGACCTCGACGGCTTCCTGCGGGACTGGGCGCCCGACGCCGTGCTCGACTGGTCGAACTCGCGCGGGCTCGATGGACGTGTGTTCCGGGGCCATGGCGAGGTCCGGGAGTTCGCGGAGCGTTTTCGCGACGCCTGGGACGAGGTCCGGATCGAGCTCCTCGACGACCCGGTGGAGGTCGAGGACGGCGTCCTCGTCGTCGAGAACGTCACGTACCTGCGTGGACGAGACGGTGTGGAAACGCGGGCGCGGAGCGCCTGGCTGATCACCATGCGGGACGGCCGGCAGACCTCGCTGACGCTCTACCAGACGAGACGCGAGGCGCTCGACGCCGTGGGGCTGCGCGAGTAGCAGGATGCCGCAGGAGAGAGTGGAGCTGATCGCGGCGGCGATGGCGGCGATTCGCGACGGTGACCGCCGCCGGGCGGCTGCCCTATTCGCGCCGGGCGCGGAGTGGCACAACACGTCCGTGTACCCGGGCCCGCCGGTCTACGTGGGCTCAGACGCCATCATCGATTTCTGGAACACGCTCGTCGAGGACTTCGACATGGCCGGCAACGAGATCGAGCGGGTGGCCGAGCTCGACCGCCATGTGGTGGTCGGCTTCCATCAGTGGGGATGCGGACGCCTGAGCGGCGCGCCCATCGACGTGCACTACGCGGCGATCTTCGAGCTGGTCGCCGACCGAATCGCCCGCGTCGACATCTACGGCGACTTCACGCGTGCCCTCGAGGCCGCGGGACTGCGGGAGTAGCAGCCAGTTGCTACTCCATGCGCCCAGGGAGACTCGAACTCCCACCCCGCGTAAGCAGGACAAGGCCCTCAACCTTGCGCGTCTACCAATTCCGCCACAGGCGCGTAGCGACGCCCGAGTATAGAGCGCGGTTGATGCCGTCCGATCGGCGGGGTACTCTGCGAACACATGTTCGGATCAGGCAACCGAAACCGCTTCGCAGGAGGGTTCCACGTGGTCGAGCTGAACCTCACCAAGCGCCAGCAGGAGATCTTCGATTACGTGCGCGAGTACGCCGGTCAGCACGGCTATCCGCCGACCGTGCGCGACATCGGCAAGGCGATCGGCCTGACCTCGTCGTCGACCGTGCACACGCACCTCGCGAACCTGGAGAAGCTCGGACTCCTCAAGCGGGACCCGACCAAGCCGCGCGCGATCGAGGTTCTGGTCGACCGGGCGAAGGCCGTGGTGTCGCAGCAGGGCCTGCCGGTCGTCGGCCAGGTCGCCGCCGGCTCGCCGGTCCTCGCGGAGGAGAACATCGAGGAGTACGTGCCCGTTCCCCAGATCGCGGGGGGCGACGAGGGCGAGTTCGTCCTGCGCGTGAAGGGCGACTCGATGGTCGGGGCCGGCATCTTCGAGGGCGATTACGTCGTGGTGCGCCCGCAGGAGACCGCCACGGACGGCGAGATAGTCGTCGCGCTCGTGGGCGAGGAGGCGACCGTCAAGCGCTTCTTCCGCGAGGACGACCACGTGCGGCTGCAGCCCGAGAACGACGCGCTCGACCCGATTCGCAGCCGCGACGTGAAGCTGCTCGGGCGGGTCGTGGGCGTTTGCCGGAGGGTGTCGTGAGCGCCGCGCAGCTACGGCTGGCGCCGCGCACCGCGACGCGCCCCGCCATTTCGCGGCGGACGACCGGGGCGTGCGGGACGCGAGGCACGACAGCGCCGGCAGCGCGCTCGGCCGGCTCGAGCCGAACGCTGGGTGCGCGAGTGGACGCCGCCTGGAAGGCGCTCGCGATGGCGCCGGCGGCCGACTGCCCGGTGTGCGGGTCGCATATGAGCCGGGGCTCCGCGGGTGCGGAATGCGGAGGCTGTGGCGCGAGGTTGAGCTGAGGCGAGTACCCCTCCGCGAGCTTCGGGCCGTGCGGCTCGAGGCCGCACGACCCTCCGCTCGTCATTCGGCGGCGCCCGGAGGGAGGAGAGGCGCCTTACCGGCGCGCCCTCGGGGAGGGCGCGCGGCGATCACCAGATGTATGCCGAGATCACCTTGGCCACCTCGTCGGCCGGCACCGGTTTCACGCTGAGCTCCCAGGTGCGGCCGTCGATGGAGTTGCCGACGGTCGCCATGTAGCCGGCTTCCGCGAGGAGCCGGCGCGCGACGACCGCGCGCATGATGCATTCGCGTCCGTTCCATCGGACGTCGATTCCGTAGTGGCCCGTCTCGGTGGGCCAGATGGTCAGCCGGTCGGGCCTGACCGGGCTGTCATCGGCTTCGGTCGCGGCCTCGGTACCCGTGACGGCCCGCAGGGACGGTGCGTCATCGGGGTCGCGGCCGCGCCTTAGCGCGTCGGGCATTTCAGTCTCCTCCGTGGTGAAGTGCTCGATGGGCGGGGGCGAGGTGCGCATTGGTCGATCCGTGAGACACAGGTTCCCGCGCCGGTGCGTACGTGTGTGAGTGCGCGGTCACACTGGGCGTGAGCGCTTGGTCACACTCAGGGATTCGCTCCAGGACTGGCCGAAGGGCGGCGAGCGGCCTACCATTGGGGGTTGCCGGCCAGACAGTCGCGGGGAGGTCGGGGAGACAACCGGCCCCTCGAGGAAAGTCCGGACACCGCAGGGCAGGGTGGTCGGGGAACCGACCCGGGGAAACCCGCGGGAAAGTGCCACAGAAACACACCGCCTAAGCGGGGGCGCAGCACGTGAGCGTCACCGCCGGCAAGGTTGAAATGGTGCGGTAAGAGCGCACCGGCGTCGCGGCGACGCGGCGGCCAGGCAAACCCCACCCGGTGCAAGGCCAAGCAGGAGCGCTGACGCTGCCCGCCGAGCTCCAGGTAGGCCGCAGGGCCGAGAGGCCCCGGTCGCCGGCGACAGCCGGGGGCCGAGATGGATGGCTGTCCACGACAGGATCCGGCTTACCGGCCGGCTACGGAGAGGGCCCCCCAATTCGGGGGGCCCTCTCTACTTTGGGGGTTTGACCCGAGGCATCCCTGGCTAGGAGAGATGCAGCGGGCATGGCGAGCGTCACAACCAAGAAGAAGCGCAGGAGCAAGGTCGACGACGACGCCTATTGCCCGCATTGCCACCTGCTGCTCGACAAGGACGTCGGCGACGACTGGCCGAGCAAGCCGCTGCGCTGTCCCCACTGCCGGCTTCTCGTGGGGGCCGGGCGGGCGCGGCCTGAGCCCTCCTCGGAACCGGGCGCGCGTGGCAGCGCCGCGGGCGTGTTCGCGCACGAGGCGAAGCGGGCCGGCGCCGAGGCCACGGTCTCGGAGGACGAGATCTGCCGAGCGATACGCGACGTGGCGGACACCGTCGGCTCCCGCCCCGAGCGCCTGTTGATGGTCGACTACCAGCAGCAGGTCTCGGACGACGAGGCGCTGCCCGGCCTCGACCAGGTGTTCGCGGCGTTCGGAAGCTGGAAGCGCGCCCGCAGAGCCGCCGCCACATCTGCCTGAGCGACAGCGGCTCCGGCAGGTAATCTCTCGCGCGCATGGAGGTCCTGCTCGTCATCATCCCGTTCCTGGCCGTCGGGATCGGCGTCCTGTTCGTGGCCTTCGCGGGCGGCGGCTCGGCGGCCCGCGACCTCTACCTGACGCGCGGCGGGAGGCTGTTCGCCTTCGTCATGGTGATCCTCTACCTGGGTCTCGGCGTGGTCGTGCCCGCAGCCGTCATCGCGAACCGCGAGGAGGCGGAGGGCGGTGTCGGCAGCCTGCGCGCCGAGGAGCCGACCTCTCAGGACGAGCTCGGCAAGACGCTCTTCATCCAGAGCTGCAAGAGCTGCCACAACCTGGACGCCGTGCAGGCCAGGGGCGTCACGGGCCCGGACCTCGACGAGCTGGGCGGCATCGATCAGGAGCGCGTGCTGAACGCGATCGAGAACGGCGGCACGGGCCAGGGCCTGATGCCGGCCGGCATCCTCCAGGGGGAGGACGCCGAGGCCGTGGCCGAATACGTCTCGAAGGTCGCCGGGCAGTAGCCGGGCAGCAACCCGGGCTCGTTCGTCGGCGGCTTCGGCCCGATTCCTCCTCGCTGCAAGACCTGTTGCAAAATCCCCGGAAGCAGCGGGGTTTTTCCGTCCGGGCCGTGGTGTCTGCTGATAGCATGGCCGCGTCAGTCCAAGCCGAGGTCCCGGGTGGAGACCGGGGCGCGGGGGACCCGATGGCCAGCAGGCCTGGGGCGAATCGTGGACGTTCACGTAGCGCGTCTCTTTCAGCGCGAGCCCGTCAGCTAACCCCGCAGGCGACACGAAAGAGAGCCGATGCAACCAGTAGGTGCACGCGTCCTGCGCGAGGATGACCAGCACGATATGAGCCGTGAGGCGGTGCTCCTCCAGTGGGAGCGCAAGATCGAGGCTGCGGAGCATCGCGAGAGCCGCTTCGAGCGCGAGCAGGACGCCGAGCGCGAGGACGGCCCCGAGGGCGAGGGCGCGACCGTCGAGCAGCTGCGTCCGACCGAGGACGCCACGCACGACGAGCCCCGCCGCTTCGACCGCCGGCCCTCAGCGCTTCCGGCAGCCGCGGGCGGTGTGCCCGAGCGCCGCACCGTCACCATCACCGGCCAGCCCACCGCGCCGCGCCGGCGCCGCTCGGTGATGGACAGCCAGATGGCACAGCCGGACCGCATCGCCCTCTGGGCCTTCCTGCTCGGGCTCTTCCTGGTGGCCGTGGCCGCCGGGACCGCGCACGCCTAGCGCCGCGCCGCCGCGATCCGCCACCCGGGCGCCCCTCGTCCGGCTCGGCCTGCGAGTGAGCCGATTCCGCTCCCAGCACGTATTTGGAGTGGAAATCACGCCTTTTCTCACTACACTTACCTCAGGTAAGTAGCAAGCCGAAAGAGAAGCCGATGAAGACGAAGGAGAGCAGGTTCCAGGTCCACGACGAGCTGACCGCGCCGGAGCGCAGCGTGCCGATCCTCAAGGGCGCGCTCGCGGGTGGCGGACAGCTTCCGAACTTCATCGGCGTCCTCGGCGGATCGCCCGCCGTGCTGCGCGCCTACGCCCGCTTCCGCTCAGAGCTGCGCAACGGCAGGCTGCCGTACGCGACGCAGCAGCGAATCGCTCTGGCGGTGGCCGAGCACCAGGGCTCCGAGTACGCGCTCACGACGCTCGGGCGGACCGCGCGCGACGCGGGCATCGGCCTCGACGAGATCGCGCTCGCGCGCGAGTTCGACTCGCGTGACGAGAAGCAGTCGATCCTGCTGCGCTTCGTGAAGGCGCTCGTCGAGTCCGAGGGCACGCCGCCCAAGCACGTCCTCGAGGAGACCCGCGAGGCGGGCTGGGACGACGAGGAGATCCTCGAGGCGATCGCCCACGTGGCGCTGGCGAGCTTCGGCAACCTCGTCACGCGCGCGGCGGAGGTGCCGCTCGACGGTTCGACGGAAGGCGCCCGGCTCGCCCAGGCCGCGTAGCCGCGGGCCGCGGGATTACCATGAAGGTCATTGTGAGCAGGCGGGTCGCCCTCGTCGGTCGCGAGACGTGCTGCGGTCACTACCACCATGCCGTGGAGCTGGTGGGCAAGCGCTGGACCGGCGCCATCCTGCTGGTGCTGATGGACGGGCCGGCGCGCTTCAGCGAGGTCAAGCAGCTCGTGCCGGACCTGTCGGACCGCCTGCTCTCCGAGCGCATGAAGGAGCTCGAGGCCGAGGGGATCGTCGAGCGCCGCGTGATCGACGACATGCCCGTCAAGGTCGAGTACGCGCTCACCGCGAAGGGCGAGGCGCTCGAGCCCGCCGTCCACGCCCTCAGGGCGTGGGCCCGGACCTATATGTAGGCTGCGCGCTCCCCTCCGCCCCGCGTTAGAAGGAGCCGCATTGGCTGACCAGCCGCAGACCGCCGACGACGTAAAGGCGTTCGTCGAGGAACGCGACATCCGCTTCGTCCGGCTCTGGTTCACCGACATCCTCGGCCAGCTGAAGAGCTTCTCCGTGAACGCGGCCGAGCTCGACGACGCGTTCGACGGCGGCATGGGCTTCGACGGCTCGTCGGTGACCGGCTTCAACGCGATCGAGGAGTCCGACATGATCGCGATGCCGGACCCCGCGACCTTCGCCGTGCTGCCCTGGCGGCCCGAGGACCGCGGCGTCGCGCGGATGTTCTGCGACATCGTCACGCCGAGCCGCGAGCCGTATGAGGGCGACCCGCGCCAGGTGCTGCGGCGGACGCTCGAGCGGGCGGCCGCGCTTGGCTTCTCGAACTTCTACGTGGGACCCGAGCTCGAGTTCTTCTACTTCCGCAGCGCCCGGCCCGAGAGCGGCGTGCCCGAGGTGCTCGACGAGGGCGGCTACTTCGACCTCACCACCCTCGACGCCGGCTCGGACGTGCGGCGCGAGACGGTGCTCGCGCTCGAGCAGCTCGGCATCCACGTGGAGTACACCCACCACGAGGTCGGGCCGAGCCAGCACGAGATCGACATGCGCTACGCGGACGCTCTCAAGATGGCGGACGACTGCATGACCTACCGCATCACGGTCAAGGAATACGCCATGAAGTACGGCTGGCACGCCACCTTCATGCCGAAGCCGCTGTTCGGCGAGAACGGCTCTGGCATGCACACGCACCAGTCGCTGTTCTCGGACGGGCGCAACGCCTTCTACGACGAGAACGACCAGTACTACCTGTCGGACGTCGGCAAGGCGTTCATCGCCGGCCAGCTCAAGCACGCGCGCGAGATCTCCTCGGTGTTCGCGCAGTGGGTCAACTCGTACAAGCGTCTCGTGCCCGGCTACGAGGCGCCGGTCTACTGCGCCTGGTCGCGCCGCAACCGCTCGGCCCTCGTGCGGGTGCCGCTCTACCACCCCGGCAAGGAGCAGGCGACGCGCATGGAGCTGCGCTGTCCCGACCCCGCCTGCAACCCGTACCTGACGTTCGCGATCCTGCTCGCGGCCGGGCTCGAGGGGATCGAGAAGGGCTACGAGCTGCCCGAGCCGATGGAGAAAAACCTGTACCACATCAGCCCCGAGGAGCGGCGCAGGCTCGGCATCGAGCAGCTCCCGGAGACGCTCGGCGAGGCGATCGAGATCACCGCGGAGTCAGAGCTCGTGCTGCGCACCTTCGGCGAGCACATCTTCAACCGCTACGTCGAGATCAAGCGGCAGGAGTGGGAGGACTATCGCGTCCAGGTCTCGCAATGGGAGCTGGACCGCTATCTCTCAATTCTGTAGCCCGCTCGCGCACGGCCTCGGCGGCCGATTCGAGGAAGCGCACGCAGACCTCGCGCTCCGCGGGGGTGAGCCGCCCCGCGGCCGCCGCCATTGCCCCCATGAGCGGCGCGTAGATGCGCTCGGCCTCGCTCTCCGTCTCGTTCGCCCGGCGCACGATCACGGAGCGGCGGTCGCTCGGGTGCCGGTCGCGCCGCACCCAGCCGAGCCGCTCGAGGCGGTCGATCAGCGCGGTCACCGCGCCGGAGCTGAGCGCCAGCAGGTCGCCGAGCTGGCCGGGCGTGAGGCCATCGCCGGAGGCGTGGATATGGTCCATCGCCTTGAATTCCGCCGGGGCCGCGCCGAAGCGCCTCGCCACGAGTGCGTCGAGGCGGTCGTTCTCGAGTCCGAAGGCACGCAGGGCCTCGAGCAGCTGCTTTGGACTAGCCACGGTGACGAAATCTTAACATCAGACAATCTTGACAATCAAGATGTCTTTGATAGGAGTACCGCCCGATGAATTCGCCCACTGAACGCCGCTCCATCTTCGCCATCGCCGCAGGACCACGCGCCAAGTGGGTGGTGTTCGCCATCTGGTTCGTGGCCATGTTCATCATGGCCGGCGCGGCCAATCTGCCGGGCAAGTTCTCCGACGCGGAGAACAACGAGTCGACGTCGTACCTGCCGGGCGACGCGGAGTCCACCAAGGTGCTCACGGCAACGGAGGAGCTCCAGGGCGGCGAGCTCGCGCCCGCGGTGATCGTCTACCGGCGCGCGTCGGGCCTGACGCCGGAGGACTTCCAGCGGATCGAGGACGACGGCGCCAAGCTCACGGCGGAGCGCTTCCCTGGCGTCGTGGCGGACGGGCCCACGGCCGCCTCGGGCGGACAGGCCCCCGGCGGGGAGGCTCCCGCTGGCGGGGCGCCGCAGGGCGCGGCAGAGGGGTGCGCGGGGCCGACCACGGCGTTGCCGAACCAGCCGTCCGACTACTCGCCGTTCGTCGGCCCGGTCTGCTCGGAGGACGGCAAGGCCGCGACCGTCACCGCCTACATCACGGGTGACGGGGAGGGCGACACCATCCTCGACCCGGTCCAGTTCTGGCGCGACCAGGTCTCGGGCTCGCATGACGGCCTCGAGGTGAAGCTCACCGGCGGCGCCGGCTACGGCGCGGACGCCATCGAGGTCTTCGAGGGGATCAACGGCACGCTGCTGCTGGCCGCGGTCACGCTCGTGATCGTCCTGTTGATCCTGATCTACCGCTCGCCGATCTTCCTGTTCATCCCGCTGATGGCGGTGATCTTCGCCGAGGTGCTGTCGCGCTGCATCGGCTACGGCATCTCCGAGCTCGGCGTGACCATCAACGGCCAGTCGAGCTCGATCATGTCGATCCTGGTGCTCGGCGCCGGAACGGACTACGCGCTCCTGATCGTGGCCCGCTACCGGGAGGAGCTCCACCACACGCTGGACCGCCACGAGGCCATGCGCGCGGCCATGACGCAGGCGGGGCCGGCTGTGTTTGCCTCGGCGGCGACGGTGATCGCGGCCCTCCTCTGCCTCTCGCTCGCCAAGGTGAACGGCACGAGCGGGATGGGCCCGTTCGGCGCGATGGGCATCGCGTGCGCCGCACTCTCGATGCTGACACTGCTGCCCGCGCTGCTCACGATCTTCGGCCGGCGCGCGTTCTGGCCGTTCGTGCCGCACACCTCCAGTTGGAGCGCGCCCGGCGACGTCGGCCAGGAGGGCATCGGGCGGCGCATCATCGAGGGCACGCGCTTTGGCGCGCTGCTCCCGGTGATCGGCGGCGTCCTGCTCGTGATCCTGCTGCTCCCGCTCGTGATCCTGAACGCGCTGATCCGCGCGATCGGCAAGATCTTCAGGCTGCGCATCCCGTCGCTGATCGTGGGGCCGCTCGACCGCAAGCTGTTCAAGCCCTACGAGGTGAGGCGCACGAAGCACGAGCACCTTGCCGACGAGACGCACGGGTTCTGGAAGCGGGTGGGCGACCGCGTGGCGGCGCGGCCCACGCGGGTCGCGCTCTCATCCGTGGCGATCCTGCTCGTCATGTGCGCCGGGTTGGCGTTCTTCTCCACGGATCTGACGACGAACGACGGCTACCGCACGGAGGTCGAGTCCGTCGAGGGCCAGGACCTGCTCGCGCTGAGCTTCCCCGCCGGCGCCAGCGCGCCCGCCGACGTGATCGTGCCGCCCGGCGGCGACGTCGACGCCGTGACCACGGCCCTCGAGGAGACCGACGGGATCGAGTCGGTCTCCCCGCCGGTCGCCGAGGGCGACGACGGCACTCTGATCCAGGCGACGCTCGAGCCGCCTCCCTACTCGACTGAGGCCTTCGACCTGATCGAGCCGATCCGCGACGCCGCGAGCGGCGCCGTGGAGGGCACGGTCGTCGGCGGGGCGTCCGCGGTCGAGTTCGACGTGCGCGAGGCCGCCGCATGGGACTCGGCCGTGATCCCGCCGATCGTGCTCGTGGTGGTCTTCATCATCCTGATGCTCCTGCTGCGGGCGGTGCTGGCGCCGCTGATCCTGATCGGCACGGTGATCCTGAGCTTCCTCGCGGCACTCGGCGTGGGGTATCTCGTGTTCGACCTTGTGTTCGACTTCCCCGGCTCGGATCCGTCGCTGCCGCTGTTCGCGTTCGTGTTCCTGGTCGCGCTGGGGGTCGACTACAACATCTTCCTGATGGCGCGTGCGCGTGAGGAGACGCTCAAGCACGGCACGCGTGAGGGGATGCTGCGGGCGCTGGCCGTGACCGGCGGGGTGATCACGAGCGCCGGAATCGTGCTGGCCGGGACCTTCTCGGTGCTCGCGGTGCTGCCGCTCGTGTTCCTGACGGAGATCGGCTTCGTGGTCGCGTTCGGGGTGCTGCTCGACACGTTCCTCGTGCGCAGCGTGCTCGTCCCGGCTCTCGTGCTGAAGCTGGGCCCCAAGGTCTGGTGGCCCTCGCAGCTCGCGAAGACGGACCGCGACCGCGAGCTGGTGGCGGGCTAGCGCGGAGGCGCCCCGAGCGCCTCCGCGGCGAGGCGGCGAGCGAGCACGAGCGACCGCGGCCAGAGCCGGCCGGCGCGGTCGCACGGGCTGTGCCGGCACGGCTCGCCGCCGGCGCCCACGCCGAGCTTCGCCGCGGGCAGACCGAGCAGCTCGAACTCGCGGTGGTCCGAGTTGCCGGTGGTCTCGTCGCGCACCCAGCTCGCCGGCACGCGTGCCCGCCGAGCGGCGGCCAGCAGGGCGCCCTCGACTCCGCGGCGCGGCGCCGCGGCGGGTGAGCGCAGCCAGAACGGGCGGTCGCGGCCCACCTCGTCGAGCGACAGCGCCCAGTCGAGCCGTCTCTCCGCACCGCGCGCTCGAGCTCGGCGCGCCAGTGCGAGCGCGCCCAGATGATCGGGCCGGCCGGTGTAGATGCGCTCCTCGGCGCCCGTGGCCACGAGCCAGACGTCGCAGCCGGGTTCGATGCGCTCGAGCCGGCCCGCGAGCTCCGTGACGACGGCGACGCCCGACGCGTTGTCGTTGGCGCCGGGCGCGCCCGGAGTCGTGTCCGCGTGCGCCATCACCACGCGCAGGCAGCGCGCGCGCGTGTCGAACGCCCCGATCACGTTCCGGGAACGGCCGCGCCCGGGCACCGGGAACTCCTGTATCGCGACTCGCAGGCCGGCGGCTCGGAAGCGGCGCGCCACGAGCCGGTGCGCGCGGGCCTCCGCGGCGCTCGCGGCCGGGCGCGGCCCCCAGCCGGCGAGGCGCACGGCGATGTCATGGGCGTCCATCGGGGCGCCCTGGGCGCCCGCCGCGAGGGTTGCCGCCGCCAGCAGCGCGGCCGCGATGCTCACGCGAGCAGCGCCTCGAGCTCGTCGGGCTCGGTGACGGGCTGCTTGCAGGCGAAGCGCTCGCAGACGTAGGCCGCCGCGCGTCCCTCGACCGGCTCGCGGCCGTCGAGCAGCGGCACCCCGTCGGGCTCGCCGCCCGCCAGCACGAGGTGGGGCCGGAAGCGCGAGCGCACCACGCGCTCGAGCGGCTCGGTGCCCTCCCCGGCCAGCGCGACCTCGCGCACGGGGGAGAGGGCGAAGTCGAGCGCCTGCAGGAGGTGCCCGAACGCCTGTGGGTGGCGCCCTGCCAGCTCGTGCAGGAGGCGCAGGACGCCGAGCGCGCGCTCCTCGTAGGAATGCTCGCCGGTGAGGGCGCCCAGCCTGAGCAGGCCGTAGGCGGCGCTCGAGTTGCCCGCGGGGATCGGGTGGTCCTCCAGGTCCTTGCGGCGGGCGAGCAGTTGCTCGTGGTCGCTCGAGGTCTCGAAGAAGCCGCCGTTCTCGTCGTCCGCGAAGCGCTCGATCATCGTGTCCGCGAGCGCCCGCGCCTCGGCGAACCAGCGCGGCTCGAAGCTCGACTCGTACAGGGTGAGCAGGGCCTCGAGCAGGAACGCGTGGTCCTCGAGGTAGGCGTTCAGCTTCGCGCGGCCGTCCTTCCAGGTGCGCAGCAGCCGGCCCTCGCCGTCGCGCAGCTCGCCGAGGACGAAGTCGGCCGCGGCGCGCGCGGCGTCGAGGTAGTCGTCGCGCTCGAGCACCGCGCCCGCCTCGGCGAGCGCCGAGATCATCAGCGCGTTCCAGGACGTGAGCCGCTTGTCGTCGAGTCCCGGCCAGACGCGCTCGGCGCGCTTGTCGTAGAGGATGCGCCGCCACTCGTCGCGGCGCTCCGGCTCGCCGGGCCCGCGCACCGGGATGTTGCTGCCCTCGAAGTTGCCGCGCGCGGTCGCGCCGAACCAGGCGATCGCCTCGTCCACGTCGGGCTCGCCCGCGAGCGCCTCGCGGAGCTGCTCGACCGTCCACACGTAGAAGCGGCCCTCGACGCCCTCGGAGTCGGCGTCGAGCGCCGACATGAAGCCGCCCTCGGGCCCGCGCAGCTCGCGCAGAGCCCAGTCGAGCGTCTCGCAGGCGACCGTCCGGAACAGCGCCTCGCCCGTGACCTGCCAGCCGTGCAGGTACGCGCGCGCGAGCAGGGCGTTGTCGTAGAGCATCTTCTCGAAGTGCGGGACGAGCCAGTACGCGTCGACGGAGTAGCGGGCGAAGCCGCCGCCGACCTGGTCGTACATCCCGCCCGAAGCCATCGCGCGCAGCGTCTGGGTCGTCATCTCGGTCTCGCCGCGGCGCAGCAGGAACTCGAGCACGGACGCCGGCGGGAACTTGGGCGCTCCGCCGAAGCCGCCGTTCGCCCGGTCGTAGCGCTCGGAGAGCGACTCGACCGCCGCGTCCAGCTCGGCGGGGTCGAGCTCGCCGTCGGGCGGGGTCAGCAGCGCGCCTCCGCGCAGGTGCTCGGCGATGCGCGTGCCGCTCTCGCGGATCTCCTCGCGGCGGCCCTCCCACGCTTCCGCCACCGCCCCGAGCACCTGGCGCCAGCTCGGCATGCCCATGCGCGGCTCCGGCGGGAAGTAGGTGCCCGCGTAGAACGGGACATGCTCGGGGGTGAGGAAGACGTTGAGCGGCCAGCCGCCGCCGCCCGTCATCGCCTGGCAGGCCTCCATGTAGATCGAGTCGAGGTCGGGCCGCTCCTCGCGGTCGAGCTTGATGCAGACGAAGCGCGCGTTCATGTCCGCGGCGGTCGCCGGGTCCTCGAACGACTCGCGCTCCATCACGTGGCACCAGTGGCACGCGGAGTAGCCGATCGAGAGCAGGATCGGGCGATCCTCGTCGCGGGCGCGCGCGAGGGCCTCCTCGCCCCACGGGTACCAGTCCACCGGGTTGTCCCTGTGCTGCAGGAGGTAGGGCGAGGTCTCGTCTGCGAGGCGGTTGGCCACGCTCCCAGGCTACCCGGCGGAGGGCGTGCTCCACCTGGACCGTCCGTTACACGCTCTCTGAGTACAACGTACACAGATTCTGTGTAAACTGCGCCGCGGTGCGGCAGGCAAGCGGAGATCTCTTCCCGACCGACTCGCCGATTCCGGCGAGCCAGCTGATCGGCCGTCGTGACGACGTCCGCGAGCTCGCGACCCGGCTCGAGGCGGGAACACACGCGATCGTCGCAGGCCCGCGCCGGACCGGCAAGACGAGCGTGTGCGAGGCGGCGCTGACGCGCCTGAAGCGCCGCGGCGCCTATATCGCCAAGGTCGACCTGTTCCGGGTCGCGGACACGGCCGAGTTCGCCGAGGCCCTCGCAGGCTCGGTGATCGCGAACCGGTCGGCCGCCCACCGCGCGCTGCGCCGTGCCCGCGGCGCGGGTCGCGCGGCGTTCTCGGCGGCGCAGACCCGCGCCGTGCTGCGGCTCGTGGGAGAGCTGGGGGAGGGCGTCGAGCTCGCCCTCTCGCCCGGGCTCGCGGCGCAGGATCCGGAGCGGGCGCTCGGGCTCGCGCTCGAGCTGCCGGAGCGCGTGGCCGTGGCGGACGGGCGCAGGCTCGTGCTGTTCATCGACGAGATCCAGGAGGTGGCCTCCGCGCGCCGGCCCTACGGCGACCCCGACGCCGTGACGAACCGGATGCGCGCGATCTTCCAGCGCTCGACCTCCGTCTCCTACCTGTTCGCCGGCAGCATCGAGCACGTGGTCCGCGACCTGTTCGCGCCCACTCGGCGGGCGTTCAGCGGCTTCGGCAGCTTCCACTCGCTGCGCGAGATCGAGCCCGCCGACTGGCGCCGCGGCCTCGCCGAGCGGTTCGCCGCCGACGACTGCGACGTGACTCCCGCCGCGCTCGAACGGATCGTGGAGCTGGGCGACGGTCACCCGCGGGCGACCATGCGGGTCGCGCAGCAGACGCACCTCGTCTCGATCGAGCTCGACACCCGCGCGATCGACTCGGATCTCGTCGCGATCGGCTTCGAGCGGGCGCTCGAGGGCGATCGCCCGACGATGGAGCAGGTCGTCGAGCGGATCCGCCTGCTGCACAAGCAGGGGCTCACCGTGGCGCGCGCGGTGGCCGCGGGAGAGTCGCCGCCGAAGCGCATCCACGCGGGCGTGCGCGACCGCGTGCTGAAGCTGCTGCGCGACATGGGCGTGATCGCGCACGAGGCGCGCGGCCGCTGGCGGGTGATCGACCCGCTGCTGCGCCACTACCTCGTGTCGCTCGATCCGTTCGGCCCCTAGCCGCGGCGCAGCTGCGCGCGCCGGATCTTGCCCGACGGGGTCTTCGGCAGCGACGGCGCGAACTCGACGATGCGCGGGTACTTGTAGGGCGCCGTGCGCTCCTTCACGTGGTCCTGGAGCGCCGTGGCGAGCTCCCGGCTCGGGTCGTGGCCGTCGCGCAGGACCACCACCGCCCGCACCACCTGCCCGCGGACCTCGTCCGGCGCCGCCACCGCGGCGGCCTCGGCCACCGCGGGATGCGAGACGAGTGCCGACTCGACCTCGAACGGCCCGATCCGGTAGCCCGCCGAGATGATCACGTCGTCGGTGCGGCCCTCGAACCAGAGGTAGCCGTCGTCATCCTGGCTGACGCGGTCGCCGGTGCGCCAGGGCTCCTCGCGCGGCCCGTCGAGGAAGAACGTGGGCACCGTGCGCGGATCGACCACGAGCTCGCCGGCGCCGCCGTCCGGAGCGTCGACCCACAGGTCGAAGCCCGGGAGCGGGCGCCCCATCGAGCCGGGCCGCACGGGCGGGCCGATCGGCATGCCCGTGAGGTGGCCGGTCTCGGTCTGGCCGTAGCCGTCGTGGATCTCGACGCCCACCTCGTCGCTCCAGATCCGGACCACCTCCGGGTTGAGCGGCTCGCCCGCCGCGCACGCGTGACGGAGCGCCGGCAGCGGCTCGAGCCGCTCGCGCTTCGCGATCGCGCGGTACTCGGTGGGGGACATGCAGAGCACGTTGACCCGCTCGCGCGCGAGCAGCTCGAGGCGCTCGCGGGCGTCGAAGCGGGCGTCGTGCAGCACGGCCGCCGCGCCGCGCAGCCACGCCGCGACGAACGCGTTGCGCGCCGACAGCGACCAGCCGCTCGCCGCGGTGCACCAGCACAGGTCGCCCTCGCGGGCTCCGTACCAGTGCTCCGCCTGGATGCTCTGGCCGGCCAGGTAGCCGTGGCCGTGCCGGATCGGCTTCGGCGTGCCCGCCGTGCCCGAGGTGAACACGATCAGCGCAGGATCCTCCGCCGCGACGGCCGCCGGCGGCGCGGGATCGGCGTCGAGCTGCGCCTGGTCGGGGACGGTCACGACCTCGCCGTCGAAGCCCGCGGAGGAGATCACGTCGAGGTGGCGTTCGTCGGCCACGAAGGCGGCGGGCGCGAGCAGGTCGATGCGCGCGCGCAGGTCCGCCGGCCGCAGCTGCTCGGTGCAGGGCTGGGCCACGGCGCCGAGCCGCCAGCAGGCGAGCATGGCGTAGGCCCAGTCGGGCCGGTTGCCCACGAGCGTCATGACGACGTCGCCGCGCCCGACGCCGCGCGCCGCGAGCACGCCGGCCATGCGGGCGCTCCTGTCCGCGACCTCGCCGAACGAGATCTCACGGCGGTCGCCGCCGGCGTCGATCGCCACGAGAGCGAGCCGCCCGGGCGGCGCAGCGTCCACGAGCGTGCAGATCGGGCTCGGCCCGCTCACACCTCCCAGCGCTCCCCGGCGCTCAGGCGCTCGAGGCCGACCCAGGCGAAGTCCATGACGATCTCGAGGATCTGCTCGCGCGGGACCTCCTGGTGATCCGCCCACCAGTTCGCGACCGACTGTGCGGCGCCCACCAGCATCACCGCCAGCAGCCGCACCGGCCCCTCGCCGCCGCCCTCGCTGCCCAGCTCGCGGGCGCCCGGATCCTGCGCGATCAGTCCCGCGACCACGGCGGTGACCTGCTCGAGCACCCGGTCGAGGACCGCGGCCGTCTCCGGATCGGCGGCGTCGCGGAACAGGATCCGCCAGGCGTCGCGGCGCTCCTCGACGAAGGCGAAGAAGGCGTCGAGGCCCGCGGCCAGGCGGGCGGCGCCCGACTCGACCTCGACTCCCTCGAGCGCCGCGCCGAGCCGCGCGAACAGGGCCTCGGCGTTTCGCTCGAGCAGGTCTGCGTAGAGCTCCTGCTTCGAGGCGAAGTGCTCGTAGATGAGCGCCTTCGAGATGCCGGCCTCGCGCGCGATGTCGTCGATCGACGACGCGTGGTAGCCGCGCGCCGAGAAGACCGCCAGCGCCGCATCGAGGATGCCGGCGCGGCGCTCCTCGGCGCTCAGGCGGCGCCGGGCCGGGGCTGCCATGGGAGTGGAGCTTGTGTGACGGGGCTCACAGTAGGCTTACTGACCAGTCAGTTAGTTATTCCGCGATCCTGGGAAAGGTCGATTCGGAGGCGTTCGAAGGGGAGCTTATGGGGCAGCTTGGACTGCAGATTGCGCAGGCCACGGGCGAGGAGCCCGCCGGCGGCGCGGCGATCGGCGAGGCGATCGGGGCGACGGCGGGGGCGCTCGTGGCGACCGCGCTCGTCGTCCTGCTCGTCGCAGGGCACCGCAGCGGCCGGATCGGCCTGCTCGCGCGGGCGGGGAGCCTGAGCGAGCGTCACACCGGCCTGCCGCCATGGGCGGCGCTGCCGTCGATCGTGATGGGGCTGTCGCTGCTCGTGGCGGTGCTCGGGATGTACTGGGACATCTCGCTGCACATCGACAACGGCCGTGACGCGGGACCGCTCGCGAACCCGGCGCACTACCTGATCCTCGTGGGCCTGTACGGGACCCTGATCGCGGGCGTGCTCTCGTTCGCGCTCTCGGGGCGCGAGCGTCCCTGCTCCACGGCGATCAGGCTCGGCGACGGCTGGTGGGCGCCGGTGGGCGGCCTGATGATCGCCGCCTGCGGCGTCTTCGCGCTCACGGGCTTCCCGCTCGACGACATGTGGCACCGCATCTTCGGGCAGGACGTGACGCTCTGGGGCCCGACGCACCTGATGCTGATCGGCGGCGGCTCGCTCGCAACGCTCGGCGGGATGGTCCTGATGGCCGAGGCGCTCACGACGCTCGACCGCGGCGGGGAGCGCCCAGAGGCGCGGCGCGCGGTGACCTTCGTGCGGCGGGCGCTGCTCGTGGGCGGCTTCCTCGTCGCCCTGTCCACCTTCCAGGGCGAGTTCGACTTCGGCGTGCCGCAGTTCCGGATGGTCCTGCACCCGGTGCTGATCATGCTCGCGGCCGGGGTCGGCCTCGTGACCGCGCGCATCTACCTGGGCCGCGGCGGCGCGCTGCTCGCCGTGCTCGGGTTCGTGCTGATCCGCGGCTTCCTGGCGATCATGGTCGGCGGCGTCTGGGGCCAGACGACGCCCCATTTCCCCCTCTACATCGTCGAGGCGCTGCTCGTCGAGGCCGTCTTCCTGCGCGCGCGCGGCCGTTCCCCCGTGGCCACGGGCGCCGCGGCGGGAGTGCTGATCGGGACCGTCGGCCTCGCGGCCGAGTGGGCCTGGTCCCACGTCTGGATGCCGATCCCGTGGAGCGAGGCGCTGCTGCCCGAGGCCGCGCTCGCCGGCCTGCTCACCGCCGTGGCGGGCGGAGCGGTCGGCGGATTCATCGGCGGCGCGCTGACCGGGCAGCTCACGGCCGCGGTCCGCGGCCGGCGGGCCGCGCTCGCCGGCGCGCTGGCGCTCGCGGCCGTCCTCGTCTGGGGGGTCCCGCTCTCCTCCGAGGGGCCGCGCGCGGCGATCGTGACGCTGCGGGACGTCGAGCCCGGCCCGGAGCGCACCGTGGCGGCGACGATCCGGATCGAGCCGCCGGGAGCCGTCGACGGCGACCCGGAGTTCCTGACGATCACGTCCTGGCAGGGCGGCGCGAGCCTGCTCGATCCGCTCGAGCGGGTCGGGCCGGGGGTCTACCGCTCCACCGAGCCGATACCCGTACACGGCGGCTGGAAGGCGAATCTGCGCCTCCAGCAGGGCGCGTCGCTCGTGTCCGTGCCGATCTACCTGCCGCGCGACGCGGCCATCCCGGCGCCCGAGGTGCCGGCGCTCGCGAGCTTCACGCGCGAGTTCCGTCCGGACATCGAGGTGCTCCAGCGCGAGCGCAGATCGGACGTGTCGGGGCCGCTCGCCGCGGGCGCGTATCTCACCGTGCTGGCGATCGCCCTGTCACTGCTCGCGCTGCTCGCGTGGGCGCTGCTCCGGGTCGATCGCGGAGGTCCGCATGGAAAATCGCTAAAGCGGGGAAGAGAAACTGCCGAATCATCTGGTAGCTTCACCGCCACGCCGAGTCCGCGAGAGCGGAGCGGGGGAACCAAGGTGGCCTAGGCCACTGGGGCGAATCTCCACATGGAGACGCGCAAGCTCTTTCAGCGCGAGCCCGTCAGCTAACCCCGCAGGCGTTCGAAAGAGATGCCTGCCCGTTCGCCCAAATACAAGCTGCGCGTCCTCGCGTCGTTCGCATGCCTCGTCGGCGTGCTCGTGCTCGCCCCCACGGCGGGCGCCGAGGTCGTGACCTCGGGCGGTGGAGGGGCCACCTTCGTGCCGCCCCCGCCGCCGCCCGCGAAGGCGAAGCTCGTCGACGGGCGGCTGATCGCGCCCGCGTCCGCGCCGCGGCGCGTCAAGAGGGCGATCACGGCGGCGAACAGGATCGTCGAGAAGCCGTACATCTACGGCGGCGGCCATCAGCCGTTCGAGAAGGGCGTCCTCGCCGACGGCTACGACTGCTCGGGCGCCGTCTCCTACGCGCTCTACGGCGGCCGCTTCCTGCTCAGCCCGCTGCCGAGCGGCTCGATGATGAGCTGGGGCCGCACGGGCCCGGGGCGCTGGATCACGGTCTACGCCCACGGCGGGCACGCCTACGCGGTGATCGCCGGATTCCGCTTCGACACCTCGATGCATGACGCCGACGCTCCCGGCCCGTCCTCCGGACCGCGTTGGAGCCGGACTCTGCGCGAGTCGTCGGCGTTCGTCGCGCGCCACCCGCGCGGCTACTAGAGCCAGGCCCGCACGAGCGCGCGCCCCGGCTGGGGGAGCGGCTCGAGCTCGACGCGCGAGTGCGGAAGCAGTCCCGCCAGCTCGCCGTTCGGCACCCCGGTGATGTCCTCGTGCAGCTCGCCCACGAGCGCGGACACGGACTCCAGCCGGCGCGCGCAGCGGAGCAGCTCCGCCTCGGCGCCCTCGATGTCGAACTTGAGCAGGTCGATCCGGCCGCCGCAGCGCTCCACGAGGTCATCGAGCGTCAGCGCCCGGACGGGGCTGCCCCGCTCCCCGGCGTGCGGGAGGGTGGAGCTCGACAGGGAGTCGGCCCCGCGCCGGACCACCAGCTCGCCCGCCCGCCCCGCCGCGGCGAGCCGCTCGGCGGTGATGTGCGGATGGGGGGCCGCGTTGCGCGCGAGTCGCGCGAAGGTGCGCGGCTCCGGCTCGAGCGCGAGGATCTCGGCGGCCGGCCAGCGGGCGGCGAAGCGGAGCGTGGCCGCACCGATGTTGGCGCCGAGATCGACGACCCGCTCGGGCGCCCGCGGCAGCTCGAGCTCGTACTCGCGCTCGACGAACACCTCGCGCAGCCCGATCAGGTCTCCCACGCCCGCGACCTCGAAGTCGAGCTCCACCGCGCCCGAGCGCAGGCGCACGCGCGTGGGACGTCCCGACCGGGCGAGCGCGAAGCGGGCCCGCCAGAACGGTCCCGGGGCGAGCCGGACGAGGGGCCACCACCAGGCGGCCGAGCGCCGGATGCGGCGGAGCGGGCTCATGGCGAGGGATATCCTTGCTTGACTCGCGAGTCAACGACACCCCGGAGTGCCCCGAACATGGCGATAGCCACGAGCCCCTTCACCGAGAAGACCGAGGAACAGCAGGCCATCACCGAGATGGTCCGGCAGTTCGTCGACAACGAGGTCATCCCGGTGGCCGAGCAGCACGACCACGAGGACAGCTTCCCCGAGGCCGTCGTCGAGCAGATGAAGGAGCTCGGCCTGTTCGGCGTGACGATCCCCGAGGAGTACGGCGGGATGGGTCTGGACCTGACGACCTACGCGATGATCGTCGAGGAGCTCTCGCGCGGCTGGATCTCCGTCTCCGGGATCGTCAACACGCACTTCATCGGCTCCTACCTGCTGATGAAGTTCGGCACCGACGAGCAGAAGGAGAGCCTGCTTCCGCGCATGGCCACCGGGGAGCTGCGCGCGGCCTTCTCGCTGTCCGAGCCCGAATGCGGCTCCGACGTCCAGGGGATCAAGGCGACCGCCAAGCGCACGGACGACGGCGACTGGGAGCTGAACGGGCAGAAGATGTGGGTGACGAACGGCCTGCGCTCCGGGGTCGTGTTCGTCCTCATGAAGTCCGATCCGAAGGCCGACCCGCCCCACACGGGCATGACCTGCTTCATCACGGAGAAGGAGCCGGGCGCAAACGAGAACCCGGGCCTGACGGTCCCGCCCGCGATCAAGAAGATGGGCTACAAGGGCGTCGAGTCCACGGAGCTCGTGTACGACGGCTTCCGCTGCCCGCCGGAGCGCATCCTCGGCGGCGAGGAGGCCGGGCTCGGCAAGGGCTTCGCCCAGATGATGGACGCGCTCGAGGTCGGGCGCGTGAACGTGGCGGCGCGCGGCGTCGGGATCGCGCAGCGGGCGCTCGAGCTCGCTCTGCGCTACTCGCAGGAGCGCAAGACCTTCGGGCGCGCGATCGCGCAGCACCAGGCGATCCAGTTCAAGCTCGCCGACATGGCCACGAAGATCGAGGCGGCACGGCTGCTCACCATGAAGGCGGCGCGCATGAAGGACGCCGGGCAGCGCTCGGACCTCGAGGCCGGCATGGCGAAGCTGTTCGCCTCGGAGACCGGCAAGGAGGTCGTGGAGGAGTCGTTCCGCATCCACGGCGGTTACGGCTACTCGAAGGAGTACGAGATCGAGCGCCTCTACCGCGACGCCCCGCTGCTCCTGATCGGCGAGGGGACGAGCGAGATCCAGCGCATGGTGATCGGCAAGAAGCTGCTCCAGCGGAACAAGATCTAGCGGTGTCCTCCGGAGACACGAAGACGCTGATCGCGCAGGCGCTGGCGGGCCTCCAGGAGGAGGTGCCCTCGCTGCGCCAGATCAAGCTGGTGGCGCGCCTCGAGCTGCGCGCCCGCGGGGGCGACGCGCCGATCTGGCGCGTCGAGCTGCCCGGGCCGAAGATCGACCGCGACCCCGCGGGGGACGCCCGCATCGACATCTCCGTGTCGCGCTCGCACTTCAACGAGCTGGCCGCGGAGGGCAGCCTGCGCCACTGGGCCGATGCCTACGAGCACGGGCACGTGCGGGTCACGGGCGACCTGGCTGTCACGAAGCTGCTCGGAAACGTGATCGCGCGCCAGCTCGCGCGCGGGCGCGTCTAGGCCGAGCGCTCGAGCAGCGCGCCGCCGTCGTACAGCTTCACGACGCTGACGGCGCCGGGCGGGGAGGCGTCGAGGCAGAGCCCGCAGAGGACGCACTCGTCGAGGTTCTCGCGCACGATCTCGACGCCGGTGTCGGCGGCGGCGAAGATGTCGACGGGGCAGGCCTCCTCGAGCTTCCCCGCGAGCTCGGGGTCGGACGCGTGCTCCGGCGCGACCTCGACGTCGATGAAGAGCCCGTGCCTCGGGCCCGCCTCGGCGCTCACGCCCTCACCCCGATCCGCTCCTTGACGAGGTCGGGGATCTGCGCGATCTCCTCCGCGACCACGATCCCCGCGGACGCGAGCCGCGCGATCTTCTCGGCGGCCGTGTCCTCCTTGCCCTCCACGATCGTGCCGGCGTGGCCGAAGCTCATCCCCGGCATCTCGTCCATGAAGCGCCCGGCCATGAAGGCGACGATCGGCAGGCGCGAGTCGTTCTCGGTGACCCAGCGGGCCAGCTCGGCCTCCATCCGCCCGCCGGGCTCCGTGTAGATCACGATCGCCTGCGTGCTCTCGTCCGCCTCGAAGAGCGGCATCAGCTCGGCGTAGGTCGAGCCGATGATGGCGTCGCCGCCGATCGACACCGCGGTGGACTGCCCGAGCCCGGCCGCCGTGAGCGTGGACGACATCTCGGTGGTCATGCCGCCCGAGCGGGAGATCACGCCGACCGGACCCTGCGAGTAGGCCTTGGCGGCGTCGCGCGCCGGGCCGCCGATGCCGCCCATCTTGATCACGTCGGGGACGATGATCCCGAGGCAGTTCGGGCCGATGATGCGCGCGCCGCGCGACCCGGCCAGCTCGACCATCTGCGCCACGTCGCCGCGCGGGATCCGCTCCGTGACGATCACGATCAGCTCGATGCCGTTCTCGATCGCCTCGAACACGGCGTCCTTCGTGAACGCCGGCGGAACCGTCACGACGGAGCCCTTGATCGGCCCGCCGTGGTGCTCGACAGCCTGGGCGACCGTGTCGAACACGGGCACGCCGTGGACGTCGCGCCCGAGCCGTCCGGGCGTGACGCCGCCGACGATCTTCGCGCCCGCGCCGTAGTCGAGGCACTCACGCGTGAGGTTGACCGCCTCGCGGCCCGGTGATGCCCTGGACGATGAACGTGGTCTCAGCGTCGATCAGGATGCTCATGCGGCCGCCCCCTGGATCTTCACGACCGCGCGGCGCGCCGCCTCGTGCATCGACACGGAGCGGTCGCAGTACTCGACGCCGTACTTCTCGAGGATCTTGAAGCCCTCCTCCTCCCAGGCGCCCGGGATGCGGAAGATCGCGATCTTCTCGGAGGGGTCGTAGCCGAGCTCGAGGCAGGCCCTGATGACGCCGCGCGCGACGATGTCCACGCGGGTGTTCGAGACGATCGACATCATCACCGCGATCTTGTCGACGCCAGGCTTCTGCAGCACCAGCTTGGCGAGCCCGCAGGCCTTGTTGACCGACGGGTTGCCGCCGATCTCGCAGTAGTTCGCCGGGCGGCCGCCGTGGGCGCGCACGGCGTCGAAGAGCGTGAGCGAGCCGCCGCCGGCGCCGATCACGAGGCCGAGGTCGCCGTCGAACTCGGTGACGTTCCCGGCAACGCCGCGGTGGTCCATCGAGTCGACCTCCTCGCCGGCGAGCTCGAACGCGGTGGGCTCGCGCGCCTGGCGGGTCTCCTCGTCGCCGACCCCGAGGTCGGCCAGCAGCGCCTTCTGGCGCGGGCGCGCCTCGTTCTCCATGTCCATGTGGGCGTCGAGCGCGACGAACGAGCCGTCCTCGAGCTCGCCCAGCGGGTTGATCTCGGCGAGCGTCATGTCGCGCTCGAGGAACAGCCGCGCCAGCCGGGACAGGATCGGGGTGATTCGCGTGAGGGCGCGGCCCGAGACGCCGGTCGAGGCGATCACCTCCTTCGCCATGAAGTCGCTGAAGGGCTCGATCGTCGAGAAGTGGCGGCGCCCGACCTTGTCCGGCTGCTCCTCCGCGACCTGCTCGATGTCGATGCCGCCGACGGGCGAGAAGATCATCACGGGGCGCTTGCGCAGACCGTCCCAGACGACTCCCGCGTAGTACTCCTGCCTCAGGTCGGCCTTCGGGTCGACGAGCACGCCGCGCGGCATGTGGCCGCCGATCTCGAGCTGCAGGATGGCCTCGGCGTGCTCCGCGGCCTCGTCGGCGTTGTCGGCGAACTTGACGCCGCCCGCCTTCATGCGGCCCCCGGTCAGCACCTGGGACTTGATGACCGTCGGACCGCCGATCCGGTGCGCGATCTCGCGCGCCTCCTGCGCGGTCGTGGCGAACCCGAAATCGGTGACGGGTATCCCGGCCCGCTTCACGATCTCCCGGGCCTCGTACTCGAAGAAGCGCATAGCGGCGCGGAACCCTACACGCCAGCTTGCGGCGTGAGCTCATGCAGTTTGCGCCGGTAGGCGGCGCTTTCTGCATGACCTCGGCCGCTGGAGTCCGAAAGCACCGCGACTGGACCGCGGGCGAAAGTCGATGTAGCGTCGCCGGATGCGGCGCTTCCGCTGGCCCCTTGCGCTCGCCGTCCTGGCCTTGGTGATCGTCGTTCCGGTGGCGGACGCGGCGATCTACTGGCACGTCCGCTTCGACAAGATCGGGCGGGCGGACATCGACGGAGGGTCGCCCGACGGCAGCTTCATCACAGGCGCGAGCGCCGCCGGCGTGGCTTCGAACGGCACGTATCTGTTCTGGGGAAACACCGGTGGCCTGGGTCGCGCGACCGTTGCCGGGACGGACATCAACCATGGCTTTGCCCCCCTGGGCCAGTTCTGCGACGTGGGAGCAGTCGCGGCGAACGCCAGCAGCGCGTACTTCTTGGCCGCCTGTTCGGGTTCCAAGGCGCTCTACCGTGTCCCGGTCACGGGCGGTACACCTCAGCTCGTCACCGGCGTGGGCCCTGCGGCTTGCGGCGTCGCCGTCGACGCGACCTATCTGTACTGGTCCGAGCTCACCACGATTGGCCGCGTCCCGCTCGCAGGCGGGGCCGCGGCCCCAGCGTTCCTTCAGTTGAGCCCGGGGACCGGACGGCAGCCATGCGGTCTCGCGGTGGACTCTCAGTACCTCTACTTCACGCTCACTCTCACCGGCGATCCACCCGGGGCGACCGCGATCGGCAGGGCCAACGCAGACGGCAGCGGTACCCCGAACTACGACTTCATCCCAGACCTCGTCACGAACTTCTACGGCGGCAGTTCCAACCCGAGCGGCGTGGCAGTTGACGCGACCTACGTCTATTGGGGGAACCACTCGACGGGCTTCACGGACTCCTCGATCGGGCGCGCTCCCAAGGCGAGCGGGACGGCGACTGCGACGTTCATCTCTCCGGTGACCTTCCCGCAGGGGGTCGCTGTCGACGCAGCTGCTCCTGGCACCGACGGCGACGGCGACAACGTGCCGGACGCGCGCGACAACTGCGTGGCCGTCCCGAACGCGGACCAGGTGAACAGCGACGGTGACGGCGTGGGTGATGCCTGCGACTCCGACGACGACAACGACGGCCGCGCAGACGGCTCCGACAACTGTCGCGCCGTTGCCAATTCCGGCCAGGAGAACCTCGACGGCGACGGCCAGGGCGACGCCTGCGACCTCGACGACGACAACGACGGCGTCACCGACGGCGCGGACAACTGCCCGCGCACGGCGAACCCCGATCAGGTCGACGCCGACCTCGACAACATCGGCCGCGCCTGCGATGCGCCGGAGACGCCCGCCGTACCGCCGCCGATGCGAATCGTCTTCGTCGACAACCAGAACCCGCGCTTCGCTGTCGGCTCGGGTTCCACGCCGGTGAGCGGGCAGGCGGCGGGTGCCGCGGCCGTCAAGCGGGGGACCGTCTTCAGCTACCGCCTCGAGGACGCGGGCACCATGCGCATCCGGGTCCAGCGCGCGACACCCGGCCGCCGCAGCCGTGGCCGGTGCCGCAAGCCGAGCAGGCGCCTGCGGACGAAGCCGAAGTGCACGCGCTGGGTCACCCAGCACACGCTCACGCGCATCTCGCGCGCGGGCGAGAACCGCGTTCCCTACACGGGCCGGGTGCGCCGCAAGGCGCTCCGCCCCGGCAGGCACCGCGCCGTCTTCACGGCGACCGCGGAGGGGCGCGGCCGCTCGCGCGCCTTGACCGTCGGCTTCCGCATCGTGCGGCGCTAACGCGCCCCCCGAGCGCCAGGAGGGCCTCCGACTCAGGGTGCGGGTCGAGGGTGTTGCCCCGATGCGCACGCGGCCGGGATCCCGGAGGCTCGTGAGCGTGTGGCACAGCAAAACACTCTTCACGACCCTGCTCTGCGCCGTCGGCGCGGCCGCTCTTCCGGGCACCGCGCTCGCCGAGGGTGAGTCCTCGTATGTCGAGCGCAACGGCGACACCCTGACCCTGCGCGCCTATCCGGGCTTCGACAACAACGTGTCGGCCACGATGGACGGCAACCGCGTGATCTTCAAGGACTCGGTCGCGATCCTTCGCGCGACCCTGAACTGCCAGCACGTGACCGGCGGCGGCGCGAGCTGCCTGATCGCCGATGACACGCGGGTCGCGATCTTCGTGGGCGACGGCGCCAACAGGGTCACCTCGAACCTCGCCGACGACGACATCATCGAGGTCACGATCGGTGCCGGCGAGGACAGCACCACGAACCGGATCGAGCACTACGGCCGCCCGGCCGAGCTCAGCGGCGGCCCGGGCGCCGACACGATCATCGGCGGCTCTCAGGCCGACGCGCTGAACGGCAACGGCGGCGACGACCTCCTCCAGCCGCGCGGCGGCAGGGACGAGGTGAACGGCGGCCCGGGCGTGGACCTCGCCACCTACGCCGACCACATCGTCGGCTCCGTGCGCGTATCGCTCGACGGCCTGGCGAACGATGGCTATGCCGGCGAGAACGACAACGTCAAGACGGAGAACGTCACCGGCGGCAGCCGCGCTGACGTGATCTCCGGCTCCGCCGCGTCGAACCTGCTGAACGGCGGCGGGGGCGACGACGAGGTCCGGGGAGCCGGTGGCGCGGACAGCGTCTACGGCGGCGGCGACGACGACACGATCGAGGGCGGGCGGGCGACGACCTCGAGAGCGGCGGCGCGGGCGACGACAGGTTCCTGGCGAACCCCGGCGCCGACCGCATGATCGGCAGCCTCGGCTACGACACGGCGGACTACTCCGCGCGGACCTCGCCGATCGTCGCCGACCTCGACGGCCAGCCCGACGACGGAGTGGAGGCCGAGGGCGACAACGCCCAGGTCGAGCACCTGACGGGCGGCTCCGGCAACGACGACCTGACCGGCAGCACGGTCACGAACATCCTGCGCGGCGGCCCGGGCGCCGACCGCATCGAGGGACGCGGCGGCAGGGACTCGCTGTTCGGCGAGGCCGGCGCCGACAACCTGCTCGCCCAGGACGGCGTCGCCGAGCTCGTGGACTGCGGCGCCGATAGCGACACCTTCGCCGTCGACCCGGCCGACGAGACCGTCGCCTGCGCCGGGCCGGCCGGAAGCGGCGGCGCCGGCGGGGGAGGCGGCGGGAACGGGCCCGGTACGGGCCCCGGCGCCGCCGGCACCGCTCCGCGGCTCGCAATCAGCCCGCGCCGTCCGCGTCTCAGCGGGAAGCGCATCGTCCTGCGCGTGCGCTGCCCGAAGAGCGCCGACGTGGCCTGCGCGGGCCGGCTGAAGCTCGTGAACGCCAAGCGTGCGGCCGGGTCGAAGCGCTTCCGCATCGCCGCCGGCAGGACCGCACGCGTGCGCATCCGCGTGGCGAAGGGCGCGCGGATCGCGGTGGCTGAGAACGGATCGCTCCGGGTGAGGCTCGCCGTGTCGGTGCGGGACGCCGACTCGAGCGCCGTGAAGAGCAGCCGCAGGCTGCGACTGCGGGCCGCGCGCTAGGCGGGCGTCAGCCCGTACTGCTCCGCCAGCTCCGGGTCCTTGCGCGCCAGCATCTCGGCGAGGTCGACCATCACCTTGCACTGCTTCCAGGTGGCGTCGTCCTGCATCTTGCCGTCGATCATGTGCACGCCGCGCCCGTCGGGGATCGCCTCGATCACCTTGCGGGCGAAGCGCACCTCGTCGGGATCCGGAGAGAAGACCTTCTTCGCGATGTCGATCTGGACGGGGTGGAGCGACCACGCGCCCACGCATCCGAGCAGGAACGCGGCGCGGAACTGGGCCTCGCAGCCCTGGACGTCGCGGATGTCGCCGTAGGGGCCGTAGAACGGCAGGATCCCGGCGCCCGCGCAGGCGTCCACCATGCGCGCGATCGAGTAGTGCCAGGGGTCCTGCTGCGCGGTCGCGCGCGGCGCCTCGGCGTCGTCCTCGGACGGGTCCTCGATCACGCGGTAGCCCGGGTGGCCGCCGCCCACCCGCGTCGTCTTCATGCGCCTGTTCGCGGCGAGATCGGCCGGGCCGAAGCTCATGCCCTGCATGCGCGGGCTCGCCGTCGCGATCTCCTCGAGGTTCGTGACGCCCTGCGCCGTCTCGAGGATCGCGTGGACGAGGATCGGGCGCTCGAGGCCGGCCTTCGCCTCGAGCTGCGCGAGCATCCGGTCGACGTAGTGGATGTCCCACGGCCCCTCGACCTTCGGCACCATCACCACGTCCAGGCGGTCGCCGATCTCGCCGACGAGCTGCGTCAGGTCGTCGAGAACCCAGGGGCTCTCGAGGGCGTTGACGCGCGTCCAGAGCGAGGTGTCGCCGAGCTCCATCTCCCGCCCCACGCGGATCAGCCCCTCGCGGGCCGCCTCCTTGCGGTCGACGGGCACGGCGTCCTCGAGATTGCCGAGCAGGATGTCGACCTTCGGCGCGATCTCGGGCGCCTTGGCGACCATCTTCTCGTTCGAGAAGTCGAGGAAGTGGATCATCCGCGAGGGCCCGAACGGGATCTCGCGGAGGGGCTCGGGTGCGCCGATGGCGAGCGGCTTCAGGAAGTCTCTCGGGTTCCGCATGGGGCCGACAAACCTATCTCACGGAAGCAGAGCGTCCTGCGGCAGGCCGGCGTCTAGAGTTGCCGGCCCCATGAGCGAGACCGAGACGAAAGCTGTCGAGACGAGCCAGGCCGAGCGCGAGGCCTCCGGGGCGCGCCAGTACGGCCGCTACCTCGAGGAGTTCGAGGTCGGCGCGGTCTACAAGCACTGGCCCGCGAAGACGGTCACCGAGGCGGACGACCACCTGTTCTGCCTGCTGACGATGAACCATCATCCGCTCCACATCAACGACGTCTACGCGGCCGAGTCGCAGCAGGGACGCAACGTCGTGGTGGGCCCGCTCGTCTACTCGCTGGCGCTCGGCATGTCGGTCGGCGACGTGTCCGGCAAGGCGATCGCGAACCTCGCCACGGAGGACCTCTCGCATCCGGCACCGGTGTTCCACGGCGACACGCTGTTCTGCGAGTCCGAGGTGCTGGACGTGCGCCCGTCGCAGTCGAAGCCGGATCGCGGCATCGTGCGCGTCCACACCCGCGTCTTCAAGCAGGACGGGACGCTCGTGGCCGAGTTCAAGCGCGCGGTGCTCGTGCCGCGCCGGCCGGACTAGCTCAGGCCTGCCGCAGCCGGCGGCGCAGCGCGATCCCCACGCCCGCCATCAGGAGGCCGGCGCCCGCGATCAGGCCGGGCTCGCCGCCCGTGAACGGAAGCGTCTCCTCGGTCCCCTGAACCTGCGTGATCTCGTCGTCCGCGGTCTGCGCGGACGCCCCGCCGGCGGCGCCGAGCGCGAACGTCCCCGCCACCAGTGCGCAGGCCAGGACCCCTCTCCGTCGTCGCATGGCCGGAGATGATCGAGGGCGGGTCGGACGGCAACCGCTCCGGTGCCTACGATGGGCGCCGTGCTCGGCAAGATCGTCTACTGGATCGCGGTGCTCGCGGTCTCGATCCTGCTGGTGCTCGGGCTGATCCTCTGGTTCGAGTCCCGCGACGGCTCCCGCCTCGAGGGCGCCGGCACGCCCGCGGCGCTCACGTGACGCGAGGCGGCTCGCGCCGTACCTGGCGCGCGAACACGATGACGCGCTGAGCGGCCGAGTAGAGCGGGTGGCACGCGCTCAGGAGCAGGCGCCTGTAGCCCTGCGGCTCGAGAACGGAGAGGTCCTGGTCGTCCACGATCTTCGTGCCCTCGACGGCGTACACGAAGCGGCCGTCGGGCATGTCGACGATGATCCGGTCGCCGCGCTCGAGCTGGTCGATGTCGCGGAACGGCGCGCCGTAGGTCGTGCGGTGCCCGGCGATCGCCACCGTGCCGATCTCGCCCGGCAGGGGGGTCTCCGGATAGTGGCCGGGTCCCTTGCGGAGGCTCTCGAGGTCCGTGCCCTCGACCACGTACTCGTGCACGCCGATCGCGGGGATCGAGATGCGGGCGATCGCGTCTCCCTCGAGCGGGCGGCGCAGCCGGACCCGCTCCGGAGGGTCGAAATAGGCGTCCTTCAGCTTCCCCTGCTCGCGCTCGGCCACGAATGCGGACACCGGCTCCTGCCAGAGGAGAGTGATCGCGGCGTCGGCGATCAGGAGCGTCCCGCTCACGATCATGACCGCCGCCACGAAGCGAAGCACGGCGCGCATCTGGCGGGAGTGTACGAGCGGTGGGGTACGGTTATCGGCCCCCGGAATGACGAAGGAGAATCCTGAAACCGTGACTCGCGCAGCGGCCGCGCCCCCGATCGCCCACGAGAAGCTGATCGCCTGGGTGGACCAGGTGGCGGAGCTGACGGAGGCCGACTCGGTGCACTGGTGCGACGGTTCGGCCGAGGAGTACGACTCGCTCTGCCAGGAGCTCGTCGACGCCGGCACGTTCGTTCGGCTGTCCGACGCGAAGCGCCCGAACTCCTATCTCGGGCGCTCCGACCCGGGCGACGTGGCGCGCGTCGAGGACCGCACGTTCATCTGCTCGCGGAGCGAGGCGGACGCGGGTCCCACGAACAACTGGCGCGATCCGGGGGAGATGCGCGAGACGCTCACCGAGCTGTTCCGCGGCTCCATGCGCGGGCGCACGATGTACGTGGTCCCGTTCTCGATGGGGCCGCTCGGCTCGCCGATCGCGCACATCGGCGTCCAGCTCACGGACTCCCCGTACGTGGTCGTCTCGATGCGGATCATGACCCGCATGGGCAGGGGCGCGCTCGAGGTGCTCGGCGGCGAGGGCGAGTTCGTCCCCTGCCTCCACTCCGTCGGGGCGCCGCTCGAGGAGGGCGAGGAGGACGTGGCCTGGCCCTGCAACGCGGCCAACAAGTACATCGTCCACTTCCCGGAGACGCGCGAGATCTGGTCGTATGGGTCGGGCTACGGCGGGAACGCGCTGCTCGGCAAGAAGTGCTTCGCGCTGCGGATCGCCTCGGCGATGGCGCACGACGAGGGCTGGATGGCCGAGCACATGCTGATCCTCAAGCTGACCTCGCCGGAGGGGAGGGTGAAGCACATCGGCGGAGCCTTCCCGTCCGCCTGCGGCAAGACCAACCTCGCGATGCTGATCCCGACGCTCGAGGGCTGGACCGTCGAGACGGTGGGCGACGACATCGCCTGGATGAAGTTCGGCGACGACGGCCGGCTCCACGCGATCAACCCGGAGGCGGGCTTCTTCGGCGTCGCGCCCGGCACGGGCGAGGAGACGAACCCGAACGCGATGGCGACGGTGCGTTCGAACAGCATCTTCACCAACTGCGCGCTCACGGACGACGGCGACGTCTGGTGGGAGGGCATGACCCCGGACGCGCCGGCGCACGCGATCGACTGGAAGGGGCGCGACTGGACGCCCGATTCGGACGAGCCCTCGTCCCATCCGAACGCGCGCTTCACCACCCCGGCCGCCCAGTGCCCGGCGATCGCGCCGAACTGGGAGGACCCGGCCGGCGTGCCGATCGACGCGTTCCTGTTCGGCGGGCGCCGGGCGAGCGTCGTGCCGCTCGTGTTCGAGGCGTTCGACTGGGACCACGGCGTCTTCCTCGGCTCCGTGATGGCCTCGGAGAAGACCGCCGCGGCGGCCGGCAAGGTCGGCGAGCTGCGCTTCGACCCGATGGCGATGCTGCCCTTCTGCGGCTACCACATGGCCGACTACTTCGCCCATTGGCTCGAGATCGGCCGGCGCGAGGGCGCCGTGCTGCCGAAGGTGTTCATGGTCAACTGGTTTCGCAAGGGCGAGAACGGACGGTTCCTGTGGCCGGGCTTCGGCGAGAACAGCCGCGTCCTCGAGTGGGTCTTCCGCCGCTGCGACGACGAGGCGGAGGCCGTCGAGACGCCGATCGGGCTCGTGCCCGCCGCCGGCGCGATCGACGTGTCCGGGCTCGATCTCCCGGAGGGCTCGATGGAGGAGCTGCTCGACGTCGACCCGGAGGCCTGGAGCGTCCAGCTGCCCCAGTTCGAGCAGCATTTCGCGCAGTTCGGCGAGCGGCTCCCGCGGGAGCTGCGGGCGCAGCTCGAGCAGCTCGAGTCGCGGCTACGCTAGGCCGATGAGCATCACCGGGACGAGGAGCGTCGGGTCCATCATCGGCGGCGAGGAGCGCGCGGGCGACACGCGAATCGAGTCGCGCAATCCCGCGGATCTCGAGGACGTCGTCTGCGAGGCCGCGCTCGGCGACGCCGAGGTCTTCGTCGACGCCTGCCGCGCAGCGCGCGCCGCCCAGCGAGACTGGGCCGCGGTGCCCGCGCCGGTGCGCGGCAAGGCGATCCAGCAGATCGGCCGCCTGGTCGAGGAGAACAAGGAGGCGCTCGCCCGCCTCGTCACCCGCGAGATCGGCAAGCCCTACCCGGAGTCGCTCGGCGAGGTCCAGGAGATCATCGACACCTGCGACTTCTTCGTGGGCGAGGGCCGGCGCCTCTACGGCCAGACGGTGCCGTCCGAGATGCCGGACAAGCAGCTGTTCACGTTCCGCGTGCCGGTCGGCGTCGCGGCGATCATCACGGCGGGCAACTTCCCGGTGGCCGTGCCGTCCTGGTACCTCGTGCCCGCCATCCTGTGCGGGAACGCCGTCGTCTGGAAGCCCGCGGAGTACGCCCCCGCGCTCGGCGACGCGCTCGCTCGCCTGTTCATCGAGGGCGGCCTGCCCTCCGGCGTCCTGAACCTCGTCCAGTGCGACGGCCCGACAGCCTTCGCCGGCCTCGAGCGGGCGCTCGAGGAGAGGCTCGTCGACAAGGTCGGCTTCACGGGATCGTCCGCGGTCGGCTCCGAGATCGGCGCGCTCTGCGGGCGCCACGTGCAGTCGCCCTGCCTCGAGCTCGGCGGCAAGAACCCGCTGGTCGTGATGCCGGACGCCGATCTCGACCTCGCGGCCGAGGGGGCCCTGTTCAGCGGCTTCGGCACGGCGGGCCAGCGCTGCACCTCGCTCGGCACGGTGATCGTGCACGAGTCGATCCACGACGAGTTCATGGCGCGCTTCAGCTCGCTCGTCGAGAACGCGGCGATCGGCGACCCGAACGAGGACGTGCTCTACGGGCCGATGATCCACGAGCGTTTCGCCGAGCGCTTCGAGGACTGGCTCGGCCTGATCCGCGACCACCACAGGGTCAGCGGCTCGACAGGGCGGGGGCGGATAGGCGCCGACAACCCGCGCGAGGGCTTCGTCGGCGATCCCGACGCCGGCATCTACTGCCATCCCACGATCGTCGACGGCGTCACGGCCGACGACGAGATCTACGCGACCGAGACGTTCGGCCCGATCGTCGGCGTCGCGAGCTTCTCCGACTTCGACGAGGCCGTCGCGCTCGCCAACGGGCACGGCTACGGCCTGTCGGCCGCGATGTACACGACCGACGCCCGCAACGCATTCCGGTTCCGTGAGCGCGTCAGCGCCGGGATGCTGTCGATCAACAACTCCACGAGCGGGGCCGAGGCGCACCTGCCGTTCGGCGGCAACGGCCGCTCGGGCAACGGCAGCCGCCAGTCCGGCATCTGGGTGCTCGACCAGTTCACGCGCTGGCAGTCGATGAACTGGGACTACGCCGGGAAGCTGCAGAAGGCCCAGATGGACGTCCTGGAGCTCACGGGGAACCCGGGCTTCCGGCTCGCCTGGGATTGACCGCGCTGCTCGCCGGGGTCGAGACCGGGGGCACTCGCTGCAACCTGGCGGTCGGCACCGGTCCGGGCGACCTGCGCGCGACCGAGAGCATCCCGACCACCGGCCCTGACGAGACGATCGGCCGGATCGCCGCCTTCCTCGCGGAGCACGCCCCCGTCGCTGCGATCGGCATCGGCGCCTTCGGCCCCGTCGACGTGGACCCCGGCTCGGAGACCTGGGGCCGCGTGGGCAACACGCCGAAGCCCGGCTGGCGCGGTGCCGACCTCGCCGGAAGGCTCGCGGGCGAGCTCGGCGGCGTGCCGGTCGGCTTCGACACGGACGTGAACGCGGCCGCGCTCGGCGAGCGCCGCTGGGGCGCGGGGGAGGGCCTCGACGACCTCGTCTACATCACGGTCGGCACCGGCATCGGCGGCGGGGCGGTGGCCGGCGGGCGCGCGGTGCACGGGCTCGGCCACCCGGAGATGGGGCACGTGCCGGTCCCGCGCGACCCCGCGCGCGACCCGTTCCGGGGCTCCTGCCCGTATCACGGCGACTGCCTCGAGGGATTGGCGTCGGGCACCGCGATGCGGGCCCGCTGGGGCGTGGGAGGGGAGGAGCTGCCGCCCGAGCACGAGGCGTGGCGGCTCGAGGCCGAGTACCTCGCCCACGGGATCGCCGCGATCGCGTACGTGCTCTCGCCGCGGCGCGTGATCCTCGGCGGCGGGGTCATGCACGCCCCCGGCCTGCTGGAGCTCGTCCGCTCGGAGCTCGAGCGGCGGCTCGCGGGCTATGTGGACGCGCCCGAGCTCGTCCGCCCCGGGCTCGGCGACCGCGCCGGGGTGCTCGGCGCGCTCGCGCTGGCCGAGGAGGCGCTCGCGCTCAGCTCGTGAGCGCGATCACCGAGAAGAAGGCCCCGACCGGGTCGTTCAGCACAGCCATCCGCCCGACCGGCACGTCGAACGCCGGTACCGAGACCTTTCCGCCGAGCTCCTCGCAGCGCGCGCAGGCGGCATCGGTGTCCTCCACCGCGAAGTAGACCATCCAGTGGTTCGGCAGGTCCGGGGGCCACATGTCGCCCTCCATCGGCATGAGGCCGCCGATCTCCGTGCCCTCGCCGGCATCCCCGGCGCGGTGCCAGGTGAAGTAGCGGCCGGCGTCGCCGCGCTTCAACTCGTTCGCCTGCCAGCCGAACAGGTCGTGGTAGAAGCGCAGCGAGCCCTCGACGTCGCGCGTGGTGAGCTCGTTCCAGCAGAGCGCCCGGGCTCGTTGACGAGCCCCGCGCCCGCCATCTCGCGCGCCTGCCAGACGTAGATCCAGGCGCCGCCCGGGTCCTCCATGACCGCCATGCGGCCGGCGTCGAACACGTCGAAGGCGTCCGCCGGGGCCGCGCCTCCCTCGGCGCGGGCGGTCGCGACGGCGGCGTCGGCGTCGTCGACCGCGACGTACGTGTTCCAGAGCGGCGGCGCCTCGTCGCCCTGCTGGCTGCCGACCGCGGCGACGGGCTGTCCGCGCAGGCTGCAGATCAGGTACGAGTCCGGGGAGTCCTCCGGCATCCGTTCCTCGGCCTCCCAGCCGAAGAGGTCCGCGTAGAACTCTGCCGCCCGCGCCGGATCCTTCGAGGAATGGTCGACCCAACAGGGGAGGCCGTGGCCGTACTCGCTGCGCTCGCTCATGCGCGGCAAGCTAGCTGAGCGGAACGGGATCCGCCCCACGCACGCTGCGCTGCGCCCGGTCGCGCTCCTCGCCGCTCGCGCGCAGCAGGTCGACCGCCAGCAGCCGTATCTGCCCGACGATGTGGAGTGCCGAGAGGTTCGTGGTCTCCTCGAGCACCGCGTTGGCGAGCGACGCCGCGCGGATCGCGCTTTCACGCGCCGCGCCCGGGTCCTGGTTCTCGAGGACGTCGTGGAGCGCACGGGTGCTCCTTGCCAGCTCGTGGACCGCGGCGACCACCTCCGGCGGCGTCGCGTCCTCGAGGGCGATGGCGCGCCCCACGCCGCGGGCGAGCGAGCGCGCGTCGCCGATCGCGAGCCGCAGGTGGCGGGTCAGCTCGGACAGGTCCGCGATGCCGTCGAGTGCCTCGCGGCGGCCGAGCGACATGCGGGCGGCGTCGGCGGCCTCGGCCACCGTGTCCTCGAGCGCGTCGTGGTACGGCCGCACCTCTGACACGGCGAGCACGGCCTCCTCGGACTCCCCGGGGTCGCGGCGCTCGATCGCCGCCGCGATGTGGTCGAGGGCCTTGGCGAGGCTGTCGATCACGGGGTCGGCTCCGACGCGGATCATCCGGAGCGGCTTGGCGGGCCACACGAGCGATCCCACGGCCAGTGCGCAGGTGGCGCCGGCGAGCGCGTCAACGGCCCGAGTGAAGTCAAAGCCGTCCGTCGGGGAACTGGATCGTCGCCACGAGCACCGCCGACGCTCCCGCCTGGGAGGCGAGCAGGGGGCCGCCGCCGACCAGCGTCGCGGCGAACATGGCGAGCGCGACGACCACGCCGATCTGCCAGGCACCCGAGCCGATCTCGGCGATGATCAGGTCCCCGATGGCGATGCCGACGGACACGCCGAGCGCGAGCTCGACGGCGCGCCGGCGCCGCTCGCCGATCGTCAGGCCGAGCGTGACGACGGCGGCCACGGGCGCGAAGAAGGGGTCCGTGTGACCGAGCACCTCGGTGGCGACGATCCAGGCGAGCGCCGCGGCGACGGAGGTCTGGACGATCGGCCGCGCCGCCGTGAGCAACCGCTCGCGGCGGGTGGCGATGCCGGCGCGCGAGGCCTCCGCCGCCTCCTCGAGCAGGTCCGTCCGGGCAACCGACGCCGCCCGCCGGGACGCGCCGGCGAGGCGTGCGCGGCGGCCCGGCTCCTCGTTCACCGCCTGTACCAGCGCGGCGACACGTTGGGGGGCGGGCCGAGCGCCGCGCGTGCCACGAGCAGCGTCGGCTCGTCGAGCCCGACGTGTGCGCGCAGCGCCATCGCGAAGTGCTCGCCGAGACCGTCGACGCTGTCGGCGCGGACGCCGAACGAGCCGGCCATCGCAACCCAATCGGGGCCGACGAGGTCGACGCCCTCGCGCGGATCGCCGTGCATGTCCTGGTCGTAGCGGATCATCCCGTAGCCGCCGTCGTCGACCACGACGGCGTGCAGCGGAATCCGCTCCTGCCTCGCCGCCGCGAGCTCGCCGCACGCGTACAGGAAGCCGCCGTCGCCCGAGATGCTGACGGCCGGCCCGCGGCCCGCGAGCGCGGCGCCGAGGCCCTGCGGGAAGGCGCAGCCGAGCGTGCCCCAGCCGAGCGGGTACGAGAGCCCGCGCGGCGCCGGGGTCCGGTGGAAGCCGCCGAGCCAGTAGCCCGGGATGCACATGTCGCTCACGAGCACGGCGTCGTCGGGCAGGGCGCGCTCGATCGCGTCGAGGAAGGCGACCGCCTCGGGCTCCTCCTGGGAGAGCCGCGCTCGCACGCCCTCGTTCAGCTCGCGCACCCGCCGCGCGAGCGCGTCGTGGCCGCCGTGCTCGGTGAGCCGCTCCAGCAGCAGACCGGAGACGAGCGCGGCGTCGCCCTCGACCAGGGCGTCGGGGCGGTAGTTCTTCGTGGCGTCGCCGGCGTCGACGTTGACGGCCACGAGATGCGGGGGCTGGGGCTGCTTCCAGCCCTGGGTCATCATCCCGTCGAAGTCCGTGCCGATCGCCAGCACAAGATCGGCCTCGTCCCAGAGGGCGCCGACCTCGGGAACGTGGGGCGGCGCGTCCACCAGGCACGGGTGCCCGGGCGGCAGCAGGCCGTGGGCCGAGTAGGTGAGGATGACGGGCGCCACGAGCCGCTCCGCGAGCGCTCCGACGGCCTCGCCCGCCCCCGACTGGAGCGCTCCGCCGCCTGCCCAGACGAGCGGGCGGCGCGAGCGCTCGAGCAGCTCGAGTGCCCGCTCGACCTGCTCGCCGGCCGGCCGCTCCGGCCGGTCGTCGGGCAGCGGCGCCGTGGTGAGGCCGGCCCCCTCGTCGACCTCGGCGCCGAGCAGGTCCGTGGGGATCTCGACGTAGACGGGCCGCGACGGCGCGGCGGCCGCCGTGCGGATCGCGCGCGCGACCACGTCCCCGCAGTGCTCCGCGCGGGTGACGCGGAACGCCTCCTTGACGACGGGTTCGAACATCGCCGCCTGGTCTGTGGCCTCGTGCAGGACGCCGCGCCAGACACCGGGACGCCGCAGTGACTGGGGGATGTCGGTGGCGATCACCACGACGGGCTGGCGCGAGGCCCACGCCTCGCCGACGGCAGCGAGCGTGTTGGCGGCGCCGGGCCCCGTGGTGGTGAGGGCGATCCCCACCCGGCCGCTCGCCCGGGCATAGCCGTCGGCCGCGTAGGCGGCCGTCTGCTCGTGCCGCACGCCCACGAGCCGGATCGGCGAGCCGTTCAGCTCCCGCCACAGCGGGAGGTTGTGGACGCCCGGCAGGCCGAAGGCCACCTCGACCCCCGCGTCCTCGAGCGCGGCCACGGCGAGGCGGGCGCCTGTCAGGATGCTCGTCTTCGATGAGCTCACCCGACCAATCCTTACAGGGACGGCTGCCGCTCTCGGGTGTGCGGGTGGCCGACCTCTCGCGCGTGCTCGCGGGCCCGTACTGCACGATGCTGCTCGCGGACCTCGGCGCGGACGTCGTGAAGGTGGAGCGCCCGCAGGGAGGCGACGAGACGCGTGGCTGGGGCCCGCCCTTCGCGGGCGGCGAGGCCGCCTACTACCTGTCCGTCAACCGCAGCAAGCGCTCCTGCGCGCTCGACCTCGGCAGCGAGGAGGGCCGGGCGATCGCGCTCGACCTGTGCGCCCGCGCCGATGTGGTGATCGAGAACTTCAAGGCGGGCGGGGCGGAGCGGCTCGGCGTGGGCTATGAGCAGGTGCGTGCGGTGAACCCCGGCGTCGTGTACTGCTCCATCTCCGGATTCGGGTCCGGGCGCGAGCCCGTCGGACGCCCCGGCTACGACTTCGTCGCGCAGGCCGAGACCGGCCTGATGTCGATCACGGGGCCCGAGGACGGCGAGCCGTTCAAGGTGGGGGTGGCGCTCGTCGACGTGCTGACCGGGGTTCACGCAGCCACCGGGATCCTGGCCGTGCTCCAGGGCGGAGAGGGGGGCCGGATCGAGGTGCCGCTGCTCGACTCCGGCCTCGCCGGGCTCGTGAACGTGGCCCAGAACGCGCTCGTGACCGGGCGCGAGCCCGCTCGGCACGGGAACGCCCACCCGAACATCGTGCCCTACCAGGACTTCGAGACCTCGGGAGGCGGGCGCATCGCGGTCGCGGCGGCGAACGACGGCCTGTTCCGCGCGCTCTGCGCCGCGATCGGCCTCGAGGAGCTGCCGGCGGACGAGCGCTACGCGACGAATTCCGTGCGCGTCGAGAACCGCGAATCGCTGATCCCGCTGCTCACGGCGCGCTTCCGGGAGCGTGCCGCGGAGGACTGGCTCGACGCCCTCGACGCCGCGGGCGTGCCGTGCGGCAAGGTGCGCAGCGTCCCGGACGCCCTCGCGGCCGCGGCCGAGGCGGGCAGGCCGGCCACGCTGTCCGTCGAGCACCCGAGCGCTGGGCCGCTCGAGCTCGTGGCGTCGCCGATCTGGGGCGCCACAGACGCCGCGGCCGCCACGCCGCCGCCGCTGCTCGGCGAGCACACCGCGGAGGTGCTGCGCGAGCTGGGGCGCTCCGAGGACGAGATCGCGGCGCTGGCGGAGAGCGGCGCGGTGCTGCTGGGCGGCCCTGATCAGACCACGGTGAGCTGAAGCAGAAGCCCCACGGCCCCGCAGCCGAGCACGACCCAGAGCACCGTCAGCTTGCCGTGGAAGCGCATCAGCGCCACGAACGCCGCCACGGCGATCAGGGCCGTGGGCACGTCGACGACCCCCGTCTCGACGATGTCCACGGCCACGGCGGCGATCAGGCCGACGACCGCGGCGCTCACTCCGAGCAGGAACGGCCGGATGTGCGGGTTCTCGGCGATGTCCACGAGACGGCGGTGGAGGAAGATCGGCAGCACGAACGCCGGCAGGAACACGCCGACGGTGATCGCGAGCGCTCCGCCAACGCCGCCGGCGAGGTATCCCACGAACGTCGCGAAGATGATGAACGGCGCGGGCAGCACCCCGCCGAGCGCGAGCCCGTCGACGAACTCGCTCTGGGTCAGCCAGCCGTGGTCGTCGACGGCCGACTCCTGGAGGATCGGGATCGCGGTGAACGCGCCGCCGAAGGTGAGCAGCCCGGTCAGCAGGCCCTCGAAGAAGATCTCGGCCGTCAGCGAGAGGGTCAGGGCGCCCGCGAATACGGCGGCGAGCGGCAGCGGCAGGAGCGATCCGAGCGCTCCGGGGCCGCGCCGGCCCGCCCGCGTCCAGAGCTCGTAGGCGATCCCGCCACCCAGCAGGACGAGCGCGAATCCGACCGGGGTGAAGAGGGTGAGCGCGAACGCGCAGACCGCGATCGCGATCAGCGGCACGTCCGTCAGGAAGGCCTCCGAGAGGCGCACGAGCGCGCGGACCACGACCGCGCCGACGGCCGCGGCCAGGCCATAGAAGATCTCGTCGATGCGGTCGGAAAGGCCCGCCTCGACGTAGAGCGCCGACAGGCCGAGCATCAGCAGGAAGCCGGGCAGCATGAAGCCGAGCCCCGCGAGCAGCCCGCCGAGCTTGCCGCCGCGCAGGCGGCCGAAGTAGACGCACAGCTCGTGCGCCTCGGGCCCGGGCAGCACCTGGTAGACGGCGAGCGTCTTGCGGAAGGTCTCCTCGTCGACCCAGCCCTCCTCGTCGACGCACTCGCGCTTGACCATCGCGATCTGCGCGGCGGGGCCGCCCCAGGCGAGCCCTCCGAACTTCAGGAAGCGCAGGAAGAGCGCGCCCAAGCGGAGGTCAGTGCGACTCGTCCGCGGAGGAGGCCGGCGGGCGCGACTCCTCGGCGAGCGAGGTGATGGTGAGAGCCCCGCGGGCAGCGGTCTCCATCACGTCGGTGGCCTCCTCGGCGGACCGGGCGTAGAGCTCCACGAGCATGTGGATCACGATGCGGTCATCCTCGTGCTTGTGGAAGCGCACGTGTGTGAAGAACTCGCGAGTGCCGTGGTCCCCGAAGGCCGCATACGCGAGCGACTCCGCGGCGTCCGGGCCTGAGCACGACTCGACCTGGTCGGCGTCGACCGTGACCGTGCATGACGCCACCCAGGGAGTGCCGGTGACCATCCGCTCCCAGCGGTCCTCGACCGGCTCGATCCGCGAGATGCGGCGGCCGTCCTCCTCGTAGAACGTGAGCGCCAGGTGCGGCTGGTCGTGAAGGCAGTCGAGGCACTGCACGACCGCCTCCTGCACCTCCTCGACCGGCTCGACGGCCTCGCCCGTGTCGGCGTCGACCTTCAAGATGCCCTCGTAGTGAAGCTGAACCTCGAGATTCTGCGACCAGCAGCGGTAGCAGCGAAGCCAGCTCGATTGGGTGCCGAGAGACTCAGGCGCCGATCCCTCCATGGGTCCATTATGGCCGTCGCGCTCGGCGTGGCCCTCGGCGGGTGCTCTCTGGGGGCTGACGAGGAGGCGCCGCCCGCCTCAGGAGAGGCGAGCGGCGTGGCTCGCGCGATCGATCGCCTCGAGCGCGCGAGCGCCGCCGGAGACCACGTCCTGATCTGCCGGGAGCTGCTCACCGCCGCCGCCCTCGAGCGCGCCGGCGGCCCCGACTGCGCGCGCCTCATGCGCAGCTCGGCGCGCGGCATCGAGGCGCCGAGCATCGAGGTCCGCAGCATCGCGGTCGAGGGCGAGCGCGCGACCGTGGAGGTCGTGACCCGCGCCCGCGGGCAGGGGCCGGTGGACGACCGAATCGAGCTGCGGCGCGGCGAGGGCGGCTGGCGGATCGAGGGACTCGGGTGATCGGCGCCGTGCTGGCGGGCGGCGCCGGATCACGCCTCGGCGCGGGCTCGAAGCCGGCGGCGCTGCTCGCCGGGCGCCCGCTCGTGCTCTACCCGCTCGAGGCGCTCGCGCCGGTTTGCGAGCGGCTCGCCGTCGTCTGCAAGGCCGGGACCGTGCTGCCGGAGCTCCCGGCCGGCATCGAGCGCTGGGACGAGCCCGACGAGCCGCGCCACCCGCTCACGGGGATCCTGCACGCGCTCGAGACGGCGGGCGCGCCCGTGCTCGTCTGCGCGGCCGACATGCCGTTCGTGACTGCGGACGCCGCGCGGACGCTGATCGAGGCGGCACACGCGGCGTCCGGCCCGGCGATCGTGGCGACGGCCGGCGGCCGCATCCAGCCGACCTTCGGCCTCTACAGCCCCGCCGCGATCGAGCCCCTGCGCGCCGCGCCGCCGAACGGCGCACTCAGCGCCGCCGTCGAGAGCCTCGAGCCGCGCCGCGTGGCATTGCCCGAGAGCATGGTCACGGGCGTGAACACGCCGGACGAGCTGGCCGCGGCGGAGGCGCTGCTCGCGGGCAGGGGCTGAGGGCGCTCAGCCGACCGCGAACGGGCCCCGATACGAGGTTCGCACCCGGGTCTGGACGGCGAGCGGGGTGCCGGGCTCGTAGGCCTTGATGAGTCCGCCCGGCGCCCTGAACAGGAGGCGGCCGCTCGTCCGCGACCAGTCGGCGCTCGGGAAGACCCGTCCGGTTCGCGACCCCGGCACGATCGTCGCGCGGCCCCCGCGACCGGGTGCGAGGGCGAGCGCCCAGCGGCGCTCCCTCTCGACCGGGAAGGCCACGAGCGAGCCGTCGGGCGAGAACTGCGGCGATCCGCTCGTCGTGTAGCCGGCCGGCGGCCGCAGCGCCCTGCGGTTCCCCGAGCGCGAATCGACCACGGCGAAGCGCCGGCAGCGTGCATGGAGGGCGCAGCCGACGAGGAGGTGGGCGTGAGCGTCCTCGACGCCCTCGAGCGGCAGGCGGGCGCCGACCCGGCCGGTCGCGGGCGACCAGACGTGCGGCCGCCAGCGCTGAACGATCACGAGCCCCCCCGGAACAGCGGCGCCGAGCCACCCGCGCGGCAGCCGCCGGGAGCTCTGCCACGGTCTCGGTTCCGTCGACGGTGAGCTCGCGCGCGCCGGTCATGTGCGCGACGGTGCAGGTGGTGCCCGCGAGCCACACGCGCCCGGGCGCGGCCGAGGGCACGAACATGTGCGCGTTGCCGAGCCGCTGCGGGCGACCCTCGAGCGACAGCGGCAGCGACATCACCGTCGTCCGCCGCCGCGTCATGCCCGCGAACACGACGCGGCCCTGGTCGACCGTGAGCTCGGGGCCGCAGGCGGCCAGGGAGGTCATCTCGCGGTCTGCGCCGCTCGCCCGTCGCGACGTCGACCACGTTCAGCCGGTTGGCGCCCGACACGAACACGATCGACTCCGCCGGCTGCGGCGCCGGCAGCATCAGGGCCGCTGCGAGGAAGGCTCCGAGCATCTGCCACCCATACGGGCGGCGCCTGGCGCGAGGTCCCGCGGGCTAGGCGACCTCTGAGAAGAGCGCCGCGTCGTCCTCGAGGCGCTCGCGGATGCGGCGCTTGAGCTGCGAGTGGATCTGCGACACGCGGCTCTCCGAGACGTCGAGCACCTCGCCGATCTCGCGCAGCGTGAGGTTCTTGACGTAGAGGAGCACCGCCATGCGCCCGGCCGTAGGCCGCCGGCTCAGCGCCCGCGCACGATCAGCGTCACGAGCGCGATCGCGAACACGATCTGCCCGATGCCCAGCGCAACGCCGAGATTGGCGGCGCCCGCGGCGAGGGCGACGAGGGTCGCGACGGCGAACGCGGCCACGAGCACGGCGACCTGAACGGCGAGGCTCACGCGAGCTCCTCGATGAAGTCGACGAGCTCTGAGACGCCGCGCTCCTCGCCGACCTCCTCGAGCCGGGCCTCGATCGCGCGCAGGCCGCCACGCCGGTCGATGCCGGCCTCGCCGTGACGCAGGGCGAACTCGCGCAGCGCCGAGGCGCGGCGCGCGCTGCGGCGGCGCGCCGGCAGGTCGAGGCCGCGCCGATGTTGGTCGAGCGCTGCGGCGAGCTCCTCGATCCCAATCGGGGGCGGGACCGACGAAACCGCGACCACCGGGATCCGCGGGGAGCCGAGCGCGGCGAGCGCCTGCGTCAGATCGCGCTGCGCGCGTGTCGCGGCGTCGCCGAGGTCTGCCTTCGTCACCACGAGCACGTCGGGGACCTCCATGATCCCCGCCTTCAGGAACTGGAGCGTGTCGCCCGAGGCCGGCTGGACCACGACCACGGTCGTGTCGCTCACGTCCTCGACGTCCGTTTCCGACTGGCCGACGCCGACCGTCTCGACCACCACGAGGTCGAACGCCGCGGCGAGCGCCTCCGCCGCCTCGCGGGTGGGCGCCGCGAGCCCGCCGAGGCGGTTGCCGGCGGCGGTTGAGCGGATCAGCACGCCGTCGTCGCGCGGGTCATGCTCGATGCGCGCGCGGTCGCCGAGCAGCGACCCGCCGGAGCGCTTCGAGGAGGGGTCGACGGCGAGCACCGCGATCGTCCGTCCCTCTCGGCGCCAGTGCGCCACGAGCGCGGAGAGCAGGGTCGACTTGCCGGCCCCCGGGCGGGCCGGTGATCCCGATCAGGTGGGCGGGTGCCTCGCCCCCGAGCGCGCTCGGGGACAGCTCGGCGAGCAGCGCGCGGGCGGCCCTGCGCCCCTCAGAGGAGCGGTCCTCGATCGCGTTCAGCGCGGAGGGCGCCGCGGAGCGATCGCGCTCGCGCAGCCTGCGCCCGAGCTCGGCGGCCTCTGTCGTGGCCTCCGGCAAGTCAGGACGACCCCACGGCCACCACGCCGTGATGGGCCGCCACCAGGTCCACGATGTCGCCCATGATGCGGCTGACCTCGAAGTCCTTCGGCGTATACACGCGCGCGACTCCGGCCTCGAGCAGGGCGGCCTCGTCGGCGGGCGGGATGATCCCGCCGACCACGACCGGGACATCGACCCCGGCATCCTCGAGCTCGCGCAGCACGCTCGGGACCAGCTCGCCGTGGGAGCCGGACAGGATCGAGAGGCCGACCACGTGGACGCCCTCGTCCACGGCGGCGCGCGCGATCCGCGCCGGGGTGAGGCGGATGCCCTCGTAGACCACGTCCATGCCGGCATCGCGCGCCCGCACGGCGATCTGCTCGGCGCCGTTCGAATGTCCGTCGAGCCCCGGTTTGCCGACGAGGATCTTCACCCGCCTGCCGAGCGCCTCGGAGACGCGCTCGACGCGCTCGCGCAGCTCGGCGAGCGAGTCGTCTGAGGGCGCGGCCGCGGCCTCGCCGACGCCGGTTGGGGCGCGGTACTCGCCGAAGACCGCCCGCAGCGCGCCCGCCCACTCGCCCGTCGTCACGCCGACGCGCGCCGCCGCCAGCGTCGGCGGCATGAGGTTCACCTCTGGGTCCGCGGCGGCCCGGCCGAGCTCCTCGAGCGCCGCCTCGACGGCGGCCGCGTCGCGAGCCGAGCGCCATTTCTCGAGCGCCGCGATCGCCCCCGCCTCGACCGCGGGGTCCACGCGCAGGATGCCGCCGTCCTCGCCCTCCTGGAGGGGGGAGGGCTCGGCCTCCGTGTAGACGTTCTGGCCCACCACCTTGAGCTCGCCGGCCTCGATGCGCCGCACCCGCTCGCGGTGCGACTCCACGAGCTGCGTCTTCATGTAGGGCACGGCCGTGACGGCGCCGCCCTGCTCGGCCACCACGCCCATCTCGCCCCTGGCGCCCTCCACGAGCTCGTCCACGAGCCCGTCCATCACCTTCGAGCCCTCGAAGATGTCCGGGTACTCGAGCAGGTCCGTCTCGTGGGCGAGGATCTGCTGGATGCGCAGCGACCACTGCTGATCCCACGGCCGCGGCAGGCCGAGCGCCTCGTTCCATGCCGGGAGTTGCAGGGCGCGGGCGCGCGCCTCGCGACCCATCGTCACCGCGAGCGCCTCGAGCACGATGCGGATGATGTTGTTCTCGGGCTGCGACTCGGTCAGCCCGAGCGAGTTCACCTGCACGCCGTAGCGGAAGCGCAGCAGGCGCTCGTCGTCGACGCCGTAGCGCTCGCGCCCGATCTCCTCCCAGAGGCGCCCCATCGCCCGCAGCTTCGCGTGCTCCTCGACGAAGCGGATGCCGGCGTTGACGAAGAACGAGATGCGCCCGAACACGCGCGGAAAGGTCTCGTCAGGCACGAGCGGGCGAACCCGGTCGAGCACGGCCTGCGCCGTCGAGAGCGAGTAGGCGATCTCCTGAACCGGCGTCGCGCCGGCCTCCTGCAGGTGGTAGCTGCAGATGTTGATCGGGTTCCAGCGCGGCACCTCGTCGACGGTGAACGCGATCATGTCCGCGATCAGGCGCATCGACGGCTCGGGCGGGAACGCGTAGGTCCCGCGCGAGAGGAACTCCTTGATGATGTCGTTCTGGGTCGTGCCGGAGAGGACCTGCCGGTCGAGGCCCGACTCCTCCGCGACCGTCATGTAGAGCGCCAGCAGCCACGCCGCCGTCGCGTTGATCGTCATCGACGTGTTCATCTCGTCGAGCGGGATCCCGTCGAGCAGAGCGCGCATGTCGCCCTTGTGGGCGATCGACACGCCGACCTTTCCGACCTCGCCGCGCGCCAGCTCGTGGTCGGGGTCGTAGCCGGTCTGGGTGGGGAGATCGAAGGCGATCGAGAGCCCGGTCTGGCCCTTCGCGAGGTTGCGGCGGTAGAGCTCGTTCGACTCCCTGGCGGTGCTGTGACCGGCATAGGTGCGCATCACCCAGGGGTGATCGCGCTCGGGCAGACGGTGCTCTGTCACGGAATCGATTGTATGGTCGAGGCGCCTTGTCTCGCGCCATCGACGTCATGCACCTGGGTCGCGACCGCGTGATCTGCGCGTTCGAGGTCGACGGGCTGATCGTGGATCCCGGGCCCGCGTCCTGCGTGGACACCCTGCTCGACCGGCTCGGCCCCGTGGAGCCGCGCGCCCTGCTGCTCACGCACATCCACCTCGACCATGCGGGCGCCACCGGCGTGCTCTGCCGGCGCTATCCGAAGCTGAAGGTGTACGTCCACGAGCGCGGCGCGCGGCACCTGATCGACCCGTCGAAGCTCCTGGCGAGCGCCACGCGCCTCTACGGCGACGACATGGAGGAGCTCTGGGGCGACGTCCTGCCCGTGCCCGCCGAGCGCGTCACGGAGCTGGCGGGCGGCGAGACGGTGGAGGGCTTCAGGGTGGCCTATACGCCGGGTCACGCGATCCACCACGTCTGTTACCTCCACGAGGACTCGGGCGACGCCTACGTCGGCGATACCGCCGGCGTTCGCATCCCGCCATACGAGCACACGATCGCGCCGACACCGCCGCCCGACATCGACATCGAGGCCTGGCTCGATTCCCTGCACACCCTCGCCGCCTGGAACCCGAGCTCGCTGTGCCTGACGCACTTCGGTCAGGTCACGGACGTCGCAGACCAGCTCCACCGCATCCGCTGCGCCCTCACGGGCCAGGCGGACTCCGCGCGTCTGGACGGCGAGGAGCGCTTCATCGCGCGCCTCGAGTCTGACCTCGACGAGGCCACGGACCGCGCCGCGGTCGAGTCGTACGAGCAGGCCGCGCCGCCGGACCAGCTCTACGCCGGCCTCGAGCGCTACTGGCGCAAGAAGGCGGAGGCGGCGGCACCGTGAGCGAGACCGTCGAGCTGCCGCGCACGAGCGGGCCGGGCTCGGGCCACGGCGGGCACTGGCGCGTGATCGTCCTGAACGACAGCCACAACACCTTCGAGGGGGTGGCGTTCGCGCTCTCGAGCGTGCTGCCGGGCGTGAGCTACGACCAGGGCATGACCTACGCCAACCTGATCCACGCAACGGGCCAGGCGATCGTCTGGAGCGGGGCGAAGGAGCCCGCGGAGCATTATTGGGAGATGCTCCGCGACCAGGGGCTTACGATGGCGCCTCTTGAAGAGGGCTGACTATGCGGAAGCACCCGGCTCGGCCGGGTGCGCACCGAGGATTTCCACTCGGCTTCCGGCTCGACTGCGTTGCCTGAGCCGAGGATCTCCCACATGGTCGGCACGATCGGCACCTGGTAGTACCCCGACATCTCGACCCGCTTCGCCGTGATCTCCTCCGAGTACCAGTAGCGCTCGAAGTGCGCCTTGGTCGGGAAGTGGGCGGTCTGGATGAAGTCGAGCCGGCCGTCGTAGTTGCGGGTGAACGACCAGTGCGTCGCCCCGTAGCGCAGCACCGCCTCGGCCGCCGGTAGCCAGCCGGCAGCGAAACGCTCGCTCCGGAACGGGTTGACCGGCCACTTGACCTGAACCTCGATCACGCGCCCACCTCGGCCATTATCGCGCCAGGGTGGCCCTCCGCGCTACGCCCCTCGCCCGTTTCCTCGGCGCCGACCAGGATCGAGATCTTGCCGAGGTGCTGGTTGTCGCGCATGAGCTGGTGGGCCTCCGGGACGCCCTCGAAGCCGAGCGTGCGCCACAGCACCGGCCGGATCTGACCCGAGTCGATCAGCTCGTTCGCCTTGGTGCACTCGTACGCGTTGGCGAAGTGAGAGCCGATGATCTGCTTCTGGCGCATCCACAGGTAGCGCACGTCGAAGTCGAGGTCGAAGCCCGTCGTGCCCGCGCAGATCACGACCTTGCCGAACGGCTTGACGGTGAACACCGAGGTGGGGAAGGTCGCCTTGCCGACGTGCTCGAAGACGATGTCGGGCTGGTCGCCGAGGATCTCCTTGACGCGCTTCGAGAACGCGCGCGAGACGCCGAAGCGCTCCTTCTCCTCCTCGCGCGACTCGCCGCCGCGGCGCATCATGCCCGCGAACTCGTTGCGATCGATGAAGTCGACCGCGCCGAGCTGCTTGACGAGCTGGCCCTTCTCCGGCGAGGACACGACGCCGACGCAGTGCGCGCCGGCGATCTTGCAGAGCTGCGTGGCGAACACGCCGAGCCCGCCGGCGGCGCCCCAGATCAGCACGCGCGCGCCCGCCTGCAGGTTGCACTGGGTCATCAGCATCCGGTACGCCGTGAAGTAGACGAGCCCGTAGGAGGCCGCCTCCTCCCAGGTCAGCCCCTTCGGCTTCGGCAGGAGCTGCTGCGCCTGCACCTTCGTGAACTGGGCGAACGATCCCCAGGTGGTCTCGTAGCCCCAGATCATCTGGGACGGGGCGGCGAGCGGGTCGAGGCCGTGGACCTCGACGTCCTCGTAGGAGGCCATGTTGCAGTGGATGACCACCTCGTCGCCGGGCTTCCAGCGAGTCACGCCGGCGCCGACCTTCCAGACGACGCCCGAGGCATCGGAGCCGCCGATGTGGTGCCCGTACTCGGGATGGTCGCCGTAGCGCATGACCGATACCGGCTGCCCGAGCGCGGCCCATACGTTGTTGTAGTTGACCCCGGCGGCCATCACGCGCACGACCACCTCGAACGCGCCCGGCTCGGGTACCTCGATCTCCTCGAGCTGGAATGCGTCGCGCGGCTCGCCGAAGCGCTCCTCGCGGATGACCCAGGCCGCCATCGTCTCCGGCAGCGTCCCGGGCTCGACCTCGAGCTCGGTCACCTTCGTCACGTCGATCGCCATAGGGGCGGGGAGACTATCGCCCGGCGCGCGCCCGGCGGAGGGGTAGCATCGCGCCGCGATGACGCAGGCCGACGAGATCACGGCCGTCGCGACGCGCTTCCTGGGGGCCTTCTCGGACGCCGACTTCGAGACGATGCGCTCGCTGCTCGCACCCGACCTCGCCGCCTGGGTCACGAACGCGAGCGGCGGCGCCGACCGGCTCGACGGGCGCGACGAGTACCTCGCCCGCATCGAGGCGATGGACCTGCCCTCGGCGCGCTTCAGCGTCGAGCTCACCCAGCCGCCCGTCGCGGTCGGCTCCGATCACGTGCTCGTGATGGTCGAGGTGCGCGCGGAGCGCGGCGGCCGCACGCTCCACAACTTCGCCGCACACCTGCTGCGGATCGCCGGCGGGACCGTCAGGGAGTGGTGGATGACTGAGGCGAAACCGGCTGAGAGCGACCGATTCTGGGCTTGACCTCGGGCTCGAGCCGCTCCTTCGGGGCGATCAGCACCCAGGCGACCACCGCGCCGCATGCCGCCATGGCGGCCGAGAGCCACATCCCGTTCGAGAGCGCGTGGATGAACGCGTCCTGCGCGGCGCCCGCCGCGCGCGGCGGCAGGTCGGCGGCCGCGCCCGAACCGAGGTTCTCGACGATGCGGTCGCGCAGCGCCGGGCCGATGCCGCTGCCGGCGAGGTTCTTCTCGATCTCGTTGTGCGCGAGGTGCTGGAAGAGCGCTCCGATCGCCGCCACGCCGAAGGTGCCCCCGACCATGCGGCTCATGCTCAGGATTCCGGATGCGACACCCGCCTTCTCGGCCCGCACGGAGTTCATCGCGGCCGTCGACATCGGCGACATCACGAGCGCGATCCCGATGCCCATCACGATGAACGCGGGCAGCAGCAGCCCGTAGCCCGTGTCGACGTCGATGCGGGTCTGCAGGAACAGCGCGACGGCCGTGAGCGACAGGCCCGTGACGATCAGGGGCCGCGGCCCGACACGGTCCGTCAGCCGTCCCGCCAGCGGCGCGACCAGCACGATCATCAGCGTCGAGGGCAGGAAGCGCACGCCCGCCTCGACTGCCGAGTAGCCGAGGATGTTCTGCATGTAGAGGGCGATGAAGAAGAAGACGGCGAGCATCGAGAACGAGACGATGAACGCGACGATGCTCGCCCCGAGGAAGGTCCGGGAGCGGAAGAAGTCGAAGTCGACGATCGGGTCGCGCACCCGCGGCTCGAGCCAGACGAAGGTGGCGAGTCCGACCGCGGCCAGGGTCAGCAGGGCCACGATCTCGGGCGAGCCCCATCCCCACGAGTTGCCCTCGACGAGCGCGAGCACCAGCGCCGTGAGCCCGGTCGAGACGGCCGCGATCCCCGGCCAGTCGATGCGGTGCTCCGTGGTCTCGTCGCGCGACTCCAGGGTCGCGAACAGGGTCACGGCGACGGCGCCCACCGCCACCGGCAGGTTGAGGAAGAAGATCGCGCGCCAGGAGACGTACTCGGCGAGCACGCCGCCGACCACGGGCCCGACGGCGAGCGCGAGTGCGGACACGCCCGCCCACGTCCCGATCGCCTTGCCGCGCTCCTCGGGCGGGAACGCGTTGGTGATGATCGAGAGGGTGGCCGGCATCATGAACGCCGCACCCACGCCCTGGACCGCCCGCCCGGCCACGAGCCAGGCCTGGTCGGGGGCGAGGCCGATCGCGGCGCTCGACACGGCGAACACCACGACGCCGAACAGGAACATGCGCCGGCGGCCGAGGATGTCGCCGAGCCGGCCGCCCGTGACGAGCAGCACCGCGAACGTCAGCGTGTAGGCGTTCACGGTCCACTCGAGGCCCGACAGGCTCGCCCCCAGGTCGTCCTGGATCGACGGCAGCGCCACGTTCACGACGGTGTTGTCGAGCATCACCATGAACAGCGCGAAGCACATGGCGGCGAGCGTCCACCAGCGGCGGTTGTCCTCGTTGAGGCGGATGCGCTCGGTCATGCCGACCACCTCGCCACGAGCGGCGCCAGCGCCGCGCCGAGCGCCTCCTGCTCGCCCGGCTCGAGGCCGTCGACGAACGTGCGGATTCCGGCGATGCGCAGCTCGAGCAGGCGCTCGTAGGTGCGCCGCCCGCGCGCGGTGACCTTGACGAGCCGCGAGCGGCGGTCGCGCGGGTCCTCGGTGCGCGACACGTGTCCCTCGCGAACGAGGCCGTCGACGGCGCGGCTGATTCCTGCGAGCGAAAGGCCGATCTGGGCCGACAGCGCGCCGAGCGAGAGGGGGGCGTCGCCTCGCTGAGCGTCTTGAGGCACTTGACCTGGGTGATCGTGAGGCCGGCGTCCTCGACCGCGGCGAACACGTCGCGGTTGGTGTCGCTCATGACCTTGCGCAGGAACTGGAAGAGGTCCTGGGTGAGGGCCTCGGTTCCGGTGGCGGCCGGTGCGGGAGAAGATGCTTGCACGCAAGCAAGTATTGCAGATCGTGGGCGCGAGAGCCAAACGGGCCTCCATGTGGGTGGCTCGCTGCCATACTCAAGGCATGCCGTCGGACAGGGACGCTCCGGCAGGCCGGCCGGTTCCCACGACCGAGGACGAGCGTCTGCTCGAGCTACGTCAGTTCGCGGAGACGCGGCTTCGGCAGATGGTGGAGCAGCTGGATGATCCCGTCTGGGTCGCTGACCCGGAGACGCTCCGCGTCCTGTACGTGAACGCCGCCTACGAGCGCCTCTTCGGCCGCAGCCGCGAATCGCTCTACGCGCGCACGGAGTCCTGGATCGAGGCGATCCACCCGGACGACCGCCCGCGCTTCGAGGAGGGCCTGCGCGACTGGTACCGGACGGCGCGCTACGACGACGAGCTGCGGATCGTGCCGCCCGAGGGCGAGGAGCGCCGGATCCGGGCGAGGGCATTCCCGATCCGCGACGAGACCGGCGCGATCGTGCTGCTGGGCGGCATCGGCGAGGACGTGACGGAGCAGCGCGCCGCGGAGGCGGAGCGAGAGCGTCTCGAGGAGGCCGTCCGGCGCACGCAGAAGCTCGAGGCGGTGGGCCGGCTCGCGGGCGGCGTGGCGCACGACTTCAACAACGTGCTGGCCGTGATCGCGGGCGCGGCGTCCATGCTGCAGGACGAGGTCGAGGGACCGGAGCAGCGCCGCGACGTCGACGAGATCCTCGCCGCGACCGAGCGCGCGGCGAAGCTCGTGAGCCAGCTCCTGTCGATCTCGCGCCCGCGCATCTCGCGCGAGGCGAGCGCGGACCTCGTCGAGATGGTCAGGGGCGCCGAGCTGCTCTTGAGCAGGACGCTCGGGACCGGGATCGAGGTCGAGCTCGAGCTCGATCCGGCGACGCCCCCGGCGCGGCTCGAGCAGTCGCACGCGGAGCAGCTGCTCCTCAACCTGTCCGTCAACGCCCGCGACGCGATGCCCGCCGGCGGGACCCTGACGATCCGGGTGTGCTCGTCGACGCTCGCCGGCGAGCCCTGCGCCGTGCTGGAGGTGGCGGACACGGGTCCGGGCGTGCCGCCCGCCATCCGCGAGCGCATCTTCGAGCCCTTCTTCACCACGCGCACCGACGGGACCGGCCTGGGGCTCTCGACCGTGCACCGGATCGTGACCTCGGCGGGCGGGAGCGTCGAGTTCGCCGACGCCCCTGCGGGCGGCGCGATCTTCCGGCTTCTGATTCCTCGGGCGAACGGCGCCGAGGCGCCTGAAGAGGCGAGCCCGCCTCCCGGGGGCGACGTGGCCGCGGGCCGGACGATCCTCCTGGTGGAGGACGAGGCGCCGCTCCGGCGCGTGCTCCAGCGCGCGCTCGAGGCGGCCGGGTACGCGGTCGTGGCGCCTGAGCGCGCGGAGGACGCGAGCGATCTGATCCGCGCCGGCGAGACCCGCTTCGACCTGATGGTCACCGACATCGTCATGCCGGGCCTGTCGGGCGAGCAGCTCGCCGAGGAGCTGCAGATGGCGCAGCCGGGGCTGCCCGTCGTGTTCATGTCGGGCTACGCGCCCGAGCGCACGGCCGGCTCGGCGCCTGCCGCCGAGCGCGTGCTCGCCAAGCCGTTTCGCCCCCAGGCGCTGCTCGACGAGGTGGCGCTGGCGCTCGACGGGCACTCCTAGCGGGCGATCCCGCCCGTTCCGTCAGGTCGAGGCCCTACCGTGCGACCTGATCCCAATGGAGGCTGCAACACCCCTCAGAAAGCCGCACGTGCGCACTCTCGGCGAGTCGCTCGTGATCGACGGCCTGATCGTCGACGATGAGGTCGCCGTGCGCCTCGTCGCGGAGCGCGAGCGCAGCGGCGACGATCCCGCGAAGCTCGTGCGCGACGCCGTCGAGATCGGCGCGCGCGTGCTCGACCGCGAGCAGGCGGGCGCGAACGCGGAGTTCGTGCGCACGGAGTTCGAGCGGGCGGCGGCTTCGCTGAACGCGCAGTTCACGGAGCGGGCGGGCGTGGTCGCGGAGCAGCTCGACGCCAGCGTCGCGAGGGTGTTCAGCCCGGAGAACGGCCAGCTCCGGCAGGAGCTCGACAAGCTGTTCTCGGACGGCTCGGCGGCATCCGTGCAGAACCGCGTGCGCGAGCTCGTGGCGGAGACGCTCGCGCGCTCGCGCGCCGACCTCGTGCGCCAGTTCTCGGCGGCCGACGAGAACAACCCGCTCGCGGAGTTCAAGACGCGCGCGGTCGCGACGATCGAGCAGGCCGCGGCTCGCTCCGACCTCATGCAGAAGGACCTGCTCCAGAAGATGGCCGAGCTCGAGAAGCAGCTCGAGGCGCTGCGGGTCGAGAAGCGCAGCCTCGAGGAGCTCGAGGCGGAGCGCGAGCGCGGCACGGCGAAGGGGCGCAGCTTCGAGGAGCGCGTGGCGGAGCTCGTGGATCGCATCGCGCTCGCTCAGGGCGACGTCGCCGAGGCCGTGGGGGACGTCAAGGAGGCCACCGGGAAGGTCGGCGACGTCGTCGTCGACATCTGCGCAGCGGACGGCCCCGCGCGCGGCCGGGTCGTGTTCGAGGCGAAGGACAAGCGGCTCTCGCGGCCGGCGGCGCTCAAGGAGCTCGACGACGCGATGGCCGAGCGCAGCGCGGGCTTCGGCGTACTCGTGGTGCCCACCGAGGACGAGCTCCCGGCGAAGACGGAGCCCCTGCGCGAGTACAACGGCGACAAGCTGGTCGTCGTGCTCGGGCCGGACTCGGGCGAGCTCGCTCTCGAGCTCGCCTACCGCCTGGCCCGCGCCCGCGTGCTGATGACGCGCGACGACGCCGCGGGGATCGACGCCGGCGCCGTGGCGGCGACCGTCGAGCGCGCGCAGCAGGCGCTCTGCGAGGAGCTCCGCATCAAGCAGCAGCTCACCGGCGCGCAGACGAGCATCGAGCGCGCCCGCGATCTCGTGCAGGGCATGACCGCGCAGTTGCGCGGCCAGCTCGACGAGATCGACGTGCTGCTGCGCGCCGGCGGCTAGCCGCCGGTCTCGCCGTGGTAGTACGGCACCGAGGAGCTGCGCTCGACCATCACGTTCTCGGCGCGGATGCCCGTCCAGACGCCGACCTTGTCGCTGTCCGGGTAGGCCGTGGCGGCCGGGACGATGATCGGCGACCACATCACGACGCGGGCGGTCTCGGCGCTGTCGTTGCGGACCTGGTGGGCGCCGTCGGGGCCGCGGGGGAAGAACACGAGGTCGAGCGGCGCGAGCTGCTCCGTGCCCTCGGGCGTGCGGACGCTCGGCGTCCCGCTGAGGACGAGCAGCCATTCCTCCTCGGCGTACTCGTAGTGGTAGGGGCAGATCGCCTCGCCGGGCGGAAGCTCGTAGAGGCTCGCGCCGGTCCCCTCCGCCCCGAATCCGGGCCCGGGCCGCAGCATGCCCGCGCGGAAGCCGGGCGGGTCCTCGGAGTCGAACTGGAGCTCCGGGTCGGCGAGGTTGACGCGCCGCGTCGTCATGGGAGCAGCAGCGAGTTGTTCGAGTCGGGCCGCTCCTCGCCGATGTCGAGCACGGCGGGGGCGATCGGCTTGCGCATGGCGGTCTCGGAGCCGGCGCGCACCTCGTAGGAGCCCGGTTCGAGGGTGCGCTGGATCGTCGCGGTGTCGCCCGGGCTGATCGGCCCCTCCTTCAGCGACAGCGAGTTGCCCTCCAGCGTCACGATCCGATTGCGGCCGGTCTGGTTCGAGATCGTGATCAGGACCGGCCCGGCGCCCAGCTTCGCCGGCGCCACCGTCACCGCGTCGTCCTTGATCACGCCGGTGAGCTCGAGCGGCACGGGCGGGCGCGGCTCGTTTTCGAAGTCGTCCTCGCCGCACGCGGCCAGGGTCACCGCCGAGGCCGCGAGCGCGGCGAGCGCGGCTGCCCTCCTCATCCCCACGGGGGGAACTTAACCGAAGCGCGCGGACGAGCGCGCAGGTCTACGATCCGCCGATGGGCGGTGGCTCGCAGCACGTCCAGGTCGGCGCTCTCCGTGTGGCCTACGAGCGCTCGGGGACCGGGCCTCCGCTGCTGCTGCTGCACGGGTTGCCCGGTGACAGCCGCGAGTGGCGCCCGCAGCTCGAGGGCCTGTCGGACGCGTTCACGGTGATCGCGTGGGACGCCCCGGGCTGCGGCGGGTCGGACGACCCGCCGCAGGACATCGGCATGGACGGTCTCGCCGACTGCCTCGCCGGCTTCGTCGAGGCACTCGGGCTCGAGCGCCCGCACGTCGTGGGCCTGTCCTTCGGGGCCGGCCTCGCTCTCGCCCTGTTCGGCCGCCATCCCGGGATCCCGCGCTCGCTGGTGCTCGCCTCCGGCTACGCCGGATGGGCCGGATCGCTGCCGCCCGAGGAGGTGCGCGCCCGCGTCGAGCGCGCCCTGCTCGACGCGGAGTCGCCGCCCGACGAGGTCGCCCAGAGGTTCGCGAGGACGCTCTTCGACGAGGATCAGCTCGACTCGGCGGACGCCCGCGAGGTGATCGCCGTCCTGCGCGACTTCCACCCGGCCGGCCTGCGCGCGCTCGCTCCCGCCTTTGCCGAGGCCGACCTGCGCGACGTGCTCCCGCGCGTCGACGTCCCCACGCTGCTGATCTACGGCGACGCCGACAGGCGCGCGCCGCCGGCGGTCGCGCACGCGATGCACGAGGGGCTGAGGGACGCGCGGCTCGTGATGCTGCCCGGCGCCGGCCACATGGTCAACTACGAGGCGCGCGAGCGCTTCGACGAGGAGCTGCGCGCCTTCCTGGCCGCTGCCTGAGAGTCAGCCGAACCAGACGGAACGGCGCGCCAGCAGCATGTCCTCGAGCTCCTCCTGGATGCGCGTCCGGATGCGCTCGGCGAGCCGCGTGACGAGCGCGACGTCATCGGCGTCCTCGGCGCCGTAGCGCGAGAGGTCGACCGGCTCGAGGAAACGGATCTTGAACTTGGCCGGCAGGTACATCATCGCTGCCGCCGGGCCGAAGTGCGGGAAGGCGTGGTTGATCGGGAAGTAGATCAGCCCGGTCAGCCTCTGCAGCAGCGGAACGTGCGCGAAGATCGGCATCGCCTCCTCCGCGCCGACAACCGCGACGGGCACGATCGGCACCCCGGCCCGCAGCGCGGTGCGCACGAAGCCGCCGCGGCCGAAGCGGCGCAGGCGGTAGCGCTGCCAGTAGAGCTTGCGCGAGCCCTTCTGGCCCTCGGGGAAGACGAGCGCCAGGCGCTCCTCGTCGCGCAGCAGGCGCTGGGCGTTCGCGGGGTGGCCGGCCACGAGCCCGATCTTGTTCGTCAGCATCCCGACGCCCGGATAGCCCTTGAACCAGTGCTCGCCGAGCATGTAGAGCGGCCGCGGGTTCGGATGCTCGTGGCGGATCGCCTGCATGATCATCGGCGCGTCCGGAGGCAGAGCGCCCGAGTGGTTCGAGACGATCAGCGCGCCGCCCGCGGACGGGACGTTGTCGATTCCCTCGACGTCCACGCGAAACCAGTGCCGGTAGTAGAAGTCGAGCAGCGGCTCGACCAGGTCGAACACCCGCTGTGAGCGGCCCCAGTCGTCGATCGCGCGCCCCGGGTCCGCCGCGGGCACGAGCCGGCGCAGCTCGCGCAGGTCCCGCTCGCGCTCCTCGGGCCGCTCCGTGGGCGGCTCGAGCGGCAGGTCGAGCACGTCCGAGCGCGCATCGGCGGTGAGAGGGCCGCCGAACAGCGGGCTGTCGCCCGCGAGCCCGTGACGGCTCGCCGGCGAGCGCCGCTCGCTGTCAGTCATCGCCGCCGAACGGCAGCTCGACGAGCACGGCCTCGGCGCCGTCCACGCTGACGGTCGCGCCCGGCTCGCCCTCGCGGCGCACGAGCGCCAGCGCGATCGGCCCGAGCCTGGGGGAGACGCAGGTGGAGCCGATGCGCCCGACCACGCGGTCGCCCAGCAGGATCTCGGCGCCCCGCGCGGCGGGCACAGACAACCTGAGCCCGCGCAGATGCCGGTTCGGCTTGCCCTTCCAGTGCAGCCGCGCCACCGTCTCCTGGCCGACGTAGCAGCCCTTCGTGAAGCTGACGGCGCGCTCGTTGATGCCGGCCTCCTGCGGCATCGTCTCGGCGTCCATGTCGTACCCGAGCCGCGGCCGCCCCGCCTCGATCCGCACGCACTCGGCGGCCTCCTCGGAGACCGCCTCGACGCCGAGCTCGAGGTCGCGCGGGCCGATCACGTCGACGCCGAACGGCGTGGACACGTAGATGCCGTGTTCGCCCTCGACGAAGGAGTGCTCCTCCTCGGGCGGCGCCACGTCGAGCGCCGCCCTGGCGCCCGGGCCGATCAACGACAGGAGCGCGCGCTCCTCGGTGAGGTCCTCGTAGGTCACCTCGCGGCCGAGCGTGTAGGTGCGCAGCATGTGCTCGAGCACCGCGTAGCCGATCCGCTCGGTGTCGAGCAGGTAGCCCTCGCCCGTGAACAGGATGCGCAGGTCGGTGCGCAGCTTCCCCTTCGCATTGAGGATCGTCGCGTACTGCCCGCGACCGGGCTCGAGGGCCTCGACGTCGTTCGAGACCTGCCCCTGCAGGAAGTCGGCCGCCTCCGGACCGTCCACCGCGAACTTCGCGCGCTCGGAGCGGTCGACGAGCCCCACGGACTCGGTGATCAGCTCGTACTCGGTGGTGGCGATCACAGCGACCGATGCTACGCATCCCTAATCTTTAGTCTCGTCTAAACTGTGGTTCAATAGCCACGAATGCCGAAGTTGCCGGATAACAAGTTCTCGCGCCGCAAGCTGCTCGGCGGCGCCGCCGCGGCGGGGGCCACGCTGCCCGTGCTGCACGAGCTCGTGCCGCATCAGAGCCTGCACAGCCAGGCGGCCTCGGCCAACCAGCACCTCGAGCACGCCGCGAAGGTTCACGCAGCGTCCGAGCACCTCGGCACGAAGGGCCGGGTCGATCCGGCCGTCAACGGCTTCGACCCGGTGGAGATGCTGCGTGACTTCGACGAGGGCCGCGTGGTCGGCGGCGTGCGCGAGTGGGAGCTCGTCGCGGAGGAGCAGGAGATCGAGGTCGCGCCGGGCGTCAAGTACGTCGCGTGGGCCTACAACGGGCGCGTACCCGGCCCGACGCTGCGTGCCCGTGAGGGCGAGCGGCTGCGGATCAAGTTCGTCAACGGCTCGACGCACCCGCACACGATCCACTTCCACGGCGTGCACCGCTCCGCCATGGACGGCGTGCCCGGCATCGGCGCCGGGAACATCGGTCCCGGCCAGCGCACCGAGTACGAGTTCCACGCCACCCCCTTCGGCCTCCACCTCTACCACTGCCACAGCTCCCCGCTCGCGGAGCACATCGCCAAGGGCCTCTACGGCGCGTTCGTGATCGATCCGAAGGACGGCCGGGCGCCGGCCGACGAGCTCGTGATGGTGATGAACGGGTTCGACACGAACTTCGACCGCTCGAACGACATCTACGCGGTCAACACCGTCGCGTTCGAGTACATGCACCGGCCGATCCAGGTGAAGCGCGACGAGCTCGTGCGGATCTACCTCGTGAACATCCTCGAGTACGACCTACTGAACTCGTTCCACATCCACGCGAACTTCTTCGACTACTTCCCGACCGGCACGCGCCTCGAGCCGCGCGACTTCACCGACACGGTGATCCAGGGCCAGGGCGAGCGCGGGGTCCTCGAGCTGCGCTTTCCCTACACCGGCAAGTACATGTTCCACGCCCACGTCTCGGAGTTCGCCGAGCTCGGCTGGATGGGCTTCTTCGAGGTCAGCGACTGATGGAGGCCGCCACGGTCACCACCCGCCGGCCCGCATGGCTCGCCGCCCTCGCTCCGCTGGCGCTGCTCGGGATCGTGATCGGCCTGTTCGTGGTGCTCGACGCGCCCGGGCTGAACCGCGTCGGGGTGCCGGAGGAGAACCTCGCGGTCGAGCGCACCGTGCTCGAGCCGGGGCAGATCGAGCTGCACGTCCGCAACGACGGCGCCGACCCCGTCGAGGTCCGCCAGGTGATCGTCAACGACGCGTTCGCCGACTTCGACCAGTCGAGCGACGAGGTCGGCAGGCTCGGCGGCGAGACGATCGACGTCGCCTATCCGTGGATCGAGGGCCAGAACTACGAGGTCGTGCTGCTCACCTCGACCGGGGCCACGGTGGTGCACGAGATCGAGGCGGCGGTCGCCACGCCGGACGCGGACCTCGGCTTCTACGGCCTGATGGCCCTGATCGGCCTCTACGTCGGGGTGATCCCGGTCGCGATCGGGATGCTCTGGCTCCCGTGGCTGCGCGGGATCGATCCACGCTGGATGCGCTTCGTGCTCGCTCTGACGGTCGGGCTGCTCGCATTCCTCGGCGTCGACGCCCTGCTCGAGGGCACCGAGCTCGCGAACGAGGGCCCCGGCGTCTTCGGCGGAGCGGCACTCGTCTGGCTCGGCGCGGCGAGCGCCTACCTGCTGCTGACGCTCGTCGACGGCTGGTTGCGCTCGCGCACCGGCGGGGAGTCCGGGGGAGGGGCCGCGCTCGGCTACCGGGCGGCCTTCCTCGTGGCGCTCGGGATCGGCCTCCACAACCTCGGTGAGGGGCTCGCGATCGGCTCGGCCTACGCCGTCGGCTCGCTCGCGCTCGGCGCCACGCTGGTCGTGGGCTTCGCCCTTCACAACACCACGGAGGGGCTCGCGATCGTCGCTCCGATCGCGCGAGACAGGCGCGCCGAGCTCAGCCGGCTGATCCTGCTCGGCCTGCTCGCGGGCGCGCCCGCGGTGCTCGGCGCATGGATCGGAGCGTCCGCGTTCCATCCGAGCCTCGCCGCCCTCATGTTCGGCCTCGGCGCCGGCGCGATCGCCCAGGTGATCGTGCAGATCGCCCCGCAGGTGCGCGACCGCGATGGGCGCTTCATGACCCCGCTCGTGGCGGGCGGCCTGCTGGCCGGCCTCGCCGTCATGTATCTGACCGGTCTGCTGGTATCCGTCTGATGGCCGTCCGCGCCGAGCCCGATATCTCGAACGCGGTCCAGGACTACGCGAAGGCGATCTGGTCGCTCTCGCGCCGCAGCGAGCAGCCGGTCTCCACCTCCGCGATCGCCGAGCGGCTCGAGGTCTCGGCCGCGTCGGCGTCCGCGATGGTCAAGCGCCTCGAGTCGATGGGCCTCGCCTCGCGCGAGCCCTACCACGGCGTGCGGCTCACGCGCGCGGGCGAGCGGGTGGCGCTCGCTGTGCTGCGCCATCACCGCCTGCTCGAGCTCTACCTCGCTGAGGCGCTCGGCATGTCGTGGGACCGCGTGCACGAGGAGGCCGAGGTGCTCGAGCACGCGATCTCGCCGGAGCTCTCCGAGCTGATCGCCGCCAAGCTCGGCAACCCGACGCACGACCCGCACGGCGACCCGATCCCGACCCGCGACGGCGAGATCGACGAGATCCCGACGCGCTCGCTCGCGGAGCTCGCTGCGGGCGAGCGCGGGCGCTTCGCGCGCGTGTCGGACTCGAACCCCGACATGCTGCGCTACCTGTCGGAGCGGGGGATCGCGCCGGGCGACGAGCTCGAGCTCGTCGGGCGCGAGCCGTTCGGCGGGCCGCTCACCGTGCGCTGCGGGCGGAGCGAGCACGCGCTCGGCGACCAGCTCGCGCGCGCCATGCGCGTCCTCTGACGAGGAGAGCCGTTAGCCTCCTCGCCCGATGGCGCTCGCGGATGAATTCCAGGCCGTGCTGGACAGCATGCCGCCCGACTGGACGCAGCTCGAGCTCGACATGCGGCTCGCGGACGAGGACCGCTACGTGGAGGCGGCCACGCTGCTGACGACCATCAACGCCATGCCGTACTCGGAGCACGACTGGCACTGGCGCCTGCGCGTGGCGAACCAGTTCGGGCACGCGGCCGCCGCCGAGACCGTCCACGGCACGCTCGGCCTGCTCGACGCGAACGGCATCGAGGGCGAGCTCGTGGTGAGGGAGGCCCGGTCCGGCCGCGTCGAGGTCGTGCAGATGTGGGGGCGCCCGGAGTCGGTGCGCCAGGAGTTCCGCCGCAGGCGCGACCAGTAGGGCCCGATGGCGCGGGTGGCACTGCTCTGCCCGGACCTGCTGTTCGGCTCGAAGCTCGAGGGCGCGCTGCGCGCCGGCGGACACGAGCCGGTGCGCGTGGGGGAGGACGCCGAGCTGCTCGTGGTCGACCTGACGGCCGACCCGGACGAGCGCATCGAGAGCTCGGCGGAGGCGGGTCTGCCGCGGCTCGGCTTCTATTCGCACGTGGAGCACGACGTGCGGCTGCGCGCGGAGGCGGCGGGCTTCGAGCGGGTCGTTCCGCGCTCGCGCATGGCGCGCGAGCCGGTGGCGCTCGTCGAGGGCCTACTCGGCGCGCGAGACGCCGACTGAGAACGCGCGACGCACGTCCGGTGCGGCGTCGAGGATGCCGAAGCGCGAGTCGAAGCGCGCCCAGCCCTCGAGGGCGGGCCCCCTGAGGCCGACCGGCGGGCGCAGGGCCGGGGCGATCGCATCGAACTGGGCCGCGACGAGCGCGCTGTCCGCCCCGGACGCCCTCGCGATCTCCTCGAGCACCGGCGCCGGGTCGCGCAGCGCCGAGCGCGTGCCGCGCCGGATGGCCGCGAGCGCCTCCTCGACCAGCTCGGGCTCGTCCTCGAGCGTCTCGCGCTCGACGGCCAGCACCAGCTCCGGGTAGCGCGGCGCCCCGTAGCGATCGACCCGGAACTCGCGCGTGTCGACGCCGCGAGCGCGCAGCGCCACGCCCTCGACGTTCCAGAACGAGACCACGGCGTCGACGCGGCCCGTGATCAGGCTCGGCACGGCGGAGAAGCCGATCGTGACCGTGCGGACGCGCTCCGGATCGCCGCCGTCGCCCTCGACCACCGCGCGCAGCACGGCGTCGTCGGACGGCAGGCCGGTCACTCCCACGCGCCTCCCCTCGAGGTCGCGCGGCCGCCGGATCTCGGGATCGCCGGCGATCACCGCCGCCAGCGGGCGCTGGACGAGGGCGCCCACGCCGACGACATCCCGGCCGGCGGCGCGCGCCAGACCGAGGTCGTGGATGTCCACCACGGCCATGTCCGCGCGGCCCGCCGCGAGCAGCTTGAGCGAGTCGGTGGACGACGACGGCACGCGGATCTCGAGGTCCTCGCCCGCCGCGTAGATGCCGGCGTGCGCCGCGTTCGGCTGGAAGTCGAGCGCGACGGTGGGCGTGTCGGCGCCCGAGTCGCCGCCGCAGCCGGCGAGGACCGCGAGGACGGGCACGGCGCACGCGGCGAGGGATCGAATCACGAGGGACACGGTTCTTTCACCTTCTCATCGCACCAAATTCACGAGCGATCGCGCCGCGATCGCCACAATCGGCGCCAGTGAGCTCTCTCGACCGCCGCGAGTTCGTCGGCCTGGGCCTGGGCGGCGTGGCCGCCGTGACGCTCGGTGCGCTGTTCTGGGACGAGCTGTTCGAAACCGCGGAGAGCCGCCCGATGCGCCACGGCGGGGGCTACGGCCCGCTGCGCCCGCCGGACGAGCACGGGATCCGGCTCCCGGACGGCTTCCGGGCCCGGATGGTCGCCCGCGGGGGCGAGCCCGTGGCCGGCACGGGCTACCGCTGGCACCTCGCGTCGGACGGCATGGCGACCTTCCCGGACGACGGCGGCGGCTTCGTGCTCGCCTCGAACTCGGAGAGGCTCGACGGCGGCGCCTCGGCGATCCGCTTCGGCTCCGGCGGCGAGATCGAGGACGCGTACCGCATCCTCGCCGGGACGAGCCAGAACTGCTCGGGCGGCGGCACGCCATGGGGCACCTGGCTGTCGTGCGAGGAGGTGGAGTCCGGCCGCGTCTGGGAGTGCGACCCCGGCGGGCGTGGCCGCGCACGCCCGCGCGACGCGATGGGCGTCTTCAAGCACGAGGCGGCCGCCGTCGACCCGGAGGGCCGCCGCGTCTACATGACCGAGGACCTGGTCGACGGCGGTCTCTATCGCTTCACGCCGGAGCGCTGGCCGGACCTGTCCGCCGGCCGGCTCGAGGTCGCGAGCGTCGAGCCGGGCGGGGCGGTGCGCTGGCTGGCGGTTCCGGATCCGCTGGCGCGCCGTGAGGCGATCCGCCGCCAGGTCCGCGGCGCGACCCGCTTCAAGCGCGGCGAGGGCATCTGGCTCGAGGGCCACACGCTCTACGTGGCCACGACCGCCGACCATCGCGTGCACGCCTACGACACCCGCGCCGCGCGGATCCGGGTGATCTACGACGGCCTCGCCTCGCGCAGCGCCCCGCTCCTGCGCGTGGACGCCCTGACGGGAACGGGCGCCGGCGAGGTGTTCGTCTGCGAGGACATCGCGACGGACGAGATCGACATCGGCGTGATCGACCGCGAGCGGCGCGTGTCGCGCTTTCTCTCCGTCACGGGACCGCAGCACGCGCGCAGCGAGCTGACGGGCGTCACGTTCGATCCGTCGGGCCGGCGGATGTTCTTCGCGTCACAGCGGGCCTTCCCGCCGAACGGCCTCGAGCCCGGGCCCGGGGCGGTCTACGAGGTCACCGGGCCGTTCGCGGGCACTACGATGGGCTGATGGAAGCCGCTACGCGAGACTCGCCTGCTCGACAACTACATCGCCGGCGCATGGACCGCGCCGTCGGCCGGCGCCGAGGCCCTCGACGTCACGAACCCGGCAACCGGCGAGGTGCTCGCGCGCGTGCCCCTGTCCACGGCTTCCGACCTCGACGCCGCCGTGAGCGCCGCGCGCGAGGCGCTTCCGGTCTGGCGCGACGTCAGCGTGATCGAGCGCGGCCGCCGGCTGTTCGCCCTGCGCGAGGGCCTGAATGGGCGCCGCGAGGACCTGGCGCGCTCGGTGACCACCGAGATGGGCAAGACGATCGGCGATGCCCGCGCGGAGGTCGCCCGCATGATCGAGATGGTCGAGTGCGCCTGCGCCGTGCCGACCACCATGCAGGGCCGCATCCTCGAGGACGTCTCGCGCGGGATCGACGCCGAGACGATCCGCCAGCCGGTCGGCGTCTGCGCCGCGATCGTCCCGTTCAACTTCCCGGCGATGGTGCCGTTCTGGTTCCTGCCGTTCGCGATCGCCTGCGGGAACACCTTCATCCTCAAGCCCTCGGAGCAGGTGCCGCTGACCCAGCAGATCGCGTTCGAGGTGATCGAGACGCTCGACCTGCCGCCCGGCGTGGTCAACCTCGTCAACGGCGGCCGCGAGATCGTCGAGGGAATTCTCGACCACCCGGGCATCGACGCCGTCTCGTTCGTCGGCTCCGCGCCCGTGGCGAAGATCGTCTACGAGCGCTCCGCGAAGGCCGGCAAGCGCGTGCAGGCGCTCGGCGGGGCGAAGAACCACATGGTCGTCATGCCGGATGCCGTGATCGACAAGACCGTCAGCGGGATCATCGGCTCGGCCTTCGGGGCCGCAGGCCAGCGCTGCATGGCGGGCTCCGTCGTCGTGACCGTCGGGGAGGCCCACGAGCGCCTCGTGCCCGCCCTGAGGGAGGCCACCGAGAAGATCCGCCTCGGCGACGGGCTCGACGAGGACTCGGAGCTCGGCCCCGTCGTGTCCGAGGCGGCGCGCGAGCGCATCATCGGGATGATCGACAAGGGCGTCGAGGCCGGAGCCGAGCTGCTCGTGGACGGACGCGAGGCGGGCGACGGCGCCGGCTGCTTCGTCGGCGCCACGATCCTCTCCGGCGCCACGGCCGACATGGAGATCGTGCAGGAGGAGATCTTCGGGCCGGTGCTGTCGCTCGTGAACGTGGCGACGCTCGACGAGGCGATCGAGACGATCTCGCGCTCGCGCTTCGGCAACGGCGTGTCGATCTTCACGGAGTCGGGCGCCGCGGTGCGGCGCTTCAAGCACGACGTCGAGGCGGGCATGGTCGGCGTCAACATCGGCGTCGCGGCGCCGGTTGCGTTCTTCCCGTTCTCCGGCTGGAAGGACTCGTTCCTCGGCGACCTGCACGCGCACGGTCCGGACGCGGTCGAGTTCTACACGCGCAAGAAGACGATCACGACACGCTTCTACTCGAGCGGCGAGTCGGGCTCCTACTTCGTCGAGAACTAGCGGAACAGGTCGTCCTCGGGCGCGCGCCGCAGTGGCGCCGCGCCCGGCCCGTCGTCCGCACTGACGTAGCGCGCGAGGCCGCGCACGAGCACCACGGGCTGCGACGAGTCCTTCGCGCGCGCCAGGTCGGCGGCCGCCGCGGCGGCGTCGGCGACCGCTATCGAGGTGGCGTGAAGCTCGCGTCCGAAGGCATCCGCGCGGCCCGACCACGGGTCGACCGCCGTCAGCCCGGCGACCCCGATCGCCACGTCGACCTGACCCGTGCGCCACGCGCGCCCGAACGAGTCGGTGACGATCACCGCCGGCCGGACGCCCCGCGCGGCCCCGAGGCCGTCGCGGAGCCGGCGCGCGGAGGCGTCGGGGTCCTCCGGCAACAGGATCAGCTCGTCCTCGCCCGCCGCGTTCGAGCGGTCCACGCCCGCGTTCGCGCAGACGAAGCCGTGCCGCGTGACGCAGATCAGCGGCCCTCGGGCCGACAGCAGCTCCACCGACTCGTCGAGCACCGCCTGCACGAGGCGGGGGTCGCGGTCGCGCTCGGCGCCGAGCGCGCGTGCGCGCTCACCGGCCTCGATCTCGGCGAGCCGGCGCGTGCGGCCCTCGGCCTTCGATACCACCTTGTGCGCGACGGCGACGAGGTCGCCGGACGTGAGATCGTCCGGGAGAACGGCGGCAATCAGGGCGGCGAGGTCGTCGCCCGCCCGGATCTGCGGCAGGGCGGGGAGCCCGACGCACTCGAGCGAAGGCACTCAGGCGGCCGTCGCGCGCGACACCCGCACCGCCGAGGCGCGGGCGCGCGAGCGGTCGAGCTGGCGCAGCGCCCCGCGCGTCGAGGGAGCGCGCCCGCGGCAGCCCTCGAGGGCCGTGGCGAGCTCGTTCAGGTCGTCCGGCGTGTCGACATCGAACATGAGCGACGCAACGCGCTCGACAGCCGGCTCGCCGCCCGCGGCGCGCGCCGCCGCCACGTGGCGCTCGAAGCTCCCCGGCCCGAAGCTCGGCTCGATCGCGTCCGGCGGCGAGAGCAGCAGGGCGTTCGTGCCGGTGCCGTGGCGGTCCGGCACGATCGCGACGGCGTCGTCGAGCTCGAGCAGCGCCGCCACCTCCACGGGGTCGAGCAGCGGCGTGTCGCCCGGGACGAGCAGCGCGCGCTCGTAGGAGGCGGCGAGCGCGTAGCGGATTCCGATCAGCGCCGCCTCCGACTGCCCGGCCTGCTCGGTGTCGCGCAGCACCTGCACCCGCTCGCCGAGCGCGGCGGACTCGGCCACGCGGTCGGCGGTCACGACCGCCACGGAATCGAGGCCGGGCACGTGGCGGAGCGAGGTCAACACGTCCGAGAACATCGCCTGCGCGAGCGCCTGGCGCGAGCCGGCGCCGAGCAGTCCCGCCAACCGCTGCTTCGCGGCCGTGAAGCTCTTAACCGGCAGGATGGCGATGGTCGACATCGGGAGGGCCAGGGGCAGCGTACCTGCGGATCGCCCGGCGGCGGCCCTCAGCCCGCGAGCTTCACCGCAAACTCCAGGGTGTTCGTGGCAACCGTCACGCGCGAGCTCGCGTCGGCCATGAGCGTGTCGCAGACGAGAGCGGGAATGCCCTCGACCTCCTCGTCCGCCACCAGGCCCTCGAGCAGGTCGCCGTAGGCCCCCGCGATGCCCTGCGCGTTCGTCTCGATCCCCGCGAACGCGCAGAAGTCGTCCGTCGGGCCCTTGAGCGTCTCGCCGCCCACGAAGGGGCTGACGGCGACCACCGGCGCCTTCGCGGAGCGGACGGCCTCGCGCATGCCGGGAAGCGCGAGGATCGGGCCGATCGATATCACCGGGTTCGAGGGGCCGATCAGGATCACGTCGGCCTCCGCCAGCGCCGCCAGCGCGTCGTCGCTCGGCCGCGCCCGGTGGATGCCGCGCAGCTCGACCGCGTCGATCGGGCCCTTCGCGCGGTCGACGATCATGAACTCCTGGAAGGGCAGCTTGCGCCCGCCCGCTCCGACCCAGGTGGCCACGCGCTGGTCCGACATCGGCAGCACGCGGGAGCGGACGCCCATCGCCTCGACCACCGCGCCGTGCGCCTCGGTCAGGCGGTGGCCGGCGCGCAGGCGCTCCGTCCGGACGAGGCACATGGCCAGGTCGCGGTCGCCGAGCCGGAACCAGATCGTCCGCCCCGCGGCCTCGAGCTCCTCCATAACGCGCCAGCTGTCGCCGCGAAGGCCGTAGCCGCGCTCCTCGTCGATCTCGTCGGCGAGCCACCAGGTGACGAGATCGGGGTCGGGCGAGACGTGCACGCCGTAGGCGTCGACGTCGTCGCCCGTGTTCGCGATCACCGTCAGCTCGTCCGTGAGCTCGGCGAGCCCGCGCGCGAGCTTCGCCCCGCCCGTGCCGCCCGAGAGCAGTACGACCCGCTCGCCCACGCGCCGCTAGGCCCTCGCGGGCTCGGGCCAGCCGTCGACGAAGATGTCGAGCGTCAGGTCCGCGCCCTCGGCCGCGTAGCCGCTGAAGTCCGTCACGCCCGCGTCGGCGAGCACCTCGTCGTCGATGAACGTGTTGCCGGTGCACTCGCGCGGGTCGCGCACGAGAACCGCCTGAGCGGCGTCAGCCCATGATCTCGGGCACGCGGGAGCGCGCCATCGCCTCGTCGCCGCCGAGCAGGTTCTGCACCGCGGCGGTCGCGATGATCGTGCGCGGCCAGAGGCAGTTGGCGCCGATGCCGGCCTCGGCCTCGTCCTCCGCCACGCCGAGCGTGATCATCGTCATGCCCATCTTGGAGAGCGTGTAGGCGCTGTGCGAGCGCAGCCAGCGCCGGTCGACCGAGAGCGGCGGGGAGAGCGTCAGCACGTGGGCGTGGTCCGACTCGCGCAGGTGCGGCAGGCACGCGCGCGTGACCACGAACGTGCCGCGCGCGTTGATCGTCTGCATGAGGTCGAAGCGCTTGACCTCGAGGTCGCGCATCGGCGCGAGATTGATCGCGCTGGCGTTGTTGACGACGATGTCGATCCCGCCGAAGCGCTCGACCGTCTGCGCCACCGCCCGCTCGACCCCGTCCGCGTCGCGGATGTCGCCCACGATCGCGAGCGCCTCGCCGCCCGCCGCCTCGATCTCCTCCGCCGCGGTGTAGATCGTCCCCGGCAGGCGCGGGTGCGGCTCGGCGGTCTTGGCGATCAGCGCGATCCGCGCCCCGTCGCGCGCCGCCCTCAGCGCGATCGAGAGCCCGATCCCGCGGCTGCCCCCTGACATGAAGATCGTGCGGCCACTGAGCGAGTTCGTCATGGGCCGAACCCTACGGCCCCGGCCCGCGCTACGCTCCCGCGCGGCTTGCGGCTCGCGGGACGGACAGCGCTGGTGACCGGTGGTGCGTCTGGCATCGGCGCCGCGACCTCGCGGCGCCTCGCGGCCGAGGGCGCCCGCGTGGCGGTCACCGACATGAACGCCGAGGGCGCGCGCCAGGTGGCGGACGAGATCGACGGCGCCGCGTTCGAGCTCGACGTGCGCTCGGGCGAGTCGATCGCCGCCGCGCTCGCCGGGGCCGAGGCGGAGCTCGGGCCGGTCGACGTGCTCGTGAACAACGCCGGCTACGACGAGTGGGGCTGGTTCACGAAGACGGACCCCGACCTGTGGGACCGCGTGCTGGCGGTGAACCTGCGCGGCGTGATCGCGGTGACGCACGCGGTGCTGCCGGGCATGCAGGAGCGCCGCTACGGCCGCATCGTGACCACGGCGTCGGAGGCGGGGCGGGTCGGTTCGAGCGGATCGGCGATCTACTCGGCCGCCAAGGCGGGCGTGATCGGCTTCATGAAGGCGCTCGCGATCGAGAACGGCCGCTACGGCATCACCTGCAACGCGGTGGCGCCGGGGCCGATCGAGACGCCGCTCCTGATGGGCGCGCCCGAGGCGCTCGGCGAGATCGGCAACCGGCTCGTCGAGACGATGGTCGCCTCGACCAACCTGCGCCGGCTGGGGCAGCCCGAGGAGGTGGCGGGCGCGATCGCCTTCCTCGCGTCGGACGACGCCTCCTACGTGACGGGCCAGGCGCTCGGCGTCAGCGGCGGGCTTGCCAGGATCTAGAGCATGGACGTGAAGGTCCGCGAGGTCGGCCCGCGCGACGGATTTCAGAACGAGCCCGAGGTCATCGCGACCGGCGACAAGGTGCGGCTCGTCGAGATGCTCGCCCGCACCGGCCTGCGGCGGCTCGAGGTCACGAGCTTCGTCCGCGCCGACGTGATCCCCCAGCTCGCCGACGGACCCGAGGTGCTCGAGCGCGCCGAGATCCCGGACGACGTGTCCGTCAGCGTCCTGATCCCGAACGAGCGCGGGCTCGAGAACGCGCTGCCGCTGCGCGAGCGCTTCGACGAGATCAACGTCTTCCTGTCGGCTTCGGAGACCCACAACAGGAAGAACGTGAACCGCTCGATCGAGGAGTCGCTGAGCGGCCTCGAGCGCGTGCTCGCCCGCGCGCGCGAGGAGGGCCTGCGCTGCGAGGGGGTCATCTCGGTCGCGTTCGGCTGCCCCTACGAGGGCGACGTTCCACGCGAGCGCGTGCTCGCGATCGCCCGCCGGCTCGTGGACGCGGGCGCCGAGGAGATCGGCTTCGGCGACACCACGGGCATGGCGAACCCGGTTCAGGTGCGCGAGTTCTTCGACGGCCTCGACCTCGGCGCTGAGCTCACCGCCCACTTCCACAACACGCGCGGGCAGGGGCTCGCGAACGTGCTCGGCGCCCTCGAGGCAGGCGTGCGGAGCTTCGAGTCGTCATTCGGCGAGCTCGGCGGCTGCCCCGTGCCCGCCGGCGCGACCGGCAACATCGCGAGCGAGGACCTCGTCTCGATGCTGCACGAGATGGGCTACGACACGGGCATCGACCTGGCGAAGCTGATCGAGTGCGCCGCCGAGGCTCAGCGCGTGCTCGGCCGCCCGCTCGGCAGCCACGTGCTGAAGGCGGGCCCCGTCAGGGCCGCCGGCGCCTGACGCGCTCGCAGCAGGACGAGCGTCCGGCGAGTCGCATACGAAAGTATCGTCGCGAGAGTGCAAATCCCTGAGCAGATCGCGGGCCTAGCGGCAATCGAGCGCGGCTCCGCGACGGCGGGGGAGCGGCCGCTCGGCCGAGTGGGTCGCGGCGCGGCTGGCAGAGGCGGGCGCCGGAGGACGTGCGAGCTCGACGAGTTCGAGTACTCGACGAGTTTCGCCCACGCGCAGGGGCTGCACTACGCGGCCGGCGTGCTCGCCGCGCTGCGCGGCTCGCGGCTTCTCGCGGCCGCCGCGCTCGCCTCCTTCGAGCTCGATTTCAGCGGACGGCGGCAATGGACGCGGCCATTCCTGCCGCGCGGGCACTGGCGTGAACGCGACGGCCGGCTGCCGGCCCGCGGGGCCCGCCGCCGGACGCTCGTGCTCGTTGCGCATCACGACGCCGCCCGCACCGGCCTCATGTGGGACCCGCGCCTGACCGGCCCCGGCGACCGCGCGGCCGCCCGCTCCGGCAGGCGGGCGTCGCTCGCCCTGCTCCCCGAGCTCGCGCTCGCGGCGGTCGCCGCCACGGGGCGGCGCGCCCGCCCGTGCGGCTCGCGGCGGCCGGCGTGCTCGGCCTCGCGCTCGCGCTGGCGCTCGAGCAGTCGCGCAGCCCGAGCGTTCCCGGAGCGAACGACAACGCCTCCGGTGTGGCGGCGCTGCTCGAGGTCGTCCGGCAGCTCGACGCGGAGCGCCCCGATGGGCTCGAGGTGATGCTGGTCGTGCCGGGCTGCGAGGAGTCCGGGATGGGCGGCATGGCGGCCTGGCTCGACGGTCCGGGCGCGCGGCTCGAGCGCGAAGCGACGCTCGTGGTCGGCCTCGACACGGTCGGCTCGGGCGAGCCGATCGTGCTGACGGGGGAGGCCGGGCTCTGGCCGGTCCGCTACGACGCCGCGGACGTGCGCCTCGCCATCGAGGCGGCCCGGGCCGACGGGGTCGGAGCTGCGTCCCTGGCGGATCGGCGGCTGGACGGATCCGGCCCTCGCGCGCCTGCGCGGCCTTCGCAGCGTCTCGCTCCTGTCGGTCCGCGACGGCGGCTTTCCCGAACTACCACCTTCCGAGCGATCTGCCCGGAGGCCGTCGACATCGGCTGCGTGCGCGACTGCGTCAGGGCGACCGTCGCGATCGCGCGAGAGTTCGCGGCCTGAGGCCGTGGCGGGCCTCGTACGGCCATCGCTGCTGGCGGTCGCGGCCGGCACCGCGGCCGTGCTGCCGGGCTTCCTCGTCGGCTCGACGGCGCTCCAGATCCGCTCGGACCTCGGCTCGAGCGTCGAGGCGGTCGCCGCCGGTGTCACGGTGTTCTTCTTCGCGGGGGTCGTCGGCGCCGGACCGGGAGGGAGGCTGTCCGAGCGCACCGGCGCGCTGCCCGCGATGCGCTCCGGCATTCTCGTCACCGCTCTCTGCCTGCTCCTCGCCGCGCTCGTTGCGCACTCGCTCCTCGTGTTGTTGCTGCTGCTGGCGCTGGCCGGCCTCGCGAACGCGATCGTGCAGCCGGCGATCAACCTGTTCATGGCGGACCAGGTGCCGCCCGAGCGCCAGGGGCTCGCGTTCGGCATCAAGCAGTCGGGCATCCCGGGAGCCGTGTTGCTGAGCGGGCTCGCGCTGCCCGCGCTGGCGATCCCGCTCGGCTGGCGCCCCACCTTCGCGATCTGCGCGCTCGTGCCGCTCGCTGTCGCGCTCGTGCTTCGCAGGAGCGCAGGCTCGCTGCGCCCGCCGGCCGAACGCGAGCGCGCGCCGCGACCGACCGCCCGCCTCGTGCTGATCGCGGTCGGCGCCGCGCTCGGCAGCGCGGGGCCGTGCGCGCTCAGCGCCTACCTCGTGGCCTCCGCCGTCGACACCGGCATCGCCGAGGGTTCGGCGGGCCTGCTCGCGGCCGTGGGCAGTGTCGTCGCGCTCGGTGTGCGGCTCACCGTCGGCGCACGCGCGGACCGCCTCGGGGACTACGGCTTCCGCATGGTGGTCGTGCTCCTGACGGCAGGCTGCGCCGGCTTCCTCCTGCTCGCGACGGGAGCCGTGGTGCCCTTCGTGGCCGGCGCGCTCGTGGCGTTCGGCCTCGGCTGGGGCTGGCCCGGCCTGTTCAACATGGCCGTCGTCCACCAGCACCGCGACGCGCCCGCGGCCGCCACCGGAATCAGTCAGACGGGCATCTACGTCGGCGCCGCCGGCGGGCCGCTCGCGTTCGGCGCGCTGTCGTCGCTCGGCGGCTATGGACTCGCCTGGCTCGTCACCGCCGGGCTGATCCTGCTGTCCGCGGCCACGTTCTCGTTTGTGAGGGTTGAGGACCTGTAGGCCCGGGTAGTACCCCAAAACAGACGCCGAGGCCGGTTTTCGGCACATATGGGTTCCCCCGACCCAGCCTCGGCTTGCACACGAGCCCGGATTCTGTCCGGGCTCGTCGTGTTTTCGGGGTCTAGCGCCCTGCGAAGTCGGGCGAGCGCTTCTCGAAGAAGGCGCGGGCGCCCTCGGCGAAGTCCTCGGTCCCGGCGAGCGTCTCCTGCGCGGTGACCTCGAGCTCGAGCGTCGTGGCGAGCGCCGGCTTGGCAGCGGCGTCCATCACTCGCTTGGCGAGCCCGACGGCTCGCGGCGCGCACGCGAGCAGCTCGTTCGCGAACGCCTCGGTGGCCTCGTCGAGTGACTCGGCCGGAGCGATCCGGTTGGCGAACCCGATGCGGTGAGCCTCGTGCCCGTCGATGACCTTGCCGGTCATGATGAGCTCCTTCGCGTTGCCGAGCCCGACCACCGCCGGCAGCCGAGAGCAGCCGCCGACGTCGGGAAGCAGGCCGATCCGCACCTCCATGATCCCGGCCACAGCCTCCTCCGCCATCGTCCGGAAGTCGCAGGCGAGGGCGAGCTCGAAGGCGCCGCCAAGCGCCGCGCCGTGGATCTGGCAGATCGTCGGCTTCGGCATCTCCTCGAGCAGGTTCCACCAGGCGAGGATCGGCCCCCGGTACTCGCGCAGCCGCGCCGGCTGCTCGGACAGCTCGCGCAGGTCGGAGACGTCCATGCCCGACGAGAACATCGCGCCCTCGCCGCGCAGGACCAGGACGCGCACCGAGTCGTCGGCCGCGGCCGCCTCGATCGCCGCGCCCAGCTCGCGGATCGTCTCCCCGTTGAGCGCGTTGCGCTTCTCGGGCCGGTTGATGACGAGGTGCCGGACCCCGCCCCTGTCTTCTGTAATCACGAGGGCCACGCCTGGATTATCCATTGCAGCGCAGAGGACCGGGTGACCGGCGGGCGAAGCCGTCCAGGATGGTTGCCGCACTCATCATCGGCGCGGAGCTCGGGGTGGCCGTCGGCCTCCTGTTCTTCGGCTCCACGCCGTTCGCACCGCTGCTGATCGCGGTGCTCGGCGCAATGGCCGGACCGCCGGTAGCTGTGTGGATCCGCACAGCGCGCCTGCGCGCATTCGGCTGGGCGCTGCGGCGGCGGCTACATTCGGGCCCGTGAGCGACCTGAAGGAAGCGCTCGAGCGCGCCCGCGGCGGCGGGCCCGAGCGCCATCACGAGAAGTCCGCCGAGCAGGGCAAGCTCCCCGTGCGCGAGCGCGTGGCCCGGCTCGTCGACGCAGGCTCGTTCGTCGAGGACGCCCTGCTCGCGAACTGGGAACAGGACGGCTTCGGGGCCGACGGAGTACTCACCGGCATGGCGACGGTCGGCGGCCGCCCGATCGCGCTGATGGCCAACGACCCGACCGTGAAGGCCGGCTCGTGGGGCCCGAAGACCGTCGAGAAGATCATCCGCATCCAGGAGCAGGCGCTCGAGCACCTCGTGCCGATGATCTACCTGGTCGACTCCGCCGGGGCGCGCATCACCGATCAGGTGCGCATGTTCCCCGGGCGCCGCGGCGCGGGCCGGATCTTCCACACCGAGGTCAAGCTGTCCGGCGTCGTACCGCAGCTCTGCGTGCTGTTCGGGCCGAGCGCGGCGGGCGGGGCATACATCCCCGCCTTCTGCGACGTCGTGATCATGCGCGACGGCAACGCGTCCATGTACCTCGGCTCGCCGCGAATGGCAGAGATGGTGATCGGCGAGACGGTCACGCTCGAGGAGATGGGCGGCGCGCGCATGCACACCGGCGTCTCCGGCTGCGGGCACTTCCTCGTTCGCTCCGACGAGGAGGGACTCGACCTCGCCGCGCGCTACCTCGGCTACTTCCCGACGAGCTGGCGCGAGGACCCGCCGCCGGCGCCGCCCGCCGGGCCGGCGGCTGAGTTTCCCGAGCTGCCCGCGGACGAGAACAAGCCCTTCGACATCCTCACCCTGATCGACGCGCTCGTGGACGAGGGCTCGTTCCTCGAGATCCAGAAGCGCTGGGCGAAGGAGCTCGTGGTCGGCTACGCGCGCCTCGACGGCCGCGTGATCGGCATCGTCGCGAACCAGCCGAAACAGAGGGGCGGCGTGCTCTTCGTCGACTCCTCGGACAAGGCCGCGCGCTTCATCTGGACCTGCAACGCCTTCAACATCCCGCTGCTGTTCCTCGCCGACGTGCCGGGATTCATGATCGGCACCCAGGTCGAGCGACAGGGCATCATCCGCTCGGGGGCGAAGATGATCTCGGCCGTGTCGGAGGCGACGGTGCCGAAGATCTCCGTGATCGTCCGCAAGGCCTACGGCGCGGGGCTCTACGCGATGGCCGGGCCGGCCTTCGAGCCCGACGCCTGCATCGCCCTTCCGGACGCGAAGATCGCCGTGATGGGTCCGCAGGCCGCCATCAACGCCGTCTTCTTCAACCAGCTTCAGGCGATCGAGGACGAGGAGGAGCGCGCCAGGCGCACGGAGGAGCTGCGCGCCGAGTACAAGCAGGAGATCGACATCCTCCACCTGGCCTCGGAGCTCGTGATCGATGCGGTCGTCGAGCCCGAGCTCCTGCGCGAGGAGCTGATCCGCCGCTACGCCGCGTACGCCTCGCGCGACCGCTCCTGGCCGGCCAAGCGCAACCCGGTCACGCCGGTCTGAGCAGGCCGAACGGGTCGACCTCCGCGTCCGCCCCGAGCGCTCGTCCGAGGAGCTGATCGAGGCGCCGCCGCTCGCGGGCGCTGATACGGCCGAGCACGCGGCGGGTGGCCGCGTCCGCTTCGGCTTCGGCGGCGGCCGCGACACGCGACCCGACCTCGGTCACCGTCGAGCGCGCCCTCCGGCGATCGAGCGGATCCGGTGCGCGCTCGAGATAGCCGCGATCCTCGAGCTCTCGCAGCAGCTGCGAGACGGTTGTGCGGTCGATCCCGGTCCTGTCGACGACGGCGTCCTGCGAGATGCCGGGAACGCCGTCGACCAGCGCGAGTACCAGCAGATCCGGGCAGCGCAACCCGTATTCCGCCCGCAGCCCCGCATCGATCTCGGCACGGAGCCGGCGCGCGAGCTCGTGCGCGAGCCAGATCGTGAACCGCGAGAGTCGCGGGTGCGGGCGCATCTCGAGCTGGAGGCCCCGGCTGGCTGTGGCGCGATTGCGCGGGCTCATCGGGCCCGGCGACCGGCACACGGGGCGTCGGTCGAAGCGATCCGTCAGCCGACTGATCAGTTCGCTGACGAATTCCTTGAAGAGGTGAGGCGGTGCGCAGGTGTTCATGCACTGAGGAGCGGGCGTCAGCGCGAATTCGCCCCCGGCGGCCACGCCATGAGCTCGGCGCGGTGCCCGCCCGGTAGCGCGACGAAGCTGCGCGGCGCGCCCCAGTAGGCCGTGCTCTCGCGGACCTCGAAGCCCGCCGCGCGGATGCGTTCGAGCGCCGCCTCGTAGTCCTCGACGACCACCGCGCCGTGACCGAGCGGCGGCGCCACCGGCTCGTCCACCCACATGAGATGGATCTGGGTGTCGCCGCGCTCGAACCACGCGGTGCGTCCTCGCAGGCCCTCCGGCGGCTCGACCGGCGCGAAGCCCGCGAGCTGCCAGAACTCCGCCATACGCTGCTCGTCGGCCCTGCTCAGCTCGAGGGTTACGTGATGGAGCACCGCCGGGACGCTATCGGTGCCCGCGTAGACTCGAAGCGGTGAACGCATCGCATCGATCATCCGGCTATCGCTGGGTGGTCCTTGCAACCGGAGCGGGCGCCACAGCGGCGATCGCCGCGGTCCAGGGCGGGCTTCCGGCGATCGGCCCGGCCATCCAGGACGCCTTCGGCCTCACGCTCGTTCAGGTCACGATCGTGTTCACGGCCTTCGCGCTAGGCACGGTCTCGACCCTGCTCGCATGGGGGATCCTCGCCGACCGGATAGGCGAGCGTGTCGTGGTGAGCGTGGGCCTCGCGGGCGGCTCGGCGCTGATCGCCCTGACCGCCCTCAGCGGCGGCTACACGGCGCTCGTGATCGGGATGGCGCTGGCCGGCGCTCTCGGCTCGAGCGGGGTCGCGGCGAGCGGGCGCGCGGTGTTCGGTTGGTTCCCGCGTGACGAGCGCGGGCTCGCGCTCGGCCTGCGCCAGACAGCCGTTCCGGTGGGCGCGGCGGCGGCCTCCTTCACGCTGCCGGCGATCGCGGCCGCGGCGGGACTCGACGCCGCGCTCTACGTGCTCGCCGGAGCGATGTTGCTCGCGGCGGTCGCGGCGGCGCTCTGGATGAGGGAGGCGCCCGCGCGGGTGTCCAAGGCTCCGCCCGCCCCCGACGCCGCGCGCGACCCGCGCATCTGGCGGCTGAGCGCGGCGTCGTCGCTGATGATCATCGGCCAGGTCGGGATCACGTCGCTGCTCGTGCTCTACCTGTACGGCGAGCGCGGCTTCAGCGCGGGCGAGGCCGCCGCCGTGCTCGGGGCGGTCCAGGTGCTCGCGGCGCTCGCGCGCGCCCTCGCGGGCCACTGGTCCGACCGCCGCGACGAGCGCATCGAGCCGTTTCGGCTGCTCGCCGGCGTGGCCGGAGTGCTGCTGCTCCTGGCCGCGGCGCTCACGCCCGCGCCGGCGGCTGTCGCGGTGCCCGCGCTGATGGCCGGCGGCGTTGCGGCCATGAGCTGGAACGGGCTCTCGTTCACCGCGGCGGCCGAGATCTCCGGTCGCCACCAGGCGGGCAAGGCGATGGGCATCCAGAACACGTCGATGCGGCTCGTGGCCGCGGCGGTCCCGGTCACGCTCGGCTACGTCGCGTCCGAGTTCTCCTGGGCGGCGGCCTTCGCGGTGATGGGGCTGACCCCGCTGGCGGCGCGCGCGCTGCTCGGCCCGCTCGTGGACGACGAGCGCCGGCGGCGGCACGAGCGCCACGCGCGCCTGCGCTCGCGCGCTGCTGAGACATAGGATCCCGCGCCGATGCGCGAAGGCGATCTGCTCTGGGAGCCCTCTGGGCGGCCGACGAAGATGTCGGAGTACACGCGCGAGCGCGGCTTCGCGAGCTACGACGAGCTCTGGCGCTGGTCGGTCGAGGACCTCGAGGGCTTCTGGGGCTCGATCTGGGAGCGCTTCGCCGTTGGCCCGCCACCGGGCCGGGTGCTCGCCTCGAGCGACATGCCGGGCGCCGAGTGGTTCCCGGGCGCGACCCTGAACTACGCCGAGCGGCTGTTCTCCGCAGGCCGGCCCGGCGCGACGGCGATCGTCCACGCGACCGAGTCGAGCCCGCTGGCCGAGCTCACCTGGGACGAGCTGCGCGACGCCACCGCGCGCTGCGCGGCCGGTCTGCGGCGCCTCGGGGTCGGTCGCGGCGACCGCGTGGCCGCCTACATGCCGAACGTGCCCGAGACGGTGATCGCCTTCCTCGCGTGCGCGAGCATCGGCGCGATCTGGTCGAGCTGCGCGCCCGAGTTCGGCGTGCCGACGGTCGTGGACCGCTTCGCGCAGATCGAGCCGAAGCTGCTGCTCGCCACGGAGGGCTACCGCTACGGCGGCAAGGACTTCGACCGTCGCGACCGGGTGCGCGCGATCGAGGAGGCGATCCCCTCGCTCGAGCACACCGTGCTGGTGCCGAGCGGGTGGGACGACCTGCTCGGAGAGCCGGCGGAGCTCGAGTTCGAGCAGCTTCCGTTCGACCATCCGCTGTGGGTCCTCTACAGCTCGGGCACCACCGGGCTGCCGAAGGCGATCGTGCAGGGACAGGGGGGCATCCTGCTCGAGCACCTGAAGAAGGCGCACCTGCACATGGACCTGCGCGAGGACGATCGCTTCTTCTGGTTCACGACGACGGGCTGGATGATGTGGAACTTCCTCGTCGGCGGCCTCCTGTCCGGCGCGGCGATCGTGCTGTACGACGGCCAGCCGGATCCCGAGGGCATGTGGCGCTTCGCCGACGAGGCGGGCGTGACGACGTTCGGCACGAGCGCCGGCTTCATCACCGCGTGCATGAAGGCGGGCGTCGAGCCGGGACGCCCCGCGGGCCTGAAGGCAATCGGCTCGACGGGCTCGCCGCTGCCGGTCGAGGGCTTCGAGTGGGTCTACCGGCACCTCCCGGACGTGTGGCTGTTCTCGACGAGCGGTGGAACCGACGTCTGCACGGCCTTCGTCGGCGGCGTGCCCGACCTGCCGGTGCACGCCGGTGAGCTGCAGGCGCGGGCGCTCGGCGCGGCCGTCGAGGCCTGGTCCGAGGACGGCCGGCCCCTCGTGGGCGAGGTGGGGGAGCTCGTCATCACGAGGCCGATGCCCTCGATGCCGCTCTTCTTCTGGAACGACCCGGACGGGTCGCGCTACCGCGAGAGCTACTTCGAGATGTTCCCGGGCGTCTGGCGCCATGGCGACTGGATCAAGCTGACGGAGCGCGGCACCGCCGTGATCTACGGCCGCTCCGACTCGACCATCAACCGCGGCGGCGTGCGGATGGGGACGAGCGAGATCTACAGCGCCGTGGAGGGTGTTCCGGAGGTGCTCGACTCGCTCGTCGTCGACGTCGACGGGCGCATGCTGCTGTACGTGGTCCTGGGCGAGGGGGCCGAGCTCGACGACGCGCTCGTCGGGGAGCTGCGCGGGCGGCTGCGGGAGGCGTGCTCGCCGCGCCACGTCCCCGACGAGATCCATGCGCTCCCGGAGGTGCCCCGCACCCTCTCGAACAAGAAGCTCGAGGTGCCGGTCAAGAAGATCCTGCTCGGTGCGGCGCCGGAGAGCGCCGCGAGTCGCGACTCGCTCGCGAACCCCGAGGCGCTCGACTGGTTCGTGAGTCACCGTGAGGCGGCCTCCGCGAATCGGTGAGCTCGTGGCGGGAGCCGGTGGGCTCCTGCTGCTGGCGAGCATGTTCATGCCGTGGTTCGGCGTGGACGTCCAGATCGAGGTGCCGGGCGAGAGCTCGCCGATCGTGGCGGAGGACGAGCGCGCGAGCGCGTGGGTCGCGTTCGGGTTCATCGACCTGGTGCTGTTCGCGTCGGGTTGCCTCGGCCTCGTGCTGGGCGCGCGGGCGCTGTCGCCGCGGCTGCCGCGCAACGAGATCCTGATCGCCGTGGTTGCGGGGTTGAGCGCGCTCGCCGCGGGCCTGATCCTCCTGCGCCTCCTGATCCCCCCGGAATTCGGGATCCCCGACGACTCGCCCAACGTCAGCATCGGCCGGCGGGTGGGCGCATTCTTCGGACTCGTGGGCGCGGGCGCGATGGGGTGGGGGGCGCTGCTCGCGCTGCAGGCGGGCGGCGGCGGTCCGGCGGCGGTCACGCTGCGCCGCCTTCGAGACGAGGCCTGCCGGTCCGTTCCGGCCGGAGCGGGGGTGTTCGTCGTGCGACGCGCGGACTCCGCCGCACCGGTCTTTCTCGAGCAGAGCCCAGGAGCCCGGCGCGACGGACGTGACCCGGCGCTGACCGCGAAGGAGCTCGAGGCGAACTGGGTGGAAGGGGCTTCGACGCTCTATGTGGCGCGGGCGTCGGCTCTCAGGCGCCGCATCCGCGAGCTCGTCCGCTTCGGCTCCGGCGAGCAGGTGTCGAACTGGGGCGGCCGGGCGCTGTGGCAGCTCGAGGACGCCGGCGAGCTCGAGGTGCGCTGGCGCGAGACGGACGACCCGCGCTCTGCGGAGGAGGAGCTGCTGACCCGCTTCCGCTCGGAGCACGACGCGCCGCCGTTCGCGAACGATCCGCACCGGCTCGGACACTGATCCTCAGTACGGCGGGTGGGACTCGAACCCACAAAGCCCTTTCGAGCAGCGGTTTTTGAGACCGCCTCCTATGCCAATTCGGATACCGCCGCGCGCTCTGTGAGTCTAGGTCGCGGGCGCCGGTTCCTGCGCGACCTCGACCTCGACGTTCCACTTCTGCGCAAAGCCGCGCATCGCGAACGCGATCAAGAGAAGCTGGACCGGCACCAGGATCGCCGTGAGCAGGCCGAGGATCGAGGCTTCGAGCGCGGGGTCGTCGAAGCCGGTCTTGTCGCGTGCGAACCACGCGGGCGCGGCCACCGCCGCGATCACGGCGAACAGGATGGCGAGCGCAGCCGCCACGGGAAGGACGCCGCGGTTCCAGTTCATCACGGCGAACGCCATCCCGACGTAGACGGCGACGTAGAGGATCGAGATGATCTGGGCGCCCTGCAGCGCCGACCAGCCGCCGATCGTGACGATCAGGATCAGGCCGGCGCTCGCGAGCAGCAGCAGCACCACCGCGGCGCGCGTGGCCTTGGACTCGACCTTGTCCCGGTTCGGATGCTCGAGGACGGTGTCGGCCATCAGGGGCACTCTAACCTCTACGGCGTCGGATTTCGCCGGTCGGCACGCGGGCGTGGCGGAACTGGAAGACGCGCGAGGTTTAGGTCCTCGTGCTCGAGAGAGCGTGGGGGTTCGAGTCCCTCCGCCCGCACTAGAATCGGCGCCCGCCACGGGGCAGTGGCCAAATTGGATAAGGCACCGGTCTCCAAAACCGGCGACTCCAGGTTCGAGTCCTGGCTGCCCCGCTCAACACCCGCGGGCGTGGTGTAATGGCTGCACAAGAGCCTTCCAAGCTCTTAGTACGGGTTCGATCCCCGTCGCCCGCTTAGGTCTTCGCACAAGGACGCGGCCGTCCACGCGATTCAGACGTTCGCGCAGACGACCGCGTCGGTGCATGGGACGGACAAGGGCTCGACGTCCGCAACGAAGGACTCGGACTGGAACGGCGACACGCTGGTCCGCTGAGGATTCGAACGGCGCCCCGGCTTCGGCCGGGGCGCCGTCGTTGGTCTAGCCGACCTTGGCGCAGACCGCCCAGGTGTAGACGTTGAACGAGGAGTCGCCGTCGTTGTAGACCTGGACGCTCCAGCCGGTGCTGTTGGCAAACGCGCCGCCCGGGGCGCTCGACACGATCCGCATCGCGCCGCCCGAGGGGAACTGGGCCGCGCCGCCGCCGAGCACGCTCTTGCCGTCCGAGCACTGCACCTGGTCGCCGATCGTCTGGTCCTTGCCGACGCTCTTCCCCGGCGAGACCTGGTACTCGATCTGGCTCAGGCCGCGAGGACCCTGCTCGCCCTGCGGGCCCTGCGGCCCGGTCTCGCCGATCGGGCCGGGCAGGCCCTGCTCGCCGGGGATGCCCTGCGGGCCAGGGGCGCCCTGCGGGCCGGCCGGGCCACGATCGCCGCTGAGCGACGCGATCGCGCCCTTGCTCAGCTTGCCCGCGGCGAGCGAGCGGTTCTTCACGTCCTTGCCGGTGATGGTGCCGTTCTGGATCTGCTTGCCCGTGACGGTGACCGCCGCGTAGGCGCTGCCGCCGAGAGCGGCGAACAGGGCCAGATAGGCGACGACGGTGGTGTGGCGGTTGAAGAACCGCCGTGAGATGGAACGCATGAGGGTTTCTCCTGAGGGGGGGTGGGGGGAGTGACTTCGATTCACAGCCTGCCGCGAAACGCCCGCGGCTCCCAGGGACCCTCAGGGTGGGCCGGGACCCCCCTCAGCTCAGGTGGCGCGGCTCCGCGAACACCCTGCGCACCATCGGCTCGAACGTCGAGAGCGGCTCGGAGTCGTAGGCCGGGTCGAAGCAGTTCTGGTCGTAGAGCTCGCAGAACTCCGCGCAGGCGTCGAACCAGGGGTGATCCGCCCAGCGGTCGCGGGTGTTCGGGTCATCGCCCGTTTGCTCGCCGTAGTAGAAGATCTGGAAGGCCCCGTGGTGCTCGACGACCCAGCAGAGCTCCTCGCGGACGTAGGGGCGCAGGATCGCGGCGACCATCTCGCCGTGCGTGTGCGGCGCGAGCTCGTCGCCGATGTCGTGCAGCAGCGCCGCGACGACGTACTCCTCGTCGCGCCCGTCGCGCAGCGCGCGCGTGGCCGACTGCAGGGAGTGCTCGTAACGCGACACCTGATAGCCGGGAAACGACTCCCTGAGCGCCTCGACCGCCTGCAGCAGCCGGTCGGGCAGCGCGTCCAGGTAGCCCTGTTCGACTCGGGCGAGAAGGTCGTAGTCCTCGCGGGTGCCATCGGCCATGCGGGTGAACGAAACGGTCTCCATGAGGGGCTACAGTAAGACCCCACGGGGCGTGGCGCAGCTTGGTAGCGCATTCGACTGGGGGTCGAAAGGTCGCTGGTTCAAATCCAGTCGCCCCGATATGGCGGGCATCTGCGGGGCGACCTTCGTCGGCCCCCTGCAACGACACACATATAGCCGTCAGGTAATATGTGTTCCTGATGAGCGCCTACGGTGCCCTTGCCGAGCCTCACCGCCGGCAGATTCTCGACCTTCTGCGCGACGGTGAGCGGCCCGCTGGAGAGCTTGTGGCTCGTCTGCCGATCAGCCAGCCGGGCGTCTCGAAGCACCTGAAGGTGCTGCGCGAGGCCGGACTCGTGACGGTTCGCGCCGAAGGGAAGCGGCGTCTGTACGCGCTTCGAGCCGAGCCGCTCGCCGAGGTCGACGCGTGGCTCGCTCACTACCGCGCGTTCTGGTCCGAGCGCCTCGACGACCTGGAACGACACCTGGAGGACAACCCATGACGGACGGAACCCTGGAAACGACCGGCGGGCGCTCGGCGCTTCGCTTCGAACGCCGGCTGTCTCATCCGATCGAGCGCGTGTGGCGTGCCGTGAGCGAGCCGGCGGAGCTCGAGCGCTGGTTTCCCGCCGCGGCCGACTGGACGCCCGCCGTCGGCGAGACCTTCGAGGCCGGCGGGGCGACCGGGGAGGTCACGGAGGTCGACGCGCCGAGCCGGCTCGCCTGGACCTTCAACGGCGAGCTGTACAGCTTCGACCTGTCCGGAGACGAGGGCGGCTGCCTGCTCGTCTTCACGCACGTCTTCGACGACCGCGCACGCGCCGCGCAGACCGCCACCGGCTGGGATGCCTATCTCTCGCGCCTCGAGCCCCACCTCGACGGCGGCTTCCTCTCGGAGGAGGAGGCGCACGAGCCCTGGGAGCAGGTGCACGAGCGCTACGCGGAGCGCTTCGGCGTCGATCCGGAACCGGGGCGGCGCTTCATCGCCGCGCACCGAGCCGGGTCGTCCGACGGATAAACGAGGAGGTCACGACCCAGGTGACCGTGCGCTGATCTTGTAGCCTCGCGCTGACGTGGGGCAGGAAGTCGCCGCGAAGGTCTTCAGCCGCGAGGACCGGCAGCTCTACCGGACCAAGGTGCGGACGTGTCTCGACGTGTTCGCCCGCATGCTCGGCGAGGCGCGCTTCGACGACGAGGAGCGCTCGTTCGGGCTCGAGATCGAGCTCAACCTGACGGACGATGCCGGCGACCCGGCGATGCTGAACGCGTCGGTGCTCGGCGCGATCGCGAACGACGCCTTCCAGACCGAGCTCGGCCAGTTCAACGTCGAGATCAACATTCCGCCGCGGCTGCTCGGCGGCCGGGTGTTCGAGGACCTCGAGCGCGAGATCCGCCAGAGCCTGAACGAGGCCGAGGACAGGTCGCGCACGGCCGGCGCGCACATGATGCTGATCGGGATCCTGCCGACGATCGACGAGGCTCACCTCAACGCCGAGGCCTTCAGCGAGAGCCCGCGCTACCGCCTGCTGAACGAGCAGATCTTCGCCGCGCGCGGGGAGGACCTCGAGATCTCGATCACGGGTCCGGAGCGCCTGCACGCCTTCGCCGACACGATCGCTCCGGAGGCCGCCTGCACCAGCGTCCAGCTCCACCAGCAGGTCGAGCCCGACGCCTTCGCGGCGCACTGGAACGCGGCGCAGGCGATCGCCGGCGTGCAGGTCGCGATCGGCGCCAACTCGCCGTTCTTCTTCGGTCGCGAGCTCTGGCGCGAGACCCGCATCGCCCTCTTCGAGCAGGCCACCGACACCCGGCCCGAGGAGCTCAAGGCCCAGGGCGTGCGCCCGCGAGTCTGGTTCGGCGAGCGCTGGATCACGTCGATCTTCGACCTGTTCGAGGAGAACGTCCGCTACTTCCCGGCGCTGCTGCCGGTCTGCGAGGACGAGGACCCCGTGGAGACCGTCGCGCGCGGCGACATCCCGGAGCTCCACGAGCTGCGGCTCCACAACGGCACCGTCTATCGCTGGAACCGCCCGATCTACGACGTCGTTCGCGGACGCCCGCACGTGCGCGTCGAGAACAGGCTGCTGCCGGCGGGGCCGACGGTGGTCGACATCCTGGCGAACGCCGCGTTCTACTACGGCCTCGTGCGCTCGCTCGCGAACGACGAGCGGCCGGTCTGGTCGCAGATGAGCTTCGCGGCCGCCGAGGACAACCTGCACGCGGGCGCGCGCGACGGAATCGACGCGTCCGTCTACTGGCCCGGCGTCGGCGAGGTCCCGGTGACGGAGCTGGTGCTGCGCAAGCTGCTGCCGCTCGCCCACGCGGGCCTCGAGGGATCGGAGGTGTCGAGCGAGGACCGCGAGCGGCTGCTCGGGATCATCGAGCGCCGCTGCGTCGAGCTGCGCAACGGGGCGACCTGGCAGGCGTCCGCCTTCCACCGCTTCTACGACGACCGCGGGCTCGAGCGCGCCGACGCCCTGCGCGAGCTCACGGTCCGCTACCGCGAGCACATGCACTCGAACGAGCCCGTGCACTCCTGGGGCCCGCTGACCTGAACCTGCGCGGAATCGGTGCGCGCGGGCATAACGGCCAGGATTCGCATGAATTCTCCGCAACTTGCGCGATCAGGCATACCCGGCTTACCATGGGAGTCACCAATTCGGGGGACCACTCGCGGGAGCTGGCCCCTCGGCATGGCGCTCTCACGACACGAATGTCGAGATGCCGTCCACGCAGACCGCCCTAGAATCGACGAGCCCTGCACGAGGGGAAGTGCGTCCGCGTGCCGGACTCGGTCCGCGTGTGCTCATCGCCGACCGCGACGGGCTTGCCCGGAACGCCCTGCGCCAAGCGCTGACCGACGCCGGCGTTGCGGTCGTTGGCCAGGCGGCCGATGCGCCGCATGCGGTCAACCTCGTTCGGCGCTGCAAGCCCGATGTGATCGTGATGGAAGCGGATCTTCCGCCCGATGGAGGGCTGGCTGCGCTCGAGGCTGCCCTGAGCGCCTCGCCACGAGTCCGTGTGATCCTGCTGGACGCGTCAGGTGACTCGGACGCCGGTGTCGTCGCCCTCGAGAAGGGAGCCGCGGGTTACCTCTCGAGAGAGCTCGAGCTGACGTCGATAGCGCGGGCCGTGGTCCGTGTGGCGGCCGGCGAGGCGGCGATCTCTCGCTCGATGAGCGCTCGCCTGATCGAGCGCCTTCGGTCGCGGTCGACTGACACCGCCGGGCTGCGTCCCATCAAGAGCGTCCTGACGCGATGTGAGTCTCGACGGCGGGCTCTGGCTCTCCTGCGACCGGCACCTCCTCCTGGAGCTACCTCGTGGATACTCAGCGACGTATGCGAATGGAAGCCATTCCGTCACGGCACGGGCCGTCGACAAGGCCGGTAACAGCTCTCTGGCGAGTGTGTCGTTCACCATCACGAACGAGTCGACCATCCCAGACACCACTGGCCCCGAGATCAGTATACGGACGTCCTTCGGAAGGGACTGCGGTCGATCGGCAAATCACCGTCGATGGAGTCGCGGCGGACGACACGGCGATCGCCAAGGTCGAGGTCAAGCTCGACAATGGCCCGTTCACAACGTCGACCGGTACTGGATCCTGGTCCGCGCTAGTCGATGCCTCCGCAGCGCCGATGGCGCGCACGTCGTGACCGCGCGCGCAACGGATACGGCCGGAAACACCACGTCAGCGAGCGTGTCCGTGCTCATCAGCGATCATGCCGTCGACGAGTCCGGACGTCGCGGCCGGGACGATCGGCGGTTTCGTTTTCCAGGAGGCGGATCGCGACGGCGTCTTCGAGACGGCCGAGCAACCACTCGGCGGCATGCTCGTATACCTGTTCGACAACTCTGGCGTGTACATGGGCAATGCCGCCACGGATGCGACTGGCTGGTACCGCTTCACGGGCCTGTCGGACGGGCTATACAGCGTGGAGATCGCTCCGATCTCCTGGAACCTGTTGCGGGACGACTGGGTGGCGGACACCACCGGCACGATCTTCCCGCGAACGGTCGTAGGGTTGGTGGGCTCCGCGCGTGCCGACTTCGGGACTCGCCGGATCGTTCGCTCGACAGATGCGAGCGCCCCAATGTCCACGCACGTAGGCACGGGCGGCCTCACGGTCAAGAGCTACGACGATGCCGTCTCGGCGAAGAGAGGTCCACGACCGGCTGCTGCGTGGCGCCCTCGTGGACAGGGAGGCCAGGTACGTCACGGTTCGTTTCGACTTGCGTCAGGCGGGCTCCACCTCGAGCCTGGCCGTTCAGAGCAACGGGGTCTACACGGACTACCGTGCGACCTCGGACGTTACGTGGGCGAGCTGGCTGCGCGGCGACGGCGAGCTCTTCCACGAGTACGGCCACGCGTGGAGCATGTACTACACACACATGGTGCAGGCGGATCCGTCCCTCAAGGCGTATCTGGAGGCGCGCGGCCTGACGGGCGACGCGCGCGTTGGCAGCTCCTATGCGTGGATGCCCGGCGAGATGATCGCCGAGGACTACCGGCAGCTGTTCGGCACGGCGAGCGCGCAAGCCGACTCCCAGATGAACCGCGACATCCCGCTTGCCAAGAACGTCGCGGGGCTCAAGACCTTCCTCTCGAGCACTTTCATGCAGACCCGCGTCCCCTGATTGCAAGATGAGAAACGGGGCCGGTCGTGCGACCGGCCCGTTGATCTCGCGACGTGAGGTTGCCCTCGCGCTCGCTAGGGAAGCGGCGATGACGGAATGATCACCGACGCGCCCTGCGGATTGTTGGCACGCAACAGTCCGCCCCTGGCGCTGGCTGTCAGACCGCACAGCGCGCTCTCGCTGAGCCCAGCCGCCGTCGCGCCGGCCTCTGTCAGCGAATTCGGACGGCTCTGACCGTTGATCGTCACAGCAGCTCGAGTAGAGCTTGTTGTCGGCCTCGCGGCAGACGAGCACGATCATCTTGAACTGCCTCGGGTCCGTCGCCGTGACGTTCACGGTCCCCCCGTTGGTAACGGTGATGCTCTTGGGGAACGTGCTAGTCCTTGGCGTACCCCGTCGGGAACAACCGTCTCATCAATCGTGTACGCGCCGGGCGGCACATTACTTATCGTGCAGCCCGCATTAATTCGCGGTCGTGCAGCTGAAGACCGAGTAACCGGCTAGGCCCGTCGTGCGCCGTTGGCGTCGCCCTGGGTTGATTAGAGCTGGAAGGTCGCGCCGTTCACAGGATTATTGGCGTCATCGACCTTCGTCACGCTGACCGTCCCCGGAGCCGCCTGGTCGGTGAACGAGAGGTTCTTGGTCTAGTCCGCAGCAACCGTAAACGTGAACGGGAGATTCGGGTCCTTGTTGTACCCAGCCGGGACCGTGGTCTCGTCGATCGTGTATGTCCCGGGCTGGAGGTTCGTGAACGACGGCGTGCAGCTGCCGTTCGCCTGCACTGTGCAGGTTCCGACAACTTGCCCTCCGGTGCCCGTCCCGCTGTAGAGCGTGAACACGGCCCCGGCCTGGCTGCCACCGTCGCTGCCCGTCTTCGTGACGCTGAACCGTCGCGCAGTTGGCGATCGTAAAGGCGCCCGGGCCGACGATGTCCATCATCTGATGCCTGCGACGACTGACCGGAGCTGCGGCTGACGGCGTAGGCGCTGCCAAACGCGGTGCACACGACCAGGGGTGAAAACGCCGGCGTCGGTCAGATTGATGCCCGCCTCGCCGAACTCGACGGGACCGGGATCACTTCCGTCGAGGCTTCAGCGCGTCCACGACGGTACCCGTGTTCACCTTGCCCTCGGCGAAGGTCGTCGCGGTGAGGTCCGTCGTGTCGCCCCAGCAGCCGTTTGCGACGCTCGAGCTGTTGACCTCACAGTCCGCGTCGTTCGGGTTGTAGGTCGACGTGAGCCAGCGCGAGAGCCTGATCGCGGGCGGGTCGGATCCTCCCTCGAAGTCGTACACGATGAGCATGTCCCCGCCGACCCGGCTGGTGAGGTTGGGGTTCCCGCCGCACTTGGTCGAGCCCTGATTGAACTCATAGCCGATGTGGGCCGACGGGGACGTCGAGTTCTGCGGGATGCGGACCCAGGCGAGCTCGAGGAACACCTCACCCCCGACCGTGGCTGTCGCCAGGTAGACGCGCTTGAGGTCGTCCTTGTTCGGGAGCCTTCGCGGTGATCTACGTGATTCGCGCAGTTGTTGTCTTGCTTCGTTCCGCCGGCGAAGCCGGTATCGCTGGTGGTCGCCTGCGGCGTCTTCGAAGACCGGTGAACGCCCATCGGGCTGACGGTCGTTTTCGGCCGATTCGGAAGGGTGCAGTGCCGGTCCAGGTCAATCGGAGCGAAGCTGTTCCAGTCGATCTGGCATCAGTGCCTCGTTGACAACGAGGTTGCCATCATCGACCTCGAAGCCCGAGTCCCCACGATCACATGCCGCAAAGGCGACGATCGCGCACTGCGAGGACCGCCAGGATGGCGAGAGGAATGAGCAGAAATCGCGTCGCTTTCGCCTCGAACCGTCTCCGGCACTGCTGTGCGCCGCATTGCGGCGTAGTGAGAATCTCACGGGTCCTCCTTTTCCGGAAAGCGCGATCGGCCAACCCGCGCCGAGCGTCCGCAGGCGCTGCCCGCGGGGTCATCGGAGTCGGCATCTGGAACAGGCTCGACGCGCCTGAGGAGCGACGGGAAGGTGATGTTCCTCCGTACCCCAGGGAGGTTCTTGACCGCCAAGATGAGGGGCTCTGCCCACGCCGGTGGTTCCAGCGACGTTCGCCATGAGAGCATGCCCCATGGAGATCGTCCTCGTTCGCCACGGCGAGACCGAGTGGAGTCGCACCGGGCGCCACACCGGCCGCACCGACGTCCCGCTCACCGCGGACGGCCAGGACCAGGCGCGGGTGCTGCGCGACCCGCTCGGCGCCTGGAGCTTCGCCCGCGTGATCTCGAGCCCGCTGTCGCGAGCCCGCGATACCTGCGAGCTCGCAGGGATGGGCGAGCGCGCCGAGCTCAGCGAGGCCCTGCTCGAGTGGGACTACGGCGAGTACGAGGGCATCACGACCGCGTCGATCCGCGAGGGGCGTCCCGGCTGGGTGCTGTGGCGCGACGGCTGCCCGGGCGGCGAGACGGCCGCTGAGGTGGGCGCGCGCGTGGACCCGTTGCTCGACGAGCTGCGCGGCGCTCCGGAGGACGAGGACATCGCCCTGTTCGCGCACGGCCACCTGCTGCGCGTGCTGACGGCCCGCTGGCTCGGCCTCCCGCCCGAGGACGGCCGCCTGTTCGCGCTGTCGGTCGCCACGCTCTCCGTGCTCGGCTTCGAGCACGAGCTCCCCGTGATCAGGCGGTGGAACGCGCCCGTCGCCTGACCCACCAGGAATCCGGGCGAGGCTTCAGAAGGGCGCCGACGAGCGCGATCAGCGGGATGAACAGCCCGGCGATCCCGAGCAGCAGGCGGCCCTTCAGCATCGGTGATGATCGCGAGACCGGCTCCGATGACCTGAGTCGTCAGCAGGAATGGCACGCTCTCCGAGCCCGTGAAACGCTCCCCGCCGACGCCGATGAAGAGGAACAGGGCCTCGCGGATGTCGATCCAGAACTGGAGTCCCAACAGCGCGATGATCAGCATGACCGTCGTGATGATCGCCGCGTCGATCGACTGCCGGCCCTTCTCCGACCAGTAGACGTCCTCGAGGTTCAGCCAGAGCGCGAACTCGTCGATCGTCAGGCCCATGCCGATGCCGAACGCGATCGCGATCAGCTCGTACCACGAGTCGCCGACATCCGTGGCCAGCCCGATGTAGCCCATCGAGATCAGCAGCAGGATCCCCCAGAACATGTGGTGGATGTGGGTGCCGCTCTTCGTCTCGACGTTGCCCGGCCACCACGAGACCTGCGCCTTGATCATGTGCGTGCTCGTGCGGATGAAGCCGAAGGAGAGCAGGAACGCCATCAGGATCAGGAAATGCGTCTCCTTGCCCGGCACCTGGATGTGCTTGTCGTAGGCATGGGTGATGTGGTCCCAGAGACTCGACATTTGCGCGGGCATGGTAGGAACTGCACGTGATCGACGGCGTCCTCGGCGGCGGGCCCGAGCAGGAGTATCTCCTACAGGCGCGCCAGATGCAGGCGCTCTCGCTCGCCTTCCACATCCCGCTCGTCTGCTTCGGGATCGCCTTCCCGGCCATGGTCCTCTTCCTCGAGGGGCTCTGGCTCAGGACCGGCGACCCGCTCTACAAGGCGCTCGCGGAGCGCTGGTCGAAGGCGATGCTGATCCTGTTCGCCATCGGCGTCGTGACCGGCACGATCCTCTCGTTCGAGCTCGGCCTGCTCTGGCCCGAGTTCATGGCCACGTTCGGCGACGTGTTCGGCCTCGCCTTCGGGCTCGAGGGCTTCTCGTTCTTCATCGAGGCGATCTTCGTCGCGATCTACGCGTACGGCTGGAATCGCCTGCCGCCGAAGGTGCACTTCATGTGCGGCATCCCGATCATCATCACCGGCATCACGGGCGCGCTGTTCGTGATCTCGGTGAACGGCTGGATGAACGACCCGACCGGGTTCGAGATCGTGAACGGCGAGGTCACGAAGATCGAGCCGCTGAAGGCGCTCTTCAACTCGTACTTCTGGCACGAGTTCGTGCACATGTACATGGCGGGCACGATCGTGGCCGGCTTCCTGGTCGCCGCCGTCTACGCGACCGGCTGGCTGCGCGGCAAGCGCCGGCGCTACCACCGGGTCGGGCTCATCGTCGCGCTCTCGTTTGCGTCGATCGCCGCGCCCGTGCAGCTCTTCGTCGGCGACTGGGCCGCGCGCGAGGTGGCGCAGAAGCAGCCCACGAAGCTCGCGGTCTTCGAGGGCCTGACGAAGACCACGAAGGGCGCGCCGCTGCACATCTTCGGCATCTACGAGTCGAACGGCGACATCAAGTACGGCATCGAGTTCCCGGACCTGCTCTCGATCCTCGCCTACCACGACCCGAACGCGACGGTTCAGGGGCTCGACCCGGCGAAGCCGAACATCCCGACGACCCGGGCGATCAACATCGTGCGGCTCTCCTTCCAGGGGATGGTCTTCATCGGGACGTTCCTGGCGATGCTCGGCGCCTTCTTCCTCTGGTTCCGCTGGAGACGCGGGAAGCTGCCCGAGTCGCCCTGGTTCTTCCGGGCCCTGGTGGCGGCCGGGCCGCTGGCGGTGGTCGCGCTGATCTGCGGCTGGGTCACGACGGAGGTGAGGCGCCAGCCCTGGATCGTCTACGACGTGATGAAGACCGAGGAGGCGGTCACGGGCGCCGAGGGAGTGCCGATCGGCTACGCGACGCTCGTGGTGGTCTACCTCGGCCTCGCGACGATCGCGGGCGTGATGCTGCGCCGCCTCGCGCGCAGGCCGATGGAGGTCGAGGGCTGAGATGCTGCCCGAGCTCACCGCCATCCTGCTGACGGTCGCGCTGACGGCCTACGTCGTCCTCGGCGGCGCCGACTTCGGCACCGGCATCTGGGATCTCACCGCGCGCTCCGAGCGCATGCGCGCCCGCATCAAGGGCTCGATGTCGCCCGTCTGGGAGGCGAACCACGTCTGGCTGATCTTCATCCTCGTGGTGCTCTGGTCAGGCTTCCCGCGCGCCTTCGGATCGATCATGTCGACGCTCGCGATCCCGCTGTTCCTCGCGGCGGTCGGGATCATCCTGCGCGGCTCCGCCTTCGCCCTGCGCGGCCAGGCGGCGAGCATCTTCGAGCAGCGCTCGCTCGGCTCCGTGTTCGCGCTCTCGTCGCTGCTCGTCCCGTTCTTCCTCGGCACGGTGGTCGGCGGAATCGCGTCGGGCCGGGTCCCGGTCGGCAACGCCACGGGCGACGCGCTCACGAGCTGGGCCAACGAGACGTCGATCATGATCGGCCTGATCGCGATCGTCACGGGCGCGCACGTGTCCGCGGTCTTCCTGGGCGCCGACGCGAGGCGCGCGGGGGAGGACGACCTGGTCGAGGCGTTCCGCCGCCGCGCGCTCGGCTCCGGTCTCGTGGCGGGAGTGTTCGCGATCGCGGGGCTGATCGTGGTGAACTCGGACGTGCCCGACCTCTTCGACGGCCTCACCTCCGCGCCCGCGCTGATCCTGGTGCTGGCCTCGGGGGCAGCCGGCCTCCTGACCCTGTGGCTCGAGTGGCACGCGCGCTTCGAGCCGGCCCGCTACACGGTCGCCGTCGCCGTCGGCTCGATCGTCGCGGCCTGGGCCCTCGCTCAGGAGCCCTACCTGCTTCCGCCGGACCTCACCGTGACGGAGGCCGCAGCGCCCGACGCGACCCTCACGGCGCTGCTCGTGGCCGTGCTGATCGGCCTCGTGCTGCTCATCCCCGCGCTCGTCTGGCTGTTCCGCCTGACCCTGCGCGGCGACCTCGACAAGAGCACGAACGCATGAAGCGCACCGTCATCCTGTTCGCCATCGGAGCCGCGCTCGTGTTCCCGTTCGAGTACTGGTACACGCTCCTCGTCGGGATCGGCTTCTTCATCGCGTCGATCGTGTCGGGCGTGTTCTCGGTCGCGTCGCCTGAGTTCCTCGAGGGCGACGAGGACCCGAGCGGTTAGCGGGTCCGGCCGAGCCACGCGACCAGCGCCTCGAGGTCCGTGCCGACCCGTTCACGTCCGCTGCCGCTCTCGAAGTGGCGCCGGAAGCGCCCGGCCGCGACGAGCACCGCGTTGGCCGCCACCGTGTAGGTCCCCTCGGGGCGCACGCCCTCCACGCCGCTCTCGTAGAGCGCCGCGCCGCCCGCGCGAGCGCCAGATCGCCAGCACGTCGCGGCCGCTCAGGCGCATGCGCACGATCGGGTGCTCGTAGGCCTGGACGAGCTGGGCCTCCGCGTAGGTCACGGGTCCCGCGTCGAGGCCCGGCTGTCGAGTGTTGCCGTCGTTGACGAAGGCCACGTCGGCGCCGGCGAACGCGCGCTGAGCGTCGGCGACGAGCCGTCCGAGCCCGTCCTTGCCGAGCGGCTCGGGGAGCGTGCCAACCACCCGGTCGCCGAGCGGAGCTACGCGCGCGGCGTAGCCCGCGACGAAGGAGAGGAGGCCGGCGTCGGGTGCCACGGCCGCGTGCGCGGTCGGCACGACCTCCGCCGAGCCCGCGATCACCTCGCCCGTCACGCGGTCGACGGTGAGCAGGACGCGGTCGTAGGCGGTGCCGTAGGCCAGGCCCTCGACCACGAGCTTGCCGTCGACCTCGAGGTCGAGCCGCGAGTGGCTGTGCCCGGCCACCACCACGTCGACCGCGTCGTCCATCTGGCGCGTCTCGTCGACGATCTCGCCCTCGGCGGCCGCGCCGCTCGCGAACGCGCCCTCGTGGGCGAGCACCACGATCGCCTCGACGCCGCGCTCGCGCAGCTCCGGCACCCAGCGGTTGACGGTGTCCGAGACGTCGAGGTAGCGCCACTCGCGCTTGAACTCGGGCAGCAGCCAGGTGGGCGTCTGGTCCGTGGTCACGCCGATGAAGCCGACGCGCACGCCCGCGCGCTCCTCGATCGCGTATGGCGGCAGGAAGGTGGCGCCGCTGCGCGGGTCGACCGTGTTGGCCGCGAGCCAGCGATAGCGGCTCCCGCGCAGCGCGCGCCGCAGCTCGTCGCCGCCCTCGTCGAACTCGTGGTTGCCGACGGTGCCGACGTCGAAGCCCATGCGATTCGTGGCCTCGATCGTCGGCGCGTCGCCAAACCGGCTCGAGATGAGCGGCGAGGCGCCGATCATGTCGCCCGCGTGGACCGTGATCGTGCGGCCGCGGTGGGCCGCCTCGTCACGCGCCAGATGGGCGCCGAGCCAGGCCACCCCGCCGAGCCCGCGGCTCGGGGGGCTCGAGGTGGCCGTGCAGGTCGTTCACGCCGAGCAGCTGCAGCTCGACGGTGCGTGCGGGGGCCTCGCGCTCCGGCGCCGGTTCCTCGGCGCCGGCGTTCAGGCCGAGCAGCGCGATCGCCGCCGCGCCCGCGAACGCCGCCCCGCCCGCGGCGGCCCCACCCGCGGCAGAAAGCCTCTCCCTGAAAGTCGCATCGGCCGCCACGCTACGGCCGATTTGCAGGGCTTTTGTCACCGGATCATGTCGATCCGGTGAAGCGCTTGTGACCGAGCAGCGTCTCGACTCCGCCGTCGACCACGTGGATGACCTCGCGGGCGCCGAGGGCCGCCAGCAGGCTCGCCGCCACGGCGCTCCGCTGCCCGGACCCGCAGATGGCGGCCATGGGGCGCTCGGGGTCGAGGCCCTCGGGCAGGGCGTGGATGTCGTGGTAGGGCAGGTGGACGGAGCCCGGAATGTGGCCGGCGCGCCACTCCGCGAGCTCTCGCACGTCGACTATCTGCACCTCGCCCGCCGCCGCGGCCAGCTCGTCGACGCTCCAGCGCCCGATGCTCGCGACGTCGCGTCCCTCGGCGCGCCAGCTCGTCATGCCGCCCGCGAGGAAGCCGCCGAGCCGGCGCACGCCGATGGCGGTGGCGAGCCGCCCCGCCACGCGGGCGTCCTCGTCGTCGCGGCCGACGAGCACGATCTCCTGCTCGCGGTCGGCCACCCACGCGAGCTTCGTGCCGAAGCCCTGGCGCAGCATCGTGATGCACACGGCGCCAGGGATGTGAGCCTCGTCGAACTGCAGGTCGGTGCGAACGTCGACCACGAGCGCGCCCTGCGCGCGGCGCTGCTCGACCTGGCGGGGCGTCAGCGGGAGCAGCTCGACGCCGGCGGTCACGAGCGGGCCGCGGTTCATGTCGACCACGGCGTGGAAGTTGGGCGGCTGCGGGCCGAGATTCGCCAGCGCGGCCTCCACGAACTCGTCCTCGTCGCGCGTCGAGAGCAGCGGGTTGTGGCGCAGCTCGTAGCCGATCGTCGAGGAGACCTTCATGTCCATGCCCGGCCCGCCGCAGAGCGACCCGCCGAGGTGGCCCGGCCAGACCTCGGTCTCGGGAGCGAGCACGAGCAGCCGCTCGTGCAGGCTGCGGTGGATCTCGCGGGCGCCCTCGTCCTTGTCGATCGCCAGGTCGGGCCGCGCGACGTCGCCCACGAACAGGCTGTCGCCCGTCAGCAGCGCCCACGGCTCCTCGCCGCGGCCGCGGTCGACGAGCGCGAACGCCGTGTGCTCCGGCCGGTGCCCGGGCGTGTGCAGCGCCCGCACGACGAGCTCGCCGAGCTCGAGCTCGAACCCGTCCTCGAAGGGCTCGTGCGGGTAGGCCGCGCCCGCCGCCGCGTGGACGTGAATCGTGGCGCCGGTGGCCGCGGCCAGCCGGCCGTGCCCCGAGACGTGGTCCGCGTGGTTGTGGGTCTCGAGCACGTGGTCGATCGAGACACCGAGGTAGCGCGCGAGCTCGAGGTACTCGCCGATCTCGAAGCGGGGGTCGACCACGGCGGCCACGCCGGCGTGGTGGTCGCCGATGAAGTAGGAGGCGCAGCCCAGGTCGTCGTGGACGATCTGCCGGAAGATCACGCCGCGATCATCGCAACGGCTCCACCGATGGAAACGAGAATCATTCTCACTATTCTCGGCGGCCGTGTCGCTCCGCGGGCCGCTCCTCCTCCTGCTCCTCGTCGCCGCCCTGGCGGCCGGCTGTGGCAGCGATGAACCGGATGGCGGAGAGGTGGGCGTGCTCGCCACGACCACGCACGTCGCGGACCTCGTGGCGAACGTGGGGGGCGAGCGCGTGGAGGTGGAGCGGGTGCTCGAGCCGGGTGCCGACCCGCACGGGTACGAGCCGCGCCCGAGCGACGCCGCCGCGGCCGCGAAGGCGGCGGTGGTGTTCAGGTCGGGCGGCGAGCCCGACGCGTGGCTCGGCGACCTGCTCGAGAACGCGGGCGCGGATACGCCGGTGGTCGACCTGATCGGCTCGGTCAGGACGATCGAGGACGGCGCGGGGGACATCGATCCGCACTGGTGGCAGGACCCGCGCAACGCGATCGCGGCGGTGGACGCGATCCGGGACGCGCTCATCCGGGCGGACCCCGACGGCCGCGCCGGTTACGAGCGGCGGGCACGCGCCTACGGCGGAGCGCCTGCGCGCGCTCGACCGCGAGGTCGCCCGCTGCATGGCCCGCGTCCCGGTGGACGAGCGCAAGCTCGTGACGACGCACGACTCGCTCGCCTACTTCGCCGACCGCTACGGAATCGAGGTGCTGGGCTCGGTGCTGCCGTCGCTGTCGACCCAGGCGCAGCCCTCAGCGCGCGACATCGACCGGCTCGTGCAGCAGGTCGAGGACGAGGGCGTGCGGGCGGTCTTCCCGGAGAGCGGCGCGAGCGAGCGCCTCGAGCGGGCGCTCGCGCGCGAGGCGGGCGCCGATGTGGGCGCGCCGCTGTTCAGCGACAGCCTCGGCGACGAGGGCTCGGGCGGCGCGACCTACATCGATGCGCTCGAGGCGAACGCCTCCGCGCTCGCCGAGGGCATGAGCGGCGGGCGCGTGCGCTGTTAGCCCCTGGGACGGCATGCCGGGCAGAGCCCGTGCAGCGTCACGTCGTGCGCTCCGACCTTGAAGTCGACCCGCCCGGCGAGGCGGTCGATCGCGCGCTCGAGTCCCGGGTCCTCGAACGCCTCCGTGCGCCCGCAGCGCTCGCAGACGAGGTGGTGATGGTGCTCGCCGTTCGGGTGGACCGGCTCGTAGCGGGCCACCGGCTCGCCGAGATCGACGCGGCGCACGAGCCGCATGTCGTCGAGCAGCTGGAGAGCGCGGTAGATGCTGGCCACGCCCACCGCCTCGCCGCGCTCACGCAGGCGGTCCGCGATCTCCTGCGCCGTGACGCTGCAGCCGAGCTCGTCGAGAGCCGATACGACCGCGGCCCGCGGCGCGCTCACGCGGTGGCCGCCGTCCTCGAGCGCGCGTTGCGCGTGATCGACCCATTCACCCATGCCTGGGTGGAGTCTAGATTCGGCCGGCCGAGCGCCCCGCGCGCCCGCGGCGCGGAGGCCGCGGGGCGCGCGACGGGACCGGGCCTCAGCCCTGGGCGGCGGCGAAGCGCTCTGCGACCTTCGACCAGTCAACGGTGTTCCACCACGCGTCGATGTAGTCGGGCCGCTTGTTCTGGTACTTCAGGTAGTAGGCGTGCTCCCAGACGTCGACGCCGAGCAGCGGCGTCTTGCCGTCGGTCACGGGGTTGTCCTGGTTCGCGGTCGAGACCACGGCGAGACCCGAGCCGTCGTGCACGAGCCAGGCCCAGCCCGAGCCGAACTGTCCGACGCCGGCGTCCTTCAGCTTCGTCTTGAAGTCGTCGAAGGAGCCGAATGCCGAGTCGATCGCCGCGGCGAGATCGCCCTCGGGAGCGCCGCCGCCGTTCGGCGACATCGACTCCCAGAAAAGCGTGTGGTTCAGGTGGCCGCCGCCGTTGTTGCGGACGGGGCCGCGCTTGTCGTCGGGAAGCTGCGAGAGGCTCGCGACGACCTCCTCGACGGGCTTGTCGGCCCACTCGGTGCCCTCGAGCGCCGCGTTCGCCTTGTCCACGTAGGCCTGATGGTGCTTGTCGTGATGCACGCGCATCGTCGCCTCGTCGATATGGGGCTCGAGCGCGTTGTAGTCGTAGGGAAGTGCCGGTACCTCGTACGGCATTTCTCTCCTCTCATCTGGTTCGGGTAGGACTCTATGCGGTGCGGCTCGTGAGCTGGAACGTGGCGGGGAGGGCGCGGCGCGCGCCCGAGCAGGCGCGTGTGCTGCTGTCGATCGAGCCGGACGTCGTTTGCCTCCAGGAGGTGACGCCGCGCTCGGCCGGGACCTGGCAGGCGCTGCTCTCCGATGCCGGCTTCAGTGCCACATGCCCGAGCTGCCGCGCTCGCGCGCGTCGAGCCGGCCGCTCGCGGTCCTCACGGCCGCCCGCGAGCTCGCCGCCTGCCCGCAGGTCGAGGACGTGCCCTGGCCGGAGCGGGTGCTCGCCGCGCGCGTCGGCGGCGTGGAGGTGGTCAACGTCCACTCGCCGGTCAGCGAGAAGCCGGAGCTCGCGAAGGTGCGGACGCACGAGGCGGTCTTCCGCCACCTCGCGACCGGCGAGGGCCCTCGGCTCGTGTGCGGCGATCTCAACACGCCGCGCCGCGAGCACGCCGACGGCAGCGTCTGGACGTTCGCGCGCACGAACCGCGGAATCCTGCGGCGCGACCGCGGCGAGCGCCACGACGCCGCCGAGTACGCGCTGGTTCGCGGACTCGAGCCGCGCGGCTTCCGGGACGCGTTTCGCGCCCTCCACGGATTCGAGTCCAGGGAGGCGACCTGGGAGTGGCCTCGCGGCGGCGGCTACCGGCTCGACCACCTCATCGTTTCGCCTGAGCTCGAGGTGTTCGGCTGCTCGTACAGGCACGACTGGCGCCGCGAGCTCGGCCTCTCGGACCACTCGGCGCTCGTGGCGGAGCTGGCGCCGGCCGGACGGCCGCGCTCGCTAGGCTAGGACCGTCTCGCGGATGTGGCGGAATGGCAGACGCGCCGTCTTCAGGTGGCGGTGGGCTAACGCCCGTGGAGGTTCGACTCCTCTCATCCGCATCGCCCGGTCCCAGCCCGCCGAGCGGCCGATTCAGCCGCCGCGGCGGCGCTGCGGCGTGCCGAACACGTAGTCCCAGAACGGGGCGCTCACGCCGAAGCCCTTCGTGTCGTCCTGGAAGTGGTGGCGCATGTGCAGCTCGCGCATCAGCTTGCCGAGCCCCGTGCGCGGGCGGTGATGATGCACGTGGTAGTGCGTCATGTCGTAGGCGAGGTAGCCGGCGAAGAAGCCGGCGGCGAACGTGTTGGCCCACGGGATGCCGAGCACGAGCACGAACAGGCCGTACATGATCAGGCCGAGCGGCACGCTCACGGACGGCGGCATCACGAGCCGCAGCGGGTCATTCGGATGGTCGTGGTGGACCCCGTGGATGATCCAGTGGAGCCGCGCCCCGATGCCCTCCTCGGGCTCGAAGTGGAAGATGAGCCGGTGGAGCCAGTACTCGAAGAGCGTCCAGAACAGGTAGCCCGCGAGCACCAGGCCGACGACCTGCAGCGTGGTGGGCTCGCCGCGAGCGCCGGTCACGAACAGGACAACGATCGCCGGAACGAAGATCAGCGGCGGGACCATGGGGTGGACGCGCGAGAGCCGGTCGAGCAGATCCGACTCGAACATCCGCGGCGAGGCCTTCAGCGCTTCTGACCGGCGTGCTTCCAAGGGCTCGAATTTAGCGCACACCGCGGCCGGGCGACAGCCCGACTTCGGGTTCCCTAACTCCGGCTCCAGAGATCTCGCCAGGAGGCGACCACGAACTCGAGCCCGAAGGCCGCCGTCCCGGCGTAGACCAACGTCTCCATCGGGCTCGTCGGGCCGGCGAACACGCGGCCGAGCAGGTAGCAGGTGACGAGCGCGATGAAGAGCAGCCGGGCGGCGATCTCCATGGGCCCGGAGTGTCGGGCGTGGGCCCGCCCGGCCGGTGACCGGCCCGTGAAGAGGGCGTGAAGGAGTGGTTACCCGAATCCGCGGCGCCGCTAGCGTGCCCGCCCAGTGATCGTCGACGACCTGCGCCTGGAGAGCCATGGCGGCCGCACCCGAAGCTCCGCCCGCTTCGGCTGGGCGGGGGGCGAGTCACGCCTCGAGGTCACGCTTCCCGACGAGCTCGCAGCGGGTCGCGCCGACGCCTCGCCGTTTCTGTCCGCTGCGCTTCTGCTCGCGATGCAGCTCGGCGAGGACCTCGACGTGCGCGGGCCCGTGTCCGGCCCGCTGCTCGAGCGCGCTCCCCGCATCGTCGACCTGTACGCGAGCTGGGACCCGCGCCTGCGCCGCAGCATGGTCAGCGCCGGCCACCGTGCTCGCGCCGCGGCCGCGCGCCGCGGGCGTGGCGAGCTTCATGTCGCGCGGGGTCGACTCGCTGTTCAGCGCGGCGGCGCCGCGCGCGCTGCCGGGGCCGATCACCGAGCTCGTCTTCTGCGACCGCCTCGAGCCCGTTCACAGCGAGGCCGTGCGCGCCGAGGAGATCCGACTCGCGGCTGACGCAGCCGAGCGGCTCGGGCTGCCGCTCGTCGTGATCGACAGCAACGTGCGCGAGCTGACCGACCCGATCGTCGGCGACTGGGTGGACGTGGTCGGCGCCGCGCTCGCGTTCCTCGCCACGTCGATGGCGGGTGCGTTCGGGCATGTGGTTGATCCCGTCGAGCGACGGCCCCACGACGGTGGCCCCGGTCGGCACGAGCCCGATGCTCGACCCGCTCTTCTCGACCGCCGAGGTCGAGGTCGTGCACGACGCCCCCGGCACGCGCCCGGCCAAGGTGGCCTGGCTCGCGCGCGAGCGCCCCGACCTGCTGCCCCTGCTCAAGGTCTGCTTCCGCGAGGACAGGCCCGACAACTGCGGGCGCTGCTCGAAGTGCCTCCTGACCATGCTCGCGCTCGAGGCGGTCGGCTCGCTCGGCGAGGCCACCGGCTTCCCGCCGGAGATCGGCCGCGAGGCCGTGATGTCGCTGCGCGTGCGCGGCCTCCAGCCGGTCGAGGAGTTCCGCGAGGTCGAGCGGGCCCTGCGCGAGCGCCCCGGTGGCGGGGAGCTGGCCGATCTCTGCGCCGCGGCCATCGCGCGCGGCGCGGAGCTTCCGGCTCAGGAGCGCTATCCGGCGGGCACGCCCGGATTCCTCAGGCGCAGGTGGCGTCCGGGACCGGCGCCCGCTCGAACTGCCGCTCCACTCGCAGCGGTGGTGGTGGCCGGCGAGCCGGGTCCGGCTCTCGACTCGACCCTCGAGTCCGTGCTCGCGCAGTCCGCGAGCGAGTTCGAGCTCATCGTGGTGGGTGGGGGTCCGGAGATCCGCGATCGAAGACTGCGGGTGATCGGGCGGCCGCGCACCGGCGGCAGGCCGGGCGCGCTCAACGCGGCGCTTCGGGACTCGCGCGCCCCGCTGATCGCGCCGCTCGAACCGGGCGCCGTCTGGGAGCCCGACTATCTCGAATCGATCGTGCCGCTCTTCGAGGATCCAGGCGTGGGGCTGGCCTTTGCCGCGGCCGGCGCGGACGCGACCGACACGTTTCCCGACCTCGCGGCCCGGAACCCGGTGCCCCCATCGACCGCGACGATGCGCAGCGCGGCGGTGCGGGCCGCGGGCGGCTGGGCGTGGTGGCTGCGGGGGCCCGAGGACCATCACCTGCTGATGAAGCTCGCGCACGCCGGGTGGCGCTTTGGCCACGTGGACCGGCCTCTTGCGCATGGACCCTCCGCCGACGTCCGCCGGGAGCAGGCCATGCTCGCTTCGTTCGCGCTCAGGCACCCGCGTACGCCCGGACCGCGCCGGCTCCTGCGCGTGGCCGCGCGACGACCGCTCAGACGCCCGCCGGGCGCAGGGTGAGCCACTCGAGCTCGCCGCCGCCGTCCGCCAGCCGGTACTTGTAGTCCTGCCCGCCCGGCCCGAGCTCGAGCACCCGGTCGCCGTGCTCGATCCCGTCCTGCACGGCGCTTACGAGGACCTGCAGCGACGGCTTGCAGGCGGCCCAGCGCTCGTCGAAGCCGCCCAGCCAGTAGGCGAGCACTCCTCCTCCGCGTACGAACAGGTGCGAGCTGATCGCTTCGCCATCGACCTCGAGCGTCAGCAGCCGGAAGCGCTCGTCGCCGAGCGCGCTCCCTGCGGTCCGCAGCATCGCCTCGACCGCGGGATCGAGCGCCCGTGAGCCGCCCCTCCGGCGCCAGCGGGCGTGGTGCAGGCGGGCGAACGCGGCGAGATCGCGCTCGAGCTCCGCTCCCGCGCTGACGCGAAGCCGCGCGCCCGCGGAGTCGAGCCGGCGCCGTCCGCGGCGCAGCTGCTGGCGCAGGTTGCGGCTGCGCGAGGCGAGCCACGCCTCGGCGTCCTCGGCGTCGAGGCTCACCGCTGGAAGCGCCTCGACGCGGGTGCGCTCGACCGACCAGGACCAGGCCTCGGCGAGCAGGAGGGGCCAGCTGGAGCCGGCGGGGTGGCCCATCAGTTCGAGCTCCCTGGGGCGGGGCTTCGCCTCGGCGAGGATGGCTGCCACGGCCGCGGCCACCTCCTGCTCCCGCCCGCCCGCCGCAAGCGGCTCCACGGGCGACGAGGTGCGCTCGGCGAGCAGCCCGTAGCGTCCGCCCTCGCGGGTGGTCCAGAACGGCGCGAGGCCCACCAGCTCGCCGCCGTCGTGCACGGCGCAGGCGCGGATGAGCGCGTCCGCCGGCGCGACCTCGCGCAGCCAGGCGAGCATCCACCCGGGCGTGCAGTAGGGGCGCCCGCGGGCAAGGGCGAGTGCGTCCCAGGCTCCTCCGAGGCGCTCGAGTGCGTCGATGTCCTCGAGCAGTTCCGCGTGCAGCGCCATCGGCGCCGGGAGCCTAGTTCGCGTATAACCGCGCCGTGCAGCACCAGGCCGGCGCACCGATCCTCGTGCTCTCACCGCACCTGGACGACGCGGTGTTGAGCGCCTGGGGAGTCCTGAGCTCACCCGGTCCGGTGGCCGTGCTGAACGTCTTCGCGGGTGTGCCAGACAGGGGGCCCGTGCCGCGCTGGGATCGCATGTGCGGCGCCGAGGACGTCCGCGTCCACATGCGCGCCCGTCTCGAGGAGGACCGCGCGGCGCTCGCGCTCGCCGGCAGGACCCCCGTGTGCCTCGACTTCCTCGACGGCCACTACCGGGACCACGAGCCCGACCCGGGCCAGCTGCGCGACGCGATCGCCGCGGCGGTGCCCGCGGCATCGCTGATCTATGCCCCGGCCGGGATCGGCCTGCATCGCGACCACCTCGCGGTTCGCGACGCGGCGTTCGAGCTCGGCTTGCGCGGCGGCCTGCCCCTGCGCCTCTATGCGGATCTCCCATACGCCGTCCGCTTCGGCTGGCCGAGCTGGGTGACAAGTGAGCCCGCGGACCCCGCGCTGCGAGTCGACGCCGACTGGGACGCGGCCCTCACCACGGTCCCGGTCGACCGCCCCGCGCTGCGGGCCACGCCGCGCCGTCTCGACGAGGCTCAGGCCGCCGCCAAGCTCGAGGCGCTGAGGCGCTACAGGACGCAGTTCGCGGCGCTCAACCACGGCCCGGTCGGGCTGCTCGAGCACCCCCTCGTGTTGCCCTACGAGGTCGAGTTCGCGGCGTGGAGCCCGACGAGCGCCCGCTCGAGCGGCGCGGCGATCGCCGCCCAGTCGTAGCGCCGTTCCGTCAGCTCGCGGGCCGCGCGCGCGAGGCGCCCAGCGAGTTCGTCGTCGTCCGCGAGGGCGACGAGGGCGGCGAGCACGGAGCGCTCGTCCCGGTCGGTCCGGAGCACGTGCTCGCCCGGCTCGACCTCGGTCCCGATCAGCGCCTCGGCGAAGGCGACGACCGGCAGACCGGCGGCCATGCTCTCGAACAGCTTGAGCTTGGTCCCGCCTCCGTGCGCGATCGGGCAGAGGCCGAAGTCGGCGGCGGCCAGGTACGGGCGCATGTCGGGAACGCTCCCCGCGCTGACGAAGCCGCCTTCGCGCGCCGGCGGTGCCACGCCCCCCGCCACGAGGAAGGTGAAGCGGCCGTCAGCCGCGGCCAGCCGTCGGACCCACTCGACCCCGGCCCGATTGGCGGGCTGATCGGCTCCCTGGAACAGCGCCACCGGTCGGTCGGGGAGCCCGAGCTCCCTCTTGGCCGCGGCACGCTCGGCGGCTGAGACGGGCCGGAACCGGCGCGTGTCGACACCGTTCGGCACCACCAGCGTGCGCTCCGGGTCGGCGCCGAAGCGCTCGATGTAGGCGGCCCGGTCGGGCTCGCTCACGGTCAGCACGAGATCCGCGTGGGCGATTGCGCTGCGCTCGGCGCGCTCGACGTAGCGAAGCCAGGGGGCAGCGGCGGAAGGTGCCGCGTTCACCGCCTCCGCCCACGAGACGAACTTGTCGGTCTCGACGTTGACCGAGGAGAGCACCAGCGGCGTCCCGGGCACCGCGAGCCGCCGGCATAGCGCGAATTGCCAGGGATACTGCACCATCAGCACGTCCGCCCAGTCGAACTGCGGCGAGAGCGCGCCCGGCTCCGACAGCCGCATCGCGGGCGCGGCGAGCAGGGGAGCGCCGTGCCAGAAGCGCCGGCTCGTCCGGATCATCAGCGAGCAGAGCGGGTGTTCCCGGCGCAGCTCGGCGCGACGCGGGCCGAGGGCGACCACGTCGATGCCGCGCCTCCGGCCGACCGGTCGGTCGCCGAGGGTCAGATGGCGAACCTCATGGCGCGCGCTGAGCTCTCGGCCGAGCGCGTCGACCCGTACCGATATTCCGCGTCGAACCGGGAGGACCGGCCGCGGGCCGACGTCGAGCAGCCGCACGGGCGGCGACCCTACCAGCGCCGCCTAGACTCAACGGGCCGTGGACTGGGACGGAGCGGGACTGCTCATCGTCAACGAGCAGGCGAACATCCTGGGGGGCCAGGAGCGGGTCTTCGAGACGCTGCTCGAGCGCTATCCGAAGGCGGATGCGCTCGCGCTGAGCTTTGCGGCCGGCTCGGCATCGGGGGGCCGGCAGCCGCATGGATCGGAGCGGGTGCGCGCGTTGCGCGTGCCGGGGCGGCGGCGACCCCTGCTCACCCCGCTGTACGCAGGCCGGGTGGCGATGCGGCCGCCGAACGGAGCGCGGCTCGTGCTCTCGATCACGCAGGGCGGCTCGGCACTCGGAGTGCGGCTCGCCCCGGGCGCGCGGCTCGTGGCCTACAGCTCCGGTCCGCCGAGCCTCCACACGCAGAGCGAGCTCGCGCTCGCCGACGAGCGGCCGGCGCTGCGGCCGGTCGTGCGCGCCGCGCTGCCGCTGCTGAGGGCGACCCACCGGCGCCTGATCCGGCGGCCGGACCGCATGATCGCGAATTCGGCCTTCACCGCGGGCTTTCTGCGCCATGCGGGCGGAATCGCGGCGGATGTGATCCAGCCGCCGGTGCGGGCCGACTTCTTCAGGCCGGGACCGGGGGAGCGGCGCCACTGGCTGGCGGTTGGGCGTATTGCGGGTCAGAAGCGCTTCGACCTGCTGGTCGAGGCCTTCGCGCGGACTGACGCGCCGCTCGTGATCGCCGGGACCGGTGCATCACTGCCGCGCCTGCGCGCTTCGGCGCCGCCCAACGTGCGCTTCGTCGGCTTCGCCGATGACGAGGAGCTGCGCGAGCTCTACCGCTCGGCCCATGCCCTCATCTGCCCGTCGCTCGAGACCTTCGGGCTCGTCATGGCGGAGGCGCTCGCGTGCGGAACCCCGGTAGTCAGCCAGCGCGCCGGCGGCTCCCTGGAACTCGTCGAGGAGGGCGTGACGGGGGTCTTCCTGGACGAGCCGGGGCCTCAGGGGGTGCTGGACGCCATGGCGAGGCTCGAGCGCCTGGAGATCGACCCGGAGGCATGCCGGCGCTCGATAGAGGGATTCTCCGGCGAGCGCTTCCTCGCGCGCATGGGACGCGTGCTCGCCGACGAGCGCGCGCTCGCCGGGTCCTGATCACCCCGATCCGCGCCGCAGCCTCCGGGCGAGGCGCAGGCGAACCTGGCGGCGGGGACCGGGAGTGAGCGGGTGGCGGAGCATGAACGCGATCCACATCTTGAGCGCCTCGGTCCTCATGAGCTCGCGGTCGTGGCTCATCCCGCTCTCGACGGACGGCCAGCGGTAGGTCGCGAGCGGCCGGTCCACGTAGTCGAAGCGCCAACCGGCGCGCGCAAGCTTCAGGTAGAGGTTGTGATCCTCGGCGGAGCGAAGCCAGCCGGCGTAGCCGCCCACGCCCCGGACGGCATCGCGTCGCATCGTCGGAGTGGCCGACGGGATCGGGCAGTTCGTACAGATCTCGGGGAAGCTGTCCACGGGGTGGCGAGGCGTGTTGACGATGGCGATCTCGCGGCCGTGCGGATGGCGCAGGATGCGGACGTTCGCGTAGACGAGGCCGACGTCCGGGTCGTCGAAGCGCGGCAGGACGGATTCGAGGTAGTCGGGATGCCAGAGGTCATCCGAGTCGAGCTGGGACACGAACTCGGACCGCGCCTCGCGCAGCGCGACGTTGCGGGCGACCGCCGGCCCGCGGTTGCGCTCCCGCCGGATCACGCGCAGGCGCTCGTCGCGGATGCCGCTGAGGGCATCCGCGATCGGAACCTGGGAGCCGTCGTCCACCACGATCAGCTCGAGCTCCGGCACGGTCTGCGCGAGCACGCTCTCCACGCTCTCGCGCACCGTCGCGTGCGAGTCGTGGGCGGCCATCATGACCGTGGTCCGGGGGAGATCGCTCGGCACGCGGTTCAGACGTTTCGCGACGCCGCCAGCTCGACCAGCCGGTCGCTCGGCACCTCGGCAGAGGCAACGATGACGCACGTCTGTCCCTGCTGCTCCCAGGTCACGACCGTCCGGCCGTCCTCACTCGCGACGTAGTAGTCCTTGCCGTCCCTCGTCACGCGGCGGCCGGCGGGCTGCTCGTCGAGCGCGTCGCCCGACACCACGGCGTATCCGAGCGCGGCGCCGTCCGCGTTCCGGTAGCTCACGGTCGTGACGGGGCGTCCGTCGAGCGTGTCGTCTCGCAGGCCGTCCGCGCGCCAGCCGAAGCTCTCCTCCCAGTCCGGGAAGACGACGTTGTCCACGCTCGCGTCCAGGTCGGGAGGCGTCCCGCCGACCGTGCTCGGAGCCGGATCGGTGGGCTCGAGACGGGCTGCCGAGACCACGCTCGCGAGGGTCGGCTCGGAGCTCGTCCCGCCCGTGCCCAGCACGACCGCGACGACCACGAGCGCCGCGGCGGCGGCGCCGGCCGCCGCGAGGCCGATGCGGTGCCGGCGCCAGAAGGGCAGGGGCCGGCGCGCTCCCGCGCGGTCGCGCTCGCGCTCGATCGACTCGCGCAGCGACTGCGGCGCCCGGACGTCGGCGACGGCGGCGGCGATCAGGGCCTCGCCCTCCCGCGCTCGCGCGAGCTCCTCGTCCGTCAGGGGTGTGTCGTTCTCGTCAGCCATGTGCCGGGCCCTCACCTCCTTCGACGCTCTCGGGGGCCGATTCCATCCCGCGAGCCACCTGGGCGCGCGCGCGGAACAGCCGTGACGTGATCGTGGCCTCCTTCGCGCCGAGCAGCTCGCCCGCCTCCGCGTAGCTGAGGCCCGCGACGTCGACCGCCACGAGCGCGTCGCGGAACCCTTCGGGCAGGCCGGCGATCAGCGCGAACACCTCGCGCGCCTCCACGGCCTGGTCGGGACGCGTGGCGCTGCTGCGGTCGACCGGCTCGTAGCCCTCGTCGAGCGTGTCGGGAACCGGGCGCCGCGACGCGGTGCGGCGGGTGGAGATGAAGGTGTTGCGAAGCGCCTGCATCAGGTAGCCGAGATCGTCCTCGTTGCGGACGCGGCGTGGCTTGGCCAGCACGCGCGCGAACGTTTCCTGGACGAGGTCCTCGGCCTCGACACGCGAGCCCGAGAGCGCCCAGGCCGCGCGGAACAGGCGGTCGATGTGATCGCCGAGCGCATTCGGATCGAGCATCCGATCTGGAGCCATTGGAGGTCGCGGCAGCGTAGTACCTCAAATTTTTTCGGGCCCGCGGGAAGGATGGGCGCGCGCCGGCGTCTTGGGAGCTGGAAGGCATCACAGACACCCCCCGAATCGGAGGCCGTTCCAGATGAACATCAGCTCACAACGCAACTCCCTTCTCGCCTTTGGCGCCGTGCTCGCCGCCCTCGCCGTCCCGGCGACGGCGGCCGCCGACAACGATCACTCCCGCGGCGAGCGGGTAGAGCTCGACAACGGCAGGCTGCTCGTGGACGCGGGCAACGGAGCCGACGCCGTCGCACTGCGCCTGCAGGCCGGTGACGCGACGCGGATCCAGGTCGACTTCGGCGACGACGGCTCGGCCGAGGCGAGCGTCCTGCGCGCCAACGTGGCGACGATCAAGGTCGCGGGCGGCAACGGGCCCGACGCCCTCCGCATCGACGACACGAACGGCGCCTTCACCGACACCATCCCGACCACGATCGCCGGCGAGAACGGCGGCGACACGCTGCAGGGTGGCGCGGGCGCGGAGCAGCTCAAGGGCGGCCGAGGCGACGACCACGTCGACGGCGGCAGGGGCAACGACACCGGGCGTCTCGGCCGTGGCGAGGACACGTTCCAGTGGGATCCGGGCGAGGGCAGTGACGTGATCGAGGGCCGCACCGGCCTCGACACGATGCTGTTCAACGGAGGCGGCGGACCCACGGGCGACGACGACGTCGTGATGAGCGCGAACGGCGGTCGGCTCACCTTCTTCCGCCAGCCCGCCAACATCACGATGGACACGAACGATGTCGAGGTCGTCCGGTTCAACGCCCTCGGCGGATCCGACGACGTGACGGTCAACGACCTCACCGGCACGGACGTCATCCTCACGGAGCTCGAGCTCGCGTCCGCGCTCGGCGGCAACGCGAGCGACGGTGTCGTGGACAACGTGATCGTGAACGCGACGGACGGCGTCGACACGATCGACCTGGCCGGCAACGGCTCGGGCGTCGACGTGACCGGCCTGGCCAGCGCCGTGTCGGTGACGCACGCAGATTCGACGGACACGCTCTCGGTCAACACCCTCGGCGGCGCGGACAACGTCTTCGCAGCCGGGATCGCCGGAGCGATGCAGGTCTCCGTCGACGGCTCGCCCCTCTAGGCGGGCGGACCCAGCGGGCCCCGGCTCTCCCCCGGCCGGGGCCCGCTTTATACCGTCAGCAGCCCGCGGACCACGAGCGCGGTTCCCACCACGAACGAGACGCCGAGCATGAGGCCTCGCGCGTGGTCCCGGGCCCAGCGCTCGACCGAGCCGACCGCCTCGCGGGCCTCCTCCGGGCGGACGATGCACATCACGAGCGCGAGCAGCGGCAGCGCGAACCAGATCGCGTTGTAGCTCGCCACCGCGAGCGTCCCGCCCGGGACGCTCGGGTCGTGGGCGACGATCACGTTGAGGGCGATCAGGTAGAAGAGCCCCGGGACGTGGGTCGCCGGGCCCGCGAGCAGCGCGGTCCTGAACGTGAGGCGCCCGTCGAGCCTCGAGCGCCAGCGGCTCGGCAGGGCGGGGGCGTCGTGGGCGTCGCGCGTCGAGCGCACGTGACCGGTCAGCACCGCGCCGCCGAACAGCAGCGCCGCAGCCCCGCCGATCAGGTATGCGATCGCCTTCGCCTCGTCGCTGCCGGAGCTGACGTGGATGCCGTCGAAGGCGTAGACCACGATCAGGCCGAAGACGACCGTGAACGCGAGCCCGGCGGCGACGTAGGCGAGCATCAGCGTTCGCCGCGACTCCTGCGCGAGGATCGCGTAGACGGCCGCCAGGCTGGTGGGGCGGATCGTGCTCGCGAGAGCGAGGAGCGCGACCTCGATGATCATGGTTCGCCGGGCATGTCGGTGTCGCGGAACTGGCCGCGCTGCTGAAGCGCGGCCGCGACGGCGAAGCAGATCGCCGCGATCAGGGCCAGAACCGCCGCCATGCCCGCGGCAGTATCCAGGTCCGGGCGGGTGGATCGCAGCGGACCCCGGCCGGCGGCCGGGGTCCTTCACCGCGATCTTGGACGAGCTCCTACTTGCGGAGCTGCAGGGTGCTCACGACCCCGCCGTGATCGGACGGCCAGAGGCCGGACGGCGTGCGCTCGCCGGCGTCGTCGCCGGTCACGAACGCGCGCCGGGTCCTCAGGCCCGGCTTCGTCAGGACGTGGTCGACGGTGTGGTCGAACACCGAGTTCGCGTCGAAGAGGCTGCCGTAGCAGCAGCTCTGCACCGCGCCGTTGTCCTTCATGCCGAAGAGATCGAGCGCCTTGAACGCCAGATCGTCGCCCGGCTGCTCGGGCTCGTTGTGACGCGCGATCCCGGAGTTGAGGTCGCCGACGAGGATGACCTGCTTGTTCGTGTCGAGCGGACCCTCGGTCAGCTCCTTCGCCTGCGCCTCGCGGATCACCGGGTCGCCGAAGGCCTCGAGGTGCGTGTTGACGAAGCGGAACTTGCTCACCGGAGCCCTGCGCCCGCGGACGCTCTTGCCGCGGATGCTCGCCTCGACGGAGACCCAGCCGCGGTCGACCGGGATCTCGATGCCGCCGATGCTCGGCTCGTACCTCGTGTCGAAGTGGCCCTTGCGCTTCTCGCCGAGGCGCACCTTCGTGCCCTTCTTGACGAGGATCACGTCGCGCATCGTCAGGCGGGCGTCGATGTCCGCGCCGAAGATCGCGAGCGGCCCGGTCCCGGTCGCGTCCGAGTGGTCGAGGTCGGCGGGAAGCTCGCCCTCGAACTCGTTCTGGACGACGACGACGCGGTACTTCGCGCCGATCTTCTTCAGCTCAGCCATGAGGATCGCGAGGAAGTCCTGCTCGACGTCGGTCGCGAGCGTGGCGCCGTCGACGCGGGCTGATGGGCGGCGCACCGCCGTCCGACACGGCCTGCATGCGCCAGAGCGCGACCTCCTGAAGGCCGACGAGGGCAGCCTTCGAGCGCTTGATCTCGCGCGCGAGCGGCTTGGCGCGCTCGCGGAACTTCGTGCTCTGGAACTCGTTCCAGATCTCGCCGGCGCCGTCGATGGCCTCCGGGATGCTCGCCGCCGAGATCGCCGGCCCGAGGTCCGCGCCCAGGAACAGGTTGCGGGTCATGACGGTGATCTTGGGAGCGCCCTTGGCGCGCTTCTGGGCGCCGGCGGTCGCCGGGATCGCCAGAGCGGCGAGCGCGAGGGCGGTGAAGAGGAGTGCGGGAATGCTGCGTCTTGCGTTCAGGGGAATCGTCCTTTCGGGATTGCGAGGCCGAGAAGCAGAGTAGGAGACACCGCTAGCAGCGGTTCGATTCGGTGGCGGATCAGGCCGAGCGGTGGGACACGACGTTGACGAGGGTGCCGCTCGGCTCCCGCAGCATGAAGCGCCGAACTCCCCAGTCCTCGTCGCGGATCGGATAGGCGATCTCGAGGCCCTGCTCGACGGCCCTGGCGTGCACGGCGTCCACGTCGCCCACCTCCACCGAGATGCCCGGGGCGGCCGGATCGTCGTTGCTGATGATGTTCACCTGGACCGACGGGTTGCCGGGAGACGCGACGGTCACCACCCAGTCGATGTCCATCGCCACCTCGAAGCCGAGCAGGTCGACGAAGAAGTCGCGCGTCTCCCCGGGTCGGTCGGACCTGATGTTGGGCACAGCCCTGCTCGCCGTCACGGCTCAGTCCTCGAGCGCCGCGCGGAGGTCGTCCAGGTTGCCCGCGCCGAACACCACGCGATTCTGCGTCGCGACGTAGACGAGGTCCAGATCGACGCCCGACCGCGCGATCTTCCGGGTCAGGTCGGCGAGTACGCCCGGGCGGTCGTGAACGTCGACCACGACCACCTCGCGCTCGCGGGTCACGGCGACGTGGGCGATGGCCAGCAGATGCCGCGCGGCCTCGGCGTGTGGGACGAGGATGTGCAGCTCGGCTCGCTCGCCGCCGCCGATGCAGGTGGCCGCCGCGATGTTCACCCCGGCGTCGCTGATGGCCGCCGCCACCTCGGCCAGGGCCCCGGGCGTGTTCTCGATATCGATGACGAGGTCGACGGCCATTGCGCCGGGCGCCAGCCTATTTCACTTCGGGGGTCGGAGAACGAGCACCCCTGAGCCCGACGGCAGCGCCGGCCGCCGCGAGGAGGAGGGCCGCCATGCACACGGCGAGGCCCCAGCGGGCCGCCACGTCGAAGCTCGTGACGGCGTCCTGGAGCAGGTCGGCACGGGCCGCGCCGGGCAGGCGGCTCGCGACGTCCGTGGCGCTCTCGATCGACTCCTCCGCTGCGGCGGGCACGCCGGGGTCGTTCGCGACCTGGGCGGCGTAGACGGCGGCGAACACGCTTCCGACGATCGCCACACCGAGTGCGCCGCCGACCTGCCTGGCGAGCTGGTTCACAGCGGCGCCGTCGCCGGCCTTCTCGACCCCGAGGTCGTTCATGACCACCGCCGTCGCCGGCGGGACGGCGAGACCGAGGCCGCCGCCGACGATCCCCGTGCCGAGCACCAGGAGGGCGGGCGAGCTGTCCCCGGAGAGCAGCAGCAGGGGAACGAAGCCGGCCGTCGCGGTGAGCAGCCCGGCGAGCAGGATGACGCGCAGCCCGAAGCGCGTCACGAGCCGCCCGGCCACCGCCGCGAGCACACCCAGGCCGAGGCCAAACGGCGCAACCTCCAGGCCCGACGCGAGCGCCGAGCCGTCCTGGACGTACTGCACGTACTGGGGAAGCAGAAACAGCATCCCGAGCGACGTGATGTAGGCGGCGAGGATGGCGGACGCGCCCGCCGCCACGTGCGGGCGCACGAGCACACGCACGTCGAACAGCGGGTCGGTGCGGCGGAGCTCGAGGGCGAAGAACGCGACACCGGCAAGGGCACCCACCGCCGCGGCGGAGAGCACGGGAGCGCTCGTCCAGCCGGCGTCGACACCCTCGATGAGAGCGAACACGATCCCGGTCAGCGCAACGGTGGAGAGCGCCGCTCCGGGCAGGTCGAGCGGAGGCGCACCCGGCCGGCGCGATTCGGGCAGCGAGCGGAACCCGAGCGCGGCGGCGAGCAGGACGAAGGGGACGTTGACGAGAAACACCCAGCGCCAGCCCGCCGCGTCGACGAGCACGCCGCCGACGATCGGTCCCAGGGCGAGCCCGATCCCCCCGACCGCCGACCAGATCCCCACCGCCTTCGGCCGCAGCTCAGGCGGGAACAGCACTGCAAGGAGCGATAGCGCCGGAGGCAGCACGCAGGCCGCCGCCACCCCCATGAGCACCCGCGCGGCGATCACCTCGCCCACCGTCTGCGCCGCGGCGGAGAGCACCGACGCGGCGGCGAAGCCGACCAGGCCCGACAGGAACACCCGCCGGCGCCCGAACCGATCGGCCAGGCCGCTGCCGACGAGCAACAGGCCGGCGAGCGAGACGAGGAACGCATCGAGCACCCACTGCAGCTCGCCGATGCCGGCGTCGAGGTCGTTCGACATGTCCGGCAGCGCGACGTTCACGATGGTCATGTCCATCGCGCTGATGAAGATCGCTACGCAGATGACCCCCAGGCACCACCAGCGCCTCTCCTCAACCGCCTCGCCCCCGAGGGCGCCGGCGCGAAGTGGATGAAATGCGGGAGCTCGATGGCGCTTACTCGGCGATCGCGGGTCCTAAGCGTAATAAGGGAGGTGCTGTGGCCCCGTCACGCTTGCCCGCTACGCCGGAAGCGCCCACGGTGCCCGAATGGGGTAGGGTGGCCCCGCGGACGGCGGACAGCGCCGTTCGGCGGGTGTCGACATCAGAGCAAGGCGGTTGAGACGTGGCTGAAAGAAAGCGCGTGCCGGTGTTCGAGCGGCGGACTCTCACGATCAGCGTGACTCCCATCGTGGAGACGATCGCGGGCGATGACTGCGGGAGCCTCACATGTGGTTACTGCAGCGGCGGCTGCACCAACTGCACCGCGACATGCAGGGGCGCCGCGTCCACGAAGCACCTTCAGGTGTTCGATCCGCTGGAGGAGGTCGAGCTCGACGCCGACCAGATCCTCAAGGTGGTTTCTGAGATGTTGGAGTCCGTGAACGAGCAGCGCGGCTAGCGGTTCAACCAGAGCCACGGTCTCCTCACCGCTTCCAGACATATCCCGGGCTGCACTCGAGTACGGCGCGGCACTCGACATACGTGATCCGTCCGGCCTAGCCCGGCGCCTGTACGCCTACGGTCGCCTTCCCGCGTCAGCGCGCCTGCGTCGTGCCTTCCCGACGCCCGAGAGCGTCGCTGATCACCTCCTCCGCGATGGCGAGGAGCTGCGCAGCCTTCTCTCGAGCGCATGGCGCCGCCGCAGGTTCAGCGGTGAGGATCCGGGATGGGCGCTCTGGACGAGGCCGCAGAGCGATTCGCGCGACGTGGGAGAGACCCACAAGCTCTACATAAGCCCGATGCTCTATGACGCCCGACCGACGTTCCAGGCCGTGATGCCGAGCGTGACGGAGTCCGACGCGATCGGCTTCAAGGTCGGGGCGGAGCTCCCGGACATCCTGCGCCCCGACAAGCTCGTCGTGTACTTCGCGAGCCGAGCGGAGATGTTCCGCGTGGCCGGAGTGCTCGCCCCTCGGCTGGCGACCTTCGAGCAGCATGGCGTTCCGTTCACCTGTCAATTCGGCGACGGCGGAATGCTGTCCTGGGGAATCGACCCGCCCGGCAGGACGGATCAGAGCTGGAGATCGTGGCTTGTGCTGAATCTCGCCCACGCGATGACGGACACCAAGCCCGACCGTCGTGTGCAGGCTGCGCTCGAGCGGGCGCGCGCGCTCGGAGTGGATCCGGGCTCCTGGGAGCCCGCGAGCGTGGACTGGGAGCGCGATGGACCCGACTGATCGGCTGGTTCTGGCCGAGGAAGTCATCGTCTTTCCGGTGGCCGCCCTCGGTCCCTCCGTTCGAGCGGCGATCGGCTGCGATCCCGGCCATTACGCCATCACGCGCCAGCGCTCGCGGCGAACCACTCGGGTCGTGGATCACGCCACGGCCGACCTGATCGAGGAGTTCCGCAAGCCCTCGAGCGCGGCCGACGCGATCTGCCGATTTGTCCAGCGCGCCGGAATCAGTCCTCAGGACGTTGTCGAGGCGTGCGTGCCGGTCCTGAACGAGTTCATCGCCGACGGCTTCATCGTGCCCGTGGGAATGGAGAGCGCCGCGGTCGACGGCCGCCAGCTTCGAATCGGGGAATCACTCGGCCGCTGGGAGATCCTCGAGCCGCTCCAGATCCTCGAGGACACGGAGGTCTACCGAGTTCAGTCCCCGGACGGCCTCGAGGCCGCTCTGAAGCGGGTGCTCTCCGATGCGGAGGCGTGGGTTCTCGCCGCCCTGCGCAATGAGGCACGCATCCTCGAGCGACTTCAGGGGGAGACCTCGCCCGCGCTCTACGAGGACGGGACCGGGGCAACGGACCCCTACCTCGTGATCTCCTGGTGCGAGGGCACTCCGTTGATGAGCGCGGCCTCGCGGATTCGCAGGCCCTGGTCAACCGAGTCTCGCCAGGAGGTTGCCGGGATCTGCGTTGCCGTTCTCGACGCCTACGTCGATCTTCACAGCCGGGGCGTGATTCATGGAGACGTTCACCCCCGCAATCTCCTCTTCGACCGCACGGAGAAGCGGGTCCGTCTGGTCGATTTCGGGCTCGCAGCGATCGTCTCAGAGGGGGCCGAACGGCCCGGCCCGCTCGGCGGCGTCTCGGCCTTCTTCACCCCGCAGTACGCCGCAGCGACGCTTGCGGGGGACCAGCCGCCTCCGGCAACCGCGGCGAGTGAGCAGTACTCGCTCGCCGCCCTGCTCTACAACGTCTTCACGGGAGAGCATTACCTCCCTCAGGTGCTCGAAGGACAGCGCTGGCTGGAGGCGGTGTGCGAGCAGGCCCCACGGAAGTTCAGCCGACTCGCGCTGCCCGCCTCCCCGGCCATCGAGTCCACACTTGCCCGAGCGCTGGCGAAGGCCCCCGACGACAGGCACGCGTCGATGGCCGACTTCCGCCAGAGCTTCGTCGAGGCGGTCGAAATCGACCTGGCAGGCGAGAAGCCGAGCATCGTCCGGCAGAACTGGACGCCCGCCGGACTATTCCCTGCGCTGAGCGCTCGGCTTGGTCTCGACGGGGAGCTCGACAGGGCTCTCTCGAGGCCGACCGCATCCGTCAACTTCGGCAGCGCGGGAATCGCATACCTCTTCTACCGGGCGAGCTGCCTGTTCGATCGCTCAGATCTGTTGGCGCTCGGGGACGTCTGGATCGAGCACGCCAAGCGCGCGCTCGACCAACTGCCGGCGGAGGCCTGTTTCGATCCGGCACTCGGGTTGGAGCCCAGCACGGTGGGTAGGACGGCGCTCTATCACTCCGGAGTTGGAGTCCATTGCGTCGACGCTCTCCTGGCCTGTGTCATGGACGATCGCGAGCGGACGGAGTCCGCGATCAGGAGATTCGTCGCCGCGGCCGAGACCACGGACGTCCGAAACGATCTGACCACTGGCCGTGCCGGCCACCTGATCGGCTGCGCGGCGCTTCTCGAGTCCACCCGTGCTGCCGGACATGCCGAGAGCCGGCTCGTGGAGTTCGGCTCCCTGCGGCAGGCCGAGTTGGTGGCGGACTGGAGCACGTGCAAGGAGGCCGTCGCCGGCGCCGGCGACCCCTACCTGGGGGTCGCACACGGTTGGGCCGGAGTCGCGTACGCGCTGCTCAGGTTCAGCTCCGCCTCGCTCGAGTCGCCACCCCCGGCCGTGAGAGCGATGCTCGACGAGCTGGCGAGCTTCGCCCTCCGCGACGGTGACCGCGCATGGTGGCCGCGCGGGCCGGCGGATGACGTGATCTGGCCTGGCTGGTGCCACGGCTCTCCCGGCCACGCGATGCTCTGGACCCAGGCCTACCGAGTGCTGGCGGATGATCGATTCCTGGAGCTGGCGCGCCTGGCGGCCGAGCACAGCTGGTCGGAGCCGGCGTCGATGGGACATCTGTGTTGCGGCTCCGCGGGTCAGGGATACGCGTTCCTGTGTCTCCATCGGGTCACCGGTGAGGGCGCCTACGTGGACCGTGCCCGGTCCATGCTGGACCGAGCGACGACCTCCATCGGCGGTCCTGCCATGACGCCGAACAGCCTCTACAAGGGAGACGTGGGAGTGGCCCTGCTGGAGGCTGAGCTGGCGGAGCCGTTCCTGTCGGCGATGCCGATGTTCGAGAGCGAGGGCTGGCCGGCGGCCTGACCGCCGACCGCTCCGCTCGGAGAGCGGGCTGGGAGGTACCGCCACGGGGATTCGAACCCCGGTTTCCGCCGTGAGAGGGCGGCGTCCTAGTCCCCTAGACGATGGCGGCGCGTCGGCGGGCGATTGTAGCGGTGGTGTTCGCGTTTGCCCAACGGCCGGAGTAGGATGCGCGGGTCCATTCGGCCGGTGGTTCAGGGAAGTTCGGTGAGAAGCCGACGCGGTCCCGCCACTGTGAACGGGTGCAGATGCGTTGCATCGAGCCACTGACGAGCTGACGGCTCGCCGGGAAGGCGCGGCGCGGAGCCCCAAGCCAGGAGACCTGACTCCGGCCGCAGCCCATACGACCCTCGAGGAAGGGTGGCTCGATGCACAACCGCTCCCGACGCGCCGCGACAGGCGCTCTGATCCTGCTCTCTCTGGCGCTGCCCGCGAGCGCCGCCGCCGCGCCCGTGACCGTCCACGTTCGCGTCGAGGGGGCGACGGAGACGATCTTCGACGGCGACGTCGTCACCGACGCTCACCACACGACCACTCCGAGCGACGGCACGGCGCGGCCGTGCGACGGCACGAACTCGGGCGGCTCGCCGATCCCGACCGCCGTCGGCGCGCTCGACGATGCCTCGAAGGCCGGCGGCTTCGGCTGGGATGCCGAGTGGGACGACGGCTTCGGCGACTACTACCCCTTCCTCAAGATCGGCGACGACCCGATCGACCCGTCCTCGCACTACCTCGCCTTCTACCTGAACTGGGTCTACGCGGACCTCGGCGGCTGCAGCCAGGGCGTGAAGCAGGGCGACGAGGTCCTGTTCGCGCATTCGAGCTTCTCGATGTCGAAGGTCCTGCGCCTGCGCGGGCCCGCGACCGCCACGACCGGGCAGCCCGTGCGGGTGAGCGTCGAGGAGTTCGACGGCTTCAAGGGCTCGCCCGCCGCCGGCGCGACCATCGCCGGCCGCACGACCGGCTCCGACGGGTCGGCCACGATGAGCTTCGCCCAGAAGGGCATCTACCGGCTGCGCGCCGACCGCCCCGACGCGGTCCGCTCGAATGCGATCGTCCTCTGCGTCGACCCGCCCGGCGCCCTTCCGTGCAGCTCGACCGACACCGTCGGTCCGTCTATCAGCGCCGCCACGCCCGGCGGCTCGCTCGGCCCGAGCGGCAGCGGCGCGCGCCTCGCGAGCGCGCGCGGGAAGTCGCGCACGATGCTGATCACCTGGGCGGGCGACGACGGCCAGGGCGCGGGAGTCGCGCACTACAGCGTCGAGGTGATGGAGGTCGGCGACGGCGAGTGGCGCAGCCTGCTCGACAAGGCGCCCGTCAACGGCGTCCACTTCCGCGGCGACGCGGGGAGCGCCTACCGCTTCCGCATCACCGCCACCGACCGCGCGCTCAACGAGACGAAGCTCGAGACGGACACGCTCGTCGTCCCGGTGGACGACCGAAACCGCCGGCTCTGGCGGTTCTCGAAGCGCGGCTGGGAGCGCGAGCGCTCCGCGCGACGCCTGGGGCAAGACCGTGATGCGCGCGGACCGGGCGGGCGCGACCGCGCGGTTCGCCTTCGAGGGCAGCTCGGTCGCGCTCGTCGGTCGCAAGCTGCGCCGCGGCGGCCGGCTGCGCGTCACGCTCGACGGCAAGAGCCGGGTGCTGAGCGTCCGCGGGCGCTCAGGCCCGCGGACGGTCCTGTGGACGAGCGCGGCGCTCGACGAGGGCCGCCACACGCTGCGACTGCGCACGCTCGGCGGCGGCCCGGTCGAGCTCGACGCGATCGCGCCGGCGCCATGAGGCGCGCGCTCCTCGCGATCGCGCTGGCAGCCGTGGCGGTGCCCGCGAGCGCGAGCGCCGCCGCGCCCCGGATCGAGCAGATGGTCGTGTTCCGCTCGGGCGACGTCGTGACGAAGCACGTGCGCGCGAGGCAGGTGAGCGTGAGGGTCGACGGCCGCCGCTGCGCCGCCGGCGAGGGGACCGCGCTGGCCGCGCTCGTCCGCAGCCGGGTCGGTCCGCTGCTCCTGCGCGACTTCGGGTCGTGCAGCTCGCGGCCGCGCGACTCGGCCGGGCTGTTCGTCCGCGCGATCCGCGGCGAGCGCAACCGCGGGGCGAGGGGCTGGGTCTACAAGGTCGGCCGCCGTGGGGCCAGCGCGGGCGCGGCCGATCCCTCGGGGCCCTTCGGCAGCGGGCGCATCAGGACCGGTCAGCGCGTGACCTGGTTCTACTGCCGGCCCGTGGGCGGCGGAGGCTGCCAGCGGACGCTCGGGCTCAAGGCGGTCGCCGAAGCCGGGGTCGTGCGGGTGACGGTGCGCGCCTACGACGACGCGGGGCTCCCCGTGCCGGCCGCGGGCGCGACCGTCCGCGCGGGTGCGACCACCGGTGTGACTGGGGCCGACGGCACCGTGAGCCTCGCGCTCACGGCCGGACGGCACACGCTCGTCGCGGAGAAGGACGGCCTCGTCCCCTCCTTCCCGGAGAGGGTCACGCTGCCGTGAAGCGCACCCTCGCGCTGCTCCTCGCCCTGACGGCCGCCGTCGCGGCTCCGGGCTGCGGGCTCGGCGAGGGGGAGGAGCAGGCGGGGGCCGGCGCGAGCCTCAGCGTCACGCGCGACTTCGGGCGCGAGCGCCTCGGTGAGGTCGACGCCGACCAGGTGCGCGAGGACGAGACGGTGATGCGCCTGCTCGAGTCGCGCTTCGAGGTCGAGAAGCGCTACGGCGGCCGCTTCGTCCAGGCGATCGACGGCGTCGAGGGACGGGGCGCGGGCGGCGTGGCGGACTGGTTCTTCTTCGTGAACGGCGTCGAGTCCGAGGTGGGCGCCGCCGAGTACGAGCTCTCGCCGGGCGACCGCGTCCAGTGGGACTACCGCGACTGGGGCGCCGCCATGCGCGTGCCCGCGATCGTCGGCGCCTTCCCCGAGCCGTTCCTGCACGGGCTCGAGGGCGAGCGGCGACCGGTGCGGGTCGAGTGCGACGACTCCGAGTCGACCGCCTGTCAGGCGGCCCGCGACACGCTCGAGCGCGAGGGCATCTCGACCTCCGGGTCGTCGCTCGGCGCGCCGGGCACGGAGACCATCTTCCGGCTCGCCGTGGCGCGCTGGCCGGCCGCGCGGATCGTGCGCGGCGCGAGCGGGCTCGAGGACGGGCCCGAGACGACCGGCGTGTTCGTCCGCTTCGCCGAGGACGGTCGCTCGTTCGAGCTGCTCAACGCACGCGGGGAGAGCGTGCGCACCGTGCGTCCGGGCGACGGGGTGGGGCTGATCCTCGCCATGCGGCCGCTGGCGGAGGAGATCGTCTGGCTCGTGACCGCGCTCGACGACGCGGGCCTCGAGGCGGCCGTCAGCTCGCTCGACTCGGGGCGCCTGCGCGACGCGTTCGCCGTGGCGGTCGACGGCGGCGAGGTCGAGAGGCTGCCGCTGCCATGACGCTGATCCCGGTCTATCGCTCGCGGCCGACCGCCCTGCACGCGGCACGGGCGGGCGTCGGCGCGGCCTTCTGCTGCTCGCTCGCCCTCGTGGGCGCCCTCTATCGCCATCCGCTCGTGCTCGCCGCCGCGCTCGCCGCGACGCTGCTCGCCGGGCGGCTCGCCCAGGTGGGGAGGGAGGTGGCCCGCTCACTGCTGCTCGCGCTGCCGCTGGCGCTGCTCGTGGCGATCATCAACCCGATCGTCTACGCGGAGGGCAGCACGCTGCTCGTGCGCGGCGGGGAGATCCTCGGCCGCCGCGTGGACATCACGCTCGAGGCGCTCGTCTACGGGGCGCTCACGGGCCTGCGGGTCGTGGTCCTCGTGGTGGCGCTCGGGCTCCTGTCGGCCGCGGTCGACCCCGACGAGCTGCTGCGCGCCTTCCGTCGCGTGTCGAGGCGTTCCGCGCTGGCGGCCTCGCTCGCCAACAGGCTCGTGCCGGTGCTCGTCCGCGACGCCGCGCGCATGTCGGACGCGGCGCGCTGCCGGCCCGAGCCGCCCAACCGGCTCGCGGTCGTGCGCGCCTCGCTCTCGGGCGCTCTCGACCGGTCGGTCGACGTTGCGGCGGCGCTCGAGGTGCGCGGCTACTCGCTCGGCGGCCGCACGCCGCGGCGCAGGCGGCCATGGTCGCGCCATGACGTGCGCTTCGCGCTCGCCGCGGCCGCGATCGCGCTGCTCGCGATCGCGGGGGTGGTCGCCGGCGTGGGGGAGGTCGACGCCTATCCGACGCTCGAGCTCGACTGGGGAGCGGCCGTGTGGGCGCTGTCGGGCGCCATCGTGCTGCTCGCCGCCCAGCCGTTCGCCGGCCGGAGCGCGCGGCTGGGGGTGGGCCGGTGATCGCCGCGGCCGAGGGCTTCGGGTATCGCTATCCCGGCGCCGCGCGGGCCACGCTCGTGGACGTCTCCCTCGAGCTCGAGCCGGGCAGCTTCACGTTGCTCGCGGGGGTGTCGGGCTCCGGCAAGTCGACGCTGCTGCGCGCGCTCTGCGGGCTCGTCCCGCACTTCCACGGCGGCGAGGCGTCCGGTTCCCTCGAGGTCGGCGGGCTCGACGTGCGCGAGCACGGCCCCGGCGAGCTGGCGGCCGTCTGCGGGACCGTCTTTCAGGATCCGGAGACGCAGGTGGTGATGAGCGGGGTGCGGGCGGAGCTCGAGCTGCCGCTCGAGCATCGCGGCGAGAGCGCCGCGGCGGCGGCGCGCGCGGTCGAGGAGACCGCCCTCGCGCTCGGCGTCGCGCACCTGCTCGACCGCCGCACCGACACGCTCTCGGGCGGCGAGCTGCAGCGCGTCGCGATCGCCGCCGCGATGGTCCATGGGCCGCGCCTGCTCCTGCTCGACGAGCCCACCTCGCAGCTCGACCCGGTCGCGGGCGACGAGCTCGTCTGGCTGCTGCGGCGGCTGAACGAGGACTTCGGCACGGCGGTCGTGGTGGCGGAGCACCGGCTCGAGCGCTGCCTGCCGGCGGCCGACCGCGTGCTCGCGCTCGTGGACGGCCGCGTGGCGTGCGACGCGCCGCCGCGCGACTTCCTCATCTGGGCCGGCTCCGCCGCGCCCGCGCTCGAGACACCCGCGGCCCGCCTGTTCTCGCTCGCCGGGCTCACGCCCCCGCCGGTCACCGTGAAGGAGGGGCGCGCGGGCTGGGGCGAGCGCTCCCGCACCGCTCCCGAGACGGCGCCGCGCGGCCGTCGCGGCACCCGCGCGCTAGCCATGCGAGAGCTCTGGCACGAGATCGAGGACGGCCCGGTGGTGCTGCGCGGGCTCTCGCTCGCGCTCGACCCGGGCGAGCGGGTCGCGCTCATGGGGCGCAACGGCGCGGGGAAGTCGACGCTGCTGCGTCTCGCGAAGGGGCTCGAGAAGCCCACGCGCGGCCGGATCGAGCGGAGCGGCGAGGTCGCGCTTCTGCTCCAGAACCCCGGCGACTACCTGATCCACGAACACGCCGTGGAGGATGCGGGCGAGCGCGGCGTCGCGGCGGCCGGGCTCGCCGGGCGGGAGCTCGCGAACCCGCGCGACCTCTCGGGCGGCGAGCGCCAGCGGCTCGCGCTCGAGGTGGTGCTGCGCGGCGGGCCCTACGCGGCCGTGCTGCTCGACGAGCCGACCCGCGGCATGGACCGCGTCCACCAGGACGAGCTGACCGCCCGGATCGAGACGCTCGCCGCCGCCGGCGCGGCCGTGGTCGTGGCCACCCACGACACCGAGTTCGCGGCCGCGTTCGCCGAGCGCGTGCTGGTGCTCGGGCAGGGCGTGGTGATCGCGGACGGCTCGCCGGGCGAGGTGCTCGGCGGCGGCCGCTACTTCTCGACCCAGGTGGCGCGCATCACCGGCGGTGCGGCGCTGCTCCCCGAGCAGGGGGTGGCGCTGACGCGCCGGGAGGAGGTGAGCGCGTGAGCTGGCAGGCGAGCTCGTTCCTGCTGTTGACGCTGACCCTCGTGGCGGGCTTCGCCTGGTTCGAGCGCGAGCGCCCGCCGGCGCGCATCGTCGCGATGGTCGCCGCACTGGCCGCCCTGGCGGTCGCGGGACGGCTCGTGTTCGCCGCGATCCCGAACGTGAAGCCGACCACGGACATCGTGCTGTTCGCCGGCTACGCGCTCGGAGCCGCGCCGGGCTTCTGCGTCGGCGCGATCACCGCGATCGTCTCGAACATCTTCCTGTCGCAGGGGCCGTGGACCGTGTGGCAGATGGCCGGCTGGGGAGCCGTCGGCGTGAGCGGGGCCGTGCTCGCCCGGATGCTGCGCGGCCGCGAGCCCAACCGCTGGGTCCTCGCGGGCGTCTGCGGGCTCGCGGGCCTCGCGTTCGGGGCGTGGATGGACGTCTATCAGTGGACGCTCGGCGCGCGGCAGGATCTCGACTCGTACCTCGTGGTCGCAGGCACCTCCTTGCCGTACAACCTCGCTCACGCGGCCGGCAATGTGGTCTTCTGCCTGCTGATCGGGCCCGCGTTCATCCGCGCGCTCGGGCGCTACCGGCAGCGCTTCGAGGTGAGCTGGCGGGCGCCCGCGGTGGCCGCCTCGACGCTCGTGCTGCTGCTCGTGCTGGCGGGCGGGGCGGCTGCGGCGACTCCGGCCGAGCGGGCGGAGCGCTACCTGCTGAACGCCCAGAACTCGGACGGGGGCTTCGGGGCCGCGCCGCGCACGGGCTCGAGCCCGCTCTACAGCGGCTGGACCGGGCTCGGCCTCGCGGCCGCCGGCCGCAACGCCGCGGACGTGCGACGCCGCGGCGGGCGCTCGCTCGCCTCCTACGCCCGGCGGGCCGTCCGCGCCGAGCGAGACATAGGCGAGGTCGAGCGCACGGCGCTGCTGCTGATCTCGGCGGGTGCCGACCCTCGCGACGTGGGCGGACGCAACCTCCTGGCGGAGATCACCGGGAAGCGCCGGGCGAACGGATCGATCGCGGACTTCGTGAGCTACACGGCGTTCGGCGTGCTCGTGCTGCGCGGCGCGGGCGAGCGGGTCGGGCGGAAGACGATCCGCTGGCTCCTCGGGTCGCAGAACGAGGACGGCGGGTTCGGCCTGACGCGGTCGGCCCCGAGCGAGGGCGACCTGACCGGTGCCGTGCTCCAGGCGCTCGCGGTCGTGGGACGGGAGCGCAGCGCTGCCGCCCGCCGAGCGGTGGACTACCTGCTCGCGAAGCAGGGAACGGACGGCGGCTTCGGGCTGCGCACGGACAGCTCGAACGCGCAGTCGACGGCCTACGCGCTCCAGGGCCTGCTCGCGGTGGGTGCGGGCCGGCGCGCGGTGGCACGCGGGCTCGGCTACCTGAGGGGCCTCCAGCGCCGCGACGGCAGCGTCGCGTTCTCGCGGACGAGCGCGCAGACGCCGGTCTGGGTCACGGCGCAGGCGCTGGCCGCGCTCGAGCGTCAGCCGCTGCCCGTCCCGGCGGTGCCGCGGGTGAAGCGGGCGCGGGCGTCGGGTGCTTCGTCGGCTCCGGAGGCAGGCGCCGGGGCGGAGAAAGGCAGCGATGAAGGGGGCGGGTCCGCAGGCGGCGCGGGGCGTCCAGCGCCGCCGGACAAGCCGTCCGAAGGCCGCGCGGCTCCCGCCGCGGAGGATGCGGCCCCGGCCGAGGAGCCGGTCCGGGGGCCCTCGCCATGGAGGCGCCCGGCGACGCGGCCGCACCCGCCGGGGACCGCACTCCCGGCCTCGCCGCCGACCCGGCGCCAGCCGACGACGGCGGGGCGCCCGTCTGGCTCCTCGTTGCCGCCGTTCTCGCCGCCGTGGCGGGCGGCTGGTGGTACATGCGCCGCCGCCGGAACGATCCTGGATTGGGTCGCAGCCGGGAAACGATCCAGGACAACCGGGCTGAGAACCGGAGCGAATCGCTCCGGACACCGTTAGCGTGCCGGCCGGGATGCTCAACGTCCTGAGCGCGCGCGAGGCCTCGATCTTCGCCTGCCTGTGCGACACCGTGGTCGCTCCGGAGCCGCCGTTGCCGCCCGTGGCGGAGACCGACGCCGTGGAGGCCTTCGACCGCCTGCTGGCCGCGGGCACCCCGGCGAACCGCGCGGGTCTGCGCGCCCTGCTGCTCGTCGTCGAGCTGGCCCCGCGCCTCGGCGCTGCGCGCGCCGGTCCGCGTGACGCCGCACCGAGCTGCTCGAGCGCGCCGCCACGGCGCGCCCGGCCCAGGTGCGCCAGCTCGCGGCCGTGCTGCGCGGCCTCGCCTCGCTCACCTACTTCGGGGACGACGGCGTCATGCGCGCGCTCGGCTACGACGCGGACGAGCGCGTGGCGGCCGGCCGCGCCGTCAGGGAGCGGGACGGCCGGCCATGAGCGGAATCGTCAGCGGACGCGCGATCGGGAGCGCGCGCACGATCGAGGCCGACGCCTGCGTGATCGGCACGGGCGCGGGCGGCGCGCCCGTGGCGAGGGAGCTGGCCGAGGGCGGCATGCGGGTCGTGATGCTCGAGGAGGGGCCGCTCCACTCGACGGACGACTTCACCGCACGGCCGCGCGACATGACCGCGCGCCTCTACCGCGACGGCGGCCAGACCGTCACGCGCGGCAATGTGCCGATCGTCCTGCCGCTCGGGCGCGGGGTGGGAGGGACCACGCTGATCAACTCGGGCACCTGCTTCCGCACGCCTGACCGCGTGCTCGAGCGCTGGGTCGCGGAGCTCGGCCTCGACGCGCTCGGCCCGAGCGGAGCTCGCGCCCTACTTCGATCGGGTCGAGCGGACCCTGCACGTTCGCCGGGTCACGCCGGAGCTGGCGGGGCGCAACGCCGCCGTCGTCAAGCGCGGCGCCGACGCTCTCGGCTGGTCGAACGGCTACCTCGAGCGCAACGCGCGCGGGTGCATCGGCTCCGGCGTCTGCGCGTTCGGATGCCCGGCGTCGGCCAAGCAGCACACCGGCCTCTCCTACGTGCCCGGCGCGTGGGAGGCGGGTGCCGCCACCTACACGGAGACCGAGGCGCTCAGGGTCACCACCTCCCGCGGCGCGGCCAGCGGCGTCGAGGCCCGCACCGCGGGCGGCGGGCGCCTCACCGTCCGCAGCCGGACGGTCGTGGTCGCCTGCGGCGCCATCCACACGCCTCTTCTGCTCAGGCGCAGCCGCCTCGGCGCGGCCTCCGGCGAGCTCGGCCGCAACCTCAGCATCCACCCCGCCACGGCGGTGCGCGCTCGCTTCGAGGGCGAGGAGATCGACATGTCGCGCGGCGTGCCGCAGTCGCTCTACATCGACGAGTTCGCCGGCGAGGGCATCGTCTTCGAGGGCGCCGCCGGCCCGCCCGACTACCTGTCGATGACCTTCCCGTTCGCGGGCGAGCGGCTGCGCGAGACCATGCTCGGCTGGAAGGGGCTGAGCCAGTTCGGCGTGATGGTCTCGGACGAGAGCCGCGGCCGCGTGCGCTCGCTCCCGCGCGGCCGCGCCGAGATCCGCTACGACCTGCTCCCGCAGGACCGCGCGAAGCTGAGCCGCGGGGTCGAGCTGCTCGCGCGCCTGTACGAGACGGCGGGCGCCGCCGAGGTGCACCGGCCGTCGGAGCTCGGCGTGATGGCCTTCCACCCGCTCGGCACCGCCCGCGCCCACGCGGATCCACGGCGGGGAGTGGTCGACGCCGACCTGCGCCTCCACGGCGTCGAGGGCGTCTACGTGACCGATGCGAGCGCCGTGCCCTCGGCCCTCGGCGTGAACCCGCAGGTGACGATCATGGCGCTCGCCACCCGGGCGGCGGAGCGAATCCTCAGCGGCCGCTGATCGCGCGCACCACGAGCCGGTCGACCACGCGCGCGGGCACCAACCTGACCATGAGCGCGCGCGACTTCGCGTCGCGGCCGACCAGGTAGCGGGCGCGCGGCTTCGAGGTCGCGAGCGCCGTCCCGATCACCTCGGCCACCGCGCGCGGCTCGGAGCCGCGTTGCTCGGCGATCTTGACCGTCTGGCGCCGCAGGCCCTCGATCAACTTCCCGTAGAGGCGCTCGGCGTCCGCCGGCATGCCGTCGGCCATCTGGTCGGCGAGCTCGTTGCCCTTCTTCCAGATCGGCGTCTTGACGGCGCCGGGCTCGATGACGATCACGTCGACGCCGTGGGAGAGCAGCTCGCGCCGCAGGCTGTCCGAGAAGGCCTCGAGGCCGAACTTCGACATGTTGTAGGCGCCCACGAGCGGCAGCGCCATGCGCCCGCCGATCGAGCTGACGTTGACCACGCGGCCGCGCGCGGCCCGAAGCGCGGGCAGGAACGCCTGTGTCACGGCCACCTGGCCGATCAGGTTCACCTCGAGCTGGTGGCGCAGCTGGTCGATCGGCAGGAACTCGAGCGGCGCCGCCACGGCGATGCCCGCGTTGTTGACGAGCCCCGCCAGCGGCGCGTCTCCGAGCGCCTCGCGGGCTGCGTCGATCGAGGCCTGGTCGGTCACGTCGATCCGCGCCGTCCGCAGTCCGAGGCCCTGGAGCCGCTGCGCGTCGTCGTCGCTGCGCACGCCCGCCACGGGCTCGAAGCCGAGCTCGCGCAGGTGCAGCACCGTGGCCTCGCCGATCCCGGTTGAGGCGCCGGTGACGAGGACGGTCCCGCTCGGCATCGTTGCGAGACTACCTGCCAGTGGACGTGGCAGACGCCATCCGATCCCGCCGCACGCACAAGGCCTACGGGCCCGAGCCGGTGTCGCGCGAGCAGCTCGACGAGCTGTTCGAGCTCGCGCGCTGGGCGCCGAACCACCACATGACGAACCCGTGGCGCTTCCGCGTGCTCGGCCCCGAGGCGCTCGCCGCCCTGAAGGGGGCGGCAGGGCCGGATGCCGCGGCGAAGCTCGACAGGGCGCCGACCCTCGTGGTGGCGTCGGTCCTCGAGAGCGGCGACCCCGTCCAGGCAGGAGGAGGACCTGTGCGCCGCGGCGGTGGCGAGCTACATCGTGCTGCTCGGCGCGCACGCCGGCGGCCTGGCCGGCTACTGGCGGACCCCGGACGTGCTGCGCACGCCGGCCGGCCGCGCCGCCGCGGGCGTTCCGGACGGAGAGCGGGTGCTCGGCCTCCTGCACCTCGGGCAGCCGCGCCAGGAGAAGGAGCCGCCCGGCCGGCTGCCGCCCGGCGACTTCGTAACGTACCTCCCGTGATCCCGCGCGCGGACGCAATCGCAACGCTGGGCCGCGAGTCCTTCGACCTCGCCGTGGTGGGAGGCGGGATCACCGGCGCGGGGGTCGCGCTCGACGCGGCGTCGCGCGGGTACAGCGTCGCGCTCGTCGAGAAGGGCGACTTCGCCGCGGGCACCTCGAGCCGCTCGTCGAAGCTCGTGCACGGCGGGCTCCGCTACCTGCAGAACTTCGACCTCGGGCTCGTGCGCGAGGCGCTGCTCGAGCGCGCCCTGCTCGTGGAGCTCGCCCCGCACCTCGTGCGCCCGCTGCCGCTGCTCGTCCCCGCCCTCGAGGGCAAGCGCCCCGACCGCATGACGGGCGTCGGGCTCAACATGTACGACGTGATGTCGTGGCGGCGGGGCCGCGACGACGAGGAGTGGAGCCCCAAGCGGCACCGCACGATCGACGCAGAGGAGACGCTGGCGCTCGCACCCGCGCTGGCCGGCCGCGACCCGAGCGCGTCCTATCTCTTCTACGACTGCCAGACCGACGACTCGCGGCTCGTCCTGACCGTGCTCGCGGAGGCCGAGCGCTTCGGCGCGGTCTGCGCGAACGGCTGCGAGGCCACCGGGCTGGTCGAGCGCGGCGGCCGCGCGGCGGGCGTGCTCGTGCGCGACGCCGTCGAGGGCGGCGAGTTCGAGCTGACGGCGGCGAACGTCATCAACGCCACCGGCGTCTGGGCCGACCGGCTGCGCCCCGACGAGCTGTACGACGCCGAGGAGGTGCCGCGCATCCGGCCGAGCCGCGGCACCCACGTGACGCTCGCCCGGGAGTCGCTCGACGTCGAGGTCGGCATCATCGTGCCGGCTGGCGGCGGGCGCACCGTGTTCGTCCTGCCCTGGCTCGGCCGCACGCTCGTGGGGACCACGGACAACGACTACGAGGCGGGCTCGCTCGAGCACGTGCCGCCCTCGGACGAGGACGTGGCCTACCTGCTCGAGGCGCTCAACTCGTTCTTCGGAACCTCGCTCGGCGCCTCCGACCTCACGGGGGCCTACGCGGGCGTCCGGCCGCTGATCTCGACGGGCGACCCGAAGAAGTCGGTGGACATCTCCCGCAAGGCGGAGCTGTACGAGACGGCCTCCGGCCTCGTCACGATCACGGGCGGCAAGCTCACCACCTGGAGGCGCATGGCGAAGACGGCCGTCGACCGCCTCGTGGAGCGCGAGGGGCGCGAGGCGCCCTGCCGCACGCAGGAGATCCCGCTCGGCCAGCCGGTCGAGGCGGAGGCGCTGCCCGCGGTCGCGGGCGTGGACGACGCGAGCCGGGCCCACCTCGCCGGCCGCTACGGCCACGCTGCGCAGTTCGTGCTGCGCCTGGCCGAGGCGGCGCCGGAGCTCGGACGGCGGATCACGCCGGACCTCCCGGACATCCTGGCCGAGGCGGCCTACGCGGCGGGCCACGAGCAGGCGCGCTCCGTCTCCGACGTGCTGCTGCGGCGCACCCGGCTCGGGCTGCTCGACGCCCGCACGCTCACCGCGCCCGGCGCAGAGGCGCCCGTGCTCGTGGCGCGCGCGATGGCGGATGAGCTCGGCTGGGACGACGCCCGGGTCGAGCGCGAGGTGGACGACTGGCACTCGGTGGCCCGCGCCGAGGGCCTCGTGCCGGGAGCGGGCGCGGATGCCGTGGTCGCGCCGGCGCCCGAGGCGGTCGAGGCCGCGCCGGTCGCTCAGCCGGGCGCGGCGCCCGAGGAGGCGGCGTGATCCTGCGCGCCCGCGAGCACGAGCTCGACCTGAGCGAGCCGGTGCTGATGGGCATCGTGAACGCCACCCCCGACTCGTTCTCGGATCTTCAGGGGGAGAAGCCGCTCGACGAGCTGGTCGAGCGCGCCCTCGGCCTCGTGACGGACGGCGCGGCGATCGTCGACGTCGGGGGAGAGTCCGGCCGCACCGACCGCGAGGCCGTGCCCGTCGAGCAGGAGATCGAGCGCGTGCGGCCGCTGGTCGAGCGCCTCGCGGGCGCGGGAGTGCTCGTCTCGGTCGACACCTGGCGCGCCCCGGTCGCGCGCGCCGCACTCGACGCCGGAGCGGCGATGGTGAACGACGTCAGCGCGCTGGCGGACGAGGGGCTCGCCACGGCGTGCGCCGAGGCGGGCGCCGCGCTCGTGATCACGCACACCCGCGCGGCTCCGAAGACGAAGGCCTTTCCCGACTACGGCGACGTGGTCGCGGAGGTGGACGAGCTGCTGGCGGCGCGCACCGATCGCGCGCGCGAGCTCGGCGTGGCGGATGACCGCATCGTGCTCGACCCCGGCATCGACCTGGCGAAGACGCCCGCGCAGTCGATCGAGCTGATCCGCGCGCTGCCGCGGCTCGCGGAGACCGGCCTGCCGCTGCTGCTCGCCGTGTCGCGCAAGGACTTCATCGGCGCGCTCACCGGGCGCCCGCCCGCCGCGCGCGACCCGGGCACGCTCGCGGCCGTCGCGGCCTCCGTCGACGGCGGCGCCGCGATCCTGCGCGTGCACGACGTCGCGGGCGCGCGCGATTTCCTGCGCGTGCGCGCCGCGCTCTCCGGCGGGGCGGACCCGGAGCTCGCGCTCGCGGAGAACCTGAGGAGGGAGGCGGTTTGAAGCCCGTCACGATCGCGCAGCTATCCGACCTGCACTGCGGGTCGCCCCACTTCGTGCCGAGCCTGCTCGACCGGGCGATCGTGGAGGTCAACGAGCTCGCGCCCGACGTGGTGATCATCTCCGGCGACCTGACCGGGGACGGCCTGCGCGGGGAGTTCCAGCTCGCCGCGGACTACCTCGCGCGGATCGAGTGCGAGCGCATGATCGTGATCCCGGGCAACCACGACTCGCGCAACGTGGGCTACGTCCACTTCGAGGAGCTGTTCGGCGAGCGCAGCTCGGTGCTCCACCTCGACGGCGTCTCGATCGTCTCCGTCGACTCGACGGAGCCCGACCTCGATCACGGCGTAATCGGGCGCGGGCGCTACCGCTGGATCGTCGAGCAGTTCGAGGCGCAGGAGGACTTCCTGCGCATCTTCGTGCTCCACCACCATCTGCTGCCCGTGCCCGGCACGGGGCGCGAGCGCAACGTGGTCCACGACGCCGGCGACACGCTCGAGTGCCTTCAGCGCGCCGACGTCCACCTTGTGCTGTCCGGGCACAAGCACGTGCCCTATGCGTGGAGCCTCGAGAACCTGTTCGTTGTCAACGCGGGGACGGTGTCGACGACGCGCCTGCGCGGCAAGACGAAGCCCTGTTACAACGTGATCGAGGCCTCGCCCGAGCGGGTGTCCGTGCTGCGCAAGTACCCCTTCCACGAGCTCGAGGCGCTGATCTCGTTCGACCCGCGCAGCTACGAGTACGAGAAGGATCAGTCCCTGCTCGGCGAAACAGAGCACGGGTGACCGCGTAATTCGGTTGCGGCCACCCGGTTGGAGGGCCAAGATAGCCCGATAGGGGACTCGATCGGAAGGAACCTCGATGGCCCGCTCGCTCGTCGCCGTAGCTGCCGCAACCGCCGCGTCGCTGCGCCTGCGCGGTGCCCGCGATCGGGTGCCACGCCGTTCACGGCTGGTACCGGCTATGGCCAGGACCTGGCCGTTGGGAGCGATGGCACGGGACACGTGGTCTGGCTGACCGATGATGAGCCTGAGGATCGGGTCGGGTACTGCCGCGTCCCGGCCGGCGCTCGGCCTGCGACGGCGAGTCCGGTTTCCTCGATTTCCCCGGCACTGACGCATTCAGCCTCAACGACGAGGCACAGGTCTTCACTCCGGCGCCGAACGTGGTCGTCGTTCTCGGCTCGTGCTTCACCTGCGGCGATGGTGCGAACGACGTCACCTACCGCTGGATCTCCACGAACAACGGCGTCGACTTCGCCGGCCCCGTGGCCGTCGGGAGCATCGACCTGGTTGGGCAGGCGAGCTACCTCGACCTCGCCGGGGACGTGATCCTCGGGACCTCGGGCAAGATCTTCCAGGCGATGGATGCCGCGGCACCGTCGCCCGACACGCTCGAGCCGCGAGGTGGGAGGCGACGGTCTCTTCGTCTACTCGCCGGCCGTGGTGTACGACCCGGCGACCGACAAGTTCGTTCACGTCGTCAACGACCTCGCGACGGTGCGCTTCGCGTACAGAACCGACGCAACCCCGACGGCCGCCGAGCTGAACAACCTCGGTGGCTGGAACATCAACAACACGCTCAGCGCGCCCGAGGGCGACAACGACGAGACCCACCTCAGCGCCGGGACGAACGGGATCTTCCTGACGTACCGCTTCTTCACCGCGGGCAACACCCGCGTCGGGCTGCGCAAGTTCAGCGCCGCCACGAACACCTTCGGAGCGCCGGTCTACGTGGACGGCGAGAACACGGTCGACAACAACAGCCTCGACTATCCGCACCACTCGCAGGACGCGAGCGGTCGGCTGCACGTCGTGTACCGGACGCTCCATGAGGGGAACCGGCTGCGCTACACGCGCTCGAACGACGGTGGCGTGAGCTTCGCGGCCCACGGCAATCTCGCGGCGAACGAGACCTTCATCGACCCGATCGTCGAGGCCGGACCGAGCGGAGCGGGCTGGGCGGTGTGGAAGGGCATTGGGACCTCGCCGATTCGCGTGGTGCTGATCGACCCGCAGCCTGAGCCCGCTGATCCGCCCCCGCCCGATGGTCCCGACACGACCGATCCGAGCGTCGATGGCTTCGACGTGGGCGACCCCACGCTGCTGCCCGGCCAGGGCACCTCGTTCACGTTCAGCTCGAGCGAGGCGGGCACGGCCATCCTGACCGTCCGCAAGCTCGTGCCCGGCCTGAAGGTGCGCAAGGGCGGCAGGCGCCGCTGCGTCCCGCGCACGCGCCGGCTGGTCCGGCGTCTGGCGAAGTCGACCGACTCGCGCGCCGAGCTGCGGCGGCTGCTGCGCAAGCGGAGCTGCAAGGCTCGCAAGCGGATCGGCTCGATCCGCAAGGCGGTCGCCGCGGGCGAGAACACGATCGTCTGGAACGGGCGCATCGCCGGCCGGAAGCTGCGGCCCGGGCGCTACATCGCGGAGCTTCGGATCCGCGATACGGCGGGCAACCTGTCGCGCATCGAGCGGTTGCGCTTCCGGGTGCTGAAGCCGCGCAGGCGCGGCTGAACCGACTAGCCGCCACAATGCCGCGGTGCCCGCCATCGCGCTCGTCGACGGAGAGCATCACCCGGCCGCGGTGCGCGAGCTGCTCGCGACCCTCGACCTCGCCGGCGTCGTCTTCTGCGGCGGCGAGGAGAAGCTCGGCGGCGGGACGCTCGCGGAGCACTACGGCAGGCCCGTCGAGACGGACCCCGAGGAGGCGCTGAGACGCCTCGCCGTGGACGCCGACGCCGTGGTCGACCTCGCCGACGAGCCGGTCGTCCCCGCCTCGCGCAAGCTGCGCCTCGCGGCGCTCGCCCTCTCGCTCGGGCTGCGCTACGAGGCGCCCGGCGCGCGCCTCGACCCTCCGAGGTACGAACCCGTGCCGTTCGATGGCCCCAAGCTCGCCGTGATCGGCACGGGCAAGCGCACCGGCAAGACGGCGGTGGCGGGCCACTGGGGGACCCTGCTGCGCGAGGCCGGCGCGGATCCGGTGCTCGTCTGCATGGGACGAGGCGGTCCCGCGGAGCCGCGCCTTGCCGCGGCGGGCATGGGGCTCGAGGAGCTGCTCGCGATCTCCGAGTCCGGAGCGCACGCGGCGTCCGACTACCTGGAGGACGCGGCGATCGCCGGGGTGCGGACGGTCGGCTGCCGGCGCGTCGGCGGCGGCTTCGCCGGCGCCCCGTACGAGTCCAACGTCCCGGCGGGCGCCGCCCTGGCCGCCTCGCTCGAGCCCGGCGCGATCCTGTTCGAGGGATCCGGCGCCTGCATCCCGCCGGTCGAGGTCGACCGCACGGTCTGCGTGCTCGGCGCCGGCGAGCCCGAGCCGTTCGCCGAGTACCGGCTCGCCCGCGCGCAGCTCGTGCTGGCGGCCGAGGGAGCGCGGCCGCCCGGCGGGATCGCCGCCCGGACACTCGGCTTCCGCCTCGAGCCCGAGCCGCTCGAAGCGGTCCCGGACGGCGTGCGCGTCGCGCTGTTCACCACGGGAGCGCCCGCCGTGCGCGGCGTCGAGCCGCTCGTGTCGTCCACGAACCTCGCCCGCCGCGCGGCGCTCGAAGCCGATCTCGAGCGCGCCGCGGAGCTCGGCTGCGAGATCTATCTCACCGAGCTGAAGGCAGCCGCGATCGACACCGTGGCCACCCGGGCGCGCGCCACCGGCGCGCGCGTCGTGTTCGTGCGCAACCGGCCGGTCGGCGACGGCCTCGACGAGGCGCTGATGGCGCTCCACCGCGATGCCGGCTGAGACGATCGTCTTCCACAAGGGCCACGGCCTGCCGTTTTCGAAGGGGCTGATGGCACAGTCGATGTCGGCGAGCGGGCTGTCGCCCGAGCGCTCGTTCGAGCTCGCCCGCGAGATCGAGCGACGGCTCGCGCTGCGGGGCGACCGCGAGATCGGAGTCGAGGGCCTCGACGGCCTCTGCCTCGAGGTGCTGCGCGCCGAGGAGGGCGAGAGCGCCGCCCGCCGCTACCTGGGCTGGCGGCGGCTCGACCGGCTCGACCGGCCGCTCGTGGTCCTGATCGGGGGGACCACGGGCGTCGGCAAGTCGACGCTCGCGACGATGCTCGCCGGCCGGCTCGGCATCACCCGCGTGATCGCGACCGACGTGATCCGCCAGGTGCTGCGCGCCTTCTTCACCCACGACGCGATGCGCTCCGTCCACTACTCGGCCTTCGATGCCGGTGGCATCGAGGGCTACGAGGACCAGGCCGAGCACGTGGCCACAGGGGTGGACGCGATCATCGCGCGCGCGGCCAACGAGGCCAAGCCCGTGATCGTGGAGGGCGTGCACGTGCTTCCGGGCGCGGTGGGGGAGGAGCAGCGGTCGGGCTGCGTGATCGTCGAGGCGCTCGTGGTCGTGGGCGACGAGGAGCGCCACCGCGGGCACTTCTCCCACCGGCCTGGCACGCGCCCCGCGGAGCGCTACCTGGGCGCGTTCGAGGAGATCCGGGCGTTGCAGGCGCACCTGGCGCAGCGCGCCCGGGGCTCGGGCGTCGCCGTGATCGACAACGGCAACGTCGACGAGGCCCTCGCGCAGCTCATCGAGCTCGTACTCGACGCCGTCGAGCGGGCCACCTAATACTGTAGGCCGCCGCCATGTCCGTACTGAAGAGGAAAGAGCTCGAGGACAGCCCCCTCGCCGACCTCCACGCGATCGCGTCGGAGCTCGGCCTCGAGGGGTTCCGCTCGAAGCGCAAGGCCGACCTGATCGACGCGATCCTCGACGCAGCCGGCGCCGAGGACGACGCGCCCGGAAGCGCGGCCGACGAGGAGGTCCCCGCCGCCGGCCCGTTCGCCGACGAGGAGAAGGAGGAGGAGGCCTCCGAGGACGACACGAGCGCGGACACCTCCGAGGACACGTCCGAGGGAACCTCCGAGGGCACGAGCGAGGACACCTCCGAGGGCACCAGCGAGGGAACGTCGGAGGGCACCAGCGAGGGCACTTCCGAGGGGACCAGCGAGGGCACCTCGGAGGACCCGAGCGAGGGCGCGCCGGAGGCCGAGGAGGAGGAGCAGGCGAGCGGCGTGCTCGACATCCTCGCGAACGGCAGCGGCTTCGTCCGGGTGCAGGAGTCGGGCCAGTCGCGCGACGACGTGTACGTCTCGCCGGCGCAGATCCGCCGCTGCGAGCTGCGCGCGGGCGACGAGGTGGCGGGCCCCGTGCGCCCCCCGCGCCGCAACGAGCGCCATCCGTCGCTCGTCCGCGTTGCGTCCGTGAACGGCGGCGATGCCGAGCCGCCGGAGGAGCGCCCGTGGTTCGGCGACCTGACACCGGTCTTCCCGAGCGGCAGGGTCGCGGGGCCGGCGGAAGCGCCCTTTGGGCTCGGCTCGCGCGTGGCCGTCAGCGGCCCGCCCGGCGCGGGCGCCAGCACGCTGCTGCGCGAGCTGGCGGGCTCCCTCGCCGGGCGTGACGACGTCGAGCTGCAGGTCGTGCTGGCCGGCGTGCGGCCCGAGGAGGTCGCGGAGTGGCGCGCCATCGACGGCGCGAACGTCACGGGCGGCAGCTTCGACCGCTCGCCCGACGCGCAGGCACAGGCCGCCGAGCTGGCCGTCGAGCGCGCCAAGCGCCGCGTCGAGCGCGGCGGGCACGCGGCGCTCGTGGTGGACTCGCTCGAGTCGCTCCCGGCGGGTGCGCAGCGGAGAGTCTTCGGCGCGGCGCGCGCCACGGAGGAGGGCGGCACGCTCACGGTTCTCGCCGCAACCGGCGACACGCCGGATGCACTGCGCTGGGCCACCACGCGCATCGTGCTCGAGCCGGGCGGCAAGCCCGCCGCGGGCAGCGGGGCGCTTCGCGCCGACCTGCTCGGCTAGCGCCTAGCGCACCTTCAGCGTCTGCGCCATGGTGGTGGGGTGGACCAGGCAGACGAGCCTGTAGGTCCCCTTCACCCGCGGTGTGACCGTGTAATTGCCGGCCGTCTGTCCCCAGTAGATCGACGAGAACCCGCGCGGCCCGTTCGCGACGGTGACCGAGTGCGGTCGTGAGCCGCCGAAGGACCAGGTGACCGGCTCGCCGACCCTGGCGGTGATCACGCCGGGCCTGAAGAAGTCGTCGCCGATCTCGAGCGGGCTGCCGCTGAAGGCCCCGCGCGTCGAGCTCGGCCGCGCGAGCTGGGGCACCTCGAGGTCGTAGTTCGGCGTGCGGTCAAAGCGGCGCGGCCGGTTGATGTCGACCATGTCCGTGGGCAGCTTGCCGCAGCGCTCGACCGTCTCGTCCGGCACGACCCAGAGCGACCAGAAGCCCATCGCCGCCACGTGCAGGTTGTGCTTGTCGTGCACCGACACCCGCCGCAGGACCTCGCCCTCCGTGATCGGGACGCCCTGGGCGGTTGCGAACGTGCCGTTGCCCACGGGCCCCGGCTCGTGCAGGATCGGGCGGATCGTGTTGTAGACGTGGTCCTTCGTGCCGTAGTAGGCCGGCGCCCTGAAGATGCGCCGCCCGCAGGTGCGGCTCTCGAGCGTCTGGTACTTCGCTCCGCCGTGCTGGTGCGAGGCGCCCACGAGGATGCGGCCGTTCAGGCCCTCGGGCACGGTCCACGAGCTCTGGCTGACGAAGTTCGACCCCCTGCGCCCGCCGCCAGGCACGTCGAAAGCCATTCCGTTCGCGAGGTGGGAGCAGTCGCCGAGGATGATCGGCATCACCGGGGTGCGGGGCTCGGTCGTGTAGTAGACACGCGTCCGGATCCGGAACGTCTTCGGGCGCTTGTAGTGGTTCATCACCATCGCGGTGAGCCGCCAGTTGGGGGCGCCGCCGGCACGCGTCTGGTTGGGGATCCCGTAGCGCCTGCGGTTCTCCGCCGGGATCACGGACGCCGTGCGGCCGAGCGGATGCTCCTCACCGCGGCCGCCGATGAAGCCCGACTGTCCCCAGCAGCTCCCGGGGGCGGGGTTGCGGTTCCCCTGCGCGTAGTAGAGGAAGTGGTGGACCATCATCTTCGCGATCGGGAGCGGCTTGGCCTTCGGGTCCATCGAGTCGACGAGGGCCATCTCCTTCCAGCCCGTGATGTAGCCGGGCACGTCGGGCGCCTCGACTCCGTTCGCCTGCAGCTGCACGTGATGGGTGTCGTGCACGTACGGCAGCGACTTGATCGGCGGCGAGTAGAGCGTGAGCACGCGCTCCTTCGCGAGCGCCGGAGGCGCTGCCGTGCATGAGACGACGATCGCGGCGGCCGCCAGGGCCGCCAGCCTTGGACCCATCCCTCCTCCTCAGGTCTTCTTGCAGGCGGGCTGCAAGAAAGGTAGCGCGGCTAGCGCCGGTACGCGACCCGGCGCCAGGACGGCTCGGGCGAGAGCTCGATCAGCTCGAAGTTGCGGTCAGGCTGGGCGTACCCGAAGGAGTGGTCCGACTCGTCGAAGACGAGCGTCAGCTCGCCCTCCATCACGCGCTGGTCGAGCCAGGCGCCGCGGAACACCAGCCGGCGGATCCAGTGGACGAGTGAGCGCTCCGAGGGCCCGTTCAGGTCGCCCCAGCACTCGTTGATGTGCTCGCCGAGCTCGGAGCCCGGCTCGGTCACCTCGCCGTTCACCGCGAGGTTGACGAGGTCCTCGCGCTCGTCGTCGCAGAGCGAGCTGCCGACGAACCCGAGCTTGGCCGCCGCCTGCTCGACTCGCTCGGTGAAGTCTCGCTCGTTGAAGGTGAAGCGCAGCTCTCCGTACTCGAGCACATAGTCCGAACCGGATTCGTAGTTTCCTCGGCGGGCGGTCTCGTCCATGGGATAGATGCCGGGCGCCGTCCGGGTGCCGGGCGTCGTGATCTTACGTTCGTTTCCTTCACGACCGCTCGGCCTGCAAGGGCGGTTGCACTGGTCCGCATTCCCTGGCAGGCTGGCCCCGTGTGGCCCTCCACTGAGGCCGTCGTATGACCGGCCTGCTCTACAAGCTCGGCCGCGCCTGCGCGCGCTGGCACATCGTCGTGCTCGTGCTCTGGGCGCTGCTGATCGTCGGGCTCGTGGTCGCCGCGAATCAGGCCGGCTCCGAGACGAACAACAACGTCACCCTGCCCGGCACAGGCAGCCAGAGCGCCACCGACCTCCTCAGCGACCGCTTCCCGACCCAGGCCTACGGATCGAACCCGCTCGTCATCGCGACCGACAGCGGCAAGCTGACGGACTCGAAGTACTCGAAGGCCATCAAGTCGTCGGTGCAGAAGCTGAAGAAGACGGCGCACGTGACGGGCGCGATCAGCCCCCTGAGCAAGGCGGGTAAGAGCGCGCTCAGCAAGGACAAGCAGACCGGCTACATCTCCGTGACGCTCAACGTCGGCCAGGGCTCGATCACCGAGGACGAGGCCCAGGCCGTGCTCGACGCGGCGAACGCGGCGAAGAAGGCGGGGCTCCAGACGGCCATCGGCGGCTACGTCGGGCAGGAGCTCTCAAAGCCGGACACCGGGGCCAGCGACAAGATCGGGATCTTCGCCGCGATGGTGATCCTCCTGCTCGTCTTCGGCTCGGCGGTGGCGATGGGCCTCCCGATCGTGACGGCCGTGCTCGGCCTTCTCTGCGGCCTGAGCGTCGTGACCCTGCTCAGCCACGTCGCCTCGATCCCGACCACGGCGCCCACGCTGGCGACCATGATCGGGCTGGCGGTCGGGATCGACTACTCGCTGTTCATCGTCACAAAGCACCGCACGCAGGTCCTCGAGGGGATGGAGGTCCACGAGTCGATAGCGCGCGCGCTCGCCACCGCCGGCGGCGCGGTCCTGTTCGCGGGCGGGACGGTCGCGATCTCGCTGCTGGCGCTCATCGTGGCCGACATCCCGCTGGTGACCACGCTCGGCTATACCTCGGCGATCGCGGTGGGCTTCGCCATCCTCGCCGCGCTCACCCTGCTGCCGGCCCTGTTCGGCCTGGTCGGATCGCACGTCTCGGCTCTCAGGATTCCCTTCGGCCAGGGCCGCAATCCGCAGGCGCAATCCTCGTTCTGGACGAGGATGGCCACCGGGATCGCGAATCACCGCTGGCCGGTGATGATCGCGGTGCTGGTGGCGCTGCTGGCCATGTCGATCCCCACGCTGTCGATGCACCTCGGGCAGGAGGACGTGGGTGCGGAGCCGACGGACACGACCGCGCGCCAGGCCTACGACCTGATCGACAAGGGCTTTGGCCCGGGAACGAACGGGCCCTTCCTCATCTCGGTCCAGCTCTCGAAGCCCGCGAAGCCCGACCAGAAGAACCTCAACAAGATCAACCAGAACGAGCAGCAGCTGAAGGCGCAGCAGCAGCAGATCGAGCAGCAGGCGCTGCTCGAGGGCGCGTCCCAGCAGGAGGCGCAGCAGGAGGCGAAGCAGCAGACGCAGCAGCAGTCAAACGAGCTGGCCAACAAGAAGAAGCAGGCCGAGCAGCCGGCCACCGACCCGCGGCTTCAGACCCTGCGCACGGACCTCCAGAAGGCCAAGGGCGTCAAGTCGGTCACGCAGCCGCTCGTCAACAAGAAGGGGACGGCCGCCGTCTACAACCTGATTCCCACGACCTCGCCCTCCGACCTCAAGACGGAGGACCTGGTCACGCTCCTGAGGGACACGACGATCCCGAAGGCGACCAAGGGCCAGGGCATGACGGCCTTCGTCGGCGGCACGACGGCCGCATACGTCGACCTCGCCGACAAGATCACCGACGTCCTGCCGATGGTCATCCTGGTCGTCGCTGCGCTGAGCTTCCTGGTGCTCCTGGTCGGCTTCCGCTCGCTCGTCCTGCCCGCGCAGGCGGCCGTCCTGAACCTGATCTCGGTCGGGGCGGCCTACGGAGTGCTCACCCTGGTCTTCCAGGAGGGCTTCGCAACGAGCCTGATCGGCCTCGACGGCTCGATACCGGTCGTCAGCTTCGTTCCCCTGATCATGTTCGCGATCCTGTTCGGGCTCTCGACCGACTACCAGGTCTTCCTGCTCACCCAGATCCAGGAGCACTTCAAGGAGGGCAAGGGCGCTCGCGCGACCGTGATCGAGGGGCTCGGCTACTCGGGCCGGATCATCGGGGCCGCGGCGCTGGTCATGTTCTGCGTGTTCGCGAGCTTCGTCCTGAACGGCGACCCGACGATCAAGCAGTTCGGCCTCGGCCTGGCCACGGCGGTCGCGATCGATGCCGTCGTGGTGACCCTGTTCGTGCCCGCCCTGATCACGACCGCCGGAAGGTCCGTGCTGTGGCTGCCGCGCTGGCTCGACCGGATCCTGCCGCACATCAGCATCGAGGGCGCGGGCTACTTCGACGACAAGCCGCTTCCCGAGGCCCCTCCGGCACCCGAGCCGGAACCGGCCGCGGAGACCTGAGTCAGACCGGCTCGCCGGCGAGGATCCTCGCCTGCAGGCTCGAGGTCTGCGCGGAGGGCTCCACGCCGAGCTCGACCACGAGGGCCCGGCGGCACTCGAGGTACTGGCGCAGCGCGTAGCTCGTCCGCCCGGTGCGGGCGTAGGCGAGCATCAGCCGGCGGTGGGCGCCTCGTCGAGGGGGTCGAGGTCGAGCCGGGCCTGCGCGGCGCGCGCGGCGTCGTGATGCTCGCCGGAGCGCTCGTAGCTGTCGATCAGGGCGTCGAGCAGCTGCGCGTATGACTCGGTCAGCCGCTCGCGCCAGGCGAACGACCAGGCGGCGTAGCGGTCCTCCGGCAGCGGCTCGCCGGTCCAGAGGGCGGCTGCGCGCTCGAGCGCCGCGCGCCTGCCCTCGCCGCGCTCGGCGAGGGCGGCCTCGGTCGCGGCCTCGAACTCGGCGCTGTCGACGCTCAGCCCCTCGCGCTGCGCGCAGCCGGTAGGTGCGCTCCCTGGCTCTCGATCACGGAGGCGTCGGCGCCCGGCAGGTCGAGGACCTTGCGCGCGCGTGAGACGGCGACCGTGAGGTGCTGACGGGCGGAGTCGGCGGGGCGGTCCGCCCAGAACGCCTCGAAGAGGGCGTCCTCGGGCACGGCCGCGCCGTCTTGGATCAGCAGGAAGCGCACGACGCGGGCGGCCATCGGGCGCTGCCAGACGCCCTCGTCGAGCTCCCAGCCCGCCCGCTTGACCCGGAAGCCGCCGAGCAGCTCGAACCGGAGCGCCGGCGGGATGGCTCGAACGCGCTCGGTCGCGGCGGCGGCCGCCGCGCGACCTGGGCGTCGGCGTCCTTGCCGAGCTCCGCGAGCCGGCCGAGCACGGCCGGGTGCCCCGCGGCCAGTGCCGTGAGGAGCGCGGAGCGCCGGACGGCTGGGTCGGGGTGGTCGATCATCTCCACGAGCGCCTCGCCCCCCGGGAAGGCGTCCCGCATCGCCGGCACGACGGCGTCGGCCTCGAGCTGCCCTTCCGCGAGCGCGTGCCAGAGCACCGGCCGCAGTCGCGGCCAGTGCACGCGCACGATCTGATCGGCCTGGGCGCCGGCCTCCTCGAAGCAGCGCGCCAGGGTTTCGCACGCCCCGTGCGGCTCGCCCGCGGAGTGCTCGAGCATGGCGCGCGACGCGAGCATGCGCGCCCGGTGCAGCCGTCCCGCCGCTCCGGGGAAGCGCTCGTCGAGCACGCTGAGAGTCGTCGTCGAGCTCCTCGCGCGCGAGCTCAGGCGCACCGTGATCGGCGAGTACGGGCGCCATGTCGACGACGCTCCAGACGCGGTAACAGACCGCTCCGGGCCGCACGCGGTCGAGCGCCCGCCGCGCCGCCTCGATCGCCGCTGGCGCGTCGCCGCGCAGGGCGGCCACCTGTGCCTCCGCCAGGTGGCGGTGCACCCCGCGCCAGCCCGTGCCGCGGCGCTCGCCCGCCCGCGCGAGCTCGAGCTCGGCCCGGGTGAGCTCTCCGTCGCGGGCGAGCAGGAAGGAGCGCAGCAGCGCGCAGTCGCGCGCCACGAAGCCCAGCCCGAGCCGCTCGGCCTCGAGCTCGCATTGGTCGAGCGACTCGAGCGCGGCGTCGGTACTCGCCGAGGTCGCGCCGGACGAGCGTCACCATCGAGAGGTAGTAGGGGAGGCTGCCGTAGGTGTCCTCGCGCTCGAGCTCGGCGACGGCCGTGTGGAGCCGCGCGAGCAGCTCGCGCGACAGCCCTGCGGCGGGCTCGATCCCGACTCCCGCCAGCTCGCCGGCCGACGCGAAGCGTGCGGCGCCCTCGCTGTCGGCGCGCAGGCGCTCCGCGAGCGCGCGGGCCTCGTCGCGCATGCCATAGGCCCCGAGGGCGATGACCTCGTACCACGCGACCCCGGCCGCGGTCTGCGCGGCGTCGGGGTCGCTGACCTCATCCCAGCCCTCGACCACGTCCGCCACCTCCCGGAAGGCGCCCTCCGAGAGCAGGGCGTCCGCCAGCATCAGGCGGGCCACCCACTCCCGGCCCTCGTCGCCCGCTGAGCGATAGATCTCCGCGGTCTGCCTGAGCGGTGGGAGCGCCTCCTCGTGGCGGCCGGCGGCCCAGAGGCGGTAGCCCTGAAGCAGCCGGTAGGCGGGCTCGCCGCGGAGCTCGGACGGGATCTGCTCGAGCCACTCGCTCACCGCCCCGGGAGAGGTCCTCACCAGCTCGCGGATGTGGCGGCCGAGCGCCGCGAGCGCTTCGTCGAAGCGCCCTGCGGCCATCCAGTGCTCGATGGCCGCCGCCTGCCGGCCGCCCGCGGCGAGAGCGCTGGCGGTGCGCTCGTGGAGACGCGCCCGCTCGTCCTCTGAGCGCAGCTCCTGCAGCTGCTCGAGCAGAAACGACCTGAACAGCGGGTGGTACGAGCTTCCGCCAGCCGGCTGGCTGCGCAGGAAGAGGCCGAGCTCCGCTGCCCGCTCGATGAATTCGGCCGGGCAGCTCGAGCTCGGCGGCGAGCGTCGGGCGTGAGCCAGGCGGGCACGCTCGAATCCACGAGCGCCAACCGCATCTCGGGATCGAGCCGGTCGAGCACCTCCTCCGCGAGGAAGTGGAAGAGCTCGTCGTGGGGCACGGCCCTCGTTGCCGCCTCGTGCGAGCCGGTGAGCGCTGTCAGCGCGACGCCCATCGGCCAGCCCTCGCTGGCGGCCATCGCGGCCTCCACCTCCTCGGGGGTGACGGCGCGCCCGTGGCGCTGCGACAGGATCTGCTCGCATTCGCCCGGGGTGAGGCTGAGCTCCGCCGGGCCGAGCTCGAGCAGACGCCCGGCGGCGCGCAGCTTCGCGAGCCGCAGCGCGAGCGGGCGCCGGCTCGCGATGGCGAGCGAGAGCGGCGTGTCGCGAACGGCGAGCAGCCCGTCGAGCAGCGCGAGCGTCTCCGGCGGACTCCTCGAGCTCCTCGGCGTCGTCGAACACGATCACGAGCGGCTCGACGAGGAGCCGCCCGAGCTCCCGCACGAGGGCCGCTCCGGCCGCGCGCACGTCCACCGGCTCGACGCCGGCCGCGAGCCGGTCGGCGAGCACGTCCGCGAGACCCGGGACCGCGGCCCTGAGGGCCTCTGCGGTCGCGACGAGCAACCGGCCGGCCTCGCCGCCCGCATCGCCGCACGCGACCCAGATGGAGCGTCGAGCCGAGAGGCTGATGGCCTCCTCGATAGCCGTCGTCTTGCCGTAGCCCGCCCCGGCCACGAGCAGCACAGAGCCCGCCTCGAGCGCATCGGCGAGCTTCCTTGCGAGTCCTGGCCGAGCGATGCGCGGCACCACTTGGGCGTCCACGTCCAGGGATGCTACGCCGGGCGCGTCAAGGATTCGTTCATGGCCCGTTCGTAGCTTGGCGGCCGTGATGGCTCGGGAGCATGCGGTCGAGGCCCTGGCGGCCGAGGAATTCGACCTCGCCGTGATCGGTGGCGGCATCGCCGGCGCCGGCGTAGCGCTCGATGCGGCGTGTCGCGGGCTCTCCGTCGCGCTTGTCGAGGCGCGCGACTACGCATCGGACAATGCGCCCGGCGTGCTCGAAGCGGGCCCGGAGCCCGGGGGAAGCCTGCGCGTGCGCCGGATCCGCGAGGCGCTCGCCGAGCGCGAGCGGATGCTCGACCTGGCGCCACGGCTCGCGCGTCGGCTGCCGCTCGTGGTGCCGCGTATCGCCGGCTCCCGTCCCGCGTGGCGCCTCCGGGCGGAGCTCACGCTGCACGACCAGCTCGCGCCGCGCTCGGCCGCAAGGCATCGCCCCGTCTCGGGCTCCGAGATCGCCGAGCTCGTGCCGGTGCTCGCCGAGCGGAGGCCTGCCGCCGGCCTGCTCCTGGGGAGCGTCCAGGCGGACGAGCCGCGGCTGGTCCTGAGCGTCCTCGCCGAGGCGGAGCGGCATGGCGCCGTCTGCTGCAACCGCGTCGAGACCGAGCGCGTGCAGGAGGAGGGTGGCGTGGTGGCCCTGGAGGCGCGGGACCCGGAGCGCGGCGGTTTCTTCACGATCGCGGCCGATCACGTCATCGACACGCGCGCCCGCTCTTGCGCCGGCGGCAGCCGGATCCTGCTCTCGCTCGAGGACCTCCCGCTGAACGGCGCCGGCGTGCTGCTGCCGGGCTCGGGCGGCGGGCAGCTCACGAGCGTCCCCTGGTCGGGGCGCGTGCTCGTGCGCTCCACTGAGGCGCCTCAGGGCGCGCTGCACTCGCTCAACTCCTCGCTCGGCACCGCGCTCCGCCGAGAGCACGTGACCGCGTCCTTCGCCGGGGCGGGTGCCGCGGAGGCCCTGACGAGCTGGCGCCCCGCCGCGACCCGGGCGGTCGACCGGGTCCTGGGGAAGGCGGGCCGGCTCGCGCCGTCGCGCACGGACGGGATCGTGCTGGCGCCGCGGCTCGACCCGCGCTCGCTCGACCTTCCCGCCGACACCCCGCCGGGCGTGCGCTCGCACCTCGCGAGCCGCTATGGGCCGGAGGCGAGCGAGGTCGCCGCAATCGCCCGCGCGCACCCGCAGTCCGCGCTTCCGATCGTGGACGGCTGGCCGGACCTCGTGGCCGAGGCGGTCTACGCCGCCCGCCACGAGCAGGCCCGCAGCGTCGGCGACGTGCTGCTGCGCCGCACGCGCCTCGGGGTGCTGGCCGCAGAGCAGGTCTGCGATCGGGGCGGCACGGTCGCGCACCGCGTGGCGCGCGCGATGGCGCCCGAACTCGGCTGGAGCGACTGCCGGACACGACGAGAGGCGAGCGCCTTCGTGCGCGAGGCCCATGAGGAGGAAGACGCGGCATGAGGACGAGACTGGCCCTTCCGATCGCACTGGTGCTGCTCGCGCTCGTGCCGCAGACGGCGTCCGCCGGCATCCCCGGCGCGGGCGAGGCCGCCACCGGCCACGGGGCGGCGTTCGCCCCGGGCGAGGCGATCGTCAGGTTTCGCCCCGGCCTGCCGGCCGCTGCACGGGCGGCGGCGCTGCGAGAGCGCGGCGTCCGGCTCGAGCGCTCCCTCAGCCTGCCGGGGATCGTGCTCGCGCGCGTCCCGGCCGGCGACCGCGTGCGGCAGGCCGTCAGCCGGCTCGAGCGCGACCCGCGCGTGGCCTGGGCCGAGCCGAACTCGTACGCCCAGGGTGGCGCCCTGCCGAACGACCCGTTCCTGCCAGAGACGTGGGGGCTCCGCCGCATCGCGGCGCCCGAGGCATGGGACCGGACGACCGGCGCGGCTGACGTGAAGGTCGCGGTCGTCGACTCGGGCGTCAACCTTCGCCACCCCGAGCTCGCGCCCAACATTTGGAGAAACCCGGGCGAGTCCGGCGGCGGCCGGGAGGCCAACGGGCTCGACGACGACGGGAACGGGTTCGTCGACGACTGGCGCGGATGGGACTTCGTCCAGCGCGACAACGAGGCGGACGACAACTACGGGCACGGCACGCATGTGGCCGGGACGATCGCCGCGCGCGGCGACAACGGCCTCGGTATCGCGGGGGTCGCCTGGCGCGCGTCGCTAATCCCGGTGCGGGTGCTCGACAACCTGAACACGGGCCTGTGCGCCGACATCGCGGAGGGGCTCGCCTACGCGGTGCGAGCCGGCGCCCGCGTGGTGAACCTGAGCCTCGGCTCGCGCTTCCTCTGCCAGGCGCAGCGCAGCGTGATCGACTCGGCGCCGAACACGCTGTTCGTCGTCGCCGCGATGAACGAGGGCTCGGACGTCGAGACGACGCCCTGGTACCCGTGCTCGTTCCCCTCGCCGAACGTGGTCTGCGTGGCCGCGACGGATTCCGGCGACCGGCTCGCCGGCTTCTCGAACTACGGCGCTCAGAGCGTCGACCTGGCTGCCCCGGGCGTGAACGTCCTCAGCTCGTACGTGAAGTGGGGCGCGGTCGAGAACCTCTTCTTCGACGGCTTCGAGACGCCCATCGACGGCCGCTGGGTCACGGGCGGCAGCCCGGATACCTGGGACCGCTCGCCGTTCACCCCGATCCTGAGCGGCGGCTTCAGCCTCTCGAACTCGCCGCTCGGCGACTACGGCAACAACACGGACAGCTGGGCTCGCCTGACCCAGGGGCTCGACCTCACGGGCCGGCGCGACTGCGCGGCTCGGGTGTGGCTGCGTGCGTCGCTCGGCCCGTACGACCTGAGCCGGCCGCTCGACGCAGATCACCTGATCGCGGAGACGTCCGCCGACGGGGTCGACTGGAGCCATCGGCCGAGCATCCTGTTCGGGACGAACTCGTCCTTCGAGAAGTGGCTCATCGATCTCTCCGAGCTCGAGGGGCGCTCGACGGGAGGGCTGCGCTTCCGTCTGCGGACGAACGCCGGCGGAACCTACGACGGCGTCGCACTCGACGACCTCACGGTTCTCTGCGTGCCGCCGCTCGACACCTACACGGGCGCGCGCGATGAGTTCGAGTTCGACCAGGGCACCTCGATGGCCGCACCGCACGTGGCCGGCACCGCGGTGCTGCTGCTGTCGCTCGACCCGGGAATGTCCGCCGCCACGCTGCGGTCGCGCATCCTGGGCTCGGTCGACCGGCTCCCCGCGCTCGCCGGAAAGGTCGCCACGGGGGGACGGCTGAACGCCGCGCGGGCGCTCGCGCCGCCACCGTCCGCGCCTCCGCCGGCGCCTCCTCTACCGCCTCCACCGCCCGCGGCCCTGCCCTCGCAGGCATCCGCGCTCGAGGTGAACCTCGCGGCGCTCTCGCGCGCGTTGTCACGGGGCGGCCTGCGCTCGGTGCGGCGGGCGGGGGGCTTCCGGGCCGATCGGCTGCACGCGCTGTCGCCCGGGCGCTTCGTGCTCTCCGTGCGAGCCGCGGGGCGGACGATCGCGCGCGGGTCGGCCTCCACGGAGCGGCCCGCCATCTGCTCCCTGACCGCGCGGCTCACCCGCCGCGGGCGCGCCCTGCTGCGGCGCGCGCGACGACTGCGACTGACGCTGAAGCTCGAGTTCACCCCGCTGTCCGGGCGCCCGCTGGCGCGCCGGACGGCGCTCACCATCCGAACGAGGAGATTCCCATGAAGAGCACGGCCCCCGTGATCCTGCGTGTCCTGACGCCGCGCCCGCGCCGGCGGACACCGAGATCGACCCGAGGCGCGCGGGTCGGCGTCGCGATCGCCGTGGCCCTGCTGTGCCTCGGCTCGGCCACGGCCGCCAGGGCGGACAGCTTCCGCGAGGGCTTCGACCTCGACATCTCGGCGCCGTCGCCCGTCGTTGTCGGGAAGCCGGCGATGCTGCAGGTGACCGGCACGATCCCGGAGGACGTCGTCGAGTTCTCGTACTGGTTCAGCCTGAGCGCGATCCCGACCTCGTTCACCACCACCTGTCCTGTCGACCATCACGTCGCGAAGCAGTTCGCGCTCAGCTCCGGAGGAGCGGTGATCATCTGGACCCAGCGTGAGCCGGCGGACCTGTCGGGCCGCTTCTCGATCCCCGTCGCGGTCTCGCCGACCGCGCCGGGCTCCGTGCTCCTCTGCGGCTACACGGATGACGGGGCCACGCACACGCTCGCCATGGCGTCGCTGACGCTGCAGATCCAGCCGGCGGGATCGCCCACGAGCGAGCCGCGCGGCTGGCGCTACATCCCGGCGGAGGTCAGGAAGGGCAAGCGAAGCTGCCGGGCGCTGTTCGCGCCGTCGAAGGTCGACGGCTGCATCCGCCGCCTGGTCCGCGAGGCGAGCCGCTACTGCCGGCGGCTGCCCGCGAGGCGCAGCCGAGGCGCGTGTCTGCGCGCCGTGCGGCGCGCCGGGCGCGGCTAGGACCGGGCCGGGGGCGAGTTTCTCGCCCCCGGCACTTCCCGGGATGTGGACGAGCAGCGCCTGATCCTGGTGGTCGAGGACGACGAGGCAACGCGTGCCTTCCTCGCCGAGAACCTGAGGGCCGACGGCTTTCGAGTCGCCAGCGCCGCCAGCGCGGGCGAGGGCCTGCGCGCGATCGAGGTGCGCCGCCCGGCGCTCGTGCTGCTGGACCTCATGCTCGACGGGAGCAGCGGACTCGACGTGCTCGACCGCGTGCGGGCCTCGGATGGGCTCGGGTCGCGCATCGACTCGCAGCTGCCCGTGATCGTTCTGAGCGGGCGCTGTGATGAGACGGACCGCGTGCGCAGCCTGCAGCGCGGCGCCGACGACCACGTCGGCAAGCCGTTCAGCTATCCAGAGCTGCTCGCGCGCCTGCGCGCGGTAATGCGGCGGTGCGAGGGCCGCCGCTCACACGGGCTCGTGCGGGTGGGGGACCTGACGGTGGACCCGGCCACGCGCACGGTGCGCCTGCGAGGAGAGCGCGTCGAGCTGTCGGCGAAGGAGTTCGCGCTGCTGCACGCGCTCGCCGTCGACCCGGTCCGCGTGCTTCCGAAGGAGGTCCTGCTCAGAGACGTCTGGGGCTACCTCGCTCCGGGTCGCACCCGCACGCTCGACGCCCACGCCTGCCGCCTGCGCAAGAAGCTGCGCTCGCCTGGCAGGCCCTTCATCGTCAACGTGCGCGGCGTCGGCTACAAGCTGACGGAGACGGTGTGAGCGCCCTCGCCGCTCCCGCGCTTGGCGTGGCTTCGCTCGCGTTCCTCGCCGGACTCGCCGCGCTCGCCCTGCTGCGCCGCCGGATCGAGCGGGTCGCGCTCGCCGAGCACGAGCTTCGCGGCGCCGCCACGGCGCTCGCCCTGACCGGAGCGCGCGTGCGCCGGCTCGCGGGCGGCGCCCGCGTGGCCGACGCTCTCGACGCTCAGCTCGACCGGCTGCGGGCGGGGCTGGACGACCTGAGCAGGCTGCGGGGTGCCACGCCTCCCGAGCCGCTCGCGACCCTCGACGTGACCGCCATGACGCGCGCGGCGCTCGCGCCATGGGAGGCCGGCGTCCCCGCCGGCGGGTTCGCGTGGCTCGGCCCGCCGGCGAACGCGCGGGTCGACCGCGGCAGCTTCGCGAAGACGCTCGGCAACCTGCTCGCGAACGCGGCCGAGCACGGCGACGGCGAGCTGCGCGTGCGCGGCCGCTCAACCGCGGCGTCGGTGCGCATCGAGATCCGCAACCGCAACCGCGCGCGGGCGCGCTCGCCCGCGGCGGGCCGCGGCCGTGGCCTCGGAATCGCCGAGCGGGCGGCGCGCGAGATGGGCGGGCGGCTGCTCGTCGAGGTGGGTGAGGAGGAGACCGTCGCGGTGCTCGAGCTGCCGCGGCTGCGAAGCGGGGGAGATGAGGACGTGGCCGCGTGACCGCGCGCAGGCGGCGCGGTCTGCTGCTGCTCGCGCTCGCGCTGGCGAGCGGCGGGCTGGCCGCCTCGCAGGTCCGGGAGCGCGAGCGCCGTGTCGAGGCGCAGGTCGGGCCGCTCGTGCCGGTGCTCGTGGCGGCTCGCGACCTGCGGGCGGGCGCGCGGCTCTCGCCCGGCTCCGTGGAGGTACGGCGCGTTCCGGCGCGCTTCGTGCCACCGGACGCGCTGTCGCCCGGAGCGCGCCTCGGCGGTGCGCGCGCCGCGGTGCCGGTGAGCGCCGGCGGCTACATCACCGCCGCGCTGTTCAGCGGCAACGCGCCGGACACGGCCGGCGGCGGGCTCGCCGCCGGCGAGCGCAGCGTCGAGGTGGGTGTGGGCGGCGGCTCGGGGCTCGAGGGGCTCGCCGCCCGGCTCGCGGGTCGACGTGGTGGTCTCGACCGAGTCGGGAGCGGGCGGCGGCCGCAGCTTCGTGGCGCTCGCGGACGTCGAGCTGCTCGCGTTGCGGGCGGATCCGGCGGCGAGCGCCTACGCGGGCGAGGACTCCGGCGCAGGCGCCGCCCCGTCCGCGCTCGCGACGCTGCGGGTGACGCTGCGCCAGGCGGTCTACCTCACGGCTGCGGACAACTTCGGGCGCGAGATCCGCCTGCTCGCGCGCCCGCCGGGGGACCGCTCGCGCGGCGGCGCCGCGATCAGCGCGGCGGAGCTGTGAGCACCTCGACCTCGCCCTCGGGGGTGCCGAGCAGCGCGCGCTCGGCCATGCCCAGGAACAGACCGTGCTCGACCACGCCCGGCACCGCATTCAGCCGCTCCGCGAGCTCCGCGGGTGCGGTGCTGCCGTCGAGCGCGCAGTCGAGGATGAAGTGGCCCTCGTCGGTGAGATACGGACCGCCCTCGTCGCCCGCCGTCCGGAGCTCGGCGTCCGGGAGCAGAGGGGCGAGGCGGCGGCGCGTGTCGCGCCAGGCGAAGCGGACCACCTCCACGGGCAGCCGGAAGCCCTCGCCGAGGCGCTCGACCTTCTTGGGCGTCTCGGCCACGACCACGAAGCGGCGCGCGGCCGAGATCACGATCTTCTCGCGCAGAAGGGCGCCGCCGCCGCCCTTGATGAGACCGAGGTCGGGGGCCACCTCGTCGGCGCCGTCGAGTGCGAGGTCGAGCGCGACCTCCCCGTCCAGCTCGACGATCTCGATGCCGACCTCGCCGGCCAGCTCCGCCGTCCGGTTGGACGCCGTCGCGGCCCGGATCGGGTCGCTGCGCTCGCCGAGCAGGGCGACGAGCTTCCAGACCGCGCGGCCCGAGCCGAGGCCGATCGTCATGCCGGGCTCGACCAGCTCGGCCGCCGCCGCGGCGGCGGCGCTGCGGGCGATGTCGCTCGGATCGGTCAAGCCGCCCTCCACTCCGTCCAGGAGGGCACGCCCGCCTCCGGGCGCGCGGGCTCGTCGAGCATCGCCAGGTACTCGAGCTGGTGGCCGTCGGGGTCGCGGAAGTAGACCGCCGCCGCGGGCATCCAGGCGAGCACGCTCGGCTCGTCCGTCTCCGCGCCGAGGAAGTCGAGCGGCGTTATGCCGAGCCCGCGCAGGCGCTCGGGAGCGCCCGCGACGTCATCGAGCGCGGCGTCGAACGCGATGTGCAGCGACATGCCCATCGGCATGCTGCCGAGCGACCAGAGGCCGAGCATCGCCCGGCCCGCTCCGCCGATCCAGAGGAAGGCCACGTCGCGCTCCGGGAGCTCGAGGGCGAGCTCGAGCCCGAGCTTGTCGCGGTAGAAGGCGAGCGATCGCGGGAGGTCCGAGACGGCCAGGTGGGCCTCGAACAGACCGCGCGCCGGGACGGCCGTTTCCATCGGGGGAGCATCGCGGATCGTCGCTAGACTCAGTGCTTACCCAACGTAAGTAGGTAACTGAATGACTGCCGAAACACTCTTGCTGGTCCCGGTTGACGATTCGGTCGTCTTCCCGAACATGACTGTGACGCTGGCGGTCGACGTCGGCGACGAGGAGCGCGTGGTGCTCGTGCCGCGCAGGGGCGACGAGTTCGCGAGCGTCGGCACCGTGGCCGCCGTCGTCGATCGCGTCCGGCTTCCCGGCGGCGGGCGCGCCGTCGCGCTCGAGGGCCTCCACCGCGGCCGCATCGGCGCCGCGAGCACCGGCCCGAGCGGCGCACTGCGCGTCGAGGTCGAGCCGCACCCGGACGACGAGCCCGTCGACGGTCGCACGCGCGACCTCGAGCGCGAGTACCGCGCCGTGGTCGAGGAGATCCTCGAGCTGCGCGGCGACGACGGCCGCATCTCCGCGTTCGTCCGCTCGATCTCGGAGCCCGGCGCCCTCGCCGACACGAGCGGCTACTCGCCCGACCTCTCCTACGAGGCGAAGATCCAGATCCTCGAGGAGCTCGACGTGACCGAGCGCCTGGCGCGCGCCCTCGAGCTCCAGCGCGAGCGGCTCACCGAGCTGCAGGTGCGCGTGCGCATCCGCGACGACGTCCAGTCCGGCGCCGAGAAGCAGCAGCGCGAGTACTTCCTGCGCAAGCAGATGGACTCGATCCGCAAGGAGCTCGGCGAGGACGACGGCTCGGTGATCGAGGAGTACCGCGCGAAGATCGAGGAAGCCGGCATGCCCGACGACGTGCGCGAGCAGGCCGAGCGCGAGCTCGGCCGCCTCGAGCGCATGGGCGAGCAGGGCGGCGAGGCCTCGATGATCCGGACCTACCTCGACTGGCTCGTGTCGGTGCCGTGGTCGGAGCGCTCCGACGAGCGGCTCGACCCGGTGCACGCGCGCGAGGTGCTCGACGCCGACCACGCGGGCCTCGAGGACGTGAAGGACCGCATCGTCGAGTACATCGCCGTGCGCAAGCTGCGCAAGGAGCGCGGCATCACGGAAGACAAGCGGTCCGGGGCCATTCTCACGCTGATCGGCCCGCCCGGCACGGGCAAGACGTCGATCGGCGAGTCGATCGCGCGAGCGACCGACCGCGAGTTCGTGCGCATGTCGCTCGGCGGCGTGCGCGACGAGGCCGAGATCCGCGGCCACCGGCGCACGTACATCGGCGCGCTGCCGGGACGGCTCGTGCGGGCGCTCCGCGACGCCGGGACGATGAACCCGGTGATCATGCTCGACGAGGTCGACAAGGTCGGCGCCGACTGGCGCGGGGACCCGAGCGCGGCCCTGCTCGAGGTGCTCGACCCCGCGCAGAACCACTCGTTCCGCGACCACTACCTCGACGTCGAGCTCGACCTGTCCGAGGTCGTGTTCATCGCCACGGCAAACGTGGCGGAGACGATCCCCGGGCCGCTGCTCGACCGCATGGAGGTCGTGCGCTTCGACGGCTACACGACCGAGGAGAAGGTCGCGATCGCGCGCGACTACCTGTGGCCGCGCCAGCGCGACCGCAACGGCCTGCGCGACGACGAGGTCTCGATCTCGGACGAGATCGTGCGCCAGGTCGTGACGGAGTACACGCGCGAGGCGGGTGTCCGCAACCTCGAGCGCACGCTCGGCACGGTGCTGCGCAAGACCGCGACGCAGATCGCGTCCGGCAGGTCGGAGGCGCCGGTCGACGTGGGGCTCGACGAGATCCGCGACGCCCTCGGGCGCCAGCGCTTCTTCCAGGAGTCGGCGGAGCGGACGGCCGTCCCGGGCGTGGCCACCGGCCTGTCCGTGACGGGCGCGGGCGGCGACGTGCTGTTCATCGAGGCCACCTCGATGCGCGGCAAGGACGGCCTCGTGCTCACCGGACAGCTCGGTGACGTGATGAAGGAGTCGGCGCGCATCGCCCTCTCCTACGTGCGCGGCCACGCGGACGGGCTCGAGATCGAGCCGGACGCGTTCGAGGACCGCGAGTTCCACGTGCACGTGCCCGCGGGCGCGATCCCGAAGGACGGCCCGAGCGCCGGCATCACGATGACGACGGCGCTGGCCTCGCTCCTGTCGGGGCGCCCGGTGAGGCACACGGTCGGCATGACCGGCGAGGTCACGCTGCAGGGCCGGGTGCTGCCGATCGGCGGGCTGAAGCAGAAGGTGCTCGCGGCCCACGCGGCCGGGCTCACGGACGTGATCCTGCCGGAGCGCAACCGCGGCGACCTGGACGACGTGCCGGAGGAGGTCCGCGAGGCGATGACCTTCCACCCGGTGATGACGATCGGCGAGGTGCTCGAGCTCGCGCTCGAGCCGGCGCCGGCCACCGCGGCGCTCGCCTGAACCCCGCACGCGGCGGCCACCTTCCTGCCCTGGGCACCGTATCGGTGCCTGATCCAGGAAGGTGGCCCGTCCGTGCGCGGCCTGCGAGCCGTGTTCGCGCCCGATGCGGACCCTCACGCGCAAGGAGCTCACGGCGGCGCTCGCCGAGCGCCAGCTTCTGCGCGAGCGCGCGCGGCTGACGCCGGTCGAGGCGGTCAGGCGGCTCACGCCGCTGCAGGCGCAGGACCCGCCCGCGCCCTACATCGGGCTCGCCGCGCGGCTCGAGGGCTTCGAGCGCGCCGAGCTCGAGCGCGCGATCGACGAGCGCGCGGTGATGAAGACCACGCTCATGCGCCTGACGCTGCACCTCGTGGCCACGCAGGACTATCCGGCCTACCACGCCGCGGCGACGGCCACGCGAATGCGCGGCTGGCGCAAGCAGTACGCCCACCTCGACGAGGCGAAGGTGGTGCGCGAGCTCGGACGCTGGCTCGAGAAGCCGCGGACGAACGCGGAGATCCGCGAGCGCGTGCAGCGCTACGAGGGCGTCCCGGAGGGGGACTACGGGCCGATCGCGTTCGCCCGCAACGTGCTGCCGCTCGTCCAGCTGCCGCCGGCGGGGCACTGGAGCGACCCGCGCCGCGCGAGCTTCGTGCGCGACCCGCGGCCGCTGCCGCGCCGGCCGACGCCGCGACGCTCGTGCTCGAGCGCTACCTCGCCGCGTTCGGGCCGGCTTCGAAACGCGATCTCGCGAGCTGGTGCGGCACCGCGCAGGGCGACTTCAGGGAGGCGATCGAGCGGATCGAGACCGTGTCGTATCGCGACGAGAAGGACGTGGAGCTCGTGGACCTGCCCGGGGCCCCGCTGCCGCCGGCCTCGACGAAGCTGCCGGTGCGCCTCCTGCCGCGCTGGGAGCAGTCGCTGCTCGCCTACGCGGACCGCGACCGCATCATCCCGCCGGAGCTCCTGCCGCTGCGGCTGACGCTGAGCGGAGACCAGACGGTCACGGTCGACGGCCGCGTGGCCGCGAGCTGGAAGCTCGAGCGCTCGGCGAGGGTCACGCGCGTGCAGGTGATCCCGCACGTGTCGATCCCTCGGCGGGCCCACGGCGGCATCCGCGCGGAGGCGAAGCGCACCGCCCGCTTCTGCGTCCCGGAGGTGTCCAGGGTCGAGGTCGCCGGCCTCTGAGCCGGCTCAGGCCCGCCTGCTCGGCACCCGCACCCGCCTGCGCAGCGTCCGCGCCTCGCCGCTCGAGTCGCGCAGCGTGACGACGAGCAGCGCCGGACCGCTCGCGACCGAGCTCGGCACGGGCATCCGCAGCGAGCGGACCCGCGGGCGAGCCCTGTCACTCGCCGCGAGGCGATCGTTCCGTTCACGTCCTTATCTCCCGGTCGCTTGAGGGGGAGGAGGGAAGCGTGCCGGTGTAAGCCCGGCGTAAGAGCTTCAGATGCCCTGCGTGAGCCCGCCGTCCACCAGCAGGCTGACCCCGGTGATGTAGCCGGCGCGCTCTGAGCAGAGGAAGGCGGCGGCCGCCGCGAGCTCCTCGGGCTCCCCGAGCCGGCCCGCGGGGATCGTGTCCCCGGCGGCCTCGTGTGCCTGCTCGAGCGACCCGTAGATCTCGGCCAGGCGATCGGTGGCGATGCGGCCCGGCAGCACGGTGTTGAACGTGACGCCGTCGCCGGCGTGGATGCGGGCCAGCGACTTGAAGGCGGCGACGATGCCCGGGCGGTTCGAGTTCGAGAGCATCAGCGCCGGGCTCGGCTCGCGGACGGTGGAGGAGCCGACGTTGAGCACGCGGCCGAAGCCGCGCTCTGCGCATTCCCGGCAGGACGAGGCCGATCAGCTCCATCGGCGCCACCACGAGCTCGCGGTGCGCCGCGTCCCACTGCGCCCGCTCGTAGCCGAGCGGCTCGCCGGGGGGCGGGCCGCCCGTGTTCGTCACGAGGATGTCGACCGGGCCGAGGTCGGCCTCGATCCGCTCGACGAGCGCGGGCGCGGCGTCGAGGTCGAGCGTGTCGTGCACGTAGGGGCGCGCGCCGATCTCCGCGGCCGCCGCCTCGATCCGCGCCGGGGTGCGCGCGCTCGCCGCCACGCGCGCTCCCTCGGCGGCGAGCTCGGCCGCGATCGCGCGGCCGATCCCCGCCGACGCGCCCGTCACGAGCGCGACCCTGCCCTCGAGTCCGAGATCCATCCCGCAGGCCAGCGTACTCCCGCCGCCGCCGTGAATCGTTGTACGCTCGGCCCGTGCCCGGGCTTCGCCTCCTGCTGCGGATCGCGCCGTTCATCGTCGGCGCCGTCGCCACGGGCGTCTGGCTGCGCAGGCGCGCCGCGCGCCGCGCGAAGCGCCTCGAGCTCCCGGCTCCGGCGCCCGTTCCCGCGCTCATCCCGACGCCGCCGCTCGCTGAGCCGGTGGCGGTGGAGGCGCGCGCTCCAAGCCGCCGCTTCGAGCGCAGCGCCCCCGAGCCCGTCGACATCGTCACGATCGTCGACGACCTGCTCTCGGTGGGCCGCGCATAACCCAGACGGGGTAGGTCCGCTCGTGGTTTTCGGGCCGATCTGCTTGGATACACGCCTTCAAGTTCGAATTGCCGAGTCCGTGCTGTCCCGATGGCACGGAGCGGGGGACCCAAGGCGGCCGTCCAGGTCGCAGGGGCGAATCGCGAATTAGCCGCGTAGCGCCACTTTCCGGCGCGAGCCCGTCAGCTCACCTCGTAGGCACCGGGAAAGGGGAATTGCCAGGTGAGAAGGATCGTTCTGCTGTTTGCGCTCGCGCTTGTCGCGCTCGCCGCGCTTGCGCCGGCCGCTTCGGCGGACACCGTGCGAGCAAGTGCCTCGAGCGAGGTCGTCGTCGAGCGCGGCGACCGCGGGCCCGCCGTGCGCCTGATCCAGCGGCGCCTCGATATCCCGGCCGACGGGATCTTCGGCCCGCAGACGGAGCGCGCGGTGAAGCGCTTCCAGCGCCGCCACGGGCTTCTCGTCGACGGCATCGTCGGGCCGCAGACCCGCGGCGCGATGGGCCTCGATCCCTTCAGCCGCAGCTCCGTGCGCCGTCCCGCCAGCCGCCGGGTCGACCTGCCACCGATCCTCGAGGCGATCGCGCAGTGCGAGTCGGGCGGCAACCCGCGTGCGATCTCGCCGAACGGCCTCTACCGCGGCAAGTACCAGTTCAGCGTCGAGACCTGGCGCGCGGTCGGCGGCACGGGCGATCCCGCGAAGGCGCCCGAGTGGCGGCAGGACCGGCTCGCGCTGAGGCTGTACCGGCGCTCCGGCACCTCGCCCTGGCCGAACTGCCCATAGCTCAGGCGGCCGCCGGGGAGCGCCGCGTCAGCGTCGTGACCCAGAGCAGCGTGGCGGCGCAGACAACCCCGAGCGCCAGGTAGACGACGGCGTCGGCGGTCCACTCGGCGAGCGCGCCACCGCCGCCCGCGCCGAGCACGTGCCCGAGCGCCCAGCCGAGGTTCGAGAACGAGAATGCCAGCGCCAGGTCGAGCCCAGCCTCCTCCGAGGCGTCTGAGAGCATCGCCATCGCGGGTGCCCAGAACCAGCCGAGCGCGGCGAACGCGAGCATCATCGCGCCGGCGAGCAGCGCGACGCTGCCCGGGAGCGGCAGCAGGGCCGCCATCACGACCGCGCCGATCAGGCCCGCGCGGATGGGGGTGAGCCGCCCGTGCCGGTCCGAGAGGCGGCCGGCCAGCGGGCTGAGCACGGCCTCGACGGCCGCGGTCAGGAGGAACGCGGCGCCGATCGCCGCACCGCTCGCACCGAGCTCGTCGAACCGCAGGGGCGCGAGCACCTCGATCACGCCGGCGTAGATCGCCGGCAGGGTGAAGAGCCACAGCCCGGCTTGCACGGCCGGCCTGCGAAACGAGGCGGCGTAGCCGGCCAGGCTGGCGCCGGGGGTGGGCTCGACCCCAGGCGTGCCGACCGTCCAGACCGCGAGCCCGAGTGCCCCGACCGCCACGCCGCTGAACACGATCTCCGGACCGATCACCGTGGCCGCTCCGCCCAGCACCGGGCCGAGCAGCACGCCGACGATCGCGGCGGCGAGCGCCGAGCCGATCAGCTGGCCGCGGCGTTCCGGCGGCGAGGCCGACACGAGCCAGCCCATCCCGGCGGCCCACATGCAGGCGCCGCCGCAGCCCTGCACGAAGCGCGCGGCGTCCAGCAGGTAGATCGTGTGCGCGAAGGCGAACACGAGGCTCGTGAAGCCGAGCAGCCCGATGCCGAGCAGCAGCGTCGGCTTCACGCCCCAGCGCGCGGCCAGCCAGCCGCTCGGAATCGCGGCGATGAACGTGCCCGCCGGGTAGGCCGCGGCGAGGACGCCGGCGCCGGTCTTCGACAGCCCGAACTCGTCCGAATACTCGGGCAGCAGGGGGGAGACCGCGGCGAAGAACGACGTGTCCACGAGGACCACCGCGGACACGAGGAGGAAGAGCCGCCGCATCGCCGGAGGGTACGCACGCGGCGCGCGCGGCGGCGTCCGGTCAGAATGCCGCGGCGTGGCGACGATTCTCGAGGAGCTGGTGGACTGGCTGCGCATCCCGTCGGTCTCGACGGGCGGCGGCGACGCCCAGGCGCTGCGCGCCGCGGCGGCCTGGGCGTGCGAGCGCATCGAGGCGGCCGGCGGCAGCGCGGAGCAGGTGGTGGTCGACGCGGGCCACCCGATGGTGCTCGGCCACCTGCGCGCGTCGAGCGCGCCGGAGAGCCTGCCCACCGTCCTCGCCTACGGCCACTACGACGTCCAGGATCCCGGCCCGCTCGAAGCGTGGACGACGCCGCCCTTCGAGCCCGACGAGCGCGGTGGGCGCCTCTATGCCCGCGGCGCCTGCGACGACAAGGGCAACTTCCTGCCGCTCCTGCACGTCGCATGCGAGCTCGCGCGCGCAGGGGAGCTGCCCGTGAACGTGCGCTTCCTGATCGAGGGGGAGGAGGAGGTCGGCAGCCCCTCCGTGCTCAGGTGGCTGCGCGACGCCGAGCTCGACGCCGACTGCGCGATCGTGTTCGACTCGCTGATGGCGGACGAGCGCACGCCCGCGATCACGATCGCCTCGCGCGGCATGGTGCAGGCGGGGATCACCGTGCGGACGGGGACGCGCGACCTTCACTCGGGGCTCTACGGCGGCACGGTGCTGAACGCCGCCCACGTGCTGATGGCGATGCTCGCCGAGCTCGTGCCGGACGCCGAGGGCCGCGTGCGCGCCGAGCTCGCAGCCGGCGTCGCGCAGGTGCCCCTCGAGGAGCGCGAGGCGTGGGCGCGGCTCGAGCCCGGCGCACATGCGATCGCATCCGCCGGCGCCCACGAGGTCGTCGCGGGCGCGGCTGCGGACTTCCACGAGCGCACCGGCGCGCGGCCGGCGCTCGACGTGAACATGATCAGCGTCGGCGAGCCGCGCACGATCGTCCCGGCGCTCGCCAGGGCGCACGTGAGCCTCCGCCTCGCCCCGGGGCAGAGCGCCGAGGAGATGCAGGCGGAGTTCGAGCGCCTGCTGCGCTCGGCGGTGCCGGAGGGCGCCGAGGTCGAGATCAGCACGGAGCGGGCCGACCCTGCGCTCTTCGACCCGCAGCACCCCGCGCTGCTGCTCGCGGTCGAGGCGATGGAGCGCGCGTGCGGCACGCCGCCCGCCCTCGTGCGGCTCGGCGGGACCCTGCCGCTGCTCGCGGTGCTCGCCGGGCGCGGGATCCCGACCATCGTGAGCGGATTCGTCCTGCCCGAGGACGCGATGCACGCGCCCGACGAGAGCTACCGGCTCGAGAGCCTTCGGCTGGGCGAGCGTGCGGCGCACGAGCTGTACACGGCGCTCGCACGCCTTCAGGGCTGACCGCGAGCGACCGATACTCGACAGGGTGAGCTTCGCGCTCGAGCAGACCGGGTCCGACTGGGAGCGGCGCTTTCGCCTGCTCGCCGGAAACACGCGCGCGCTCGTGTCGCTGCACGATGCCGACGGCACCTTCCGCTTCGCCTCGGATGCCGTCTCGGAGCTGACGGGCATGCCCGCCGAGTCGCTCGAGGGCAGCCCGGTGCTCGGGGTCATCCACCCGGGGGACGGGCATCGCGTGCTCGAGGCGATGAGCGCCTGGCTGTCGGGAGTCGGGCCGCGCGGCGCCTCCTACCGGATGCTCGCCGCCAGCGGCGGCTGGGTCGAGGTCGAGAGCAGCTTCAGCGCCGCCGGCGGGCCGGAGGTGCTCTGGACGACGCGGCGGCTCGACATCGTCGGCAGCGGTCCCGGGCGGGCGCCCGAGACGGACGCCGCCACCGGGCTGCCCACGCGCCAGGCGCTTCTCGAGCGCCTCGAGTGGGCGCTCCACCCCGCGGGTGAGGGCGAGGTCGCGGTGCTCGTGATCCGCATCGAGGGGCTGCTCGCGATCGTCGCCGAGCACGGCCGCGCCGCCGCTGACCTGATCGTGCGCGAGCTCGGCCGCCACGTGGACGCCGTGCTGCGCCCCGCCGACATGGTCGGGCGGCTCGGCGCCGGGCGAGCTCGGAGCGGTCTGCCACGGCGTGTCGACTCCGCTGACCGTGATCCGCATCGGGGAGCGCACGCGCGAGGCGGTGGCGCGCCCGCTCGGCGGCGGCGCGCTGCGCATCAGCGCCGGGATCGGAACCGCGCTCGCGGCCGACGACGGCGGCGACGCGCCCCACCTGCTGCGCGTCGCGTCCGAACGCGCCTGAGCCCGGCGACCGCGAGCCCTTAGTCTCCGCCGCGCCTTGCCTGTGATCGAGATCAGCGGGCTCTCGAAGAGCTTCGGTCGCGTGCACGCCGTCCGCGACCTCTCGTTCGAGGTCGACGCCGGCCGCGTCACGGGCTTCCTGGGGCCGAACGGCGCGGGCAAGAGCACCACGCTGCGGGTGCTGCTCGGCCTGATCCATGCCGATCAGGGCAGGGCGACCATCGACGGCCGCGGGTACGCGGAGCTCGAGCATCCGAGCGCGACCGTGGGCGCGGTGCTCGAGGACGCGAGCTTTCACCCGGGTCGCAGCGGGCGCAACCATCTGCGCGTTCTCGCGGCCGCCGGCGGGCACCCGCCCGGGCGGGTGGACGAGGTCCTCACCCAGGTGGGCCTGGCCGAGCACGCGCGGCGACGCGTCAAGGAGTACTCGATGGGCATGCGCCAGCGCCTCGCAATCGCTGCCGCCCTGCTCGGCGACCCCGAGGTGCTCATCCTCGACGAGCCGGTGAACGGGCTCGACCCGCCCGGAATCCGCTGGATCCGCGAGCTGCTCCGCTACGAGGCGGGGCGCGGCCGGGCCGTGCTCGTGTCCAGCCACCTGCTGTCGGAGGTCGCGCAGTCCGTGGACGACGTGGTGGTGATCTCCCACGGCTCGCTGCGAGCGAACGGGCCGCTCGAGCAGGTGCTTGGCGCAGGCGACGAGGGCGCGACACGCGTGCGCTCGGCGGACGACGAGCGGCTCGCCACCGCTCTGCGCGAGCGCGGGATGGCGGTCGAGGCCGACCCGTCCGGCGCCCTGCTCGTCCGCGGCGTCACGGGCGCCGAGGTCGGCCTGGTCGCGGCGGAGCTCGGTGTGGCGCTGAGCGAGCTGGTGGCCGTGTCGCGCTCTCTCGAGGCCGCATTCCTCGAGCTCACGGGAGGGGACGAGTGACGGCTCTGCTGAAGGCCGAGCTCGTCAAGCTGCGGACCACGCGCACCTTCGCCGCTCTGGCCGGGGCGGCGATCGGCCTGTCCCTGCTCCTGACGGTGCTGGCGGCCACGCTCGGCGAGCCGACCGAGGAGTCGGTGCTCACGGACGTCTTCGCCGGCGACCTGTCGAGCCTGTTCATCCTGCTGCTCGCGCTGATCGGGATCACGGGCGAGTGGCGCCACCGCACGATCACGAGCTCGCTGCTGGCGGCCCCCGACAGGCTGCGCTTCCTCGGGGCGAAGGTCCTGGCGTTCGCCTGCGCGGGGCTCGTGCTGTCGATCGTCATCTCGATCGCGATCGCGATCGTCGCCTACATCCTGCTGGCGGCCCAGGACCTGCCCACCCCGGCGCTCGGGGACGTGCTCGAGCAGGCCGCCCGCGGCGCGCTCGTGGCTGCACTGCTGGGCGGCCTCGGGGTCGCGCTCGGCGGCCTGGTGCGCAACCAGGTGGTCGCGGTCGTCGGCGTCCTCGTGATCCTCTTCGTGGTCGAGCCGGCCGTGATCGCGCTCGCGCCGGAGGTCGGTCGCTTCGGTCCGCTGATCGCTCTCCCCACGGCCGCCGCCGGCATGTCGCCCGACGATTCCGGCCTCGGCGACGTGGACCTGCTCGCCTCGGGCGCCGCGCTGCTCTGCATGCTGGCCTGGATCGGCGCCCTCTTCGCCCTCGGGGCGGCCCTGCTGCGCAGCCGCGATCTGAGCTGATCCCTACGCGACCACGCGCAGGTGCCTGAACGGGCGCCCGCGCAGCTCCCGCACCACCGCGTCGACCAGGCGCTCGCCCTCGCGGACGTCGCCGTCCGTGATCGCGTCGATCATCGAGCGCTTGCGCTGCAGCAGCTCCGCCATCGTCTCGTCGATGGTGTCGGCGGCGAGCAGGTACCACGCCGTGACGGCGCTCTCCTGCCCGATCCGGTGCAGGCGGTCCTCGGCCTGGTCGTGGCGGGCCGGCGTCCAGTCGAGCTCGAGGAACGCGACGTTCGACGCGCGGGTCAGCGTGATGCCCTGCGAGGCGGCCTTCAGCGAGCAGATGATGAGCTGGGGGCCGTCCTCCCGCTGGAACGAGTCGACCGCGTCCTGGCGGCGCGGCGTCGAGTCCGAGCCGAGGATGTGGAGGGCGTCGGGGAAGCGCTCGATCAGCGCCTTCTGGACCGCGATGTGCTCCGCGAAGACCACGAGCGGCTCGCCCGAGGCGAGGAAGTCCGTGATCCAGGCGAGGGCGGTGGGCAGCTTGCCGTTGCCCGCGAGCTGGCGCAGGTGGTTGAGGCGCACGAGCTGCTCGGAGCGCAGCGCGGCCGCGACCTTCGCGTCGAGCGTCTTCAGGTCGAGCGGCAGCGTGTGCAGCCACGAGATCACGTCCTGCTCGGCGAGCCGGTACTCGCGCTCGTTCGAGAGCAGGATCGGCACGGTGTCCTGGCGCTTCGCGGGCAGCTGCGGCAGCACCTGCTTCTTCGTGCGGCGCACGTAGCAGTGCGCGCGCAGGTTCCAGTGCAGCCGGTCGTCCGAGCCCGCGTCGCGGAAGCGGCGCGCGAGCCGCGCCCCCGAGCCGAAGTCGCTCAGGCGGTCGAGCACGCGCAGCTGCGCAACGAGCTCCTCGGGCCGGTTGAGGACGGGCGTGCCTGTCAGCGCGAGCCGCAGCGCCCCGTCGGGGAGCGCATTGGCGAGGGCCAGCGCGGCCTTCGTGCGCCCGGCGCCGGCGTTCTTGACGTAGTGCGACTCGTCGAGCACGAGTGCGCGCAGGCCCAGCCCCATCAGCCGCTCGAGGTGCGCCTCGAGGATGTCGTAGTTGAGCACCACGATCTCGGCGGCCTCGATCTCCTCGGTCCAGGAGGAGGGGGCGCGGCCGTCGAGGACCGCGACGCTGCGCTCAGGCAGCCAGATGTGCGCCTCGCGGCGCCAGGTGAGCTTCATGCTCGCGGGGCAGACAACGACGACCGGGAAGGCCTCGTCCGCCTCGAGCGCCGCGAGCGCCTGCACGGTCTTGCCAAGACCCTGTTCGTCCGCGATGAAGGTGCGCCGGCGCTCGAGCGCGTAGCGCACGCCGGCGCGCTGGAACGGGTGCAGCTCGCCACCGAGCACGAGGCCGTCGAGCTCGGCGTCGTCCGCGTAGGAGAGCGCGACGGTGGCCGAGGCGCGCTCGTGCTCCTCAGCGAGCTCCTCGAGCAGCTCGCGCGCGGGAACGTCCAGCTTGACCTCGGGGTGCTCCTCCACGAAGTCGCTCAGGTGCAGCGCGAGCGCCGGATCGGCGGGCACGCCGGTGGCCCAGGCGGCATCGCGCCGGTAGTAGCGGCCCGCGCGGAAGACGGGATGGGCCTCGGGCAGCTTCTTGAACGCGCGGGCGGGCTCGGGTCCCCAGACCGTGAACAGGGTCATCTCGGGCTCGCCGTCGTCGCCGATCTCGACGGTCAGCTCCGCGGGCGACGGCTGGCGGCCCACGGACAGATCGCGCGCGCTCGAGCGCGCGAGGTCGTCGAGCTGCGCGCCGTCGAGCCCGTACACGAGGTCGGCGTTGTCCTCCGAGAACGGGAACACCACGCGGCCCTCACCCGCGGCGACCCCCTGCTCGAGCTCGGCAGGCGGCTCCCCGTGCAGGCTGCGAACCACGAACGCCCCGCGGCCCTCGTAGGCGACGACCGAGACGAGCGCGCGCCAGCGGTCCGACTCGTTGAGGAATGCGAGCAGGTCGGGCGAGGGCACGAGCTGCGGGTAGCGCTCGAGCAGTCCCTCGATCGCCTTGCCGAGCCGCGGGTCCGCCGGCACGCGCCAGTGCTTGCGCCGCCAGTCGAACCAGCGCCCGGGCAGCCGCTTGACCGCCTCGTTCAGGTCGTCGTCCTGCGGGAAGTCGAAGACGATCTCCTGGTCGCGCGGACCCGTGGCGAGCAGCCAGACGCGACCCGGTGCGCCGGCGTCGCGGGAGGTGTCGGTCGGCTCCGGCATAAACGATGAAGATTAGTGGCGGTCGAGCCGGTGGATCAGCACTCGCGGTGAGCGCGGGGTTCCGGTCGTCCGCACGTTCCACCCTTTCCGTGCCGCGGCGAGGAACGGCTCGGCCGCCGCGCGCTGCGGGTCGGCGATCAGGATGAGGCCGCCTTCGTCCACGAGCCGCGGCAGCAGGTCGAGCAGGAGCTCGCCGTTTCTGCGCTCGTAGAGCACGTCGGAGGCGAGCACGAGCTGCCACGGCGCGCGCTCCACGATGGCGGCGGGCGCCGACCAGGAGCACACGAGCGTCTCGAGGGTGACGTCGTTTCGCTGGGCGTTCGCCGCCGTGGCGAGCACGGCGTCGGGCGACCAGTCGGTGGCGAGCACCCGGCCCCCGGCGCGCGCCGCCGCGATGCTCGGCAGGCCGAGGCCGCAGCCGAGCTCGAGCGTCCGCTTGCCGCGCAGGGAGCGCAGCGACACATCGTGCGCGAGCGCGATCGCGCTCGACCACAGCTCGGCCCAGTAGGGCAGGAACTCGCCCTCCGCGAACGCCTCCTCGTCGATCAGGGCCTCGGCGTCGCGCGGCCGCTCTAGCTCGATCTCGCCGCCGGGGAGGGGGATGTGCTCCGCGACCGAGTCGAGCTCGTTCACGCAGCCAGTCTGCCTGCCTCGCGGGCGGCCCGCTCCGCGGCGTCGACCTGGCGCTCGATCAGCTCGAGCCCGGACGCCCAGAAGCCCGGGTCGGCCAGATCGACGCCGACGATCCGGCCGAGCTCCTCCGGCGGCCGCGATCCACCCGCCTTCAGCAGCTCGAGGTAGGAGGGGACGAAGCTCTCGCCCTCCTCCTCGTAGCGCCGGTAGACGGACAGCGCGAGCAGGTGCCCGTAGGCGTAGGCGTAGACGTAGCCCGGCACGTCGAGGAAGTGATGGACGTAGGACCACCAGATCGAGTAGTCGTCGTGCAGGTCGACGCTGTCGCCGAGCAGGTCCGCCTGCGTCTCCATCCAGTGCTCGCCGAAGCGCTCGACCGACAGCTCGCCGGACTCGCGCCGCTCGGTGTGAACCGCGTCCTCGAAGCGGTTCATCGCGATCTGGCGGAAGACGGCGGCCACCGCCCCGTCGAGGGCGCCGGCCAGCAGGTCGAGCCGCTCGGCGGGACCGGGCGCGCGCTCGAGCAGGCGCTCGAGCACGATCGTCTCGCCGAAGATGGACGCGGTCTCGGCCATCGTCAGCGGCGTCGTGAAGTGGTAGATGCCCTGCGGGCCCGCGAGCGCCGCGTGCACGCCGTGGCCGAGCTCGTGGGCCATCGTGAGCACGTCGTTGTTGCGCGAGGTGTAGTTGAGCAGCACGTATGGGTGCGCCGACGGCACGGTGTATGAGCAGAAGGCGCCGCCGCGCTTGCCCGGCCGCGGCGGGCCGTCCACGTAGGCGCCGCGGAAGAAGCCGGTCGCGGTCTCGCCGAGCTCCGCCGAGAATCCGCTGTAGCAGTCGAGCACGATCGCGCGGGCCTCGCCGTAGGGGATGCGCTCGTCCGAGTCGGACACGGGCGCCATGCGGTCGTAGTAGGCGAGCCGGTCGAGCCCGAGCAGCCCCGCCTTCAGCCCGTACCAGCGCCGCGCCAGGTCGTAGCGCGAGCGCACTGCCTGGATCAGCGCCTCGACCGACTCGTCGCTCGCCTCGTTGGCAAGGTTGCGCGACGCGATCCAGTGCGGGTAGGTGCGCAGGCGGTCCTTGACCGACTTGTCGCCGAGCAGCGTGTTGAAGATGAACGCGCGCGTGCGCAGGCCGTTCTCCAGCGCGGCGGTCACGCCGTCGGCCGCCCGCGCGCGGCGCTCGCGGTCAGGGTCCTGGAGCCGTGAGAGGGCCTCCTCGAGCGAGATCGGCTCGGCGGCGTCCGCCAGCGTCACCTGGATCGCCGACGCCTGCTCCGTGAACAGGCGCCTGAACGCTCCGGCGCCGTTCACGTTCGTCTCGGTGAGGATGCGCTCCTCGGGCTCCGAGAGCTGGTGCGGCCGGTAGCGGCGCGTGGTGCGCAGGTGGTGGGCGCAGAACCCGAGCGCGGGGTCGGCGAGCAGCTCCTCGGCGCGCGCGTCCTCGAGCTCGTTCCACTCGAGCTCGAAGAACAGCAGGGACGTCTCGATCGCGGCGCCGAGCTCGCGCGCCTTCTGCATCAGGGCGCCGCGCTCGGGGTCGGCCGTGTCGAGCGAGAAGTTCAGTACGGCGTACGAGCCGGCGCGGCCGCCGAGGTCGTGGATCGCTGCCAGCTCGTGCATCGCCTCGGCGAGGCCGCCTGCGTCGAGCGCGTCGACCTTGTCCCGGTAGGACTCGGCGAACGCCACGGCGCGGTCGCGCGCCTCGGTCAGCATCTCGACGACGCCGTCGGCGCCGCGTTCGCCCACGAGCGGCTCGAGGTCCCAGGAGGCGGCTTCCAGTGCTTCGTCGATCGTCGCGCTCACGGAGCTGACGCTAGTCGATCCGTCAGCATGCCGGGCATGGACATCGGCCACGTTCACCTGCGGGTCTCGGACCTCGACCGATCGGTCGCCTTCTACCGCGACGTGCTGGGCTCGGGGCTCGCGCCGGGCAGCTCCCGATCGGCGCCGCGTTCCGCGACGACGGCGACCATCGCGGCGCTGGCGGCCCGCGCATGAGCGCTCCGTCTCCGCTCGAGCGCGCTCCGGAAGCCCTCGGCCCCGGCGAGCTCTGGCTGAAGCGCGAGGACCGGCACGAGCTCGGTGTCTTCAAGTGGCGAGGGGCGCTGCCCGCGCTCGAGGAGTACCGCTCGCGCGGGGCCGGCGCCGTGGTCACGGCCTCGACCGGCAACCACGGGGCCGCGAGCGCGTGGGCGGCGGAGCGGCTCGGCATGCGCGCGGTGGTGTTCGTGCCGGACGGAGCGAGCCGCACGAAGGTGGAGCGGCTGCGCTCGCTCGGGGCGGAGCTGCACGAGGTGGGCGCCGACCTCGATGCGTCGAAGGAGCTCGCACGCGAGCACGCGGAGGAGCACGGGCTGCCCTTCTTCGAGGACGGCGCCGAGCCCGCCCAGTTCGGCGGCTACGCGGCGATCGGCACGGAGCTGGTGGAAGGAGCTCGGCCGCCCGCCGGCGCGGGTGGTGGCGCCGATCGGCAACGGCGCGCTCCTGATCGGGCTGGCGCGCGGGCTCGCGGCGGCCGGGGCCGGCGGGGTGGCCGTGGGCGTGGTGGCGAGCGCGGCTCCCGTGATGGCCCTGAGCGTCGCGGCGGCCACGCCGGTCGACTGCGACCGCTCCGACACGTTCGCCGACGGCATGGCCGTGCGCGTGGCGATCCCGCTGGCCGTCGACGAGCTCGTCGAGCTCGGCGTGCCGATCGTCGAGGTGTCGGAGCGCGCGATCGCACGCGCGGTCGGGGCGTTCGACCGCGCGGGGATCCGGGTCGAGGGCTCGGCGGCCGCGCCGCTCGCCGCGCTCGAGCTGCTCGAGCCGGTCGACGGCCCCACCGTCCTGATCGTCACCGGCCGCAACATCGACGACGAGCTGCACCGGCGCGCCTCGGAGGAGCCGGAGAGCTTCCCCGGCTGAGCGGGTGCTCGCCGAGGCCCTCCGCCTGCTGCGCTGCCCGGCCTGTGGGCAGGGTCTCGCCGAGGCGGGCGGGGCGCTGCGCTGCCCCGCGCGGCACTCGTACGACATCGCGCGGCAGGGCTACGTCGCGCTCGCGCTCGGCGCGCACGCCGGCGACGGCGCGGAGATGGTGGCCGCCCGCGGGCGCGTGCTGTCATCGGGGCTGTTCGACCCGCTGGCGGAGGCGCTGGCGGAGGAGGGCGCGGCGGCGGGGGAGGGGGCGGTGATCGAGCTCGGAGCCGGGACCGGCTGGTATCTCGCGCGGGTGCTCGAGCGCCTCCCGGACCGCGTCGGGCTCGCCCTCGACGTGTCGAAGCCGGCGCTGCGCCGCGCGGCGCGTGCCCATCCGCGCGCCGTGGCGGTCGGCGCGGACGTCTGGGGAGCGCTCCCCGTTCAGGACGGCGTCGCGGGCCTGATCCTCAGCGTGTTCGCTCCACGCAATGCGGACGAGACGGCGCGGGTGCTCGCCGCGGGCGGGACGCTCGTGGCCGTCACGCCGGGGCCCGGCCACCTCGCCGAGCTGGTCGAGGCCCTGGGCCTGCTGGGCATCGAGGAGCGAAAGCAGGAGCGCCTCGCCGAGGCGCACGCGGAGCGGTTCGAGCTCGCGGCCGAGCGCGAGCTGAGCTGGCCGCTCGAGCTCGACCGCGCGGCCGCTCTCGACCTCGCGGCGATGGGGCCGAGCGCCTTCCACGGCGACCCGCGCTCGCGCGCGGGCGAGCTGCCCGAGCGCCTGCGCCACGACCGCGTCCGTCCGGATCGTCACCTTCCTGCATTAGGCACCCATACGGTGCCCAGGGCAGGAAGGTGATCCCGTTCAGGCCGCGTAGCCCTCGCTCCCCATGATGTGCAGCGACACGTAGGGCTCGTCGCCCACGACCCATGAGTCGTGGCCGGGCGGGACGTAGAAGAACTCGCCCTCGCGCATGACCCGCTCGGTGCCGTCCGCCATCAGCACGGCGGCGGCGCCGCTCAGCACGAGCCCGACGTGCTCGACCTGGCAGAGCGCCTCGCCGGTCGCGGCGCCCACGTGCTCCGACCACTTCCAGCCCGGCTCATAGCTCGCGCGCCCGAGCGTCATCGGCCCGACCCGGTAGACCTCGAAGCGGCCCTTGTCGAACTCGCGGGTCTCGGTGGGATCGTCGAGGTGGAGCAATGTCAGGTCCATGGGGCCGAATCTTCGCCGCTCGCGGCTTCCCCGTGCATGGACGCGATCGACGAGCTCGCCCATGCCCTCCGCGGCCGCCTGATCGAGCGGGCGCGCGCCGGCGAGGCGCCCGCGGCGGGGGAGGGGCTCGAGGACGAGGTCCGCTCGCTCGTGGAGAGCGAGGCGGCGCCTCTGCCGGAGGCCGAGCGGGAGGCGCTCGCCCGGCGCGTGGTCCTGCTCGCGACGGGGCTGGGGCCGCTCGAGCCGCTCCTGTCGGACCCGGCGGTCGACGAGGTGATGGTGAACGGCTCGCAGGCCGTCTACGTCGAGCGGCGCGGGCGGATCGAGCCGACCGGCGTCTCGTTCGCGTCCGAGGCCGAGCTGATGCACGCGATCGAGCGCATCCTCGCGCCGCTCGGGCGGCGCGTCGACGAGGCCCAGCCGCTCTGCGACGCGCGGCTCGCCGACGGCTCGCGGGTGAACGTCGTGATCCCGCCGCTGTCGCTCGACGGTGCATGCCTGACGGTGCGCCGCTTTCGCCGCGAGGGCTTCTCGCTGCGCGAGCTGGTGGCCGGCGGCACGATGCCCGCCGAGGTGGCGGAGCTGCTCGCGCTGTGCGTGGCCGCACGGGCGTCGGTGCTCGTCAGCGGGGGCACGGGCTCGGGCAAGACGACCACGCTGGGCGCGCTCTCCGGCGCGATCCCCGGCGAGGAGCGCGTCGTCACGATCGAGGACGCCGCCGAGCTGCGCCTGCGCCAGCGGCACGTGATCAGGCTCGAGTCGCGCCCCGCCAACCTCGAGGGACGCGGCGAGGTGACGATCCGCCAGCTCGTCCGCAACGCCCTGCGCATGCGCCCCGACCGCATCGTGGTCGGCGAGGTGCGCGGCCCGGAGGCGCTCGACATGCTTCAGGCCCTGAACACCGGGCACGACGGGTCGCTCACCACGGTGCACGCCAACTCGCCGCCGGACGCCCTGCGCCGGATCGAGACGCTCGCGCTGATGGCGGGCGTGGGCCTCCCGCACGCGGCCGTCCGCGACCAGGTTGCGAGCGCGCTCGACCTCGTGGTCCACCAGGCGCGGCGGCCGGACGGGTCGCGCGCGGTCGAGTCCGTGAGCGAGGTGACCCGCGTGGCGGGCGGCGCGGGCACGCGCGACCTCTACGTGAGCGGTGGCCCGCTGCGCCGGCCCGGGCCCGGCGCGCTCGCCGGGCGGCTCGCCGCGCTGGCGGGAGAATCAGGATGAGCGGCGGCCTCGCCTTCCTCGCGGGCTCGGCCGGCGCGCTCGCCTTCGCCGAGCTCGCGCGCGGCGCGGGCCACGCCCTGCTCGAGCGCGGCCCGCGAGTCGCCCGCGAGGCGTCCGGGCTCGTCGACGTGCTCGTCCGGATCGGCCGCGAGGGCCGCGATCCGGGCGCGCTCGAACGGCGGCGGCTGCTCCTGGCCGGAGCCGCGGTGGCGTGGGTGGCGGGCCTCGCGCTCGCGGGGCCGGCGGTCGCGTTCCTGCTTGCGGGGGCGGCGCCGCTCGCCGTCTCGCGCGTGCTGCGGGCGCGCCGCGAGCGCTACCGGCGCGCCGTCGACTCCGGCGTGGCGGCGCTCGCCCTGGCCGTGGCCGATGCCCTCGGCGGCGGTCACTCGCTGCGCGGGGCGTTGTTCGAGGCGGCGCCGGGGGTGGACGGCGCCGCGGGCTTCGAGCTGCGGCGCTGCGCCTCCGAGCTCGTCGCCGGGGCCACCACCGAGGAGGCCCTCGAGGCGATGCGCTCGCGTGTTCGCTCGGAGCGGCTCGACACGGTCGTGGCCGCCTGCCTGCTGCAGAGCCGGGCGGGCGGCGACCTCGCTCGCCTGCTGCGCGAAACGGCCCGGGCGTTCGAGGAGGGCGCCCGGCTCGAGGACGAGGTGGGCGCGGCCACCGCCCAGGCGCGCTTCACCGGGCTGATCGTCGTGCTGCTGCCGGTCGGCGGCGGCCTGCTGGCGGAGCTCGCGAGCCCGGGCTGGTTCGCCGGGCTCTGGAGCTCCTTTCTCACCGCCTGGCTCGTGGGCCTCGCGATCCTGCTGCAGGCGGTCGCCGCCGTTGCGATGCGGCGGCTCGCGCGGGTGCGCACATGACCTGGGCGGCCACACCGCTCGCCTTCGCGGCCGGTGCGGCCGCCGCGGCGGGGCTGCTGCTGCTCGTGCCCACCGGCCCGCGCGGCGACGGCGTCGCGGTCCGGCTCGTGCGACTGCTCGTGCTCGCGGGAGCGCCGCTGCGGCGCGGACGCGCCGCAGCGGCCCCGCGCGACCTCGCGGCCCGCATCGCCGCGGCCGGCCGGCCCGCCGGGCTCGGGGAGCGGGAGCTGATGGCGGCAAAGGCCGCGGGGGCGCTCGGCGCGGGCCTGGCCGGGGCGGCGTCGGCATCGATCGCCCCCGGGCGGCTCGGGATCGCGCTGATGCTGGCGGCTCCCGTGGCCGGCTTCCTCGGTCCGGACCTGTGGCTGGCGCGCAGGGCGAACGGGCGCGCCCGCGCCGTGCGGCGCGAGCTGCCTTCCCTGCTCGACCTGTTGCGAGTGACGGTCGAGTCCGGCGCCTCGCTCGCCGCGGCGCTGCGGGCGGTCGGCGCTCACTCGCGCGGCACGCTCGCCGGAGAGCTCGCGGCCACGGGGCGCGAGGTGGCGCTCGGCGTCCCGCTCGAGTCGGCGCTCGACGGCCTGGTCGCGAGGGTTCCGCTGCCGGAGGTGCGCGCGCTCGTGGCCGCGCTCGACCGGGCCCGGCGGCACGGCGCGCCGCTGGCGGGCACGCTCGCCGCCCAGGCCCGCGACGCGCGCTTCGCGCTCGCCCGCCGGATCCGCGAGGACGCCGCGCGGGCGGGACCGAAGATCCAGCTCGTGGTCGCGCTCCTGCTCGTTCCCTCGGTGCTGCTGCTCGTGGCGGCCGCGCTCGCGTCGGCGCTGCTCGGCGGGGAGGGGGAGGCCCTGCCCGTCTAGGGTCCCGGCATCGCCGAAGGACCCGGAGGACCGTTCGCCTCGCTTCGCTTCGGCGGCGAGTGGCGCCGCTATCAGCGGCTCGCGCTCGACGCCTTCGAGGCGGACCGCGGCGCCGGCCGGCGGCACACGCACGTCGTGGCGCCGCCGGGGTCCGGCAAGACCCTGCTCGGCATCGAGATCGTGCGCCGCATCGACCGCCGGGCGGTGGTGCTCGCTCCGAACTCGGCCATCCAGACGGTCTGGCTCGACGCGGTCGCCCGCTTCTGCCCGCAGGGCGTCGATCCGGCGTCCGTGGCGGGCGCGAGCGCCGAGGCGCCGCTCGCGTGCCTCACCTATCAGTCGCTGTGCCGCCTCGACGACCCGGGCGCCGCCCTCGAGGAACTCGCGGAGCGGCGCTGGGTGGCGGAGCGCGCCGGCGCAACGGCACGCGACGAGGCCGACGTCCGCGCGGAGGCGGCTGGGCTGGAGGGGGCAGCGGCCGAGCGGCGCGAGCGCGAGCTCACCCGCATCCGGGCGACGCTCAAGCGCGAGGTCGCCCGCGGCGAGCATCCGATCGACCTGGCCGAGCTGCTGGCCCCGACCGCGCTCGAGCGGCTTCACGAGCTGCGCGACCGCGGCATCGGGACGCTCGTGCTCGACGAGTGCCACCACCTCGCGTCGATGTGGGGCTACGTCGTGCGCGCGGCGGTCGACGAGCTCGGCGAGGGGCTGCACCTGGTCGGGCTGACCGCGACGCCGCCCGAGGAGCTGACGGGCGAGGAGTCGGAGCTGTACGGCGAGCTGCTCGGGCCGGTCGACTTCACGGTCCCGACGCCCGCGGTTGTCAAGGACGGCCACCTCGCGCCCTACCAGGAGCTCGCGTGGCTGACCGCGCCGCTCGACTCGGAGCTGCGCTGGCTGCGCGAGCACGACGAGCGCTTCCGCGAGCTCGTGCTCGCGCTCCACGACCACGAGCCGGACGAGTTCCTGAGCTTCCCGGGCTGGGTGATCACGCGCATGCGCCACCGCGAGGGCGACGACGAGGCGTCCGTGTCCTGGGAGCGCTTCGCGAAGCGGCGGCCGGCCCTCGCGCGCGCGGGCATCCGCTTCCTCGCCTCCGGCGGGCTCGAGCTGCCCCGCGACGCGCCGCGGGGGGAGGGCTACCGGCGCGCGCCGGATCTCGAGGACTGGCTGGTGCTGCTCGAGGACTATGCGCTGCGCTGCCTCGCGGTCGAGGCCTCCCCGGAGGCCGCCCGCCGCCACGAAGCCGTGGCCGCGGCGCTGCGCGACCTCGGCTTCACGCTCACGCGGCAGGGCATCAGGCGCGGCGCGTCTGACGTGGACCGGCTGCTGACGGCCTCGGCCGCCAAGCCGATCGGCCTGGTCGAACTGCTCGCGACCGAGCACGACGCGCGCGGTGAGGGCCTGCGGGCGCTCGTGCTCACGGACACGGAGGCGCCCTCGCGCGGGCGCGACTCCGTGCCCGGGACGGTGCTCGATCCGGGCGCGGGCAGCGCGCCGCGGGCGCTCTCCGCGATCGCGGCGGACGTTCGCACCGCGCCGCTGCGCCCACTGCTCGTGTCCGGCCGCGGCCTCCGCTGCGCGCCCGAGCACGCGGACGCGCTGCTCGAGGCGCTCGCGCGGCACGCGCCCGCGGAGGCCGAGCTCGGCGGCTGGCGGGCCGAGGCCGACGAGACGGAGGACGGGCTCGCGCGCCTGCTCGCCGGAGGGCGCCGGCTGGACCGCGCGCGCCTGGGTGCGGATCGCCACGGCGGCCTTCACGGCCGGCGAGACCCAGGCGCTCGTGGGCACCCGAGCCATGCTCGGCGAGGGCTGGGACGCGCCGTGCGTGAACTGCCTCGTCGACCTGACGGCCACGACCACGAGCGTCTCGGTGCGCCAGATGCGCGGCCGCTCGCTGCGGCTCGACCCGCGCGATCCCGACAAGGTCGCCTCGAACTGGGACGTGGTGTGCGTCGCGCCCGAGCTCGCGCGCGGCGAGGCCGACTACGAGCGCTTCGTGCGCAAGCACCTGCACCTGCACGCGCCGACGGAGGACGGCCAGATCGAGGCCGGCCCCTCGCACGTCCATCCGGAGCTGTCGCCGTTCGCGCCACCGCCGCCCGAGGACTTCGCGGAGATCAACCGCGAGATGCAGGCGCGCGCGGCGGCGTTCGCCGAGGCGCGGGCGCGCTGGGGCATCGGCCAGCCGTACGTGGGAGAGGAGCTGCGCACGCTCGTGGTGCGCGGCCGCCGCCGAGCGCGGCGAGACGGCGCCGCACCGCTCGCGGCGGGCGCGCCCCGGCCCGTGCGGATCGACGCCCGGCCACAGGGGGCGCTCGCCGCCGGCGGAGTCCTCGCCGGAGCGCTGGCGGCCGTGCTCGTCGCGCCGCCGCTCGCCCTGGCGGGGCTCGCCGTGGCGGGCGGTGCGGCCGCCTGGGCCGGCGCGAACGTCCGCCGGGCCCGCGACGTGATGACGGATGCCGCGCCGCTCGACCTCGCCGCGCTCGCCCTCGCGGCCGCGCTCGGCGAGACGGGCGAGATCGGCGCCGCCGCGGCGGCCTCGCTCGAGATCGAGCCGCGCGCCTCGGGCTACCTGCGCTGCTCGCTCGCCCGCGGCAACGCGCAGGAGAACGCGGCCTTCTCGGCGGCGCTCGACGAGCTGCTCGGACCCGTGGCGAACCCGCGCTACCTCGTGTCGCGGCTCGTGCTCGACGCCGAGGGCGATGCCGCGCTGACCCTGCGCGCGCTGCTCGGCCGGCGCGTCGGCCGGATCCGCTGGCACGCGGTCCCGGCCGAGCTCGGCCGCAAGAAGGAACGGGCCGAGACGTTCGCGTCCGCATGGCGGCGCCGCCTCGGCCCGTCGGAACTCGTCTTCACCCAGCGCTCGGACGCCGGCCGCCGCGCGCTCGCCGAGGCGGTCGCCCAGGACGACGCCTTCGAGCTGCTCCTGCGCGACGTGTGGCGCTGACTCAGCAGGCCACGATCAGGTGGAACGAGCGGTCGATCGTCTCGCCGCCGGCCTCGTGCTTCACCACCACGCGCACGCCGTTGACGTTGCTCGCCGCGGAGGTCACCGAGATGACGCCCGCACCGGGCGTGGAGGCGGACTCGTCGCCGATGGTCGCGAAATAGGCGCAGTTCCTCACGTCACGGTTGAAGATCGCGAGGTACTGGCCCTCGGCCGGTGCGCGTGACGCTCGTGGCGCCGCGGAAGCGGACGGCGCCGCCCTGCGGGTTGACCACCGCGAAGCGGGACAGGCCGTCGGCCACGCCGGCGGCGGGCACGGCGCCGATCTTCGACGAGTCGAGCTTGGATGAGTCGAGCGCCTGTTCCTTGATCGCCTTGGGGCCGAGGCTGTCGGGCTTCGCGTCCTTGCCGCGCAGCGTCCCGTTGCGGACGTCGCCGCTGCGGACGGCGTTGTTGACGATGTCGCCCGAGTCGATCGTCGCGACCGCGTAGGAGACCCCGCCGAGCGACACGAACAGCGCGACGCAGGCGATCACAAGGGCTGGAGATGGGGGCTTCAGCTTCATGTGACCCCCAACCGGACGCTCCCCACCGGGTTGCGGTACGCCGTGCAAGATCGTGCCCAGAAGCGGGATCTGCACGCGCACTCGGCGTGCAAGCGGCCCGGCACCCCACCCCTCGACACCCGGCTCGATCCCGCTTGGGATCGGCGTTTGCGCCTATCCGGGAGGCCCGAGGCAGGCGCGTCGGACGGAAAAGTGGGAGAAGGTGTTGCAGAGTGGGGCAAAGTGGGGTACGGTGGCCTCACCACTGACCGGAGTGGCGGGGCTCCTCCCACTCCGCCACTCCGGTCCAACTCTTCTGTCGCGGGGACATGACACTTGGCGTTCCGAGGGCAATACGAGCACTCGCTGGACTCGAAGAACCGGCTCGCGATCCCGGCCCGGTTCCGCTCGTCCTTCTCCAGCGGTCTTGTTCTCGCGAAGGACGTCGATGCCTGCGTGGCCGTCTGGACCCCCGACCGCCACGAGGCGATCATCGAGCGCGCGCTCGAGGGCCTGAACCCGATGGGTGCCCAGTACCGCAAGCTGTCGCGCTTCTTCCAGGGCAACTCGTACGACCTCGAGCTCGACTCCGCGGGCCGCGTGACGCTCGGGCCGAAGCTGCTCGAGCACGCGGGCGTCGAGAAGGAGGTCACCGTCGTCGGCGTGGGGGACCACCTCGAGATCTGGGATCGGGAGCGCTGGAGCGAGGGCGAGGCGGCCCGGGACGCGGAGATCGAGGAGGTGACGGAGCTCCTTGGCAATCCTTCTTGACATGACACGCGCGCACGTACCGGTGCTTGCGGCCGAGCTGATCGACCTCACGAGGCCCGCCCCGGGTGAGACGGTCGTCGACTGCACCTTCGGCGCGGGCGGTCATGCGCGCCTCGTGGCGGAGCGCGTCGGCGCAGCCGGCACGCTCGTGTGCATCGACCGCGACCCGGCGGCGGAGGAGCGCTTCGAGGAGCTCGCATCCGATGTCGCCTGCCAGACGCGCTTCCTGTCGATGGACTACGCCGACGGGCTCGCCGAGCTCGTGCGCGAGGGGGTCGAGGCGGACCTCGTCTACCTCGACCTCGGCATCTCCTCGATGCAGGTCGACACCTGGGAGCGCGGCTTCTCCTACTCCTACGACGCCCCGCTCGACATGCGCATGGACCCGCGCCAGTCGCTCGACGCGCGCGAGGTCGTGAACGGCTGGGACGAGCGCCGGCTCGCCGAGCTGTTCCGGCGGCTCGGCGAGGACCCGAACGCGCGCCGCATCGCGCGCGAGATCGTGCGCCGCCGCAAGGAGGAGCCGATCGAGACGACCGGCCAGCTCGTGGCTGCCATCGAGGCGGCGCTGCCGGCCCCGGTGCGCCGCAGCTTCGGCGGCCGCAGCCCCGCCAAGCGCGTCTTCCAGGCCGTGCGGATCGCCGTGAACGCCGAGCTCGACTCGCTCGACCGCGCGCTGCCGATCGCCTGGGAGCTCCTGCGGGAGGACGGCCGCCTCGCGGCGATCTCCTTCCACTCGCTCGAGGACCGGCGCGTGAAGCGCTTCCTCGCGGATCGCGCGCGCGGCTGCGTGTGCCCGCCGGACTTCCCGGTCTGCGTCTGCGGACGTGAGCCCGAGGCCGAGCTGTTGACCGGCCGTGCCGTCGCGCCGACCGCCGGCGAGGTGGCGCAGAACCCGCGCGCGAAGTCGGGGCGTCTGCGCGCCGCCCGCAAGCTCGAGGCGGGCGCCTGATGGGGCGCAGCGCGGCCGCCGTCGCCGCACCGGCCCGCACGAGGCGCGCACCCGCGACGAGGCACGCCCGCGCGCCGGCGCTCCGGCCACGCGGCGCCGGCACCGGCTCCGGCCCGGCGGCCGCTGCGCGTGGTGCGCTCGCCGTTCGCGCGCACGCTCAGGGCGCGCGCCGGCCAGGCGCTCGACTCGCTGCTCGCCGGCCGCGGCTGGATCGTGCTCGTGTTCCTGCTGCTCGGCGGGATCGTCTTCTTCAACGTCGACCTGCTGCAGATGAACCGCGACATCGCGCGCAACTCGGAGAAGATCTCCGCGCTGAAGCGCGAGAACGCAGGGCTGCGCGCCGACGAGGCGCGCCTCGCCAGCAGCGAGCGCATCCAGGAGGAGGCCGCCGCGCTCGGGCTCGTGCTGCCCGCGCCTGGCGAGGTCCGCTACCTGAAGGCGCGGCCCTCGGTCGACGCCAGGCGCGCCGCCGGGGGGATCGCCCCCGCGGACGGCGCCGCGGCCGACACCGCCGCCGCGGAGGCGGGCGCCGTGCCCGCCACGGGCGGAGACGAGGCGGCCACGGAGTCGGGCATCGACCCCGTGACGGGCTTCCCGGTCGACCCGGCCACGGGCCAGCCGGTCTACGACCCGGTCACGGGCGCGCCGCTCGATCCCTCCACCGGCGAGCCGCTCGACCTGAGCGCTCTCGGCGCGGAACAGGCGACCGACCCAGCGGCGGGCTGAGCCGGTGCCGGCCACCCAGCGCCGCCCGCCCCCACGCGCCCCGCGCAGGCGCACCTCGAGCGGTGGCGCCTCGCCGCGGCTGGTCGAGCGCCGCATCGGGCTGCTGTTCGCGATCTTCCTGCTCCTGCTCGGCCTCGCCGCCCTGCGGGCCACCTGGCTCGGCACGGTCAAGTCGGGCGCGCTGTCGGACCGCGCGCTCTCCCAGCAGGTCGAGGACCTCGTCACGCCGGCACGGCGCGGCACGATCTCGGACCGCAACGGCATCAAGCTCGCGGTCACCGAGGACTCGGTCACCGTCTTCGCCCATCCGATCCTGATCGACGACCCCGGCGCCGTCGCGCAACGTCTCGCGCCGCTCGTCGGGCGCACCGAGAGCGAGCTGCTCGAGAAGCTCTCGGACAGCGACTCGACCTTCGTCTACCTGCGCAAGCGCATGGACGCCGAGCTCGGCCAGCGGATCGAGGACCTCGGCATCGAGGGCATCGACACGGTCGTCGAGCCGCAGCGCACCTACCCGCAGGGCCACCTGGCGTCGCAGCTGCTCGGCGTGGTGGGCGTCGAGAACAAGGGCCTCGCGGGCATCGAGCTCGCGCAGGACGAGCTGCTGCACGGCGAGGACGGCAGCCGCCGGCTCGTGAAGGACGCGATGGGCGAGACCATCAACATGATCGAGGTCGAGCAGGCGCACGCGGGCGAGGACCTGCAGCTCACGCTCGACGCGCGCATCCAGGAGCGCACCGAGGCCGTGCTCGCCGAGGTGGGCGCCACGTACAGGCCGCAGGGCGCGACCGCCGTCGTGATGGACCCGCGCACCGGCGAGGTGCTGGCGCTCGCCAACTGGCCGCGCGTGGACGCGAACAACATCGACGAGGCGCCCGCCTACGCGCGCAAGAACCGGGCGATCCAGGACATCTACGAGCCGGGCTCGACCTTCAAGGCGATCACGGTGTCGGGCGCCATCGAGGAGGGGCTCGTCAAGCCCGACACGGAGCTGTCCGTGCCGTCCCTGATCCAGGTGGCCGACCGCACGATCGGCGAGGCGCACGACGCCGGCGGCGGCGTCAAGGACGTGGCCACGATCCTCGCGCAGTCGTCGAACGTCGGCTCGGTGATGATCGGCCTGAAGCTGGGCGCGAAGCGGTTCGACAAGTGGGTGCGGCGATTCGGGTTCGGCTCGAGCACGGGCCTCGGGCTGCCGGGCGAGTCGGGCGGCCTCGTGCTGCGCCCGGAGAACTACAGCGGCTCGTCGATGGGCAACATGCCGATCGGCCAGGGCATCGCGGTCACGCCGATGCAGATGGCCACGGCCTACACCGCGATCGCGAACGACGGCGTTCTGCGCCCGCCCTACGTGATCCGCGGCCAGGCGCCGCGGCCCAAGCGCGTGCTGTCGAAGCGCACCTCGGACCAGGTGTCGAAGATGCTCGAGGGCGTGCTCGCCGCCGGCGGCACCGCCGAGGAGGCCGCGGTCGAGGGCTACACGCTCGCGGGCAAGACCGGCACCTCCGAGAAGGCGATCCCCGGCGGCTACTCGAAGACGGACTTCATCGCGAGCTTCATCGGCTTCGCGCCCGCCGAGAACCCGCGGCTGCTCGTCTCGGTGATGGTCGACACGCCGCTCGGCGACATCTACGGCGGCACGGTCGCGGCGCCCGCGTTCGAGCGCATCATGGAGTTCGCGCTGCCGTACCTGAAGATCCCGCCGAGCTAGTCCTTCTGCTCGTCGGGATCGGCGAGCGCCCGCAGGGCGCCGCGCATGCGGGTCTGGGCCTCGCGCATCTCCTCGAAGGCGCGCTCGGCCGCGAATGAGGACGACTCGACCTCGGCGAGCCGCGTCTCGAGCTCCGCGCGGCGCGTCTCCGAGCCCTCGAGGCTCGAGCGCAGGTCGCGCAGCTCCATCTCCTGCACCTCGCGCGCCTTCTCCGCCTCCTCGCGCAGCTCCGTGAGCGCCTGCCTCGCCTGCTCGGCGCGGCGGTCCGCGTCCTCGAGCTCCTCGAGCGCCGCGCGCGCCTCCTCCGTCTCCGAGCGGGCGCGCACGAGCTTCGTCTCCGCGGAGGTGAGGCGCTCGCGCAGCGAGTCCATCTCCTCCGTGCGCACCTCGACGTCGGCGCGGGCGCGCTTCAGCTCCTTCTTGACGGAGCCGAGCTCGTCCTTCAGCGCCGTCGCCTCGTCGGCGGCCCGCTCCGCGTCACGCGCGCGGGCGCCGGTCTGGTCGAGCTCGGCCTTCGCGGCGGTCAGCTGCTCGCGCAGCCCCTCGAGCTCGGCGGTCGTCTCCTTGACGCCGCGGGCGCGGGTGCGGGCGTCGTCGAGCTCGCGCTCCGCCTCCGTCAGCTTGGCCTGCAGCAGCTCGAGCTCGGAGTCGCGCGCCTCGGCGGCCTCGCGCGCCTGCGTGAGCTCCGCCTCGAGCTCCTCGACCCGCTCCGTGAGACCGGGATCGGCTGGAACGGGGAAGGCTGCGGCGGTGGCCGGCTCGTCCGCGGCCTCGGCGGCGTCGTCCGGAAGCTCGTCCTGGGTGCCCTCGCCCTCCTGCCAGAAGACCGCGGAGGACGCGGGGGGTTCGTCGCGGGAATGGGCCGCATAGCCGGCCGACGGGTCGGACTCGGCGGGTGGGGCCTCGTCCTCGTCGTCGTCGATGAGCGGGAGGGACTCGAGCAGCGCGTCGAGTGCGGGACGCGACGCCACCGCGGGCTTCACGTCCATCTTCGTCATCACGGCGATGTCGTTGACGCCGAGGGCGTCGGCGGGGTCGGCCATCGCCACCAGCAGCCCGCCGCCCACGAAGCCGACGGGCACCGCCTGGTAGCGGCGCGCGGCCGTGGGCTTGATCAGGTTGGCGGCGCTCGCCTCGACGGCGAAGGCGTTCAGGTCGATGTACGCGATCCCGTAGCGCTCCGCCGTCGCGTGCGCGAGCTGCTCCTCGTCGATCGCCCCGGAGTCGACGAGCACGCGCGCCACGGTGGTGCCCGGGCTGCGGGCGGCCCGGACCGCCTGCTCGACCGCCTCGCGGTCGGCGAAGCCGAGCTCGACGATCACGTCGGAGAGAAAGCCGGAGCGGCCACCAGGCGTCGTCGGCGGGATCACGCCCTTCGGCGGGGCCGCCGACTTGGAGCCGGTCTTGCTCATGCCGGCGTCTCCCTGCGCGCGGCCGGCAGCGCGCCCTCGAGCGCTTCGCCGGCGGCCTGAAGGACGCCCTCGGGGGAGTCGGCGCTGCCGAGCGGGACCGTCGCGTAGGCGAGCTCGAGCTCGGCCGGGCGCTCGCCCGGGGAGCGGGCGACCGCGCTCGCGAAGCGGTCGAAGAAGGCGTCCGCGCCCTCCTGGCCCTTGCAGCCGACGAGCAGGGCCGCGAACACGTCATGGTCGAGCCGGCCGGCGTGGTCGGAGCGGCGCATCGCTTCCTCCAGGACGTCGGCGGCGTCGCGAAGCAGCAGCTCCGCCACCCCGTCGCCAAGGCGAGCCCTCACGTCGCCCAGATTATCGAGCCGGCAGAGCAGCAGGTAGGTCTCGGTCGAGCCGCGCTCGGCCTGGCGCCACTCGCGGTCGAGCTCCTCGACGAAGGCGACGTGGTTGAGCAGGCCCGTGAGCGCGTCGGTGCGCTCGGGGTCGCGCAGCCGCTCGCTGAGGCGCCGCAGGTCGGCCCGCCACTTGACCGACTCCCACTCGTAGGTGAGGAGGCGGCCCGCGACCGCGAGCAGGTCGAGGTGCGAGCGGGTGAAGAGGTCGGTTCCCGAGGCGAGCGCGCAGAGGGTCACGGCGCCGCCGCCCGCGCTCGTCTCGAGCGGCATCGCAAGGTAGGAGCGCACGGACAGCTCGGCGAGCGCCCCGCGGTCGAGCAGGCCTCCGGACTCGCTCGCGTCGCCGGCCAGCGGGAGCGTCGATCCGGGGTGAAGGCTCGCCACGGCCTCGCCGCGCACGTCGATGAGGCGGTACTCCTGCTCCTCGAGGTCGACCTGCCCGAGCAGGACGGAGCCTGGGGGCAGCTCGGCCTCGACCAGGTCGAGCACCGCGTCCGCAGCCTCCGAGAAGCTCGAGAAACGACGCTCCGCCAGGCGGGCAAGCGAGCTGAGCGCGTTGCCGCTCACCCGTTCTGTATCGGCACCGCGCCCGCGAAAATCTGAGCGAGGGCGCCGGTATCCTGCGGGGCCGCCTGTGACCCTCCGCGAACTGATGGGGAATGGGGCGCCAGAGGCCGAGGTCTCGGCCCTCGCCTACTCGAGCCAGAGCGTCGTTCCGGGGGCGCTCTTCTTCTGCGTGCCGGGCTTCCGGTCGGACGGGCACGATTTCGCGCCCGACGCCGTCGAGCGCGGGGCCGCGGCGCTCGTCTGCGAGCGGCCGCTCGGGCTCGGCGTGCCCGAGGTGATCGTGCCGGACGTGCGCGCCGCCATGGGCCCCGCCGCCGCGCGCTTCTACGGCGATCCGACCGCGGAGCTCGACCTGGTCGGCATCACGGGGACGAACGGGAAGACCACGACCGCGTTCCTCGTCCGGCACATGCTCGAGCGCGCCGGGCGCCGCTGCGGCCTGCTCGGCACGGTGAAGAGCGTGGTGGGCGGGGTGGAGGAGGAGGTCGTGCGCACGACGCCCGAGGCGATCGACCTCCAGCGCACCTTCCGGCGCATGGTCGACGGCGGTGACGAGGCCTGCGCGATGGAGGTCTCATCGCACGCGCTCGAGCTCGGGCGCGTCGCGGGAATCCGGTTCGCCTGCCGGGTGTTCACGAATCTGACCCAGGACCACCTCGACTTCCATCCCTCGATGGAGGCCTACTTCCTCGCCAAGCGGCGCCTCTTCGACGGGCCCGGTCCCGCCGTCGTCAACGTGGACGACTCCTACGGGCGCCGGCTCGCCGCGGAGGTCCCCTGCACGACCTTCGCGATCGAGAGCGAGGCCGACTACCGCGCCCGCGCGATCGAGTTCGACCTGATGGGCTCGCGCTTCGTCTGCGACACGCCCGAGGGGCCGCTCGAGGTCGAGTCGCCGCTTCCCGGGGTCTTCAACGTGCTGAACGTGGTCGGAGCGCTGGCCGCCGTGCGGGCGCTCGGCGTCGAGGAGATCTCGCTCGAGGGCTTCGAGCGCGTGCCCGGGCGCTTCGAACCGGTCGACGAGGGGCAGGACTTCGGCGTGCTCGTGGACTACGCCCACACCCCCGAGGCCCTCGAGAACGTGCTGAGGGCCGCGCGCGAGGTCACGCGCGGGCGCCTGCACGTGGTGTTCGGGGCGGGCGGCGACCGCGACCGCTCGAAGCGCCCGCTGATGGGCGCCGCGGCCCGTGAGCTCGCCGACCGGGTGCTCGTGACCTCGGACAACCCGCGCAGCGAGAGCCCGGAGGCGATCATCGACGAGGTGATGGGGGGCGCGGGCCCGGACGCCGGGCGCGAGGTGGATCGCCGCCGTGCCATCGGGCTCGCGATCGCCTCGGCCGAGCCAGGCGACGTGGTGGTGGTCGCGGGCAAGGGGCACGAGCAGGGCCAGGAGTTCGAGGACGGCCGCAAGGAGCCGTTCGACGACGTGACCGAGGTGCGGCGCGCACTGCGCGAGCGAGCCACGGCGGGGGCGGCGTGATCGACCTCTCCGCGCGGCGGATCGCGGAGGCCGCGGGCGGCGAGCTTGCGGCGGGAGCGCCGGAGCGCGCCGGCCCCGAGCGCGCGCTGATCGACTCGCGGGCGGCGGGCCCGGGCGACCTCTTCTTCGGCCTGCCGGGCGCGAGCGCCGACGGCGGCGAGTTCGCGGCCGCCGCCCTCGAGGCCGGGGTGTGGGGCGTGGTCGTGGCGCCCGCGCACCGCGCCGCGGCGCTGCGCGCCGTCGAGGCCGCCGTGGGCGACTCGGCCTGCGCCGCGGCCTGCGTGATCGTCGCGCCCGACCCCCTCGCGGCGCTGCACGCGCTCGCGCGGACCCGGCGGCGCGAGCTCGGCGTGCCGGTGGCGGGCGTCACCGGCTCGACCGGCAAGACCTCGACGAAGGACATCCTCGCGGCCCTGATCCCCGGCTCGCACGCGAGCCAGGAGAACTTCAACACCGAGATCGGGCTGCCGCTGACGATCCTCGAGGCCCCACGCGGGACCACGGCGCTCGTGCTCGAGATGGCGATGCGCGGCGAGGGGCAGATCGCGGAGCTGGCGGCGATCGCCGAGCCGGACGTGGGGGTGATCGTGAACGTCGGCCCGGTCCACCTCGAGCTGCTCGGGACGGTCGAGCGCGTGGCGGCGGCCAAGGCCGAGTTGATTCGGGACCTGCGCCCGGGCGCGGCGTGCGTGGTGCCGGCGAGCGAGCCCCTGCTCCGGGGACACCTGCGCGACGATCTCGACACGTGGACCTTCGGCCCGGGCGGCCAGGTCCAGCTGCTGGCGATGGAGGCGGGCCGTGCCGAGCTCGAGGCCCGCGGCGAGAGCATCGCGCTCGAGCTGCCCTATTCGGAGCCCCACAACCTGCTGAACACGTGCGCCGCCGTGGCCGCGGCGCGGGCGCTCGGGCTGCCGGTCGGCGGGCGCGTGGACGTGCGCTTCTCCTCGCTGCGCGGCGAGCTCGTCGAGCTCCCCGGCGGCGTGACCGTGGTCAACGACTGCTACAACGCCAACCCGATGTCGATGCGCGCCGCCCTCGACCACCTCGCCTCGGCACCGGCCGAGCGCCGCATTGCGATCCTCGGGACGATGGCCGAGCTCGGCGACGGCTCGGCCCGCTTCCACCAGGAGATCGGCGCGCACGCCCGTGAGCTCGGCATCGACCTGCTCGTCCCGGTCGGCGACGACGCCCTGGCCTATCTCGAGGGCTTCGACGGCGAGGCCCACCCCGTCGCCTCGCCGGAGGAGGCCAGGGTGTTGCTCACCGAGGTCGGCCGCCCCGGCGACCGCGTGCTCGTCAAGGGCTCGCGCTCGGTCGGGCTCGAGCGGGTGCTCGCCTAGCCGATGCTCGGAGAGATCGTCATCGGAGGCTCCGCCTCCCTGCTCATCTGCATGTTCCTCGGGCCGCGCTTCATCGAGTTCCTGCGCCTGCGCGAGTTCGGGCAGCAGATCCGCGAGGAGGGCCCGGCGGGGCACCACGGCAAGGCGGGCACGCCGACGATGGGCGGCCTCGCGATCTTCCTCGCGATCTGCGTGCCGTTCCTGATCCTGTCCGAGTACCGGGCCGCGAGCATCGCCGTGCTGGCCACGGCGCTCGTGATGGCCGCGCTCGGCTTCACGGACGACTGGGCGAAGCTGCGCAAGCGGCGATCGCTCGGCGTGTCCGGCAGGACGAAGCTGGCGGTCCAGGCGGTCACGGCGGTCGCGCTCTGGGTGGCGGCGCGCGAGTACGTCGAGCTCTCCGACACGGTCAACCTGTTCGTGGCCGACGCGACGATCGACCTCGGCTACGCCTACCCGGTGCTGATCTTCCTGGTGCTCGCCGGCGCGACGAACGGCGTCAACCTCACGGACGGCCTCGACGGCCTCGCGGCCGGGTGCGCGGCGATCGTCCTGCTCGCCTACACGGCCATGGCGTTCATCACGAAGGGCTATGCCGATCTCGCGCTGGTGTCCGCCTGCGGCGTGGGGGCGTGCGTCGGCTTCCTCTGGTTCAACTCGTTCCCCGCGTCCGTGTTCATGGGCGACACCGGCTCGCTCGGGCTGGGCGGCCTGATCGCCGGGCTGGCGGTGATGACGAAGACCGAGGTGCTGCTGATCCTGCTCGGCGGCATCTTCGTGATCGAGGCGCTGTCCGTGGCGATCCAGGTGTTCGCCTTCCAGCGATTCCGGCGGCGCGTCTTCCTGATGGCGCCGATCCACCACCACTTCGAGCTCGCGGGCTGGTCCGAGACGAAGATCATCCTGCGCTTCTGGATCGTCGCCGCGATCTGTGCGGCGATCGGCTTCACGCTCTACCAGGCGTGGATCACGCCGTGAGGCCGGATCCACCCCCGGGCCCCTACCTGATCGTCGGGCTCGCGCGCTCCGGCGCCGCCGCGGCGATCCTGCTGCGCGACCGCGGCGAGACGGTGCTCGCGGCCGACGTCGGCAGCCCCCCCGTGCCCGAGGGGATCGAGGCGAGCCTCGGGTCGGACGGCCTCGAGCTGCTCGAGCGCGCCGCGTGCGTGGTCAAGAGCCCGGGCGTTCCGAACGAGGCCCCCGCGATCGCGGCCGCGCGCGAGCGCGGGATCCCGGTCCTCGGGGAGGTCGAGCTCGCCTGGCGGTTGCTGCCGAACCGCTTCGTCGCGGTCACCGGGACCAACGGCAAGACGACGACGGTCGAGCTGCTCGGCGCGATCTGGCGGGCGGCCGGGCAGCCCGTCGCCGTGGCGGGGAACGTGGGCACCCCGCTGTCGTCGCTCGTGGGCAGCGTGCCCGCGGCGGCCACCGTGGTCTGCGAGGTCTCGAGCTTCCAGGCGGAGGACTCGCTCGACTTCGCGCCCGAGCTGGCGCTGCTCCTGAACCTCGAGGAGGACCACATCGACCGCCACGGCAGCGTCGAGGCCTACCGCGAGGCGAAGCTGCGCGTGTTCCGGAACCAGGGCCCCGGCGACGTCGCGGTGGTGCCGGCGGGCTTCGGGCCCGTGCCGGGCGAGGCCAGGCGGATCGAGTTCGGCGATCCGGCCGAGCTGCCGCTCCCGCCGCAGGACGTGCGCCTGCGCGGGCCGCACAACCTCGAGAACGCGATGGGCGCGTCCGCCGTGGCGCTCGCCGCCGGGGTCGCTCCCGACGCGGTGGCCCTCGCGCTCCGCGAGTTCGCGGGGGTCCCGCATCGGCTCGAGGAGGTCGCGCTCACGGACGGGGTCCTGTGGGTGAACGACTCGAAGGCCACGAACGTGGCCTCCGCGGCCCGCGGGATCGGGTCGTTCGAGGGCGGCGTGCACGCGATCCTCGGAGGCAGCCTCAAGGGCGGGGGCTTCGCCGGGCTGCGCGAGGTGGTGGGCGCCCGCTGCAGCGCGGCGTACCTGATCGGCGAGGCGGCCGGCGACCTCGCCCGCGACCTCGACGGGACGGTCCCGCTGCACCGCAGCGGGGACCTCGAGACCGCCATGCGCGACGCCGCGGCCGCGGCGCGGCCGGGCGACACCGTGCTGCTCTCCCCGGCCTGCGCGAGCTTCGACCAGTTCCGCGATTACGAGGACCGCGGCGAGCGCTTCCGGGCACTCGTTCCGGGCTGAATGATTCCGGCCCTCGGCGTCGAAGGAGGCCCGGATGGGAAAGGGCCGCCCGGTCGAGTACTCGATCCTCTACACCGCCACGCTCTGCCTGCTGGCGGGGGGCGCGGTGATGGTCTACTCCGCGAGCTCAGCAGAGTCGCTCCTGTCCGGGGACGGCGATCCCTCCCACTACCTGAAGCGCTACGTCATCTTCGGCCTGATCGGGCTCGTGGTGATGCACCTCGTTGCCCGCAACGGCCTCGCGCTCGTGCGCGGGCTCACGCCGGTGCTGCTGGTGGGCGCGCTCGGGCTGACCGTCGCGGTGATGATCCCGGGCGTCGGGGTGACCACCGGTGGAGCCACGCGCTGGCTCGGTGCCGGCCTGTTCCAGTTCCAGCCCGCGGAGCTGCTCAAGGTGGCGGTGGTGCTCTACGCCGCGCTCGTGCTGGCGAAACGCGCGCCGCTCCGGCCGCTGCTCGTGGTGGTCGGCATCTCGTGCGTGCTGCTCCTGAAGCAGCCCGACATGGGCACGGCGCTCGTGATCTGCTTCGCCGTCGGCGCGCTCATGCTCGCCGCGGGCGTGCCGATCCGGACGCTCGTCATCATCGGCGGCACGCTCGTGGCGCTCGCGACGCTGATGGCGATCATCGAGCCGTACCGGCGCGAGCGCCTCACGGCCTTCCTCGACCCCTTCTCGGACGCCGGCCAGTCGGGCTACCAGGCGGTCCAGGCGCTGACCGCGATCGGCTCCGGGCGGCATGTTCGGCGTCGGCCTCGGCGAGTCGGTGCAGAAGATCTACTACCTGCCCGAGGCGCACACGGACATGATCCTGGCGATCATCGGCGAGGAGCTCGGGCTCGTGGGCGTCCTCGGCGTGATCGTCCTCTACGGGATGATCGGCTACGCCGGCCTGCGGGCGGCGAAGACCGCGTGCGACAACTACTCGAAGCTGCTGGCGGCCGGCATCACCGCGCTGATCCTGTGCGGCGCGACCCTCAACCTGTTCGCGGTGCTCGGCCTGGCGCCGCTGACGGGCGAGCCGCTGCCGTTCCTCTCCTACGGCGGCACCAACCTGATCGTGATGATGGGCGCGATGGGCCTGCTGCTCAACGTGGCCGCGACGGGCGGGGTGGCGCGGCGGGCGGAGCGGCCCTCGCTGCAGGCCATCGACGGAGGCGCGCGTGACGACCATCGTCATAGCGGCAGGCGGGACGGCCGGGCACGTAGTGCCGGCGCTCGCGGTCGCTGACGAGCTGCGGGAGAGGGGCAACGAGGTCGTCTTCATCGGCGGCGAGCGGGCGGAGGCCGAGCTCGTGCCCGCCGCGGGCTACCCGTTCCACGCGCTGCGGGTGCGCGGCCTCGACCGCTCGAATCCGCTCAGGGCGGCCCGCGCCGCCCTGCAGGCCGCGCGCGCCACGGGCAGGGCCCGGCGGCTGCTGCGGAGCGTGGGCGCGGACGCCGTCATGGGAGGGGGCGGCTACGTGGCGGGGCCGGTCGGACTGGCGGCGCGCTCGCTGCGGCTGCCGCTCGTGCTGACCGAGGCCGACAGCCACATGGGGGTCACGAACCGGATGCTCGCGCCCCTCGCGCGGCGCGTGTGCCTGGCGTTCCCGATCGATGGGCGCGGCGGCGGGCGCTACCTCGTCACGGGGCGGCCGGTGCCGTCGGGGACCGGTGGCGCCGACCGCGCCGCCGCCCGCGAGCGCTTCGGCATCCCGCCGGACGGGCCGTGCCTGCTCGTGTTCGGCGGCTCGCTCGGCGCGCGGCGCCTCAACGAGGCGAGCGTCGACGCCTTCGGGAGCGGCGCTCCGTGCGCCGTGCTGCACGCCTGCGGGCGCCGCGACCACGACGAGCTGCGCGCGCGCCTCGACGAGCTCGGCGCTCCGGCGCACTACCGGCTTTACCCCTACATCGAGCCGTTCGCCGACGCGCTCGCGGCGGCGGATCTGGTCGCGGCGCGCGCCGGCGGCTCGGTGCTCGAGGTCGCCGCGGCCGGCCTGCCCTCGATCCTCGTGCCGTACCCGCACGCGAGCGCGGACCACCAGACGGCCAACGCTCGCTACATGGAGCAGGCGGGGGCGGCGGTCGTCGTGCCGGACGCGGAGCTCGACGGGCCTCGGCTCGCGCGCGAGATCGCCGCGCTGCTCGGTGCTCCAGGGCGGATGGCGGAGATGGCGAGGGCGGCCCGGGCCGCGTCACGGCCGGACGCGGCGAAGCTGATCGCGGACGAGCTCGAGGCGGCGGCGCGGGGCTGAGCCGCGTCAGTCGAGCACGGCGATGGCCTCCACCTCGATCAGGCAGCCCGGATGAGCGAGCGACGCGACCCCGAGCAGAGTGTCGGCCGGCCTGTGATCGCCGAACAGCGCGTCGCGTCCCTCGCCGATCGCGGGCAGCTGGTCCATCTGAAGGCCGACGACGTAGATCGTGATCCGGGCCACCTGGTCGGGGCGCGCCCCCGCCGCGGCGAGCGCACGCCCCACGTTCGAGAACGCATGGCGGGACTGGGCCGCCAGGTCGGCGCCGCCCACGAGCTCGCCGTGCTCGTCCTCGGCCACCTGGCCGGCCACGAACACGAGCCGCGGCGCCGCGGGCGAGCATCGCCTGCGAGTAGGTCTCGGGCGAGGTCAGGCCCTCGGGTTCGAGGCGTTCGAGCATCGCCGCGCATGCTGCCAGCATCGGTCCTCCGGCGGCCACTAAGGTCGAGCGCCCTATGGAATCGCAGCCGCTCGCGGGGCGCAGGCTCCACTTCGTCGGGATCGGCGGGGCCGGGATGAGCGGCCTCGCGCTCGTGGCGCGCGCGGCTCGGAGCCGAGGTGAGCGGCTCCGACCGCGCCGACTCCTCATACCTCGCCCGGCTGCGCGCGGACGGGATCGAGCCGGTGATCGGGCACGACGCCGCGAACCTGCCGGCGGGGGCGGAGATCGTGGTCTCGACCGCGATCCCGGAGGACAACCCCGAGCTCGCCGCCGGCCGCGCCGCCGGAGCCGCGGTCCTGCACCGCGGGGATCTGCTCGGCGAGCTGTCTCGCCTCAGGCGCACGATCGCGGTGGGCGGCACCCACGGGAAGACGACCACCGCCTCGATGACCGCTCTCGTGCTGCGCGAGTGCGGCCGCGACCCGGCGTTCCTGATTGGCGGCGAGCTGCGCGCCGCGGGGACGAACGCCGCGTGGGGGGAGGGCGAGTGGGCCGTCATCGAGGCGGACGAGTCCGACCGCTCGTTCCTCAAGCTCGCACGCGACGTGGCCGTGATCACGAACGTCGAGCTCGATCACCACTCGACCTACGGAACGCTGGGCCGGCTCGAGGAGGCCTTCGCGGAGTTCGCCGCGCCGGCCGGGCTGCGGGTGCTCGGGCCGGGGCTCGAGCGCTACGCCGCGGCCGGTAGCTCGGTGCGGATCGGCATCGACGAGGGCGACCTTGCGGCCCGGGAGGTTCGGCTCACCCCGGGCGGCTCGCGCTTCACGGTCGAGGGGACCGGCGTCGAGCTGCGCGTGCCCGGCCGCCACAACGTGCTGAACGCCCTGGCCGCGCTCGCGTCGTGTCGCGCGGCCGGCGTCGAGCCGGAGGAGGCCGGGCCCGCGCTCGCCGCCTTCACGGGCGCCGGGCGCCGCTTCGAGGACCACGGCCGCACGCCGGCCGGCGCGCTCGTGTTCGACGACTACGCCCACCACCCGACGGAGGTGCGCGCCACGCTCGAGGCGGCGCGCTCATTCGAGCCGCGGCGGCTCGTGGCGTGCTTCCAGCCGCATCTCTATTCGCGCACGAGCATGCTGGCGCGCGAGTTCGGGCAGGCGCTCGCGCTCGCGGACGTCGCCGTCGTGCTCGACGTCTACCCGGCTCGCGAGCGCGCCGAGGACTTCGAGGGCGTCAGCGGCCTGCTCGTGGCGCGCTCCGCGGCGGACGCCGGCGGCGGAAGGCCCGTCTGGTGGCTCCCGCGCCGCGACGACGCCGCGCGCATGCTGGCGGCGGAGCTGCGCGAGGGGGACCTGCTCGTGACCCTCGGGGCGGGCGACGTGGACGAGCTCGCGCGGCGCCTGACGGAGGCGCCCGCATGACCCCGCGGGAGGTCGAGCACGACTATCCGCTCGCACGGCTCACCACGGTTCGCACCGGCGGTCCGGCCGACCACTTCGCGCGGCCCGAGAGCGTGGAGGCCCTGCAGGCGCCTGCTCGCCTGGGCGGAGGCTGAGGGGATCGATGTAGGAGTGGTGGGATCGGGATCGAACCTTCTCGTAGCGGATGCCGGATTCCGAGGACTCGTGATGAAGCTGGGCGGAGCGCTCGCCACAACCGAGCGCGACGGCGACGGGCTGCTCTGCGGCGGCGGCGCCCGCCTGCCGCAGGCGAGCGCGTTCGCCGCGCGCGAGGGCCTCACCGGCCTCGAGTTCGGCGTGAACATCCCCGGCACCGTCGGCGGCGCGGTCAAGATGAACGCGAACGCCTACGGCGGCGATCTCGCGCGGGTGCTCGACTGGGTCGAGATCGTGACCCCGAGCGGCGTGGAGCGCCGCGGGCCGGACGAGCTCGGCTTCGCCTACCGCCGCTCGAACCTCGCCGCCCGCGAGATCGTCGCGCGCGCGGCCTTCCGCCTCGAGCCCGCGGAGCCGGGCGACGTGAAGGCCACGCTCGCGGACATGCGCTCCTCACGGCGCGCCGCGCAGCCGTCCGGCATCAAGACCTTCGGCTCGACCTTCAAGAACCCCGAGGACCCGCGCGCGGAGGGCCGCAGCGCGGGCGTCCTGCTCGACGAGGCGGGCTGCCGCGGCCTCACGGTCGGCGGCGCGCGCTTCTCCGAGAAGCACGCGAACTTCGTCGAGAACATGGGCGAGGCCACCACGGCCGACGTGATCGCGCTGATGGGGGAGGGCAGGCGCAGGGTGCGCGAGCGCTTCGGCGTCGAGCTCGAGCCCGAGGTGCAGTTCCTCGGCGAGGTCGACGTCACCCCGCTCTGGGGCTCGCCATGAGAAGCGCCGCCGCCGCGATCGCCGACTGGCGCCCGCTGCGGGTCGTGCCGTCGCTGTCGCCGCGCCTGCGGCTGCGGCTCGCCCTGCTCGTGGCGGTCTGCCTGCTGCTCGTGGCGGGCTACCAGTTCTGGCTGCGCGACTCCTCGCTCGTGGCGGTCGACGACGTGAAGGTCAGCGGCCTGACCACGAAGGACGCCGAGCGCATCCGCCGCGCGCTCGAGATCGCGGGCCAGTCGATGACGACCCTGCACGTGCGCGAGGAGCGCCTGCTCCAGGCCGTGTCCGCCTTTCCGGTCGTGCGCGACATCGAGGTCACGGCCGACTTCCCGCACGGGCTGTCCGTGCGCGTGATCGAGCACCACCCGGCCGGCATCGTCGAGGTCGGCGGCCGCGAGCTGCCCGTGGCCGGCGACGGGACCGTGCTGCTCGGGATGCCGCTCGACCGCGGCCTGCCCCACATCGAGGGCCGCGGAGGGGTCGCGGGCGACCGGCTCGAGGGCGCCGAGCTGCTCCACGCGGCCCGGATCGCGGGCGCGGCGCCCGCGCCGCTGCGCAGCCGGATCGAGACGATCGGCTTCCGCGCCGACCAGGGCATCGTGGCGGAGCTGTCGGAGGGCCCCGAGCTGATCTTCGGCGACGCGAGCCGCGCCGAGGCGAAGTGGATCGCGGCCGCGCGCGTGCTCGCCGATCCCGAGGCCGAGGGCGCCACCTACATCGACCTGCGCCTGCCCGGCCGTCCCGCCGCCGGCGGGCTGCCGGCGGCCACGGTCGCGCCGGTGGCACCGGCGGAGCAGACCGCGGTGACCCCGCCCGCGGCCGCGACGGCAGACCCTGCCGCGGCCGCCACGGATCCCGCCCAGGTGCCCGCGACGACCGATCCGCAGGCCGCCACCGAGACCCCGGCAACCCCGGTCCCGGAGGTGCCGTCAACCCCCGTCACGCCGGCTCCTGCCGCCCCGACAACCCCCGAGACGACGGCTCCCGCCGGGGGCGTCGCCGCCCCGCCAGGATGACTCGCGCAAGTCTCGACCCGAGGTCGAGATCGAGCTCAAGGCTCAAGCACGGGTCGAGCCTTCGGATGCAGGAATAGTTGCAGGATCGGTTGACACATTCGGCGAATCCCACCTACAGTCCGGACTTTGCGGATATCGGGAAACCCTCGATGATCCCTTGAGCTTCGGACGGACGGTAGAGGGGACACCTCATGGACACGGGCAGCTACCTTGCGGTCATCAAGGTCGTCGGAATCGGCGGCGGCGGCACGAACGCCGTCAACCGCATGGTCGACGCGGGCCTGAAGGGCGTCGAGTTCATTGCCGTCAACACGGACGCGCAGGCGCTCCAGATGTGCGACGCCGACATCAAGCTGCAGATCGGCGACCAGCTCACGCGCGGCCTCGGCGCCGGCGCGAATCCCGAGGTCGGGTACGGCGCGGCCAACGAGAGCCGCGACGAGATCAAGGAGGCGCTCAAGGGCGCTGACATGGTCTTCGTGACGGCCGGCGAGGGCGGTGGCACCGGCACGGGCGCCGCGCCCGTGATCGCCGAGGTCTCGAAGCAGGAGGTGGGCGCGCTCACCGTCGGCGTCGTGACGAAGCCGTTCGACTTCGAGGGCTCGCAGCGCATGCGCCAGGCCGTCGAGGGCATCGACCGCCTGCGCGAGCAGGTGGACACGATGATCGTGATCCCGAACGAGAAGCTGCTGGCGGTGGTCGAGCGCCGCACGAGCATCCTCGACGCGTTCCGCGAGGCGGACGCCGTGCTTGGCCAGGGCGTCCAGGGCATCACCGACCTGATCACCACGCCCGGGCTCATCAACCTCGACTTCGCGGACGTCCGCACGATCATGCAGGACGCCGGCTCGGCGCTGATGGGCATCGGCGAGGCGGCCGGAGAGAACCGCGCGGCCGAGGCCGCCAAGAACGCCGTCTCGAGCCCGCTGCTCGAGCAGTCCGTCGAGGGTGCCACCGGGATCCTGCTGAACATCACGGGCGGCGCCGACCTCGGGCTGTTCGAGGTCAACGAGGCCGCCGAGATCATCCAGTCCGCGGCCGACCAGAACTCGAACATCATCTTCGGCGCTGTCGTCGACGACGGCATGGCGGACGGCGTGCGGGTGACCGTGATCGCCACAGGCTTCGAGAAGGCCGGCCGCCAGCCGCTGTTCACCGAGGACTCGACCGGGCGCCGGCGCGAGCCCCGCCGCCGCGACGTCAAGCTGGACGAACGCCAGCGCGCCTCGCTCGAGATCTCGGACGACGACATCGACGTCCCGTCATTCCTGAAGGACTGAGAGAGATCCCCGCGGGGGAGACCGCCGTCGCCTTCGAGGCGATGACGGCCCTGCGCACCCATCACGACGACCCGGACGCGTTCGTGCGCCGCGTCGACGAGGTCCAGCGGCCGGAGGGGTACCGGCTCCTCGGCGCCTTCGACGAGGGGCGCTGCCTCGCCGTGGCGGGCTTTCGCGAGGTCAACACGCTCGCCTGGGGCCACGTGATCTACGTCGACGACCTCTCGACGCATCCGGACGGGCGCAGGCGCGGCTACGGGCGAGCCCTGCTCGAGTGGGTGGCGGACGAGGCGGCGCGGCTCGGCTGCGACCAGGTCCACCTCGACTCGGGCGTCGAGGCGAACAGGCTCGACGCGCACCGGCTCTACCTGAACACCGGCATGCGCATCACGAGCTTCCACTTCGCGAAGCCGGTCCCGTGATCGAGGCGGCCGAGCGGCTCGCCACCGCCGCCGCTCGCGAACTCGAGGCGCTCGTGGGGGTCTCCTCGCCGTCCGGCGACCGGGCGGGGGCCGAGGAATGCGTGGCGCTGGCGAGCGCCTTCCTGCCGCCGGAGGCGGAGCTCGAGCGGGTGCCCTGCTCGACGGAGGAGCACGCCGACGACCTGGTCGGCCGCCTGCGCGGGACGGGTGAGGCGCGGGTGCTGCTGCTCGGGCACCTCGACACCGTGGTCGCGCACGCGGCGCACCGTCCGCTCGAGCGCGAGGGCGACCGGATGACCGGCTCCGGCAGCGTCGACATGAAGGGCGGCGTCGCGCTCGCGCTGGGGCTGATGCGCGAGCTGTCCGAGCGGCCCGAGCTGTACGCGGAGGCCGCGGTGCTGCTCGTGAACGACGAGGAGTGGCGCACGGCCCCCTTCGCGCACGCCGAGCGCTTCGCCGGCTGGGACGCCTGCCTGTGCTTCGAGGCGGGCGAACGGACCCCGGAGGGCGACGAGGCGGTGATCGTGAGGCGCAAGGCCGCGGGGACGCTCGAGGTGACCGCGCGGGGGCGCCCCGCCCACTCGGGCTCCGCGCCGCACCGGGGGCGCAACGCGCTGCTCGCCCTCGCCGCCGCGGCACAGGCGGTGGCGGCGTGCTCCGACCCCGACGGGCCCGACCGCCTCACCGCCGTCCCCACGATCCTCGAGGCGGGCGAGGCGTTCAACGTGGTGCCGCCGTCGGGCCGGCTCGTCTGCGACCTGCGGGCCGACCGCCTCGAGGCCTTCGAGCCGGTGCTCGCGGCCGTGCCGCCCGAGCACGACGAGGTGCGGCTCGAGACGGGCCTGATGCGCTCGTGGCCCGCGATGGACTCGCGCGCCGCCACCGCTCCGCTGCTCGAGCGGGCGTCGGCGCTCCTGGGACGGCCGATCGCGGCCGGCGCCCGCGGCGGGGCGAGCGACGCGAGCCACATCGCCGCCGGCGGGGTCGACGTGGTGGTCGACGGGCTCGGCCCGCGCGGCGGCGGAGCGCACGCCCCGCACGAGTGGGTCAGCGAGGCATCGCTCTCCCTCCGCGCCGAGGTCGCGCTCGCGGTCACGCAGGCGCTGCTCGGCGGGCGATAGCCTGCCTGTGTCTGTGCAGGACCCCCCGGTCGACACCCTCAGACGCACGCCACTGATCGAGCGCCACCAGGCGGCCGGCGCGCGTCTCGTTCCGTTTGCGGGCTGGGAGATGCCCGTCCAGTACGAGGGCATCCGCGAGGAGCACGTGGCGGTGCGCACCGGGGCCGGGATGTTCGACGTCTCGCACATGGGCGAGATCGAGACGAGCGGCCCGGGCGCGGAGGAGTTTCTCCAGCACCTGCTCTCGAACGACGTCACGAAGATCGCCGAGCGCGGAGCGCAGTATTCCGTGCTCTGCCGGGAGGACGGGGGCGTGCTCGACGACCTGTTCACCTACAGGCTCGGGCCGGAGCGCTTCCTCACCGTCACGAACGCCGCGAACCACGAGAAGGACCTCGCCTGGTTCGAGCGGCACGCCGAGGACGCGCCCGGGGCCGAGGTGCGCGACGCCCACGAGGACTGGGCGATGCTCGCGGTCCAGGGCCCCGACGCGCGGGCCGCGCTGGCGCGCATCACGGATGGCGAGCTGCCCGCGCGCATGCGCACCGCCGACCTGACGGTGGCCGGCGTGCCCGCGCTCGTCTGCGGCACCGGCTACACCGGCGAGGACGGCTGCGAGCTGATGCTTCCGCCCGACGGCGCGGGAGCTGTCTGGGACGCCCTGCTCGCCGAGGGGGTGCGGCCCGCGGGCCTCGGCGCGCGCGACACGCTCCGCCTCGAGGTCTGCTTCCACCTCTACGGCAACGACCTGAGCGAGGACCGCAACCCGATCGAGGCGGGGCTCGGCTGGTGCTGCAAGCTCGACACGGGCTTCATCGGATCGCAGGCGCTCGCCGGCATCGAGCCCACCGAGAGCCTCGTTCCGTTCGCGTTCACGGGTCCCGGCATCCCGCGCCAGGGGAACCCGATCGTCACGGAGGCGGGCGAGGGGGTCGTGACGAGCGGCTCGCTGTCGCCCTGCCTCGGGACCGGCATCGGGATGGGATACGTGCCGCTGGCGGCCGCCGAGCCGGGCACGGGCATCGAGGTCGACGTGCGCGGCAAGGCGCGCGCGGCGGAGGTTCGCAGGAGACCCCTCTACGACAAGGAGAGCAGTGGCTGAGGCAAGCTACCCCGAGGAGCTCAAGTACCACCCCGAGCACGACTGGGCTCGCATCGACGGGGACACGGCCACGTTCGGGGTGACGTGGTACGCGCAGGATTCGCTCGGCGAGATCGTCTTCTTCGACCCGCCCGAGGTCGGGACATCGGTCACGAAGGACGAGACGTACGCCGAGGTCGAGTCCGTGAAGGCGGTTTCCGACGTGTTCGCGCCGCTCTCCGGCGAGATCGTCGAGGTCAACGGCGCGCTGGCGGACAACCCCGAGAACATCAACGCGGATCCCTACGGCGAGGGCTGGATGGTCAAGGTCCGGCTCTCGGATCCCGGGGAGGTCGACGGGCTGATGGACGTGAGCGCGTACATGGAGATGCTCGAGACGGGGTAGCCGGGCTTCGATGAGTCGCTATACGGGGGTAACCGACGAGGATCTGCGCGAGATGCTCGCCGCGATCGGCGTGGGCTCGCTCGACGACCTGTTCGCCGACATCCCGGAGTCCGTGCGCCTCGGGCGGCCGATCGACCTTCCGGACGGGCGCTCCGAGCAGGAGGTCTTCGACCACCTGTCCGAGCTCGCGGCCCGCAACCGGCACTCGGACGCCGAGGTCAGCTTCCTCGGCGCCGGCATGTACGACCACTACGTGCCGGCCCTGATCGACACGCTGCTGTCGCGCTCCGAGTTCCTCACCCCCTACACGCCCTACCAGCCGGAGGTCTCGCAGGGCGGGCTCCAGGTCATGTTCGAGTACCAGACGGCGATCTCGGAGCTCACCGGCCTGCCGGTGTCGAACGCGTCGGTCTACGAGGGGCCGAGCGCGGTCGCGGCGGCCGCCTACCTGGCGAAGCTCGAGACGCGGCGCACGAAGCTCGTGGCCTCGCGCGGCCTCCACCCGCATTCGCGCGCGGCGCTCGTCACGCACGCGGCCGGCTACGGCATGGAGGTCGTCGAGACGCCGCTGAACGGCGAGGGCGCCACCGACCTCGAGGCGCTCGCGGCCGCCGTCGACGACGACACCGCGGCGGTCTTCGTCCAGCAGCCGAACTTCCTCGGCACGGTCGAGGAGCTCGCGGAGCTCGCCGAAGCCGGGAGGTCGACTGGCGCGCTCGTGGTCTGCGCCGCCGACCCGCTGCCGCTCGGCATCCTCACGCCGCCCGGCGATGCGGGCGTCGACGTCTGCGTGGGCGAGGGCCAGTCGCTCGGCAACCGGCTCGACTTCGGCGGGCCGTCGTTCGGCTTCTTCGCCGCGCAGGAGCGCTTCATCCGCAAGATGCCCGGCCGGATCGCCGGCGAGACGCGCGACCTCGACGGCCGCCGTGGCTTCGTGCTGACGCTGCAGACGCGCGAGCAGCACATCCGCCGTGAGAAGGCCACCCACAACATCTGCACGGCGCAGGCGCTGAACGCGCTCGCGGGAGTGGTCTACCTGTCCTGGCTCGGCAAGCGCGGGCTCGTCGAGCTCGGCGAGCTGATGCTGCGGCGCACGCACTACGCGCGGGAGGCCCTCGGCCTCGAGGCGATCAACCCCGGCCCGGTGGTGCGCGAGTTCGCGGTGCGCGTCCCGGACATCGACGGCCTCTTCCGTCAGGCCCGGGCCGAGGGCATCAACCCCGGCTACCGGCTCGCCCGCGACTACCCGGAGTACCCGGACGGCCTGCTCGTGGCGATCACGGAGCGGCGCACGAAGGCCCATATCGACCGGCTCGCGGCGCTCGTGCCCGCGGGGGTGGCGGCGTGAGCGACACGATCACGGTCTTCGAGCGCTCGCGCCCCGGACGGCGCGCGTTCGTGCCGCCCGCGCCCGAGGACGAGGTGCCCGAGGTTGCGGTCGAGGAGCTCCTGCCCGAGTCCGCGATCCGGGCCGATCCGGCCGAGCTGCCCGAGATCTCGGAGCCGGAGCTCGTGCGCCACTACACGACGCTGTCGGCGCGCAACTTCCACCTCGACGAGGGCTTCTATCCGCTCGGCTCGTGCACGATGAAGCACAACCCGAAGCTGCACGAGCGCGTGGCCGCGCTGCCGGGCCACGCGCGGCTGCACCCGCTCCAGGACGCGGAGTACGCCCAGGGCGCGCTCGAGCTGATGTGGCGCCTCCAGCGGGCGCTGTCGGAGGTCGCCGGACTTCCGCACGTCTCACTCCAGCCGAGCGCGGGGTCGCACGGCGAGCTGGCGGGGCTGCTGCTCACGCGCGCCTACCACGCGGACCGCGGCGAGGAGCGCGCGAAGGTGCTCACCCCCGACACGGCGCACGGCACGAACCCGGCGACGGTGACGATGGCGGGCTACGACGTCGTGAAGGTCGGCACGGCGCCGGACGGCGGGGTCGACATCGACGACCTGCGCGCGAAGGCGGACGAGGACGTGGCCTGCCTCATGCTCACGAACCCGAACACGCTCGGCCTGTTCGACACGAACATCGAGGAGATCAAGCGCATCGTCGACGGCGTCGGCGCGACGCTCTACTACGACGGCGCGAACCTGAACGCCGTGATGGGCATCGCCCGCCCGGGCGACATGGGCTTCGACATCGTCCACTTCAACCTGCACAAGACGTTCACGCAGCCGCACGGCGGGGGCGGTCCGGGCGCGGGGCCGATCGCGTGCTCGGATCGGATCGAGCCGTTCCTGCCGATCCCGCAGGTCGTCGAGCGTGAGGGCGCCTACGACCTCGACTTCGACCGGCCGCGGACGATCGGCAAGCTGCGCGGCTTCCAGGGCAACTTCGGCGTCTTCGTGCGCACCTACGCGTACATCTGCTCGCTCGGCGGCGACGGCCTGGCCGACGTCTCGCGCACCGCGGTGCTGAACGCCAACTACCTCAAGGCGCTGATGGCGGGCGAGGGCATCGGCGAGTACCTGCCGGTGGCGTTCGACCGCGCCTGCATGCACGAGTTCGTGCTGTCCGGGTCGGGCGCGAAGGAGCAGCTCGGCGTGCGCACGCTCGACCTCGCGAAGCGCATGCTCGACCACCGCGTTCACCCGCCGACCGTGTACTTCCCGCTGCTCGTCGACGAGGCGCTCATGATCGAGCCGACCGAGACGGAGACGAAGGAGCGCCTCGACGACTTCGCCCGGATCGTGCGCGAGATCCTCGCCGAGGCCGCCGAGGATCCGGAGATCGCGCGCACGGCGCCGCACAGCGCGCCGGTCCGGCGCCTCGACGAGGCGGGCGCCGCGAAGCGCCCCGTCGTCCGCTGGCGGCCGTGAGCGAGGGCATCACGCAGGAGGAGCTGCGCCTGGCCGCGCGCAACCACGCGCTGCCGCTCGAGGCGCTCGTCCATCCGATCACCCCGGCCGGCCTCCACTACCTGCTGATCCACTTCGACATCCCGGTCGTCGACCCGGACGCGTTCACGCTCGAGATCGGCGGCGCCGTGGAGCGGCCGCTCAACCTCACGCTCGCCGACCTGCGCGCACGCGAGCGCGTGACGCTGCCGGTCACGTTCGAGTGCGCGGGCAACGGCCGCGCGCTGCTCGAGCCGCGGCCGCACTCTCAGCCGTGGCTGACCGAGGCCGTGGGGACCGCCGAGTGGGCGGGCGCGGCGCTCGCGCCGCTGCTCGAGGAGGCCGGCGTCTTGCCGGAGGCCGTGGAGGCGGTCTTCACGGGGCTCGACCACGGCATCGAGGGCGGCGAGGAGCAGGACTACGAGCGCGGCGATGCCGGTCGCGGACCTCGGTGAGGCGCTGCTCGCCTACGAGATGAACGGCGCGCCGCTGCCGCCCCAGCACGGCCACCCGCTCAGGCTCGTGGTGCCGGGCTGGTACGGGATGCAGAACGTCAAGTGGCTCGCCCGCATCACGTTCGTCGAGGAGCCCTTCGACGGCTTCCAGAACCGGGTCGGCTACCGCATGTACGACGCCGACGGCAACCCGGGCGCTCCCCTCACGCGCATGCAGCCGCGCTCTCTCACGCGTCCCGCCGGGCTTTCCGGACTTCATGAGTCGCGCCCGCGTGGTGGACGCGGGCCGCATCGAGCTGCGCGGCCGTGCCTGGTCGGGCCAAGGCGAGATCGAGCGCGTCGAGGTCTCGACGGACGGCGGCGCCAGCTTCGCGGAGGCCGAGCTCGAGCCGCCGCTCGGCCGCCACGCCTGGCGCGGCTGGCGCCTCGGCTGGGACGCTGCCGCCGGCGAGCACGTGATCTCGTCGCGCGCCACGGACTCCGCGGGCAACGTGCAGCCGCTCGAGCCGCCCTGGAACCCCAAGGGCTACGCGAACAACGCGGTCGAGCGCATCCCGGTCAGCGTCCGCTGAGGACCACCGCGCCCGCGTAAACTGGCCCGCCGCATGCGGATCTTCAGCGGCATCCAGCCAACCGGGCGCAAGCACGTGGGCAACTACATCGGCGCGATCCGCGGCTACCTCGACGGCCAGGAGCGCGGCGATCCGGCGATCTACTGCATCGTCGACCTGCACGCCACCTGCATCGACTACGACCCGCGGGCGCTGCCCCGTTACGTGCTCGACACCACGGCGATGCTGATGGCGTCGGGGCTCGACCCGGAGCGCTGCATCCTGTTCCGGCAGTCGGACGTGCGCGAGCACTCCGAGCTGTGCTGGCTGCTCTCGTCGGTGACCGCCTACGGCGACCTCGGCCGCATGCACCAGTTCAAGGACAAGTCCGCGCGCGAGCAGCAGCTCGTGCGCACCAGCCTGTTCCTGTACCCCGTCCTGCAGGCCGCCGACATCCTGCTCTACAAGGCCGACGAGGTCCCGGTCGGCGACGACCAGCGCCAGCACCTCGAGCTCGCCCGGGAGATCGCGCGGCGCTTCAACACGACCTATGGGGACCTGCTCGTCGAGCCGGCGCACGTGATCCCCGGGGTGGGCGCGCGCATCATGGACCTGCAGGACCCCGGCGCGAAGATGTCGACATCGAGCAGCACCGAGGCCGGGCTCGTCTACATCGACGAGGACTCCGACGCGATTCTCAAGAAGGTGAAGCGCGCGCAGACCGACTCCGGCAGCGAGATCGTCCGCGGGCCGGACAAGCCCGGCGTGACGAACCTGATCGAGATGCTCGCCGTGGCCCGCGGTGTGGAGCCGGAGCTGATCGAGCGTGAACTCGAGGGGCAGGGCTACGGGGCGCTCAAGCAGGCGGTGGGCGAGGCGCTCGTCGAGATGCTCGCGCCCGTCCGCGAGCGCTACGTCGAGCTGCGCGCGGACGAGGACGCCATCGAGGCCGCGCTCGCGCAGGGCGCTGAGCGGGCGCGCGAGATCGCGAGCGGCACGATGGCCGAGGTCCGCGACGCCATGGGCATCGGCCCCGCCGGGCACTGACGGAGCGCCCTCGCGCTCCTGCCCTGTGTGTCGTGAGGCGACACCCATCCAGGATTGCCCTCGAAGGCGAAGGCCTCAAGGGCGGAGCTTGTGACGCCGATCCAAAGCCCATGGAACCTCTGGGGCGCCCGCTCGTTCGTCCGCTCCTCGTGGTCCTCGTGCTCGCGCTGGCCTGGACCGTCGTGACGGTCCGGGCGCCGTTCTAGTCTCCCGCTCGATGCCGATCGCTGCGCTCGACCTCGAGCTCGAGGTCTTCCAGGGACCGTTCGACCTGCTCCTGACGCTGATCCTGAAGGAGGAGATCGACCTGCTCGAGGTCGATCTCGCGGAGATCGTGCTCGCCTACGTCGAGCACCTCGAGCGCTCCGGCGAGCTCGACCTCGAGGCCGCCACCGAGTTTCTCGTGCTGATCGCGGCGCTGCTCGAGCTGAAGTCGCGGCTGATGCTCCCGTCCGAGGACGATGACGAGCTCGAGCTGGCCCCGCAGGAGGCGGCCGAGGAGCTGCTCGCGCGGCTGCTCGAGTACCACCGCTATCGCGAGGCCGCCGAGCACCTGCGCGAGCGGCTCGCCTCGGAGCACGGCTACCGCTACCGCTCGGCGCCGCTGCCGCCCGAGCTGCGGCGCGTGTCGCTCGACATCGCCGAGGCCGCGTACGACCCGGCCGAGCTCGCGCAGGCGATCGGCGACCTGCTCGTGGTGCCGCCGCCGCTCGACCTGCGGCACGTGCGCCGTCCCGCCGTATCCGTCGAGCAGCGCCTGCGGCACCTGCGCGACCTGCTTCGGAGCCGCTCGCGCTTCTCGTTCGACGAGGCGGTGGAGGGCGCCGACCGCCTGACGGAGGCCGTGACCCTGTTCGCGCTGCTCGAGCTCTACAAGGCCGGCGAGGCGAGCTGGGAGCAGGCCGCGCCCTTCGGCCCGATCATGGTGAGCGCGTCGTGAACGAGCTTGCGCGCGTCGTCGAGGCGCTCCTGTTCCTGTCTCCGGACCCGCTTTCGGTCGAGACGATCGCCGACGCGTGCGAGGTCTCGGAGGGCGAGGTCGTCGAGGCCCTGGCGCGCCTGCGCGAGCACTACGCGGAGGGGTTCAGGGGCGTCGTCCTGCGCGAGGTGGCGGGCGGGTTCACGCTCGCCACCGATCCGGTGGCCGAGCGCGCCGCGCGGCGCCTCCTGGCGCGCCCGCGCACCCCGCCGCTGACGCAGGCGCAGGCCGAGTGCCTCGCCATCGTGGCCTACCTGCAGCCGGTGTCGCGCCCGGAGATCGCGCGCATCCGCGGCGTCGCATCCGAGTCGGCGGTCGGCACGCTGCTCGAGCGCGGGCTGCTCGAGGAGTCGGGTCGCTCGCAGTTCGGCGCGGTGATGTACCGCACGACGGAGCTGTTCCAGAAGCTGTTCGGGCTCAGCGGGCTCGAGGCCCTGCCGGACCCGGTCGCGTTCGACCCCTCGCCCGAGACCGAGGGCGAGCTGCGCGAGCGGCTCCTGCGGGCGGGCGAGCAGAGGGCCCAGGGAATCGTCTAGCCGGCCGGCCCGCGGACCGCGATCGCGCGGCTCCTGCCCTCCGCGAACGGCCAGCCGGGCGCCCTCAGCGCGCGAAGGCGCACGCGCCAGCGCCCCTCGGGCAGGCGCACCCGCAGCGTGAGGCCGCGCTCGCCGCGGCGGACGAGCGCGCGCCCGAGCAGCGCGGGGCCGCGCGGGGTGAGCGCCTCGGCAAGCACCGGCACTCCGGCGGCGGGACGGCGGCCGCCGTGGAGCATGCCGCGGAGGATCGTGAGCCCGCCCGCGCGGCGTGCCGAGACCGTCAGGCCTGCCCGCACGCGCCGCGTGAGGGTGCGCGAGCGCAGCGGGGCGAGCGCACCCGCCGGAAGCCATTCCGCGCGCAGCCGCTCGCTCGGGCCTCGCCCGAGCCTCAGGGCGAAGCGGCCACGAGCGTCGCTGAGCGCGCCGGCTCGCGCCGGCGCCACGGCGGCGCCGCGCCGGATGCCGCGGAGCACCACGCGCGCGCCCGCCACCGGAGAGCCGTCCGCGAGCAGCACGCGGCCCCGCAGCGCGACCGGGCGGCCGTAGCGCTGCGTCACGGCAGCGCCGCGGCGCTCGACGAGACGGACGAACGCGCCGGAAGCAGGCCCGCGCCCTGAGCGCCCTGGCGCAGGAGCGCCGGCGCAGCGGGGCGAGGAAGGAGAGCCGGACGGTGCCGCGCGGGACCGTGCCGCTCACGCTCGGGCCGACCGGACCGGGCGCGGGCGCCACGGGCGCCGGAACGTTGTCCACGGCGAACGGCGCGATCGGGCCCGCCGCCAGCCGGCGGTTGCCCGCGGCGTCCTCCACCCAGAGCCGCAGGACATGCTCGCCCTCGGGCAGCGTCCGCGTGTCGAGCGTGACGCCGCCCGAGACCTCGTGCGCGCATGGAACCGGCGCAACGTAGTCGAGCGCGGGACCGGCGAGGAGCTCGCGGCACTGGCCCGCGTTCGGGTCGAGGGCGAACGGACGCCCGCTCGCGGCCGTCGAGCTCCGCGACGAGGCGGCGCACGCCCGAGCCCAGATCGCGCGCGGCGACGGACACGCCCTCGATGCCCCGATGCACGCCGGGCGCGGTGAGCGTGCCGCGCGGCTCGGAATCCAGGGCCGGGGGCGTCAGGTCCTCGAGCGTCACCTGCGTCCTGAACACCCGGACGGTCGCCACGGCGGGGTCGCCCGCGGCCGCCTCGGGGCAGGCGCCGCCGCCGCCCGAGCACGCGGCCAGGAGCGTGTACGCGGCGGTGGGCGACATGACGCCGGTGTCGAAGGCGTTTCCGGGAGCGGCGGGGGCGTCGAGCGATCCGCGCACCGCGCCGGACTGGATGCCGAAGCGCCCCTGCCCGTCGTCGGCGCGGCCGCCGGCGACGGGGCTCGCGTACGGCCGCTCGCGGCTCGTTCGCATGGCAACGTCCCCGCGCACGCGCCTGATCGACGTGCCCTCCGGCGCGCGAAAGCGCCACTGCGAGTGCGCGCCCTGAGGATGCTCGTAGCCCGCGACCTTCATCAGGGCGGCCTCGAGGCGGCCTCCGCGCGCGCAGGTGTCGTCCGAGAGGAACCACGGCCCGGGCCCGTAGCTGCCGAGCCATCCGAGCGCGGGCAGCGCGGCGCCGGCGGGCGTCCGGCATCCGTGCACCTCGTACTGGCCGGCGGAGGCGCGGCCGGCGCAGGCGAGCAGGGCGGGAGCGGCGATCAGGATCAGGATGCGCTTCATGCCCGCCTAAGCCGCGGGCGCGCCCGATTCGCCCCCTATCCGCGCGCCGCGAGCTGGCCGCAGGCGGCGTCGATGTCGCGCCCGCGCGTCAGCCGCACGGTCGCGCGCACGCCGCGCTCCTCGAGCGCGGCGCGGAACGCCGCGATCGCGTCGCGCCCCGAACCCGTGTAGCCGCTGTCGGTCGGGTTGTACGGGATCAGGTTGACCTTGAACGCCCGCCGCGGCTCGAGCAGGTCCGCCAGCGCCACCGCCTGCTCATAGCGGTCGTTGACGCCGCCGAGCATCAGGTACTCGACGAATACGGGCCGCCGCCGGCGCTCGTGCCAGCGCAGGCAGGCGTCGAGCACGTCGCGCAGCGGGTGGCGGTCGTTGACCGGCATGAGCTCCGAGCGGAGCGCGTCCTCGGGTGCGTGGAGCGAGAGCGCCAGCCGGACGGGCGGGCCCTCGGCGGTCATGCGCTCGATCCCGGGGACCCAGCCGACCGTCGAGACGCCGGTGTTGCCGTGCGCGATCCCGATCTCCGGCAGCCGCTCGCAGGCCGCCAGCACGTTGTCGAGGTTCATCAGCGGCTCGCCCATGCCCATGAACACGCAGTGGTTGACCGCCTCCTTGCGCCTGAAGTGGAGCGCCTGGTCGAGGATCTCGGATGCCGTCAGATTGCGTCCGAAGCGCATCGAGCCCGTGGCGCAGAACGTGCACGTGAGCGGGCAGCCCGACTGGCTCGAGACGCAGAGCGAGCGGCGGCCGTCGCGGTAGCGCATCAACACCGCCTCGACGGGACGCCCGTCGTGGGTCTCGAACAGCACCTTCTCCGTGCCGTCGGACGCGAGCGCCTCGCGCAGCGCCGTGAGCGACGAGAACGGCACGTCCGCGGCCAGCCGCTCGCGCAGCGGCACGGGCAGATTCGTCATCTCCGCGTACGACTCCGCGCCGCGCGCCGCCCACTCCCACACCTGTCGCGAGCGGAAGCGCGGCTCGCCCGCGGCGGCCAGCTTCTCGTCCAGTTGCACGAGATCCACGCGCCAAGTTTGCCTCAAGGCGGAACCTGGACCGCCCGAAAGGGCTCTTAGAGGTGAATGACCGGACCTCCCGACGACCTGTATCGGTTCCTGATCGACCACGTCAGCCACGTGGTCTTCCAGGCCGATGCCGAGGGCCGCTGGACCTTCCTCAGTCCCGCCTGGACGCAGCTGACGGGCCGTGCGGTCGAGGACTCGCTCGGCGAGAGCTTCCTCGAGGGTGTCCATCCCGATGACGTGGACGAGTTTCGCGAGAGGGCGCTCGCGGCATCGCAGGAGATCCGGCACGAGGTGCGCTACATGCGTACGGACGGCGAGCCGCGCTGGGTGTCGGTCGCGGCGCGGCTGATGCGGGACGAGGGGGGTCAGGTGAGCTGGGCAGCGGGAACACTCACCGACGTGACCGACCGCCACCGGGCCGAGCAGGAGGCGCGCACGGCCGAGCGCAGGCTGACCGCCGCGTTCGACACCGCCGCGACCGGCATGGCCCTGACCGACCTCGACGGCGTGTACGTGCGGGTGAACCACGCGCTCGGCGAGATCACCGGCCGGGCGAGCGACGAGCTGCCCGGGACGAGCTTCCTGTCGATCACGCATCCGGACGACCGCGGCGAGGACGAGCGCGCGCTCGCGGCGCTGCGGGGCGGGTCGCCCACCCAGCACCGCGAGAAGCGCTACCTGCGCCCGGACGGCTCGACCGTCTGGGTCGAGGTGCACCTCTCCGTCGTCCGCGACGCCGACAACCTGCCGGAGTACGTGCTCGCGCAGGTCAGCGACATCTCGGAGCGGCGGGCGATGGAGGAGCGCCTGCGCCACCTCGCCGACCACGACGGCCTCACGGGCCTCTACAACCGGCGCCGCTTCGAGGAGGAGCTCGAGCGCCACGTCTCGCACGGACACCGATACGGGATGCGCGGCGCGCTGCTCCTGATCGACGTCGATGAGCTGAAGCGGGTGAACGACACCGGTGGCCACAAGCTCGGTGACCGGGTGCTGACCTCGGTGGCCGGCGTGCTCGGCGGACGGCTGCGCGAGACAGACGTGCTCGCCCGCATCGGCGGCGACGAGTTCGCGGTGCTGCTTCCACACGCCACGCGCGCGGACGCCGCGGGGGTGGGCCAGGAGCTCGCCGAGGCGGTCAGCGCCGAGGTCTCGACGCCCGACGGGCCGATCACGGTCAGCGTGGGCAGCGCCGCCTTCGGCGAGGAGACCGAGAGCGCCGACGAGGTCCTGAGCGCGGCCGACGCCTCGATGTACCGCCACAAGCGCCGCGACGACTGAGGGAGGCGTTATCCCGGCGTGACGCCGGGGCGCCTACGGTCGCCACCATGACCCGGCGCTCAAGCCTCTGGCTCGACCGTGAGCCGCCCTCCGAGGAGGAGGGAGGCCCGTTCTCCTCAGCGCGCTGGAACCGCCAGGTCGCGGACGAGCGCGAGCGCCGCTCGACCCCGCCCGAACCGCCCCCGAGCGAGCCGCCGGAACCGCCGCGGCGCCCGCGCCTCGGCCGCGCCGCGCTGGCGCTTGCCTGCATCGCCGCGCTCGCCGCCCTCGCCCTCTCCGTGGTGGCGCTGCGGGACGACCCCGGTGCGGAGGAGGTCGTCGCGGGCGGCGGGCGACCGCTGTCGGCGACCGAGGCGGGCCGCGTCTACGACGCCGCCGGGCCGGGTGTGGTTTCCGTCCAGACCGACCTCGGCTCGGGCACCGGCTTCGTCGTGCGCGAGGACGGCACGATCGTCACGAACGCCCACGTGGTGGGAAGCGCCGACTCCGCGCGCGTGCGCTTCGGCGACGACGGCCGCCTCGTCGAGGCCGTGGTGCTCGGCACGGATCCCTCGTCCGACCTCGCCGTCCTGCGCGTGGACCCGGGCAGCGTCGACCGCCTGCGCGTGCTGCGGCTCGCCGACTCCGACTCCGTGAGGGTCGGGGACGCGGTCGTGGCGATCGGGCATCCCTTCGGGCTCGACCGGACCGCCACGGCGGGCATCGTCTCGGGCGTCGGCCGCGAGATCGAGGCCCCCGACGGCTTCGCGATCGAGGACGCGATCCAGACGGACGCGCCGATCAACCCCGGCAACTCCGGCGGCCCGCTGCTCGACGCGAAGGGACGCGTGATCGGCGTGAACAGCCAGATCGCCAGCACCGGCGGGGGCGGCAACGTGGGCATCGGGTTCGCGGTCTCGGCCAACACCGTGCGCGAGGTGCTGCCGAGGCTGAGCCGCGGCGAGAGGATCGAGCGGCCGTTCCTCGGCGTGGCGAGCGCGCCGCACGCCGGCGGCGCCGAGGTGGGCGAGGTCACCCCGGGCGGCCCCGCGGACGAGGCCGGGCTGCGCGCGGGCGACGTGATCGTCTCGATCGACGGACGCAGCGTGCGCGACCCCGAGGACGTCGCCGACGCGGTCTCTGACCACGAGCCGGGCGACCGGGTCGAGGTCGTGGTCGAGCGGGACGGGACGCAGCGCGCGATCGAGGTCGAGCTCGGCACCCGGCCATGAGCTTCGCGGCGCCGGTCTACCTCCTGCTGCTGGTGCTCGTGCCGCTCGCCGCGGGCACCTACGTGTGGTTCGACAGGCGCCGCCGCGCGAGCGCCGAGCGCTTCGCCTCCGCGCGGCTGATGCCGTCGGTCGCGCCGGCCGGGCCGGGCTTCCGCCGCCACCTGCCGCCGCTCCTGTACGCGGTGGCGCTCGCCGCGGTCGCGCTCGCTCTCGCGAAGCCGGAGACGACGGTGGCGGTCCCGGAGGAGCGCGCCTCGGTCGTGCTCGTGACCGACATCTCCGGCTCGATGCAGGCGACGGACGTCGCGCCGTCGCGCATCGTGGCCGCGCGCAGCGCCGCGCGAGAGCTGATCGACTCCGCGCCGGACGAGCTGCGCATCGGCGCGGTCGCCTTCAACCACTCCGTCCAGGCCGTCCTGCCGCCGAGCCACGAGCGCTCCGCGCTGCGCGAGCTGGTCGCCGGGCTGCGGCCGAGCGGGGGCACGGCGACCGGCAAGGGGCTCGCGTCCGCCGTCTCGATGCTCGAGCGGCGCGAGGACGGGCCGCGCACCCCCGGCGCCGTGATCCTGCTCTCGGACGGCGCCTCGACCCACGGACGCGACCCCGAGCCCGTGGCCCGCGAGGCCGCGCGCGAGCGGATCCCGATCTACACCGTCGCCCTCGGCACCGACTCCGGCACGATCCAGGTGGAGCGCCCGGACGGGAGCACCGTCACCCGGCCGGTCCCGCCCGACCGGGACACGATGAGCCGGCTCGCGGCGATCACGGGCGCGCGGACGTTCAACCCCGGCGACACGGACGAGCTCGCGACCGTCTACGAGCGGCTCGGCTCGCAGGTGGCCATGCGCGACGAGAAGCGCGAGGTGTCAGCGGCCTTCGCCGGCGGCGCGGCGCTCCTGTTGCTGGCGGGCGGGGCGTTCGCGTTGCGCTGGTTCGGGCGCCTGCCCTGAGCCAGCTACCCTGCGCCCGGTGAGAGCCGGACCCGCTCTGCTCGCAGGAATCGCGGTGACCGGCGCGGCGCTGCTCGCGAGCGGCGCGCACGGCATCGGAGCGCTCGACGCGCGGCTCGAGTCGGAGTCCGCCGCGCCGCGGCCTGTCAGGCTCGAGCTTCCGCCGCCGGAAGCGCGCGGCTGCCCGTGGGAGAAGCATCGGCACGAGCGCCGGGAGCTGCTGCGGCTGCGGGAAGCCTGACGCTCACCCGCAGGCCGCCCTCCGGGAGCGGCTCGATGGCGAGGGTGCCGCCGTGCGCCTCGCCCACGGCCTTCACGATCGACAGCCCGAGTCCGGCGCCGCGGCCGTCGGCGGCTCGTCCGAGGCGCTCGAACGGCTCCGCCAGCCGCGCGGCGTCCTCGGCGGACACCGGCGGCCCCGTGTTCGCGACCGACAGCTCGGCCAGGCCCCCGGCGCAGGTGGTCGTGACCTCCACCCGCCCGCCCGGGCGGTTGTAGCGCACGGCGTTCTCCACGAGGTTGGCCGCAAGGCGCTCGAGCAGTGCGGGGTCGCCCTCCACCACGGCCGGTTCGAGCGCCGGGCGCAGGCGCACGCCCTCCGAGCGCGCCTCGCCGTCGTGGAGGTCGAGCGCCGCGCGCGCGGCGGCAGCGAGGTCGGCGCGCCGGCGGCGCGCGAGCCCGCGCTGGCTGCCGGCGAGGATCAGCAGGCTGGCGAGCAGCGCCTCGGTGCGCCTGCTCGCCTCCACCACGGAGCGCGCCATCTCGCGCAGCTCGTCGGGATCGCTGGCCGGGTTCGCCAGCGCGACCTCGGCCTCGGTGCGGATCACGGTGAGCGGGCTCCGCAGCTCGTGGCTCGCGTTCGCGACGAAGCGCCGCTGTGACTCGAAGGACCCCGACAGCCGGTCGAGCATGTCGTTGAGCGTCTCCGCGAGCTCCTGCAGCTCGTCGTCCTGGCCCGAGACCGGAATGCGCTCGTCGAGGCGCCGCTCGGAGACGCGCCGCGCCACGCCGGTCATGCGCGCCAGCGGCGCCAGCAGGCGGCCGGCGACGAGCCAGCCGACGGCCACCGAGACGAGCAGCACGCCGAGGAACGCGAGCAGGTACTGGTAGGCGACCTCTCCGCGCACGTTCGCCGCGAGCGCATCGGGCAGGGTGCGGTCGAGGTGCCTGGCGATCAGCCACCAGCTGAGCGCCAGCAGCACGCCCGTCGACGCCGCCACGAGGGCGACGTAGAGGAGCGCGAGGCGCGCGCGGACGCTCGGGCGCGGGAGGCTCACACCCGGTAGCCGGCCCCGGTGACGGTTTCGATGACGGGCGGGGCGCCGAGCTTCCGGCGCAGCCGCAGGACCGTCATCCGCACCGAGTTCGTGAACGGGTCGGCGTTCTCGTCCCAGACGCGCTCGACGAGCTCGTCGTTCGACACCACCGCGCCGTCCGCCTGCATCAGCGCCTCGAGCAGCGCGAGCTCCTTCGGCGTCAGGTCGACCGGCCGGCCGCGGCGGTGCACGGTGCGGCGCGCGGGGTCGAGCTCGAGGTCGCCGCGGCGCAGCGCCGCCGGCAGCGCGGGGCGAGAGCGGCGGGCGAGCGCGCGCAGGCGCGCGAGCAGCTCCGCGAACGCGAACGGCTTCGCGAGGTAGTCGTCCGCCCCGAGCGCGAGCCCGTCGACGAGATCGTCCACGCCGGCGGCGGCGGTCAGCATCAGCACGCGGCAGTCGCTGTCCTCCTCACGCAGCGCCCGGCAGACGTCGTCTCCGTGCAGCTCGGGGAGGTCGCGGTCGAGCACGAGCACCTCGTAGGGATGCAGGCGCGCCTTGTCGAGGGCAGCCCGCCCGTCGTAGGCGACGTCCACGGCCAGGCCCTCGCGCCGCAGCCCGCGAGCCACGGCATCAGCCACCCGGCGTTCGTCCTCGGCCACGAGCACGCGCACCAGGGGCAGGGTAGTGAGCCGAGTTATGCCCACGTGACAGGGCCCGCCATACGGTGCTCCCATGCCCGATCTGACCGCAGGTGACGACCCACGCGACGCGCTCGAGGGCGCGCTCTACGAGATCAAGCGCGTGATCATCGGACAGGACGCGATGCTCGAGCGAGTGCTCGTGGCGCTCCTGACCGGCGGCCACGTGCTGCTCGAGGGCGTTCCCGGCCTGGCCAAGACGCTGACCATCAAGACGCTCGCCCAGGCGGTGGGCGGGACCTTCAGGCGCATCCAGTTCACGCCCGACCTCGTGCCGTCGGACCTCGTCGGCACGCGCATCTACCGCCCCGACAGCGGCACGCTCGACACCGAGCTCGGACCGGTGTTCGCGAACTTCCTGCTCGCGGACGAGATCAACCGCGCGCCCGCGAAGGTGCAGTCCGCGCTGCTCGAGGTCATGCAGGAGCACGGGGTCACGATCGGCGGCGTCACGCACCCCGTGCCGGAGCCCTTCCTCGTGCTCGCGACGCAGAATCCGATCGAGTCCGAGGGCACTTACCCGCTGCCGGAGGCGCAGGTGGACCGCTTCCTGATGAAGATCCTCGTGGACTACCCGAGCCCCGGCGACGAGACCGCCGTCGTCGAGAGCACCCTGCTCGCCCCGGCCGACGTCCAGGAGCGGCTCGCCTCGGCCGACCTGCTGGCCTTCCGCGAGCTCGCGGCCGACGTGTTCGTGGACCGCGAGGCGATCGACTACGCGGTGGCGCTCGCCGACGCCACGCGCCGCCCCGAGCGCTACGGGCTCGACGAGATCGCGCCGCTGCTCGCCTACGGCGCGAGCCCGCGTGGGCCGATCGGCATGGTGCAGGCCGCCCGCTCGCTCGCCCTGCTGCGCGGGCGCGGACACGTGCTGACGAGCGACATCCGCGACCTCGCGCCCGAGGTGCTGCGCCACCGGCTCGTGCTCTCCTACGAGGGCCTGTCCGAGGGCACGAGCCCGGACGACCTGCTCGAGAAGGTGCTCGAGGCCGTGCCCGAGCCCGACCTGCGCCAGGACGGCCGGCCGCTGCCCGCGTGAGCGTCGCGGCCGGCACGCTCGCCCCACCGCCCGGCCGCCAGGGACCGGGTCCCGTGCCCGGGGCGCTCGTCGACGCCCTCGACCTGGCCTTCGTGCGCCGCGCGAGCGGCGTGATCGCGGGTGAGCACAGGGCGGCGGGCGTGGGCAGCGGAATGGAGCTTGCGCAGCTGCGCCCGTACCAGCCGGGCGACGACGTGCGCCGGCTCGACGCCTCGCGCCACGGCCCGCACGGGCATCCCGCACGTCCGCCAGCAGGTGCCCGAGCGCCTGCTCAGCACCTGGCTCGTGGTCGACCTGTCCCCGTCGATGGCCTTCGGGACCGCGGACCGCCTCAAGAGCGACGTCGCCGAGGGCGTCGTCGACCTGCTCGCCCGGCTCGCCGTGCGCCGCGGCGGGCGCGTCGGGCTCGTCAGCTTCGGCGTTCCCGAGCCGCGCCTGCTGCCGCCGCGCGGAGGGCGCGACGCGCGGGTCGCCCTCGGCCGCGCGCTGGCCGACGGAGTGGCGCTCGACGGCAGCGAGGGCGAGCCGCTCGAGGCCGCGCTCGCGCGCATCGGCCGGCTCGCGCGCAGCGCCTGCCTGCTCGTCGTGATCTCGGACTTCGCGGAGCCCGAGCGCTGGGCCCGCCGCCTGGCCGCGCTCGGCGCCCGCCACACCCTGCTCGCCGTCGAGGTGCGCGACCCGCGCGAGGACAGCCTGCCGGCGGTCGGCCGGCTCGAGATGGTCGACCCGGAGAGCGGCCGCCGGATCGAGGCGGACACCTCGAGCCGCGGCCTGCGCGAGGCCTACGAGGCTGCGGCCGCCGAGCGGCGCGCCGAGATCGCGACGGCCCTGCGCCGCGCGGGCTCGGAGCACGTGGTCGTGTCGACGCAGGGCGAGTGGGCGCGCCAGCTCGGGAGGGGCCTCGCGTGAGCTTCGCCGCGCCCGCCTTCCTCGCCGCGCTGCTCGTCGTGCCGCTGGCGCTGCTCGCCTATCTCGCCGCCCGCCGGCGCTCGCGCCGCTACGCCGTGCGCTTCCCGGGCGTCCCGCTGCTCGCGGGGCTGCTGCCGCGCCAGTCGCGCTGGCGGCGGGTCGTGCCGCTCACCCTGTTCCTGACCGCGCTCGCGGCGCTCGCGCTCGCGCTGGCGCGCCCGCACGCGACGGTGGCCGTGCCGCGCGAGCAGGCCACGGTCGTGCTCGTCACGGACGTGTCGCGCTCGATGCTCGCCGACGACGTCGACCCGAGCCGGCTCGAGGCCGCCCGCGCCGCCGCGCTCAAGCTGGTCGACGAGCTGCCCGACGAGACGAGGCTCGGGATGGTCGCGTTCGCCGAGGAGCCGCAGACGATCGAGCCGCCGAGCGACGACCGCGACCGCATCCGGGACACGATCGAGGCGCTCGCCGCCGACGGCGGCACCGGCACCGGCGAGGCGCTCGCCGCGGCCGTGCGCATGGTCGACGGCAGGGGTGAGGAGCGCGTCCCGGCCGCGATCGTGCTGCTCTCGGACGGCAAGGTCACGATCGGCCGCGACCCGCTGCCGGTCGCGCGCGTCGCGCGCCGGCTCGGGATCCCGATCCACACCGTCGCGCTCGGAACGGAGAGCGCGGTGATCCGGACGCCGGACGGCGGGCTGCTGCCCGTGCCGCCCGACCCGGAGACGATGGCGCGCATCGCGAAGCTGTCGGGCGGGCGCACGTTCGCCGTCAGCGACGCGGGCGAGCTCGGCGACATCTACGAGGAGCTCGGCTCCCGGGTCGCCACCCGGGAGGAGGAGCGCGAGGTCACAGCCGCCTTCGCCGCGGGCGGGATCGTCCTGCTGCTGATCGCCGCGGGCGCAGGCCTGCGCACCACGGCGCGCCTGCCCTGACGCGCCTAAGCTCGGTCGGGTGCGCCTGGCCAAGTACCTCGCCCACGCCGGAGTGGCCTCGCGGCGCGCGGCCGAGGTGCTGATCGCCGAGGGGCGCGTGAGCGTCCGGGGCGAGACCGTCACCGATCCGGCCAGGGACGTCGACGAGACGAGCGCCGTGACGGTCGACTCGCGGCCCGTGCGCCCCGAGCCGCTCGAGGTGCACGTGCTGAACAAGCCCGCGGGCGTCGTGTCGACCGCCCGCGACACGCACGGCCGGCCGACGGTCGTGGACCTCGTCGCCTCACACAGGCGCCTCTACCCGGTCGGGCGCCTCGACGCCGACACCACCGGCCTGATCCTGCTCACGAACGACGGGGAGCTCGCGGAGCGCCTCACCCACCCGCGCTACGGAGTCGAGAAGGTCTACCGCGCCCGCGTGGTGCCGGCGCGCGTGCCGGCGCGCGCCCTCGAGCAGCTGCGCCGCGGCGTCGAGCTCGAGGAGGGCAGGACCGCTCCGGCGCGTGCCCGCCAGCCGAAGCCGGGAGTCGTCGAGATCACGCTGCGCGAGGGCAAGAAGCGCCAGGTGCGCCGCATGCTCGAGGCCGTGGGCCACCGGGTGGCGGCGCTCGAGCGGGTGGCGTTCGGGCCGCTCGGCCTGCGTGGCCTCGAGCCGGGCCAGAGCCGCCGGCTCAGCCGCTCCGAGGTCGAGCGGCTGCGTCGCGCGGCGGGCGAGCCGAAGCCACGCGGGGCGGGCGCTCGCGGCGGACGTCCTCGGCGGCCTCGCGCGGCGCGCTGAGCGGCGGCGGAGGCCAGCACTCCCTGGCGATGCGGGCGGCCATCACGGCCCGTGCGTCGAACTGCTGCATGTCCTCTCCCTTCGTCCGTCCGGTGCCGGGTCGGCCACCGCCGCACCCGCCGCGCGGGCGGGCTCTAGGGCGCGGTGGCGCCGGCTACTCGGAGGAGGGGAGAGCGCACTGCGCGGCAGAGTACACGGCCGCGCCTGCCAGAATGGCCCGCCGCATGAGGCTGAGAGCGCTGCGAGGGGCCATCACCGTCGACGTCAACGAAGCGGACGCGATTCTCGCCGCCACCACGGAGCTCGTGCGCGAGGTGATGGCACGCAACGCGCTCGCGCCCGACGACATGGTGAGCTGCATCTTCACCCTCACGGACGACCTCGACGCCGAGTTCCCGGCGGTCGCCGCGCGCCACCTCGGGCTCGACCATGTGCCGCTGCTCTGCACCCGCGAGATCCCGGTGCCGGGCTCGCTGCCGCGAGTGATCCGGCTCCTGCTTCACTGCTACGCGGATCCAGCCAGTCAGGCTCACCATGTCTACCTGCGCGAGGCCGTGTCGCTGCGCCGCGACCTCGAGGGAGCACAGTGACCCCCGGAATCGAGTTCAACAGCCGCCTCGGCGGCGTCCCGGTCTACCCGGCGGCCGCCACCTACGAGTTCGAGGGCGAGCTCGTCAAGCTCGCCTCGAACGAGACGCCGTTCGTGCCGCACCCGCAGGTGATCGAGGCCATCCAGGGCGCGCTCCGGACCCTGCACCGCTACCCGGACCCGGCCAAGACGGCCCTGCGCCACGCGATCGCGGACCGCACGGGGGTGCCGGCCGGGCGGATCGCGATCGGCAACGGCTCCTGCGAGCTCCTGATCGCGGCGGGCGACGCCCTGCTCGAGCCGGGCGCCGAGCTCGTCTACGCGTGGCCCTCGTTCTCGATCTACCCGCACGTCGCGGCGATGTCGGGGGCCCGCGCCATCGAGGTGCCCCTGAACGACGCGGGCGAGCACGACCTCGAGGCCATGGCCCGCGAGGTCACGGCCGCCACGCGCCTCGTGATCGTCTGCAACCCGAACAACCCCTCGGCGACCGCGCTTCCCGTCGACGCGATCGACGCCTTCGTCGGCGAGCTGCCGCGTCACCTCGCCGTGATCGTCGACGAGGCCTACATCGAGTTCTCGATGCTCCAGGACCCGGACGACTCGCTCGACCTGATCGAGCGCCATCCGAACCTGATCCTGCTGCGCACCTTCTCGAAGGTCTACGGCCTGTGTGGGCTGCGGGTGGGCTACTCGCTCGGCTCGGAGGACTTCCGCAGCGCGGTCGACCGCGTGCGCCAGCCGTTCTCCGTCAACGCGCTCGCGCTCGTGGCCGCCACGGAGGCGCTGCGGCACGTGGACGAGCTCGAGCGGCGCATCGAGCAGAACACGATCGAGCGCGTGCACGTGGAGTCCGAGCTCGCCGCCCGCGGCCTCGATACGACGGACAGCCAGGCGAACTTCTCCTGGGTGTCGCTCGGCGACCGCGACGAGGACGCGATCGTCGACGGCCTCGCCCGCCGCGGCATCATCGTGCGCGCGGGCAGGGCGCTCGGCGGGGAGGGCCGCATGCGCGTGACGTATGGGTCGCGCTTCGAGAACGACCGCTTCCTCGCGGCGCTCGACGAGCTTCTTGGTTGACGAACGTCACGTTTGCGCTCGCCGGGGCGTGCTGTACTCTGAGCCTCGAATGTCCCGCCTGGCCACGCCGACTCGCAGCGAACGCGCCCCCGAGGGCGTCGCTCCGCGTGGCCACTTCTTTTCGTATTGGCGATTTAGCTAGGCGTCCGGCAGCGACCGCCGCACCTGGTCGCGCCCGAGACAGCTCCGAGCCGCCGGACGCCGCTCCGCATCAGCATCGCCAACCGCAGAGACTCTGAAAGGCTTTAGGGACAAATGATGATCGTGATGAAAGAGGGGGCGTCGCCGGCGGAGATCGACGCCGTCGTCCGGCGCGTCCAGGCAGTGGGCGCCAGCGCCCATGTCTCGCAGGGCGAGCTCGTGACCGTGATCGGCGCGATCGGCGACCGCGAGCACGTGGCGAACCTCGGTCTCGACGGCGCGCCGGGGGTCGACCACCTGGTGCCGATCCTCAAGCCGTACAAGCTCTCCTCGCTCGAGTACAAGCGCGGCGAGCGCACGGTGGTCGAGATCGACGGGCGCAAGATCGGGGGCGACTACTTCGCCACGATCGCCGGCCCGTGCACGGTCGAGTCGCGCGAGGTGCTGCTGAGCGCGGCGCACACCGTCAAGGAGGCGGGCGCGCAGATGCTGCGCGGCGGCGCGTACAAGCCGCGCACCTCGCCCTACTCGTTCCAGGGACTGGGCGAGGCGGGGCTGCGGCTGCTCGCCGAGGCGAAGGCCGAGACCGGTCTTCCAATCGTCACCGAGCTGATGGACGTGCGAGATCTCGACGCCGTGCTCGAGGTCGCTGACGTGATCCAGCTCGGCGCGCGCAACATGCAGAACTACACGCTGCTCACCGAGGTCGGGCGCTCGGGCCGGCCGGTGCTGCTGAAGCGCGGCCTCTCGGCCACGCTCGAGGAGCTCCTGATGGCCGCCGAGTACGTCCTCAAGGAGGGCAACGAGAACGTGCTGCTGTGCGAGCGCGGGATCCGCACCTTCGAGCCCGGCTACCGCTTCACGCTCGACCTGATGGCCGTGCCCGTGCTTCGCGAGCTGACCCACCTGCCGATCGTGATCGACCCGAGCCATGCAGCGGGCAAGCGCTCGCTCGTCGAGCCGCTGTCGCTGGCGGCGGCGGCCGCGGGCGCGGACGGCGTCATCGTCGAGGTCCATCCCTGCCCCGAGGAGGCCGTCTGCGACGGCCCGCAGGCGCTCGTGGCGGAGGAGTTCGAGGCGTACCTGCGCAAGCTCGAGGCCGCGGCGGAACTGGCCGGGAAGACGCTCGAGCGGGTGTGAGGACGGGCGCCTCTTGAGGGTCGCCGTCCTCGGCGTGGGCCTGATCGGAGGATCGATCGGGCTCGCCGCGCGGAAGCACCTGCGGGACGTCGAGGTTGTGGGGTACGGCCGCTCGCCCGAGCGGCTCGAGCGCGCGCTCGAGCTCGGCGCGATCGACCGGGCCGCCGCGAGCCTCGAGGAGGCGCTCGACGACGCCGAGATCTGCTTCGCGTGCGCTCCCGTCGGCGCCCTTCCGGATCAGCTCGCAGCCGCGCTGCAGGCGGCCTCCGCGGGCTGCGTCGTGAGCGACGTCGGCTCGACCAAGGGCGGGCCGCTCGGCGGCGTCGAGGACCCGCGCTACGTCGGCGGGCATCCGATCGCGGGCGCCGAGACCGCGGGCGTCGAGCACGCCCGCGCCGACCTGTTCGAGGGCGCCGTCTGGTACCTCGCGCCGCACGAGCGCTCGGCGGGGCTCCTGTACGAGCGCCTGCACCGCTTCGTGGTCGACCTGGGCGCCCGGCCGGTGGCGATCGACCCGGAGACGCACGACCGCCTGGTCGCCGTCTTCAGCCATCTGCCCCACGTGCTCGCGAACGTGCTCGCCTCCCAGGCGGCCGCGCGGCTCACGGGCCATCACGAGGCGCTCAGGCAGGTCGGCCCGAGCTTTCGCGACATGACGCGCGTGGCGGGCGCGAACACCGACATGTGGGCGGACATCTACCGCGCGAACCGGGGGGCGATCGCCGAGGAGGTGCGCGCATTCCGCGAGGAGCTCGAGCGCGTGGAGGAGCTGCTCGAGAGCGGCGAGGTGGCCGGCTGGAACGACCGCGCGCGCGAGGACCGGCGCGAGCTGCTCGAGGCCGACGTGCCCGGCGGACCCGTCCACGAGCTGCGTCTCACCGTGCCGAATCGCCCCGGTATCGTCGCCCAGGTGGCTCTCGAGCTCGGCAGGGCGGGCGTGAACATCGTCGACATGGCGCTCGCGCCCGCGGCGGACATGCGCTCCGGCGCCATGAGCCTCTGGATCGCGGGCGACGAGCAGGCGGGGCGCGCGCGGGAGCTGATCGCCGCGCTCGGCTTCCCGGTCGGCGAAGAGTGACGGCGGCGGAGCGCTTCGAGCCGGCGGGCCCGCTCAAGGGCGACTACCGGCCACCGGCGGACAAGTCGATCTCCCATCGCGCCGCGCTGTTCGGCGCGATGTGCGACGAGCCGGTGAGCGTGCGCGGGTACCTCGACTCGGCCGACACGAACTCGACGCTCGACGCCGTGCGCACGCTCGGCGCCGGACTCGAGCGCGAGGACGACGGCCGGCTCGTGATCAGGGGAGTGGGGCTGCACGCGCCGCTCGACGCGACCGGCGGGATGATCGGCGTCGGCAACGCCGGGACGCTGATGCGCCTCCTGCCCGGCTGGCTCGCCGGACAGCCGGGCCGGACCTGGACGCTCGACGGCGACGAGTCGATCCGCCGGCGGCCGATGGACCGGGTCGCGGAGCCGCTGCGCCTGATGGGCGCCCACGTGGAGCTGCGCGACGAGCGCCTGCCGCCGGTGACGGTCCGCGGTGCGCAGCTCACGGGCGTCGACTATGAGCTGCCGGTCGCGAGCGCGCAGGTCAAGTCCTGCGTGCTGATGGCCGGGATGCTCGCCTCGGGCGAGACGAGGGTGACCGAGCGCGAGATGAGCCGCGACCACACGGAGCGGCTGCTGCGGATGGCGCGCGTCCCGTTCGAGCGCGACGGGCTGACGGCGCGGGTCTGCGAGGTCGACGAGCTCGAGCTCGACGAGCTCGTGGTTCCCGGCGACCCCTCCTCGGCCGCGTTCATCGTGGCGGCGGCGCTGCTCGTGCCCGGCTCGCGCGTGGTCGTGAGGGACGTGGGGCTGAACTGGACGCGGACGGGCTTCTTCGCGATCGCGAAGCGCATGGGCGCGGTGATCGTCGGCGAGCTCGAGCCGCCCGGCACCGAGGCGGCGGAGGAGCCGGTCGGCGAGCTCGACGTGGCGTCGGGGCCGCTCGAGGCGACGGTGGTCGAGCCGCACGAGGTCCCGCTCGCGATCGACGAGCTGACCCTCGTGGCCCTGCTCGGCGCCCACGCGGAGGGCGAGACGGTCGTGCGCGGCGCCCAGGAGCTGCGCCTGAAGGAGTCGGACCGCATCAGCGCGGTGGTCGACGGCCTGCGCGCCCTCGGCGCGGACATCGAGGCCACCCCCGACGGCTTCGCGGTGCGCGGCAGCGGCTCGCCGCTGCCGGGCGGCACGATCGAGTCCCGCGGCGACCACCGCATCGCGATGCTCGGGGCGGTGGCGGGCCTCGCGTCGAGCGGCGGCGTCGAGGTGGTCGGGATGGACGCCGCGGCCGTGTCCTATCCGGGCTTCCGCGACGACCTGCGCGGGCTGATCGAGCGCGGCTAGTCTCGTCCGCCGATGATCGTCGCGATCGACGGGCCCGCCGGGGCCGGCAAGAGCACGGTCGCACGCGCGGCCGCGCGGGCGCTCGGCTTCACCTATCTCGACTCCGGGGCCATGTACCGGGCCGTCGGGCTGCTGACGCTGCGCGCCGGCGGTCCGGCGTCGGAGCAGGCGCGCGAGCTCGAGATCTCGCTCGGCGACCGCGTGACGGCAAACGGTGAGGACGTGAGCGAGGCGATCCGCTCGCCCGAGGTGTCGGAGGCGGCGTCCAAGGTGGCCACGAACCCCGCGGTGCGCGAGGCGCTCGTGGCCAAGCAGCGCGAGCTGCTCGACGCGGGGGACTGGGTCGCCGAGGGGCGCGACATCGGCACCGTGGTCGCCCCGGACGCCGCGGTCAAGGTGTTCCTCACGGCGAGCCCGCGGGAGCGCGCGAGCAGGCGCGCCGCCGAGCTCGGCACCGACGTCGAGACCGTGCTCCGCGATCAGACGCTGCGCGACGCCGCCGACAGCTCGCGCGAGCACTCGCCGCTCGAGGTGGCCCCCGGCGCGGTCGAGCTCGACACGAGCGGCCTGACCGTCGACGAGGTCGTGGCGCGGATCGTCGAGCTGGTCGACCGGGCACGCGCCGCGGGCGGCGCATGAGCCGCCCGGCCGTCGCGGTCGTCGGCTACCCGAACGTCGGCAAGTCAACGCTCGTCAACCGGTTGTCGGGCACGCGCGCGGCGGTGGTCCACGAGCAGGCGGGCGTCACGCGCGACCGCAAGACGATCGAGGCGGACTGGAACGGCGTCGCCTTCACGCTGATCGACACCGGCGGGGTGGACTTCGCCGGCGAGCACGAGATGGCCGAGGAGATCCGGCGCCAGGCGCTGATCGCGGTCGAGGAGGCCGACCTCGCGGTCTTCGTCGTGGACGCGCGCGCGGGGCTGCGGGCGGGCGACGAGGAGCTCGCGCAAAAGCTGCGCGGCGGCGGCGTGCCCGTGATCGTGGCCGCCAACAAGGTCGACGACGCGCGCTCGACTGGGCTCGCTGCCGAGTTCTACGGCCTCGGGCTCGGCGAGCCGATGCCCGTCTCCGCGACGCAGGGCCTCGGCACGGGCGACCTGCTCGACCGGGTCGTCGAGCTGCTCCCGAGCGGGGGCGAGGACGAGGCCGAGGAGACGCGGCTCGCCGTGATCGGGCGCCCGAACGTCGGCAAGTCGTCGCTCGTCAACCGCCTGCTCGGCGAGGAGCGCGTGATCGTGACCCCGGTGGCCGGCACCACGCGCGACTCGATCGACACGCGCATCGAGTTCGAGGGCCGCCCGGTCACGCTCGTCGACACCGCCGGCATGCGCAGGCGGACGAAGGTGGCCGGCACGGTCGACTACTACGCGCAGATCCGCTCGGAGCAGGCGGCCGACCGCGCGCAGGTGGCGATCGTGGTCTGCGACGCCAACGAGGGCGTGACCTCGGAGGACCTGCACGTCGCCGAGATGGCGATGAAGAAAAAGTGCGCGACCGTCGTTGCGCTGAACAAATGGGACGTCGACGAGGACGGACCTGGAGGACGCGAAGGCGCGCATCGCGCGGAAGCTGCGCCAGCGCCCGCAGGTGATGGCCGTCTCGGCGCAGTCCGGGCGCGGGCTGAAGCGGCTCGTGGCCGAGGCGCTCTCGCTCGCGGACCGCTCCCAGGGCTGGATCCAGACGGCCGAGCTGAACCGCTTCCTGTCCGACCTGATGACGACCCGCGAGCCGCCGGCCGTGGGCGGGAAGCGCCTGCGCATGTACTACATGGCCCAGTTCGAGACGGCACCGCCGCGCTTCGCGATCCAGGTCAACAACCGCGGGCGCGTCACGCGCGACTACGCCTACTTCCTCGAGAACCGCCTGCGCGAGCGCTGGAAGCTCGAGGGCGTGCCGCTCGTGATCGACTTCAAGACGAGCCGCGGCCGCGGCGAGTGATCAGAGCGGCTCGAAGCGCGCCGTGAAGTGGCGCAGCGCGGCCGGCTGCTCGACGATGCGCAGGCCGCGCAGCTCGCTCGCCCCGGAGGCGACCAGCTCGCACACCTCGATCACGTAGTCGATGTGCGACTGGGTGTAGGTGCGCCGCGGGATCGCCAGCCGCACGAGGTCCATGGCGGCCGGCTCCTCCGAGCCGTCGGGTCGGCGGCCGAACATCACCGTCCCGATCTCGCAGCCGCGGATGCCCCCCTCGCGGTAGAGGGCCAACGCGAGCGCCTGGCCCGGGTACTCGAGCGGGGGCACGTGGGGGAGGAGCGCGCGGGCATCGAGATAGACGGCGTGGCCGCCGACCGGCAGCACGACCGGTATGCCGGCGGCGTCGAGCGCGTCGCCCAGGTAGGCGGTCGAGCGGATCCGGTAGCGCAGGTAGTCCTCGTCGACCGCCTCGCGCAGGCCCTGGGCGAGCGCGTCCATGTCCCGCCCCGCCATGCCGCCGTAGGTGGGGAAGCCCTCGGTGAGGATCAGCAGGTTGCGCGCCTGCGCCGCGAGGTCGTCGTCGTCGAGCGAGAGCCAGCCGCCGATGTTCCCGAGCGGGTCCTTCTTCGCCGACATCGTCATGCCGTCGGCGAGCGCCGCCATCTCCCGCACGATGTCGGGCACGGGCACGTCGGCGTAGCCCGGCTCGCGCAGCTTCACGAACCAGGCGTTCTCCGCGAAGCGGCAGGCGTCGAGGAACAGCGGCGTGTCACCGCAGGCCTCGCGCACCGCGCGCAGGTTCTCCATCGACACGGGCTGCCCGCCGCCCGAGTTGTTCGTGACGGTCACGAGCACGCACGGCACGTCGCGCTCCGCCAGCACCCTCCGGAGCGCGTCCACGTCCATGTTGCCCTTGAACGGGTGCCGCGAGGAGTGCACGCGCGCGTCGGGGGTGGGCAGGTCGAGTGCCTCGGCGCCGGTGAACTCGATGTTCGCGCGCGTGGTGTCGAAGTGCGTGTTGTTCGGGATCGTCCGGCCCGGACCGCCGAGCGCGCTGAACAGGATCTTCTCCGCGGCTCGGCCCTGATGGGTCGGGATCAGGTGCTCGAACGGAAACAGCTCGCGCACCGCCTCCTGGAACCGGAACCAGGACGCCGAGCCCGCGTAGCTCTCGTCGCCGCGCTGGATCCCGGCCCACTGCTCGTTCGACATCGACCCGGTGCCCGAGTCCGTGAGCAGGTCGATCAGGACCCGCGGCGCCGGGACGTTGAAGAGGTTGTTGCCCGCCCGCTCGAGCTCCGCCTCGCGCTCCTCGCGCGTCGTCAGCGCGATCGGCTCGACGGCGTGGATGCGGAACGGCTCGATGATGGTCCGGAAGCTGTCCATGCCTTGAAGTGTCGCGCCGAAGTTGGGCAAGCTAGCCTTCCCGGCCTCACATGACGAGCGAGTTCGAAGACAACGAGTTCCTGTTCACGTCCGAGTCCGTGACGGAGGGCCATCCGGACAAGGTCGCCGACCAGATCTCTGACGGCGTCCTCGACGCCGTGCTGGCGGCCGATCCGACGGGACGCGTGGCGTGCGAGACGCTCGTCAACACGGGGCTCGTGGTGGTGTCGGGCGAGATCTCGACGGAGATCTACGTGGACATCCAGGAGATCGCGCGCGAGACGATCCGCAAGATCGGCTACGTGGACGCGGACCTCGGCTTCTCGGCCGACTCGTGCGCGGTGCTGAACGCGATCGACAAGCAGTCGCCCGACATCGCGCAGGGCGTCGATCAGGCCTACGAGGCGCGCACCGACGCGTCCGACGACGACGAGCTCGACGTCGCGGGCGCGGGCGACCAGGGGATGATGTTCGGCTACGCGTCGAGCGAGACGGACGAGCTGATGCCGCTGCCGATCTCGCTCGCGCACCGGCTGGCGAAGCGGCTCGCGGACGTTCGCAAGGCCGAGGTGATCCCCTATCTGCGCCCGGACGGCAAGACGCAGGTGTCGGTGCGCTACCGCGACGGCCGCCCGGTCGAGATCGAGAAGCTCCTGATCTCGACCCAGCACACGGACGGCGCGGAGTCGCTGATCCCGGACGACCTGTGGGAGCACGTGGTCGAGCCGATCCTGCCGAAGGACCTCTACGACGAGGGCAAGCTGCGCAAGAGCTTCCTCGTCAACCCGACGGGCCGCTTCGTGATCGGCGGACCGGTCGGCGACGCCGGCCTGACGGGCCGCAAGATCATCGTCGACACCTACGGCGGGATGGCCCGCCACGGCGGCGGGGCGTTCTCCGGCAAGGACCCGTCGAAGGTCGACCGCTCGGCCGCCTACGCGGCCCGCTACGTGGCGAAGAACGTGGTCGCCGCGGGGCTCGCGGAGCGCTGCGAGGTCCAGGTCGCGTATGCGATCGGGGTCGCGCACCCGGTCTCGGTGATGGTCGAGACGTTCGGGACCGAGAAGGTCGGCCGCGCGATCATCGAGGGTCTCGTGCGCGAGCACTTCGACCTGCGCCCCGGTGCCTTCCGCGCCTACCTCGACCTGCACCGCCCGATCTACCAGAAGACGGCGGCCTACGGCCACTTCGGCCGCGACGACCACGACTTCACGTGGGAGAAGACCGACAAGGCCGACGCCCTGCGCGCCGCCGCCGGACTCGGCGCTCCCGCCTCGCAGCCCGCCGGCGCCTAGCCCGGCGGCCGCACGCGGAAGATCTCGACGGGGCGGTCCACGCCTCTCAGCCGCCTGCGCCCGACCGCGCTGAAGTCGTAGTCGCCCCGGGCGCGCTCCTTCAGGTCGGCCGAGACCACCACCGTGCCGCGGCGGGCGAACGCCGTGAGGCGGCTCGCGAGGTTCACGGGCCGGCCGTAGAGGTCCCCGGCGCGCGAGAGCGCCTCGCCGAAGGCCGCCCCCGCCCGCAGCAGCGGGGCGTCCTCGTCCTCGCGCGACTCGATCACGAGCGCGAGGGCGGCCTCGAGCAGGGCGTCGGCGTCGGGTGAGGCGAGCATCGCGGCGTCGCCGATCGTCTTGACGAGGCGCAGCGGCGGGTGGACGAGCGCCTCGACACGCCTCTCGAAGTCGGTCACGAGCCGCCCGAGCTCGTCGGGCTCCACCTGCTCGCCGAGCTCCGTGAAGCCGACGATGTCGACGAACGCGACGCAGACCGGCTGTGAGCCGGGCAGCCGGCCGCGCTCGAGCTCGGCGCGGCCGACCGCCGCCTCGCGGATGCTCTCGCGCAGGCGGATGTTCAACATCGCCGTCAGCGCCGGCCCCGCCAGCGGCCCGAGGCGGCGCAGAGAGTCGGCGTAGCGGAGGCCGAGGTCGCGCTCCGTGTCGCCCGGGCGCAGCAGGGACTGACCGAGGGTCCCGATGAGCGCAGCCGCGACGTTCGCCATCGCGTGGCTCATGACGCGGGTGAGCTCGAGGAACGCCTCGCGGTCGATGCCCGAGGCCAGCAGGATGGCCGCCTGGCGGGCGAGGTCGAGGTCCTCCTGCGTCAGGTCGAGGGCGTCCGGGTCTCCGATCGGCTGGCCGAGCGCGCGGCGCGCCTCCTGCAGGAACGCGAGCTCGAAGCCGACCTCCTCGGCGACCTGCCGCAGCGAGTAGCGGGGGCCCTCGGCCTCGAGCACATGTTCGACCGGGAGCAGCGCGAGGCGGTCCTCGCTCGCCGCGCGGCGCAGCTCCTCGAGCTCGTAGCCCTGCTCCTCGAGCGCGAGCAGCAGCTCGAGGCGCGCTGCGCGCTCCTCTCCGCTCAGGTCCTCGAGCAGCCCCTCGGCCTCGAAGTCGGTGCCCACGGCGGATCAGGGTACGGCCTCGCGGCTGTCATCCGAGCCGCGCCGTACGCTCGCCCGGTGATCGCCAAGGTCGAGCCGCTGACCCCTGCGCGCGCCCTGCGCGGGCCGTTCGACTACCTGCTGGCGGGGCGCCACGAGGGCGTCGGGGTCGGCAGCATGCTGCTCGTCCCGTTCGGGCGCAGGCGGCTGCTCGGGGTCGTGGTCGACGTGACCGAGGAGAGCGAGCTGCCGCTGGAGCGGCTGGCCGAGCCGGTCGCGGCGCTCGAGGCCGACGTGCCCCAGTCGCTCGTGCGGCTCGGCCTCTGGGTCGCCCGCGAGTACGTCTCGACCCCCGCTCGCGGGCTCGCGCTCGTCCTGCCTCCGGGCACCGGCACGGGCAGCACCCGGCCGCTCAGGCCAAGGCGCTCGCTGCGGGCCTCGATCACGCCGATCGGCGAGGCGGCCCTGGGCGGCGCGGAGCGGCTCGGCGCGCGGCAGCGCGCCGCGCTCGACGCACTCGGCACGGGACCGCTCGGGAGCGGCGGCGCTGGCGCGCCAGACCGGCTGCGACCACTCGACACTGCGCAGCCTCGAGCGCCGCGGGCTGATCCGGCTCGAGAACGCGATGGAGCCGCCGCGGAGGCCGCGCCTTCAGGCGATCGGCGCCCGAGCGGGAGTCGTCGCGCCCACGGCCGGCCAGCGCGCCGTGCTCGCGCGCATCGAGGCGGCGCTCCCCGGCGGCGACGGCGGTCCCGGCGCGCCGCTGCTGCTGCACGGCGTCACGGGCAGCGGCAAGACGGAGGTGTACCTGCGCGCGGTGGCCGAGACGCTCGCGCGGGACCGCTCGGCGATCGTGCTCGTCCCCGAGATCGCGCTGACCCCGCAGACGGCGGGGCGCTTCGTCGAGCGCTTCGGCGACTCGGTGGCGGTGATGCACTCGCGGCTCTCGCAGCGCGAGCGCTACGACGAGTGGTGGCGCATGCGCCGCGGCGAGGCGCGTGTGTGCGTGGGCCCGCGCTCCGCGGTGTTCGCTCCCTTCGGCGACCTCGGCCTGATCGTGGTCGACGAGGAGCACGACCCCTCCTACAAGCAGGAGGGCGACCCGCGCTACGACGCCCGCACCGTTGCCGAGCAGCGCGCGGCGGCGGAGGGCGCGCTGCTCGTGCTCGGGTCGGCCACCCCGCGGCCCGAGAGCGTGGCGCGGCATGAGCGCGTGCGGCTGCCGCAGCGCGTGGACGGGAGCGAGCTGCCCCCGGTCGAGCTCGTCGGCATGGCCGGCGAGCCCGGGCCGCTGCACGAGCGGACCCGCACCGCGCTCCACGAGGTCCGCCGTGCCGGCGGCAAGGCGATCGTGCTGCTGAACCGGCGCGGCTGGTCGAACTTCCTCTCCTGCCGCGAGTGCGCCCGCGTATGGGAGTGCCCGAACTGCGACGTCACGCTCGTCCTGCACCGTTTCGCGGGCGAGGTCACATGCCATCACTGCGGCCACCGGGAGCGCGTTCCCGGGAGCTGTCCGGATTGCGGCTCGGTCTCGGTCGCGCGCCACGGCGCGGGCACGGAGCAGCTCGAGAGCGAGCTCGAGACGCTCATGGCTCCACTGCCCGTCTTCCGGCTCGACTCGGACACCGCCGTGGCGGCGGGAGTCGAGTCCGTGCTGAGGCGCTTCGAGTCGGCCCCGTCGGGCGTGCTCGTGGGCACTCAGATGGTCGCGAAGGGACACGACTTCCCCGACGTCACGCTCGGCGTCGTGCTGGACGCCGACGCCACGCTTCGCTTCCCGGACTTCCGCGCCGAGGAGCGCACGTTTGCGCTCGTCGCGCAGCTCGCCGGCCGCAGCGGGCGCGGTCCGGGCGGCGGGCGGGTGATCGTGCAGGCGCTCGACCCCGCGGCCCGGGCGCTCGAGTTCGCTGCGCGCCACGACGCGGACGGGTTCCTCGCGGGCGAGCTCGAGCGTCGCGCGGCGCTCCGCTATCCGCCGCACGGGCACCTGATCCGCGTGGTCTGCTCGTCGGGCGAGTCAGGCCCCGAGCTGCTCGCGGCGGGCTCGGTGCGCGACCGGATCGCCGCGGCGGGCGTGCCCGTGCTCGGGCCGGCGCCGCTGTTCCGGCGCCAGGCGCGCCACCGGGCTCAGCTCGTGATCCGCTCGCAGGAGCGGGCCGGCGCGATCGCCGCCGTGCGCGACGCGGTGGAGGAGGTCGCGGCCGATCGCGAGCACGGCGCGGCGTCGTTCGCAGTGGACGTGGACCCCCAGTAGCGCACTAAACTGAGCGTGTGGCCGAGGACCCGCGCGAACTCGATACAGAGCACGACGACGAGCCCGAGCTCGACCCCGAGGTCGAGGCCCGGCGCGTGGCGGCCATGAGCTTCATCCGCACGCTCGGCGATCCCGTCCTCAAGTCACGCGCGACGGAGGTCGACCGCTTCGACGACTCCCTGCGCAGCCAGGTGCGCCGCATGGCCGGCATCATGGGCGACGCCCTCGGAGTCGGCCTCGCCGCGCCACAGCTCGGCATCTCCCAGCGCCTGCTCGTCTACCGCGTGGGCCCGGACGCGCCGGTGATCGCGCTCGCGAACCCCGAGATCGAGTGGACGAGCGACCAGCTCGAGTGCCTCGACGAGGGCTGCCTCTCGATCCCCGGCGTGATGGTCGACGTCGAGCGGCCCACGCACGTGCGGGTGAGGGCGCGCGACGAGGAGGGCGAGGCGCGCGTGGTCGAGGCCTCAGGGCTCGAGGCGCGCGTGATCCAGCACGAGATGGACCACCTCGACGGCGTGCTGATCCTCGACCGCACCACCCGCGACGAGCGAAAGCGCGCGCTGCGCGAGCTGCGCGAGCGCGAGCGGGAGCGCGAGGCCGCCTGAGCCGGGCTGTCCTGCTTTGCCTACCCATGCGGTAGTCAATCCAGGACAACTGCCAGGATGGCGACGCTAGCTGCGCGTCAGCTTCTTGTACGTGATCCGGTGCGGCCGGTCCGCCTCGGCGCCGAGGCGCTCGCGGCGGTTCTCCTCGTAGGCCTCGAAGTTGCCCTCGAACCAGACGACCCGCGAGTCGCCCTCGAAGGCGAGCACGTGCGTCGCGACGCGGTCGAGGAACCAGCGGTCGTGCGAGATGATCACCGCGCAGCCGGCGAAGGACAGCAGCGCCTCCTCGAGCGCGCGCAGGGTGTCGACGTCGAGGTCGTTCGTCGGCTCGTCGAGCAGGAGCAGGTTGCCGCCGCGCCGCAGCAGCTTCGCGAGGTGGACGCGGTTGCGCTCCCCGCCTGAGAGGACCCCGACCTTGCGCTGCTGGTCGGAGCCCTTGAAGTTGAAGCCCGAGCAGTAGGCGCGCGAGTTCATCTCGCGCTCGCCGACCTTGATCGTGTCGTAGCCGTCCGAGATCTCCTCCCAGACGCTCTTGTCCGGGTCGAGCGCGTCGCGCGACTGATCGACGTAGGCGAGCTCGACCGAGTCGCCGAGGCGGAGCGTGCCGTCGTCCGGCTCCTCGTCGTCGACGATCATGCGGAACAGGGTCGTCTTCCCGGCCCCGTTCGGGCCGATCACGCCCACGATGCCCGCGGGCGGCAGCGAGAAGGTGAGGTCCTCGATCAGGAGGCGGTCGCCGAAGCCCTTGCGCAGCGACTCCGTCTCGAGCACCACGTTCCCGAGCCGCGGCCCGGCCGGGATGTGGATCTGGACCTGGTCGAGCTTGACGTCGCGCTCCTCGGCGAGCAGCGCCTCGTAGCGCTTCAGGCGGGCGCGCGCCTTGGTGCGGCGGCCCTTCGGCGACTCGCGCACCCACTCGAGCTCGCGCGCGATCGTGCGCTGGCGGGCACCCTCGCGGCGCTCCTCCTGGAGGAGCCGGGCCTGCTTCTGCTCGAGCCAGGACGAGTAGTTGCCCTTGAACGGCAGGCCGCGACCGCGGTCGAGCTCGAGGATCCAGCCGGCGACGTTGTCGAGGAAGTAGCGGTCGTGGGTGACCGCCACGACCGTGCCCTTGTACTCCTCGAGGTGGGTCTCGAGCCATGCGACGGACTCGGCGTCGAGGTGGTTCGTCGGCTCGTCGAGCAGCAGCAGGTCCGGAGCCGCGAGCAGCAGCCGGCAGAGCGCCACGCGCCGGCGCTCGCCGCCCGAGAGCGTCTCGACGTCGGCGTCGCCGGGCGGCAGCCGCAGGGCGTCCATGGCGATCTCGAGCGTCGTGTCGAGCTGCCAGGCGTCGGCGGCGTCGATGGCGTCCTGAAGGCGCGCGAACTCACCGGCGGTCTCGTCCGAGTAGTTCGCGGCGAGCTCGTTGAAGCGGTCGAGCATGTCGCGCAACTCGCGCACGCCGTCCTCGACGTTGCCGCGCACGTCCTTGTCCGGGTCGAGCTGGGGCTCCTGCTCGAGCAGGCCCACCGTCGCGCCGGGCGCGAGCTGCGCATCGCCGCGGAACTCCGTGTCCTGCCCGGCCATGATGCGAAGCAGCGACGACTTGCCGGAGCCGTTGGCGCCGAGCACGCCGATCTTGGCGCCGGGAAGGAAGCTCAGCGAGACCTCGTCGAGGACCTTCTTGTCCGGCGGATGGACGCGCGAGAGCTTGTACATCGTGAAGATGTACTGGGCGGCGGTGGGCACCGGCAAACGTAGCGACGGGGCGGAACGACGAACCCGTAGGAACCCGTATCGACCCGTGTGCGCGACACGTTTGTCGCGCACTTTGTCGCGCAGCGCAGCCCGCGCGGGGTAGTGTCGCCGCATGGAGGCAGGTCAGCGGGTGTGCCCCCGATGCGGGTCGCCGGCAGGGCAGGACCCGTTCTGCTCTCGCTGTGGGTTGAACCTCTCCGAGCTTCCCTCGCTCCAGACGCGCCAGGAGTGGGAAGCGAACCAAGGGGGAGCGTATGCGCAGGCCCAGGCGGCAATGCCATCGCCTGACCAGCGAAGGTGGCTCCTGGAGCAGGTGCTCGCGCAGGAGATAAAGCCGTGGTAGAAGCCGCTCCATCGCAGCGAATACGAGGCCATCTATTGCCCCCAGCCTCACCACACCTCCATGCCATCTTGTCAGTGATCACTCTCGGCCTCTGGCTCACGGCATGGCTGTGGAAGACGTCGGGGCGAGGAACGAGAGATTTGGGATTAGAATTGACGAGCACGGATGGGTGTATCGGCTCAGAGGCAGTCAGGGACAGCCGTGGGGCTGGCCACAGGCGTTACCCCACGGAATCACTCCACCGCCCGGTTTGGCCATAGCTGCACCACCACCAGCACCCGGTGCCTTCGCCGCGTTCGATCAGGCGAGAGCCGAGCGGCGAGCCGAGTAATCAAGGATGAGCAGGTCGAAGAAGTAGGCAAGGCCTCACTCTTGGACAGCCAGCAGAACCGTGACAGGGGTAATGCGACGCTGTACTGCGACGCCGGGTGGTGCCGTCGTCGGACGTGTCTGCGGTGAGGCGTCGGCTCGCTCTTCGGGGTCGGGCAGGCGCACTCGCCAAGAGCCGTCCGAAGCAAGACGCACCATCCAAGCAGCAGACACCTCTAACCTGAAAGGGGGAGCACCACAGATGGATGTTGAACGCACTCGACGAGCCCAGGTCGCTCTAGCCTGGCTCGCCGCGATACACGACCTCAAGCCGGTCCGACAGGTACGACAACGAGGCGGGGCCTGACGGCTACCCGATCGGGATGCCAGACGAGGAGAAGGCTCGCGACCTAGAGATAGAGGAGACAGAGTACGCCACAGACGCCAGGAACGCGACAGATCCCGCCCACTCCGGGTGGGCGCGGGCACAGGTGGCACGTTGTCGCGGGGAGCGCAGTAGCCTCGGCACGCACGGACATTCAGGGAGAGCGCCACGTAGTGCAAGCAACGCCCGTAGCCGCGGATCGCGCCGGACGTCGAGCCCGACCCGCGCCGGCGCGGACGACGACCCAGGCGAACCTGAGCGCCCCGGTACTGACAGCTCACGGGCTGTGACAAGACGGCGCGGCGGAAGTACTGCACAGACGAGCACGCCGACCTCCATCGCCAGTGGCGGAAGAGTGAGCGGGATCGCGCAGAGCAGCCCGAAGGTCTCACGTAGCACGGCAAGTACAAGGTACGTCCCGGTGAGCTAGAGCCGCTACGAGACCTCCTGCTCTGAGGCTGCAACGGCAGCCACATAGGAGAGGTCCACTGCTACAAGTGCGGCAGGTGGCGTGCATGGTGTAAGGCGGACAAGGCGCGAGACGCCGAGCTTGCCGCTTCCGCCGCGCAGCGCACGACGCGCTGCGCGACCTCCGGGTGTCGGCATGAGGCCGCGATCTCGCAACACTCGCCGAGAGGCGCCAGCGGATGCGCGAACTCGCACGGGCCGACCGGGCGCTGTACTGACCGCTACCGCTCCGACGAGGAGTTCCTGTACGCCGTGGACGAGTACTGGGGCCGCGACGGCTACGTGACGCCGCGGACGGCAGTGTACACGTCGCGTGCTGCCAGTAGTGCAGACCACGCTCGGAGCCGTCCTGGATGCGCTACCAGATCGTAGTAGGTGACAACGCCGCGGGCGGGTGGACCTGCTTCCCCACATGCGGCTGCTCGCCGACCTCGATCGAGAAGGCGCTGCTCGAGGCGGAGCGGCGAAGGCTCGTCTCAGAGATCGCTGATCTGGGGGAGGCGGCATGAACGCGCTCGAGAACACGCTCGCCGCGTACAGGAAGTGGCTGCACATGCCCGACGAGCGCACCTGCTGGCGATCTCGGCACGATAGCCGCGAACCGGCTCGAGGGCGACCCAGTCTGGCTGCTCGTGGTCGGGCCGCCCGGTGGAGGAAAGTACGAGCAGCTCCAAGGTGCGGCCGGTCTGCCGGACGTACACCCGGCCGCGACGATCACCGAGGCCGCGCTGCTCTCCGGCAGCCCGAAGCGGGAGCACGGCGAGGGAGCGAAGGGCGGACTGCTCCGCCAGATCGGCGACTTCGGGATCATCGCTCTGCAAGGACTTCGGAGAGAGTGCTGTAGATGCACAGGGACGGCCGGGCGCAAGTCCTCGCCGCCCTCCGCGAGATCTACGACGGCTCGTGGACTCGCCACGTCGGCACGGACGGTGGCAAGACTCTCCACTGGGAAGGCAAGGTTGGGCTGATCGCCGGGGTCACCCCGACGATCGACCGACACCACGCCGTGATGGGAGTCGATGGGCGAGCGATTCGTTTTGTTCCGCCTCCCCGAGATCGACGCTGACGAGCACGCGCGCCGCGCTCTCGAGCACGGGGGCCGCGAACGTGAGATGCGCGCCGAGCTCGGCCAGTCGGTACAGGACCTGTTCGCGGCAGGGTATGGCCGGCCCACGCGGCGTCACCCTGACGAGCGAGACCGCCTGATCGCGCTCGCGACGCTCGTGGTGCGGTGCAGGAGCGCGGTCGAGCGGGACGGCTACACGCCGCGAGATCGAGCTGATACCGGAACCCGAAGCGCCGACCCGGCTCGCCGTCGTGCTCCAACGCCTCCTCGCCGGTCTCGACGCGATCGGGGTCGACGCGCGAGACCGCCTGGTCCGTCGTCGCAAAGGCCGCGCTCGACTCCATCCCCGCGATACGGCTCGCCGCTCTGCACGTCTTGCAGGACGCGGACGGGCCGCTCACGACGAATCTCGGTGGCAGAGCAGGTACGGTACCCGCGTGCAGAACAGGAGGCGAGCGCTCGAGGACCTGACCGCGCACCGGCTTGTGCTCAGGGCGAAGCAGGGCAAGGGGCAAGCGGACACCTGGACGCTCACCAAATGGGCTTCGGAGCGCCTCGCAGCAACCGATGTAGAAATGTCAGAAGGGGGCTATTTCTTCTACTCTCTGTATAGAAGAAGACAAATCGGGAACGGTACCAGGGGGCGCGGCATGACGCTCCAGAAGGTGCGCTCGCAGATCTCCGCGATAGCGCTGCTAGAACCAGAGGCCGCGGCATCTCTCGGTCTCGGAGCCACGTTCTTCCGAGAGCACGTAGCGCTAGATCTCGCGTGATCTGGCTCGCGGAAAGAGTGCTCTACCCAACGGCAGAGCTCGAGCGCTGGGCCTAGCGTCATGGCAGCGCGAACGGTGACAGGGCCTATAGGAAGATGAATAGATGCGCGCAGACGCTCCAACATGACACTGGCTGACCGTGGCCGAGGTAGCCGAGCGGATCGGCTGCTCGGCCTGACACGGTACGCCGCTGGATCTCGAACGGCCAGCTCTCGGCAGCTAGGCACGGTGGCTAGAACAGCGCGCTGAGTGTGAGCGGTGTCGGCGCTCGAAGACTCTCGAGACGCTGCGCAGTCGCCGGGAGGCCCGACACATGAGCACGCCGCAGGCGCGGTGCGCAGGCCGCGGAGAGCGGCCAGCAGTGCCGCAAACGGAATCTGGCTGATCGCAGACCGGCAGGAGCGCTGCGAGCCCTGGCATCGCCGCTGCGCGAGAGGCTCGGACTTTCACGGACCAGCAACCACCAGGAGAACCCGAAATGACGACGGCTACCAGCACGAACCCCAAAGCGAAGCTCGAGGAGGCCGAGAAGCAGCTCGCAGAGGCCTGCCGGAACAGGGCGAAGCGCGGAGAGGAATACAGCGCCTGGGACGCTAGACCTTCAACGCGCAGAAGAGGAGCTCAACTGATCGCCGCCACGGACCCCGACCAGTTCGACGGCGCCGGCCAGCGAAGCCGAAGAGCAGGGCAGCGGAACTTAGCGGAGAAGCTCGACCAAGACGGCTCGTCACGGTGGCCGCAGATCCTCGAGGCAGCTGACCGCCAGGTAGTCGCCGCCGAGGGCGAAGCGAAAAGAGGCTCACCGCGGACCTAGCCGTCGATCTCGCGACGGACATCTACCGCGCGGGCGAAGACCGACTCATCGGGTCTGTCAGTCCCCGCTGTGCGACCAGCTCATAGAGGAGCTAGACGCGGTGCTCAGCGGAGTCGCGGAGATCAACCAGGTCGTGCGGTGTTGAGAGGGCCGCATCGACGGACGCTCAACCGTCATCGACCCGAGGCTGGCGGCTCTGCGTGACGCGCTCCTGCCGCACGCCACGTTCAAGACGGCGCACGGAACGTCATCTTGACACCGCTCGTCGGGGAGGAGCCCCCCGTAGTCGAGCCAGCGCAGGTGGCTGGATAGGGCAGAACGTGAGAAGGCACAACGCCTCGGACGACCAGCCCGACAAGGTAGAGCTCAAGCGATGAGCGAAACAGGACGACTTCGTCCGCCAGGTACAGGCGATGTTCGGCACAGGTACGACCGAGGAGCCGCAAGACGAGCGATGCAGATACTTCATAGCTCGTCGAGAACGCTTCTGCTGAATCAACAGAACCGTACAAGCCGGAGGAGCTGACGGACGCGGAGCTCGCCGCCACGCTGCTCGGCACCTAAGACGGCGCACATCGAGCTGCTGCGCATCCTCCACGAGGGATGGGAGGACCTCTGATGGGCGGTCTCGTCAGGTGCACCAGCACAGCCAGGCTGCGGCATATCTCACTCAGCTCGGGCGGGTATGCGAACTACTGCCGCCAGGCAGCAGAGGAAAACGTTAGTCGGACTAACGATTTGGTCGACGCCTCGGACTGGCGTCCACCCACACAGCCGGCACACCGACAGCGGAAGCCGAGGAACCGATGACCAAGGTGGGGGGCGAACTGGGTCTCGCTCTCGCTAGGAACCGTTAGAGGGGGCGTATCGGGTTCTGTACGCATACTGGGTGCGCGTCTTGACTTGGGGGGTAACACAAAGACGTCTTCACGAAAGATCGCTGATGTGGGTCGCTGGGAGTTATATTTTCGACGTTCGTAGAACTGTTCGGTGTCGCGATGGTGAAAAAGGCCTGTGCTTTGGACGGCTGCGACAGGGTCGTGGGCCTCCGAAGCGGCGGGGCGGGACGCCGAAACGCTTCTGCTAGCGAGCGCTGTCGGCGCATCTCGGAGCATCGTCGCTACCGCACGCGCCACACGGAGCTCGCGACTTGCAAGCGCGAAGGGTGCGGGGTGACGTTCGAGCGTGCGACGACTTCGAAGCGGCTGCAGGTGTTCTGCTGCCTCGACTGTCAGGCCCTCTCGCGTTCCCTCGAGTACAGGGCGCGTCCGGACATCAAGGCCGGCCTCGCTAGAGCTCGCCAAGCAAGGAAACGCGCTGCACGATGAGCTGGAACTACGTCGATCGCGACAACGACCGCATCGTGAAAGGCGCGTTCGCCGACACGATCGCCGAGATCGAACGCAAGGCCGCCGAGCCGATCCGGGTAAATAGCTTAGAGTGCTGAACTGATCTATTCTCGCAGCTCGGCGGCTTCGAGCGCGTCGGCTCTGTCTCGGAATACCTCACGGTGGGCTGTCTTGCCGTCTCGGAACCAGTGGATTTGACAGGCATGTAGTTCAGTGTCGACGCCGCTGAGCTCGCCCGCGTGCCGTGATATCGAGGCCGACGACGATCTGGTCATCGGCGGCTTCGATCATCTCCGCGATCGCGACGTGGGCTGTATTCGACAGGTTTCGGTTATCGCGGCGAACCACTGTCGAAGCTCGTCTCTGCCGCGATACATCCGAAAGCGCTCGGTATAGAACATCGCGTCTTCGCCACCGATGTCTCGGCTGCGCGGTGTGCAACGAACCCTTCGGCGTCTCCTCGGTTGAAAGCCGCAACAGCCGCGCCGCACGGATCTCCACATTCTCCTGCGACATCGCCTACTCCCGCAGCCCGACGGCTTCGAGGGCCTGCGAGCGGTCCCGATAAACATGCATGGACACGGCGCGGCCGCCGCGAATCGTCCAGACATGCGTGGTCTCACGCTCGATAGGCACGCCGCTCGCCCCGCCCTCAGCAAGGATGCGCACGAACACGACGACGCGCTCGCCAGCATCGACGAAGCGGTCCAGCTCAAACCGCCACTTGCCCCACGTATCGGCGAGCATGGCGAACATCTCTTCGACCCCGGCGCGTCCGCGGAACACCGGTTCGCCCTCGGGGTAGTCGGACGGCAAGCGGACCTCGAACTGCTCATCCAGGTGATCGCGGAAAGCTCTATCCGCCGCATCAGCATCGACGTTGAGGAAGGCGTCGCCTCCCAGCCCGTACAGCGAGCGGACAACCTCCACGTTCTCCTGCGACATCGCCTACTCCCGCAGCCCCACGGCTTCGAGGGCATCGGCGTGATCCCGGAAGTACTCGACGAGGAAGAACTTGCCCTTGCGCAGGGTGTAGACGGCCGTTACTTCGAATCCAAAAGCAGGTCCGTGGCCTGTGCCACGCCAGATGAACCTCGCAACAACTCGGTCGCCAGCGTCGATGAAGTCGGTGATTGTTTCCGCTCCGTCGGAGTCCCAGGTCTCGCGCATTCGCCCAAACACGCGCATGACCGACTCCCGACCCACGTTTGGCTCCAGTCCCTGCAGCGAACCCTCGGCAGGGGCGCACGATCACGTCCGGATCGCACAGGTCGCGAAGGGCATCCATGTCCCCCGCGTTCCACGCCTCAAAGGAGGCTTTCACGACCTCCACGTTCTCCTGCGACATAGCCTACTCGCGCAGCCCCACGGCTTCGAGGGCTTTGGGCCGATAGTAGTAAATAGTCAAGTCGCAACAGCCTACACGTCGCGGAACGTACAGACATGGCATCGCCGCCTCGACGGGAACGCCGCTCGAGCTCCGTAAGAGAACTGAGTATGAGTAAACAGACGGAAGAACACGCGCTCGCTAGATGTCGAAGGACGCGCTCCAGATTCCATCTCGTAAGCGACTCCCAGTGATAGGCGAATTCGGCACAGCCACTAGTCACTCCCTAAACGAGCCGCGGTAGAAGTGTCGGCGTCGAGGAAATGATCGTGAACGAGATAAAAAGACCTCGGTGTACGGCGTCGCCAGGTCACCTAGACGGCGTCACAACTGTTACGGCGAAACGCGTAGATAGGGCCTCGCACGATCTCCACGTTCTCCTGCGACATCACCTACTCCCGCAGCCCGAGGTCGCTGAGGGAGCGCTCACGGTCCCACCAGAGGACGAGTCTCGTCACCTTGCCGCTCTGAACATGGAAGAGGTTCGCCCCCTTCATGTGTATTTCCCCGACCTGCAGCCCGCTCGTCTTGCCGCGCACGCTGAAGTGCATAAGCACGAGCACTCGCTCATCATCGAGCACGCGGTACTCATCGGCTCGGCAGCGCAGTTCCTCAAAGGCGCTCAGCACTTCGCGCCACGTCTGTGCAGTCGCTGTCACTCCCAGTACAGCTTCAGGGTGCAGGGCCGTCGCGGCTTACCAACTCGATCTCGGGGTGCGCACACTCGGCAGAACTGAAGTCGCGACGCTCACACGCGCGAAGATAGAGCGGACTAAGTATACGTTCTCTTTAGACATAGCATAAGACGAAATTGTATACACACGGGATATGGGTGGGTCGCCTAGTAGAGGATGATACGAAAAAAAAAGGGAAATATACTGCTTTGTAAGTCGCTATACGTAAAGCAGATGCACGAAAACCCTTACGCTAGGATACAGAGGAGAACGATGTATAGTAAGTTGGCTAGTTCACAGTAGAGCAAGTGAGAGCGTTGCGAGTATTACTACTTCTCCAATCCACGAGTGGATATCAGAAAGCGGACCTCGAGAAATTCTTGAGTTAATCGTAAAAAGAGCAAAAGACTCGCTTGACTTATAGACCGCCTAGAAGAGCGAACATCGCGTAAAGATTCGAACGATGTAGATGTATCGACGGACCGAGAGCGCTAGATGTTGAAATAGAGCGCTATGGCGATATAGGTGCGACAGCGTTGACTGTGTAGGCGCGCTTTGTCTGCCGCTCCGCACATGTATGGCGTCTTAGCGTTGCTGTAGCGTTTGAGCATCACTTTGTTGGGTTATGAGATTTCTAGGTTGGGTTTGTGCATGTTCCGCAGAATGGCTGTAAGACTCTGCTAATATGTGGTAGTACGTTGCGTAACTGTTACTGAGTATCTCTGCGATGGCAATCATCTCTATCTGGTAAGAGGTGTGATGAGCACTTCACATATCGGCGCAGGACAGCTGGTTTACTCTTGTTTTTGTTTCGTAGGACTCGTAGAACGTCACGCCAGCGCGGCTGCCGCAACATCGGCTGTTTTCTTGGCGCGCTTCGCTCGTTCGCGTGACGACTCCTCTGACGATAGGTTGTTTAGGTAGGGGGTGTTGTTTGTTTCGAGTGTAGTGTTTAACAGTATTTTGCATCTCGCTGTGTTGTTGGTGTAAGTTTCTTTTAGTGTGTGTTAGTACGCGGCGTAGCCGCTACGAAGACTCTCGGTGATTGCGATCTTGTATAAGTCGTAAGTGTTGTGTGTAGCACTTCACATTTCGGCGCAGGACAGCTGGTTTGCTCTTGTTTTTGTCTCGGAGGGCTCGGGGAACGTCACGCCCAGCGCCGCTGCCGCCGCTCGGCTGCTTTCTTAGAACGCTTTGCTTGTTAGCGCGCGGACTCTGCTGACGACAGGTCGTTCAGGTCGGGCGTTGTGTTTAGCTCGTGCATCATGCTTACTTTTTACTCCGCGTTGACGTTTTGGGGTGTTTGTTTACTTATTATTTAACTTCTCTAGCTGGGCGCGCGCAAGACTGGATTCTCGCAGCGAGCAGTCCGCGTCGGTCCGCGCGCGTTCTCCTGTGATACCGCGCAACGCGAGCGCGGCGAATGTCTTCGGGCTTACTCTCGCTCTTCGCTGTCTGACAGCGCGACGCGGCAAGACTTTGAACGTCGTTCTGAGAGAGTTTAGCTCGACGGCGGTGTCGGTGACTTCGGTATGGGCGACGGGGCGAACAGCGCTGTGATGATCTGCTGCAACTTCGCGTCGATTTCGCTAAGCTGGGCGCGCACTTGGATCTGGAAGTCTCTCTCGGCTTTGGTAGCGCGTTCGGTTTTCTCCTCTATCAGCTTTAAAGTCACGCCGCTGATCGCGTCGGTCTTTTCCTCGATCCGCTTCAAGGTCACGTGTTGATCGCGTTTGTCTTGTTTTACATCTGCTTCAGCGTGATGCGTTTGACGTCGTTCAAGAGGTTGTGAACGTCATCTACGCTTGCCATAGAACTGTCTCGTGTGATCGCCTCGCTCGTGCTGCAAGACGAGTGTACGTTGTTATGCTTGGCAGTGGGATATCGCTCTCTGACTACCTCTCTAGCGGTCGACGTCTGCGTCTCAGTATCTCGCTCGGCTTACTCTCCGCTAATGGCAAGTGTCTAGCTGAGCCGGCGCGTCGAGAAGGTCGTCGCCTATCCGCCGCTCGACGAGCTGAGCGAGCTCGAGCGCCGAGAGTTCCACGAGGCGCTGCTGGAGGCTCAGGACTTCGAGGATCTGTCTGGGCGTTGGCAGGCGTCTATCCTTCAAGCAGAGCAGTATCGCCCAGAGCAGAGCGTCGTTACCGCCGACTAGCGGCTTCTCCTTGCGGTGGCGTGCTGCGGGGAACGGCTCGGCCGCTACCCCCGCGCCCCGCCGAACGGGCGGCGGGCTACTACGGACGTTCGGACAGCTGCGTGATGTGCTGCTCGGGCGCTCACTCGCCAGGCGCGGCCGCCACGGGGGGCTTCTTGCTGGCTTTCGTGCCGCACACGGTGCAGCGTGGCGCCTTCGAGCTGTTGACGAGCGTGAGCGGAAGCCACACGAAGATCGCTCAAATCCCGACTGTCAGGATCGACAGGATCAGGTGGAGAATGTGGTTGGGCTTCTGTCGAACGAAGAGGCGCTGGTAGTTGCAGGTGTAGCACCAGCCGCCATTTTGGTACTGGCTCATGACGCGACAGTACGCCCTGTCTGTCGCCGCCGCAACGGGGAACCTGATTTGATCCAAGCGACCCGCGAGCGTACGATCGCTCCCAAAGCCCAGCGGCCCGCCGCGGCGTTCCAGCGCACACGACGGGCCTTGACACGGAAGTACTAGCTCCATGCCCATACAAAGCGTAAGCCCGTGCCCTGCCAATAGACGCCCCTAGGCGGTAGCGTGATGGCGAAGGGGATTCGTGAGCGACAATCGCGATCGTGCCGCTCTACAAGAGATGGGCGTTGCTCGGTGAGCAGTACGTACGAGGCGAACGTAATGGGACGGCGCAACCAAGACGCGCCACCGCTACACCGACGAAGTCGCTCGCGGAAGCGCAAACGTGGCGACATTGACGCGCTCAAGGCGATCAAGCGCGGTAGGTAGCTACTCGGTCGGTCACGGGCGACGCTACGAGACGTATGCGACGACACGCTCGTCACACATGCGCCAGCGCGTCGTCCGCAACAGTGGCGGCCAGCTCTACAAGCCGCAGACGATCCGAATGTACGAGCACAACCTCGCGCCGCCGGATCTACCAGCTGCTCGGCGTCGATCCCGCTCTCCGAGATCGACCACCAGGACCTACAGGACCTAGATCGACGGGTGGCTCGCGGAAGGACTATCGCCGCACACGATCCGGCTCGACGCTTCATACCGCTCGCCCGGATCATGCGCCGCGAGCTCGAGAGCGGCCGCATCACCGATCAACCCGATAGACGGCCTGTCGCTCCCAGCAGCCAGGGGACGGCTGGGATCGGATCGCGGACTCGGCAGAGGCCGCGTCGCTGCTCGCCGCTGTACCCGAACGCGACCGAGCGCTGTGGGCGACCGCGATGTACGACGGCCTTCGTTGCGGCGAGCTACAGGCGCTACGCGTGAGAGCGCATCGAGCTCGACGCGGGCGTGATCGCAGGTCGTGGCGGGCTGGGACAGCATAGAAGAGAGAGATCGAAACGAAGGGCCGCACGCGTCCGGCCGCGTACCGATCCGCTCGCCGCTTCGCGGAGCATGCTGGCGGCGGACCTGCTGCGCACAGGACGGCGTCGCGCGACCCCGAGCTCGAGCGTTCGGGTCGACGGACGAGCGCCGTTCACACGCGAAGCGAGCTACAGCGCACGGGCCGACAAGGCGTGGGCCGACAGCGAGCCTGCGCAGGATCACGCTGCACGAGTGCCGCCACACGTTCGCCAGCTACATGATCGACGGCGGGCGTGAACGCGAAGGCGCTCTCCGACGTACATGGGCCACGCGTCGATCGCGATCACGTTCGACCGCTACGGCCACCTGATGCCGGGGAACGAGGAGCGAGGCGGCGGACGCTGCTCGACGGCTACCTCGCAGCGGGCAACGGGCAGGACTGATACACAGGAAGGGAGTCGCGTTGACACCCAGAACAAGAAGTTCAGACGTTGAGAAAGCTCGCCACAAAACCTTAACAGATGGGTACCTGCCTACAAGAGGATGCATGGCCCTGATGCCGACGACAGCCGTGACCGTCGACGAGCTTGAGCGTCAGCAGCTGGAAGTCCGCACAAGGCACATCTCACGCCGTTCGCGTGCAACTGGGTCGCGCTTCTTGAAGCACTTTGTGATCGTTTCGTACTTGACAGTGATTCGCACTGCGCGACCATCACGAAGTTAGCGTCGACGACGTGCGTCGCGTCGTTGCTTCTTGGCGGCATCGGAGTTTATATCCTGTTAGAGCGCAAGCGCATGTAGTATATTTTTTTGCTCGTTTATATCGATTTGTTCGTTGTATTGAATCTCGTGTCTATTCCTCTGGCTCCACCTAACGTGGGCACACCATTAATCTTAGCGCCGATATCATTGGCGTTTTGTACTTTTTTGTCTTTGAAGTCATATCAGCTTCTTTTTGTTTACGTGTCTCTCATGTGCTACGTTACCAAGAACTAGACGTAGTGCCGTTCACGCAGGTCGGAGTAGAGTTAACTGAGTTTCAGCCCCCGCGCCGCGAGCACCGCAACCAGTCGTCGCGCGCCGTAAGTGAAGTATGAGTTTGAGTCGTTGTTCATCGAAGGCGCGATCATGATCCTCTGGGGTCGAGACGACCTGTTTGCCCAGATGGTTGTGAGTTTCGAGCAAGTCTCCGAGATCTTCATGTTTGTTTTGATGTATTTACGCGCGCGAGGTTTTACCCTTTGTCGCGCATTCTTGTCGTACACCCGCTGCTAGCCCGCGACCAGAGCAAAACACGTGTACATCGTGAAGATGTACTGGGCGGCGGTGGGCATCCGGCAAACGTAGCGACGGGGCCGAACGACCGACCCGCATCAACCGGTCTCGGCCCGTCTGTGTGCCGCATACACCGCAACGCACAGGGGGCCGGGACGGGCAAGTCCGGACCGCCCGTCCCGGCTCTGGCACGCGCGTCGGGGGAACGCCACGCGAGCCCTCGTACCCCTGCCGCCGACTGATGCCCGGCGCTGTGACCGCGAAACCGCGTCCGGATGTTGCACCGCCGGGACACCTGGGGATCAGGCGAATCGGCGGCGGTGGGCGGCTCAAGGCGACACGGAAGCTCGCCGAGAGCGGGAGACCTGCCGCCGCCCCTGCGGTGCGCCCGTCCTGTCGGCCCGGCCCGCCTCTCTGGACGGCGGTGCGAGCGTGACGGAGTGGCCTGCGAGTGGAGGCCGTCCGGGAAGGGTGCCGTCGTGGGCCTACTCCCGCAGACCCACCGCCTTCAGAGCATCCGCCGGTTGCGCATAGAACTTCATGCGCGCCAGGCGCCCGTCTCGAAACTCGAAGACCCAGCCCATCGGCTCCTTCATGTCGAGCCCGCTTCCCCGCGCGCGCAGGTTGAGGCCGCCGATGGCGAGCACCTCGTCGCCGAGGTCGCGTACGTCGTCGAGCCAGAGATCGAATCGCTCGAAGCTCTGCTTCAGGTCAGCGAGCCACTCGCGCACTCCCCGCGCCCCTCGGTAGGGCTCGCCGGTGAGGCTCCCGAAGCGAGAATGCAGCTCGATGTCGGGCGTGGTGGAGCTCAGGAAGAGCTCATAGTCGCCCTCGTTCCAACGGGCGAACCCCTCGCGCACCAGCTCGACGTTCTCCTGCGACATCGCCGTCCAGTATCTCGGGACGGCTCGTCTGCCGAGCGCCGTTCAGGCGCCGAGCGAGCGCGCCAGCAGCTCCATCGGGTGGTGCACCGGCAGCGGACGGCCCAGCCGCTCCGTGTGCGCCGCGATCTGCAGGGCGCAGCCGGGGTTGGCCGCCGCGATCGCGTCGGCGCCCGTGGCGATCAGGTTGCGCGCCTTGCGCTCGCCGAGCTCGGCGGCCGCCTCGGGCTGGGTGAGGCTGTAGGTCCCGGCCGATCCGCAGCAGAGCTCCCACTCGTCGGGCTCGAGCAGCTCGAGGCCGGGAATCGAGCGGAGCAGCTCGCGCGGCTGCTCGCGGATCGCCTGCGCATGGGCGAGGTGGCAGGCGTCGTGGTAGGCCACGCGCAGGGGCAGCTCGCGGCGCTCGGCGCGCGGGCCGGCCTCCGCCAGCAGCTCGTGCACGTCGCGGACGCGCGAGGCGAACGCCGCCGCCCGCTCGCGCCAGCCCGGCTCGTCGCGCAGCACGTGCCCGTACTCCTTCATCGCCGAGCCGCAGCCCGCCGCGTTCACGACGATCGTGCTGTAGCCCTCGAGCGCCTCGATCGTCTCCTTCACGAGCTCGCGTGCCTGCGCGTCCTCGCCCGCGTGCAGCGGCAGGGCGCCGCAGCAGCGTGGGGAGCGTGGCGCGTGCACCTCGAAGCCCTCGGCGGCGAGGACGCGAGCCGTCGCGTCGTTCACCCCGCCGAAGAAGACGCGCTGCACGCAGCCCTGGAGCAGCGCGACCACGCCGCGACGGCTCGCCGCGCGCCTCGTACAGGCGGGGGAGGGGGCGAAGCGCCTCGCGAGTGCTCGCCGGCGGCGTCATCGAGACCGCCGCGGACAGCCGCGGCATGAGGCCCCGCTCCTGTGCCCTGCGCGCGAGCCGCGGCAGGCCGATGCGGCGCGCCGCGGCGGCGCCCGGCGCCAGCGCGCGCATGCGCCCCGGACGCGTGAACAGGCCGAAGGTCAGCGCCCGCGCCGCCCGCTCGGAACGGGGACGCGAGACGCCGCGCTCGACCTGCGCCCGCGCGTCCTCGAGGAGCAGGTCGTAACGCACGCCCGACGGGCAGGCCGTCACGCATGCCATGCATCCGAGGCAGCGGTCGAGGTGCGTCACGAGCGGCTCCGAGATCTCCTCGCTTCCCTCGGCGATCAGGACGATCCGCCCGCGGGGCGAGTCCATCTCCTCGCCCCAGAGCGTGTAGGTCGGGCAAGTGGGGAGGCAGAAGCCGCAGTGCACGCAGTCCGCGATCAGCTCGGGCTGCGGCGGGCGGATCTCGTCGTAGCCGCTCACAGGATGCCCGCCGGGTCGAAGCGCTCCTTCACCCGCGCCCCGAGCGCATCCGCGCCGGGGTCGAGCGGACCTCGCGCGTCCACGTCGAGCTCCGGTGGCCGGTCGAGCACCACGCAGGGCGACGGCGCGAGCGAGCGGCGCAGCTCGTCCACGGCGGCTGCGCTCGGCTCGGGCAGGCAGATCCACGAGATGCCGAGACCCGCCCTGCCGACGACTCGGGCCGAGTGGGCGTCCGCCGCGCGCAGCAGCAGCGGAAGCCGCGACGGCAGGCCCGACACCCGCACGGCGCACGGGCCGCGCTGGCCCTCGCGCTGAGCCCGCCACAGGGACTCGTCGCCGTCCGCCGTCTCGGGAGCGAGGCCCGCCTCGGCGAGCAGCCGAGCGGCCAGCTCCGCCTGCGAGCGCGGCGCGGCGCCGGCGAAGCGGATCAGCAGCGCGCCCCGGCCCGCCTCCCAGCGCAGGTCGAGGCCGATGTGCTCGAACGGGGCCGCGGCCAGCGCCAGCGCTCCGCGGCCGAGCGCATCCGGATCGGAGGTCGAGCCGACGACCGTCAGCGTCTCGCCCGGCAGCGGGTGCAGCCGCACCGAGAGCTCGACGATCGCGCCGAGCGCTCCGAAGGAGCCGCAGAAGAGCTTCGCGAGGTCGTAGCCCGCCACGTTCTTGATGACCTTGCCGCCGCTTCTCGCGAGCGTCCCGTCGGAGAGCGCCACCCCGACTCCCAGCACCAGGTCGCGCGGTCCGCCGTAGCGCCCCCGCAGGGGCCCCGAGTCGCCGCTCGCCACGATCCCTCCGAGGGTCGCCTCGGCGCCCGGGGGGTCGAGGGCGAGCATCTGTCCCGCCTCGGCGAACAGCTCCTGCGCCCGCGCGAGCGGGACGCCCGCCTCGAGCACGGCGGTCAGGTCGCCCGGGTTGTGCTCGACGACGCGGTCGAGGCCGAGCGTCGAGACCGGCGCGGCGCCGGGGCGCACGCGCGGATCCCAGCCCGCCTTCGTGCCCGCCCCGCGCAGAGCGACCGGCGTGCCCGCCTCGGCGGCCTCGCGCAGCGCATCGGCGAGCTCGTCGCGCGTGCGCGGCCGCTCCGCCACCGGCATCAGAAGCGCTCCGCCAACCCGGCCCGCTCGAGCGGATGCTCGCGGTAGGGCCCCGGCACCTCGCCGCACAGCCGGGGCGTCGGCATCACCTTGCCGGGGTTCGCCAGGCCGTCCGGATCGAAGGCGCAGCGCAGCCGCTGGAAGGTCGCCAGGTCGGCCTCGCCGAACATCGCCGGCATGTAGCGCTTCTTGTCGACCCCGACCCCGTGCTCGCCCGTGATCGACCCGCCCTCGTCGACGCACGCCTCCACGATCAGGCCGGCGAGCCGCTCGGCCCGCTCGGCCTCGTCCGCAGAGGCGCCGTCGTAACAGATCAGCGGGTGCAGGTTGCCGTCCCCGGCGTGGAACACGTTCGCCACGCGCAGGTCGTGCTCGGCCGCCAGCTCCTCGATGCGCGCCAGCACGGCGGCCAGGCGCGTGCGGGGGATGACCCCGTCCTGCACGTAGTAGTTCGGCGCGAGCCGTCCCATCGCGGCGAAGGCGGCCTTGCGCATGCGCCAGATCGCGTCGCGCTCGCCCGCGTCGCGAGCGACCCGGACCGAGTCCGCTCCCGCCCCTTCGCAGAGGCCCACCACCTCCTCGAAGCGCGTCTCGCACTCGGCCGCCGGGCCGTCGAGCTCGACGAGGAGAGCGGCGCCGGCGTCACGCGGGAATCCGACTCCGATGGCGTCCTCGGCCGCGCGCAGCGAGAGGTTGTCCATCATCTCGATCGCCCCGGGGACGATGCCGGCCGCGACGATCGCGGACACGACCTCGCCCGCCTGGCTCGTCGAGCCGAAGAACGCGACGAGCGTGCGCACCGCCTCGGGGCGCGGAACCACGCGCAGCCAGATCCGCGTGGCCACCCCGAGCGTCCCCTCGGACCCGACGAACGCTCCGACGAGGTCGAGCCCCGGGCCGTCGAGCTCCGGTCCGCCGAGGCTCGCCTCCGTCCCGTCCGGCAGCACCACGTCGAGACCGGTCACGTAGTTCGTCGTGAAGCCGTACTTGAAGCAGTGCGCTCCGCCCGAGTTCTCGGCGACGTTGCCGCCGATCGTGCAGACGATCTGGCTCGACGGGTCGGGCGGATAGAAGTGGGTCGGCGCAACGGCGGCGGAGACCGCGCTGTTGGTGACGCCGGGCTCGACGAGCACGCGGCCGTCCTCGACCTCGACGCGCAGGATCCGGCGCATGCGCGTGAGGGCGATCAGGACCCCGTCCTCGACCGGGAGCGCCCCGCCCGACAGGCCCGAGCCCGCGCCGCGCGCCACCCACGGCACCTCGGCCTCGTGGCAGGCGCGCACGACGTCGCGGACCTCCTCCGCGCTTCCGGGGAGAACCGCCATCGCCGGAGCCTGCGCGTAGGCGAGCAGCCCGTCCGAGCGGTAGGTGGCGAGCCGGCGCGGATGGGTGATCACATGGCCATCGCCGACGGCCTGCGCCATTCGTCGCTCGAGCAGCGTCGTCACCGGGTCAAGATACGGAACATGGTGGGATAGGGCCGAATGCGCACCGTCTTCCTCGGCACGAGCGACTTCGCGGCGGACGTCCTCGACCGCCTGTCGACCACGCCCCACAGGCCGCTGCTCGTGGTCACCCGCCCCGACCGCGCCCGCGGCCGCGGCCGCAGAACCGCGCCGCCGCCGGTGGCCGAGTCGGCCCGCCTGCTCGGGATCGAGACGATCCAGCCCGAGGACGTGAACGCGGACGAGGCGCGGGCCGCCATCGGCGCGGCCAACCCGGACGCGGTGCTGATCTGCGCGTTCGGAGCGCTGATCCGCGAGCCGCTGCTGTCCGAGCACCCGATGCTCAACCTGCACCCGTCGCTCCTGCCCCGCTGGCGCGGGGCCGCGCCGATCGAGCGCGCGATCGAGGCGGGCGACGAGGAGACGGGCGTCTCGGTGATGCGCCCGGTCGCGGAGCTCGACGCGGGGCCGGTCTGCGTGCAGCGCGCGGAGGCGATCGCGCCCGACGACGACTTCGGCAGCCTCGCTCCGCGGCTCGCCGCCCTGGGTGCCGAGCTGCTCGTGGAGGCGCTCGACCTGGAGCCGCCCTTCCGCGACCAGGCGGAGGAGGGCGTCACCTACGCGGAGAAGATCGAGGCGTCCGAGCGGCTGCTCGACCCGGCCCGCCCGGCGGCGGACCTCGAGCGCAGGGTGCGCGCGCTCTCGCCGCACGTGGGCACCTACGTCGAGCTGCCCTGGGGTGAGCGGCTCGGCGTGGTCAGGTGCATGCTCGTGCCGGAGGACGGGCCCGAGCCTGGGCTGCTCGAGGCCCGCGACGGCAAGCTCCTATACGGCGCGTCGGGCGGCGCGCTCGAGCTGCTCGCGGTACATCCGCCGGGCAAGCGCGCCATGGACGCGGCGGACTGGCTGCGCGGCAACGGCGCACGGCTGGGCGCCTGACCGGCTAGCGTTCGGCCCGTGAGGAGGGGTACGCGTGGCTGAGGAGCCGAGGCTCGATCTGGGCCCGAAGTGCCCATCCTGCGGGGAACCGTGGCTGCGCGGCACGAATCTCGCGGGCCGCTATCGCTGCGTGAGCTGCCTGCACCGCTTCGAGCTGCGCTCGGAGTGCCCGAACTGCGGCGCGCACTCCACGATCGCGCGCATGTCGGATACGGCGAACGTGATCTGCCGTTCCTGCGGCGAATCGATGCTGCAGCCGATTTGAGCGGCGCGCCCGCGATCCGCACCGAGGCTCCCGGCGACCGCGATGCGGTCCGCGCGCTGAACGAGGCCGCCTTCGAGCAGCCCGACGAGGCCGCCCTCGTCGACGCCCTCCGCGAGGCCGGGGCGCACGTGCCGGAGCTCTGCCTCGTGGCCGTGGACGGCGAGCGCGTGGTCGGCCACATCTTCTACAGCGAGGCGCGGGTCGCCTCAGGCCACACCGTGCTGGCGCTGGCGCCGATGGCCGTCGATCCGGCCCGACAGCGCGAGGGCATCGGCTCGCTGCTCGTCGAGGAGTCGCTCGAGCGGGCGCGGGCGCTCGAGCATCCGCTCGCGATCGTGCTCGGGCATCCCGGCTACTACCCGCGCTTCGGCTTCGAGCCGGCGGCCCCGCTCGGGCTCGAGTTCCCGGCGGAGGTCCCCGCCGAGGCCTGGATGGCGCTGCGGCTGCCGCTCTACACGGACGAGGCGCGCGGGGCCGTCTCGTACGCCCCGCCGTTCGGGCTCGGCTGAGCGCCGCCCGCCGGCGCGAGCTCGACCGGGATCCCGTTCAGCACGGCGTTGCCCGACAGCGGGTCGACCGCCGTCTCGTCCGCGAGCACGTTCGAGTTGACCCCCGCGTGCGCCGAGGCCACCCCGAGCCGCATGCCCTCCTCGTCGTGGCCCCAGCCATGCGGAAGCGACACCACGCCGGGCATGATCTCGTCGGTCAGCTCGACGGGCGCCTCGATCTGTCCCGCCGCCGAGCGCACGAGCGCACGCCCGCCGTCCGCGAGGCCGAGCCGGTCCGCGTCGTCGGGGTGGACGAGCAGCGTGCAGCGGTCCTTGCCCTTCACGAGGGCGGGCAGGTTGTGCATCCAGGAGTTGTTCGAGCGCAGCTGGCGCCGCCCGATCAGCACGAGCCCGCCGTTCCGCTCGCGCTCGAGCGCGGCCCGCAGGCGCTCGCCATCGGCGAGGATCGGCTCGGGGGCGAGCTCGATGCGCCCGCTCGGCGTCCGCAGCAGATCCGGCAGGCGCGGCTCGAGCGGCCCGAGGTCGATCCCGTGGGGGTTCTGCTCGAGCTGGTCGAGCGTCAGGCCGTACGGGCCCGCGCGCAGCATGAAGTCGAGCATCCGCTCAGGCCCCGTGCGCGGCTCGAGCTCGCGCAGCAGCTCGTCGGCGTCGCGCCCCGCGAGCCGCGAGCCGGGGTCCGCGAGCTCGCGCTGGATCAGCGTGGCGATCACCATCGAGTCGAAGGCGTCCACGTCGGCGTCGGGACCCTGGCCCGCGATCAGCGCCGCGAGCCGGAGCAGCGTCCGCCACTCGGCCGGCACCTCGCTCTCGAACACGGCCGGCGAATAGTTGGCCACGTTGCGCACCGCGAGCTGGTAGAGCGCGAGGTCGTAGTGCGCCTTCTCGAGCGGCTCCGGAGCGGGCAGGATCACGTCCGCGTGCCGGGTCGTCTCGTTGACGTAGATGTCGATCGAGATGACGAGGTCGAGGCCCTCGACCGCCCGCGCGAGGCGCTCGGCGTTCGGCGTCGAGACGAGCGGGTTGCCCGCGAGCGTCACGAGCGCGCGCACCTGGCCCTCGCCCGGGGTGTCGATCTCCTCGGCCAGCGCTGCCACGGGCAGCTCGCCGAACGTCTCCGGCAGCCCGCGCACGCGCGAGGCCCAGCGCCCGAAGCGAACACCCTTGCCGCTGCCGCCCGCACCCGCCGAGTTCTTCTGGCCGGCGGCCGCGCGCGTGAACATCGCGCCGCCCTCGCGGTCGAGGTTCCCCGTCAGCACGTTCAGCACCTCGACGAGCCAGCTCGCGAGCGTGCCGAACTCCTGGGTCGTCGTGCCCATCCGCCCGTACACCGCCCCGCGCTCCGCGGCGGCGAGCTCGCGCGCCATCCGGCGGATCTCCTCGGCCTCGATGCCGCAGGCGGCTGCGACCGCCTCGGGCGTGAACTCGCGCACGAACGCGCGCGCCTCGTCGAGGCCGTTCACCTGCTCCTGGAGGCGCTCGCTGCGCTCGAGGCCCTCCTCGACGATCGTGCAGGCGAGGGCGGCGAGCAGCAGGGCGTCGGCGCCGGGCCGGATGAAGTGGTGCTCCGAGGCCTCCTCCGCCGTGCGCGTGCGGCGAGGGTCGACGACCACGACCCTGCCGCCCCGCTCGCGGATCGCGCGCAGCTTGCCGCGCATGTCCGGCGAGGTGAGCAGGCTGCCGTTCGAGACGAGCGGGTTCGCGCCGAGCACGAGCAGGTGCTCGCAGCGATCGAGGTCGGGCACGGGGATCGACAGCATCGCGCCGAACATCTCGCCGGCCGCGACCTGCTTCGGCATCTGGTCGACCGTGGACGCCGAGAAGACGTTCTGCGAGCCGAGCACCCGCAGCCAGACGGGCGTGTAGAGGAGCGCGGACAGGTTGTGGGCGTTCGGGTTGCCGATGTACACCGCCACGGAGTTCTTGCCGTGCTCGGCGATCAGCGGAGCCAGGCGCCGCTCGATCTCCTCGAAGGCCTCGTCCCAGCTCGCCTCGACGAGCTCTCCGTCGCGGCGCACGAGCGGCGTCGTGAGCCGGTCGGGGTCCTCGTGGAGCTGCTTGATGCCGTACGCCTTCGGGCAGATGAAGCCGCGGCTCAGCACGTCCTCGGCGTCGCCGCGGACGGAAACCACCTCCCGGCCCTCGGTCTCGATCTCGAGGCCGCAGGTGGCCTCGCAGAAGGGGCAGGTCCGGTAGTGGGTCGCCATGGGTCGATTATCCCTGTTGCTGCAGCTCGATCCAGAGCGCGCGCGAAGCGCACAGGAGGCGCCCCCGCGAGTCGTACAGCGCCGCCGCTCCCTCGCGCTTGCGTCCCGAGCGGCCGAGCTCCCACGACAGGATGGTGTGTTCCTCCCCTACGAGGACAGGACAGCCGAGCCGCGCGCTCAGCCGCGCCAGGACGATCGGGGGTCCGCTGCCGAAGTTCGCGACCGGCGCGCTCGTGGGGCAGTCGAGCGCCGCCCAGACGCATTCGGGGCGCACCCGGCCGTCGTCGCCCGCGAGCGACGCGTCGGGACGCCAGGACGCGCCGAAGAGCCCCTCGCGCCCGGGCAGCTCCACCGGGAAGATGCGCAGGCCGTCGCCGCTCTCGCGCGCCGGTCCGCAGACGAAGCAGGTGGGGAAGGGGTGATGGTCACACCAGCGCGCGGCCCCCTCGCGGCTCGCCGCCTCGATCTCCTCGCGCGGCAGCGCGTCGGGCACGTCCTCGAGCAGCTCGGTGGGGCGCCCCTCGGCCACGCGCACTTCGCCGTCGTGGACCTCGACCGCGTCGCCCGCCGGGCGCGTGACGGACAGCGGCCGCCCGAGCGGCGGCGGGCTGCGCAGGCTCACCTCGACCTCCTCCGCGCCGACCAGGCCCGCCACCAGCCCGCACGTGTAGCCGCCGTTCCCGGACCCGGGCGGGCCGTTGAAGCGCGGCTCGACGACGAGCGTCTCGGTCACGGCAGCTCGGCGAGCGCGTCCTGCAGGTCCGCCACGGACTGGAAGTCGAGGCCCGAGCAGGTGGTCGTGCCGGCCGCGCACGACGCCGTCCTCGTCGACGATGATCACCGCCCGCTTCGTCCCCATGAAGGTCTGGTGGGCGCCGTAGGCCTTCGCGACCGAGCTGTCCTCGTCAGCGAGCAGCGGGACGGTCAGCGAGTGCTTGCGCGTCCAGTTCTCGTGCGACTCGACGCTCTGGTTCGAGATGCCGACGACCGTGGCCTCGAGCCCCCCGAAGGCCTCGGCGTTGTCGCGGTAGGAGCAGAACTGCTTCGTGCAGACGGTCGTGTTGTCGCCGGGGTAGAAGAGCAGCACGACGCGCTCGCCGAGGTGGTCGGAGAGCTTGAAGCGCCCGGCGGTGCCCTCGAGCTCGAAGTCCGGAGCGGGGTCGCCCACCTCGGGTTTGCCGGCCATGCGGACAGCCTATGCGCTGCGGTAGAGCAGGTAGAGCACGGAGCTGAGCGCCGCGGCCGCCCCCGTGAAGGCGAGCTCGACCTGGAGCACCCGGTCGTCGAACTCGACGAGCAGGAGGAAGAGCACGAACAGGATCGCCGCGAGCGCCCAGGTCGCGGACGCCTGGCGCGCGCGGCCGTGGGCGAGCAGCGCCTGGTTCAGCGTGGCCGCGCACAGGTAGAGCCCCATGCCTCCCGCCACGATCACGAGCCCGCCGCGCTCGTAGTCGAACTCGCCGCCGAACAACAGGTCCATCAGGAACGGTCCCGCCACGAGCATCACGAGCGCCACGGCGGCCGCGAAGCCCGCGATCGCGATCAGCGTGAGGTTGACGCTGCGGCGAAACGGGTCGGTCTCGCCGCCGGCGCGCAGGCGCGTGAGATGGGGGAGGATCGACGCCTGCACGGCCTGGAAGAGCTGCAGCGGAGCCCGGGCGATCAGCAGCACGTTGAAGACGATGCCGGCGAGCGCGGCTCCCGCCGCGCTGTCGTCCGTGGCCTCGATCAGGAGCGGCCCGGCGTTCAGGAAGGTCTGCTCGCAGAGCATGATCAGCAGGACGGCCGCCGCGAAGCCCGTGCCGCGGGCGAGCGTGAACTCGGGCTCGCGCGCCGAGGGCTCGTCGCGCGCGGCGGCGTCGAGCTGACCGAGGTCGGGCTCGTCGTCCGTGTCCACGCGTGGGGCGAGCCTGCGCGCGAGGGCCGGCGGCACCACGGCGAGCGACACGATCGGCGCGGCGGCCATGCCGAGCGCGACCGCCGACTGGCCGTCCGCGATCCCGATCGCCACCGCGAGCGCGAACAGGCAGCGCGAGGTCGCCTCCATCAGCACGAGGCCGCCGTAGAGGCCGAACTGGTGGTGGCCCGCGAGGAACCCGCGCGCGAAGTAGCTCGCCGCGTAGGCCAGCACGCCGACGACGAGCACCCAGTAGAGCGTGGCCGAGCCGCCGAACAGGTCGTCCTGGATCGGCCCGCGCAGCACGAGCGCGGCGACGAGGAAGAGGAGCGCGAGCGCGAACTGGACCTGCGCCGCCACGCGCAGGTGGTGCGTGCCGGGGATGCCGCGGGCGTCGTGGTCGGCGATCGTGCGCGAGAGGAGCTGCTCGACCGGCCGGTACAGCACGGAGACCGTGATGAACATCGCCGACCACAGCAGGGTGATGCGCCCGTACTCGGCCTCCGGCAGCACGTGCGAGGCGATCGAGAAGTAGCCGAACGTGATCAGCCCGGTGGCGCCGATGCCCACCGCGAGGATCGCGGCGCCGCGGCCGTACGACTTGGAGCTAGCCGATGCGGACAAGCAGCATGGTCCACGGGAACGGCGAGCGGGCCTCCTCCACCGTCCCGTGGCGCGAGAGCAGCGAGACGAACGCCCGCTTCGACCAGTGGTTCACGTGGCCGGGGGTGTTGCCGAGGTCGCGCAGATAGGCGCCGCGCGCCATGTTGAGCCCGCGCCAGAGCGGCTCGCGCGGCACCGATACGAGCAGGTGGCGGCGCGCGACCCGCGCCATCTCCGCCAGCGTCGCCTCCGGGTCGGGCACGTGCTCGAGCACCTCGATCGCGGCGGCCATGTCGAACTCGTCCTCGCCGAACGAGAGGCGGGTGGCCTCCTCGGCGCAGAACTCGAGGTTCGCGCGCGTGCGGCGCTCCCACTCGGCGCGCAGCTTGGGGTCGTCGAGGTCGATGCCGACGACGCGCCGGTCGCCGAGCCGCTCGGCCCACTCGACCGTCAGGACGCCCTCGCCGCAGCCCACGTCGAGCACGGACTCGGGCGCGGCCTTTCGCCAGAGCTCGTCCAGCGTCGAATGGAAGCCGGCCATCAGCCGCCTGACCACCGGGTTCGACGAGCCGTACTTGTCGAAGGTGTTGCCGGTGGGGACCTCGGAGGTCGCGACCTGCCCGCTCACAGCTTGAGCGCCTCCCGCTCCTCGGTCTTGCCGGTGGCCCGGCCGGACTGCGCGCCCGTGGTCGGGGGGCGGCCCTGCGCCGGGTCGCCCGGCTCGTAGTGCGAGGGCTCGACCCCGAGGTGCAGCTCGACGCGCCGCACCCGCTCGAGGATGCGCTGCTGGAGCACGCGCGAGCCGGCGAGGATGTCCCCGACCACGCCGAGCGCCAGGAACTGCACGGCCACGATGAACAGCGTCGAGCCGAGGATGAGCGACTGGATGTGGCCGCTCGACTCGCCCTGGACGACGAACACGAGGAAGCGGATCCAGAGGAACGCGCCGAGGAGCGCGGTCAGGAGCGCGGCGGCCACGAACACGCGCAGCGGCTCGTAGAGCGAGTAGATGCGGAAGATCGAGACCGTGTTGCGGCGCACGTACGACCACATCGACGGGAACAGGCGCGACTCGCGCGTCTGCTCGTTCGTCCGGATCGGGACGTGGGAGATGGCCACGGTCTGCTTGCCCGCCTGGATGATCGTCTCGAGCGTGTAGGTGAACTTCGAGACCACCTGCATCTGCAGCGCGGCCTCGCGGTTGTAGGCGCGGAAGCCGGACGTCGTGTCGGGCACGTCGGTGCCCGAGGCGCGCCTGACCACGGCGCTGCCGAGCCGCTGCAGCCGCTTCTTGAGCGGCGAGAAGTGCTCGATCTGATCCGTCTCGCGGTCGCCGATGACCATGTCGGCCTCGCCGGCGAGGATCGGCCCCAGGAGCTTCGGGATGTCGCCGCCGTAGTACTGGTTGTCGGCGTCGGTGTTGACGATCACGTCGGCGCCGAGCTTCAGCGACGCGTCGAGCCCCGCCTGAAACGCGGCGGCCAGCCCCCGGTTGTTCGTGAGGCGCACGATGTGGTCGACCCCGTGCGTGCGCGCCACCTCGATCGTGCGATCGGTCGAGCCGTCGTCGATCACGAGCCATTCGACCTCGTCGACGCCGGGAATCTCGCGCGGAAGGTCGGCGAGCGTCTCGGGGAGGGTCGATTCCTCGTCGTAGCAGGGGATCTGGATTATGAGCTTCATGTCGGGCGGCCCGGGTAGCGTAGTGGCGTTGGATGTCAGGGCCCGTTTACACGAGTTTTGCAGGGAATTCACATCGTGACGAGAGGCTTTCACAGGGGTGCAACACCTCTGCTAGCCTGCGCCATCTCGCGCAATCGTCCGGCAGGCCGGGCCCGCGCCACCCTCTTTTGACGCCCCGACCCGTTTGGAGCACCCGATCACCATGACCAGCGTTCTCGCCTATCTGGATCCCGGCAGCGGCAGCATGATCCTGCAGATCCTGGCCGGCGGGCTCGCTGCGGTCGCCGTGACGGCCAAGCTCTACTGGGGCCGGATCCTGAGGTTCCTGCGCATCCGCAAGGATGAGCCGGAGACCGAGGTCAAGACGCTCAGCGAGCCTCAGCGCTAGGCGCAGGGCTCGGACAGCGTCTGACCCCGGCGATGACCGCGTCGTCGCCCGCGGCTCTCGAGCCGGGCTCGTTCCGCGACCCCGAGAGCCGCGTCTTCTACTCGGGCGACGAGGTCTTTCGCGCGCTCTCCGCCGACGGGCTGCGCGACTTCGAGGCGCTCGAGGAGAGCGGCCTCCTCCGCGACGAGCGCATCGTCGCGACCGAGCGCGCGCAGAACGTCGCGGCACTCGGCGACCTGCTCGTGCACGAGCCGGCGGCGGTGCTGCGGCACGAGCGCATCCCGTTCGTCTCCTACCCGTACGAGTGGACCTTCGGGATGCTGAAGGACGCCGCGCTCCTGCAGCTCGACCTGCTGCTCGCGGCGCTCGAGCACGACATCGTCCTGAAGGATTCGACGCCGTACAACGTCCAGTGGAAGGGCGCGAAGCCGCTGTTCGTGGACGTCGGCTCGTTCGAGCGCATCCGGGAGGGCGAGCCGTGGATCGGCTACCGCCAGTTCTGCATGCTCTACCTCTATCCGCTGCTGCTCCAGGCGGCGAAGGGCGTGCCCGTTCCAGCCCTGGCTGCGCGGCTCGATCGACGGCATCACGCCCGCGCAGATGCGCGGCGTGATGAGCTTCCGCGACCGCTTCCGCAAGGGCGTGTTCACGAACGTCTTCCTGCACGCGAAGCTCGAGGCGCGCTACGCCGACCGGCCGGGCCAGGTGAAGCAGGAGGTCAAGCGCGTCTTCAAGAAGGAGCTGTTCGTCGCGAACGTGCGCAAGATGCGCCGGGTCGTCGAGCGGCTCTCGTGGGATCCGCCGCAGGGGGTCTGGGTCGCCTACGGCGAGCGCAACAGCTATTCGGACGAGGACGCGAAGCGCAAGGACGACTTCGTCCGCGAGGTCGCGACGAGCCGCTCGTGGGGGCTCGTCTGGGACATCGGCTGCAACAACGGCCGCTACTCGCGCATCGCCGCCGAGGGTGCCCGGAACGTGATCTCGGTCGACGCCGATCAGGGCCCGGTCGAGCTGCTCTACCGCGACCTGCGCGCCGAGGGCAATGAGCAGATCACCACGCTCACGATGAACCTCGCCGACCCGTCGCCGGGCCTCGGCTGGCGCGGGCTCGAGCGCAAGACGCTCGCCGACCGCGGCAAGCCCGACCTCGTGCTGGCGCTCGCGCTGATCCACCACATCGCGATGAGCGCGAACGTGCCCGTCAGGGAGTTCGTCGACTGGCTCGCCTCGCTCGGCGCTGCGCTCGTGATCGAGTTCCCCACGCGTGAGGACCCGATGGTGAAGAAGCTGCTGGCGCCGAAGCGCGAGGGGCTGCACCCCGACTACGAGCTCGGCTTCTTCGAGCGCTGCCTGAACGAGGCCTTCGAGGTCGAGCGCTCCGAGCGCCTCGAGTCCGGCACGCGCGTCCTGTACCACGCGCGGCCGAAGCGCGGATGAGCGAGCGCGTCCGGGGCGCGCTCTGGGCGTACCTCAATCTCGCGGTGCTGTGGACCTTCGCGGTCGCGCAGCCGCTCTTCGACCTGCTGAAGGACAACCCCGAGTTCTTCGCCGCGCGCGGCTCCTCGGGGTGGGACATCGTCTCCTTCAGCGTCCTGCTCGTGGTGCTGCCGCCGCTGCTGCTGCTCGCGATCGAGCTGCTCGTCGGGCTCGCGGGCGAGCCCGCGCGGCGCGGCGCCCACGCGGTGCTGATCGCGGCGCTGGTGGCGCTGATCGCGGCGCAGGCGCTGAAGAAGGCCATCGACGCCTCGGACGTCGTCCTGATCGTGCTGGCCGTGCTCGTCGGGGCCGGCGCGGCCGTGCTCTGGCTGCGGGCGGAGCCCGTGCGCTCGTTCCTCAACATCCTGTCGCCCGCGCCGCTCGTGTTCCTGCTGCTGTTCCTGTTCAGCGGCTCGATCTCCGAGCTCGCCTTCCCCGACGAGGCCAAGGCGCGCTCGATCGGCGGGGTGGCGCGCGCGCCGATCGTGATGGTCCTGCTCGACGAGCTGCCGGGCACCACGCTGCTCGAGGCGGAGGGCAAGCTCGACAGGGAGCGCTTCCCGGGCTTCGCCGAGCTCGCCGACAGCGCGACCTGGTTCCCGAACGCGTACACGGTCTACGACTCGACCGAGCGCGCGCAGCCGGCGATCATGGACGGCAACCTCCCCGAGGAGGACCACCAGCCGATCTCGGGCGACCACCCGAACTCGATCTTCTCGCTGTTCGGCAAGACGCACCGCATGAACGTGTCCGAGGAGGCGACCGCCGTCTGCTCGCGCGACCTGTGCGTGGACGAGCGCCAGGAGGAGTCCTACGGGAGCCGCATCTCGTCGATGTCCGAGGACCTCGGGCTCGTCTGGCTGCACGTGGTGTCGCCGCCGGGGATCGAGTCGGAGCTCACCTCGGTCTCCGAGAACTGGGGCAACTTCGGCCAGGAGAGCACCGGCGAGGTCAAGCCGATCGATGAGGAGCGGTCGATGATCGGCCGCCAGGCGCGCCGCAACCTGAACGGCGGCCGCCCGATCCGCTGGCAGGAATGGATGGACGGGATCGAGCCCGGCCCCAAGCCGCAGCTCAACTTCAAGCACACCCTGTTGCCGCACGTGCCCTGGCAGTACCTGCCCGACGGCACGCGCTACCGGCGCCAGCCGAACGACGCGATCAACGGCCTGACGACCCAGTCCTACGAGGACCAGGGCCAGCTCGACGTGCTGTTCCAGCGCCACGTCATCCAGACGATGTACGCCGACACCCTGCTCGCCGGCCTGTGGAAGAAGCTGAAGGCGGACGGGCTCTGGGACGACGCCCTGATCGTGGTCGCGGCGGACCACGGCGTCTCGTTCTCGAAGCGCTACGAGCGGCGCCGGCTCGACCGCGAGCACGCCGCCGAGATCGCGCCGATCCCTCTGTACATCAAGGCGCCCGGCCAGACCCGCGGCGAGGTGAACGACGCCTGGGTCGAGACGATCGACATCCTGCCGACGATCTTCGACGTGCTCGACCTCGACCCGCAGGTCGAGATGGACGGGAAGTCGGCGTTCAGCGACGAGGTGCAGGACCGCGACGAGCTGCGCTTCCTGATTCGCGACACGTTCAAGACCCTGCGCATGCCGGCGAGCGAGTTCGCGGCCGACCGCCGGGCGGTGATCGCCCGCAACCAGCGGCTGGTCGGATCGGGGGCCGACGGCTTCGACCGCCTGTTCCGGGTCGGGCCGAACCAGGGGCTGATCGGGCAGCCGGCGTCGGCGGCGGGCGAGGAGCTCGACGTGGAGCTCGTGAACGCGCGCGACTACCGGAACGTCGATCCGGCGAGCGGCTTCATCCCCGTGCACGTGATCGGGCGCGTCGAGGGGGGCGAGGGGCCCCCGCGCGACATCGCGATCGCGGTCAACGGAGAGATCGTGGCCGTCGGGAACACGTTCGAGCTCGCCCAGGGCGAGGACTCCGAGCTGGTCTCGGTCATGGTCCCGCCGGACTCGTTCCGCAAGGGCCGGAACGACGTCCAGGTGCTGCTGGCCGATTAGTCAGCCGAGCTCGGCGAGGCAGCGCTCGATGTCCCCGAGCACGTCCTCGGTGTCCGGATCGACCTCGGGCTCGACGAACAGGAGCGCCTCGCCGATCTGCTCGGACCCCTCGCCGTCGCCCTCGAACTGGGCGGCCTCGGCCTCGCCCGCGGTGAGGTAGAAGCGGATCGTCGGTCCCTCGTTCTCGCCGGTGAGGACCACCTCGTCGTCGCCCTGCTCGCGGGCTTCGATCCCATGCGCGCCGAGGCAGGCGATCGTCGTCGCCCGCGAGTCGCCGTCGTCCCCACCGGGCGACGCGTCGTCGGAGCCGCAGGCGGCGAGCGCGAGCGCGAGCAGGGGGATGGCGAGCCAGGGCTTCATCGCGCGGCGGCTGAAACTAGCGGAGCGGTGCGGGTGCGGCGCCAGCGCTTGCGCAGCTCGAAGTAGACCGGCTTGCGGCCGTTGTCCTCGTTGATGACGCTCTTGTTGTGCCACGGCGGCGTGGCCCACGCCCGCGGCGCGCCGCCCTGCCAGGTCGGGTCGACCCGGAAGTCGCGCAGCGCCCATTGGATCGAGCCGTAGATGTACGGCTTCGAGGCGTGGATCGCGAGGTGGTCGAGAACCCAGCGCGTCTGGAACTCGTGGGTGCCGGGCTGCTCGACCGGGCCCGAGCCGCGACGCCTCGGCGCCGAACTCCGTGATCACGAGCGGGAGCCGCGGATTCGCGGCGTGCAGGGCGTCGAGGTAGGCGGGGAGCTCCTCCGTCGTCGAGGGCCCGCGCTGCAGCCCGACCATGATCGAGTCGTACCAGCCGAAGTATTCGTTCACGCCGAGCACGTCGAGGTAGCGGAACGCCGGCGATGTGAGCGGCTCGCCGATGCGCGAATGCCGGTCGATCGCGACGAGCCGGGTGTCGTCGAGCTCGCGCACGGCGGCCGACGCCTTCTGGATGTAGCGCGACAGGCCCGGCCCGACCACGCCGAGCTCGCCGCGGCTCGAGGCGGGCTCGTTGACGAGCGACCACGTCATCACCGAGGCGTGGTTCATGTTGTTGCGCACGGTGAGCACGGCGGCGCGGATCGCGGCGGGGCTGACCTTGTCGAACAGGTCGTTCGGAAGCTGGTAGACCGGCGCCTGGACCCAGTAGAGGATCCCCGCGCGGTCGAGCGCCTCTATGAAGGCCGGGTGGAGCGGGTAGTGCGAGCGCGTGACGGTCGCGCCGAGGTCCTTGAGGCGGCCGAGCAGCAGCCGGCGCGTGCCCTCGCTGAGCGCGCCACCCTCCTCGCGGTCGTCCTCATGGATGCTCGCGCCGCGCAGGTTGAGCCGCTTGCCGTTCAGGAGCAGCGTGCCGCCGCGCCCGACCTGAAGCTTCTTGACGCCGAAGGTCACGCGATAGGCGGACCTGCGCTCGCCGCCCTCGTAGGCGCCGACCGTCATGTCGTAGAGGTTCGGGCTGCCCGGCTGCCACAGCTTCGGCCGCTCGATCTCGAAGCTCATCTCGAGCTCGCGGCGCGCGCCGCCCTGGACCTCCTGCGGGTCGTAGACGTGACGCTCGCCCGCGACGTTCAGGACGAGGGTCACGTCGCGGTCCCGGCGGGTGATGTTGCGCACCATCGCGCGGACCTCGACCTTCGCGGGGCCGCGCAGCCGCCGCCCGAGTCGCGGGAGCACCTGCACGCTCTCGACGTCGATCGTGTCGACCTTGCGCATGTAGACCTCGCGCAGGAGACCGCCGAAGTTCCACCAGCCGCCGCTGCCGTAGCCGTTGAACGCGGCCGGCCGCCAGTGGGTGAGGTCCGTGTTCGAGCGCATCGAGGAGACCGAGATCACGAGCGTGTTGCGCCCCTTGCGCAGCCCGGACAGGTCTGCCTCGAACGGGAAGTAGCCGATCTGCCCGCCGATCGCCTTGCCGTTCAGGTACAGCTTGCTGCGGTAGTTCGCCCCCTCGAAGCGCACCTTCCAGAGCTGGCGCTTCGCCTCCTTGGCGGTCGCCTCCGGAACGGTGAACTCCTTGCGGTACCAGCCGACGGACGACTTGTTCAGCGTGAGGTCGTCCTTGTTCCAGTTGTGCGGGACGGTGACCTGCGTCCAGCCCACCAGGTCGCGCTGCTCGAACCAGCGCTCGGGGACGCCCACGCGCAGGTCGTCCTGGCGGAAGTACCAGGTGCCGCCGAGCAGCTTGCGGCCGACCTGGCCCTCGTGGATCAGCGGCTTGCCGCCTGGGCTCTCGACCACGAGCTCCGGCGGGGCGGGCGGGGGCTCCGGCTGGGAGCCGGGCGGAAGGCCGCTCGGGGGTCCCTCGACCTGCGCGAGCGCGCAGGCGGGCAGCGCCGTGAATACGGCGGCCAGGGCCAGGGCTGTCGTCAGGATCGCGCGCACGTGAATGAGGGGCGGCGAAGCAGGGTAGCTGGCTATATCCGACAGGTCCACCGCGGCGAGGGTGACTGCTACGGTTGCTGGCGCGACCGGCTTCCCCGGGCGGGTCGTCCTGCGCCGCTTCGCCCGTAGTCCATGAACCGACGCCTAGCGCTCATTCAAGCACTGGTTTCGCTCGTCGCGCTCGCGGCCGTCGTCTGGTGGGCGACGAAGCAGGAGGCGCCCGAGTTGCCGAGCGGAACAGAGGCGATTCTCTGGATCGTCGCCTCGCTCTTCATCTACGCGCTCGCGACCTGCGTCCGCGCCGAGCGCTGGCACCGCATCCTCTTCATCACCGGCGTCCGCGCGACGAGGCGCGACTGCTACGGCCTGACGACGGTCGGCTACATGGGAAACAACGTGCTCCCGATGCGCGCCGGCGAGGCACTCCGGATCGTCCTGCTCGCCCCGCGCGCGGACACGTCGAAGCGTGTCGTGACGGGATCGATCGTCGCCGAGCGGCTGCTCGACGTGATCGCCCTGGCCGTGATCTTCGTCGTGACCGTCTACGGCGTGCTCGGGGCGGACGTGCTGCCCACCAACCGGCCGATCCTGGTGGGCGGCCTGATCGGGCTTGCGGTGCTCGCGCTCGCGGCGGCGATCTGGGTGCTCCGGCGCCACCACTTCTTCGAGCGCGTGCGCGACTGGGTGCGCCCGATCGCCGACTCCCCGCGCGCGCTGCTCAGCTTCGACGGCGTGCTCCTGCTCGGGGCCACGTTCCTGCTCTGGGCGATCGAGGCGGCCGTCTATCTCGCGGTCGCCCGCTCGGTCAACCTCGACATCTCGATGACGGGCGCGCTGTACCTCGTCGCGCTCACGAACTTCGTGGCCGCCCTGCCCGCGGCGCCCGGCTCGATCGGCACGTTCGACGCGGCCGTCGCGTGGGGCGCCAAGCGCCTCGGGGCCAGCGGCTCGGCCGCCGTCTCGTATCTGATCATGCTGCGCTTCATCCTCTACGTCCCGATCACGATCGTCGGCTTCGTCGTGCTCGTGACGGGCTACGGCGGCTGGGCGAAGATGCGCGAGGCGCTGCGCTCCGAGCGCGAGGTGATCGAGGAGATCGAGCACGGCCCGCCGCCCACGCCGCGTCCGCACCCGCAGCCCCAGCCCTCCGGCGCCGAGGCGCCGACCCTGTAGCACTCGCGCGAAGATGCGGGTGTCCGCAGCACAGCTCCGGCTCCTGCGCCCGCGGGAGGTGACCGCTCCCACGTCCAGGGGGACCGTCAACGGCGACGGCACGGGCGCTCCGTCGCGCGCCGGCGGCGGCATGAGCTACGCGAAGCAGATCCTGCTGATGTTCGCCGGCTGCCTCGCGATCTCCGCGATCACGCTGCTGTGGCCCTCCACGCCCACATACGACCCGTGGGCCTGGATCATGTGGGGCCGCGAGATCACGCAGTTCGACCTCGTGACGGAGGGCGGCCCGTCGTGGAAGCCGCTGCCGATTCTCTTCACCACGCCGTTCTCGCTCTTCGGGGACGACCTCGCGCCCTATCTGTGGCTGTGGCTGTCGCGCGCCGGCGGCCTGATCGCGTGCGGGTTCGCCTTCCGCATCGCGAGGCGGCTCGTGGGCGGCGGCATCTACGGGGCGCTCGCCGGCATCTCCGGCGCGGCGGCCCTGTTCGCGAGCAACAAGTACGTGCGCGACGCCGCGCTCGGCAACTCGGAGCCGCTGCTCGCCGCCGCGTTCCTGTGGGCGTTCGAGCGCCACCTGGACGGGCGCCGCGACCACGCCTTCTACCTCGGAGTGGCCGCCGCCCTGCTGCGTCCCGAGGCGTGGCCGTTCCTCGCGCTCTACTGCATCTGGCTGTGGTTCTCCGAGCCGCGCCTGCGGCTGCGGATGGTCGGGGCCTGGGTGCTGATCCCGGCGCTCTGGTTCCTGCCGGAGTGGTGGGGGGCCGGCGACCCGTTCCGCGCGGGCGCGCGCGCGAACGCGCCGAACCCCGGCAGCACGGCGTTCGCCGACTCGCCGGCGGTCGAGCTGTTCAAGCGCTTCGCCGAGTCCACGATCGCCCCGGTCGAGGCGGGCACGCTGGTGGCCACGATCGTCGCGGCCGTGGCCTACGTGCGAAGACGGACGCAGGGAGCGATCCTCGCGCTCGCCGCGATCGGCTTCGCCTGGTTCGCGCTCGTCGCGGTCATGACCGAGGCGGGCTTCGCGGGCAACCAGCGCTACCTGATGGTCACGACCGCGGCGGTGTCGGTGCTCGGGGGCATCGGCGCGGTGCGGCTGCTGCAGGGGGTCGAGATCGCGGGCCGGCGCGTGCTCGGCACGCCGAAGGCCGGCCGGATCGCGGCGGGGGTGGCGTTCGTGCTCGGGCTCGCGATCGCGTCGCCGACGATCATCGCCAAGGCCGACAACACGGCGCGCGTGCAGGGCGGCCTCGAGCACGAGGCGTACCTGTGGGCCGACCTGAAGAGCCTGATCGACGACAACGGCGGCAGCGAGCGGCTGCTCGCGTGCGGCGGCGTCTTCAGCGGCCCCTTCCAGACGCAGATGGTGGCCTACGAGCTCGGCGTCCACGGCATCCAGGTCGGCTGGAAGGAGACGCCGCCGCCGGGCGTCGTGTTCCGGACCCGCACCGTGCCGGACGGCCCGCTCGTGACGAAGCCGACCGACGACCGCTACCGGCAGGTCGACCAGGGCGGCAAGTGGCGGCTCCTCACGGTGCCGCCCGAGGGCAACCGCGCCGACGGCTGCCCCGAGGCGAGCCCCGCCAGCCCGAAGGCGCCCGCGCCGGAGGGCTCCGGGATCGGAAACCAACCGCTGCGGGTGATCGGGGATTGACCCGGTCGCTCCCCTAGCATCCAGCCGTCCCGTGGCAAGCGTCGCCTCTCCACGTCCTCGCGCCCTGCCGCAGTTCGATTCGCTCGGCGGCAGCTTCGTCGTGCCCGCGATCTTCCTGCTCGGCTGCCTGGTCGTCTCGCTCTACCTGAGGACGAAGTCGCTCGGGGCCTCGCTCTGGATGGACGAGGGCCTCTCGATCGGCATCGCCGCACAGCCGTTCTTCGACATCCCCTCGGTGCTGAGGGTCGACGGCTCGCCGCCGCTCTACTACATGCTGCTCAACCTCTGGATGGGGCTGTTCGGCGACGGCCCGGCGGAGACCCAGGCCCTGTCCGTGGCGGTCTCCCTGGTCGCGATCCCGGGAGGAATGTGGGCCGGCTGGAGCCTGTTCGGCCGCCGCGCCGGGTTCATGTGCGCGGCGCTCTGCGCCGTCAACCCGTTCCTCACGGGCTACGCGCAGGAGACCCGCATGTACGCGCTCATGCTGGTGCTCTCGCTGCTCGCGACGGCGGCCTTCCTGCACGTCTTCGCGTTCGGGCGGCGCAGATACCTGCCCGTGTTCGCGGTGCTGCTCGCGGCGATGCTCTACACCCACAACTGGGGCCTGTTCCTGGCGGTCGGGCTCGTCTGCGCGCTCGTGCCGTGCTGGTACGTGTCCGAGGTCCGCTCGTCGTTCTGGAAGGACGCGGCGATCGGCTTCGGGTTCGCCGGGCTGCTCTACCTGCCGTGGGTCCCGACGCTGCTCCACCAGGTCCAGCACACGGGCGCGCCCTGGCTCAACTCCCCGAACTTCGGGGCGCCCGTGCAGATCTCGAAGTCGCTGCTCGGCGGCGGGTCGCCCACCGTGGCGCTCGTGCTGGGCGCGGGCTTCGGCATCGTCGCCGTGCTGCAGCGGCGCGTCGAGGACAAGGAGCGGACCGCGCTGATCGCGGGCGCCGTGATCGTGCTCGGCACGCTCGTGATCGCCTGGCTCGTGTCGCAGGTGTCGCCCGCCTGGACCACGCGCTACCTCGGCGTGCTGCTCGGCCCGATGCTTCTGATCGCCGCGCTCGGACTCGCCCGCGCGCGCGGGCTCGGGATCGTCGCGCTCCTGATCATCCTCGGCATCTGGGCGGTCCCGCGCTCGTACGGGCTCGAGAACAAGTCGAACGCGTCCGACCTCCGCAACGCCGTCGTTCAGGAGAACCTGATGCGGGAGGGCGACCTCGTCATCTCGATGCAGCCGGAGCAGGGCCCGCTGCTCGCGTACCACCTCGAGGACCTCGGGAACTCCCCCGACCTCGAGTTCGCGAGCCCGCTCGGGGCCGTCGAGAACGACCGCGTCATGGACTGGACGGACGGCGGGGACCGGATGGAGGACTCCACCGTGGCCCAGAACCTGGAACCCCTCGTTGATAACCTGCCGGTCGGCGGACGCATCCTCATCGTGCACCCCGTGACAGCGCGTGCAGATGACTGGGACGCTCCGTGGACCGAGCTTGTCAGGCGCCGTTCAGCCCAGTGGGGCGCGGCGCTCGCCCAGGATCCGCGGCTGGAGCGCGTCGAAGCCGTGCCCCCGACCTATCGCCGCGCCACCCGTATCGGAGTGCGCGGAGTGATCTACGAGAAGACGAGCGAGACCGGATGAGCGAGAACAAGACTCCCAAGACGAAAGACATCGCGCGACCCGAGATGCGCGAGAAGCCGACGGTCGTGCTCGGCGGCGGGCCTGCGGGCCTGACCGCGGCGTACGTGCTGGCGAAGCAGGGCCTGCCGGTCGTGGTGCTCGAGGCCGAGAACCAGGTCGGCGGCATCGCCAAGACGGCGGTGCGCGACGGGTACCGCTTCGACCTCGGCGGCCACCGCTTCTTCACGAAGGTCAAGGAGGTCGACGACCTCTGGCACGAGATCATGAAGGAGGAGTTCCTCCGGCGCCCGCGCATGTCGCGCATCTACTGGCGCGACAGCCACGGCCGCGGGAAGTTCCTCGACTATCCGCTGCGCGGCCCGGACGTGATGAAGAAGCTCGGGCCGGTCGACCTGACGAAGGCCTTCTTCTCCTATCTCTGGGCGGCGGTGAAGCCGAAGGGCCGCGAGGACACCTTCGAGCAGTGGGTCTCGAACCGCTTCGGCCGCTGGCTCTACAACCAGTTCTTCAAGTCGTACACGGAGAAGGTGTGGGGCGTGCCGACCTCCGAGATCCGCGCGGACTGGGCGGCGCAGCGCATCAAGAACCTGTCGTTCTTCCGCGCGGCGTGGTCAGCCTTCTTCGGCAACAGGGACAACAGGGTCACGAGCCTCATCTCCGAGTTCAACTACCCCCGCTACGGCCCCGGCCAGATGTGGGAGCAGATGACCAAGGACATCGAGGAGCTCGGCGGCAAGGTGCTCCTCAACACGCCGGCGACGAAGCTCGAGTTCGAGGGCGACAAGTGCGTGCGCGTGCACGCCGGCGACCAGGTCTTCGAGCCGTCGGCGGTGATCTCCTCGCTGCCGCTGCGCAACACGGTCGGCATGTCGGAGCCGAGCCCCCGGCCCGAGGTGATCGCGGCCGCGAAGGGCCTCCGCTATCGCGACTTCCTGACGGTGGCCGTGGTGATCGACGGGGACGACCTGTTCCCCGACAACTGGATCTACATCCACGATCCGAACGTGAACGTGGGCCGCATCCAGAACTTCCGCTCGTGGAGCCCCTGGATGGTCCCGGACCCGACGAAGGCGTGCGTGGGCCTCGAGTTCTTCTGCTTCGCCGGCGACGAGCTCTGGGAGACGGAGGACCAGAAGCTCGTGCAGCTCGGCATGCGCGAGCTCGAGCAGCTCGGCCTCGCGAAGGCCTCGCAGCTCGAGTTCGGCTTCGTCGAGCGCGTCCCGAAGGCGTATCCGATGTACGACGCGGACTACGCGGAGCGGGTCGGCACGATCCGCACGTGGCTCGACGGGCTCGACAACTTCATCCAGGTCGGCCGCAACGGGCTGCACCGCTACAACAACTCCGACCACTCCTCGCTCACCGCGCTGCGGGCGGTGGACAACCTCGTGAAGGGGACCGACCACGACATCTGGGCGGTCAACGCCGAGTCGGTCTACCACGAGGAGGAGCGCCAGGACGAGAAGCAGCCCTACATCGAGGCGCCCGAAACCGATTCGATGAAGGAGCCGCTCCACTCCTGAGGCCGGACGGCTCGTGAGCGCCGCCGCGCTCGCACTGGCGCTCGGCGCCGCCGTCCTACACGCGGGCTGGAACCTGCTGCTCGCCGGCTCCCGGGATACGGAGGCGGCGGCGGGCGGGCTGCTCGGCTACGGGTTCGTGCTGCTTGCCGCGCTGGCGCTGCTGACCGGCTCGGACGTCTCCTCGGAGGCGCTGCCGTACGTGGCGGCCTCCGCGGCGCTGGAGCTCGTCTACTTCCTCCTGCTCGCGCGGGCCTACCGCGACGGGTCGGTGTCGGTCGTGTATCCGGTCGCGCGCGGTGTGGCTCCGGCGTTCGTGCTCTGCGCTGCGTTGGTCGGGCTGGGGAAGGGGGTGGACTGCGCTCGCCGGTGTCGGCGTGGTCGCCATCTGCGGCGGGGTCGTCCTGCTGGGGTTCGGCGAGAAAGTCGCGCATAGCGACGACCAACTCGCCGAACACCCGGGTCGACGTCGCGTTCGGGCTTGCGATCGCGCTCGCGATCGCCTCCTACACGCTCGTCGACGCCGAGGGTGTCGAGCGCGCCGACCCGATCGCCTACCTGGCGCTGGTCGTGGCGCCCGCTGCGCTCCTGTACCCGCTCGTCACGCGCACGCGGCCGGACCTGGGCTTGCGCTCGCTCACAACAGCGGCCGCGAGCTTCGGAGCGTTCCTGATGGTCCTGCTGGCCCTGCAGAAGGCGCCGGCGGCTCCCGTGGCGGCAACACGGGAGACGAGCATCCTCCTGGTCACCCTCTTTGCCGCCGTTTTCCTGCACGAGCGCCTGACCCCGGCGAAGCTCGCGGCAAGCGCCGCCATCCTCGCCGGCGTCGCCGCGATCGCCTACTCGTAGTACGGCAGCGGCCCGCCGGCCAGCTCCTGCACCTGCGCGTACAGCTCGTCCGAGAGCTCCGGGTTCTCCGGCTCGATGTTGACGAGCTCGTGCGGGTCCTGGCGCAGGTCGTACATGTGGCGCTCGTTGCCCTGGTTGTCGCCGATCAGCACGTGGCCGTCCGTGCGGATGAAGAAGCGGTTGTACATGCCGCCGTAGTGGACGTCGCGCTTCTGAGGCGGATCCTCGCCGTCGAGCGCGGTCGCCAGGTTCACGCCCTCCATCCAGGACGGCGCCTCGATTCCCGCCATCGAGAGGATCGTGGGGCCGACGTCGTGGGTCGAGGCGAAGTAGTGCGAGACCTCGCCGGCGGCCTTGTCCTCCGGCGTGACGAGGATCAGCGGCACCTGGGCCAGCTCGGGGTGGAGCTGCGAGGGCACCTTGCCGGTGTAGCCGCGCTCGCCGAGCAGATAGCCGTGGTCCGAGATCAGCAGGATCATCGTGTTCTCGTCGAGCCCGAGCTCGTAGAAGCGCTCCATGAAGTGGCCGAGCCAGTGGTCCGTCATCGTCACCTCCGCCGCGTAGATCGAGTGCAGGCGGCGCAGCAGCTCGGGCGTGTAGTTCTCGGCGAAGCCGTAACGGGTCACGCCGATGTTCTGGGAGTCCGGGCCGGCGTCTGAGTACATCGAGATGTACTTCTCGGGCGGGCTCCAGGGCTCGTGCGGGTCGAAGCAGTCGACGACCATGGCGAACGGCTGGCGGCGCTTCGCGTGCTCGAGGGTGTCCGCGGCGTCCTTGTAGACGCGGGCGCAGACCGTCTCGTCCTCGTTGACGCCGCCGCCCGAGTTGGCGAGGTACTTCTGCATGCCGGGCACGTAGCGCTCGTCGCGCAGGAAGGGCGGCAGCCAGTGCTCGACCGTCTCCATCGGAATCGACTCCGGTGGGTGGATGAAGCCCGACTGGCCGACGATCGTGCGCCAGTGATCCCAGGTCTTGCGGAAGGGCTCGTAGACCTTCGTGAAGGCGAGGTGGGGGTTGTCCGAGATCTGGACGGTCCAGTAGCCCTCGTCCTTGAAGACCTTGTTCCAGGTGTTCTCGTCGCCCTCGATCGGGAGCCAGCCGGGGCTCGTGCCGAGCTCCGGGACCGGCTTCCAGTTCCGGAAGGGAAAGATCCGCCGGCTCGTGAAGATCGAGCGCCGCGCCGGGATCGTGACCATCGCCTCCGGGAACGCGCGGTTGAAGCGCAGCCCGCGTGCGGCGATGGCGTCGACGTTCGGTGTCTGGATGCGCGGAGAGCCGTATGCGCCGACGTGATCGGGGCGCAGGCTGTCGATGATCAGCACGAGGACGTTCGGCCGGCCGTCGCCGCGCCCCGCGGAGTCCGTGCTGCACCCGAGTGCGGGCAGCAGAGCAGCGCCGGCCGCCGATGCGGCGCCGGCCTGAATCAGCCGCCGGCGGCTGAGGCCGTTCGTGGCCTCGCCAACCGGTCCGGCCGGCTGCGCGCGGTCCGGATCTTGCACGCGGCCTGAGGCTAGCGAAGGGCTGCCGGAACCTAGAACGTTTGTCCAGGCGCCATAACGCGGACACCGGCCGCTCCCGGGTCGGGGCCGATCGAATCCCTTGATGTCTCGACCCGGACTCACGGCCCTAGCCCTTGCCTTGATAGCCCTCGCCGCACCGTCGGCAGCCAACGCGCAGGACCCATTGCCCCCAGAGGGTCCGCTCGTGTCGCCGCAGTTTGCGAACCCGCCTGAGCGCGTGCCCGCGCCTCCGGTCGGGGAGTACCCCGAGGACTGGGCGAAATGCGTCAACCAGACGGATCCCGCGGCGCCGGTTCTGCCCGCCGGCATCGACCCGCGCGGAGTGGATCCCTCGTCGCCCAACCCCCTGCTCGGGCTGAGGTACTTCGTCGACCGCATGGAGCCCGCCTATATGGACTGGGCCCGCTACAAGCGGCAGGGCAATGACGCCCAGGCGAACACGATCTGGAGGCTCGCTCGCGAGCCGCGCTTCCGCTGGTTCGGCAAGTTCACTCGCCCGCGCATGCAGAAGAAGACGCGCGGGTTCCTCGATCGCGTGCAGTGCGACCAGCCCGGCACCGTGCCGATGATGGCCGTGATGCGCCACCAGGGGAAGTCCTGCAACGGCAGCTATCGCGCCGGAGGCGAGGCCGAGGACCGCGCCACGATGCGCTGGTACGACGACTTCGCACAGGCTGTCGGCAACGCCCGGGTGATCATCGGCTTCGAGCCGGACTCGCTCGGCACGATCGACTGCCTGGCCCCCGACCGCCGCAAGGACAGGCTCGACGTCCTGCGCTACGGCGTGGACCGGTTCTCGCGGCTCCCGAACGCGACGGTCTACCTCGAGGCCGGCGCCGCCGACTGGGAGCCCGCCGCACGCACCGCGAAGCAGCTGCGCTACATCGGCATCAGCAAGGTGCGCGGCTTCATGCTGAACGTGACGCACCACGACTGGACGCGCGCGAACGTCCAGCACGGCCTCGACATCTCCCGCCGCGTGGGCGGGAAGCCGTTCATCATCAACACCTCCTACAACGGCCGCGGCCCGCTCCACTACAAGAAGTGGATCAACAAGCAGAAGCACATCTGGCGCCGCATCAACGTCTGGTGCCACCCCGGCCTGCGCGGCCTCGGCCCGGCGCCGACCACGGACACCTCGCATCCCAAGGTCGACGCGTACATGTACGTCAACCGTCCCGGCTACTCGGCCGGCTCGTGCAACGGCGGGCCGCTCCCGGTCGGCACCTGGTGGCCGGCGCGCGGCCTGATGTACGCCCAGAACGCCACGGACTGGGAGGCGGCGCCTCCCGGCACGGTGCACGGCTTCTTCAAGCACTATTCCCTGCGGGCGCTCGGCGCGTTCGGCTGATCCGATTCCGAACTCCATCCGCAGGGTATGAGACAACCGTCACGGTAAGCGTGGCGGATGCCGATACCTTGGGTGTAGGTCATGCAGAACGCTCGAATCGACATCACGCGGGATCTCGACGGCGAGGCGCTCGTGCTCGCCTGCGTGGACCTGCATGAGGACGAGCTGGGCGCCGCCGCCCACGCGATCTCCGCCGTGATCCGCGAGCGCTTCCAGGGCGCCGAGATGTCGGCGGACGACGTGCTCGAGCTACGCGAGCTGACCGCGCTGCGCGACGACCTCGGTGAGTACGGGGGCGGCGCCCGCACGCTGGTGATGAGCCCGGCCCGGCTGTCGGCGCTCCGCCACGCCCTCACGGCCTATGTCGAGGAGCGCGACGAGGCCGAGTGGCTCCGCGACGAGGACCGCGAGCCCCTCGCGATCTCCCGCTCGCTCCTGTGGCCGCTCGAGGACCTCGGCGCCGAGGCGATCCGCGCGGCGCTGTCGCCGGACGCCGCGCGCCCCTGCTGAGCCCTCCTCATTCTCCGCGCTCGGCGCCTGCGGAATAGCATCCCGTCGCAGGGATGACGCGCCTTTTCCTGATGAGTGCCGTCTTCTGGTTGGCCTTCTCCGCGTCGCTCCCGGCTCACGCGGGCCCGCGCCCGCCAGTCGTCGTGATCGCCTTCGACGAGTTTCCAGTTGATTCGCTGCTGAGGCCAGACGGACGCATCGACGCCGCGCGGTATCCGGCGTTTGGCCGCTTGGCCCGGGCGGCAACATGGTTCCCCAACGCGTTCGCGGTCCACGACCACACCACTCATGCGCTGCCCGCAATTCTGGACGGGCGACACCCACGCCGTGGCGCTCGTCCGGACTACACCGAACATCCCGAGAACCTGTTCACCCTCCTGGCCGGGCACGGCTACCGGGTGACGGCCAGCGAACCAGTCACCGACCTCTGCCCGCCACGGATCTGTCCGGGCTCCACCGGCCCGGACCCCTTCTGGCTCTCCGCACGCGCCGCACTGTTCCGGACCATGCTCCAGGCGATCCGCCCGACCCGCCGGCCGCGCCTCGTGTTCCACCACCAGGTCTTCCCCCACCAGCCCTGGGAGTTCCTGCCCTCCGGCCGGCGATACAAGGGGGATTCCAACCCCTTTGACGGCGGGCTCTCAAGCTTCCGTGGCTTCCACGACGCCTTTCTGACCCATCAGAATCAGCAGCGCTTCCTGCTCCAGGTGGGCTTCGTCGACCGAGAACTCGGTCTGCTGCTCGACCGCCTCGAACGCACTGGTCTATTTGACCGGGCCCTCCTTGTGGTGACGGCCGACCACGGCATCAGTTTCGACATCGGCGTCACCGAACGCCGCGCGGTAAGCCCGGGCAAGATCGCCGAGGTCGCCCCAGTGCCCCTCTTCGTCAAAGCACCGCACCAGGACCGGTCGCGGGTGCGGCCCGCATACGTTCACACCATCGACGTGCTCCCGACGATCTTCGACGTGCTCGGCCTCAGGATTCCCGCGGCCGTCGATGGGCGCTCCGCCTTCGCTCGCCGCGGAGCACACACGAGTGCGACTCCCGACGTTCGACACCAGGCGCTGGATCGCAGTGGATCCCCCTCAGCTGGAGCACGCCAGGGCGGCGAACCGCAAGAGCAGGCCCGCCTGTTCGGCGTCGGCCGCCAAAGCTTGTTCGAGTTCGGCCCGCTTCGCGGCCTCCTCGGCCGGCGGGTGGAGACGTTCCGCCGCGGGGCGAGCGTCATGACGGTCGACGGCCTCGACACTGCGCGCACGTTCCGCCCTGCCTCTGGTCACGCTCCGATCTGGTTCACCGGGCTCATATCGGGCGGCCGGCCCGGTTCGACGCACCGTCTTGCGCTCGCCGTGAACCAGTCGATCGCCGCGGTCGGCCGATCCTTTCACCTCCGCGACGCTCCGGGAGAGCGGTTCTCCCTGCTGATCCCCGAAGCGGCGCTCCGCCCCGGCCCCAACCACGCCGCCCTCTACCAGGTCCATCGACGTACGCTCCAGCATCTGAGGAAGACCCGCCGTAGCCGACGCCAGGTGAGTCGGTGTCGGAGTTTTGCTGGGGACCAAAATCCTGACGCCGCCTATCACGGCTCACGAGAACGGCTCCGGCTCCTTCGCCTGCGGGATCCGGACCACCGGCGGCCCGTACGCCTGCTCGCAGTCGCGCAGCCGGTGGATGCGGATCGTCGGGCCCGGGCGCTCGTACTCGGGCGGATAGCTGTTGTAGGAGAGGTCGAAGCTGAACGGGACCGGGTCGGCGCCCTCGTCGTACGGGCTGAACTCGCGCGCCAGCTCGGACTCGCGGTCGAGCCGCGCGTAGTAGGCGCGGGCGTCCGGATCGCCCGTACTCGAGCGCCCGCTCGCGCACGGTGTTGACGGTCATCACGTGGCAGTAGCCGTACAGGCGCAGGTCGTCGATCACGTCCGGGCCGAGGACCGTGTGGTAGGCCGAGGCCCGCACGCCGCCGTCCGGGCGGGCCACCAGACCGGGCTTGTACTGGGAGCAGACGCGCCGTCCGCCCACGGTCTCGTATGACCAGCCGTCCTCGGTCCAGCCCTCCTCCGGCGGGCAGCGCCCGAGCCAGTCGGGGATGCTCCCGTCGGGGGTCGAGCGGAACCAGCGCCCGGGCACGGCGGGCTCGACCGCCACGCGCATCTCGGGCGGGAACTCGTCCTCGATCCAGGAGCGCGCCTGGGACAGGGTGTCCTCGCGGCCGAGCACCTGCGCGGAGCGGACGTCCGCGGCGAGCGGCTGCGCGAGCACGAGCAGCACGAGGCCGACGAGCGCCGCACCTCGCCACGCGGGGCCGGCGCGGGAGGCGACGAAGTCCGCGGCCTGCACGAGCCCGGCGGCCGCAAGCAGCGCCAGTGCGGGATATGCGGGCAGCAGCCAGCGCCCGAAGTAGCGCGACTGCAGCGCGAGATAGAGCGAGCAGGGCGAGGGGCATCGCGACGAGGATCAGCCCGCGCACGAGGTCGCGCCGCAGGACGAGCACCGCTCCGAGCAGCGCCGCTGCGAGGCCGGCCCAGCCGAGCCCCCATGTCAGCGACTCGAGGTAGTACGAGAGCCCGCCCGACTCCTGGCCCGGCTTCGGATCGTTCGCCGCGACGTCGGCCTGGTCGCGCAGGTCAGACCACCAGAGGTCGAGCGAGCCGAACAGGTAGGGGTTGAGGAGCAGGAACAGGGCGGCGGCGACGGCGCCGCCGAGCACGAGCCCCCCGAGCGCCCGCGCGCCGTCCGCGCGCAGCCGCGCCAACGCGGCGATGCCGAGCGGCAACAGCACCAGACCGGCCGTGTACTTGAACGCGATCGCGAGCCCCGCGGCCGCCCCGGCCAGCGCGTAGTCGCGCGTCCGCCCCTCCTCGGCGGCTCGGGCCGCGAACAGGAGGGCGAGCGCGACGCCGATCAGGGCGCCCACGTCGGTCACGGCGACCCGCGAGTAGGCCACCGGGAGGAACGCGAAGGCGAGCACCGCCGCGGCCACGAGGCCCTCGCGGACCCCCCAGAGCCGCCGGCCCGCCCAGTAGGCCGCCGCCACCCCGGCCATTCCGAGCACGGCGGCGAGCGCGCGGGCCGCGATCCAGATCTCCGTGGGGTCCTTCTCGAACTGCTCCGTCACGTTCCCGAACGGCAGGTCGAACACGAAGCCGAGCGGCCCGTACATGACTCGCAGCAGGCCGTAGACGAGGTACGTGTACGCCGCCGGGTTCTGGTAGTAGCCGGGATCGAGGTCCTGCCAGAACATCTCGACGGCTCGGCTCGCGAAGTGCGATCCCTCGTCGATCGAGTACACGAACGGCAGCCCGTAGTCGATGTTCCAGAGCCGCAGCGCGAGGCCCGCCACGAGGATGAGCGCCAGGAGGAGGCGGTGCACGCGACCTCACCCTACCCAGCGATGTCCTCCGACCGGATCGCTAGGTTGCCGCCGCTGTGCCACGATTCATCGCCACAGCATTCGTACTGATTCTGCTCATCTCGACCGGCGTCGCGAAGGCCCAGGATCCGCGCGGAGCCGCACCCGGCTCGCCCAATCCGCTCGAGGGCCAGCGCTTCTACGTGGAGCGCGGCAAGCATCCCGCCTGGCGCCAGTTCCGCGTCTATCGAAAGAGGGGCCAGCGCCACAAGGCGAAGCTGATGCGCCGCGTCGTCCAGCGAGCCCAAGTTCCACTGGTTCGGCCGCTGGACCAGCATGGGCCGGCTCCGGGGCTGGCTCCGCCACGCGCGGCGCGCCCAGCCCGGCGCCGTGCCGCTGATGGTGGTCATGCGCCACCAGGGCGAGCGCTGCGGCGGTTATGACGCCGGCGGGCCGCGCGAGGACCGCCGCGCGCGCCGCTGGTACCGGCGCTTCGCGAAGACCGTCGGGCGCCGCCGGGTCGTGATCGGGATGGAGCCCGACTCGATCGGGACGCTCCGCTGCCTGCGGCCGGACCGCCGGCGCGCGCGGCTCAAGCTCGTCCGCTACGGGGTCAAGGTCTTCTCGCGCCGGATGCCGAACGCCACGATCTATCTCGAGGGCGAGGCGTCCGACTGGCAGGGCGCGAAGCGGGTCGCGCGCAAGCTGCGCTACATCGGCATCCGCCGCGTGCGCGGCTTCATGCTGAACGCGACCCATCACGACTGGGTACTGCGCAACATCCGCTTCGGCCTCGACGTCTCGCGCAGGGTCGGCGGCAAGCCGTTCATCATCAACACGGCGACGAACGGCCGCGGCCCCGTGCACTACCGCACCTCGCGCGGCCGCCGCATCAACGTCTGGTGTCACCCGCTCAAGCGCGGCCTCGGGCCGCGGCCGACCACGAACACGCATCACCGCAAGGTCGACGCGTACATGTGGATCAACAGGCCGGGCTTCTCGGGCGGGAGCTGCAACGGCGGGCCGCTGCCGGTCGGCAGCTGGTGGCCCGCGCGGGCACTGATGCTCGCGCGCTACCGGACGGAGTGGCTCGCACCGCCCAAGGGGACCCGCTTCGGGCTCTACGGCCATCCGACGCTGCGCGAGGTCGCGGGCGATCAGGTGGGCCCGTAGGCCGCTGGTAGCCTGGGTCGACGGGGCCCTCCATGCCAGACATCACCGCCACAGAGCGCGACGCTCAGCACCTGCAGCGGGCGATCGATCTGGCCGCACGCGTCCGGGGCCAGACGAGCCCGAACCCGATGGTCGGCGCCGTCGTGGTGAAGGACGGCCGCGTGATCGGCGAGGGCGCGACCCAGCCGCCGGGCGAGGCACACGCGGAGCGCATGGCGCTCGCGGACTGCCGCGAGAGCCCGGCGGGCGCGACGCTGTACGTGTCGCTCGAGCCGTGCGCCCACGAGGGGCGCACGCCGCCGTGCACCGACGCCATCCTCGAGGCCGGCATCAAGCGGGTCGTGATCGCGTCCGACGACCCCACGGACAAGGCCGCGGGCCGCGGGCCGGGCATCCTGCGCGACGAGGGCGTCGACGTTCGCTGGGTGGACGGCGAGCTGTCCGAGGCCGCGCGGCTCCTGAACCAGCCGTTCCGCAAGCACGCCCGCACGGGCCGCCCGCTCGTGGTCTTCAAGTCCGCGATGACGCTCGACGGCAAGGTCGCGACGCGCCTAGGCGACTCCCAATGGATCTCGGGCGAGGCGAGCCGGGCGCGGGCGCACCGCTGGCGCGCCGACCTCGACGCCGTCGCCGTGGGCATCGGCACGGCGCTCGCCGACGACCCCCAGCTCACCGCGCGGGTCGAGGGCGTTGCGAACCAGCCGAGCCGCGTGGTGTTCGACTCGGAGGCCCGCCTGCCGCTCGACTCGAAGCTCGTGCGCGGCGTCGCCGAGGTTCCGCTGATCGTCGTGGTCTCGCGGGCCGCTTCGCGCACCGCGGTCGAGGCGCTCCGAGCCGCCGACGTGGACGTGATCGTGGCCTCCGGCGAGAACGAGGGCGCGCGGGTGGAGCGCGCCCTCGACGAGCTCGGGCAGCGCGAGATCCAGTCGCTGCTCGTGGAGGGGGGACCGCATCTCGCCGGCGCCTTCCTCGAGGCGGGCGAGATCGACGAGGTGCGCATGTTCATCGCGCCGATGCTGCTCGGCGGGACGCAGGCGAAGACCGTCGTCGAGGGGATCGGCCTGGCGGCGATCGCCGACGCGCCGCGCCCGATCGCCGTCGAGACGGAGCGGATCGAGGACGACGTCCTGATCACCGCGCGCTTCCGGGATTGGTGAGCGCGTGTTCACCGGGCTCGTGGCAGGCACAGGCAGCGTCGAGTCCCTCGTCCGCGAGGGCAGCGGCGTCAGGCTGCGCGTGCGGAGCGAGCTCGCCACCGAGCTGAGCCCCGGGGACTCCGTGGCCGTCAACGGCGTCTGCCTGACGGCCGTCGCGCCCGACGGCGCCGGCTTCTCGGCCGACGTGATGGAGGAGACGCTCCGGCGCAGCTCGCTCGGCCCGCTCGGCGAGGGCGACGCGGTCAACCTCGAGCTCCCGCTCAGGGCGGGGGACCGGCTCGGCGGCCACATCGTGCAGGGCCACGTCGACGGGGTCGGGACCGTCGAGTCGGTGCGCGAGGAGGGCCTCTCGCGCGTGCTGCGGATCGCGGCCCCGGCCGACACGCTGCGCTACGTGGTCGAGAAGGGTTCGATCGCCGTCGACGGCGTCTCCCTTACCGTTTCTGCCGTGGACGACGACGCGCTCGAGGTTTCGCTCATTCCCGAGACGCTCGAGCGCACGACGCTCGGCGCCGCCGCGCCGGGCACGGTGGTGAACCTGGAGGTCGATGTGCTGGCGAAGTACGTGGAGAAGCTGGCGGTGCGGGCGTGACGAACCCTCCGTTCAGCACGATCGAGGAGGCGATCGAGGACATCCGCGCCGGCCGGATGGTCGTGGTCTGCGACGCCGAGGACCGCGAGAACGAGGGCGACCTGACCCTCGCCGCCCAGTTCGCCACGCCCGAGGCGATCAACTTCATGGCCACCCATGCGCGCGGGCTCATCTGCCTCGCCCTGACGCCCGACCGCTGCGACGAGCTCGGCCTCGACCTGATGGCGGCGAAGAACGAGTCGAAGTTCGAGACGGCGTTCACGGTCGCGATCGAGGCGCGCGACGGGGTCACGACCGGAATCTCGGCGCACGACCGCGCGCGCACGATCCAGGTCGCGATCGATCCGAACACGCGGCCGCGCGACCTCGTCCAGCCCGGCCACGTCTTCCCGCTGAAGGCGCGGAAGGGCGGCGTGCTCGAGCGCACGGGGCAGACGGAGGCGGCGGTCGACCTCGCCCGGCTCGCGGGTCTCAACCCCGCCGGCGTGATCTGCGAGGTGATGAACGAGGACGGGACGATGGCCCGCGTGCCGGACCTCGAGCGCTACTGCGCCGGGCACGGGCTGAAGATGGTCACGGTCGCCGACCTGATCGCATACCGGCGCCGCCACGACAAGCTCGTCGAGCGCGTCGCCGAGGCGCGGCTGCCCACCACCTTCGGCGACTTCAACGTGGTCGGCTTCCGCTCGCTCGTCGACGGCAAGCACCACGTGGCGATGGTCAAGGGCGACATCGAGGGCGAGGAGGACGTGCTCGTCCGGGTCCACTCCGAGTGCCTCACCGGCGACGTCTTCCACTCGCTCCGCTGCGACTGCGGCCAGCAGCTCGAGGACGCGCTCGCTCGGATCGAGCAGGAGGGCCGCGGCGTGCTCCTGTACCTGGCGCAGGAGGGACGCGGCATCGGCCTGCTCAACAAGCTGCGCGCCTACAAGCTCCAGGAGGAGGGGCGCGACACGGTCGACGCCAACCTCGAGCTCGGGCTGCCCGCCGACCTGCGCGACTACGGCATCGGGGCACAGATCCTCGTCGACCTCGGGCTCTCGTCGATCCGGCTGCTCACGAACAACCCGAAGAAGATCGTCGGCCTCGAGGGCTACGGCCTGCGGGTCACGGACCAGGTCCCGATCCAGCACCAGGCGAACGAGCACAACGCGGCGTACCTGAACACCAAGCGCGAGAAGCTGGGCCACCTGCTTCACCACCAGGGCATGTCCCTGGACGAGCAGATGATCCACCGCGAGCGCATCCAGGACCGCGAGCGCGAGGAGGCGGAGATGTCAGACCCGTACGGCCAGGGACCGGCGCCCCGTGGCGAGTGACTCGTACGCGATAGCGGTCGGCCGCTACTACGAGGACCTCGCCCGCAGGCTGGTGGAGGGCGCCGCGCGCATCTTCACGGAGGCGGGCGCCTCGGTTGACGTGCACGAGGTGCCGGGAGCGTTCGAGCTCCCGCTCGCCGCGCGCTACTGCGCCGAATCGGGCCGCTACGCGGGCGTGGCCTGCCTCGGCGCGGTGATCCGCGGGGAGACGGACCACTACGACTTCGTTTGCGCCGAGGCCGCCGGCGGCATCGCGCGGGTGAGCCAGGACACGGGCGTCCCGTGCGCCTTCGGCGTGCTCACCGTCGACAACATGGAGCAGGCGCTCGCGCGCGTGGGCGGCGGCAAGCGCCACCAGGGCGAGGACGCGGCGCGGGCGGTGCTGCGGCTCGCGGCGCTGCGGCGCGAGCTCGGGCGTTCCTAGCCGCGCTTGCGCGGGGGAGGACGAGCACCTACGGGGCGCCATCGCGCTCGCCTCGTCGCGACCGATGCGGCGGGCAACCGCTCCCGGCCGCGCACGGTGAGCTTCCGCGTGGTGCGCTCCCGCTAGCCTGCCGGGCCGCGTGATCAACCTCTATTCGGACACGCAGACGCGTCCGACGGACGCGATGCGCGCGGCGATCGCCTCGGCCGAGGTCGCGGACGAGCAGCGCGGCCAGGACCCGACCACGCGCAGGCTCGAGGAGCGCGTGGCCGAGCTGCTCGGCCACCAGGCCGCCGTCTTCATGCCGAGTGGGACGATGTGCAACCAGATCGCCTTCCGGCTGCACGCGCGTCCCGGGGGCGACGAGATGCTGCTCGACCGCAGCGCGCACCCGATCATCGCGGAGGCCGGCGGTCCCGCCCAGAACGCGGCGCTGATGATCCACGCGATCGACGGGGACCGCGGAGTGTTCAGCCCGGCGCAGCTGCGCGCGGCCATCCGCCCGGAGAGCCGCTACCTGCCCCGCTCGCGGCTCGTCTCGGTCGAGCAGACCACGAACATGGGCGGCGGCCGGGTGTGGCCGCTCGAGACGCTGCGCGAGGTGCTCGAGGTTGCGCGCGAGCACGGCCTGCGCGCGCACATGGACGGCGCGCGGCTCATGAACGCCGTGGTGGCCTCCGGTGTGCCCGCGGCCGAGCACGCCGGCGGCTTCGACACGGCGTGGATCGACTTCACGAAGGGCCTCGGGGCGCCGGTCGGGCGCCGTGCTGGCCGGCTCGCCCGAGCTGATGGAGGAGGCCTGGCGCTGGAAGCAGATGATGGGCGGCGCATTCCGCCAGTCGGGCATCGTCGCGGCGGGCTGCCTGCATGCGCTCGACCACCACGTCGAGCGTCTCGCCGACGATCACGAGAACGCGCGCGTGCTGGCGGCGGGGCTGAGCGCGCTCGGCCTCGAGGTGGTCGAGCCGGATACGAACATCGTGATCTTCGCGGCGCCGGAGGGTTTCGCCGAGCGCATGGCGGAGGGCGGAGTCGAGCTCTCGGGCACGCCGGACGGGCGGGTGCGTGCCGTGACGCACCTCGACGTGAGCCGCGAGCAGATCGATGCGGCTCTCGGAATCGCCCGGGACGCACTGCTACCCTGACCGGCCGTGCCTAAGGTCTGCTACTCGTGCGGAAAGGGTCCTGCGTTCGGCCACAGCCGCAGCCACTCGATGGTTGCCACGAAGCGTCGCTTCAACCCGAACCTGCAGAAGGTCCGCATCTCGGTCGGGGGTGCTCCCCGGCGTGAATACGTCTGCACGCGGTGCCTGAAGGCCGGCAAGGTTCTCAAGGCCGTCTGAGCCAGAGACCATGCCCGACGAGAGCCTCGTTCGCTTCAAGCGGGTGGTGGCGGCGGCGCTGGCCGAGCTCGAGTCGCGCCGCCAGGAGGTCAACGACCTGAACGTGTTCCCCGTCGCCGACGGCGACACCGGGGACAACATGGCGCTGACGCTGAGGGCCGTGGTCGAGGAGCTCGACGGCCTCGACGGCGAGCCGATCGACTCGATCGGCCGCGACAAGATCGTGAGCGCCGTGGCACGCGCAGCGCTGCTCGGCGCGCGCGGCAACTCGGGCGTGATCCTGTCCCAGATCGTGCGCGGGGCGGCCGAGGAGCTCGCCTCGCGGCCCGGCGAGCTCGTCGACCCGATCCTCGTGTCCGCCGCGCTGGCGCGCGCCGCGGACGCGGCGTACTCCTCGGTGCGCGACCCCGCCGAGGGCACGATGCTGTCCGCCGTGCGCGCGATGGCGAGCCGCGTGGCGCACGACCTCGCGCACATGGACACCACCCGGCTCGGCCAGGACGCCACGGCCGAGGAGCAGGACGCGCTGCTCGCCGAGGTGCTCGAGAACGCACTCGCGGCGGCGAACGAGGCGGTCGACCGCGGACCCGAGCAGCTCGCGATCCTGCGCGAGTCGGGCGTGGTCGACGCCGGCGCCTACGGCCTCACGGTGATCATCGCGGGCTGCCTCGCCGCGCTGCGCGGGGCCGACGCCCCCGAGCTCGCCCACCAGTACGCGCCCGCCGCGCTCCACAGGCCGGAGCACGAGTCGTCCTCGTTCCGCTACTGCACCAACTTCGCGGTGACCGGCGACGGCCTCGACACCGGACGCTTCACGCCGATGCTCGAGGACATCGGCGACTCGGTGCTCGTGGTGGGCGACGAGCACACGCTGCGCGTGCACGTGCACACGGACGATCCGGACGCCGCGGTCGCCCTGTTCGCCTCGGCGGGCGAGGTCTCGCGCTTCGACGTCGCGGACATGCACGAGCAGGTGGCGGAGCGCACGGCCCGGCTCGGCGGCGAGCGTGGCGACGTCGAGGAGTCCCTCTGCGCCGTCGTCGCCGTGGCCGCGGGCGAGGGGATGAAGCGCCTCTACGAGGAGCTCGGGGTGCTCGTGGTGGACGGCGGCGCGACGATGAACCCCTCGACCTACGAGCTGCTCGCCGGCATCCACGCCGCACCCGGGCAGGAGGTCGTCGTGCTCCCGAACAGCCCCAACGTGATCCTCGCCGCCGAGAAGGCGGCCGGCCTCTCCGAGAAGCCCGCCCGCGTCGTGCCGACCACGGCGCCGCAGGAGGGGCTCGCGGCGCTCCTGACCTTCGACCCCGAGCGCCCGTGCGAGCACAACGCGGCCTCCGTGCGCTCGGCCGCCGAGGTGCTGCGCGTGGGTGGCGTGGCCGAGGCGGCCCGCGACGACACCCAGGGCCGCTTCGCGGCCGGCGACGCCGTGGGCTACGCGGGCGGCGAGCTCGTGGCCTGGGGCGATCCCGCCGCGACGCTGGCGGCCACCCTCGAGCACCTGACGTCGGGGGCGGAGCTGCTCACCTGCATCGCGGGCGCGGGCCCGCCGCTCGACCGCGACGGCGTCGAGGCCCACGTGCCCGACGGCATCGAGGTCGAGTACCACGAGGGCGGCCAGCCCGCGTGGTGGTGGCTGCTCTGCGCCGAGTAGGACCGACTCCTCCGAGCGGTCCTGGATTGGTGTCGCCTGGTCAGCCTCGTTCCAGGAGCGCTTCGGCCGGCGCGCCCGTTCGTCGGGCGGATCCGAGCCGATGGCCATGATTGGGCGCGCCCGTGCCCACCCTCTTTGCCTCAGTAGACGAGTGGACCGCCGAGGCGCTGGCGGAGGCCACCCCGCGCTCGACACCGAGCCCGAGCCGCCTGACCGAGCCGGTCGAGCTCCCCGGCGGCGCCGGCAAGGCCCTCGCCTCCCTCGGCATCGAGACGGTCGGGGACCTCCTGGAGCACCTCCCGCACGTCCACCGCGACCGGCGCGAGCTCAAGCTGGCTGCCGAGGTCGGGGTGGGGGAGGAGGCCACCGTCGCGGTGACCGTGCGCGGCGTGACCGTGAGGCCGATGCGCGACCGGCGGCGCAAGCGCGTCGAGGCGCGCGTGGTCGACGAGAGCGGCGCCCTCAAGGCGGTCTGGTTCAACCAGCCCTGGATCGCGCGCCAGCTCGGCGAGGGCAGCGCCGTGCTCCTGCACGGGAAGCTGCGCCGGCGCGGGGAGCTGTGGGTCACCGAGCACGAGCTCATGGGGGGCGGCGAGGCGCCCGTCCACACGGTCGGCCTCGTGCCCGTGCACCCGGCGACCGAGGGCATCAGCGCCGCGCGCCTGCGCCAGCTCGTCTGGGACCACTACCGGGCCGTCTACGACGTCCCGGAGCCGCTGCCCGCCCGCCTGCGGGCGAGCGAGCGCCTCCCGGAGCGGCCGGCCGCGCTGTCGGCCGCGCACTTCCCCGACAGGGAGGACGACGAGCGCGACGCGCGCCGGCGGCTCGCGTTCGAGGAGCTGTTCCTGCTCCAGCTCGCCGTGACGGGCCGGCGCCGGGCCCGGCGCGAGGGGCGGCGGGCGCGGCCGCTCGCCTCGACCGGCGAGGTGGTCGAGCCCTGGCGCGAGACGCTGCCATTCGAGTTGACGGGCGATCAGCACGGGGCGATCGCGGAGATCGACGCCGACCTCGCGCAGGACCGGCCGATGCAGCGCCTGCTGATGGGCGAGGTGGGCTCCGGCAAGACCGTGGTGGCGCTCGCCGCGATGCTGCGCGCGATCGAGAACGGCGCCCAGGCCGCGCTGATGGCGCCCACGGAGACGCTCGCGGAGCAGCACCACCGCACCCTCGACAAATTGCTCGGCGGCGCCCTGCCGGTCGAGCTGCTCACGGGCTCGACGACCGCCGCGCGCCGGCGCGACCTGCTCGCGCGGCTCGCGAGCGGCGAACTTGGGTTGCTCGTGGGCACGCACGCCCTGATCGAGGACCCGGTCGAGTTCCGCGACCTCGCGCTGGTGGTCGTCGACGAGCAGCACCGCTTCGGCGTCCGCCAGCGCGCCGCGCTCGACGCCAAGGCGCCCGATGACCTCGTCCCGCACGCGCTCCACATGACCGCCACGCCGATCCCGCGCACGCTCTCGCTCACCGCCTACGGAGATCTCGACGCGAGCGTGCTGCGCGACCTGCCGAGCGGCCGCAGGCCGGTCGAGACGCACGTGGTCGACGGGACGCGCGCCCGCACGCGCGCCTACGAGCGGATCCGCGAGGAGATCGCCGCCGGCAGGCAGTGCTTCGTCGTCTGCCCGCTCGTCGAGGAGTCCGAGGCCCTGCAGGCCAAGGCCGCAACCGCCGAGTTCGAGCGCCTGCGGAGCACGGAGTTCCGCGACCTGCGCGTGGAGCTGATCCACGGCCAGATGCCGTCGCGGCAGAAGGCCGCGGCGATGGAGGCGTTCGCCGCCGGCGAGGCCGACGTCCTGGTGGCCACGAGCGTGATCGAGGTCGGCATCGACGTGCCGAACGCCACCGTGATGCTGATCGAGGCGGCGGAGCGCTACGGCCTCTCGCAGCTCCACCAGCTGCGCGGGCGCGTCGGGCGGGGGGAGCACGCGTCGCTCTGCATCCTGTTCGGCGATCCGCGCCTGCCACGGCTCGACGCGATCGCGAACGAGCGCGACGGCTTCCGGCTCGCGGAGGTCGACCTCGAGCTCCGCGGCGCCGGCGACGTGCTCGGCACGCGCCAGCACGGCCTGCCCGAGTTCCGCGTGGCGCGCCTGCCCGAGGACACGGAGCTGCTCGTGCGGGCGCGCGACCTCGCGGACGCGATCGTGATCGCCGACCCCACGCTCAGCGAGCCCGAGCACGCGCTCCTGCGCGACGCGGTGGTGGCGCGCTTCGGCCCCGAGCTCGACCCGATCCCGGCATGAGGGTCGTCGCCGGCGAGTGGCGGGGCCGCAGGCTCAGGTTCCCGCGCGGCGGCTCCACGCGCCCCACCGCCGACCGCGTGCGCGAGGCGCTCTTCTCGATGCTCGGCGACGTATCTGGAGCGCGCGTGCTCGATCTGTTCGCCGGCTCCGGGGCGCTCGGGATCGAGGCGCTCTCGCGCGGCGCCGGCTCGGCCGTGTTCGTCGAGCGGAGCCGCGCCGCAGCCAGGATCGTCCGCGAGAACCTCGACGAACTCGGCGCGAGCGCTCGCGTCGTCGAGTCGGACGTCCTGTCGTTTCTCACGCGCGAGCGCGGGGAGTACGACCTCGTGTTCCTCGACCCGCCCTATGATTCTGCTCCCCGCCTGGCCGCTTCGCTCAACGAGCGGCTGCCGGCGGTGACCTCCGAAGGCGCACGCATCGTGACCGAATCAGACAGGCGCAGGCCGCTCGAACTCCCTTTCCCGCTCGTGCGCGAGCGGACCTACGGCGATACCCGGATCGCGATTCATGCCCGGTGAGAAGAACGGCGGCACGGCCGTCTGCCCGGGTTCGTACGACCCCATCACCTTCGGCCACCTCGACATCATCGGGCGGGCCGCGAACGTGTTCGATCACCTGATCGTGGGTGTCGTGAACCAGCCCGTGCGCAAGAAGCAGACGCTCTTCGACGCCGCGGAGCGGGTCGGCTTCATCGAGGCCGAGGTGGCGGAATACGGCAATGTGCAGGTAAAACCCTTTGATACGCTCCTCGTCGATTTCGCCCGTGAGCACGGCGCGAAGGCCATCGTCAAGGGTCTGCGGGCGATCTCGGACTTCGAATACGAGTTCGAGATGAACCAGCTCAACCGCAAGCTCGCCCCGGACATCGAGAGCATCTACCTGATGAGCGCACCGCAATTCAGCTTCCTGAGCTCGAGCGGAGTAAAGGAACTGGCTATGTTCGGCGGTGACGTGAGCGGACTCGTGCCCGACGCGGTAGCGGCTCGAATGCAGGAAGAACTGAAGCGGTGAAGAACTGAGGCGCCGATGGATGTACTGGTCCTGATCGACAAGCTCGACGACACGATTCACAACGCCAAGCCCGTGCCGCTGACGGACCAGGTGCGCGTCGACAAAGAGGAGATCTACGACATCCTCGACCAGATGCGCGCGACGATCCCCGAGGAGATCAAGCAGGCGCGCTGGATCGTGAAAGAGCGTCAGGAGATGCTCGCCGAGGCGAAGCGCGAGGCCGAGCGGGTGATCAAGGAGGCGCGCGAGGAGCAGATCCGCCTGATCTCCGAGGAGGAGATCGTCAAGCAGGCGGAGCGCCAGGCCGAGGAGATCATCGAGGACGCCAGGGCCCGCGAGCGCGAGATCAGGCTCGGCGCGGAGGACTACGCCGACGACATCCTCAACACGCTCGAGGTCAACCTCACGAAGTTCACCGCGGCCGTCCAGCGCGGCCGCGACCGCCTGCAGGGGCGCGAGGAAGCCGAGATCTTCGGTCAGCCGCCTGCGGATCGGGCGGCGCGTAGGCTCCGGCGCATGCCCAGCTACCTCCACACCTGCTACCGGATCGGCGACATCGACCGCTCGGTCGCCTTCTACGAGAAGCTCGGCTTCAAGGAGGCCGGGAGGTTCCCGATCCGCGACGAGGCGATCAACGTCTTCATGGGCCTGCCCGGTGAGGACCCGGTGCTCGAGCTCACCTACAACCACGGCGTCGACTCCTACGAGCTCGGCACGGGCTACAACCACATCGCGCTCGCGGTCGACGATCTCGAGGGCACGCTCGCGGGGCTCGCCGAGCAGGGCATCGAGCCCGAGAAGCCGCCGTATCAGGTGCGCGAGGGCGGCACGTACCTCTGCTTCGTGCGCGATCCCGACGGCTATCGGATCGAGCTGATCGGGAAGTCGTGACGCCTCGCGAGGTCGTCCTCGCGGGCATGGACGCGGCGCTAAATTCGGAGTCGTGACGGCGCTCACCGAGATCTTCAACGTCGGCAAGCTCGGGCTCAGCTCGGGCGAGGGCAGGCGCTTCGACCTCAGGGTGCCCGTCGCGCCCTTCGACTTCGGCGGCCAGCGCTACTCGCTCGAGGGCGACCGCGCCGACGTGCGGCTGAACGTCGACCACACCACGGCCGGGTACTCGTTCCGGCTGCGCTTCCCCGCCCGCCTCGACGGGCCCTGCATGCGCTGCCTCGAGGAGGCCGCCCGCGAGATCGATGTCGACGCGCGCGAGATCGACCAGCCGGGCGACGTAGACGAGCTCAACTCCCCCTACCTGGACGGCGACGAGCTCGACCTCGCGTCCTGGGCCCGGGACGCCCTGGCGCTCGCCCTTCCCGTACAGATCGTGTGCCGCGACGACTGCGCGGGCCTGTGCGCGGTATGCGGCCAGAACCTCAACGAGGATCCTGGACACGAGCACGAGCGCGAGCCCGATCCGCGCTGGGCGGCGCTTCGCGAGCTCAAGCTCGACTGAGGTCCGCCGCTACACTGGGCCGCTGCCGATGGCCGTTCCCAAGCAGAGACAGTCTCACTCGCGCACCAGCAAGCGGCGCGCCCAGCACAGAATGGCCGCTCCGGGCCTCCGCCATTGCCCGCGCTGCCACGAGCCGCGACTGCCGCACCGGGTCTGCCCGAACTGCGGCACCTACGCCGGCCGCGAGGTCGTCGTCCAGCAGGCCGGCTTCGCCGACGACGAGTAACCCGTCGTGATCGCAGTCGACGCGAACGGCGCCGACAGGGGACCCGCCGCCGTCGCCGAGGGTGTCGCGCGCTCGGGCCTGCCCGTCCTGTTGTTCGGCCCCGCCGCCGAGATCGGCGAGCGCGCCGGCCCGCGCGCCGAGGTGATCGACGCCCCCGAGCGAATCAAGGCGGGCGAGGAGGCGGTGTCGGCCGTGCGCTCGAAGCGCGAGGCCTCGATCGTCCAGGCTGCGCGCGCGGTCGGCGAGGGCCGCGCCGAGGCGCTCGTCTCGGCCGGCTCCACGGGTCCCACGCTCGCGGCGGCCACGATCGCCATCAAGCGCGAGCGCGGCGTCTTCCGCCCGGCGCTCGCCGTGCTGCTGCCGGTTCCGAAGGGACCGGTGCTCCTGCTCGACGCCGGAGCGAGCGTGGAGGTGCGCCCCGAGCACCTGGTCCAGTTCGCGTACATGGGCGCGTGCTTCATGGAGGCCGTCGTGGGCATCGAGCGGCCGAGCGTCGGCCTGCTGTCGGTGGGCGAGGAGTCCGGCAAGGGGACGCCTGACGTGCTCGCCGCGCACGACCGGCTCGCCGGCGGCCCGCTGAACTTCGTCGGCAACCTCGAGGGCTTTGACATCCCCGCCGCCAAGGCGTCGGTCGTGGTGGCGGACGGCTTCACCGGCAACGTCGCGCTGAAGACGCTCGAGGGCACGGTGAGGGAGCTCTCGGCGACGATGCGCGAGCGGATCAGGTCCGGGCTCGTCTCGAGCGCCGGCGGGCTGCTCGTGCGCGGCAAGCTCGGCGACGTGCGCGACGATCTCGATCCCGAGCGCGTGGGCGGGGCGATCCTGCTCGGCCTGCGGCGCCCCGTGGTCGTGGCGCACGGCAGCTTCGGGCCGGTGGGCATCGAGCACGCGGTCAGGCTGGCGCGGCGGGCGGTCGACGAGGAGATGGTCGGCCGGACCCGCGCGGCGCTCGAGTCCGCGGGGGTCTTGCGGTCCGCGCCCGTTGCTAGCGTCGCCGACTGATGACCCGAGAGGAGGTCCTCGCCCGCATACGGGAGCACCTCGCCTCCGAATTGGAGGTCGATCCTGAGCGCATCGGCGAGGACACCCGCTTCCGAGAGGACCTCGAGGCGGACTCGCTCGACCTCGTCGAGCTCGTGGTGGAGCTCGAGGACAACTACGGGGTCCGGATCCCAGACGAGGAGGCGGCCAGGATCGTGACGGTTGGGCAGGCAGCCGACTACGTCGCAGCGCATGCCGCAGGGGCGTGAGTCGCTCCATGAGCTGCTCGGGGAGCTGCCGGGCGACCTGCGGCGCCAGTCCTTTACGCACGCCTCGTGGGTCGACGACCGCGCCGAGGCCTACGAGCGCCTCGCGTTCCTGGGAGACGTCGTCCTGAGCCTCGCGGTCTCGACGCACCTGTTCCCGCGCTTCGAGCGCTACGGCGCCGGGCGGCTGACGAAGGTGCGCGCCCAGGCGGTCAGCGGCGCCTCATGCGCCCGCGTGGCCCAGGGCCTCGGAGTGCCGGAGGAGTTGCTCGAGCGCGCGCCCGAGGGCTCGACGGTGCGCAGCGCGGAGATGCTCGTCGAGTCGGAGCGCGTGCTCGCCTCGGTGTGCGAGGCGATCATCGGCGCGTCCTACCTCGCCTTCGGCATCGAGCGCACGGCGCCGGCCGTGGTCGAGTCGTTCCGGCGCGAGATCGAGGAGGCGCTCGAGCACCCGGTCGACTACAAGTCGGTCCTCCAGGAGCGCCTCGCGCGGCGGGCCGAGCTCGTCGCATACCGGACCGTCTCCGAGGCCGGGCCCGCCCACGACCGGCTGTTCGTGGTGGCGGCCGAGGTCGGCGGCCGCGAGGTCGGGCGCGGCGAGGGGCGCACGAAGAAGGCCGCGGAGCAGGAGGCGGCGGAGCGGGCGCTCGACGACTTCGAGGCGGGCGGGGGCTAGGCCGTGCACCTGCGCTCGATCTCGATGAAGGGCTTCAAGTCCTTCCCCCAGCGCACCAGGCTCGACTTCGGCACCGGCGTGTCCGTGATCGTCGGCCCGAACGGGTCGGGCAAGTCGAACATCACGGACGCCGTGCTGTGGGCGCTCGGCGAGCAGTCGCCTCTGGCGGTGCGCGGTCAGTCGATGAAGGACGTGATCTTCGCGGGCGCTCACGGTGTCGGCGGCTCGAGCGCCGCCGAGGTCGAGGTGGTGATCGACAACTCTGACGGCGCGCTCGACGTCGCGTTCTCCGAGATCTCGATCGTGCGCCGGCTCGACCGCGACGGCGAGGGCGAGTACCGCCTGAACGGGGCGCGCTGCCGGCTCGTCGACGTGATCGAGGTGCTCTCCGACTCCGGGCTCGGGAAGGAGATGCATTCCGTCGTCTCCCAGGGCAAGGTCGAGCAGATCGTGATGTCCCGCCCGCGCGACCGGCGGCTCATGATCGAGGAGGCCGCCGGGCTCGGCAAGCACCGCAAGCGCCGCCGGCGCGCGCAGCTCAAGCTCGAGCGGACCGAGGAGAACCTCGCGCGCGCGCTCGACGTCGAGCGCGAGGCCCGCTCGCGGCTGCGGCCGCTGAAGCGCCAGGCCGAGGCCGCCGAGCTGCACGAGCGCCTCGAGCGCCAGTCGCTCGAGGCCCGCTTCACGCTGTCGCGCGATGCCGTGCGCGCGGTGCGCGCGGAGCTCGCCGCGGCGGAGGGGCGCGCCCGCGCAGCCCGCTCCGAGCGCGACGAGGCCGAGCGCCTGCTGGCCGAGGTGGCGCGGCGGCGCGAGCAGGCCGAGGAGGACTTCGCCGCGCAGACGCGCAACCGCGAGGAGCTCCAGGCCAGGCTGTACGCCGCGCGCTCGGCGGCCGAGCGGGTCGCGATGCGCCTGGAGCGCGTGCGGGAGCAGGCCGAGGCGGGGGCCGAGCGGCGCGAGCGGCGGCTCCGGCAGATCGAGCTGCTCGAGCAGCAGGCCGCCGTGGACGCCGACCTCGCCGCCGAGGAGGCCGGCCCGCGGGCGCGGATCGAGGAGCTCGAGGAGCAGCTCGCGGTGCTCGACGCCGACAGGGAGCAGCGGCTCGAGCACGAGTTGGAGGGGCTCGAGGAGGAGCTCGAGTCGGCGCGAGCGGCGGCGACGAAGCTCGACGCGGCCGTGGCGGAGCGGCGCGCGGAGGCGGAGGCGGCGGAACGCGCGGCGGACGAGGCCCGGGCCGCTCGCCGCGAGGCGGAACGCGCCGCCGAGGCGGCACGCACGCGCGCCGCGCAGGCGGGCGCCGAGCTCGCCGCGGTCAACCAGTTCGTCCGCGGGGCCGCGGCGCCGCGCGGAGATGCCCGCCCGCTCGCCGAGGGGCTGCACGTCGAGCCCGGCTACGAGCTCGCGCTCGCCGCCGTGCTCGGGCCGCGGCTGAGCGCGGGCGTCGTGCCTGACGTGGCGGCGGGCGAGCGCCTGCTCGACTCGGCCGGCCGCGACGGCGCCAGCGCGCTGGTGGTCCCGCCGGCGGCGCAGGCGGATGCCGCGCCCGGGGACACCCCGCCGGCGGACGGCGCCGAGCGCCTCGCCGAGCGCGTCAGCCCCGAACAGGACCTGGCCGCGCTCGCGGCCCGGCTGCTTGCAGACGTGTGGGTCGTGCCGTCGCTCGGCTCGCTGCGCGCGGGCTTCGCCGGCGTGGCCGTCACGCGCGCGGGCCGCCTCTACGACGCCCGCACGGGCGAGCTCTCGCAGGCGCCGGAAGGCGGCGCGGAGCGCCTGCTCGAGGAACTGGCGCGGCGCGACGGGCTCGTCGGCGCGTCCGAGCGCGCGGCGGCGGACGAGGCGGCCGCACGGGCCGAGCTCGAGCGGCTGGCCGAGGCCGTCGCGGAGGCGGACTCGGCGCGCGAGGCCGCCGACGCCGCGCTGCGGGCCGCCGAGCGCGAGGTCGCGGAGGCCGCCGAGGCCATGCGCCGGGCCGAGTGGGTGATCGCACGCCGCCGCGAGGCGCCGGACGACGGCCCCGAGGCCGTCAGGCGCGCCGAGCTGACGGGTGACCTGCGCGCCGAGCAGCGGCTCGCGGAGCGGATCGAGCGCGAGCGCGAGGAGCGCGCCCGCTCGCTCGCCGCGCTGCGGCACGGCGTGGAGCGCGACGCGGCCCTGATCGCCGACGCCGCCGTCGCGGACGCCGCGCTCGAGCGCGCGGGGGAGGCCCTCGCGGGCCGCCGCGACGAGCTGCGCGCGCAGCTCGACGCGGGCGCGGCAGCGGGTGAGGAGACGGCCGCCGCCCTCAGGGCGTGCGCGCAGGAGGAGGCCGGGCTGCAGGGCAGGCTGAAGCAGGCGAGCGAGTCCGTGACCGGCGCGGAGGTGGCGGCGCAGCAGGTGCGCGACTCGGCGGCCGAGGCAGAGCGCGAGCTCGGAGCGCTCGCCGGCCGGCTGGGCCTCGAGCCGGCGCCTCTCGACGAGCCGCTGCCGCAAGGAGGAGCGCGAGGCGCTCGAGGCGCGCGTCGAGCGGCTCGCCCGCCGCCGCGAGCAGCTCGGGCCGGTCAACCCGCTGGCCAAGCAGGAGTACGAGGAGGCCGTCGCGCACGTCGAGGAGCTCGAGTCGCAGCGCGGCGACCTCGAGACGGCGCTCGCGGAGCTCGAGGGGCTGATCAAGGAGACGGACAGGCGCATCCGCGAGGCGTTCGAGCAGACCTTCGAGGCGGCGGCGCGCAACTTCGAGGACGTCGTCGAGCATCTGTTCCCCGGAGGCCGCGGGCGGCTCCGCCTGGTGCACGACGAGCAGCGGCCGCGCCCCGTGGTCGGCGGCGAGGAGCTGCCGGAGGGGGAGGGCGCCGCGGCCGCCGAGCCGGACGAGGAGGAGGAGCGCGAGCCCGGCGTCGAGATCGAGGTCACCCCGCCCGGCAAGTCGACGAAGCGGCTGTCGCTCCTGTCGGGTGGCGAGAAGTCGCTCGTCGCGCTCGCCTTCATGTTCGCCGTCTTCCTCGCCCGGCCGTGCCCCTTCTACATCCTCGACGAGGTCGAGGCGGCGCTCGACGACCTCAACATCGACCGCTTCCTGCAGCTCGTGAAGCGCTACTCGGACCGCGCGCAGTTCATCGTCGTCACGCACCAGAAGCGCACCATGGACGCCGCCGACACGCTCTACGGCGTCAGCATGGGCGGCGACGGCATCTCGAAGGTCGTGTCGCGCAAGCTCGCCGGCAGCCCCGCAGAGGAGCACTCGCTCGGGCCCGCCCCGGAGCAGGCGCGCGAAGCCGCGGCCTGACCGTCTTTATGCTCGCGCGCCATGGCGCGCACCTGGCACGAGCTGTTCGTCACCGGCGAGGACGCCCCGCCGCCCGAGCCCGCCGAGGCGGAGCCCGAGCGCCGCGGCTTCTTCCGGCGGTTGCGCGAGAACATGTCGAAGACCCGGGAGGCGCTCGGCGCCGAGCTGCAGGCGACCGTGTTCCAGTCACTCGACGACGAGGCCTTCGAACACCTCGAGGAGACGCTGATCTATGCCGACGTCGGCGCCCCGACCACGGCGAAGATCGTCGAGCGGCTCGAGCACGAGGCCGAGAGCGGCGAGCTTCAGGGCGGCGAGGACCTCACGCGGCGCCTGCGCGAGCTGCTGGCCGAGACGGCACGGGTCGACGGCGACACGATCGAGCTGACCGAGCACCCGACCGTGATCCTCGTGGTGGGCGTCAACGGCAGCGGCAAGACCACCACGATCGGCAAGATCGCCTGGCACCTCCAGAAGGAGCTCGGGCGCTCGGTGCTGCTGGCCGCGGGAGACACCTTCCGCGCCGCGGCGGCAGAGCAGCTGACCCTGTGGGCTGAGCGCGCGGGCTGCGAGATCGTCCGCGGCGAGGCGGGCTCCGACCCTGGCGCGGTCATGTACGACGCGATCGCCGCGGCGCGGGCGCGCGGCCACGACGTGGTGATCTGCGACACCGCCGGGCGGCTCCACACCCAGCAGCACCTGATGGACGAGCTGCGCAAGGTGAACAAGGTGATCTCGGCGCAGGCGCCCGGCGCGCCGCACGAGACGCTCCTGACGATCGACGCGACCACCGGGCAGAACGGCCTGCGCCAGGCGCTCCTGTTCCGCGAGGCGGTCAACGTCGACGGAATCGTGCTCACCAAGCTCGACGGCACGGCCAAGGGAGGCATCGCGCTCGCGATCGCTCAGGAGCTCAGCGTGCCGGTCAAGCTGATCGGGATCGGCGAGGCGCTCGAGGACCTGAGGCCGTTCGACGCCGACGACTTCGCTCGCGCGATCCTCGAGCCGTGAGCGACGGGCCGGGCACCCGCGTCGTCCGCGCCGGCCTCCCGGAGCCCGCCCAGGGCGAGCCCTTCCTCCCGGGCCCGGTGTTCGCGGCGCCGTTCCACGCCTCCGGCGACCCCGCGCAGGCCCCGTACGCCTATGGGCGCTACGCCCACCCGACCTGGGCCCGCTACGAGAGCGCGGTCGGTGGTCTCGAGGACGCCGAGGCCGTGCTGTTCGCGTCCGGCATGGCGGCCGCCGCGGCGCTGCTGCTCACGGGCACCCGGCCCGGCGATGCGATCGCGGTCGACCGCGGCTGCTACCTGAACATCCGCCGCCTCGCGCGCACCCACCTCGAGCCGCGCGGCGTCGAGGTGCGGCTGGCCGCGGCGAGCGAGCTCGCGGACGCCGTCGCGGGCGCGGCGCTGCTCTGGCTCGAGACGCCCTCGAACCCTCGCCTCGAGGTCTACGACGTGGCCGCGCTGGCCGAGGCGGCGCGGGCGCAGGGCGCGCTGACCGTCGTCGACAACACGACCGTCGGGCCGCTGCTCCAGCGCCCGCTCGATCTCGGCGCTGACGTCGCGCTCACGAGCGCCACCAAGGGGATGACGGGCCACGCCGACCTGATTCTGGGCTACGTGACGACCCGCGACGAGGAGCGCGCGCAGCGTCTGCGCGAGTGGCGGCGCGACGCCGGCGCGATCCCGGGCCCGTTCGAGGCCTGGCTCGCGCACCGCTCGCTGCCGACGCTCGCGCTGCGCACCGAGCGCGGCTGCGAGAACGCCCTGGCCGTCGCCCGCCTGCTGGCCGCGCGCGAGGACATCGCCGCGGTCGCGTACCCCGGCCTGCCGGGCGATCCCGGCCACGAGGTCGCGCGCCGCCAGATGAAGGGCCATGGCGTGATCGTCTCGTTCGACATCGGCAGCGAGGAGCGCGCGGAGCGCTTTCTCGCGCAGGCACGCCTCGTGAACGACGCGACCAGTTTCGGCAGCGTGCACACGACCGCCGAGCGGCGGGCGCGCTGGGGAGGAGACGACGTCCCGCCCGGGTTCATCCGGCTCTCGGCCGGGATCGAGGAGCCGGCCGACCTGCTCGCGGACATCGAGCGCGCCCTCGACGCGTCGCGGTGAGCCGCCCGCTGCTCGTCACGGGCGGCAGCGGCTACCTGGGAGGAGCGCTGCTCGCGCAGGCGACCTCCCCTGTCGTCGGCACGCACCTGCGAGGCGAGTCCGTCGAGCTGACCCGGCTCGACGTCCGCGACGCGGAGGCCACCGCGGCGCTCGTCGCGCGGCTGCGGCCCACCGCCGTCGTCCACACCGCCTACGTGCAGGACGGCCCCGAGGCCTGGGCCACGAACGTCGAGGGCTCACGCAACGTCGCCACGGCCGCTGCCCGCGCGGGGCTGCGGCTCGTGCACGTGTCAACGGACGTCGTCTTCGACGGGCTCAAGGGATCGCCGTACGACGAGGGCGACGAGCCGAACCCGGTCACGGACTACGGCCGCTCGAAGCTCGAGGCCGAGCGCGCCGTGCTCGACGCGCACCCGGACGCGCTCGTGGTCCGCACGTCGCTCATGGTGGGCGCTCCGGAGCCGGGGCGCCAGGAGCGCGGCGTCCTGGCGGCGGCGCGCGGCGAGGCGCCGGGCGCGGTCTTCTTCGACGACGAGCTGCGCTCGCCGCTCCTCGTCGCCGACCTGGCCCGCGCCCTGCTCGAGCTCGCCGGGCGCCCGCAGGTCACGGGCCTGCTTCACCTCGGCGGACCGGAGTCGCTCAGCCGCTACGAGCTCGCGTGCCGGATAGCTGCGGCGCACGGCCTGGCCGCCGACCGGATCGCCCGTGGCAGGGTCGCCGACTCGGGTCTCGTGCGGCCGATGGACTGCACGCTCGACTCGAGCCGCGCGCGCGGCCTGCTCGCTTCCACGATCGGACCCGTCAGGCCGTAGGATCGACAGGGATGGACGACTGGGTCTGGTGGATGATCGCCGCGGGAGTGCTCGCGGTGGGCGAGATCGCGACGCTCGGCTTCTTCCTCGGCCCGATCGCGGTCGCGGCGGTCGCCGCCGCGATCGTCGCGCTGGTGGGCGGCGGGCTCGCGCTGCAGTGGATCGTGTTCATCGCGGTGTCGCTCGCCTCGCTGCTCGTCCTGCGACCGATCGCCCGCCGCCATCTGCGCACGCCCGCCCAGCTGCGGACCGGGACGGCCGCGCTCGTGGGCGCTCAGGCGGTCGTGCTCGAGCGCGTCGACCGCGACGGCGGGCAGGTCAAGCTCGCCGGCGAGGTCTGGAGCGCGCGGACATACGACGAGGACGCGACGTTCGAGCCCGGCGAGCGCGTGGAAGTCATGAAGATCGACGGCGCCACGGCGCTCGTCGCCGACTAAGGAGACAGCGAGCATGGCCACCCTGATCGTCCTCATCGTCCTCGCAGCGGTCGTGCTGATCACGCTCGCGCAGGGCATCCGGATCGTCCCTCAGGCGCGCGCCGGGGTCGTCGAGCGGCTCGGCCGCTACCACCGCACGCTCGACGCCGGACTCGCCCTCGTGATCCCGTACGTCGATCGCGTCAAGCCGCTGCTCGACCTGCGCGAGCAGGTGGTCTCCTTCCCGCCGCAGCCGGTGATCACCGAGGACAACCTGACCGTGTCGATCGACTCGGTCATCTACTTCCAGGTCACCGACCCGAAGGCGGCCAGCTACGAGATCGCGGATTACATCCTCGCGATCGAGCAGCTCACGGTGACGACGCTCCGCAACGTCGCCGGCGGGATGACGCTCGAGGACACGCTCACCTCGCGCGACAACATCAACTCCGCGCTGCGGGTCGTGCTCGACGAGGCGACCGGTCGCTGGGGGATCCGCGTCAACCGGGTCGAGCTGAAGGCGATCGACCCGCCCGTCACGATCCAGGAGGCGATGGAGAAGCAGATGCGCGCCGAGCGCGACCGGCGCGCGGCGATCCTCACGGCGGAGGGCGTCAAGCAGTCGCAGATCCTCACGGCCGAGGGCGAGAAGCAGTCGTCGATCCTGCGGGCCGAGGGCCAGAAGACGGCGGACATCCTGCGCGCCGAGGGCCAGTCGAAGGCGATCGAGCAGGTCTTCGACGCCATCCACCGCGGCGACGCCGACCCGAAGCTGCTCGCCTACCAGTACCTGCAGACCCTGCCGCAGATCGCGCAGGGCGAGTCGAACAAGCTCTGGATCATCCCGAGCGAGGTCACCCAGGCGCTCGCGAACATCGGGAACGTGATCCCGAAGGGCGATTCGCCGCCCGGGCCGCCGGAACCCCCGCGCTAGCCTCCCTCCGGTGTTCGACGCCCTCTCCGATCGGCTCCAGGCGGCGCTCGGCGACGTCCGCTCGCGCGGCGCGCTGACGGAGGACGACGTCTCGAAGGCCATGCGCCAGGTGCGGCTCGCGCTGCTCGAGGCGGATGTCAACTTCAAGGTCGTCAAGCAGTTCACGACGTGCCGTCAAGGAGCGCGCGCTCGGGCAGGACGTGCTGAACTCCCTGAACCCGGGCCAGCAGGTCGTGAAGGTCGTCTCCGACGAGCTCACCGAGCTGATGGGCGGCGCCGGGCGGGACCTCGTGTTCGCGAAGCCGGGCCCGACCGTGATCCTGATGGCGGGCCTGCAGGGCTCGGGCAAGACCACCGCCTGCGGCAAGCTCGCGCGCCACCTGCGCGAGGAGCACGGGTTCGACGTCGCGGTGGCGGCCTGCGACGTCTACCGGCCGGCCGCTGTCGAGCAGCTGATCAAGGTCGGCGGGCAGGCCGGCGCGCACGTCTACGAGCAGGGGACCGGCCGCGACCCGGTCGACATCGCCGAGTGGGCGCTCGACCAGGCAAAGCGCGACCGCCGCGACGCGCTCATCATCGACACGAGCGGGCGCCTGCACGTGGACGAGGAGCTCATGCAGGAGCTCGCCAACGTCAAGAAGCGGACGAAGCCGCACAACGTGCTGCTCGTCGTCGACGCGATGACCGGTCAGGACGCCGTCAACGTGGCGGAGCAGTTCGCGGAGACGGCGAACTTCGACGGCGTGATCCTCTCGAAGCTCGACGGCGACGCCCGCGGCGGCGCCGCGCTGTCGGTCAAGGCGATCACGGGCAAGCCGATCCTGTACGCGTCGACGGGCGAGAAGCTCGGCGACTTCGAGCGCTTCCATCCGGACCGGATGGCACAGCGCATCCTCGGCATGGGCGACGTCATGACGCTCGTCGAGAAGGCCGAGCGCCAGATGGACGAGCGCCAGGCACAGGAGCTCGAGAAGAAGATCCGCAAGGAGCAGTTCACGCTCGACGACTTCCTCGACCAGATGCAGCAGGTCAGGCGGATGGGCCCGCTCGGCAACCTGCTGAAGATGATGCCGGGAGTGGGCTCACAGCTCAGCGGCCTCAACGTCGACGAAAAGGAGCTCGACCGCGTCGAGGCGATCATCCGCTCGATGACCCCCGAGGAGCGCGCCAACCCGCGCATGATCGACGGCTCGCGCAGGCGCCGGATCGCGCGCGGCTCGGGCACGAACGTCCAGGCGGTCTCCCAGCTCGTCAAGCAGTTCACCCAGATGAAGAAGATGATGAAGCAGGTGGCGAGCGGGAAGATGCCGGATCTTCAGCAGCTGGCCGGCAGGCGATAGCCCGGCCCGGATGACAGCCGGGGGCTCGCGCCCCCGGACCCCCGTGGCGATTCCGCGTTTCCCAGGGTCGACCGCTCAGCTTCGGGGCGGCATCGCTAACCTCCGTTCGCCTATGTCCGTACGCGTTCGCCTCACCCGAGTGGGGGGCAAGAAGAATCCGATCTGGCGAGTCGTCGTCGCCGACCAGCGCTCGCCGCGCGATGGCCGCTTCATCGAGACGGTCGGTCATTACAACCCGCAGACGGAGCCGTCGACGATCGTGCTCGACAAGGAGCGCCTCGACCACTGGCTCGCCCGCGGTGCCCAGCCGACCAACACGGTCAAGCAGCTGGTGAAGGCGCACGCGAAGGGCCTCGCTGCCGATCCCAAGACGTCGGCCGCGATCGCCGCCGCCACGCCCGCCACCGCGGCGCCCCTGCACACGGAGCCCGCCACGCCCCCGTCCGAGAAGCCCGCCGAGCCCGAGATCGAGGCGCCGCGTGAGGTCGAGGAGGCCGTCGAGGCCGAGGTCGACGCCGAGCAGGTCGCCGAAGCCGAGGCAGAGCCCGTAGAGGAAGCTCCCGCCGAGGAGGCGCCTCCCGCCGAGGAAGCGCCCGCCGCCGAGGCCGGCGAGGAAAGCTCGTCGTAGCGAGGCCGCGGCCCGCGTGGAAGACCTTCTCTCCTACCTCGCCCGTTCGCTCGTCGACCAGCCGGACGAGGTGAGGGTGGAGTCCTTCGAGGAGGAGGACGGCACCGTCGTCCTCGAGCTGTTCGTCGCCGACGACGATGCCGGCAAGGTCATTGGCCGCGGCGGCAGGACGGTCGCGGCGCTGCGCACCGTCATGAAGGCCGCCGCCGTCCGCAAGGGCACGCGCGTCCTGGTCGACGTCGTCGATTGACGCTCGTCAGCGCCGGCCGTGTGGGGAAGCCGCACGGCCTCGACGGGAGCTTCTGGGTCGAGGGGCCTCGGCACGAGCTGCCCGTGGGAACGGTGCTGCGCGTCGGCGAGGACGAGCATGCCGTCGAGCGGCGGGCCGGCACCGACCGCAGGCCTCTGATCCGGCTTGCCGGGGTGGACGACCCCCGCCCGCTGCGCGGCGAGACCCTGCTCGTCGAGGACGAGCTCGGTGACGACGAGTGGCTCGCGGGCGACCTCGTCGGTTGCGCCGTGCCGGGGCTCGGCACCGTCGAGCGCGTGGTCGAGGCGCCCACCTGCAGCGTGCTCGAGCTCGACGACGGACGCCTCGTCCCGCTCGTGTCCGACGCGATCGAGTCGGTCGACCTGGAGGCGCGCGTGATCAGGGTGCGCGAGGGTTTCCTGCCATGAGGATCGACGTGGTCACGTTGTTCCCGTCCTGGTTCGACTGGTTCAAGGGCCAGCGGCACGTGGCGAACGCGCTCGCCCTCGGCCACGAGCTCGAGCCCGTCGACCTGCGCGCCACGACGCCCCTCAAGGCGGGGCAGGTCGACGACACGCCCTACGGCGGCGGGGCGGGCATGGTCATCCGCGTCGACGTTGTCGAGGCCGCCCTGCGCGCTCGCTACGACGCCGATCCGCTCGAGCTCCGCGAGCGCAGGCGCGTGATCGCGCTCGCTCCGGGCGGACGCCGCTTCGACGACGCCCTCGCCGGTGAGCTTGCCGCGGAGCCGGAGCTCACCCTTCTCTGCGGGCGCTACGAGGGCTTCGACGAGCGCGTGCACGAGCGGCTCGCAAGCGACGTCGTCTCGATCGGCCCCTACGTCCTGTCAGGCGGCGAGCTCGCCGCGATGGTGGTCTGCGACGCGGTCATGCGCAAGCTTCCGGGCGCCCTCGGCCACGAGGAGAGCGCCCTCGAGGAGTCGTTCTCGGAGGCTCTCGAGGGGGCGCCCGAGTACCCCCACTACACGCGGCCATTCGACTGGCACGGCAACACCGTGCCGGAGATCCTCCTCTCCGGAGACCATGCCCGCGTGCGCGAGTGGCGGCTCGAGCGCTCGCGCGAGCGCGCGCGCGGATCGGGCTGAGGGGAGGCCCGGAGCGCTTCGCTACCATTGCGCGTCGCGCTCGACCGAACCCCTCAAGGCTCGTGCGTCCCCTTGCAATGTCCGGAGTCATCGAAAGCATCGAGCGCGCCCAGCTGCGCAGTGTGCCCGTCTTCCAGGCCGGTGACCGCGTGCGCGTCCACTTCCAGGTGGTCGAGGGCCAGCGCCGCCGGACCCAGGTGTTCGAGGGTGTCGTGATCAAGCGCCAGGGGAGCGGCGCCCGCGAGACGTTCACCGTTCGCAAGCAGTCGTTCGGGGTCGGCGTCGAGCGCACGTTCCCGCTGCACTCGCCGAAGATCGAGAAGATCGAGGTGGCCGCGCGCGGCGACGTGCGGCGCGCGAAGCTCTACTACCTCCGCGACCGCGTGGGCCGCGCCTCGCGCGTCCGCGAGCGCCGCTGGACCGGCGAGGCGGAGATCGTCGAGGCCGGCGCGATGCCGCCGGACGACGCGCCGCGGCCGGGCGAGGAGGAGCTCGCGGCCGAGGTGGCCGTCGACGACGCCGAGGCCGCCGCCGCGGAGGGCGAGGAGCCCCAGGCCGAGGCGGCTCAGGCAGAGGCGCCTCAGGAGGACGCGGAGCCTCAGGCCGAGGCGGCCGAGGCCGAGGAGGCTCCCGCCGAGGATTCCTCGGACGAGGCGGCCGGCGACGATGCCGAGGCCGGCGAGGCCGAGGCCGGCGACGACAAGGCCTAGGCGGGGCCGGAGCCTCGCGAGGCCCTCAGGTGGCGCGCAGCAAACAGCAGAGCACGCGCGGCTCGCTGATCGAGCTGGTCATGATCGTCGCCGTCGCGCTCGGTCTCGCGCTCGGCATCCAGGCCTTTCTCGTCAAGCCGTTCCGGATCCCCTCGGAATCGATGGTGCCGACCCTCGAGATCGGCCAGCGCGTCCTGGTCGACCGGGTGAGCTATCGCTTCGGCGACCCGGAGCGCGGTGACGTCGTCGTCTTCAAGCCCCCGGCGGGCGCGGAGACGAACACCTGCGGGGTGCAGCCTCCTCCCGCCGACTCGGCCTGTCCCGAGCCGACCGACGGCGAGTACGACACGAACTTCATCAAGCGCGTCGTGGGGGTGCCCGGCGACCGGCTGAAGGTGATCGACGGCTCCGTCTACATAGACGGCAAGCGCCAGGAGGAGGACTTCGCCCGCCTCGACAGCGAGTGTCCCATCTGCAACCTGCCCGCCGAGATCACGATCCCCGAGGACACCTATTTCATGATGGGTGACAACCGCGGCGAGTCGGCCGACAGCCGCGAGTGGGGGCCCGTGCCGAAGGACCAGATCGTCGGGCAGGCCTTCATGACGTACTGGCCTCCAGGGCGCATCGGCTTCCTCTAGGGCCGATCGGCCCGTCGCGTTCCGCCGTTCGCCGTCCTATCATCGCCCCCGGTGGGAGCCCCGGAGCCCGACGAGACCCCGATCCCCGACCCGCGACCGGCCAGGCGACCGGCTCAGACGAGCGGCGTGCGCTCGAAGGTCGCGCGTCGCAGCGCCCGCGCCAAGCGCAGGGCCGGGACCGGACGACGGCTGTTCGCGTTCGACCGCGAGCTCGGCTGCCGGTATGTGGCGGGCGCGGACGAGGCGGGGCGCGGCTCCCTCGCGGGGCCGCTCGTGGCGGCGGCCGTGCTCTTCGACCTGGAGCGCCTGACGCTGTCCGACCGGCGCGCGCTCTCGAAGCTGAACGACTCGAAGCAGCACACGGCCGAGGCGCGCGAGGAGCTGTACCCGATCGTGATGCGCGCGGCGGCCCGGTCGGTGATCGTCACGCGCTGCGTGCGCGGGATCGACGCGCGGGGGCTCCACAACACGAACCTCGAGGCGCTCCGCACCGCGCTGCTCGGGGTGGCCCGTGACGGGACGGTCTGCCTCGTCGACGGCTTCAACGTGCCGTCGTTCGGGTTCGAGCAGCGCGCGGTGATCGACGGCGACTGCCGCAGCGCGGCGATCGCGGCGGCCTCCGTGCTCGCAAAGGTGAGCCGCGACCGTTACATGCGCCGAGCCGCGGAGCGCCATCCGGGCTGGGACTTCGAGACGAACGTGGGCTACTCGACGCCCGAGCACCGAGCGGCGATCGCGGCCAACGGCGTGTCGCCGCTGCACCGGATGTCGTTCCAGTCGATCGCGTACACGCAGCTGGCGCTCGAGTCTTAGCGCGGTTCGAAGCGGCAGTCCGAAGAACTGGCGCAGGATCGCCGGTACGCGCCCATACTGGCCGTGTGTCAGAACCCCGGGCCTGTTCGGACTCGGTTCCTGGACATGTGGTGTGCGGAAGGAGGGACTGTGGATCGGCGGCGCTCGAGGGACCAGCGTGGATAGCTCGGAGGAGGAGCGCATCGACGTCAGCCCGGTCGGCTTCGGGATTGCGCTCCTAGGCGCTCTCGCGATGCTGATAGCGATCTTTCTTCCACGGGTCGAGAGCGCGTCATTCGGAGGAGTTGCCGAGAACACGCTGATCCAGATGGGAGTGGGAGACGGCTGGATCTACGTTGCGCTCAGCATCGGAATCGCCGGCGCTGCGTACCGGGCGTTTCGACGTGGCACGAAGACCGTCGCAGTGATCGTCATGGGGCTGATCGCTGTGGGCGTGGCGATCTACCACGGCACGGATGAGGAGTTGCTGACGCTCTATCCGGTGAATCCGAACGGCGAGATCAGCGCCTTCGCCGAGGGCCGAAAGGCGTCACCCGCGGCAGGGATCTACCTGGCGGGGCTGGGCGGGCTGCTCGCCGTCGTCGGCGGATTTCAGATGCGGACGGGCGCTCGTATCCGAGAGACGAGTCAGGCACCTGAGGAGCAGCCGACGAAGACATGTCCCGACTGCGCCGAGACGGTCCTTGCCGCGGCCCGGGTCTGTCGATACTGCGGGCACGAGTTCCATGCGACCGGAACGGCTGACGCATCGCCGGAGCGTACCGATGCCGAGCGTGACCATGCTGAACGAACGACTGAGGACGCGAAGAGGGCGCTCGTCGAGCTTCCCGCTAGCCGGTACTCGAGTCTTAGCGCGCCCGTAGCTCCGTTTTCACATTCCGCGCCCCACGTGTGCGCCGGTCCCTGGAAGCGTGGAGGGCGTGCTCGCCTCGGTCGCCACATTCGCCCTCGAGGGCATCCGCTCGCAGGAGGTGACCGCCGAGGTCGACGTCCGGCGTGGGCTGTCGACCTTCACGATCGTCGGGCTTCCGGACCGCGGGGTGCGGGAGTCGCGCGAGCGGGTGCGGGCGGCGCTGCTCAACTCGGGACTCGAGTTCCCGCAGCAGCGGCTGACCGTGAACCTCGCGCCCGCGCACGTGCGCAAGGCGGGTCCGAGCTTCGACCTCGCGATCGCCGTCGGGGTGCTCGCGGCGAGTGGGCAGGTCTCGCAGGAGGAGCTGGCGGGCTGCGCTGTGCTCGGCGAGCTCTCGCTCAGCGGCGAGATCCGACCGGTGCGCGGGGCGCTCGCGGCCGCCCTCGGCGCGCGCTCGAAGGGCGTGCGCCGCCTCCTTGTGCCGGTCGCCAACGCGCCCGAGGCGGCCCTCGTCGACGGGGTGAGCGTGGCGGGCATCCCGGACCTGCGCAGCCTGGCCGACCTCTTCCACGGGCGCTGGGAGCCGGCGCCGGTCGAGCCCGCCGTGCCGCCTGCGCGCCATGCCGCGCAGGCGCCCGACCTCGCCGACGTGCGCGGACAGGGTGACGCCAAGCGCGCGCTCGAGATCGCGGCCGCCGGCGGCCACAACCTGCTGATGATCGGCCCGCCGGGGTCGGGCAAGACGATGCTCGCGCGCCGGCTGCCGGGGATCCTGCCGCCGCCCAGCTTCGAGGAGGCGCTCGAGATCACCCAGGTCCACAGCGTCGCGGGCATCGGCAACGGACGGCTGGCGGCCACCCGCCCGTTCCGCGCGCCCCACCACACGATCTCGCCCCAGGGCCTCGTGGGCGGCGGCAACCGGCCGCTGCCCGGTGAGGTCACCCTGGCCCACCGCGGCGTGCTCTTCCTCGACGAGCTGCCCGAGTTCGCGCGGGCGGCGGTCGACGCTCTTCGCCAGCCCCTCGAGGAGGGCCGCGTCGAGATCATGCGCGGCCAGCGAACGCTCGATTTCCCGGCGAACGCGATCGTGGTCGGCGCATGCAATCGCTGTCCGTGCGCGCGGCCGCCGGACGTCTGCAACTGCACGTCGCTCGAGCTGGCGCGCTACCAGCGCCGCCTGAGCGGCCCGCTCATCGACCGGATCGACCTCATCTGCCAGGTCGAGCCCGTTCCGCCCGCCGAGCTCGTCGGGCCGCCGGGGTCGGGCAGCGGCGCATCCGCAGCGGTGCGCGAGCGGGTGCTCGCCGCGCGTGACCTGCAGCGTGAGCGCCTGGAGGGCAGCGGGGCCGTCTGCAACGCGGACATGGACGGACGCCTGACGCGGCGGAAGGTCCTGCTCGGCGCCCGGCTCACCGCGCGCCTGCTCACGATCCGCGAGCGACTCGACATCTCGGGCCGCGGACACGACCGCGTCCTGCGCGTGGCCCGCACCATCGCGGACCTCGCCGGCAGGGGCGATCTGATCGAGGCCGATCTCGACGAGGCGGTGTCCTACCGCCCCGCGGGCTGGGAGGTGGTCGCGGCATGACGGAGAGCTGCGACGCCTGCCTGCGCCGCGCGCACCTGATCGCTCACCTCGCGCCACGGATCGCCGGCCTGCTCGGGAGGCGCCGGCCCGCGCTCGCGGGGCTGCTCGGCCTCCCGGAGGACGAGCTCATACTCGCCACGGCGGGCCGGGCCCGCGCCGAAGCGTTCGCGTTTCGCGACGCCTTCGATCCCCGGTCCCGCCCGAGAACGCCTCGTCGAGCAGGGCGTGTCGGCGATCTGCCGCCACCACGGCTGCTACCCGCCGCTACTCGAAGAGCTGGCCGACGCCCCGGCAGTCCTGTTCGCCGCCGGGCGGCCGGAAACGCTCGAGACGATCGCGCGCGAGCCCGCGGTCGCGATCGTCGGCACCCGCAACCCGAGCTCGTACGGGACGGAGGTCGCCCACGCGCTCGGCCGTGGGCTCGGGTCGGCGGGCGTCCCCATCGTCAGCGGCCTGGCGCTCGGCATCGACGCCACGGCGCACCGGGGCTGCCTCGAGGGCGGAGGCGTGCCCGTGGCGGTACTCGCCTGCGGGCCCGATCTCGCCTATCCGCGGCGGCATCGCAGCCTGCATGACCGCGTTCGCGAGCACGGCGTCGTGCTCTCGGAGCTTCCGCCCGGGACCGAGCCGTTCCGCTGGAGCTTTCCCGCCCGCAACCGGATCATGGCCGGCCTCGCGCGCATGACGATCGTCGTCGAGGCCGCCCAGCCGAGCGGCAGCCTGATCACGTCCGACTTCGCGCGCGACCTCGGCCGGTCCGTGGCCGCCGTCCCGGGCCGGGTCACCTCGAGCCGGGCGCGCGGCAGCAATGCGCTGATCAGGGACGGTGCCGTGCCGATCCTGCAGACGGCGGACGTCCTCGACGAGCTGTTCGGGGCGGGTGTGCGGCCGGTGGTCGCGCGTGCGGGCCCCGACGACCCGGGCCTGCTCGCCGTGCTCGAGGCAGCAGAGTCCTCGAGCTCGATCGCTGCGATCGCCGGCGCCACCGGCCTCGACACCGGCTCGGTGCGCGCGGCGCTCGGCCGGCTCGAGGCCGCCGGGCACCTCGTGCGGGCCGAGCTCGGGGGCTGGGAGCGGACGGCGTGGTGAGCGCGCGACGCTCAGAGGACGGACCAGGCCCGCACGGTCAGGCGAGCGCCGACCCCCGCCGGGCGCTCGGGGCCCGCGGCGAGGCGCTCGCGGCGCGTCACCTCGAGGCGCTCGGGTTCGAGATCGTCGTGCGCAACTTCCGCACCTCCCACGGGGAACTCGACCTCGTCGCGCGCGACGCCCGCCATCTGGTGTTCTGCGAGGTGAAGACGCGCGTCGTGCGCGGCGATCCGGGGCCGCTCGGCCCGTTCGCGGCGATCGGGCCGCGAAAGCGCCGGCGGGTGCGCGCGATGGCTCGTGAATGGTTCGCCTCCGGGGCCGGGACGGCGCCGGGGCCGCCCGAGATCCGCTTCGATGCGATCGGGGTGAGCTACGACGACGCCGGGCGGCTCGTTGCCCTCGAGCACCTGGAGGGCGCCTTTTGAGCGCGGAGGCGACCACATATCCTGAGCCGCTCCTTGGTACGCGCCGACCGCATCCCCTGCGTGCTCTCGATCGCCGGGTCCGACTCCGGGGGCGGTGCGGGCATCCAGGCGGACCTGAAGGCGTTCGCCCGCTGCGGTGTGCACGGCATGACGGCCCTGACCGCCGTCACCGCCCAGAACACGGTCGCCGTCACCGCGGTCCACCCGATCGCTCCCGACCTGATCGTGGAGCAGGTGCGGGCCGTCGCGGAGGACATCGGCATCGACGCCGTCAAGATCGGGATGCTCGGGAACGCCGGTGCGATCGCGGCTGTCGGGCGCGGTCTCGACCTGCTTGCGGAGGGCACGCCCGTGGTGCTCGACCCGGTGATGATCGCCGAGAGCGGCGCCCGGCTGCTCGACGAGGACGCGTTGACGGCGTTGCGCGGCCTGCTGCCGCGGGTCACCGTGGTCACGCCGAACCTGCCCGAGGCGGAGGTGCTGGCGGGCGCCGCGGATGACTCCGCGACCCCGGATGTGCTCGCGCGCGAGATTCGCGCGCTCGGACCGGAATACGTCGTCGTGACCGGGGGACACCGCGACGAGGCGACGGACCTGTTCTTCGACGGGGAGCGCATCGTCGAGATCCCGGGCGAGCGCCATCCCGACGGCGCCGCGCACGGCTCCGGATGCACGCACTCGTCGGCGCTCGCCGCGCAGCTCGCGCTCGGCCTCGAGCCGCTCGAGGCCGCTCGCGAGGCGAAGCGGATCGCCTCGGAGGCGGTTCGGGACGGCCTGCGGGGGGTCGGCACGGGGGCGGGTCCCGTCAACGCGCTCGGCCTGACGGCCCGCGGCCCCGTGACATAATCGATCCATCAGGTTCCTGCGCATGAAGCCCGGCCACGGTGAGATCCTTCTCGCGGAGGGAGATCCGCGCGTGCAGGAGGACGAGGAGCGGCTCGTGGAGGAGTTCCGCAAGCAGCTCGACCAGGGCATGTGGGCGGCGGTGCCGACCACCGATCCGGGCAGCGGGCGCCGCGAGGCTCGCCTCGTCAAGGACTTCGGCGAGATTCCGACCCAGGCTGAGCGAGTGATCTTCTTCCCGCGGGCCTCGGGCGGCTGAGGACGGCACGCGCATGCTGCTCGCCCTGCTCGCCCTCGCGCTGATCGCGCTCGTGCTCTCGGCCTCGCTCGGCGCCAAGGCGCTCGAGCGCCGGCGGGCCCACCGGCCACGCCGCCGCCGCCGCGACGCGGCGGGCGAGCTCGACTTCGGGCTGTACGACCCCGGCCGCGAGCGCCGGGCGGAGCAGCGCGCCCGCGAGCTGCTGCGCTCGTGCGTGAACGCCGAGGAGTGGGGCATGTACCGCGACCTCGGCTTCATCCGCGTTTTCGGGCGGCACACGCGGCGCGAGTCGGACCGCGGCGGCCCCGCGTACGCCTACCTCGTCTACCCGCACAAGCCGATCGTGGCGTTCGTGCCGGAGTCGGGCCAGCTGCTCAGCGAGTACTGCGTCGAGTTCCCGGACCTGAGCGGCAGCGGCGGGCGGCATCGGCTGCCGGCCTCGGACGACGTGCTCGCGAAATGGATGGCGCTGACCTCCGACGAGGACCGCGTGATCCGCCGGGCCAACATGCATCTGATCGGCCGCCAGCACGACCCGTCGAAGGTGCGCCGCGACCTCTGGCGGCTCGCCGAGTGGGAGCGGCGCCGCGCCATCCCGCAGCGCACGAAGTGAGCACGCCCGCAGGCCGCGACGGGCTGCGCAGCCGCAGCAGCGTCATCCTCGACGGCCCCGACCGCGCGCAGGCGCGCGCCTATCTGAAGGGCATCGGCTTCGACGACGAGGCGCTCTCGCGGCCGATCATCGGGATCGCGAACACGTGGACCGAGACGATGCCCTGCAACTTCCATCTGCGGCGGCTCGCCGAGCGCGTCAAGGACGGGGTGCGGGCCGCGGGCGCCACGCCGATGGAGTTCAACACCGTCGCGATCTCGGACGGGATCACGATGGGCACGGAGGGGATGCGCGCCTCGCTCGTGAGCCGCGAGGTGATCGCCGACTCGATCGAGCTCGTCGCGCGCGGCCACATGTTCGACGCCGTGATCGCGCTGTCGGGCTGCGACAAGACGATCCCCGGGTGCGTGATGGCCCTCGCGCGGCTGTCCGACGTTCCGAGCCTGATGCTCTACGGCGGCTCGATCGCGCCGGGGCGCTGGCGCGGCAAGGACGTGACGATCCAGGACGTGTTCGAGGGCATCGGCGCCCACGCCGCCGGCAAGCTCACGGACGACGAGCTGCTCGACCTCGAGAACCACGCGAGCCCTGGCGCCGGCGCCTGCGGCGGCCAGTTCACCGCCAACACGATGGCGATGGCGTTCGAGGTGCTCGGGATCTCGCCGATGGGCAGCTCGATGGTTCCCGCCGAGGACGGCAAGAAGGGCCAGGTGGCCGAGGACTGCGGCCGCCTCGTGGTCGACCTGCTCGAGCGCGGCGTCACGCCCGCGCAGGTGATCACGAGGGGATCGCTCGAGAACGCGATCGCCGCCGGCGCCACGTCGGGCGGCTCGACCAACCTCGTGCTGCACCTGCTCGCCGTCGCCCACGAGGCCGGCGTGCCGCTCGATATCGACGACTTCGACCGGATCGCCTGGTCGACGCCGCTCGTCTGCGACCTGAAGCCGGGCGGCCGCTACGTGGCCACCGATCTCTACCGCGCCGGCGGCGTGCCGCTCGTGGTGCGCCGCCTGCAGGAGGCCGGGCTGCTGAACGAGGACGAGCTGACCGTCACCGGCCAGACGATCGGGGAGGTCGCCGCCGCGGCGGAGGAGGCCGAGGGCCAGGACGTGGTGCGGCCGGTGGGGGAGGCGCTGAAGCCGAACGGCGGCTTCGCGATCCTGCGCGGCAACCTCGCCCCGGAGGGCTGCGTCGTGAAGCTGTCGGGACACGACCGCACGCAGCACAGCGGGCCCGCGCGCGTGTTCGAGCGCGAGGAGGACGCCTTCGCGGCGGTGATGGCGAAGTCGATCGAGGCCGGCGAGGTCGTGGTGATCCGCAACGAGGGCCCGAGCGGCGGACCTGGCATGCGCGAGATGCTGCACGTGACCGCCGCGCTCGTCGGCGAGGGCCTCGGCGACTCGGTCGCGCTGCTCACCGACGGCCGCTTCTCGGGCGCGACGCACGGCTTCATGGCCGGCCACGTGGCCCCAGAGGCGCGCCGCGGGGGGCCGATCGCCGCGGTGCGGGACGGGGACACGATCGTGTTCGACGTCGAGGCGCGCGAGCTGAACGTCGAGCTCTCGGACGAGGAGATCGCGGAGCGCGTGGCCGCCTACGAGCAGCCGCCCGTGAAGTATCCGAACGGCGTGCTCGGCAAGTACGCCAAGCACGTGGGCTCCGCCGCGCGCGGAGCGGTCACGGCCTGAGCGCCGCTCAGGCCGCCTGCGACTCGCCCGCGGCGGACTCGCCGGCCGAGGCGGGCCCGGTCTCCTCGAGGAAGTCGAGCACGAGCTCGTTGAAGGTGTCCGGTCGCTCCGCCATCGGCACGTGGCCGGTCTCCCGCATCACGACCTTGCGCGAGTCGGAGATCAGGCGCTCGAACTCGTTGGCGTCGCGCACGGGGATGACGGAGTCGTTCTCGCCCCAGACGATCAGCGTCGGCCGGCGGATCTCGGGCAGCCGCTCGCGGAAGTCGTAGTTGAGGTTCGCGCGCAGGGCGTCGCGGAAGCCCGGCTTGCCGGCGCCCTTGAAGAAGCCCTCGTAGGCGAGATCGGCCTTCAGGCGGCTCGGGTAGCGAGCCACGAGCGCGAGGCAGAGGTGCCGCGACTTCGGATGCGAGGCGAAGTAGCGCTCCTGCGCGGCGCCGTGCGTAGCGATCGCGCTCAGGATGCGGCCGATGGCGAGAATCGGGCGCTGCGCGACGTCGGCGCTCGAGATGCCGGCGGCCGAGACGAGCACGAGCTGGTCGATCCGCTCCGGGAACTGGATCGCGACCTCCGCCGCGACGAAGCCGCCCATCGAGTTGCCGACGATGTCCACCCGGCCGAGCCCGAGCTTCTCGCAGAGGGCGTTCACGCAGCGGCCATAGCCGGGGATCGTGATCGCGTCGGGCGGCATCGGAGTGCGCCCGTGGCCGGGCAGGTCCATGGCGATCACGCGCCGCTCCTGCGCCGCGCGCGGGATGTTCTCGAGCCAGTTCTGCCACTGGCCGCCGAGGCCGTGGACGAACACGATCGGCTCGAGGCCCTCGGGGCCGGAGCCGATGTCGACGTAGTTCACGGGCGTGCGGTCGACCTCAACGGTGTGCAGGTGTGCCGGCCAGTCGACCTCGCGCCAGCCCGGCGTCGCCGACATGCCGTACTCCTCGTCGGCCCGGCGCGCGGCCCGGTAGCGGGCCGGTCCGGCGGCTGGAAACGGGGGCCTCTGCATCTCCTCGTAGGGTACGGACAGATGGCAAAGATCGCGCTGGACATCGACTCGACCCTGCACCCCTACTGGGACCTGCTCCAGAGCATCGCCCGCGAGCGCTACGGCGTCGAGCTGCCCTACGAGGAGCAGCGCACCTGGGGCATCACCTCGCTCGAGCGGGACGCCGTCATCCACTGCGTCGAGGAGTCGCACTCCGACGAGAACATCGCGGCCGGCATCCCCTACCCGGACGCGGTCGAGACGGTGAGCGCCTGGCATTCCGAGGGCCACTGGATCCACGTGACGAGCCACCGGCGCGAGGCCACCCACAGCGCGACCGCGCTCTGGCTCGACGACATCGGCCTGCCCTATCACGACCTGCACTGCTCGTTCGACAAGGTCTCCCGCTGCGTCGAGCTGGGTATCGACGTCCTGGTGGACGACAGCCCGGTCAACATCGCGAAGGCGAGAGCCGCCGGGATCCTGCCCGCGACGATCCTGCATCCCTGGAACGAGGAAGTGGTCGAGGAGGGCGGCGTCGTGGCCGCGTCGGACTGGAGGGGTCTGCGAGCTGGGCTCGACCCGATCCTGAGCAGGCTCTCACGCGAGCCTGCTTGAATCGCTCGGACGTGGCGGAGACGAGCAGAACACCCCTCTCGGTCCGCGAGCGCGAGCCGGTGCAGGGCGCGCTCGTCCCGGCGGAGACCCTCAAGCGGCACCTGCCCGGGGTCGAGCCCGAGCGCCGCATCGACGACTGGGGCCGCTCCGAGCGGGTCGAGAACGCCCTCGACGCGACGCTGGTCGAGTTCCTCTACCGCTACTGGTTCAGGGCGGACGTCGAGGGCATCGAGAACGTGCCCTCGCGCGGCGGGGCGCTGCTCGTCTCGAACCACTGCCGGCGCGCTGCCGCCGGACGCGGCGATGATCGCGAAAGCGATCCGCGAGGAGCACGCGCACCCGCGCTCGCTCAACATCACGGTCGAGCACTTCTTCAAGGGCTATCCGGGCTTCAGCACGCTGCTGCCGAAGATCGGCTGCGTGCCGGCGCATCCCGCCAACGTGCACCGGCTCCTCCACGACGAGGACGCGCTCGTGCTCGTGTTCCCCGAGGGCCGCAAGGGCACCGAGAAGCTCTACAAGGACCGCTACCGGCTGCGCCGCTTCGGCCGTGGAGGATTCGTGGAGGCCGCGATGCGCGCCGGCACCCCGATCGTCCCCGTGTGCGTGGTCGGGGCGGAGGAGGCCGCGCCGGTGTTCGCGCAGGTCGGCCTGCTGAAGCGGCTGACGGGGCTCCTCTACTTCCCGGTCACCCCGACGTTCCCGCACTTCGGCCTGCTCGGGATGCTCGGCTACCTGCCGGCGAAGTTCAGGCTGCGATTCCTCGAGCCGATCGAGTTCGGCGCCGGCGACTCGCACGACGACAAGGCGCTCGTGCAGACCGTGGCGCACGAGGTGAGGGCGCGGATCCAGGAGAATCTCTGGGACATGCTCGCCACGCGGAAGTCGGTCTGGTTCGGATGACCGGATCGGACTCGCGGCGCATCCTCGTCACCGGGCTGTCGACCTACTGGGGCGGCCGCCTCGCGCAGGCGCTCGAGCGCTTCAGCGACGTCGAGGCGATCATCGGGGTCTCAGACCAGGAGCCGCACGTCGAGCTCGAGCGGACCGAGTTCGTCAAGGTCGGGGCCCAGCACGCGCTGCTGCGGCGCGTGGTCGAGGCAGCCGAGATCGACACCGTGGTCGATACGCGCCTCGTGGTCGACTCGCGCACCACGAGCTCCGCGAAGGCGCACGAGAACAACGTCATCGGGACGATGAACATCCTTGCCGCCTGCAGCGGCGCCGATTCCCCGGTGCGCAAGGTCGTCTTCAAGTCCTCGACCCACTTCTACGGCTCGGAGCAGGACGACCCCGCGTTCTTCGACGAGACGATGCGCCGGCCGCACCCGCCGCGCACGGGCATCGAACGCGACATCGTCGAGGCCGAGGCCTCGCTCGGCGAGTTCGCCGAGCGCAACCCGGAGACGGCGGTCACGATCCTGCGCTTCGGGAACGTGCTCGGGCCGAGCGTCAGGACCTCGCACATCGAACTCTTCTCGCTGCCCGCCGTGCCGATGATCCTCGGCTTCGACCCGCGCTACCAGTTCGTCCACGAGGACGACGTGGTGCACGCGCTCGAACACGCCTCGATTCACCGCGCTCCCGGCGTCTTCAACGTCGCGGCGGACGGCGTGCTCGCCCTCAGCGAGGTCGCCGGGCTGCTCGGGAAGCCCTATGCGCCGGTGCTGCCGCCGTGGGGGACGGGCCTCGCCGCCGTCCGCTCTGCGCCGGGTCGGCGTCGACATTCCGCCCGAGGCGATGAACCAGCTGCGCTTCGGCCGCGGGGTCGACAACCGCCTCTACAAGGCCGCGGGCTTCCACTACGGCTACACGAGCCGCGAGACCGTCCTCAAGCTGGGCGAGCACATGCGCCTGCATCCGGTGTTGCGGGGCGCGCAGGAGCCCTACCGCTACGAGCGCGAGGTCGAGGAGTTCCTGCGCTGGAGCCCGCACGTGAAGAACGCGCGGGCGAAGGCCGCGCATCTCAGCCGCGACCAGCTCGCCGAGCTCGAGCGGCTGCTCGCCGCGGCCGGCCTCGACGACGAGCTCGCCACCGAGCCGAGCGAAGACCGGCTGCGAGCCGCCGAGGAGCGCGCCCTCGAGGCCGAGCGCCTCGCCCGCGACAGCGCCGAGCGCGCGATCGAGCGGGCGAAGAAGGCGGAGCGGCGCGCGGCGGAATCCGCCCTGAAGGCGACCGAGCGCGCGAAGAAGGCGGAGCGCCGTGCGCGCGACGCGGCCGACAGGGCTGAGGCCGCGGCGGCCGAGCGCCCCGCGGCCGAGCCGGCTCCGGTCGAGGATCGCCGCCCCGTCGAGCACTACGACGAGCTCGCCGCGGAGGAGGTCGTCGCCCTGCTCGCGCAGCTCGACGCCGGCGACCTGTCCGCGCTGCGCGAGTACGAGCGCCGGCACGCCAACCGCGCCCGCGTGATCAGCGCGATCGAGTCGGTGCTGACGCGGCGCGGGACCCGCGTCTAGCGCAAGCTCACATTCAGAGCGCCGCGCCCGCCGGGCGCTGTCCCTACACTGGGTCGCAACTCGCAGCATGAGGCACAAGTGGTTCATCCTTGTCGCCGTCCTCCTCTTGGTCCTCGTTGGGGGAGCGGTCGCCGCCTACGCGTACGACTCCTCACGTGACGACCAGATAGCCGAGGGCGTGACGATCGCCGGGGTCGACGTCGGAGGTATGACGACGCCCGAAGCGCGCGCAGCGGTCGGGCGCCAGCTCGACGAGCCGCTCAGCCAGCCGGTCCAGGTCGTCTTCGAGGACAGGCAGTTCACGCTCGGCGCCAAGGGCGCCGAGATCCACGCCGACATCGGCGGGATGGTCGACGAGGCGCTCGAGCAGAGCCGCGACGGCAGCATCATCAGCCGCGTGACGCGCGACCTCACGGGCGGCGAGGAGAACGTCCAGGTCTCGGCTCAGATCACGTACTCGGAGGCGGCGGTCAGGAAGCTCGTCAACCGGGTCAAGCGGACCCTCAACCGCCCGGCCCGCGACGCGACGCTCGACTTCCCCTCGCTCGATCAGGTCAAGGAGCAGAACGGCATCCGGGTCAAGACGGCCGCGCTCAGGCAGCGCATCGGCCAGGCGATCACGGTGCCGGGGGTCGATCGCCGGGTCAAGGCAGCCGTCGAGCAGACGAAGCCGAAGGTCACGCAGGCCGAGCTGGCGCAGAAGTTCCCGACGCTGCTGATCGCGGACCGCTCGAACTTCCAGCTGCGCCTCTACAAGGACCTGAAGCTCCAGAAGGAGTACACGGTCGCGGTCGGGGCCGTGGGCTTCGACACCCCGGCCGGGCTCTACCACATCCAGAACAAGGCGGTGGACCCGGCCTGGACCGTGCCGAACAGCGACTGGGCGGGCTCCCTGGCGGGCACCGTCGTTCCCGGCGGCGTCCCCGAGAACCCGCTGAAGGCCCGCTGGCTCGGCATCTTCGACGGCGCCGGCATCCACGGCACCGACCAGACCTACTCGCTCGGCACGGCGGCCTCCCACGGCTGCATCCGGATGGCGATCCCGGACGTGATCGAGCTGTACGACCAGGTTCCCGTCGGCGCCCCCATCTACATCGCCTGACGGCGCGCGCGAGCCTCAGGCGGGGGTGCTTGGCGAGAAAGTGGCGCATAGCGACACTAAGTCGCCGAGCCCCGACCTTCATCGCTGTCTTTGGCGTCCGCCCGCCCGACCCCGATCGCCTCGACCGGTACCTCCTCCCAGCCGCTCTCTTCGAGGGAGGCTTGGCGCCCGGTGTGTCGAATGCAGAGCGTGCCGATGAAGACGCCCCGCTCCCGCTTGCGCAGGACCGAGTACCACATGGTCGAGGCGTCGCTCGGGCCCTGGATCGGATGCCAGGGCGGAACAGGGTGGTCGCGATCGTCCACGAGATCCGCCTCGGCGAGCTGAGAGCGCGTGGCCACGCGACCGTCCGAGGTGTTGACGAAGAAGGCGCCCACGAGCGCCGAACTTAGCTGGGCGGACGCGCTCGAGCGCTTCGACGACTGGCAGCGGGCGCGCGGGATGGGGGAGAAGACCCGGCGCGCCTACGGCGTCGACCTGCGCCAGCTCGCCGCCTGGGCCGCCGAGCGCGACCTGCGGCCCGGGGATCTCGGCCACCGCCAGCTTCGTCAGTTCGCCGGTGTCGTCTCGGAGCGCGGGGCCGCGAAGTCGACGGTCGCGCGCAAGCTCGCCGCCATCCGCACCTTCTACCGCCAGCTCGTCGAGCGGGGGGAGCTGCCCGCGAACCCCGCCGACCTCGTCTCGAGCCCGAAGCAGGACGCCTACCTGCCGCGGGTGCTGAAGCCCGCCGAGGTCGCCGCCCTGCTCGACTCGGTGCCCGCCCAGACGCCGCTCGACCTGCGCGACCGCGCCATGCTCGAGCTCGCCTACGCCGCTGGCCTGCGCGCCGAGGAGCTCACGAGCCTCGACGAGAGCGCGCTCGACGCGGACGCCGAGGAGGTCCGCGTGGACGGCAAGGGCGGGAGGACACGCGTGGTCCCCGTCGGCGAGCACGCCTGGAGGGCGCTCGAGCGCTACCTCGCCCGCGGCCGGCCGGCACTCGAGTCGGGCGAGTCGGAGGCCCTGTTTCTGTCGAAGAGCGGCCGCCGCCTCTCGACCTCGGACGTTCGCCGCAGGCTGCGGCTCCAGGCGCGCCGCGCGGGCATCACGCCCCACACGCTCAGGCATTCGTTTGCCACGCATCTGCTCGAGGGCGGGGCCGATCTCCGTGCCATTCAGGAGATGCTCGGCCACGCTTCAATCAGCACGACCCAGACGTACACTCGGGTAGAGTCGAAACGCCTCAAGATGGCGTATGCGCGCGCTCACCCGCGTGCGTGACCAAGAACCCATATGGAGACAAACCTCAAGGCGATCGAGCTCAAGGACCTGTGGCGGCGCTATAAGGACGACCGCGACGAGAAGGCCCGAGAGCGACTGGTCCTCGCCTACGCACCGCTCGTCAAGTACGTGGCGGGGCGGATGTCGAGCGGTCTTCCCTCGCATGTCGAGGAGGCCGACCTCATCTCGTACGGGCTGCTCGGCCTGATCTCGGCGATCGAGCGCTTCGAGCCCGAGCGCGAGATCAAGTTCGAGACGTTCGCGATCACGCGCATCAAGGGCTCGATCATCGACGAGCTGCGCTCGCTCGACTGGGTGCCGCGCTCGGTTCGGACGAAGGCGCGCGAGATCGAGCGCGTCAACGCGAAGCTCGAGCACCAGCTGCACCGGGCGCCCACAGACCAGGAGATGGCCGAGGGCCTCGGCGTCACGGTCGAGGAGTTCCAGGAGTCGCTCGTCCGCATCTCGAACTCGTCCGTGGTCGCGCTCGACGAGCTCTGGACCGTCTCCGATTCGAGCGGCGACCAGGTCTCGCTGCTCGACACGATCCAGGACCCGCAGGCGCTCGATCCCGCGGCGGAGATGGACACGACGGAGATGAAGGACCGGCTGGCGGACGCGATCGCGCGCCTGCCGGAGCGCGAGAAGCTCGTCGTGGCCCTCTACTACTACGAGAACCTGACCCTCCGCGAGATCGGAGAGGTCCTCGGGGTAACGGAGTCGCGCGTCTCGCAGCTCCACACCAAGGCTGTGCTGCGCCTGAAGTCGCGGCTTCAGGGAGATCCGCTCGGCGACGGCGACTGACCTCCGGCGATGCGGCGCCGCTCCAACCGCGACCGGGACGTGCTTCGTACCCGCGCGCGCCAGCAGGAGGTGGTCGCCGAGCTGGGGCAGCAGGCCCTGGCGCCCGGCGATCTCGACGAGTTGCTCGGCACGGCCGCCGAGAGCGCCCGCAGCGTGCTCGAGGCCGACTACGCATCCATCCTCGAGCTGACCGGCGACGGCCGCGGCTTGCTCGTCAGAGCGGGGGCGGGCTTCCCGGACGGGGTGCTCGACGGCGTGCTGCCGGCCCACCCGAGCGAGCTGCCCGGCTTCACCCTCGCCGCGGGGGAGCCCGTGGCGGTCGAGGACTTCGCGGCGGAGGACCGCTTCAAGCGGACCTCGCTCCAGCGCGACCTCGGCGTGGTCGGCGCGCTTGCCGCGCCGATCGGGTCGTCCGGGAGTCCGTTCGGGACGATCGCGGTGCACTGCCGCGCCCCGCGGCGATTCAGCGAGGACGACATGGCGTTCCTGTCCGCGCTCGGCAACGTCGTCGGGCTGGCGGTGGACCGCGAGCGCGGCGACGACCGGGTCCGCGACAGCGAGGCGCGCTTCCGCGAGCTCGCGGACACCACCCCGGCGCTGATGTGGATGACGGACCCCGACGGCCACCTGACCTTCGTCAACGAGGGCTGGCTCAGGCACACGGGCTACACGCTGCTCGAGGAGATCGGCGACACCTTCGGGATGAGCGCGCACCCCGACGACCGCAGCGACCTCGTCGCCCGCTGGCAGGAGGCGATCGCCCGCCGCGAGGAGTTCCGCTTCGAGTACCGGCTGCGCGACGCCGCGAGGGGCGACTGGCGCTGGGTGCTCGAGATCGGCGTCCCGCGCTTCTCGGACGGCGAGTTCGTGGGCTACGTCGGCACCGCCACCGACATCCACGAGCGCCGGATGGTGGAGGAGGCGCTGCGGGAGTCCGAGGCGGGCTTTCGGGATCTCGCCGATTCCGCGCCGGTGATGATCTGGACGACCGACCCCAAGGGCCACGTGACCTTCGTGAACGAGGGCTGGATGCGCTTCACGGGTACCTCGCTGGAGGAGGAGCTCGGCGACAGCTCGGCACTCGGCGTGCACCCGGACGACGTCGGCGGGATGATCGCCGCCTGGGACCAGGCGCTCTCGGAGCGCTCGTCCTTCGAGTACGAGTACCGCCTCCGGGCCGAGGACGGCGAGTACCGCTGGATCGCCGACCACGGCGTGCCGCGCTACGAGCACGGCGTGTTCGCGGGCTTCGTCGGCACGGCGGTGGACATCCACGAGCGCAAGCTGATGGAGGGCCGCCTGCGGGCCGTCTACGAGCGCGAGCACACGATCGCCGAGACGCTCCAGCGCAGCCTGCTGCCGGAGCGGCTGCCGCATTTGGAGTCGATGGAGCTCGCGGCGCGCTACCTGCCGGCCGGGCACGGCTCGGCGATCGGCGGCGACTGGTACGACGTGCTCGAGCGCCAGGACGGCCGCGTGGCGCTCGTGGTCGGGGACGTCGTCGGCCACGGCCTGCGCGCCGCGGCGACGATGGGCCAGCTGCGCAACGCGTTTCGCGCCTACGGGCTCGTGGAGGGCTCGCCCGCCGAGGTCATGGCTCGCATCAACAGGCTGGTGCTGAGCGGGGTCGAGGACGCAATGGCCACGGTGCTGTACGTCGTGCTCGACCGCGAGACGGGCGAGCTCGCCTTCACGGCGGCCGGCCATCCCCCGCCGCTCGTGGTCTCGCCGGACGGCGCCCGCTTTCTCGAGGGAGGGCGCTCGGTGCCGATCGGCGCGACGGATCCCGCGGTCTTCAGGGAGTCGCGCGAGCTGCTGCCGCCCGGCGCCGCGCTGCTGCTCTACACGGACGGGCTCGTCGAGCGCCGCGACGTCCCGATCGAGAAGCAGGCTCGACGAGCTGGCCGCCGCCGCCGCGCGTGCCGGCGGCGACCTCGACGCCCTCTGCGACGGGGTGCTCGCCGGAGTGCTCGGCGACGCCGAGCCGGTCGACGACGTCGCGCTGCTCGCCGTCAGGCCCGTCCCGACCGCGGCCGACCGGCTCGAGATGACCCTGCGCGCGGAGCCCGAGTCGCTCGCCATCCTGCGCAGGCGGCTCGCGCGCTTTCTGCACGCGGCGGGCGCGAGCGAGCTCGAGCAGTACGAGATCACGCTCACGGTCTGCGAGGCGGCCGGCAACGCGATCGAGCATGCGTACGGCCCGGGCGACGCGACCTTCGACGTCTCCGTCGCCTGCGAGGAGGACGGGCTCTGGGCCGAGGTGCGCGACCGGGGGCGCTGGCGCGAGCGCCGCGGAGTGCATCGCGGCCGCGGTCTCAAGATCATGGAGGGGCTCATGGACGAGATGGACGTGTCGGCCGAATCCACGGGTACCGTGATCACGATGAGGAGGCGGCTGAGCGCGGTCCGCGTGTCGTGAGCACCCCGGCCGAGATCTCGGTCGAGCGGCGGGGCGGGACCGTCATCGCCCATCTCGGCGGCGAGGTCGACATGACGAATGCGAGCCATCTGCGCGACGAGCTGCTCGCCTCGATGCCGAACGACGCGCTCGTCCTCGTGATCGACGTATCGGAGTGCCGCTACCTCGATTCGGCGGGAATCGAGATCCTCTTCGACCTCGCCCGCCGGCTCGTCCGGCGCCGCCAGGACCTGAGGCTCCTCGTGCCGCCGGGCTCGCCGCTGCGGCGTGTGCTCGAGCTGACCGAGGTGGGTAGCGCCGCACCGCTCCACGAGTCGCTCGACTCCGCGCTCGCGGGGTAGGCTCCCTCTCTCAGCACAGAGGGAAGGAGACGCATGGCATCGCCCAAGAGGATTCGCAATGTGGCCTTGGTGGGCCACCGGGGCAGCGGTAAGACGTCCGTGAACGAGGCGCTTCTGTTCGAAGCGGGGGCGATCAACCGGCTCGGCTCGGTGGCAGACGGCTCGACGGTCTCCGACTCGGCTGTCGACGAGAAGGCGCGCGAGATGTCGATCTCGGCGAGCCTCTCGTCGTTCACCTGGGAGGACCGCAAGATCAACCTGATCGACACGCCCGGTGAGCCGAGCTTCGTGGCGGACGCGCTGTCCGCCCTGCGCGTGGTCGAGGGCGCGGTGTTCGTCGTCAACGCCGTGATGGGCGTCGAGGTCACCACGAGCCGCCTCTGGGAGCGCGCCTCCGAGCTCGGCCTGGCCCGCATCCTCTTCGTCAACATGCTCGACCGCGAGCGCGCCGACTTCTTCCGCGCGCTCGACTCCCTCAAGGCCGCCTTCGGCCAGCACGTGGTCGCCACGGAGATTCCGATCGGCGCCGAGCACGAGCTGCAGGGCGTGGTCGACCTGATCGACATGAAGGCGTACCGCTACGACGGCGCCGCGCGCGAGAACTGCGAGGAGATCGAGATCCCCGAGGACCTGCGCGCCGTCGCGCAGGAGTACCGCGAGAAGCTGATGGACGAGGTCGCCGAGGTCTCGGACGCGCTCATGGAGCGCTATCTCGAGGGCGAGGAGATCTCGCACGACGAGACGGTCTCGGCTCTGAAGACGGGCGTGACGGAGGGTCACGTGTTCCCGGTGACCTGCGGCGCGGCCACCCGCAATCTCGGCATCAACCGCCTGCTCGACGCGTTCGTCGACGACCTTCCCTCGCCGGCGAAGCATGGCGTCACCGACCTCGACGGCCTCGAGCTCGAGCCCGACCCGGACAAGGACATGGTCGCCTTCGTCTTCAAGACGCTGGCCGACCCCTACGCCGGGCGGATCAACCTGTTCCGCGTCTACCAGGGCGTGCTGAGGCACGACTCGCAGGTCCACAACTGCCGCGCCCACGTCAAGGAGCGCATCGGCCAGCTGCTCGTCCCGCAGGGCAAGGAGACCGAGCAGGCCGACGAGTTCGGCCCCGGTGACATCGGCGCGGTCGCGAAGCTGAAGGAGACCCGCGCGGGAGACACGCTGGCGTCGAAGGACAGCGAGATGCCGCTCCACCTGCCGGAGATGCCGCGGCCCGTCATGGCCTTCGCGATCGAGGCGAAGGCGAAGGGCGACGAGGAGAAGATGGGGCAGGCGCTCCGCCGCCTCCAGGAGGAGGACCCCACGATCGACTTCCACCGCGACGAGCAGACCGGCGAGCAGATCCTCGCCGGGATCACGCAGATCCACGTCGAGGTGATCGTCGGGCGGATGCGCGAGCGCTTCGGCGTCGAGGTCGAGCTGCACCCGCCGCACGTGCCCTACCGCGAGGCGATCCGCGGCTCGGCCAAGGCACACGCCCGCTACAAGAAGCAGACGGGCGGCCGCGGCCAGTTCGCCGACTGCCACATCGAGATCGAGCCGCTCCAGTCCGGCACGGGCTTCGAGTTCGTCAACGCCATCAAGGGCGGCGTGATCCCCGGCGGGTTCATCCCGGCGGTGGAGAAGGGCGTCGTCGAGGCGATGCGCAGCGGCACGGTCGCCGGCTTCCCGGTCCAGGGCGTGCGCGTGCGGCTGTTCGACGGCCAGCACCACTCGGTCGACTCGTCCGAGATGGCGTTCAAGGTCGCCGGGTCGATGGCGTTCAAGGACGCCATGGACAGCGCCCGCCCCACGCTGATGGAACCGATCATGAACGTGGTCGTGACGGTGCCCGAGGACAACGTGGGCGACGTGATCGGCGACCTCAACTCACGCCGCGGCCGGCCGCTCGGGATGGAGCCGAAGGGCGCCGTGACCGAGGTGCGCGCCGAGGTTCCGATGGCCGAGTTGCTCGAGTACGCGCCCGACCTGAGGGCGATCACGGGCGGTCAGGGCGACTACACGATGGACCTCGCCCGCTACGAGGAGGTCCCGGCGCACGTGGCGCAGCAGGTGGTGGCGCAGGCGGAGCGTGAGCGCGAGGCAGTGAAGGCTTAGCTGCACGCGTCCGCGCGAAACGGGCGGACCCCTATCCTCGGCAGTTCGTGAAGAAGGAGCTTCGACCCGTACACGACGTAGTCAATTGCGACGTCTGCGGCCGCACGATCCTGAAGGGCGAGCGCGCCGAGTGGTACCTCGCACCCGGTGGCCACCGCCATCAGGTCTGCGACCTCTGCGCCGTTCGCGCGCAGGCTCACGGCTGGATCCGCGAGTCAGCGACCGGCGAGATGCCGGCGCGTCCGGCGCGCAGCGACAAGGCCCGCGGCCTGGGGCGCCTGATGAGGCGGCGGCCGGCGTCCGAGCCGGCTCAGGAGCAGAGCGGCGAGGGCGCGTTCGCCGAGCACGAGGCGCTGTACGGCGCGACCGACACGGGCGAGCAGGACGTGTCCGGCGAGGACGGGGGCGGCGCTCGTGAGCGCCAGCGCAGCCGGACCCGCCCGAAGGACCCGCGCCACGTGCGGGCGGTGCCGACCACCGCCGAGGTCAAGGTGGAACGCGCGATCGAGCTCTTCAACGGGTCGAGCCACGCGCGCACGGTGGCCGGGCTGGCGCGAACTCTGGGCCCCGCGTGGGTGAGCGCTCAGCCGGATCCCGCGCAACCGAGCACGGTGGTCGTGCTGGTGGCATGGGAGCTCTCGTGGTATCGCTATCGGGTGGACCTTGGCGACGAGGGGGATCCGGTGACGATGCTGGACAAGGGCGAGGAGCTCGAGCAGATCGACCCGTCGCTGCGGAATTGGAATGCTGGTCTCGACGCCGAGGGACGCCTTGTCCCGGCGCTGGCCGGCGAGGGAGGATCGGACGAGTGATCTATTGCGTTGTCCCACAGGCGCTGGCCGGGGACCTGTTCGACAAGCTGACGCAGTACTACCGGGACGAGCCGAATGTCGAGGTGATCGTCGACAGGCGCGCGCAGGGCGGATCGCCCGGCGACCACGACCCCTTCGCGAATCGCCGCCGGCAGCGGCCCAAGGGCAGCTTCCCGACGATCGAGGCGCCCGGGGCCCCATCGGGCTCATCCGCGACCGGGTGAAGGTCGTCGTCAACGTCGACGGCGGGGCACGCGGCAACCCAGGGCCCTCCGCCGTCGCGGCGGTCGCCGCCACACCCGAGGGCGAGGCCCTCGGCGAGCGCGGCGAGTACATCGGCGAGGCCACGAACAACGTGGCCGAATACCGCGCGCTGCTTCTGGGCCTCTCGCTCGCGCGCGAGCTCGGCGCGACCGAGGTCGAGGTGATCAACGACTCCGAGCTCGTGGCGCGCCAGATCGGCGGCGAGTACAAGGTGAAGCACGCGGGACTGAAGCCGCTCTTCCTCGAGGCGATGCGCGAACTGCGCGGGTTCGACGCCTGGGCGGTCCGGTCGGTGCGCCGCGAGGACAACGAGCGCGCGGACGAGCTCGTGAACCGCGCGCTCGACGAAGCGCTCGGCTGACCGCGGGCTCGCACGCGAACCGGCGCGTCGGCTTTGATACCGGACGAAAGTCCGACACCGCGCTCCCCATTCGGCCCGGCGCTCGGTTAGGTTGAGCAGAGCACCCACCCCTGAGTGCCAACCCGCTCACCTCCGTGACGGGCGTCACAGACTCGCAACCGGCCCCGATGTCTCCTCTTGGAAGCCAATGAAGACGAAACTGCTCATCGCCGCCCTGTCCTGCGCCGCCGCCCTGGGGGCCGCCTCGCCCGCCTCCGCCGCGATCCTTCCGGGGGTCGCCGTGGACGGCCCGTCGAACACGGTCCAGACCACGTCACGCCGGAATCGACGTCGCACCCGACGGCAGCGCTGCGCTCGTCTACCTCAAGAACGGACGGCGGCGTCGCGCACCCCTTCATCTCGCGCTTCGTGAACGGCGCGTGGGGCGCCGCCGCAGCGGGTCGACACGGGCGACAACGATGCGGCCTCGCAGACCCGGATCGCCGTCGCCAACGGCGGCAAGGTCGTGGTGACGTACGTGAGCGGAGTCGGCGGCGACGCGGTGGCAAGGATCAGCCCGGCGCCGGGCGCAGTCATTCGGGCACCGAGCACATCCTGGAGGCTGGGCGGCGACTACGCCGAGCGTCGACCTCTCCCCGAACGGCAACGGCTACGCGGTCATCGAGCGACAACGGGGACGTGTTCGCCGAGCGGCTCGTGGGCACGACCTGGGCCGAGGTCGGCGCGGGCGCGCTCGACTCGGACGCCGACCAAGGAGGCGGGCGACGGCAACCGCATGTCGTCCGTCGTGGCGCTCGCCGGACGGCAGCGAGCGGTGCGATCGCGTGGGGTGAGGGCGACGACGGCCGACCGGTCGACGTCTTCGTCCGGCGCCTGACCGGCGCGACGCCGGGCAGCCCTCTGAGCACGCAGGCTGCCGCTCGGCTTCGCGCCCGGCTCGATCGCCGACCTCCGGCGAGGCCGCGGACCAGCCCGCGGTTGACATGGAGGCCAGCGGGCAGGATCTGGGTGGTCTACCGGCAGAACTTCGCGTACGCCGCGGGCAACAGAAGCACCGCGCGATCGTGCGCGAGCGATCACCGGCGAGACCGTGGGCGCGCCGCCAGATCGTCGACCAGATGGGCAACGCGCCCGACCGAGGGTCGCGACTTCCAGCAGATCGACGTGAACGCCGCTGGCCAGGGGCTGCTCAGCCATCACGGCAACCACGACCTGAACGGTCTTGACGCACGCGACCCTCGCCGGCGGCACGTGGACCACGGTCGGCGAGTCGCTGAACCGGCGGCGAACGACGCGGTGCCCCTGCGGCATCCCCGTCGATGGGTGAGAACGGCTCGGGAATGATCGCCTACATGTTCAAGGACGCCGACGAGCGATCCGATCGGCGCGGGCACGCACGACCTTCGGCGGCCTCGGCCCCGAGATCACGCTGTCGAACCCGACCTTCGGTCAGGTGCTCGGCGGCGTGGCCGCGGCCACCGGCTCCGGCGCCTACGCCGCGGCGGCGTTCATCCAGCAGTGCGGACAACGACGCGACCAACGAACCGCGTCGTCGCCGCCGTCGTCGACCTGCCGGGGCCGCCCGTCACGAACCCGCCGCCGCCCCCCGAGGACACCACGGACCCGGACGTGACCGCCCTGTCGCTCGCGCGCAAGCGCTTCCGGCTCGGGAGCGCGCTGCCCACGGTGGCGGCCGTGAAGACGGGCACCACGATCCGCTTCAGCGTCTCGGAGGCGGCGACCGCGCGGTTCACGTTCAAGCGTGCCCTGCCGGGCCGGCGCGTGGGCGCGAAGTGCCGCAAGGTCACGCGGCGCAACCGCGGCCGCAAGCGCTGCACGCGCTGGGTCACCGTGAGGGGCGCCGCGATCTCGCGTCCCGTCGAGGCCGGCGCGCGCAGGCTGCGCTTCTCCGGCCGGATCTCGCGCCGCAAGAGCCTGAAGCCGGGTCGCTACGAGCTGACCCTGCGCGCCACGGATGCGGCGGGCAACGTGTCGAGCCCGGACCGGGCGAAGTTCAGGCTGCTCCCCAAGGCGAAGCGCAGGCGCTGACCCGTAACTCCGGGCGCCCAGGAGGGTTGGACGAGCATGAGGAAGAGATTGCTGACCCTTGCCCTGACTGGTGGCGGTCAAGGGCGCGGTCCTGTCGCGGAAGGTGGATGCCGGTACGCAGCGGATCCGCTTCAGGGGACGGATCTCGCGCCGCAGGAGCCTGAAGCCGGGCCGCTACCAGCTCACGCTGCGGGCGCGCGACGGGCGAGGGCAACGTGTCCACCCCGGACCGGGCGAGGTTCACGCTGCTCCCCTAGGGTGAGCCCTCATGGAGGGCTCGACTCGGAGGCGCTTCCTCGCGGGCGGCGGCGCATCCGCCGCCGCGCTCGCGCTTGGCGCGCCCGGCCTGCTCGGCTGCAACGAGGAGGATCCGGAACCGGCGCGCAGGGGAGAGCGCAGGCCGCCGGACGCGCCGAACGTGGTCCTCATCATCGTCGACACCCTGCGCGCCGACCACGTCTTCGGGCCTCGCGCGCGCACGCCGAACATCGATGCGCTCGCGGGCATGGGAATCGCCTTCACGCGCTGCTTCCCGGAGGCGATGCCCACCGTGCCCGCGCGCCGCTCGATCCTGAGCGGGCGCCGCGTCTTCCCGTTCCGCAACTGGCACCCCTACCCGAAGCTGCTGCCCGAGCCGGGCTGGGCGCCCCTCTCGAGCCCGGCGCTCGCGTTCACCAGCGTGCTGCGCAAGGCCGGCTACTGGACCGCATACGCGACCGACAACACGCCGCTCGGCTTCTCGCCCTCGTGGGCGCCGTTCCGCGCGAGCTTCGACCGCTTCGCCCGCCGCGGCGGCCAGTACGGCGGCACGGACAAGGGCGTGTCCGACGCCGAGCTGCGCCACTGGCTGCCCCCGGCGCTCGAGGACCCCGCCACGCGCGACCGCATCCGGCGCTATCTCGCCAACGGCCAGTACTCGCACGACGAGACGAAGTCGTTCGCGGCGCGGGTCTTCAAGGACGGCTCGGAGCTGCTCCGGATCGCCTCGGAGCGGCGCCGGCGCGGGCCGTTCGCGCTCGTGGTCGACACGTTCGAGCCGCACGAGCCCTGGACGCCGCCGCGCCGCTACCTCGACATGTACGGCGACCCGGACTACCACGGCCCTGAGCCGGCGCGCCCGTACTACGCGCCGGTGTCGCGTTACCTGAGCGGGGCGGACCTCGTGCTCGTGGACCGCATGAAGGCGCTCTACGCGGCTGAGGTGACGATGACCGACCGCTGGCTCGGCGTCTTCATGGACCGCCTGCACGAGCTCGGGCTCGAGGACGACACGATCATCGTGCTCGCCGCCGACCACGGCTTCCTCGTGGGCGAGCACGGCCTCACGGGCAAGCACTGGAATCGCCTCTACCCCGAGCTGATCCACGTGCCGCTGATCGTGATCGACCCCGCTCGGCGCAAGGCGGGCGTCCGCAGCGAGTACTACGCGCAGACGCACGACGTCGCGCCCACGATCCTGTCGATGGCGGGTGTGCCGGCTCCGCGCGGGATGGACGGCGTCAACCTGTCGCGGCTGTTCGAGGACAGGCGGCTGCCGGAGCGGCCGTTCGCGTGGGGCGGGTACGGGAACGCCTGGTACGTGCGCACGGACGACTGGAAGGCGTTCGGGACGAACATCGGCGAGGACATCCATCTGTTCGACGTCGAGCGCGACCGCCGCGAGACCCACGACCTCGCCGCGGCGCGCGCGGGCAAGGCGCGCGAGCTCTACCGCACGGCGCGCCGCAAGGCGGGAGGGCCGCTGCCGTACTACCCGGAGACGGTCTGAGGGCGCGGCGGGGCGAGGCCGCACCGACGGTCGCTAGTTTCGTCAGTCGCGTGAAGGCCCTCGAGATAACCGACCTCGTCAAGCGCTATCCCACCGGGACCGAGGCGCTCAAGGGCGTGTCGCTCGAGATCCAGGAGGGCGAGTTCTTCGGGCTGCTCGGCCCGAACGGAGCCGGCAAGTCCACGCTGATCCACTGCACGACGGGGCTCGCGTACCCGACCGCCGGCTCCATCGAGGTGTTCGGCCACGACGCGGTCGAGCACTACGAGGAGGCGCGCCTCGCGGTCGGGCTGGCGCCGCAGGAGCTCAACCTCGACTGGTTCCTGACGCTCGAGGAGACGCTCGACTACCACGGCGGCTATTTCGGCATGCCGAAGAACGAGCGTCGCGAGCGGACACGCGAGCTGCTCGACGCGTTCTCGCTGTACGAGAAGCGGGAGGACCGCACCCGCACGCTGTCCGGCGGGATGAAGCGCCGGCTCGTGCTGGCGCGCGCCCTCATGCACCGCCCGAAGCTCCTCATCCTCGACGAGCCGACCGCCGGGGTGGACGTGGAGCTGCGGCTCGAGCTCTGGCACTACGTGCGCCGCATCAACGAGGAGGGCACGACGATCCTGCTCACCACGCACTACCTCGAGGAGGCGGAGCAGCTCTGCGACCAGATCGCCTTCATCAATCACGGCGAGCTCGTGGCTCGCGGAACCGCCCCCGACCTCGCTGAGGAGTTCGGCGTGTCGAGCCTCGAGGACGCCTACCTCGAGCTCGTCGGCCGCAAGGAGCTCTCGCGCGCCCACGTCGGGGCGGATACCGGGTGAGCGCGCGTCAGATCCGGTTCCTCGCGCTCGTGCGGCGCGAGGTCAACCGCTTCTGGAAGATCAAGCGGCAGACGCTCGTGGCGCCGCTGCTCGAGACCTTTCTCTACATCTCCGTGTTCGGCGCCGCGCTCGGCTCGCGCATCGACAAGCTCCACGGGGTCGACTACGTCGTCTTCATCGTGCCCGGGCTGATCATGATGGCGTTCGCGATCAACGCGTTCTCGAACAACTCGTCGTCGATCCTCCAGCAGAAGTTCCAGCGCGCGATCGACGACCAGCTCTCCTCGCCGGCGTCCCCGACGGAACTGCTGCTCGGCTTCACCTTCGGCGGCTTCCTGCGCGGCCTCTGCGTCGCGACGCTCACCTTCATCGCGGCGTTCATCCTCGTCGACCTTCCGATCGAGGCGCCGCACGTGCTGATCCCCGCCCTCGCGCTCGTGGGGTTCTTCTTCGCGCAGATCGGAGTCTTCGTGGGGGTGCGCGCCGAGCAGTTCGACGACGTGTCCTTCTACCAGACGTTCGTGCTCACGCCGCTGATCTTCCTCGGCGGCGTCTTCTACTCCGCGACCCTGCTGCCGCAGCCGTTCGAGACGCTCACGAAGCTCGATCCCGTCTACTACATGATCGGACTGGTGCGCTACGGCTTCCTCGGGGAGTCGGAGACGAATGTGATCGTCTCGCTGCTGCTGCTCGCCGCGGCCACGGCCGCCCTGTTCGCGGTGAACCACCGCATCTTCTCGAGCGGCCGCGGCCTGCGGGTCTAGCGCGAGCGGCGTCTCAGCGCAGCGAGCGCGCCACGTCCTCGAGCAGGTCGAAGGCGTCCTGCATGCCGTCCTCCATGCCCGAGTTGATGTGCCCGTCGCGATGCTCCTTGGTCTTGTGCTGCACCAGGACCTCGAGCGTCGTGCGGCCATCGCGCTCCGTGAGCGTGAGCGTGTTCACGCGCCTCGGCATCGGGGAAGCCCTCGTAGACCTCCGTCGAGACGATCCGCTCGTTCGGGACGATCTCGCGGTACTCGCCGTGGAAGCCCACCTCCATGCCGTCGGGGGTGACCATCACGTAGCGCCACTCGCCGCCCTCGCGCAGGTCGATCTCGCAGATCGTGACCTCGCCCCGCTTCGCGGTCCACCAGCGGCGCACGTGCTCCGGGGTGGTCCACGCCTCGTAGACGAGCTCCTTCGGCGCGTCGAACTCGCGGGTGATGAGGATCTGCTCGTCGGTCGGCAGGGTCACCTGCGCCGACTGGCTATTCGTCGTCTCGGCCATCTCTCTTCTCCTTGTCTCTCTTGAGGTCGTCGAGCACCGCGTCGAGCGCCTCGAAGCGCTCGGACCACGTCCGCTCGAAGGGCTTCACCCAGTCATGGATGGGCTTCAGGGCATGGCCGTTCACGCTGTACAGACGCCGGCGTCCTTCGTCGCGCACCGCCACTGCCCCCACTTCCCGGAGCACGCGCAGGTGCTTCGACACCTGCGGCTGGGTGAGTCCGAGCTCGCGGACCAGGTCGTTGACCGGCCGCTCGCCGCGCGAGAGGACGTCCAGGATCGCCCTCCGGCTCGGCTCCGCGATCGCGTTGAACGCGTCGGTCGTGGTCGCTGCTCGTGCCATTGCCTCGCGGACTATATATGCCGATATCAGCATATGTCAAGAAGTCCAACGACGAGCTGTGGGGGAGGGGCCCGGGCGCCGGGCCGCGGATAGCTTCGGCGCCCTCATGCGCGTGATCGATCCCTGGATGAACGCCGACATGCCGGAGTGGGGCGACGCCGACTGGATGATCGCCGTGGCAGAGCGCTACCTCGGGAGCGGCCAGGAGGGACTGCGGCGCCTCGAGGCGAGCGAGCTGCTCGAGACGATGGACGCCCGCGGAGTCGAGCGGGCGGTCCTCGACTTGAACATCGACAAGCCCTCGCAGCACACCCTGAAGGTGATCGAGGCGGCGCCCGAGCGGCTGTCGCTGTCCCTGCGGGTGGACCCCCGCGGCATCATGACCGCGGTGCGGCGTGTGCGCGAGGCGCACCGGAACCTGCCGGTGGTCGCCGCGAAGGTGGTGCCGTTCCTCCAGGACCTGCCGCCCTCGCACGCCTCTCACTATCCGCTCTACGCGGAGTGCGTCGATCTGGGGATCCCGATTCAGATCAACACGGGCGTTCCGGGCCCGCCGCTGCCGAGCGCGTGCCAGGACCCGATCCACCTCGACCGCGTCTGCTTCGACTTCCCGGACCTCACCGTGGTGATGGCGCACGGCGCCGATCCGTGGTGGGAGCTCGCGATCCGCCTGATGATCAAGTGGCCGGGGCTACACCTGCAGACCTCGGCGTACAGGCCCCGCTACCTTCCGCCCTGAGCTGCTCCAATACATGCGGACCCGCGGGCCGCGACAAGGTCCTGTTCTCGTCCGACCACCCGCTGCTCGACCTGGGAAACTGCGTCGGCGACCTCGCGGGGCTCGACCTGGCCCCGGAGGTGCTCGATGCGTACGCGTACGCGAACGCTCGGCGGATCTTCTTCGACTAGTGCAGTTGCGTATTTGCGACTCGCTCGCGCAAAGACCGAATCGACGTTAGCCTCGCTGGGTTGCCCATGTGGGCTCTGCCCCATTCGTTACCTGACCCAAGAGGAGTTCACTTGCATTCCCTGCTGTCACCCCGCGCGGCCGTCGCCGCGCTCGCCCTCTGCCTGGCCGTCCCCGCGGCAGCCCAGGCTCAGGGCCCGCCCCCGCCCACGGCCGCCAATGGCGCGACCGTCGAGACGCTCGGCGGCGGAGTTCCGACCCCCACCTCGTTCGCGTTCCTGCGCGGCAAGCTGTTCATCGGCGCCGGCGGGAACGAGCCCGAGGAGGGCGTTCCCGCTGAGCGAGGCGGTGTCTTCCGCCTGCGCGACGGCGCCGCCGTGCTCGTGCCGAAGACGCCGGAGTTCGTCTCCGGTGTCGCCACGCGCGCGGGCCGGCTCTACATCGCGTCCGGCCGTCGCATCATCCGCAAGGCCCGCTTCCGCGGTGGCAGCTTCCGCCGGTCGAAGACGATCTACCGCGCCCCTGAGGGCTTCAGCGGATTCGGCGGCATCGCCTTCGGGCACGACGGCCGCCTCTACGCGGGCGTCGCGCTGAATCGGCGCGACCGACGAGAAGCCCGACACGAGTCCCTACGCCCGTTCCGTCATCTCGATGACGGCCCGCGGCAAGGACATCAAGGTCGTCTCGACCGGGCTGCGCCAGCCGTGGCAGCTCACGTTCGTCAAGGGCAACCCGAACCCGTTCGTGTCCGTGCTCGCCGACGAGCGCGAGCCGGTCGCGCCGGACTGGATCATCAACGCCAAGCCGGGCCAGGACTACGGCTACCCGGCCTGCACGCAGCTCGTGAAGCGGAACTGCCGCGGCTTCGCGAAGCCGATCGCGCTGCTCGACAACCACGCCTCGCCGATGGGCATCACCTCGGTCGGCTCGACCCTCTACGTCGCCCTCTTCGGAGGCCGGCCGAACCCGATGGTCGTATCGATGAACACGTCGGGCAAGCAGATCAAGCCGTTCCTCACCGGCTACGTCGCCCCGGTGCTCGCTCTCACGCAGCGCCGCGGCTTCCTCTACACCGGTGACCTGACCGGCACGATCTACCGCGTCAACACCGCGGGCTAGCAGTCTCCTCCGGCGTTGCCCCGTCGCTCGCATCCGAGCGGCGGGGCGACCCGCCGGGGGTTAGAGTCGGCATGTGGACGAGCGTCCGGCGACGGTCGAAGAGCTGCTCCACGAGGCCCGGCTCGGGCTGACGCGCCTCTCGCCGCTCGAGGCGGAGGCGGCGCGCCGTGACGGAGCGCTCCTCGATCGACATCCGCGGCGACAGGCAGCGCGAAGCCGACGGCCTCGTCCCGGGCGCGCACGTGGTCGCGCGCAACGTGCTCGAGTGGAGGCTCGACCCCGAGTGCCCGCACCGTGATCCGGCCTGCGCGCGCCGCGACCGCCTCGTCGTGCTGCTGTGCGACGAGGGGTACGGGTCGAGCCTCGCGGCCGCGAACCTGCGGCGGCTCGGCCTCGATGCGACCGATGTCGACGGCGGCTTCCAGGCCTGGCGGGCCGCCGGCCTGCCGGTCGAGCCTGCGCCTCGCGCCTAGCGGCGACGCAGGAAGGCGAAGCGCCGTCGACGTCCGCGCCCGCGCCGGTACGCGCTGATCGTCACGCCGGCCGGGATGTCGGTGGCGATGTAGAAGGAGCTGTTGGCGTCGTCGTTCATGAGGTCAGTCTCGGTTCAGGAGCGCGCGCGAGACAGGCACCCTTGGGGTGGTCCGAGGACCCCCCTCAGCGCCTCACGCGGTAGCGCATGTGGGTCACGCCGCCCTCGCCCTCGAGCACGCGGGTCCGCTCGAGCTCGATCTGCTCGGGAGCCATTCCTTCGAAGAGGCGCCTGCCCTGTCCGAACAGGACCGGGACAACGTGCAGCTCGAGTTCGTCGAGCAGCCCGGCCGCCAGCGCGCGCTGCGCGATGCCGGCGCCGTGAACGAGGACGTTCCTGTCGCCCGCCGCCTGCTTGGCCTCGGCCATCGCGGCCTCGAGATCGTCCAGGTAGGTGACGAGCGGCCAATCCCGCATCCCTGCGGGCGGCTCGTGGCGGCTCAGGATGAAGATCGGCACGCCGTCGTGGTGGTCGCCGCCCCAGCCACCCGCAGGCTCGAAGGTTCCCCGGCCGGCGACCACGGCGCCCGTGGTCATGAATTCGTCAACGATCTGACGATTCACGCCCGACAGGTCGTCCGTCAGGGCCCACTCATGGAGGCGGTGGCCACCGTCGCCGAGCCCGTTCTCGATCGTCTCGTTGGGCCCGGCGATGAATCCGTCGAGCGACATGGACATGTAGAGCACGGTTGCCGACATGGGGTCTCCTTTCGATCTCACCCAGTAGAGACCGCCGCGCGTGGCGAAACTCATCGCACGCTGAGCACGATCAGGGAGCGGTGACTCGTCAGGCGCGTCTCCGGCGCAGGCGCCTAGGAGCGCCCCTTCTCGCGCTCGCGGCTCAGGCGCGCCGCGGCGTCGTCGGCGGCGCGCTGGAACTCCGCGAGCCGCACCGTGCTCACCGCGCGCCCGCCGTACATCCGCGCTCGGTAGAGGTCGAGGCGCTGGCGGTGGTAGTGCGCCTCCGCCTGCAGCTCATCCAGTCGCCGCGCGTGGGGGTCGGTCATGGCGCGCCCAGAACGCCCAGCAGGTCGCCGATGCTGCGGTCGCGGGCGAGCGGGTCGGGCAGGCCGAGGTGGCTCGTGATCGTGTAGTGGTTGCGGCGGCCGTTGCGGTCGCGCCGGACATAGCCGGCGTCGGCAAGCTCTCGCACGATTCGATGCGCGGCGCGTTCGGAGATCCCGACCTGATCGCCGATCTCCCGCAGCCGCACGTCAGGGTCGCGCGCGATGCAGAGCAGCACCTGTCCGTGGTTGCTGAGAAAGGTCCACCTGGGCATGTCGACGGCGCGTCCTCGATCGAATGCTAGAACAAGATTTCTAGAATCAGGATGCTAGCATCGGCAGCGTCCTCGATGGAAAGGCATCCGTGCCCTATCTGAAATGCGTGCCGTGCAGGATCCGCGATATCCACGACGGGCGCATCCACGGCCCTCACGGGTGCAGCCTGCCCCGAGTGTGGGTCGGATCTCGAGCCTGTCGCGGAGCTGACCGACGTGGTTGGGTTCCGCTCGGTCGCGGAGGCGGAGGTCGAGGTCGAACGCTGGCTCGACGAGGGCGGAGGCCTCGGGCCAGATCCGCTCGCCCAGGCGGTCGCTCTGGCCCTGCTGCCTCCCGGCAGCCGCTGAGCAAACTCCGTCCGGCCCTGGCGTCTCGGCCGCGGTTTGTCGGTGCTAGCCTTCGCTCGCGTCCCGCCCGAGGTACCCGGCGGACGCCCTCCGGCCCCAACGACTCGGCCGGCGCAAGGTGTCGACCACCGCTGGCCGGCACAGACACAGCGTCAGGAGCCGAGAAATGTCGCTCTCTTCCGACTTGAGCAGCGCCCAGCCGCCCTTCTGGCGAGATGCGCTTGCCCCGTTCGCCAAGCCGCACCTCGGGCGCAGCCTGCTGGACCTCGCGACGTCGGTCGTCCCTTATCTGCTTCTGATGGTGCTGATGTACATGGCGGTGGACAGCTCGCCCCTGCTCGTGTTGGCGCTCAGCGTTCCCGCCGCCGGCTTCCTGCTGCGTACGTTCATCGTGTTCCACGACTGCGCTCACGGCTCGTTCCTGCCGTCGAAACGGGCGAACGCCTGGCTCGGCACCGCGGTCGGGCTGCTCGTCTTCGAGTCGTTCATCAACTGGCGGCACAGCCACGCGGTGCACCACGCCACGGCCGGCGACCTCGACCGGCGGGGCGTCGGCGACGTCCATACGCTGACCGTCGCGGAATACCGCGACCTGTCGCGGCGTGGACGCCTCGGCTATCGCCTGTTTCGAAGCCCGTTCGTGATGTTCACCGTGGGGCCGCTCTACGCGCTGGTCCTCCAACCGCGCCTGGTTCCCCGTTCGGCCCGGCCGCGCATCCGGCGCAGCGTGATCGCCACGAATGTCGCCCTGGCGGTGGTGCTGGCCGCGCTCTGCCTGTCCCTGGGGTGGCGCGAGGTCCTGCTCGTGCAGGGCCCCTCGATGCTGCTCGCCGGGGCAGCCGGCGTATGGCTCTTCTACGTCCAGCACCAGTTCGAGGACACCTATTGGCAGAGCGCCGATGACTGGAGCTACGCCGAGGCGGCGCTCCGGGGCAGCAGCTATCTGAAGCTGCCGCGAGTGCTGCAGTTCTTCTCGGGCAACATCGGCCTCCACCACGTGCACCACCTGAACGCCAAGATCCCCAACTACAACCTGCAGCGCGCCCACGACGAGAACCCGATCTTCCACGACGTGCCGACGCTCTCCGTGCGGGACGGGCTGAGGGCCGTGCGGTTCAAGCTTTGGGACGAGGGACGCGGGCGGCTCGTCACGTTCGCCGAGGAGCGCGCCGACCGGTGGCCGATCGCGACGATCTCGAGTTCACCTACTCCCTGATCGACCGCATCTTCCGGCTCAGCCTGGGAGAGCTGGCCGACTTCAGCGGGGCGAAGTACGACGGCGACTTCTCGCTGAGCCTCGAGGACGCCCAGCGCCGCAAGCACGAGTTCGTGGCCGACCAGATCGGGATCGCCCCCGGCCGGCGGATCCTCGACCTCGGTTGCGGGTGGGGGCCGTTGCTCGACTTCGCGCGCAGCCGAGGCGCCACCGGAGTCGGGGTCACCCTGTCCTCCGCGCAGGTGGCCGCCTGCCGCGCTCACGGCCTCGACGTCCACCTGAAGGACGCGCGCCTCGTGGTGCCCGAGACCTTCGGAGGGTTCGACGCGGTGGCAAGCCTCGGCGCCTTCGAGCACTTCTGCTCTCCCGAGGAGCAACGGGCCGGACGCCAGGATCACATCTACCGCACCGTCTTCGCACAGCTCGCAGACCTGCTGCCCGAGGGTGGGCGGCTCTACCTCCAGACGATGGTGTTCGGGCGCAACATGATCCCGTTGGAGGGGATCGACATCACGGCCCCGCGTGATTCAGATGCGTGGTATCTCGCGCTGATGGGGCGCCAGTTCCCTGGCTCGTTCCTCCCCTTCGGCCAGGAGCAGATCGTGCGCGCCGCCGAGCCGAGCCTGCGGCTTCTGTCGAGCGCCAGCGGCCGGCTCGACTACATCGAGACGATCCGCCAGTGGCGCCGGCGGTTCGCCGCGCCGAGCCTCGGCAAGACGCTGTTGAAGCTGCGGCTCGTCCCGCGCTGGCTGACGAGCGCCGACTTCCGGCTCGCGTTCACGTCGGGCGTGAGTGCCAACAGCGTGTGCTTCGAGCGCGAGCTCCTCGACCACGTCAGGCTCGTGTTCGAAAAGCCCGCCTGAGCGGCCGGCCAGGCCTCACGCCGAGGGCGGCGGCGTTTCCTTGGGCAGAAGCGCGTGCCCGTCGACCACCGCGGCGGCTATATCCACCAGCTTGCGGTTCGCGGAGCGCGAGTGCTCGCGCAGCATGCGAAATGCAGCCGCCTCGTCGACCGAATGGCGTTCCATCAGGATGCCCTTGGCGCGCTCGATCGTGGCGCGACGCCCGAACGCTCCCTCGAGGTCGTGATACTCGGCAAAGCGGCGCAGGACGATGTCGATCGAGCTCTGCCACTCGGTCGCGCCGGCGTCGGTGATGTAGGCGAAGATGCCGCGCTTCGACGCCTCCTTGACGAACTCCGGGTCCGCCTCGTGGAGCAGGACGATCACGGGACAGGCCGCCTCCTGCACGATCTTCTCGATCAGCCCGAGCGCGTGGCCGGAGCTCTCGCCGAGGCCGACCAGCGCGACGTCCGGGCGCTCTCTCGCGGTGACCGCACCGACGTCGTCGATCTCGATCTCGCGCGCGATCACCTCGTGGCCGAGCTCTGCCACGATCGGCGCGACGAGCGCCAGGCGGTCTCGCCGCTCGTTCGCGATCAGGACGCGAAGATGATCTGTGTCGCGATAGCTCAACCCGTTTGGAGTTTGCCTACGGTGATACGGTGACAGCAAGCTCGCCCCAAGGTACTCGCGGCGAGCGCACCTCCGGCTCCAGCACCTGGTCGGCGCCCCTCGACCACAGCGGTTTCGCGAACCGCCCGCTAGGAGCCGACCATGTCGGACCGTCACTCGCACAACCTCGCCGCCCGGATGGCCCACTGGAGCGGTCAGCATCGCAAGAAGGCCTTCTTCGGCTGGCTCGCCTTCGCGTTCCTCGCGTTCGTGATCGGCAACGCGGTCGGATCGAAGCCGATCTCCGACGTCGACCAGTTCTCGGGCGAGTCTCACGACGCAGAGGCTGCGCTCGATCGCGCGGGCCTCCGACCCACCTCGGAGGTGGTGTTCCTCCAGAGCGACGGGCTCACCGTCAAGGACCCGGAGTTCCGCGCCGCGATAGCGGACGTCGAGCAGCGCCTGCCGCGGGTGGCGTATGTCGAGAACGTCAAGTCGCCGCTCGATGAGGGCGGCTCCGTCTCGCAGGACGGCCACGCCGCGCTGGTCGAGTTCGAGATCGCCGGCGACTCGGTCGACGCCAGGGATCGCGTCGACGCCGTGCTTGCGGCGGTGGCGCGCATCGATGCCGATCACCCGGCGGTCGACATCGAGCAGTTCGGATCCGCGAGCGCCAACAAGGCGATCAACGCGACGATCAGCGACGACCTCAAGAGCGCCGGTCTGCTCTCGATCCCGATCACCCTGATCATCCTCATCATCACGTTCGGATCGCTGGTCGCGGCGTCGGTACCGCTCTTGATCGGGATCACGTCCGTGATGGCTGCGCTCGGCCTGATCGCCCTGCCGAGCGGCATCCTCCCGGTGGACGACAACCTGCCGGCGGTGATCCTGCTGATCGGCCTGGCCGTGGGCGTCGACTACTCGCTCTTCTACCTGAAGCGCGAGCGCGAGGAGCGGGCCCGCGGTCGCAGCGAGACCGCGGCGCTCGAGGCAGCCGCAGCCACGTCCGGGCGGGCCGTCCTGATCTCCGGCGCCACGGTGATCGTCGCCATGGCCGGCATGCTCATCAGCGGCGACAAGGCCTTCATCTCGTTCGCCGAGGGGACGATTCTCGTCGTCGCGATCGCGATGTTCGCCTCCCTCACCGTGCTGCCCGCGATGCTCAGCTGGCTGGGCGATCGCGTCGAGAAGGGCCGCGTTCCGTTCCTCGGCCGCGGGCGCAAGCCGGCTGGTCAGTCCCGGTTCTGGTCGTCGCTGACCGGCCGGGTCATGCGTCACCCGGGCATCTCGCTGGTGGTGGCGGGCGGGCTACTGGTGGCGCTGGCGATCCCCGCGCTCGGGATGAAGAGCGTGACCAGCGACATCGACGAGCTGCCCCAGGACCTGCCCGTGATCGTGACCTACAACAAGGTCAAGGACGTGTTCCCGGCGGAGGGCGTGACCACGACGGTGGTGGTCGAGGCCGACGACACGCGCTCGGGGCCGGTGGCCTCGGCGATCGACAGCCTCGTCGCCGACGTGAACGGGTCGGACACCTTCCGGCCCGGGGCCGAGGTCACCTACAGCGAGGACGGGAGCGTCGCGAAGATCGACGTTCCCAGTCCCGGAAGCGGAACCGACCCCGCATCCGAGCAGGCGCTCGAGACGATGCGCGACGAGGTCATCCCGGCCACGGTCGGCGGGGTCGAGGGCACCACGGTGAACGTGACGGGCGACGCCGCGAGCTCGGCCGATTTCAGCACCAACCTCAAGGAACGGCTGCCGCTGATCTTCGCCTTCGTGTTCGGGCTGGCGTTCCTGCTGTTGCTCGTGACCTTCCGGTCGATCGTGATCCCGGTCACGGCGATCCTCCTCAACCTGCTGTCGGTCGGCGCGGCCTACGGAATCCTGGTGCTCGTATTCCAGAACGGCAACGGCGAGTCGCTGCTCGGCTTCACCTCCAACGGGGGCGTGACCAACTGGCTGCCGCTGTTCCTGTTCGTTGTCCTCTTCGGGCTGTCGATGGACTACCACGTCTTCATCCTGTCGAGGATCAAGGAGCTCTACGACCGCGGGCTGTCCACCGACGAGGCGGTCACGAAGGGAATCGCCACGACCGCCGGGACGGTCACGAGCGCCGCGCTGGTGATGGTGGGGGTGTTCGCCGTGTTCGTCACGCTGAGCTTCCTCGACTTCAAGGAGCTCGGGCTCGGACTCGCCGCCGCCGTCCTGATCGACGCGACGATCATTCGCGGCGTGCTGCTTCCGGCCTCGATGAAGCTGCTCGGCAAATGGAACTGGTACCTGCCGACCTGGCTCGAGTGGCTGCCCGAGGTCGGCTCGGAGCGTGACGCGGCTCCCCGCCCGGAGGGCCAGGAGCCGCGGGACCCGAAGCCGGTGCCCGCCTAGCGAGCCGCGCGCGTGGCGCCCGGCGCCTGCCGGGGCTAAGGTCGGTGTGTGACGCGTAGCGTCGCCCTGATCGCAGCGCTTCTGGTCTTCGGCATCGCGGCCTCGCCGTCCCAGGCGGCGGTGGACTACGAGGTCAGGGGCACGTGGACCTGTCGGGGCGAGTCGGCGGTGGAGCCGATCGCCGGCGCTCGCGTCGAGCTCTATCGCTCCCGCTCCTGGTGGCCGGACGAGAGGATGCGCGTCGCGCACACGGCTGCGGACGGCTCGTTCGACTTCTTCGTGAGGGCCGATTCCAACTCCACCTTCTACGTCAACCTCGAGCTGATCGGCGGCGGAGTCGACCTCGAGAACTGGTACTCGCCGTTCAACTGGTCGACCGAGACCGGCGGGCGCAAGGCGGCGTCGGGCCTCGTTGACCTCGGGACCTGGGAGATCGCCCGGAGCGACGGCGCCTCGGGGTCGCCCAAGTGCCAGATCTGGCAGGGGGCTCACGACGCCTATGCCGACTTCCGCGCGGTCGTCGGCAGCGCCGCGCCGAGCGAGTACGGCATCGAGGCTGACTTCCCCTGCTGCGGCGTCCCGTTCACGACCACCGACACCACGCGCTGGCCGGCCGGATACTCGACGGGGGTCGGCAACCGCACGAGCTTCCACGAGTTCGCCCACGCCATGCGGCACTCCCTCGACGGCGGATTCGCGCACTTCCTGGTCGATGCCGGCAGGTTCCTGTATCCGCAGTTCCACGAGCCGTGCAAGCTGACGAACGAGGGCTTTGCCTTCAACGAAGGCTGGGCCGAGTACTGGGCGCGGACGCCGCAGACGTGCGGGGACGGGACGAACATGAGCTACGAGGGCAACGTCGCCGCGGCGCTGACCGGCCTCGAGCGCTGCACGGGCCGCCCGCAGATGGTCCGTGTGCTGCGCGAGAGCCCGACCGGGCTCACCCTCTCGAGCGGAATCCACAGCTGGAGCGAGTTCCAATCGCGATTCTTCGAGCTCTACGGCACGCGGGTGTGCACCACGCCGCGCTTTGGCTCCACGGTCACCGATCCCGTGATCTCGTCCGGGGAGGTGAGGAATGACCTTCGGAGCCAGATCTCCGCGCAGGTCAGCTTGATCGGGTCGCTTGCCCTCCAGCAGCGTCAGGCGACGGAGGCCGCCGGCGGAGTCGAGCCGTGCCGCGGCACGGGCTGCGAGGCCGCGATGCAGAGCGTGATCGCCCCCGCCGCCATTGGGGCGCAGCGAGCTCAGGCAAGGCTCGTGCTCGCGCGGCTCCGGCAAGCGCTCGCGACGGCGCGACGGGCCCGCTTCCGCACGTTCCATCGCTCCCAGTTCGTGAAGGGGCTGGCCCGCAGCCGCCGCGCGTTCGTGCAGCGCAACGAGGTGATCCTGATCGCCGGGCTGCGCCGGCATCGCGGCGATCGGAGACGAGGCCGCGATCAGGGGCGAGCGATCCACCGGGCTCGTCCGGACGCTGCGACGCCGGCTCGCTGCCGTGCTGCGAGCGAAGAGGCGGGGAACCCAGCTTCCGGCGCGCATGCGCTCGCTGTTCGCGCCGCCGGTACCGCCGCTCGAGGCCGTCACGCAGGTGCCCGTCGAGCCGCCTCCTCCGCCGCCGCCTCCGGCGGACGCATCCACGGCGCTGTCGCAGACGTGTCCCGCGGTCGTGAACACCGCCATAGGACCGCCCTTCACGGTGACGGGCACGCTCGCGCCGGCGCCGTTCGCGGCCACCATCCGCGTGGTCTACACGCCGCCCGGCGGGACGCGTTTACCCGCACGACCATGGCCGACGGCACCGGCGGCTGGAGCCACACGATCGATCCGCAGACCGACCACGGCGATGGCCTGACCTTCGGCGACTGGACAGCGCAGGCGCGCTTCGACGGCGCGCCCGGCTTCGCCCCCTCCGAGTCGAGCACCTGCACCGTCACGGTCACTGACTGACGCGCCGGGTAGGTCGGTTGTCCGCCAGAAGGTTGGCGGAACGCCCCATGGCCCGGGCCTCCGTCTCCTGAGACCGTGGACGGCGTGTTCCCCTTCAGCAGGTCCCGGTCCCTGACAGCCGTCCTACTAGGTGGGCTCGCCGTCGGAGCGGTCCCGTCGATCGCCTCGGCGGCCGAGCGCTACGCCAGCCCGACGGGCGGGGGCGTCGGTTGCACCTCGGCGGTGCCGTGCGGCATCGAGACCGCCGTGAAGATCGCCGGCGTGGGGGACGTGGTGATCGCGACTCCGGGCGACTACCCGCTCACCACGACCGTCGAGGACGAGGCGAACATCACGATTCGCGGCGTTCCCGGCCAGCCTCGTCCGCGACTCCAGTTCAGCGGACCGTCCCAGCAGGGCCTGCGGCTCATGCACGGCTCCCTGCTGCGTGACGTCGAGGTCGACCAGGCGGAACCGGTCAGCGCCGTGGACACCTCGGCGGCGCGCCTCGACCGGGTCGTCGTGAGGCGCCCCGGCGGCGTGAGCGACTTCGCCGTCAACCTGCGCGACGCCACCATCCGCGACACGATCGTCGTCGCCGGCAGGGCTCCGATCGCCTCCTGGGCGGACGGCGACCCCGATAGCAGCACGTACCACAACGTCACGGCGGTCGCCACGCAGGGCGGCTCGGCGATCACCGTGATCGCCACCTTCGGAAACTCGACGATCGACCTCACGAACGTCATCGCCCAGGGCGGTCCCGGTGGCGGCGACATCCTGATCGTGACGGACGTCGGCGGCCACGCGAAGGCGACCGTGACCCACTCGAACTACGAGCAGCTTGACGGGGTCGGCGGGAACAGCCAGGTCATCGACGGCGGCGGCAATCAGCATGGTGCGCCCAAGTTCGTGAACCCCGCCGCGGGCGACTACCGCCAGGCCCCCGGGTCGGTGACGATCGACGCCGGCTCGGACCAGCCGCTGAACGGGGCATTCGACGTGGACGGCGACCCGCGCCGCATCGACACCACGGACATAGGCGCGGATGAGTTCGTCCGGCCCGTCATCGTGGCCACGGGCCCGGCCACCGGAATCGGCCCGGACTCCGCCACGCTGATCGGAACCGTCAACGAGATCGGCGTCCAGACGAGCTACCACTTCGAGTACGGGCCCACGACCGCGTACGGCAGCGAGACGCCCACGGTCAACCTGGGCGCCGAGATTACCCAGCTCCCGGTCGCGGCCAGGATCGCTGGACTGACCCCCGGCTCGACCTACCACTTCCGGCTCGTGGGGACGAACAGTGCGGGCGAGGGCCATGGATCGGACCAGAGCTTCACGACCGCTCCGGCCGCGCCGCCTCCCGCCGGCTCGATCACGGGCTCGAGCGGGGCGTTCGCCGGCGTGAGCCTGGTGTCCCCGAGGCTCGCGCTCACCCGCAGGTTCATCGTGCTGAAGCTCAGCTGCCCCGCCGGTACGGCCGGCGGCTGCTCGGGCCTGACGAGGCTGAGCGCGCGCCGGCGGACCGGCACTCGGCGAGTCGCGCTCGGCAAGGCTCGGTTCTCGATCGCCGCGGGCGATAGGTCCAGGGTCCGCGTGCGCGTGACGCGTGCCGGGCTCCGGCGGCTTCACCGCGTGCGCCGGCTACGCGCAAGGGACATCAACCTGGCTCACGACGGTGCCGGGGTGTCGAAGACGACCGTGGCGAACGTGACCGTTCGCCGCCGCTAGGAGATGGGAATTCGAATGACTGACGAGGCCGGCCTCCCGCGCTGCATCGCGATCGGCGTCGCGGCGATGTCCCTGTTCGCGCTGCTCCCCGCGGCCGCGAGCGCCACCGACTACTGCGTGGTGCCCAACACGGGCTGCGGCGGCACGAACGTGGCCACGTTCTCGGAGGCGCTCAACCTGGCGGACGACGCCACCGGCGCCGACCGCATCTTCCTCGGCGCCTCCACTACGTCGCGCCCACCGCAGGCCGGCTTCGACTACAGCAAGGCCGGCGCGCCGGTCGAGATCGCCGGAAAGGGCGCCGGGCTGACGATCCTCACCGCCCCCAGTGGCTCCTCGAACGTCCTGCGGCTCTTTGGCAGCGCCGCAAGCTCGGTGCACGACCTGCGGATCGAGATTCCCGCCAACGCGGCGCACCAGTCCAAGGGACTCTCGACCGACGGAGTTGCGCGACGAATCGATGTCGGCGAGGACCAGACTCAGCAGAGCGCTCGGTACGGCGTTCACCTGGAGAACGGCGGCACGCTCGAGGACTCGAGCGTGGAGCTATCCGGTGGACCGAATGCAACGGCCATCTGGACGGACGTCGGCGGTGGCACGGTGCGCGGCTCGACGATCTCGGCGTATGTCGGGGTATCCGCGGTCCATGGCGCGACGATCGAGCGCTCGCGCCTCGTCGCCTCCGGCGTCGCGGTTGCGGCCGGACCCGGCGTGACGACCGTCAACAGGAGCATCATGCACGTGTTCGGACAGCCCGGGGTCGGCCTCCTCGCGCAACCGATTCCGGGTTCGGGCGACGTGACGATCAATGCCGACGGCGTGACGATTGTCGGTCCCGGCCACCTGGACCAGCGAGCGGCACTCGCGCGCACGTACTGGGCGCCCGCGCTGAACGCCGACATCAACCTGAAGAACTCCATCATTCGCGGCAGCAAGCTGGAGGCAACAGCGTCGGGCACCGGCCACGCGAGGATCACCGTCTCGTTCTCCGATCTCAACCCGAGTGGAAACGAGGTGAACGGTCCCCCCAATGCGAGCATCACCCTGTCGAACACGTCGAATGTCGGCGATGCCGGATTCGCGGATCCGCAGCTCCTCGACCTCCACCTGCTGCCGAGCTCTCCGCTGATCGACGCCGGCGATCCCGGCACTCCCGCCGGGAGCGACCTGGATGGGAAGCCGCTGGTCGCCGACGGCAACGGCGACGGGATCGCGCGCCGCGACATGGGCGCGTTCGAGTACCAGGCGGGTCTCCCCGGTGCGGGCGACCCGCCCCCGCCGCCCGCGGGCGAGCCGGGCGGCGGCGCTGCACTCGACACGCAGGCGCCACTCATCGGCGGCTTCCGTGCAACGCCTTCGCTGTTCGCGCTCCGGCGCGTCGGAACGCCGGTCTCGGCACGTGTTCCACGCGGCACCCGCTTCCGCTTCACGCTGAGCGAGGCGGCACGCGGCACGGTCAGGATCCAGCGCGCGCGTCCGGGCCGCCGCTCGGGTGGCCGCTGCGTCGCGCCCTCAGCGCGGCTGCGACGCGCGAAGAGCTGCACGCGCTACAGCGGCGTCGGGACGCTGCGGCGAAGCGGGGCGAAGGGCGCGAACAGCATCCGCTTCGCCGGCAGGATCGGAACGCGGGCGCTTCGGCCGGGCCGCTACCGCGCCGTGATCTCCGCGACCGACGCCGCCGGCAATCGCTCCACGCTCAGCAGGGCCGCCTCCGCATCGCGGGGTGGCGCGGTTCACGCTGAGGGTGGGTGTCCGGGGCGTCCTGCGGGACCGACCATGAAGACATGTTCGGCTCAGAGATCGCACCTGCTCTGTCCATCTCGCGGATGCGAGCGCTGCTCGCCGCACTCGCCGCGGCGTGCGCTCTGCTCGCTGCCGGCAATGTCCCGTCGGCCGATGCCGCCGTCACATGCCAGCTCTCGGCCGGTGGCGCGCTCACCATTCACGGCAGCGCCGCGATTGACTCCGCCAAGATCGTGCGCAGCGGCGACAACATCCTCGTCGGCCGAGACTGGTCCGGCCCGGGCGTCACGTGCTCGGGCGGGCAGGCCACCGTGTACAACACGCACGTCATCGCCTACAGCGATTCCGGCGCCTCGACGTCCTTCCTGATCGACCTCCGCGGTGGCCAGTTCACCCCCGGGCAGGTCGACGAGCCGGGTAACACGGACGAGATCGACATCCAGGCCCATCCTCGGCGACGGGACTGACGATCGCCTCTACGTCTGGGGATCCGACGGCGGCGAGTCCATCAGGCTGGGTCGGACGGCGAACGGCGCCGGGGTCAACCTCAACGCCGGCCCCGAGGGCGCCCCCGGCGCGACGCCGGACTTCGACGTCGACCTCCGCGGCGCCGAGATGGGAATCCTCTACGCCGGCAAGATGAACGACCGCCTGCTGGCGAGCGGCGGCCCGGAGTTCAGCGGCCCATTCCCGGTGCGCATCGACGCGAACGGCGACGCGGGCAACGACGAGATCATCGGCGGCGACGGCCCGGACAACATCACCGACGGTCCCGGCGACGACGTCGTGCGCGGTGGAGCCAACGACGACTCCATCGTGGAGTGGGGCCAGGCCGGCGACGACACGTTCGACGGCGGCTCCGGCTCCGACCACGTCGGTTGGGCCGAGTTCAGCGACGCGATCCGCGTGGACCTGCGGATGGACGGTCCTCAGGACACGGGAGCGGCGGGTCGCGACTCGGTGGCGAACTTCGAGAACGCGTCCACTTCCGAGGGCAACGACGTCCTGATCGGCACCGACGGGCCGAACAACCTCAGTACCGGCGATGGCGACGATCTTGATCCTGGGGCTCGGCGGCACGGACAGGATTCGGGGCGGCGAGGACGAGGACACCGCCAGCTATGCGATCGCGCCTGTCGGCGTCAGGCAAGGCGTGAACGTGTCGCTGTCGAGGCTCGGAGTCGTCCAGGAGACCGGCGGCGCGGGCGCCGACCAGCTCGAGGGCATCCAGAACCTGATCGGCAGCCCCTTTGCGGACAGGCTCACGGGCAACGACGGCGACAACAAGTTCGACGTTCGCGACGGCCGGGGCGACGTCCTGGTGTGCAACGCCGGCGTCGACAACGTGGTCGCCGACGCGGAGGGCACGGACGGCTTGAGCGCCGACTGCGACCAGGTCGCCTTCGCCGTCCGGCCGGATACGCGCATCGAGGCCGGCCCGAGCGGGCTGATCCGCGATCGCACGCCGAGCTTCCGCTTCAGCGCGACGAAGGACGGCTCGACCTTCGAGTGCTCCATCGACGGCGGCGCGTTCACCGTCTGCTCGGCCTCCCATGCGCTCGCCCCCCTCCCGGACGGGGCGCACGTCCTCCGTGTGCGCGCGAGGGACCTGCTCCGCGCCATCGACCTGAGCCCCGTCGAGCGAAACTTCTCGGTGGACGGCACCCGGCCGCGGATCTCGCGCATCCGGACCCTCGCGGGCGGCCGGATCGGGCTCCGGCTGTCCGAGGCCGCGGCCGTGAAGGTCGTCATCCGCGGTTCGGGTGGGACGAGGAAGATCACCCGCAAGGGGAGCACCGGGCTCAACCGGATTCCAGCGCACCTTGCCGGTGGCCGTCATCGGATCACGATCATTGCGACGGATGCGGCCGGCAACAGCTCCCGGCGCGTGCTCAAGCGTTAGCGCGCTACGGCGACGAGGAACGGCTGAGTGCGGCTTCGATCCGTTCGAGCCGGCTGTCAACTTGACGGAGGTGCTCCGCAATCGCCGTCTCGGCTTCCGAGGGCCTCACGCCGTGAGCGGGCCACGAACGTGCTCGTGATCGAGGCGGTGATGACCGTCAGGAAGCCGATCCCCAAGAGCATGACGAGCGCGGCGACGAGCTGTCCGGTGAGATTCGTCGGAACGTTGTCGCCGTACCCGACGGTCGTGACGGTCTGGACGCTCCACCAAAGCCCGGATCCGATCGACGGAAAGCTCTCGCCGTCCACGACGGTCATCAGGAGCCCGGCGCCGACGGTGATCACGGTCGAAACGCTGGCGATGACGATGGCGGCGCCACGCGGCGTGGTCGCGCGAGCGACCGCCTTGTCGAGCCGTCGTTCGAGCCTCGACTCGTCGGCCATCCTGCATGGGTTCGCGTTCGCCGGTTCCAGTCCTGCCCTCCCCACGGATGCGGCCGCGCGACCGGGGCGGAATTCGTCAACCAGGCCGCAAGGAACCGGGGTACGGTGGGCGCATGCTTGGCGAGGTCGCCCAGACGCGCATCGAGCGCCCCGCGCTCACGCAGCGGCTGGCGGACGCCCTCGACCGCGGATCCGTGGTGCTCGTGGCCGACGCAGGCTTCGGCAAGACCACAGCACTCGAGCAGGCGCTCGGGCTCAGGGGAGGGCCGGCCGTCTGGTTGCACAGCGCCCGCAGCGACCGCGATCCGGGCAGGCTGGTGGGGCGCTTGGTGGACGCGATCCGCAGAGAGCTTCCGGGCACGACCGAGGACTATGCGGAGCGGCTCGCGGCCGCGCTCGAGCCGGTGGATGCAGAGGCGGTCGCGCGTAGCCTGGTGGAGGACCTCGAGCAGTTGCTCGTGGAGCCCTTGGTGATCGTGGTCGACGACGCCGAACGGCTGGAGGGCAGCCCCGCGGCCACGATCGTGGACGTGCTCCTTCAACGAAGCGGCGGGCTGATCCACGTCGGGCTCTGCTCGCGCCGGCCTCTCGGGCTCAAGCTGGCGCGGCTCAAGGCCGCGGGACTCGCGAACGAGCTCGGCCCCGCCGACCTCGTCTTCTCACCGGCCGAGTGCGCCGACTGCCTCCGGCTCGTGCGCGGCGAGGAGCCCTCGAGCGACGAGGTGGAGGGCCTGTTCGCGGCGACCGAGGGCTGGCCCCTGGGGGTCGCGCTCGCCGCGGCCGCGGGGCCCGACTCGGACGAGCTTCCGGCCCGGGGCCGCGAAGCGATCTTCGCCTACCTGGCCGAGGAGGTCTTCGACGGGCTTGAACCCGACCTGCACCGGCGACTGCTCGACGCGAGCATCGTGGACGAGCTCGACGCGAAGCTGGAGGATGCGTTCGGCCTGACCGAGTCGTTCCGCGCAGAGGTCGAGGATGCCGGTCTGTTCGTGCGGCCGCTCGGCGAGTCCTACTGCCTCCATCCGCTGTTCCGCGACTTCCTTCGCGCGCGTCTGGGCGAGGAGCGTGACGCCGCCGAGCTTGCCGAGCTGCATCTGCGCGCCGCCGGCGCGCTCGCCGGCGCGGGGCGCACGCTCGAGGCCATCGAGCACTGGCTGGCGGGCGGCGACTACGAGTCCGCCGCCGGCGCGATCGGCGGGCACGGCATCCTGCTCGCCGGCACAGCGCCGGAGACCGTGTCCGGCTGGATGATGCGGCTGCCCGCGGACGTGCGCGAGCGTCCGCTGCTGAGATTGCTCGCCGGCCGCCTCGCGATGGGCGAGGGCGACTTCGACGCCGCGGTGGAGCACTGCCGGGCAGGGGTGTCGGGGCTGGAGCGCCAGGGCGCCCACGAGGCGATCGTCTGGTCCGGCCGCCTGGCGCTAACGGACGCGCACATCGCGGCGATCGACCTCGAGGCCGCCGCCGAGGCCAGCGCCGGCGCCGAGCTGGCAGGCCCGGAAGCGGGCGCTCCGGCGATCTTCTGCGCGCTCGCGCACGCCGCGGTGCTGGCGCGCCTCGGCGTGCCGGAGGCCGATCGAGCCCTTGACACGGCGCTCGAGCAGCCGCGCGGCCGGGAGCTGCTCGGCCCCGGCCTATCGGCCTTCGAGGCCCACTACCGCGACCTGCCCGCGGGACGCCTCGACGAGGCGCTGGCACACGTCGAGGAGGGCATCGCCGCACTCGAGGAGGGGGACGGCTCCAACCGCCTTCCCTACGTGCTCGTCTTCAAGATGGCCATCCACGAGGCCCGAGGGGAGCTCGAGCAGGCACTCGAGACCTTCTCCGCGACTCTGGCGGTGGCGCAGCGAAGCGGCCTGGCCGGCTACGTCGGCGCCGGGGCGCGCCTGGCCGCAGCCACGATGCTGGCGCTGCTCGACCGCCCGCAGGAAGCTGCCGTCCAGCTGGCGCGGGTGGATCGCGACTGGTCATCGTGGGCAGGCTGCGACAAGCACGCGGCGCGCGCCGTGCTCGCGGCGCGCGCCGGAGACGCAGCCGCGGCCGCGGCCGAGAGCAGGCGCGCGCTCGAGGAGGCGCGCCGGATGCCGGCCTTCGACCGCGTTCGCCCCGCGGTGGTGCTGGCGCCGGTGCTCTGCGATGCCGGTGAGCCCGAGGAGGCGAGGAAGGGGCTCGAGGCGGTGCTGGCCGCTCTCGGGCCGGGCGAATCGCACGCTCGCACGCGGGCGGCGCTCGCCTGCGTGCTGTACAGGATGCAGGACGAGACGGCGGCCCACGCAGCCCTCGCCGACGCCTTTGAAGAGGCCGGTGAAGGAGCCCGGTTCTTCCTGCGCAGCGAGTGGCCGCAGGTCGAAGAGGTGCTGTGGAGCGCGCTCGACTCCGGGGCGGTGGCGGCGGCAACCGGCGTCGATGCGCTCGGCGGCGCCTTCCCGGGCGGGCCGCAGGTGGTGGCCCTGGCTGAGCACCCGCGGGCCGAGGTGCGCGTGGCCGCGCTCGCGGCGGCGGCCGCCGCCGGCCGGCCGGAGGCGCTTTCCCGCTTGGCGGAGAGCGACGGCGCCGAGGGGCGCCGGCTCAGGCGCAATCCGCCCCCACTGGCGTTCCGGACGCTCGGCCGCTTCGAGATACGCCGTGGGTCCTACGCGCTCGAAGGCTCGGCGTGGGAGCGAAAGGTCGCGGAGCGGGTGGTGCGCTTCCTGCTGGTGCGCCGAGGCGAGCTCGTGCCCGAGGACGAGCTCCTCGAGGCCTTCTGGCCGGATAAGCCTCCGGCCTCGGCGCGCCGCGGGCTCCAGACCGCGATCTCGAGCGCGCGCTCGGCGCTGGACCTCCCCTGGGAGCAGAGCCGGCTGAGCGTTCAGGACCGCTCATATGCGTTCACCCTCGCCGACGGCGACCGGCTCGACGCCACGGCCTTCGAGGACGCGGCCGGGCGCGCACTCTCGGCGGCGGGGCCGGAGCGGACGGCCGCGCTTGAAGCCGCGACGAATCTCTGGAGCGGGGAGCCGCTGCCCGAGGAGCGCTACTCCGATTGGGCCGCGAGCTGGCGCGAGCGGCTGATCTCGATTCACGCCGACGTGCTCGGTGCTCTGGCCGACGCCCGCAGCCGAGCCGGCGACCACACCGCGGCCGCCCGCGCGGCGAGGACCCTCGTGGACCTCGACCCGCTGAACGAGTCCGCCCAGCGGCTGCTCATGGGTGCCTACGCCGCGGCGGGCCGCCGCGGGGCCGCACTGCGCCAGTTCCTCGAGTGCCGGCGCGCCCTCGTGGAGCAGCTCGGGATCGAGCCCGATGCCGAGACGCTCGCGCTCCAGCGCCGCATCCTCGCGGGCGCGTGAAGATCGCGTGAGGGCGGCGGGCTTCCATGGGGGCGCATGCTTCCGAAGCGCCGGACCTTTGTCGTATCAGTGCAGCAGCACGACGGCCCGGCCACCGTCGAGGAGATTCGGACAGGCCGCAAGGCGCGCCTCGACTCGCTGACGGAGATCGGTGCCCAGATCGAGCGCTGGCTGCGGGACGCCAAGCCGGCTGAGGGCGGCAAGCGTTGGCCGTGACCGCGCGCTGGCTCATCCCGGCGGCGATCGTGGCGGCCTGCGCTCTCGCGCCCGCCGCCGAGGCGACCATCCGCGTGGAGATCGCGGGCGACGGCGGGCTCGTCATCACCGACAAGGACGGCAACCTGAACGACGTTGTCACGCTCGGCCTCTTCACGACGGCCGGTGGCGGACTCGAGTGGGAGATCGACAGGGACAGGAACTGCGGCCGCGGCTGCTTCGACCTACGCGTCCTCTACGACATCGGCCCGGGTTGCCGCTTCCTCGCCGTCGGCCCCGGCCGGGTGAGATGCGGAAGGCTGAGCGGGGAAGCGACCGTGAACCTCCTGGGTGGCAACGACCGCTTCAGCATCGCGCTGGAGAGCCTCCGGATAAGCGACCCGATCGCGCTCAGCCTCGGCGCCGGCGACGACAGCGGCGACGGGGGTTCGGGCAGCGACACGCTTCAGGCCGGCTCGGGCAACGACCGGTTGGACGGGAAGGCCGGCGACGACGTCGTCCAGGGGAGCTTGGGCAACGACGTCATGACCGGCGACCTGGGCAACGACACCATGACCGGCTCCGACGGCGCCGACCTGATCACGCCGGGAGTCGGCGCGGACACGGTTGACGCCGGGCTCGGGAACGACCAGATCCTTCTGGGGACGTTCGACCGCGATGAGACGGACGACATCAACGGCGGTGTCGGCTTCGACAAGACCTCCTACGTCAACCGCTTCACCCCGTTGCGGATAATCGAGGCGAACCTCGAGACCCTGGGCGGCGAGAAGGACGCCGGCGAGAACGACGTGCTGCGCTCGATCGAGTCCTACGCCGGGGGCGGAGGAGCGGACATCCTCACCGGCGTGCTCTCCTCGAACGCGAGCACGTACCTGGGCGAGCACGGCAACGACCAGATCTTCGGCTCGAGCGGGGACAACACCCTGATCGGCGGCGCGGGGGCGGACCAGCTCGACGGCAACGCGGGGAACGACATCATCGACGCGAAGTCGGGCGAGGGCGGAACGGCGGTGGCCGATCCGGTCATCGACTGCGGGGCCGGCACGGGCGACCAGGCGGTCCTCGACCTGTTGGATGACAAGACCCCGGCTGGGTGCGACGGCAACCTCGAGATCTCTGCGGCGGGCGAGGGCCCGCATGTAAGGCTCGAGTTCCCGCGGCGCGTGACGCTCCGCGCCGGGCTGGTGGCCGCCCGGCTCGAGTGCCCGCGCGTCCTGCGGCGTGGCTGCAAGGGGACGCTGACCCTGCGAATCGGAGAGGCCCGCTCGCTCCCCACCCGCTACGTGATCAAGCGCGGGCGGGCGCGCCGTGTCTCGGTCGAGCTCGGCGCGCTCGGGGGGCGCGTCGGTCGCCGGCCGGTGGGGCAGCTCGTGTCGATCGAGCGAGGCCGTGTCAAGGGCCTCAAGACGACTTCGCGCCGGATCGTGCTGGTGGGCTGACGCATGCGCCGGCCCTCCCACCCCTGCCATCGGGTTCACCCTCCAAGGAGGTCGAAAGCCATGAAGCGCTGCCTGACCGCGACGCTGCTCCTGCTCACCCTCGCGGCCGTCCCCGCCCAGGCGGACGTGACCGTCAACGCTCAGGGCACCGACAGCGGCGACACCCCGAGCGACTTCATCGGCATCACCGGCGACGACACCACCAACTCACTCGTCATTCGCGAGGGCTTCGAGGGTGACGTCGGGCCCGGCGGCGAGCCCGACACCTGCGGCGGCGGAGACAGGCTGTGCTTCCTCACCGTGCAGTCGCTGCTCGGCCCGATCCAGGCCCAGGGCGCGTGTCAACCGCAGGGGGCGAACACGGTCAGGTGCGCCTACTTCCACTCCGGCACCGCCCGCGTCGGGCACACCTACCGGGCCCGGATCAACCTCGGGGGCGGCGGCAACGATCGCGTCCGGATCAGCCAGGACGCGGTCGCGGACTGCTGCCAGGCGGTGACGACGCCCTGGAACTGGGAGATCGACTACGGCTCGGGGAACGACATCATCGAAGGGAGTGAGGTGCTCTTCGCCCCTGACGAGCGCGGCACCCTCAGTCTGAAGCTGGCCGGCGGTCCGGGCAGCGACCTGTTCCGGGGCGAGTTCGCGGACCGGGGAGTGACCCTCCTGGGAGATGACATCGCCGGGGCCGTCAACGTCAGCGGGACCGACATCTTCGAGAACATCCGACGGGGGACCACCGGGCTCAGCATCCGGGGCCAGGGCGGCGACGACCAGATCAGCCTCCTGAACCCGCGGATCGGGGTCGACGCCGGGGCCGGCAACGACAGTCTCATCGTGCGCGGGGCGGCGCTCGATTCCTCTAGCCAGCCGCCGGCCGTGCTCGAGGGCGGCAGCGGCACAGACATCGTCAGCTATGCAGGCGTCCTGGCCGCCCTAACGCTCCGTCTCGACGGCTCACTCACGAGCACCGGCAACTACACCCTGCAGGGGTTCGAGAACGCGACCGGCGGAACGGGGGGTGACCGGATCATCGGCACCGAGGCCGCGAACGTTCTCAAGGGTGGCGGGGGTCGGGACACGCTCACCGGGCTCGGCGGCAACGACACGCTCGACGCAGACGACGGCGTCCTCCCGGCCTCGTCGACGGGCGATGACATCGTTGAGGGCGGGGCGGGGGAGGACCTGATCCTCGCCAACGACGGGGTCCGCGACGTGGTCAATTGCGGCACTTCGAGCCACACCCAGACGGTCTTCATCAACAACCAGCCGAACGAGCTTTCGATCTTCGACTCCGACCGTGCGCGACTCGACCTGACCGACTTCGAGCGCGACTGCGAGGACGTCCAGCGCGAGGCCGTCAGGACGCCGCCGGCTGCGCGGATCGCGGACGCCAAGCTGTCAGGCCACATGCTGGGGCTGACGCTGCGCTGCCCGCGCAGCGCACGCAGCGGCTGTCGCGGGCGCGCCCGCACCGAGGCCGCGGGCGGCGCGCGCCGCAGCGCCCGCGAGGGCGGGGTGGCGTACCGGGTCCGCCGCGGTGGCCGCGGGCGGGTGCTGGTGCCGCTGCCCGGCGGCGTGCGCACCAAGCTCGGCCGGCGCGGGTTCGCGGTCGTGCGGGCTGTGGTCGTCGAGCGCGACGCCCAGGCGCGGGACCGAACGCGGGAGCGGACGTTCGTCGTGAGCAGGAGGGCGAGGTGAGCGGGCGTGCCCGCCTCGTCGCTGCGGCGGTGCTGGCGGCGGGCGCGCTCACGGCCCCGGCCGCGGAGGCCGCGATTACGGCCTCGATCACCCCGGCCGACGGGCTCCGGATCGACGTCGTCTCGAGCGAGAGCGACCTCAACGTCCGCCAGGGCAGCGAGGGCCTGCTCGTGACCGAACTCGACGATCGCGAGATCGCCCCTGGCAGCGGCTGCGTCGACGCGGACAGCGCCTTCTTTCCTGGCGAACAGCGCGTTCGCTGCAACTTCCCGCCGCTCGGGTTCCTGACCCTCAACGGCGGCAACTTCCGGGACGAGCTCTCGCTCGGCCCCGGTGTCGGCGACTGCCTCTGCTTCGGCTCCTCCGGCGACGACGAGCTCAAGGGCGGCGAGGGCGCCGACCTGATCGACGGCGGCAACGGCGACGACGAGCTGATAGGCGGCTCGGAGGGGGACGTCCTGCGGGGCGGCGCCGACAACGACACCATCAGCGGCGATGAGGGCAACGACACGCTTGATGGCGGCCTCGGCGACGACACCCTCGCCGACGGCAATGGTGTCGACTCGAGCGACGGCGGCGACGGCAGCGACCGGCTCATCGCGCCCGCGCTCCCGGACGCGGCAGACATCTACAGTGGCGGCGGCGGCTTCCAGGATCTCGCCGACTACAGCTCTCGGAGGGGGGCCGTCGGCCTGTCGCCCGGGACCGAGGCCAACGACGGCGCATCGCCGGCGCCAGGTCTGCTCGTCGGCGAGCGCGACACGATCAGGCTGGAACATCAAGCAGCTTCACCCATCGCGGCCAGGGCCAGCCTGCCCCGCGCCTCCGTGCGCAACAGCCTATTCGAGAACGGCGGCAGATAACACCCCTACGGCGTGCTCCGCCTGCAGACTCTTAACCCGACAATCTCAACAACATCCTCGATGGCGGCGGCATACGGCGCCCGACCTGCTCGCAGCAACAGCAGGACAATGACCAGCTTGCCGATGGCACGAATGAGATCGACGACCAGGCCGCGACCACGCTCGAGCTGCGGTCCCCGGCGCAGAACATCCTCGACGCCAACGGTCCTCGACGACACGCGGCCACTGTCGACGGACTGCGAGCAGTCGACCAGTGATAGTCAACGAGACCGAACATGCGCATCCGATCTTTAACCGGGGCAGAAGCCGGTAGCGCGACAGTGAAGCTCGCTGCCGCGCCACTCGACGCACTGCGCAGGCAAGCTCTCAGTCGCGCGCCGGCGGAGCAGGGCTGCGGCCGGCAAAGAAGTACGGATGGAGCGGGCAAGGGCAGGACCATGACAGTGACTTCACCGAGCGAGAGCGCCATGCAGGTCCAGATTTCGGCTCGATCAAGCGGGCCGGCTCGGTCCACGGACCGCCTTTCGGACGCTGCGGCTGCAACCGGATTGACGCGACGCCGTTCGGGTCTCGCATGGCCGCGCGGACGGACCGCTTCCTCGGCTCGGCGCCGAAGACAGCCGCAAGGTATAGGCCGCGTCCCGTTTCCCGGGCATCATCCGTCACATGGATCAACGAAATTTACCGACAAAAAAATACTCTTCGGCAAAGGACCTCCCTTTTACGACGAATCGCTACAGAAAATGCTCCAAGGGTCCTTTTCCCACTCGACACGCAGCAACTTCTGCATCATCTTGTTCCCCCTAGACCCCGCGCTTCTACCAGAGCGCACCCGCACGCGCGCGCCTCTCCCGCACGCCGCAACGACTTTGACGCGGCGGGCAGCTCGACGACGAAGTTCGCCGACTTGCCGCGCTTCAGCGCATAGCGCTGCTTCTCCCCGGAGCGCGTCCCGCCCGAGTGGACTCACGCCCTCAGCGAGCCTCGGCAGCCCGATCGCAACGATGCGCGGACAGGTCAGCCGGATGGAATCCAATGAGCCGTCCTTGCGCACGACGGCACGTCCTCGTGTCCCGAACACGACGTTCGGACCCTCGCGGCGATCGCCTTGCTCGAGGTTCTCGCAGTCGGCGGCGACCGGCACGTCGCGGAGGTCGGGCGACGAGCATGTCGATCAGCACTACCACAGGTAAATCATGCCCGCCTCCCCCTCCTTCGAGAAGATCGTATCCTCCGCCGCTCCCGCCTGGCGCGACATCCGGTCCGACGCCGCCGTCCGGTGAGGTTCGGACACGTAAGACGGCCCGCAGCGAGTCGGCACCCGCGCCGCCCCTCAGCGTCATGACGCCCCTCGGGCGCGAGCGCCAGCGATCGCTATTCACAAACTGCAGGGTCTCGTTCCCGTCCCCGCGCGATAGAGCTTCTCCGCGTTCTCGAGGCGTCACCCTCGCCCGGCACACCGTCGTTCGGTCTCTATCTTGGAGCCGATCGGCACCTTGAGTGTCACAGCTGCATCGCGGCCCGAGTACGTGCCCCGAGCGTCGGGGTCGGCCTCGCCGTCGAACAGGTCGGATGAGACGACGAGCCCGGTCGCTGCCCTTGAAAGTATCGTTGCCGGCGTCGCCGCGCATCGTGTCGGTGCCTCCCGGGTGCCGACCAGTGAGTTTTGCTCGTCCGAATCGTTGCCCGTCCCCGCCCTGGACCAGATCGTTCCCCGATCCGGCCCATGGATGCTGTCGGCGCCCCGGCCGCCGCTGATCGAGTCGGAACCCACTTGCCCCGTTGACACCGGTGCGTTTTCTCCCACCTTCACCTTTCACGAGGAGTGTCGAGCGTGCAAAAAGCTCAAAGAATGGACACGAAGCGCGTCCGCCCCGTCCCCGAGGTTCGCCGTGACGATGCGATTGCCGGTCGGCGCCGCGCCTGGATCGCGCCCGCGGCCTGCACGCCGCGGCCGCTGCCCGCCGCCAGGTTGCCCGAGGGGACGCCTCCGGCAACGGGCCGAAGGACGCCGGGATGGCGATGAACTCCGAGCTCGTTCTTGATGGGGCCCATGGCCATGCCCTCGCTGGTGGCGTCGCCTTGCACGAGCGCCCCCCGTGTCAGGAAAAGATTTCATGAGATCATTCGTCGGCGCGAGCGCCGACGAAGGCAGGAGAGCAAGGGTGACAAACGTGAGGAAACGGAGCGAACCCAGGGCTAAACCGGTACCCCATCGCCCCACGCTCCCCGCGATCTGCCCGTTCCGCTGGCGTCCAGCAGACAGTGACTCGCCTCCGCGCCGGTACTGCGAGGGTACCGCTATGGACGATGCTCAGTCGACCAGGTGACCTCCGGCTCCTCGAGCCAAAGAGCTCTTGCGGTTTCCGCCCAGCCACCTGAAAATCGCGCCCGAGACGGCAACCGCTACGCCGTTCGACGGCGCCAGCATCTGGACGCGGATCCAGTACGGCGACATTGAACATCCTGGACACGATCAATGACCTGCTCCCCGCGCATCCCAGCGATGACACGCTACATCAGCGACGAGCCGCAGCGTTCCTTGACGACCTCAGGTGAGTGAATGACCTATTCATCCGCCGCCAACTCGGTGGTGCTCGCCGCGCGGCCCGAGCCGATCAGCGCCCTGATGGACGGCCGGAACTGACGACCGGAGCCGCGTCGCTGCTCGGCCTCACGCGGAGCGCCAGAGCGCCCCGTCCAGCGGCCCAAAAGTCAGCCAGCCGGATACGAACCCGAGGATCCAGCGAGATCCGTCATCTTCATCATCGACCAGGAGCCCTGCACGCCGCCGTTTAACGATCGACGCGACCTTCTCGGGCCCGCTCGGCATCCCCGCCGCGCGCTCGTCGCGCATAAGACGCGCGGACGACAGCATTCATCGAGGCGATCCGCGGCAACCGGACGACGTCGCGTGACCAGGTTTTCGTTCCGTATCGGCCGGGTATGAGCGCGGCCACGCCATCGAGGCACTGCATCGGGCGGCGCAGATTTCATCCAACCCAACCAGCATCGCGACATACAACCCGAAAGGAATCCGGTGGATGCGCGCGTTGTGGCGACGTGATCCTGCCGCGCATGCGTCCATCGACGGATCACCGGCCCGCCGGACGCCGCCGTCGACCGCCAGCACCGAGTCCGGATCGTCGAGCGGCGTGCCGTTCCCGATCGCGACAACTACAGCGACGCGCGCCTGTGCGACGCCGTTGACTTCGACATCGTCTTCAACTGCGCCGCAGCCACCCGGTGGTCTGGACGCACTCTGCGCGGGACGCGACGGGCCTGGCTGGCCCCGAGTTCGTTGACCCGCGAGTCGTACATCACTCACTCCGCCGCCCAGCGGCTTCAAGGAGCCGCAGAACAGCGTTTTCGTCGTCCCGGTTTCCGTCGCTGATCGACCCCATCGTGCACCGTGTGACGTTGCGCGATCCGGTTCTTCAACGTTCGTCGGTTTCCGCTGCGGCGTACCCCTGGCCGTGGTCAGGGGCTGGTTGGACGGGATGAAAGCCTGGGATTAAGCTTCACGTCCGGTGTTGCTCGATGTCGAAGCGAGTGAGTTTGGCCGAACTACGAAGCTAGTCCTTTTTTTTTTTTTTTTTTTTTTTTTTTTTTTTTTTTTTTTTTTTTTTTTTTTTTTTTTTTTTTTTTTTTTTTTTTTTTTTTTTTTTTTTTTTTTTTTTTTTTTTTTTTTTTTTTTTTTTTTTTTTTTTTTTTTTTTTTTTTTTTTTTTTTTTTTTTTTTTTTTTTTTTTTTTTTTTTTTTTTTTTTTTTTTTTTTTTTTTTTTTTTTTTTTTTTTTTTTTTTTTTTTTTTTTTTTTTTTTTTTTTTTTTTTTTTTTTTTTTTTTTTTTTTTTTTTTTTTTTTTTTTTTTTTTTTTTTTTTTTTTTTTTTTTTTTTTTTTTTTTTTTTTTTTTTTTTTTTTTTTTTTTTTTTTTTTTTTTTTTTTTTTTTTTTTTTTTTTTTTTTTTTTTTTTTTTTTTTTTTTTTTTTTTTTTTTTTTTTTTTTTTTTTTTTTTTTTTTTTTTTTTTTTTTTTTTTTTTTTTTTTTTTTTTTTTTTTTTTTTTTTTTTTTTTTTTTTTTTTTTTTTTTTTTTTTTTTTTTTTTTTTTTTTTTTTTTTTTTTTTTTTTTTTTTTTTTTTTTTTTTTTTTTTTTTTTTTTTTTTTTTTTTTTTTTTTTTTTTTTTTTTTTTTTTTTTTTTTTTTTTTTTTTTTTTTTTTTTTTTTTTTTTTTTTTTTTTTTTTTTTTTTTTTTTTTTTTTTTTTTTTTTTTTTTTTTTTTTTTTTTTTTTTTTTTTTTTTTTTTTTTTTTTTTTTTTTTTTTTTTTTTTTTTTTTTTTTTTTTTTTTTTTTTTTTTTTTTTTTTTTTTTTTTTTTTTTTTTTTTTTTTTTTTTTTTTTTTTTTTTTTTTTTTTTTTTTTTTTTTTTTTTTTTTTTTTTTTTTTTTTTTTTTTTTTTTTTTTTTTTTTTTTTTTTTTTTTTTTTTTTTTTTTTTTTTTTTTTTTTTTTTTTTTTTTTTTTTTTTTTTTAAAAAAAAAAAAGCAAGGGCGACGCCGACCCGTTCGAAACCGAGATTCGCAGGCGCAGGCAGCTCGGCAATCTCGCCGGGATCACCGCCGGGGCACAGTCGCTGGACGAATGCCAGTGACCGCCGCCAGAGCCACTGTGAGCGTTATGAGCAGCCTCGCCCACCTGGCGGGCGATGTCGAAGGCGGTGCGCCAACACACCCGGCGCAAGTATCCGCCTAACTAGGGCGGGGGGCAACCCGATCCGCGTCCGGGGTGGACCGCCGGAAAGGCGTTCCGCGCGCGCCTGGGCTGGGTGATCACAACTACGGATGGCCAACCATCCGTAGAGGTCAGGCTGTAATCGCCGCGTCGTAGGCGACTGGAGACGTGGCGGAGAGCGCAAGGCGACTTGTCGGGCGCTGGTTCGTTCCGCCGTCCTGGAGGCGACCAGGGCCGAGCGCGGCATCCCTTCCAAGGAGGAACTACTGCTGCTGCTGTCGGAGGCGGCGCGCACCGGCAGCGTCCCGGCGATGAAGGAGCTACTGCGCCATCACCAGCACCAGGGTCCCGGCCGGAAGCGCCGCGACCCGCTCGACCGCTTCGACGAGCTTGCCGCGCGCCGGGAGCGCTGAGCCTTTCGCTCGCGCGGGCCACGGCGTGGGTGACGCCTGACGCACCCATCCCGACGGGCGGGAGGTTCGTCCCCATTTCGTTGGGGTTGGGGGGTTGCGGGGACTGGTTCGGCGCGGTTAGGGTAAAAATGACCAAGGGCTCTTCGCTTGGTCGGGGGGGAGCCTTCACCCAACCTGGCTTGGGAAGGACCCCCATGTCCCGTAGGACTCGTATTGCGCTCGTTGCTGCGGTGGCGGCGCTCAGTCTCGCTGTTGGCGCTGCTCCGGCGGTGGCGGATACCGAAACGTTCAGCTACACCGGGGCTGCGCAGACCTGGACGGTCCCCGCCGGGGTCACCGTGCGCGCCCTTCGACCTCTACGGGGCGCAGGGTGGCGGACTCGATTTCCCCGCATTCGCCCCCGGACTCGGCGGCCGAGCCACGGCGACTATTCCTTCACCCCCGGCGCCTCGATCGAGGTCAACGTCGGCGGGCAGGGAGGTGCCGGGGCGGCAGGCTTTAAGCGGCGGCGGCAATCCGGCGGCACCGGCAATGCCTTCGGCGGCGGTGGTGCCTCGGACATCAGGATCGGCGGCATCGACCTCTTCGACCGCGTGCTCGTCGCGGGCGGCGGCGGAGCGGCTGGGGGCGGTTTCTGGTGGAATCTGGTGTCGGGCGGTGATGGCGGTGGGGAGAGCGGCGATGCCGGACCCCGCCGATACCGGTGAGGGCTGTGGCGGTTCCGTGGCCGGCGGCGGCGGCACGCCAACCGACTGGGGCAGTGCCACGTCCCCGGCGACGGAGGGTGACTTCGGGTTCGGCGGTGATGGTGGCGGTAGCTTCGGCGGCGGTGGCGGGGGCGGCTGGTTCGGCGGCGGCGGCGGTTCCGGCGCCGCCGGCGGCGGCGGCGGCTCGGGCTTCTGCCCCGCACCCTGCACCAACTTCGAGACCGGCGTTCGCAGCGGCGACGGCGAGGTGACCGTCACCTACACCGTGCCGACGCCTGCCTACGACTTCAGCGGTTTCTTCAGCCCGGTGGACAACGGACGAAGTCAATCTGGCGAAGGCGGGCAGCTCGATCCCGGTCAAGTTCAGCCTCGACGGCAACCAGGGCCTCGACGTGATCGCGGACGGCTTCCCGATGTTCGTGCCTTCCGCGTGCAACCCGGGTGACGATGTGGACGAGCTCGAGACGACGAGCACGGCTAACAACGGGCTCACCTACGACGCGGCCACGGACACCTACACCTACGTCTGGAAGACCAGCAAGAACTGGAAGGGCAAGTGCGGCACGTTCACGCTCAAGCTGGACGACGACAGCGAGCACACCGCCGAGTTCCAGTTCAAGTAGGCCGGTAGCGCCCTATCTGACCCGCGACCGAAGCGGCCCCCACAGCGGGGCCGCTTTCGCGTTCAACGCGTGCGCATGATCGAGAAGCACTACGGGGCGTTGCTCGACGGTGCCGGGGCCGGGATCGCCAGCCGTCTGGATGCCTTCGACGCCGAGCAGGAACAAGCCACCCAACGGCAACCGGGCACCACCCGATAGACGCAAACCGGGCCGAGCAGAAGCCCGGCCCGGTCGCAATCCGGCCGACGACCTACGGGCAGCCCGGCGCGTGGAAGGCGTTCTCGAAGGCGGGGTTCTGCTGCCCGCCGTGGCTTACCGATGTCGGATAGCCGGGATGGCTAATGGCGGCGGTGAACCCCGTCCCCGGCGGACAGATCGGCGGGTCCGCGCTCGCAGGACTCGCCGCAACCCCGACGGCCGCAAGCGCTGCGACCGACAGAAGCGCTCCTATACGTCGTCTCATGAAAACACACCCATCCATCGCTTCCTCCTCAGTATTCGAGTAGTTCGACCTTGGCGCCGACCCTACGCCTGCCTCCGCTCCTCTGACAGGGGGCCAGCCCCCGTCAACATCCGGGCTGGCCCTGGTTTTTCGGTGAAATCGCGCGCCGTTTGGGCCACTATCGGGCCACGCTCGACCGGCGCACTGTAGGCCCTGAAACGCAGAAAGCCCTGCCGTAGCAGGGCTTTCGTCGGAAGCGGCTGATGGGATTCGAACCCACGACCTTCTGCATGGCAAGCAGACGCTCTAGCCAACTGAGCTACAGCCGCGTGAGCCGGTCAGTATAGCCCCGCCGAATTACTCGTCCCCGGGCAGGAGCCAGGGCGCCATGTCCCGGCCGTGGCCGAGCAGGGCGGCCCTGGTGATCGCCTTCGTGCCGAAGCGCTCGCGCACCTCGTCGAGCGTCACGTCGAGCGCGGGGCCGGGCCCGTCGACCGGCAGGACGAGCTGCTCGCCGCCCGTCCCCTCGATGTTCGACACCGCCACGCCGACGAGCGTGCAGCCCTCCTCCTCGATCGTCGGAAGTGCCGACCCGAGCAGGGTGCGGGCCGCCCCGAGGATGATCGCGGTGTCGGCGGTGGCGTGGGGGAGGGTGTGCGCTCGCGTGGCGCGCGAGAAGTCCGCGAAGCGCAGCCGCAGGTGGACGGTCCGGCCGGTCCGCGAACCGCTGCGCATCCGGCGCGTGACCTTGTCGACGAGCGCGGTGAGGACGGTGTCGAGGCGCTCCGGATCGCGGCTCGAGCGGCCGAGGGCGCTCTGCGCCCCGACCGTCCGACGCCGCCGGCCCGAGCGCACCCGGCGCGTGTCGAGGTTGTGCGCGACGCCGTGCACGAAGCGCCCGGCCGCCGGGCCGAGCAGCTCGAACAGCTCCGCCTTCGTGCGCTCCGCCGCCTGTCCCACCGTGGCGATGCCGCCCTCGTTCAGCTTCGCCGTGGTCGCCGGGCCCACTCCCCAGACCTTCTCTACCGGCAGGGGGTGGAGAAAGGCGAGCTCGGCGCCATGCTCGACCACCTTGAGGCCGTCCGGCTTCGCCGCCCCGCTCGCGATCTTGGCCACGAGCTTGCTGGATGCCACGCCGACGGTCACGGGCAGCCCGACCTGCTCGCGCATCTCCCGCCTGAGCCGCGCGGCGATCTCGCGCGGGGATCCGCGGATGCGCTCGAGCCCCGTCACGTCGAGGAAGGCCTCCTCCATCGAGATCCCCTCGACCGTCGGCGCGGACTCGCGGAACAGCTCGAACACCTGCTTGCTCGCCTCCACGTAGGCGGGCCAGTCGGGATCGACCACGATCGCGTGGGGGCACAGGCGGCGCGCCTCCCGGCCGCCCATCGCGCCGCGAACCCCGTACGCGCGCGCCTCGTAGCTCGCGGCCATCACAACCCCGCCGCCCACGATCACGGGCTTGCCGCGCAGCGCCGGGTCGTCGCGCTGGTGCACGGACGCGTAGAAGGCATCCACGTCCGCATGGAGGATCGATCTGGCCTTTGGCACGAACGTATGTTCGCAAGAGTGCGCGGACGTGACGGCGCGAGCCGGGCTCAGACGAGGTCGGCCTCGTCGAGCTCGAGCTCGAACCAGGCCAGGCTTCCGCCGTCGTCGGTCTCCCGCTGGCCCCACTGGCTCGCGAGCCGGTCGACCAGCAGCAGGCCAAAGCCGCCCACGTCATCGATCCGATCCTGGGGGAGGCGGCCGTTCGAGCCGGGATCGAAGACCTCGACACGCACCTTCTCGGGCGACGACGCCACTCTCACCTGCACCGTCTCGTGGGGGCCGGCGCCACCGTTCTGGATCGCGTTCGTGACGAGCTCGGACAGCAGCAGGGCGAGCCGGTGGCGAACCGCGTGGGGCAGATCGGCCTCGACGGAGAGCACCGAACGGCGCGCGAGACCCGCGGCGCGACGGCCACCGGGAACCCAGAAGGAGACGGTCTTGACGTCCATGGCCAGCGAGTGGGACGAGAGCGCCCCGCACACAGGTTCCCACGTCTCGGCGCCGCCGTCCGATCCTGCCACCGAGGGTGCATCCACGCGGCCGATCCGGCCGCCCCGCGCCGCTACGCTAGGCCGGCCCTCGGCGCCGTGGCGGAGTGGCTACGCAGCGGCCTGCAAAGCCGTGTACACCGGTTCGATTCCGGTCGGCGCCTCTACTGGGTTGAGGGTTCAAACCGCGACCCTGGAACGTCTATTCGGTGGGACGCCGACAGAGCCTGCGCGGTGCGAGTGAGCGAGGGCCTACTCCGAGCGTGTTAGGGCGTCGGCTAGATCGAGTGAATTGCTGTATAAATAGAAGAAAATAAAAGGGAAAGAAAGAGATAGAAAAAGAATAGAAAAAGAGGGGGTAAAGGGACTGCGAGGGGAAGAACGGCAACGCAGAGCAGCGAGAACGTAGTCTAGAGTGGATTGGGGAAGGTTGGATAGGTAGGGCGGAGCGGTGAGAATCTGAAGAAAGAAGAGGAGAAAAGAAAGAGAATAGAGACGATAAAAGTTAGAAAGAGGGTTAAGATAAGAAGATAGGAAAAGAAGAGGGAAGAAGAAGAGAGAATAGGAGAGGGTGTAAGATATGTGAGAGGAATCTGCTAGGTCGATGAGGACGAAGGCTGCCGCCAAGACGAGGCGCCACGCCCAGAACGAGCGTCGCGAGCGACGAACGGAAGCCGTAGGCGAGAAGTCTGCGAGCTTCGAGTAGAACTACGCAAGAAGAAGAGCGGCAGAGACTTGGATAAGAGAGGAGGTGAAAAACGAGAGCGCATTTATCAGCTAGAACTAATAGAGCAATACAACGACGAGTTGAGCTAAAAGAGAAAATGCGGCTGAGAGAGAAAAGTCAGTGAACGAGAAAAGAAGTAGATACTGCGAAGGGCCGCTTAGGATTATGTGAGGATCTACAAGAACTGCTAAAGAGATAGATAGGGTGTAGGGATTAGGGAGATCTGGAGGAAGAAGAAGGTGACATCTGGATAGATCTGAGAGTTGAATTGATGAGAGATGAAGAAGGGGTAGATTGTTATATGGCGTTGGAAGATTCTACAAGGAAGAAAGACGCTTTGAGTCGTAGGATAGAGTAGCTCAATGAGATGTTAGCATAATTAGTGGTAATGGCTAAACTGATAAGATGTTAGAGATAGATTGCTAGGTGTAGATAAAGATATGGGGATACTGGATAGTAGCAGTGTGAAGATATGATAAGAGTGAAAAGAAGACGAGGTGATCAATGTTCAGAGATAGCAGGGTGGAGATATCTTGCTGAGATTGTATTTCTTGCGCTCACTGCTGTAGCGCTGTGCTAACTCCCGCCTTGATCTCTGCGGGAACCGTAACTACGGCTGGCGAAGCCGACCCCTCCTCTGCAGCGGAGAGATCTGAGCGCGCGGGCTGTGCGTGGCCTTCCGCCTCTGCCATCAACGGTCTGTTTGCATCGGTAAAGGAAGTTTCTACGATGTAGAGAGGTAAAGGAATGTTTCTGCGACGTGGGGTGCGCGAGCGTGCGGGAATGTCCCCCGAGTACCGGGTCCGACCCGCTCCGCCACGGCTCTTCGTAGTCAAGCTGGTTCGCCAGCGTGCGCGACGCCCAGTTACTCGTGTCGTCGTGCCGTTTCGACCTGTCGTGCGAAGCGGGGATCGAGCGAGCGACGCCCACGTTCGATGAGGCGCCCGCTCGTGTTGACCAGCGACACGACGAGCACCGTCGTCACGACTGCACCGATGAAGAGGCTCAGCTCGGATCCTGTGCCCGCAGCGTTTGCGACGAGCCCCACGACGACCCCGGCGAGAGCTGCGTTGATCACCGCGACGAGCGTGGAAGTCTGGCCGATCAGGTGGAAGAACCGGCCCCCCATGCCAGGGCCATACGTCTCGTGCAGACCTTGCTCGTCGTCGTGGTGGCCCGTCACGAAGTACGGCTCGAGCCCCGGCGCGATCTCGAGATAGGCGTGACGGAGGCGATTCATGCCGGACAGGAGCCAGAAGTCCTCGATCCGGGCTTCGATAAGGCGGATGTATGTCGCCACCCCGACGAAGAGAGCGACCGGCAGAACGAGGAGTGCAAACGCGGTGAAACCGTCGCCGAACTCGGCCGCCCGAGCGACCAGGGCCAACGCAACGACGGTCGCGGACACGACCGTCAGAAAGATGGCGGCCCGACTGAAGACCCCGCGGTAGGTGACGTCCCTCGCAGCGAGCAGGCTCCAATGCTCGGTCGCGAGGATCTGGGCACGCACGCTCTGGGGCACGTCGGCGCGCGGAGAGGACGGTGGCTCCTGCTGTTCGTGCATGCGTCCGGCTTCCGCCGATCGGGCGAAGCGAGGTTCGAGCCTGCGACGCCCGCGCGCAATGATGCGCCTGTCGGCGTGCACAAGCAGCGCGACGACCACTGAAGTCACCACTGCGCCGACGAGCAGGCTCAGCTCGGATCCTGCGCCCGCGACCTTTGCGACGAGGCCCCCATCGACCCCGGCGAGAGCTGCGTTGATCACCGCGACGACCGTCGACGTGCTGGCAATCAGGCGGAGAACTCGGTTCTCCGTGCCTGGGCCGTACGTCTCGGACAGGCCTCGCTCGTCGTCGTGGTGGCCCGTCACGAAGTACGGCTCGAGCTCCGGCGCGATATCGAGATAGGCGTGACGGAGACGATTCATGCCGGACAGGAGCCAGAAGTCCTCGATCCGGGCGTCGACGAGGCGGATGTATGTCCCCACCCCGACGAAGAGAGCGACCGGCAGAACGAGGAGTGCGAACACGTAGAAACGGTCGCCGAACTCGGTCGCCTCGGCAGCAAGGGCCAACGCAACAACGGTCGCGGACACGACAGTCAGGAAGATGGTGGCCCGGCTGTAGATCGCGCCGTATGTGATGCCCCTCGTCGCGAGCAGGCTCCAATGCTCGGTCGCGAGGATCTGTACGCGCACGGCCTCAGACGCGTCGAGGTGCGGGTCGGTGGGCATCGCGCCTCCTCCATTTCGAGGGCCGAGCCGTCACCGAACCCGGTTCGCGAGATCGTACGCCCGAACGCCCGCCTCGATGATGTCCGTCTCTGGGACGTAAGGCGAGAGAGAGAACTGCTCCATGCCCGAGTGTTCTGTCCCTCGAAGGCCAGTCCGCGCTTACGAGCGCACCCCGGGCGGCTCGCCGACCGAGAATCTGGGCAAGGTGGCGCGGGGAGGGTAGGAAGGCGTCGACCGAAAGGTCGAGCGTTCCAGCCACGGCTTGCGTGCGCGATTTGGCGAGCTTCTTCGAGTGATGTCCTTGCGGCGCGCGCGATGAACCAGACGAACCGGCGAAAGCGAAGCTCGCGCATCGTGACACCGCTGCGTTGGGTGAGGTCTGTCGAGACGTGGATGATCGAGCGCGGCATGTCGGGCGCCATCACTGACTCGTGTAGCGACTCCTTGCCCTTCTTGCCCGTTACGAAGTACGCGGACAGGTACGCCGCAGCCGCCTTGGACGAGAGCTTGCGCAGGCGGCGCTCTGTGAACCCGAAGCGGTATTGCGCCGCGAACCGCTCCAAGTAGCCCGCGTACAGGTGCGCGGCGTGGCGTTCGGCCGGTGTGGCGTAGCCCAGGACCGGGTGGACGTGAAGCACACCGCGCCGCTGGCGCTCGAATGCGCGAACCAGCAGCGTGGAGCGGACGCCGTGGCGACGGACGGCTTGGTATGCGCGCCGATGCAAGCGCCGCCAGCGATCCGAGGCAGATTGGTTCCACTCGCGGGCAGCTACAGGATCGCACGCGGCAGCCGAGAGAGCCACTGTGCCGATGTTCGCCTAGCGGCTGGCAGTGCTCCTCGTCCCAGGGGAGCTGGTCGGCACCGGGTGCCGTGACCGCGAGCAGGACGACGAACTCTCCCTCGTACGCGGCAAGGTTCTCGAACAGCTTTCGCCGCTGGTCGCAGGCCCAGAGCGGCGCATAGCCCGGGACACCTACGGCGCCGGCATACGGCGGCACGCCCGTACGTGAGCCTCGCGCAGTGGGTGCATCGCCCGGTTGGCGGGCGCCGCCCGTCACACGTCGGTCGTCGCAGCACCGCCCGCCTCGCGGAAATGCTCCGCGTAGAGGCGGACTTTCGGCTCTAGGGACCGAAAGAGGTCTTCCACCGGTTCGATTCCGGTCGGCGCCTTCGCTCTGGGAGCCCGCGCGGAACGCCACCCCGGCGGTCTATCGAAGCGAGCACGCGGGTTGCCCCGCTGCCCCGTGCGGCAGATACTGGGCGGGCGATGTCGCGGGAGCACGTTGAGGTCTTGCGCAGGTCCTTTGAGGCGATGAACTCGGGGGGAGTCGAGGCCCTGTTGGAGTTCTGCCCTGACGATGTGGTCTGGTACCCGTTCCCGGATGCGCCCGAGAGCGCCGACGGGTTCCACGGCCACGACGGCATCCGCAAGGTGATGGGCGGCTGGACCGACAGCTTCGACGATTTCGCATTCGTCGCCGCCGAGATCCGCGACTGCGGCGACAAGGTCGTGTCGCTCGGCGAGATCTCGGGGACTATTCGCGGCTCTGGCGCGCCGGTGCGGCAACCGATGGGGGCCGTCACGTGGGATTTCCGCGACGGCAAGGTCGGCGCGTCCCGCTTCTTTCACTCCTGGGACGAAGCCCTCGAAGCCGTGGGCCTGTCGGAGTAGGCCCTCGGTCATCGTCCGAGTCCCCGCCGAGCTCAGTCGCTCCGCGCGTCAAACCTCGTCGTGCATGCCCACGGCGTCCTCGAGCTCCTCGGCGCCGTCATCCGGCTGTTCGCGACGCTCGGCGAGCATGGCCTCTGCAAGCCGGTCGAGCTTGAGTTGGATGGCGTGCTCGGATCGACGCTCCGCGTTCTTCAGCAGCGCCACGAGCAGCAGGGTGACCGCGGCCATGGCATCGGCGACCACGTGGTGCAGGGCGTCGCTCGCCACCAGTGCGTACGAGGCTGCCCAGGCAGCCACCAACAGTCCACAGACCGCAAAGAACGTCGGGCTGCTCGAAAAGTTCGAGGCCGCCTCTGCGGCACGGTCGAACAGCGTCCGCCCTTCGCTGCCTCGTTCGGTTGGGTGCTTCACGGACACGCCCGCTACATACCCCTCCGAGACTGCTGCAAGCTTCAGCGTCAGCGGACACCGCGTGTGCCAGTCAAGCGGGTGCGCTGGGTCAGTTGCCAAAGCTCCAGCGTTTCAATAGCGGCCTTGCGTGCGCGGTCGGGCGCGGGAGACTCGCGCTGAGGGCCTAAATAGGCGCCAACGCTTCCTCGGTGCACGAGGTCGTCGCGGACCTGCACTGCGCCGGAAGGGACGGACCGCATGTGGAGACGAGAGTCACGGCGACGTCGGGATCGGCGTGCACGGCTGCGGTTCCGCGAACGCCTCGCGCGCATCGCTCTCGCAGGCCTGGTCACGGCCGGGCTGGCGTTGTGCACGACGCCGATGTCCGCCTCGGCAGCAGCGCCGTTCGGGTTCGTTGGCATCAGCGCCGAGGAGGTCACCTGGCAGCCGGGGGACGAGCAGGACCGCAACCTCGCGCTGATGCAGGCCCACGGGATAACCGAGCTGCGCGTGATCGTGCGCTGGTCGTACATCGAGCAGGTGCGCGGCGTCTACCAGTGGGACCTGCTCGACAACCTCACGCTCGCGGCGGCACGACACAACATCCGGGTGCTCCCGATCGTCGGCGGCGAGGTCCCGTGGGCGACGTCGCGGGCGCCCGGCGACGCACGAGGATGTCTGTTCCCGCCTGCCGACAACTCCACCTTCGCCGGGTTCATGCGGCTGGTGGTGGCGCGCTACGGGTCGGGTGGCGAGCTCTGGCGGGCGCACCCTGAGGTCCCGCAGCATCCGTTCACCAGCTGGCAGATTTGGAACGAGCAAAACACCGACACGTTCTGGGCCTGCAAGCGCAACGCCAAGAGATACACAGAGCTTGCGCGCGTCACCGCGAATGCCATCCACGACGTCGACCCCGGCGCAACGATCATCACCGGCGGCGCACCGAACAAACACGGCGGCGACTACCTGCGCAAGATGTTCAAGAACGGCGCCCGCAAGATCTTCGACGCGGTCGCGCTGCACCCCTACAAGAAGGACGCCGATGCGGTCGTCGCCGAGGTCCGCAAGGCGCGCAACCTGCTCAACGACCTGGGCGCCAAGAGGTGGACGATTCGCGTTACCGAATTCGGTTGGGCGACCAGCGGGCCGCCCCACAAGATGCACAGCGCCGACGAGGCCAAGCAGGCCCGGCTCGTCAAGAAGACGTTCACGAAGCTGGCCGCGCAGCGCAAGAAGCTCAAGCTGACCGGCGTGGCCTACTACGCCTGGCGCGACGCACCGATCCCCACAGATGTAAACGGCGGGTCCGACTACTGGGGACTCCACACCGGGCTGCTCCGCCTCGACGCGACGCCCAAGCCCGCGCTCAACGCGGTGCTCACGGCGTCAAACGGCGATGGAGTAGCCGCGCCATCACGCCACGCGACGAGGATCGCGAGCAGTCGAGGTGCTGGCCCCGGTAAGGCCGACGCCTAGGCTGCGCGCCGTGCGCACGTCACGCCCTCGCCCAGACGTTCTCGCCTTCGGGCTCGCGCTTGGCCTCGTGGCATGGCCGGCGATCGTCTTTGTCTTGGACCGAAACGGGGCCGCAGCGATCATGTGCGCCATGTGCCTGGCCGGTCTTGTCGGCGGCCGGGTTGCGGGCGTGCCCGACCGGGTGCTGCTGCTGGTAGCGGTCGGACTTCTGGTGGTCCTCTGGATGGTCTGGATCGACCCGCCCTCCACCAGTTCGCGGAGGACGAGCGCACTCGCGCACACGATCGGCGGCATCCTGGCCGGATGGGCCCTGGTCGAAGCGCTGCGCCGCCGGATCTCGGACTGGCTCGCCGTCGCGCTCCTGGCCCTCATTGCGGTCACATTCCTGACCGTCCTATGGGAATTCGGCGAGTACGCCGGTGATCGCCTGCTCGACACGGCCCTGGTCCCGAGGAAGCGCGACTCAGCGGAGGACATCTTCTTTGGCACCTTCGGAGGTGCTGTCGGCGTCGCGTTCGGCATGGTCGTCGCGTCCTTGCGACGAGGCGGCTAGTCAGGTTGCCCGGGATCACCGGAGCGCACGAGCCGGTTGCGCAGCAGCAGCGAGCCGATCCCGATGACGCCGGCCAGCAGCGACGCGACGAGGATCGCGAGGGTCGCCTGCTGCTGGAGGGCCACGTCGTCGAAGGCCAGGATCGAGATGAAGATCGCGACCGTGAAGCCGATGCCCTTGAGCGGAGCCATTGCGGCGATCGCCGCCCAGTCGAGGCTTGCGGGGAGGGTCGCGCCGCTGAGCCGGGAGACGGCCCATGGCATGAGGATCCCCGCGACCGGCGCCCCCACCACGAGTCCGAGCAGGATGCCCAGCCCCACCGGTCCCGTGAGCGCGTCGCTCAGGCGGTCGGCCGACAACTCGACTCCGGCGTTCGCGAGCGCGAACAGCGGCAGCACGACGAATGCGGACCAGGGGTGCAGCGCGTGCTCCATGCGCACGAGTGGCGAGCACGGCCTCGCGGGACAACCGCGACACCTCGGACATCGTCGCCGCACTCACCTCGTCGTCGCTCTCGGCGACCACCTCGCCGAGCTGGCCGGCGATCGTCTCGCTCGTCTCGCGAGGCGGGTAGAACGGTCGCGCCGGCGTGAGGAAGCCGAGGACGACGCCGGCGATCGTGGCGTGCACGCCGGACTCGTGCACGGCGACCCAGACCGCCCCCGCCGCGAAGACATACGGAACGAGCGACCGCACCCCGATGCGCTGCATCACGGCCACGGCCGCGAGCGCCAGCACCCCGCCGCCGAGCCAGGCGAGCGAGATGCCTCCGGAGTAGAAGATTGCGATGACGACGAATCGTCGCCAGGTCGTCGACCACCGCGAGCGTGAGCAGGAACGTCCGGAGCTCAGCCGGAGCTCGCTCGCCAACGAGCCCGAGAGCGGCGAGGGCGAACGCGATGTCCGTGGCGATCGGGATCGCCCAGCCGTCGAGGTTGCCGTCCGCGATCAGGTTGACCGCCAGGTAGGTCAGCCCGGCGCCGACCATGGTCCCGAAGGCGGCGGCGACCGGCAGCGCCGCATAGCTGCGGTCGCGCAGCGCGCCGAAGATGAACTCGCGCTTGACCTCCAGGGCGACGACGTAGAAGAAGATCGCCATCAGGCCGTCGTTCACGACCTCGAGCAGGTCGAGATGCAGCTCGAGGTCGCCCACGCCCGCGACGGCCTCGTGGTGCCAGAAGTCGCTGTAGGAGTCCGGCGAGGCGTTGGCCCAGACGAGCGCGGCGATCGCCGCGAGCATGAGGACGAGGCCGCTGCCGGCCTCCGTGCTGACGAACTCCTCGAGCGGGCGCACGACCCGTCGCGCGACCGGGCGGTCGGAGCGCGCCCACGGAGACGGGAAGTGGCGCGGCTGCCGGACCTCGGGCGGGTCGGTCATCCGCTGACAGGGTGCGGGCCGCTCATTGCGGCCCGCACCTTATGTCTCCTGGGTGCCTCGCTCAGCGCGCGTGGCCGCGCCCGTTGCCCCTGACCTGGCCGCGAATCTCGCCGGCTTGGCTCTGCTGCGGTGTGGACGTTGGCGTACGTCACGCCGTGGCGCATCGCGCCGACCACCTCAGAGAAGTCCGCCGGGCCCGCGATGCCCTGCGCGGTGACCGCGACCACGTCGTCCGCGGTCCATTCGCCGCTGATCGTCGCCGGGCCGGCCGGGCACGCCTGCGGCGTAGGCACGCCCGCGGGCGGCGCCAGGTTCGTGCAGAAATAGAGCACGATCCCGCCGTTCGCGAAGCGCTGACCCAGATGGATATGCGCCTGGGTCGGCGTCCCGCTCAGGTCCGCGTACTTGAGCGTCCACTCAATCGTGTCGCCCGCCCTGTTCAGGCGGGCCTTGAACTGGCCGTTGCCCTCCGTGGAGACGAACGGCACCTCGCCCGCTCCGGTGAGCTTCGCCTCGAAGCCACCGCGGCCTCCGGCGACGGCCACCGCGGTGACCGCGCCCACAGCGACGAGCGCAACCAGCAGCGCCAGCCTCACATCGCTTGCTCTTCACGGCTGATCCTCCCTCCCTCTGGGACCGGTCATACGCGAAATACCCCTGCGCGGTTCATCGCTACCGTCGCGGTAAAGGCAGGACTGGCCCATGCCGAGGAGAGACCCATGACATCCCGCGCGCGCCGCCCCCGGGCAGGCGCCATCGCCCTCGTGCTGCTCTGCCTCGTTCCCGCCTCCGCGCTCGCCGCCCCGCCGCGCGCGCCGACGGTCTACAAGGTCCCGACGAAGATCAAGTCCGATTGCTCCGTCGCGGTCGACGCCAAGATCTCCTCCTGGCTCGCGACCGTGCCGGACAACAGCACGGTCCAGTTCGGCAATGGGCGCTGCTACGGCCAGGACGGCACGATCGCCCTGAGCGGCCGCCGCGGCCTGACGATCGACGGCCAGGGCTCCGAGTTCCGGGCGCTCACGCCGGGCAACAGCCATCGCGCCAACTGGCGCTTCACCGGCGGCTCCAATCTGACGCTGCGCAACATGGCGGTCCGAGGCTCGAACCCGACGGGCGTCTACCAGGCGGGCTTCGAGTGGCAGCACGGCTTCGCGGTCGAGGGGGTCCAGGGCATGACCCTCTCGAACGTGCAGGCGCGCGAGACCTGGGGCGACGGCGTCTACGTGGGCCACAGCGTCCACACGTGGGCCTGCGGCGACGATGCCTCGAGCGCCCGCAACGTCACGGTCAGCGGCGCCACGATCGAGCGCATCGGCCGGCAGGGTGTCGCGATCGTCGACGCCGAGGACGTCGCGGTCCAGAGCTCCGCGATCGGACCGGTCGCGTGGTGGAGCGTCGACATCGAGACCGATGACGACTGCGAGATCGCGCGCCGGATCACCGTCGCCGGGAACACGTTCGGCGCGAACCGCTACGGCGTGATCGGCAGCGTCGGCTATGGCGTGTCCCCGCAGGTCGGCGACCTCACGGTCACCGACAACGTGCAGACGGTCGCGACCGGCCCCGCCGGCGAGTGCTGGGCGCCCGTCTGGGTCTACTCGCCCGTCGACGCCGCCGGCAGCGTCACCGGCTACCGCGACAACTACGTCTTCCGCCGCAACAGGTTCCTCGGCAAGCGGAACGGCTTCGAGTTCAGAGGGGTGAGGAACATCGAGGTGAGCTCCAACACGCTCACGCTCACCCCGACGACCGGCTGCGGCAAGCGCTACGGCACGTACCTGGCGGACGTCCACACGATCGGGATCACGTCCAACGTGTTCGCGGGCGCGAACGACGTCCTCATCGTGCGGGACCCCGCGGGAGCGCTCAGCACGGGCATCACCTCGACGGGCAACTCCATCCCACCGCTGGGGTAATTCAGGCGCAGCCTCCCCCGCCCGGTCCGACACGCGCATCCCCCAAACCGGGCACCCCTGCATACGCGAGGCAGGTCGCGGGTATCAAGCCGCACGAACGCCCTGAGGGAGGGAGCGCATATGTCAGTCGTCGACGGCGGAGCCACCGGCTCCGAACACCACCGTGAGATCGATTGGGAGGCCGCCGAACGATCTCCCGAGTTCCAGGAACTCGTCAGCCGCAGGCGGTCGTTCGTCGTGCCCGCGACCGTGTTCTTCCTCGCCTGGTACTTCGGCTTCGTGATCCTCGCCGGGTACGCGCCCGACTTCATGGGCGAGGAGTTCCTCGTGGACGGCCTGACGGTCGGCTACGTGTTCGCGCTCTCGCAGTTCGTGATGGTCTGGGGGCTCGCCGCCTGGTACCTGCGCAAGTCCGACCGGGTGTTCGATCCGCTGGCCAAGCGCGCAGCCGAACGCGCACTCGAGGTGGCCGGGACCGCGCCCAGGGAGGAGCGCACCGGCCGCTTCGAGCGCGGCGTGGAGGAGCCGGTCGCCGGCGCCGGGACGGATAGCCGTGAGGAGGTGACGCGCCGATGACCTTCATCGCCGCAGACGTCAACGAGCTCGCCCTCGCCATCTTCGGCGCGGTGGTCGCGCTCACGCTCGGGGTCACCTGGCTCGCCTCGAAGCGGGTCTCGACCGCCACGGACTTCTGGGCCGCGGGGCGAGGCCTCACCGGCGTGCAGAACGGCTTCGCGATCGCCGGCGACTACATGTCGGCCGCGAGCTTCCTCGGCATCGCCGGGCTGATCTTCCTGTTCGGGTTCGACGGGTTCCTCTACTCCGTCGGCTTCCTCGTCGCGTTCCTGACCGTGCTGTTCCTGCTCGGCGAGCGCATGCGCAACTCGGGCAAGTTCACGATCGCGGACGTGCTGTCGTTCCGCATGAAGGAGCGTCCGGCGCGGTCGGCCGCGGCGCTCGGCACGCTCGCGGTCGCGGGCTTCTACCTGATCGCCCAGATGGTGGGCGCGGGCGTCCTGATCCAGGCGCTCGTGGGCATCGACTTCACGCTCGCCGTGATCATCACGGGCGCGTTCATGATCGTCTACATCGTCGCCGGCGGCATGCTCGCCACGACCTGGGTGCAGATCATCAAGGCGGTCCTGCTCATGACCGCGACGATCGCGCTCTCGCTGTTCGTGCTCGCCGAGGTGGGCTGGAACCCGATCGACCTGTTCACCCAGGCGCGCGCGAACTCGCCCGAGGGCGCCTCGTACCTGAAGCCTGGGCTGTTCCTGTCGAGCCCGATCGACACGGTCTCGCTCGGCCTGGCGCTGGTGCTCGGCACGGCCGGGCTGCCGCACATCCTGATGCGCTTCTTCACGGTGCCGGACGCCAAGGCGGCGCGCGGCTCCGTGATGTGGGCCGTGGTCCTGATCGGCGCCTTCTACGTGATGACGACCGCCCTCGGCTTCGGCGCGCGGGCGATCCTCGGGGACGGCGCGACCGAGGCAGTGGGCTCTGGCGGCAACCTCGCCGCTCCGCTGCTGGCAGAGGAGGTCGGCGGCGGCGCCGGCACGTTCGGCGGCGACCTGTTCCTCGCGATCATCGCGGCCGTGGCCTTCGCCACGATCCTGGCGGTCGTGGCCGGCCTCGTCATCTCGGCGTCGGGAGCGGTGGCGCACGACATCTGGTCGAACGTCATTCGCCGCGGCCACGACTCGGAGCGCGAGGAGGTATGGGTCGCGAAGGTGGCGTCGGTCGCCATCGGCGCGATCGCGATCGCCATCGCCGTCATCGGCGGCGAGGGGTTGAACGTCTCGTTCATGGTCGGGTTGGCGTTCGCGGTTGCCGCGAGCGCGATCTTCCCGGCGCTGCTGCTCGCCCTGACCTGGCGGCGCTTCAACACGACCGGCGCGGTCACGGGGGTCATGTTCGGCGTGATCAGCTCGATCGCGCTCGTGATCATCAGCCCGACGGTCTGGCCGGGAGCGGACTCCGAGGGCGGGGCCCTCGGCTTCTACGACCTCGCGAACCCGGGCATCGTGTCGATCCCGCTCGGCTTCATCGGCTGCTGGCTCGGCACCATGCTGTCGCGTGAGGAGCGCGCGGAGCGCAGCTTCGACGAGCTGTTCGTGCGCTCGGAGACCGGGCTCGGCGCCGAGACCGGCACGGGGCTCACGCTCACCGGGCGGCGCGGACCGGCGCGCGGCGTGGCGGCGGTCACGACTACGATTCCGCGCCTATAGGAGCCAGACCGACACTCCTCGCGCTTCAGCACATCGCCTGCGAGCCACCCGCCGCGTTCGAGGACGAGCTTCTCGCGCGCGGCGGCGAGCTCGTGCGGGTGGAGCTTGACGAGGGCGAGCGCCCGCCTGACTGGCGGGAGTTCGAGGGCCTGATCGTGATGGGCGGGCCGATGGGCGCCTACGAGGAGGACGCGCACCGGTGGCTGCGCTCCGAGAAGGCGCTGATCCGCGAGGCCGCGGAGGCTGGGCACCCCGTCTGGGGCGTCTGTCTCGGCGCGCAGCTGCTCGCCGCGGCGCTCGGCGCGCGCGTCTACCCGGGCGAGGCGGGCGCGGAGGTGGGCATGCTGCCGGTCGAGCTGACGGACGAGGCGCTCGCCGATCCCGTCTTCGCCGGTGCTCCAAGCAGCTTTCCCACGCTGCAGTGGCACGGCGACACCTTCGAGCTCCCGGACGGCGCGACGCTGCTCGCGAGCTCGCCCGCATACCCGAACCAGGCCTTCTCCTACCGCAACGCCTACGCGCTCCAGTTCCACCTCGAGGTGACGCCCGAGCTGGCGCGCGAGTGGGGCGAGGTGCCGGCCTACGCCGCGGCGGCCGACGCCGTGCTCGGACCTGGATCGCTGCCGGGGCTGCTCGCGGAGGTCGAGCGCGGCGCGGCGAGCTCGATCCCGCTCGCGCGCTCGCTGTTCGGACGCTGGCTCGAGCACGCCGTCGGTGTGCCCGCAGCGGCGGTCGGGTAGAAACTCTCCCATGGAAGCGAGCACGAGGAGCGCGTCGGAGCAGGTCGAGGCGGAGATCGCCGAGCTCATCGACCAGGAGGCCTTTGAGCCGCCCGCGGAGTTCACCCAGCAGGCCCTGATCAAGGACAGCTCGGTCCACGAAGAGGCCGCGCGCGACCCGGTGGCGTGGTGGGAGAAGCAGGCGGAGGCGCTCGACTGGTTCGAGCGCTGGGACACGGCCCTCGACGAGTCCGACGCGCCCTTCTACAAGTGGTTCACGGGCGGCAAGCTGAACGCCTCCCACAACGCGCTCGACCGCCACGTCGACGCCGGCCGCGGGGACCGCGTCGCCTTCCATTGGCACGGGGAGGAGGGCGAGCAGCGCGCCGTCACCTACGCGGACCTCCTGGGCGACGTCAAGCGGCTCGCCAACGTGCTCAAGGACCGGGGTGTCGAGCCCGGCGACGTGGTCGGCATCTACCTGCCGATGATCCCCGAGGTCGCGGTGGCGATGCTCGCCTGCGCGCGCATCGGCGCGCCGCACAACGTCGTCTTCGGCGGCTTCTCGCCCGACGCCGTCAAGGAGCGCATGCAGTACGCCGAGGCCAAGGCGCTGATCACGGTCGACCAGGCCCGCCGCAAGGGCAAGGCCGCCGACATCAAGCCGGCGGTCGACGAGTTCCTGGGGGAGACGCCCTCGATCGAGACCGTCGTGGTCGTCCGCAACACGGGCGCCGACGTGCCGATGACGGACGGGCGCGACGTCTTCTACGACGAGGCGATCGCCGCGGCGTCGGATGACTGCCCGGCGGAGCCGCTCGACGCCGAGCACCCCCTGTTCGTGCTCTACACGAGCGGCTCGACGGCGAAGCCGAAGGGGATCCTCCACACGACGGGCGGCTACCTGACCGGCGTGGCGTGGACGTCGAAGTACATCTTCGACCTGAGGCCGGATCAGGACGTGTACTGGTGCTCGGCCGACGTCGGCTGGATCACCGGGCACTCCTACATCGTCTACGGCCCGCTCATGAACGGCGTGACCTCCGTGATGTACGAGGGCGCCCCCGACTACCCCCAGAAGGACGTCTGGTGGGATCTCTGCGAGCGCTATGGCGTGACGATCTTCTACACCGCGCCGACCGCGATCCGCGCCTGCATGAAGTGGGGCGTCGAGCACCCGCAGTCGCACGACCTGTCGAAGCTGCGGCTGCTCGGGACGGTGGGCGAGCCGATCAACCCGAAGGCCTGGCTCTGGTACTGGAAGGTGATCGGCGGCGAGCGTTGCCCCGTGGTCGACACCTGGTGGCAGACGGAGACCGGCCACATCATGATCTCGCCGCTCCCGGGCCTGACGTCGGCGAAGCCGGGCTCGGCGACCATGGCGCTGCCCGGGATCGAGGCGCGCGTGCTCGACGAGGACGGCAACGAGGTCGCGGAGGGAGAACAGGGCCTCCTCGCCCTGCTGCGCCCGTGGCCGGGGATGCTCCGCACCCTCTACCGCGACCCCGATCGCTTCCGCGAGACCTACTTCTCGAAGTGGGACGAGACGCGCTACTACGTCGGCGACGCGGCGCGCAAGGACAAGGACGGCTACATCTGGGTGATCGGGCGAGCCGACGACGCGGTCAACGTCTCCGGCCACCTGCTGTCGACCGCCGAGGTCGAGTCGGCGATCGTCTCGCACCAGAAGGTCGCCGAGGCCGCGGTGATCGGCATGTCGGACGAGGACACCGGGCAGGCGATCTGCGCCTTCGTGATCCTCGAGGGCGACCTCGAGGGGAGCGAGGACCTCGAGGGCGAGGTGCGCGAGGAGGTGGCGCGGCGGATCGGCAAGCTGGCCCGGCCGAAGCGGATCCTCTGGACAGCGGACGTGCCGAAGACGCGCTCCGGCAAGATCATGCGGCGCCTGCTGCGCGACATCGCCGAGGGGCGCGAGCTCGGCGACGTGACGACGCTGCGCGAGCCCGGGGTGATGAAGGACCTCGAGGACAAGTGGGGCGGCGACGAGGCTTGACAGATACCGGGCACCCGGTGTCTGATGGGCCCGGTCTAAGCCCCAACTCGGGAGGATTGCTGATGTTTCGCAGGACCCTGGCCCTGACCTGCGCCGGTCGCGCTGGCGCTGGCGGCGGCGGCCCCGGCGTACGCCTTCGACTGTTCGGTCGCCAAGAAGCCGGCGAGCGCCGGCTCCGTCGGCGTCATCGACATCAACACGGGCGAGTTCACGCCCACGAAGAACAACCCAGGCACCGAGGAGAAGCCGCACGGCGGGTTCGTCGCGCTCACCGATGGCGAGAACGTGAACACGAGCACGTTCCTGCACGCGCCGCAGGGCGTCCTGCCGCCGTCGCGCGAGGGCGGCTCGCAGTACAACTGCGACGGCAAGGGCCTCGACTCGCTGGAGCAGTGCTTCGGCGGCTAGGGCGGTAAGCGGCGGGGCGTAGGATCCCGCCCAATGCGCTACGTGATCACCGGCGGGTCGGGCTACATCGGATCCCGGCTCGTCGACCACCTCTCGCGGCGCGAGGACACCGAGCGGATCGTCATCTGCGACCTCGCGCCGCCGAGAGGCGGCTACAAGCCGAAGACCCAGTTCGAGCAGCTCGACGTGCGTGACGGCGAGGCCGTGCGCGCGGTCCTCGAGAGCTCGGGGGCGGACGCCCTCGTCCACCTCGCCTTCATCCTCAACCCCTCCCACGACGAGGGGCTGATGTACGACGTCGACGTCAACGGCACGCACAACGTGCTCGAGGCGGCCTCGGCCGCCGGCACGGGCCAGGTGCTCGTGACCTCGTCGTCGACGGCCTACGGCGCCTTTCCCGACAACCCCGTGCCGATCACCGAGGAGCAACCGGTGCGCGGCGTGGCGGAGTTCTCGTACGCGCGCGACAAGACGGAGTCCGACCGGCTCTGCCAGCTCTGGGCCGAGCGACATCCGGAGCGAGTGATGACGATCGTGCGCCCGTGCATCGTGTTCGGGCCGAACGTGGACAACTACCTGGTCCGGCTGTGGACGAAGCAGCCGTTCGCGGTCGACGCCGGGACGCTCGACGGCCAGATCCAGTTCGTGCACGAGGACGACGTGGTCGAGGCGATCACGACGTTGCTCGAGGGCCGCCACGCGGGCGCGTTCAACGTGGCGGGCGACGGGCTGATGACGCTGCGCGAGTGCGCGGAGGTCGTGGACAGCCCGATCCGCAAGATGCCGATGCGCGCATACCGCGGCCTCGCGCGGGCGATGTGGCGGGCGCGCCTGTCGGAGGCGCCGCCAGGTCAGATCGCGTTTGCCGAGCACCCCTGGATCGTCTCGGCGGAGAAGCTGAAGAGCGCGACCGGCTGGCATCCGCGGCACACGAGCCGCGAGACGTTCGAGGTGACGATGCGGGCGCACGGAAAGCTGCCGCCGGCAGGCGAGCCCGCCCAGGGCGCGCGGCGACCCAGAGCTATACTCGGCCGCTCTCCCGGGCCGTTAGCTCAGCTGGGAGAGCGCCGGCTCGACAAGCCGGAGGTCGCTGGTTCGAGCCCAGCACGGCCCATCCGCCGCAGCGTGCCAGGAGCGCCGCTTGTGCTCGCCCTGCTCTACGACATCCACGGGAACCTCCCGGCACTCGAGGCGGTGCTCGACGACTGCCCGGCCGAGCGCTTCCTGCTCGGCGGCGACTACGTGGTCGCGGGCGCCTGGCCGGCCGAGACGCTCGACCGCCTGCGGGAGCTCGACGCGACCTGGATCCGCGGCAACACCGATCGCTGGCTCGAGGACGCCCCGGACGCCCCGGCGGCTGTCCAGGGCCCGCTCGCGTATGCGCGCGGGCGGCTCGGCGAGGAGCGCGTGGCGGAGCTCGCCGCCCTGCAGGAGACGGTCGAGATCGACGGCACGCTCTACTGCCACGCCTCGCCGCACTCGGACATGGAGAGCTTCCCGGAGGACGAGGAGGCCGGCGTGGAGGCCGACCCGCCGCTGCTCCAGGGCGTGAGCGCGCCGCGCGTCGTCTTCGGCCACACGCACCTGCAGTTCGCCCGGCCGGGGCCGGGGGGACTGGAGCTCATCAACCCCGGCAGCGTGGGGCTCCCCTGGGATCACGACCACCGCGCCGCCTACGGCCTCGTCCACGACGACGGCCGCTACGAGAAGCGCCGCGTCGAGTACGACTGGCGCCGCTCCGCGGCCGCGGCCCGCGAGCACGTGGACGACCTGGTGGCCAGGCGAATCGAGCAGGCCCGCTTCGACCCCACCCCGTGCTAGCGTGACCCGCGGTGCGCCTGTCGAACGTCATCGCGCCGCGCGATAGGGAGTTCTTCGATCTCTTCGAGGAGGCGGGCGGCAACATCCTGCGGGCGGCCGGGCTGCTCGAGGAGATGCTGCTCAACTTCCCCGAGCGCAACGATCTGTCGCGCGACATCCTGCTCTGCGAGCAGGAGGGCGACCGCATCACCCACGACATCCTCCAGCGGCTCAATCAGACGTTCGTCACGCCGATCGACCGCGAGGACATTCACGAGCTGGCGGGAGCGCTCGACGACGTGGTCGACTACACCGAGGAAGTGGCTGACTACCTCGGCCTGTACAAGATCGAGGCGCCGATGGCGCAGTCGCAGGAGCTCGCCAAGGTCCTGCATGCGGCCTCGCGCCAGATCTCCGACGTCATGCCGCGCCTGCGCGGCTTCAAGGACATCTCCCACTTCACGGTCGAGATCAACCGGCTCGAGAACGACGGCGACCGGATAGTGCGCGAGGCGATCGCCTCCCTGTTCGACACGGGGATCGACCCGATGGTCGTGATCCGCTGGAAGGACATCTTCGAGCGCCTCGAGGAGGCGATCGACGCGACGGAGAAGGTCGCGAACATCCTCGAGGGCATCGTCATCAAGAACTCCTGACGCGAGGCTTATGGGCGCCGACGTAATCGTCGTCATCGTGGTCGCAACGGCGCTCGCGTTCGACTTCACCAACGGGTTCCACGACACCGCGAACGTCGTGGCGACCTCCATCTCCACGCGCGCGATGGCGCCCCGGATCGCGGTCGGCTACGCGGCGATCCTCAACTTCGCCGGCGCGTTCATCTCGCTGCAGGTGGCCGCCACCGTGGCGAACGACGTGGTCGATGCCAGCTCGATCACGCTGCTCGCGGTGTTCGCCGGCCTGGTCGGGGCGATCGCCTGGAACCTGATCACCTGGTGGTTCGGGCTCCCGTCGAGTTCCTCTCACGCCCTGATCGGCGGGATTGTGGGTGCCGTGCTCGTGGCGGAGGGTCCGAGCGCGATCTTCTTCGAGGAGGGCATCCTCGGCAAGGTCATGATCCCGGCCGTGGTCGCTCCGATCCTCGCGTTCGTGGTCGGCGGTCTCTCGATCCTGTTCCTCTACCGGATCGTCGGCAGACTGCGGCCGGGCCCGGTGACGGGCGGCTTCCGCCTCGGCCAGGTCATCTCGGGCGGTCTGCTCGCGCTCGCGCACGGCACGAACGACGCTCAGAAGACGATGGGCGTGATCGCGCTTGCGCTCGTTGCCAACGGATCGATCTCGGAGAGCGACTTCCATATCCCGGACTGGGTCGTCGTCTCCTCCGCGCTCGCGATCGCGCTTGGGCACCTACGCGGGCGGCTGGCGCATCATCAAGACGATGGGCAGCCGCATCCACAAGATGGACACCGCACAGGGCTTCGCCGCACAGGGCGCCGGGGCCACGGTGATCCTGTCGGCGTCCCAGGTGGGATTCCCGCTCTCGACGACTCACACGATCTCGGGCGCCGTGATCGGCTCGGGCGCGGCCAAGCGCCTCTCGGCCGTGCGCTGGGGCGTGGCGGGCAACATCGTGATCGCGTGGATCCTGACCCTGCCGGGCGCCGCGACGATCGGCGCGGTGACCTACCTCGTGACCCGCGCCTTCGGCACCGGAGCGGCGGGGCCGATCGTCGTATCGGCGCTGATCGTGGTCGGCTCGGCGGTCATGTTCGTGCGCCGCGCGCAGGGCAGGTCGCCCGGCGCGCCGTCCGCCACCCCGGAGAGCGCATGATCGCGACCATCGTCGACGCGAGCGACCTGCTGCACGTGGTCTGGGTCTCGCTCGCCGCGGGCGTGGGCGTGACCGCGATCTACGGGATCGCGATCGTCGGCGGCACGCGCGCGCTCGAGTTCGCCAAAGCGGGCCGGCCGGGCGGGGCGATCGTTTTCGGAGCGCTCGGAGTGCTGGCGATGGCGGTCGTGCTCGGCGCGATCGTCCTCGGGATCGTCGCGCTGATTCACCGCTAGCGCGTCGCGAGCTCCACGAGCCGGCTGAGGTCCTCCTCGTTCGACCAGCCTCCCACCGACGCGCGCACGCGCGAGGTGTTCGGCAGCGAGCGGATCACGACGCCCTGGGCGGACGCGTCCTCCACGAGCCGCTCCGGGTCGGGCACGTCGAACGCGACGAGCGTCGACTCGCCGCGGGGCGCAACGTCGACGCCGCGCCCCGCGAGCTCGGCGGCGAGCCGCGCCGCCCCGTCGAGCGCGGCGCGCTGAGCCGCTTCGATCCCGTTCGCCTCGAGTGCGTCGAGGGCGCCATGGGCGAAGGCGAGCTGGTGCGCCGCGCCGAGGCCGGTGCCGAGCCGCCGCGCGTCCTCGTGGAGGGCGGAATCGAGGGCGCGGTTCGGGTCCTCGAGCACGTGGTAGCCCGGCCACGGCGCCGTGAGCTCGGCGCAGGTCTCTGCCCGCGCGTACAGGTAGCCGAGGCCGTTCGGCCCGCACATCCACTTCTGCCCGGAGGCCGCGTAGAAGTCGCAGCCGAGGGAGTGCAGGTCGAGCGGAACCGCTCCGAGCCCCTGGGCGCCGTCGAGCAGGACGGTGGCGCCCGACGCCACGAGCGCCGCCACGTCAGCCACCCGCCCGGTCATCCACGAGATGTGCGAACACGCCACGAGGCGGGTGGAGGGACGGACCTCACTCGCGAGCTCGTCGAACGGGACGACCCGCAGCTCGATCCCGCGCATCTTGCGCGCGACCGCGAGCGGCGCGAGCAGGCCCGGGTGCTCCTCGTCGCTCGTCACCACCTCGTCGCCGGGGCGCAGGTCGAGCGCGAGCAGGGCCGCGTTGATGCCGTCGGTCGTGGCGCCCGTGACCGTGACCTCCTCCGGCGCGGCGCCCGCGAGCTGCGCCACCCGCTCGCGCAGCCGGACGTCCGAGGCGACCACCTCCTCGAAGAAGTCGTGCGACCCGCGCCCGCGCTCCGCCTGACGGCGCAGCGATTCCGTCGCCGCCTCGACGCCGCGCCGTGGCACCGGCCCGGCGGTGCCGGCGTTGAGGTAGGCGAGGCGCTCGAGCGCCGGGAACTCGTCACGGAGGGTCTTCACGGCGCCGGAATATAGGCTGAGCCGACAATGATCATCGAGCGCTCCATGCACCCCGACTGGCTGTCGAACACCTACCTCGTGGCGGACGAGGAGGGCGGCACCGCTGTCGCCATCGACGCCGGCGGGCCGAGCGGTCCGCTGTTCGAGGCGGTCGACCGGCTCGGGGTGAACGTGACGCACCTGCTGCTCACGCACCACCACCACGACCACGTGGCCGAGGCCGACGCCTGGCGCACGCGCTACGGAGTCGAGACCCTGGCGCACCCCATCGAGGCGGACCTGCTCGAGGGAGTCGACAGGACGATCGAGCCGGGCGAGACGCTCAGCGCCGGCGGTCTCGAGATCGGATCGCTGCTGACACCCGGCCACACCGCCGGGATGCTCAACTTCGTCGTCAACGACGGCGACGTGTTCACGGGCGACACGCTCTTCCAGGGCTCCGTGGGCGGGGTCCGCGCGCCCGGGTCCACCTCGTTCGAGGACCTGCGCGGCTCGATCATGGACGTGCTGATGCAGCTCCCGAAGGACACGCGCCTGCACCCCGGTCACACCGAGCCCACGACGGTGGGGGAGGAGTGGGAGTCGAACGCGTTCGTCCGGCTCTGGCGCGGGCTCGACGAGGAGGGCACCGAGCCCTGCACCGTCGAGGGCGAGGAGGCCACCCTCGTGCTGTGGGCGCCCGACTACGACGGCGGACACAAGGCCTGGGTGCGCTGGCCCGACGGCAAGGACGACATCGTGCCCGGCAGCCGCGTCGAGCGCGGCTGAGCGAGCGCGGGGCTGGTGGACGCCGCGCCGGCCGCGCTGTTCGGCCGCCTGATCGATCACGCCGCGCTGTTCCCGCCGGCGCGCATGGAGATGGACGCCGCCCTCGCCGAGGATCGGGCGGCCCGCGCGGACGAGCACGCGTGGATGCTCGGGCGCTTCATCTGCCCGGCATCCCGGCTCGAGGAGCTGCGCGGCGCGTCGGGTGGCTGGGAGGGCGCTCCCGCGCTGTCGGTCGTGCTCGACGGCGCCGGCGCCGCGTCCGAGGAGGAGTGGCCGGCGGCCGTGGCCGCCGACGCCGCGCTCGTGGCGGGCGCCGCCCGCGACGGGGCACGTGTCGAGGCGGTCGAGCTGCGCCTGCCCGCGCCGCGTCCCGCCTCGTCCGACCTGATCGCCGCGCGCTCCGCGCTCGCGCCGCTCGGCGTCGAGGTCTACCTCGAGCTCGTGCCCGGGGAGCGCTGGCGCGACAGCCTGCCCGCCGCCATCGGCGCGGCCGCCGCGGTCGGCGCGCGCGTCAAGCTGCGCTGCGGGGGCGAGACGGCCGAGGCCTTCCCGCCCGTCGAGCTCGTGGCGCTCGTGATCGCGTCCTGCCGCGGCGCCGGGGTGGCGTTCAAGGCGACCGCCGGGCTGCACCACCCGATTCGGCACGTCGAACCGGGTACTGGCTTCCACATGCACGGATTCCTCAACCTGCTCGCCGCGTCGAGCCTGCCCGACGCCACCCGCGCCGACCTCGAAGGGGTGCTCGCGGAGGAGGACCCGTCCGCGTTCGCGGTCGAGCCGGAGCGCCTCCACGCGGGAGCCCACAGCGTCAGCGCCGAAGAGATCCGGCGCGCGCGCTCGGAGCTGTTCGTGGGCTACGGGAGCTGCTCCTGGCGTGAGCCGGTCGAGGACCTCGAGCGTCTGGGGATGCTGCCGTGACGCTCGCCTACGGCGTGCTCGAGGGCGGCGGCGTGGCCGCGCGGACCGGCGAGCGCGTGCTCGACCTGAGCGCGCTCGACCCGGTGCTCGCCGAGCCGACGCTGAACGCGTTCATGGCGCGCGGCCGCGAGTTCCGCGAGGAGGTGGCGGCGCGCCTCGAGGAGGGCCGCGAGGTCGAGGACGCCCGCGTCGGGATGCCGTTCGAGGTGGCGGACTACGTGGACTTCTTCTCCTCGATCCACCACGCGCAGAACCTCGGGCGGATGTTCCGGCCCGACTCGGAGCCGCTCATGCCGAACTGGCGGCACCTGCCGGTCGGCTACCACGGGCGCGCGGGCACGGTGGTGCCGAGCGGGACGCCGGTCCGCCGCCCGCGCGGCCAGCACCGCGGCGGGGTGTTCGGCCCGAGCGAGCGCCTCGACATCGAGCTCGAGGCGGGTTTCGTGATCGGCACGCCGAGCCGGATGGGCGAGCCCGTGCCGATCGAGCGCGCCCTCGAGCACGTGTTCGGCATGGTGCTCGTGAACGACTGGTCGGCCCGCGACATCCAGGCCTGGGAGTACCAGCCACTCGGTCCGTTTCTCGGCAAGTCGTTCGCCACGAGCGTCAGCCGCTGGGTCGTGCCGATCGAGGAGCTCGAGGACCGCCGGGTCGAGGTGCCCGCGCAGGACCCGCAGCCGCTCCCGTACCTGCGCGAGCGGCCCTGGGCCTACGACATCCCGCTCGAGGTCGAGCTGAACGGCGAGGTGGTGGCGCGCTCGAACACGAGCCACCTGTACTGGTCGATCAGCCAGCAGATCGCGCACCTGACGGTCAACGGCGCGAGCCTGCGCACGGGGGATCTGCTCGCCACCGGAACGATCTCGGGGCCCGAGCCCGAGCAGCACGGCAGCCTGATCGAGCTGCGCTGGAACGACCCGGAGGGCTTCCTCGCCGACGGCGACGAGGTGGTGCTGCGCGGAGAGCCGCTCGGCGAGGTGCGCGGCCGGATCGAGCCGTCGCCCGCCGGCTGACGTAGGATCGGGCGGGATGCGCAGACTCGCGCTCGCACTGGCCGTGGTCGACCGTCGCGCTCGCCGGCTCGGCGGGCGCGGCGCAGGCGCGCTCGTGCTCTCGACGCGGTGCGCTCGCCCCGGACAACGACGACACCCAGGACGTGCAGGTCTACCTGTTCAACCCCACGGCGGTTGACCGCGTCGTGACCGTGCGAGCCGGCGGATGCGTCAGGCGTTGCCGGCCCGCTGACTCGACAGGTGACGGTGCAGGGCGACCAGGAGTTGTCGTCAGCTTCGACTGCACCATGATCTGCGTGCATGGCGGCCGAGCTGGTGGACCCGTCCGGAACGGTCGATCCCGTCGGTGCAATACCAGCATCTCGCCACGACGACGGATCTCTGTGATCCGGCCCGGCGAGTTCGCCGCGTACTCGGATACGAACGCGGTCGACCTCCGCTACGCGACGCTGCAGGGCCTCGCTCCGATCACGAGCACCCTCGGGACGCTGCCGGCCGCGATCGCGCAGACCGGGTCCGGCGTATCAGCCCTCGATCCCCGGATCACGTCGCTGCAGACCGCTCTCACCCGCCAGACGCGCCTGCTCACCCGCCAGGCGCGCACGCTCAAGCGGCTCAGCCGCCAGGTCCGCAGGCTCTCGAAGACGCGCCGCTGATGGACCTCCAGCCGATGGCGGTCGCGCCCCGCGAGCCGGGCGACCACGCGCCTGCGGCCGGGGCGCGCGCCGTCGAGAGCCTCACGGAGGCGGCCGCCCCGCTGCGCGGCGCGCGCATCCTCCACGTGACCCCGGCGGGCGGCGCCGGGCGCCTGCCCGAGCTGCTCGGCGGCACGCTGCCGCTGGCCGCGGGTCTCGGCATCGAGGTGGAATGGCGCGCGCTGTTCGGCTCGCCCGAGGAGCGCGAGGTCGCGGGGTCGCTCAGCGCGGGCCTGCGCGGCGCCGAGAGCGCGATCGCCGGCGAGCGCTGGGACGCGTGGCTCGAGGCCTGCGCCCGGACGGCCCGTGAGCTCGGCGACGGCTATGACGCCGTCGTCCTGCACGACTCCGCCCTCGGCCTTGCTGCCGGGCTCGACGGGCCGGCCGTCTGGCGCTGCAACGACGACGTCGCGGGTGCGGAGGCGGCTGCCCTCGAGCGGGCGCGAGCGCTCCGAGAGGGGACCGTGCTGACGCTCGTCCCGCACGAGACGTTCGCCCCTCCGGCGTTGCGCGACGAGGGTGGCGTGGTCGCGGCCGCTCCGGGGATCGATCCGCTCGATCCGCGCAACATGGAGCTCGAGCCGCGCCTGCCGGGCCGCGTGGTCAGCCCGCTCGGGGTCGATCTCGAGCGGCCGTTCTGCCTCCAGGTGCTGGAGCTCGACCGCTTCGACGACCCGCACGGGACGATCGAGGCCTTCCGCGTCGCGCGCGAGCGCCAGCCCGAGCTGCAGCTCGTGCTCGCCGCGCTGCTCGACCCCGCCGACACCAGCGGCTGGCAGGCCGCGAAGGAGGTGTCGGACTTCGCCGCTGAGGACGACGACGTCCTGCTCCTGACGACCTACGAGGGACTGGGCAGCCTCGAGGTGGGGGCGCTCCAGCTCCTGGCGCGCGTGGTGGTCGAGCGCTCGCTCGGCGAGGGCTTCGAGATCGCCCCCTGCGAGGCGCTCTGGAAGCGGACACCCGTGCTCGGCGCGGGCGGCGGGGGCATCCCGCTCGTGGTGCGCGACGGGGTCGACGGCTTCCTCGTCGACGAGCCGGCCGACACCGCCGCGCGGCTCGTCGAGCTCGTGGCTGACCCGGGGCTCGCCGTCGAGATGGGACGGGCGGGGCGGGAGCGGGTGCGCGAGCGCTTCCTCGTCACGGCGGCCCTCGAACGCGAGCTGCGGGCGCTCGCCGGTACCTTGGGGGCCGCATGAACGTCAGGCTCCCCGACGGGACCGAGCTCCAGCTCGAGGACGGCGCGACCGGCGCCGACGCCGCGCGCTCGATCGGCGAGGGACTGGCGCGCGCGGCGCTCGGCATCCGCGTGGACGGCGAGCTGCGCGACCTGTCGGCGCCGCTCGACGACGGGGCGGCGATCGAGATCGTGACCGGCCGCGACGGCGACGACGCCCTCTGGCTGATCCGCCACGACGCGGCGCACGTGCTCGCGACCGCGGTGCTCGAGCTCTACCCCGGCGTGAAGATCTCGATCGGTCCGCCGATCGACGACGGCTTCTACTACGACTTCGAGTTCCCCGACGGCCAGAAGCTGACGGACGAGGACTTCGAGCGCGTCGAGGCGAAGATGCGCGAGCACGTCAAGGCCGACGAGGCCTTCGAGCGCGAGGAGGTCTCGGTGGCGGACGCGATCGAGCGCTTCCGCCAGGAGGGACAGGACTACAAGGTCGAGCTGATCGAGGACCTCGTCCGGAATGCGGACCCCGCCCACCCCGTCGAGACGGTCTCGCTCTACCGCAACGGCCCGTTCACGGACCTCTGCCGCGGCCCGCACGGGCCGGGGACGAAGCGGATCAAGGCCTTCAAGCTCACGAGCGTGGCCGGCGCCTACTGGCGTGGCGACTCGAGCCGCCAGATGCTCACGCGCGTGTATGGGACCGCCTTCCTCTCGAAGGAGGACCTCGAGGCGCACATTCGCCGGCTCGAGGAGGCGCGCGAGCGCGATCACCGCAAGCTCGGGCGCGAGCTCGACCTGTTCATGCTCTCCGACCTCTCGCCCGGGTCGCCGTTCTGGCTGCCGAACGGGATGCACGTCTGGAACGAGCTGACGACCCTGTGGCGCGACTCGAACGTCGAGCGCGGCTACACCGAGGTCAAGACGCCGATCCTCTACGACGCCGAGCTCTGGAAGCAGTCGGGCCACTGGCACGTGTACCGCGAGAACATGTACTTCACCGAGGTGGAGGAGCGCCCCATGGGCCTGAAGCCCATGAACTGCCCCGCCCACTGCCAGATCTACAAGCGCGAGCTGCGCTCCTACCGCGACCTGCCGATCCGCCTCGCCGAGCAGGGGCTCGTCCACCGCCACGAGCCGAGCGGGACCCTGCACGGCCTGCTGCGGGTGCGCCACATCACCCAGGACGACGCGCACGTGTTCTGCACCGAGGAGCAGATCGAGGAGGAGGTCATGCGCTGCCTCGACTTCGGCTTCTTCATCTACAGGCAGTTCGGCTTCGAGCCGCGGCTCGAGCTCTCGACGCGGCCCGAGAAGCGCGTCGGGTCCGAGGAGATGTGGGACAGGGCCGAGGCGGCGCTCCAGCGCACGCTCGAGAAGAACGGCCTCGAGTACGAGCTGAACGAGGGCGACGGCGCCTTCTACGGGCCGAAGATCGACGCTCACATGGACGACGCCATCGGCCGCAGCTGGCAGCTCGGCACCGTGCAGCTCGACTACTACATGCCGGAGCGCTTCGAGCTCACCTACACCGGGGCGGACAACGCGGAGCACCGGCCGGTGATGATCCACCGGGCGCTGATGGGGTCCTTCGAGCGCTTCATCGGCATCCTGATCGAGCACTACGGCGGCGAGTTCCCGTTCTGGCTCGCGCCGGTGCAGGCCGCCGTCCTCCCGATCGCGGACCGCCACCTGGACTACGCGCAGGGCGTGGCGCGCGAGCTGCGCGACGCCGGCATCCGCGCCCGGGTGGACGAGCGCGGCGAATCCGTGGGCAAGAAGATCCGCGAGGCGGAGCTGAAGAAGGTGCCGTTCATGCTCGTGGTGGGCGATCAGGAGCAGGAGGCGGGCCTCGTCGCGGTGCGCCGCCACCGCGAGGGCGACGAGGGGTCGGTGCCGGTCGGCGAGTTCGTCGAGCGAGCGACCGCCGCTATACTCGCCCGCGAATGAGGAGCTGCGACATCTCGCGCTTTTGAGGCCAGAAGCAGGCCGTAACTAGTGCCGATCCCCCGTAAGTTCGATCGGCGCCCCCCGGAGCGCGACGAGACACGCATCAACGAGCGCATCCGCGTTCCCCAAGTGCGCCTGATCGCAGAGGACGGGAGCCAGGTCGGCGTGCTCGAAACGCGCGACGCGCTCCGCTATGCGCAGGAACGCGACCTCGACCTCGTCGAGGTGGCTCCCGAGGCCCGGCCGCCCGTCTGCCGCGTGCTCGACTACTCGAAGTACAAGTACGAGCAGGAGCAGAAGGCGAAGGCCGCGCGGCGTCACCAGAAGCAGGTCAACGTCCGCGAGATCAAGCTGCGCCCCAAGATCGCCACGAACGACTACGAGACGAAGAAGAACCACGTGGTCCGCTTCCTGAAGGGCGAGGACCGGGTCAAGGTCACGATCATGTTCCGCGGCCGCGAGCAGACCCACCCCGAGCGCGGGGAGATGCTCCTGAACCGGCTGGCCGAGGACGTGGCGGAGCTCGGCACGGTCGAGCAGGCGCCGCAGCAGGACGGGCGCAACATGACGATGCTGCTCGCCCCGCTGAAGAAGAAGCCGGCCGCCGACGTCCAGCCGGCTCCCGACGCCCAGGTCTAGCCGAACCCGTCTGCTTCAATAGACCGTCGCATGCCGAAGATGAAGACCCACTCCGGCGCCAAGAAGCGGTTCCGCAAGACCGCGGGCAACAAGCTGCGCGCGCGGCATAGCTTCACGAGCCACAACCTCGGGAAGAAGTCCGCGAAGCGCAAGCGCAAGCTCGGCCGGCCGGTGGAGGTCTCGCCGCACGATCACGATCGCGTGATGGAGCTGCTGCACAAGTGAGCCGCGTCAAGCGTTCAGTCCACGCGCGCAAGAAGCGGCGCGCGACGCTCGAGCGGACGAAGGGCTTCCGCGGGCAGGCCAAGTCGAGCTACAAGCGCGCCAAGGAGGCGCTGCTCAAGGCCGACTCCTACGCCTATCGCGACCGCCGCAACAAGAAGCGCGACTTCCGCAGGCTCTGGATCACCCGCATCAACGCCGCGGCGCGGCAGGAGGGCATGACCTACAGCCAGTTCATGCACGGGCTGAAGGAGGCCGGCATCGAGGTGGACCGCAAGGTGCTCGCCGACATCGCCGTGCGCGACCCGGAGACGTTCCGACGTTTTGCCGAGCAGGCCCGGGAGGCCGTGGCCGCGTAGCGAGCGGACACGGTCAGGAGTACTTCCCGGGCGTCCATGTGGGCGCCCGTTTTCGTTTCAGGACCCATGATCACGTCACCCGACAACGACAGGCTGAAGACGATCCGCAAGCTGGCCCGCAAGAGCTGGCGGTCGAAGCTCGGCCTGTTCATCGCCGAGGGTGAGGATCTCGTCGACGCCGCGGACGCGGCGGGCTGGGCCGCCGAGTTCGTGCTGCGTGCCGGCGAGGACGTCGAGCCGGAGCTGCTCGCCGGGGCGAGCTCGCTCGGCTCCGGCAGCCGCGTGATCGGGGTGTACGCCCAGCGCTGGGCAGAGCCGGGCGGCGAGCCGGTGAGCGTCTACCTGCACGGCGTCGAGGATCCCGGCAACGTCGGCACGATCATCCGCTCGGCGCACGCGCTCGCCGGCGCCCGCGTGGTGCTGGGGCCCGGTTGCGCGGATCCCTGGTCGCCGAAGGCCGTGCGGGCGAGCATGGGCTCGATCTTCGCCCTGCCCCCGGCCCGCGCGGACACCCCCGCCGGGCGCGTGGTGGCATTCGACGCCGCCGGAGGCGTCTCGCTCGCGGATGCGGATCTGAGCCCGCCGCTCACGCTCGCGCTCGGGGCGGAGCGCGCCGGGCTGCCGCCCGGCCTCGCGGACCAAGCCGTGCGGATTCCGGTGGCCGCGGATTCCCTCAACGTCGCGATGGCGGCCACGGTCGCGCTGCACGAGACGGCAAATAGGATGGCCGCCGATGGCTGATCTGGCCCAGCTGCGCTCCCAGGCGGAGGGAGAGATCGCGTCCGCGGGCACGAGCGCGGAGCTCGAGGAGCTGCGCGTGCGCTATCTCGGCCGCAGGTCGGAGCTGACCGCCACGCTGCGCTCGATCGGCGACCTGCCGCCCGAGCAGCGCGGCCCGGTCGGCAAGGGCGCCAACGAGGTCCGCCAGGCGCTCGAGGCGCTGCTCGCCGCTCGCACGGCCGAGCTCGAGGCGTCCGAGCTCGACTCGCGCCTCGCCGAGGACCGCGTCGACGTCACGCTGCCCGGCGACCCTCCGGCGCCCCCCGGGCACCTGCATCTCGTCTCGCAGATCCGGCGCGAGATGGAGGACATCTTCATCGGGCTCGGCTTCTCGGTGCTCGAGGGCCCCGAGATCGACTACGAGTACTACAACTTCACCGCGCTCAACCACCCGCCCGAGCACCCGGCGCGGCTGCCCCAGGACACCTTCTACCTGGCGGAGCGGGTGGTGCTCCGCACGCACACGTCGCCGATGCAGGTGCGCGCGATGGAGGCGCAGGAGCCGCCGATCTACATCGTCGTCCCCGGGCGCGTGTACCGGCCGGACACGCCCGACGCCACGCACGTGCCGATGTTCCATCAGCTCGAGGGGCTCGCGATCGACGAGGACATCACGCTCGCGGATCTGCAGGGGGTCCTGCTCCAGTTCGCGCGCCAGATGTTCGGCGAGGCGACCAAGGTGCGCCTGCGTCCCGGCTACTTCCCGTTCACGGAGCCGAGCGTCGAGGTCGACGTCTCGTGCTTCCGCTGCGGCGGCACGGGCTACGAGGGCGGCGAGCGCTGCGGCACCTGCAAGGGCGAGGCCTGGATCGAGATCCTCGGCTCGGGGATGGTCGACCCGAACGTGCTCGACTACGTGCGCGGCTCGGGCTACGACAACGAGCGCGTGCAGGGCTTCGCCTTCGGCATGGGGATCGAGCGGATCGCGAGCATCGTCTACGAGGTTCCCGACCTGCGCACGCTGTTCGACAACGACCTGCGCGTGCTGGAGCAGTTCGGCTCATGAGGGTCCCGCTCGCGTGGCTGCGCTCGTACTGCGACCCCGGCACGAGCGCCGAGGAGATCGCCGACGCCCTCACGATGGCGGGCGACAAGCTCGAGCGGCTCCACCGGACGGGCGTGGGCGACCCGGCGGAGTTCGTGATCGGCAGGGTCCTGTCCGCGGAGCGGCACCCGGACGCGGACCGCCTCAGCGTGTGCCAGGTCGACGTGGGCCGCGAGCGAGCCGCAGACGATCGTGTGCGGGGCGCCGAACGTGGAGGCCGGGCAGACCGTCGCGGTCGCGCTGCCGGGCGCGATCATGCCCGACGGGTCGAAGCTCGGCGAGGCGAAGCTGCGCGGCGTGCGCTCGAGCGGGATGATCCTCGCCGAGGACGAGGTCGGGATCGGCGAGCTCCACGACGGCATCATGGTGCTCGACGAGGGGCCCGGCCCCGGGCGCGCCGCTGGCCGAGCACCTCCCGATCGCCGACGAGGCGCTCGAGCTCGAGGTAACGCCGAACCGGCCCGACCTGCTGAGCGTCTACGGCGTGGCGCGCGACCTGCACGCGATCACGGGCGCGCCGCTCGCGGCGAACCCGACGGACGCCGACGCCGAGCCCTCGGGCGACGACTCGGTGGACGACCACGCGAGCGTCGAGATCGACCCCGAGGTCTGCCTGCGCTTCACCGCGCGCGTGTACGAGGACGTAACGATCGGCCCCTCGCCGCCCTGGCTCAAGCAGCGGCTGATGGCCGCGGGCCAGCGCCCGATCTCGAACGTGGTCGACATCACGAACTACGTGATGCTCTGCACGGGCCAGGCGCTCCACGCTTTCGACCTCGACGAGGTGCGCGGGGCCCGCATCGTCGTCCGCCGGGCCGCCGACGGGGAGACGATGACGACGCTCGACGACGTGGAGCGCACGTTCACGTCCGACGTCGCGCTCGTCTGCGACGCCGAGGGGCCGAGCGGAATCGCGGGAATCATGGGCGGCCAGATCTCGGAGGTGTCCGAGCAGACGACCCGCGTCCTGATGGAGGCGGCCACCTGGGTCGGCCCGAACATCATGCGCACCTCGAAGGCGCTCGGCCTGCGCACGGAGGCCTCGGCGCGCTTCGAGAAGCAGCTCCACCCCGAGCAGGCGATCGCGGCGCAGCGGCTCGCGGCCCGGTTGATGGTCGAGCTGTGCGGTGCGCGGTTCGTGCCGGGCACGATCGACGCCTATCCCGCGCCCGCCGAGCCACGCGTGGTGGGCCTGCGGCACGAGCGCATGGAGCGGCTGCTCGGCGAGCGCATACCCGAGGAGCGCGTGGTCGAGATCCTCGAGCGGCTCGGCTTCACCCGCTCGGGCGACGGCTGGGTCGTGCCGCCCTGGCGCGATGCGGACGTCCAGCGCGAGGCGGACCTGATCGAGGAGGTCGCCCGCGTGCACGGCCTCGACAAGCTGCCGACCACGATGCCCGCCCGGCGTGACGGCGCCGTCGGCCGGCTGACGGGCACGCAGCGGCTGCGGCGGCGGCTCGAGGACCTGCTGCGGGCGCGCGGGCTCGACGAGTGCATCGCCTACTCGTTCACCTCCCCCGAGACGCTCCGGCGGCTGCGCCTCGGCGACGAGCCCCTCCTCGAGATCGAGAACCCCCTCACGGAGGAACACGGGGTGATGCGCCCGCTGCTGCTGCCGGGCCTGCTGGACGCCGCGGCCTTCAACTCGGCGCACGGGCGCGCGCGCGTGGCCCTGTTCGAATCCGCCCACGTCTACAGCCCCGCCGGCCCGCTCGACGCGCAGGGCGAGGGCTCTCCGGGCGGCGCGATGCCCGCGCAGGAGCGCCATCACCTCGCCGTGCTGCTGACGCGCGGGGAGCGCGGGCGGCTGGAGGAGCGAGGAGCGAGGAGCGGACTTCTTCGCCGCCAAGGCGCTGCTCGAGGCCGTGCTGGCGGTCGCCCGCGCGGACTGGCGCGCGGAGGCGGGCGGACCGGCGTTCCTGCACCCCGGCCGTGCGGCCCGGATCGTGGATCCCGAGGGAGAGGAGCTCGGCTGGCTCGGCGAGCTGCATCCGCTCGCGCTGAAGGAGTGGGATCTCGAGGGACCGGCCGTCGCCTTCGAGATCGACGTGGACGCGCTTCCCGACGACGCGCCCGCGACGTTCAGCGACGTCACGAGCTTTCCGGCGGTCCTGCAGGACATCGCCGTGGTCGTGGACGACGAGGTCCCGGCCGCGCGCGTCCAGTCGGCCGTGCGGGCGGCGGGCGGGGAGCTGCTGCGCTCGGCGAGCGTGTTCGACCTGTACCGCGGCGAGCAGGTGGGGCCGGGGCGCAAGTCGCTCGCGCTGCGGCTCGAGTTCCGCGCGCCCGACCGCACCCTGACGGACGCCGAGGTCGCGGAGCGGCGCTCGGCGATCGAGAAGGAGCTCGAGATGCTCGGAGGCCGGCTGCGTGCCTGAGGGCGGCACCCGCGTCGCGGTCGTCGGCGCCGCCGGCTTCGGCGGGGCCGTGGGCGCCTATCTGCTGCGGCGCCATCCGTCGCTCGAGCTGACCGTCCTCACGGCGCGCTCGGACGCCGGGCGGCGCCACGACCAGCTCTACCCGCGCTTTCGCGTGCCGCTGCCGCTCGAGGAGTTCGACCCGGACTCGATCGCCGAGCGGGCCGACGCCGCGCTCGTGGCCCTCCCGCACGGCGCCGCGGCGGAGTCCGTGCGCGAGCTGCGCGAGCGCGGGCTGAAGGTGGTCGACCTGTCGGCCGACTTCCGGCTCGACCGCGACCGCTACGAGCGCTGGTACGGCGCGCACGAGGCGCCCGAGCTGCTCGAAGAGGCCGTCTACGGCCTGACCGAGGGCCACCGCGAGGCGATCCGCGGCGCCGATCTCGTGGCCGCGCCCGGGTGCTATCCGACGGCCAGCCTGCTCGCGATCTGGCCGCTGCGCGACCGCATCGCGGACCTGGTGGTGGACGCGAAGTCGGGCGTATCGGGCGCGGGGCGAGAGGCGAGCCAGACGACCCACTTCGTGTCCGTCACGGAGAACGTCGAGGCCTACAAGGTCGAGGGGCACAGGCACAGCGCCGAGCTCGAGCAGGAGCTGCCTGAAGGCGCGAGCTTCACCTTCGTGCCCCACCTGCTGCCGATCGAGCAGGGCCTGCTCGCGAGCTGCTACCTGACGCTCGACGAGCCGCTCGAGGCGGATGAGGTGCGCGCGCTCTACGAGACCGCCTACGCGGGCGAGCCGTTCGTGGAGCTCGCCGACGAGCCACCCGGCACCGACGACGTGCGCGAGACGAACCGCTGCCGCATCCACGTGACGGCCGTGAACGGGCGCGTGATCGCCCTCGCGGCGATCGACAACCTCTGGAAGGGCGCCGCCGGCCAGGCGGTCCAGGACCTGAACCTGATGCTCGGGCTTCCGGAGACGGAGGGGCTCGAGTGACCTTCTTCGACTCGCGCTGGGTCGAGCTGCCCGAGCACGCCGCCGAGGCGGGCGCCACCGAGCTGCCCGCGGGCTTCCGCGCGGCTGGGGTGGGCGCCGGCATCAAGTCGAAGGGCCCCGACGTGGGGGTGCTCGTGTCGGACTCGCCCGAGACGGTCAGCGCCGCGCGCTTCACCACGAACGCGCGCGTGGGGGCGCCCGTGATCGTGTCGCGGCAGGCGGAGCTCGGCGCGCTGCGGGCCGTGGCCGCCAACTCAGGCTGCTCGAACGTGGGCGACGGCCAGCGCGGCGTGGACACCGCGATCGCGATGCAGGAGGCCGCGGCGGGCAAGCTCGGCATCGAGCCGCGCCAGGTGGGCGTGGCCTCGACAGGGGTGATCGGGACGGAGCTGCCGCGCGACCGGGTGGTCGGTGGGGTGGAGGAGGCCTGCGATGCCCTCGGCCTCGACGCGAGCGATTTCTCCGAGGCGATCCTCACGAGCGACAGCGGGCCGAAGCGCGCCTGTCTCGACGTGCACCTCAGCGGCGGCGCCGTCAAGCTCGCGGCCCAGGCGAAGGGGGCGGGGATGATCTCGCCGCGCTACGCGACGATGTTCTGCTTCATCCAGACCGACGCCCTGATGGAGCAGGCGTCGCTCGACCTGCTCACCGGGGTGTGCGTGAAGCGCTCCTTCGACCGCATCTCGGTCGACGGTCAGCTCTCGACGAGCGACACGGTGTTCGCGCTGGCGAGCGGAGCCTCGGGGCAGCGGATCGAGCCGGAGTCGGATGACGAGCTGCGCCTCGGCGAGGCGCTCGACGCCCTGCTGCGGCAGCTCGCGCTCGAGATCGTGCGCGACGGCGAGGGCGCGAAGCGGGTGGGGCGGATCGTGGTTCGCGGCGGGCCGGACGCGGTCGAGCCGGTGGCCCGCGAGATCGCGAACTCGCCCCTCGTCAAGGCTGCGCTGCACGGCGGCGACCCCAACTTCGGCCGCATCCTGCAGGCGGCCGGCCAGGCGTGGCCCGCGGGCGAGCCGTTCATCGCCGACCTCGAGATCGAGGGCGTCCAGGTCGTGTCCGCCGGCGACGTGGTGGCGGAGGCGCCCGCCGAGCTCGTCGAGGGGCCGGAGGTCGAGTACGCGCTGACGATGCCCGGCGAGGGCGGCGAGACCGAGGTGTTCTTCTCCGACCTGAGCCCCGAATACGTGACCTTCAACTCGGCCTACACGACGTGATGCGCGACGTAGCCACACTGCTCGAGGCCCTGCCCTACATCCGCGACTACCACGGCAAGACCGTGGTGATCAAGTACGGCGGCGCCGCGATGACGGACCCCGACCTGAAGGAGGAGTTCGCGCGCGACGTCGTCCTCCTCAAGTACGTCGGGATGAACCCGATCGTGGTGCACGGCGGCGGGCCCGACATCACGCGCTACATGGAGCGCCTCGGCATGGAGGTCAGGTTCGTCGACGGCCTGCGCGTGTCCGACGCCGAGACGGTCGAGGTCGCCAAGATGGTGCTCGTCGGCAAGCAGAACAAGGACATCGTGCTGCGGCTCGGGAGGCACGGCCAGCCGGCCGTCGGCCTGTGCGGAGACGACGGCCTCCTGTTCACCGTGAAGAAGCGCCTCGCCGGCGAGACCGACGTGGGCTTCGTCGGCGACATCGAGCGCGTCGACGTGGACGTGCTGAACCACATCGCCGCGGACTACATCCCCGTGATCGCCTCGGTCGGCGCCGACGCCGAGGGCCAGTCCTACAACGTCAACGCCGACGCCGCTGCGGCAGCGGTCGCCGGGGCGCTCGGGGCGTTCAAGCTGCTCTTCCTCACCGACGTGAACGGCTGGCGCGCGGATCCCGAGGATCCCGACAGCCGCATCTCCGAGGCCACCGCGGCGGACCTGCGGGCGAGGCTGCCGGAGGTGAGCGGAGGGATGAGGCCGAAGCTCGAGGCCTGCCTGCAGGCCGTCGAGGGCGGTGTCGAGAACGCCTACATCATCGACGGGCGGCAGCCGCACTCGCTGCTGCTCGAGCTGTTCACCCTCGAGGGAATCGGAACGAAGCTATGGCCCTAGCGGAACTGCAGGCTCTCGAGCGCGAGGCCGTGATGCCGACCTACGCGCGCAACCCGGTCGAGTTCGTGCGCGGCGAGGGCACGCGCCTCTGGGACGACGAGGGCAACGAGTACCTCGACTTCCTGACCGGCATCTCGGTCGCGCAGCTCGGCCACTGCCACCCGCGCGTGGTGGAGGCCGTCCGCGACCAGGCGGGCCGGCTGATTCACGTGGGCAACCTCTTCTTCACGGAGCCCTCGATCAGGCTCGCCAAGCACCTGGCCGACGCCTCGCTCGGCGGGCGCGTGTTCTTCACGAACTCGGGCGCAGAGGCGATCGAGTGCGCGCTCAAGCTCGCGCGGCGCCGGCGCAACGGGGGCGATTTCGTGGTGATGGAGGGCGCCTTCCACGGCCGCACGATGGGCGCCCTGTCCGCGACGCCGCAGGAGCCGAAGCAGGCACCGTTCGCGCCGCTCGTGCCCGGCTTCAAGGCCGTGAGGCGCAACGACCTGCGCGGCCTCGCCGAGGCCGTCGACGGGAACACCGCGGCGGTGCTGCTCGAGCCGATCCAGGGCGAGGCCGGGATCCACCCGCTCGACCGCGAGCTGCTGCAGCTCGCGCGCGAGCTCTGCGACACGAACCACGCGCTGCTGATCTTCGACGAGATCCAGTGCGGCATGGGCCGTACCGGCACTCTCTGGGCCCACCAGCAGCTCGGCGTAGAGCCGGACGTGATGACGGTCGCGAAGGGCCTCGGCGGGGGGCTGCCGATCGGCGCCTGCGTGACGAACGAGGACTGCGCGAACGTGCTCGAGCTCGGCGACCACGGCTCGACCTTCGCCGGCGGCCCCGTGATCGCGGCTGCCGCGAACGCCGTGCTCGACACGATCGACGACGAGGACTTCCTCGCCACCGTGCGCTCGCGCGGGGAGCGGCTGCACGCGGCGCTGGCGGAGCACCGGCTCGACCCGCGCGGAGCAGGACTCATGGTCGGCATCCACGTGCCGCACGCGCCCGCGGTCGCTCGGCGTCTCCTGCTGGAGCAGCGCCTGGTGGTGAACGCCACCGGCCCCGACACGATCCGCCTCCTGCCCCCGCTGACGGTCTCCGAGGACGAGATCGACGAGGCGGTCCGGCGCATCGGGGCGCTGCTAGCTTCCCCCGCCGCATGAGCGTCGAGCGGCGCCATCTCACGAAGACGGCCTCCTACGAGGCGGAGCCGGGCGAGGTGGGCCGGGTGCTCCTCCTCTACTCGGGCGGGCTCGACACGAGCGTGATGCTCAAGTGGATCCAGGACGAGTACGAGGCCGAGGTGGTCGCCCTCACGGTCAACCTGGGCCAGCCGGGGGAGGACTACGAGGTCGTCAGGGGCAAGGCGATGCACCTCGGGGCGCTCGACTGCCACGTGGTCGACGCCCGCGAGGAGTTCGCGCGCGACTACGTCCTGCCCGCGATCAAGGCGAACGCGCTCTACGGCGGCGGCTATCCGCTGTTCACGGCGCTCGGGCGGCCCCTGATCGCCCGGCTGGCCGTGGAGTACGCGCGCGAGGCCGGCTGCGACACGATCGCCCACGGCTGCACGGGCAAGGGCAACGACCAGGTCCGCATCGAGTCGACCGTGATCGCGCTCGCGCCGGAGATGAAGATCATCGCCCCGGTGCGCGGCTGGCAGATGGGGCGCGAGGAGGAGATCGCCTACGCGCGAAAGCACGGCATCCAGGTCAAGGGCGGCACCGAGACGCCGCCGTACTCGATCGACGACAACCTCTGGGGCCGCTCGTCCGAGGGCGGGCCGATCGAGGACATCGCCGAGCCGCCGCGGGACGACGTCTTCCAGCTCGTCACGCGCCCCGAGGAGGCGCCGGACGAGCCGGAGGACGTGATTGTCGGCTTCGAGCGCGGTGTCCCAGTGTCGCTGAATGGAGAGCGGCTCGGCCTCGTCGACCTGCTCGAGCGGGCGGGGGAGATCGGCTCGCGGCACGGCGTCGGGATCGTCGACCACATCGAGGACCGCATCGTCGGGCTCAAGGTGCGCGACCTCTACGAGGTGCCGGCGGCCGAGCTGATCCTGACGGCGCACAGGGAGCTCGAGAAGCTCGTCGGCACGATCCACCAGAACAACTTCAAGCCGCAGCTCGACCACCAGTGGGCGTATCTCGTGTACGCGGGGCTCTGGTTCGAGCCGCTCCTGTCCGACCTGAACGCGTTCATGGACGCGGTCAACGAGCAGGTGACGGGCGAGGTGACGCTGCGGCTCTTCAAGGGCAGCGCCCGGCCGGTGGCGCGCAGCTCGCCGAACTCCCTCTACGACCCGGCGCTGGCCGGCTTCAACGAGTCGGGGGGCCTGTTCTCCCAGCAGGCGAGCCCGGGCTTCATCGAACTCTGGTCGCTCCAGTCGCGAATGGCGTATCGGGTGCGAAACCGGGAAGATGCATAGGCATGCTGCTGCTTCGGCGCTACCACCTCGTCGGCTGGCTCGTGACGAAGATCGCGAAGCGGGTCGCGCGCCGCAAGGCGCGCCGTAACCGGTCGAAGCTGGGCGCCGCGGCGACGGTGTTCGGCCTGCTGGTGGCCGCCCTGGCGGCGGCCTGGCTGAGCGGCGACGACTAGCGGGGCGAGCGCAGGACCAGCCTGGCCGACAGCGATCCTGGATCGGTGTCGCCTCGCGAGCTCGATCCAGGAATGCTCCGCGGCCCGCAAAGAGCGGAAAGACGCGCCTCGCCATCCGCCCCGCTTCCTAGGATGGCCAGGCCTTGTCGTTCGCCCATCTCCACGTCCACTCCGAGTACTCCGTGCTCGACGGCGCCTGCCGGATCGACGCTCTCGCCGAGCGCGCCGCGGCCTTCGGCCAGCCCGCCCTCGGCCTGACCGATCACGGCGTCATGAACGGCGCGGTCGAGCACTTCAAGGCCTGCCGCAAGCACGGGATCAAGCCGATCCTCGGCCTGGAGGCGTATTTCGTGGACGACGTCGCCACCGAGGCCGTTCGCTACGAGCGCAACCACCTGACGCTGCTGGCCTCGAGCGACGAGGGCTTTCGCAACCTCGTCAAGCTGAGCTCGGCCGGCTACCTGCGCGGCTACCGCCGCGGCAAGGCGAACGTCGACCTCGACCTGCTCTCGCGGCACTCGGCCGGCGTGATCGCGATGACGGGCTGCCTCGCGTCGCGCCTCTGCCGCCGGCTCGTGGACGGCGCGCCGCACGAGGCGCGTGAGCACGCCGACGCTCTCGTTCAGGTCTTCGGCCCCGACAACGTCTACTTCGAGGTCCAGAAGAACGGCATCGAGGAGCAGGAGCGCGCGAACGCCGGCATCGTCGAGATCGCGCGCGAGCTCGGCAGGCCGCTCGTCGCCACCGGCGACGTCCACTACCTGGGCCGCGAGGACTACGACAACCACCGCGCGCTGCTGTGCGTGCAGACGAAGTCGACGCTCGCCCAGCCGAAGCTCTCGTTCGACACGAACGAGTTCTTCCTCAAGAGCTCGGACGAGATGGCGGCGGACTTCGCGGAGTGGCCCGAGTCGGTCGCCGCCACGGTCGAGATCGCCGAGCGCTGCGAGGTCGACATCGAGCTCGGCAAGATGCTGATCCCGAGCTTCCCGGTGCCCGACGGCTCGCCCGAGCCGGACTACCTGCGCCGGCTCGCGAACGCGGGGCTGCGCAAGCGCTACGGCGACCCGGCCGCCCGCCGAGGCGCTCGAGCGGCTCGAGCTGGAGCTGTCCGTGATCGAGAAGATGGGCTTCTCGGCCTACTTCCTGATCGTCTGGGACTTCGTCCGCTACGCCAAGGACCAGGGCATCGCCGTCGGCCCGGGGCGCGGCTCCGCGGCCGGCTCGCTCGTCTCGTACTGCCTCAACATCACGGAGGTCGACCCGCTCGCCTACGGCCTGCTGTTCGAGCGCTTCCTCAACCCGGAGCGCGTGTCGATGCCGGACATCGACATCGACTTCTCGGTGAAGGGCCGCGCCCAGGTGATGCGCTACGTCGAGGACAAGTACGGCAAGGACTCCGTCGCGCAGATCATCACCTTCGGCAAGATGCTCCCGCGCAACGCCACGCGCGACGCCGCCCGCGTGCTCGGGCTCGACTACGGCGCCGGCGACCGGCTGGCGAAGCTGATCCCAGAGCCGATCATGGGGCGCTCGAAGTCGTTCGACGAGTACCTCTCGGAGGAGCCGGACCTGCGCCGCGCCTACGACTCGGAGCCCGAGGCGCGCCAGATCATCGACACCGCGCGCGGGCTCGAGGGGATCGTCCGCAACGCCGGCATCCACGCCGCCGCCGTCGTGATCGCCGACCGGCCGCTCACGGACATCGTGCCGGTTCAGCTCATGGAGGACCGCGGGGCTCCCGGCCCGGACGGGGAGCGCCAGTACAAGGTCGTCACCCAGTACTCGATGAAGCCGATCGAGGAGATCGGCCTGCTCAAGATGGACTTCCTCGGGCTGCGCAACCTCGACGTGATCGAGGACTGCCTCTCGATCCTGGAGGAGTCGACCGGCGAGCGCATCGACATGGCGAGCCTGCCTCTCGACGACCCGAAGACCTTCGAGATGATGGCCCGCGGCGACTCGATCGGCGTCTTCCAGTTCGAGTCCGAGGGCATGCGGGACGCGCTGCGCAAGGTGCGCCCGACCGAGTTCGAGGATCTCGTCGCGCTCAACGCTCTCTACCGCCCGGGCGCGATGCGCCACATCGACACCTACGCGCGCAACAAGCGCAACCCGGAGGTCGTCAGCTACATCGACGAGCGCCTGCGCCCGATAACGGAGGCCACCTACTCGGTGATCCTCTACCAGGAGCAGTCGATGCAGATCGCGAAGTCGATCGCCGGCTTCTCGGGTGCGGAGGCGGACGACCTGCGCAAGGCGATCGGCAAGAAGAACCGCGAGGCGATGGGGGCCCTCAGGCAGCGCTTCTTCGAGGGCGCGCGGGCAAGCGGGACGCAGGAGCGGGTGATCGAGGAGCTCTGGGCGGTCAACGAGGCCGCCGCGGACTACTCGTTCAACCGCTCTCACGCGGCGTGCTACGGCCTGATCTCCTACCGCACCGCCTGGCTCAAGGCGAACTACCCGGCCGAGTACATGGCCGCCCTGATCTCCTCGGTGATGTCGACGAAGGACAAGGTGCCGTTCTTCGTCGCCCAGTGCGAGGACATGGGGATCGAGGTCCTGCCGCCAGACGTCAACCTGTCGGGGCACGACTTCAAGGTGGTCGAGGGGAACATCCGCTTCGGGCTCGACGCCGTGAAGGGGCTCGGCTACCAGGCGGTCGAGGCGATCATTCGCGCGCGCGAGGAGGGTGGCCCGTTCACGTCGGTGTGGGACTTCTGCCGGCGGGTCGACTGCCAGGCGGTGAACAAGAAGGCGAGCGAGTCGCTCGTCAAGTGCGGCGCGATGGACTCCCTGCCCGGCACACGCACCGGCACGATGCAGGTGCTCGTCAACGCTCAGGCATCGGGCGCGCAGGCGCAGCAGGACGCCGAGCGCGGCCAGGGCTCGTTCTTCGACTTCGAAGACGACGGGGGCGCGGGCGCCGCGAGCCAGCCCGACCTGCCGGTGCCGGAGCTGCCCGACGAGCGGGAGCAGCTCAACGAGTGGGAGAAGGAGACCCTCGGCCTGTTCCTGTCGAGCCACCCGCTCAAGGAGGTCAGGCCGGCGCTGCGCGCACGGGTCGACTGCTCGCTCGCCGAGCTGCCCCAGAAGAAGGACGGCGACTGCGTGACGGTCGGCGGGATGATCGCCGAGTGCAAGCGCATCCGCACGAAGAAGGGCGACCCGATGATGTTCGCCACCCTCGACGACCTCGAGGGCCAGGTCGAGATGCTCGTGTTCAACTCGGCCTACGCGGCGAACGCCGACAAGGTGGACGTGGATGCGATCGTGATCGTGCGCGGGCGCGTCGACCACAAGGAGGCGGGCGAGGTCAAGCTGATCGCCCAGGACGTCGAGGCGTTCGAGCCCACGCAGGACGAGATCGCCAAGGCGGCCGCGCTCGCGGACGTCGAGCCCGTCGTGCGCCGGCTGACGCTCGAGGTCGCGCCCGAGGTGCAGCGAGGGCTTCCTCGAGGACCTGAGGGAACTCGTCGGCCACCATCCCGGCGAACAGGAGCTGATGCTCTCGATCGGCGAGCGGCGCCTGCTGCTCGGCCCCGACTGGCGTGTGTCCGGCTCGAGTGCGTGCCGGGCCGAGCTTTCCGGCCTGTCCGGCTTGGCTCGGCTGGTCGCGTAGGGCCACCGCCAGCCCCTACACTGGCCGGGTGACGCCGCTGCCGGCGAAGACCGCGACGGACCTCCACGAGTGCAGGCGCTGCTGCTCGTTCTGCGACCGGGTCGTTCATCCCTCCGGCTGCATCGCGTCCGGCTGCCAGTTCCTCTACCTCTACGACGACGACGAGACCGGCCGCCGCTTCATGGGCTGCATGCACAAGGTCTTCCGCGGCGAGATCGACGTCGAGCTGTTCGAGCAGGCGCAGCGGACCCGCCACGGGTTCGGCGGAGTCAAGATGAGCGGCCTGCCGCTGCCGCAATGCCGCGCCTCCGTCGAGCGCGCGTACGACGGCTACACCGAGGCGTTCGACTGCGTGAATCCGAGCTTCTTCACGAAGCCGTCACTCGAGGACGCGGACCCGGCGTTCGACCTGCGCGACGAGCTGTAGCGGCGCGACGCTGTGGCGGCCCACGGGCTCCTGTAGCTTGGCCCGAGGAGGACTCGCGCATGCGGCATCGGCGGCTCGGCCCGCTGGAGGTTTCGGATGGCGATCACGTCGTGCCGATCCGCGCGGCCGCCCCCAAGCGCTGCTCGCGCTCCTCCTGATCCACGCGAACGAGCTGATGTCGGCCGAGCGGCTCGTCGACGAGCTCTGGGGCGAGAGCCCGCCGCCCACGGCCGGCAAGGCCCTACAGGTCCCCGTCTCTCGAATCCGCAAGCAACTCGGGAGCGCGGCGTAGGGCGCGATCGTGACGAGGACGAACGGCTGTCTGCTGCGCGCCGCGCGCGAGGATGTCGGCGGTCGAGGCTGCGAGAACCTGCTCGAGGGAGCCACCCGCCGGCTTGGTTCGGGCGACCCGCGGCCGGCGGCCTCGATGCTCGACGGGGTGAAGGCGCTCTGGCGCGCCACCGCGCTGGCAGGGCTTCGACTACGAGCCTGGGCGCAGCAGGAGATCGCCCGGCTCGAAGAGCTGCGGATCGTGGGCATCGAGACGCGCGCGGAGGCCGCACTGGCACTCGGCGAGCACGCGGCCCTCGTCGGACAACTCGAAGGGCTGGTGCGGGAGCACCCGTTGCGCGAGCGCCTGCGGGCCCAGCTGATGCTGTCCCTGTATCGCTCTGGACGTCAGGCCGAGGCGCTCGAGGCGTACCGGGAGGCGCGCCGCGAGCTCGCGGACCTCGGCCTCGAGCCCGGCGACGAGCTCCGGCAACTCGAGGAGGCGATCCTGCGTCACGACCCGGGACTCGATCGGCCCGCCGACGCCTCACGACCGAAGCCGGGTACGAAGCACGGACCCGGAGAGTCCATGCTTGTCGCACCGCGCGGTCTCGACGGACTGGAGGGGCTGCTCGCGCTGGCGGAACCGCTCGCTGCGGGGCAGGCGCGGCCAGAGCTCGTGATCGCAATCGTCGTGCCGGGCGATCGACTGGGGCCCGTCACCGCGGAGCTCGCGGAACGTCGGGACGAGCTGCTCGAACGCGGTCTGGCCGCGCGGACCGCAGCGTTTTCGTCGGCCACCTCGGGGCACGACCTGGCTCGCCTGCGGTCGAGAAGCATTCGAGTCGATCGCGTCGACGAGCGGGCTCGGATCCTCTCGGCCGCGAGAGGGGGATGCGCGTGGAGATCGCGGACCTGCGCCGTCGTCGTGAGGGGGGCGGCTGCGCCGGGAGCGGCGCGGACGTCGTGCCGTTCGGAGCGGCCTGACTCGACTCGGCGGCGCTACGGCTCGGAGCACTACGGCGTAGGCGACCGACGCTCCACTGCAGGCTGATCGGGGCCACAGCGGGAGGTGGGGCGAACCCGCGTGACGCGAGCCGCCTGCTCGCCGACGCGTCCCTGATCGTCCAGCAGAGCGCCGGCATCATGGCAGAGCCGCTGCTCGGCACGCCCGGCCGCGAGGGAATCATGGCGCTCGCGGAGGGCGCGGGCATGCTGGTGGTCGGACTATCCGAGCGCTGGATGGAGGAGGGCCTCGGCCCGGTCCGGACAGCGCTCGCGACTGCGCCTCCGGCGCCGACGTTGCTCGTGCGCCGCGGCACTCGCGGGGACGGCATCGCTCCGCAGCAGGAGCGGACCAGGCTCGGCTGGTCGCTCACCGGGTAACCGCGCTTAACCGGGGCGGATGGCGGGCGGTTACCACCCAGCCGAACACTGTCTCGCACACGGCCGCAGTGGGCGGCAGCCGGACCAGGAGGCATGGACATGCTCCGTCGTGGACTCGTATCGACCGCGGCCGCCGTCGCCGTCGTCGGCACCTTGCCGGCAATCGACGCCGGCGCTGGCTGACGTTCGCTCGACGCGCGCATCCCGGCCGACCACCGGGGCCTCTTCACACTCCACGGGACGCCCTCGGCGTCCTGCGCTCGACCCCGACGCCCGTCCGATGCGGCCAGGGACCTGCCGCCCGGCGGGGTCAGCACGGTGACCGTGCGCGCGCCGGTCGAGAGCCGTGAGAGGGATTCGACTGGAGCGACGCGGGCATAGGCGCCGCAGGGATGCTCGCGCTGATGAGCGTCGCCGCGGGTCGATCCTGCTAGTCGAGCGGCCGGCGCCGGCCGTTCCGGACGGCTCACTGAACTCCCGCGCCGCCCGCGCCGTCCGCTCGCTTGTCGAGCGGGCGGGGCGGTGGGTAGGGTCGACGTGGACCCGTCGGAGCGCAGCATGAAAGCAGCGTTCACCCCAGGCGAGGCGTTCGCCGGCTACCGCGTGGAAGGCCTTGTCGGCAGAGGTGGGATGGGCGTCGTCCTGCGAGCGCACGACCCGACGCTGCAGCGTTCCGTGGCGCTCAAGCTGCTCGCGAACCTGAGCCGCCGAGGATCGGCGCTTCCGCGAGCGCTTCCTGACGGAGTCGCGACTCGCGGCCTCTCTCGATCATCCGAACGTCGTGCCGATCCACGCGGCGGGAGAGCACGACGGACAGCTGTACCTGGCGATGCGGCTGGTCGAGGGCAGCGATCTGAAGACCGTGCTCGCGCGCGAGGGGCCGATGCCTCCCGAGCGGACGATCGACGTGCTCGGCCAGAACGGCTACGCGCTCGATCCCGCGCACCGGAGAGGCCTCGTACATCGCGACGTCAAGCAGGCGAATGTGCTGCTCGACGAGGATGGCCACGCCTACCTGACCGATTTCGGGCTCACGCTCGCAGCCGGAGCCGGTGACGCCGCGGCAGGTGGACGCGTCCCGGGCACGCTCGACTACCTCGCGCCGGAGCAGATCCGGGGGGAGGAGATTGACGCCCGGACCGACCAATACGCGCTCGCCTGCGTGCTCTACGAATGCCTCGCCGGCGTGCCGCCGTTCCGCCGCGCGACCGTGGCCGAGACGCTCTGGGCGCACCTGCACGAGGCGCCGCCTCCGCTGTCTGCGCAGGGCGCGCTCGAGCCAGTCCTCGAGCGGGGACTGGCGAAGGGGATGGAGGAGCGCTACTCGACCTGCGGCGAGCTGGCCGTGGCCAGGGTCGACGTGTGCGTGACGCACGGCGACGACCTGCCGCTAGCTGCCCTGCCATACTCGCCTTCGGCGCGTCGCTGGGCGGCGAGCGCGCGCTGGACGCCGTGCGGCTCGCGCGCCGATCAGCGAGCTCACGCCATTCGCCGCTACGCGAAGATGTTCGCCGGCTGGGGCCTTGTCCGGCCTCGACGGGACCGCCTGGTACCACCCGCGCCGCCTCACGATCGACGCCGGCGCCGTGGCCGCGGGCAACGCGAACCCGGCGCAGGACGTGCTCGGCGTGCGCGCGACGCACGGCGACGACTCCGGTCGGGTCTATGCGTCAGTCCAGCCGGGGTTCAGGGCGCTGCCCGCCGACCGCGGTGGAAGAGCCTCGATCGACGGTGCAGTCGAAGAGCCGTTCTGCGGGCCGGTCGAGTACGAGGGGCCCGGTAGGCCAGAGCTCGTCATAGTCTCAGACCTGCCACTGCAGCTGCCGCGCAGCAGCCAGCAGCCGCTCCAGTTCACTGACGCGATCCGGACCGTGCTTGCGCGAGCGCGGCTTCCGGGCCGGCGCGTCACCGGATGGGATATCCAGTCGTGCGACGACTCGAACGTGGCAACCGGCCAGGCGAGGGCCGACCCTTGGACGCCGCAGACCTGTCGCACGAATGCCCGGGCCTACGTGCGGGCTCCCGCGGTGGTCGGCGTGATCGGCCCCTTCAGCTCGAGCTGCGCGACGTCCTTCATCCCGGTGGTCAACCGCGCCCCCGGCGGAGCGCTCGCGACGATCAGCGCGACCGCCACGGCCGTGGGGCTCACGAACTCGGGCCCGGGCGCGCTTCCCGGAGAACCAGACGTGTACTACCCGAGCAGGCGTGCGCAACTTCGCGCGAGTGGTCGCCTCGGACAACCTGCAGGGTGCGAGCCGCGGCGGTGATGGCGACGGCAGCTCGGTCTGAAGCGGCTCTTCATGCTGACCGACGGGTCGTCCTACGGAGTCGGGGTGGCCAAGACGGCCGCTCGGGCGGCGAGGATGCTGGGGATCGAGATCGCCGGGCCCGTACGCTGGGACCCCGAGGTCAAGGCGCTATCGCGATCTCGCGAAGCGGGTCGAGCGCTCCGGTGCCGATGGCGTGTTCCTCGGCGGCTACCACTTCACGGGAGGGTCGAGCGTTCTTCGGGACCTAGGGCCGCGCTCGACCCGCGGGTGCGCATCCTCGCCCCGGACGGCTTCGGCGAGTTCGAGCGCCGTGCTCGACGCCGCGGGTGCGGCCGCGGAGGGTCTGATCGTCACGATCGCCACGCTTCCGCCCGAGCGTCAGCCGCCCGCCGGTCGACGGTTCACCGCGTCGTTCGGCCGAGCCGTCGGCGGCCCGGTGGATCCCTACTCGGTCACCACGGCGCAGGCTGTGGACGTCCTGCTCGACGCGATCTCGGCCTCGGACGGGACGCGCGCCTCCGTAACCGAAGCGCTGCTCGAGGTGGACGTGGAGAACGGGATCCTGGGCGACTTCGGCTTCGACGCCAACGGCGACACGACGTCGGCGGCCGTTTCGATCTACGAGATCGAGGGAGGCAGGGAACGGGTTCGCGCGACGATCACGCCCCCCGCACGGCTGATCGCCGAATGACCAGAGCACTCCAGGTCGACGTGCGGTGGAGTGGCTGCGGAGGTACGACGTACCGTGCTGAACCCGGCCACGTCCGCGAGCGCGGGTACTGACGGGTCGCGGGTGTACTCGCACAACGACCCGAACTCGGCCTACCCGAGCAACGCCTTCCTGCTGCGGCTGCTGCCCTTCCTGCGCCGGATCGGCTAGGTCACGGCCACGACGAACGCGGTGCAGCCGGCCACGGCGAGCAGCGCGAGCAGCGTCCCGGCCACTCCGATCAGCTCGCCCGCACGGGCCGTCCCGCGCGCTCCCGGGCCGCAGCTCCGCCGCGTGCTGCGCCCGAGCAGCCAGCCCGACGCCGACAGCGGCAGCGACAGGAGCGCGCCGAGGCCGAGCGTGAAGCAGAAGATCGCGATGCCGAGCAGGCTGAGCGTGAGGGCGCCGGCCGCTGAGCCGAGACCAGAGCTCGGCCCGGGCCTGGCCGCCACGGGCGGCGCGTCGACCGGCAGCCAGCGGAGCGCCTGCCAGAGGTCGGCCGCGAAGCGGGCGCGCCACGCCTCGTCGACGCGCGTCTCGAATTCCTCCGCGCTGAGGCGCCCGCTCAGCAGGTGAGTGCGCAGGAGGCCGACCGTGTGCTCCCGCTCAGAGTCCGAGACGAGTAGAGCGGACACCGCGCCGGATTGTAGGAGAGCCCGGCTCAGCCGCGGCGGGCCCGGGAGCGCAGCCCGTTGCGGCGCAGCTGCTTCATCCTGTCGATGTCCTCCTTGGCCACGGCCTTGCCCGCCTTGCCGGGCCCCTCGAAGAGGACGGGGAGCTTCTCGAAGCGCGGCTCCGACAGGAAGGCGGCGCAGCCGCGCGCGCCGATCTCGCCGTCCCCGGGAGGGGCGTGGCGGTCGCGGTTCGAGCCGAGCGGGGCCTGCGAGTCGTTCATGTGGAGGCAGCGCAGCCGCGACTTGCCGAGGAGCTTCGTGCAATCGTCGATGACCGCCGTGAGCTTGTCGGCGGTCGTGATGTCGAAGCCCGAGGCGAGCATGTGGCAGGAATCGAGGCAGATCCCGAGCCGCCTGTGGCCGCCGCCGAGCTCGACGAGCTCGCGCAGCTCCTCGAACGAGCGTCCGAGCGTGTTGCCCGCTCCGGCCGTGTTCTCGAGCAGCAGCCGGCAGCGCTCCGACTCGTCGAGGGCGTGGCGGAGCATGTCTCCGACCCGCGGCAGCGCCTCGTCCCGGGGCTCGCCGACGGTGGACCCGGGGTGGAGGACCACGCCGTCGGCGCGGATCTCGTCGCCCATGCGCAGGGCCTGGATCAGCGACGCCGCGGACTTCCGGCGCATCTCCCGGTCCTTCGTGGCCGGGTTGATCAGGTAGACCGCGTGGATCGTGACCGAGCGGATCGGCCCGCTCTTCATCAGCTCGAGGAACTCGGCCACGTCGTCGGGCTTCCAGCGCGTCGGGCGCCACATGCGCGGCGACTGGTTGAACACCTGGATCGCCTCGCAGCCCCGCTCGACGCCGCGGGTGTGGGCCTGCACCAGCCCGCCTGCCGTGGAAACATGGGCGCCGATGAGCATGAGAGTGAGGTTCGCACCTAGCCCGACCGGCGTGCTGCACATCGGCGGCGCGAGGACGGCACTGTACAACTGGCTGCTCGCGCGCGGCTCGGGCGGATCGTTCGTGCTCAGGATCGAGGACACGGACCGCGAGCGCTCGACGCCGGAGAACGTCGACCAGATCCTCGACGCGCTGCGCTGGCTCGAGCTCGACTGGGACGAGGGCCCGCTGTCGCAGTGGGAGCGGCGCGATCGCCACGGCGAGGCGGTCGAGCTCCTCCTCTCGAGCGGCCACGCCTACGAGGACGAGGGCGCCGTCCGCTTCCGCGTTCCGGACGAGGGGGAGACCACCTTCACCGACGCCGTGCTCGGAGCCGTCTCGACGCCGAACTCGGCCATCAAGGACTTCGTCATCCGGCGCTCCGACGGCAGCCCGCTCTACAACCTGGCGGTTGCCGTGGACGACCTCGACATGGGCATCACGCACGTGGTGCGCGGCCAGGACCACGTCTCGAACACGCCGCGCCAGCTCATGCTCGTCCAGGCGCTCGGGGAGCAGCCGCCGGTCTACGCCCACATCCCGCTGCTGCACGGGCCGGACGGCAAGAAGCTGTCAAAGCGCCACGGCGCGGCCTCCGTCCAGGAGCTGCGCGACGCGGGCTACCTGCCCGAGGCCCTGCGCAACTACGTGGCCCTGCTGGGATGGGGCTGGGACGAGACCACCACCTTCATGTCGACCCCCGAGCTGATCGAGCGCTTCTCGCTCGAGCGGGTGTCGCGGAACCCGGCGGTCTTCGACGAGGCGAAGCTCCGCAACATGAACGGCGTCTACATGCGCGAGCTGCCTCTGGACGCCCTGCGTGGACGCCTCGAGGACCTCGTCGGGCGCGACCTGCCCGAGCAGGTCGTCGCGATCAGCCAGGAGAAGATGCAGACGCTCGCGGACTTCTGGCCGCTCGCGGGGACGCTCGTCGAGGCGCCGGCGTCCTATGACGAGAAGGCGTGGGGCAAGGTCATGGTGGACGGCGCCGACGAGCGGCTCAGGGCCGCCCGAGAGGCTCTGAACGCGATTCCGGAGCCATTTCGCGCCGAGGACGTCGAGTCCGCGCTGCGCGCGCTCGTCGAGCGCCTCGAGGTCAAGCCGAAGGACGTCTTTCAGCCGATCCGGGTCGCTCTGACGGGCACCACGGTGTCGCCCGGGATCTTCGAATCGGTCGCGGCGCTCGGCCGCGAGGAGTCGCTCAGGCGCATCGACGCCGCTCTGGAGCACGCGGCGGCCGTTCGTACCTCCTGAGACAAGCTCAACCTTTCGTCCACCCCTGCCGATAGCCAGAGGGGACGGAACCCACCGCTTGTATTCGTAACCATGGAAGCTGCTCTCAGCCACTCGGGCCCCGCCCACGACGCCGCGCGCCGGCACAATGAGGGACACGGACGCCGCCTCACGGCCGCGTTCGAGGCTCTCGAGGCGTTCCCGGCCCTCGCCGAATCGCGCAACCGCGTGCTTCGAGTCGTGCGCGAGGAGCGCTCGTCGGTCGGCGACGTCGTCGCGGCCGTGGAGTCCGATGTAGCGCTCGTGATCACCGTCCTCCGCATCGCCAACCGCACGGCGCAGCGCAAGAAGGGCAAGATCGCCGCCATTCCCGAGGCGGTCGAGGTCCTCTCGCCGGAGGGCGTCGAGACGCTCGCGGCGCGCTCCGCCACCTTCGACTTCTTCGAGCGCACGCCGGGCTGGGACCTGATGCCCGAGCGCTTCCGCCTGCACGCCGTGGCCACCCAGGCAGCGGCGGACCGACTGGCCCGCGAGCTCGAGTACTCGGACCGCGACGAGCTGCTCTGCACCGCGCTCCTGCACGACATCGGCAAGCTGGTGCTGACCCACGCCTACCCGGGCTATCCGTCGCAGGTCCACCAGAACGCCAGGACGCCCGAGGAGCGCCTCCACCGCGAGCGCCTCGAGCTGGGCGTCGACCACGCGCTCGTGGGTGGCGTGCTCGCCCGCCGCTGGGCGCTGCCGAACCGCCTCGCCACCGCGATCGAGCGCCATCACGCCGAGGACGCCGAGGGCGAGGCCGCCTTCGTCCGGCTGGCCGACATGCTCGCCCACTACGGGCACGCGCAGCCGGTCAACCCGAAGGCGCTGCTGCAGGCCGCCCGCGCGATCGACCTCTCGACCGAGCAGCTCCGCGCCGTCATGTACGAGCTGCCGCAGGGCTCCGGCACGGTCAAGCGCAACGTCGACCCGTGCCCGCTCTCGGCCCGCGAGGTCGAGGTCCTGAAGCGGCTCGCCGAGGGCAAGGTCTACAAGCAGATCGCCCACGAGCTCGAGCTGTCGACGAGCACGGTGCGCACGCACCTCCACAACACCTACGCGAAGCTCGGCGCGGTCGACCGCGCGCAGGCGGTCCTGATCGCCACCGAGCGCGGCTGGATTTAGGGCCTCGACCCCATACTGCGCTCCGGCGCGGGGGTCGATGATGTGGGCATGCTCCGCTATCAGTGCCCCCGCTGCCACGAGATCACCCATCGCGATGAGCCCACCGTGTCCTGCGGGATCTGCTTCGCCCCGCTGAGCGAGCGGGACAGGCTCCCCGAGCCCGAGCCGGCCGCCGCGGACGCGGCGAATGGACGCTCGCTCGCGGACCTTCTGAACGCGCGCGACGAGGCGAGAGCGGCTGCAAGAGCCGCATATTCGTTGTAGCGTCGCCCTATCGCGGAACAGCGCGTCACCTTCTGCCGCATCTGCGAGCCGCTGTGCGGCATGGTCGCCACGGTCGAGGACGAACGCATCACGCAGCTGCGTCCGGATCCCGACCATCCGTTGTCGCGCGGATACGCCTGTCCCAAGGGCATCGCGATGGCGGAACTCCAGAACGACCCCGACCGGGTGACGCACCCGCTCCGGCGCGGCCCCGACGGGGAGTTCGAGCGCGTCGGCTGGGAGGAGGCCCTCGCCGACATCGCCGCGCGCCTCGGGCGCATCCCGCCGCGCAGCGTCGGCTGGTACATGGGCAACCCCGGAGCGTTCTCCTACTCGCACACGCTCTGGGTGAAGGGCTTCCTCGACGGGCTCGGCTCGCAGCACTACTACTCGGCCGGCTCGCAGGACGTGAACAACCGCTTCGCCGCGAGCGCGCTGCTGTACGGCTCGCCGCTCGTGGTGCCGATCCCCGATCTGAAGCGCACGCGCTTCCTGCTGATGCTGGGCGCGAACCCGCTCGTGTCGCACGGCTCGGTGCTGTCGGCCCCGCGCATCCGCGAGCAGCTGCTCGAGATCGAGCGCGTGGTGGTGGTCGACCCGCGCCGCACGCGAGACCGCGCGCCAGTTCGAGCACGTCCCGATCCGCCCGGACACGGACGCCCTCCTGCTGCTGTCGCTGATCGCCGTGATCTTCGAGGAGGGGCTCGCGGACCCGGTCTATCTCGCGCGCATGACCGAGGGCGCGGGCGAGCTCGAGCGCCTCGCGGCCGCGCACCCGCCCGAGGCGACGGCGGACCGGACCGGCATTTCCGCCGAGCGCGTGCGGGAGCTCGCGCGCGACTTCGCCTCCGCCGAGGGCGCGGCCGCGTACGGGCGCACGGGCTCCTGCCTCGGGCGCTTCGGCACCCTGGTCGCGTTCCTGCTCGATGCGCTGAACGCCGTCACGGGCAACCTCGACCGGCCGGGCGGCTCCGTCTTCGGGCGCCCGGCCATCGCCCTCGACGACGTCGGCGAGCTGGTCGGGCTCGACACCTACGGCAAGCTGCGCTCGCGGATCGGCGGCTTCCCGGACGTGATCGGCAACATGCCGGCCGCGCTGCTGCCGCGCGAGATCGAGACGCCGGGGGAGGGGCAGATCCGCGCGCTGTTCGTCTCGGCCGGCAACCCGGTGCTGTCCGTGCCGGACGGCGAGGCGCTCGAGCGCGCGCTCGGTCAGCTCGAGCTGTGCGTCTCGCTCGATCTCTACGTGAACGAGACCAACCGTCACGCCGACTACGTGCTGCCCGTGACCACGTTCTACGAGCGCGAGGACCTGCCGATCGCGCTGATGGGGTTCTTCACCACCCCGTTCGCGCAGTTCACGGAGGCGGTGGTCGCCCCGCCGGGCGAGTGCCGCCAGGAGTGGGAGATCGTCGACGACATCGCGCGCCGGATCGGCGTGGCTCCCTACAGCGCGAAGCCGCTGCGCGCGCTCGCGCGGCTCGGCGTGCGCGTGAAGCCGCGCCAGGTGGCCGACCTGCTCCTGCGCAGCGGCCCGCATGGCGACCGCTTCGGCCTGCGCCGCGGCGGGCTCAGCCTGAAGCGGCTCGGCGAGCGGCCCCACGGCGTCGTGCTGGCGGACCAGATCGAGACGGGCGTGCTCGCGGACAAGCTGCGCACCGAGACGCGGCGGGTGCGCCTGAGCCCGCCGGAGATCGGCGCCGAGGTGGAGCGGCTCGACGCCCTCGGGGCGGGCGACCCCTCCTTCCCGCTGCGCCTGATCGGCCTGCGCGAGCTGCGCTCGCACAACTCCTGGATGCACAATGCGCCGCTCCTGATGCGCGGCGGGCGCGTGCAGGCGCTGCGCGTGCATCCCGACGATGCGGCGGCCGCCGGGCTCGAGGACGGCGCGAGCGCGCGGCTCGAGTCGAAGGACGGCTTCGTCGAGGTGCCCGTCAAGGTCACGGACGAGATGACTCCGGGGACGGTCGCGCTGCCGCACGGATGGGGCCACCGGGGTGGCTGGCGGCTCGCGAACGAGCACGCCGGGGCGAACGTGAACCTGCTCGCCGGCTCCTCACCCGAGGATCTCGAGCGCCTCGCGGGCATGGCCCACCTGAACGGGATCCCGGTTCGGGTGTCGCCGCTCGCGGAGCCGCGGGCGGCTACCAGCGAGCCCGCTCACGCGGCAGTGTGACGAGCACGCGCGTGCCGCGCGACGTGGTCTCGATGTCGAGGCTGCCGTCGAGCAGCTCCGCCCGCTCGCGCATGCTCGCGAGGCCGAGGTGCCCGGGCTTCGGCGTGCCGAGCGGGTTCCCGTCCGGGAAGCCGCGGCCGTTGTCCGTGATGCGCAGTTCGACGGCCTCGTGGGTCGAGCGCAGGTTGAGCGCGACCGTGTCGCCGTGCGAGTGGCGGCCGGCGTTGACAACGGCCTCCTGGACGATCCGGAACAGGCCCGCGGCGGTCTCGGGCGGAAGGTCGATGCGCTCGATCGTCACGAGCACCTCCAGCCCGTAGCGGCGCGTCCAGATCGGGATGCAGTTCTCGATTGCCGTCTCGAAGCCGATCTCCTCGAACGCGTAGGGGCCGAGGTCGACGATCTCGTCCCGCAGGGCTCGGATGTTGCGCGTGGCCAGCTCGCGCGCCTCCCGGATCAGGCCGGCCGACTCCTCCGCGTTGCCGGCATCAGCCGCGCTTCCCGCCGTCGAGAGGATCATGTCGAGCCCGATCAGCTCCTGAACCGGGCCGTCGTGGATCGACTCGGCCACGCGGCGGCGCACCTCGGACTCCGACTGGATCGTTCGCCGGGTCAGCTCGCGGGCGCGCAGGCGGGACTCCGATTCGGCGCTGCGCAACGTGCCCACCACGAGCCCCGTGCCGAGTGCTGCCATGACGAAGCTGAACTCGTAGAGGGTCAGCAGGTCGCCCTCGACCGGGGCGTCGCCCCGCACCGCCGTCGCCAGCACGAGCGCCAGCGAGCCGAGCGCGCCGATGGCGAGCCCGCGGCGGCCCCCCTGGAAGTGGGCGTGCGAGGCCACGAGGAAGAGGGCCGCCACCCGAACTCCGCCGAACGTGGCGGGGGCCACGACCTCGAGCAGGATCAGGATCGCGAAGTCCACGGCCGGCACGATCGGATTCAGGGCGACCTCGGGACGCGCGCGCGCGAGGAGAAGGACGGCGACGCTCCACGGGATCCCGAGCACGCCGACCACGAGCATGCCCGCGCCGCGGTCGGGGATGTCGAGCACCGCCAGCGCCAGGAAGACGAACACCGTGGCGACGAGGCGGGTCGCCGCGAACATCTGGATCGGGCCCGCGGTCTCGATTGGAACGCGTCTGAGCATCAGGCGGCGGCTCCGGCGCGCCCGCGGTCGCGCAGGTGGAGCGCCGCGGCGGCCGCGCCCGCCGTGTCGATCGCCCAGTCCACCGGGCTGCCCCTGCGGCCCTCGATGAACGTCTGGTGGAACTCGTCCGTCGCGGCGTAGGCGCTCGATACGAGGAACGCGACGAGCGCCGCCCGGCGGGCGCCGAGTTCCGGCTCGAGCGCGCGCCAGACGAGGAACGAGAGCAGCGCGTACTCGAGGAAGTGGACGATCTTGCGGCCGATCAGGTCGATCGACCCGAGCCCCGAATCGAGGCTCGGCTGATGCGAGAAGAAGAAGATGACCGCCATCAGGACGAGCGGCGGCGCAAAGCGGCGGACGCGCGCGAGCGGCGGCATCCCCATACCGTAGAGTCGATTCCGTGCTGGTGATCACCTCCAAGTCGCCCTACGCAGTGCGCGCGCTCACGGAGCTCGCCCGCCGCGGCGACGCCGCACCCGTCCCGATCGGCGAGATCGCGCGCGCCCGCGAGATCCCCGTGCAGTTCCTCGAGGGCCTGTTCGCGACCCTGCGCCGGGCGGGCATCCTGCAGTCCCAGCGCGGCGTGAAGGGCGGCTACTCGTTCGCCCGCCCACCCGCCGAGGTGACGCTCCTCGAGGTCGTCGAGCTGCTCGAGGGCGAGCTCGGCGCCGACGCCGCCGGCTCGGGCCCGATCTGGACCGACGTCACGGACGCGGTCCGCGGCGTGCTCGGCGGATCGACGATCGCGGACCTGGCGGAGCGCGAGGCGGACGCGGCGGCGGCGCCGATGTACTACATATAAAAGCCGCCGCACCGTAGAGCCGCGTTCCGCTCCACAAAGCCAAAACGACCCCTGGCGAACCCCCTGAGACCCCTGGGCCACGGGGTTCGACTGCAGCGCAATTGCAGCGCGCCGGACCCGTAACCCGGGGCAGTGATGCTTGGCGGCAATGACCGCCGCTCTCCCGCTGCCGAGCGCGCCCCCTGGGGGTCAGCCACCGCCGAGGCGCACGAGCACCTCGCGAGGCGTGCCGTGCGGGCGTTGTACGACACCGTCGAGGACAACTACGACGAGTTCCTCGACGCTCGCCGCCGGGCTGCCGAGGAGGCGACCGAGCCGCTCCGGGTCGCCGTGGCGACGATGCTCGACCAGCTTGCGGAGTTCAGGGTCGCGCACGCGCTTCACGACTGCGCGGCGAAATGGCACAACAGCCCCGCCTCGGCCGCCCTGTCCGCCGGGGCGCACGCCGTCGATTCGAGCCGCCGCCGCTTCGCGCGTCAGCTCGATCAGATCCGCTCGCAAACCGAGCTGCGCCCCAAGGCGACGATCGAGAACGAGATCCCGGCGCTGCTGGCGGCGCTCGCGTTGCAGTTCGAGGCCCTCGCCGTGGTGGACGAGGAGGCGGCCAGCGCGTCCGTTCCGGAAGCGGCATGACCGGCACGACGGCTCCCGTCCCGAACACGAACCTCGCGGTCCTTGAACGCGAAAGCGGCCCCGCTGTGGGGGCCGCTGTCCGCTGGGTTGTGTTGTCGGCTAGCAGCCTTCCGCCGCGCGGACCTCTTCGGCCTCGGCTATCAACGCATCGGCGTCGGCGGTGGCGATCTTCTTCCCGCGTTGCGCCTGGACTCCGGTGATGAATGCTCCGAGCTTGTCGCAGGCCCCGGCGAGGTTGTTGGCGTCGAGGTCCTTCTGCGCGCCGGTGAGCTTCTTCAGCAGGTTGCTCTCGACCTTGGTCGGCAGGTTGAGATCCTCGACCGACTCGATCAGGTTCGCGATCGTCGGCTCGCACCTGGCCGGGCCCGAGGAGGTGCCGCCCACGCCGCTATTGACGTTTATTGTCGCCGTCGTCGACATCGTGCATGGCGTGTCGGTGGACAGCGTGATCGTCACTTGCTTGGCGTAAGTGCCGGTCAGCAGTGGATCGTTCGCGCCGATCAGCTGGCTGAAATCCAAGCTCACCGCGTCGTTGGAGATCGGTCCGTTGTAGGCGAGCAGGTTCAGCGGCGCGGCAGACGACCCGACGTTGCTGTAAGTCGTGCCGGTATTCGCGGCGTTCCTCGCGCGCGCCTGCAGCGGCTGCGGCAGGACGGCGGTGCCGTTGACGAGATGCCCTGTAGCGAAGCTGCTCGGATCGTGCACGGTCAGCACCGCCGACGGAACCGTGGAGATCACGTTTGCGCTGGTGCTGGCCTGATAGGCCCTCGCGACACCCGGGATGAATGGGCCGAACGCTGCCGGCGCGCCGACGGAGAGCGACAAGGTCGCGGGCACGGGCTCCGCTTGGGCGGCGGGGACAGCAGCGACAGCGATACTCAGCGCCGCCACGACAGCAGCGAGCGCAATGCGAGTCCTACGGGACATACGAGTCCTTCCATGGCCAGCGGGCGGGGCGCTCCGGGCCAAAAGGAAGGCCCCCGGTCCAGATCACCCTAACCGGGGACAACTAGCACCGCAAACGCCCACCGGTGTCGGGGGAGAGACCGGGACGGGCAAGTTCCGGCCCGCCCGTCCCGGCTCTGGCGCGCGCGTCGGGGGAAGGCAACGCGAGCTCTCGTACCCCTGCCGCCGACTGATGCCCGGCGCTGTGACTGCGAAAACTCGTCCGGATGTTGCACCGCAGGGACACCTGGGGATCAGGGCAGTCGGCGGCGGTGGGCGGCTCAAGGCGACACGGAAGCTCGCCGAGAGCGGGAGACCTGCCGCCGCCCCTGTGGTGCGCGCGGTGGCCCGTCGAAGGATCGACGAGTGTCTCGCCCGGCTGCTGCCATGAGTGGAAGTCCAGCTCGGGCTAGGGAAGCTCAATAACCCTTGGTCGGGACCGCCGAGTGCACCTGTAGCGTGGCCCCCATGACGGCGGCTCGATCGACCGAGATGTCGGCGTACATCTAAGGCCACCGCACCGCAGCGTCTTATGCACGCGCGGCCGGCGGGCGGTCGGCTGGAGTGAAGTGAACGCCTGACGACGCTACCCGCGCCGCGGGATACCGTCGAGCGATGTCGCAGGAAAACGCGCAGGCTTTTCGGGATTCGATGGACGCCTTTGATCGGCGTGACCAGGCTGCCTGGCTCGCGTTCCGAGCTGCGGATTGCGTGGTGGTTCCCAGCGTTACCTGGCCGGAAGCTGGCACGGTTCGCGGTCGCGAGGCCGCCTGGGACTACTACGTCCAGGTGGTCGAGGCGTTCGATCACGCCCCCGTTGGCGATGTCGAGGTTGTGGATGCCGGGAATGACACGGTCTTGGTCCATCAGCGCATTGACTGGCGCGGACGGGCGAGCGGGGCATCGGTGGCGTTCAACTATTGGATCGTGATCACATTCCGCGACGGGAAGATCGTTCGCGACGTCTGGTTCGACGACCGAGCCGAGGCTTTCCCTGCCGCTGGGTTGCGGGAGTAGGCGATGCCGCAGGAGAACGTGGAGGTGGTACGGCGGGCACTTGCGGCGCTCGATCGCCGCGACGTCGAGGCGTACTTGGAGGTGGCCTCGCCGCAGATCGAACTCATTACGTTCTTGCCGGTTCAAGGCACCGAGATCACCGGACACGAAGGCATACGCGACTTCTTTCGCGAGCTCTGGAGCTTCTCGGAGGCGAGCGAGTTCCAAGTCGAGGAGATAAGAGCCGTAGGGGGGCGCGTTCTGGCCTTCTTCGTCATCACCGCCACTGGCCGAGATGGCATCCAGACCTCCGCGCGGGTCGGCGGGGTCTATGACCTCGAACACGGGAAGATCCGCCGCGCCCATGTCTTCGCCGACCGCACCGAGGCCCTCGAAGCCGTGGGGTTGCGGGAGTAGCGGCGCCGCCCCGGCCGGGAGGCGTGTCGAGCGTTCGCCTCCTACTCCCGCAGCCCCGTGGCTTCAAATGCCTCCTGCCGGGTCGCGTACTCCCTGACGCACCTGATTCGTCCGCCGCGGAGCGTGAAAACCCACGTTTCCTCGTGTTCCGCAAACGGGGTTCGGCTGCCTTTGCCCCGCCCACCCCAGCGCAGCGGCACGACGACGTGACTGCCCGTGTCGATGTACTCCAAAGGTCGGTACCACGTCTCTTCCACGACGTCATCGAAGCCGTCGGACCACCGCCGCATCCCCTCGTAGCCGGTATACACGCCGGCGTCTGGGAAGTCGGAGCGAACCTCCCAGACGATGTCAGGACCGACAATTTCGGAGATCGCGTCCCAATCCAACTCTGCCTCGGAAAACAGCTCGAAGAGGCGGGTCAGCCGCTGCACGTTTTCCTCTGACATCGCCCCCCAGTATCCGCCGTCGGCGGCTCCTCGGTCTAGTGCTCTTCGCGGATGGGGGTGAACGTCTCGTCTCTCGCCCGCTCCTGAACTCTGCGCTCGAGTTCATCCACGCGAGGCGATGCGCCGCCGGCATGCCGAACTATCCGTACGACCTGCAGAACGCCCCCGCACCGACAGCGATCGGGAGGAGACGCGTTGGGCGACGCCAGCCCCTCACTGTGGGCCGCGCAGGACTGGCAGATCATGTGGGCGATGGCTGGCATAGGGTGGACACCCGGACTCTCCGCGTTCCCGGAACAAGTCGATCCAAGCGAGGGCACCGGACCTGCCCCCTGCACTTGTCACCGGAGGCCCAAGGTGCAGATTGCGCGGTCCGGCGCCGTGCAGCCCGCTGCCCAGGCAGAGGAGGGAACGATTTTCGAATGGCCTACTCCTGCAGCCCGACGGCTTCGAGGGCTTCCTCCACGCTCGCGAACATCTGCATCCTGATCCCCTGAGCGTCCCTGAGCGTCCATATCTGAGCAAAGCGCATGTCGACGGGAATGCCCGTGGCCTTCGCCCGCCCCCGCTGGTTGAGGATGACGACGACGCGCTCTCCTGCGTCGATGTACTCCTCGACCTCAATCTCCCAGTCATCCCATGCGTCGGCCCACTCGGCATTGAATTGCATCGCGCCCTCGGCTCCGAGGTAGACCTGCTGGTCAGGCCAGCCGAGGTTGGACACATCCCAGACCAGATCGGCGGGGGCGCGGAAATAGCCGGTCGTCAGCCAGTGCTCGAAGCCGCGCCTGATGACCTCCACGTTCTCCTGCGACATCGTTTACTCCCGCAGCCCCACCGCTTCTAGGGCGTGCCCGGGGGTCGGGTACCCAACCACCGCGACGATGGCTCCGCTGCGGACCGTGAAGACGCTCCCGTTTCGGTACGCGAATTCACCGGCCGTGCCTCCCTTCGGTCGGAGCCGATTGTCGACGACCACCACGACCTGGTCGCCGCTCTCGAAGAAGTCGATCGGCTCAACCGTCCAGGACTCAAAACCTGCTCTGAGGTCGTCAACCACCGCTCGCAGAGCTTTGCGTCCGCGGTGTGTCCCGGCCCTGGGGCCTTCCACGAACGTGACCACGAAGTCCGGGTGGGTGTCGCGGAACGCCGCGTCCCAGTCCTCCCGGTTGAGCGCGTCGTAGATGCGCCGCACGATTTCAACGTTCTCCTGCGACATCGCGAGCAATCAAGGCCTACTGACGCCGCCCGGCGGCGTCAAGAGCCTTCCCGAGATCCTGCCCCCACTCGAAGCGAGCGATCCTGCCTTCGCGGAGCATCCAGGTATGGGCCTCCTCGTTGACGATGTCCCTCGAGCTTCCCCTGCCGCGTATGTGCCAGCTGACGGCGGCAACGACGAGATCCCCGCAGTCGTACAGCTCCCGAAGCTCGTGGTGGGATTCGTCCCAGGGCTCGGCAAAGCGGCGCATGGCCTGAGTGACGGCGACGAGTCCCCGGCGCACGCCCGGTTCGACCGCGTAGGGCGGATTGACGTACTCGATGTCGGGGGTCGCGAGCTTCAGGAGCTCCTCCGGATCCCGATCGATCATCCCCGACACGTAGACGTCGCGGATGATCTCAACGTTCTCCTCCGACATCGCCAGCCCAGTATCTGCCGCACGAGGGAGGGGGGCAACCCGAGTCGCCCGGCGGACGGCGTCGACGGTTAAGGCCGCTGAGGTGCCCGCTGACCTACCCACGCAGCCCGGCGGCCTCGAGCGCCTCGTTCTCCCGGACGTAGAAGCTCAGCCTCGTGATCTCCGCGTCGCCCACCTCGAATACGAACCAGAACGCGGCTTCGACCGGGACGCCGCTGGCCTCGCCGCGCACGACCTGTTGGACGCGCACGACGACGAAGTCGCCCGCGTCGGTGAACTCCTCCGGGAGAACCGCCCACTCGCTGAAACCCTCCGTCCACTCCGTGGTGGCTTCGAGGAAGCCCTCCCTGCCGTGGAACGTCGCGCCATCGGGATCAGCGCGATAGACGACGACCTCGTCGGACATGAGCCCGAGCACCTCGTTCACGTCGCCGCTTCGGAGGAACGCGGCAAATCCGGCGCGAACGAAGTCAACGTTCTCCTGCGACATCGGCTACTCCGACAGCCCCACGGCGTCGAGCGCTTCCGGCACGTCCGTCAGCACATAGCGAATGATCTTGCCGCCCGGAGAGTGAAGATCCCCCCGGTGAGCGCGTCCACAGCGGCGCCGCTGGCCTGGCCTCGCGCCCGCAGGCGAGTCAACGCGACGACCTGATCGCCCGCGTCGATGATCCTGGTGAGCCGGACCTCGAAGGTCCCGAAGGCGTCCCTGAAGCCTGTCCAGGCACGGAGCGCATCCGTTCCGACGCGGTGGCGGTCGGCCTCCGGAAACCAGGATGCGCTGAAGACCGCCTCGCACTCGTCGTCGAAGACCTCCGCACCCCAGCGCCAGTCTCCCTGCTCCCAGTGTTCGACGAGCCGCCGCACGACCTCCACGTTCTCCGTCGACATCGCCTCGCAGTATGAGCCGTGGGGATGCTCGGTGATCAGCGCCCGATCGTGGCGGTTCGGGCTCCCGTGTCAGCGCCGGGCCGGTCGCACGATGCTCGCCTCCACGAGGGCGTGCATCACGAGCCTGTCGGCCAACAGAGCGCCGGCGAGTGTCAGGTGCACCCCGTCGCGATCACGGATCCGCGTGCGGCGGCCGTTCAGGCGCATGAACGTGCGATAGACGAAGCCCGGGCTGAGCAGGTCTGCGACGTCGACCAACTCGAGATCGGAGGCGCCCACGGCGGCGAGCGCGAGTCCGTCGTTCACGGCCCGGTAGATCTCGGCCCGGTCGGCGGCGCGCGGGGCCGGTTGCGTGAGCCAGAAGACGCGGGTGGCATATCCATCGACGACCGCGCTGACGCGCCGCGCATACTCGACGACCCACTCCTGACCGCAGCACGGGGCCGGGTTCCCCTTGGGGTCTCTCATCGCAAATCCCTCGTCGGCCCCCAGAAAGACCACAACTGCGCGCGGGTGACGACGGCGGGCGTCTCGTCGCGCTGCTCTGATCCAGTCGAATCCGGGTTTCGAGAGGCCGGTCGCGAAACGCAGCGCACTGCTGACACGTGCGCGTCCGCGGAGCCGGTCGCGGGCGATCGTGTCGAGGTTCGCCATCATCGAGTCGCCCGTGAAGAACAGACTCGGGAGCCGCGGACGAGGACGCTGGCGAGAAGCACGGCGCCCCGCGCCGAGCTCAAGGCGCCGGCGTTGATCCGGGCCGCGCAGCTCGACGCGCCATGGCCCAGTCCAGCCGAGATGCACCCGCAGCGCCGTGGAACGCCGGCTCCTGCGAATCCGGAAGGTGTGGCAACGAAGTGCCTCCCAGGGCCCCGCGAGGCAGACCTTTCCGGCCACGCCACCTATCCGCCAGCGGTCACGTACGACAAACTTCGCCGGCCTTCCGGGCCGGGCCTGCTCCGGCAGATGGAGCACCAACCGCTTCCGACAGGAAGGGGTGCGGACGGCGGATGTGGCGCTCGCGAGCTCCCCCGTGGCGAGCTCCGTCGTGGCATAGAAGCGCCTCACCTGTCGGTCGCATCGCCAGTGCGTGAGCTGCGCGACATCCCAGTACTCCGCCGGGGAGGTCACGCGTCTTGAGGGGATGGCGCCTTCCGGCCACGATCTCACCCAGCGTGACCTGCGTGCTCGGGGCCGACCTGACGTGGACACCGATGACTCCCGTGTGGGCGGCGTCGGCAAGAAGGGAGAGCCCCACCTCTTCGTCCGGCGTTCGCCTCCGGCGCAGTGACAGCAGTGAAGACGGTGGCCGCCGCCACGCACGCGAGCGCGCTCTTCACCACTTGCTTCACACATCCAATCTAGGGCCTGTGACCTCAGGCCATCCCGGCCGCTGCGAGCGCCTCCGCGCGGTCGGTGTAGGCGAGGATCTCGACGACCTGCTCGTCGCGCAGGCGCCAGACGAGCGTGAACGGCTCGTCGATCTCGAGGCCGCTCCCGCGCCCCCGCCCGCGCACCCGGTAGGTCACGACCACGAGGTCGCCCGCGTGCGCGACCTCCTCCCAGTCGAAGGTGATGTCGGCGAACGCCTCGTGCCAGCGCCTGAAGGCCTCGCGGATGCCGTCGGGCCCGCGCGCGTCGCCCCAGTCGCCCCAGAAGCCCGAGTGGTCGTTCCAGACCGCATCGGGCGCGTAGACGGAGTAGACGGCCTCCCAGTCGCGGCGCCGGTCGGCCTCCCAGATCCCGCGGACGATCTCGACGTTGCGCTCCGACATCGCGCGAGCAGTATGTCGGGAGCGTATGCGAACATGCGTTCGTGTCCTACGTCGAGCTGCATTGCCACTCCGCCTACTCGTTTCTCGACGGCGCCTCGCATCCCGTCGAGCTTGCCGGGGCGGCGGCGGAGCAGGGACATGCGGCGCTCGCGCTGACCGACCACGACGGCCTCCACGGCGCGATGGAGATGGCCCGCGCCCTCAAGCCGCTCGGCGTCCGGCCCATCACGGGAGCCGAGGTCACGCTCGACGACGGCTCGCACCTGACCCTGCTCGTCGAGTCGCGCGAGGGCTACACGAACCTCTGCCGCCTGCTCACGGCCTCGCACTGGCACACGCGCCGCTGGGCGCGCGAGGGCTGGAGCGACCCGACGGCCCAGGTGACTGCGGGCAGGCGCCCCGGGCAGGACGCGCTCGACGAGGAGCCCTCGGTGTCGCTCGAGCAGGTGGAGCGGAACGCGGAGGGGCTCGTCTGCCTGTCCGGCTGCGCGCGCGACGGGGCGGTGGCCGCGCGCATCGAGGCGGAGGATCATCCGGGCGCCGCCGCGGTGGCCAAGCGGCTGCTGCGCGCCTTCGGGCCCGAGCGCTTCCGGATCGAGCTGCAGCGGCCGTTCTGGCGCAACGACAGGCGCCGCAACCGGCTGCTCTCCGAGCTTGCGGAGCGGCTCGGCGTCCCCTGCGTCGCCACCGGCAACGTCCACGCGCACACGCGCGCGCGCATCCCGCTGCAGGACGCGATGGTCGCGGTTCGCCTCGGCGCGACGCTCGACGAGACGGAGCCGCGGCGGCGGGGGAACTCCTCACACGTGCTCGCCTCGCCGGCGCGGATGGCGGAGCGCTTCCGCGACTTCCCGGGCGCGGTCGAGGAGAGCGGGCGGCTGGCCGAGCGCCTGCGCTTCGACCTCACCGAGGACCTCGGCTACCGCTACCCGGGCTCCGAGGACCCCGACGCCGACCGGCGGCTGGCGGAGCTCTGCGCCGCCGTCTTCGACGAGCGCTACCCGAGCGGCGCCCGCCGCCGGGAGGAGGCGCGGGCGCGGCTCGAGGAGGAGCTGCGGGTGATCCGCGGGCTCGGCCTGTCGGGCTTCTTCATCCTCCACCGCGACCTGCTCGAGCTCGCCCGCGAGGTGGCGGTGGAGGTGCGCGGCTCGAGTTCGACCCGGCGGCTGCTCCCGCCCGGCCGCGGGCGCGGCTCGAGCGTGTCGTCGATCGTCTGCTACCTCACGGGGCTCTCGCACGTCGACCCGATCGAGAACGAGCTGCTGCTCGGCCGCTTCCTGAACGAGGAGCTGACCGCGCTGCCGGACATCGACCTCGACTTCCCGCGCGACATCCGCGACGTGCTGATCCCCAGGGTCCACGACCGCTACGGGCGCGACAAGTGCGCGCTCGTCGCCGCCTTCTCGACCTTCCAGGTGCGCTCCGCCGTGCGCGACTTCGCCAAGGCGCTCGGCCTCCCGCCCGGGGAGATCGAGCGGCTGGCGCGCGCGGTGGACCCCTGGAAGGACCGCAACGAGATCGAAGAGCGAGATCCCCGAGCGCGACCCGCGCGGGCGGCGCTCGACGCGCTGGGACGCGCTCGTGAAGCTCGCGCGCGACGCGTGGGCGCTTCCCCGCCACATGTCGCAGCATCCCGGCGGGATGGTGATCTCGACGCAGCCGCTGATCGATCTCTGCCCAGTGCAGCCGGCGTCGATGGAGGGGCGCCAGATGGTGCAGTGGGACAAGGACTCCTGCGGCGACGCCGGCTTCCTCAAGATCGACCTGCTCGGGCTGGGGATGCTGTCGGCCGTCGAGCGCTGCGTCGACGAGATCGCGCGCGTGCGCGGTGAGCGCATCGACCTCTCGCGGATCCCCTACGACGACGCGGAGGTCTACGACCGCATCCAGGACGCGGAGACGATGGGCGTCTTCCAGATCGAGTCGCGCGCGCAGATGCAGATGCTGCGGCGCACGCTGCCGGAGAACCTCGACGACCTGACGGTGCAGGTCGCGCTCGTGCGGCCGGGGCCGATCATCGGCGGGGCGGTCCACCCGTACATCGAGAACCGCAAGCGGCTGCGCGCGGACCCGTCGTACGAGGTCCCGTACCTGCATCCCTCGCTCGAGCCCGTCCTGCGCGACACGCTCGGGACGATCGTCTTCCAGGATCAGGTGCTCGAGGTGGCGATGGCCTTCGCGGGCCTGAGCGCCGGGGAGGCGGAGGGCCTGCGGAGGGCGATGAGCCGCAAGCGCTCCGAGGCGGCGATCCGCGCCTACGAGGAGAGGTTCGTCGAGGGCGGGATGGCCCGCGGCGCCACGCGCGAGGTGGCCGAGCAGGTCTGGAGCCAGATCGTCGGCTTCTCGGGCTTCGGCTTCCCGAAGGCGCACTCGGCCGCGTTCGGGCTGCTCGCCTACCAGTCGACCTGGCTGCGGGTGCACTACCACCCGGAGTTCCTCTGCGCGCTGCTGAACGAGCAGCCGATGGGCTTCTACCCGCCCGACTCACTGGTGCACGAGGCCCAGAGGGTGGGGGTGGAGGTGCTCCCGCCCTGCGTCCTGCGGAGCGGGGCCCATTGCCTGGTGGAGGAGGTTCCCGCGGGGGCGCCCTCGCTGGCCGTGCGCCTGGGGCTCGGGTACGTGGGCGGCGTGCGTGAGGGGGAGGTGCGGGCCCTGGCCGCTGAGCGCGAGTCGGGTGGTCCGTGGCGCTCGCTCGGCGATCTGGCCGGGCGGTCGGGCGCCTCGGGCGAGACGCTCGCGCGGCTCGCCTGGGCGGGCGCCTGCGACCTGCTCGTGGACGAGGCCGAGGAGGACGAGGGCGTCGACGGGCGGAGGCGGCGCGCGCTCTGGACGCTCGGGGTCGCCGTTCCCGGGACGCCCGTGCAGGACGGAACCCAGCTCGCGCTGCCGCTCGATCCGCACGAGGGGCCGGCGCTGAGGGCGCTGTCGGCCTGGGAGCGCATGCTGGCCGACTACGGGTCGACGGGGGTCACGCTGCGCGAGCACCCGCTCGAGCTGATGCGTCCCGGGTTGCCGGGAGACCTGCGCACGAGCGCGCAGCTCGAGAGCCATCCGCACGGGCGGCGCGTGCGGGTCGCCGGCCTCGTGGTGGCGCGCCAGCGCCCCGCGACGGCCAAGGGGATCATGTTCATGCTGCTCGAGGACGAGCACGGGACGATCAACCTGATCCTGCCCACGCGCGTGCAGGAGCGCTGCCGGCTCGCCGCGCGGACGGAGCCGCTCGTGCTCGCCACGGGCCGCCTCGAGCGGCTCGAGGGGACCACGAACGTGGTCGTCGACGAGATCGCGCGCCTCGAGCGGCCCGACCTGCCGCGCGCCGAGATCCGCCACATCGAGCCGCGCCGCACCTGGTCGAGCGAGGCGGGCGAGGAGGTTCCGGCGCGGGCGGCCGCCGCGGGCGGCGGCGCCCATGCCGCGGAGGAGGCCGACCTGCGCGCGGTCGCGCCCGCCGGCCACGCCTTCGGCCGCCGGGGGAGGTGAGCGGCACCCTGGTCCTGGGTCGTCGTCTGCTCGGTGCGGCCGGCACCCCGGCCTGCATGCCTGGCTGCCCCGCTCCGCATCGCCCTGGCCGCGTGCACCGCCGCGCTCCTCCTCGGTAGCGCCGCCTGCGCTCGCCGCCTGGCCGGGCGCGAACGGCCTGCTGGCGTTCGACACATTCGACCCCGGCAAGCAGGTGCGCACGCGGGTCGTCGGCGGCAAGCGCGAGCGCGTCGGTCTGCGCCGCTTCCCGCCGATCGTGACTCGGGCTCGGAGCGCGAGAGCGGCATCCCGCAGTGGAGCCCGAACGGCCGGCGTCTGACCTCTACCAGCGTACATCGGCTTCGAGGAAGACGAGGCGACGATCGCCCGGACTGGGAGGTGTTCAGCCGGCTGAGCGAGATGGGGTATCGCAACGTCGAGCCGTTCACCCTGAGCGGCCTGAGCGCCGAGAGACTACCGAGCGCTGTCGACGAGTACGGCCTGTCACCTTCGGCCCGGCACGAACGTCGGAACGCCGGAGGAGCCCGTCGACTTCGAGCAGATCCGCGAGGACAACGCAACGCTCGGAATCAAGCTCTTCGGCGCCGGTGCGACGGCCGACTAGAGACCGAGGAGGAGTGGATCGCGTACGCCGAGTACCTGAACGGGAGCTCGGCGAGCTCGCGCGCAAGCGCCGGGTCAAGGACGCTGATGGTCCACAACCACAACTGGGAGTCCGGCGCGTCTTCGGAGACTCGCACCGCGTTCGACATCCTCGTCGAGCACACCGATCCGAAGAACGTGGTCTTCCAGGTCGACCTCTACTGGGCCACGAACGGGGGCGCCGATCCCGTCGAGCTGCTCGAGCGCTACGGGGACCGCGTCCAGCTCTTCCACGTCAAGGACATGGCCGCGGGGACGTTCCCCGGGCGGATCGAGATCGTGGGGGAGGGGATCATCGACTTCCCGGCGATCTTCGCGGCCGCGCAGGGACCCGTGCGCTACTACGTGGTGGAGCACGACCCGCGCTTCGACGATCCGACCTTCGACCCGTTCGAGGCCGCCCAGAAGGGCTTCGACTACCTCGACTGCGTCGACGTTCTGACAGCCGAGGGGCGGTTCAGCCGTCGTCCGCTCGGCCGGCGGTCTTCTTGAGCCAGTCGGCGATCTGCTGGCCCACGTCGGAGACGGACGCTCCCGCTGACTGGATGGCGCCGCTCACGCGGTCCGCGTAGAACGCGCCCGCCGCCTCGGCCTCGTCGCGGGCGGCGGGCTCCTCGCCGCGGCGCAGGTAGTCGCCGCGCACCATCCGGTCGTACTCGCCCTCGCGCACCCAGTCGAGCAGCATGCGCACGCGCCTGACCGGCATCGGGTGCGTCACGTTCAGGTCCTGCATCAGCTTCGTCACCCGCTCGACGCCCGAGCCGCCCTCCGAGTAGTCCATTCCCTGGGCGATGAACGCGTCGAGGTTGAGGTCCTCCGCCGCCTCGCCGGCCGCGATCACCATCAGCGCCCGGCAGACCGCCTGGGGGTCGCGGGTCACGAGCGCGGCGGCGCGGTCGCAGGACAGCTCCGCGGCGCGCGACCACTCGAGCAGCGCCATGCGGATCGCCATCAGCGGCAGCCCGGCCAGCAGCGGCAGGCGCGCCGAGGACCCGATCTGCAGGAGGATCAGGAGCGCGGTGCGATACATCACGTGGTCCGACTGGATGTGCGCCGCCTCGTGGGCGAGCACCACGCGCCGTCCGTCGTCGTCGAGCAGCCGCACGATCTCCGAGTTGATGACGACGATCGGCTTCTTCGACCCGATCGCGTAGGCGTTCGCGATCGGAAACTGGGTCATGTAGAGGTCCGGGACCTCGTCGATGTCGAGCGTGTTGAAGACCTGCCGGTGGAGCGCCCAGACGTGCGGCAGCTGCTCCTGGCCGAGCCGGACCGCCGCCCCGAGCGACGCCACGCGGAGCGCCCGCTCGTAGCCGAGCGCGATCAGCCGGCGGACCACCTCGTCCAGGTAGGGCAGCTTCGCGAGCGCGGCGGTCGCGGCGCGGTCCGCGGGGTGCTGGTACGCGCGCGGCGAGATCCCCGTGAGCTGCCAGGCGGACTCGATCTGGTCTGACACGCGACCCGCCGGGCCGTCAGCGCCGGCGGCGCTTCTTCTTGCTGACCGGATGCGGCCGGCGCTGAAGCGGCGTCTCCTCCACGGGCGCCGCCTCCGTGTGCTCCTCGCCGCCGGCCCCGCGCTTCGAGCGCCTCACCATCGCCATCCGCAGCGCGACCAGGGCGCCCACCGCGCCGACCTTGAGCAGCCCGTACTCGGGATGGCCCGGCGTGAGCGGATGGAAGGCGCCGACGTGCACCCCTGCAATGGTAGGGGGCGTGTCAGGACGAATCCTCGTCGGCACCTCGAGCTGGGCGGATCCCGGCTTCGTCAAGGAGTGGTATCCGCCGAGGATGCCCGCGAAGGAGCGCCTGCCCTGGTACGCCCGGCAGTTCGAGGCGGTCGAGCTCAATTCGAGCTTCTACGCGGTCCCGGATCGCAACACCGTCCACGGCTGGGTCGAGGTCACGCCGGAGGGCTTCACGTTCGACGTAAAGGCGCACCGGGTCCTGTCGCGCCACTCGGCGCCCGTCGACTCGCTGCCGCCCGAGCTCCGCGACGCGGCCGAGGTGACGCCGCGCGGCAGCGTGCGCCTGACGCCGGAGCTCGAGGAGCGGCTCGCGGACCGCCTGATCGAGGAGACGGCCCCGCTCGCCGAGGCGGGGCGCCTCGGCGCGTACCTGCTCCAGCTCACGCCCGCCTTCGGGCCCGGCCGGCACCGGCTCGAGGAGCTCGACGGCCTCGTCGAGCGCTTTCGCGCGCACCGGCTGGCGGTCGAGCTGCGCCACCGCGGCTGGGTGCGCGAGAAGCGGCGCGCGGAGACGCTCGGCTGGTTCGCCGACCGTGGTGTGGCGTTCGTGTGCGTCGACGCCCCGCCCGGCGATCACGTCCCGATCATGCCGTCGGACCTCGACGCGGTGACCCGCGACGACATCGCCTACCTGCGCCTCCACGGCCGCAACACGCAGGGCTACCTGACCGGCAGGTCGGTGGCCGAGCGCTTTGCCTGGCGCTACTCGGACGAGGAGCTCGAGGAGGTCGCCGAGCGCGTGCGCGGCCTCGCCGAGCAGGCGGGGGAGGTGCACGTGGCGTTCAACAACAACCGCGGCGACGACGCTCCGACCGCGGCTCAGCGCTTCCGGTCGCTGCTCGGGCAGTCGCCGCTCGGCCCGCCCGAGGGTGAGCAGCTCTCGCTCGGCTGACGCGCTAGCCGCGCCTCAGCTCGAACCACACGCGCGTGCAGCGGCCGTCGCGAGCGACGCCCCAGCGGTCCGCCAGGCGCTCCACCAGGAACAGGCCCCAGCCCGTGTGGTCGGAACGCGGCGCGCCCGTGTTGGCCGGGTCGAACCCCGGTCCCTGGTCCGTGACCTCGGTGAGCACGGCAGAGCGGCCGACGACGATGCGAAGCGTGAGCGATTCCGCGTCCGCGTGCCTGACCGCGTTCGCCACGAGCTCGGTCACGAGCAGGCGCAGGGTCTCGGTCAGCGGAGGGTCGAGGTCCGCGCGCAGGCGCCCCACCGAGCGGCGTGCACGCGCGGCCGCCTCGGGCCCGCCCGCGAGCCTCAGCGTCAAGTCGTCGTCCAACGTCGCGGAGGCGCCGGCAGCGCCGTCGCTCGCCTGGCGCACGCTGCGCGCACCCGACGTGGCCGGGGACTCGGACTGGGTCGAGCTGAGTAGCTGGCGAGCGATACGGCGGGTCCTCCCAAGCTCTCTGGGTCGTGTCGGATTTACCCAAGCGGGGCCACGCTGCAACATCTGAGGTGCTTTCCGCTGCCCCGCGCCGGGGAAGCTCAACCCGATACTCGGAGTACGAGCAGGGCGATGTCGTCTCGAGTCCGGCCCTCCCGGGCGTCGAGCGCCGCGCGCTCGAGGTGGCGGGCGATCGCGTCGGCGTCGCGGCCCGCACACTTGGCGAGCTCGTCCTCGAGCTTGTTCTCGTCGAGCGGAGCCCGCTTGGAGCGCGGCTCGATCAGGCCGTCCGTGAACAGCACGAGGGCGTCGCCACGGTCGAGCGACACGAGGGTGTCCTCGAGGTTCGGGTCGCGGACCACGCCGAGGAGGGTCCCGGGCCGCCCGACCGCCTCGACCGCGCCGTTCGCGCGCAGCAGGAGCGGCAGGGGGTGGCCGCCGAGGGCGAGCGCCACCTTCGTGGCGGCCCCGTTCGGCTGCAGGTTCGCGTAGGCGACGGTGCAGAAGCGGCGGTCGTCGCGCTGGCGCATGAGCGCCTCGTTCAGCATCTCGAGGCTGCGGCTTGGAGAGTCCTCGCGCATGGCGGCCGCCCTCAGGGTGTAGCGCGCAAGCGCCGTCACGGCGGCGGCGTCGGGGCCCTTTCCGCAGACGTCGCCCATGACCACGGTCCAGGCGCTGGCGCCCGTCTCGAACATGTCGTAGAAGTCGCCGCCCACCTCGCTGCCCTCGCCCGCCGGGCGGAAGCGGGCGGCCGCCTCGATCCCCGGGACGTCGGGCAGCACCACGGGCAGCAGGCTCTGCTGGAGGGTTCGGGCGATGTAGGCGCGCTCGCTGTAGAGGCGGGCGTTCTCGATCGCCGTGCCGCAGCGGCGTGCGAGCTCCTCCGCCACGGCGAGGTCGTCCTCGTCGTAGAGGCGAGCCTCCTCGCCGTTGACGAAGGTGAGCACCCCGAGCACCCGGTCGCGCGCGCTCATCGGCACCACGAGCGCGGAGCGGATCCCGAACTCCTTGAGCAGCTCGTAGTGGCGCTCGTCGCGCGCGCCCGCGCGCAGCAGCTCGTCGGGCACGCGGGGGATGAGCATCGGCCGCCCGGTGCGCAGGACCTCATAGGCGCCGCGATCGCTGGCAGGGTCGGGCGGGTAGCGCTCAGCGAGCTCGATCGCCCGCTGGCGCCGCTCCGGATCCGCATGTGTGAGCGCCACGCGCTCGAGCTCGTCGTTCTCGCCGACGAGGTCGACGGCGCACCACTCGGCCATCTCGGGGATCGCGAGCACCGCGATGCGCTCGAGCACGGTGTCCACGTCGAGCCGCGCGGCGAGCGCGTCGCTTGCGCGCGAGAGGAAGCGCTGGGCCAGCTCCGTGCGCTTGCTGTCCGTGATGTCCTCGATGACGTTGATCGCCATCGTCACGCCGCCCTCGGCGTCGCGAACCGGGCTGGCCTTGACCTTCGACCAGCGCTCCGCGCCGGTGGCGCCGACCCGGAAGCGAACCACCGCCTCCGGCGCCTCCTCGCCCTCGAGCGCGCGGCGCCCGGGGAACTCATCCGGCGGGAAGGGGGTGCCGTCCTCGCGGAGCGGCTCGAAGCGCGACCGGATCTGCTCGGGAGGGCTCGCGAGCAGCTCCTCGCTCGACGCGAACCCGAGCATCCTCACGGCGGCGTCGTTCGCGAACAGCAGCGAGCCGTCGGGCGCCTGCGCGGTGACCGCGTCCGCGACGCCCCGCAGCATCGCCTCCACATGGGCGCGCGCGTCCTCGGCACGGCCCTGGCTCTCGCGGGCGCTCGCCACCGCCCGCTCACGCTCCACGCGCAGCCTGGCGACCACCACCGCGACCGCGCCGCCGACCGCCACCGCCAGGACGGAGGTCAGGTGCTCGAAGGAGCCGAAGGAGTCACTCGCGAGCCCGAGCGGAAGCGCGAGCGCCAGCGCGGCGAGCGCCACGAGCGTCGTGGCGCGCACGCTCGCCCCCGTGGCGGCCACGATCGGGCCGAGCAGGAGCAGCTCGACGAGGACCGCTCGCTCTCCGAGCACGGCGTCGAGAGCCGCAATGGCGACGAGGAGCCCGGACGCGAGTGCGAGCGTACCTCGCTCGGACAGGCGCGCCCCCGGATGCGGTCGCGAGGCCAATCCGCTCGCGAGCATACTTCGCTAGACCTACCGGCGTGCAGGCTTCAGAGCGCCACCCCGACGGCGTCGTCCGCGTGCGGGCCGACAACCCCTCCGCCCTCACCCTCGACGGCACCAACACGTACGTATTCGAGGGCTGGATCGTCGACCCCGGGCCCGCCGACGACGAGCACCTGGCGGCCGTGCGGGAGGCCGTCGGCGGCGATCCGGAGGGCATCGTCCTCACCCATTCGCACGCCGACCACGCCGAGGGCGCCGAGCACTTCGGGGTGCCGGTCACGCTCCCCGGCGAGGGCGACGAGGTCGGCCCGTTCAGCGTGCTCGCGACCCCGGGGCACTCGGCCGACAGCGTCTGCCTGATCAGCGCCGGCCTCTGCTTCACGGGCGACACCGTGCTCGGCACCGGTTCCGTCTTCATCGCGCCGGGGGAGGGGTCGCTGTCGGCCTACCTCGACTCGCTGCGGCGGCTGCGCGAGCTCGAGCTCGACGACGCTCTGCCCCGGACACGGCCCGTACGTCTGGGACCCGCGCGCGAAGCTCGACGAGTACATCGACCACCGCCTCGAGCGCGAGCGCCGGCTGATCGAGGCGCTCGACGCCGGCCTGCGCGGCCGCGACGACCTGCTCGACGCCGCCTGGCCCGAGGTCCGGGCGGAGCTGCGGCCCGCCGCGGCGCTCACGCTCGCGGCCCACCTCGAGAAGCTCGTCGAGGAGGGCCGGATGCCGGAGGACGCGGGCTGAGCCGGTCCGCGCGGGGTAGGGGCGCGGAATGGAGACACCCGAGAAGCCTCAGGGCGACGGCGACGCGCGCGAGCAGGTCGGCACAGGCGAGGAGAGGACGGGTGAGGCCTCGTACGCCGCGCAGGAGGGTCACGAGCGTGGCGCTCCCATGCCCCACGACGGACCGTTCCCGGACGGCGTCAGAGCCGCCCCTCATACAGCAGCGCCCGCTCGATTGCAGCGGACGCCATCTGCGCGAGATGAACCAAGACCGCCTCGTCGAGGTCGGTGAACGGCGCCTCCCCGTCGATGGCGTGAACCGACCCGAAGGTCCGGCCGTCGAGCCCGGCCAACGATGCCGAGATCCAACCGGTCAGGGGTGGCGCGGCCTTCGACTCCTCGCGCGGGTGTCGGCCGGCGAGAGTCGCGAGCGCACGGTCGTGAAGTGACGCGGGATCGGTGCGACGCAGGAAGGCCGCGCTCGATGACCGTTCGTCCGCGCACGATGTGGCCACGAGACCCGGCAGGTCGGCCGGGCCGGCGAGCAAGGCGAGGCAGCAATCGGCGTGCGTCAGCTCGCGAGCCTGCTCGGCGACGAGCTGAAGAACCTCCTCGAGCACGTCCGAAGCGTGGATCGCCACGGAGGCGTCGGTCAGGAAGTTGGAGAGCTGTCGGAGCATCTCCGCGTGACGGCGCTCGACCAGGGCCGCCTCGCGCGCCTCATGAAACCCGCGCTGCACCATCTCGAATGCACCCAGGCTCTCTACGAAGAATTCGCGCGCCCGCGTGAGCCGCTGCTCGGACCCTTGCTCGGCGCCCGCGTTCGCGGCCAGGGCGTCGTGGTGCACGGTCGCCACATCCATCACGCTGAGCGATCGGCTGACCGCCTCGCGTCCGAGCTCGTAGCTCCGATGAAGCGTCGCCTCACTCGGTTCGCTGAGGTAGGCCTCGAAGGCTCGCGCATACGAACTGCTGAACTGCCGCAAGGCCGCGTTCATGACGCCGCCCCGAGATAGCGCGCAACGAGGCAGAGGCCATCGTCGTCAGCCTTCCAGTGCCGGCCCATGATGCGTTCCGCGATCTCGGCCGTAGAGCCCGTCCCGTCGAGGTCGTCGGCGAAGCCCCCAGTAAGCCCATCGGTGGCGAAGATCAGCAGATCGCCGCGGTGAAGCGGGAGGGTCTCGGGGACCAGCTCGGGAAGATCGTGGCCAGGCACGCCCGGCGCCAGGGCGAGCGACTCCTGCACGGTCCGGCTTCCAGCCTTCGCGCGGATCAGGCGGCCCTCGACGTTTCCGACACCCACCCAGGTGAGGCTCCGCTTCGCGTGGGCTACGAGGCCGAGGCTCAGGGCCGCACCGCGCGTGCTCCGCAAGGCCCGGTGACAGCGCCGCGCGACCTGAGCGAGGTCCTCCTGCGCGGTCAAGCGCGCCTCTCGTATAGCCACACGGGCGGCGCGCGCTGCCGCGGGACCGTGACCGAGGCCGTCGGCTGCGGCGATCAGCGCGCCGGATGGTGCGGGGATCAGGGCCGCCTGGTCGCCCGCAACGCTCTCGCCCGGTCGCATACGCGTGACGGCGGCCCACTCGAGCATCGGCTCAGCCACGGCGACGGCGCTCCCGCAGCATCTCCAGCTCATCGAGGATGTGCCACTTCGTCATCGTCACCGTCGTGCCGCATCCCGGTTCGGAGACGATCTCGAACTCGTCCATCAGCCTCCGTGCGCCCGGGAGCCCCAGCCCAAGCCCTGAATCTCCCGCATAGCCGTCGCGAAGGGCCGCCTGCACGTCACGGATGCCAGGGCCGGCGTCGTGCGCGATGACGGCCAGACCACGGCGCCGGTCGTCCTCTATCGCACGCAAGACGATCTCCCCGGTTCCCACGTGGACGACGATGTTCCGCGCGATCTCGGAGATCGCAGTCGCAATCAGAGTGGCGTCCGTACGGCTGAAGCCCAGGTGGTCCGCCAACGCCCGGGCCTCGGCACGCGCCGAGACGAGATCCTCGTCCGCGCCGATGGTGACGCGCACCTCATCTCGCATCCGGCGTCCCTCTTTGAAGGAGGCGGTCGAGGATCTGGATCCCCTCATCGAGATCGAGTGCCGCCCGCAGCGGCTCGAGGTTGAGGCGGAACTGGACCATGGCGATCGCGACGTCCGGCTGGATTCCGACGATGACCGTCTCGGCGCCTCGCATCTGCGTCGTCTCGGCGATCGTCCGGAGGGCCCGAGCGACGAAGGAATCGATTACGTCCAGGGCGGCGACATCAACGATCAGGCCACGAGCGCGCCGCTCCCCGACGCGATTTGCGAGGTCGTCGCGAAGGGCCATGACCTCGCGATCGCTCAAATCGGATTGGATCGACGCGATCACGTACTCCCCGTGATGGAGGATCGCGACGGACACCGGGCTACCGGCCCCTCACTGGGACAGTCGCGCGGATGCCTCGTCCGCAGGCGGAGCGGACGTAGCGAGCAGACGCTCGGCCTCCTCCAAGCCGCCCTGGAGGTCCCCGACCGTCTGTATCGATCCGAGGTCGAGGCCAAGATCGACCAATGTCTGCGCGATGCGCGACGAAAGGCCGGTCAGGATGGCGCTCGCGCCCATCAGCCGGGCAGCCTCGACCGCCTGGACGAGGTGATTGGCGACAGTCATGTCGATCGTCGCGACCCCGGTCACGTCGATCACCACCACGCGGGCGCGGTTGTCGCGGATAGCCCCCAAGAGCTGCTCGGTCAGCTGGCGCGCCCGGGCCGAGTCGAGCACGCCGATGATCGGCAGGATCAGCAGACGCTCGCGCACCTGGAGGACGGGAGTGGAAAGTTCTCGGATGGACTCCTGCTGCTCGCGGATGATCCGCTCGCGCTCGTCCACGAAGCTCACGCCCACGGTCACCGCGATGCTGTTGGCCGCCGGCTCATATGAGTCAAGGATGCGATGGAGCAGGTCAGGGTCGCGCTGATCGCGCTCGTAGTTGACGAACAGCGACCTCGCGAGCACGTCGCGCAGCAGCAGCACGATGCCGAGGACCTCGTCCGTCTCCACGCCGCGGGGGATGATGCGCTCGGAGAGGTCCCTCGCGTACTCCTGGAGCGTCTCGACGCTCCCGGTCTCCAGGGCGGTGACGTAGTTGTCGTAAACGGCCGTGACCTCCGAGAAGATCTCGTCCGGCTCCATGACGCTCAAGCAGCTTGGCTTCCGTTATGCGTCGCACCCACTTCTCGCGCAACGCCTCCCGGTTCTGACGCAGATGGTCGACGAGCTCATGCAGGAGCTCGGGGTCAACCGCCGGCGCCGTGATCGGGACCTTCGTTTCGCTCGCTCTTGGCTCCATCGACCCTCCTGGTCTGCTCATCCGATCGGGCGTCGGCGAGCGCCGTCGAGGAAGAGCGTGGTGATCCTGGCGATCGTGTCTTCCCTACCCGTACCCGGCTTGGAACGCAGCACGCTGACGACGAGGCTCACGAGTACGTCGGTCAGCCAGGTGGCCGGAACGTCATCACGAAGGTCGCCTGTGCTCTGCGCGCGCTCAATGAGCCGGCGCAACGGCTGGCCGACGCGGCGCTCGAACTCGGCCGCGTCGAGCTGAACCCGGTCACGTGCGAGCACGATGAATGCGTCACCGACCTCAACCAGGGCCCTGACCGCTCGCGTCACGCCCTCGTCGGTGGTCACCTCCTCCAGCCGCGCCGCAACGAGTCGCGCTTCGGCATCGGCCACGGCAAGGGCGGCAAGGTCGTCCAGTACCGCCTGACGGTTGGGGAAGTAGCGGTACAGCGTTGCGCGAGCCACGCCGGCCGACGCCGCCACGTCGGCCATGCTCGCCGACTCCCCGCTTGCGGCAATCACGCGTGCGGCTGCTTCGAGAATCGCGTCGATCACACGCTGCTGCAGCGCCGGGCGAGGCGCGGCCAAGGACGTCTGAGGGAGGTTTACCTCTGGCCTGTTTTGGGACATAGATGTCTCATACTTGTATGCATCTGTATGCACGTTATACGCTAACGTCCCCACAGCGCGACGATTTGAACCGCCCCGGTTCGCGGTTCCGTCGCGAGGAGTTGCCACCACCGGGCACGAGCGCCCGGCGGGTCCGCATCCCGGTGCGTGGCAGCTCCGTGCTAACCGGGCTTCGCTCGCTCTTGTCGCGCGGAGTTGATCGGCTTCGCCTCTCCGATCGGCCGCCTCAGCGCCATTCTGCGAATCACCGACGTGGCGACGGGAATCACGGCTACCTCCGTGGTGCCCGTGGACTTGCACAAGCCGGTCGAGGGTGGTGCCGGGCCCCCCGAGATGATCGTCCCGGAGAGCGACGTGCGCGCTCGCGACCTGAGGGCGGAGACCGAGCGCGTGCGCCTGGTGCCCAGCATCCGGGGAGGAGCCCTGTCGGGGGAGCTCCTGACGATGGAGTTCGACGGCCTGTGCGCTCACGGGCTGGCCCTCGTGCTCTCCAGGGCGCTGCGCGCGGGCGCGCTCACCAGCGCCACTTGCTCTGAGGAGACTCGTGGGGCGGCGACGAACGGGGGCGCCGGCGGCGGGATCGAGCAGGACATGAGGCCCGACGTGGGCCCGAAGAGACGCCCAAACGACACAGGGAGGATCCAGCATGACCGGACAGACGACCTACGCATATGACTGGGTTGGGCGGGAGATCATCGACAACGACGGCAAGAAGGTCGGAACCGTCGAGGACCTCTACTGCGAGGACGGAACAGCGAACCCCGAGTGGGCGGCGGTCCGCAGCGGGATGCTCGGCTCGAAGCTCAAGTTCGTGCCGATCACGCACGTTGAGCCACACGGGACGCAGCTTCAGGTCCCGTACGACAAGGATCAGATCAAAGATGCCCCGAACGTAAAACCAGGCGCAGACCTCTCCTCCCGGGAAGAAGAGCGACTGTGCGCGCACTACGGCATGCACTATCGCGGCGCCTCGGGCCGGAGGCCGGTCGGGCGCGCCGCGAATGGACCCTCCACCCGAGATGCGCCGACGCGGTCCGAGGAGGAGAGCCGCCTCGGGACCGCGCGTGAGCAGGCCGGGCGGGCGCGGCTGCGCAGGTACGTCGTGACCGAGCAGGTGCAGAAGGGGGTTCCCATTCGCCGCGCATAAGGCCCACGTCGTGCGGGAGGAGCGCATCGACGCCGAAGGCGACGTCGGCCGGTAGGGCGACCCGCCCGTCGCTTTCAGTTGAGGGCGCCAGTCCTGGGCATCCTCCACACTTTGGCACGGGCGCGACGGGGTACGCTCACTCGGTCACCCGCGGAAGGAGCGATCAGATGGCCGAGTCCAGCGTCAACCTCGTAGCGCTCAACCCCCAGCCGATTCCACCGGGCGTGGAGATCAACCTCGTGGCTCTCAACCCGCAGCCGCTTCCACCCGACGCGACGATCGAGCTGGTCGCGCTGAATCCCCAGCCGCTGCCGCCCGACGCCACGATCAATCTCGTCGCGCTCAACCCCCAGCCGATCCCGCCCGGAATCAAGATCAACCTGGTGGCGCTCAACCCGCAGCCGCTGCCGCCGAGGGCGACGATCGACTTCGTCGCGCTGAACCCGCAGCCGCTGCCGCCGAACGGCACGCTCGACTTCGTGTCGGTATCCGCCTGGGCGGCCGACTGATCGCAGCGCCCGGAGCGGACGGCCCGCGCCGCACCGGCTGGACTTCAGCCGGGGAGCGGCGCGAGCCCCGCTAGATGATCAGTCGGTGCAAGCGGTATTGAATGGGCCGTTCTTGAGCAGGTCCCAGCCTGCGGCGAAGACGTTGCCGCCGCCGCCGGTCTCGGACCCCTGGGTGTACGACTGCACGATCGTGGCGTAGCTGAACGAGACGCTCTCGCTCGGCCGGTCGTCGCCGCCGCTGCTTTGGGTGTAGCCCGTGATGCGCACCCCGGTGAAGCAGTAGCGCAGGTACACGTTGACCTTTTCCGCGCCCGGCGTCGTGAACCGCACCTTGGCGGTCGGGATCGTCGTGCCGTTCGCGGTGCGGAGCATGAGCTGGGGCGATGACTTGTCGAGCTGCTTCGTCACGGTGACCTCGCGAGAACGAGGGCCCCTTGGCGGCGGCGTTTCTGCCCACCCCGATTTGGAACGAGCTGAGCTCGATCTGGTTCTCAAAGCCGACCGCGATCGACTCCCCCGGGATGCCGGGGAGCTCGAGGTATATGTTGGCCGACGCCGCACTGGGCAGCGCCATAAGAAAGGCGCACGTGGCTACGAGCGCGCCGATGCGAGTCCTCGCCTTCAAGACTTCCTCCTTGATTGGTTGAGGCGACCCTATGCCCGTTTGTGATCTTTGCAACAAACTGATCGCCTGGGCGAGGTGCTCCGTGGACACTAGGCTTGCGGGCCGCGATGGTCAGCACCAACCAGTTCAAGAACGGCATGCACGTCGAGGTCGACGGCAGGATCTTCCGGATCGTCGAGTTCCAGCACGTCAAGCCCGGCAAGGGCGGCGCGTTCGTCCGCACGAAGCTGAAGCGCGCCGACGACGGCGCCGTGATCGACAGGACCTTCCGCGCCGGCGAGAAGTTCCGCCCCGTGCGCACCGAGTCGCGCAAGATGACGTTCCTCTACTCGGACGGCACGGACGCGCATTTCATGGACTCCCAGACCTACGACCAGATGGCCGTGCCGGAGGAGTCCGTCCAGGAGTCGCTCAAGTGGGTGCTGCCGAACGAGGAGGTCGAGGTCCTGTACGTGGACGAGCGCCCGAACGACGTGCAGGTGCCGAGCGCCGTCGAGCTTGCCGTGACCGAGACCGAGCCCGGGCTGCGCGGGGACACCGCGTCGGGCGGGGGCGACAAGCCCGCCACGCTCGAGTCCGGCGTCGTGGTGCGGGTGCCGCTGTTCGTGAACGTCGGCGATCGGGTGCGCGTGGACACGCGCTCGGGCGAGTACGTCTCGCGGGCCTGAGTGGCCCGGCGGAGCGATCAGCGCAGGGCGGCGGTGGTGGCGCTCTACCAATCGGACGTGACAAGCCGGTCCGCGGGCGACCTGCTCGGCCGTGACGCGTCGGCGTTCACGCGCGAGCTCGTGGAGGGCACCGAGGCGGAGCGGGGCGAGCTCGACGAGCTGATCTCGCGCCACTCGACCGGCTGGTCGCTCGACCGGATCGCGCCGCTCGAGCGCAACATCCTGCGCGTGGCGCTCCACGAGCTGCGCAGCCGCCCCGACGTGCCGACCGAGGTCGCGATCGACGAGGCGATCGAGGCGGCGAAGGAGCTCTGCGGCGCCGACGCTCCCGGCTTCGTCAACGGCATACTCGGCGCCGTGGCCCGCGAGGAGGAGGCACGCGCATGAGCGAGCCCTCCTCGATCGCCGAGCTCGCCGAGGAGCTCGAGCGCGTGGCGGACCTGCTGCGCTCGGAGGCGGTCGACCCCGACGAGGGCGCCGACCTCGTCGAGCGCTGCGCGGAGCTCGCCGCGCGGCTCGGAGCCGAGATCGACGCCCGCGCTCGCGGCGCCGGCGAATCCGAGGGGCAGGAGCGCCTTCTGTGAGCGCCGTCCAGGCCGCGACGTACCCCGTCGAGCTCCAGAACCGAGTCGAGAACTATCTCGAGAGCCTGCGCTTCGGCACCGAGCCCGGAACCGCCCGGCTCGAGGAGGCGATGCGCTACTCGCTGCTCGCCGGCGGCAAGCGCATCCGCCCGGTGCTCGCGCTCGCGACCGCCGAGGCGCTCGGGCGCGATCCCGACGGGGTGCTGCCGCTCGCGGGCGCCCTCGAGATGATCCACACCTACTCGCTGATCCACGACGACCTGCCGGCGATGGACGACGACGACCTGCGCCGCGGCAAGCCCACCTGCCACGTGGCGTTCGGCGAGGACGTGGCGATCCTCGCGGGCGACGGCCTGTTCGCCGAGGCCCTGCGCCTCGTCCTCACGGAGCAGGGCGGCGATCCGGCGGGCGTGCTCGCCGCCGCGTCCGAGATCGTCTCGGCCGTCGCCGTGGGGGGGATGGTGGGCGGCCAGTTCCTCGACGTCAACGGGGACCCGGCGACCGACCTGAGGCACCTGCACGAGCTCAAGACCGGTGCGCTGATCGGCGCGTCGGTGGGCTGCGTCCTCGCGCTCGACGGGCCGGATCGACCTGCCACAATTCCGTTCCGGCGCTTTGCGGCCGAGCTCGGAGTCGTATTCCAGATCGTCGACGACATCCTCGACGTCACGGGCGACGAGGCCGAGCTCGGGAAGCCGCGTGGCTCCGATGAGCGGCATGGGAAGGCGACCTACGTGAGCGTGTACGGCCTGGAGCGGGCGAGGGAACTCGCGCGTGAGACACATCGCTCGGCGCGCGCGGCGCTCGCCGAGGCCCCCGGGGACACCGGCCGGCTCGGGCAGATCGCCGACTACATCCTCACCCGAACAACATGACCGACTTCCTCGACAAGATCGACGGCCCGGCCGACCTGAAGGGCCTCTCCGACGAGGAGCTCCAGACCGTCGCGCAGGAGGTCCGCGAGCTCATCATCGAGACGATCGGCGAGATCGGCGGGCACTTCGGGGCGAACCTCGGCGCCTGCGAGATCGCCGTCGCCCTGCACTCGCTGCTCGAATCGCCGCGCGACAAGGTGCTCTGGGACGTCGGCCATCAGGCCTACCCCCACAAGGTGCTCACCGGGCGCCGCGACGAGCTCGACACGATCCGCAAGTACGGCGGCCTCGCGCCGTTCTGCTCGCTGGGCGAGTCGGAGCACGACATCATGGGCGCCGGGCACGCCTCGACGTCCGTCTCCTACGCGGTCGGGATCAAGGAGGCGATGCGCCGCGGGGTCGCCGAGGACGGCAGGGTGGTCGCGGTGATCGGCGACGGCGCGCTCACGGGCGGCGTCTCCTTCGAGGCCCTCCTGAACGCCGGCGGGATGGACCTGCCGATCGTGATCGTGGTGAACGACAACGGCATGTCGATCGCCCCGAACGTCGGCGCCCTCTCGCGCTACTTCAACCGCATCCGGCTGAACCCGAAGCTCTACCACGCGCGCGAGGACGCGGAGGAGACGCTCACGAAGCTCCCCGCCGGCATCGGCAAGCGCATCGAGCGGCTCGGGCCGGTGCTGAAGGAGTCGCTCAAGGCCTACTGGGCGCCCGGGCTCTTCTTCGAGGAGCTCGACCTCGCCTACGTGGGAGTGATCGACGGCCACGACGTGAAGGCGCTGCGCCAGGCGATCGGCGAGGCGCTCGAGGCGGACCGCCCGGTCGTGGTGCACTGCAAGACGGTCAAGGGCAAGGGCTTCATCCCCGCCGAGGAGGGCGGGCTCGAGGGCATGGAGAAGTGGCATGCCGCGAAGCCCGGCTCGATCGTGAACGGCGCGGCGGCGAAGGCCAAGAAGGCAAAGCCGGCCTCGCCCGCGCCGCCGCAGTACACGCAGGTCTTCGGCGAGGCGCTCGTGGAGGAGGCGCGCCGGGACGAGCGCGTGTGCGGAATCACGGCCGCCATGAACTCGGGGACCGGGCTCAACCTGCTCCAGGGCGCGCTGCCCGAGCGCTACTACGACGTGGGCATCGCTGAGCAGCACGCGGTCCTGTTCGCCGCGGGACTGGCGCTCGAGGGCGCGAAGCCCGTGGCGGCGATCTACTCGACCTTCCTGCAGCGCGGCTATGACCAGATCGTCCACGACGTCTGCCTGCAGAAGCTGAACGTGGTCTTCGCGATGGACCGGGCGGGCCTCGTGGGCGACGACGGGCCGACCCACCACGGCGCCTTCGACATCTCCTACCTGCGCTGCCTGCCGCACATGGTCCAGATGGCGCCGCGCGACGAGGCGATGCTCGTCCACATGCTGCGCACGGCGCTCGTCTACGACGACGGCCCGGTCGCGCTGCGCTACCCGCGCGGGGAGGCCGAGGGCGTCGGTCTGCCGGCGCGTCCCGAGCCGATCGAGATCGGCCGCGGCGAGCTGCTCGGCGAGGGCGAGCGCGTGGCGTTCCTCGGCTACGGCTACGGGGTGAGCGTGGCGAGCGGCGCGGCCCGCCTGCTGGCGGACGAGCATGGGATCGAGCCGACCGTCGCGGACGCCCGCTTCGCGAAGCCGCTCGACGGGGAGCTCGTGGAGCGCCTCGCGGCGGAGCACGAGCTGCTCGTCACGGTCGAGGAGAACGTGCTCGCCGGGGGCTTCGGCTCCGGCGTGCTCGAGCACCTCGCCGACCGCGACCTGCTCGGCGACACGCGCATCCTGCGGATCGGGCTCCCCGACCGCTACGTGACCCACGGCAAGCCCGCGCTGCTGCGCGAGGAGGTCGGCCTCACGCCCGAGGCCGTGGCCGAGCGGGTCGCCCAGGCCGTGCTCGAGCCGTCGCTGGCCTAGCGGTCCGGAGCGTTCCTGGATAAGGGTCGCGAGGCGACACCGATCCAGGACTGCCTGCCCTCTCAGCCGAAGCGTGAGAGGTTCGTCTCGGCCTCGAGCCGCAATGTGAACGCCGCGATCACGTCGATCGCGTTCTCGACGTCCGACATCTGGACGAGCTCGACGGGGGAGTGCATGTAGCGCAGCGGGATCGACAGGATCGCGGTCGGGACGCCCGAGCGGCTCAGGTGGATCGAGTCCGCGTCGGTGTGCGTCGCGCGGCCGGAGACCTCCGTCGTGATCGCGATGCCCTCCGCCTCGGCTGCGGCGTCGAGCAGGTCGTTCACGCGCGCGCTCACGATCGCGCCGCGCGAGAGGACCGGTCCCTCGCCGAGGCCGTGCTCGCCGATCTCGCCAGGCTCGACGCCGGGGGCGTCCGTGGCGTGAGTCACGTCGACCACGATCGCCACGTCCGGCTCGAGGCCGAAGGCCATGGCGCGCGCGCCGAGCGAGCCGATCTCCTCCTGGACGGCCGCGACGGCCGCGATCGCGCCGGCGCCGCCGCCCGCCTCGTGCACCTTGCGCGCCGCCTCGAGGGCCACGTAGACACCGAGGCGGTTGTCGAGCGCGCGCGAGACGATGCGCCCGTGCGGCAGCTCGACGGGCTCGGCGGCAACCACGATCGGGTCGCCGAGCCGAATGCCCGAGCTCGCGCCACCTCGTCGGCGTCATCCGCGCCCACGTCGATGTGCAGCTTCTTCAGCTCGACGGCCTTCTTGCGCTCCTCCGACTCGAGCAGATGGATCGGCTTGCGGCCGGCCACGCCCGGCACCACGCCCTTCGAGGTCAGGACGTCGACGCGCTGGCCGACCAGGATCTGCGGATCCCAGCCGCCGGAGGAGACGACCTTCAGCATCCCCTCCTTCGTCACGTGGCTGACGAGAACCGCGATCTCGTCGATGTGGCCGACCACCGCCACGAGCGGGCCGTCGGCGCGGCCGTCGACGAGCGCCACGGGAGTCCCCATGGCGTCCGTCGTGATCGAGGAGGCAAAGCCCTCGGCCTCCTCGCGCCAGACCTTCACGGGGGCGCCCTCCTGACCGGGGGCGCCGGGGCTCGTGAGCAGCGCGCGCAGGAACTCGGGCAGGGCGCTCATGCGCTCACCTCCGCTCGCTCGATCACGGGCTCCAGGGTCATCTCGCTGCGAAGGGTGTTGGCGATGAAGCAGTGCTCGTGAGCCGTGTGGCAGAGCCTCTCGATGCGCTCCGCGCTCGCGTCGCCGCGCACCACGATCCGTGGCCTGAGCGCGATCTCGGTGATGCGCACGGGCTCCGCGTCCTCCGGCATCAGGGCGGTGGCGTCGTCCGTGTACTCGACGACGTCGATGCGCGCCTTCGCGGCCAGGTGGAGGAACATCAGCATCTGGCAGGACGAGGCGGCCATCACCACGAGCTGCTCCGGGTTGAGGATCGCCGGGTCGCCCTTCGACTCGCCCGTGGTGAGGCGGATCTCCTGCTCGGCGGGGGTGGCGGTCACGGTGTGGGTGCGGTCGTAGTGATCCCAGCCGAGTCCTGTGGAGCCGGTCCAGTCGAGGCGGGTCTCGTAGCGCTGCGAGCTCATGGACGAACCAGTCTACGAATGAGAACGGCCCCGCTTTCGCGAGGCCGCTCTCGAGGGAGGAGTGATGCGATATGTGTGCTGCGTCTCTGGGAGGAAGTCTTGGTCAGGCGGGCTCGGGCGCGGGGCGAGTGAGGGCGTCCAGCAGGAGGCCGATCGTGCCGGCAGAGCCGAAGACCGCGAGCGCCGAGATGTCGTCGGCCAGGCCGAAGACGACGGCGGCGGCCAGCAGCCCGAGGGCGATGCCCTGCACGTAGTCGGACTGCACGCTCATCGGGAGGGTGCCGCGGCCCTCGCGCTCGGTGCCCGCCAGCCCGAGGCCCACGATCGCGACGCCCGCGAGGCCGCCCGTGAGGATCGGCGCCACGCCGAGCTCGAGCAGCAGCGGCACGATCATCAGAGCGCTGCCGAGGAGCATCAGGAAGCCGGGCCGGAGCTCGGGACGGATGGAGCTCGAAGCGGTCATCGGAGCCGAGGTTACGCTCGGTAGGTCGGCGCTGTGTGACGTGGGTCACACTTCTGTCGAGCCCCTCACCAGAGCGCGATCTGACCCGGACCCGGCAGATCCATGACCCAGCGGGCGGGGTACGCTCCGCCCGTGCCGAAACGGCGGCTCGACACCCTGCTGGCGGATCGCGGGCTCTACGAGTCCCGCTCGCGCGCGGCGGCCGCCGTCATGGCCGGCGACGTGAGCGTGGCGGGGCGGCCCGCCAGCAAGCCGGGCGAGCTCGTCGCGGACGACGCCGACCTCGGCGTGGCGGGCGCGCCGCCCTTCGTCTCGCGCGGCGGGGTGAAGCTCGCGAACGCGCTCGACGCGTTCCGCATCGACCCGGCCGGCCGGCGGGCGCTCGACGTGGGCGCCTCGACGGGTGGGTTCACGGACTGCCTCCTGCAGCGCGGCGCGGCGGCCGTGATCGCCCTCGACGTCGCCTATGGCGAGCTTCACTGGCGCCTGCGCAACGACGAGCGCGTGACGGTGATCGAGCGCACGAACGCTCGCGGCATCGTGCCGGACGACCTGCCCTACGCACCCGATCTGATCGTCGCGGACGTCTCGTTCATCTCGCTCGCGAAGGTGCTGCCGGCCGTCCTCGGCTGCGCGGCGCCGAGCTTCGACTGCCTCGCGCTCGTCAAGCCGCAATTCGAGGTCGGGCGCGAGCGCATCGGCAAGGGTGGCGTGGTGCGCTCGGCCGACGACCGCCGCGCCGCACTCGTCGAGATCGGCGAGTTCTCGCGGGCGTCGCTCGGGGCCGCGGTGCTCGGCTATGCCTCCTCGGGCCTGCCCGGGCCGGCCGGCAACCTCGAGAGCTTCGTCTGGCTCGCCGAGGGCGGGCGCGAGGGCGCCGCGGAGGACCTCGGCGCGGCGGCGCGAAGGGCGGAGCCGTGAGCGCGCGCCCGAAGGCGATCGCCGTCTTCACCCACCACCGGGCCTCGGACACCGGTGGCGCGCTCATGCGCGTGATCGAACTGGCGGGGGAGGCGGGCGTCGAGGTGCGCATCCCCGCGGATGAGTCAGAGAAGCACGGCATCGAGGCCCGGCCGGGCGTCGTGGTCGGCGCTGACGAGGGCGACTGCCAGCTCGCCCTCGTGCTCGGCGGCGACGGCACGATCCTGTCGACGCTGCGTCGCTATGCCGGAACCGGCGTGCCGGTCTTCGCGGTCAACTTCGGCGCGATCGGCTTCCTCGCCACGGTCGAGCCGTGGGAGCTCGAGGACGGCGTCGCGCGCGCGCTCGCGGGCGAGTTCGACGAGATGAAGCTCCCCGCGCTCGTGGTCGACGTCGACTCGGGCGAGCAGGTGGCCATGAACGACATCTCGTTCCACAGGCGCCAGAGCGGCCGGGTCGCCGAGCTCGCGTACTCCGTGGCTGGGGAGGAGCTCGGCGAGGTCCGCTGCGACGGCCTCGTGGTCTCGACCCCGGCCGGATCGACCGGCTACAACCTCGCCAACGGCGGGCCCGTGCTCGCCTGGGGCGTCGAGGGGTTCGTGGTCTCGTTCATCGCTCCGCACACGCTCACGGCGCGCTCGCTCGTGGTGGCGCCGTCCGACCCGCTCGAGGTCACGAACCGCTCGCGCGAGGAGGAGGTCGACCTGACGACCGACGGCCGCACGGTATGCGCGCTGGCCCCGCAGGAGACGGTCAGGATCCGCTTCGAGGAGGACCGGGCCCTGCTCGCGCAGACCCCCGGGGCGACCTTCTACCACCGCCTGCGCGACAAGTTCGGTCGCCTCTCCTACTGAAGGCGCACAACTCGCGCACAGCGGTGTGAAACGGGGCCCGCTCCGTCGGGGCGCGCTGGTACACCTGCCCTCGTGCTCCTCGAGCTGCGAATAGAGAACCTCCTCCTGATCGAACGGGCCGAGCTGCGCCCGGGAGCGGCGCTGACCGCGATCACGGGGGAGACCGGGGCGGGCAAGACGGTGCTCGCGCACGCGCTCGACCTGCTGCTGGGCGGCAAGCCGCGCTCCGGCATCGTCCGCCCGGGGCGCGCGAGGCATACGTGGAGGGCGTCTTCGAGCTGCCGCCCGGGCTGCTCGACGAGCCCGGGTTCGCCGACCTGCGCGAGCGGATCGGCGACTGGGAGGAGGACGGAGACCCCGGCGGCCTCGGCGAGATCGTCCTCGCGCGGCGGGTCAGCGCCGAGGGGCGCACGCGCGCGCTCGTCCAGGGGCGCTCGGCCACGGCGGCCGACCTGGCCGCCCTGGGCGGACGGCTCGTGGCGTTCTTTGGACAGCATGAGCACCGCCGGCTCGCGCTCGCCTCGGCACAGCTCGACCTGCTCGACGGTTTCGCCGGCCGCGCGCAGCTCGAGCTGCGCTCGCGCGTGGGCGAATCACACGCGCGCGTGCGAGCCCTCGAGCGCCGCCTGGCGGAGCTGCGCGAGCGGGCCGGCACGCGCGATCGCGACCTCGACCTGCTCGGCTTCGAACTCGAGGAGATCGAGCTGCTCGACCCGAGTGAGGCGGAGAAGGAGTCGCTGCTTGCCGAGCGCGCGCGGATGCGCGAGCTCGACGGCCTGCTCGCCGCGGCGCTCGGCGGGGCGGAGGCGATCACGCCGAGCGCGGACGCCGGGCTCGACGGCGGGGCGGGGGTGGTCGCCGCGCTGGCGGAGGCGGAGCGGCTGGCTGAGCCGGTCGCCCCCGCGGACCCGGAGCTCGGCTCGCTGGCGGCGCGGCTCGCCGCGCTGCGGCTCGAGGCGGAGGATCTCGGCGCCGAGCTGCGCCGCTACGCGGACTCGCTCGAGGCGGAGCCGGGGCGGCTCGAGGCCGTCGAGGAGCGGCTCGAGGCGTACGACAGGCTCGAGCGAAAGCACGGCGGCAGCGTCACGGCGGTGCTCGCCCACGCAGAGCATTGCCGCTCGGAGCGCGAGCGGCTCGAGCGCGCCGAGGTCGAGACGGAGCGCGCGGAGGCGGACCTGGCCGAAGCGGCCGCCGAGCTCGAGCGGCTCGCCGGCAGGCTCGGCGATGCCCGGCGGAAGGCGGCGCCGAAGCTCGCGAAGCGCGTGCGCGAGGAGCTGGCGGCGCTCGCAATGGAGGGCGCCGAGTTCGAGGTCCGGGTCGAGCCACGCGACGAGCTCGCCCCGTCTGGGGCGGAGCGTGCGGAGTTCCTGCTGGCGCCCAATCCGGGCGTCCCCGCGGCGCCGATCCGCGAGGCGGCCTCTGGAGGCGAGCTCTCGCGCGTGATGCTGGCGCTGATGACCGTGGCGGGCGTCGGCGAGTCGCGCACGCTCGTGTTCGACGAGGTCGATGCCGGTGTCGGCGGGCAGACCGCCCGTGCGGTGGGGGAGCGGCTGAGGTCGCTCGGCGAGTCGCGACAGGTGCTCTGCATCACGCACCTGCCTCAGATCGCCGCGCTCGCCGAGACCCACTTCAGGATCGAGAAGTCGGCAGAGACGGACACGGCGCTGACCACGGTCGAGTCGCTCGAGGGCGACCATGTCGTCGAGGAGCTGATGCGGATGCTCGGCGCGGAGAGCTCCGACGGCGCCGCGCGCAAGCACGCCGAAGGGCTCATCGGAGCTTCGTCCTGAGGACGAGGTAGACTCGGGTTCCCAGAGACTTGATGCCTGATTCGCGCCCCGCCACCCGCTTCATCTTCATCACAGGCGGCGTGGTCTCCGCACTCGGCAAGGGCATCGCGGCGGCCTCCCTCGGGCAGCTCCTGGTGGCACGCGGCCTGTCCGTGACGATCCAGAAGTTCGACCCGTACATCAACGTGGATCCGGGCACGATGAGCCCGTTCCAGCACGGCGAGGTGTTCGTCACGGAGGACGGTGCCGAGACGGATCTCGACCTCGGGCACTACGAGCGCTTCACCGACGTCAACACGAGCCGCGCGTCGAACGCCACGGCCGGCGCGATCTACAACTCGGTGATCCGGCGCGAGCGCCGCGGCGACTACCTCGGCGGCACCGTCCAGGTGATCCCGCACATCACGGACGAGATCAAGAACCGCATCAAGCTCGTCGCGGAGTCGGCGGACGTCGACATCGTGATCACGGAGATCGGCGGGACCGTGGGCGACATCGAGTCGCTCCCGTTCCTCGAGGCGCTGCGCCAGTTCCACTCGGACTTCGGGCGCGACCGCTGCATGTTCGTCCACCTCACGCTCGTCCCGTTCCTCGGGCACGCGGGCGAGCTGAAGACGAAGCCGACCCAGCATTCCGTGCAGGAGCTGCGCCGCATCGGCATCCAGCCGGACATGGTGATGTGCCGCTGCGAGGAGCCGCTCGGCAAGGAAATCCGCGAGAAGATCGCCCTGTTCGCGAACCTCCCGGTGAGCTCGGTCGTCTCGGCGCGCGACGTCGACTCGATCTACAAGGTGCCGCTCGAGTTCGCCCACGAGGGCGTGGACGAGGCGGTGCTCCGCTTCTTCGGCCTCGAGGACAGCGCACCGCCCGACCTCGCCGACTGGCAGGCCCTCGTCGACCGGGTGGAGGCGGCCACGCAGCCCGTGCGGATCGGGCTCGTCGGCAAGTACAACCAGCTCGCGGACGCCTACCTGTCCGTGATCGAGGCGCTCAACCACGCAGGCGCCCACCACGGTGGGAAGGTCGAGGTGCGCTGGGTCGACAGCGAGCGGCTGACGGACGGCGAGGTCGAGCGCGAGCTCGCCGCCTGCGACGGCATCCTCGTCCCCGGCGGCTTCGGGGTGCGCGGGATCGAGGGCAAGATCGTCGCGGCGCGCTACGCCCGCGAACACGACGTGCCCTATCTCGGCATCTGCCTCGGCATGCAGATCGCGGTCGCCGAGTTCGCCCGGCACGTCGCCGGCATGGATGGCGCGAACTCGACCGAGTTCGACCCCGAGACGCCGTATCCCGTGATCGACCTGCTGCCGGAGCAGAAGGAGGTCCGCGACATGGGCGGCACGATGCGCCTGGGCGCGGACCCGGTGAAGCTCCACGACGACACGCGGGCGCGCGAGGTCTACGGCGAGGCCGTGATCTACGAGCGCCACCGGCACCGCTACGAGGTCAACAACCACCTGCGCAAGCGGCTCGAGCATGCGGGCCTCGTGTTCAGCGGCACCTCCCCGGACGACCGGCTGGTCGAGGTGATCGAGCTCCCGGGTCACCCGTTCTTCGTGGCCTCGCAGTACCACCCGGAGTTCAAGTCGAGGCCGCTGCGCCCGCAGCCGCTGTTCCGCGAGTTCGTGGGTGCCGCGCTCGAGCTGGCGCGCGAGCGCTCGTCCGATCGGGCGCCGGAGGTCGAGCCCGAGGTGCGCGCCGAGTCGCGCGCCTGAGGCCGCCCGCGTCAGATCCGCCGGTCCGTCCACGACCGGACCTAAGGTGGTTCGCTTGCCTGCTCAGACCGTCACCAGGGGCCTCAGCGTCTCCGAGTTCGCCGCCCGGATCGACTCCGCCGTGCGCTCGGTCGGCGGCGGGATCGTCGAGGGCGAGGCGCAGGAGGTGCACCGCAGCCCGCGTGGGCACGTCTTCTTCGACCTGACGGACGGCTCGTCGGTGCTGAAGTGCAAGGTCTGGGCGCAGGAGGCGGCCCGGCTGCAGCACACGCCGAAGGACGGAGAACTCGTGCTGGTCAAGGTCGCGCGCCCCGACCTGTGGCGCCAGCGCGGGCAGCTCAGCCTGCTCGTCACCGACGTCAAGCTCGCCGGGCGACGGCGAGCTGCTGCGGCGCCGCACCGAGCTGATCGCGAAGCTGACGGCGGAGGGCCTGTGCGACCGCGCGCGCCTGCGGCCGCTGCCCGCCTTTCCACGCGCGGTGGGCGTGATCTCGGGCGACGGCTCGGACGGCCTCAGCGACGTCATCCGAGCGATTCACTCGCGCTTTCCGCCGGCCGAGGTCCTCACGTGCGCGGCCGCGGTCCAGGGCAAGGCCGCGCCGGGCCAGATCATCGCCGCGCTCGCCCGTCTGATGCGCGAGCCGCGCGTGGACGTGATCCTGATCGCGCGCGGCGGCGGCTCGCTGCAGGACCTCGCCGCGTTCGACGACGAGCGGCTCTGCCGCGCCATCTCCGCCTGCACGAAGCCGGTCGTGTGCGCGATCGGCCATACGCCGGACGAGCCCGTCTGCAACTTCGTCAGCCACGCCGCCGCCACGCCGACCCACGCGCCCGAGCTGATCGTCCCCTCTGGCGAGGAGCTGCTCGCGCGGATCGTTCACGCGCGCGCGGGGCTCGGCCTCGCGGGGCGCCGGCTCGCGGAGCTCGACGCGCGCGTGACGGATCACGGCGGCCGGCTCGCCGCCGCGCCCGGACGCGTTCGCCGCGAGCTCGAGCGCACCGCGGTGGCGGCCGCGCGGCTCGGCACCGCCCCGGCGCGCCTGCGCCAGCGAGCCCACGGGCTCGCCGCGCTCTGCCGCGGTCTGAGCCCGCGCGCGCTGCTCGCGCCGCGGCGCGAGGCGGTGCGCGCGCTCACGCTTCGCGATCGCCGACGCCGAGCGCGCGTTCTTCGCCGAGCGGGCGCAGGGCATCGTCGCTGCCCGCGGACGGCTCGACGCCGTCGGCGAGCAGGTTCGGCGCCTCGGCGCGGACGTCGCGGCCTGCGCGCGCCGCGCGGGCCACGGCCTGCGCCGCCAGGCGAAGCTGCACGACTACAACTACGGGCGCGCGCTCGCGAGGCACAGGCGACGCGCGCTCGAGGGCGCCACGCGGCGAACGGCCCGGGAGGCCGACCTGCTCGTGGGCCCGCGCGGGCGCCTCGGCGACGGCGCGCGGCGGCGCCTCGTGGACGCCGAGCGCGAGCGGCGGCTCGTCGCGACCCGGATCGAGGCGCGCGACTTTCGCCGGCAGGGCTACGTGCTCGCCGCCGACGGCGACGGGCGGCCCGTGCGCTCGGCCGCCGGGCTCGGCACCGGGGACGACCTGCGGCTCAACTTCCGCGACGGTCAGGTGGGGGCCGTCGTGACGGACACAAGAGGAGAGGACCGATGACAGAACCGACCGACATCAGCTTCGAGACGGGCTACAAGCGGCTCGAGGAGATCGCGGAGCGGGTCAACTCGGAGACGGTCTCCGTCGACGAGATGTGCGACCTGTTCGCCGAGGGCCGCGGCCTCGACAAGGCCCTGACCGCGTACCTCGAGGAGCAGAAGGGCCGCATCGAGCGCATCGAGCGCGGCGAGGACGTGCCGGAGTTCCGGATCACCCGAACCGCGGACGTCGCCGCCGAGGCAAACGGAGAGGTCGTCGCAGCGCCGGATGAGGAGCTGCCGTTCTGAGAAGCGTCCCGGCCGGCGGGCGGCGGTAGCGTTCGGCCGGTGATAGTCGAGGCAAGGAGCGAGGAGCGCGAGCGCCTCGTCGCCGACTTCATCCGCCTGTGCGAGATCCCGAGCCCGTCCGGCCGCGAGCGGGCGATCGCGGATGCCGTGGCGGCCGACCTGCGCGAGCTCGGGCTCGAGGTGGAGGAGGACGCGAGCGGCGGGGAGACCGGCTCGGACGCGGGCAACCTGCTCGCCCGGATCCCGGGCCCCGAACCGGATGCGCGCGCGATCGTGCTCTGCGCGCACCTCGACACCGTGCCGCTCGCGGCGCCCGTCGAGGTCGCGCGCGAGGACGGCGTGCTGCGGAACCGCAACGAGGCGATCCTCGGCGCCGACAACAAGGCTGCCGTCGCGACCATCCTGGGCGCCGCGCGGCGGCTCGTGCGCGAGGGCTCGCCGCTCGAGGTCGAGCTGCTCTTCACGACCACCGAGGAGCTGGCGCTGCGCGGGGCCAAGGCGTTCGACGCGTCGCGGCTGCGCGCGGAGCTCGGCTACGTGTTCGACCACGCCTCGCCGATCGGCGAGATCGTGATCGCCTCGCCGACCTACTACAGGCTGCTGGCGTCCTTCCACGGGCGCGCCGCGCACGCGGGGATCAGGCCGGAGGCCGGCGCCAATGCGATCGCCGCCGCGGCGCGCGCGGTCGCATCCATGAGCATCGGCCGGATCGACGAGGACACGACCGCCAACGTCGGGAAGATCGAGGGCGGCAGCGCGGCCAACGTGGTTGCCGAGCGCTGCAGCGTCGAGCTCGAGGCACGCAGCGTCGACGACGCCAAGGCCGGCGAGGCGATCAGCGAGATGGTGGACGCCTGCACCGAGGCCGCGAGCGACGGCGGCTGCGACGTCGACACCTCGGTCGAGCGCCACTTCCGCGGCTACCGCCTGACGCGTACCTCCGCCCAGGTCCAGATCGCGGCGGCGGCGCTCGAGTCGTGCGGGGTCGAGCCCGTCTACATCGCGACCGGCGGCGGCAGCGACGCCAACGCGCTGATCAACCAGGGCCTGCCGGTCGTCAACCTCGCAAACGGCACCGGTGCGAACCACCAGCCGGACGAGTGGGTCACGGAGGACGCCCTCGAGCAGATGCTCGACATCACGCTCGCGATCGTGCGCGAGGCCGCCGCGCGGCCCGCCACCGGCGAGGCCGACGAGGGCGAATGAGCTTCGAGCGGGTGCGCAGCGAGGTGGTCTGGCGGGGCCGGATCGCCACCGTGCGGGTGGACACCGTCCGCTTCGACGACGGCGAGGAGGCCGAGCGCGAGGTGGTCGAGCATCCGGGTTCCGTCGCCGTGGTCGCTCACGACGGCGAACGGGTCTACCTGGTCAGGCAGCCGCGCGAGCCGGTCGGCGAGCAGGCGCTGCTCGAGCTGCCGGCGGGCAAGCTCGACGAGGAGGGCGAGGCGCCGCTCGACACGGCCAAGCGCGAACTTGCCGAGGAGATCGGCAAGGGCGCCGAGACCTGGGAGCACCTGACGAGCGTCTACACCTCGCCGGGCTTCGCCGACGAGACGTGCCACCTGTTCCTGGCCACGGACCTGCGCGACGAGAGCGCCCAGGCCGAGGAGAACGAGCGCATCGAGATCGTGACCGTCCCGCTCGCAGAGCTGGACGCGACGATCGCCGGCTGCCGCGACGCCAAGACCGTCATCGGGCTGCTCTGGCTGGTGGGCCGCTTGCAGGTCAAGGGATGACGGCCGGGCGGACGAACCCGTCTCTCGATGGCCACGATTGCGGAGCCCCTGACCGAGCGACGGTTCGAGCAGCTGCTGCTCGACTTCATCGCCTACCTCGAGTTCGAGCGCGGCCTGTCGCGCAACACGCTCGAGGCGTACCGGGGCGACCTGCTCCAGTTCGGGCGCTTTCTCGACTCGCACGCGCTGAACGCGATCGAGGCGGGACCCGGCGACATCTCGGACTTCCTCGACGAGCTGGGCCGCGGCAGCGCAGAGCGGCGACCGGCGTCCCCGGCCACGATCCACCGCAAGTCCGCCTGCCTGCGCTCCTTCTACCGCCACCTGCGCCGTGACGGGCTGCTCGAGTCGGACCCGACGGCGAGCCTGAGCGCCCCGCGACGCTCGCGGAAGCTGCCGCAGGTGCTCTCCCGCGGCGAGGTCGACAACCTGCTCGCCCAGCCGCGCGGCACCGGTCCGGCGGCGCTGCGCGACCGAGCCCTGCTCGAGCTGATGTACGCATGCGGCCTGCGGGCCTCCGAGGCCACCGGGTTGGAGCTCGGCGACGTGGACCTCGAGGACCGCGTGCTGCGAGCGCGCGGCAAGGGCTCGAAGGAGCGTGTCGTGCCGATCGGGCAGGCGGCGCTCGGCGCGCTCGACATCTATCTGAAGCGCGGGCGTCCACTGCTCGTCAAGTCGGGCTCGGAGACGCACGTGTTCGTCAATTTCCGCGGCGTGGGCCTGACGCGCCAGGGCCTCTACAAGATCGTCCGCCGCCACGCGCTGAGCGCCGGGCTCGCCGACCGCATGAGCCCGCACACCCTGCGCCACACGTTCGCGACCCATCTGCTCGCCGGTGGCTGCGACCTGCGCTCGGTCCAGGAGATGCTCGGCCACGCCGACGTGTCGACGACCCAGCTCTACACGCACCTCTCGAGCGAGCGGCTGAAGGACGTCTACTTCCGGGCGCACCCGAGGGCCACCGTCGCCTGACTGCTAGAACCGGGAGCGCATGCCTGAGCTCCCGGAGGTCGAGACGATCCGCCGCCAGCTCGCGCCCGCGCTCGAGGGGCGCCGGCTCGAGGGAATCGAGGTGCTCGACGCTCGCTGGTGCGAGCCGGCGCCGCCCGAGGCCCTCGCGGACGCGCTCGATGGCCGCGCGATCGAGCGCACGGGCAGGCGCGGCAAGTACCTGATTCTGTCCTTCGAGGACGACGTCCACCTCGTCATGCACCTGCGCATGACCGGCAACCTGCTGCTCGTCGGGGCGCGGGACGAGGAGCCGAAGCACCTGCGCGTGCGCATGCGGCTCGACGGCGGCGAGAACCTCCTGTTCGTGGACGTGCGCCGCTTCGGCACCGGGGACGTCCTGCTCGGCAGCGACGCGCTCGCCGAGTACTTCGCCTCGCGGCTCGGCGTCGAGCCGCTCAGCTCGGACTTCACCGCGGAGGCGCTGCACGCGCAGGCTCGCGGCCGAAAGCAGCCGGTCAAGGCCTTTCTCCTCAACCAGGAGCGGATCGCGGGGGTCGGCAACATCTATGCGGACGAGGCGCTCTTCCGCGCGCGCATCCACCCGCTCCGACCGGTGGGGACGCTGCGGCGCCCGCAGATCGTGGCGCTGCGCGACGCCGTGGTGGAGTCGCTCGAGCTCGGGATCGACTCGAAGGGCGCCTCGATCGACGACTACCGCCACGTGGACGGCGCGCGCGGAAGCTTCCAGGACCGCTTCCTCGTGCACCTCCGGGAGGGCAGGCCCTGCGTGCGCTGCGGAGCGACGATCCAGAAGCTCAGGGCCGCCGGGCGCGGCACGTACGTCTGCCCGCGCTGCCAGCGCCGGCCGCGGCCGGGCTGAGCGCGGCGGCGCTCAGGCGGCGAGCAGCTCGTCGAGGCCGCCGGCGCGGTCGGCCTCGAGCAGCTCGCGAAAGCCGCCGATCGCCCGCCTTCCCACCACGATCTGGGGGAACGTCATCTGGCCGGTCAGCTCGACGAGCTCGGCGCGGCCGACGGGATCCTTGGCGAGATTGACCTCGACATAGGCCACGCCGCGCGCGGTCAGGAGCGCCTTCGCCTGGCGGCAGAAACCGCACGGCTCAGTGGTGTAGAGCACGACCCCGTTCTCGTCCGACATCCGCTTCACAGTCTATGTAGTGCCTCGTTCGTTCAAGACGGAAGCAATCGTGCTGCGCTCGATCCGCTACGGCGAGGCGGACCGGGTTCTGCACCTCTATACGGACGGCCACGGGCGGCTCGGGGCCGTCGCCAAGGGGGTGCGGCGCGTGAAGTCGCGCATGGGTGGGCGGCTCGAGCCGCTCACGCGCGTGCGGCTCGTGCTGCACCAGGGCCGCGGCGAGCTCTGCACGATCAGCCAGGCCGACACCGTGAACGCCCATCCGGCCCTGCGCGAGCGCCGCGAGTCGCTCGAGCGGGCCACGCAGGCGTGCGAGGCGGTGCTGCGGCTGCTCGACTCGAGCGATCCGAACACCGCCGCCTACAACCTGCTCTGCAACGAGCTCGCCGTGCTCGACGCGGAGCCGGCGCGGGCCTGCCGCTCGCAGGCGCTCGCCTTCCGCATCAAGCTGCTGCTGGCCGCCGGGTTCGCGCCCGAGCTCGCGTCGTGCGCGTCGTGCGGCGAGACGGAGCACCTGGGCGCGTTCTCACCGAGCCACGGCGGGGTGGTCTGCGGCGGCTGCGAGGCGGGAGCGTTCCCGCTCGGCGAGGAGGCGCACGGATTCCTCGTGGAGGCCCTCGGGCGGCCGCTCACGGACTTCCCGGACGCGTCCGAGCGCGCCCTGGCGCAGGCGGACAGAGCGCTGGCGGAGACCCTCGAGTACCACGCGCACGTCCGGTTGCGACGGGTTGCGTAGCCGCGCCCTCGACGGGGCCGTAGAGTCCGCGTGATGGCCACCGCTGCTGCCACGAAGCTCGTCTACGACTTCGCCGAGGGCTCGAAGGAAATGCGCGACCTGCTCGGCGGCAAGGGCGCGAACGTCGCCGAGATGACGCGCGTGCTCGGCGCGGAGCGGGTTCCCGCCGGGTTCACGATCACAACCGAGGCGTGCGTCGCGTACATGCTGGCCGGCGGCGAGTTCCCCGAGGGGCTCGACGAGCAGACCGGCGAGGCGCTCGGACGGCTCGAGGGGCTCGCCGGCAAGCGGCTTGGGGACGCGAGCGATCCGCTGCTCGTGTCCGTGCGCAGCGGAGCGCGCGAGTCGATGCCGGGGATGCTCGACACCGTCCTCAACCTGGGCCTGAACGACGAGTCCGTCGAGGGCATCGCACGCGCGACCTCGAACGATCGCTTCGCCTGGGACTCCTACCGGCGCTTCACCCAGATGTTCGGCAACGTCTGCCGGGGCATCGCCGGCGACCGCTACGAGGAGCTGATCGAGGCGCGCAAGCGCGAGGCGGGAGTCGAGGACGACACGGAGCTTTCCACCGGCGACCTGCGGGCGTTGACCGAGAGCTTCATGGAGCTGTTCGAGTCGGAGACGGGCGAGCCGTTCCCACAGGACCCGCGGGAGCAGCTGCGCCAGGCCATTCGCGCGGTGTTCGACTCCTGGAGCGGCGCGCGGGCGATCGAGTACCGCCGCATCAACCAGATCCCGGACGAGTGGGGCACGGCGGTCAACGTGCAGCAGATGGTGTTCGGGAACAACGGAGACGGCTCGTGTTCGGGTGTCGCCTTCTCACGCGACGAGCTGACCGGCGCCCCTGACCCCTCAGGCGACTTCCTCGTGAACGCGCAGGGCGAGGATGTGGTCTCGGGGGTGCGCACGCCCCGCGACATCGCGGAGATGGGGGAGCTGATGCCGGAGGCGCACGCGCAGCTCCTGGAGATCCTGCGGACGCTCGAGCGCCACTACGGGGACATGCAGGACACCGAGTTCACCGTCGAGGACGGCCGGCTCTACATGCTGCAGACGCGCAGCGCGAAGCGCCCCGCGCAGGCGGCCGTGCGCTTCGCCGTCGACGCCGTCGGGGAGGGGCTGCTCGATCGCTCGGCCGCCCTGCTGACGATCGAGGCGGACAAGCTCGACGCGCTGCTCCACCCGACCTTCGCGAGCGGCGACTTCGAGACGCTGACCACGGGCATCGCGGCGTCGCCCGGAGCCGCGAAGGGCGAGGTGGTGTTCAGCGCCGAGGACGCCGTCGAGGCCTCCCACGAGGGGCGCCACGTCATCCTCGTGCGCCCGTTCACGGAGGCCGATGACATCGCCGGCTTCCACGTGGCCCAGGGGGTGCGTCACGAGCCAGGGCGGCAAGGCGAGCCATGCCGCCCTCGTGGCGCGCGGCATGGGCCTGCCCTGCGTGGCCGGCGCCGGTGAGCTGCACATCGACCTGCAGGCGAGGGAGATCCACGTGGGCGACACGGTCGTGCGCGAGGGCGACCGCATCGCCATCAACGGCTCGACCGGCGCCGTCACCGCGAGCGACGTCCCGCTCGTCGAGCCCGAGATGAGCCACGAGTTCGAGACCGTGCTCGCCTGGGCGGACGAGCTGCGCTCGCTCGGCGTGCGCGCGAACGCCGACAACGCGGAGGACGCCCGCAAGGCGCGCGAGTTCGGCGCCGAGGGGATCGGCCTCTGCCGCTCCGAGCACATCTTCCTCGGCACGGAGAACCAGGCCGTGATGCAGGCGATGATCATGGCCGAGACCGACGAGGAGCGCGAGGAGACGCTCGAGCGGCTGCTCGCCCTCCAGCAGGAGCACTTCGAGCGGCTGTTCGAGGCGATGGACGACCTGCCCACGACGGTCCGGCTGCTCGACCCGCCGCTGCACGAGTTCATCCCGAATGCGGAGGAGCTGACGAAGGAGGTCGAGCGCGCCGAGAGCGAGGAGCGCAGGGCGGAGCTCCAGGCGACCCTCGACCGCGTCCACGAGCTGACGGAGACGAACCCGATGCTCGGCACGCGCGGGATCCGGCTCGCGATCCTGCACCCCGAGATCTACACGATGCAGGTGCGGGCGATCGTGCGCGCCGCGCGGGCACTCGAGCATCGCCCGAAGGTCGAGATCATGATTCCGCTCGTGGCCTACGAGCACGAGATCGAGCTGATGCGCGAGCTCGTCGACCGCATCATCGAGGAGGAGGGAGGGGGCCCGCTCCACCTCGCGATCGGGACGATGATCGAGCTGCCGCGCGCCTGCTTCGTGGCGGACCGGATCGCGAGCCAGGCGGACTTCTTCTCGTTCGGCACGAACGACCTGACGCAGACCGCCCTCGGCTTCTCGCGCGACGACGTGGGCGGCGCGATGCTGCGGCGCTACATGGACCTCCGCATCGTCGACCGCTCGCCGTTCGAGACGATCGACGGCCCCGGAGTCGGGTGGCTCGTGCGACTCGCGGCCTGGACGGGCCGCGAGGCGAAGCCCGGCCTCAAGCTCGGCATCTGCGGCGAGCACGGCGGCGACCCGGACTCGATCGCCTTCTTCGACATGGCCGGGCTCGACTACGTGAGCTGCTCGCCCTACCGGTTGCCGATCGCCCGCGTGGCCGCCGCCCAGAGCGCCATCAGGGCGTCCTCGAGCCCCTGATCGTCGAAGCCGGCCGCGGCATGCAGGCCGTAGCCGTCGAACAGCGCGACGACGGGCAGGGCGACGAGCTGGAGAGCGCGGTGATCTTCGCGCCCACCTTCATCCGCGGCGTCTTCCCGCAGAACCGGGGCGACGAGATCCCGGAGTCGGAGAAGCTGCGCATCGGGCTGCTCGCCCGGATCGAGCCGGGCAGGACGGTTCCGATCACCGTCTCCTGGCGCCAGCACGGCAAGCGGGCGGCGCTCGTCGACTACGGCACGGGATCGCTGCCGCTGGCGAAGCGCTGAGCGCGGGCTGACAGAATCGAGGGCCGCATGCCCTCGGCCCTGTCGCTACTCGCAACCCCGTCGTATCCGGCGCTGCGCGAGGTCGAGGAGCCGGACTCCGCTCACCGCAACCCCTTCCAGCGCGATCGCGACCGGATCGTGCACTCGAAGGCGTTCCGGCGCCTCAAGCACAAGACCCAGGTCTTCGTCGCGCCCGAGGGCGACCACTACCGCACCCGCCTGACGCACACGCTCGAGGCCAGCGGCATCGCGCGCAACGTGGCGCGGGCGCTCGGCCTGAACGAGGACCTGACCGAGGCGATCTCGCTCGGGCACGACCTCGGTCACGCTCCCTTCGGCCACATCGGCGAGGAGGTGCTTGACGCGTGCGCGCGAGAGCGCTGGGGGAGCGGATTCCGCCACAACGAGCATTCACTACGTGTGGTGGACAAGATCGAGCGGCTCAACCTGACGGAGCAGGTGCGCGACGGGATCCTGCGCCATACGGGCGGCCACCGGCCGGCGTCGCTCGAGGGCCGCATAGTCAAGGTCGTCGACCGCATCGCCTACATCAACCACGACATCGACGACGCCGTGCGCGCCGGGGTGCTCGGCTACGGCGATCTTCCGCAGGCGGAGATCGACCTGCTGGGGCGCACCGGCAGCGAGCGCATCGAGACGCTCGTGGTCGACCTGCTCGCGCGCTCGGAGGAGGCCGGCGACATCGTGCAGGGCGAGCAGGTGGGGGAGGCGATGCTGCGCCTTCGGGCCTTCATGTTCGAGCGCGTCTACCTCGGGCCGACCGCGCAGGCGGAGAAGCCGCGCGTCGAGCGCATGCTGCACGCGCTGTTCGCGCATTACGCGGACAATCCGCCACCGCCGGCGGTCGAGGGCGCGTCAGATCAGGAGCGCGTGATCGACTGGCTTGCAGGGATGACCGACCGCTTCGCCATCCGCGTGTTCTCGGACCTGTCCGTGCCGCAGGGGTTCTGAGCGCGTGGCGCTCTATACGAGGGACTCGATCGAGCGGCTGCGCGACGCGGTCGACATGGAGGATCTCGTCGGCACGAAGACCGACCTGCGCCGGGTGGGCACGAGGCTCACCGGCCTGTGCCCGTTCCACGAGGAGCGCACGCCGTCGTTCTCCGTGAACGCGGCCGACAAGCTCTTCTACTGCTTCGGCTGCCAGGCGAAGGGCGATGCGATCGGCTTCGTCGAGCAGACCGAGGGGCTCGACTTCCGCGAGGCGGTCGACTTCCTCGCCGACCGCTACGGGGTCGAGCTCGAGCTCGAGAACGAGGATCCGCGTGCCGAGGCGCGCCGGCGCCGCCGTGAGCGCCTGCTCGCGCTGCTCGAGCGCGCCACGGGCTTCTACGCCACGTACCTGTGGGAGTCGGAGGAGGCCGCGGCGGCGCGCACCTACCTTGCGGGGCGCGGTCTAGCGGAGGAGACGCTCCGGGCCTATCGGGTCGGGTACTCGCCGAGCGCCTGGGACCGCATGCTGCTGGGGGCGCGGCGCGGGGGCTTCACGGAGGAGGAGCTCGTGGCGGCGGGACTCGCGCAGAAGGGCCGCTCGGGCTCGGGGCTCTTCGACCGCTTCCGCGGGCGCATCATGTTCCCGCTCGCCGACGGCCGCGGGCGCGTCCTTGGCTTCGGCGCCCGCCAGATGGGGGAGGGGCGCGGCCCGAAGTACCTCAACACGAGCGAGAACGAGGTCTTCCACAAGGGCCGCTACCTGTTCGGGCTCGACGTCGGCAGGGCGGCCGCGGCGAAGACCGGTCGGATCGTGCTCGTCGAGGGTTACACCGACGTGCTCGCCCTCCACCAGGCCGGGATCGCGGAGACCGCGGCCATCATGGGCACCGCGCTGACGCGGGAGCAGCTCGCCGAGGCGGGCCGCGCCGCACCGCGCCTGATCCTGGCGCTCGACGCCGACCGCGCGGGCCAGGAGGCGATGCTGCGCGCGTCGCGGCTCGCCAAGGAGCGCTCGCTCGAGCTGCGCGTGGTCGAGATGCCGGACGGGACGGACCCGGCGGAGCTCGTCGCCGAGGAGGGGGTGGAGGCGTTCGCGAAGCGCGTCGAGCGCGCCACCACGGTCCCTGAGTTTCAGGTGCGGCGCGTACTTGCCGATGCAGATACAGGGACCCCTGAGGGCCGTGACCGGGCCCTGCTGGAGGCACAGACCTTGATCCTTGCCGTACCTGAACGAACCGCCACACGCGATGAGCTCGTCCGCGAAGTCGCGGACCGTCTCGACGTTCCCGTGGACTACGTGACCTCGGCTCGCCCCGCGCCCGTGCGCGAGCCCGTCCCGGCGCCCGACCCGGTCGCCGGCGACCCTGGCCCCGAGGTGCCCGCCTCCGCGCGCACCCCCGGCGAGGCCACCCTCGGCGTCGAGCGTGAGTTCCTGACCCGTTGCCTCGCGAGCGGCGAGCTGGGGCGCGACTTCCTCGCCCGCCTGTCGGACGACCACCTGTCGTCGCCCGACGAGCGTCGCGGCGCGGGCGCACCTGATCCAATCCTTCGACGATCCGCTCGCCGGCCTGCCAGACGACGACCCGGCGCTCGGCGCGCTCGTGAACGCCGTCGTGATGGCCGCGCACGAGCAGCCGCCGTCGAGCGAAGCGGTGCTGCGCATGAGCTTTCTGCAGCTCGAGCAGCGCCGCATCGCGCGAGAACTGCGCGGCGGCGCGCAGGAGTCGGACACCAGTCGCAGAACCGAGCTTGCGGCCGCTCTCCAGCAGGTGCGGAGAGAACTCGACCAAATGATGGGTCAGACCGCGTGAATGGGGTAGCTTCCTCAAATATGAGCGAGCCCGATCCGGATGATCGTGGCATCGAGGAGGCTGCCGCGCCGGCATCAGGGGCCGAGTTCGACGACGCATCGCGCGAGCCAAAGGCCGCTGATCTGTTCGAGATCGCAGGACCAGTCACCTCTGGCCTCGATGTCCCACCGCCCGAGCAGGGGGCGGAGGACGCCGTGCGCCTCTATCTGCGCTCGATCGGGCGCGTCCCGCTTCTGACGCGCGAGGACGAGGTGCGCCTGGCCAAGCGCATCGAGGCGAACGACATGGCCGCGAAGAACGCCCTGATCGAGGCGAACCTGCGCCTCGTGGTCTCGATCGCGAAGCGCTACACCGGCCGCGGGCTGACGCTGCTCGACCTGATCCAGGAGGGCAACCTCGGCCTGATCCGCGCGGTCGAGAAGTTCGACTGGCGCCGCGGCTTCAAGTTCTCGACGTACGCCACCTGGTGGATCCGCCAGGCGATCACGCGCGCGCTCGCCGACCAGTCGCGCACGATCCGGATCCCGGTCCACATGGTCGAGCGGATGAACCGCGTGGCCCGCGCGCGCCGCTCCCTGATCCAGAAGCACAACCGCGAGCCCACGCCGGAGGAGATCGGCGTGATCGTGGACATGCCGGCGAAGAAGGTCGAGGACATCCTGAAGCTCGGCCAGGAGCCGGTGTCGCTCGAGGCGCCGGTGGGCGGCGAGGACGGCGACGCCTCGCTCGGCGACTTCATCGAGGACAACGCCACCGACCGGCCGCTCGAGATCGTGGCGAACAGGATCCGCGACCACGATCTGCAGAAGGTGCTCGACTCGCTCGGCTGGCGCGAGCGCAAGGTGATCGAGCTCCGCTACGGCCTCGGCGAGAAGGGTCCGATGACGCTCGAGGACATCGGCCACGAGGTCGGAGTGACCCGCGAGCGGGTGCGGCAGATCGAGTCGAAGACGCTCGCGATGCTGAAGGCATCGGGCGGCGCCGACCGCCTCGCGGGCACGACTGACGAGGCCTGAGCACCGCTATCCTCGCCTTCGCCGTCGAAAGGCGATCCGGGGTAGCTCAATCGGCAGAGCATTCGGCTGTTAACCGAAGGGTTGTGGGTTCGAGTCCCACCCCCGGAGCTGACGGGCACTAACCCGGTCTGTTCCTCGCCGCCCGGTACTCGCCCGCCAGCACCCCCGCGATCGCCGCGCGGGCGGGCTCGAAGGACCCCGGCCGGCCCTTGCACTCCTCGACGAGTCCGTAGTAGACGCTGCGGCCCGCGCGGTTCAGCGTGAGGGTGCGGACCAGCTGACGCAGCTCCGGCACCTGCGCGAGCGCGAACTCGGCGCGGATCACGAGCTTGGCGCTCTCCGGATGGAGCGTCTGGCGGCGCAGGTCGCGGCAGGTGAGCGCGAACGGGTCCTGCTCGACCTCACGCGCGTGCGAGGGCTCGGGCGTGCCGGCGATCCGGCCGGCGTCGTCGTCATCGTCGCCGCAGGCCCCCAGCGCGAGCGTGAGGCTCGCCAGCAGAAGAGCCGGGGACGCGCGCCGGGACGCCATCGCCCGGCCATGTTGTCAAGTCGAGCCCGCTGCCGCGAGCCGCTCGACGGCGTCGGCGGCGTTCGACGGCCCGTCGTTTCGCCGGGCCCAGTCGCGCAGCTCGCGCGCCCGCTCAGCGTGACCGGGATCGGCCAGCAGGCGCCGCACCGCCAGGCGGATCCCGCGCCGCGTGTGGAACCGCCGGGGCAGCGATACGCCCACCCCGGACCAGCGCACGCGGGCGGCGTTCTCCGCCATGTCGCCGGCGTGCGGGCAGGCCACCACCGGCGCGCCGCCCGCGAGGGCGAGCGCCAGCGTGCCGTGCCCCACGTGGCAGACGACGGCGTCGCAGTGAGGCATGACGCGCGAGTAGGGCAGCCAGTCCACGAGCCGGGCGTTCGGCGGGGTGGGGAGCCGCTCCTCCGGGCCGCGCCGGTTGGTCGAGGCGAGCACGCGCACCGGCTCGTCCGCGAGCCCCTCGAGGGCCTCCCGCAGCAGGTTGCCGGCCGGGTCCTGCGAGGTGCTCGGCGCGATCAGCACGAGCGGCTCGTCGCCCGGCGGCGGCTCGAACTCGCCTTCGGACGGCGGCTCCCACAGGAGCGGCCCGGTCACCACCGCGCCCGGCTGGGGAACCGCGCGCGGGTACTCGAGCTGCGGGAAGGTCGCGACGAGCGCGAGCCGGCGCGAGATGCCGCCGTGCACGTGCGCGAGCGGCGGGAGGCCCACGCGCGCGCGGGTCTCGTTGAGCTCGCGGCGGCCCTGCTCCTCGCCGCGCATCAGGAGCGGCCTCGTGAGCTCCCACATCCTGCGTCCCGCGCGCGTGCGCGGGAGCACGGCGCCCACGGCGTAGACCGGGAAGCCCGGCCCGCCCGTCGGCAGGAGGTGCGGGACGAGCGTCGCCCAGGGGCGCTCCTCGAGCTCCGCGGCGAGGCCGGCGGCGATCGTCAGGATGTCGGCGACCACCACCTCCGGGTCGACCTCGCGGATCAGCTCGCGGGTCACCGCCGAGGCTCGCACGGCGGCCTGGTAGGGCTTGAGCGGCCGCTCCATCGTCGGGAACACCTGGTACTCGGGCGCGGCAGCGAAGCGCATGCCCTCGGCCTCGACCTCCTCGCTCCAGCGGCGCCAGGTCTCGAGCGTCACGTCATGGCCGCGCCGGGCGAGCTCGCGCCCGAGCGCGATCGCGGGGAAGGCGTGCCCCGGATCGCCGAACGCGGCGATCAGGATGCGACGGGTCAGACCAGCTCCGCGAGCTCGCGGATCATGCGGACGCGCTCCGCCGTGTCCCAGGACACGGGCGAGACGATCAGGGTCCCGACCCCGGCGTCGCGGTAGACCTCGAGCCGCTCCCGGACCCTCTCGCGCGGCCCGACGAGAGCGACCGTGTCGATCAGCTCCGCGGGTATCGCCGCGGCGGCCTCGTCCTTCTTGCCCGACAGGTAGAGGTCCTGGATCTCGCGGGCGGCGTCCTCGAACCCGTAGCGCTGGACGAGCAGGTTGTAGAAGTTCTTCTCCCGCGAGCCCATCCCGCCCACGTAGAGGGCGATGAACGGGCGCATCAGGTCGCGCGCGCGGTCGAGGTCGTCGTCGATCGCGACGTTCACGCCGGGGGCGATGTCGAAGCTCTCGGCGTCGAGCGTGCGGCCCGCTCGCGCCGCGCCCTCGCGCAGCAGCTCGAGCGAGTCCTCCACGTGCTCGGGCGAGAAGAAGATCGGCAGCCAGCCGTCGGCGATCTCGCCGGTGAGCTGCATGTTCTTCGGCCCGATCGACGCGAGGTAGATCGGGATGCGCTCCTGCACCGGGCCGATCATCAGCTTGAGCGCCTTGCCGGGACCGTCGGGCAGCGGCAGCCGGTACTGCTCCCCCTCGTAGACGAGGCGCTCGCGCGTGAGCGCCTTGCGGACGATCTCCACGTACTCGCGTGTGCGCGCGAGCTGCTTGGCGAAGCGCTGGCCGTGCCAACCCTCCGCGACCTGAGGCCCGGACGAGCCGATGCCGAGGATCATGCGCCCGCCCGAGAGCTGGTCGAGCGTCGCGGCCGTCATCGCCGTCATCGCGGGTGAGCGGGCCGGCATCTGGAAGATCGCGGCGCCGATCCGGACGCGGGAGGTCTGCGCGGCGAGCCAGGCGAGCACGGTGGCGGCGTCCGAGCCATACGCCTCGGCGGCCCAGACGGAGTCATAGCCGGCGCCCTCGGCGGCCTGGACCAGCTCGAGCTGGGCCTCGGAGGTGAGCCCGAGGCCCCAATAGCCCACGTTCAGGCCGAGCCGCACGTGCAGATCTCCATTCGCCGCTTGCGAGTCCTCACAGCGCGGCGGATCCTACGCATAGGTGAGAAGACGCCGCCCGGCACGGGATCTCCGCCATGCGATCGACAGCCTGCCGCTGCGCACGCGGCGGGCGATGCTCGCCGGGGTGGAGGCGAACACGATCATCGTCGGCGCCTATACGGACGGCCACGGCGGGATCTGCCCGATGCTGGCCGCGCACCGCAGCGGCGGCCGCACGAGCATGGCGAGCTTCGCGAGGGCCTGGGACCGCTACACGGGCGCGCGCGGGAAGCCGCGGCGGGCGAGCGGGCGCGAGCTCGGCACCCTGCGCGCGATGCTCGAGGCGAGCATCATGCTCGAGGAGGTGCCGGAGCTGCCGCGGATGCGCCGCCCGACCGGCGAGCGCCACCGGGCGCGCGAGCTGCGCTTCCAGCCGGGCTGGGCGTGGCTGCGCCCGTTCAGGCGGCTCGACGAGTACGAGCGCGCCGTGAGCGAACTGGCCGCGGCGTCAGACCTCGACGTCGCCCGGCCGCAGGAACTGGATCTCAGGGATGAGACAGTTCGGTGAGGTCCTGAGCAGGTAGCGCACGGCCTCGGCGATGTCCTCTGGCTGGATCATGTCGTCCTTCGGGACCTGACCCTCGATCCAGTCGGTCATCGGCGTCGCGACGAAGCCGGGGCAGAGGGCGGTCACCTGGATGCCCTCGCCGTTCAGCTCCTTGTGGAGCGCCTGCGAGAGCCCGACGACGCCGAACTTCGTCGCCGAGTACGCGGCCAGGAAGCCCTGTCCGAACTTGCCGGCGATCGACGCGGTGTTGACCATCAGCGCCTTGCGGTGCTCGGCGCCCGCCTCCTTCAGCATCGGAATGCTCTCGCGCGCGACGAGGTAGACGGCGCGCAGGTTGACGTCGAGCTGGAGGTCGAGCTTCTTCGTCTCGGTGTCCGCCACGGCGGACCCGATGCCGATCCCGGCGTTGTTGACGAGGACGTCGAGGCGCCCATAGCGGTCGCGGTGCTCCGCGACGACCCGCTTGATCTCCTCCTCGTCCGTCATGTTCGCGGCGACCGAATGCGCATCGATGCCCGCAGCGCGCAGGGTGTCCGCGGCGGCCTCGAGCTTCTCGGCGCGACGGGCCGAGATCGTGACCCCGTAACCGTCCTCGCCGAGTGCGCGGGCGATCGCGAGGCCGATGCCGCTTGATCCACCGGTGATGAGGGCTGCGCGATTCATGGGGCGGGCAGCCTACTCACTAGCCTTCGCCGCCGTGAGGAGCCGACGCCCCCTGATGGCCGCCGCGCTGGCCGCATGCGCTCTCATCGCCGCCTGCGGCGGCGATGACGACGACGCCGCGGAGCAGGCGCCGCCGCCCGCCGCGAAGGCCGAGGACTTCCCGAAGGCGAACGGCAAGACCCTCGCCGAGCTGCGCGCATCGCTCCCTCCAGGCGGACCCGTGCTCGCGCCGTCGGTCTCGCAGCTCACCACGGGCGACAACCGGCTCGGCTTCGGGCTCTTCAGCCGCTCGCGCGAGCAGATCCAGGATGCGCCGGTGGCCGTGTACGTGGCGCCGGCGGGTGGGGGAGAGGCGCGCGGCCCGTTCCCGGCGCGCTGGGAGTCGCTCGAGGTCAGCCCCGAGTACCAGAGCAGGCAGACCGCCACGGATCCGCTGGCGGCGAAGTCGCTCTACGTCTCCGACCTCCCGTTCGACCAGCCCGGGCGCTACGAGCTGCTCGGGATCGCCCAGCTCGACGACCGCCTCGTGGCGGCGACCTCCGCGATCGGGGCGATGCCGGTGGTCGAGAAGTCGAAGGACTCGATCCCGAACGCCGGTGACCGCGCCCCGGACATCCACACGGAGACGGAGGCCGACGTGGGCGGCGACCTCGCCTCGATCGACACCCGCATCCCGCCCTCCTCGATGCACAACGCCGACTTCGCCGACGTGGTCGGGAAGAAGCCCGTGGTGCTCCTGTTCGCGACGCCCGCCCTCTGCCAGAGCCGTGTCTGCGGCCCGGTCGTCGACATCGCGGAGGAGCTGAAGGCCGAGCTCGGCGACGACGACGTCGAGTTCATCCACCAGGAGGTCTTCAAGGACAACGAGATCGCGAAGGGGCTGCGCCCGCAGCTCGACGCGTTCAACCTCAGGACGGAACCCTGGGTCTTCACGTTCGACGGCGACGGACGCGTGGCCGCGCGCCTCGAGGGGGCCTACTCGGCGAAGGAGCTGCGCGAGGCGATCGACGCCGCGCGCGGGTAGTGGCTCAGCGCCGCCGCTTTGAGCGCAGGGCGTGGCGGCGGCTGAACGTCTTCGAGTCGCCGGTCGCCGTCGCGCGCGCGCGGACGTAGACGCGCAGGACGGGGCGGCGCGTGCGCCGCATCTTCCGGATGATCACCCGCCGCTGCTTCCTCGTCACCTTGAGCTTGATCCGGACGCGCTTCCTCGCCGCGACGGTGACCGTCCGCTTGCGGGTGCGCGGCGCGCGCTTCGCCCTGCGGTTCGGCTTCGGCAGCTTCGCCCAGGCCGTGAGGCGGCAGGCGCGGTCGCAGCGGGCGACGATGTCGATGCGGCGCCGGCGCACGAGCCGCCGCTTCGTGACGACGCGGTACGAGACGCGCGGAGCGCCGGACGGGCCGCCCGACGGGCCGGTCGGCTCCGGCGCCGTGGCCTGCCACGTGTAGGTGACGGTCACGCCCGAGCCGATGTACGCGTTGTCGCCCGTCCTGAAGTTCGTCGGCACGCCGTGATCGGGAAGCGTGGCGGTGAAGCGGTAGGCCCTCGACTGACCGGCGCCGATCGCCCCCAGCTGGCGGCCGTCGAGCTCGCCGAGGCGGCCGCTGAACATCGTGATCGCGGCGTTCGGATTCGTCACGTCCTGGACCGCGAGCTCGAGCACCTGTGAGAGCAGGCCGCCGTTCACGCCCGGGCGGTCGCGGATGTCGACCTGGGCGATGGCGAGCTCGCCGCCGAGCGAGCCCGTGTTGGTGAGCCGCACCGTGCCGGTGATCGAGCCACCGGGAGCGAGCCCCTGGGCGCGGAAGATCGCCTGCCCGTTGCGCGAGTTCGAGACGACGAAGTCCCCGCTCGCCTGCGACACCTCGGCCGCCGGTGCCGCCGGCAGCGAGCCCTGCGAGCAGCCCGAGATCGCCACGACGACAGCGGCGACCAGCGTCAGGTTGCAAACGGCACGGAAACCCATCGGCGACTTCGGGCAGGGGAACGCCCGTAGTCACCTATCGGCCGGGGGCGGCGCGAGCTTCAGCCCCGGTCGGCGACGAGGTCATGCACTTCCGGCCACCTGTGACCGGTTTCTGCATGACCTCGAGCCCGCGGGACACGTCGGTTCCGCTTAGATAGGCGACCGCGGGCCGGTGGTACGGGCGTCAGGGCTGGTGGTGCAGCGGGATGACGAGACGGGGACTACCGCGGCATCGCGTTCCAGGCGCGTTGGCGACGCAGCGTTCCTCGACGGGGCGGTCCGCCAGCATCCGGCTTTCACAGCGGCGGCACGTCCCCCAATCAATATGACCTAACCGCTTTTAGCGAGGGGCCGCACCGCCGCTTCAGACGGTGTGCCCGGGCACGCAGGGACGTTAACCCGCTGCCGTAGCATTGTCTTTGATGAGCGAAGTCGGCGGGAGGCTCGCGACGGCGATCGTCCGGCGGTATCGCGACCGATTCGGGCGAGGGCCGACGGAGGCGAAGGCGTACGTCAGGGACGACCATGCTTTGGTGATCCTCGGAAGCCCCCAGACCGACGTGGAGCGGTCGCTCGTCGCCGCTGGAGAGCGGGACGCGGTGGAGCTTCTGCGCCGCAGGGTACGCCAGTTCGCCACCGACGAGTTCTCGCAGGTCGCCGAGGAGATCGTGGGCAGAAAGGTGGCCGTCATGCTCGGCGATCACAACGCCGAGGCGAACGTCACCGCGCTGGTCTTCATATTTGAGCGCGACCAGGAGTAGCGCGCGGCCTCGTGTTGCCCCATCAGTTGCCCATCGCCTTCGAGCGTGTCCGCGGGAGCCGCCGTGTCCGCTTAGATAAGCGACCGGGGGCCGGTAGCTCAGCGGTCAGAGCAGTGGACTCATAATCCATCGGTCGGAGGTTCGATTCCTCCCCGGCCCATTCCCCGCCTGCTCAGGACCCGGACGGACTCGTCCGGACACCCACCCCGGTTTCGCCTGCCTAGCCAGTCAGCGGCTCATCCTTGCCGTGGCGGGCTGCGGGGAGCGGCTCGGCCGCTATCCCCGCGCCCACCCTTAGCCCGCAGCCGATCTTCGCCGGGACTTCCTCCGTATCCGCACGCTGATGGTGAGCAGGAGTTACATAAGGGTCAGAGTGGCGCGGGCCGGGGCCGCTGGTAAACGGCGCGCCTACTCCCGCAGCCCGGCGGCTTCGAGAGCGTCGGCGAGGCTGTTGAAGTTCTCCCAGCGGACAACGAGGCCGTCCCGGAATGTCCACACCTGGCCTGTCCGCTTCTCTACTTCCACCCCGCTGCCCTTCCCCAGGCCCCGCTCGTGGAGGCCGACCACGACCTGGCCCTGACCGGCGTCGATGATCCGCTCGGGGTGCAAGTGCCAGGTCTCCCACGTCCCGGCCCACCGGCGGAAGAACTCGCGCACGCCCGCATGGCCGACGTAGCGTCCACCCTCGAGGTCATCGGTGGAGATGGTCATCTCCACGTCGGAATCGAGCAGCTCGTACAGTGCCTCTGGGTTCCCGCCGTCGCCGACCAGATCGAAGAGCCGCCGCAGTGCCTCCACGTTCTCCTGGGACATCGCCCGCCCAGTATCCCGCCGCTGACTCCGCCAGGGCTTGTCACGGCTAAGCAGCAGCTACAGCCCTGCCCGGCCGGCTGACGACCCTACTCAAGGAAGGGCCTGATTCGAAGGGGTCACGTCGCGCGGTTCCTGTCGGTCGTTGTATTTCGGCCAAGGACAGCGCCCTCTCCGACAGGAGCCGTAGTCACGCGGCGTCATCAGCGCTTTCCAGTCGTCTCCATCCCTCGCAACGTCAACCGAGACGGGAATGCTCTCCGTTTTCGCGTGGCCCTGCCGGGTCACGCGAACGCTTTCCGCTCCGTCAACAACCACGATGTCCCCGATCGGGATAGCTGCTCTCAGGCGCGTGGTGGTCGGTACTGGATCCTCGAGCCTCATCGACAGCAATGCGCTGGGCGGCGCGGCCTGCTCTTGGCACGCGACTTATCTACTCCGAGGCACCGCGGCTTGGTCAACCGGGTGTCGCACGTCCCACATGTCCGGAGCGCAACAAAGCCTTGCGAAGCTCCAGCCATGGCCGCTGCGCCGGTCCCCTCGAGACGGTCGGAGCAGTACCGGGCAGCCAGATAGCCCCCGGTTAGCCGAGCGGTGCGGTCTTGGCCCGGAAGCTCGGGACTCCGGTCGGCAGCCCCTCGGCGTCGCAGGGCAGCTGTCCGCGCAACTCCGCCTTCATCTGATCGCGCACGAACCTGGTCTGCGTTGGGTCGCGGTGCAGCGCACCACGGTAGGGCTGGTCGAGGTCGCGAATCAGGATGAGCGCAGATGCGAACACGATCGCGGAGGCCACGACGATCGCGATGTGCACGACTGGCTCAACGGAGAACATGGGCGCCGTCGCCATCACCGCGAGGATCAGCGCGACTGCTCCAAGCATCAGCCACGCGAGCGCGCTGGGCACAGTCGGCCGAGCCTCGCTGAGGCGGTTCTGCCGCGCGGCGGCCCGTTCCCCGTCGCGTTGGACCAGGTGCTCACCGGCGGTCAGCTCCTCATCGTCGCGGACGAGCTGGACGCCGGCCCCCCGGATCAGCCCGCCCCAGTACGTGGGCACGTTGCTCACCCGCCCATCGCCCATCGCCAGCCACTCATGCTCGATCACACTGGTCGCATAGCAGACGACCTGCTTCTGAAGCAGCTCGCGCAGGCGCGCGTCCCTCACCAGGTCCGCCTCGCGGAACAGCAGCAGAGTCGCTGTCGCTTCTTCGTTCTCGGCGCGCCCGACGCTCGTCCACGACGCGAATGTTTGGACGAGCACGAAGACGAGCAGCAGCACCGCGAGCGTGGCCAGCGGCGCCGCCAGCTCCCCAACCACCAACCCGCCGCCGGGGTCCGCGACCGCGGCCTGCCGCGGCCGCCAGACCCGGCGATTGACGTACAGGCTTGCCGCTACCACAAGGGCGACGACCAGTACCGTCACCAAGGTCACGCGCGCAGTATGGACGCCGGCGCGGCCGTCCTCGACGGCTTTCCGACCTGCAAGGGGCCGAATGCTCGCCCTGCTCATGGGTCCTCACGACGGGGCGATCAATCGGTCCGAATGGGAGACCTTCCCCGCATCCCGGTGCGGCGATCTCGAGGTGTTGCCGGACACCGGTACGAGGGAGGCCGGGACGAGGTTGCCAACCCCACCCGTCCCGGCCCTCGGCCTCGCGTGCGGGGGAAGCCCGCGAGTCCGTCGTACCCCTCGCGGCGCCTCGTGCCCAGCGCCGTGTGGGGTCAAACCGAGGACGGCTGTCCAGCCGCATCCAACCCAGAATTGTTGAGAGTTGAACTGCGGAGGTGCCGACTTCGTTCGAGAGCGGCCGGCGGGCCGACGACGACGACGCGGCAGCGTCGGCGGAGCGCCCCAAGCCGCCTCCCATCATCGACTTCACCTGAGGCGGCCTCAGCGAACGCTCCGCGGATGGATTACAGTCGGAGGGCCGTATGGAGGAGGCGCGGGGATGTTGTCCAACCCACGCATCCTCGCGTCTCTCCTCAACCTCGGGCGCGCTTCGCGCGATGCCGGTTCCGGAGCGCCGCCGGCAACCGAGATGCGATCCACAGCGGCCGCCAGACGTAGACGGCCGCAAGGCCGAGCGGGCCGCCGCCCCCGAGGGGCGCTGAAGAGAGTTGAGGCACCGTGGCCGGGGGATCCGGCCCCCGCGCCTCAGCGCGCGAACAGCGACACCATCAGCGACTGCACCGGTCGCGGCGGGAAGCTCATCACGACGTCGTCGCGGTGGCGCTTCAGGAAGCGGGCCGCCCAGCGGGCCCCGCGCAGGCTCTTCGGCACGCCGCCACGCATGAACAGGCCCTCGCGCGCCGCCGCGGCGCTGTCCTCGAGGAAGGCCCGCAGCTCGCGGGCGGGGTGGACATGGCAGCGCAGGTGAGCCTCCTCGCTGCCCACGCTCGCCAGCGCGTGGCGCGTGCCCGGCCTGACGAGCATCTCGCCGTCGCCGGGACCTATCACGCGCTCCTCGCGGCCGAGGGTGAAGCGGACCGAGCCGCTCAGGACGCGCCAGCGCTCCTCCTGACGGGGATGCAGATGCGCCGGCAGGGCGCCGCCCGGCTCGAGCCACGCATCCACGATCAGATCGTCGCCCTCCGGCGTGAAGGCGTAGCGGACCTTGTGAACCGGATCGCGAACCGCGTCCGACATGATGGCGTCTCCCTTCTCTTGGTTACCAGCGGGTAACATAGCAATCCTCGGTCATGGCCGCCTCAGCCACTCGCATCCCCGCCGCCGAGCGCCGCGCCCTGCTGCTGCGCGCCGCCGGCCGCCTGTTCGCCGAGCGCGGCTACGGCGGAACACGCATTGACGACGTCGCCGCCGCAGCCGGTGTGACGAAGCCGATCGTCTACCGCCACTTCGAGTCGAAGAAGGCCCTCTACCTCGCGCTGCTCGACCGGCACGAGGCGGACCTGCCGGGCTTCGCCGACCCGGCCACCGCACCCCGCGACATCCTCGCGGGTTGGCTCGACTACGTGCGCGCGAACTCCCACGCCTGGATCATGCTGTTTCGCGACACCTCGGGCGACGCCGAGATCGAGGCGGCCCGGCGCCGGGTCAACGAGCGGGCGCGCGAGGTGATCGCCGACCTGATCCGCGCCCGGGGCGGCGTCCGCACGGCGGAGGTCGAGCCGACGGCCGAGCTCCTCACAAGCGGACTCGCCGGCCTCGCGCTGTGGTGGATCGAGCACCCGCGGGTCCCGAAGGACGTCGTGCTCGACGTCGCGGCGCGGAGCGCCGAGGCGGCGCTCGCGCCATGAAGCCCGCGGCCGCGGCGGGCCTCGTGCTGCTCGCGCTCGCGGGCGCCGCACCGGCGCGCGCCGCGGAGCTGCCGCTCGGCTCCCGCTCCCTCGACGAGACCCGCGAGCGCGCGCAGGTCGCGCCGGGGCTGCGCTGGACGCGCATCGAGCGCGAGGGTGGTCCCTGGCGGCTGAACGTGCTCGAGATCGATCGCGAGCTGATCGACGGACGCGTGGCCGGCGCGCTCTCGAACGGGCGCGTGGCGGGCCTCGAGCAGCCGAGCCGCACCGCCCGGCGCCTGCGCGCCGTGGCCGGCGTCAACGGCACCTTCTTCGCCCTCGACGGAGACCCGATCGGCGCGCTCGCCCTCGGCGGCTCGATCGTGAGCGAGCCGCTCGACGGCCGCTCGGCGCTGATCGTCCCGTCGGCGCGCGGAGCGCGGGTGCGCGTCGCCGCGCTCGGGTTCGAGGGCTCGGTCCGCGCCGGGGATGCCGAGCGGCTCGTGGACGGCGTCGACCGCCCGCGCGGGAGGATCCCGGCGTGCGGCGGCAGGGGCGGCGACCGGCCCACCGAGGAGCCGAACCCGCTGTTCACCTGCACCGACCGCTCCGAGCTCGTCGTATACACGCGCCGCTGGGGTGCGGCGCGTCCGAGCGGTGGGGCCGAGGCGCTCCTGCGCGCGGGCGAGCCCGCGACGGTCGAACGGGTCGGGGCGCCTGCGGGCGGGCCCGTCCCGCGGGGCGGGCTCGTCCTGTCCGGGAGCGGTGACGCCGCGCGCTTCCTCCGCCGGCGCCTGGAGGCCGGCGACCCGGTCTCTGTCGACCTCCGCCTGCTGGCGGGGGAGGGCGAGCTCCAGGTCGAGCGTCAGGCGCTCGTGACGAGCGCCGGCCCGCGGCTCCTCACGGGCGCCCGCGTGACCGTCAGGGCCCGCCCCGAGGGCTTCGCTCCGGATCCGAGCTTCTTCGGCTCGTTCGTGGCGTCCCGCAACCCCCGTACCCTCGCCGGGGTGAGAGCCGACGGAACGCTCGTCCTCGTGACCGTCGACGGCCGCCAGCCGGGCTGGAGCGCCGGCGTGACCCTCACCGAGGCCGCGCGGGTGATGCGCTCACTCGGCGCGCGCGACGCGGTCAACCTCGACGGCGGCGGCTCGACGGTGATGGTGATCCGCGGCGAGGTCGTGAACAGGCCGTCCGACCCGGGCGGCGAGCGTGCGGTGTCGAACGGGGTGTTCGTCCTCCCGTGAGAGTGCTCGCGATCGCGCTCGCGCTGCTGGCCGGCGGCGGGGCCCCGCCCGCGCCCGAGCCGGAGCGCGCCGTGGTCTGGGCGGTGGGGGACGCCGCGACGCCGAACGACACGGCGCGGCGCCTTGCCGCGCACATTCGGGGCGCGCGGCCGGACCGCTTCCTCTACCTGGGCGACGTCTACGAGCACGGCACCCTCGCGGAGTTCCGCTCGAACTACCACCCGCTCTACGGGGCGCTGGCGGAGATCACGGACCCGACGGTGGGCAACCACGAGTGGGAGAACCGCTTCTCCGGCTTCTACCCGTACTGGCGCGCGCGCAAGGGCCGGCGCCAGCCGCCCTGGTCGAGCACCGGCATCGCGGGCTGGGAGATTCTCGCCCTCAACTCGCAGGCGGCCCACGGGCCGGGCTCCCGTCAGCTCCGCTGGCTGCGGCTGGCGGTCGCCGAGCCCGGCGGGCGACTGCCGCATCGCCTTCTGGCACCGGCCGCGGTTCAGCGCCGGCATCTACCCCGACTCACCGGATCTCGAGCCGCTCTGGGCCGCCCTGCGCGGACACGCCAAGGCCGTGCTGAGCGGCCACGACCACAACATGCAGCGGCTGCGGCCGCGCGGCGGGATCACGCAGTTCATCTCCGGCGCCGGAGGGGCGAGCCCGTACCGGGTCGACCGCGGCGACCGGCGCCTCCTCTTCGGGAGGAGCGGCATCGGAGGCGCGCTGCGGATCGTGCTCTCGCCGGGTCGGGCGACCTTCGAGTTCCGCGACTCGGCGGGACGCCTGCTCGACCGCAGCCGCCGCACCTGCGATCCGGGCTAGACCGGCCGCTCGCGCGCGTGCGCGGGAAGGGGTTCGAGATCGTCGACGAACCCGGGCGTCGCCCGCACCCGATCGAGCCACTCGGCCACGCGCGCGTGCGCGCGAGGGTCGGCGCCGGCGTCGCCCGCCGAGCTCACGTACGGGTACAGGGCAACGTCGGCGACGGTGTATGAGGGGCCCGCCGCGAACTCCCCGCCGCGGGCGGCCAGCAGGCGGTCGAATGCGGCGAGGGCATCCGAGCCGCGCCCGAGCCGGTTCTCGAAGACCTCGCGCTCGCTCTCCCAGCGGCCGGAGAGCTTGAGGTAGCGCGCGTAGCCGAGCTCCGCCTCGATCCGATCCTGCTCGAAGAACATCGCCTGGTGCACGCGGGCGCGCGCGAGCCGGTGGTCCGGCGGCGGCATGAACTCGGTCCCCTCGCCGAGGTAGAGCAGGATCGCCGCGGACTCGGCGATGGTCTCGCCCGAGTCGAGCTCGAGCACGGGCACGCGGCCGTCGGGGTTGCGCGCGAAGTGCTCCTCGGTGCGCGTCTCGCCCTTGAAGAGGTCGACCTCGACGCGCTCGAAGGGGATGCCGAGCTGCCGCAGCAGGATGCGCGGCTTCATCGCGTTGCCGGACGCAGGATGGTCGTAGAGGATCACGCCGCGAACGCTACCCCGCGCGCCCCGCGGGAAGGAACTCCGGGGGTCCCGGCGAATCCCTCGCCCGTGACGCGAACCGGGACGACCGCCCTCACCCTCTCCGAAGAGATCCGCCAGCGCTTCGACGAGTTCAGCCGCTCACAGAAGGACGTCGGGCAGTACATCGTCGACCATCTGGAGGAGGCGGCCTTCCACACGGCCGAGGAGCTGGCCCGCCGCGCCAACACGTCGAGCTCGACCGTCGTACGCTTCGCGCAGGCGCTCGGGTTCGAGGGTTTTCCCGAGCTCCAGGCCGCCGCGCGCGACGAGTACCGGCGCGCGCGCGAGAACGGCGCCTCAGCTGCCGACATATCCGCCCAACCTCTGTTTCCGATCGACCAGACCGAGTTCGAGACCGCGCTCGCCGCGGACCACGCCAACGTGGCCGAGACCGCGCGCAAGATCGACCGCGAGGAGGTCACGGCCGCCGTCGACCTGATCTCGCGCGCCGATCGCATCGTCCTCTGCGGCACGGATCAGATGGCCTTCTTCGCGAGCTACCTGCGCCACCTGCTGATGCTGCTCGACCTGCGCGCCGAGGTGGTCGCCTCGCCGAGCCAGGAGGGCCTCGCGAAGCTCGGCCGCATCGACGAGAACACCGTGATGGTCGGCTTCTCAGCCGGCCGCCCGCACCCGCTCGTGGTGCGCGCGATGAAGCTCGCCCGCAACCGCCGCGCCGCGACGATCGCGATCGCCGACGCCACTCTGTCCGAGGTCGCGAAGCTCGCCGACCACCGGCTCTACTACTCGTCCAACAGCCCCGCCTACGTGCGCTCGCACGCGGCGCTGCTCGGCGTGATCCAGGCGCTCGCCTACGGCATCTACGCGCAGGACGAGTCCGCCTACGCGGACCGCATCAAGGCGTTCCGGCTCAAGTAGGCTGCCACTCCCTGTGAGGAGGGGAGCCGCTAGCTCGTCGTGCGTAGCGGCGCTGACGCGTGTGCGCTCGCCGCGCCCGCCCAGGCCGCCAAGCCCGGCTGCGACCCGATCGACCTCGCGCACTGCCTGCTGCCCTGGCCGAACGACTACTTCCGCCAGGGAGGGAAGCTCGCGCTGCGCAACCGGGACATGCCGGCGAACCGGCAGGGCCGGCACGTGCGCGCCGCCGACTACAACCGCTCGGACGGGTTCAGCCCGGGTCAGCTGATCGTCACGCACGTCCCGCGGCTCAACCTGAAGCGAAGCGGCGCGGTGCCGGTCAACGACCTCCAGAAGACGTTCGCGCGCCGCGCTCCGATCGTCGTGATCGACGCGAAGACCCGGAAGCGCCAGCTGATCTGGGCCGAGCTCGACTCGCAGTCGAAGGACCCGGCCAGGCGCGCGCTCCTGATCCATCCGGCCGCGAACTGGCGCGAGGGGCGCCGCTACATCGTCGCGCTCAGGAACCTGCGCGACCGGCCGCGGCCGCATGCTGCGCAGCACCGACGCTTTCGCGTTGCTCTGCGCCTCGGCATCGCCGGCGGGCCGCGCCAGCGCCACTTCAACCGCCGCATCTTCCCGGCGCTCGCGCGCGCCGGGATCGCGCGGGGGAGCCTCTACCGGGCCTGGGACTTCACGATCGCCGGCGAGCGGTCGCTCTCGCAGCGCCTCCTGTCGATCCGCGACCGGGCCTATGCCGAGCTCGGCGACACGAGCCTCGGCGACCTGCAGGTGCAGGGGTCTGCGCCGCCGTTCACCGTCGACTCGGTCACGCAGCAGACGCCCGACGTAAAGCGCGTGGACGGGACGTTCACGATCCCGTGCTTCCTCGACAGGGCGGGCTGCCCGCCGGGCGCGCGCTTCCGCCTCGGCCGCGACGGTCTCCCCGTCCGCACGCCGGGGAACGTCCAGGTCGAGCGCTTCATCTGCCTCGTGCCGAACGCCGGCACGAACGGGCGGGCACTCATCTTCGGCCATGGCCTGCTCGGCGGCGCCGAGGCGATCCTGCCGATCGCCCCGCTCGCGAGCGCCGGCAACTTCGTGGCCTGCGCGACCGACTGGTCGGGGATGTCGACGGAGGACGTCCCGAACGTGCTCGCGCTGTCGAAGGACCTGTCGAGGTTCCCGAGCCTCGCCGACCGCCTTCAGCAGGGCTTCGTCAACTTCATGTATCTCGGCCGCCTGCTCATCCATCCGCAGGGCCTCTCATCCAACCCCGAGTTCGCGGGGAAGATCGACACGGGACGGCTCTTCTACGCGGGCGCGAGCCAGGGCGGCATCCTCGGCGGCGCGCTCACGGCGGTGGCGCCGGACTTCGAGCGCTCCGCGCTGATCGTGCCCGGCATGAACTTCAGCCTGCTGATCACCCGATCGACGCAGTTCACGCCGTTCGCGAAGGTCCTCTACGGGAACTACCGCGACCCGATCGAGCGCGCGCTGCTCGTGTCGATGATCCAGATGCTCTGGGACCGCGGCGAGGCGAACGGGTACGCCTGGCACATGACGAGCGACCCGTACGCGAACACGCCGCTGCACACGGTGCTGCTGCACGAGGCGTTCGGCGACCACCAGGTCACGAACGTGGCCACCGAGGTGGAGGCGCGCGTGATCGGCGCCCGCCTGCGCACTCCGGCGCTCGATCCGGGCCGCAGCCGCGACAAGCGGCCGTTCTACGGGATCCCGCAGATCGAGGCCTTCCCCTACACGGGCAACGCTCTGGTGCTCTACGACATCGGGCCGCTGCGCGGGGACCTCGGAACGCCCGCCCCGCCGCTCAAGAACATCGCGCCGACCCTCGGCGAGGACCCCCATGCGCTCACGGCGTTCGAGCCGGCCGCCGCGGCGCAGTTCTCCGAGTTCCTGAAGCCCGGCGGCGCGTTCGTCGACACCTGCGGCGCGAGTCCCTGCTACGCGCACGGATGGACGGGCCCCTGACGCCGTGCGGGTGCTCGCGATCGACGGCGGCGGCATCAGGGGACTGATCCCGGCCCTCGTCCTCGCCGAGTTCGAGCGCCGCAGCGGCCGCCCGATCAGCGACCTGTTCGACCTGATGGCGGGGACCTCGACCGGTGGCATCCTCGTGTGCGCCCTCTGCGCGCCCGAGCCGCTTCCGGCGAGCGAGGTCGTGACGCTCTACGAGGAGGAGGGGCCGCGCATCTTCGACCGCTCGCTCGCGCAGCGGATCCGCAGCGCGGACGGCCTGCTCGACGAGAAGTACGACGACGCCGCGCTCGACCGGGCCCTCGAGCGCTTTCTCGGCGACAAGCGCCTGAGGGACACGCGTCCCCACCTGATCGTCCCGGCCTACGACACCGCGGCGCCGGGGCCCTACTTCTTCAAGACGATGAACGCGGAGGCGTCCGGGGAGGAGGACTTCGCGCTGTCCGAGGTCGCGCGCGCCACCTCGGCGGCGCCGACCTACTTCGAGCCGCTCGAGCTTGGCGAGCGGGCGCTGATCGACGGCGGCGTGTTCGCGGTCAACCCGGCCATGTCCGCGTTCGCGGAGGCCCTGCGCATGGAGGGCGGCGACGTGGTGCTCGTCTCGCTCGGCACCGGCGAGCGCACGCGCAAGCGCAGCTTCGACGAGATCAAGGACTGGGGGCTCGTCGAGTGGGCGCGCCCGATCCTCGACGTCGTCTTCGACGGCAGCTCGGATGCCGTCGACTACCAGCTGAGACACGCGCTCGGCGAGGGCTACTGGCGCTTCCAGATCGAGCTGACGCGCGCGAGCGACAACCTCGACGACGCGAGCGAGCGCAACCTCGACCTGCTGCGCGAGCAGGCCGAGGAGCTGATCGCCGAGCGCTCGGCGGACATCGACGCGGCTCTGGCCGCCCTGGCCGAGTAGGTCAATCGGAAATTGTCGGCCGGGATTTCGTGCTCCCGGCGGACTATCCTGAGCGTCAATGGAAACCGGGACGCTGAGGGTCAAGACGGGTCTCGCCGAGATGCTCAAGGGCGGCGTGATCATGGACGTGGTCACCGCCGAGCAGGCGCGGGTTGCGGAGGAGGCCGGCGCCGCCGCCGTCATGGCGCTCGAGCGCGTGCCCGCCGACATCCGCCGGGACGGCGGCGTCGCGCGCATGTCGAATCCGAAGATGATCGAGGAGATCCAGGCCGCGGTCAGCATCCCCGTGATGGCGAAGGCGCGCATCGGCCATTTCGTCGAGGCCCAGGTGCTCGAGGCGCTCGAGGTCGACTACATCGACGAGTCCGAGGTGCTCACGCCGGCCGACGAGGCGCACCACATCGACAAGTGGGCCTTCCAGATCCCGTTCGTCTGCGGTGCCACCAACCTCGGGGAGGCGCTCCGCCGCATCGCCGAGGGCGCGGCGATGATCCGCTCGAAGGGCGAGGCCGGCACCGGCAACGTGGTCGAGGCCGTGCGGCACATCCGCATGATCACCGGCGAGATCCGCCGGCTCGCCGCGCTCGACCCCGGCGAGCTGCCGACCGCCGCGAAGGAGCTCGCCGCGCCGCTCGACCTCGTCCGCGACGTGGCGGCGAACGGGCAGCTTCCGGTCGTGCTGTTCTGCGCCGGCGGCATCGCCACCCCCGCGGACGCCGCGCTGATGATGCAGCTCGGGGCCGAGGGCAACTTCGTCGGCTCCGGCATCTTCAAGTCCTCGGACCCGGAGCGCCGCGCCCGCGCGATCGTCGAGGCGACCACCCACTTCAAGGACCCGGAGCGCGTGCTGGCCGCCTCGCGCGAGCTGGGCGACGCGATGCCCGGGCTCGAGATCGGGCCGCTGCAGGAGAACGGCGGCCTCTTGCAGCACCGCGGGTGGTAGAGGCCGGGTGGTCGAGGCCGCCACGGTCGGCGTCCTCGCCCTGCAGGGGGGCTTCGAGGCGCACGCGAGGGCGCTGCGCGAGGTCGGCGCCGATGTGCGCGAGGTGCGCGTGCCCGCGGACCTCGACGGTCTCGACGCCCTGATCATCCCCGGCGGGGAGTCGACCACGATCACCCTCGGCGTCGAGCGCGAGGGCCTCGAGGAGCCGCTGCGCGAGTTCGCCCGCTCGGGGCGGCCGCTGCTCGGCACCTGCGCGGGCATGATCATGCTCGACCGCGACCATCTCGGCGTGCTCGACATCGCCGTCAGGCGCAACGCGTTCGGGCGCCAGCTCGCCTCCTTCGAGGCCGAGCTCGACTGGGAGGACGGCCCGCTGCACGCGATCTTCATCCGGGCGCCCTGGGTCGAGGAGGCCGGCGAGGACGTCGAGGTGCTCGCCGCCCTGGACGGCCGTCCCGTGGCGGTTCGCCAGGGCAACGTGACCGCCGTGGCGTTCCACCCGGAGCTGACGCCCGAGCGCCGGCTCCATCGCGCGCTCACCGAGCAGGCTAGGGTCACGGCCCCATGAGAGACCAGCGCGCAGAGGCGCTCGCACAGATTCTCGTCCGCTACTCGACCAAGGTCACGAAGGGCGACGTCTGCGTGATCCAGTCGACGACCGCGGCCGAGCCGCTCGTGCAGGCCGTCTACGAGGAGGTCCTGCGCGCGGGCGGGCTCCCCGTCATGAACATCACGACGAGCGGGGCACAGGCGGCGTTCTTCGAGCTGGCGAGCGACGAGCAGCTCGACTGGATCCCGCCCACGGCCGAGTGGGCCGCCGAGAATTCGGACGTTCGCATCGCGATCATGGCCGACGTCAACGCGCGCGAGCTCTCGAACGCCGACCCGAAGAAGCAGGCGCGGGCGCAGAAGGCGCGCCAGAAGATCATGGAGACGTCGATGCGCCGCTCCGCCGCGGGGGAGCACCGCTGGTCGCTCACGCTCTTCCCGACGCATGCCTACGCGAGCGAGGCGGGCATGTCCCTGTCCGACTACGAGGACTTCTACTACGCCGCCTGCCTCACGAACGACGGCGACCCGGTCACGGCCTGGCAGCGCCAGTCGGACGAGGTCAACCGCCTGTCCGAATGGATCGAGGGCAAGGAGGAGGTGCGCATCCAGGCCGAGGGAACGGACATCACCCTCGGCGTGGCCGAGCGGCACTGGATCCCCTGCGTGGGCGAGCACAACATGCCGGACGGCGAGTTCTTCACCGGTCCGATCGAGGACTCGGTCAACGGCGAGATCTCCTTCTCGTTCCCCGCGAGCTACGGGGGACGGACCGTGTCCGGCGTGCGCTTCCGCTTCGAGGACGGCAGGGTCGTGGACGCGTCCGCGGACCAGGGCGAGGAGTTCCTGCTCGAGATGCTCGACACGGACGACGGCGCCCGGCGCCTCGGCGAGCTCGGGATCGGCACGAACTTCGGCATCGCGACCGGCACGAAGGAGATCCTGCTCGACGAGAAGATCGGCGGGACGATCCACATGGCCATCGGCATGGCCTATCCGGAGAGCGGCGGCACGAACCAGTCGGCCGTGCACTGGGACATGGTCTGCGACCTGCGCGAGGGCGGATCGATCACGGTGGACGGCGTCGAGCTGCAGCGCGACGGCAAGTTCCTGGTCTAAGGCGGGCGCGCGCGGCGCTCAGAGGCGCCGCGTCCGGTCAACTCCCGGACCGCCGCGCATGCGCGCCAGCGGGCCGCCCGTCAGCGTGTCCGCGCCGGGGCCGCCCGACCAGGGTGGCGGGGATGCGCCCCGCACGGTCAGCCGATCGGCTCGCCCGCCGCCGAGCAGGACGATCCGCTGGACGCGGCTGCGCGAACAGCTGACCGCGCGCGGCCCCCGCCGACGGCAGCCGCTGCCCGCCCTCAGAGGGGCCGCGGCGTCCGTGACGATCCACCTCGCCCCGGACCGGCGCGCGAGCAGGCGATTGGCCGTGCGGGCGGCGCCGCGAACGACCAGCACCCCTCGGCGCACGCTCGCCGTGCCCGCAGGCCGCGCGGGCGGAGGCGTCGCACCCGGATCGAGCACTCCGCCGCCAGGTCCCGCGCCCGCCGCTGGAGGCTCGACCACGGGAGGCGTCGCGGGCCCGTCCGGGAGCGGCTCGGCGGCGAGCGCGCGGCCGATCGAGTGGTGTTCCACGATGTCGGCGTCGCTGATCGCCGTGCCGTAGAAGGCGACCTCGTCGGCCTCGCCGTCGGCCCAGACGTCGAAGGTCCCGTTCTTCATCAGGTGCCAGGGCAGCGTCGCGGCCGCCGATCCGGCGCCCGAGCCCTCGTGTGCCTTCGTCCCGTCGATCCACAGCGAGGCCGTGCCCCCGGCCTTGCGCGCGACGAGATGGTGCCACTCGCCGTCGCGGACCCGCTCGACGGGAAGCCCCGTCGCGAAGCCCTGGCCGCCGACCCGGTAGCGCAGCTCGCCGTTTGAGTTGAAGGCGAGCAGCCAACCGGTGCTGCCACCAGAATGGTCGCGCAGGACCGCAGTGCCGCCGCGCCAGCGGAACCAGCCCTCGAGCGTGCCGTTCACCGTCAGGGCCGGACCCGGGAGCGTCGCGGCACCGCTCGCGCCATCGAAGCTCGCCGCGGGGTCGCGGAGCGCCCCGAGCGTTCCGGCTGCGCCAAGCAGGTAGGAGCCCTGGAAGGCACCGGCCGGACCGCCGAGCTCGTTGACCGGCGTGGAGCCGGAGAGCTCGCCGAGACGCCAGTAGGAGGCGAGCCCGGCCGTGCCGAGCACGGCGTCGCGGTATGGATCAGAGCCTCCGCCGGCTCCGGCGACGAGCACGCGATCCTCGCCCTCGGCGCTACCCGAGTCGTTCGTGGCCACGACGCGGTAGTGGTAGAGCCGTCCAGCGATCAGACCGGGGAGCGCGGCGGACACCTGCTGGAACGAGTCCGCTGCCGGCAGGGAGACCGCCGCGGTCACCGCTCCGTACTCGCCCGTGGGCCCGTACTCGACCCTCCACGAGCTCGGCTGGTTCTGCGGGTTGACGGCACCGTGAACGGTGTTCGCGGCTGCTCCGCCCGAGTGCGCTGCCGGCGCCGCCGGCAGATCCACGACGACCTCGTCCACGTAGGTGCTCTCGAGGCCCTGCGCGTCCGTGACGGTGAGCCGTGGGAAATAGCGGCCGCCGCTCGCATATGTATGGGACACCTGCTCGCCGGTGGCACTCGCCCCGTCGCCGAAGCTCCACTCAAAGGACGCGATCGCGCCGTCGGGGTCGTATGAGCGACAGCCCGTCGAAGTGCACCTCGAGCGGCGCCGGCCCTGCGCGCAGCGAGGCTTCCGCGTCGGCCACGGGCGGCACGCCGGGGCCGTCCTCCGCGGCAGTGATCGTCGTGGCGTAGTCCACGTAGTTCGGGTAGCTGCCGTTCATCCAGACGACGCTGAGGTCGCCGCTGAACGCCGACATGCCCCGGGGGGACACCGGCCTGACGTTCTTGCCGACGGTGGCCACGGGCGTCGAGCTCCAGCTCTCGCCCCCGTCGGGCGTCGTCCAGGTCTCGACCTGCCAGCCCGTGCCGACCTTCCGGGAGAGGTAGACGCGCGAGGGATCCTCGTGATCGAGCGTGAGCCCGCCCGAGTAGTAGGGCGAGCCGCCGTCCTCGCGAAAGGAGCCGCCCGCCGCGGTGATCTCGTGGCGCTCCCAGGCGCTGCCGGTCCAGTGCGCGTAGTGGTAGCGATGGTCGCTCGCCGACGGGAAGCTCGCGAACACGATCACCGGCCGGCCCGCCGAGTCCGCCGCGACGTCGTGAACCCAGGCGGGCTCCGTCGCGTCGAAGACCAGATCGCCCTGCGCGGGCGCGATCGGGGCGCCGCCGAGCGGGGCCACGTCGGCGCCGGACGCGCGTTCGATCGTCCCGGCCCTGATGCGCACATAGTGCAGGTTGACGCTCGGGTACTCGTTCGGATGAGCGTTCGTGTAGGCCACGTGAATCGTGTCCCCGCCGCTCTCCGCGAACTTCGCATAGGGCCGCTCGCCGGGCATCAGGATCAGGTTGCGGGCAGCCGACCACGTGGTCGAGCCGTCGTCCTGGGTCGAGTAGGTGGGGTTGTAGTTGCCGCCGCGCCAGAACAGGTACGTGCGCGCCTCCGCCTCGAGCCGGACCGGATTCGGATAGGTGAAGCCGAACACGCCGTTCGTGTTGCCGGGCAGCGTCTGCGGCGGGCCCCACGAGCTCACGTCTCTCGGTGCGGTCGAGATCCTGTAGTGCATCGCGGGGCCGACGTGGCGCGAGTAGAAGACGACCAGCCGGCCGTCAGGCCTCACCTGGATGGACGGATTCGCGTGGTCGTCGCGATTGAGCCGCGCGGCCAGCAGCGACGTGAGGCGCTCCCCGCTCGCGTGGTCGAAGGAGCTGACCATGACGTCGCCGTCGCGGTCGACCCAGCCGACGAACGTCACGCCGCCGCTCGTCACCGCGCGCGGGTCACCGAACCAGGACCAGGCGCCCCCGCCGAGCTCACGCTCGGCCGCGGGCGCCGGGACGGCGGGGACGATCGCGAGCGCGAGGAGCACGGCCAGGAGGCTCCTGCGTGTCACGGAGCCGAGGGTAGCCTCGTAGACTGGATCGGTCATGTCAGGCCATTCCAAGTGGGCATCGATCAAGCACAAGAAGAAGGCGGTCGACGCCAAGCGCGGCGCCCTCTTCACGAAGCTGACCCGCGCGATCACGGTCGCGGCCCGTGAGGGCGGCGGTGACGCCGAGGGGAATCCCGCGCTCGCCCTCGCCGTGCAAAAGGCCAAGGACGCCTCGATGCCGAAGGACAACATCGAGCGGGCGATCGCGAAGGGCACGGGAGCCGATGCCGACGCCGATGCGTTCGAGGCGGTGCTGTACGAGGGCTACGGCCCCGGCGGCGTCGCGGTGCTCGTTGAGGCGCTGACCGACAACCGCAACCGCACGGGCTCCGAGGTGAGGCACATCTTCACGAAGCACGGCGGCAACCTCGGCGAGCCCGGCTCGGTCGCCTGGACGTTCGAGAAGAAGGGCGAGATCGTCGTGGACGGCTCGCGCTACGGCGAGGACGACCTGCTGGCCGCGATCGACGCCGGCGCGGAGGACGTCGCCCTCGACGGCGACATCTGGGAGATCGTGACCCCGCCCACCGAGCTCGCCGCCGTCCGCGAGGCGCTCGAGCGGGAGGGGGTCGAGCTCGAGTCGTCCGAGCTCGTCCAGCGCCCGACCACCCGCACCCCCGTCGAGGAGGACCGCGTGGCGACCCTGATGCGGCTGCTCGAGGCGCTCGAGGAGTCGGACGACGTGCAGGCCGTGCACGCGAACTTCGACGTCGACTCCGAGGTCCTGGAGCGCGTGGCGGCCGCCTGACCCATGCGGGTGCGCCTCGGGCTCGCGCTGTTCTGGATCGTCGCGGGCGCCCTTCACTTCGTGATCCCGCGCCAGTACGAGTCGATCGTGCCGCCGGCGATCGCGCGCTGGAAGCGCGAGCTCGTGGTGGCGAGCGGGCTGGCGGAGATCGCGGGCGGGATCGCCGTCCTGCCCGAGGGGACCCGGCGCGGCGCGCGCTGGTGGCTGCTCGCGACCCTCGTCGCCGTCTACCCGGCCAACATCCACATGGCGGTCAACCCGCAGCAGTACCCGCGCATCCCGCCGGCCGCGCTCTGGGCGCGGCTCCCGGTCCAGGGCCTGTTCGCCTGGTTCACCTGGCGCGGGACCCGCTGAGCGGCGGGCAGGCGTCCGCGCCCGGACGCAGAATCTTCCAGGAGTGGTCGTCCTCGGCATCGATCCAGGCACGGCGCACACCGGCTACGGCGTGGTCCTCGCGCGCGGGCGCACGCTCGCGGCGCTCGACGGCGGCGTGATCGAGACGCGCCCCGGAACGCCGCTCGAACGGCGGCTCGCGAGCATCCACATGCGGGTGAGCGACCTGATCCGCGAGCACTCGCCCGGCGCGATGGCCGTGGAGGACCTCTACTTCGGCCGCAACGCGCACAGCGCCTTCGCCGTCGGGCAGGCCCGTGGCGCCGTGCTGCTCTCGGCGGGAATGGCGGGCATCCCCTGCTTCTCCTATACGCCGCAGGCGGTCAAGCAGGCGGTCTGCGGCACGGGGTCGGCTCAGAAGGAACAGGTCCAGCGCATGGTGGGGGCGCTGCTGTCGCTGCCCGAGCCGCCGCACCCCGATCACGCCGCCGACGCCCTCGCCGTGGCCATCTGCCACGCGCACGGCGCGCCGCTCCGCCAGGCGCTCGCCTGAAGGCGTCCGCCCCCGCGCGCAGAATCCAACACCGTGATCGCTTCCGTGAGCGGAGAGGTGCTCGTCCGGCTGGCCGGCGACGTGGTGGTCGAGGCCGGCGGGGTCGGCTACCGCATGGCGGTTTCGAGCGAGACCCTCAAGGACGTGCCGCAGGCCGGCAGCCAGGGCCGGCTCCTCACCCACCTCGTGCTGCGCGACGACGGCATGCACCTGTACGGGTTCTCGACCTCGTCCGAGCGCGAGCTGTTCCTGATGCTGATCGGCGTCCAGGGCGTGGGCCCGAAGGTGGCGCTCGCGGTCCTCTCCGGGGGCGCGCCGCGCGAGCTCCTGAACGCGATCGCGTCGGGCGACACCGCCCGCTTCCAGGCGGTGCCCGGCATCGGCAAGCGCACCGCCGAGCGGATCATCGTCGAGCTGCGCGAGAAGGTCGCCGGCAAGGTGAGCGACGAGATCGTGGTGCGGCGGACCGCTACCGACGACCCGCGCACGCTGGCGCGCGAGGGCCTGCTCGGCCTCGGCTTCAGCGTGCAGGAGGCCGACGGCCTGCTCGACGGCGCCGCGGGCGAGACGCCCGAGGACCTGATCGCCGAGGCGCTGAAGGCCGCGCGATGAGCGGAATCCGAACGCCCGGAGTCGAGCGCATCCACGACCCGGTCGTGCTGCCGGCCGAGGACGAGCTCGACCGCTCGCTGCGGCCGCAGCGGCTCGAGGACTTCGTCGGGCAGGAGCGCGTCAAGGAGCAGCTCGCGATCTTCATCGAGGCGGCGCGCGCGAGGGGGGAGGCCCTCGATCACGTCCTCCTGGCGGGGCCGCCCGGCCTCGGCAAGACCTCCCTCGCGCAGATCGTCGCGAACGAGCTGCCCGTGCCGTTCGTGCAGACGGCCGGCCCGGCGCTCGAGCGCAAGGGGGACATCGCGAGCTACCTGACCGGCCTCGAGCCGCGCAGCGTCTTCTTCGTCGACGAGATCCACCGCCTGCCGCGCGCCCTCGAGGAGACCTTCTACCCCGCGATGGAGGACCGCCAGCTGCCGATCACGGTCGGCCAGGGCGCGGGCGCGGCGGTCGTGACGCTCGACCTGCCGGCGTTCACGCTGATCGGCGCCACCACGCGCACAGGCCTCCTCACCACGCCGCTGCGCGACCGCTTCGGCGTCACGCACCGGCTCGAGCTGTACGGCCCGGCCGAGCTCGGCCGCATCGTGCGCCGCTCGGCCGGCATCCTCGACGTGGAGATCGACGACGAGGGGGCCGAGGCGATCGCGTCGCGCTCGCGCGGCACGCCGCGCGTGGCGAACCGGCTCCTGAAGCGGGTGCGCGACTTCGCCGAGGTGCGCGGGGAGGGCCGCATCGACGTGAGCGTGGCGCGCGAGGCGCTCGACATGCTGGAGGTCGACGCCATCGGGCTCGACCGGCTCGACCGCGACATCCTGCGGGCCATCTGCCAGAAGTTCGCCGGCGGGCCGGTCGGGCTCTCGACCCTGGCCGTCTCCGTGTCCGAGGAGCCGGACACGCTCGAGGACGTCTACGAGCCGTACCTGCTCCAGCAGGGCCTGCTGATGCGCACGCCCCGGGGCCGCGTCGCGACCGAGGCCGCGTTCCGGCACCTCGGCCTCGACCCGCCGCGCGGGGCCGAGGCACGCCTGTTCTGATGGCCCGCGCGGCGCTCGCCGTGGCCCTGCTCGCTCTGTTCGTCGCCCTCGGCGGCACCGGCTGGGCGCTGACCCAGCTGCCGAAGAACAGCGTCGGGGCGAAGCAGATCAGGAAGGGAGCGGTGCGCAAGGCGGAGCTGCGACGCGAGCGCGGTGAGCGGGCCGAAGGTCCGCGACGAGTCGCTGAGCGGTGCGGACGTGCTCGAACCGACCCTCGCGAAGGTGCCTGCGGCGGTGCGCGCCGATTCGGCCGCCCGTGCCGACAGCGCCGCGCGAGCGGACTCCGCCGCCAGCGCGAGCACCGCCGCCACGCTCGCGGGCCGGGTCCCAGGCGATTTCCTGCCGGCCGGGTCGCTGGTCCGTTTCGGTCGCGTCACGCTGCCCGCATCGAGCTCGGGTCCCGTGAACCTGGTCGCGAACGGGTTCCTGCGCGTCACCGCGACGTGCAGCCAGGCGCCCGCGCAGGCCTCGGTCGACCTGCTTCTGGGAGGCGGGGGCCGCTACTCGATCGACGGCGGCGTGACCACCACCGCGCCCTCGGGCGTCGATCTCGCCACGCTCTCGACAAACGGCGAGTTCGAGTCGGTGTCGTTCGCCGCCCTCGGGCAGGATGGCGCGCGCCTGCACGGGCTGGTGAGCGTCGGAAAGGCCGTGAACGGCTTCGCGGGCTGCACGTTCGGCGGATTCGCGGTCGCGGACTGAGGAGGCGGCCCTGGCTAGCATGGAAGCTCCATGCCGATGTTCATCTGCCCGAACTGCGGAAACCGCAGCGAGTCGACCGAGCGCACGGCCGGCTTCCAGAGCCGCGCCAAGGGCTGCAGCAAGTGCGGCTTCGGCTTCCTGTTCGAGCTTCTCGACGACTACTACCCGGCGCCGAACGCCGCCTTCTTCATCCTCGACCAGGAGGCCAGGCTGATCGGCGCGGGCCGCGGGGCGCGCGAGCTGACCGGGCTCGGGGACCTCGACGTGATCGGCCGCCCGGCGAACGAGGTGCTCGGCCTCGAGTTCTCGGGCGGCGACGACCACATCGCCACCGCGCTCGAGTGGGGCGTGCGCGTGCTCGACAAGCCCGTGGTCGTGCACGCTGAGGGCGACCGTCCGGAGGCGGCGAAGGCGGACATCTTCCCCGCCTACGACGACGACGGCGGCCTCCTGCTGGTGCTCACCCCCAAATGACCTCGAGGACCCGCAACCTCACGATCCTCGGCCTCGTGGTCGTGTTGCTGGGCGCCGCGATCGCGGTCATCCTCACGAAGCCGACCAAGCTCGGCCTCGACCTGAAGGGCGGCATCGAGCTCGTCTACCAGGGCCGCCCGACCCCGCAGGTCCCGGAGGTCACGCAGCAGGCGCTCGACGACGCCGTCGAGACGATCCGCAAGCGCACCGACGCCCTCGGCGTCTCCGAGCCCGAGATCCAGCGCTCGGGGCGCGACCAGATCTCGATCGGCCTGCCCGACGTGCAGAACGCCGATCGCGCGATCGAGCAGGTGGGCACCACCGCGCAGCTCCAGTTCTACGACTGGGAGGCGAACGTCCTCACCGACCGCGGGCCGGACAACCCGTTCGCGGGCACGAAGGCGCTCTACGACGCGGTCGAGGCGGCCTCGCAGCTCGAGGGCAAGGCGGAGGCGTCGGACGTGCCCGAGGGCTCCGAGGAGTCGCCCGAGGAGGCCGACCAGAGCAACAACACCGCGGGTGACCGCTATTACCTGTTCGGGCCGGACCGGCTTCCGATCGGGCCCGACAAGCAGCCCGTGCGCGAGGGCGACTACGAGCCCTCCGGGACCTGCGACGAGCTGCTGGCGGACTACGAGGCCGAGTCCGGGCCGCCGAACGAGTACGCCGAGGACACGGAATGCCTCTCCGAGCTCGAGGCGCTCGGCCCGGGCGGCCCGCCCGACGGCTCGCAGGTCCTGATGGTGCCCGAGGGCGTCGTGGTCCTCGAGGCCGAGCGCTCCGAGAACCAGCCCGCGCAGATCAAGCGCTTCTTCGTGATCGAGGACGACTCGGAGCTGTCCGGAAAGGACATCAAGAACCCCGAGCAGCAGTTCGACCCGAACACGAACGCCCCGGTCGTGACGATGGAGTTCACGGACCAGGGCCGCGAGGCATTCGCGCGTGTCACGAAGCGGCTGGCCGACCGCGGCTCGCGGCTGATCGCTCCCGGGGTCCCGAACGAGCAGAAGTTCCAGCGCTTTGCCATCAGCCTCGACAACAAGATCGTCTCGCTCGCGACGATCGACTTCATCCAGAACCCCGAGGGGATCGACGGCCGCACCGGCGCTCAGATCGAGGGCATCGGGACGATCGAGGAGACCCAGGACCTCGCGGAGAGCCTGCGCATCGGCGCGCTCCCGATCGAGCTGAAGCTGATCTCCCAGACCCAGGTGTCGGCGACGCTCGGCCAGCAGGCGCTCGACCAGGGCCTGACCGCCGCGGCGGTCGGTCTGGCGCTGACGATCATCTTCCTGCTCATCTTCTACCGCGTGCTCGGCATGGTGGCGACGGTCGCGCTCGTGATCTACGCGATCTTCCTGCTCGCCCTGGTGAAGCTGATCCCGATCACGCTCACCCTCCCGGGCATCGCGGGCCTCGTGCTCACCCTGGCGGTGGCGGCCGACGCCAACATCGTCATGTACGAGCGCATCAAGGAGGAGGTCAGATCCGGGCGCTCGATCCCGAGCGCGATCTCAGCCGGCTACTCGAAGGCCCTGCGGACGATCATCGACGCGAACGTCGTCACGATCGGCGTCGCGTTCATCCTGTTCACGCTCGCCACCGCCGGCGTGAAGGGCTTCGCGTTCACGCTCGGCGTCGGCACGATCGTCTCGCTGTTCACGGCCGTGCTCGTCACGTCGGCGATCCTCGGGACGATGGCCCGCAGCCGCCTGCTGCGGCGCCCATCGGCTCTGGGCGTCAGCCAGAAGGAGGGGGGCGGCTGGCGATTCGACTTCATGGGCAACTCGCGCTGGTTCTTCTCGTTCTCCGGCGCGATCCTCGCGGTCGGCGCGATCGCGATCGCCACGCTCGGGCTCAACTTCGGCATCGACTTCGAGTCGGGCACGCGCATGACCACGCCGCTCGAGCAGCCCGCGAGCGTGGACGACGTGCGCGGCGTGCTCGAGCCGCTCGGCTACGGCGACGCGAAGATCCAGGAGGTCGACGACGCCGACGAGCTGGGCGAGAACGTGGTGCAGATATCCGTGGCCCAGCTCGACCCCGCGGAGGTGTCGGAGGTCGAGAACGCCCTGGACCAGGAGTTCGGCGTCGCGGGCGACGATTTCTCAGCCACCTCGGTCGGCCCCACGTTCGGGGAGCAGATCGCCCGTACCGCGACGCTGGCGGTCTTCGCCTCGCTGCTGCTGATCTCGATCTACATCGGCTTCCGCTTCGAGTTCAAGTTCGCGGTGCCCGTGCTCATCGCGCTGGCGCACGACCTGCTGATCACGGCGGGCGTGTACGCCCTGTTCGACCGGGAGGTGACGACGTCGACGGTCGCGGCGCTGCTCACCATCATGGGCTACTCGCTCTACGACACGGTCATCGTGTTCGACCGAATCCGCGAGAACGTGCCGCGCATGCCGCGCGCGACCTACTCGCAGATCGCGAACAAGTCGATGTCCGAGGTGTTCACGCGATCGCTCGCCACGAGCTTCGTGGTCCTGATGCCCGTCGGCTCGCTGCTGCTGTTCGGCGGCGAGACGCTTCAGGACTTCGCCTTCGCCCTGCTGGTCGGCGTGGCCTCGGGCGCCTACTCGTCGATCTTCATCGCGACGCCGGTGCTCGTGGAGTGGAAGGAGCGCGAACCCACCTACATGCGTCGCCGGCGCATGATCCTGCAGGATCTCGGCGGCCGCGTGCCGGCCTTCGCCACCAGCGCGCTCGGCGAGGCGGAGCCCGCCGTGGCCGCGGCCACAGCGACGCCGGCAGCCGCCCCCGCGCGCCCCTCGCGCAGCGACCGCGCGGCACGCCGCGCGCGCCGATCCACGAGCCGCCCGGCTGCCGGAGCAGCCGCCTCCGCCGCCGCCCGCCGAGGAGGCGCCGCCCGCCGAGGAGGCGCCGCGCGCCGGAGGCGCCGCCGCCCGAGCCCGCTGCCCAGACGGACGACGCCCGCCCGCGGAGCCGCCCGCCGCCCCCGAACCGACCGCTGAGCCGCCCGCCGCACCGGCTGGCGGGGACGGCGCGTCCCGCACCACCAGCACCGCCGGGGCAGGCGCGCCGAAACCGAAACCGAAGCCGAAGCGCTCCACGCGCTCCGGGCGCAAGAAGCACGGGAGGCGCTGAGCGATGGGCCTGGTCGTCTGGCTGATGATGGGAATCGCCGTCTGGCACTTCACCGTGTTCCTGCCGGACCGCTTCCGCGGCGGCATCGTCGGCGCCTTCATCGCCGCCGCCATCGGTGCCGTGGTGTTCGGCTACCTCGTGAACGGCCTGTCGATCCCCGGCAAGGACGACACCGAGCTCGTCCAGGCGCTGGTCGCCATCCCGGGCGCGGCGATCGGCCTTGCCATCTGTTACTTCTGGGGCTCGCGCGACGACGCTGCGCACGGCGTCGACCACGGCCTCACCCGCGCGGGCTCGCACTAGCCGGGCGCTCGCACCCGTTCCGTCCGCCGCCGGCCGGAGGATGGCCGGATGCACCCGAAGCCCTCGTGCTGGGCCACGACGCCCTACGACGTCGCGACCGCGCGTCGCCTTGCCGAGGGACTCGGGCTGTCCTCCACCGTGGGGACGATCCTCGCGCGCCGCGGCTTCACGGACGTGGCCGAGGCGCGGCGCTTCATCGACGCCGACGTCCGCCACGACCCGCTGTCGCTGCCGGGCGCCGCCGAGGCGGCGGAGCTGATCCGCGCCCACCTCGAGCGGGGCTCCCGCATCGCGGTGTTCGGCGACTACGACGTCGACGGCGTGTGCGCGACGGCGCTGCTCGTCACGGCCCTGCGAGCGGCCGGCGCGGACCCCGTGTGGGAGCTGCCGAGCCGCTTCGACGGGGGCTACGGCCTTTCCGTGGAGGCGGTCGAGCGGCTCGCGGGACGCGGGGTCGGGCTGCTCGTCACCGTCGACTGCGGCATCACGGCCGCCGAGCCGGTTCGGGCGGCGCGCGCCGCCGGCATCGACGTGGTGGTCACGGACCATCACCGAGCCGGGCCGGACCTGCCGGCGTGCCCGATCGTGCATCCGGCGGCGGGGGAGGAGCGCTATCCCGCCGACCTGTGCGGCACGGGGGTCGCGCTGAAGCTCGTGGAGGCGCTGGGCGGCTGCGAGGCCGGCGAGGAGGCCCACGCGCTGGCGGCACTCGCCACCGTCTGCGACCTCGTGCCGCTCCGCGGCGAGAACCGGCGCATCGTGCGCGAGGGCCTGCAGGCCCTCGCCCGGACGCGGAGCCCCGGCCTGCGCGCGCTGATGGCGGTGTCCGGCACCGATCCGGCCGAGCTCTCCGAGCACGCGCTCGGCTTCCGGCTCGGCCCGCGCATCAACGCGGCGGGGAGGATGGGCCGCGCCGACGCCGCCCTCGAGCTGCTGCTCACCGGCGACGAGGCGAGGGCCGCCGAGGTCGCGCGCGAGCTCGACCTGCTGAACAGCGACCGCCGTGAGGCCGAGACCCGCATCCTGTTCCAGGCCGAGGCCGCCTGCGCGCCCCAGGCGAGCGAGGGCGCGATGGTCGTGGCGGGGGAGGGGTGGCACCCGGGCGTGGTCGGCATCGTGGCGTCGCGGCTCGTCGAACGCTGGCGCCGCCCCGTCGTGGTGATCGCGCTCGACGAGTCCGGCGGAACCTCGCGAGGGTCGGCGCGCAGCATCTCGGCCTACGACCTGCTCGCAGGGATCACCGCCTGCGCCGAGCACCTCGAGCGCTTCGGCGGGCACCCGATGGCCGCGGGTGTCGAGCTCACCGCGGAGGCCGTCGAGCCGTTTCGCCGGGCCCTGGCGGCCCACGCCGGCGCGCGCCTCAGCCCCTCCGACCTGGTGCCGGTGGAGCGCGTCGACGCCGTGGTGCCCGGGGGCGCGCTCGGCCTCGAGCTGGCGGAGCAGATCGACCTGCTGCGCCCGTTCGGAGCCGGCAACCCTCAGCCGACGCTGCTCGTGCCGGCGGCGCGGCTCGAGAACGTGGCCGCGATGGGCGAGGAGCGCCAGCACGCCCGCTTCACGCTCGTGACCGGGACGGCCCGGGCGCGCGGGGTCTCGTTCGGGACCACGCAGACCGCGCTCACACCCGGCGCGCGCGAACCGCACCACGCGGCGGTCCGCCTCGAGGCGAACCGCTGGAACGGCGCTGTCGAGCCACGGGTGCTCCTGCGCGCGCTCTGCCCGCCGGCGGAGGGGCTGCTCAGCCCGCTCGGCGAGGACGGCTCGTTCTGGGAGCGGCTCGAGGCCGCGCTGCGCCACCCGCCAGTCGACATCCAGCTCGCGCCCGCGGGCGATGTCGAGGACCGTCGCGGCGAGGGCTTCGCGGGCGTGGCGGGCGACCTGCTCTCGAGCGGCGAGCGCGTGCTCGTGGTCGTGGCGGACGTTCCGCGCCGCAGCGCCGCCCTCGAGGCGCGCATCGCGGGCCTCGGCAGCGGTCCGCTCGCCGTCGCCTCCTGGGAGGCCCTGGCGCGCCGCCCGGACCTGACCGCGCCGTTCGAGCACCTCGCCGCCCTCGATCCGCCCCCGCGGGCGCTCGCGGACCCGCTGCTGCGCCTGGCACCGCATGCCCACGCGGCCTGGGGACCGGCCGAGGCGAGCTTCGCGCTCGAGGTCTGGCGAGCCGGCCTCGAGCTGAGGCCCGCGCTCACGGCCGCGTACCGGGCCCTGCGCGAGGGCGAGGGCCTCGAGGCGGCGCTGCGCGGCACGGACCACTACCCCCGCGGCCCTGAGCTGTGCGCGCGCATCGTGCGCGTGCTCACCGAGCTGGGGCTCGCCGAGCTCGACCTGCCGGCGCACAGCGGGCGCGTGGTCGAGGGAGTCCGCTCGGACCTCGAGCTCTCGCCGTCGTTCCGCGCCTACCGCGAGCGCTTCGCCGCGATCGAGGCGGCGCTCTCCCGCGAGCTGCCCGCTTCGCTACGCGAGCAGGATGCGCTCGCGCGCGCGTCCTGAGAGATACGCGCTGCCGGCGCGCGTGGGTGGCCCCCCACCTGCCAGGCGCCGAGTCCCGCTCAGCATGAGACATCGGGCCGCCGTTCGCCTCGGACATCCGTCCGCGCGCGGCCCCTGACGATCGTCCATGGGCTGAATGTCCAGGCGACGGCGACCGACTCTAGAATCGATAGGGATGGCGAAGCTTCCTCGCACGAGCGCAGGGAACGGCAGCGGAGCCGCGCCACGCGACTTCGAGCACCACCCGGTCGACGAGCACCGCACGCACGTGGCGGTGGCACCCGAGGGCACGCTCACCGGCGAGCAGCGCGTGCTGCTCGGCGACCTGTTCGCTGTCGTCGAGGAGCACGCCGAGGAGGCGGCGGAGACGATCGACCGCAAGCTCGTCGAGAGCGCGCTCGAGTTCGCCTGCGACCGGCACGCCGACCAGCTTCGCGCGAGCGGCGAGGACTTCATCGTGCACCCGGTCGGCGTGGCGAAGATCTGCGCCGGCATGCGCCTCGACACGGCCACGCTCTGCGCGGCCCTCCTGCACGACACGGTCGAGGACACGAGCGCGTCGCTCGACGAGGTGCGCGACGACTTCGGCGACGAGATCGCACAGCTCGTCGACGGCGTCACGAAGCTCTCCGGGGTCACCTTCCAGAGCCGCGACGACCGCCAGGCGGAGAACTACCGCAAGATGCTCGTCGCGATGGCCCAGGACATCCGGGTCATCCTGATCAAGCTCGCCGACCGGCTCCACAACATGCGCACGCTCGACGCGATGCCGAAGCCGAAGCAGCAGGAGAAGGCGAAGGAGACGCTCGAGATCTTCGCGCCGCTCGCGCACCGGCTCGGCATCCACGCGATCAAGTGGGAGCTCGAGGACCTCGCGTTCGCGACCCTGCACCCGCGCAAGTTCAACGAGATCAAGCAGCTCGTGTCACAGCAGCGCGAGGAGCGCGAGGCCTACGTCGAGCGGGCGGGCGAGTACCTGTCGAAGGAGCTTGCGGCCGTCGGCATCGAGGCGGAGATCTCGGGCCGCGCGAAGCACTTCTACTCCATCTACTCGAAGATGACGAAGAAGGGGCGCGAGTTCAACGAGATCTACGACCTCACCGCCATGCGCGTGATCGTGGACTCGGTGAAGGACTGCTACGGCGCCATCGGCGTCATCCACTCGCTCTGGAAGCCGCTGCCCGGGCGCTTCAAGGACTGGGTCGCGGTGCCCAAGTTCAACATGTACCAGGCGCTTCACACGACCGTGATCGGGCCGGAGGGCCGGCCGCTCGAGATCCAGATCCGCACGATGGAGATGCACCGCACGGCCGAGTTCGGCGTCGCGGCGCACTGGATCTACAAGGAGGACGGCGACAAGCCGGTCGAGGAGAAGGTCGAGTGGCTGCGCCATCTGCTCGACTGGCAGGGGGAGACCTCGGACCCCCAGGAGTTCGCGCAGACGCTGAAGGCGGACCTGTTCGAGGACGAGGTGTTCGTGTTCACGCCGAAGGGCGAGGTCAAGTCGCTCGCGGCGGGCGCCACACCGCTCGACTTCGCCTACGAGATCCACACGGACGTCGGCCACCGCTGCGTGGGCGCGAAGGTCAACAACAAGATCGTTCCGCTGCACTACACGCTCCGCTCCGGCGACATCGTCGAGGTGCTGACCTCGAAGAAGGAGCGCGGGCCCTCGCGCGACTGGCTCGCACTCGCGAAGACCACGCGCGCGCAGTCGAAGATCCGCGCCTGGTTCAAGCGCGAGCGCCGCGAGGACTCGGAGCGCAGCGGCCGCGAGATCCTGCACGAGAACCTCAAGCGCGCCGGCCTGCCGCCGCAGAGGATCGCGGGCTCGCCGTTGCTCGCGGACGTGATCCGCGAGATGGGCTTCAAGAAGGGCGAGGACTTCTACATCGCGCTCGGCCAGGCGAAGATCTCCTCGAAGACCGTCGTCAACAAGGTCATGCACCGGCTCAAGGAGGGCGAGTCGGCGGTCGAGGAGCCCTCGCCCGCGGCCGAGCTGCTCGAGCGCAAGGAGACGCCGAAGAAGACGGCCGCCTCGTCCACCTACGGCATCAAGGTCGAGGGCGTCGACGACGTGATGCTGCGGCTCGCCAAGTGCTGCCGGCCCGTGCCCGGCGACCCGATCGTGGGCTACATCTCGCTCGGCAAGGGCATCACGATCCACCACGAGCACTGCCCCAACGCGGTCGCGCTGAAGCGCAACCCCGAGCGCTTCACCAAGGTCGCGTGGGACGGGGACACCACGTCGTCGTTCCGCGTCGAGCTGCAGGTCGACGGCTGGGACCGCCATCGCCTGCTCGAGGACCTCTCGCGCACGTTCGCGGAGACAGGCATCAACATCCTCGAGGCGCGCTGCACGGTGGTCCACCCGATGGTGAAGAACCGCTTCGTCGTCGAGGTGGGGGACACGCAGTCGCTCAAGACCTGCATCACCCGCATCCGCAACATCGAGTCGGTCTTCGACGCGTACCGCG
>CAWEGR010000006.1:0-100050 GCA_963808775.1 uncultured Thermoleophilaceae bacterium
CTCGACCGCGCTACCGGCGTGCCGGTGCCGACCCACGCTCGGGGCGGACGTGTCGGCGGCCCGTCGGCGCCGTGAGAGCGCCGACGAGCACCCACGCAGAGGATTGGGTTGCGGACAAGGCGGACCGTCGGGGATCCGTCAGGGCGCGATGTTGTGGTTGAGGTGGAAGACGTTGTCGGGGTCGTAGCGGCGCTTGACTTCTCGGAGCCGGTCGTAGTTGGGGCCGTAGGCGGCGCGGATGGCGTCGAGGCCCTGATCGTCGCCGAGGTAGTTGAGCCAGCGGCGGGTCTCCAGGTGGGGCTGCAGGTCGGCGAAGGTCTCGCGAGTCCAGCGGATGTTGGCGTCGGTGCCGGCCGGGTCGGTCCAGACGGTCGGGATGAGGAGGTTCCAGCCGCCCTCGCGGTGCGGGACGGCGGTTCGTTCCGCCCCAACGGGTCACCGCGCCGTGGAAGTGCTCGAGCAGGATCGCCGACATCGGAGACGGGGCGGCGGCGAACCGCTCGACGGCTGTGTCGATCAGCGCGTCCGACAGGCCATCGGTGAAGCTCGAGAGCCAGTAGTTGAGCGCGCCCTTGGGGATACCCGGCGTCGAGCAGCGTGTTCATCACCGGGTAAGGGAGCGGGCCGACCTCAGTCATCAACGGCGATCCGAAGGCCATGAACGGCGCCAGCTCCGCACGGCCGCGTCCGGCTCGCCGGCGTGACAGACGACGAGGGCCGCGAGCTTTGCGCCGGACCCGTCCGGTGCGTGCACCAGGCCGGCGAACACGGTCAGCTCGTCCGAGACGTCAGCCACCGCGTCGCGGTAGAAGCGAAGGAGCTCGGGGGCCGCCTCGAACGGGTGGGCGATCAGGCCACCGGTGACCATGCCGACCGGGTGCAGGCGGTACGTGAACGACGTGACGACGCCGAAGTTGCCGCCGCCGCCGCGCAGCGCCCAAAAAAGGTCCGAGTGCGAGCTCGCGTCGACCTCGAGCACCTCGCCGGCCGCGGTCACGAGCTCGACCGCGAGCAGGTTGTCCGCCGCGAGCCCGTGCTTGCCCATCAGCCAGCCGAGGCCGCCGCCGAGGGTCAGGCCGGCGATCCCGGTCGTCGAGATGACGCCCCCGGTCACGGCCAGGCCGCGCTCGCCGGTGGCGGTGTTCAACTCGGCCCAGCTCACGCCTCCCTGCGCGACGGCCGTCGCGCTCGCGGGGTCGACCGCGACCTCCGTCATGTCGGCGAGGCTGGATCATCACGCCGCCGTCCGTCACGGCGCGGCCGGCGACGTTGTGGCCGCCGCCCCGGACCGACACCTCGAGCCCCGCGCTTCGCGCGAACTCGAGCGCGGCGACCACGTCAGCGGTCGTGCGGCAGCGGACGATCAGCGCCGGGCGGCGGTCGACGAGCCCGTTGTGGATGGCACGGGCCTCGTCGTAGCCCGCGTCGCGCGGGGAGACGACGAGCCCGGAGACCTCCCCCGCGAGCGCACCGACCCGGCCATCGTCCAGCGTCATGCTCATGTGATCGAGTCCTTTCCGTTCGTGGTGCCGCCATCATCTCCGGATCGTCCGCCCGGCGCCAGTGCCGTCGCGGTGGCGTCGAAAGCAACGCGGCAGCCGTACGTCGGCCGCGGCGGTCGTCCGACACCCTGTCCCGCCTGGCAAAAGCCGCGCATGACTCGGGCTGCAGAGTGTCGCAATGCGCGAAAAGCGACAGCGAGGAGGGACGGGCGCAAAGAGACGCTCCTCCCCGCTTGCCACGCAGGAGCTAAGCGGTGACGCCGCTCGGCCTCAGTACAACACCGACGGTAACCAGGAGCCACTTGGCTCTCGGTACTCGCCGAGTGCCATCAGATTCATCGGTTTCACCAGACGAAAGCCTTCCTCGAGACACCAGCGGAACAAGCCGCTACGCAAAGGCACGAGGAAGGCGAGCGGGTCCTCCACCGCGGCTGCCGCTCCTTGCAGCAGCGCCGTCATGTCGTCCTCGCTTTCGGCGACGCCGTGGTTGAGCGGCCAGAAGGTCACGCTTGAGGCGTAGGCCACGATCCGTCGGTCGCGCATGGCGACGAACGGAGCGAACGCCTGGATCGAGTCGCGAAGTTCGTTTGTGCGCTCGAAGCCATGGACCTGCTTGCAGAGAGCCGCGCACTCCTCGAGGTCGTCTTCTTCTAGCGGCCGCACGTCGACGCCTTGGACGAGGCCGCTTCGCGGCTTCCCGCTGATGACGGCGATCGGCTCCTTGACGTCGAAGCCGAGCAACTCATAGAGCGAGAGCGAGCGCAGGTGGAACGCGTCTTGTTGAAGCCGGATGCCGGGCGCCCCTTCGCCGTGTTCGATCACCGCCTCCATCAACTTGCGTCCCACGCCTGCATTCTGGCTCTCGGGATCGACGCTGATCGGGCCGATGCCCCTGATCGGGTCGCGCTCGTCAATGAAGTTGGAGCCGACGATCCGCCCATCGCTCTCGGCGACCACCCCCCAGATCGAGGGATGTGGGATCCAAATCCCCATGATTCCAGTGGCGGCCTCGAGCACCGGGAAGTCGCGCGGAAAGCGGTGGTGGTCCTGGATACCGCCGAAAGCATCGAACAGGATCTGAGCACAGGCCTCGGCGTCGCCGAGCTCGACCGCAATCAGCGTTATACGTTTTGTGGCCCGCGGTGGATAATTCGTCTGACAAGGGATCCTCCGCTCTATTCATACCGCTAGCGAATCAACTCGGCGTTGTAGGCAAATTGACGGCCGAACTCTCTCGAAGCGAACTGTCGCAACACAAGCGCGCGATCACTACCGCTATGCGTGAAGAGCAAAAGTGCGCGATCGTCGTGCGATCGCCCGAACCCGCGGGTATGTCGGGAGGTGCTGGGCCTCGTCCGTCGGGAGCGGGTGCGGTGCTTGCCGAGACGTCTGCTTTCACGGGGGAAGGGCCTAGAGTGGCGATACATGTCTGGCCCCGTGCTTGTCGCCGTTGATGACGATGCTGGCGTATTGCATGACGTCGAGCGCGAGTTGCACGATCGCTATGCCCGCCATTACCGCGTGATCTGCCTGCCGTCGTCTCACGAGACGCTTGCCCGTCTCGAGTCCCTTGCGGCTGCCGGTGAGGAGGTGGCCCTGGTCCTTGCGGGACAGTGGCTCTCTGGGATGTCCGGAAGCGAGCTGTTAGACGAAGCGCGTCACCTTCATCCGCACGCAAAGCGCGGGCTGCTGATCGAGTGGGGTGGCTGGGGGGACCGGGCGACGGGCGACGCGATCTTCGAGGCCATCGCCCGCGGACGCATCGACCACTACGTGGTGCGGCCTCAGCGCCACCGGACGAGCTGTTCCACCAGGCGATCTCGAGCTTGCTCCTCGCGTGGGCCGAGACGCGGCGCGCGCGCCGTACACGATCGACGTCGTGGGCGAGTCATGGTCCGGCCGGGCCTACGAGCTGCGCGAGGTGCTCGGGCGTTGCGCCATGCCGCACCGTTCTGCCTGGCCGACTCGGAGGACGGCCGCGCCCTCCTCGCCGACGTCGGCGCGGCGGCGAAGTTCCCGCTGCTCGTGTTTCCCGACGGCACCGTCATGGAGGACCCCACCGACGCGGACATCGCGCGGGCCGCCGGCACGCCGATCAACCCGGAGGGAACGGACTACGACCTGGTGATCGTCGGCGCCGGACCGGCCGGCCTGTCCGCCGCCGTCTACGGCGCCTCCGAGGGGCTCCGCACGGTGGTCGTCGACTCCGGCAGCATCGGCGGGCAGGCCACCTCGAGCTCGTTGATCCGCAACTACCTCGGCTTCCCGCGCGGCGTCAGCGGCGCCGGCTGGCCCGCCGGCCTACGAGCAGGCGTGGGTCTTCGGTGCGCACTTCGCCTTCATGCAGCCGGTCGACCGACCTTCGGCGGAGGACGACGGGCTCGTCGTCACGCTCTCCGACAGCGGCGGGGTGGTGCAGGCGCGGTGCTCCTCGCGCCGGGCGCCAGCTACCGGCGCCTCGGGGTCCCGGTGCTCGAGGCGCTGAACGGCGCCGGGGTCTTCTACGGCGGGCCGCCTCCGAGGCGCCCGCCATGGTCGGCGAGGAGGTCTACGTCGTCGGCGGCGCCAACTCGGCCGGCCAGGCGCGCTCCACCTCGCCCGCTATGCCCGGCACGTCACCCTCGTGGTGCGGGCGCGATCGCTCGAGGCGGGGATGTCGCACTACCTGGTCCGCCAGGTGGAGGCGACGCCGAACATCGAGGTCCGGCTCGGCACCGAGGTCGTCGACGGCGGTGGCGACGGTTGGCTCGACCACCTCGTGCTGCGCGACGCGCGGACGGAGGCCTGGAGACCGTCGGCGCCGACGCGCTGTTCCTCATGATCGGCGCCCGGCCGCACACCGAGTGGCTGCCCCCGGCGATCGAGCGCGACGACGCAGGGCTTCGTCCTCACCGGCGCGGATCTGAGCGACGACGACGCCTGGCCGCTCGACCGCAGCCCGTTGCTGCTCGAGACGAGCATGCCCGGCGTCTTCGCGGCCGGCGACGTCCGGCACGGCTCGGTGAAGCGCGTCGCGTCCGCGGTCGGCGAGGGCTCGGTCGCGATCCAGTTCCTCCACCGGCTGTTCGAGGCCGATGGGCTGCATCCGCGCGGCCGCCCGAAGGAGCCCGCCGACGTGATTGGATAGTGACGATGTGGCTGGTACCCGGCCCTTGCCGCCTGATAGCACGAGTGGCGCGCGTGGAAACGGGCTGCGAGCAGGCTGCTGCGCATGGAACGGGTTGTTGAAACGTAAAAGGCGGATTCCACGGCCCTGAGTGCAGTTCCGTTTTAGCTGCGCCTATGTCAAGGGATTATCGGCGCGGTCAGCGCTCATCACACGCAGCATGCGTGATGGCTATCCAGACTGGTCGCCCACGGCCGACCGTATCCTCTACTGGCGGGAGAGCATCGCCGGCCTAAGGAACCCACTGTTCCTGCCGGGGGACCTGTTTGGGGGGTCGTGGGGCGACCTGTTTGTCGCGCCAGCCCGAGGTCTCCGTGGGCACCCGCCGAAGCGACTGACGACAACGGTTGCGACTTCGCCGCGCGTCTCGTCGCCGGTGAGCGGCACCTGGTCGCCGGATGGCCGCTACATCGCCTACGTGCGCATGCCGAACTACCAGGACCCCGACCGCGAGCGGAAGGGGTCGCTCTGGATAATGCGAGCCAACGGCCAGTTGAAACAACGCGTCATAGCCGGCGTGCGGGACTCCGGAAGCAGCTGGCAGCCACTGCCACGTCGGTAGTGGCCGCAACGCACTGCCGCGCCCTGAAACGTCCTTGCCGGACGGCCACCGGCCGTTCGGCCTTGCGGCCACATCGAGAGCACGCCTGGTACACCGGTCCCTCCTGGCCGCCCCGGGACCCGCCGCTGCCGCTCAGGATCTGGTTGCGCAGCGCGCAGGCCCGAGGTTCCATGCTGCGAGGCGTGGCACTGCGCTCCTGCCTTGCATGGAAAGCGAAAGCGGAGGCATGTCCGGCTCGGCTGCGCGGCTCGAGCCCAGCGGTAGCGGAGTGCACGGCTAATGCTGACAGGCGCGCGTTCGGCCGCCCGGGTCCCGCGATGGCTTGGCATGCGCAGCGCCTGGATGGCCGGCGTGTTGGCTAGGAACGAGCCTCGAGCACCTCGACCGCTGCCCTGATGCCGGACTCGATCGCGCCGTCGACGTAGCCCATCCATCGCTTGGCGGTCTCGGTCCCGGCCCAGTGGATGCGACCGACGGGTTCGCGAAGCGCGGGACCAAACTGGGTCCAGGCTCCCGGCGGGAAGTGGGCGCCGTAGCAGCCCCTGGTCCATTCGTCTGCGCTCCAGTCCAGGTCGACATAGCCGATGGCGCGGTCACCCGGGCGTCCCAGAGCGCGCTCGGCATGCTCGATCACCCGCTCTTGCCGCTCGGCCGGCGCGAGACGGCCCGCCTCAATGCCATTTGAGGCCTCCATGAAGCCGACGATCACGCCGGGCTCAGTGCCCGCCGGGGTTGCGTCGAACATCATCGTGACCATCTCATCCGGGGAATAGACGAAGCCCGAAAGCCCGAGCTTGCGCCACCACGGGGTCGGATACACGAGGTTGAACTTCACGACCGATCCGCCAGGAAGGCGCTGTGTCAACTGATCGCGGCGAGCGGGAAGCGGCGGGTCGTAGACAAGGCGGCCAGCGAGGACGGGCGGAATTGCGACGATGGCTCGCCGGGCGCGAACCTCGCCGGCCTCGCCCGCAACCGCGACACCGTCCGCATCGTGGGAGATCGCTCTCACCGGCCACTCTAGGCGAATGGCCTCCTCGAGACGCGCGCCCAGCCTGGTCGCCGGCTCCTGAAGGCCGCCCACGAGCCGATCCTGTTGCGCACCGCCCTCGAGGTTGACGAGCGACTCCCAACCGCCGCCGGAGCGGATGTAGAAGAGCACGTGCAGGAATGACATGTTGGCCGGCTCAGTCGCAAATATGTTCGCCGTCGTCGTCGCGAGCATGGTGCGCGCACCCGGGCGGTGGAACTGCTCGTTGAGCCAAGTGTCGAACGTCATTGCGTCCAGCGAGCGTGCTCGCGGCGCCTCCCACGGGCGGTCGAGTGGGATCCCGTCCGCCGCGTGCTCAATCGCCGCGACGGCGGAAGCGTATTCGTCGAGGTCCTCCCGGTCGTAGCCCTCCTCGCCACGGACCCGCCTGGGCTGGCCGCCCTCGAGCACGACGTCTTCGCCGCCCGTCCACTGGCGGAACGTGGCGACTCCCGTCTCGGCCGCCAGTTCGTAGATGTGGTCTTGCGTCGGGCCGATCCACTGACCGCCCAGGTCAACCGTCGCACCGGCCTCCTCGACCGTGAACGTCCGACCCCCGACGCGATCGCGCGCCTCCAGAACGACCGCCGAGCACCCCTCCTCGGTAAGTCTCCGGGCAGCCGCCAAGCCGGCATAACCGCCACCGACGATGACTGCATCCAGAACCTCGTTCATGCGGCCCCAGCCTACCCCGGTACCCGATCCAGACTAGGGGTGGAGGCCCGGGCGACGTCCCGGGGGAATCCGCGCGCTGGCGGACTCGGCCGAGCGGCTCTTCCGGGTTAGCGTGAAAGCAGCACCGGATCCTGACGACGAGACCCACTCTGGTTTGGACCAAGAGCACGAGCGGTCTGTAAGGGCAAACGCCCTAGACCGGCACGTGATCGGCGGTAGGTGCAACGACCTAAGCGAAATGTGCTCCATGCTGGGAGCAATGGCACTTCGCCTGCATCGCCGCCTTGCGCGAACTCGCAGGCGGCGTCGGTAGCACTCGAGACGCCTGCGCGCGATCGGCGTGCGATCGACTGCATCGGCGGTCCAGCGCTAGATCCGCGCCGTGCACGTGAAAGCCCGGAAAGGAGCAGACAGGCGAGACCCAGCTGCGGCCACGCATCCGACCAGAACCCCTGCAAATCGCGCGCTTCTGAGACCCGCTAGCGGAGGGGGAGGGATTCGAACCCTCGGTCGACCAATGGCCGACAACGGTTTTCGAGACCGCCCCGTTCAACCGCTCCGGCACCCCTCCGGGACGCACAACTGTAGATGCTCGCGCGCGCGAGGCGAGTGGCAGGTCTCGGGGCCGGCGGGTGTCGCCGGCCCCGAGCTTGCGAGCCTCCTGAGCGCTAGGCGCCGCGCGGCCTGCGGCGCGCCGGCTTCACCGACGCCCGCGCCGCCGGACCCTTGCTGTTGAGCCTGGTCAGGCCCATCACGGTCACCTTCGCGCGCGCCCGGCGCGGCACACCCTTCAGCGTGTACGTGTGCCGCTTCGCGCCGACGATGCGCACGATCCGCCTGCCGTCGGAGAGCGAGAAGCGGACCGCGTGCTTGAAGCCGCGCGGCTTGGGCCGCCAGCTCACCACGAGGCGCGAGCGGCTGCGCTTCACGGTCAGGTTGCGCGGCTTGCCCGGCTTCAGCATCCCCGGCGCCCGGTAGGACCCGGCCGTCAGGTTGGTGCGCGGACGGCCGTCCTGCTGGACCATCGCGATGATCTTGCGCCGGCCGGCGGGACCGTCGGCGGGCCGGAAGCGCACCGAGCCGCGCGCGGTCTTCGTCGTGGTGATCGCGTTGCGGACGTCCTTGCCGACCTCGGCGAAGGTGATCCGCTGGCCCGCGATGTCACGCGCGTTCCAGGACAGGACGCGCTTGTGGCCGCGCCCGCTGACCCGGACCCGCGCCGCCGCCTTCGGCAGGCCGCGGGCCTCGCGCACCAGCTTGACCGGCGCCGTGCCGTCCTCGGTGAGCGTCCACCTGCCGGCCGCCGGCTTGTTGGCGAGCACGAACGTCGTGCCGTCCTGGCGCAGCTGCGCGTAGAACTGGTCGTTCTGGACGACGGGCATCGCACGGGAGACGGTCACCGACTCGCCGTTCGGCCCGGTGAGCGTCACGCCCGTGGGACCGCCGTCGGCCGTGACCTCCCAGGCCGCGCTCGGCAGCCCGGCCGGGAGCGTCGTCTGGCTCAGCGCTCCGACCGCGGCGGCGCTCGCCGGCTTGACCGCGCGGTACGGCGTCAGGTCGCATCCGGTGAACGCGTCGAAGTCGAAGTCCCAGGTCGCGCCGGCGCCGACGTAGTAGCCGTACACCCCGACGCAGCCGGCGATCCCTCGGCTCGACAGGAGCGCCCGGGCGTCACCGCACGGGTCCGGCCCCCAGACGTCGAGGCATGCGCTGATCGAGCCCTCCACGTTGAACGCGTCGAGGCCGTCGACCCATCCGTTGACGCCCCCGTTCAGGCTGAGCCGCCACAGGTCCCACTTGGCGTTCGCGCCGAACTCGAACAGGCCCGTCGACGAGTAGCGCACGAAGGCGCTCGCGAGCTCGAAGCGGTTCGCCACCTTGGCGTTGCCCGAGATCTCGGCCACCCACGGGTCGGCGAGCACGGCCTTGAGCTGGCCGCCGATCGAGACCGCCTGGACGCCCGCGACCTTCGGGCCTGCGGACAGGCCGATCGTGCCCATGAGGGCCAGCGGATCACGCTGGACGCCGAAGCCGATGCTCTGCAGGAAGACGCCTGCGCCGATCGGCTGGTTCAGCCCGCCGACGCTGCCGCGCAGGTAGGCGAAGTCGCCGTCCTTGATCCCGAAGCCCGCGCCGATCTCATACGTCTTGCCGAAGCGGAGCACGACCTTGGCGGAGCCCGCCCAGTTGGTGCCCTCGGCCCACCTGAGCTCGACGTCCTTGAGCTCGAGCGCGAGCACGTTGACCTTCGGCAGCTTCAGGTAGAGGCCGCTGAAGTCGACGCCGCCGTCGTTGCTCGTGTTGAACGTCGTGGTCGTGGTGACCGCGCCGAAGTAGTTGAACGGCCAGAAGTCGAGCTTGAGCGTGGGCGTCAGAGCGGCCTTGCCGCTCTTGAGGAACGAGAGGTCGACCGCGGTGACCGGCAGCCCCTTGAGCTTCTCGATGCCGCTGATGTCGAGGCCGACGACGTTCCGCGGACCGTCCACCGGGCCGGAGGTGTAGGAGTAGTCCAGCTTGATCGGGCCCGCGTAGATCGGGATCTCCGGGCTGCTCGCGAGCGAGACGCGGAACGGCATCGTCAGCTCGCGGCCACGGATGGTCCTGTTGGCGGGATCGACCACGAGCGTCGGACGGGAGTCGTCGGCGGGACGGATCACGAGCCCGTTGATGCGGACCGTCGTGTCCGTGGCCTCCCAGTGGCCGGCTCGCTTGACCATGCAGTCCTCGCTGCGCGCGTCGAGGTAGTCGGCGCGCACGGTGCGCTCGCAGTTCTCGCGGATGCGCACCTGCTTCGTGATCGTGCGCGAGCTGGCGCCCACGGCGGCGCCCGAGGGCGTGGCCTTGATCGCGATCGTCGTGTACTGGTCCGAATGGGCGGCCCCCTCGGCCGCGCTGAGGTGGAGGATGCTCCTGGTGCCGGTTCCGGTCACCGGGTTCGGGCTGAGGGACCCGCTCATCCCCGTCGGGAGACCCGTGACCGAGAACGACACGTTCCCGTTCGAGCCGTTGAGGCGGTTGAGATCCACCGCGACGTCGACCGAGTCTCCGGTCAGCACGTCCACGATCGTCTGGCCCGGGTTCATCGTGAAGTCGGCCGGCTGCGGGCCATCCGGGGTGGTGATCGAGACGTCGTCGATGGCGAGCGTCTTGCCGCCGTCATCGCCGTCGTCCGCGGTGACCTCGAAGGAGGCGATGCTCTGTCCCGCCGGCGCCGTGACGGTGACCTTCTGGGTCATCGTCGCGCCGGAGGTCACGGTCACGTAAACGGAGCTGCCGAGCAGGTCGCCGTCGGAGTTGTACGCGCGGATGCGCGCCTGCATCGTGTCGCCCGGGTTGGGGAACAGCGGGTTCTCCCAGTAGCCCACGTACGCGCTCACCGTGGTCGCTGTGTTCGTGAGCACGCCGCGCAGCCGCGGCGGCGGGAAGACCTCGCCGCATCCTGTCAGCCCCTCGCAGGTGCTGACGCCCACCCGGTCGCCCGAGTGCGCCTTGCCGGGGTAGGCCTTGACCATCGGCCGCATGCCGGGGTCGTCCGGGAAGGTGAGGCCATGCGAGGTCTCGTACTCGGTCGAGACGCGAGTGTCCGGCAGCACGTCGTCGAACGTGGCCGTCCGGGTCGCGGCGCTCGCCGAGCCGGCGAGTCCGAGCACAAGGAGCAGGGCCAATCCGGTGAGTACGGCGGCGAGCGACAGTTGACGGCCGGCTGTGGGGGACACGGCGAGTCCTTCCTTATACGTGCGGCGGGGGACGCTTCCGAGAATGCACGCTTGTGACGATCGGCGCGACCACCCTGAGTGTGAAATGGGCCATACCTCACAAGGGTCTGTCGGCGCCCCCGCCCGCGCGCGGCGGTCCGCGATGGGTGCCGCGACTTTGTCGGCTCTACCTCGACAAACTCGCGGCACCCGGCCGGCGAGGCCGGCCGGGTGTTACGAAACGGCGCGCTGTGTGACGAGCGCGGTCAGTCAGTCGAGCGAGTCGGCGAGGTCGTCGAGCCCCTCGACGACGTCGCCGAGCGGCCGATTCGGCCGGAGCTCGTCCGCCAAGTCGCTCAGCAGCTCCACCGCCCCGGCATCGTCGCCGCTCTCGCTGAGCGCCTCGGCCTCGTCGATGGTCCCGTTGACCTCGTCAAGCGCCGCACCGCTGAGGGCGCCGGCGCGCGCCGCCTGGTCGACGAAGGCGCGCACCACCGCGAAGCTCGGCTCCCAGACGATCCGGTCCTGGTGCTGCACGTTCAGGCGATCGGCCTGGACCTCCGCCGCCGCGTCGATCTCGTTCTGGGAAAGCTGGGCGGTCGGCGTGAAGCCGAACACGTCGAAGCCGCGCGCGATCTCCGAGCCGAACGTGTTGCCGTTGTAGTAGTAGGTCGACCACAGCCCGCCGAGCACGAGCGATCGTCGCATTGATCGGGCCGCGGTCGTAGTAGCCGATCTCGACGGGATTCTCCGGGATCCGTGAAGTCGACGAGCGACGCCCCGCCCTGGTACCAGGCCTGCACGAAGATGTCGCGGCCCGGGACCGGGACCAGCGACGGGATGTGGCTGACGCAGTTCTCCTGGTTCGTCTGGACCATCGGCACCTTGTAGTAGCTGCGGAACCTCAGCTCGCCCCTGACGATCCTGTAGAGCGCGTTGCCGCCCCACTTGAGGTCGTCGGTCGCGCGGCAGCGCGCGGCTGGTCCCGCCGCCCCACTCGTCGGTGAACATGACCGTCTTGCCGTCGTTGCTGAACGTGGCGCCGTGCCAGTACGAGTAGAGCGGGTCAGCGACGGAGTCGATCCGCGTCGGGTTCGCCGGGTCGCTGATGTCGATCAGGATGCCGTTGCCCTCGCACGCTCCCGCCGCGAGCTCGATCTCCGGGTACACGGTGATGTCATGGCACGCGTCGGTGATCGGCGTGGGACCCCAGTTCATTCCCGATGGATGCTGCGGCGTCGGGACCTCGTTCTGGAGGCCGTTGACCGCGCCCGTGCCGGGGTCGGCGAACAGCCGCGGCGTGCTCACGATCGTGGCGTCCTGCGGCGCTGCGACCGGCACCTTGATGACCTCGATCCGCCACTTCGACGGGTTCTCGCCGGTCGGCGTGTTCGTGTTGTTGCCGTCGCAGCCGGCCAGCTCGGTGGCGGGCCGCACGCCGGCTGTCCCCTGGACGTAGATGTAGACGTTCGCGGGATCGTCGTCATCCGTCACGAGCGTGTGCGTGTGCGAGCCGCGGCAGGTCTGCACCCCGGCCACATGCCTCGGGCTGTCGATGTTCGAGATGTCGAAGATGCGCACGCCGCGGAAGCGCGTCGTGGCGTCCGCCGGCGGCGTCGAGGAGCAGTCGATCTTGGCGCGGTTCTCCTCGACCGACATGAACAGCAGATTCCCGTAGACGGACACGTCGCCCTGGCCTCCGGGGCACACGACCGACGTCCGCAGCGCCGGGCTCGCGGGGTTCGAGATGTCGTAGATGTTGAAGCCGTTGAAGTTCCCGACGAAGGCAAAGTCGCCCTGGAAGGCGAGATCCGAGTTCACAAAGGCGAACGAGCCCGGGATTCGCCGGGTCGAAGAAGCCGGCGGGCTTGTTCAGGTGGGCCGACAGGCTCATGCCCTTGAAGGCGACGCCGGGATTGTCGAGGCCGGCGCGAAAGCCCGACGCGCGGATCGTTCGTCGTCGGGAGCTGCGCGAGCGCGGTTGAAGCGAGCACCGCGGTGAGCGCGACCCACCCCCCGAGAACCGCGAGCAGTACCCGGACCGGACGACGGCCGGTCGGCCTCAGTGAGCGCGCCATGCTTCCCCCCAGATGGATGGATCCCTCCGGGCGGTGGGTATACCCGGGGCATGGCCGAGAGCAAACGGAGGGGCCCATGGACGTGGCTTCTGGCCGTTTCCGCAGTCGCGCTCGCCGTCCTCGCGGTCGTCCTCATCGCCGGATCCGGCGACGGATCAGGGGAGACCTCGACACCCGAGGCCGCCGCGGCGAACGTCGTGCAGGCGGGCGCGCCCGGTGAGGCGTCGCGGACACTCTCGGCCGACGAGGCGGCGGCGATCGAGCCTCCGCGCCACACCGACCTCGACGTGGCGTTCGTCACCGGCATGATCCACCACCACGCTCAGGGGATCGAGATGACCGGCCTGGTGCCCGACCGCGGCGCCGGCTCGAAGCTGCCGCTGCTCGCCGAGCGCACCGAGATCTCGCAGGAGGGCGAGATCGAGCTGATGGAGCGCTGGCTCGAGGAGCGCGGCGAGGAGGCTCCGAGCATGATGGAGCACGACCACGGGCACGGCGCACACCTGATGCCGGGGATGCTCACCGAGGCCCAGATGATGCGCCTCGAGGCCACCAGGGGCGCGGCCTTCAACACCCTGTTCCTGAGGTCGATGATCCGCCACCACCTGGGCGCGCTGACGATGGTCAGGCAGCTGCGCGAGGCGAATGGCGGTCTCGAGCCCGCCCTCGACAAGCTGGCCCGCGAGATCGAGGCCGACCAGGCGATCGAGATCGACCGGATGCGCGAGCTGCTCGGCTAGGGCGAGGTCTCGCGCAGCAGCAGCGCGTCGAGCTCCTCGGGCGGGAGCGGCCGCGCGAACAGGAAGCCCTGGCCGATCGGGCAGGCCAGCTCGCGCAGCGAGGCCGCCTGCTCCTCGGTCTCGATCCCCTCGGCGACCACGCGCATCGAGAGCGCCTGGCCGAGCGCGAGCGCCGCCGCGACCAGGGCGTTGTCGGCCGAGTCGGGAGCGATGCCCTGCACGAACGAGCGGTCGATCTTCAGCACGTCGGCCGGCATGTGGCGCAGGTGGTCGAGCGAGGAGTAGCCCGTCCCGAAGTCGTCGATCGCGATCTGGACTCCCGCGAGGCTGAGGTCGCGCAGCGCGTGGAAGCCGGACTCGCGGCCCGCCATCGCCGTGCTCTCGGTCACCTCGATGCAGAGCGATGACGGATCGATGCCGGACGTTCGCACCGCACCGAGCACCGTCTTCACGACGTCCGGATGCGTGAGCTCGCTCGCGCCGAGATTCACCGACAGCCGCAGGACCCTGCCGTCGCGGCGCTGCCACTCGGCGAGCTGGCGGCACGCCTCGCCGACGGTCCAGGCGCCGAGCTCGACGATCAGGCCGCTCTCCTCGGCCACCTCGAGGAACTGCGCCCGGGCCGAGCAGCCCGCGCTCGGGGTGCTCCCAGCGGATCAACGCCTCCGCGCCGACGAGCTCACCCGTGCCGAGGTCGACCTGCGGCTGGTAGTGGAGCCGCAGCTCCCCGCGCTCGAGCGCGCGCTGCAGCTCCTGCTCGATCGTCATCGCCTCGACCGCGCTCTGGCGCATCTCGGCGTCGAAGAGCTCGGCGCGCGCGCCGCCGCGGGCCTTGGCCCGGTACATCGCGGCGTCGGCGTCCTCCATCAGACGCTCGTCGCCGACCTCGTCGCCGGGCTCGGCCAGCGCCACGCCGATCGACGCGGACAGGCGCAGCTCCGCCCCGCCGGCCCTGATCGGCTCGGCGATCGGGCGCTGCAGGCGGTCGGCCACGCTGACCGCCTCGAACACCCCGCCGACGGACTCGCACAGGATCGTGAACTCGTCGCCGCCGAAGCGGGCGACCGTGTCCTCCGGGCGCAGCGCGGTGCGCAGCCGGGCCGCGACCTGGCGCAGCACCTCGTCGCCGGCGGCGTGACCGAGGCTGTCGTTGATGCGCTTGAAGCGATCGAGGTCGACGAAGTAGACGGCGGTGACGGTCGAGCGGTCGCGGCGCGCGAGCGCCTGGCGCAGGCGGTCGCTGAACAGCGCGCGGTTCGGGAGGCCGGTGAGCGGGTCGTACAGCGCGAGCCGCTCGAGCTCGGACTCCATCCGCTTGCGGTCGCTGACGTCGAGAAAGACGCCGTAGAAGAGCGGCGCCTGCGCGTCCTCACCTGCTCCGCGCACCACGGTCATCTCGTCCCGGATCCAGCGCCAGGTGCCGTCCGCGTCGCGCAGGCGGTACTCCTGCACGAGCGCCTGGCCCGTGTCGGCGCAGTCGGCCTCGTTCGCGTCACCCGCGAGTAGTCGTCCGGGTGCACGAGCCTGTCCCAGATCGCGTCGTCGGCCATCCAGTGCGCGCGCGTGTATCCGAGCACCCGCTCGATCGAGGGAGAGATGTAGAGGCAGCGGCCGTCGAGGCCGGGCGCATAGATGTACGCCACCGCGGGAAGCCCCTCCGGGAGAGGGCCGTAGCGATCCTCGATTTCGCGCAGGGCAGGCTCCCGATCGGGCGACATCACTTCTGTATCGGCAATTAGCGCCTGGAAGCAAAGAAGGAGCGCAGCAGTGCGGCGGATTCGTCGGCGAGCAGGCCGCCCACCGCGTCCGGGCGGTGGTTGAGGCGCGGCTCCGCGAGCACGTTCATCACGCTGCCCGCGGCGCCCGCCTTGGGGTCGTCGGCCGCCCAGACGACGCGCGGCACGCGCGCGAGGACGATCGCTCCCGCGCACATGGCGCACGGCTCGAGGGTCACGTAGATGACCGTGTCGAGCAGCCGCCAGCCGCCCACGCTGCGCGACGCCTCGCGCAGCGCGAGGATCTCCGCGTGCGCCGTCGGGTCGCCCCGCAGCTCGCGCTCGTTGCGCGCCGCGCCGATCACCTCGCCCCCGTGGACGACGACGGCTCCAATCGGCACGTCGTCGTGCTCGAGTGCCGCCTCGGCCTCGCGCAGGGCCAGCCTCATGAAGTACTCGTCACGCGGAAAGAAGCTCACATCACAACTTCCTGCAAGCTGCGTTGTTTGGCGATTCGTACACTCGGAGAGCCACCGTAACCAAATGTCGATTCGCCTCCTCCTCTCTCTCGCGCTGTCAGTCCTCGCGCTCGCGGCGCTGCCGGCGGGGGCGTCGGCCACGGATTGGGTGCCCGGTGAGGTGATCGTGGGCTACGAGGACGGCGCCACGGCGGCGGCCACAGCCGGCGCCGCGGAAGCCGCCGGCACGGTCACGGAACAGCCGCTCCCGGGTGACTCGGAGCAACTCGCGATCGAGGACGGGGACTCGGTCCGCGAGACGATCGCCGAGCTCGAGGCCGACCCGAACGTTGCCTACGCGGTCCCCAACTGGCGAGCGCACGCGGCGGCCACGCGGCCGAACGACCCCGCGGCGAGCCTGCAGTGGAACCTGTTCGACACCTGGGGCATCAACCTCGTCGAGGCATGGACGCTCGCCGAGGGGCTCGGCGCGCCACTGGGCCAGGGCGCGGTCGTGGCCGTACTCGACAGCGGCGTCGCCTACGAGACGCGCGGGCGCTTCCGCAAGGCGCCCGACCTGCGCCACTCAACGTTCGTGAAGCCGTTCGACTTCATCGACAACGACCGGCACCCGAACGACGCGTACGGGCACGGCACCCACGTGGCCGGGACGATCGCCCAGTGGACGAACAACAGGGTCGGCACGGCCGGAATCGCGCCGCGCGCGAAGGTCATGCCGCTGCGGGTGCTCGACAGCTTCGGTTCCGGCGACTCCGCCGCGATCTCGCGCGCGATCCGCTACGCGGCGCGCCACCACGCGGACGTGATCAACCTGTCGCTCGAGTTCCCCGCGGAGGTGCGCGCGCGTGAGATCCCCGACGTGCTGTCGGCGATCCGCTACGCGAACAGGCGCGGCTCGCTCATCGTCGCGGCGGCCGGCAACCAGGAGGACGTCAGGATCGCCTACCCCGCGCGCGCGGAGCACGTGGTCTCCGTCGGCGCCACGACGGTCACCGGCTGCCAGGCCTGGTATTCGAACTCGGGCGAGGACCTCGACATCAGCGCTCCGGGCGGCGGGATCGACGCGGCCAACACCGACAGCGTCTGGGACAGCCAGCATTGCGACACACAGGAATTCGGCCGGCCGATCGTGCAGCAGACCTTTGCTCATGAGGCCCGGGTGCGCCGCTTCGGCTTCCCGCGCAATTACGAGGGCACGTCGATGGCGGCCCCGCACGTGTCGGCGATCGCCGCGCTCCTGATCGCGAGCCACCGGATCGGCCGTAACCCGTCCCCCGCCCAGGTCGAGGAACACCTCGAGGCCACCTCGCGCCACACGGACCGGCCGGACCGCTACGGCGCCGGGATCGTGGACGCCGCCGCCGCGCTGCGCTAGCGCCTCAGGTCGTGCGGATGATCAGCACGCTGCAGGGGGCGTGGTGCGAGATCTTGTTCGGCACGCTGCCGAGCAGGAACCGCTTCGCCCCCGTCATGCCCTTGTTGCCGACGACGATCAGGTCGGCCTTCATCTCCTCCGCGACGTCGAGGATCGCGTCGGCCGGATCGCCCTCGCGCGCGTGAAGCTCGACCTCGAGGCCGGCGGCGCGAAAGCCCTCCGCCGCGCGCTCGAGCGTCGTGGTCACGTCCTCGCGCGGACTCACGAGCCAGCCCTCCTCCTCGGCCGTTGCCTCGCGCTGCTCCTCGAGCCGCTGCTTCGACACGGGCTCGTAGGCGCTCACGACGTGGACGAGCGCGCCCAGCTTCACGGCGAGATGGGTTGCCTCCTGCACCGCCTGGCCGGCGGTGTCCGAGCCGTCCGTCCCGATGACGATCGATGCGAGCACCCAACGATCATAAGTACAGTTCGCGGTTTGGCCAGATCGCCAGTATGTTGGGCTCGATGGCCACTCCTACGCGGTGTCTGGCCGTCGACGACCATCCGACCGTGAGGCAAGGACTCGCTCTCATGTTCGGCCAGACTCCCGACCTGGAGCTGGTGGGAACGGTCGACGACGGCGAGGGCGTGATCGACGCTGTTCGAAAGCTGCGCCCGCAGGTCGTGATCATGGACGTTCGACTGCCCGGCATCGACGGCATCTCCGCCGTGAAGCGGATCGCCGAGGCCTCCCCGGACGTCCACACGGTCATGTTCTCTGCCTACGGCGACAAGCGCCTGCTGTCCGACGCGATCGCGGCGGGCGCCAGGGGCTACGTGCTGAAGGGCTCTCCGCCCGAGGACCTGCTGCGCGCCGTGCGCACGGTCACGGGCGGCAAGCCGTTCGTGGACCCGTCGCTGTCGCCTGCGCTCCTGATGAACGCGGTCGGTCCGGACGCGCCGCTGTCCGAGCGCGAGCGCGAGATCCTGCAGCTGCTCGCGGGGGGCTTCCACACGGAGGAGGTCGCGCGCCGCATCGGGCTGTCCGCCGAGACCGTGAAGTCCGACACGAAGCGCGCGATCCTGAAGCTCGAGGCCGACACGCGCGTGCACGCCGTGGCGATCGCGCTGCGTCAGGCGCTGATCGAGTAGCGCTCTGCCACTCTTGCGGGCGTGGAGATCCCGCGCTTCTGGATCGTGATGCAGGTCCTGATCGTCATCTTCGTCCTGATCGGGATGGGGATCGCGATCACGAAGCTGGCCTGAGCGGCGGCGCCTCCTCGCGAGCCGGCTCGAGCTCCTCCTCGAGCGGAGCCGGAAGCGCGATGTCGGTGCGTTTCTGCTCGGCCTCCGCCTGCTCCACCGGCTTGACCCAGAACTCCTCGACCACGATCGCGATCAGGGACAGGATCGGCACGGCGACGAACAGGCCGACGAAGCCGAACAGCTGGCCCACCACGACCACGCCGATCGCGATCAGCGCCGGGTGCATGCGCACGCGCGCCGACATCACGATCGGGATCGTCACGTTGCTCTCGAGCTGTTGGACGAGGATGTAGGCGGCGAGCACGATCAGCGCCTTGCCGGGCGAGTCGGTGAGCGCGAACAACGTCGGCGGGATGGCGCCGGCGATCGCGCCGAAGTAGGGCACCACCACGAGCAGCGCCGACAGGACCGCGAAGAAGATCGCGAAGTCGAGCCCGATGATCGTCAGCGCTATGGCGAGCAGGACGAAGGTCACGACCATGTCGATCGCGACCCCCTCCATCCAGCCGATCCATGACCTGCGCAGCCGCCCGAGCACGTGGCGGAGGTGGTCGCGGCGGGAGGTCGGGGCGAGCCGAACGAGGCCATCGACGAGCGGCTTCGGGTTCGCCGCCATGTAGTAGGCCGTGATCAGGATCAGCACGAGCGCGGCCGCGATCCCCGCGAGGTTCAGCCCGATCGAGGTGATCGGGCCGATCAGCGCGATCCGGATCGTCCGTGTAGCGCTCGACGAAGTTCTCGATCTGATCGCCGACCTCACCGGGTTGCTGGCCCGTGAAGTCGGCCCACATCTCCTCGAGGTCCTCGACGATGCCGGGGACGTCATCCGCGAACTCGTTCGTCTGCTCGACGAACGGAGGGATCAGGAGATAGATGACGAGCGCGAGGGCGCCGAGCCCGGCGAGCAGGCCGATCAGGGTGCCGAGCGGGCGCGGGATCCTGTAGCGCTCGAGCCGGGTCGCCGCCGCGGCGAGCGGGATGGCGACGATGATCGTGATCAGGATCGCCAGCAGCAGCGTGACGAGCTGGCGGAACAGCAGGCCGACCAGAAGCAGGCCTGCCGCGAGCAGGACGGCCCTGTAGACGACCTGGGGCGAGGATGTCCGTTCCGTGTTCATCCCCGCCCCCTACGGTACGTCTATGTGCTGACGCGTGCGTGCGTCAGGTGCGGCGCTCGAGGTCCGCAACGTCGGCGGACTTCTCCTCGACACGGTCCTGGGCCTCGGCGAGCTTCTCCTTCTCCTCGCCCTTGCGCTCCTCGCGGCGTCCCTGCGCGCGCAGGCTGCCATCGCCCGTCACGTCTCCCGCGGCCTTCTTGGCGCGGCCTGTGATCTTGTCGATGATGCTCATGGTTTCCGCGTACCCCCGCGCGCCCGCCCGAAACGGCTCCCGGTAGCGTGCCGCGCCGTGACGAACGAGGAGGCGCACCGGCTCGCACGCGACAGGGGCGTCTCCGGGCCCCTCTACACGTTCGTGCGGCTGCTGCTCACCCCGTTCATGCGCATCTGGTTCCGGATGCACATCTCCGGGGCCGAGCACGTGCCCGCGGAGGGCGCGGCCATCGTCGCGCCGAACCACAAGAGCTTTTTCGACTCGTTCTTCATCGCGGTCTGCACCAGGCGCCAGCTGCGCTTCATGGCGAAGACGGAGCTGATCGAGGCGCGCTACGGGCGCCTGCTGGTGCGCCTCGGGGCGTTCCCGGTGCGACGCGGCAAGTCGGATGCGGATGCGCTCGAGACGGCGCTCGAGATCCTCCGCCAGGGCGGGCTGCTCGCGCTCTTCCCGGAGGGCACGCGCGTGCGCGACCCCGAGGAGCTCGGCGACCCGAAGCGCGGCGCCGGGCGGATCGCGCTCGAGACCGGCGCGCCACTCGTGCCGTGCGCGATCACAGGCACGGAGAAGCTCTTCCTCGGCCCCTTCCCGAAGCCACGCCGCGTGCAGGTGGCATTCTCGGAGCCGATCCCGGTCCACCACCTCGCCTCGACCCCCGAGACGGCCGGCGAGCTCGTGAGCGACACGCTCTGGCCGCAGGTCGAGGACGAGTACAGGCGCCTGCGCGCGCGCCCGACCCTGATCGCCGCGGGCCTCGCGGCGCTGGGGATCACGGGCGGCCTGATCGTGCGGAGCCGGCGCAAGCGCTGATGCCGGCGACCGTCCGGTCCCGGGACTAGGTTCGGCCGGGTGCGCCTGATCGTCGCCCGCTGCGAGGTTCGCTACACCGGCCGGCTGAGCGCCGTGCTGCCGGAGGCGCTCCGGCTCGTGATGGTCAAGTCGGACGGCTCCGTGATGGTGCACGCCGACACGGGCGGCTTCAAGCCGTCGAACTGGATGACGGCGCCCGACCATCATCGAGGAGGAACCGGGCCTCATGGTGGTGCGCAAGCAGGGCGCCGAGGACCGGCTCGAGATCGCGATCGCCGAGGTGGTCTCGGACGTCACGCACGACATGGGCGAGGCCGCGGCGCTCGAGAAGGAGGGCGTCGAGCGCGAGCTGCAGGAGCTGCTCGCGGACGTCCCCGAGCGCTGCGGCGAGGGCCTGCGGCTGCTGCGGCGCGAGTGGCCCACGGACATCGGGCCGGTCGACCTCATGTGCCGCGACGGCGAGGACGGCTACGTGGCGGTCGAGATCAAGCGCGTGGCGACGATCGAGGCAGTCGAGCAGCTCACCCGCTACCTCGAGCGGATCTGCGCGGAGCCGGGGCTCGGCGACTGCCGGGGCATCCTCGCGGCACAGGCGATCAAGCCGCAGGCGCGCGTGCTCGCCGAGTCGCGCGGGATCGCGTGCGTCGAGGTCGACCTCGCCGTGCTGCGCGGCGAGCGCGAGCCCGACCTCACCCTGTTCGCCTGAGCTCGGCCGCGAGCCCGGCGATGCGGCCGGACGCGAGATGTCCGGCGTCTTCCAGCATCCGCAGCCGGGCATCGGGGATTCGCTCCGCCAGCCAGCGCGAGTGCGCAGGCGGAACGATCTCGTCCTGTTCGCCGTGCCAGAGCCGGACCGGAACACTGATCGCCGCGGGGTCGAATCCCCACGGGCGGCCCTCGATCGCGTAGTCGTCGACGGTGCCGGCGGCGCCCTGGCGCAGTCCCTCGCACAGGCTCCTCACCAGCGAGCCGCGCACGGCCGGGGTCTGGGCGAGCTCGCGGTCAGGGCCCGTGAGATCCGCCGCGAACGCCGCCATCGCGGCGGCGGGCCACGCCTGCGCGAGCCGGCCGATCAGCCCCCACGACGCGAGCGCGAGCGGGCGGGCGCGCAGGGCCGCCGCCGTGGCGAGCCGGTCCGCGGCGGACATGCCATCCGCGAAGCCCGGCATGTCCGGCGGCCCGCTGCCCGCCAATACGCCCGCCACGCGCACCCGCTCGGGTAGCGCATACGCGCACGCGAGCGCGTACTTGCCTCCGCTCGAGTAGCCGAGCATGGCCACCTCGCCCTCGAGCCCGAGCGCGACGCAGGCCGCCTCCACGTCCCCCGGCCAGTCGAGCAGCCAGCGCCGGCGCGGACGCGTGGAGAGCCCGCAGCCCGGACGATCGAGGGCAATCAGCTCGACGCCCGCCCGGGTGAGAGCGTCGTGCTCGGACGCGAAGTCGAGCCGCGAGCCCGGCAGGCCATGGAAGTAGAGCACCGGCTCGCCGGCGCCGATCCTCTCGACGCCGATCACCCGGCCGTCGGGCAGCGGGACGACGCGCGTCAGGCTCACGCCGGCGGGACCGGGAAACCCGCCGCGCTCATACCCCGCTCCGTCTCCCTGATCACGGTCTCGATCACCTTCACGCGCGCGTACTGCTTCGACTCCGCCTCGATCGCGTGCCACGGCGCGGCCAGCGTGCCGGTGCGCTCGAACATCATCTCGACGGCCTCGCCGTACTCGGCGCGCTTCGAGCGGTTGCGCCAGTCCTCGGCGGTGATCTTCCACTGCTTGAGCGGGTCCTTCTCCCGCTTGCGGAAGCGCTTCAGCTGCTCGTCCTCCGAGATGTGCAGCCAGAACTTGACCAGCACCATGCCCTCGTCGCAGAGCGCCTGCTCGAACGCAGCGATCTCGCCGTAGGAGCGCTCGACCTCGTCGCCGCTCGCGAAGCCCTCGACGCGCTCGACGAGCACGCGTCCGTACCAGGAGCGGTCGAACACCGCCATGCCGCCGTGGCCCGGCAGCGCCGGCCAGAAGCGCCAGAGGAAGTGGTGGCGCTTCTCGTCGGTCGTCGGCGCCGAGAACTGCGCCACGCGCACGTGGCGCGGGTCGAGCGGGGCCACGAGCCGCTTGATGGCGCCCCCCTTGCCCGACGCGTCCCAGCCCTCGAACACGACGCAGACCGGCGGGCCGAGCATCTCCTCGTAGCCGGCGAGCTTGCCGCCGAGCGCGAGCCGCAGCTCGGCGAGCCGGTCGAACGCGGCCGTGAGCCGCTGCGCCTCCTCCTTCTTCGTGAGCGCGAGGGTGAGGTCGAGCGAGTCGAGCCGGGTCATGCGGGCTGGAGCAGGCGGGCGTACTCGTCGAGCTGGCGCTCGACGGCGTCGGTCTCCACGGGGTCGAGCTGGAGGTGCGCGCGATCGACTCCTGCCCACGCGAGACGTTCGAGCGCGCCCGGCTCCGGCTTCGCGTTGTAGAACGAGACCGGCACGTGCCGGCCCGCGCGCGAGCGGAGCTCGTCGATCCGCTCCTTCAGCTGCTCGACCGAGGGGATCCGGATCGGCATCCACTCGTCCCCGTACGCCAGCACTCGGTCGAGCACCTTCGGCCCGTCGCCGCCCACGAGGATCGGCGGGTGCGGCTGCTGCAGCGGCTTCGGCCAGGACCAGATGGGATCGAAGTCCACGAACTCGCCGTGGTATTCCGCCTCGTCGTTCGTCCAGATCGCCTTCATCGCCTCGACGCGCTCCCGCATGAGCGCGAAGCGCCGCCGCGGGTCCGTGCCGTGGTTGCGCATCTCCTCGAGATTCCAGCCCGCGCCCACGCCGAACTCGAACCGTCCGCCGGAGAGCCTGTCGAGCGACGCCACCTCCTTCGCCGTGACGATCGGATCGCGCTCCACCACGAGCAGGACCCCGGTCCCGATCCGGATCCGCTCGGTGGTCGCCGCCGCCATCGCGAGCGCCACGAACGGATCGTGCATGTGGCTGTACTTGCGAGGCAGCTCCGGGCCGCCCGGCCAGGGCGTCTCCCGGTTCACCGGGATGTGCGTGTGCTCGGCGAATATCAGCGAGGCGAAGCCGCGCTCCTCCGCGAGCCGCGCCACACGGCCCGGGTCGATGCCGTAGTCCGTGGGGAAGAGCGCGAGCCCTATGTCCATCGGAGCGGCAGCCTCTCGAGGCCATACACGCCGTGGACCGAGCCGAGCTCGGGCTCGCCGTCGAGGGCGAGGCCGGGCATCCGCTGCGGCAGAAACGAGAGCGCCTCCTGCAACTCCGCGCGCGCGAGGTTGGCACCGAGGCAGTAGTGGATCCCGGCGCCGAACGTGAGGTGCTTCGCGGAGCGGTCCGCGCCCATGTCGAACGCGAGCGGATCGCCCGCGACCCCGTCCCGGTTGGCCGTGAACGAGCACACCATCACGACGGTGTCCGCCGGGAAGACGACGTCCCTGAACTCCACGTCCTCGTGCAGCAGCCGCGCCGTGAACGGCGTGATCGGCTCGTAGCGGATCAGCTCCTCGACCGCCGCGGGCGCCCGCTCGGGCTCGGCCGCGAGCAGCTCCCACTGCTCGGGGTGGGCCGCGAACACGCGCATGCCGTGGGCGAGCTGTGACTGCGTCGTGTCGACTCCGCCGACGAGCACGTTCAGCACGAGGTTCATGCACTCGACGTCGGACAGGCGGTCGCCGTCCTCGGAGGAGGCCGCGATCAGGGTCGAGATCAGGTCGTCGCCGGGGTCGTCGCGGCGGCGCTCGATCAGGGCCCCCGCCCACTCGTAGAACTCCGCGCACGCCTGGTTGAGCGCGTCGCGCTCGGTCATCAGCGCGTGCGGGTCGAACTGGCGCTGGATCAGGTTCGACCAGTGATGGAGCCTGGCCGCGTCCTCGAGCGGCGCGCCCATGACGGTCGCGATCGTCATCGACGGGTAGGGCTTCGCGAACGCCTCCACGAACTCGCACGAGCGCGCATCCGCGAGCGGTTCCCAGAGCCGCTCGAGGAACCCGCGCATGGCGGGGCGCCAGCGGGCGGCGGAACGCGGCGTGAAGGCCGGGTTGACGAGGTGCCGCAGGCGGGCGTGCTGATCCCCGTTGATGTGCAGGATGTTGCGGCGCATCTGCTCGAGCAGCGGCCCCTCCTCCACCTCGAACATCTCGGCGATCCGCATGCCCGGGAAGGTGGCGCTCTTCGTGCGCAGGAAGAACGCGGCGGCCTCGCGGTCGAGCACGAAGAATCCGAGCGGCGAGGTGGCGACCCAGCTGCGCGCGGCGAGCTCCTCCATCGTCTCGTGGAAGCGCTCTCCCCTGAGGTCCTCGCCGAGGTAGTCGAGCTCGGGGAGTTCGAGTTCCGTAACGAGGGCCACGCGCGCGGGACACTACTCTTGACAACCATGTCCTTCCTCTTCCGCCACAAGACCGAGATGCCCGACCAGGCCGACGCGCTGCCGGGGCGGGACACGCGTCCGTTCGACGTTCCCGAGACGCACTTCGTGCTCGGCACGCCGCTCGAGCCGCCCTTTCCCGAGGGGGTCGAGACGGCCGTCTTCGGCCTCGGCTGCTTCTGGGGCGCCGAGCGCGGCTTCTGGCAGGCGCCGGGCGTCTACACCACGGCGGCGGGCTACGCCGGCGGGTTCACGCCGAACCCGACCTACGAGGAGGTCTGCAGCGGGCGCACCGGGCACAACGAGGTCGTGCTCGTGGCCTTCCGCCCCGAGGAGATCTCCTACGACGAGCTGCTCAAGATCTTCTGGGAGAGCCACGACCCGACCCAGGGCATGCGCCAGGGCAACGACGTCGGCACCCAGTACCGCTCCGAGATCTATACGGGCTCCGACGCCCAGCGCGAGGCCGCGCTCGCGTCGCGCGAGCTCTTCCAGCAGAAGCTGAGCGAGTCCGGCTACGGCGAGATCACGACAGAGATCGTGGATGCCCCCGAGTTCTTCTACGCCGAGGACTACCACCAGCAGTACCTGGCGAAGAACCCGAACGGCTACTGCGGGCTCGGCGGCACGGGCGTCTCCTGCCCGATCGGCGTGTCGCGGCTCTAGCGGCCGTTCAGCGCAGGACCTCGACGAGCAGCACCCAGGCGTTCAGCACCGCTGCGACGATCGTCAGCATCAGCCCGGCTGCGACCCAGTAGAGGCCGTCACGTGCGGCGTCCAGGAACCGGCCCATCAGCTTCAGCCGCTCGTCCGCCTCGGCCGGCCACGCGTCGACGGCCTGCGGCCACCAGGACCACTCGTCGTGCTCGGCGTCCGGGACGGGCGTCGAGTCATCCGGCACCGTGGCGAGCCCGACCAGCATCGTCATCCCGTTGGGCAGGCCGACGAGCGCCTCGACGCTGAGCGAGTCCGGCACGAGCCGCCACTCCTCGGCGAGCTCGCGCGAGAGCGTCTCCGCCGGGCTCTCGCCGAGGTCGACGGCGCCCCCGGCCCCGAGCGCCCAGCGTCCCGCCCATTGCGACACCCAGCCCGCGCGCCGGCCGGCGAGCCAGCGCCCGTCCTGCGCGCGCACGACGCAGAGCGCGGTCAGGCTGTCGCAGGCCGAGCCCTCGAGCAGGCGCAGCGCCCAGCGCACGGGCTGCAGCTCGAGCAGCAGGCCGCCGTTCGGCTCGCTGTAGGCCGCGAGCCGGGTGGCCATTCCGTCGTGCGCGGGCGAGCCGCGCTCGCGCAGCTCCCGGACGGCTTCGTCCGCGCGGCGCTCGAGCTCTGCCGGCGGCTCGAACGGCTCCTCGCGCCAGCTCGCCTCGATCTGCTCGGGACGCCACGGACCGCGCGCGAGCATGCCGGGGCGGTTGGCGATCACACGCTGGAATGTAGTCCCCGGGCGCCCGCTCGCTCGGCATCCATGCGGTTGAGCACGGACAGGAACGCCGCCACCACGCGCGAGTCGAACTGCGACCCCGCGCAGCGGAGCAGCTCGCCGCGCGCGGCGCGCTCGCCCATGCCGACGCGGTACACGCGGTCCGCGGTCATCGCCTCGTAGGCGTCGCTGACCGCGAGGATCTTCGCCTCGAGCGGAATGTCCGCCGCGCCGAGGCCGCGCGGGTAGCCGAGCCCGTCGGGGCGCTCGTGGTGGCAGAGGATCCACTCGCGCAGGTCCTCGAAGCCGCGCCCGCTGAGGATCTGGGCACCGATCTCGGGGTGCGTGCGGATCTCGGCGAGCTCGACCTTGCCGAGCGACCCGGGCTTCTTCAGGATCGCGTCGGGCAGCCCGATCTTGCCGATGTCGTGGAGGATGCCGCCGACCTCGACGCGCTTGGCGCGTTCAGGCGAGAGCCCGAGCTCGCGTGCGATCAGGCCGCAGAGGAGGCCGACCGTGCGCGAGTGGCTGGCCGTGCCCGTGTCGCGCAGGTCGAGCGCCTCGGCGAGCGAGAGCAGGGTCGCGAGCTGCACCTCGTCGGCGCCGCGCCCGGCCTCGGGAGCGAAGATGGTCGAGATCTCCGGGCTGAAGATCACGGAGCGGTTGCGCCCGAGCGCCTTGGCCGCGTAGAGCGCCTGGTCGGCTGCCTCGACCACCGCGTCCGCGGAGCGGCCGTGCAGCGGGTAGGTGGCCACGCCGAAGGAGAACGTGAGGCCGGCGGGGTCATCCGCGAAGTCGCGCTCGACCGAGCCGCGCAGGCGCTCCGCCACGAGGTACGCCTCGTGCTCGCTCGCCCCCGGGAGCAGGATCGTGAACTCCTCACCCCCGGTGCGCGCGATCGAGTCGCCGGCGCGGCGGTGGCTCTCGAGGATGCTCCCCACCTTGACGAGGGCGTCATCGCCCGCGCCGTGGCCGAGCCGGTCGTTGACCGACTTGAAGTGGTCGAGGTCGCCGATCACGACGCTGAGGGGGGTCTCGGAGCGCAGCGCGCGCTCGACCTCCGCCGCCAGCTCGCGGTCGAACGCGAGGCGGTTCATCAGTCCCGTGAGGGTGTCCGTGAGGGCGGCCTGCGAGAGCTCGCGGACGAGCTTCTGCACGCCGTCGCGAACCTGTCGCAGGCCGCCGGCCGCGGGGAACAGCACGCCGACGAGGGTGATCCAGCTCGCGGCGACCGCGTCGGGCGGAGCCACCTCGAGCAGCACGATCAGGTAGCACCCCGACATGAAGCCGAGCTGCACGGCCGCGGCGCGGGTCGGGAAGAAGTAGGCGGCGTAGAGGCCGAGCCAGAGGTAGAGCATCGCCCCGGAGAGCACGGCGCCGCTGCCCCAGAGCCACACGTGCATCGTCACGAGCAGCGTGCCAAGCGACGCGCACAGCTCGAGCGCCATCTGGTTGACCCGGTCGGCGAGGAGGAAGAGGCACCCGGCGATGAGCCCGCACACGAGCGGGATCACGAGCCGCTCGGCGCTGTAGCCGTCCGGGGCGGGCAGCACGGCGACCGCGAGCAGGATCAGGCCGAGCCCGCCGAAGATCACGGCAGCGACACGCGCCGAGAATCGCGTGCTCGGTTCGACAGCCGTTATCCCCTGCCGGGACCAGCCGACACCCATGTCCGGGCCTCCATCGGACATCAGCCACCCATCGGCCGCGAACGTCCGCATCGTGAGACCTGACCACACGCTTGGCCGCATATTTGCGGCGCGTACGCAGCTCAGGCGCCGAGCTCGTCGCGCAGCGCGCGCAGGCCCGCGCGCAGCTCCGCGACCTCGCGCTCGAGCGCCTCGACCCGCTCGGCGAGACCATCGGCCTCCGGCGCGGGCGGCGGCTCGACGGGCGCCGCGGCAACCGGCGCCGGCGATGGCGGCGCCTCCTCCGGCTCCTCGCCCCCTCCCCCGAGGAGCTGCGTCCAGCGCTCCTCGCGCTGGCCCGGCCGGCGCGCGTGGCGCGCCACGCGCTCCGATTCGGCGAGCCGCGCGAGCGTGGCATCGAGCTCGTCCGCGCTCTCGAACGGCGTGCAGCCGCTCGGTGCGCGTGCGCAGCTCCCCATGCGTCTGCGGGCCACGCAGCATCAGCACGGCGAGCACCGCCAGCTCGTCGGGCGCGAGCCCGAGCTCGCGGTCGAACGTCTGCCGGTATTTCATCGTCCTCCGGTTCGCCCAGCTCGCGAGGGTCGCCCACCTGCGCGCGATCAGCCGGTCGACGGCGGCCCGCACCGTGCCCTCGTCGTAGTCGACGACCGGGTCGCGGTTCGTCGACTGGTTGCAGGCAAGCCGCAGCGAGTTGAGCGTGAGCGGGTAGACGTCCGGCGTGGTGCGCTGCTTCTCGATCAGGCAGCCCAGCACGCGGATCTCGGCGGCATCAGGATCCATGCCTGGCCGCCAGCCTAACCCGAGCGCGCACGGCAGCGGGCCGGGGCGCGGGTGTCGCTCAGGACCCGCTCGAGCGCGCGCGGATGCGAGGTCATGATGCCGTCGACGCACATCCCCACGAGCCGGCGCCAGGTCGGGCCGGAGTCGGAGTCGTCGCCCGAGAACCAGTTCTGCCACGCGTAGCCCTCGGCATGGGCGCGCGCCACGTTGTCCGCCGTCGTGACCTCGATCAGCGCCTCGCCGAGCTGATACGTGATCGGCACCTGGAAGACGGCAACGCCGTCGCCGGGCGAGGCGCCGCCGAGCAGCCAGCCGGCCGCGCCGTCGATGCCCGGCGCGAGGTCGATGCGCGGGACGAGCTCGTGGAAGCGCTCGACGGCGGCCTGCCTGAACGAGGCCACGATCAGGTCGCGGCGCCGCGTGTCGTCAAGGAGCCGGGCGAGCACCCCGGCGTTGCGAACGTACTCCTCGGTCTCCTCGTCGGGCGTGCGGCCCTTGATCTCGATGTTGATCGGCGTGCGCGGGAACGCGCGCATCACCTGGGCGAGCGTCGGCACGCGGAAGTCGGAGGCGCGGAACCCGCGTGGCGGCCTGCGCCGGCCGGTCGCCACGCCGCGGAAGCGATAGGCGCGGCGCGGCAGGTCGTGGCTGTAGTGGTCCTCCGCGCGGGGCGCGAACCAGTACGCGGCGTCGAGCCGCCTGACCTGACGCAGGGTGAGCGAGGAGACGTTTCCGGTGCCGTTCGTCTTGCCGTCGACGGTCGTGTCGTGCATGACGATGACCTTTCCGTCCTTCGTCACGCCGATGTCGAGCTCGAGCATGTCCGCGCCCGCGGCGATGGCCCTGCGGAACGCGTACATCGTGTTCGACGGGGATTCGTCCTCGCCGCCCTGGTGGGCGATGTTGATGGCCTTCGGCTCGCGCCAGCGGTTCCCGCCCTGGGCGAGGGCTGCCGCGGGCAGCGCGAGCAGCAGGACGAGCGCAAGCGGGATCGTCTTCCTCATCGCCGGGTCAAACTAGCCGATGGCCGCGTGCCATATTCGAGGCCGTGCGCGTCTACCGAAGCATCCTGCGCACGCCGAAGGTCGGCGTCGTCGTCCTCGCCGCGCTGATCGGGCGGCTGCCGATCGGCATCAGCGGCCTTGCGATCCTGCTCTACGTCGAGGACACGACCGGCTCGTTCGCCGCCGCGGGCGCGTGCGCCGGTGCGCTCGCGCTCGGGAGCGCGCTCGGCGCGCCGTTCCAGGGCAGGCTCGTGGACCACCGTGGCGACGGCGTGCTGCTGCCGCTCGCGGTCGTGCACGCAGCCGGACTCGTGCTCGTCTGGACGCTCGGCGCCGCCTCCGCCGGCGTCGCGCTGCTCGCGTCCGTGTCGTTCGTGACCGGCGCCGCGCTGCCGCCGCTCTCCTCCGTCCTGCGCTCGCGCTGGCCCAACCTCCTCGCCGGCTCGCCCGAGCTGCTCAGGGGGGCGTACGCGCTCGACTCGGTGATGATCGAGCTGATCTTCGTCACGGGGCCCCTCCTGACCACGGTGATCATGGTCCTGGTCGGGCCGCAGTACGCGCTCGCGGTGTCGGCCGCGTGTGCGCTCAGCGGGACCACGCCTGATGCTCGCCGGCCTGCGCTCGGTCGAGCGCCCCGAGGGACCGGGCGCCGACGTTCGCGCCTTCGGCCTCGGCGCGCTCGCCGCGCCGGGGATGCGCACGCTCGTGCTGGCGAGCCTGCCCGTCGGGTTCGCCCTCGGCACCCTCGAGGTGACGCTGCCCGCGTTCAGCCACGAGGAGGGCTCGGAGGCCCTCGCGGGCATCCTGCTCGCGGTCTGGTCGGCGTCGAGCGGGATCTCGGGGCTCATCTATGGCAGCCGCGCGGAGGCCCGCGATCTCGACGAGACCCATGTGCGCCTGGCGCTGCTCCTGCCGCTCGCCTGCGCGGCCCTGCTCGCCGCGAGCTCACCGCTCTCGATGGCGCTGCTCGCGATCGTCGCCGGCGCGCCGATCGCGCCGCTGATCGCGTCGCGCAACCAGCTCGTCGGAGTGGTCGCCCCGAGGGGGACCGCCACGGAGGCGTTCACGTGGCCGCTGACGGCGCTCGTGACCGGCGTGTCGCTCGGCGCGGCCGTGGCGGGCGCGCTCGTCGAGAGCCACTCGTGGATGGCCGGCGTGCTCGCCTCGGTCGGCGTCTCGGCGCTCGGCGCGATCGTGCTGCTCGCGCGCCGCGAGACGCTCGTGCCCGCCCTCGGCCGCTGCCTAGACTCGCCGCGTGAGCGTGGAGCACGGGCTCGTCGGTCGCCAGGCGGAGGTCGCGCACCTCGCGGCCGCGCTCGGCGAGGCCCGGCTCGGGCGCGGCTCGATCGTGCTGGTGAGCGGGGACGCGGGCGTCGGCAAGACGCGGCTCGTGTCCTCACTGGTCGCGGACGCCGGGGTCCTGACGCTGCGCGGGGCGCCGGCGCACGGCGCCTCGCCACCCTATGGCCCCCTGGTGGCGGCGTTCCGAGGCCACCTGCGCGAGCACCCGGACGCGCTCTCCGGCAGCGGCCCGCTGCAGGGCCAGCTCGCGCTGCTGCTGCCCGAGCTCGGCGAGCCCGACGCTGCCGCCGACCGGCCCGCGCTGTTCGAGGCGATCCGCTCCGCGCTCGAGCGCCTGACGGAGGATGCCCCCGCGCTGCTCGTGCTCGACGACCTGCAGTGGTCGGACGAGGCGACGCTCGAGCTGCTCGCCGCGCTCGGCGAGCCCCTGCGCACCCTGCCGCTGCTCGTGGTGGCCACGTATCGGTCGGACGGGCTCGCGCGCGATCACGGCGTGCGGCGGCTGCGCAACGACCTGCGCCGCGCGGGCCAGCTCGACGAGCTCGCGCTGCAGCCGCTCGGCCTCGACGAGACGCGCGCGCTGCTCGAGCAGGTGCTCGGCGGCGAGATCGCGCCCTCGCTCGCGCGCGCGATCCACGACCGGACCGAGGGCATCCCCTTCTACGTGGAGGAGCTCGCGGGCGCCCTGCGCATCAGCGAGGCGGTGCGCCCGGGGCGGCGCGGGCTCGAGCTGGCCGCGCGCGACGAGGTGCCGCTGCCGGACACGGTTCGCGACGCTGTGCTGGTCGGCGCCTCCGAGCTCTCCGACGAGGCTCGGGTGGCGGCCGACGTTGCGGCGGTGGCGGGCGAGTCCTTCGACCTCGAGGCGGTCGCCTCGCTGTCGAGCGCTGCCGGGCTGTCCGAGCTGATCGAGAGCGGCCTCGTGCGCGAGGAGCCGGGCGCGAGCGCGGGCTTCCGGCACGCCCTCGCGCAGGAGGCGCTCTACGCGAACGTCCCGTGGATGCGCCGGCGCGAGCTGCACGGCGAGCTCGCCGCGGCGCTCGAGGCACGCGGAGCCGGGAGCCGGGAGCTCGCGCGCCACCACGTCGGCGCCGGGGACTCGCAGCGGGCCCGGGTGGCGCTCGCGCTCGCGGCCGCCGAATCGGAGGCGGTGCACGCGCATCGCGACGCCGCGGAGACGGGCCGGCAGGCCCTCGCCCTCTGGCCGGCGGCCGACGACGAAGACAGGCGCACGGCCCTGCTCGAGCTGTACGCGCGCTGCTGCCGGCTCGCGGGCGAGCTGTCCGAGGCTGCGCTGGCGTGGGGCGAGCTCGTGGCGGTGCGCGGGGCCGCCGGCGACCGTGGCGGCGTGGCCGACGCCCATCGCGAGCTGGCCGCGGTGCGCGACCTCCAGGGCGACCGCGACGCCGCGTTCGCCGCGCGCTCGCTCGCCGCCGAGACCTACGCCGCGGAGAACCGCGTCGGCCGAGGCTGCGGTGGAGCTGCTCGCGATGGCCAATCAGCGCCGGTCCGCGGCGCGGCACGAGGAGGCGATCGAGCTCGCGGGCAGAGCTCGGGAGCAGGCGAGGGCGGCCGACCGGCTTGACCTCGAGATCCGCGCGACCGGCCTCGAGGGTCTCGCGCGCGCGAAGGCGGGCGACTATGACGGAGGTCTCGAGATCGTCCGCGGCGGGCTCGCGCTCGCGCTCGAGCACGACCTCACCGGGGTCGCGGCGGAGCTGTACCAGCGCCTCAGCGTGACCCTCTACGACTCGGCCGACTACCGGCGCGCCGAGGAGGCTCTCGACACCGCCCTCGAGCTCTGCGAGGCGAGCCCGGACGCCGACACCGAGGTCGCGTGCGTGACCTGCATGGCCTTCGTCCTGCGCGAGCGCGGCGACTGGCGACGCGCGGGCGAGATGTGCCGCGAGCTGATCGCCCAGGGGACCGCGGTCTGGGTGGCCGAGGGCCTCCTGGGCGCGATTCACGGGTTCGAGGGAAAGCACGCCTCGGCGCGCCGGCTGCTCGGCTCGTCGCTCGCCACGGCGGCGACGCTGGGCCACTACAACATGACGGTGGACACGCACGGAGCGCTCGCGCGCGTGGCGGCGTCCGAGGGCTCGGCCGACGAGGCGAAGGAGCGCTGCCGCACGATCCTCTCGCTCTGGGAGGAGAGCAACGACCACCACTACGCGATCGGCGGCATCCGCTGGGGCGCGGCGTTCTTCGCCGCCGAGGGCGAGCGCGAGGGGCTGCACGCCTGCGTCGACGCCCTGACGCGGATCGCCTCCGCCACCGGCCACGCGGATGCGCTCGCGGCGCTCGCCCACGCGCTCGCCGAAACCGCCCTGATGGAAGGCGATCCGGAGACCGCCGCCGAGCAGCTCTCGCGCGCGGTCGAGCTCCATCGCGGCCTTGACCTGCCCTTCGCGGGGGCCGAGATCGAGTACCGAGCCGGCGTGGCCCTCGCCGCGGCCGGCGAGCGGGAGCTCGCGCTGGAGCGCCTGCAGGACTCCTACCGCGCGGCGCGCAAGCTGGGCGCCCGCCCGCTGGCGCTGAACGCGGCGCGCGAGGTGGCAGCGCTCGGGGGCTCGGTGGCGGGCAGGCTGGGGCGCCGCGCGGCCGACGAGGTGGAGAGCGCCGGGCTGTCGCCGCGCGAGCGCGAGGTCGTGCGGCTGCTCGCCGAGGGGCGGACCAACCGGGAGATCGCGCAGGACCTCTTCCTCAGCACGCGCACGGTCGACATGCACGTGCGCAACATCCTGCGCAAGCTCGACTGCCGCTCACGCGTCGAGGCGGCCGGCCGCGCTCGCGAGCTCGGCCTGACCGCCTGAAGCGCTACTTGAGGATCTTGCCGATGCGCTCCGCGGAGTCCGCCACGCGCTCGATGTCCTGCGAGACGGACCGGCCCTTCTGGCCGAAGCTCTCGGTTGCCTTGCCGAGCTTCTTCGCGGTCTTGCGCATCGACTTCGAGCTGACGTCGGGCGTCGACACCTTCGGCTTGGGCAGGCTCACCTTCGGCACCTTGACGCCGAGCACCTTGCGCTTCGGAGTGCGCGCCTTGACGGCCGCGACCGCGACCGCGCCGGCCACGCCGGCCGCCGCGGCTCCGGCGGCGAGCGCCGGGCCCTTCGCCTTCTGGGCGATCGTCCCGATCGTGCCGTTGCCGTTCGAGCTCGACGAGCGGCTCTTGCCGGATGAGCGGCTCGAGCTCGAGCGCGAGCCTGATCCGTTCGACCCCGAGCGCGAGCGGGTCGACGCGGAGCTCGCCCGCGAGCCGTTCGCTCGACTTCGCGCGCGTGCCGCCCGAGCTGGCCCGGGCCCCGGTCGACTTGGCCCGCGTGCCCGACGACTTCGCGCCCGTGCCGCCCGACTTGGCGCGCGAGCCGGACGACTTCGCGCGCGTGCCGGACGACTTTGCGCCCGCGCCGGACGAGCTCGCCCGCGTCCCGGTCGACTTCGCGCGCGTGCCGCTCGGCTTCGCCGAACTGCCGCTGCGCTTCTTTGCTCCACCTGATTCTGATGTCTTTGTGTCAGCCATGACACTCTCCCGCTACCCGCTTGTGCGGCATGTAACCGGCGTGAATGCATACGCTCATCCGCATGGGAAACATCAGCGGTGCGCGCACTGTCGAGATCGACGCCCCGATCGAGCGTTGCTTCGAGATCGCGGCAGACATCCCGAACGCGATCGAGTGGCAGGGATCGCTCAAGGACGTCGAGGTGCTGGAGCGCGACCCCGACAAGCGGGCCGCGCTCGTCGAGACGGAGTCCGACGCGAAGGTGAAGCATGTGAAGGCCCTGCTCCGCTTCTCCTATGAGGAGCCCACCGCGATCCGCTGGGTGCAGGAGAAGGGCGACACGAAGTCGCTGATCGGCTCGTGGACCTTCGAGGACCTGGGCGAGGGGCGCACGCGCGCGACCTACGCGCTCGACGCCGATCCGGGCCGCATGCTCGGCCTGCTCCTGCGCGGGCCGGCGGAAACGAAGGTCCGGGACTTCCTGCTCGGCGACGCCGCGGAGGGTCTGAAGCAGCGCGCCGAGGGCGGCTAGCCGGCCGGCGGCCGGTGGCCGAGGCTCTCGGGCCAGTCGCCGAGGGCGAGCAGGTCCCGCGCGGCGTCCGCGAGCGCGGCGTAGGCGATGCCCATTCCGCCCGGCCCGAGGCTCACGCGCGCGACACCCGCCGCCGCGAGCTCGCGCAGGGGCGGCGCCGACGGCAGCGCGAGGATGTTGACCGGGGCGTCGAGCTCGGCGGTCAGGGCGCGGATGTCCTCCAGGTCGAGCAGGCCGGGAATGAAGAAGCAATCGCCGCCCGCGTCGAGATACGCGCGCCCGCGCGCGATCGCCTCGTCGAGGCGGCGCTCGCCGAGCAGGTACTCGTCGGAGCGCGCGTTGATGACGAGCGGCACTCCCTCGCGCTCGGCGCGCTCCCGCACGGCCGCGACCGTCGCGGCGTGCTCGGCCGCCGGGCGCAGACGGTCCTCGAGGTTGACGCCGACCGCGCCCGCGGCGATCACGCGCGCGACGGTCTCGGCGATCTCGTCGGCGCTGTCTCCATAGCCGGCCTCGATGTCCGCGGTCACCGGCAGCTCCACCGCCTGGGCGATGCGCTCGATCGCGCACAGCATGAGCGGCAGCGGGATGCGCTCGCCGTCCTTGTAGCCGTGCGCCGCGGCGATCGACCAGCTCGCCGTGGCGAGCGCGCGGCACCCCGGTGCGCCGGCGACGGTGCGCGCGCTCGCGACGTCCCAGACGTTCACGAGCACGAGCGGATCTCCCGGCCGGTGCAGCTCTCGCAGGGCCGCTGCCTTCTTCGCCTGGTCGCCCATGGAGTGGCGAACGATACGGCGGGGCAAGATCACGCACATGCCCAAGCCCCTGCGAGTCAGTCTCACCCTCTCCGGCGGCGCCTCGTTGGGGGCGTACCAGGCCGGCGCGACCGCCGCGCTGCTCGTCGCGCTCGAGCACGTGCGCGATGAACACGGAGTCGACGTGCACGTCGACGCGATCGGCGGCGCCTCGGCCGGCGCGATCGTCGGCATGATGGCCGCGTACTCGCTGCTCGAGGGCGTGAGCGGCTGCGACGTCCTGCACGAGGCCTGGGTCGAGCGCGTCTCCATCGACACGCTGCTGCGGCGCAACTCGCGCGGGCCGCTGTCGCTCGAGGGTGTGCGCGCCGAGCTGCCCGAGATGCTGCGCGAGGGCAGGCGGGCGTCGCGCCAGGAGCATCCGCTGATGCTGCACGTGTCGCTGACCGGCCTGCGCGGGCTCACCTACGACCTGCACGGGCTGCGCTCGGACGAGCCCGTGCCGGCGGTGACCTACGCGGACTGGAAGGACTTCGAGCTCAGGCCCGGCGGGGGGCCGGGGCAGTTCTTCGAGCCGCGGCTCGCGTCGCCGCTCGACGCCGTGCTGGCGTCGGCGTCGCACCCCGGGGCGTTCGCGCCGCGCGTGCTCGACCGGCGGGAGGACCGCGACGAGTACGAGCGCCAGGGGATCACGAACCTCCCCCGCTCCGGCTGGCTCTGGTATTCGGACGGCGGCCTCGTGCAGTCCGAGCCGCTCGGCCGAACGGTGGCGGCGGCGCGGCGCGTCGAGGGAACGGAGGACGCGCACAGGCTGACCATGCTGATCGACCCGCGCGGCGAGGAGCCGACGGACGCCGAGGAGTGGAGCGACCGCGACTACGACGCGACCTGGGCCGGTGGCATGTCGCGCGCGCTCGAGGTGCTGCCCGAGCAGTCGCTCTACGAGGACCTGCGCAAGCTGCAGCGCGACAACCGGCGCGTGGAGTGGATGGGCGACCTGCTCGACGCGCTCGACGGGCGCGTCGACGAGCAGGCCGCCGGCGCCCTGCGCGAGGTACTCGGCCGAATCGCGAGCGAGCGCGCCGAGCTGCGCGGCGACGACGAGATCGAGGTCGACCGCGGACGCCTCCGCAAGCGACCTGTTGCGGCAGGCGATCGGCGAGATCAGCGGGCTCGCGGGCAAGGAGCCGGTGGCGGTCGACCTGATCTCGCCGCTCCTGCTCGCGGAGGAGGCGCACGTCGGCGACCTGCTTGCGGGCGACCTGCTCGGAGACTTCGGCGGCTTCCTCGACGCCGACCTGCGCCGCAGCGACTTCGCCCTCGGCTACGCGTGCGGGCTCGCCTGGGCGCCCGAGGGGCTCGCGGCCTGCGGTCTCGACGACGACGCGGTGAAGGGAGCGTGCGAGGCGGTCGAGAGCTCGATGCCCGAGGACTGGCACGAGGTGCGCCGCGGCGAGGCGCAGGAGCGCGACCTGCCGTGGCGGGCGCGGCTCCGCCTCGCCCACTTCATGCTCCGGGGCGTGCGGGCGCTGATGCGCTGACGCTAGGGTTCCCGCCCGCATGAGGCTCGCTCGCCCCCTGGTCCTGCTCGTCCTGCTCGGCGCGCTGCTCGCGCCGGCGGCGTCCGCGCAGGACCAGCAGACGGTCAGGCTCTTCTTCACGGCGGGCGAGCAGTTCGAGACGGTCGAGCGCAAGCTCCCCGCGACGGGCACCACGCTGCTGCCGACCCTGCGCGCGCTCCTGAAGGGACCGAGCGCGGCGGAGCGCGGGCGCGACATCGACACCCAGATCCCGCGCGGAGTGCGAATCGAACGGATCGTGCTCACCGGGCGCGGAGCGGCGGTGGTCGAGCTGTCGGCGGCGTTCCTCGGCCAGATCCCGGCCGACCCCGCGCAGCGCAGCGAGGCGCAGACTGCGACGCTGAGCGCGCGGCTCGCCCAGGTCACCTACACGGTCACCCAGTTCGGCGATATCCGGCGGGCGGAGGTGCGCTCCGGAGGGGTGACGCTCGACGGGGATCTCGAGCGCGGCGACTTCACGAAGCCGCGCGGCAGGCCACCGGTCGAGAAGCCGCCGCCCGGACCGCCCGTGGCGGGCACGCGCGAGGTGCAGGAGCGGCTCGTTCAGCTCGGCTACCTGCCGGCGAGCGCGGTCGACGGGCTGTTCGGCTACCGGACCCAGCAGGCGGTGATGGCCTTCCAGTCGTGGGAGGGCCTCGGGCGTGACGGCATCGTCGGGCCCGCCACCACCGCGGCGCTGTCGACGGCGCGCCGCCCGCGCCCGCGCCGGGGCGCCGGGCCGCGCAGGCGCATCGAGGTCTACCGGGCGAAGGGCGTGGCGCTGCTCGTGCGCGGCGGGCGGACGCTTCGCGCCGTCCACGTGTCGACCGGAGCGGGCGTCAACGCGACCCCGACCGGGCGCTACAAGGTGTTCCGCAAGGAGCTGCGCTCGTGGTCCGTGCCGTTCAGCGTCTGGCTGCCGTACGCGTCCTACTTCAACAACGGGATCGCCTTCCACGAGTACGCGGACGTGCCGCCGTTCCCGGCGTCGCACGGGTGCGTGCGGGTGCCGGCGCCCGAGGCGCCGTTCGTCTACGAGTTCGCCTCGTTCGGGACCACGGTCGTCGTCTTCTGACGCCTGTCGCGCAAGGCGAAGCCGAGCGCGACGAGCCCGCCGAGGGCGCAGGCGCCGAGCGCCGCGAGCCCCCACGGAAGGAACTCGGTCAGCGCGTCCTCGCCGAGGGTGACCGAGGCGGGCGCCGCGGGCTCGGCGGCGATCGGGGCGACGACCACGACGTACGAGCCGTCCTCCGGGACCTCCACCTTGGCGAACACCTTGCGCGAGCCCTCGTCGTCCTCGACGACCGAGCCGAACGAGGTCGGGTCGAGCAGGAGCTCGTCCCGCGTCCCCCGCGGCCTGATCGTGACCTCGAGGTCGGGCGGGATCTCGAGGAAGTCGGCGTCGTCGATGACAGGCGTGCCGGAGCCCTCCTCGAGGTTGCGGGCCTCCTCGTAGTAGAGGGCGGTCGTGCCCCGCGTGAGCTCGACGACCGCCTCGCCCGGAATCGGCACGCGCCCCTCCTCGCTGCTCGTGCCGGCGGTGGAGATGCCGTAGGCCACGAGCACCGCCACGGGTGGGAGCACGAGCAGGAGGACGGTGCGGAGGACGCCCACGCGGCGCCTACCGGCGCGCCGAGCAGAGCGCGCTGACCTGCAGCTCCACGCGCTCGTCGTCTCCAACGCCCGGCGGCAGCGCGACGAAGGTGCGCGACGCCAGCTTGCCGCGCCGGTGCCGGTGGCGCAGCGCCCGCACGACCCGCCGCGACGGCGGCCGGTCGGTGAAGAAGGCGAGCCCCGATCCCGAATGCACGAGGCGCCGGCCGCGCGGGCACTCGAGCCGCAGCCGCACCGGCTCGCCCGGTCGCACGCGCCGCGTGCGCACGATCCTGCGCGTGCTGACCTGGGACGGTCCCGCGATCACCCTCGCCCCGCCAGGCGAACAGCCGACCACCGGCTGGTAGGTGATGCTGTTCGGCGTCGGCAGGACGCCGAAGTAGAAGCCGCGGACATCGCCGGGGCGCAGTCCCCCGCCGATCTCGATGCCGACGGGGGCGATCGCGCCGGGGAAGTTGGCGTCGCTTCCCACCGCGCGCGCCGTGCCGGTGCAGCTGATGAGGTAGGTGTCGTCGCCGTACTTCGGGCTCGTGACCCACGGCCCCGTCACGGTGGTGCAGGGTGTCCACTGCTCGCAGGCGCCTGTCGTCGCCTGGGCTCCGCCTGCGCCGCGCGAGAGTGCCGGCGCGCAGAAGGCTGTGAGCCGCACCTCGACGCGCTCGTCGTCGCCGACCGTGGCGCGGCGCGCTGACGACCGTGCGAGCCACCGACCGGGTGCGCAGGTGGCGGTGCCTGAGCGAGCGAACCACCCGCGGCGACGGCGGCTCGTCCGTGTAGAAGCCCACCGAGGACCCGGAATGCACGAGGCGCTCGCCGCGGGCGCAGCCGAGCCGCAGCCGCACGGTGCCGCCGGGCTCGACGGGTACCTGGCGGGCGCGCGTCCGGTAGGAGCGCTTCGGCGGCCGCGGCCGCGCGCGGGCATCACGCCGAGCTGCCCACCCGGGGAGGCGCAGCCGGCGGAGGGCTTGAAGGTGATCGAGACGTTGAACGGGAACACCGAGAACGTGAGCTCGGAGCTTCCCGGCGCGGGCAGCGGCCCGCCGGTCAGGAGCGCGATCGGATAGATCGCGTTCCGGAAGGTGGCGTCGGCGCCCACGGCGTTCGGGCTCGAGCGCGGGCAGTCGACCTCCCAGATCTCGTCGAGCTCGGGCGGCGCGGTGACCCAGGGGCCGTCGACCTCCGTGCACTGCGAGAACGGCTCGCACGGGTGCAGCGGTATCTGGGCCTGCGCGGCCGGTGCCGCGAGCAGGAGCCCGGTCGCGAGGAGGGCGACTGCGAGGACGACTCGCCGGATGGGCGCGATCTTACGGCACGGAAGCGGCTCGCCCGGCCGAGGCCGGGCGAGCCGCTCCGATCACTGCGGAAGGCCGCGGGGACCCGTGCTGTCGAACACCGCGACCACCTCGACGACGAGGTTCGCCGGGAAGCCGCCCTTCGAGGAGTGCTCCCGGATCACGGCCTCGCTCTCGGCCTGGTGGACGCAGTAGATCTTGTCGCCGGCCACGTAGCTGTGTAGCCAGGTGTACGGCTTGTCCAGCGAGTCCACGGCGTCGTTCGACGTCGCCGGTGATGCCGCGCAGGTCGTCCTCCGACAGGTTGCTCGCACCGGGGATCTCGCGCTCGATGAGGTAGGTCTTCATAAGCCGCTCCTTCGATTGTTGAACAAGACAAGGAGCACCGTACGACCGCCCTGCGATCCGCACATCCGCCGTATTGCCGTAGTTTCGACGGCGACATGCCGTACCCGGCGACAGGAGGAACCATGCCCATCCTGATGATTCATGAGAGCCCAGGCGGGACTCGGGAGCAGTACCAGGAGGTCGGTGCGCGTCTCACCGATGGCGGTGGCCTCAACTCGCTGAGCGACTGGCCCCGAGAGGGGATCCTGTCGCACGCCGCAGGGCCTACCGAGGACGGCTGGCGCGTGGTCGACGTGTGGGAGTCCGAGGAGGCCTTCCAGCGATTCGGTGAGGTGATCGGACCAATCCTTCAGGAGGTGGGGCTTCCGGGTGTGCCCCAGACCTTTCCGCTCGAGAACTTCGTGAAGTAGCCGGGGTGCCCTGAAGATGCCGCTCTATCTGTCGAAGTTCAGCTACACGCCCGAGACCTGGGCGAACCTGATCGCCAACCCGGAGGACCGTCGCGAGGCCGCCCGGGCCTACATCGAGTCCGTCGGCGGGAAGCTCCACGGCTTCTGGTACGCCTTCGGCACGCACGACGGCTACAACCTCTGGGAGGCCCCGGACGACGTGTCCATGGCCGCGGTCGCGCTCGCGATCTGCGGGGGCGGGGCGCTGAGCACGCTCGAGACCACGACCCTCCTGACCGTCGAGGAGACGCTGGAAGCGCTGGGCAAGGCCGGGCAGGTCGGGTACCGGGCCCCGGGCACCGGTTCGGCCGAAGTGTCCTGACTTATGGGTGCAAGGCCCCACAAGTCAGGACGGTTCGCCGCCGCGACGGCCTGGAGCGGGCTGGCGGCACCCGTGACAGGTCGGCGCTCGGATGTCGCGGCCTCACGCGCGCGTGGACAGTCGGCCTGCCGCGGGATTGAGGCCTGCAGCGCCGCGCCGAAAGTCATAGCCTGCGGCGATGCCCCTCGACTTCGGCGTCACGGTCCTTCCCGACCCGCCCTACCAGCGCCTCGTCGAGCTGATCGTGAAGGCGGAGGAGCTCGGCTTCGACTACGGCTGGACCTACGACTCGCACGTGCTCTGGCAGGAGTCGACCCCCACGCTGGCGCTCGCCGCGGAGGCCACCGACCGGATCAAGCTCGGTCACATGGTCACGAACCCGGGGACGCGCGAGCCGACCGTGCTGGCGAGCGCCTACGCGACCCTGCAGGACATCTCCGACGGCCGCATGGTGATGGGCATAGGGCGCGGCGACTCGGCGCGGCGCTACATCGGCCAGAAGCCAGTGCCGATCAAGCGCTTCGAGGAGTGCTGCGCGATGATCAAGCCGTTCATGAACGGCGAGCGCGTGGTGTGGAACGACACCGAGATCGCGCTCGAGTGGGTGCGGCCCGAGCTGCCCGAGATCCCGATGCACGTGGCGGGCTACGGGCCGCGGGCGCTGGCCGTCGCGGGCAGGGTCGGCGACGGCGTGATCATCCAGCTCGCCGACCCCGCGATCATCGAGTGGATCATGGGCACGGCGCGCGCGGCGGCCGAGGAGGCGGGCCGCGACCCCGACGCGCTCCAGTGCATCGTCTGCGCGCCGTCTCACATCACGGACGACATCCAGGACGCGCGCGAGCAGGTGCGCTGGTTCCCCGCGATGGTGTCGAACCACGTGCGCGACCTGATCGCCCGCTACGGGGCGGATGGGTCGGTGGTGCCGCGCGCGCTCACCGACTACGTGCCGACCGAGACGGGCTACGACTACGACGAGCACTCACGCGTGGGCGCCAAGCACGGCGAGTTCGTCAGCGACGAGATCTGCGACCGCTTCTGCGTGCTCGGCACCTCTGAGCAGGCGGCCGCGAAGCTGCGCGAGCTCGAGGGGCTCGGGGTCAACCAGTTCAACATCTACCTGATGACCGAGGGCCAGGACGAGATCCTCGAGACCTACGGGCGCGAGATCATCCCGGCACTCAGAGGAGGTGCGTCATGAGGAAGCTGATCCGCGGCGGGACCGTGGTGAGCTCCGCCGGCGAGTCGCTCGCCGACGTCCTGATCGACGGCGAGGAGATCGCGGCCGTCGGCTCGTTCGGAGAGATCGACGCCGAGGTGATCGACGCGAGCGGCTGCTACGTGCTGCCGGGCCTGATCGACAACCACACGCACATGGCAATGCCGTTCGGCGGCACCCGCTCGATCGACGACTACGACACCGGCACGCGCGCCGCCGCGGCCGGCGGGACCACCTGCATCGTCGACTTCGTCATCCAGCAGGAGGGCGGCGGCCTGCGCTCGTCGCTCGAGGAGTGGAAGGAGCGCGCCGAGGGCGCGGCGCACGTGGACTACGGCTTCCACATCGCGATCACCCAGGCCGACGAGGGCACCTTCGCCGACATGGCCCCGATGGTCGAGGAGGAGGGAATCGCCTCCTTCAAGGTCTTTCTCGCCTACAAGGGCGTGCTGATGATCGAGGACGACCTGTTCCTGCGCGTGCTCGAGACGACGCGCGACCTCAACGCGCTGACGATGGTGCACTGCGAGAACGGCCACGCGATCGACGTCTACGTCGAGCGCGCGCTCGCCGCCGGCCAGACCGATCCGATCCATCACGCGCACACCAGGCCGGAGGTTCTCGAAGCGGAGGCCACCCACCGCGCCGTCCGGTTCGCGGAGCTCGCGAACTCGAGCGTCTACATCGTGCACGTCACGTGCGGGCTCGCCGCCGACGAGATCGCCGCCGGCCATGCGCGCGGCGTCGACGTGTCGGCCGAGACGTGCCTGCAGTACCTGACGAACACGATCGACGACCTGGAGCGGCCGGACTTCGAGGGGGCGCGCTACGTCTGCTCGCCGCCGCTGCGCGAGGAGTTCAACCAGGAGCTGCTCTGGACCGCGCTGCGCCGCGGGGTGCTCGAGTCGGTCTCGACAGACCACTGCCCGTTCAACTCCGAGCAGAAGGCCCTCGGCCGGGACGACTTCTCGAAGATCCCGAACGGCCTCGCGATGATCCAGCACCGGCTCGTGAAGATGTGGGACCTCGGCGTCGAGGGCGGCCGGATCAGCCGCAGCCAGCTCGTCGACATGACCTCGACCGCGATCGCCAAGCGCTTCGGGCTCAGCCGCAAGGGCCACATCGCGCCGGGGACGGACGCGGACATCGTCGTCTTCGACCCGGCGACGCCGTTCAGGTTCTCCACGGACAGCTCGCACATGAACGTCGACTACGACCTGTTCGAGGGCGAGAGCTCGACCGGCAGCGTTCGCCACACCCTCTGCCGCGGCGAGCTCGTCTACGACCGCGGCGAGATCCTCACGCAGCCGGGCCACGGCCGTTTCGTGCCGCGCTCGCTCGGCGCGCGCGCGGCGGTCGCCTCGTGAGCGTGGCGGTCGACGCGGACCGCGTGCTCGCGGACCTGCGCGGGCTCGCGGAGCTCACCGGCGGACCCGACGGCGCGCGGCGCGTCTGCTGGACCGACGAGTGGGTGCGCGCCCGCGAGTTCCTGCGCTCGCGGCTCGCCGAGCTGCCGGTCGAGGTCTCGGTGGACGAGGCGGGCAACCTCTGGGCGGAGCTCGAGGGTGAGTCGAGCGACGGGTTCGTGATCGTCGGCTCGCACACGGACTCGGTGCCGGCCGGCGGCTGGCTCGACGGCGCGCTCGGGGTCTTCAGCGCCGTGGAGGCGCTGCGCGCGCAGGCCGAGGCCGGGCCTCCGGCGGTCGGACTGCGGCTCGTCGACTGGGCGGACGAGGAGGGCGCGCGCTTCGGCCGCAGCCTGTTCGGCTCGTCCGCCTGCGCGGGCACCCTCGAGGTCGACGCCGTCCGCGACCTGCGCGACCGCGACGGCGAGCGCCTCGAGGACGTGGTCGCCGCCCATGGCGTGGAGCTCGAGCGGGCGCACGAGTCGCACGCGCGGCTGCGCGGCGCCTGCGCGTACCTCGAGCTGCACGTCGAGCAGGGGCCGGTGCTCGAGAGCCGCGGCGAGCCCGCCGCCACGGTGCTCGGCACGTTCGGCGTGCAGCGCCACGTCGCGGTCTTCAGCGGCCGCGCCGCGCACGCCGGCGCGACTCCCATGCACCTGCGCCAGGACTCGTTCGCCGCCGCGGCCCGCGCGGCGCTCGAGATCCGCGACATCGGCCTGCGCTCGGACGGCGGCGTCTGCACCGTCGGCGGCGCCACGAGCGAGCCCGGCGTGATCACCGCGATCGCGGGCCGCACCGAGATGCTGCTCGACCAGCGCGCGCTCGATGCCGACGTGCTCGCCCGCATGCTCGCGCGGGCGCACAACGCCTGCACCGACGCCGCCGCGGAGGAGGGCTGCAGCGTCGAGCTGAAGCACATCTGGGACATTCCGCCGATCCCGTTCGACGAGCGGCTGATCGGGCTGGCGCGGGAGTCCGTCAAGGCGGCGGGCGGCCAGGACACGGCGATCCCGAGCGGCCCGCTGCATGACGCCGCCGAGATGGCGCGCCTGATCCCGACCGTGATGATCTTCTCCTCCTCGTCGCCGCCCGTGTCGCACACGCCGGAGGAGGACACCCCCGAGGCGGACCTGCGCGTGGCGATCGAGGCCTACGGGCGCACGGTGCAGGGAGCGATCGCGCTGGCCGCGGCGGGCGAGCTGCCGCCCCACGCCGGCTGACGGTGGACGAAGCGGCGCGGCTGCGCGAGCAGCTCGACTACCTCGAGCGCTCGAGCCCCTTCTACGCGGAGCGGATCGCGGGCGAGCGGGCGCTCGAGGCGCTGCCGCTCACGACGAAGGAGGAGCTGCGGGAGTCGCAGCGCTCCGCTCCGCCCTTCGGCGCCCACCTGTGCGCTCCGCGCGAGCGGCTCGTGCGCATGCACGCGACGTCGGGCACGACGGGCGAGCCGGTGGCCGTCGGCTTCACGCGCGCCGACCACGAGCGCAACAGCGCGATCGGCGGCGAGGCGTTCCGGATCGCGGGCGTGCTGCCCGGCGACGTGATGGCGCACTGCCTCAACTACACGCTCTACGCGGGCGGGATCGCCGACCACATGGCGCTCGAGGCGAGCGGCGCGACGGTGCTGCCGATCGGGACCGGCCAGTCGCGCCGCCTGCTCGACCTGATCCCGAAGCTCGGCGTGACCGGGATCTTCGGCACGCTCTCGTACCCCGCCTACCTCGCCGAGCGGGCGCGCGAGGACGGGCTCGACCCCGCCGCGCTCGGGCTTCGCCACATCGTGACCGCGGGCGAGCCGGGCGCGGGGCTGGCCGCGGTGCGGAGCGAGATCGAGACGGCCTGGGGCGTGAGCGTGAGGGACTCGTTCGGGATGAGCGACGTCTGGTCGACGATGGCGGGCGAGTGCGGCGAGTCGGAGGGGCTCCACCTGACGACCGGCGATCACGCGGTGCTCGAGCTGGTCGACCCCGTGAGCGGCGAGCCCGTCGCGCTCGCGGACGGCGCGAGCGGCGAGCTCGTCTGGACGCACCTGCGCCGCGAGGCCTCGCCGCTCCTCCGCTACCGCTCGGGCGACCTCGGGCGCGTCTGGACCTCGCCCTGCCCCTGTGGCCGCGACAGCCCGCGGATCGCGATCGACGGGCGCGCGGACGACATGCTGCGCGTCCAGGCGGTGAACGTGTATCCGCAGGCGATCGCCACGCTCGTCTCCGCGGACGGGCGGCTCGGCCGTCACTGCGTGGTGGCCGCCGGCGACCCGATCGTGCCGCCGCTCGAGCTCTACGTCGAGGCGGCCGCGGAGGTCGAGCTCGAGGAGCTCGCCGCCCGGCTCGGGGAGACCCTGCGCGCGCGCTTTGCCGTCATCCGGATCGAGCCCGGGACGCTCCCCGTGGCCGAGCACAAGACCCGCACCGTGTTCAGGACGGCGCGCGGCGACACGCCGCCGCCCGAGATCGAGAAGCTGAGGAGGAGGGGATCGCCGTGAGCGTCAACGTCGAGGAGCGCGGTGGCGCTCGAGTGGTCGAGTGGGATCGTCAGAACAGGCGCAACGCCTGGGACCTCGGGACGATGAGCGCCATCGCCGACGCGGTCGAGTCCGCCGGGGCCGACCCCGCGGTGCGCGTGATCGCGCTGCGCGGAGCGGGCGGCCACTTCTCGGCGGGCGACGACCTGCAGGACGCGCTCGAGTCGGACAGCGCGGGATTCGCCGCGACGATCGAGGGCTTCCAGCGCATGACGCGGGTGGTGCTCGCCGCGCCCGTTCCCGTGATCGCGCTCGTCGACGGCGCCTGTGTGGGCGGCGCGCTCGAGTTCGCGGCGAGCTGCGACCTGCGCATCTGCACCGAGCGGATCCGCCTGATGACCCCCGAGGTCACGATCGGCCTGGTGGCATCGAACGCCGGCACGCTGCTGCTCCCGGAGCTGGTGGGCGAAACGGCCGCGCGTGCGCTGCTCCTGTCGGGCGAGGAGCGCGACGCCGAGTGGGCGCGCGAGCACGGCTTCGCGACCGAGTTCGCCGCGCCGTCCGGCCTCGACGCCCGGATCGCCTACTGGACCTCGGTGTTCTCGCGCAACTCCCGCGACGCGATCGCGGCGACCAAGGCGATGTTGAACGCCCGCCTCGGCGCGCTCCTCCCGGCGGCGATGGACCGCGAGACCCACCACTGCGTCCGGCTCTTCGACGAGCCGGACGCGCGGGCGGCCCTGCGGGCGTTCGCGGAGGCGCGGGGCTGAGGCGCGCCGGCGCCGCTACGCCGCCTCCTGCCACGCCGGCTCGGCCGACGGGGCGCGCTCGTGCTTCGGCTCCTCGGCGGCGACCGCCACCGGGGTCCGTAGCAGCGCCAGCGCGGCTCCGATCGCGACGACCACGAGCGCCGCGCCGAGCAGGAACGCCAGCCGGTAGCCGTCCGTGAGCGCCTCGAGGCGCGGCTCTCCGCTCGCGAGCAGGTCGTCCGTGCGCGTGGCCGAGAGCGTCGCCAGGACCGCCAGGCCGAGCGCGCCGCCCACCTGCATCGTCGTGTTGACGAGCCCCGACGCGAGCCCCGAGTCGCTCGGGGTCGCGCCCGACATGGCGAGCGTCATCAGCGCCGGGAACGACAGCCCGGCGCCGACGCCGAGCAGGATCATCGACGGCAGCAGGTCCGTCACGTAGTCGCCGTCGACCGGCACCCCGGCCAGCAGCGCGAGCCCGACCGCGATCAGGACGAGCCCCGGCAGCAGCGTCGCTCGCTCGCCGAAGCGCGTCATCAACCGCGCCGACACGCCGAGCGAGAACACGCCGATCCCCACCGATACCGGCAGGAAGGCGAGCCCGGTCTCGACGGCGTCATAGCCGAGCACCTGCTGGAGGTAGAGCGCGCCCAGGAAGAACATCCCGAACAGGCCCGCGACCATCAGCACCTGGACCACGTTCGCGCCCGTCACGTTGCGGGAGCGGAACAGCCGCAGCGGCATCAGCGGGTTGCGCGCGGTCGCCTCGCGCGCCACGAACGCCGCCAGCAGCAGCAGCGAGACGCCACCCAGCAGGATCGTCCGCGTGGCTCCGAAGCCGTGGTCGCTCGCCTGCACGATCGCGTAGACGCCGATCATCAGCGCGCTCGTGATGAGCAGGGCGCCGGGAACGTCGGCCCCGCGGCGCAGCCCGATGCCGTCCTCGCGGCCGACGAGCCGCACGGCGAAGACCGCCGTGGCGATGCCGATCGGGATGTTCACGAAGAAGATCCAGTGCCAGTTGATGGCCTGGGTGAGCACGCCGCCGGCGAGCAGGCCGATCGAGGCGCCGGCCGAGGCCACGAAGCTGTAGACGCCGATCGCCTTCGCCTGCTCCCTGGGCTCGGGGAACATCGTCACGATCATCCCGAGCACCACCGCGGAGGTGAACGCGCCGCCGATGCCCTGGGCGAAGCGCGCGCCGATCAGCACCTCCTGGCTCTGCGCGAGGCCGCACAGGAGAGAGGCGAGCGTGAACAGCGCGAGCCCGCCGAGGAAGACCGACTTGCGGCCGATCAGGTCGCCGATCCGCCCGGCGAGCAGGAGCAGGCCGCCGAAGGCGATCAGGTAGGCGTTCATCACCCAGGCGAGGCTCGACTGCGAGAAGCCGAGGTCCTCCTGGATCGCCGGCAGGGCGACGTTCACGACGGTCGAGTCGAGGATGATCATCAGCATCCCGACGCAGAGGACGACGAGGGCGAGCCAACGATTCGTTTCGGTCCCGGTCATGGCCGGACCGTAGCAGATCATCCCAATCGGGACGATCTAGGTTGGATCGATTCCTACGGAGCCGATCCGTTCGTGTCGCGGGCGCCGCACACGAGCCGGGTCAGGCCCGACAGGAGCGCGCTGCGCTCGGCCGCGGGCAGCCGCTCGAGCATCTCCTTCTGAGTGGCCTCGATGACCTTGCGCGCCTTGGCGACCCGGCGCTCGCCCGCCTCGGTGACCTTCACGACCCGCACGCGGCGGTCGCGGCTCGAGGGCATGCGCTTGGCGAGGCCGTCGGCCTCGAGCCCGTCGAGCGTGACCACCATCGTGGTCTTGTCGAGCCCGATCAGGTTGGCGAGCTCGATCTGCGTGTGGTCGCCCGTCATGGCCGAGGCGAGCACGCAGTAGCGCCGCGAGGAGAGGCCGAGCGGCTCGAGGCGGGCGGACATCTCCGCCGCCAGCACGTGCTCCGCCTGGCCGAGGAGCCAGCCGAGATTGTCCGTGAGGCAGCCGGGCGATGCCGCCTGCTTCACCGGAGTCTCGACCTGACTGGCCACGTGGCCAATGCTAGGCCATGGGCAGGAGGGCGGGCTCTAGTCTCGACAGGCGTGAGCACCACGCTCCCCGTGGACCGCCTCGACGAGGGCGTCGTCGTCCAGGTGATGCCGATCGAGAACTTCTCGTTCGAGGTGCCGCGCGAGCCGCACCGGCACGACTATCACGAGCTGATCTGGGTCAGCGAGGGCGAGGGCGAGCACCTGATCGACGGCGAGGTCGTGCCGGTCGTGCCGGGCACCGTGACCGTGATCGGGCGCGCGCAGGTCCACCAGTTCCGGCGCGTGCGCAACCTGAGCGGCGCCGTGCTGCGCTTCCAGGACGAGGCGGTCGACGGCAGCGCCGGCAACGTCGGCGGCCGCTGGCTGCTCGCGTGCCGCGGCACCCGCACGATCCGCGTGCCGGACGGCGCCTGCGACCAGGTCGGCGGCCTGATCGCCGCCCTGACGGCCGAGGCGGGCGCGAAGCCCGACGAGTACACCGCCGGCGCCCAGCGCCACCTCGTCTCGACCCTGCTCCTGTGGCTCGAGCGCTGGTTCGATGCCCAGCAGAACGGGCTCGCGCAGGGCGAGGACGGCGACGCGGCGCTTCACCGCCGCTTCATCGAGCTGCTCGAGCACGACTACGCGCGCCATCACGACGCCTCGCACTACGCCGACGCCCTCGGGGTGCCGCAGGCCGCCCTCTCGCGCGCGCTGTCGAACATCACGGGCATGTCGACCAAGGAGCTCGTGCTCGACCGGGTGCTGCTCGAGGCCACCCGCCTGCTCCGCTTCACGGACCTGACGATCGGCGAGATCGCCCATCGGGTCGGATATCACGACCCGCTCTACTTCTCGCGGGCGTTCAAGCGGGCCGCCGGACGCGCACCCCAGGCCTACCGGCACTCGGCGCGCGGGAGTTGACCGCCCCAGGGGCAAAAGTCCATGCATCCGCGAGGTTCTGCCATTGGCGCGGGGGGCTGATCGAGCGATCCTTTGATTGCACACGCAACCAAAGGAGCACCAGATGAGCATCGCCGTCACTCAGATCCCCACCGGCACCTACAGCATCGATCCCTCCCACTCGCGCGTCGAGTTCGGCGTGAAGCACCTCGGCATCGCCACCGTCAAGGGCTCGTTCGCGACCTTCGAGGGGACGCTCGAGGTGGATGGCGATCTCGAGTCGGCCCGCGCGTATGGCACGGTCGACGTCGCGAGCGTCGACACGAAGGAGGCGCGCCGCGACGAGCACCTCCGCTCCGGTGACTTCTTCGACGCGGAGAACCACCCGAAGATGACCTTCCGCTCGACCGAGATCCGCCCCTCGGGCGAGGACACGTTCGAGATCGCCGGCGAGCTCGAGCTGCGCGGAGTGACCCGCGAGATCGTGCTCCAGGCCGAGATCACGGGCACCGAGACCGACCCGTGGGGCGGCGAGCGCGTGGGCCTCGAGATCACGGGTCAGCTGAACCGCGGCGAGTACGGCCTCACCTGGAACCAGGTGCTCGGCTCGGGCAACATGCTCGTCTCCGACAAGGTCAAGCTCGCCCTCGACATCTCCGCCGTCAGGTCCTAGCGACGGGCAGGTCCCCGGGTCATGCGCGGCCGGCACTCGCCGGCCGCGCTGCGTTTGCTTTCCCCCGGACCCGGAAATATCAGCGGCCACGGTCCCGGTCGGCGGGCGCCGTTCACCTGTGGGGAAGGGTCACTCATGAGCCGTAGGTCTCGTCGTCTTCGCCTGCCCGCGATCGTTGCGATCGCCCTCCTGTTCGTCCTCGGCGCGGCCTCGCAGGCCGCCGCCCAGAACGTCGAGAGCAGGATCGACGCGCTGCTCGAGCAGATGACCCTGCAGGAGAAGCTGAACCAGCTCACCCTGCTCTCGGACGGGCAGATGAAGGAGAACCCGGCCGAGGCCCGCAAGCCCGTCGGCGCGGTCTTCTCGGAGACCGACCCCGTCTTGATCAACCAGTACCAGCGCGACGCGGTCGAGAACTCGCGGCTCGGGATCCCGATCCTGTTCGCGTTCGACACGATCCACGGCTTCCGCACGATCTTCCCGATCCCGCTCGCCACCGCGAGCAGCTTCGATCCCTCACTCGCGCGCGCGGACCACCGCATCGGCGCCTTCGAGTCCGCCGCCGTCGGCCTGAAGCAGATCTACAGCCCGATGGTCGACGTCTCGCACGAGCCGCGCTGGGGCCGGATCGCCGAGGCCGCCGGTGAGGATCCCTTCCTCAACGAGGTGATGGCGGTCGAGCGCGTGAAGGGCGCGCAGGGCAACGACTACTCGAATCCGAACAAGGTCGTCACGAGCACGAAGCACTACGCCGCCTACGGCCAGCCCGAGGCGGGCCGCGACTACGGCGACACCGACATGTCGCTGAACCGGCTCTGGAACTTCTACCTGCCGCCGTTCAAGGCCGCGGTCGAGGCCGGCTCGGACACGATCATGTGCTCCTTCAACGCCATCAACGGCGTGCCCGGCTGCGCGAACCGCTACCTCGAGACGCGCGTGCTGAAGAACCGCTGGGGCTTCGACGGCTTCATCGAGAGCGACTACACGGCGGTCGCCGAGCTGCGCCAGTGCCCGGGCGAGAACCCGGACGGCGGTCCCTGCGGACACGGCTTCGCCGAGGACGGCCGCGACGCCGCCCGGCTCGCCCTGCTCGCGGGCACCGACTCGGAGATGGTCTCGACGAACTTCCGCGACTTCGGCGCCTCGCTCGTGGGGAGCGGCGACGTCCCGCTGCGGCGGATCGACGACGCCGTGCGCCGCATCCTGCGCATCAAGTTCCGCGCCGGCCTGTTCGAGAACCCCTACGTCGACGTGGCCGCCGCTCCGGGCAAGATGCTGCTGCCGCAGCACCGCGCCGAGGCGCGCCGCGCGGCCTCGCGCTCGATGGTGCTGCTGAAGAACGACGGCCCGGTGCTGCCGCTCGACCCGAGCAAGTCGACGGCGATCATCGGCCCGCTCGGCGACGACAGGCACGACATGCTCGGCCCGTGGTGGGGCCGCGGCGACGACAACGACGTCGTCTCCATGTTCGAGGGCATGAAGGCGCGCAACCCGAACACCACGTACACGCCGGGCTGCACCCTCTCGAACAACGAGCTCTACGACCCCGAGAACGAGTGCGGCAACGACAGCGGCTTCGCGGCCGCGGTCCAGGCCGCGCAGGCAGCCGACCAGGTGATCCTCGCGCTCGGCGAGACGCGCGAGATGAGCGGCGAGGCCGAGTCGCGCTCGATGCTCGACCTGCCCGGAATGCAGGAGGAGCTGATCGAGGCGATCAAGGAGGGCCTCGAGGGCACCGGCAAGCCGTTCGCGGTCGTGCTCTTCAACGGCCGCCCGCTCGCGCTCGAGGAGGTCCGCGCGAACTCACCGGCGATCCTCGAGGCGTGGTTCCCGGGCGTCGAGGCGGGCAACGCGCTCGCCGACGTGATCTACGGCGACGTGAACCCCGGCGGCAAGCTGCCGGTCAGCTTCCCGGTCAACGTCGGCCAGGTGCCGATCTTCTACAACCACAGGCGCACGGGCCGGCCCTGCGACATCGGCTCGAAGTACAACAACAGGCACCGCGACATCCTCAGCTGCCTGCCCCTGTACGAGTTCGGCTACGGCCTCAGCTACACCACGTTCCAGGTGGCCGGGACGCGCATCAACCGGCCGACGCTGAACGCCACGGGCGAAGGCCGCATCCGCGTGCGCGCGGAGGTCACGAACACCGGCGACCGGACGGGCGACGAGGTGGCGCAGCTCTACATCCACGACCCGGTGGCGAGCATCACGCAGCCGGTCAGGCGGCTGCGCGGGTTCGAGCGCGTGACGCTCGCGCCGGACGAGACGAGGACGGTCACGTTCTGGCTCGATCGCGACGACGTCGGCTTCTACGACAACCGCGGCCGCTTCGTGGTCGAGAACGGCCGGATCCACGTCTGGGTCGGCAACAGCTCGGGCGTCACGGCGGGCCGCCAGATCTTCACGGTCACGGGCGGGTCCTCGACGGCGGCGAACAGGCGCCGAGCCCGCTAGCCGGCGTCGTCGGCGCGCTGGCGCTCGATCACGCGCGCCACCTCGACGCGCGACGAGACGCCGAGCTTGTGGAAGGCATTGCGGATGTGTGACTCCACGGTCTTCTTGCTGAGGAACAACCGCGCCGCGATCTCCCCGTTCGTGAGACGGTCGGTGACGAGCTCCGCGATCTCGCGCTCGCGCCCCGTGAGCGAGGCCACGCCCGCCGCGTCCGGCGTGGCCGGTCCTCGCACCTCGTAGCGCGCCCCGAGCCGGCGCAGCTCGCGCCGCGCCTCGTCGCGCATGCGCAGGCTTCCGGAGTCGCTCAGCGCCCCATCGGCCTCACGCAGCTCGGTGATCGCGCGATCGCGTTCTCCGTTCGCCGACAGCGCCCGCCCGAGCAGCGTGCGCGAGAAGGCCGCGTGGAGCCCCGCACCGATCGCGTCCGCCGCGGCGATCGACGCCTCGGCGTGCGCCACGGCCGCCGCGGGCTCGCCGCGGGCGAGCTCGACGGCCGCTCGCGAGCGAGCGGCGAGCGCCGTGGAGAGCCGCAGGTCGGTGCCGGACGCCGCATCCTCCGCCTCCTTTGCCATCCGGTCGGCGGCCTCGAGGTCGCCGCGCGCCAACTCGACGAAGACCAGGTTCTCCCAGTTGAAGGGACGTTCGATCGGCACCCAGTTCCGCATGCCCGGCCCGCCGAGCTCCTGCATGAGCGCGGATGCGCGCTCGACGTCGCCGAGCTCGAAGAGGCTCGTCGCGAGCGCCCAGCCGGGTCCGCCTCCCGCCGATGGCATCGTCCCGCCGACCATGCGGCCGCCCACCTGCGCGCTCTCCTCGGCTGCCGCGATCGACGCGTCGAACTCACCCTGGTAGTAGAGCGCGAACGCGAGCTCGAACAGCGCCCAGAAGAGCAGGTGGCGGTTCTCCGACACGCGGGCGATCTCCACCGCGGTATCGCAGATCTCGCGAGCCTCGGTGAGCCGCCCCTGCATCTCGAGCGGGTAGGCGCGCAGCAGCATGAGCGGCACGAGCAGCCGCCCCTCCCCGGTCGCCCGCGCGATCGCCACGCCGCGTTCCGCGTGCGCGTGCGCATCGTCGTAGTGCTCGAGGTAGTTCTCGGCCCAGCCGAGGTAGTAGAGCGTCTCGAGGCGCGGAGCGAGCTCGTCGTCGTCGACGCGCTCGAGCGCGGCCACGGCCTCCGCGTGGTGCCTGCGGGCGTCGTCGATCAGCATCGACGCGGCCTCGCCCAGTGAGAGCGCGGCTGCGACCATCGCCACCAGGCCGCTGTCCTCGAGCGTGCGGGCGGTCTCGAGAGCGGCGGAGCCCATCTCGACGCAGCGCTCGAAGTCGTTGACGTAGAGGGCGTCGACCGCGAGCTCCACCCGGAGGGCCACCGCCTCGGCGGTGCCGCGATCCGGCAGCTCCTCCCAAGCCTGTGAGAGCCGCTTGCGCGCCTCGTCGTGCCGGCCCTGCCAGTGCTCGACCGCGGCGCAGCGCGCCACGAGCTCGACCCGCCGCGCGACCGCGTCGGCCGGCAGACGCGCCGCGGCCTCGAGCAGAGCGGTGCGGCAGGCGTCGAGCCGGCCGAGGGAGCGCAGGGCCGAGGCGAGCTCCACCCGCACGTCGACCTCACGCTCGGCGTCGTCGTTCGGGAGCAGGCGAAGCGCGGCGTCGAACCAGCGGGCCGCGACCGCGGGCGCGCGCGCCGATGCGGACCGGCCCGCCTCGAGCAGGAGGGCCACGGCCGTCTCGTCCCCCTGGCGCGCGGACTGCTCGACGTGGATGGCGCGCTCGCCGGCCCCGGCGCCCTGCTCGGCCAGCGCATGCGCCGCGCGCTCGTGCGCCGCAAGGCGCCAGCCGCCCGGCGTGGACTCGTAGACGCCCTCCCGCACGAGCGGATGGCGAAAGCGAAAGCGGCGCGGGACGCTCGTCGGGCGGACGACGTCTCGCTCGAGCAGATCGTCGAGAGCCCCGAGGGCCTCATCGTCGCCCATGCCGGCGATCGTCGCCGCGAGGTCGGGCTCGAACGGCTCGCCGGCCACCGCCGCGGCGCCGGCAAAGACACGGACGTCGTCCGGGAGCAGCGCGACCTCGGCCGCCAGCGACGCGGCGACCACCGGCGGCACGCCCAGGTCGGCCACGTTCCCGTCCGCCTGCCCGCCTGATCCGGTGCGGCCGAGCTGCTCGAGGTAGAAGGGATTGCCGCCGGTGTGGCCGTACAGCTCGGCGACCGCGCCGGAACCGAGCCGGAGCAGAGCTCCGGCCTCGGCCTCGCTCAGGGGCTGGGGCTCGAGGCGGGTGACGGACGCGCCGGCGAGGGCCGTGGAGAGCCGGCGCGCCTCGCCGCCGGGACGCATGCCGAGGGCGACAAGGACGGGGGCGTGCGGACCGCGGATCACGAGGGAGGGCACGAGTTCGAGCGACGCGGCATCAGCCCACTGGAGATCGTCGAGCACAAGCACGAGCGGCTTCGTCTCGGCCAGCAGCGCGAGCAGCGTGGTCATGGCGCGATGTGCCCTGTAGCGCTCGTCGGGGAGCACTCCGACCCCTGCGCGCTCACCCGCGAGCGACGGGAGAATCCTGCCGAGCTCGCGCTCGAGGTCGGCGCTCCAGCCGTCGCGCGAACGCAGGTCCTGGGAGGCGACATAGGCGTCGAGAGCGTCGACGAAGACGCTGAACGGGATGTCCCGCTCGAACTCGGACGCGACGCCGGAGAGCACGATGTGCCCCCGCTCCTCCGCGCGTTCGCGCAGCTCGGCGAGCAGGCGCGTCTTACCGATTCCCGGCTCTCCCACGATGCTCACGCATCCGGGCGCGCCGCCATCGGCCGCCTCGAGGAGCCCCTCGAGCTCGGCGACCTCGGTCTCCCGTCCGACCAGCGGCCGCGCGGCAGCGCTCATCCCCACGTTGGCGAGCATAGCCCTGAACCGGGGTACGCACGCGAGCTCCACCACCCTGAGCGGGACCCGAGACCCTGGGCCAGGCCGCGCTCAGGCCGGGCCCGGGGAGTCCTCGACCTCGCGGTGGCGCTCGATCGTGCGCGCCACGTCGACTCGGGAGGAAGAGACGCGCCGCCAGAGGATCAGCGCGGCGAGCGCCAGCACGAACATGGCGAAGAGCGGATGCAGCCCGCCCACCCAGCGCTCCGCCTCGGCGAGGTTGAGCTGCGCCGTGCCGAGCACCGCCATCGCGAGCGCCAGCAGGATGTCGGTCCGCGGCAGCCAGGCGATCAGGGCCACCACGAACAGCAGGACCTCGAACCCATGCACGGCGAAGCCGACGGACTTGTGGGCGTCGAGAGCGTCGGCGCCCGCCCCGAAGATGTAGGCGCCGATCAGATAGACCTGCACGAATACCCCGACGATGATCAGCGCGGCCAGGGCGAGGTGCACCCAGGCCGCTCCGCTGCGAATGGCGCGCATGACCGCGATGCTATGCCCGGGCCCGGTTGCGATCATGGTGGCGTGCCTCCCCTCCGCGCCAAGGAACGCGCGCAGCTTCCCGACAGCGCCTTCGCCTACGTCGACTCGAAGGGCAAGCGCCGGCTGCCGATCCACGACGCCTCCCACGTCCGCAACGCGCTCGCGCGCTTCGGCCAGGTCGCGTTCGAGGACGAGGCGGCGCGCGACCGGGCGCGAACGAAGCTGCTCCGGGCGGCGCAGCGGCACGGGATCATGCCGCTCGGCTTCATCAGCTCCCAGCTCGACCCGCAGCGCCGCCTCCCACGCGGCCAGGTCACCTTTCTGCTCACCGACATCGAGGGCTCGACCGAGCTGCTGGCCCGGCTCGAGAGCGGCTACGCGGCCGTCCTCAAGGAGGTGCGCCGCCGTGTGCGCGGCGCGATCCAGGGGGCGGGTGGCCATGTGGTCTCGGCCCGCGGCGACGACACGGTGGCGGCCTTCGCGGAGGCGCCCGGCGCCGTGCGCGCGGCGCTCGCGACGCAGCGCGCGATGCGCGAGGAGATCGCCGGCGAGCGGGTCCGGCTCCGCATCGGCCTCCACCACGGGCGGCCCGCGCTGACGGACGACGGATACGTCGGCCTCTCGGTGCACGCCGCGGCGCGCCTCTGCTTCGCCGCGCACGGCGACCAGACGATCCTGTCCGCGGCGGTCGAGCGCGCGCTGCACGGAGATCTCGACCCCGGCGTGACGCTCGAGCGGCTCGGAGCGTGGCGCTTCCGCGGGCTGCCGGAGCCGATCGAGGTGCTCCAGGCGGGCGCCGCCGGCCTGGCGGGAGACTTCCCCGCCCTGCGCGGCGCCGAGCCTGTAGCGTCGCCGGCATGAGCCTCTACACGGAACGTGTTCTACCGAGGATCGTCGACAGGCTCTGCGCGCTTGACCCGGCCCCCGAGCTGCGCGCACGTGTCTGCGAGGGCCTCGCGGGCGATGTCGTCGAGATCGGCTTCGGCTCCGGCCTCAACCTCCCGTTCTATCCGACGGAGATCTCGAAGGTCTCGGCGGTGGAGCCCGCGGAGCTCGGCTGGAAGCTCGCCGCGGCGCGCCTCGGAGCGACCTCGATCCCGGTCGAGCGCGCGGGCCTCGACGGCCAGTCGCTGCCCTTCGCCGACGACAGCTTCGACGCCGCGATCTCGACCTGGACCATGTGCACGATCCCGGACATCGACGCCGCCCTGCGCGAGCTGCGCCGCGTGCTGAAGCCGGGCGGCGAGCTCCACTTCGTCGAGCACGGGCTGGCGCCCGACGAGAAGGTCCAGCGCTGGCAGCATCGCCTCAATCCGCTCCAGAAGCGCCTGTTCGGCGGCTGTCACCTGACACAGGCAGGTTCCGGACCTTCTGCGCTCGGCCGGCTTCGAGATCCGGGAGCTCGACCAGTTCTACGAGGAGGGCACGCCGAAGCTCCTCGGCGCCCAGTCGCTCGGCGTCGCCGTCTCGCCCTAGCCCGCCCCGCGGGCGACCTCGATCAGATCGGCCATCGTGAAGTCGCCGTCCTTGCCGAGCGTCGGGCGCCACGCGGGCTTGCGCGCGAGGTACGAGGTCGGATCCGATTCGAGCAGGCCCACGAGCACCTCGGCCACGATCCGGCCGCCGATGTCACCGAGTCGCGTGCCGGGACGGACGGGCCGGTCCGGCAGCTCGTCATCCGTCACGCGAACCGTCTCGGCGAGGAGGTAGTACCAGAGCGGCGTGTCGCGCAGGAGGCTCCGGCGGGCGCTCTCCGGAAGGTCGTCGAGCTGAAGCTCGTCCGCCTCGAGCTCCGCCACCTCCATCCGCTTGGCGAGCGCCTGCCCCGAGGGCAGGCGCAGCTTTCTCCCGCGCTCCAGGTTGAGCTGCGCCAGCACGCCGCGCTCGTCGGGAAGCGCGAACAGCGGCGGACTCAGCGAGGTGTCGATGTTGAGGCTGTGCTGGATCTGGCACGACCCGCCCGTGTCGAGCCTGAAGAAGCGCTCCCAGTCGACGACGACCTCGGCCTCGAGCGGGCGCTCGCCGCGCAGATCGGTGAACAGATCGAGAGGCTCGCGCACGGCGCGCTCACCCGGCTTCGGGCACCGGACCCTGTAGTCGCGCCGCACCATGCTGTGCCCGAAGCGGAAGGCCGCGACCGAGAACTCGACGGGCATGTACGCGTCATCGGGCCGCTTGAACCAGCGGATGTTCACCTCCGGCTCGCCCCCGGCCGCCGCCGCGGGCGTCGAGCACGCGGTGGGCCATCCTCCTCCCCGCCACCGTCTCGAGGAAGTCGTGCACCACGAGCCACTGGTAGTGCCAGCGCACGATCCGGCGTGCCTTCGAGAGCACCTCCTCCTCGTCGCAGCCGTCGGCGAGCAGCCGGTCCACCACGGCGTTGTGGAAGCGCAGGAACAGCAGGTGCACCTGCGCCACCAGCGCGTTCTCGTCGTTGCGAGCGTCCGCGACGAGCGCCCGGCCCTGGGAGTTGCGCGGGAGATCCTCGTGTCCGTCCGCGTGCCGGTCGATCAGCAGGAAGGCGCCGCGCGGCTTGCGCTCCCTGTCGTAGAGAAACGGATGGACCCTGGGTCCCGATCCGTACACGGAGTCGAGGTCGAGACGCGGTGTGCGGAAGTTCCGGACGGCGCGGGGATCGATCTCGCGGCCGGTGCTCGACGTGGGATCGAACGTGATGTCGTGATCGATGAACTGGCCGAGGTAGGTGTACCCGGCCGAGATGCGCATGTTCGAATCCGACTGCCCCGCGCGTGCCCGCATCGCCGCGACGAGCGCTTCGATGGCCGCGGGCCCGGCGGTCTCCTCGGCCGGCCGGAACATGCGCCCGAAGCGGCCGGCGAGCTCCTCCTCACCCTCGACGTCGAGCCCGCGCGGGACGCCGGCGCCGTGCCCCGGTGATCGAGGATCCGGCACTAGCGGATCATCACGGGCTCGGTCCAGATCGCCGTCATGAAGGGCTCGGTCCGAATCTCGATTCCGACGGCCACGGCCGCGCCGCGCTTGAAGCCCTTCGCGGGCAGCGGCAGCTCCCAGATGTTCGAGACCTCGAGGATCGTGCCGTCCACGAAGTCGGGACGATCGTCCGCGGCCTCGCCCTCCTGGGCGAGGTAGATCCGGATCTCCAGGGGCGGATCGTCCGGATCCGATACGCCGTGGACGTTCAGAACATCGCCGTCAAGGTCGACCTTCGTGAAGTTCGGCCTGAACATCACCCACCTCCTTGTCCGTCGAGCAGCGCCCGCGCGCGGGCCGCGGCTGCGACGTTGCCCTTGGTCTCGTACAGCGCCAGGCCCTCGCGGGCCGAGCGCTCGCCTTCCTCCGGCCGACCGGCCAGCCAGAGCACGTCGGCGAGGTCGAGCATCGCATCGCCGCGATGCGACAGCAAGTCGGTCGGCGTCGCGAGCGCGACCGCCTCGCGCGCCAGCTTCTCCGCCTCGTCCGCGCGACCGGCGCGCGCGGCGGTCCGGGCGGCCACGCCGCGCCAGATCACCTCCGTGATCGTGTCGTCCTGCGCGACGCCGCGAGCGGCCTCCTGGGCCAGCTCGCCGGCCTCGAGCGCCCGTCCCTGCGCGAGCACCGCCTGTGCGAGCAGCGCGGTCGTGGTCGCGAGCGTGCCGGGGACGTTCATCGACGCGAGCGTCTCGAGGTCCGCTCGCAGGGTGGCCTCGGCGAGCTCCGGACGGCCCCCGAGCAGCCGCACCGACGCCTCGAGGTGGGAGATGCCGGCGCCGAGGCCGCCCACCTCGGCGAGGATCCCGCTCGCCTCGGCGAGCAGAGCGTCGGCCGCCTCCAGGTCGCCGGCCATGGCATTCAGGAGCGCGAGCGGGTTGAGCGTCGACGCCGTGGCGATCGGACTGCCCTCGACCTGGCTGCGGAAGTCCTCGCAGCGCCGGATCGCCTCGGGCACCGGCGCCGGCCCGAGGGCCGCCGCGACCGCGCGCCACCCGAGCACCTCGAACAGCTCGCGCTCGTCACCCGCGCGGCTCGCGCACGCCGACGCCTGGGCCCACGCGACCTCAGCGTCGCCCGCCTGGCCCTCCCACCAGTCGACCTCGCCGCGCAGGAGCAGGGCGCGGCACTGGCCGCGGTGATCGCCGGCGTCCTCGAGCACGCGCAGCGCATCGTCGGCGACCCGCCCCGCGCCCGAGGCGGCGGCGGCGGGCTCGGTCTCGAAGCGCACGAGCTCGCGCTCGACCTGCGCGCAGGCGCGCGAGCCGGGGTCGGGGGCGCGCTCGATCGCCGCGTCGAGCACCCGAGCCGCATCGGTGGGGCGACCCGCCTCGAACAGCGCCGCGCCGAGCACCGGGCGCAGCGCGGACCGCCCGGCGTGGTCGCGGTCGAGCAGGCCGTCGGCGCGCGCGAGCAGCCGTGCTCCAGCCGCGGTGTCGCCTCGCAGCCGGGCGGCGGCAGCGGCCGAACCGAGGCGCTCTGCGGCGGCCTGTGCCAGGCCGAGCTCATGGTCGCCCACGGGACCGAGCTCGGAGCGCAGGTCGTAGCTCTCGGCGAGGTGGAACCCGATCGTCTCGTCACGGGCACCCGGCGCAGTCTCGAGCCAGCGCGCGAGGCGCTCGTGCAGCTCGGCGCGGCGCACCTTGGGAAGGCCGCCATAGGCCACCTCGCGGATCAGGGCGTGCGCGAAGCGGAACGCGTTGCGGCCCTGGGCCTCCGAGCGGTCGGGACGGATCAGCTGCTTGCCCACGAGTGCCACGAGCCGGCTCGAGAACCCCTCGCGCTCATCCTCCGGGAGCAGCTCCGCAACCGCGTCGACCCAGAAGCTGCGCCCCTGCACCGCGGCGTGCTCGAGCGCGCGCCGCTCCCGGTCGTCCAGGCGGTCGATGCGGGCCGCGAGCACGGCCTGGATCGTCGACGGCAGCGTGCTGCCGCCCGCCTCCACCCCCATCGCCATCAGCTGCTCGAGGAACAGCGGGTTGCCCTCCGCGAGCCCGACGATGCGCGCCTCGGCATCGGGGTCGAGCCCGGCCGGCTCGACGAGCCGGCGCGCCTGATCGCTCGACAGGGCGTCGAGCACGAGCACGTCGCGATCCGGCTGGGGAACCATCCAGGCGGGTCGTGACTCGCCGAGCTCGGGGCGCGCCAGGCACAGCAACAGGATCGGAGACCCGGTCGAGAACGCGAGGAGGTAGTCGAGGAGGTCGAGCAGGGCGGGCTCCGCCCAGTGGACGTCGTCGACCATCACGACGAGCGGCAGCTCTCCCGCGGCACGCTCGAGCAGCGTGCGCAGCGCCCACGAGGTCTCCTCCGGCTTGGCCGCGCCCTCGGCGAGGCCGATCGCCTGCAGCACGAGGCGCGCCCGCGCCGTGTCGCCGTCGAGCAGCTCCTCGACGCGGCGGCGCGGATCGGCGCCGCAGAGCTGGTGGACCATCTCGGCGAACGGCCGGTAGGCGATGTCGTCTCCGTAGGAGAGACAGCGGCCGACCGCCACCACGGCCTCGCCCTCCAGCGTGGTCTCGAGCTCGCGGGCGAGCCGCGACTTGCCGATTCCGGCAGGGCCGATCAGCGTGATCGCCCGGCAACCGCCGTCGGCGCGCACGTCCTCGAACGCCGCTCGCAGCTCCGCGAGCTCGCGCTCGCGCCCGACGAGCGGAGTCGGGTCCCGCGTCCACGCGCCCCTCGCCCAGCTCGACGAGGCGCCAGGCCTGGACCTTCGCGCGGCGGCCCTTGAGGGCGAGCGGCTCGAGCGGCTCCGCCTGGACGTGGGCCGCCACCAGCTCGTGCACCTTCTCGCCGAGCAGGATCTGGCCCTCCGCGGCCAGGCCCTCGAGTCGCGCGGCCACGTTGAAGGCGTCGCCCGCGGCGAACGGCGAGCGCCGCGCGCCACGGCTGACGAACACCTCACCCGATTCGACCCCGAGCTTCATGCCGATCGCGACCCCGAGCTCGAGCTCGAGCTCGGCGCTCAGCTCAGCCCCCGCGTCGCGCAGGTCGACCGCCGCGCGCACCGCGCGCAGCGCGTCGTCCTCGTGGATCTCCTCCTGCCCGAACACGCCGACGACCGCGTCCCCGATGAAGCCCTCGACCCTGCCGCCGTGGCGCTCGACGACCGCCTCGCAGCGCGCCGTGTAGCGGTCGAGGAGCATGTGCATCGCCTCCGGGTCGAGCCGCTCGGCGAGACCGGTCGAGCCCACGAGGTCGGCGAAGACGATGCTGACGAGCTTGCGGGCTGGCTGCTCCCGCGGCGTTTCCTGCACCACCGGCTCCACGGGCGCCTCGCGCGGAGACTCGTCCGGCACGGTCACGGGCAGCGCGAGGGCGGGATCCTGGGCGAGGATCGCGCGCTCGAGCTCGCGCAGCCGCTCGCCGGGCTCGATGCCGAGCTCCTCCACGAGCGTCGCTCGCGCGTTCTGGTAGGCCTGCAGCGCGTCCGCCTGGCGCTCGCCGCGGTAGAGGGCGAGCATCAGCTGGGCGCGCAGGCTCTCGCGAAAGGGGTGCTCGGCGATCAGCGCCTCGAGCTCTCCCACGACCTCGAGATGGCGGCCGAGCTCGAGCTTTGCCTCGACCAGCCGCTCGACCGCCGTCACGCGCAGGTCCTCGAGGCGATCGACCTCGGCCCGGGCGAAGGGCTCGTATGCGAGCCCGGCAAGCGGCTCGCCGCGCCAGAGTGCGAGCGCCTCTTCGAGCGTCTCGGCCGCGGCGGCGGGATCGCCCGCGGCGAGCTCCGCACTCCCCTCACCGAGCAGCCGCTCGAAGCGGCGAGCGTCGATTCGCTCCGGGTCGACCCGCAGCTCGTAGCCGTGCTCGCGCGTCACGAGCAGCTCCGAGTGCCCGCCCTCGCCCGCGAGCGTCCGGCGCAGGCGATGGACGTACACCTGGACCGTTTTCGGTGCGGTCGCGGGCGGGCTCTCGCCCCAGAGCTCGTCGATCAGGCGGTCGGTGCTGAGCGTCTCGTTCGCGTTCACGAGCAGCAGAGTGAGCAGGGCGCGCTGCTTGCTGCCGCCGAGCGCAACCTCACGCCCCTCGTCCGAGGCTTCAAGAGGACCGAGGATGCGGAAGTCCATTGCGGGGGGCGAGCCGAACGAAGGGCGCTTCCACGGTACCGCAGCGGGCTGTAACCGAGTCGTCGCCGCGCTGAAACCGGCCGGGCGCACCATCAGCTCCGATGTTCCTCTCTCACTCAATCGGGCTGGCGGCAAGGGCTGCCGGCCATTCACAGGAGGCAGTCGTGATGAGCACCGCCGTCCCGAGCCAGCACCCCGCAGTCGTCCTTCGCTCGCAGTACAACCACCTGCGCGCCCTGCTCGCGTTCATGCTGATCGCAATGGTCGGCCTGAGCGTCGCGCTCATCGTCGTCGCCGACGAGGACGCGCCCGTCGTGCAGAGCCAGGCCGCGCCCGTAGACGTCCCGGGCGTGCACGCCCACCCGCTCCAGCGGGACTCCGGAGTCCGCTACGACGGCGGCCCGGAGGAGGGCACCGCGGCGATCGCGGTCCCGCGCGCAGAGATCCCGACGGTCGCCCCGCCCGCCTCGTCGATCGCGGCCGGCAGCGCCCAGGCGTACGAGGGGCTCCGGCAGGCCGACACCGGCACGCGCTACGACGGCGGCCCCGAGGAGGGCACCCGCGGCGCGACCACCTCGGCCGTGAGCAGCTCCCCGCTCGCTCGCTACGACGGGGGCCCCGAGGAGGGCACCCGCGGCGCGACCACCTCGGCCGTGAGCAGCTCCCCGCTCGCTCGCTACGACGGGGGCCCCGAGGAGGGCACCCGCGGCGCGACCGCGCAGGCCGAGCAGGATCCCGTCGGCCCGACGCGCTTCAGCGGCTTCCGCCAGTAGCTCGGAGAGACGGCCGCATCGTCGAAGGGCCCCCTGCCGGGGGCCCTTCGTCGTTCGCGACGGCGACCTACCGGCCGAGCAGCGACTCGTCGAGGAAGTCGACGACGCGCCGCTCGTACTCGCGCGGCCGGACGTCGATGCCGTCGGTGTGGCCCCCCGCGGGGACGCGCCAGATGCGCTTCGGGTCTCCGGCGGCTCGGTAGTAACGCGGGTTGAGCGTCCCGACGTCTCGGCTGCCGGCGTGGATCAGCATGATCGGCCGGGGCGCGATCTTCGGGATCAGCTCCTCGAGATGCGTCGGCGGCAGGCTGTTCGAGAACACGGCGTTGGCGGCGTCGCGCGCCAGATAGCTCACGAATGCCGAGGCCTTGTCGAGTCCCTCCGCGTCGCTGACCTCCTCGGACATCGTGCGCGCGCCCGCTCCCTCGGAGACGACCGCTGCGAGCGCCGTGTTCTCGGCTGCGGTCTGGAGCAGCATCTCACCGCCCACCGACAATCCGAGCCCGCCGATCCGGCCCCGATCCACATCGGGACGTTGCTGCAGGAATGCGATGCCCGCCTCGATGTCCTTGTCGAAGTCCCAGCCCCAGCCGTTCGGGTCGCCCTCGCTCGCGCCCTCGCCGCGACGGTCGAAGAGCAGTACTCCGTAGCCGTTGCGGGCGAGCATCCTCGCGTGCTCGCGAGTGCCGCTTCGCCCCGGGAAGACGATCACCGCGGCACCGTTCCGCGAGGGCACGTACCAGCCCTCGAGCTCGAGCCCGTCGCTCGTGACGAGCTTGACGTCCTCGTGAGCGGCGCCCAGCTGCGCCGGGGGGACCTCGGCGCGCGCCGCGTGGCTCGCCACATAGGTGATCGCGATCGGTATTGCCAGGGTTGGCACCAGCACGACCACTGCCGCTGTCTTGAGTGCCCGCCGCGCATAGCGCCGCACGCGGCTGTCATCGAGCCGCCGGGATCGCCAGAGCAGCGTGCCGCCGAGGCCGATCAGGACCGGCCCCGCCGCCATGGCGAGGAGGCCGGAGAAATCGTCGCCCGACAGCCCGACCTCGCGCCCGTAATGCACCGCCTCGACACCGCTGAGAAACGCCGGAAGCGCGAGCAGGAGCGCCAGCGTGCCCTGAGCGCCCGGGCGCACCCGCGGGAACGCCCAGGCGGCGAGCGCCAGCAGCGCCAGCGGAACGAGGCCGCTGACGAGATGGTCGGCGATGCCGGTGCCGGGCTGGGGCTGCACGAAGTTGTCGTCGACCACGTGCAGCCCGATGAGCGCGGTGGCGATGCGGAAGACGAGCGTGGCGTTGCTCATGAGGCTCATGCTCGTCTCCTGAGCCCTCTCCGACACATCGGGCGGCACCCTGAAGGGCGCCGCGGGAACACCCTGAATCCGGGCTCAGCGCCCGAAGCCGACCACCTGGTCGTTCAGCGGCATGCGCCGCCTGAAGGTTCCCGCCAGCCCCGAATCGGAGATCTGCGCGACCTGTCCGGCGGAGACGCCCGGCAGGTTCGTGAGCACGCCGCGCGAGCTGAAGCGCGGGTGCACGAACGGAAGGCCGTTCGACTGGAGCGGGGACGGCCCGTCCATGATGTGGAAGTGCAGGTGCGGGCCGTCGGTGTTGCCCGTGTTGCCGAGCAGGCCGAGCACCTGTCCCGTGCGCACGCGGTCGCCCGGCTTGAAGCGCAGGCTGCCCGGCTGCATGTGGGCGTAGAACGCGTAGCGCCGCGGCCCGTACCTGATCACCATGTGGTTGCCCCCGGCGGTCTGCACGGTCTGGCCCTCGGGGAGCTCGCCCGGGACCTGCTCCGGCATGTCGTCGAGGATCGAGACCACTCGTCCAGGCAGCGCCGCATGGATCCGCGTGCCGAAGTAGCCCCAGCTCGAGAGGTCCGAGATCGCGCCCTGGAACAGGAAGTCCTGCCCGTCGAGCTGCACCCAGTCGATCGCGAAGCGCTCCGGAACCCGCACCGTCCCGTCGATCGACAGGGTCGCGCCGCGATGCGCGTTGATCGGCGCGCAGCAGCCGTTGGCCGCGATCCAGTTCGGTCCGCGCAGCGGCGGCCGGACGACGATCGGGCGCGAGCGCGAGACGTTCGTCGGCACTCCGGTGAAGCTGAACTGCTGGACGGCCTGCGGCGGGTTGTCGAACGACATCGAGATGAAATGCTCAAGGCGCGTCGGCCGCCGGGCGCCGCGCGGGTACTTCACGTCCATGAACAGGAGCGCGCTCCCACCGCCCGGGATCTCGGGTCCCTCGGAGCCGTTCACCCGCAGCATCGAGGCGAGCGCCTCGCCCTCGAGCGGCGCCCCGATGCGGCGCCGCCCCTGCCGCGCCTGGACCGACTGGAGCGTGACCGCGCCCGCGGTCTGATTGACGATCGTGATCTCGTAGGCGAGGTGGTTCCTGCCGTCCGCGCCCAGCACCGGGACCGGAGCGTTGTCGATCTTCATCCCGAGCGGAACGATCTGTGCGCTGTCGTCGGGCCCGGCGACAGCGCCGGCGGCCGCTCCCAGCGAGAGGAGACATGCGGCCGAGAGGGCGATTGCGAGACGGCGGAGGGCGAGCATCGCGCGAGCCTAACCCAAACGGGTTTTCACATGTGCCGTTCCCGGGCAGGCGGCGATGTATGGAGGTTCCAGGTCCCACACCGCCGGAGGTGCCCGAGCCGAGCCCGCCCGAGCGCCCCGAGCCGGGTGCTCCGGACGCTCCTCAACCGGATCCGCGCGGGCCCGAGACGCCCGATTCGCCGGAGCGTCCCGAGCCCGTCATTCCCCCGGGGTAACGCGCGCGAGCGCCTCGGCCCTGTCGCGGTACTCCTCCACGCGCACGATCCGGCCATCGCGCACCCGCACCGCGTACGTCTCGCTCACGCCGACGCTGACACCGCTCGTGCGGCCCCGGACCCGGGCATGCCAGGGGACCACCACCCAGTCGCCGCAATCGATGAAGTCCTCGAACTCCATGAGGTCCTCGAAGCGGCGCTCCCAGAGTTCCTCGATGGCGGCGACGAAGCGCCGCAGCCCGTCGATCCCGCGATAGACCTGCGCATCCGGCTCGTCGCTCGCCGTGTGCCATTCCGTCTCCGGGGCGTGGGCCGCGAACGCCTCCTCGAAGTCCCCGCGCGCGAACGCCTCCATGCTCCGGCGCACGAGCTCGACCGTGTCGCTCGACATCGCCGCCGGATTCTGATGGCTTTCGCGGCTAGGGGACCATCACCTCGCGAATCGCGATCGGCGTGGTGCGGGCAGCGACGAAGCGCGGGAGCAGCTCGAGCGCCTCGCCGGCGTCGGCCGCCTCCACTCGCCACCAGAGCTCGTGCCCTCCAGCGAGGCAGCTCGAGTGCACCTCGCGGCGCCGCAGCGGGCTCTCGAAGCCCTGCCACGCTGCGTACGCCGCGGCGCACTCCCGCTCGCTCATGCGAATGGTGGAGCAGGAAGAACGGCATCTAGCTCGCCTCCTCCATGCTGATCGAACATTGGTGGTTCCTCCTTGGTCGTCGAGCGGTGAGCCGCTTCACGACCGGCGCCCGCCGGGTGGGCGGGCGCCGGTACTTGGCTGACTGTTCCTCGTGTCTAGGCCTTGGCGGGCATCACCTCCGGCTCGGTGCCGATCTGGGGGATCCAGCCGAGCTTGCGGGGCAGCCACCAGTTGCGGTCGCCGAGCAGCGTCATCGTGGCGGGCAGCAGCACGCCGCGGATGATCGTCGCGTCGATCAGCACCGCCGCGGCGAGGCCGATGCCCATCTGCTTCATCTGGAGCTCGGACGAGAGCGCGAACATCGAGAACACAGCGACCATCACGATCGCCGCCGAGGTGACCACACCGGCGGTCGTCTTGATCCCGTGCGCGACCGCGTCCTCTGTCGTCATGCCCTTGTCGAACGCCTCGCGGATCCGGGTCAGGATGAACACGTGGTAGTCCATCGAGAGCCCGAACAGGATCACGAACAGAAACAGCGGCAGCCACGCGGCGATCGTGCCGTTGCCCTCGAACCCGAGCAGACCCTCGGCCCACTCGGACTGGAACACCAGCACCAGCAGCCCGTAGGCGGCGCCCACGGACAGCAGGTTCAGCAGGATCGCCTTGACCGGAATCACGAGCGACCGGAACGTGAACAGCAGCAGCACGAACGCCGCCGAGAGCACGAACGCGAACACGTACGGCAGATGGCCGATCATCGCGTCATTGAAGTCGCCGGTCGCTGAGGCCTCACCGGTGGTGTGGGCCTCGACGCCGCCGACCTCGCCGAGCGTTGAGGGCACGAGCTCGTTGCGCAGCGTGTCCGCCGCCCGATTTGCTCGCTCGCTCGTGCCGTGACCGGTGATCGGCAGCGTCACGATCGCGACCGTGCCGTCATCGCTCGTCTCGACGCTGAGCCTCGCCCTCGAACAGGCCGGGGCGCTGCTGCGCCCGCGTCTCGAGCGCTGTCGATCGCCGACACCACGGCCGGGTCCGTCACGTCCTCCGCCTTCACGACAACCATCTCCGCGCTGCCCTCCGACGGGAAGGCGGCCTGGATGCGGTCGTAGGTCTGCATCACCTGCAGGTCGCGCGAGAAGTCCTCGGTACCGCCGAGCGAGGTCTGCATCCCGAGCGCCGGCAGCGCCAGCGCCACCAGCAGTCCGCCGGACACGAGCGCCGACACCAGCGGGCGCCGCAGCACCCGGTCGAGGAAGCGCGACCACAGCCCCGCTTCGCCGACCCGGTTCTTGATGCGCCCGACGAGCGGCAGGCGACCCTTCTCCACACGGTCCCCGAGCTTGGAGAGGAGGGCGGGCAGCACCGTCAGGGAGCCCGCGACTGCCACCGCCACCACCAGGATCGTGCCCGTCGCAAACGACGCGAAGTTCGAGATCCCGCCGAGATACATCCCGGCCATCGCGACCATCACCGTCAGCCCGGAGACGACCACCGCACGGCCTGAGGTCGCGGCAGCGGCCTCGATCGCAGCGTCGTTGTCGCGACCGGCGGCGCGCTCCTCGCGAGCCCGCTTGAGATAGAACAGCGTGTAGTCGACGCCGACCGCCATGCCGACCAGCAGCACGACGTGCATCACCTGTGCGTCGACCGGCGCGATCTGAGACACGGGACCCAGCAGACCCAGCGTCGCGAGCACGCTCGTGATCGCCAGAAGCACGGGGATTCCCGCGGCCACCAGCGCGCCGAAGGTGAACGCGAGGATGATCAGCGTGAGCGGGAGCGTGAGCAGTGCGGACTTGCCCATCTCCTCGTTGCTCTGGTCGAGCGTCGCCTTGGTGATGCTGGCATCACCGGTCTCCTCGATCCGCAGCTCGGGATGCGCCCTCTGCGCGGCGTCCACCGCGGCCAGCGCCCCGACGACCGACACCTTGGTCGTCTTGGAGTCGCCGGGCAGCTCGAACGTGACGAGCGCCGAATGCCCGTCCTTTGAGACCTGACCCTCGCTCTCGTACGGACCGACGACCTCGTCCACTCCGTCGGCGCGCTCGAGCCGTTCGGTCACATCGGCCACAGCCGCCTTGAAGCGAGGGTCACCGGCGGAAAGCTGGTCGCTCTGGACGAGCACCTGCTCCGCGGCCTTGTCCTCGAAGGCGTCGTTGACGAGCTTGCCGGCCTGGCCGGAGTCGCCCGGACCGGCTGCCCTGGGATCGATCTCCTTCTGCGGCAGGACGTTGAAGCCCACCACCACGGCTACGAGCACGAATGCAAGCCATCCGAGGATGGCCTTCCTACGGTGTTGGACGCTCCAGCGCCCGATCCTTGCTGCGAAGTTGTCCGTTTGCATCAGATCCCCCTTGGACCGTTCGAATTGACACGGCCACTGTCCGCGATCACGGCTCGGGGTACATCGGGCAAGTGCCCTGAAACGGACCCTGGGGGCACCCTGAGTCGCACCCGGTGCGGGCAGGCTCGACATGCTCCACAACGACCACGAGCCCCAGGGGGCTCGTGGAAGATGGAGCTGGCGCGCGGGCTAGCGAGAGCTGCGGCGCTTCAGGTCCTTCGCGACCCGCTGGGCGGCGATCTTCTCAGCGGCCTCGCGGGTGCCGGCCACGACCGTCACCTCGCGGTCGCCGACCCTGATCGTCCAGAAACGCGGTGACATGCGATCCCTCCTCAACCGACCTGGGGCCCGGACAGCAGGGCCCTCAGGGTTGCGATCTCGGTCACGGCCGCGCCGACGTACGCGCTGCGAACGGCGGCGATCTCCTCGTCGAGATCGGCCATGTACGAGTCCTGGAGTGCGAGCCCCTCGAGCGACGCCAGCGCGCGCTCTGCCTGGAGCTCCTGGAGCTGGGTGTGCATGTGGATCGCGGTCATGGGTCGATGATGCGCTCCGAGCGCCCGAAGATCATCGGGCAGACACCCTGAACCCACTCCCTGAGGGCCCCTGAAAGGGCGGGTCAGGGGGACCGCCGGCGCGGCGCGCGGATGGCCCGCGTCAGCGCCTGACCCAGGCGTCCGGCTCGTCGATCAGGCCCGCGATCCGCCTCGGCAGCCGGTCGGAGGCGATGTCGGCGAGCGTGACGATCTCGAGCACGCTGCGGACGCTCGCGCGCAGCGCGACCCACGTGTCCCGCAGGCGCACGGTGGAGCCGTGGTACTCGCGCTCCTCGGGCGGATCTCCCGCGACCGCGCCGAGCGGGCCGTCGATCGCGCGGATCACGTCGGCGACCGTGATCTCGTCAGCCGGCCGGGCCAGCCGGTGCCCGCCCACCGGCCCGCGGTGGCTCTCGACGAGCTTGGCGTGCCTGAGCTCCTGGAAGATGTTGTGAAGGAACTTCAGCGGGATCTGCTGCGCCTCGGCGATCCGCTCGGCCGTGATCAGCGCGTCGGGGTCGGCCGCGGCCAGTTCGACCATGGCGCGCATTCCGTAATCCACCTTTGCGGAGATCCGCATGGCTCTATCTTGGCGAGCCGAGCACGACGACGGGGAGCTCGCGGCCCGCGCGTCGCCGCGTGCGCTCGAGCCAGCGGTTGGCCCGCGTGAGCACGTCCCACAGCCGTGCTCGCTCCTCACCCTCCGCCACGCGCGCCGAGAGCGCCCGGCGCTCGGCGCCGATCTGGACCGACACCGAGGGGTCGGCCCGCAGGTTCGCGAACCACGCGGGCGGGCGTGGCGCGCCGCGACCCGCGGCCACGAGCACCAGGGCATCGCCGTCGCGCACGAAGCCGACGGGCGTGGTCCGCGCGAGGCCGCTGCGCCGGCCCGTCGTCGTGAGCAGCAGCACCCCCTGCCCGCCCATCCGCGACAGCAGCCGGCCGCCGCTGCGGCGGTAGACCCACGCGTGCAGGCGGCTCGAGAGCTTCACGTGGCCAACCGGTGCCGGGTCCAGTCGACCTTCAGCAACAGGGCGAGGGCGGCGAGCATCGCGACCTGCAGGGCGATTCCCCAGGGCGAGCCGAGCACGTCGGCGAGCACGTCCCCGAGGCTCGCCTCGGCCGCCGAGGCCGCCGCCACGTAGAGCGAGTACGAGACGAGGCGGCCCGTGAAGAAGGCGATCGTGAGCGGCATCAGCGGGACCGTGAGCAGGCCGGCGGCCACGAACAGCTGGGCCGAGGGCAGCGGCGAGATCGCGAACAGGCCGAGCCCGGCGGCGGTTCTGCGCCGGCTGCCGGTGAGCATCTGCTCGGCGGCCTCGAGGCTCTCACGACGGTGCTCCGAGAGGCGCGAGCGCCAGTGGCGGGCTCCCGTGGCGAGCACGAAGCGCCCCGATGCCGCCGCGAGCGCGCCGATGCAGCACGAGCGGCACGGCGGCGAGGTCGGAGTTCAGGTGGAAGAAGACGAGCACCGCCCAGGTGGGCGGGCCGAACGCGGGCAGCAGGTTGATCGCGAAGACGCAGAGGAACAGGAGCAGCCACTCGCTCACGGCCGCAGGCGAAACGGCGGATACTCGTCCGTGACGAGCGCGAACGCGTAGCCGACCACGCGGTTGTGCCAGCGCAGCACGCCCTCGACGTAGTCGAACAGCGCGCGCGGATAGCGGCCGGTAAAGAGGATCGCGAACCAGGCCGCGATCACCGCGACCAGCACGCCGAGGTAGAGGAAGGCGAGCACGATGGCGTGCGGGAGCGCGAGCAGCCACTTGACGAGCGGCAGCCAGCGGTTGAGCGAGCGCTCGGCATCCGGGTAGGGCATCTCGAGCGCCACGGACTGCGCAGCGTCGGTCGACGGGTAGCGGTCGTCCATCAGCGCGAGGTAGACGCCGATGCGGTTCGCGAAGCGCAGCAGCTCGAGGTTCCAGTCGAACCACCAGCGCGGGTACTTCTGGCGGAACACGATCAGCAGGAGCGGAGGCAGGAACAGGAGCCCCACGCCGCCCACCACGACGGTCGCGCTCTCTCCGCCGGACGTGCCCTGACTCGACCAGCCCACGATCGAGGCCATCACGATCAGGATCGGGATGGCCGCGAAGACGCGAAACGCGGTGGCGACGCGGTTGAGGGGTCGATCGGGATAGCTGACGCCGAACTGGACCGGGTACATGTGCGGGACGCTACGCCCAGGCAGCCCCCGCGTCATCCGCCTGCCGAGCGGAAACCCGTCCGTAATTCGCCGCAACCGGCGGATATCGTCGGGGAATGGAGGTCCTCGTCCTGACGGTCGCGGCCTGCGGGACGGCGCTCGCGACCGGGATCGGGGCTCTGCCCGTGTCGCACCTGGGTGCGCGCGCGCCGAAGCTCCGGCCGGCCCTCTGGGGGCTCACGATCGGCACGATGGGCGTCGCCTCGATCGTCGGGCTGCTGCTCCCGGCCCTCGACGAGGGCAGCACGGGCGAGGTCGCGGCCGGGCTCCTCGCTGGAATCCTCTTCCTGCTCCTCTCGCGGCTCGCGCTCGAGTCGCGCGACGTCCGCGTCGGCTCGCTGAGCGGCGCCGGGGTGCGCAGCTCGGTGCTCGTGTTCGTCGTGCTGCTCGTGCACAGCCTCCCCGAGGGGCTCGCGATCGGCACCGCATTCGCCTCCGAGACCGAGGGGCTCGGCCTGTTCGTGATCCTCGCGATCGCGATCCAGAACATCCCGGAGGGCACCAGCGTCGCGATCCCCATGGACGCCGCGGGCTTCAGCGCGCGCCAGCAGTTCTGGGCGGCCGTCCTCACGAGCGCACCCCAGCCGGTCGGGGCGCTGATCGCCTACGTGGTGGTCGAGCAGGTCGAGAGCCTCCTGCCGGTGTCGTTCGCCTTCGCTGCCGGAGCGATGCTGTGCCTCGTGGTGGTCGAGCTGTCGCCGCAGGCGTTCAAGCGCGGGACGATCGGCCTGGCCCTGGCCGGCGTGGCCGCCGGGACCGCCGTGATGCTCGCGCTCGCGGCCGTGCTCGGCGTCTGATTGCGGATAAACCCGGACCCGGAGCCGAGACAACAGCGGATGTGCCGGGGCGCCTCATCGGCGACGCTCCCGCTGGAACGAGCATGAGGAGGTCCGATGTACCGCAAGATCATCGTCGGATATGACGCCAGCGACCGGGCCGCGGACGCCCTGGCGCTCGGCCGGCAGCTCGCCGACGCCTGTGGAGCGGAGCTGGTGGTCGCCGGTGTCGTCCAGTACGACCCGCTCTGGGGCGGCTACGACGCCCACTTCCAGGATGCCGACGCGGGATTCCGCGCGAGCCTGGAGGCCGCGGCGAGCTCGGTCGGCGGCACCGCGACCATCGTCCCGAGCGCCTCACCCTCACGCGGGCTCCACGAGCTAGCCGAGCGCACCGGGGCCGACCTCGTGGTGATCGGGTCCGCGGGTCACGGGCACGCGGGCGAGACCCTGCTCGGCAGCACCGCGACGGCGCTGCTGCACGGCTCGCCGTGCGCCGTCGGCCTCGCACCGCGTGGCTACGCCGAGCGCACGAGCCGCCCTTGCGCGCGTGGTCGTCGGCTATGACGGCTCCGAGGAGTCGGCGCGCGCACTCGAGGCGGCAGCGGAGCTCGCCCGCCAGCTGGGCTCGAAGCTCAAGCGTCATGGCGGTGGCCGAGCCACCGCCGCTCGGCCCCGGCCGCGGCGGCTCCGCCGGCTGGGAGGTTCTCGAGGAGACGGTCGAGCAGATCATGCGCGAGCGTCTCGACGAGGCCATCGAGCGCGTGCCGGAGGGCATCGAGGCCGACGCCGTCCTGACCCGCGGCGATCCGGCCGAGGCGCTGTCCGACGCCGCGACGCCCGGCACCGTGCTGGTCGTCGGCTCCCGCGTCTACGGACCCGTGCGGCGGGTGCTGCTCGGCTCGGTGTCGAGGCGCCTGGCGCGCACGACCCAGACCCCCCTGATCGTGACCCCGCGCGGAATGCACGGGGCGCACGAGGATGGCCCACGGGAGCGGGCCACCGCGTCGGCGTAGCCTGAGGGGCATGCCTGTCCTGATCGGCTTCGACGGCTCGGAGCGCTCGGCCACTGCGATCGCGGTGGCCGGGCGCCTCCTCGCTCCTCGCGAGGCGCTCGTCTGCCACTCCTGGCGCGGCGTCTCGCGGGCGATCTTCCACACGAACCCCGCGGCGCTCCCGGGGGTCCTCGGCCAGGCGGCCGAGGACCTGGACGATGCGGACCAGGCGGCCGCCGCGGAGACCGCTTCTGCCGGCGCCGAGCTCGCGCGCGAGGCGGGCTTCACGGCGGAGTCGCTCCCGGTCCGCGAGGAGCGCAAGACCTGGCGCACGCTGCTGCAGGTCGCGCAGGAGCGCGAGGCCGCCTGCATCGTCGTGGGCGCGCAGGGCAGGTCCGGGTTCGAGCGCGTGTTGCTCGGCAGCGTCTCGAACGCGGTGGTGAACCACTCGCGTGTCCCCGTGCTCGTGGTCCCCAGCACGGGCGGCGAGGGCCCGCCGCTGCTCTGCTGGGACGGCTCCGAGCCCGCCGAGCACGCGATCGCGCGCGCCGGCGAGCTGCTCGCGGCGCCGGCGGCGACCGTGCTCGGCTGCTGGGAGTCCTGGACGGCGGAGGCGCCCGCGCTCGCGGGTGCGAGCAAGGCCGTGATGGGCATGGCGTCGGAGCTCGACGAGGTTGCCGGCGAGAGGTCGGCCGAGGAGGTCGGAAGGGGAGTCGAGCTTGCACGGGCGGCCGGCTTCGCCGCCACGCCTCTCTCGGCGCGCACGTCCGGCCCGCTCTGGAAGACGATCCTCGACACCGCGGACGCCGAGGACGCCTCGGCCGTCGTCCTCGGCTCCCGCGGGCTCAGCGGCCTGTCGGCGGCGCTCGGTAGCGTCTCTCACGGCGTGGCGCATCACAGCCCGAGGCCGGTGCTGATCATCCCGCCGGAAGGCGGCGCGCAGTGAGCCGCGTCCTCGTTGCCTACGGGACGAAGCACGGCTCGACGGCTGAGATAGCCGAGGCGATCGCGGATGTCCTTCGCGAGGGGGGCCACGACGTCGACTGCACGCCGGCCGGCGACGTGAGCGAGCCCCATGCCTACGACGCCGCGGTGGTCGGCAGCGCGGTCTACGTGAGGCGCTGGCAGCGCGACGCCCGCGGCCTCCTGAAGCAGCTCGACGGGACTTCGAGGGTCGCCCCGTCTGGATCTTCAGCTCCGGTCCCTGCGGCAACAACCCCGACCCGAGCTGGTCCGAGCCGTCCAACGTCCTGAGCCTGGCGGAGAAGCTCGGCGCCCGCGATCACGTGATCTTCGGCGGCCGGCTGCCGGTCGAACCCTCGAACTTCATGGAACGCGCGATGGTCAACGACTGCCCGCCGGACCTGCGCGACCTGCGCGACTGGGAAGAGATTCGCGCCTGGGCCGCCGGCATCGCGGCCGCGCTGCCGGGCTAGGTCCTACGTAGTTTTCCGCCGCCTCTCACGGCAGGTTCCCGATGAAACGCGGGCGCGCGTGGGCGACGCTGTGACGATGGAATCCGCGCTTGAACTAGCTCCGATGCCCGACGAGGGCACCGAGCCGAAGCCCGTCGTCCGCGGGCAGGATCTGACCCGCCGCTTCGGCGACGGGGCCGGGGCGGTCGACGCCCTGCGTGGCGTGAGCGTCGGCTTCGAGGCCGGCAGCTTCACCGCGATCATGGGCCCGTCGGGCTCCGGCAAGTCGACCCTGATGCACATCCTCGCCGGGCTCGACAGGCCGACGAGCGGCTGGGTCGAGATCGCGGGCACGCGGCTCGACGAGCTCTCGGACCGCGAGCTGACCCTGCTGCGGCGCCGCCAGGTCGGCTTCATCTTCCAGAGCTACAACCTGCTGCCGGTCCTCGACGCGGAGAAGAACATCCTGCTCCCGGTCCGCATCGGCGGTGACGAGCCCGATCGCGAGTGGCTCGAGACGCTGCTCGAGACCGTCGGCATCGTCGACCGCCGCCACCACCTCCCGAGCGAGCTGTCGGGCGGACAGGCGCAGCGCGTGGCCGTCGCGCGGGCGCTGATCACGCATCCGGCCGTGGTGTTCGCGGACGAGCCGACCGGCAATCTCGACTCGAACGCGAGCCGCGACGTGCTGTCGCTGCTGAGGCAGACGGTCGACGACTTCGGGCAGACGATCGTGATGGTCACCCACGACGCCGCCGCGGCCGCCATCGCGGACTCGGTGTTGTTCCTCGCCGACGGGCGAGATCGTCGACAGGCTCGCGCCGCCCACGCAGGAGCAGATCCTCGATCGCCTCAAGGAGCTTGCGTGACGGAGGTCGTCCTCCGGGGGGTCGCGAAGCGCAAGCTGCGCTCCGCCCTGACGGCCATCGCGGTGCTGCTGGGCGTCGCGATGATCTCGGGGACCTATGTCCTGACGGACCAGATCCGGGGCGGCTTCACAGAGCTCCAGCGCTCCGTCTATAGCGGCGTCGATGTCGAGGTCGCGCCGAAGGAGTCCTTCTCGAGCCAGTTCGCCATGGCACAGCCGATCCCCGAGTCGCTCGTCGACGAGATCCGCTCGGTTCCCGGAGTCGCCAAGGCCGAGGGCGACCTGTGGGCCTCCGGGGCGCTCGTGATCGACGGCGAGCTGCGCCGCTCGACGGGCGGCGGCGGGACCATCGTCACCACCGCCTCGACCCCTCCCTTCGAGCCGGCCACGAACATCGAGGGCCATATGCCGCGGCGCTCGGGCGAGGTGGCCGTCCTGCGCGACACGGCCGACAAGTACGGGCTCGAGCCGGGCGACCGCTTCGGCATCGCCACGCGCGGAGGGGTGGTGAAGGTCACCCTCGCCGGCGCGTACGACCTCGGCAGCGCGGACGCCGGCGGGACCGACGTGGTGTCGGCCCTGCTCTCTGACATCCAGCGCTGGTTCGGGCAGCGCGGCGAGGTCACCACGATCAACGTCGCCGCCGAGGACGGCGTCCCGCCCGGCGTGCTGGCGCGGCGGATCCGTGAGCGCGCTGCCGGGCAACCTCGACGTCCGGACCGGCGCAACCGCGGCGGACGAGAACGCCGACGAGATCAACGAGCAGATCGGCGGCTTCCTCACACCCGCCCTGCTCGCCTTCGCCGGCGCCGCGCTGCTCGTCGGCGCCTTCATCATCTTCAACACCTTCACGATCACCGTCGCGGAGCGCACGCGGGAGTTCGCCCTCCTGCGCACCCTGGGCGCGACGCGGCGCCAGATCCTCGGTGCCGTGGCACTCGAGGCCCTGGTGATCGGCGTGGTGGCATCGCTGCTCGGGCTCGTGCTCGGCCTCGGCTTCGCGAAGCTCGTGGCCAGCCTGTTCGAGGCGGTCGGCTTCGGCATCCCGACGACGGGGCTCGAGCTGGCGCCGCGCACCATCGCGATCGCCCTGCTCGTGGGCGTCGGCGTCACACAGCTCGCGGCGCTTGCCCCCGCCCGCCGCGCCACTCGTGTCTCTCCGATCGAGGCGCTTCAGGGCGAGGCGGCGATAGCGATGAAGCGGCGGCGCTGGGCCCCGTGGATTGCGGGAATCGTCGCCGTGGCGGGGGTCGGGATGCTCGCGGCGGGACTGTTCGCCTCCGGGCCGGCGGCGAGCCGGCTGTCGACGATGGCCGGCGGCGTGGTGCTCCTGTTCGTGGGCGTCGCGCTCAGCGCCCGCTGGTTCGTGCGCCCGCTCGCCTCGGCGGTGGGCTGGCCGCTCGAGCGGGCATTCGCGGAGCCGGGACTGCTCGCGCGCGAGAACGCGATGCGGAACCCGGGCCGCACCGCCACCACCGCGGCCGCCCTCATGGTCGGCCTCGGCCTGGTCGTGTTCGTGGCGGTGTTCGCGAACGGGATCAAGGCGTCCTTCGAGGCGACGGTCTCGCGGGTGGTCAGCGCCGACCTGATCGTGCGCTCGGAGACGATGGGACCGATTCCGGCCGGGGTCAGCGGAGCGCTGGCGACCTCACCGGACCTCGGCGCGAGCTCGAGCGTGCTGATCGACCAGATCGAGGTGAACGGCGCCGGCTCGAGCGTGCTCACGGACATCATGAACGGGATCTCGCCTGCCAACCTGGCCGAGCTCTACGGGGTCGACTGGAAGCAGGGCGACGACTCCGTGCTCGAGCGCCTGGGCGGCAACACCGCGATCGTCGAGGAGCAGTTCGCGAAGGCCCACCACGTCGGCGTCGGCGACAGCTACCGGATCGAGACGCCGTCGGGCGGGCGCGCGCGGCTCGAGGTGATCGGGGTCTACCGCGATCCCCAGCTCCTCCAGGGCACGATCGTCGCCCAGGACCTGTTCGGGCGCGTGTCCGCCTCGCGCGATCCCTGGATCGTGTTCGCCGACGTCCGTCCGGGCGTCTCCGAGGAGGAGGCTGTCGAGAACCTCGACTCGGTGCTGGCGAGCTTCCCGACCGCGACGGTGGAGACACGCGACGACTACACCGCCGCGATCAGCGACCAGCTCGACCAGTTCGTCTACCTGCTCTACGCCCTGCTCGCCATGAGCGTCGTGATCTCGCTGTTCGGGATCGCGAACTCGCTCTTCCTCTCGATCCACGAGCGCACGCGCGAGTTCGGGCTGCTGCGCGCGGTCGGGGCGACCCAGGCGCAGGTGAGGCGCATGGTCCGCTATGAGAGCATCATCACCGCGGTGATCGGAGGATTGCTCGGCACGGCCGTTGGACTGCTGTTCGCGTTCCTCGTGACGCAGTCGCTCGGTGACCTCGGCCTCGGCTTCAAACCCCCGCCCGGCCAGCTCGCGATCTTCCTCCTGCTCGCCGTCGTCGTCGGCATGCTCGCGGCCGTGGTGCCGGCGCGCCGCGGAGCGCGCATGCAGATCCTGGACGCGCTGCGGGCGGACTGACGTTGCTCGAGCTGCGGGCCACGAGCCGCGTGCCGCGCACGAACCCGGGCGCGACGGCCGCGGAGGTCCGGAGCGAGATCACCGGCGTCAGCTTCGACAGCGTCGACGACATCGCCGTGCTGGAGGGCGACACGCTCGCCGGCATCGTCCCGATCGAACGGCTCATGGCCGCACCGGGCGACACCCCGATCGCCGACATCATGGATTCCGACCCGCCGGTCGTCAGCCCGGGGGCGGACCGCGAGAGCGCCGCCTGGGCGATGGCGCGCAGGCGCGAGTCGAGCGTGGCCGTGGTCGATGGCGGCGGGGCGTTCGAGGGGCTCGTCCCGCCACACGTGCTGGTGACGGCGCTGCTGGCCGAGCACGACGAGGACATCGCCCGGATCGGCGGCTACCTGGCGAGCACGGACCGGGCCCGTCAGGCCGTCGAGGAGCCGGTCGGCCGGCGGCTGCTGCACCGGCTGCCGTGGCTGGTGCTCGGCCTGCTCGGCGCCATGGCCTCCACGGGCATCATCCATGCCTTCGAGGACGACCTCCAGGCGAACATCCTGCTCGCGATCTTCGTGCCGAGCGTCGTGTACCTCGCGGACGCCGTGGGAACGCAGACCGAGGCGCTCGTGATCCGCGGTCTGTCGGTGGGCGTCCCGATCCGCCAGGTCGCGCGCCGCGAACTCGCCAGCGGCCTTGTGATCGGCCTGGCGGTCGCCGCCGTGTTCTATCCCTTCGCGACGCTCGTCTGGGGCGACTCGACCGTGGCGCTCGCCGTCTCGCTGGCACTGCTGGCGAGCTGCTCGATCGCGACCCTCGTCGCGATGACGCTGCCGTGGCTCTTCGACCGGTTCGGGCTCGACCCGGCGTTTGGCTCCGGCCCGCTGGCGACCGTGATCCAGGACCTGCTGTCGATCGCGGTCTACTTCGCGGTCGCCATCACGCTGGTCGGCTCATAGGCCGGCGGCGAAGACGAACGCCGCGCCGGCCCTGGGGCCGGCGCGGCTTCACTCGCTGTCGTGACTACGGCGTCTCCGTCTCGCAGTTCGAGAGCTCGTCCAGCCCCTGGCCGCCCGAGCACGTGTCGTCGTTGCCTCCCTCGGGGAACGGCAGCGGTCCCGGCGCGCGGGAACGGGTTGTCCCCGTCGATGAAGTCGGCTCCCTGGCCGCCCATGATGTGGTCGCTCCCGTAGTTGCCCCAGAGCGTGTCGTTGCCCTGGCCACCGGAGACCTGATCGACGCCCGGACCGCCGAACGCGGTGTCGGCACCGGGAGCGCCGTTGAGCCAGTCGTCGCCGCCCATGCCGATCAGCTCGTCGTCGCCGGGGCCCGCCCAGATGCGATCGTCGCCACCGAGCCCGGCGATCAGGTCGTCGCCCGGGCCGCCGCGCAGCCGGTCGTCGTTGTCGCCGTTCGACTCCGCGAACGGAGGCAGCTCAAAGCCGTCGCCGATCAGGACGTCCGAGCCGGGGCCGCCGTTCACGACATCGTTGCCGCCCTCGCTGCAGATGATGTCGTCGCCGGGGCCGCCGTTGATGTGGTCGACCTCGGAGCTCCCCACGATCACGTCGTCGCCCGGGGTGCCCATGATCCTGCCCTCGCCGACGATCGTGGCCGGGACCTCCCCTTCCGGCGGTCCGCAAAGCGGTACCTCCTCCTGCGCCGATGCACCCACCGGCATGGACGCGCCCAGCGCGAGCACTGACGCGCCGAGAACGAGCGCTGCTCTCCTCATTTGTGCCTCCCCTTCGAGTACCGAAGGGGGCTCTTACCCGGAACCGGGCGCGACCACCGCGCCAACCGGGAAGTGGTCCGAGCCCGTGTTGACCAGGTTCGCCTCGATGCGCTCGACCTCGTCCTCGATCGACCAGACGCCGAAGTCGAACACGTCCCCGCTCAGCGGCCTCGCCTCGCGCACGAGGATGTGGTCGATGATCCCCCAGTGCGGCGAGCCGTTGTAGGACTCGAGGAACGGGTGGGTCGGCTCGCGGTTGCCGACCGCCGCCAGCGCGTCGGTGAATCCGGCCCGCTGGAACACCCCGCTCGCCGCTCCGTTGACGGCGTCCTCGTTGATGTCGCCGCAGACCACGTCGGTCGTGCCCGCGCGCGCGGGCATCTGACCCATGAGCGAGCGGCTCTCGCGGTTGCGGTTCGCCTGGACGTCGCTGTCGAGGTGCACGGACGCCGCGCGCACCGGGCGGCCGCTGTCCCTGTGGACGCCCTCGAACAGGGCGCCGTGGTTGCCGTCGCCGGACAGCGCGATGTCCGAGATCCGGATCGAGCTGAACGCGCTGCGGCGAACGATCACGGCCGTGCCGTTCGGCGCCCACGGGATCTCGGGCACGACCCAGTTCGACCACCAGTCGGGATCGTTGAAGCCCATCGCGCCCGTCCACCCGTCGCCGAGGGCCGCGAGGAACGCGGGGAACTCCGAATCCTGCACCTCCTGCAGGCAGAAGATGTCCGTCGAGGACGCCCGGCTCGCCAGGAAGGCGCCGATCGTCTCTCTCCGGGTGGCCGCGTCGAGCAGCGCCGGGTCGAGCTCCTCCGGGTACCAGACGGGCGAGGCCCAGACGGGCGCGAGCACGTTGAACGCGACCACGGAGAGCTGCGGGTCGCGGGGCGGGGCCGCCTGCGCGGGCGCGGCCAGCGCCAGCACGCCCGCGACGAGAACGGCGACGCTGGAAAGCCGCGCGCGCATGCCGATCAGCGCCAGGGTCCGGTGATCTCGAACGTCATGCCTCTCTGCTTGTCCGTACCCCGCTGCGAGTTGACGTACATCCTGCTCCCGTCGGGCGAGAAGGTCGGGCCAGTGACCTCCGAGCTCACGTGTCCGGCGAACTCGATGAAGACCTCGGGCACCCAGGTCGCCCCGCTCGGGGTGAGCCGCACGAGCTGCACGTCGTCGCCGTCCTCCGCCACGAATGCCGAGCCCGTGAGGGTGTCGACGGTGATGTTGTCGGGCGAGTGCAGGGCGTCGGCGGCGTTCGGCCCCTTCCCGTCGTAGATGACGCGGATCGTCATCGCGGCGAGGTCGAGGGCCCAGACGCGGTCCTCCTCCGTCGTCGAGAAGTAGAGGACGTCCTTGTCGATCCACGCGCCCTCGCCGCGGTCGAAGACGGTCGTGTCCCGGCCGCGGTAGGGCGCCTTCGGCGACACGTTCACCCACGTCACGGCGCCGCCGGCGCCAACCGACGCCGCCTGCAGCTGTCCGCTCGACAGGTCCTCAGGCGTGTCGGGAATGAAGCGGTAGAGACGCCCTCCGTAGTGGTCCTCCGTCATGTAGACGTAGCCCGTCCCCTCGTGCACCGGCGCCGCCTCGTGACAGCGAAGCCCGAGGGCCGGGCGCGGAATTCCCTGCCCGGGCTCGAACGGGTCGCACTCCCAGACCTGGCCGCTGCGGAACTCCTCGCACGAGAGCCACGTTCCCCATGGGGTCTTCCCGCCGGCGCAGTTCCACTTCGTGTCGCTGAGGATCCTGTACGCGTCCGCGACCTGGCCGGAGGAGTTGAAGCGGATGGCGGAGACGCCGCCGCCGTTCCCGTTCGCCTCGCTGTTGCACGCGAGCACCCAGCCGCCGTCGTTCGTCGCGAAGGTGGCCGCGCCGTCGGGCTCCTGCGGCCAGACGTAGCTCGTGCCGGGGACGACCTGGCCGGTCTTCGCGATCAGCTTCGCCGAGAAGCCCTGCGGCAGGCGCACGCCGTTGATGTCCGGCGCGCCGAGCGGCCCGTAGCCGGACCCGGCAGCGAGCGCGGCCGGCGGAAGCCCGAGCGCTCGCCAGCCCATGGCGACCGCCGTGGCGGCCCCGGCCGTGGTGAGCATGAAGTCCCGTCGCGTCGAGTCCAAGAAGCGCTCCTTCGCCTGATCACAAAGTCAGTCGCGTCCATCAAACCCTGAATGGAGCGTGAATGCAACCCGGAGCCGCGCTTGCGGACGGTCCGGAGCTCGTGAGAGGGTCGATGCGGATGACGCGCCGTCTCGGATCCGTCCTGTTTGGGCTGCTCGTGCTCGCGTGCGCCGCCGGATCGGCGCACGCCGCCACGATCAACGTCAGCCAGGGAGACCGACGGCGTTGCGAACGACGGCTTCTGCACGCTGCGCGAGGCCGTTCTCTCGGCCGACACGGACATCCCGAGCGGACCGACACCCGGGGAATGCGCGGCCGGGAGCGGAACGGACACCATCGTGCTGGGCGCGGGTCTGTACACCCTCGCTGGGGAGCTGTTCGTCGAGTCCGACATGAGCATCGTCGGCGCCGGGCCGCTGGCGACGATCCTCAGCGCGGCCGACGACGGGCGCGTCATCCGCGTCCTGCTGTCGAGCAACCTGACACTCGACGCGGTGACGGTGACCGGCGGACTGGCACCTTCCGGGTTCGACCAAGCCGGCCCAGTCCGGTACGGCCGGCAACAGCAGCACGCCGGACGCCGGCCCCGCCAGCGGCTCGAGTGGAGGCGCGGGTGGCTCCCGGCGGCGGCATCCTCAACGCGGGAACGGGAACGCTCACGGTTCTGCGGTCGCGCGTCGTGGGCAATCAGGCCGGCAGCGGCGGAAACGGCGGGGGAGGGACGGGCGGCAACGGCTTCAGCGACAACGGCGTGGTGACCTGCGGGAACGGAGGCCAGGGCAACGGCGGCGCAGGTGGCCCGGGAGGCGACGGCGGGGGGATCTACAGCCTGGGGCCGCTCGTCGTGCGCGACAGCGCGATCATCGCGAACACCGCCGGTCACGGCGGCGCGGGAGGGCTCGGACGCGGTGGGAGCGGGGGCTCAGGCGGGTCGGTCTTCCCACCGGGCTGCACCGGCGGAAGAGGCAATGGCGGGGACGGCGGGAACGGCGGAGCGGGTGGCGGCATCGCGGCCGTTCAAGGCCTCCTCCTGGAGCGAAGCGTCGTCTCGGAGAACGGTGCCGGCGCCGGTGGCGGTGCAACTGACGGCCAGGGCGGCCAGGGCGGCAACGGGGCGAGCGCTGGAGGCGCGGGCGGAGCAGGTGCCCGCGGCGACGGCGGCGACGGCGGCCTCGGGGGCGGCGGCGGCGGGGTGGCTGCACTCGGAGGCACGGCAACCGTCACCGCGACGACACTTGCCGGCAACGACACGGGGACTGGCGGAGACGCCGGCTTCGGCGACGCCGGCGGCGGCGGCGAGGGACGTGGAAGCTCGCCCGGAGGAGTGGGTGCAATCGCCTTCGGCGGACTCGGAGGCCGTGGCGGTTCCGGCGGCGGCGCCTTCTTCGCGGTGGCGGCGGATGTCTCGTCGACGCTGGCGACCGGCAACGGGACCGGCCGCGGCGGGTCCGGTGGCAAGGCCCTGGGGGGCGAGGGTGGAAACGGCGCGGCCTCCGGCCCGGGGGGCAATGCCGTGGCGGGCGAGGGTGGTTCGGGCGGAAGCGGTGGCGGACTCTTCTTCGGGGCCGGCGCGACGGCCGTGAACATCACGGTCTCCGGCAACACCGGCCTCGGAGGCGGGGTGGGTGGTGACGCGTTCGGCGGCGGAGCCGACGGTGACGCCACGTCGGGCGGGGGCGGCGCCGCCGGCGTCGGCGGCGTGGAGGTCATGGGCTCGGGAGATCTGAGGGCGCTGACGATCACGGGGAACAGCGCGGGCAACCCCGGCCTGCCCGGCACGCCGCACGGCACGAGCCTTCTGGCCTCGGGCACATCGGGCTCGGTGGGCGTCGGCGCGCTTCGGGCGGGTGGCGGCGTGTCCCTCTCGGCCTCGATCATCTCCGCGAGCACGCCCGCCACCTGCGCCGGCTCCTTCGCGGACGGCGGCTTCAACATCGTGGCGCCCGGTCACCTGAACTGCCCGGGCGCGACGGGCGATCCGCTGCTCGGGCCGCTCGCCGGCAACGGCGGCTCCACACAGACCCACGCCCTCGGCGCCGGAAGCGCCGCGCTCGACGTCGTGAACGCGGGCGATCCGGGCTGCCCCGCGACCGACCAGCGCGGCGTGTCGCGTCCGCGCGCCGGGGGATGTGACGCGGGGGCCTATGAGCGCGCAGCTCCGCAGGCCGTCACGGGCGCCGCCGTGTCGCTCACCGCGACGACGGCGCGGCTGACCGGGTCGGTGGTCGCGAACGGGCGGGCGACGACGGTCCGCTTCGAGTTCGGCCGCACGCCGAATCTCGGCTCGACCACCGGTGCGTTGAACGCCGGGGCCGCGCTGGCCGCGGCCGAGGTCGGTGCGAACATCGCGGGCCTCGAGCCCGGCGCGACCTACCACTACCGCGTCGTGGCCTCGAGCGCCGACGGAACGAGCGCCGGGGCGGTGCGCACGTTCACGACGCCGGCCGACACGGACCGCGCCCGTGATCAGCCGCGCGAGGATCTCGCCGCGGCGGTTCGCGGTGAGGCGCAGGTCGCGCGGCGCGCGCGTCCGTTTCAGGCTCTCGGAGAACGCCGCCATGATTCTCGAGGTCCGGCGGCTGCTGCCGGGACGGCTCGCCGGGCGCCGCTGCGCCCCGCCGTCACGGGCGAACCGGAAGGGCCGCAGGTGCAAGCGGCGCAAGCTGGCGGGCCGGATCCGGGCGATCGGCTCGCAGGGGGCGAACAGCGTCAGGTTCAGGGGCCGGATCCGAGGGAAGGCCCTGCGGCGAGGCTCCTACGAGCTCAAGCTGCTGGCCACGGACGCCGCCGGTAACCGCGCCTCTCCAAAGCGGCTGACCTTCAAGATCGTCCGCTAGGTCGCGTCGCTCAGGCTCGCCTCGACGCGGACGGCGCGCCCGTCCTCGACCGTCCAGACGTGCGTGAACGGCGAGCTGAGCGGCATGTTGCTGCGCCGGCCGCGAGCGCGGATCACGCCGCTCAGGACGTAGCGCCCGTCGTCCCGCGGCTCGAGGCTCTCGACCTCGTAGCGGAAGAGGGAGAAGTCCTCCTCGAGTCCCTCGACGAACACGGCGAAGCCCTCCACTCCGAGCAGCGTCCGGTCGCCGAGCTCAGGCGAGATCTGGGCCTGGACGCCACCCGCCATCACCTCCTTGGCGGCAGCGAGTCCCCGGCTGCGTTCGTCGACGGAGGTCCAGTCGATTCCATAGAGGCTGCGAAGCGCGTCTGCGTCTGACATGCCGGGCGAGTATCGCTCGGACGGGGGTCGGGGTTCAAGCGTTGCGAGCCCGGGCTCAGACCGTCCCGGTGACGACCCAGGCGCGCGCCGTCAGGCGAAAGGGGTCGTCGCCTGCGGCGAGCCGGCGGCGCAGCTCGGCCTTCAGCGCGGCGCGCTCGGCCGCCGGGAGCGAGACCGTGTAGGCGCCTGAGGGCGCGACGCCCGCCTCGAGCGGCCGCCAGAGATCCTCGAAGCCGTCGTAGCCGGCGGAGACGACGGCGGCGCTCACGCTCGTGTCGCGGAGGCCTGCGTCCGACCACAGCCCGGCGAGCGAGTCGGGGGTGCAGTGAGGCATCGAGCGACCCTCGTCGCGCCCCTCCGCATCGGGGTCGAGCGCCACGGCGGCGTCCCAGAAGAGGCGCAGCAGCGTCATCTCTCCGGCGTAGTCCCAGACCGCGGCGGCGACCGTCCCGCCCGGCCGGGTCACGCGACGCATCTCCCGGACGCCGGCGGGCGGGATCGCTCATGAAGTTGACGACGAGCTGCGCGAGGGCGGTGTCGACCGAGTCGTCCGGCAGCGGCAGCGCCTCCGCGGCCGCGAGCTCGACCCGGACGCCGGGCAGCCGCGCGCGACAGGCCTCGACGAACGGCTCCGACGGATCGACCGCAACCACCCGCTCGGCGCCGAGCACGGCGACGAGCTCCGAGGTCAGCGCGCCGGGGCCGCAGCCGACGTCGAGTGCGCTCCCGCCGGGTTCGACCCCGGCGGCTCCGATCAGCGCTCGCGCCAGCTCGGCGCAGTAGCGGCCGATGTGCCGGTCGTAGGCCTCGGCGGGCGTGCGGAAGGTCGCTGCCCCGGGCGTCTCGCCCATGGGGGAAGCGTACGACGTGGGCGGCTCAGCGGGGGCGCCGTGCGGTGAGGCCGTCGAGCACGACCTCGACCGGAGAGCGGCGGACGTTGTTGCCGTCGAGCTGCTCGCGCGCGAGTCGCACCTCGGTCGCCAGCTCCGCCATCTGACCCGCGGCCTTCGCGAAGTTCCGAGCCGACTTCCCGCCGCCCGGGCGCCCGACCCGGATCAGCGCACGCCGGGTACCGGGCACCGGCATGCCGAGGACGCGCCGCCTGCCGCCTCCGCGGGACGCGAGCGCGACACCGCCGACGAGGCCGGCGAGCGCCGCACCGCCCGCAAGCGCCGGGCCCTTGGCCTTGCCGGCCGCGCTCGTCACCGCATCGCCCGCGCTCTCCAGCTGGCGCTTCACGCCACCCGCGCCGTTCGAGGAGCTCGAGTGGTTCCGGGAGCTGCTCGCCTTCCGAGGTTTCGAAGTGGTCTGCGCCATCCTGGTCTCCTTCGCTGTGAGGGTCCCGCGCGTTACCGCGGCGCGAATACCCGAGTGCTCCCGGCGGAAACCCCTGCAACGAGGGTGCCGGCGGCCTTGCGGGCGGATGCACTCCGCGCGCGAGCCGTGGCCGGTGTCGCGACTTCGCGTTGCCAGAGAGCAAGAAGTCGCGACACCGCGGACCGCCCTAGGGCCGGGCCGCCCGCGCGACGAGGCTGAGGCCGGCCGGCGGATGCCGACGGCGCTCGAGCGGGCGCCATGCGCGGAGGGCGAGCTCGAAGCCCTGGAGGCTGCGCGCGGTCAGGGCGGGCCGCGCCCGCCGGTTCGCGAGCCACCAGCCCGGCACGCCGAGCAGGTTGAACGAGTAGAGCGCGCGCGGCTCGAGCCCGGCGCCGCGGATCAGCCGCGCGAGTCCGTCTCGCGTGTAGCGGCGCTCGTGGCCGTAGCGGCGGTCGAGCGCGCCGAACAGGCGCGGGTGCGCCGGCACCAGCAGCCCGAGCTCACCCCCGGGCCGGAGCAGCTCGGCCATCGCGCGGAGCGCCGCGGCGTCGTCGCGGATGTGCTCGAGCACGTTCTGGCAGAGCACGAAGTCCGCCTCACCCGCGAGCTCCCGCAGCGAAGGCGCCCCGGGCAGCTCCTCCTCGAGGATCCGTGTACGCCCGTCGTCGCGGAAGCGCTCGCGCAGGACGCGGGCGCAGGCCGGGTCCGGCTCGACCAGGACGAGCCGCTCGACGCCCGACCGCAGCAGCCGCTCGCTGAACGTGCCGATCCCGGCGCCCACCTCCACCACCGTTCCACGCGCGGCGCCGGCGAACTGCTCGTACATCCAGTCGCAGAGCGCGCGGGCCTCGGCAAGCCGCTCGAGATCAAACGGGAGGGAGCCGCCGTCAGCCACGCGCGCGGCTTCGCGCCGGCAGGCGCCCGCTCTCGACCCGGCAGCGGATCAGGCACCAGAGCACCCGCAGGCCGTCCAGGGCGGTCAGCTTCTTGCCGTCGGCCCGCCCGCGCGCGCTGTAGACCACGGGCACCTCGTAGATCTGAACGCCCTCGGCGAGCAGCCGCGCCGTGATCTCGGGCTCGATGGCGAAGCCGTCCGAGCGCAGCTTCAACCCGCGCAGCAGGGCGGTCGGCATCACCTTCTGGCAGGTCATGATGTCCGAGAGCCAGCAGTTGAAGAGGACGTTCGCCGCGAGCGTGACGAGCCTGTTGCCGGCGACGTACCAGAAGCTGTAGGAGGAGTGCGCGTTGAAGCCACGCGGCCCGAATGCCACCTCCGCCTCGCCCGCAAGCAGCGGCTCGAGCAGCCTGCCGATGTCGGCCGGCTCGTACTCGAGGTCCGCGTCCATGATCGCGGCGTAGCTGCCGCGTGCCTGCGCGAGGCCGCTCCGCAGGGCCGCGCCCTTGCCGAGGTTGCGCTCGTGCCGCACGAGCTTCACGGCCTCGGGCCAGGCGCGGCGCGCCAGCACCTCGGTGGTGCCGTCGTCCGAGCCGTCGTCCACCACGATGAGCTCGACCCCCTCGACCGGAAGATCCGCGTGGAGAACCGCCTCGATCGCGCGCTCGATTGTCGCCCGCTCGTTGAAGACGGGCATGAGGACAGACAGCTGCACCGCATCGCTTGACATCACGACGGGATGGGGCGAGGGTGTCCCCGTCAGGAGGGTTCCCTCCGGCACTCGCACATGGGCTGGCTTCGCATACTCGTCATCGCAGTCGCGGCGCTCGTGACCGGGCTCGCGCTCGGCGGCATCGTCACGGGCGCGCTCGGCGGTGAACATAGCCCGAACTCGCTGCTGAACGCCGACGCTGCTGCTCAGGGGGCCGGCACGGCGACGCCGCAGCCCTCACCGTCGACTCCGCCGAGCACGCCGACGCCGCCGCAGGACACCGACGATGACGGGATCCCCGACAGCCTCGACAACTGCGTCGACGAGCCGAACCCCGACCAGGAGAACTTCGACGACGACATCGAGGGCGACGCCTGCGACGAGGACGACGAGAACGACAGCGTCCCGGACATCATCGACAACTGCGACTTCGTCGAGAACCCGGGACAGGAGAACACCGACGGCGCCGGCGACGGCGGCGACGCCTGCGACGCCGACGACGACAACGACACCGTCGAGGACAACGACGACAACTGCGCGCGCGCCGCCAACCCGGGGCAGGAGAACACGGACGGCGCAGGCGACGGCGGCGACGCCTGCGACGCCGACGACGACAACGACGGCAGGGCGGACTCGAGCGACAACTGCCGGACGGTCGTCAATCCCGACCAGGTCAACACGGACGGCGGGCAGACGGGCGACGCCTGCGATCAGGACGACGACAACGACGGCAGCCCTGACACGAGCCGACAACTGCAGGACGGTCGTGAACGCCTCGCAGGCGGATCTCGATCGCGACGCCCGCGGCGACGCCTGCGACACGGACGACGACGGCGACACGGTTGCGGACGCGAGCGACAACTGCGCGAGCGCCGCGAACCAGGATCAGGGCAACCTCGACGGCGACGGGAATGGCGACGCCTGCGACGGCGACGATGACAACGACGAGCTGGGCGACCAGGCAGAGGCGGCGCTCGGCACCTCCTCCGCCGACCGCGACACGGACGACGACGGTCTCTCGGACGCCCGTGAGGACAGGAACGGCGATGGCGTCAAGGGCCGCCGCGAGACGAACCCGATGAGGTTCGACACGGACCGCGACCGCCTCTCGGACGGGCTCGAGCGTGGCCTCCGGCGCGGCGTCGCCGATCCCGAGGGCCCGATCGCGGGAACCGGCCGGCGCTTCCGCCGCGACCGTAACCCGCGCTCCAGGACGAACCCGCTCAAGCGGGATACGGACAACGGCGGCGTCCCCGACGGCGTCGAGGACAGGAACCGCAACGGACGGGTCGACAAGGGCGAGACCGATCCGACGAGGGGCGGCGACCGCCCTGGCCGCGGCTAGGCCGGACGCGCTCCCGCCACCTCCGCATCCCTGCCCGGAGCGCTCGTGTCGCGCGTCTCGTGCCGCGCGAACAGCGCCACGAGCACGAACGGGATGAACCAGGGGATGTAGAAGTAGAACCAGTGGGTGAGGCTGGCCTCGAAGGCGATCAGCACCGCGGCGCCGAGCGCCGCCACCTGCAGCGTGTCCTTCTGCCGCGGCCGGAAGGCGACGAGTAGCGCGAGCCCGACGGTCGCGACCTGAATCACCCGCTGAAGCCACCCGAGCGATGGCTCGAGGCCCCAGACGCTGAAGTCCGAGAAGCGCGAGAACTGGAAGCGGAAGGTGCGGTCGAGGAACTGGTCGAGGCCGACCTGCGCGATGAACGGAGCGAGTATCAGCGCCAGCACCAGCGCGAGGGTGAGCGAGTAGACGGCGAGGTCACGCAGGCGTCGCTCCGGCCTCGACGTGGCGGTGGCGAACAGCGGCACCAGCGCCAGCGAGACGAACTTCGCCGCGCCGGCGACCGCCATCAGGGCGCCGCGGCCCGGACTCGAATGCACGGCCAAGAGCGCGAACACCAGCAGCGCGGAGACGAGGGCGTCGTTCGTGTTCGACTGCAGGATGTAGTCCGTGTAGGGGTAGGCCGCCCAGGCGAACGCGAGCGCGACCCCGAGCCGGACGCCGTCGGGCCCCGCCCGCATCGCCCTGCCGAGCAGGAACAGGCCCAGCAGCGTGAGCAGGTCGAACGCGATCGCCGCCCCGTGCGCCGCCGGCAGCTTGTCCCACTCGCCGCTCCAGCCGAAGACGAGCTTGAACGGGATGTAGCTGAGATACGTGACGGGCCCGTACGTGTCCCCGCGCTGATTCTCCTTCGGGAACTCGCCGCTGTAGAGATCCTCGCCGTCGAGGATGCGATCGGCCCCGATGACCCCCGCATAGCCCACGTCCGTGACACCGGAGTCCGTCACGTTGAGCGCCACCCGGAACCCGAACAGGAAGATCACACCGACCACGAGCACCGTCAGCGGGAGGACCGGCACCAGCCGGTCTCGCTCCCGCCGTGGCCGGAAGCCGATCCACAGCATGCGCGCGAGCAGGTACGCGAGCACCGGATAGGCCACCGGGACCGCGGTCGTGATCTCCCCGCGCGTGAAGAAGATGTGCGAGAGGCCGAAGCCGAGCAGGACGAGCAGGTCGAGGTGCAGGAGGCGGAACGGCCGCCGCGGGTCGAAGAACGGCAGCAGGAAGGCGAGGCAGAGCGGGATCCACACGTACGGGGCGTTCAGCTTCAGCCCGAACTTGCCGGAGCCGGGCCGCGCCAGCGCCCAGCGCGCCAGGATCCCGGCCCAGGCTTCCTCGACGCGCCCGGTCCGATCCGAGATCAGCACCTGGACCTCGAGCTGGAGGTCCCCTCTCCGGTAGTACTCGACCTGCCAGAGCCGGCGCCTCCGGTCGTACGTCGGCCCCGGGACGAGATCCGTTCCCTCGCGCCTCTCCTGGCGCACCTCGGGCGTCCTGTCCGCCAGCGCGACCATCTCGCGGGCCGTGTGGGTGAAGCCCGCCGGCGGGCGGTCGACCGAGCGAGGGGTCGTCGTCTGCGCCTCCGCGAGCGACGGGGCGCACGCGAGCGCTACCAGCGCGAGGACGAGCGATCTCCTCAAGGCTTCGATCGTAACCCCGGGCCGGGCTAGCGTACGGCGACCTTGAGCTCCGAGAGCTCCCCTCCATCCGCCCGTGAGGGCGGGGTCGCGCTGCTCGTCGGCATCGCCCTTGCGGTGCTGATGTTCTGGCCCCTCGTCCTCCACCTCGACCGGGACGTGCCGAAGGACCTGGCGGATCCCCTGCTGGTCGCGTACCTGATCGGGTGGAACGGGAACGCGCTGCTGCACCAGCCCCTCGAGTGGTGGCAGGCGAACTCCTTCTGGCCCCTCTCGGACTCGCTCGCGTTCTCAGACGCGTTCGTCGGCTTCGCGCCGCTCGCGCTGCTCGGCACGGGCTTCAGAGCCGCCATCTGGCACTACAACGTCGCGTTCCTGTTCGCCTACGGGCTGTCCTTCGCGGGTGCCTACCTGCTCGCCCGCGAGCTCGGGCTCTCGCGTCCGGGAGCGCTGATCGCCGGGGTCGCGTTCGCCTACTCGCCGTGGCGCTGGGAACAGAGCGGCCACCTGCACGTGCTCTCGTCCGGGAGCATCCCGCTCTGCCTCATGCTGCTGCTGCGCGGCTACCGCCGTGAGAGGCCGGCGGCCGTGCTGGCTGGCTGGCTCGTCGCGACCTGGCAGGTGCTCGTGGGCGTGTCGCTCGCGCTCCAGCTCCTCTACCTGCTCGCGACGCTCGCGGCCGTGGGGCTCGTCATCTGGTGGCGAGCGGGACGGCCGCCCCCGCCGTCCCGCGTGCTCGCCGCCACCGCGATCGGGGTCACGGTGCTCGCACTCGTCTCTGTCTGGGTGGCGGTGCCGTACCTGCGGGTGGCCGACGACTATCCGGAGTCCCAGCGCACGATCGCGCTCGCCGAGCTCTTCTCCCCCGCCCGAGGCGTTCCTGGCCGCGCCCGCCGACAATCCCGTCTGGGGCGAGATCACGAGCGGCGTCCGGGACGGCCTGCGCGCCCCCGCCGAGCAGACGCTGTTTCCCGGCGCGCTCGTGCTGGCTCTCGCTCTCCTGGGGTTGCTCGGCGACGTCTGGCCGAGACGCCTCCGGATCGGCCTGGCGATCGCGCTCGCCGCGGCCGCGATCCTGTCGATGGGCACGGAGTTCCTCGACGGCAGGGTCGGCTTCCGGCTCCTGTTCGACCACGCGCCCGGCTGGGACGGCTACCGGACCCCCGGACGCATCCACACGGTTACGACACTGTGCCTTGCGCTGTTCGCTGCAGCGGGAGCGCAGTGGTTCACGAGCGCCCCCGCGCTTCGCCGCCGGCCCTGGGCCGCCCCCGTGATCTGCGTAGGGCTGGCGCTCGTCATGCTCGTGGAGGGAGGTGCATTCCGCGCACATCCGAGCGTGCCGCCACCGCCGCGCGGCCTCGCTGAGGCCGTCCCCCCGCTCATGCACCTGCCGGCGAACTCGCTCGCGACCTCCGCCGACGACGGGAGAACCTACAGCTACATGGTCTGGTCGACCGACGGCTTCCCGGCACTCGTGAACGGGCTCAGCGGCTTCATCCCGCGGGTGACGAACGACCTCTCGCTGGCGTCCGAGGGCTTCCCGGACCGGCGCTCGGTGGCGAGCCTGCGCGACGCGGGCATCCGGACAGTGATCGTGCATCCCGGCTGGACGCGGGGTACGCCCTGGGCGGGAGCGGCGAGCCGGCCGGTGGCCGGGCTCGGGATCGAGCGACGGAGGGTCGGCGGCGTGGTGCTGTTCGACCTGTCCGGCGGGGACTAGGCTGGCCGCGATGGGCGCCGAGATCGACGGCCGCGAGTTCGCGGCGCGCATGTACGCGGCGGTGAACGCGCGGGACCGCGACGGCATCAGGGCGCTCACCGCTCCCGACATCGTGGTCGGGACCACGGTCGAGACCTTCCATGGCCCGGAGTCGCTGCTCGCGTGGCTCGACGACGGCGACGACGCCTTCGAGACCTTCGTCGTCGAGCTGCTCGACGTCGAGGAGCTCGGCGGGCGGGTCGTGGTCTCGATGCGCCAGCGCGGGCGGGGCAGGGCGAGCGGCGCCGAGGTCGATGACCTGATCACGCACGTGTGGACCGTGCGGGGCGGCCGGGCTACGGAGCTGCGCTCCTTCGCCCGGCACGAGGACGCCGCTCGCTACGCGCTCACCGGCGTCGCGCGATCTGCGGGCCCACCCGAGTGACCTGCTGGAGCAGGGCCTCGGCGACTTCGCGACCGGCTGACGTCCGCGCCTCCCCTTAGCCTCGCCGTTCGCGTGGCTGAGAACATTGCGAGGCGCTCGGGCTGGATCACCTTCGCGGGCGTCATGGCTCTGATCGCGGGCGGCTACAACGCCCTCAGCGGGATCGCCGCCCTGGCCGACGACGACATCGTCGCCTCGCAGGCGCGCGAGGTGCTCTACGGCATCGACCTGACCGCGTGGGGCTGGTTCTGGCTCGCGATCGGCCTGACGCAGGTGCTCACGGGGGTGCTGATCTTCCGGCGCAGCACCTGGGGTCTGTGGCTCGGCGTCGGCTTCGCCGGCATCAGCGCGATGCTGACCGTGCTCGTCATGTTCGTCTTCCCGCTCTGGGCGATGGCGGTGCTGATCATCGACTTCCTCATCCTGTTCGGCCTGCTCACGCAGAGCGACGAGTTCCTCGCCTGACGGCGAGCCACGCCTAGCCCGAGGCCGCGGCCTTGCGCTGCGCCTCGAGGTCGTCCTCGGACGCGCGCCAGAAGAAGAAGCAGAGCGCCGCGAAGACGATGATCGCGTCGAGGGTCAGCATCAGCCCGCCGCCGATCTGCTGGTCGGCGACCGGCGTCAGGCCGTGCTCGTGCGCGCGCTGCCCGTAGAAGGCCTCGTACGCGGGCGACCTCATCACGAGGAACGCCATCCCGAGCATCATGCCTCCGAGGCGCGCGCCGAAGATGTAGCCGACCTTCCACAGCTCGCCGCGCATGCGCCGCCGGTTCGGCTCGAGCGCGCTCCACCAGACGAGCAGCGAGATCGCGATGAAGGACCAGTGCTGCAGCAGGTGCAGGGGCTCGCTCTCGAGTGCGCCCACGAACATGAACTCGAGGTGCCAGGCGTACAGCACGAGGACGTAGAGCGGGATCGCGACGAGCGGCCGGCTCAGGAAGCCGAGCAGCGCGCGTAGACGCCGGCGGCGCGCCAGGCTCTTGAGGGCGGCCTGCGGGAGCATGAACAGGAGCACGGGCGAGCGGATGCCGATCAGGATCAGCGGCGCGCCGACCTCCGCGAACAGCAGGTGCTGGCCCATGTGGGCGCTGAAGAGGTCCTCCGCGAGGCGGTCGAGCGGGCCGATCAGCGCGATCGCGAAGCAGGCGAGCCCGGTCCACCAGGCGAGCTGCTGCCAGCGCGAGATCCCGACGCCTCGCGCCCGCAGGCGGGCGAGCGCGTACAGGTAGAGCCCCGCGCTGAGGGCGAGCACGGCGACGGCCCCCGGGTCGACGCTGCTGAACACGCTCCCCAGTGTGGCGGCTCGGCCTCAGCGCGCCTCGGAGGATGCCCCGATCTCGTCGTAGCCGCTTCGTCGCGCGTGCTCGAGCGCGGTGGTCCGCTCTCGTCGGCGATGCTCGTGTCGCCCCGGCATCGACCAGCAGGCGCACGGTCCGATGTGCTCGCGACGCCTTCGCCGAGGATCACGCCTCGAGAAGCGCGTCCACCGAGCCGGTTGACGTGGTCGAGCTCGATGTCGGTCTCGAGCAGCCGCCTGAGATGCGACGTTGCCGCGCTCGGCGGCGCGGATCAGGCCGGTGCCGTTGTAGCTGTCCTTGGCGTCGTTCGGCGCCGGCGACGAGCGTGAGCTCGAGCAGCCGTGGATCGTCGCCGACCTCGCTCGTCGCATCAGATACGAGCTCTGCTCCGGTCGTCCTTCACGTTTACGTCGGCCCGCTCGATCAGACGGCGCGCCCTCCCACGTCGTTCGCGTAGGCGGCGCGAGCAGCCTGCGGTCGAGCGAGCGCCGCCGCCGTCTCGTCGTTCGTCGCCGTCGCGCCACAGGCGCCAGCGTCAATCGAGCAGAGCGAGGCGATGAGCGGCTCGCCCTAGTTGAGGCCCGCGTTGCGCAGCATGGCGTCGGCGGCGTCCACGACGTCGATGACGCTCCGTTCGATCACCACGCGCGGACCGAGCGCGAAGCCGCGCGAGATGCCGGCCCCGCCGACGATCACGCCGACCTCTGAGCGTTCCACCGTGACCGCGCTCACCGCGGCCGGCAGCCGCCCCGCGGCCTCCGCCGACGTCGCGCTGAAGAGGAACACGTCCGGCGGATGGTCGGCGACGATGGCCGCGAGCGACTCCGTCGGCACGTCGGCGCCGAGCGAGACCACCTCGTAGCCGGCCGAGTCGAGCAGGTTCCCCGCCATCTCGAGCGCGACCACGTGATGCTCGCCCTCGACCGCCGCGAGCACGGCCCGCCGCCCGGCCCGGTGGCCAGGGAGGCTCGCAAGCTCATGCGCCAGCACCAGCACCTGGGTGGCGATCCTGGTCGCCAGGTGCTCGTGGGCGACGCTGATTTCCCCGGCGGCCCACATCCGGCCGATACGGTGCATGGCCGGCGCCACCACGAACTGGTACAGCTCGGCCTCGCCAAGGTCGAGCTCGAGCGCCTCCTGAGCGAGCTCCTCGGCGGCTCGCGCGTCCCCCGCCACGAGGGCGAGGCCAAAGCGCTCCGACAGCGACTCGCCCAACAGACGCTTGCGGAAGTCCTCATGGCCGGATTCCACGACCATCACGGTACGCCGATCGACCCGCCGCCGCGCCTTGGTAACCGGAATGAGGCGGACGGGTCAAAACGGGTCCGTTGCGGCACCACGAAGACGGGGCTACCGTGGTGACCAGGTTGGATTTTCGCTTGCTCGGCCCACTAGAGGTCGTCGGCGACGATGATCTCGGACTCACGATCGGCACAGGACGCCAGCGCGCCCTCTTGGCCCTGCTCGTGCTCAGGTCCAACGAATTGGTCCCCAGCGAGCGTCTTGTCGAGGAGCTTTGGGGAGAGAATCCTCCTGCTAGCGCTCAGAAGATGCTGCACAACCAGGTTTCGTCGCTGCGCCAGGCGCTGGGACGAAATGGACGGCTCGAGACGCAGGGGAGCGCGTATCGACTGAACATCCATCCCGGTGAGCTCGACGTGGATCGCTTCGAGCACCTGGTCGAGGAGGCGCGCGACCTGGCGGAAACCGACGCGGATGCGGCCGCCGAGATGCTCCGCGAGGCCCTCGCGATGTGGCGCGGGCCGGCGCTCGCCGACCTGGCCTACGAGTCGTTCGTCCAGCCGGAGATAGCGCGGCTCGAGGAGCGGCGCTGGGCGGCCTTCGAAGCCCGCGTCGACGCTGACCTCGCGCTCGGCCGGCATGCGGAGGTCGTCGGAGACCTTGAGGCCGCGGTCGCCGAAGAGCCCCTGCGTGAGCGTCTGCGCGCTCAGCTCATGCTCGCCCTGTATCGCAGCGGTCGCCAGGCAGAGGCGCTCGACGCCTACCGCGCGGCGCGCCGCACGCTCGTCGACGAGGTCGGCGTCGAGCCCGGCGAGGACCTGCGCGCTCTTCAGGAAGCGATCCTCGCGCAGGACCCCGCGCTCGCGGTCCCTCCGCGCCCGGAGGAGTTGCCGGCGGCGCTCGACGGGGGTTCGCCGCTCCTCGCCGGACGCGATCAGGAGCTCGCCGATCTCGTGGCGCTCCTCGATGAGGCGTGTGAGGGAGACGGTGGCGTCGCGTTCATCGCCGGCCCCAGCGGGATCGGCAAGACACGTCTCGCGGCCGAGGTTGCTCGCGAGGCGTCGAGCCGCGGCGTGGCCATTCTCTACACGGGCGCGTCCACCACCGCTGGCGACGCGAATGCCGCGGTTGGGCGCGCTGGGCGGAGCGAGCGTCCGACGCTGCTCATGCTCGACGATGCGGACGGTGCGAATCCCGACCTGCTCATCGAGCAGCCGCGGCAGCTCGACCTCATCTCCTCGTGCTCGTACTTCACCGGGAGCCCGAGGCCCCGTCCCCCTTCACCCGCCGCGAGGGTCCTAGATTCGAGCTGGGCGCGCTCGGAGACGAGGCCGTCGCCGAGATCGCGCGCCTCTACCGGTCGGCGGAGATCGACCCGCTCCCTGTCGAGGCGCTCGCGACCCAGAGCGGAGGCGTGCCCCTCGCCGTGCACCGCCTGGCAGCCGAGTGGGCGAAGGCGCGCGCCGCGGAGGGCGTCGAGGCGAGCGCGGGCCGCGCGGCCGCCGGGCGGAGCGAGCTGCGCGCGGCGGAGGCCGACCTCTCCGGAGATCTCCTGGCGCTGCGGACCGCGGACGAGCGCGACCGGCTCTACCGGCGCGAGGAGGCGGCGGCGCCGAGCCCGACGGTGTGCCCGTTCCCGGGGCTCGCCACCTTCGACACTGCTCACGCCGAGTACTTCTTCGGTCGCGAGCGGCTCGTGGCGGAACTGGTCGCGCGGCTCGTGGGCTCGCCGCTCCTGGCCGTGATCGGGCCGTCCGGCAGCGGGAAGTCGTCGGCCGTGCGCGCGGGCCTCCTCCCCGCGCTGGCAACGGGCGTGCTGCCCGGCTCTGAGCGTTGGCCGCAGGCTGTGATGCGCCCCGGCCGGCATCCCCTCGCTGAGCTCGAGCGTTCGCTGGCGCCATGGGCCGAACGGGCGGTGCTCGTGGTCGATCAGTTCGAGGAGTTGTTCACGCTCTGCCGCGACGAGACCGAGCGGACCCGCTTTCTCGACCTACTCGTCGACCTCGTGGAGAACGGCGACCGCCGCATCCAGGTGGTGCTGGCGGTGCGTGCGGATTTCTATGGACGCTGCGCGACACACGACCGGCTGGCGCGGCTCGTGGGCGCCAACCAGGTGCTCGTCGGTCCGATGCAGCGCGAGGAACTCCGGCGGGCAATCGAGGAGCCGGCCGGGCGCGTCGGCCTACGGGTCGAACCCGCCCTCACCGACGCTCTGATCGCCGACGTGATCGACGAGCCCGGAGGCCTGCCGCTGCTATCGGCCGCATTGGTGGAGCAGTGGCAGGCACGCGACGGACGAGTGATGCGCCACGCGGCCTACGAGCGGACCGGCGGCGTGCGGGGCGCGGTGGGCCGCCTGGCCGAGCAGATGTACGCGCGCCTGAGCGAGCCGGAGCGCGAGGCCGCCAGGCGAATCCTGTTGCGGCTGGCCGACGCCGGTGAGACGGAGTCCGGAGCACTCGTTCGCCGCCTGATGCCGCTCGACGAGATCGATCCGGAGCCGGATGCGGCAACGGCGGCGGCGCTCACGGCCCTCATTGACAGCCGGCTCGTCACTGTCGAGGAGGAGAGTCTCGAGGTCGCCCACGAGGCACTGTTGCGCGAGTGGCCGCGGCTGCGCGACCTGGCTCGAGGAGGACGCGGAGGGACGCCGGCTGCACCATCACCTGATTCACGCGGCGCGCGACTGGGATGTCGCCGGCCGCGAGCCGGGCGAGCTGTATCGCGGCGCCCGCCTGGCCTCGGCGCTCGACTGGAGCACAGACCACGGGGACGACCTCAACGAGCTGGAGCGCGAGTTCCTCGGGGCGAGCCGCGCCGAGCTGGAACACGAGACCGAGTCCCAGGTCCGCTCGAACCGCCGCCTGCGCGCGCTACTCGTCGGCCTGGCCGGGCTGCTCCTGGTCGCGCTGGCGGCCGGCGTCGTGGCGCTCA
>CAWEGR010000007.1:0-516365 GCA_963808775.1 uncultured Thermoleophilaceae bacterium
AGATCGAGGCGTTCTGGCTCGAGCACCTCGACCTCCCACGCTGCGTCCTTCGCAAGCACATGGTCAATCACATGCCGACCTCCAGCAGCGGACGGGCGAAGAACCGTCTCGTCTACGGCGTGTGCACCTTTCGATCCACTGCACCTGGGTCGTTCAGCACATCTATGGCGCCATCCAGGAGTACGCCGACTTCGAGGAGCCGCGATGGCTCGACTGAGCATGCGCCATCATCTGGGGAGGCCCCCGTAGCTCAATGGCTAGAGCAAGCGGCTTTTAACCGCAAGGTTGGAGGTTCGAGTCCTCCCGGGGGTATCGAGGACTCGGCTGGAAGCGCTACGCCGCGGTCGACACGCGCGCGTCCTCGGCATTGAGGATCGCGGCGAGCAGTCCCGGGAAGCGCTCGTTCAGATCGGCCTGGCGCAACGACAGCAGGCGCTTGCGCCCATCGAGTCGCGTGCGCACCACGCCGGCCTCGCGGAGCACCCGGAAGTGGTGCGAGAGCGTCGCCTTCGAGAGGCCGAGATCGAACGCTCCGCACGAGGACTCGTCGCCGACGGAGAGTCGCCTGACTATCGCGAGCCGGGCGGGGTCGCTCAGCGCGTGGAGTACGGCGGACAGCTCGAGCTCTCCGCAGGATGGGTGATGAGGCTCCCTCATGAGTCAGCCGTGGCCGCAACTCTAGCGACAGTTCGACGGCTGTCGAAGCGGAGCCGCCTCAGTGGCGGAAGTTGCGGCGCCTCGTGAAGACCATCGCCACGCCCGCCGCGTCGCAGGCCTCGACCACTTCGGGATCGCGCTGCGAGCCGCCGGGTTGGATGATCGCTCGCACGCCCGCCTCGATCGCGAGGCCCGGACCGTCGGCGAACGGGAAGAACGCGTCGGATGCCATGACCGCGCCGTCGAGCGAGTGCTCCGCGGCGCGGGCCTTGTCGACCGCGATCCGGACCGAGTCGACGCGGCTCATCTGGCCCGCGCCGATCCCGACCGTGCCGAGCTCGCGCGCCAGCACGATCGCGTTCGAGCGCACGTGCTTGCAGATACGCATCGCCAACAGGAGCTCGCCCCACTCCTGCTCGCTCGGCTTGCGCTGCGTCACCACCTCCATGTCCTCGCGCTGCTGCAGGCCGGTGTCGCGGTCCTGGACGAGCAGCCCGCCGCGGACGCGCTTCAGGTCATGCTCACCCAGCGTCGCGAGCCGCCGCTCCTGGTCGTGGAGGAGGCGCACGTTCGGCTTCTGCTCGAGCACGGCCAGGGCGTCGTTCTCGTAGCCCGGCGCGAACACGAGCTCGAGGAACATCGAGTTGAGCTTCTCGCGCCAGCGAGAGCTCGATGGGGCGGTTGAAGCAGACGACCCCGCCGAATGCGCTCTGCGGGTCAGTCGCCAGTGCCTTGTCGAACGCCTCCTCGATGCCCGCCCCGACCGCCGCGCCGCACGGATTGTTGTGCTTGATGATCGCCGCGGCCGGCAGCTCGAAGTCGTCGATTATGCGCCGGCCCGCGTCGAGGTCGAGCAGGTTGTTGAAGGACAGCTCCTTGCCGTGCAGCTTCGACACCATCGACATCAGGTGCGAGCGCGTGCCGACCTCGGCGTAATAGGCGGCTCGCTGGTGCGGGTTCTCGCCGTAGGAGAGGTCGAGGACCTTCTCGTATGCGCGGGCGTACTGGCCCGGGAAGTCGTCCTCGCGCTCGGCGAACCAGCGCGAGATCGCGGCGTCGTAGCGCGCCGTGTACGCGAACGCCTCCTGGGCGAGCGCCTGCCGCGTGCGGTCCGACAGCCGGCCGTCGCCGAAGCGCAGCTCCTCGAGCACCGCGTCGTACGCCTCGGGCGACACGACCACGCCGGCATACGCGTGGTTCTTCGCCGCCGCGCGGATGAGCGTCGGGCCGCCGATGTCGATGTTCTCGATCACGTCGGCCTCCTCGACCCCCCGGCGCGCGGAGACGCGCTCGAACGGATAGAGGTTGACGCAGACCAGGTCGATCGGGTCGATCGAATGGGCGTTCAGCGTCTCGACGTGTTCCTCGTCGTCGCGCACGGCCAGCAGCCCGGCGTAGATGCGCGGGTTGAGCGTCTTGACTCGCCCGTCGAGCATCTCGGGGAAGCCGGTGTAGTCGTCGACGGCCCGGACGGCGATGCCCTCGGCGGTCAGCTCGCGCGCCGTGCCGCCCGTCGAGACGATCTCGACTCCGAGCTCCGTCAGCCCGCGCGCGAACTCGACGAGCCCGCGCTTGTCGGACACGGACAGGAGCGCCCGCCGCACGCGCACCTCGCCCGGGGCGGTGCGCTCGGCGCCGCCCTGCTCAGTCCTGCGCCATCGATGTGCACCAGCCGCGGGTTGTCGGCGTCGAATCGGACCCGGCCGGCGGCGATCAGCCGAACCGCGCGCGGAAGCAGCCTGTGTTCGACCTCGTGGAAGTGCTGTCGGATCGCCGCCACGTCTCGATGGTATGGAAGGTCGAAGGACTCCTGCAACAGGACCGGACCGGTGTCGGTCCCCTCGTCGACGAAATGGATCGTGACGCCGGCGACCCGCACCCCGTATGCGAGCGCCTGCTCGATCGCGTCGAGGCCGGGAAACGCCGGCAGCAGCGCCGGATGGACGTTCAGGATCCGCCCGCGGAAGCGCTCGACGAACGGCGGGCTCAGCAGCTCCATCCAGCCCGCCAGCACCACCAGATCGATCCTGCGCGCGTCGAGCCAGTCCGCCAGCTCGCGGTCGCGCTGCTCCCGCTCCGCACCGCGCTCGAACACCGCCGTCTCGACGCCCGCGGCCCGAGCGCGCGCGAGCCCTCGCGCCGCGGGGTGGCTCCCCGCGACCGCCGCGACCTCGATGCCCTCGCTCCCGTGGACCTGGTCGAGCAGCGCCTGGAGGTTCGTGCCCTCCCCGGACACGAGCACCGCCACGCGCAGGCTCACGCCGCCACGCGCAGCACCGGGTAGGGCCCTCCGGTCGTCTCGAGGCGACCCGCTTCGATCAGCTCGTCGACCCGCGCGAGGATGTCCGCGCGGCGCATGCGCGCGGAACTCCCGTACGCCGGCAGCCCGTCGTAGGAGTTGCGCTGGATCTTCTTGCTGCGCGAGCCGTGCAGGATCTCGGCGCAGGTCGTGCGGCCCACCGCCGGCCGGGCGCCCGCCGCCACGGCGATGATCGCCTCGTCGAGGTTGCCGATCGCGACCGGGTCGGGCGGGGGCGCCACCGGCCGCAGGGCGGGGTTGCAGACGTCGCAGCAGACATCCTGCGGCGCCGCGCCCGGCGCCGGGTCGCCGAAGTGCCGCAGGATCGCCGCGCGCCGGCAGGTCTCCTCCTCGACATACGCCCAGATCTCGCGGTACTGGCGCCAGCGCGAGCGCGCGGCATCCTCGATCGACGTGCGGCAGAGAGCGTCCGCGCGCCCGTCGAACGCCGACAGCATCCGGCCCGCGACGCGGTCCTGCGACGACGGCGTCGGCGAGATCACGCCCGCGCGCGTGAGGTGGCCGAGCAGCGCCCGCAGCCGCTCGCCGTCGCCGCGCAGGTCGCGTGCCAGCGCGGCGGAGTCGAGCGCGTAGCGGCCGTCGCCGTCCGCGGAGGCGGCGATGCGGTCGGCGAGCCACCCCGGCAGACCCGGGTCGAGCTCCTCGCGCTTGATGAAGTGGACGTGCAGCGCCTTGTCGCGGTTCTCGGCGAGCAGCAGCGCGCGCGCGGGAGCACCATCGCGCCCGGCGCGGCCCGCCTCCTGGTAGTACGCCTCGAGCGAGCTCGGCACGCTCGTGTGCAGCACGGTCCGCACGTTCGGCTTGTCGACTCCCATCCCGAACGCGTTCGTCGCGCAGATCACCCGCACCTCGTCGGACAGGAAGGCGCGCTGCACGCGCGCGCGACGCTCGCGGTCGAGCCCGGCGTGATAGGCCGCCGCCTGCTCGCCGAGCTCGCGGGTGAGCAGCGCGGCCATCTCCTCCGACCCGGCGCGCGTGCCCGCGTAGACGATCGCCGGGAGGGCGTCCTCGCCGCGCAGGGTCTCGACCGCGATGCGCTCCTTGTCCTGGCCGACCGGGCGCGCCACCGCGAACGAGATGTTCGGCCGGTCGAAGCCCGTGGCCACGCTGAGCGGATCGCGGAGGCCGAGGCGCCGCACGACGTCGGACGCCACCCGCGCGGTCGCCGTGGCGGTGGAGGCGACGATCGCGCGCGCCTCGAGCGCGCGGGCGGCGTCCGCCAGGCGGAAGTAGTCGGGCCGGAAGTCGTGCCCCCACTGGGACACGCAGTGCGCCTCGTCGACCACGAACAGGCCCACGCGCGCCTGCGCGCGCACGCGGTCGAGGAAGCCGGGAGCCGAGAAGCGCTCGGGGGCGACATAGAGGAGCCGCAGCACGCCGGCGCCCGCCCGCTCGAGCACGGCGGCGTTCGCGGCGGCGTCCTGCTGTGCGTTCACGAGGGCCACCTGGTCGCCGAGCCCGCGCGCGGCCAGCGCCTCGACCTGGTCCTGCATGAGCGCGACGAGCGGCGAGACGACGATCGTCAGGTCGTCACGCAGCAGCGCGGGAAGCTGATAGCAGAGCGACTTGCCCGAGCCGGTGGGCATGACGACGAGCACGTCGCGGTCCGCCAGGGCGGCCTCGCACGCCTCGCGCTGGCCCGGCCGGAAGTCCGGGAAGCCGAAGTGGGTGCGCAGGGCGGCGGTCAGGTCCATGGCGGAGGGCCACCGTAGCGCGGTGGGCGGCGGGAGCGGGCGGCCCGTCGCAGGGTCTTTACGGCAGTTGCGGAATCGTCGCTCAGGCGCGGAGCAGCGGAAGCTCTTCGAAGGCGAACTTGCCGTTCGCCGACTCCGTGCGCTCGAGCGGGTAGTCCCCCGAGAAGCACGCGTCGCAGTGGGTCGAGCGGGTCGAGCGGATCGCCTCGTAGACCCCCTCGAGCGACAGGTAGCGGAGCGAGTCGCAGCCGAGCTCCTCGGCCACCTCCTGCTCCGTCCGCTCGTGGGCGACCATCTCCTGCTTCGTCGACATGTCGACGCCGTAGTGGCAGGGGAAGCGGATCGGCGGCGCCGAGATGCGCATATGGATCTCGAGCGCGCCCGCGTCGCGCAGCATCTGCACGATCTGGCGCGTGGTGTTGCCGCGCACGATCGAGTCGTCGACGACCACGAGCCGCTTGCCCTCGACGACCTCGCGCAGCGGGTTGAACTTCATGCGCAGGCCGTGCTTGCGGAGCTCCTGGCCCGGCTGGATGAACGTGCGGGCGACGTAGCGGTTCTTGATCAGCCCGTCGTCGCGCGGGATCCCGGACGCCTTCGAGTAGCCGGACGCCGCGGGGTTCCCCGAGTCCGGCACCGCGATCACGACGTCGGCCTCGACCGGCGCCTCGCGCCAGAGGATCTCGCCCATCTTGCGCCGCGAGACCTGGGTGCGGTTGCCCTCGAGGATCGAGTCCGGGCGCGCGAAGTAGATGTGCTCGAAGACGCAGAACGCGCGGCGCTCCGACTCGAGCACCTGGCGCGACTCCGGCTCACGGCCGGGCCGCAGCGAGACGAGCTCGCCCGGCTCGACGTCTCTGACGAGGTCCGCGCCGATGATGTCGAAGGCGCAGCTCTCGGATGCGACGCACCACGAGTCGCCGATCCGCCCGAGCGACAGCGGCCGCAGGCCGGCCGGGTCGCGGAACGCGACGACGGCGGTCTTCGTCATCACGACCGTCGAGTAGGCGCCCTCGAGCCGCGGCATCACGTCGGCGATCGCGTCCTCGATCGACTCCGCCTCGTGTGTCGAGAGCAGCGCGGTGATGATCTCCGAGTCAGAGGTGCCGCGGAACGACACGCCGTCCGCGCTCAGCTCGGAGTGGAGCTCGACGGCGTTGATGAGGTTGCCGTTGTGCGCGAGCGCGACCTGGCGCCGGTCGGAGCGCCAGACCGGCTGCGCGTTCTCCCAGGCGGACGAGCCCGTCGTCGAGTAGCGCACGTGGCCAAGCGCCATCTCCCCGGCGAGGGCGCGCAGCTTCTCCTCGTCGAAGACCTGCGAGACCAGGCCGACATCGCGCACGGTCATGATCTTGCCGTCCTCGCAGACCGCGATCCCCGCGGACTCCTGGCCGCGGTGCTGCAACGCGAACAGGGCGAAGTACGCAAGCCGCGCGACGTCGCTGCCCGGCGCGCTTACGCCGAAGACGCCGCACTCGTCGCGAGGACCGTCGCGCTGGTCGAGGTCTGGATTCATCACAGGAGGGCGGACACCTGACGGTACCAGCGCACCCCGGCGGCACCGCCGGGGTCAGGCGAGTGCGGCGGGGATCGCGTCCTCGTAGGCCGACCGCAGCCGCTCGACCGGGACCGAGAACGCGCCGTCCACGTCGAGCGACGTCCCGCCGACCTCGCCGATCAGCCGCGCGCCGGGGATCGCCTCGAGCTCGGCGCGGGGGCCGGCGAGCACGACGCCGCCCGGGCCCTCGCCGAACAGCGCGGCCTCGAGGTCGTCGCCGAGCCCGGCGGCGGTCAGGTCGATCCTCGCGCCGAGGCCGCCCTCGATGCAGCACTCGGCGAGCGCGCACGCGAGCCCGCCCTCGCTGCAGTCATGAGCCGTGGGCAGCCCGGGGACCGCCGCACGCAGCTCGCGCAGGAACTCGGCCTGCTCGTCGAGATCGAAACCCGCGAGGCCGGAGCCGAGCGAGCCGCGCAGCTTGGCGAGCTCGCTGCCCTCGAGCGCCGGCGCGTACGGCCCCGCGAGCGCGATCGCGTCGCCCTCCGACACGAAGCCGGCGCGCGGCGCGGCCGCCGGGTCCGCCAGCTTGCCGACCATTCCGACGATCGGGGTCGGGTAGATCGGCCCGCCCCCGCCCTCGTTGTAGAGCGAGACGTTGCCGCCCACCACGGGCACGCCGAGCGCGACGCACGCGTCGCGCAGGCCCTCGACCGCGCGCGTGAGCTGCCACGCCACGTGCGGCTTCTCCGGGTTTCCGAAGTTGAGGCAGTTCGTCAGGCCGAGCGGCTCCGCGCCCGTGCACGCGAGGTTGCGCGCGCACTCGAGCACCGCCTCGACCGCGCCGAGGTACGGGTCGCAGGCCACGCGCCGGCCGTTGCCGTCGATCGACACGGCGATCGCGCCGGAGCCGCCGTCGAGCCCGAGCTGGAGCACCGCGGCGTCCGCGGCGGCCGGCCGCCGCACCGTCCGCGAGCCGACGATCGAGTCGTACTGCTCGAAGACGGGGCGCTTCGACGCGACGTTCGGGGACCCGAGCACGGCGATCAGCGTCTCCTCGAGGCTCGCCGAGGAAGCCAGACGCGGAGCCGGGTCGGGGTAGACGGGCTCGGCCGGCTCCTCGGGCTCGAGGTCGTACAGCGGGCAGTCGTCCACGAGGGCCTCGACGGGCATGTCGCCGACCAGCTCGTCGCCGTCGAACACCCGCAGCCGGCGCGTGTCGGTGACCTCGCCGATCGCCGTGGCGCGCACCTCCCAGCGCTCGCAGAGAGCGAGCACCTCGTCGAGCCGCTCGGGCTCGACCACGCACAGCATGCGCTCCTGCGACTCCGAGATCATGACCTCGAAGGGCTCCATGTCCGCCTCGCGCAGCGGCACGCGCGCGACGTCGATGTCGAGCCCGACCTCGCCCTTCGACGCCATCTCGGACGACGACGAGGACAGCCCCGCCGCGCCGAGGTCCTGGAGCGAGCGCAGCAGCCCGGCGCCGAGCAGCTCGAGGCAGCACTCGACGAGCTTCGACTCCTCGAACGGGTCGCCGATCTGCACGCTCGGGCGCTTCAGGTCGTCCTCGTCCGACAGCTCCGCGCTCGCGAGCACGGACGCGCCGCCGATCCCGTCGCGGCCGGTGCGCGCCCCCAGCAGCACGAGCTGGTTGCCGAGCCCCGCGGCCGCGCTCCGGATCAGGTCCTGCGAGCGCGCCAGCCCGACGCACATCGCGTTGACGAGGCAGTTCTGCTCATAGGCCTGCTCGAACAGGACCTCGCCGCCCACCGTGGGTACGCCGATCGAGTTGCCGTAGTGGCCGATGCCCTTGACCGCGCCCTCGAACAGGTAGCGCGAGCGCGGCGAGTCGAGCTCGCCGAAGCGCAGCGAGTCGAGCACCGCGATCGGCCGCGCCCCGACCGCGAAGATGTCGCGCAGGATCCCGCCGACGCCGGTGGCCGCGCCCTGAAACGGCTCGACCGCGCTCGGATGGTTGTGCGACTCGACCTTGAAGGCCACCGCGAGCCCGTCGCCCACGTCGACGACACCGGCGTTCTCGCCCGGGCCCATCAGCAGGTGCGGCCCCTCGGTGGGCAACAGCCGCAGCAGCTTCTTCGAGTGCTTGTAGGCGCAGTGCTCCGACCACATGAGCGAGAACACCGCCAGCTCGAGCGCGTTCGGCTCGCGGCCGAGGCGCTCGCAGATGCCCTCGTACTCCGAGTCGGTGAGGCCTAGCTCTCGATGAGGATCGACTGCGGCCGCGCTCACGCGGGGACCATCGCGAGCGACTCGAACAGCCTCCCGCCGTCGGCCGAGCCCGTGAGCGGGTCGACCGCGTGCTCCGGATGCGGCATCAGCCCCATCACGTTGCGCTCCGCATTGCAGACGCCGGCGATGTCCGCCATGGCGCCGTTCGGGTTCTGGCCGGGCGAGTAGCGCAGCACGATCTGGTCCTCGGGCAGCGTCCCCTCGGGGGCGAAGTAGCGCCCGGTCGTGTGCTTGACCGGGATCGAGAGCAGGTCGCCGGGCGAGCAGCCGCGCGTGAACGGCGTGTCGTTTGCCTCGACCACGACGTCGACCTGCCGGCAGACGAAGCGCAGCGAGTCGTTCGGGAGCAGCGCGCCGGGAAGCAGCCCCGCCTCGCACAGCACCTGGAAGCCGTTGCAGATGCCGAGCACCGGGCCGCCGTCGGCGGCGAACTCGATCACCGCCTCCATCATCGGCGAGAAGCGCGCGATCGCTCCGACGCGCAGGTAGTCGCCGTACGAGAAGCCGCCGGGGACGACGACGGCATCGATGCCGCCGAGGTCGCGGTCACCGTGCCAGAGCAGCTCGGCGTCGCCGAAGCGCCGGCACGCGTGCAGCGCGTCGACCTCGTCACACGAGCCGGGGAAGCGCACGACGCCGAAGCGCGTCACGCAGCCTCCTCGACGATCTCGTAATCCTCGATCAGGGGGTTGGCGAGCAGGCGCTCGCACATCTCGGGCAGGCGCGACGCATCATCGACGTCCAGTTCGATCAGCCTCCCTACGTTCACGTTCCGGGCTCCTTCGAAGCCGAGCGCAGGCAGAGCGCGCTCGACCGCCTGGCCCTGCGGGTCGAGGATGCCCGCCTTTGGGCGAATCAGAACACGCGCCCTCACGCGCCGCTGCGCTCCAGCCACGCGGAGAAGGGCTCGCTGACGATGCGCTCGTACGCCTCGACGTAGAGCTCGCGCGTGCGCGCCACCACGTCGTCCGGCAGCTCCGGCGCCGGGGGCGTCTTGTCCCAGCCGGACCCGGCCGCCCAGTCGCGCACGTACTGCTTGTCGAAGCTCGGCTGGCCGCGGCCCGGCTCGTAGCCGTCCACCGGCCAGAAGCGCGAGGAATCGGGCGTCAGCACCTCGTCGCCGAGCACGATCGTGCCGTCCGCGCGGCGGCCGAACTCGAACTTCGTGTCGGCCAGGATGATCCCGTGCTCGCGCGCGTGAGCGGCGCCGAGCGAGTAGATCTCGATCGAGAGGCGGCGCAGCTCCTCGAGCAGGGCGCGGTCGCCCACGATGTCCGCGGCGCGGTCGAAGTCGACGTTCTCGTCGTGGTCGCCCACCTCGGCCTTCGTCGCCGGCGTGAAGATCGGCTCCGGAAGCTGCTCGGACTCCTCGAGCCCAGCGGGCAGCTCGATGCCGCAGATGGCGCCCGTGCGGCCGTAGTCCTTCCAGCCCGAGCCCGTGATGTACCCGCGCACGACGCATTCGACGGGGACCATCTCGAGCCGCTCGACCAGCATCGCGCGGCCCCTGAAGCGCTCGGGCACGTCCTCGTAGGAGATCAGGTGATTGGGGCAGATCTCGCTCGTCTTCGAGAGCCAGAACGCGGTCAGCCCGGTGAGCACCTTGCCCTTGTCCGGGATCGGCGTGGGATGCACCACGTCGTAGGTCGAGATCCGGTCGGACGCGACCAGCAGGAGGCGATCCTCCCCCTCCGCGTAGATGTCCCGGACCTTGCCGCTCGAGATGTGCTCTAGCGCGGGGGCATCACTCACGGGTCGCGAATCTATCAGTGCGATCCGACCGTAACGCGGTCGGACCCCTCGCTCCCGATCGACCAAACCGTGACCTGGACCTGGCGGCCGCGAACGTCCATGTCGCCCGCGTTGATGAGGTCCGGAGCCTCCGTGGTCAGCATCTCGCGCGTGGAGTCCGAGATGAACACCATGTGCGGCGTTCCCTTCGTCATGCCCTCGAGTCGCGAGGCCGTGTTCGTGGTGTCGCCGATCACCGTGTACTCGAGCCGGCGCTCCGAGCCCACGTTGCCCGCCATCACCGCGCCGGAGTTGAGGCCGACGCCCATGCGGAAGCCGTCGCCGTGGCCCGTCTCCCGCATCCACTCGTTGAACTCCTCGAGCCCCGAGCCGGTCATGTCGCGCGCCGCCGCGAGCGCGCGGTCGGCGTGATCGGGGTATTCGATCGGCGCGCCGAACACGGCCATGATGCCGTCGCCCATGAAGCTCACGAGCGTGCCGCCGTGACCGAGGATCACGTTCGTCATCTGGGTCAGGTAGCGGTTCAGCACCTCGATCACCACCTCCGGCGGGGTGGCTTCGCTGAACGTCGTGAACCCGCGGATGTCCGAGAACAGGACGGTCACGACCACGCGCTCGCCGCCGAGCCGCAGGTCCTCGTCGAGGTCCTTGAGCACCTCGTCGACCACCTGCTCGGGGACGAAGCGCGAGAACAGGTCGCGCACCCGCTCGCGCTCGAACGCGTCGAGCATCAGCCCGATCGCGAGCGCGCCGACCACGCCGAGCGCCAGTGCGCCCAGCGGATACAGGAACGAGACGATCCAGCCCGCGTTGAACGCCAGCTGGACGCTGACCGTGAAGACGACGCCCGCGATCACTCCCCAGATCGCCGCGCGGAGCGGTCCGGCCAGCAGCGCCACCAGCGGCCCGAGCAGCCCGAGCAGGGCGATCAGGAGGACGTTGACCCAGCCGGGGACATCCTGCAGCGGATAGTCCTCGATCACCGTCTCCATCGAGTTCGCCTGGATCTCGGGGCCGGCCATCTGGGCGCCGCCTCCGACCGCGGTCGCGTGCGTGTCCTGCAGGGACGGCGCGGTCGCGCCCACCACGGCGATCTTGCCCTCGAAGAGCCCCTCGGGGAAGTCTCCGTCGAGCAGGCGCGAGAACGACACGTACTCGACCGTCCGCGGCGGTCCGGCGTAGTCGATCGGGTCCGTTCCCTCGCGCTTCGCGACCTTCTGGCCCGTGTATTCCTCCGCCGAGGCGACGCCGAAGGAGGTCATCCCGTCGACCTCGTACGGGAGGCGCCTGATCACGCCGTCGCTGTCGTTCGAGAAGTTGCTGTTCGCCGCGCGGGCGCCGATCTCGCGCAGCAGGGCGTCCCCGCCGAAGACGTTGCTGCCCCCGCGGGCGTTCACCTCGGTCGTCGAGAGCACCACGTTGCCCGCCTTGGCGACCGCGTCGATGAGCGCGTTGTCCTCGCGCGGGCGGGTCGGCTCCGTGAACTGGACGTCGTAGGCGATCACCTTCGCCCCGGCCTCCCTGAGCGCGTCGACCGCGTCGGCGTGCATGGAGCGCGGGAACGGCCAGCGCTGCTGGAGCTCGCCGAACGTCACGTCGTCGATGCCGACGAGCACCACGTCCGGGGGCGCCCCCTGGGTTCCGCGGATCTCGAAGCGCGAGTCGACGGTGTCGAGCTCGGCGCCCTCGAGGATGTCCGCGAAGTACGCGACCTGGACGACGGCGATCAGCGCGACCGCGGTGCTGATGAAGATCAGCAGCCGCAGCCGGCGGGCGGAGCGCCGGCCGCTCCCCCCGTCGCCCAGGGATTCCATGTCGGCTTTACCGGTTCGCGTCAGTCAGCTCTGCGCTTGGCGAAGTAGCTCTCACCCGGCCCCACGAACACGGTCAGGTGCTTCACGAAGTCGCGCACCTCGACCACGCCCGAGCGGACACGCGTCAGCGTACCGTTGCAGCGGTCCTCGGTCAGCCACTCCGTGCCGCGGACCGATCCGGACGAGTACGAGCCACGCGTGCGGAAGCTGCCGCGGCCGCGGCCCCAGAGCCGCCGCCTGCGCGCCGAGGCCTGAGCGACCGGACCCGCGCTGCTCGAGCGCGCGTCGTTGCCGCGGCCGCAGTCGAGCTTGCCGCGCAGCGAGAGCTGCGTGACGGCGCCGCGCTTGCGGTCCTGGAGGACGCGGAAGCGGCCCTCGCGGAACACCGCGGACTGGTCCTTGCCGCGCCCGCGGTTCGAGCGGACGCGAGCGCGCCCGATGCGCGCGTCGACCACGGCCCCGACGGGCAGCGTCGCTGTGCCGCTGATGCGCGCGAGGTCGCCGGCGTCCTGGCCCCCGCCGATCTTCTCCGGCAGGCGGACGTTGACCACGCCGTTCACGTTCGTGACCATCACGCTCTCGCCGAGCTCCGGCGGCGCCGGCTTCGTGAGCGTCTCGCCTGCGTAGGAGACGTTGTCCACGAACATCGTGAAGCCGCCGGGATAGAGCCAGCCGCTGTCGTTGATGATCTCGACGCCGGTCACCGTCGCGCCGGGGTGGCAGGCGAGCACCGCGGCGTAGGTCACGTCGGCGCGGAAGCCGCAGGTGCCGCCGACGTTGTCCCAGTCGGTCCCGGTGCCGTTGACTCTCGTCCAGGCGTTCGCCTGAAGGGCGAGCGGACGCAGCTCGCCGCGGCCGCCGTCGCTGAGGCGGATCACCATGCGCGTCGAGCCGCCGCTCGCGCCCACCTTCGTGACCTTGTAGTCGAAGCTCGGCGGCTGCGCCGGTGGCGCCGCGCCTCCGACCCCGCCGAACACGGCGCGCGCGGCGTCGTTCAGGTCGGTGATGCCGGTGCCGTTGACGAACAGCGAGATCGAATCCTGATCGGTCGATCCGGCCGGCGGGCTCGTATCCGTGATCCAGCCGGCGGAGGAGTCGCCCAGGGTCAGGAATCCCTCGAGGGTCAGCTCGGCGCGCGCGGAGGCGGCGGCCGTAAGCGAGAGCGCGAGGGCCCCGACCAGGGCGACTGCGGTGAGATGGACGCGGCGGGCGCCGCGGGGGCGGCTCGAAAGCATGTGACGGTTTTCCCTTCCAGTGGGTCAGCCCGGGCGAGTCCGGGACAACGGCCATCGTAGCTGCGATCCACGCGAAAATCCTGCGCGTCGTCGCAGCACCTGTCTCGGTACCAACGCTTGACGCGGGCCAAAGGTGCGGGCAGTCTCATCGGGTGCCCTGGCCCGCCGCCACGTCTTGCCCTGCCACGTGAGCTGGGTCGAGGTGTTCGCCGTGTTCGTCGTCAGCCACCTGGTCGGAGACTTCGCGCTGCAGACCGAGTGGCAGGCGAGCCACAAGTTCGCCGGCCTCGGCGCGGACCCAACGGCCCGCCGTGCCCTGCTCGCTCACGTCAGCACATACACGCTCGCGTTCGTCCCCGCCTTCGTCTGGCTGTGGGACACGAGCGGCGCGCTCGTGTTCGCGCTGGCCGCGCTCCTGTTCGCCACGCACGTGATCGAGGACGACGGCCGCCTCCTGCACCGCTACATCCGCACCGTCAAGCACACCGATCCCGAGGCGCACCCCATGGTCACGGTCGCGATCGACCAGACCTTCCACTTACTCGTCCTGTTCGGACTGGCTCTGCTCGCGGTCGCATGATCACCCGCTCCGTGCCGGTCACCCGGCGCATCGTCACCTCGAAGCAGGTCCTGGGCGTCGCGTCGCTCGGCGCGGTGCTCGCCTTCGTCGACGCGACGATCGTGAACGTCGCCTTCCCGGACATCGCCGAGGACTTCGACGACACGAGCCTCGCGACGATCTCCTGGGTCCTGAACGCCTACAACATCGTGTTCGCCGCCTTCATCGTCGCGGCGGGGCGGATCGCGGACCTGCTCGGGCGCAAGCGGCTGTTCGAGTGGGGCATCGTCATCTTCACGCTCGCGTCGGTGCTGTGCGCGGCGGCGCCGTCGGTGGGCACCCTGGTCGCCGCGCGCATCCTGCAGGCGATCGGCGCGGCGATCGTCGTGCCGGCGTCGCTCGCGCTCGTGCTCGAGGCGCACTCGGAGCGCGAGCGGGCCCACGGCGTGGCGCTCTGGAGCGCGGTGGCGGCGCTCGCCGCCGGCCTCGGCCCAAGCCTCGGCGGCATCCTCGTCGAGGCGGGCGGCTGGCGGCTCGCCTTCCTCGTCAACCTGCCGATCGGCATCGTCGCCCTGATGCTCTCGAAGCGCGCGCTCGTCGAGAGCCGCGCGCCCGGCCGGCGCACCGTCCCCGACCTGTTCGGCGCGCTGATCCTCGCCGCGGGCACCTCGGTACTGACGCTCGGGATCATCAAGGGAGACGACTGGGGCTGGACGAGCGCCGAGGGTGCTCGTCTGCTTCGGCGCGGCGCTCGCGCTCGGGCTCCTGTTCGTCGAGCGCTGCACCTGGCACCGCTCGCCGATGATCGACCTCGCGCTGATGCGCATCCGCTCGCTGGCCGCGGCGAACGCCATCACGCTGGTGGCGGCCGCGGGCTTCTACTCCTACGTGCTCTGCAACGTCCTCTTCCTGACGACCGTGTGGGGCTACAGCGTGCTCGAGGCCGGCCTCGCGATCACGCCCGGGCCGTTCATCGCCGCGGCGGTCGCGCGGCCGGCGTCGAAGCTGGCCACCCGCGTGGGCGCTTCGTTCGTGATCGCCGCCGGCGCCCTGATCTGGGCCGCGGGCGTCTTCTACCTCGCGCGCAGGGTCGGCACCCAGCCCGACTTCCTCGGCGAGTGGCTGCCCGGCATGGTGATCCTCGGGATCGGCGCGGGGATCACGTTCCCGGTGGTGGGCAGCGCCTCGGTGGCGGAGATCACGGGCGGCCGCTTCGCGACCGCGACGGGGATCAACTCGATCGCGCGCCAGCTCGGCGCGGTGCTCGGCGTGGCTCTGCTGGTCGCGATCGTCGGGACGCCCGCGCCCGACGAGGTCGCGCAGGCGTTCGACCACGGCTGGACCTTCGCCGGCGTCTGCTTCGTCGTCACAGCGGTCGGCGCGCTCGCGATCGGCCGGATCATCCCGTCGGCCGAGGAACACGTCGAGGTCGCCGAGGACGGACGGGCGAGCGCGAACGGGGCCGGCGCGCTCGAGAAGCTCGCACGCGCCAAGGCGGCGAGCGCACCGCTCCCCCCGCCGCCGCGCCAGAAGCGGACCCCCTCCGAGTTCCTGCGCCAGGTGCCGATGTTCGCGGGGCTGCCCCAGGACACACTCGACCGGATCGCCGAGCGCGCCACCTCCGAGCGGGTCGAGGCGGGGAAGTGGCTGTTCCGCCAGGGCGACCCCGCCGACGGCGTCTACGTCGTGGTCTTCGGCCGGGTCGACGTGCTCCGCGAGGAGGATGGAGAGCAGGAGCTGCTGCGGGTGCTCGGCCCGGAATCGGTCGTCGGCGAGCTCGCTCTGCTCGCGGACAGCGAGCGCTCCGCGTCGATCCGCGCCCGGCGCGACAGCGAGCTCCTGAAGCTGACGCGCGACGAGTTCGACGCCCTCGTCGCCGAGGACACGCGCTTCACGGGCGAGCTCGTTCGGCTGATGGGCGTCCAGCTCCAGAAGAGCCGCGCGCTCGAGCCGCCCGGCCCGAGCGCGGCCTCCGTGATCGCCGTGGTGCCGGGGCACGAGGGGCTCCCCGTCGAGCAGGTGGCCGAGGCGCTCGTGCACGAGCTGTCCCGCACGGGGCCGGTCGTGCGGCTCGACCGGCCCTCCGCGCTGCCGTTCGAGTCCGCCACCGAGGCCGAGATGCTCGAGCGCTACGAGCAGGAGAACGACCACGTCGTCCTCGTTGCGGCCGAGGACGGCGACTGGGGCGACTTCTGCCGCCGCCACGCCGACCGCGTCCTCCTGCTCGCGGGAGAGCGGCCGCCTTCTCCGGCGCTCGCCGCGAACGACTCCTACCGCGAGTGCGACCTGATGTTCCTGTCGGGAGAGGGCGAGGAGAGCCACATCGGCGCCTGGATGGCCGCGCTCGCGCCACGAGCGCGCCATCCGCTCGGGTCGGGACCGGAGCTCGGCCCATCCGCCGCGATGGCGGCGCGCCGGCTCGCCGGCCGCTCGGTCGGGCTCGTGCTCTCGGGCGGCGGAGCGCGTTCGTTCGCGCACATCGGCGTGCTCGACGAGCTGATCGCGGCCGGCTTCGTGATCGATCGCATCGGCGGCGTCTCGATGGGCGCGTTCATCGGCGCGATGCTCGCCCTCGGGATGGATGTCGACGAGATCGACGCGCGCTGCTACGAGGAATGGGTGCGGCGCAACCCGCTGTCCGACTACACGCTGCCGCGCCACTCGCTGATCCGCGGCGAGCGGGTGACCGCCATGCTCGTCCGCAACCTGCCCGGCGACATCGAGCGCATGCCGCGCGACTACTTCTGCACGACCGGCGATCTCCCCACGGCTGAGCTGGTGGTGCACCGGCGCGGACCCCTCTACGTCGCGGTCGGGGCGAGCATGTCGCTTCCGGGCCTCGTGGCTCCAGCTGTGCTGGGCGACCGCATGCTCGTCGACGGCGGCGTGCTCAACAACCTGCCCGTCGACGTGATGGGCGCCACGGGCGAGGGACCGGTGATCGCGGTGGACGTGACGAACCGCTTCGAGCCGCCCGCGGAGGTCGACGGCACCGCCAACGGGCGCCCGCGCCGCTTCCGCCGCGGCGCGCGCACCCCGGCGGGCGGCCGGCCGCTGCCCGGCCTCGCGGAGACCCTCACGCGCGCGCTGACGCTCGGCTCGGTGGACACGGCCGAGATCGCCCGCACGCACGCACAGCTCGTGATCACCCCTCAGAACAACGGCGTCGGCATGCTCGAGTTCCACCAGCTCGACCGCATGCGCGCCGAGGGACGGCGCGCCGCGCGCGAGGCGCTTGACCTACTCGACGCGCAGGGTGGCCTGCATCCCTCGCTCGGCGTGATCGAGGAGCGAACAGAAGAGCCGGTAGCGCCCGGCGGGGAGCACGACCGGGGCGTCTGACCAGGTGTCCGGGTCGTGCTCGGCGAAGTGGTGCACCGCCTCACCGCCCGCCTCGGGCATGACGACCAGGTCGTGCGGGTCCTCACCCATGTTGCGCAGCTCGATCCTCACCGAGCCCGCGGCCACGAGCTGCCGCGAGAGCACGATGTCCCACTCGGTCGTCGTCGCCGAGACGTAGCGCGGCAGCGCGGGCTCCGGCGGCTCCGGAGAGGGCGGAGGATCGCCCGGGCCCGGCGGGGGCGGAAGTAGCCCTGGGCCGAGATCCACGAGCCGGTCGCGCGCCCGGGAGGCCGCCCGCCGGCGCGCCGCTGCGCGGCATGCCCTGCGCGCGGAGCGGCGCTCGAGCTGACGGCAGCGGCGAAGCGCCCGCTCCACCCGCGCCCCGCCCTGGGCGACGACCTCGGCGGAGACCGGCGCGGCCCGCTCCGGACCTCTGCCGGCTGCGGCCGGCGGAAGCGCCCCAGCTAGGAGGAGCGCCGCCGCGGCCGCAACCAGTTTGGGAGTCATCTGCGCGGCGCGCCGGTCTCAGGCCACGAGCACGGGGCGGCTGAACTGGCTCTCGTTCGGCACGATGCCGGCCGCGCTGACGCCGAGCCAGCTCTCGAGCAGCGAGCAGTAGACACCACGAAAGTCGGACGTGTGGCGGAGGTTCTGGCGGCTGTCGAGCTGCGCCGCGGCGATCCCCGGGAAGCCACCGACCGTCTGGCCGCTGGCGCGCGAGCCGATCACGAGCCCGGCGCCCGCCGCCCCGTGATCCGTGCCGCCGTCGTTCTCCTGCGGGCGGCGGCCGAACTCGCTCCAGACGTGCACGAGCACGCGGTCCGCGAGGCCGCGCGCCTCGAGGTCGCGCTGGAAGGCGAGCAGCGAGCTGCCCACCTCGAGCAGGTCGTCTGGCAGCGTCGTGTTCTGGTTCGCGTGGGTGTCGTAGCCGCCCGACTCGATCGCGACCACCTTGAGCGGCAGGCCGTCGGCGAGCAGGCGCGCCGTCCAGGCGAGCCGGCGCCCGAAGCCGCTGTTCGGATAGCCGCCGGGAAGCGTGATGTCGGTGTCGTAGGGCGCGAGCTGCTCCCGCAGCCGCCCGGTCGCGCGCACCGCGGCGCGCGCCTGCGACATGCCCTGGTCGCTCGTCGACGCGTCGCCCATCGAGCTGAAGGCGTCGAGCATCGCGTCCTCGACCGCCCACGTGTCGTTCGCCCAGAAGTCGTAGTCGTCCGGCTCGGACACGGTCGCCACCGGCACGTTCTTGGCAGCCACGGACGGCTGCAGGTCCCAGCCGAGGGTGAGGCCCTGGAGCGGGTTGTCCGGCGCCCCGTGCGCGTCGAGGTAGCGCCCGAGCCAGCCCGTGCGGCCGAACGGGTTCAGCTCGCCGACCTCCCAGTAGTGGCGGCTCGTGAAGTGCGACTGATTCGGGTCGGTGTAGCCGACCGCCGGCATGACGGTGACCTTGCCCTCGCCGTGGAGCGTCGCGAGACCGGCGAGCGAGGGGTGCCAGCGCAGGCTGCTGTCCCCGGCGAAGTCCGTGCCCTCTCCCTCGGCCAGCCCGAGGCCCGGCCGCAGCGTCGCGTAGGTGGGGTGAGCCGAGGGCTTCGGGGCGAGCATGGTCAGCGAGTCGGCGCCGCCCGAGAGGAACACGGAGACGAGCACCCTGTCGTTCGGCGCCTGCGCCGCGGCGGCCTGGATGCCCTGCTCGAAGGCCTTCGGGCCGAGGCCGGCGGCCCCGTAGACCGCGATCGCGAGCCCGGCCGAGCGCGACAGGAAGGAGCGCCGGGAGAGCCCGGTCCCGGCGGGCGTCGGCATCCCCGGCTCGATCGCGGGGAGCCCGCGCCCGGCCTCGGCGGCGGCCCGGCGCATGAGCTGGGTACGCGAGTAGTCGTTGCATCCGCAGTTCGGCATCGTCAGCTCGTCTGGTAGTCGGGGGAGGCGGCGATCAGCACGCGCAGCGCGTTCTGGCGATGGGCGCGGTAGCGGTTCCTGTTCGTGCCGGTGAGCGTCCCTGGCACGCAGGCCGTGGCGAAGGTCCGGAGCAGCGCCAGCGTCTCCGGGCTGAGGTACGGGTTGCCCCAGAAGGCGCGCGCCGAGGCGAGCGCGGCGTCGACGGTCTCCTCGGCGTCATAGGCGCTCACGGCGGTCCCGGTGATGTGCCGGCCGTCGTAGGCGTGCCGCGCGATCTCCCAGCGGCCCTTGACCGTCATCGTGTCGAGCCAGCGCGAGTCGTCCCAGCCCGACACGTCGGGCGGGTAGAAGAGCCGCTGGCCGGCGTCGTCCGAGCGCCAGATCAGGCCCTCGTCCCGGATCGTCCGCCCGACCCGCCTGTACAGGCCGGCGAGGAGGACCACGGGCGGCTTGACCATCCGCTGGCCCGTGTGCAGCCCGGGGTGCAGGAGGATCGCCTCGAGCACGGGACGCACCACATAGCCCGAGGAGACGTAGAGCCGCTCGAGCGCCTGGCGCTCCGCATCCGAGGGCGGCGTCGCGATGAAGTAGCTCCAGAGCTTCGCGACGAAGAACGACGGGTGGAGCGGGTGCTCGACGCAGAGCCGGGCGGCGTCCTCCCAGGTCCAGGCGCCGGTCTTGCCGAAGACCGTCTTGTTCGTGGCGTCGTGGCGGCTCGTCGAGAACCGGAACACGCTCGGCTCCACGTTCCAGTCGCGGTACCAGCCGGTCAGCGCGCGCGCCAGCTCCCGGACGTCCGTCTCGGTGTAGGCGCCGCGGTCCGCGCCGAGCGTGAACAGCTCCATCAGCTCGCGCGCATAGTTCTCGTTCGGGTGGCCCTTGCGGTTCTGGTCCCCGTTCAGCCAGACGAGCATCGCCGGGTCGACCGTCACGTCGTGCACGAGCTGCTTGAAGTTGCCGAAGGCGAAGCGGCGGAAGAGCTCGTTCTGCCCGATCATCCAGGCCTGGCTCCCGACGCCGTCGTTCGAGGTCGCGAACCAGTCGTGCCACACGAGCGTCATGCGCTCGACGAGCGGCTGGTTCGAGCGGATCATGCGGTCGAGGAACCAGAGGTGCTCGTGGCCCCAGCGGTCGTAGGGGAGGATCGGCTCGGGCGGGCTGTTCCAGACGGGCGCGTCGCCCGTGAGGGTGGCGGCCCCGGCCGGCCGCGTGAGAGCGGCCACCGCCCTGTGCAGGCCCATCGCCGCCAGTGCCTCGGCGTGACCCGGCGCGGGGCCGAAGCCCGCGCGCCAGAGCAGGCGGTCGGCCTCGCGCACGCCGAAGGCGCCCGCGTAGACGGCGACCGGCGAGCTCAGCCTGAAGGGCGCGGGCGGGGGTACCGGCGGAGGCGGCGGCGGATTGACGGGCGGCGGAGTGGTCGTGACCGGCCGGCGGCGGCGCCTCCGGCGGCGGCAGGCCCTCAGGCGGCGCTTGCGGCGGCGGCGCGCGCTGTCGACGGCGAACGGCGAATCGGCCTCTGTGCGCGCAACGCCCGCGGCGTCGGCGGGCGCGGCCACACCGCCGGCGGACCCGGCACGCGGACGGGGGCGCTCGACGCTCGGGTAGGCGCCCTCGAAGTCCGAGCTCGTGGCCGTCCTTCTCCGGCGCCTGCGCCTCGCGCACTTCGGCCGGGTCTTCCTGCGCGCGCGGCGCCGGCGCGCCGCGGCTTCCGCCACTGGATCCACCGGGTTGCCATCGACGCCGCGGAAGCCTCCGCGTTAGCCCCGCCGGGGTCCGGTGGACGTTTGTTGCGAGCGTCCCGCCGAACGGCTAGGAGAGCCTGTCGAGCCGCTCGACGATCGTCCGAGCGTGGCGCACGAACGCGCTCGCGTCGAAGACCGCGTCGAGGTCGAGCTCGGGGGCGCTCTGCGCCAGCAGCTCGCGGAACTCGACGCCCGTGTCCCACGCCTGCTGAGCGCCCTCCTGCACGACCCGGTAGGCGTCGTCGCGGGAGCGCCCGGACTCGACGAGCGCGAGCAGGGCGCGCTGGCTGAAGAGCGCTCCATGCGTGGCGTCGATGTTGTGGCGCATCCGGTCCGCATGGACCGTCATCCCGTCCACGATCCGGATCGCGAGGTGCTGCGCGTAGTCGAGCAGGATGGTCGCGTCGGGGAGCGTGACGCGCTCGACCGACGAGTGCGAGATGTCGCGCTCGTGCCAGAGCGCGACGTTCTCGAGCCCGGTCTGGGAGTAGCCGCGCAGGAGCCGCGCGATCCCGGTGAGGCGCTCGGTGAGGATCGGGTTGCGCTTGTGCGGCATCGCCGACGAGCCCTTCTGGGAGCCGCTCCTGAACGGCTCCTCGACCTCGCGCACCTCCGTGCGCTGGAGGTGCCGGATCTCCGTGGCGAAGCGCTCGATCCCCGCGCCCTGCAGCGCGATCGCGCCCAGGAGCTCGGCGTGGCGGTCGCGCGGGACGACCTGCGTCGAGACGTCCTCACGGCCGAGGCCGAGCCGCGCGAGCACCGCGCTCTCGATCTCGGGGCCGTTCGCGGCGTAGGTGCCCACGGCGCCCGACAGCGCGCCGACCGAGACCGTCTCGGCCGCCCGCTCGAGGCGGCGCATGTTGCGATGGGCCTCGAACGCGTAGCCCGCGAGCTTCACGCCGAAGGTGGTCGGCTCGGCGTGGACGCCGTGCGTCCGGCCGACGCAGAGCGTGTCCACGTGCTCGCGCGCGCGCCGGATCAGCGCATCGCGCAGGTCGCGCGCCGCGCCGGCGAGCATCAGCGACGCCTGCGCGAGCTGCACGCCGAGCGCGGTGTCGAGCACGTCCGACGAGGTCAGCCCGTGGTGCACCCAGCGGCCCGCCTCGCCGACGGACGCGCCCACCACGTCGACGAAGGCGGCCACGTCGTGATCCGTCACCTGCTCGCGCTCCTTCACCGCCTCGACGGTGAACGAGGCGCGGTCGCGGATCGCCGCCGCGTCCTCCTCGGGCACGACGCCCTGCTCCGCCAGCGCCTCCACCGCCGCGAGCTCGACCTCGAGCCAGGTCTCGAGCTTGCGCCGCTCCGACCAGACGGCGCCCATCTCGGGACGGGTGTAGCGCTCGATCAAACGCTCAGGATGCGCGCGGCGAGCACGGCCGCGTTCTTCGCGTTGTCGACTCCAACGGTCGCCACGGGCACGCCCGGGGGCATCTGGGCGATGGCCAGCAGCGCGTCGAGCCCGCCTCCGACCGACGTCTTCGACGTGAGCGGGACCCCGATCACCGGCAGGTCCGTGTGCGCCGCGACCACGCCCGGCAGCGCAGCGGCGAGACCGGCCCCGGCGATGATCACGCGCATCCCGCGCATGCGGGCGTTCTTCGCGTACTCGGCCACCGTGTCGGGGTCGCGGTGCGCGCTCATGACCCGCGTCTCGTGGCGGATGCCGAGCTCCTCGAGCGCCGCGGCGGCCTTCTCCATCACCGGCATGTCGCTCTTCGAGCCCATCACGATGCCCACCTGCGGAGCGTCGTCGACGTCGAGATCGTCGAACTGGTGCTCGACCTCCGTCTCGGTCACCGGCAGCGTCTCGCGTTCGCTCACGAGGCGACCCTATCGACTGCGCGCGTGGCGATGTCGGTGCGCATCTGGCGCCCGTCGAACTCGATCAGCTCGGCCGCCGCATAGGCGCGCTCACGCGCCTCGGCCGGCCCGTCGCCCAGCCCCGTGACCGCCAGGACGCGCCCGCCCGCCGTGACGATCTCGCCGTCGCGCTCGGCCGTTCCCGCGTGGAAGACCTCCGCGCCGGCGGCCTCCGCCTCGTCGAGGCCGCGGATCACGTCGCCCTTCGATGCGCTCTCCGGGTAGCCGCGCGACGCGAGCACGAGCGTCACCGCCCAGTCGTCCGTCCACTCGGGCTCGACGCCGTCGAGCCCGCCGGGCCGCGCGGATGCCTCGAGCAGCTCGAGCAGGTCCGAGCGAAGGCGCGGCAGCACCGCCTGCGTCTCCGGGTCGCCGAAGCGCGCGTTGTACTCGAGCACCTTCGGCCCCGCGGCGGTCATCATCAGCCCCGCGTACAGGACTCCGTGGAACGGGGTCCCGCGCCGGCGCAGCTCGTCGACGATCGGCTGGTGCACGAGCTCGGCCAGCTCGCGCGCCCGCGCGGGGTCGACGCCGGGCACGGGCGAGTAGCTACCCATGCCGCCTGTGTTCGGTCCAAGGTCGCCGTCGAAGATGCGCTTGTAGTCCTGCGCCGGCGCGAGCGGCACGGCACGCTCGCCGTCGCAGAGCGCGAGCAGGGACAGCTCCTCGCCGTCGAGGAACTCCTCGATCACCACCTCGGTGTCGCCGAAGCGCTTCTCCGTGAACAGAACGTCGAGCGCCGCGCGCGCCTCGCCCTCGTCCGCCGCGATGATCACGCCCTTGCCGGCGGCGAGCACGTCGGCCTTCAGCACAGCCGGGTAGTCCGCGCCGGCCAGGTGCTCGGCCGCCTCGTCGTGGCTGCGGAACAGCGCGTGGCCCGCCGTCGGGACCCCCGTGTCCGCCATCAGCGTCTTCGCGTAGGCCTTCGAGCCCTCGATGCGCGCCGCCGCCGCGGACGGCCCGAACGCGGCGATGCCCGCTTCGGCCAGCTGGTCCACGAGCCCGGCGACGAGCGGCGCCTCGGGGCCCACCACCACGAGGTCGACCGCGCGCTCGCGCGCCAGCCCCACCAGGTCGTCGTCCGGGAGGCACTCGACGCCGTCGCGCGCGATGCCCGCGTTGCCCGGCGAGCACAGGAGCTCGGGGGCCGACGCGCTCCGCCGCAGGGCGCGCACGAGCGCATGCTCGCGGCCGCCGCCGCCGACCACGAGGACCCTGCGAGCCCCGCTCAAAGCGCGGAGATGAACTCGTCGACGGGAATCGCGGTGAGGGTCTCGTACTGCGCCGTGCCGCGCGAGCCGAGCTCCATCGACACCCGCGCGATCGTCTTCTCGTCGGGCGCCTCGACGACGTTGACGAAGTCAAAGCGTCCGAGCACGGCCCACTGGGCGGTCACCGTGACCCCGAGCTGCTCGATCTCCTTGTTGACCTCGCGGATGCGCTGGGGATTGCTCTTGAGCGTCTGGACGCCCTCGGGGGTCAGGGTGCTTAGCAACACGTAGGTGGGCACTAGCCGATCCTTTCGGGTGGATGTAGCCTGACGACGGTCCGAACGGACTCGCCCACTTTCTACACCGGGAGATACCTCGATGAAGCTCCGCCTCGTCGCCGCGGCGACGGCAGCCCTCGCCATAGCCGCTCCGGCGTCCGCCTCGGCGGCCTCGCTGACGGTCGAGCCACAGAAGTCCTGCTACGGCTCGGGCGAGGTGGTGAGGGTGGCGGGACTTGGCTTCACACCGGGAGCGGAGGTCGTGATCACCCGGGAAGGTGAGTCACTCGGTGCCCCCGTTGCGGACGCCACCGGAGCGTTCTCGGGCGAATCTCACGCTCGGGCAGGACCGGGGCAAGCGCACCAGCACCTACGTCGCGACGGACACGCGTCGATCCGAGCTCTGACGGCATCCACGCAGCTGACCGTGTCGGCCGTGAACGTGACGATGGGGCCGCCGAACGGCCCTCCGAGCCGCCTGTTGACGATCAAGGCCTCGGGGTTCACGCTCGGGAAGACGCTCTGGGCGCACGTGAGGAAGGGCCAGTTCAAGCGCAATGTGAAGATCGGCTCGCTGAAGAGGGCATGCCACGTGCTGAGGGCGCAGCGCAGGCTCCTCCGCCCGGGCGCCGAGACCGGCGTCTACAAGATCCAGTTCGACACCTTCAAGAAGTACAGGGCGAAGCGCGTCCAGTTCGTCACGTACGAGCTGCGGGTGTTCCGCACCTTCGGGTTCGGTATCGCGAGCGCGAGCTCGCGCCTGTTCTAGCGCCGGCCGGTCAGCCCGGCCAGGAGACCCGCAGGCTGAACGGTCCGCTGCCCTCCCGGGCGCGGACCGTCAGCGTCGCCGTCTCGACGCGCCGCGAGCGGCACCACTCGACGCCGAGCTCGCCGCGGCCGGAGACCGTGTGTCCCGCCGCGAAGCCGGGGGAGCGCACCTCGAGGTCCGCGCTGGCCCCGCGCGGGAGCGCCATCCGCAGCGACATGTCGCCGTCGAGCGCGATCCGGACCTTGAACGAGCGAGAGCGCCCCTGAACGAGCCTGCCGCGGAACGTCCGCGAGCGAGGACCCGTCCAGGGGTGCAGCACGTCGCGGCGGATGGCCGCGTACGCGCTGCGGTCGGGACGCAGGATCGAGGAGTACTGCCAGGGGGCCTCCGGATAGTGCACGTGCGCGTAGCCGTCCGCGAAGCCCTCGCCCGGGTCGCGCAGGTAGTGGCGGCCCTGGTTGCCGGGGAACAGCTTGCCCTCGTCGACGTACGCGCAGACCCTCATCGCGCTCGACCAGTGCTTGCCGCCCCAGTCGAGCGCGTTCCAGGGGTCGTTTGAGCGCCAGGCCGCCACATGGTGGCCGTACTCGTGGGTGAGGGCGTACTCGATCGGGACGCCGTGGATCTCCTCGCCGGGCACGTACATGCGCTGCTCGTGCACGGCGTAGCAGGCCACCGCCTGCGCGCCGCCGCAGATGCGGGCGATCTCGCGCGGCGTGGCAACGTAGACGCTCAGGCTGCCCAGCTCGTCGCCGTGGAGGCGCGATGCCAGAAAGTCGACGAGCGCCTGGTCGGCCTCGGGGTTCGAGGGGTAGGCCCCCGAGACCTCGACCTCGAGCGCCTCGCCGGAGGCGGTGCGGTACTCACGCGCGCGTGAAACCGACGCCGCGCGGGCCGGGCCGCGCTCGATGACGGCGTCCGCGATCTCGACGGCCGCGACGACGGCGTCGGGATCCGGGATCGCGCGCTCGCGAGCGTCCGCCGCGACCGGCGCGAGGAGGGCGAGGACGCCCACGGCGACCGGAAGAAGACAACGAAGTGGACCCACTTGAGATCCAGCGTAGGCTCACTTGAGGGGTTTCGCGACCCCCTGGACGGGTGTACGAGAACTTTCACCCGTCCGCAGGGTGCCTATCCCCGCTCCGGGTTAGTACACGTGGTGCCTCAGGCGTCGCTCTCGCCGAGCGCCCGCGCGAGCAGCACTCCGCCCACGGCGGACCCGCCCGCGACGAGCAGCGCACCGCGGCGCGCGCCCTCCGGAATCGAGTCCCCGGCCAGCAGCGTCGCGACCGTGTCGACGCCGTCGGCGAGCGCGGCGGCCTCGAGCCAGCCTCGCACCGGCGCGTCGCGGCCGAGCGCGAACAGGACCCCGAGCCCGAGGGCGACGTCGCGGCCGCCGAGCGCGCGCATGGCGAGCTTGACGGGACGGCGGCGCGCGTCCGGTCCGAGCCAGAGGCGCTCGCCGGCCGGTCCCGGCGCGAGGGCGAATACGAGGCCGAGTCCCACGCGTCCGGCTGCGAGGACGCGGGCGATGTCGCGAAGCTCCATGCCCAGCGAGGGTAGAGGCGCGGGCCTGGAAGGCCGGCTGCGGAGCTAGACGGCCGCCGGCTCGCTCGCCGGGAGCACGCCCTTCGAGAAGGCGAGCTCGCCGCCGACGGCGTCGACCGTGACGCTGTCGCCAGGCTGGAACTCGCCCTCGAGCAGCTTGAGCGCCAGCTTGTCGACGAGCTGCTTCTGGATCACGCGCTTCAGGGGCCGCGCGCCGTAGGTCGGGTCGTAGCCGAGGTTGCCGAGCAGGATGCGGGCGTCGTCCGTCAGCTCGACCTCCACGTCGCGCTCGCGCACCCGCTCGACGAGCTTGGCGGTCTGGAGCTCGACGATCTGCCCGATCTCCTCGCGCGAGAGCTGGTGGAACTCGACGATCTCGTCGAGGCGGTTCACGAACTCCGGCTTGAAGTTCGCCCGCACGCCCTCGATGCCGCCGGGGACGTTCGAGGTCATGATCACGACGGTGTTCTTGAAGTCCACGGTGCGGCCCTGGCCGTCGGTCAGGCGGCCGTCGTCCATGAGCTGCAGCAGGACGTTGAACACGTCCTGGTGTGCCTTCTCGAGCTCGTCGAGCAGCACCACGGTGTAGGGACGGCGGCGCACGGCCTCCGTGAGCTGGCCGCCCTCCTCGTAGCCGATGTATCCGGGCGGGGCGCCCACGAGGCGCGAGACGGAGTGCTTCTCCATGTACTCGGACATGTCGATGCGCACCATCGCCTGCTCGGAGTCGAACATGAACGCGGCGAGCGCGCGGGCGAGCTCGGTCTTGCCGACCCCCGTCGGCCCGATGAACATGAACGTGCCGATCGGGCGGTTCGGGTCCTGCAGCCCGGCGCGCGAGCGCCGCAGCGCGTTCGACACGGCCTCGACGGCCTCGTCCTGCCCGATCACGCGCTCGTGGAGCCGCTCCTCCATGTGGACGAGCTTCGCGACCTCGCCCTCCATCAGCTTCGAGACGGGGATCCCGGTCCACTTCGCGACGACCTCGGCCACGTCCTCGTCGTCGACCTCCTCCTTGAGGAAGGTCACGTCGGACTGGATGCCGGCGAGCCGCGCCTCCTGGTCTGAGACCTCCTCCTCGATCTTCGGGATCTCGCCGTAGCGCAGCTCGGCGGCGCGCTGAAGGTCGGCGTCGCGCTCCGCCCGCTCGGCCTCCCGGTGCGCCTGCTCGAGCCGCTCCTTGGCGGAGCGGATGGCCTCGATGGCCTCCTTCTCCCCGCGCCAGTGCGCCTTCATCTCGTTCGAGCGCTCGCGCAGGTCGGCCAGCTCGCGCTCGATCGCCTCGAGGCGCGCGCGGCTCGCGTCGTCGGATTCCTTGCCGAGGGCCTGCTGCTCGATCTCGAGCTGCTGGATGCGGCGCTCGACCTCGTCGATCTCCGTGGGCATCGAGTCGATCTCGATGCGCAGCCGCGAGGCGGCCTCGTCGATCAGGTCGATGGCCTTGTCCGGCATGAAGCGGTCCGAGATGTAGCGGTCGGACAGCGTGGCCGACGCGATGATCGCCGAGTCCTGGATGCGCACGCCGTGGTGCACCTCGTAGCGCTCCTTGAGGCCGCGCAGGATCGCGATCGTGTCCTCGACGCTCGGCTCCTCGACCATCACCGGCTGGAAGCGCCGCTCGAGCGCGGCGTCCTTCTCGATGTGCTTGCGGTACTCGTCGAGGGTCGTGGCGCCGACCGCGCGCAGCTCGCCGCGCGCCAGCATCGGCTTCAGCAGGTTGGCGGCGTCGACCGCCCCCTCGGCCGCCCCGGCGCCGACGATCGTGTGGAGCTCGTCGAGGAACATGATGATGCGGCCCTCGCCCTCGCTGACCTCCTTGAGCACCGCCTTGAGGCGCTCCTCGAACTCGCCGCGGTACTTCGCGCCGGCGATCAGCGCGCCGATGTCGAGCGCGATCAGCCGGCGGTCGCGCAGCGACTCGGGCACGTCGCCCGAGACGATGCGCTGTGCGAGGCCCTCGACGATCGCGGTCTTGCCGACGCCCGGCTCGCCGATCAGCACGGGGTTGTTCTTCGTGCGCCGTGAGAGGACCTGGATCACGCGCCGGACCTCGTCGTCGCGGCCGATGACGGGGTCGAGCTTGCCGGCCTCGGCGGCCTCCGTGAGGTCGCGGCCGAACTTCTCGAGCGCCTGATACTTGTCCTCGGGGTTCTGGTCCGTGACGCGGTGGGGCCCGCGCACCTGCGCGACCGCCTCGGCGATCTGCTCGCGGGAAGCGCCGGCGTCAACGTGCGGCTCGCCTGCGAGTGAGAGCAGCAGGTGCTCCGTCGAGACGTACTCGTCGCCCATTCCGCGCGCCTCTTCGTCGGCGCGGTTCAGGACCTCGATCAGCTCGCGGCCGAGGCTGGGCGCCGCGCCGGCGTCGCCGCTGACGGTCGGCAGCGCGTCGAGGGCCTCGTTCGCGCGCCTGCGGACCCGCTCGGGGTCCGCGCCCGCGCGCCGCAGCACCGGGACGACGATGCCGCCCTCCTGCTCGAGCAGCACGACCAGGAGGTGCGGTGGCGCGACCTCGGGGTTGCGGCGGGCGCGCGCGAGCGACTGGGCTGCCGCGAGCGCCTCCTGCGACTTGACTGTGAAGCGATCAGCCTGCATAGAAAATCTCAGTGTGACGTTAGCAGATCACTCGTCGAAGACCTGCTGGGGAAGCGAAAACGCGTCGTGACAGATCTCAACGAGCTGGAGCAGCTCCTCGCGCTCGTCCCCCGCCCGCCGCGCGATGTAGTGACGCAGCGGCGGAAGCTCGGGAACCGGCCGCCAGGCGACGCGCGAGTCCGGGCCGACCAGGTCGAGCAGCGTGCTTGGCGCCATGTCGACCCCGAGTCCCGCGCCGGCGACGGAGAGCAGCGCGTCGAGCGTCCGGAACTGGGCTGCGATGCGCGGCGGCCGGCCGTTTCGGTACTCGGTCAGCATCCAATAGTCGCGCCAGCGGGCGTCCGAGCGTCGGAAACTCGAAGCAGGGCTGGTCGAGCAGCTCGGCGAGCGAGACCTCCTCGCGCGCCGCGAGCGGATGGTCGGCCGCCATGACCGCGCCCATCGGATCGCTCCAGAGGTACTCGAGCTCGAGCCCGGTCGTGTCGAATGGCCCGTGGACCGCCGCGGCATCGACCTCGGCCGCCGCGCAGCCCGCCGGCGGGATCGATCAGGTCCCCGAAGTGGATCCTCAGGGTCACGTCCGGGCGCAGCTCGCCGAACCTGCGGAGCGCCTCGCCGATCTGCGCGTGGGTCACCGACGCGACGAAGCCGACCGTCAGCGTGCGCTCCTCGCCGGCGGCGTGGCGCGCGCTCGCCACCGCCTCGTCCGCGGCGGCGAGCAGCGGCCTCGAGGACTCGAGCAGCGCCGCTCCCGCGGGCGTCAGCTCCACCCTGCGGGTTGTGCGCACGACGAGCACGGTGCCCACGCGCTCCTCGAGCTGGCGGATCGAGCCGCTGAGCGCCTGCTGCGCGATGTTGAGGCGCTCGCCGGCACGGGTGAAGTTGAGCTCCTCGGCAACGGCCACGAAGTAGCGCAGCTCCCGCAACTCGACGCTCACAGGAGCAGTCTAAGCCGTGACTGCGGCCACAAGCGATGCATCGAGGGCGTCTGCGACGAGGCCGAAGGGCAGGGCGCTCTTGCCGATGCCCGCCTCGCCGATCAGCGCGACCACGCGCACGTCGCCGCCGGCGACCTCCTCGACCGCCTGCCCGAGCTGCGCGCTTTCGCGCTCGCGGCCGACCAGCTCCGTGACCGTTCCCTGCCCCACGGGGGCAGCTTAGGGCCGGAACCCGCTAGCCGCGAGCGCCGGCCGCCTCGGTGGTCGTCGGCGCTCCGGCGGGCGATCCCACGGGGTCCTGCGACAGCCTGTTGGCGAAGTAGACCGGGATGATCGACAGGACGATCACGCACAGGCCGACGACGTTGACGATCGGAAGCTGGTTCGGCCGGGCGTAGTTCGCGAAGATCCAGATCGGCAGCGTCTGCTCGGAGCCGATCGTGAACGTGGTGACGATGATCTCGTCGAACGAGAGCGCGAAGGCGAGCAGGGCCCCGGCCACGAGCGCGGAGCGCATGGTCGGGAAGGTGATGTTGCGGAACGTCTGCCAGCTGTCGGCCCCGAGGTCCATCGACGCCTCCTCGAGCGAGCCGCCCATGCGGCGCAATCGCGCGATCGCGTTGTTGTAGACGACGACGATGCAGAACGTGGCGTGCCCGACGATCACGGTGAACAGCGTCAGATCGACGTTCAGCACCTGGGTGAAGGTCGCGTTCAGCGCCATGCCGGTCACGATGCCCGGCAGGGCAATCGGGAGGATCACGAGGAACGAGATCGTCTCGCGCCCGAAGAAGCGGTAGCGCGCGACCGCCATCGCCGCCAGCGTGCCGAGCAGGAGCGCGATCGCCGTCGCGCCGAGCCCGGCCTTGAGCGAGGTCCAGAGCGCCTCGCGCACGCCCGGGTTGTCGAACGCCTTGCCGAACCACTCGAGCGTGAAGCCGTCGATCGGCCACGCCTGCGAGCGCGACTCGTTGAAGGCGTAGATCGCGATGATCACGAGCGGGACGTAGATGAACGCGAGGGTGATGCCCGTCCCGACCCGGAGCACCCAGCGCATGCCGGCCGAGATGTGCATCAGAGCGAGTCGAACGCGCCCATGCGGCGCGCGATCAGGAGGTACACGAGCATGATCAGGACCGGCACGGTCGCGAACGCCGCCGCCAGCGGCAGGTTGTTCGCGATGCCGACGTTCGCGTAGACGACGTTGCCGATGAACTGCGTGCTCGACACGAGCGTCGGCGCGATGTAGTCGCCCAGGGTCAGCGAGAAGGTGAAGATCGAGCCCGCCACGATCGCCGGCAGCGCCAGCGGGAAGATCACGCGGCGGAAGGTCGTCCAGGGATGGCCGCCGAGGTCACCGGACGCGTCGAGCAGCGAGTTCGGGATGCGCTCGAGGCCGGCGTAGACGGGCAGCACCATGAACGGCAGCCAGAGATAGGTGAACACGAGCCAGGTGGCCACGTTGCCGAAGCCCGGTCCCTCGAGCCCGAACGGCTCGAGCACCCAGTTCACGACGCCGTCGTTCTGGAGCATGATCCGCCAGGTGTAGACCTTGACCAGGTAGCTCGCCCAGAGCGGCATCAGCACCGCCACCACGAGCAGCGCGCGAACGCGCGGGGTCGCCACCTTGGCCATGTAGAACGCGATCGGGAACGCGAGGATCGCGTCGGTGATCGTCACGAGCGCGGCGATCAGGACCGTGCGCCCGACGATGGTCCGGTAGACCGGGGTCTCGATCAGCTCCTGGAAGTTCTGCAGTCCCGGGTCCTGGACGATCTCGCCGCTGAAGTCGTCGAGCTGCCACAGCGAGGCGACGAACAGGACCGCGAGCGAGCCGAGGTAGGCGATGACGAGCCAGCCCACCGGCCCCGACAGCAGCAACGAGAGCTGCAGGCGGGGCCGGCGGTACAGGAAGCCGGCGAGCCTGCGGCTCGCCGGCTTCCGTGCGCTGGCGGCTGATGCCTCCACTCAGCTCGGTGAGCCGACCGGGGTCAGCCCTTGATTTCCGTCCAGGCCTTCACCCACTCGGAGTAGTCCTTGCAGACGTCGCCGCGGTCGTCGCCGCAGTTCGTCGTCGGAGTCGTCCAGTAGGCGATCTGGTCGAAGTAGGCCTCGTCGCTCGCGTGGAAGATGTCGCAGTGGTCCTCATTGGCCGTGAGGGCACACGACTTCTCGTTGGAGGGGGCCTCCCCGAACCACTCGGCCACGGCGGCGTTCGCCTTCGGGCTGATGATGTGGTCCATCCACTTGTACATGCAGTTCGGGTGCTCGGCCTCGGAGGAGAGCATCCAGGTGTCAGACCACCCGGTCGATCCCTCCTTGGGCAGGATCGCCTCGACCTTCGGGGACTTCGGGTCCCCCTGGACGAGGTTCGCGATCACCTGCCACGTGGTTCCTGCGACCGAGTCGCCGGACGTGAAGGCGGCCTGCTCCTTCGTGTAGTCCGACCAGTACTCGCCGATCACCTCGCGCTGCTGCTTCAGCAGGTCGACGGCGGCCTGGAACTGGTCGTCGTCGAGCTCGTAGACGTTGTCGATCCCGAGGTCGGGCTGGGTCGCCTTCAGGTAGAGAGCCGCGTCCGCGATGTAGATCGGGTTGTCGTACGCGGTGATCCTGCCCTTGTACGGCTGGCTGGCCTCGCCGCCCCAGACGACCTCCCACGAGTCGGGCGCCGGCTTGACCTCCTCGGCGTTGTACATCAGGAGGTTCGCGCCGCGGCCGTGCGGCACGCCGTAGTTGACGCCGTCGACCGTGTTGTGCGGCTGGTCCTTGAGCGCCGGGAAGACGTCCTTGTAGTTCGGGATCAGGTCGACGTTGACCGGATCGACGTCCCCGCCTGCGATCAGGCGCAGCGTGGCGTCGCCCGACGCGGACACGCCGTCGTACTTGCCCGTGCGCATCAGCGTGACCATCTCGTCCGAGGTGTTGCCGATCTTGACGTTGACCTGGCAGCCGGTCTGCTCCTCGAAGTCCGACACCCAGTCGACCTTCGGGTCGGTCGACCCGTCCTCGACGTAGCCGGCCCAGGCGACGAGGTTGACCTCGCCCTCGCCCTTGCCGACCTTCTGCAGCGCCGCGCTCTCGTCGCCACCGCCGGAGCTGCCTCCGCCATCGTCGTCGTCATCGTCGCCGCATCCGGCCGCCGTGAGCGCGGCCAGCGCGAGCGTGAGGGCGGCGAGGACGGCGAAGAACCGCCATCTGCGTTCGCTCACTTTTGTTCCTCCTCAGGGGGTAGGGGATCCTGCCGCTCGGGGATCTCGGACGCGTGGGCCGCAAGCCAGCCGACCCGCACCCGCTTCCCGTGCTGCTCGAGCGCCTCCTGGGAGGACATCTCGAGGTTCTGCCGGACGACCTGCAACTCGCCGCCCCGGTCGAGGCGGACGGCGAAGCGCGTGACCATCCCGATGTAGTCGACGTTGTCGATCACGCCGTCCTCCACGTGGAGGCCGTCGCTCGGCTCGCCGCCTTCCAGCATCCGCACCTTCTCGGGGCGGATCGTGTAGCGCCGTCCGTCGCGCTCCACGATGTTCGACACCCCGACGAAGCCGGCCACGAAGTCGTTTACGGGGTGCTCGTATACCTCGGCCGGCGGCCCGATCTGCTCGATCCGGCCCTCGTTGAAGACCGCGAGGCGGTCGCTCATCGTGAGCGCCTCCTCCTGGTCGTGCGTCACGTAGATGAATGTGATCCCGACCTCGCCGCGAATCGTGCGCAGCTCGTGCTGCATCTGCTGACGCAGCTTGAGGTCGAGCGCGCCGAGCGGCTCGTCGAGCAGCAGCACGCGCGGGCGGTTGACGAGAGCGCGCGCGAGCGCCACGCGCTGGCGCTGCCCGCCGGAGAGCTGGCCGGGGCGGCGGTCGTCGTAACCGGACAGGCGCACCATGTCGAGCGCGTCGCGCGCCCGCTGCGCGCGATCGCCCTTCGGGACCTTCGCGATCTTGAGCCCGTACTCGACGTTCTCGCCGACGCTCATGTGGGGGAAGAGCGCGTAGTCCTGGAAGACCGTGTTGACGTCGCGCTCGTAGGGCGGCAGCGCGGTCACGTCGCGGCCGTCGAGCAGGACGGTCCCGCTGTCGGGGCGCTCGAAGCCGGCGATCATGCGCAGGCAGGTGGTCTTGCCGGAGCCGGACGGCCCGAGCAGGGTGAAGAATTCGTCCTGGCGGATCTCGAGATCGACGTGATCGACCGCGACGACGTCGCCGTAGGTCTTGCGAGTCCCTGCCAGCCGGACCGCGGCGTCCCCCAGATCGGTCATCGAGGGCGTTTGTACACCCTGGCCATGACGCTGTGGAAGTCCTTAACGCCAGCTTGATCCAGTCTGTCCAAGCCGGAGGACCCCCGTGCTACAGACTGGACCTCAGCGCGGCGGGCGTTCGATCGGCACGCGCACGCCGCGCGCGCGGCCGGGCCGCATCAGCGCCTGGGAGGGCGGTTCGTACAGCACGAGCTCGCGCTTGACCGACCTGCGCACGCGCTCGATCTCCTCGAGGAGCTCCCGCTGGGCGCGCTCGGCCTGCCGCTCGAGATTGCGCATGCGGCGCCTCATGCGGTCGAGCTCGCCCTCGAGCTCGAAGACCCTCTCGACGCCCGCGAGGTTCATCCCGAGCTCGCTCGTGAGCTGCTGGATGCGGCGGAGCTGATCGACGTCGCCCTGCGAGTAGAGGCGCGTGCCCTTGGGCGAGCGCTTCGGGGTGATCAGGCCGCGCGTCTCGTAGATACGCAGCGTCTGCGGGTGGACGCCCGCCAGCTCGGCGGCCACCGAGATCATGTAGACGCCCTGGTCCGGCTCGGGCTGCATGGCCATCGCCCTACCTCCTGCCCTTCGCGAGCAGCGTCTCGCGCGGGTTGCCGTCGATCACCGTGGCGAGCTCGTCGACCACCTCGGCCTGCTCCTTCGAGAGCGAGCTCGGCACGTCGATCGCGAGCCGGTAGTGGATGTCGCCGCGGCCCTTGCCGCCGAGCTTCGGCGGACCCTCGCCGCGCAGCCGCTGGACCGTGCCGTGCTTCGTGCCCGGGGGGACGCGGATGCGCTTCGTCGCCGCGAGCGTCGGCACCTCGATCGTCGCGCCGCGGATCGCCTCGGGGATCGTGATCGGCACCTCGACCTCGAGGTTGTCGCCCTTGCGCGAGAACACGGGCGAGTCGCCGACGTGCGTGACCACGTACAGGTCGCCGGCGGGGCCGCCGCGCGGACCGGTCTCCCCCTTGCCGGCGAGCCGGACCCGGCTGCCCTCCTTCACGCCGGCCGGGATGTTCACGCGGTAGCGCTTGACCTGGCGGGTGCGGCCCGAGCCGTTGCAGGTCGCGCAGGGATCCTTGATCTCGGTGCCCGTCCCGCCGCACTGGCGGCACGGCTGCGAGATCGAGAAGAGCCCCTGCGACTCCGCCTCGACGCCGCGGCCCTGGCAGCGCGAGCAGATCTCGGGCTGGGTGCCCGGCTTGGCGCCGGTGCCGCGGCATGTCGCGCAGGGCGCGGACAGCGGCACCGAGACCGGTACCTGCGCGCCCTCCATCGCCTGGTCGAACGAGATGTGGACCTCGGTCTCGAGGTCGCGGCCGCGCTCCGGCCGCGTGGGGCGGCCGGCACCGCCGCGGCCCGCGTTGCCGAACAGGTCGGAGAGGATGTCCCCGAAGCCGCCGAAGCCGCCGCCACCGGCGCCGCCGCGGAACGAGCCGGGGTCGAAGCCGCCGCCGCCGAAGATGCCGCCGCCCGAGTCGTAGGCCTTGCGCTTCTCGGGATCCGAGAGCACCGAGTAGGCCTCCTGGATCTCCTTGAAGCGCTCCTCGGCGGCCTTGTCGCCCTCGTTCGCGTCGGGATGGTTCTCGCGGGCGAGCTTGCGATAGGCCTTCTTGATCTCCTCGTCGGAGGCCTTCTTGTCGACGCCGAGCGTCTTGTAGGGGTCCCTGACCGCAGCCATCGTGCTCCGCTCCTAGGAGGAGACCACCACGCGGGCAGGACGGAGCACCGAGCCGTTCGCGCGGTAGCCCTTCTCCACCACGTCGAGCACCACGCCGGGCTCCGCGCCGTCGCCGTCGCCCGGGCGCATCGAGAGCGCCTCGTGCTCGGCGGGGTCGAAGCGCTCGCCGCGCGGGTCGAACTGCTCGACGCCGTTGCGCTCGAGCACCGCCACGAGCTCCGCGTGCACCAGCCGCACGCCCTCGGCGAGGTGCTGTTCGCTGGCCGCCGCCGATCCGAGCGCACGCTCGAGGTTGTCGACCACGGGCAGCAGCTCGCGCACGAGCCCGCTCTTGGCGCGCTCGCCCGCGGCGGCCGCCTCGCGGGCGGCGCGCTTGCGGTAGTTCTCGAAGTCGGCCTGGGCCCGGCGGGCGAGATCGAGGTAGTCGTCCCGCTCGCGCGTCAGCCGCGCGAGCGGGTCCTCGGCCTCCGTGACCTCGGTGGCCTCGAGGATCTCCTCCTCGTTCTTCGGGTCCTCCTCGCCGGAGGGCTCGCCTCCCTCGTCGCGCGAGGTCGGCGGCTCCTCCTCGGGAGGCACGGGCGGGGGTGTGTCGAGCACTACTTCTCCTCGCTGTCCACGACCTCGGCGTCCACGACCTCCTCCGGCTCGTCGGCCGAAGAGTCGGTCGCGCCGTCGGCGCCGTTGCCGGTCGGGGCGGCCTGCTGCTGGGCCGCGGCGTACATCTGCTCGGACACCTTGTGGAAGGCGGCCTGCAGGGCCTCGGTCTTCGAGTTCAGCAGCGCCACGTCGTCGGACTCGAGGTTGTCGCGCACGTCCTTGATGGCGGCCTCGATCTCCTCTCGCGAGGAGCTGTCGAGGGAGTCGCCCATCTCCTTGACCTGGCGCTCGGCCTGGTAGGCGGCGTTCTCGGCGCCGTTGCGGGCCTCGACGACCTCGCGCTGGCGACGGTCGTCCTCGGCGTGCGCCTCGGCGTCCTTGACCATGCGCTCGACCTCGGCCTCTGCGAGCCCGGAGCCGGCCTTGATCTCGATCTTCTGCTCCTTGCCGGTGCCGAGGTCCTTCGCCCCGACGGACAGGATGCCGTTCGCGTCGATGTCGAACGAGACCTCGATCTGCGGCACGCCGCGCGGCGCGGGCGGGATGCCCGTGAGCTGGAACTTGCCGAGCGACTTGTTGTAGGCGGCCATCTCGCGCTCGCCCTGGAGCACGTGGACCTCGACGCTCGGCTGGTTGTCCTCGGCCGTCGAGAAGATCTCCGACTTGCGGGTCGGGATCGTCGTGTTGCGCTCGATCAGCTTGGTCATCACGCCGCCCTTGGTCTCGATGCCGAGGGTCAGCGGAGTCACGTCGAGCAGCAGCACGTCCTTCACGTCGCCGGCCAGGACTCCCGCCTGAATCGCGGCGCCGACGGCCACGACCTCGTCCGGGTTGACGCCCCGGTGCGGGTCCTTGCCGGTGAGCTCCTTGACCTTCTCCTGCACCGCGGGCATGCGCGTCATGCCGCCCACGAGCACCACGTGGTCGATGCCGTCCTTGCCCGCGCCCGAGTCGTCGAGCGCCTGCTTCGTCGGCCCGACGACGCGGTCGATCAGGTCGGCCGTCAGCTCGTTCAGCTTCGAGCGCGTGAGGCGCTGGTTCAGGTGCTTCGGCACCGAGTCGACCGCCGTGATGAACGGCAGGTTGATCTGCGTCTCCTGCGTGGTCGACAGCTCGGTCTTCGCCTTCTCGGCCTCCTGGTAGAGGCGCTGGAGGGCCATCTTGTCCTGGGAGAGGTCGACGCCCTCGGTCTTCTTGAACTCGCTGACGAGCCAGTCCACGATCGCCTTGTCGAAGTTGTCGCCGCCGAGGTGGTTGTCGCCGGCGGTCGCCTTGACCTCGAAGACCCCGTCGCCGATCTCGAGCACGGACACGTCGAACGTGCCGCCGCCGAGGTCGAAGACGAGGATCGTCTGGTCGGACGCCTCCTTGTCGAGCCCGTAGGCGAGCGCCGCCGCGGTCGGCTCGTTGATGATGCGCTTGACGTCGAGGCCCGCGACCTTGCCGGCGTCCTTCGTCGCCTGGCGCTGGTCGTCGTTGAAGTACGCCGGGACCGTGATCACGGCGGCGTCGACGCTGTCGCCGAGGTAGGCCTCGGCGTCCGCCTTCAGCTTCTGGAGGATCATCGCGCTGATCTCCGGCGGCGCGTACTCCTTGCCGCCGGCCTTCACGCGCGCATCGCCGTTCGGGCCTGGAACGACCTCGAACGGGACGATCTTCTCCTCCTCCTTGACCTCGGACTCCTTGCGCCCCATGAAGCGCTTGATCGAGAAGATCGTGTTCTCGGGGTTGGTCACCGCCTGGCGCTTGGCCGGCGCGCCCACGAGGCGCTCGCCGCCGTCGGTGAACGCCACCACCGAGGGGGTCGTGCGCGCGCCCTCGGCGTTCTCGACGACCGTGGGGTCGCCCGCCTCGAGGATGGCCATGCACGAGTTGGTCGTGCCCAGATCGATACCGATCGTCTTGCCCATTCCGTCCCTGCTCCTTGTCTGCCCTTGCAAGCTTTCGTCGAAAGACAAAAATCTGATGGCGAGGCTAGCAGATCTTCTCCACCATCCTCTGCGAAGCCGCCGCCCGGTAGGCTTCCGCGCCCGATGCGGCGCCGAATCCCCGTCCTGCTCTCACTGCTGCTCCTCCTGGCGGCGCTCGGCCTCGCCGCCTGCGGCGACGACGACGACTCGGGCGGGAGCGAGCCGGCGGACACGGCCGCCCAGGAGCCCGGCACCGAGACCGAGCCCGCAGCCGATCCCACCGACACGAGCACGAAGCCCGTGATCGACAAGCCGACCGGCAGCCCGCCGCGACGGCTCGTGGTCGAGGACATCGTGAAGGGCAAGGGGCCGGCGGCGAAGAAGGGGAGCATCGTCGTCGTCGACTACGTGGGCGTGAACTTCTCGAACGGCGAGGAGTTCGACGCGTCGTGGAACACGGGCCAGCCCTTCCCCGTTCAGCTCGGCAGCGGCTCCGTCATCCCGGGCTGGGAGAAGGGCCTGATCGGCATCAGGAAGGGCGGCCGGCGCAAGCTGACGATCCCGCCCGGGCTCGCCTACGGCTCGCAGGGCGCGCCGCCCGCGATCGGCCCGAACGAGACGCTCGTGTTCGTGATCGACGCGCGCGAGGTCCAGGGCGGCTAGCCGCCGCGCTCGCGCTTCGGCGCGTAGCGGTGGTGCAGCATCAGCGCGTTGCCGTCCGGGTCGCGGAAGTTCGCCATGTGGCAGACGCCGCTGTCGATCGTGTCCCCGAAGAACTCGATGCCCCTGCCCTCGAGCTCGCCGCGCGCCTCCTCCACGTCGGGCACGTGCAGCGCGACCGGCACCACGTTGTTGTGGAACTCGATGCCGATCGCGTCGGCGCGGATCAGGGCGAGCGTGACGTCGCCGGCCTCGAATTCCATGCCGAGGGCGGGCGCGTCGCCGCGCTGCCAGCTGCTCGAGTGCTCGAGGCCGAGCACGTCCACGTAGAAGTCCCGCGCCCGGTCGAGGTCGCGGCTCGGCAGGGACACGAAGTCGACACCCGTGACGTTCATGGCGTCAACGTAGCGCCTCAGGCGAAGCTGAGCGCATAGGCGGCGAAGGCCGCGCAGAGCAGCCCGAGGCCCACGTAGTCGGATCGCCGGAGCAGGTCGGCTCGCACGGCGAGGAGGGCCAGCACCAGCAGCACGAACGGGTCGAAGTACTTCTGGTAGGAGAGCCGCACCGGCAGGGCGGCAAGCAGGAAGCAGGCGAGCAGGACGGGGGCGAGCGACAGCGGCCCCGCGCGGCGCGCGAGCAGCGCGGTGACCACGCAGCCGAGCGGCACGAGCAGCCAGAACGAGAAGCGATGAGCCGAGCAGCTCGGGGAACTCGTCCGAGAGCTTCCAGAGCCAGCCCGCGTCGCCCGCGTTGTCCGGAGTGATCGGCAGGTAGAGGAGCGGCGAGATCAGGAGCAGGGCCACCCCCGCGCCGGCCGCGAGCAGGATCAGGCGCGGGTCGAGCACGCGCCGGGCACGCGCCCGGAGCGCCCCGGTCACCTCCCGGCGCTCCGGCTTCGGGCCGGTGCCGGCCAGCGTCGCCGCCGCCACCCCGATGCCCTGCGTGCGAGCGCGCTCGAGCACGATCGGCGCGAGCTCGCGGCTCGTCGGCTTCAGGCGCCGCAGCGCGGCGACGCCGAACAGGACCGCCCCGTAGGCGCCCATCAGCGCGATCGTGAACCCCACGCTGCGCAGCGTGAGCGCCTCGCGCGCCAGCCCGGCGCGGTCCTCGCACAGCCCGCACGAGGCGGGGTCGGCGCTCGGCGGCACGAGCCCGTCCCACTCGAGCGCGAGCAGGCCGAGCGGGACGAGCGCCAGGACGAGGCCGCCGAGCCCCGCCACCTTGACGCCGGGCGAGGCGGGTCCCCTCACGAGGAAGAACGCGGCGAGCGGGAGCAGCCAGACGAACGCCTGGCGGGTCAGCAGCGCGGCGCAGATCGCGAGGCAGGCGATCGCGAACGCCGCGCCGGACCCGGTCCGCCAGTGGGCGTGGACGCGCTCGATCGCGACGAGCGCGAACAGGATCGCGAGGTTGTCCGTGAGCAGCGTGAAGGACACGCCGAACACGTAGGGCGAGAGGACGAACAGCAGCGTGAGCCAGAACGCCTGCCACGAGCCGAGCGGCGTGGCCCGCTCGAGCAGGCGCAGCAGCGCGAGCGCCATCGCGTACGAGAACAGGACGTTCAGCAGGCGCAGCTTCCAGAGCTCGAAGCCGACGAGCTCGCCCCACCAGGCGGTCAGCACGTGATAGAGCGGCGTCTGGGCCGACGGGTAGTCGGCGAGGTGGAGGCCGTCGCGGAACTGCAGGATCGTCGGAAGCTGGTACACGCGCGCATCGCTGCCGTGGAACGTGTCGATCTCGACGGTGAGGCCCTGCAGCACGGCGATCCCGACGAGGAAGGGGAGCGCCAGCAGCAGGCGCTGGCGCCAGGCGGTGCTCATCCCTCGGGCAGCGGCCGCGGCGGCCGGAAGCGCGGGACGATCTCGACCGCCAGGATCGAGGCCATGATCAGCCCTGCGCCGAGCCAGCCCGCGGCGGTCAGCCGGTCGTCGTTCAGGAGCCAGCCGAACAACCCGGCGAACGCGGGCTCGGAGGCCAGGATGAGCGCGGTGCGGGCCGGCGGTGCGTGCTGCTGGGCGAACGACTGCACGAAGAACCCGAGCGCGCTCGCGATCAGCGACGTGACGATCAGAGCCGACCAGACGGTCCAGCCCTCGGGCTTCTCGAGCTGGCCGCCCACCGCCGCGATCGCGAGGCAGATCAGGCCCACCACGCCGAGCTGGATCGCGAGCAGCGCGCCCACGTCGTAGAGGCGCACCGCGCGCGCCGTGGCGAGGATGTGCGCGGCGAGCGAGAACGCGCACAGCAGCACGAGGCCGTCGCCACGCAGCGTGAACTCGCCGCCGACGCCCGAGAGCAGATAGAGGCCGAGCATCGACGTTCCCGCCGCCACCCAGACGAGCGCCGGCACGCGGTCGCGCAGGAAGACCGCGCCGAGCACCGGCGTCAGCACCACGAACAGGCCGGTGATGAACCCGGTGTTCGACGCGCTCGTGTGCTCGAGCCCGAGCGTCTGGAACACGTAGCCGCCGCAGAGGAAGACGCCCATCACGAGCCCCGCCTGCCAGCCCTCGGCGGGCAGCTCCCGCAGGCGCTTCCAGAAGATCGCGGCGACGATCGCCGACGCCGGGATGAACCGGTAGGCGAGGAACGCCATCGCCGGCAGCAGGGCGATCGCGTCCTTGACCATCACGAAGGTGAGGCCCCAGACGGACGCGATCGCGATCAGCGCCAGCTCGGAGCCGCGGCGCAGCCAGGTCTCGCTCATGCGGAGAGCCGCCGCCTGCCCTCTGGGCACATGCGCCTGAGCGGGCAGCGCTCGCAGTCGGGCGAGCGCGCGCCGCAGGTCCTCCGCCCGTGACGGATCAGGAGCACGTGGGTCTCGTAGGCCTCCTCGCCGTCGCGGCCCGCGAGCCGCAGCAGCTCGTCGTGCGCCTCCTCGAGCGGCGCCCGCTCGCGCCAGAGGCCGAGCCGCGTTCCCACCCGGTACACGTGCGTGTCGACCGGGACGTCCGGCCGGCCGAACGCGAACAGCAGCACGCAGGCCGCCGTCTTGCGCCCCACGCCCGGCAGCTCCATCAGCGCGTCGCGCGCCTCGCCGAGCGGCGCCTCCTCCATCCAGGCGAGGTCGTCGCCGTCGAGCGCCTCGAGGATCTGCCGGATGCGGACGGCCTTCGTCGGCGCGAGCCCCCCGGGCCGGATCGCATCCTCGATCTCGCTCACGGGCGCCGCGCGCACCGCGTCCCAGCTCGGGAAGCGCTCCGTGAGCCGTCCGTAGGCCACGTCGCGGTTGCGGTCATTGGTGTTCTGGGAGAGGACGGTGAGCACGAGCTCGTCCACCGGCCGGCGGTGGGGGCGCAGGACGGGACGCCCGTACTCCCTGCGGAGGCGGTCGCGGATCCGTGCCAGCCTGCGGCGGTCGGCCATGGTCGCGTGATGGTATGAACCCGCGCCGTGGAGGTAGCCGAACGGCACACGGAGGTGGCCGGCCTCGAGACGCACTGGCTGCAGGCGGGCGACACGCCCGTCCTCTACGTGCACGGCGTGCCGACGAGCTCGAGCGACTGGCGGCCGTTCCTCGAAAGGACGGGCGGCGTGGCGCCCGACCTGCCCGGCTTCGGCCGCTCCGCGAAGCCCGCCGAGTTCGACTACTCGATCGCCGGCTACGACAGCTTCCTCGAGGCGTTCGCCGCGCACGCCGGCCTCGAGCGCTTCTCCCTCGTCGTCCACGACTTCGGCGGCATGGCGCTCGCGCTCGCCCAGCGCTTCCCCGAGCGGATCGAGAAGCTCGTGCTGTTCACGACCCTGCCGCTCCTGCCCGGCTACCGCTGGCACCGCGTGGCGCGCGGCTGGCGCACGCCCGTGGTCGGCGAGCTGATGATGGGCTTCACCACGCGCCGGGGCCTCCGCCGCGAGATGCCCCGGGAGCTCGCCGACGCCGCCTGGGAGCACTTCGACCAGGGCACCCAGCGGGCGATCCTGAAGCTCTACCGCGCCACGCCGCCCGAGCTGCTCGAGCCCGCCGGCGCCCGCCTCGGCGAGCTGCGCGCGCCGGCGCTGATCCTCTGGCCCACGGACGATCCCTACATCGACGCGAGCTTCGGCCAGGCCTACGCCGACGCGCTCGGCGGGGAGACGGAACTCGAGCTCGTCGAGGGCGGTCATTGGACCTGGCACGACAGGCCCGACCTCGTCGAGCGGACGGCGGCCTTCCTGGCCTGAAAATCTCACTAGGGTGTCGAGCGTCGTGCTGCGCGCCGTGCTGTCCGCCGTCACGGCGCCGCCTCGCGCCCTGCAGGCCGAGGAGGCGCCGCCCGCCCGCGCCCGCCGCGTGAAGCGCTGGTTCGGGCGCATCGACCCATGGCATGTCGCGCCGATCGCGATCGCCCTCCTGTTCGCGATCGTCTACCTGATCTGGCAGCCGCGCACGGTCGATCTCGCGGCGCACACCTTCCGCGCCGACCTGTTCGGCGAGGAGGGCTTCACGATCTGGAACGGCCTCTGGTACGGCGGCCACCACACGCCGGCCTACTCGATCATCTCGCCCCCGCTTGCCTGGCTCCTGTCCCCGCCGGTCGCGCTGGCGCTCGCGGCCGTGGCGTCGGCGGCCCTGTTCCCGCCCCTCGCGCGCGGCCACTTCGGCGACGAGCGAGCGCGCTGGGGCTCGATCTGGTTCGGGGCCGGCACGGCCACGCTGCTGTTCACGAGCCGCCTGCCATTCGCGATCGGCGTGGCGTTCGGCCTGGCCGCCCTGCTCGCGCTGCAGCGCCACCGCTACGCGTGGGCGATCGTGTTCGCGATCCTCTGCCCGCTCGGCAGCCCGGTGGCCGGGCTGTTCCTCGCGATGGCGGGCGTGGCGTACGCGATCGCCGAGCGCCACAACAGGGTCAACCGCAGCGAGGGCATCGCGATCGCGGCCGCGGCCTTCATCCCGCCGATCTTCCTCTCGTGGGCCTTCCCCGAGGGTGGCTGGGCGCCGTTCCCCGAGTCCGCCTACCAGCCGATCCCGCTGTTCTGCCTCGCCTGCTTCTTCCTGTTGCCGCGCAAGGAGGCCGCGCTGCGCTGGGGCCTGCTCCTCTACGGCCTCGGCGCGACCCTCGCGCTGGCGCTCGAGACGCCCATGGGCGGCAACGCCGTTCGCCTGGGCGCGCTGTTCGGCGGGCCGGTGATGCTGTGCGCGCTCTGGGGCAGGCACTGGCGCCGGCCGTTGCTGACCATTCCGCTCTTGGCGGTCGGCTTCGCCTCGCTCGCGTTCTGGCAGTGGTCGCCCGCCGTGCGCGACGTCATCAAGTATCTGGAGGACCCCGCCGCGAAGTCCGACTACTTCGAGCCGCTGCGCCAGTTCCTGTTCAAGCTGCCCGATCAGCGGCGCATCGAGATCCCGTTCACGCGCTCCCACTGGGAGGGCGCCGAGGTGGCGACGGAGCAGGCACTCGCCCGCGGCTGGCTGCGCCAGCTCGACACCGGGCTGCACCCGATCTTCTATCGCGAGGGGGCGCTCAACCGGCTCACATACGCGAGCTGGCTCGCCGACAACGCCGTCCGCTACGTGGCGCTCCCGAGCGCGAAGCCCGACAAGAGCTCGTACGGCGAGCGCGCGCTGATCGAGCGCGGGCTTCCCTACCTGAAGCTGCGCTGGAAGTCGGACGACTGGCGCGTCTACGACGTGCTCCTGCCCGCTCCGATCGTCGTCCCGCGCGGGGACGCCCGCATCTCGCTCGAGCAGATGCAGTCCGACGAGCTGCTGCTCGACGTGAAGAACCCGGGCGAGGCGGTCGTCAAGGTGCGCTGGACGCCCTACTGGTTCGCCTCGAACGCCTGCGTCGAGCCGTACGGCGACTGGACCAAGGTGATCGCGGACGAGGTCGGCTTCGTGCGGCTCTCGACGCGCTTCGCGCCCGAGCGCCTGTTCCAGCGCGGACGTCGTTGCGACGACAGCTCCGGATAGGCTGTGCGGTCGTGCTGCGCACCCACCCCGTCTACCGGCAGCTGATCCGAGTCTGGCGTCAGACGGGACGCTGGCTGCCCGGCGGCTGGCTCGACGCGATCCGCCAGCTCGCCCTGTTCGCTGGCGCGTACTACCTCTACCGGATCGTGCGCGGCATCGTGGACGGGCAGGAGGGCATCGCGTTCGAGAACGCCCGCGCCCTGGTCGACGCGGAGCGCTCGCTCGGCCTCTTCTTCGAGCCCGGCCTGCAGGCATGGGCCAGGGGCGAGGAGTGGCTCATGTGGTTCGCCAACACGATGTACGTCAACTCGCACTTCGTCGTGACCACGACGTTCCTGATCTGGCTCTATCTCGCGCGCAACCACGCCTACTACTTCGTGCGCAACATGTTCATGGTCGCGATGGGCCTGGCGCTCGTGGGCTACGTCGCCTTCCCGACCGCGCCGCCGCGCTTCCTCCCGGAATGGGGCTTCACGGACTCCGTCGCGAACTTCGTCGGCGAGACCGCCGAGCAGAGCGCCAACGTGCTCTACAACCCGTTCGCCGCCGTGCCGAGCATGCACGTGGCCTTCGCGCTGATGATCGCCGTGCCCGCGTTCGTCCTCGTGAAGCATCGGATCTTCAAGGTCTTCTGGGCGGTCTATCCGTCGATCGTGACCTTCGTGGTGATCGTCACCGCGAACCACTTCTGGCTCGACGCCGCCCTCGGCGCCCTCGTTGCCGCCGTCTCGGCCTACGCGGCCGGCGCGGCCTTCGCCCGCGCGCGGCCCGACGCCTGGGCCTGGCGGACCGAGCGATCGGCCGCCAAGGCACCCGCGTGAGCAGCCCCGAGCGAGCGCCCACGCCGAGACCGGCCGCCAAGGCCGCCGAGCTCCGCACCGTCGCGCGCGACCGGCTGATCGAGTCGCGCCTGACGCCGAATGCGATCTCGATCACGGGCCTGATCGGGAACATCGTCGCCGCCGTCCTGATCTTCGAGAACCACTTCGTGCTCGGCGGCGTGGCCTTCATCCTCGGCTCCGTCTGCGACATGATGGACGGCCGCTACTCGCGCATGTCCGGCAAGGGCACGCCGTTCGGCGCGTTCCTCGACTCGACGCTCGATCGCGTATCCGAGGGAATCGTGCTGACCGCGGTCGCGGCGTACTTCGCGCAGATCCAGGACGACCTCGCCACGGCGGCCACGGTGCTCACCGTGGTGGGCTCGTTCTCCGTGTCCTACACGCGTGCGCGGGCCGAGGCGCTCGGCGTGGAGTGCAAGGTCGGGATCGCGTCAAGGGCGGTCCGGGTAGTTATCCTCTCGATTGGCCTCGTGTTCGGGGCTGAGGAGCTCGTGCCCGGACTGGATCTCCTCGAGCCCGCCATCTACCTGATGGCGGCGCTGACGATCTTCACCACGTTCCAGCGCGTTCTGCACGTGCGGCGGGAGCTTCGCAAGACCGCCATCGTGTAACGACGCTGGGCTTTCCGGGTTGATGTCCGGCGGCCTCCATGGGGGGCCCGCTCCATCCCCAGGAGGAATCTGAACCGTGACTGACAACTCTTCGAACGGTGCGGCGCGCTACCAGACCGACAAGGTCCGCGTCGCCATCATCGGCGTAGGCAACTGCGCCTCGTCCTTCGTGCAGGGCGTCGAGTACTACAAGGACGCCGATCCAAAGAAGCAGGTCCCCGGCCTCATGCACGTGGAGCTCGGCGGCTACCACGTCCGTGACATCGAGTTCACGGCCGCCTTCGACATCGACGCGGACAAGGTCGGCAAGGACCTGTCCGAGGCGATCTGGGCCGGCCAGAACAACACGATCAAGTTCGCCGACGTGCCGGAGCTCGGCGTGAAGGTGCACCGCGGCATGACGCACGACGGCCTCGGGCGCTACCTCAAGGAGAAGATCACGAAGGCGCCCGGCGAGACCGCCGACATCGTCGGGATCCTCAAGGAGACCAAGACCGACGTGGTCGTCTCCTATCTCCCGGTCGGCTCAGAGCAGGCGACCAAGTGGTACGTCGAGCAGGTGCTCGAGGCGGGCTGCGGGTTCGTCAACTGCATCCCGGTGTTCATCGCCGGCGAGCACTACTGGGCCAATCGCTTCGAGAAGGCCGGCCTGCCGATCATCGGCGACGACATCAAGTCGCAGGTCGGCGCGACGATCACCCACCGTGCCCTCGCGCGGCTGTTCCACGAGCGCGGCGTGCAGCTGAAGCACACGTCTCAGCTCAACGTCGGCGGCAACATGGACTTCTACAACATGCTCGAGCGCGACCGGCTCGAGTCGAAGAAGATCTCGAAGACGCAGGCCGTGACCTCGATCATGGGCACCGAGCTGCCCGCGGACGACGTGCACGTCGGCCCCTCGGACTACGTGCCGTGGCTCACCGACCGCAAGTGGGCGCACATCCGGCTCGAGGGCGAGGCCTTCGGCGACGTGCCGCTGATCGCCGAGATGAAGCTCGAGGTCTGGGACTCGCCGAACTCGGCGGGCATCGTCACGGACGCCGTCCGCTGCTGCAAGCTCGCCCTGAACCACGGTCTCGGCGGGCCGATCGCCGGCGCGTCCGCGTACCTCATGAAGTCGCCGCCCGTGCAGCACCCCGACCCCGTCGCGCGCGACATGGTCGAGGACTTCATCAAGGAGTACGGGGGCGCCCCGAAGCTCCCCGGCAAGGCGAAGGTCAAGGGGAAGGCGAAGGCGGCGAAGTAGTCGCGTCGGCCGGCTCGGCCGGCGGCTCGCCCAGCGAGCGGGTGAAGTACGGCACCTCATAGTGGCCGACTGCGTCGAACCAGCGCTTGGCATGCAGCCCGCGCCGGAGGTCGCAGTCGGCCACGAGCATTCCCTCCTCGCCGTACAGCGGGCCCGCGATCGGATCACCCCATTCGGGGTCGACGATCACGGCTCCTCCGTTGCCGAACGGGTCCCTGCCCTCGGGCAGCTCGACCGGGAAGTCGTCCGGGAAGGCCGAGCGCGGGATGAACTGGGGGACGGAGACGACGAACGCGCCCGACTCGATCGCGATGTGCCGCATGCTGGCCTGCCAGCCGTCGGAGTCGTCGGCGGTCGGCGCCACCCAGATCTGCGGACCGCCGCGGTAGACCGCCCAGCGCGCCAGCGGCATCCGGTTCTCCCAGCAGATGAGACCCCCGATCCGGCCCGCGGGCGTCTCTACGACCCGGAGGTCGTCGCCCGCGCCGATGCCGTGGAAGAGCCGCTCGTGGTGGGTCGGCATCAGCTTGCGGTGCTTCCAGAGAAGCCCCTCCGGACCGATTAGGAGCAGCGAGTTGTAGAGCGTCCCCGGCCGCTCGGCCTCGCGCTCGTTCACGCCGATGACGCAGTGCAGGTCGTGCTCGGCGCAGGCGCGGGCGAGCGTGTCGACGGCCGGGCCCGGCACCTCGACGGAGCTCTCCCACATGCGCTCCCAGAGCTCGTCCGAGCCGCCGAACTCCGCCGCGCGGTGCGCCCAGGCGTTCGAGGGGTAGAGGGAGACGAAGGTCTCGGGAAGGACCGCGAGCGCCGCGCCGGAGTCGGCGGCGTCCCCGAGCAGGCGCACCGCCTTGTCGATCGTCGCGCCGGCATCGAGGATCACGGGCGTGGCCTGGATCGCCGCCACCCGGACCATGGGGAAGTCGGTCATGGGGGCCCCGATCGTAATGCCCATATCCTGCGGACGGTGTCCTTCTCGATAGCTCAGGTCACGCCGTGGCCCTGGGAGCAGCATCACGAGGTCAACCGCTTCGTCGAACGGCTGTCCGATGAGCTCTGCCTGCGCGGGCACCGCGTGGTCGTGGTCACCCCCTCGGAGTCGCGCGAGCTGGTCCGCGAAGGACGGGCGAAGGTGAAGGCCCTGAAGAAGGACCCGGACGCGCTGTTCGACGCGCCCGACTGCGTGTCGGTGGCCGCCGTCGGGCAGTCGCTCCCGTTCCGGCGCGGCGGGTCGGTCTCCCTTCCGCTCGACGTGTCGACGACCCTCGAGCGCCTGCTCGAGCACGCCGAGCTCGACTTCGTGCACGTGCACGAGCCGTTCGCGCCGAGCGCGTCCTCGGCGGCGCTGCGCCACTCGCGCGCGCTCAACATCGGCACCTTCCATTCGACCACCGAGCGCTTCGTCTCGACGCAGGTCGCGCGCAAGGTCGTGGAGCTCCTCTTCGGCCGCCTCGACGGCCGCGCCGCGAGCTACGCCGCCACCCGCGACCTGATCGAGCGCTGGTTCCCGGGCGCCTACCAGGTCATCCACCCCGGCGCCGACCTGCTGCCGCGCGAGGGCAACGGGGGCGGGCCGCCCGAGATCGTGTTCTCCGCCGAGGAGGAGCGCGGGGCCCTGCGGCTGTTCGTGCGCGCCCTGCGGCGGCTGCCCACCGAGCTCGACTGGACGGCGACGATCTGGTTGCGCGACCCCGCCGGAGCGCCGGCGATCTCTCTGCCTCGCAGGCTGCGCGACCGACTGACGCTGGCCGGGCCCGGCGACGGCTCAGAGGCTCAGCATCTCTCGCGCGCGACGATCGCCGTGGCCGCGTCCGCCGGCACCTCACCGGCGCCGCAGCTGATCCTCCGCGCCCTCGCGGGCGGCGCGGTCCCCGTGGTCGCGCGCCTGCCGCAGTACGAGGAGCTCGTGTCGGACGGGGACCTCGGTCCGCTGTTCGAGCCGCGCGACGCGGTCACGCTCGCGGCCCAGCTCGAGCGCCTGCTGACGAACCCGGCGGAGGTCGCCGAGTACGCCGAGCGGATCCGCGAGGCGCACCCGCGGCTCGAGTGGTCGCGCGTCGCCGAGGAGTACGAGGCGCTCTACGAGCGCGTCGCGGCGCGGCGGCACAGCGTCAACGGCAACGCGAGCATGCGCAAGCGGCTCGCGAGCCGGGACTTCGTCCACGTCGACCTGCACATGCACACGGACCACTCGCCCGACTGCGCGACGCCCGTCGACACGCTGCTCGATACGGCGAAGAAGGTCGGCCTCGGGGCGATCGCCATCACGGACCACAACGAGATCTCGGGCGCGCTCGAGGCGCGCGAGCGCGCCGACGGCATCAAGGTGATCGTGGCCGAGGAGGTCAAGACGGCGGACCAGGGCGAGGTGATCGGGCTCTTCATCGAGGAGAAGATCCCGCGCGGCATGACGCTGCAGGAGACGATCGCCGAGATCCGCCGCCAGGGCGGGCTCGTCTACGTCCCCCACCCGTTCGACCGCATGCACTCCGTCCCCGACTACGTGCACCTGCTCGACGTGATCGAGGACATCGACGCCATCGAGGTCTTCAACCCGCGCGTGGCCTTCACCGCGTTCAACGAGGAGGCCGCGCGCTTCGCCGAGAAGTACCGCATCGTCGCGGGCGCCGGGTCCGACTCGCACGTCGCGCAGGGGCTCGGCTCCGTGAAGATCAGGATGCGCGACTTCGACGGGCCGGAGGAGTTCCTCGAGTCGCTGCGCGACGCCGACATCGTGCGCAAGAAGCAGTCGCTCCTGTACGTGCAGGCGCTCAAGTTCATCCAGACGCGCGGCAAGAAGTGATGCGTTCAAAAGGAGCGCCTCGTGATCCGTCAAATCCCTCGGATCACATGCCCGCTACCGACGACGAGATCCGCGAGAAGTACCTCGAGCGGGCAATCAGGGAGCTGAACGGCCTCACGCGCGAGATCCAGGCCTGTGAGCACTGCCCGCGCGGCAACCTGATGCCGGTGCTCGGCTCGGGCCACCCGCAGGCCGACATCTTCATGGTCAAGTGGGCGCCGATGCCCTCGGAGATCGAGGAGGGCGTCGCGTTCTACGGGCGCGCGGGCTCGGCTCTGATGAAGAGCTTCAAGCGGCTCGGCGTCGACCCGCTCGCCGTTTACGGGACCGTCTTCGTCAAGTGCCCCGTGCACGACACCGACGAGTCCGCGCCGGAGTGCCGCGCGCGCGTGCTCGACGAGATCTCGATCGTGCAGCCGCGCATGATCGTGGTGATGGGCGACGAGGCGCTCGAGGAGCTCAACATGCTGCGCGTGCCGCTCGGGCGCGAGCTCGACGCGAAGCCGGGCGAGCTCCAGCGCCTCACGCCGACCTGCGACGCCCTCTGGGTCCCGGACATCGACCGCTCGCTCGACGAGGAGGGCGCGAAGCGCGAGTTCTGGCTCGCCTTCCGCGCGCTCGGCGACTGGTACGCCGACCTGCCTCCTTACTGAGCCGCATCCGCGCTACCCTCGCTCGCATGGCTGACAGGGCGAAGGTCCTGGTCGTGGCCAACCGGACGGCCGAGTCCCCCGAGCTGCTCGACGCTCTGCGCGCGCGCACGGTTCGCGGCCCATGCGAGTTCACCCTCCTCGTCCCCGCGACCCCTCACGGGCTGGCCTGGGCGGCCGACCCCGATGCGGGTCACGACGAGGCCGAGGATCACCGCCGCGCGTTCATCGACGAGCTGCGCGGCGAGGGGCTCGACGTGGCCGACGCGAAGCTGGGGGACGTCGATCCGCTGGCGGCGATCCAGGACGAATGCAATTTCTCGAGCTACGACGAGCTGATCGTCTCGACGCTGCCGCTGCACATCTCGAAGTGGCTGCACATCGACCTGCCGCGCAAGGCCGAGGCCGCGACCGGGCTGCCGGTCACGCACGTGGTGGGGAGCGCTGCGAAATGAGCCTCGAGGAGCACGAGGGCGTCGATCCCGTGATCGAGCGCCGCTGCGCGGAGTGCGGCACGCCGCTGACCGACGCGGAGATCACGGCCTCCCTCGAAACGGGCGGCCCGTTCCTCTGCACCGTTCACGCGGGCGAGGAGGCCGGCCTGGGGGATGCGGCCGAGGGTCCCTAGGTGCGCTCGAACAGCGCCACGCACTCGATGTGCGGGGTCTGCGGGAACATGTCGACCGGTCGCACGGTCCTGAGCTCGTAGCCCGCGTCGACGAGCTGGCGGGCGTTCGGCGCCAGGGTGGTCGGGTTGCAGGAGACGTAGACGATCCGCTGCGCCTCCGCCTCGAGCACGCGCCTGACGATCTTCTGCGACAGGCCCGCGCGCGGCGGGTCGACCACGACCACGTCGGGCTTCCCCGAGCGCTCGAGCAGCGGCCGCATCGCGGTGCGCACGTCGCCCGCGAAGAAGCTCGCGTTGTCGATGCCGTTCAGGCGCGCGTTCTCGATCGCGTCCGCCACGGCCTCCTCGACCAGCTCGACCCCCCACACCTCGCCGGCGTCGAGGGCGAGCACGAGCCCGATCGTGCCGATGCCGCAGAACAGGTCGAGCACCTTCTCGCGCCCGGTCAGGCCGGCGAGCTCGGCCGCCGCGCCGTAGAGGCGCTCGGCCATCTCGGTGTTCGTCTGGAAGAACGCGTCGGGCGAGATGCGGAAGCGCAGGCCCGCCAGCTCCTCCTCGATCGCCTCGCTGCCCTTGACGATCTGCGTCTCGCCCTCGCGCGTCGTCTCGGCCACGCCCGCGGCGCGCGTCCATAGGAACGAGTCGACGGGCGACGCCGCGGCGAGGGCGTCGACGTCGAAGACGGTGTTCGGGCTCGTCACGACGCGTGCCTGGAGCTGCCCGGTGCGGCGGCCCTCGCGCACGACGAGGTTCCGCAGCAGGCCGAGATCGTCGCGGCGATCCCACGCGTCGAGCCCCTCGTCGCGGCACCATGCGCCGACGGCCTCGCGCAGCTCGTCGACGCGCTCGGAGGCGAGGATGTCCTCGCGCACCTCGTCGATCAGGTCCCAGCGCCCGGGGCGGTGGAAGCCGAGCACGAGCTCCCCGTCGTCCTCCGCGGCGCCGAACGAGTACTCGAGCTTGTTGCGGTAGCGAAACGGCTCCACGGCGGCCACCATCGGCTCGACCGGCGGCTCCTCGAAGCCGCCGATCCGGGTCAGGGCGTCGCGGACCTGCTCCTCCTTCTCGGCGAGCTGGCGCTCGTAGGGCAGCACCTGCCAGGGCGCGCCCGGGTGCGGGGCGCGCGGCTCGATGCGCTCGGGGCTCGGCTCGAGCAGCTCGACCGTGTCCGCCTCCCCGAACGAGCGCTTCGACTTCGTGACCCGCGCCCGCACGCGGTCGCCCGGAACCGCGCCGCGCACGAACACGACGTAGCCGTCGCTGCGCGCGACTCCGGCGCCCCCGTGGGCGAGCCGGTCGATCGTCAGCTCGAGCTCGTCGCCCGTCCGCGGCCGTGTTCTCTGAGCCTGCTCCATGACCCGCCTACTCTCGCAGGCGGCCGGCGGCGCGCCGCTAGCGCTTCAGGGCGCTCTCGATCGCGTCGAGCACGCCCTTGCGGCCCGCGCCCTTGCGCTCGTGGTCGCGCAGCTTGCGCAGGTCGGGCGGGCTCAGCTTCGAGACACGGCCCTTGATCTGGCTCACGTTCAGCTTCTCGTAGCCGCGGATGGGGAGCGCGGGTGCCTTGCGCGTGGCCCGGCGGGCGCTCGCCTTGCCCTTGTCGAGCAGGCCCCCGAGGTCGTCGAGGAAGTCGTTCGTCTCCTTCTTGCCGCGCTTCACGAGGTCCGACGCGACACCGCGCGCCTCCTTCGGCGACAGCTTGCCGGTCTTCTGCAGCGCCTCCTCGATGTGGTCGCGGGTGAGCAGGACCATGCCGGTCGGCTTGACGAGGCTCTTGCGCAGGGCCTCGCGAAACTCCGCCGCGGTCTTGGCCTCGAGACCCGCGGCCTTCGCCGGCTTCGTCGCCGCCTTCGCGACCCTCCCCGCGGTCTTCTGCGCCGTCTGCTGGCGGCCGCGCGCCTTGCCGCCCTTCGCGGCGGCCGCGCTGCGGCGCTTGGAGGGCGCCGAGCTGCGCTTCGCGCCGGACGCCGAGCCGCGCTTCGCGCCCGCCCCGGACTTTGCGCGCGTCGTGCTCGGGCGCTTCCCCGTCGTCGTCTTTCTCGCGCCGCTCGTCTTGCGCGTGCCCCTGCTCTCGGCCATCTTCCCTCCAAGGTCGTCGCTGCGTGCGCTCGGACTATCTCACCTTTGCTCAGGCAAATGTGGCGGTTACGGGCGCGTGGTCCGAGAGCCGCAGCAGGCGGCCGGCCGGCCCAGGCAGCTCGCGCTCCTCCGCCCTCAGCCGGCGCGGGGCCTCGACGGTCTCGAGCCCGCGTGAGAGGAGGTGGTCGATCGCGTTCGGCGCGGTGATGCCGCGAAGGCCGAAGCGCCGCTCGATCTCATCGAACGCCTCCCCGTCGCGTCCGGGGCGCAGGTTCAGGTCGCCCCCCAGCACGAGCGGCGCGCCGGCCGACCACTCGACGGACTGCTCCGCCGCTCGCACGAGCTCCCGCGAGGCTTGGTCGGGCAGGCCGGCGGAGGCGTGCAGGTTCGCCACGCACAGCTCGCCCCAGGGGAGCTCGAGCCGCGCCCACTGCATGCTGCGGCGCTCCGGCTTGCGGGCGAGCACGAGGCGGCGGCGCTCGCGGATGCGTCCCGGCGCGCGCGCGAGGAGCTGGTTCGAGCCGCCCTCCCACGAGGCGATCAGGTCGGGGTTGTGGCGCGCCAGCAGCCGCTGCGCGGGCGGGAGGCAGTTGCGCGACGTTCTCGCGAGCGTGCCGTTCGAGCGGGTGCGGAGCCCGAGCCCGCGGAACCAGCGCGGCGGCGCCTCCTGAAGCAGCGCGACGTCCCACGGGAGCGCGTCGATCAGCGCGGCGAACTCGTCGAAGAGGTCGCGGTTCACCTGAGCGTGGGTGGCGCCGAGCTCGGTCGTCCGCAGCAGGCGCGAGCGCCAGGTGAACAGCGCCGGATCGGGCGGGAAGTCGCGGCCGTGGTAGAGGTTCCAGCTGAGGACGCGCAGCATTGGCCAGACATTTTCTGACAGGAGAGGAACTCGACGCGGCCGGGCAGCTCGCGCTGATCGACCGCGCCATCGAATTGAAGGGCGACCGGCTCGGCTCGCGCGCGCTCGCGGGCAGGAGCGTGGCGCTCGTCTTCGACAAGCCCTCGACCCGCACCAGGGTCTCGTTCGAGACGGGTGTGTTCGAGCTCGGCGGGAACTCGCTGGTGCTGCGCGGCGACGAGCTGCAGCTCTCGCGCGGCGAATCCCCGCGCGACACCGCGCTCGTCCTGTCGCGCATGGTCCACGCGATCGGCATCCGCACCGGGCCGCACGAGATCGTCGAGGAGCTCGCCGAGCACGCGACCGTGCCCGTGATCAACATGCTCACCCGCGACCACCACCCGTGCCAGGCGCTCGCGGACCTGATGACGCTGCGCGAGCGCTTCGGGACCCTCGACGGGCTCAAGCTCGCCTACGTCGGCGACGGCAACAACATGACGCGCTCGCTGCTGCTCGCCGGCGCGATCGCCGGCATCGAGGTGAGGGTCGGCACTCCACCTGAGCTCTCGCTGCCGGAGGCGCCCGGCGTGGCCGCCGCGGAGGCGGTCGAGGGCGCGCACGCGGTCTACACGGACGTCTGGGTGAGCATGGGAGACGAGGGGACGGACGCCGCCCGGCGGCGCGGGCTGCTCGGGCCGTACAGGGTCGACGCCGAGCTGCTCGCCAACGCCCGCGACGACGCGATCGTGCTCCACTGCCTGCCCGCCCACCCGGGCGAGGAGATCAGCGCCGAGCTGCTCTACGGAGAGCGCTCCGCCGTCTGGGATCAGGCCGAGAACCGGCTGCACGCGCAGAAGGCGCTGCTCGAATGGTTGACGAGCGGGCTTCCCTAGTCTTCGGCGCCATGAGGAAGCCGCTCGCACTCCTGCTCGCATGCCTCGCCCTCGGCCTCGTGTTCGCGGCCTGCGGCGACGACGACGACTCGGACAGCGGCGGGGGCTCGGCCACGACCGAGGAGCCCGCCGACAGCGGCGGCGACTCCGGCTCCGGTGGCGGCAGTGGCGCCGAGGTCGGCATGGAGAACATCCAGTTCACGCCGAACGAGATCACCGTGAGCGCCGGCGACACGATCACGTTCACGAACGACGAGTCCGTGCCGCACGACGTCGAGAAGACGAGCGGTCCCGGACCGGCCTTCTCGTCCGGGCCGCAGGGCGGCATGAACGAGGGCGACACCTTCGAGCTGAAGCTCGACGAGCCCGGCACCTACGAGTACGTCTGCCGCGTGCACGCCCCCGGCATGTCCGGCACCATCACCGTCAAGTAGGCCGTCGGCGTAGGCCGAAGCCTCTGATCAGGAGCAGCGCCGTCTCCCCGAGCCCGCCGCGGGCCGGGAGCAGGCCGAGCTGCGTGGCTGCGTCGTAGAGGTCGAAGAAGCCGCGCGCGCGCCGGACGGCCCCGTCCGCGAGCTCGAGGTAGTGGAGGCCGTGCAGCGTCACGAAGCGGTCGGTGGCGGGAACCGCCTCGCCGATGTCGCCGCGGTGCGTGCCGCGGGCGCGCCACGGCACGCAGACGTGCAGTCCGCGTGAGAGCGCCGGGGCGGTCGCGTCGATCACGAGGTCCGGGAAGGCCGTCCTCAGGCCCACCGCGTGCCGGTCGAGCGCGTCGACCCCGCGCAACAGGTCGACCGCCACCGGGTCCTCGTAGGTGACGTCCGGCGTGCAGCACGGCTCGAAGCCCGCACCCGACCAGGCGCTGCGCCAGCGCTCGGCGAGCACGTCGACCTGGGTGCGCTCGAGCTCGCTGCTCACCGAAGCTCTGCGGTTCCCTCTTCGGGCGACGACGCCTGCGCGTAGAGACGCCGCGGGATCCGCCCGGCGGCGCGCGCCTCGAGGCCCGCCTCGATCGCCTTGCGCATCGCGCGCGCCATCGCGACCGGGTCCGCCGCGCGCGAGATCGCGCTCGCGAGGAGCACGGCGTCGCAGCCGGCCTCCATCGCGAGCGCCGCGTCCGAGGCCGTGCCGACACCCGCGTCGAGGATCACCGGCACGCTCGCCGCCTCCACGATCAGCCGCAGGTTGTAGGGGTTGTTGATCCCCATGCCGCTGCCGATCGGGGAGCCGAGCGGCATCACCGCCACGCAGCCGATGTCCTCGAGCCGGCGCGCGAGGATCGGGTCGTCGTTCGTGTAGGGCAGGACCTGGAAGCCGTCCGCCACGAGCTGCTCGGCGGCGGCGAGCAGCTCCGCGGGGTCGGGCAGGAGCGTGCGGTCGTCGCCGATCACCTCGAGCTTGACCCAGTCCGTCCCGAGCGCCTCGCGGGCGAGCCGGGCCGTGGTCACGGCGTCGCGGGCGGTGAAGCAGCCCGCCGTGTTCGGAAGCACCTCGAGCCCGGCGTCGCCGAGCACCTCGATGATCGAGCCGCGCGCGCTCGGATCCACGCGCCGCATCGCCACCGTCGCGAGCTCGGCGCCCGACTCCCGGGCAGCCTCCGCCATCACGTCGAGGTTGCGAAAGCCGCCCGTGCCGAGGATCAGGCGCGAGCGCAGCGCGCGGCCCGCGATCGTGAACGCGGTCCCGGTGCCCGCCTCGGTCCTCATGCTCCCCCCTGGACCGCGTGCAGCACCTCGACGTGCTGGCCCTCGCTCACGTGGGTCCTCGCCCACTCGCCGCGCGGCACCACCTCGCCGTCGAGCGCGACGGCCACGCCGCGGCCGTCGCCGGAGACGCCCACCGCGAGCACCGCCTCCGCAACCGTGGCGCCGTCGGGCAGCTCGCGCGGCTCGCCGTTCAGGATCACCGCGGTCATGCGTGCGCCCTCGCGAAGCGCGCCGGCGAGCACGCGTCGAGCTCGGCGGGCGGCGGGTCGCCCGCGAGCAGCGCGGCCACGGCCTCCCCGGTGAGGGGAGCGAGCAGCACGCCGCCGCGCCAGTGGCCGGTGGCCCAGATGAGCCCGTCGAGCTCGTCGGCGCCGATCAGCGGCAGGTTGTCGGGCGTGGCGGGGCGCAGGCCCGCGCGGGCCGCGACCAGCTCGAGCTCGCCGACCTCGGGGAGCACCTCCCAGGCGGCCTCGAGCAGGCGGAAGACGCCGTCGGCGGTGACCGTGGCGTCGAAGCCCTGCTCCTCCACCGTCGCGCCGAGCACGGCACTGCCGTCGCGGCGTCCGACCAGATAGCAGCGCGGCGTGCGGATCATGCGCGTGAACGGCAGCGAGGCCCCGCCGCGGGCGCGCAGCTCGAGGATCTGCCCCTTCACCGGCCGCACGGGCGGTCCAGCGCCCTCGGGGGCGAGCGCCGCGCTCCACGGGCCTGCTGCGATCACGACGTGTTCGCACTCGAGGACCGCGCCGTCCGCGAGCCTGACGCCGCTCACGCGTCCGCCGTCCTGCTCGATCGCGGCCACGCCCTGGCCGAGCACGATCTCCTCGCAGCCGGCGGCGAGCGCGCGGGCGAGCGCGGCGGGCTCCGCCTGCGCGTCCTGCGAGGCGAGGATGCCCCCGCCCACGCGCGGCGAGAGCGCGGGCTCGAGCTCGCGGCAGCGCGAGGGGGTCAGCCACTCCGCCGGCAGGCCGAGCGAGCGATGCAGGTCGTGCAGGCGGTGGAGCGCCTCGGCGTCGTCGCGGTCCGCCGCGACGATCAGCGTGCCGGTCTCGCGGAAGCCTGTGGGGAGGCCCGTGAGCTCCTCGAGCTCGGCGGCGAAGGCGGGCCAGCGCTCGCGCGCGAGCAGGTTGAGCCGCAGCGCGGCCTCCTCGCCGAAGTCGGCCTCCGGCACGGGCGCCAGCATTCCGGCCGCCACGGCCGAGGTGGCCGCGCCGGGCGCGTCCTCGCGCTCGACCACGAGCACCGACATGCCGAGCCGGCGCGCCCGCCAGGCGCATGCCAGGCCGATCAGTCCCGCCCCGATCACGACGGCGTCGTAGTGACTCCTGCGCGGCTTCTGCATCTCCCCTTCCTCCACCGGCATTACCCGGGTCAGGTTCGACGGTCGGCGGCGCCGCAGCCGCCCTCTCAGCCCGGTTCCTCCGAGCTCCCGTGTCCGCCTGAGTCTAGTAGCGGGGGGAGTTGTAGTCGTCCGGCCGCGGGGGCGCCCCCGGAGGGGTGCGGCGATCGTCGCGCAGGAAGATCACGGCGAGCGAGATCACGAGGCCGATGATCCCCACGATCATGAGGATCAGGCCCACGGTCTGCAGCTCGACGCCGGAGACCTCCGCGGTGACCGCGTAGCGCAAGATTGCGCCCGCGGCGATCAGGAATATCGAGACGCCTATGCTCATGGGCTGAACCGAGGCGGGACGCTACCAGGGGCGGGGGACCGCAACCCATCGCGCTCGCCGTGTTGTGGGACGGACATGACACGTCCCTATTGCTCGTGAATCGACTGCGCAACACATTGCTGCTGCTCGTCCTCGCCGCGCTGCTCGCGCCCGCGGGCGCTTCGGCGAGCTCCGGGCAGGTCGCGCTCTTCCAGGACGACGCCCTGCTCGTGACGAGCGGGGACGGCGTGCGCGAGGCGACCCTCGACGAGCTGAAGGACCTCGGCGTCGACATGATCAAGGTCCAGCTGCACTGGGCCTCGGTCGCGCCGCACGGGAGAGCGCAAGCCGGACGGCTTCGACGGCGCGGATCCGAGCGGGTACGGCGGCTGGCAGAGCTATGACGAGTTCGTGGCCGACGCCCGCGCGCACGGCTTCGAGGTGATGATGGCCCTCAGCCCGCCCGCGCCCGACTGGGCGACGCCCGCCCGGCGCGGCGAGTTCCAGGGCTCGAACCGGCCCGACGCGAGCGAGTTCGGCAAGTTCGCGGAGGCCGCGGCGCGCCGCTTTCCGGGCATCGAGGTCTGGTCGCTCATGAACGAGCCGAACCACCCGGGCTTCCTGCACCCGCAGTCGACGCGCTCGGGCCGGCCCGTGTCGCCGCACGTCTACCGCGGGCTGGTGCGGGCGGGGGTCGCCGGCCTGCGGCGCGGGCGGTGCCGGGGACGCCGAGGTCCTGTTCGGCGAGCTGCTGCCGATCGCCGGGCCGAGGCGCGGGCCGGCGCGCAACCTGCAGCCACTCGACTTCCTGCGCGAGTTCTTCTGCCTCGACCCGCGGATGCGGCCGTTCCGAGGACGCGCCGCACGCGTCCGGGGGTGCGACGGGTACGAGCGCCTGCAGGGCCTCGACGGCTTCGCCTACCACCCTTACACGCGCAAGAACGGCCCACGCGAGCCCGAGCCGCCCGGCGCGAACGCGACGATCCGCTCGCTCGGGCGCGTCTTCCGCGTGCTGGACGGAGCGCGCCGGCGAGGCCGGATCGCCGGCGGCCGGCTTCCCATGTGGATCACGGAGTACGGCTTCCAGTCGGACCCGCCGGATCCGAACTGGGCGAAGCTCGAGCGAATCCCGGAGTTCTGGGCACTGTCCGAGCTGTGGCTCGCGAAGCGCAACCGCCGCGTGCGCAGCATGTCCTGGTACACGATGAAGGACACCCCCGGTGTGAACGGCCTCTGGCAGGGCGGCCTGCGCTTCGCGGACGGGCGGCCCAAGCAGGACGTCTACGCGGGCTACCGCCTGCCGATCCTCGTGCGCCAGCTCGGCCCGCACGCGATCGAGGTCCTCGGCGCGGCGCGGCCGTCCGGCGCCGGCGCCCGCGTCCAGGTGCAGGAGCGCCGCAAGGGGCGCTACGTCGACATCGGCGTTCCGCATACGGTCACGAACGAACGCGGCTACTTCTCCGTTCGCTTCAAGCCGCGAAACGCGGTCAAGCGGCGCTTCCGCTACGTGGTCGGCGGGCAGGCCAGCCTGACCGTGAGACCGATCACCCTTTACCGATGACCATGAACCCGAAGCTACGCTCAGGAGGATCATGACTCGCTTCATCGCATGCCTCGCCACCGCACTCGTCGTTGCCGGAGTCGGCCTCGCGGCCGCCCCGCAGCGATCCGAAGCCGCGATTCTGGTGGGGATCGGCGAGCAGTCAGACTCGATGTTCACGAACCCGCTGTTCACGCAGCTCGGCGTGAAGCGGGCGCGCTACTTCCCGTCGTGGAACGTGGCGCTGAAGGAGGAGGAGGCCGGCTGGCTCGAGACCTGGCTGACGTCCGCGCAGCAGGCCGGTGTCGAGCCGCTGATCAGCTTCAGCCAGGCGCTCGGCTCGGCGTGCCCGAAGCGGCCGTGCAAGCTGCCGAGCGTGCGCCAGTACACGCGCGCGTTCAAGGCCTTCCGGGCCAGGTGGCCGCAGGTGAAGGTGATCTCGCCGTGGAACGAGGCGAACCACCGCTCGCAGCCGACCTTCAAGAACCCGAAGCGGGCGGCGCAGTTCTACAACGCCGTGCGCGCCAACTGCCGCGGCTGCAAGATCATCGCGGCGGACGTGATCGACGAGACCAACATGGAGCGCTGGCTGCGCACCTTCAAGCGCTACGCGAAGAAGCCGCGCATCTGGGGCCTCCACAACTACCGCGACACGAACCTGCGCAAGGGCCAGAAGACCGGCGGCACGAAGCGGCTGCTGCGCGCCGTGAAGGGCCAGGTGTGGCTGACGGAGACCGGCGGGATCGTGAAGTTCGTGCTGCCGAGCGGCGGCACGCTGTTCCCGTTCTCCGAGTCGCGCGCCAACAAGGCGACCAAGCGGATGTTCGCGCTCGCGAAGCGCTACCGCTCGCGCATCAAGCGGCTCTACATCTACAACTGGCAGCAGCCGGGCGGTGACAACCGCTTCGACGCGGGCCTGATCCGCGCGAACGGCACGGCGCGGCCGGCGTACAACACCGTGCGCAGCGCGCTGCGCACCAGGACGTTCAACCCGTAGGCGCTTGGAGCTCTCCCGCCGCGAGCGGCTCGAGCGGGCCCGGCTGTATTTCGTAACCGATCTGCAGCCGGGCCTCGAGGAGCTGCTCGCGGCGGCGCTCCACGGCGGCGTGGACATGGTCCAGCTGCGCGACAAGCGCGCGCAGGACGCCGAGCTCGTCGATGCGGCCGGTGTGTTCCGGCGGCTGTGCGACGAGCACGGTGCGCTGTTCTGGCTGAACGACCGGCCTGATCTGGCCGTGCCTGCGGAGCCGACGGCGTGCACGTGGGCCAGGACGACATGCCGGCGGCGGAGGCGCGTGCGGCTGGTCGGACCGGACGTGCTCGTCGGGCTGTCCACTCACTCGCCAGAGCAGTTCGACCGAGCGGTAACGGATGGGGTCGCTGACCAGCTGTCGGTTGGTCCAGTCTGGGAGACGCCCACGAAGGAGGGCCGCCCCGCCGCGGGGCTCTCGTACGTCTCGCATGCCGCGCGGCACTTCGGGCGCGCCGCCCTGGTTCGCGATCGGCGGGATCGACGCAGGTAACGTCCGCGAGGTGATCGAAGCCGGCGCAACGCGGATCGTCGTGGTCCGCGCCATCCGCGACGCGGCCGACCCGCGCGGCGGCGGCTGCCGCGCTGCGAGCGGAGGTGGAGCGTGGCCTCGAAGTCGAGCCGTAAGCGCCGCGTTCGCCCGGTCGACACCCCGACCGCGATGGAGCGCGGCTACGCGCGCGGGCGCCAGAAGGACGAGGAGGCCCGCAAGGCGCTGAAGCCGCTCAGGCCGGGGGAGCGTCCGACCGTCGTGACGGTCGGCGCCGTCGTGGCGGGGCTGCTCGCGCTCGCGAACCTCGTCGCCGTCATCTTCGGCTGGGACGGCGGCCCGGGCGGCGACTCGGAGGGAGGCCAGCGGGTCGCCGGCAGCCTGCTCGCGACGACCGTGCTCGTGATCGTCGCCGTCGGCATGTGGCAGGCGAAGTACTGGGCGGTGCTCGGAATGCAGACGCTGCTCGCGATCACGCTGATCTTCGCCTCGCTCGCGCTCGTCGGGGCGAGCTCGTGGGCCGCGACGCTCGCGATCCTGGTCATCCTGGCCGGCGCGGGGACCCTCTTCTGGTTCATGGTCAAGGCGATGGCCCGCATCCAGATGCCCGAGCGTCCGGGCTCGAACAGCCGTCGATAGTCTCCGCCGGCATGCCCGAGAGCAAGTACGACTGCATCATCATCGGCTCCGGTCCGGGCGGCTACGTGGCCGCGATCCGGGCCGCGCAGCTCGGTCTCAAGACCGCCGTGGTGGAGAAGGGCAACACCGGCGGGCGCTGTCTGAACGAGGCCTGCATCCCGGCCAAGTCGATCCTGCGCGTGGCCGAGGTGATGCACGAGGTGCAGCACGCGGGCGACTTCGGGATCTCGACCGGCGACGTCTCGATCGACTACTCGGGCGCCGCCGCTCATCGCGACAAGGTCGTGAAGACGCTGACGAGCGGCGTGGCGATGCTGCTCAAGAAGAACAAGGTCGACCTGATCGAGGGCTTCGGCTCCGTCACCGACGACGGCAACGTGAAGATCGGCGGCCAGTTCGACGGCACCGAGATCCAGACCGAGCGGGTCGTGCTCGCCTGCGGCACCGCGGCGAAGCCGATCCTCGGTCTCTCGTTCGGTGGGCGCATCCTCGACACCGCGGCGATGTGGCTGATGAACGAGCAGCCTTCTTCTCTGTGCGTGATCGGAGCGGGCGCTTCCGGGACGGAGATCGCGTCGGCTCTCGGCCGCCTTGGCACTTCGATGTCACCCTGCTCGAGGCGCTGCCGCAGATCCTGCCGCTCGAGGACGAGGAGATCGCGAAGGCCGCGGCACGCGAGATCAAGAAGCAGAACGTGCGCATCGAGACGGGCATCTCGGTCGAGTCCGTCGAGGCCGGTGATTCCTCTGTCTCGGTGAAGTGGGGCGACGAGACCGGCGAGTTCGACTACGTCGTGATCGCCGCGGGCCGCGGGCCCGACATCGAAGGCCTCGGCCTCGACGAGGCGGGCATCGAGCTCGACGAGCGCGGCCTCGTGAAGGTCGACGGCCGGCTGCGCACCTCACGCGAGGGCGTGTGGGCGATCGGCGACCTCGTCCACGGGCCGGCGCTGGCGCACAAGGCCTCCGACGAGGGGATCATCGCCGTGGAGGACGCGGCGGGGAATGAGGTGCATCCGATCGACTACGAGTACATCCCGGCGGTGACCTTCTGCATGCCGCAGGTGGCGTCGTTCGGGCTGACGGAGGCGCAGGCGCGCGAGGCGGGCCACGACGTGGTGGTCGGCAAGGTGCCGATGGGCGCCGTGGGCGCGCCGACCGTGTACGGCGACCGCGGCGGCATGGTCAAGATCGTGGGCGACAAGAAGTACGGCGAGATCCTCGGCGCCCACATCGTGTCGGTGAAGGCGGCCGACCTGATCCAGGAGCTCGTGAACGCCCGCGAGCTCGAGGGCGGCTACCCCGAGGTGGCGCGCACGATCCACCCCCACCCGGCGTTCGCGGAGGCGGTCATGGAGGCCGCGCGGGCGACGGATGGGTGGCTCATCCACGGCTAGCGGATCTCCCCGCGCGCTCGCCCCCCGCTCTCTAGATCGGCGACTTTTCCCCCTATAGCGCGGTCAACTCGCCACTCTGCCCGCCACCTCCGCGACCCCTCGGCCAGATCCGCGCAAATAGCGGAAACTTCCTGATTCACAGACGCAGCCGTCCCCAATAGGGTGGCCTCGCCACGATCGGGTTCGGCCCCGAACGTTCCCGCAACAGGTCCGCAACCGGGGCGAACTTCCCGCGACGGCGCCTTAACGGGACGTGCACAACAACACCGTCACCCGCGACCCCCGAGCGCTAGCCGCCCTGCTCGCCGTCGTGCTGTTCGGAATGCTCCTGGCGGCTCCGCCTCCGACGCGTGCGGCGCCGTACGCCGTTCTCCAGTGCCTTCCCGGGATGGGCTCGGCCGAGGCGTGGACGTCGACGACGGCTCGCCAGGGGCGTACTTCGCTCGCGATGAGTGCGGCGGCGCGGGATACCTGCTCAGCGGCTATCCCTGGCGCAGCGCAGCGACCTATCAGGGGCATCACGGGTACCTTCTTCGCGCCCGACGGCACGACGTTCAGGCAGTTCAAGGCAAAGCTCACTGGGCTACCAGACCTCGAGCATGGCCATCATGGCCGAAGCTTGCGCCCAGGCCGCAGTGCGCCCAGAAGCTCACTTCTCTTCTTCGGGTTGTCCGGGCACAGACCTTCCGTGGGCGGGGACGGTGCGGCGCGGGTCGTCTTCTCGCTGTTCTGCATCGGGCTGGAGCTATCCCAACGACTGCTCTTGGACGAGCCCGCCATCGCTACGCATCTCCGGCATCGACGTCGTGCTCGATGACGCGTTCCGGCCCACCGTCTCGGTGACCGGCGGCGCACTCGCGTCCGGTGGCTGGAAACGCGGTTGGCAGTCAGTCGAGTACGCCGCTTCGGACCGCGGCGCAGGCATCCTCAAGGCGGAACTCATTCTTGGTGGAACGTCCTACGGCTACCACCTCCCTACCTGCGCTCCGCGTGGTCCGCTGGGCAAATGGACCCGCCTCCAGCCCTGCCCGCGGAGTGTCAGAAGCCCACTGGCAGCGAACCTCACGAGCGTTGCCGACGGCACCCACCGGGCTCACGTACGGGTCACCGACGCGTCCGGGCAGACCACCGCCTCTGCACCCTTCGACGTCAAGGTCGACCAGACCGCTCCCGCAGGGCCGAACGGCCTCGCTATCGACGGCGGGGAGGGCTGGCGCGCAGACCCGGATCTCACGGCGCGGTGGGAGAACCCCATCGAAGACCATGCCCCGATCACGGCTGCACGCTGGCGACTCTGCCCGCTCGCGGGCGGCCCGTGCCGGGAGGGACGAGCAGCCGCCGAGGACATCACCGGGCTCCGCGGTCTGCGTGCGCCCGGCGAGGGCGAGTACGAGCTGTCGATCTGGCTCGAGGATGCGGCAGGCAATCACGAGTCGACCCGAGCCCGACGAACGCGAATCCGCGTTGACTCCACTGCTCCGCGCCTTGTTTTCAACGAGAGCGATCCCGCTGATCCCGCCAGGGTTTCTGTGTCGGCAGTCGACGAGCTCTCGGGCATTGCGAGTGGCGACATCGAGATGCGCCGACGCGGTGGATCGGCCTGGCACGCGCTGCCGACGACGGTCGAGGGCGGCAAGCTCACTGCGTTCGTCGATGACGAGCGCTTCGAACCGGGCGCATACGAATTCAGGGCCTTCGCGCGCGACCGCGCGGGCAACGAGAGCTCCACGGATCGTCGCGCCAGCGGCGCGACGATGGGCCTTGACCTGCCCCTGCGCATCGGAACCCGACTACGCGCAGGGGTCGCACGGAAGACTGGTAAGCGCACCCGGCTTCGCAAAGAACTGAGCGTGCGGCTCGGAACGCGTGTCACCGTGCGCGGATCTCTCCTCGCGGACGGCGGACAACCTCTCGACGACGCAGAACTCCAGGTCTTCGCGCGCCCCTCATTCGGAGGAGGTGAAGAACGGCTCGTGGGTCTGGTCAGAACGAAGAAGAACGGTCGGTTCACGTACCGCACCCGAGCAGCTGCCAGTCGAGTTCTGCGATTCCGCTTCGCCGGAACTCGGAGAATCGTCGGAGCAAACCGCGAGGTCGACCTGCAAGTGGCGGCGGGCACCACGCTACGTGCCAGCGACCGCACCGTGCGGGTCGGCGAGACGGTGATGTTCTCCGGCCGGCTGCAAACCCGGCCCGCGCCGCCGGGCGGAAAGCTGGTCGAAGTCCAGGCGTTCTTCCGAGACCAGTGGAGAACCTTCTCGACGGTCCGCACCGACGCGCGAGGTCGCTGGAGCTTCCCCTACGTCTTCAGCGGCACGGTTGGCGTGGTTCGCTACGGCTTCCGCGTGCTGCTGCCTTACGAGGGCGGTTACCCGTTCGCTCCGGGACGCTCGCGGCGCGTGTCGGTGTTAGTACGTGGCCTGTGACCGGAACATCTGAGGGCCGGACGGGTTTGCAGATACCGTGCCACCAATGCGGCGGCTTCGCTCCAAGCTGACTTACGCGAATGTGATGGCGACCATCGCCGTCTTCATCGCCCTGGGCGGGAGCTCCTACGCTGCCCTCCGAATCGGGAGCGCCGACATCGTCGACGGGAGCATCCGAGGTGTGGACGTACAAGCCGCAACGCGCTCGGCGGCTCCACGCATCGCCGAGCAGTCACTCCGGAAGGTTCCGAGCGCCGAGATCGCGGCAGAGCCTCACGAATCGGGGCGCAAGTGCGCTGCGACTCACGCTGCCCCGCGGGAACCAAGCTGAGCCGCTGGTGCTTGCTTCGAGGATCAGCGCGCGAGACGATCGCGTCAGTTTCACCAGTGCGGTGCGGGACTTGCGCGTGCCGCCAACCAGGGCAACCGTCGGCTTCCCTACTATCGCCGAGCTCATCGCATTCTCGGGCGCCGGGGGATCCATCTCTCCGGCAGGTGAATTCACCAGCGACGTGGCCGGTGGCGACGGGGTCAACACCTTGCAGGTCGTGGTCGTGAAGCCGTTCGAGCAGTTCGCCGTCGTCAGCCACGCCACCTCCCACCCCTACCGCTGCGTCACCAATCCGACCAACCGGTGAGCGTCCCCGCCGACGGGCGGCCCGTCTTCTACTACGACCTCGGGTCGCCCTACTCGTACCTCTCCGCCGAGCGCATGCAGTCCGTCATGCCCGACGGCGTGGTCCCGGTCTGGCAGCCGATTCTGCTCGGCGGCATCTGGCAGCAGAGCGGCGGGCGCTCGTGGGGAGTCACCGAAACCAAAGAGGAAAACCAGCGGGAGATCGAGCGGCGCGCCGCCGAGTACGGCCTGATGCCGCTCCGCTGGCCCGACGGCTGGCCCAACAACACCCTCAAGGCCATGCGCGCCGCCGTCTTCGCCCAGCAGGCCGGCCGCGTCGTCGCCTACTCGCTCGCCGCCTTCCGCCAGGCGTTCGCCGGCGGCAAGGACCTCTCCGACGAGAACTTCGTGCTGATGGCCGCCGCCGCCTGCGAGCTGCATCCGAACGCCGTGCTGAAGGCGCTCGAGACCCAGTCGATCAAGGACCGCCTGCGCGACCAAACCGCCGAGGCCTACGAGCGCGGCGTCAGAGGCGTTCCGACCCTCGCGATCGGCGACGAGCTCTTCTACGGCGACGACCGCCTCGAGGACGCCGCCGCCGCCTTGCGCTGACGGCGACAAGGACGGTGGCCGCCCTGGCCCACCGGGTACAGTCCGAAAACGATGGCGACGAGGGACGCTGCCAAGTCCGGCAAGGGCGGCGACGGCGCTGACGATGCCGCCGACGTAGCCGCCCCCGAAGAGGTCCAGATGGGGCAGGTCAAGCACGACCTGCCCGACGCCGAGACCTGCAAGACCGTCCTCGAGAAGATGATGCTGATCCGCCGCTTCGAGGAGCGCGCGGGCGAGATGTACGCCAAGGCGAAGATCGGCGGCTTCCTGCATCTCTGCATCGGCGAGGAGGCCACCGTCGTCGGCGCCACCCAGGCGCTTCGCGACAACGACTTCCTCATGTCGACCTACCGCGAGCACGGCCAGGCGCTCGCCCGCGGCACCCATCCGAACGCCGTGATGGCCGAGCTGTTCGGCCGCGTCGACGGCTGCTCGAAGGGCCGCGGCGGCTCCATGCACCTGTTCGACTGGGACAGGCGCTTCCTCGGCGGCTACGGCATCGTCGGCGGCAGCCTTCCGCTCAGCGCCGGCGTCGCGCTCGCCTGCGACTACCTCGACACGGACGACGCGATCCTCTCGATGATGGGCGACGGCGCCACGAACCAGGGCACCTTCAGCGAGACCATGAACCTCGCCGCGCTCTGGCGGCTGCCGGTCGTGTTCGTGATCATCAACAACCAGTTCGGCATGGGGACGGCGCTGCATCGTCACTCGGCGGTGACGGACCTGTCGCTGAAGTCGGAGGGATTTGGCGTGCCGGGCACGCGCTGCGACGGCATGGACGTGCTCGACGTGCACAGCGTGGTGACCGAGGCGCTCCGCTGCGCGCGCGAGGAGCGCAAGCCGCAGCTCGTCGAGGCCGTGACCTACCGCTACCGCGGCCACTCGATGGCCGACCCCGAGGAGTACCGCTCGAAGGAGGAGGTCGAGGAGTGGCGCGGGCGCGACCCGATCCAGGCGTTCGCCCGCCGGCTCGCCGACGAGAAGGTGCTCGACGAGAGCGAGGCCGAGACGCTCGACGCGAGCGCGATCGAGATCGTCGACGAGGCGCAGCGCTTCGCGGACGCCTCGCCGTTCCCGGACCTCGACTCGCTCTACGACGACGTCTACGTCTTCTCGGACGACGTGCCCTCGTGGTGGACCGTCGACGAGCGCTCGCCCCACGTGCACCGCGGCGAGCGCGAGCGCGAGGCGGGCGACCTCCCGCACGAGCTGGCCGAGAAGGGCGCCGCCTACGCCGGCGTGGGCGACCACCACTCGCGCAAGCGCGGCTCTCCCCGCGACCAGGACCAGGAGGACGACCAGCAGGGCCCGGGCGAGGAAGACCCGGACGGCGACAGCGACGATGCGCCGGAGGGCGCTGCCTGATGCCCGTGATGCGCTACCGCGAGGCGCTCAACCTCGCGCTCAGGGAGGAGATGGAGGCCGACGAGCGCGTCTTCCTCATGGGCGAGGACATCGGCGTCTTCCAGGGCGCCTTCAAGGTCACCGCCGGCCTGCTCGAGGAGTTCGGCGAGAAGCGCGTGCGCGACACGCCGATCTCGGAGAACACGATCGTCGGCATGGGCGTGGGCTCGGCGATGATCGGGCTGCGGCCCGTGGTCGAGCTGATGACGATCAACTTCTCGCTGCTCGCGATGGACCAGATCGTCAACCACGCCGCGGCGATCCGGTACATGTTCGGCGGCCAGGTGAGGGTGCCGCTCGTGGTGCGCATGCCGCAGGGCGCGGGGCACCAGCTCGGGCCGACCCACTCGCACTGCTTCGAGGCCTTCTACCTGCACGTGCCCGGCCTGCTCGTGGCCGCGCCGTCCACGCCGGCGGACGCCAAGGGCCTGCTCAAGGCCGCGATCCGCGACGACAACCCCGTGGTCTTCATCGAGCACGAGACCCTCTACGGCCAGCGCGGCGAGGTGCCCGAGAACGGCGGGCCGATGCGCTTCGGCGAGGCCGCCATCCGCCGCGAGGGCGACGACGTGACGATCATCGGCATCTCGCGCATGGCGATCACCGCCGGGAAGGCCGCCGAGGTGCTCGCCGACGAGCACGAGATCGAGGCCGAGGTGATCGACCCGCGCACCCTGCGCCCGCTCGACCTCGACACGATCCTCGATTCGGTCGAGAAGACGAACCGCGTGGTGATCGTCGAGGAGGGCTGGCCGCACGGCGGCGTCGGGGCGAATCTCGCGGCGCTGATCCAGGAGCAGGCCTTCGACCACCTCGACGCCCCCGTCCAGCGCGTGACCGGCGCGGACGTGCCGATGCCATATTCCAAGCCGCTCGAGCAGGCCGCCTTCCCGCACGAGGAGCACGTGGTCCACGCGGCCCTCGCAACCTTCAGAGACCTCTAGGAGGAGTTCCAACCGCATGGCCACCGACGTCACGATGCCCCGCCTGTCCGACTCGATGGAGGAGGGCACCGTCCTCAAGTGGCTCGTCGAGGTGGGCGCCGAGGTCAAGCGCGGCGAGCCGCTCGTCGAGATCGAGACGGACAAGGCGAACATGACCTACGACTCCGACACGGACGGCACGCTCGTGGAGGTCGTGGCGCAGGAGGGCGACACGCTCGCGATCGGCGAGGTGATCGCGCGCATCGGGGACGCGGGCGAGGTCGGCGAGTCGGGTGGCGGCGAGGCCGCGGAGCCCGAGCAGGCCGAGGCCGAGGAGCCGGAGGCCGCCGAGGAAGAGGCCGCCGAGGAAGAGGCCGAGCCCGCCGAGGAGGAGCAGCAGGAGGAGCGCGAGGCCGAGCCGGTCGCGGCCGGCGGCGGCGAGGTCCAGGCGGGAGCCGCCACTCCGGCTCCCGCACGCGCGGGCGACGGCGCGAATGGAGGCGGCGGGCGCGTGAAGGCGTCGCCCGTGGCGCGCCGGATGGCGCGCGAGCTCGGTGTCGAGATCGGCAACGTCCAGGGCTCGGGCCCGGGCGGCCGCATCGTGAAGGCGGACGTCGAGGCCGCGGCGGCGAACGGCGGCGGCGCGCAGGCCGCCCCAGCGGCGCCGAGCGAGGCCCCCGCGGCCGCCCCGGCAGCGGGCGACGGCGCCGGCGCACCCGAGCCGCAGCGCGGCGACGCCGGACCGAAGGGCCAGGCCGAGATCCAGGAGCTCACGCGCCTCCAGCAGACGGTGAGCCGGCGCATGGCGGAGTCGAAGGCGACCGCGCCGGACTTCTCGATCGGGCTGACGGTCGACATGACCGAGGCGGTCGCGCTCAGGGCGCGGCTCAAGGAGGTGGCCGACCCGGCGCCGTCCTTCAACGACATGGTCGTGAAGGCGGCCGCGAAGGCGCTGACCGAGTTCCCGAAGGTGAACGGCGCCTACCGCGACGGCAAGTTCGAGCTCTACGAGAACGTCAACATCGGCGTGGCGGTGGCCGCGCAGGACGCACTCGTGGTGCCGACGATCTTCAACGCCGACCAGAAGTCGCTCGGCCAGATCTCGATGGACGCCCGCGCGGTGATCGAGAAGGTGCGCGAGAAGACCGTGACGCCGCCGGAGCTGTCGGGCGGGACGTTCACGGTCTCGAACCTCGGCATGTTCGGCATCGAGTTCTTCAACGCGATCATCAACCCGCCGCAGGCGGCGATCCTGACCGTCGGCAAGCTCGCGAAGCAGCCGGCGGTGGACGACAGGGGCCGGATCGTGGCGCGCGACCAGATGACGCTCAGCCTCGTCTGCGACCACCGCATCCTCTACGGCGCCGACGGCGCGCAGTTCCTCGCGCGCGTGAAGGAACTGCTCGAGAGCCCGCTCTCGCTGGCCCTTTAGGACAACCGATACGGCGCAACTTGCGCCGTTTTGTACGCATCGCCCGGGCGGGCCCCGGGTAGGACCCATCCGTTTTGGTCCTGCTGGTGGGAAGGGACGTCCCTATGCGTACGCGCCTCGCGATTCTGCTGTCCGCTCTGCTGTCACTCGCCTTCGCGGCGCCCGCCGCGGCCCAGACGGCGTGTGATCCCACCCAGACGCCGCCCGAGTTCATGGGCGCCGTGCCGGAGCTGAGCGACGTGGTGCCCGCGCCGGGCGGCGAGAACGGCGAGGTGACGACGGACCAGGCCTATCAGTACATGGACGCCGTCGACCAGGCGAGCGACCGCGTGATGACGGGTGCGCTCGAGCGTGAGAGCTGGCAGGGACGCGAGCTGCGCTACGCGATCGTCGGCCACGCCGACAACCTCGGCGCGCAGCGCCTGGCCGCCATCAAGGACGCGGCGCAGCGCCTGCGCAACCCGAAGACGCCGCCGGCGCAGGCCCGCGAGATCGCCCGCCGCTTCCCGGCCATCCTCTGGATCGCCGGCAACGTGCACGGCGGCGAGGAGTCCGGCACCGAGGGCTCGCTGCGCGTCATGTACGAGCTCGCCGACCGGACCGACTGCGCCGCGCGCCAGATCCTCGACAACGCGCTCGTGGTGCTGCTGCCGACGCAGAACCCCGACGGCCGCGAGCTCAACACCCGCCAGAACTTCTACGGCTTCGACATGAACCGCGACTGGTTCGCGCGCACGCAGCCCGAGACCGACGGGAAGATCGAGCTGCTGCGGGAGTACCCCGGCCCGCTCTTCATCGACGCCCACGAGATGGGTCGCGCGTCGTTCTTCTTCCCGCCGAACGCCGACCCGGTCTACCACGAGATCACCGACGAGTCGATCGACTGGATCAACAACATCTACGGCGCCGCCATGGCGGACGAGTTCAACCGCCAGGGCATCCCGTTCTTCAACCGCGACGTCTACGACCTCTTCTACATGGGCTACGGCGACACCGTGCCCGCCACCGGCTTCATCTCGGCCGGCATGACCTACGAGAAGTCGAACGGGGACCCGATCGCCCGGCGCTCCTACGAGCAGTACCTGACCCAGTGGGTCTCGCTCTCGCAGGGCGCCATCCGCAAGCAGGAGATCCTCAGCGAGTGGGCCTCCGCGTGGCGCGAGGCCTACCAGCAGGGCGTCGACGGCTTCCTCGAGCCGAACGAGCTCGTGAACCCGGGTGAGCTCGTCAACCAGGTGCCCGACATGGAGGTCAGGCACTACTTCATCACCGAGCGCCGGCGCTCGAAGCAGAACGAGGTCCGCGCGCTGGTGCGGCGCCTGCAGCGCATGGACGTGGACGTCGAGCGTCTGCGCAAGCCACTCGAGGTTCCGGACTTCACTCCGTACGGCCGCGAGACCCGCAGCCGCACGATGCCGGCGGGCACGTGGTACGTGCCGATGGCCCAGATGCAGAAGCACTGGGTCCAGGCGATGCTGCACGAGGACTCCTACACGCCGTTCCCGTACTTCTACGACGTGACGGGCTGGAGCCAGCCGCTGCTCTTCAACGTGCGCGGCGGGTACTCCGGCGAGCCGCTCAACGTCAAGGCGCAGAGCGCCGGCGAGCTCGCGGACCCGGGCGCGCCCGCGTGGCCCGATGACGCTCCGCGGATCGCCGTGTTCCAGACCTCGCAGACCTCCACGGCCGCGATCGAGTCGACCGGCTGGCTGCGCTACCTGCTCGAGCGGGTCTGGGGCGCGGACTACACGAGGGTGTTCGGCGCGGACATCGCCGCCGGGGCGCTCGCGAACTACGACGTCGTCCTGATTCCGAACGGCTCGGTCTCGGGCGGCCTGAGCTCCCTCGGCGCGGCCGGCCAGGCGGCGCTGACCGACTGGGTCAACGGCGGCGGCCACCTCGTGGCATGGCGCGAGGGCGCTGCGCTCGCGGCCGAGCTCGGGATCACGACGGCCACGCTCGCCGACCCGACATCGGACGTGCCGGGCAGCCTGTTCCGCGTGAACCTCGACGAGGACACGCCGCTGCGCCGGGGCGTCGGTCGCCATGCGTTCGCCTTCTACGAGTACGACTACGTGATGAACGCGTCGTCGCCCGACCACGTGGCGGTCTCCTATCCGCCCGCGGACTCGGACGACTGGTTCATCTCCGGGTTCGCCGCGAACGCGGAGGAGCTCGGCGGCACCGCGGCCGTGGTGGACGAGCCGGTCGGCAGCGGCCGCTCCACGGTGATGTCGGTCGAGCCGAACTTCCGGGCCTTCACGACCGGCTTCCAGAAGATCCTGCGCAACGCGATCCTCGGCGGCGGACTCGACGCCGCGCGCGCGGCACGAGCGGGCTCGGGGGTGAGAACCGCTCGTGAAGCACGTGCGCGGCGCGCCGCTGGCCGTCTCCGCAGCCACACCTACACGCTCCACCTGAGCGTCGAGCCGGGCAGCCGCCGGGCGGCGGTCGCGGTGCTGCGCCGGATGGGCGCGCGCTTCTGGACGGTGCGCGCCGACGGGCGCGTGGCGTTCGGGATCGCGAACCCGAGCGAGCTGACGGCCGACGCTCACCCGTTCGCCACCCGTCTCCCGCGCGCCCTCGAGCGGGCGGGCGTCGACACCATCGCCTTCCGGGCCCCATGAGGTCGGGGAGCCCAAGCACCTCCTGAGGGGGAGGAACGGTCCGGTCCGGCGCGTCTGAGAAGGCGCGCCGGCACCGGCCCGTATCTAATCTCGAGGACGATGGCCGAAATCGACCCTCGCATGCCGCAGACCCTCGACGAGGAGCTGATCGCAGCCCAGGAGGGCGCGGTCGTCTCGACGCTGACGGACGCCGCCCGGATCGAGCGGATCGAGGCGGAGCTCGAGCGGGGCTTCGAGATGCTCGCGCCGGTGGGTGCCGCGGCCACGTTCTTCGGGTCGGCGCGCGTGGCGCGTGACCATCCGCAGTACGCGATGACGCGAGAGACCGCCCGCATCGTCGGCGAGACGGGCATGGCGATCATCACCGGCGGCGGGCCGGGCCTGATGGAGGCCGCCAACCGGGGCGCCCGCGACGCCGGCGCCCTCTCGATCGGGCTCAACATCGAGCTGCCCTTCGAGCAGGGCCTCAACCCGTACTGCGACATCGGGCTCGAGTTCCACTACTTCTTCGCGCGCAAAGTCATGTTCGTCCGCTACGCGTGCGGCTTCGTGGTCTTCCCGGGCGGCTTCGGCACGCTCGACGAGCTGTTCGAGGCCCTCACGCTGATCCAGACGGACAAGGTCCGGCACTTCCCGGTGGTCCTGGTCGGCACGGACTACTGGCGCGGGCTCGTCGACTGGATCTGCGAGCGGCTCCTGGGCGAGGGAAAGATCTCGCCCGGCGACGAGCACCTGTTCACCCTGACGAACGAGCCCGAGGAGGCCCGCGACCTGCTCAGCGTTGCGGCCCACCGTCAGGTACGGGCATAGGCGCGTAGCGCTCGCGCACCTCGTCGACGAAGCCCGCCACCTGATCCGCCAGCGCGGGGTCGTGGAGCTCGACCACGTTCTCCGCGTTCATCTCGCCGGAGCGCGAGAGGTTGAAGGAGCCCGCGAACAGCGTGTCGTCGCAGACCGTGACCTTCGCGTGCATGAAGTCGTGGATCGACTCGGGCGTCCAGGGCACGGACGGCTTGCCGCGAAAGTCCGCGTGCTCGAAGACCGAGCCGAGGATCGGGATCTTCCAGGCGGAGCGGCCGTTCGTGCGCCACTGGTAGACGACGCCCTCCATCTGCGTGCGGTCGACCACGCCGCGAACGTCGACCTTCGCCTCCGCGGCGATCTGCGCGAGCGTGCCCAGCACAGGGCCCGCGGTGATGACCGGCGAGGCGATCCTGACCCGCCGCTTGGCGCAGCCGAGCGCCCGGGCGATCCGGTGCGAGAGCTCCTCGCCGTGGCCCGGCGTGAACCAGGCGCGCACCTCGTGCCCGCCGATCGCGACCGCGCGCGGCTCCTCGTGACCCGAGCGGTCGACGTCGCGGTGGCGCCAGAGCTCGTCGAAGTTCTGCGCGAACTCGGCGGCCAGCTCCTCGCTCTCGACCGTGACGACCATGTTCTCCTGGATCGTCCACGAGTCGGTCGTCCAGTTGGTCGAGCCGGTCCAGACCGCCGCGGCATCGCGGACGACGTACTTGTGATGCATCAGGTCGGGGATCCCCGGCACCCCGAGCGTCTCGAATGGGAGCGCCTCGATCAGCTCGGGCTTCGTCGCGGGCGGGGGCGGGAACATGCGCTCGTCGTGGTCGGCGTTGTAGAGGATGCGCACGTGCACGCCGCGGTCGGCGGCCCCGCGCAGCGCGTCCGACACGACGTCGCCCGCCTCGCCGGGCAGCCGCACGTCGTAGAGCGCGAGGTCGAGGGAGACGCGCGCCTCGTCGAGGAACGCCGACACGCGGCGCGCCATGTCCAGCGCGGTCTGGCCGCCCGGGTGCAGAGGGTGAAGCTCGATCACCGGCGCTCTAGGTCCAGCGGAAGCCGACCCGGTCGATGCGCGGCTCGAGCGGGCTCGCCGGCAGGCCGTCGGGGAGGTTCGGGTTGTTGAAGCCGCCGGGCGCCACGTCGTTCGGCGTGTCCGGGTGGAACAGGGCGGCGAGGTACTGGATGTGTCCGCGCCCGACGTCGAGCTCCGTCTGCCCGCCGCCGTAGGCGCCCACGCCCTCCGCCTCGCACCAGTCGTACATCTCGAACAGGCGCGACAGCGGGCCGAAGCGCGACGGCTTGATGTTCACCATGCGCGGCCTCCAGGGGCGCTCGAGCACGTCCGCCACGGAGTGGATCGGCGCGTCCCAGGTGACGCGGTCGGCGACCGGGTCGAGCAGCGGCTTCGTCTCGTCGGTGACGTCCGGGTCCTCGAGCCAGGCGTCCGGGAACGACTCGATGCAGAGCCGGTAGAGCTCGGGGTCCGTCTCGACGTCGACCGGCGTGCCCTTGTAGCAGCCCTTCAGGTCGAGCGAGTCGATCGCCCCGGTGGTCACGAGCTCCTCGAACAGCTCGGGCGTCCACGTGTTGGTGGGGTCGAGCTTGAACTGCGTGCCCGGGTAGCGCTCGAGCAGCATGTTGAGGCGCTCGGCCGTCTCGGGCTCGCCCTCGGCGGGCGAGGTCAGCCGCATCGAGACCACGTAGGTCACGGGGCGCGGCTCGCGCTCGAGCACCTCGGGCAGCGAGCGTCCCGCCTGGCGCAGGGCCAGGTCGAGCGCCGCCGACTCGAACGCCCAGCGCCGGTAGTCGCGCGAGGTGTCGCCGCGCTCGGGCTCCTGCGGCCACAGGAGCGCGCCGCCTCCTCGAGGCGCTGCGAGAACTCGTCGAGCGTGTAGCTCCCGGCCAGCTCCTGGAGCGGCTCCTCGGCGGCCTGGAGCCGGTCGTGGTCGACCCCGTCGTAGACCACGTCCTCGCCCAGGCCGCGCTCGCCGTCTCCCTCGAGCGCGATCAGCGTGGTCTGCCGCACGAACATCCCGAGGTCGAGGGACCGGGCCTCGAGCGCCACGCGCTCGAGCTTCAGAGGCAGGCCGGCGATGCGCTCGTAGCTCGTCATGCCGCCACCACTTCCGTGGTGCAGAAGGCGCAGCGGCGGGCGTCGGCCGGGATCTCCGAGAGGCACTCGGGGCAGCTGCGCGTCTCCTCGTCGACGGGTGGCTCGGTGCGGAATCGGTTCATCAATGCGTTCACGGGCTTGATCACGAAGAAGAAGACTACGAGCGCGATGACGATGAACGAGAACAGCGCGTTCAGGAACTCGCCGTAGCGGAACTCGCTGCCGTTGATCGTGAACGTGAGGTTCGAGAAGTCGGGCTCGCCGCCGATCGCCGCGATCAGCGGTGTGATCAGGTCCTCGACGAGCGCCGTGACGAGCACGGTGAAGGCCGTGCCGATGACGACCGCGACCGCGAGGTCGACGAGGTTGCCGCGCAGGATGAACTCTCTGAACTCACCGATCATCACCGAAGAGGTTCGACACGGCCTCCCCGAATACCTCGGTGTGCCGGTCGACGTGGTCCTCGGTGGTCGCGGGGCACATCAGCGCCATGTTGTGGAACGGCGTGATCAGCACCCCGCGGTTCAGCAGGTACAGGTGCATGTACTCGTCGAGCTCGCCGTCCGCGGCGGCGGCCGACTCCGCCCCGGTGCGCGGAGCCGGAGAGGTGAAGCGGTACTCCGCCCTGGCCCCGAGCGACGCGATCGACCAGGGCGCGCCGTAGCGGGCGAGCGCGTCCTCCACGCCCGCGGTGAAGCGCTCGCACAGCGCGATCATGTGCTCGAACGCGGACATCCGTGAGCACCTCGCCGAGCGTCGCGCGCGCGGCCGCCAGCGAGAGGGCGTTGCCGGCGAGCGTGCCGCCCACGCCGCCCGTGTCCTCGTAGTCGGCGTCCTCCTGCTCCGCGATCCGGTCGGCGAGCTCGGCGCTCACTCCGTAGGCGCCGATCGGCACGCCGCCCCCGATCGACTTGCCGAGCGTCACGGCGTCCGGTTCGAGCCCCCAGGCCGCGGTGCAGCCGCCGGGGCCGGCGCTCAGCGTGTGCGTCTCGTCGATGACGAGCAGCGCACCCGCCTCGGTGCACGCCGCCCGCACGCCCTCGATGAAGCCGGGCTCGGGCAGCACGATCCCGATGTTCGTGAGGGCCGGCTCCATCAGCACGCACGCCACGTCGCCGTGCGCCAGCTCGGCGCGGACCGTGTCGAGCTCGTTGAACTCCGCCACGCGGGTCGTCTCGGCAGGGTCGACCATCGGGCCCACGTTGCCCTCGCGCGAGCGCGCCCGCCCGGAGGCGTCGCGCATGACGATCGTCTCGTCGACCGTGCCGTGGTAGCACCAGTTGAAGACGAGCACCTTCGGCCGGCCCGTGACCTGGCGGAGCATGCGCAGCATCCAGCGGTTCGCGTCCGTCGCCGTGAGCGAGAACTGCCAGTAGGGGACGCCGAAGCGCCGCGCGAGCTCGGCGCTCACCCAGCTCGCGTCCTCCGTCGGCAGCATCACGGTGATGCCCGCCCGCTCGGCGAGCGCGCGCATCGTCGGCGCGGGGGAGTGGCCCGCCATGGCGCCCGTGTCGCCGAGGCAGAGGTCCGCGTAGTCGTTGCCGTCCACGTCGGTCACGTCGGCGCCCCCGGCCGAGGCGAGATAGACCGGATGGCCGCCCGGCCACATCGTCATCCACGACATCGGCACGCCGGCGATCAGCGAGCTGCGGCCCTGTTCGTGCAGCTCGCGCGAGCGGGGGTGATCGCGCGCGAAGCGCTCGCGCTCGGCGGCGATCAGCGAGCGCAGCCGCTCGCGGTCCAGCGCCGCCACGGGCTAGGCCTCCTCGGGCTCCGGGCGGACCGCGGCCATCTTCTCCGCCCTGTGCTGCTGCCAGATCGTGATCAGCATCATGGCGAGCGTGAAGAGGAAGATCATGGAGGCGATCACGTAGATCTGCGGCGGGATCGCCACGCGCGCCGCGCCCCAGATGAAGAGCGGGAACGTGATCGTCGAACCCGCGTTGAAGAAGGTGATCACGAAGTCGTCGATCGACAGCGCGAATGCGAGCAGGGCCGCTGAGACCACTCCCGGCATGATCAGCGGCAGCGTCACGAGCCTGAACGTGTCCCACGGCGTGGCCCCGAGATCCTGGGCCGCCTCCTCGAGGGAGCGGTCGAATCCGATCAGCCGCGATCTGACGGTCACCACCACGAACGACAGGTTGAACATGATGTGCGCGATCAGGATCGTGCCGAAGCCGGTGGCCACGGCCGCGTTGAGGAACAGCGACAGCAGCGCGGCGCCGAGCACCACCTCGGGGGTGGCCAGCGGGATGAAGATGAAGAAGTTGGTCGACGAGCGGCCGCGGAACTGGTAGCGAACGAGCGCGATCGCCGTGATCGTGCCGAGGATCGTGGCTCCGATCGTGGAGAGCACCGCGATCTCGATCGAGGTGCGCAGCGCGTCGCCGATGCCGGGGACGGCGAACGGGTCCTTCCAGGCGTCGAGCGAGAACTGCTGCCAGACGAAGTTGAAGCGCCCGGCCGGCTTGTTGAACGAGAAGACGAGGATGATGAAGATCGGCGTGAGCAGGTACAGCAGCGCGAGCGCCGCGTAGACGTTCAGCGAGCCGTTCAGCAGCTTCCGGCGCAGCTTGATGTTCATCGCGCCTCGCCCTCGGTCCCGAGCAGCGCCTCGGTTCCCGCGATGCGCGCCCAGATCACGACGATGATCAGCATGAACGCCATCAGCAGGAAGGACAGCGCCGCGGCGGTCGGGTAGTCGGCCAGCTCGAGGTAGCGCGACTGGATGACGTTGCCGATCATGAACTGGTTCGGCGTGCCGAGCAGCTCGGCGTTGATGAAGTCGCCGGCCGCCGGGATGAACGTCAGCAGCGTCCCGGCGACGACGCCCGGCATCGACAGCGGCAGCGTGATCCGGAAGAACACGTCCCGCCGCCGGCCATAGAGGTCATAGCCCGCCTCCAGCAGCCGCCCGTCGATGCGCTCGAGCGACGCGTACAGCGGCAGGATCATGAAGGGCAGGAAGTTGTAGGTGATGCCCGCCACGACCGACGCCGTGGTGTCGAGCACCCGCCCGTCCTCGGCCACGAGCCCCACCGTCTTGAGGGTCTCGACGACGATCCCGTCGTCGGACAGGATCGTCTCCCACGACAGCGTCCTGATCAGGTACGTGACGAAGAACGGCACGATCACCGCGAGCAGCAGCGCGTTGCGGTACTTGCCGCCCCGGAACGCGATCACGTACGCGAGCGGATAGCCGATCAGCAGCGCGAAGATCGTGGCCAGGCCCGCGTACTCGAACGAGCGCAGGAACTGCTCGTGGTAGTCCGGAGAGCGCGTCGGTGTAGTTCGAGAACTCCCAGGTGAACGTGAACCCGAAGTCGATCGAGCCGGTCTTCAGCGACTCGATCACCATGATGATGAGCGGGATGAGGAAGAAGATCGCGAGCCACCCGAGCCCCGGCAGGAGCAAGAGGTACGGCAGCCCTCCCTTCTTCAAGCGTTGACGCAACTGCCTACGCGCCGATCACCTGCTGGAAGGCCTCGTCGAGCTCCTGCTCCTCCTCGGGGTCGAGCCCGCGGAAGATGAAGGTGTTCTTGAGGTACTCCTCGTCCGGGAAGATCAGCGGGTTCTCGGCGAGCTCCGGGTCGCGCTCGGCGAGGATCTCCTTCACTCCGGTCACCGGGCGAGATGTAGTTCACGTACTCCGCGATGTCGGCCTGGACCTCGGGCCGGTACACGAAGTCCATGAACTTCTCGGCGGTGTAGGGCTCGGGAGCGCCGACCGGGATCTGCATGTTGTCCGTCCACAGGTGTCCGCCGGTCTCCGGCACCACGAACTCGACGTTCGGGTTGTCGGCCTTGAGCTGGACGGCGTCGCCGGACCAGCCGATGATCACCCAGGAGTCGCCCTTCGTGATGTCCTTCGTGTACTCGTTGCCGGTGAAGCCGCGGATCTGCCCCGAGTCCGCCGCCTCGCCGATCTTGTCGATCGCCGCCAGGAACTCGTCGACCGACGCCTTCTCGGGGTCCGCGCCCATCGACGCCGCCACCACGCCGACCGTGTCGCGCATCTCGGACAGCATCGTGACCTTGCCCTTGTAGTCCGGATCGAACAGAGCGTCGACCGACTTGGGCTCGGACTTCACCTTGTCCTTGCGGTAGATGATCCCGCCGATGCCCGACTGCCACGGCATCGACTGCTCGCGCTTGGGGTCGAACGGCGGGGACTTGAGGCTCGGGATCAGGTTCTTGTACGCGTTCGGCATCGCGGCCGGGTCGAACTTCTGGACGTAGCCGAGCCGCATCATGCGCGCGGCCATCCAGTCGGTGACGATGTGGATGTCGCGGCCGCCGGAGTCGCCCCTGTCGTACTGCTGGCGGACCTTGCCGAAGAACTCGGTGTTGTCGTTGATCTCCTCGACGTACTTGACCGAGGCGCCGTACTCCTTCTCGAAGTCCTTCAGCGTGCCGCGGTCCTCCTCGATGTACAGCGGCCAGTTGGCGACGTAGATCTCGTCGCCGATCGGTCCCTTCTTGATGACGTTCGACTCCTCGGACCCGGTGTCACCGCCACCGCCGCCCGGCTCGTCCGTTCCGCACGCCGCCAGATATGAGAGCGCCGACACGCTCAGGGCGCCCATGGCACCCCGCTGCATCAGACGGCGCCGTGTGAGCGGATCGCGCATCATGCGCTCGAACCGCCGCTCGAGATCCTCGTTCTGTGGGCTCACGCCTCCCGTTCCTCCCTCTCGGATTCCCTCACCACGTGAATGTTCTCGGCCGACCACGAGAGCCGTGCCGAGTCCCCTGGCCCCGGCAGATCGTGCCGTGCTTCCGCGTCCGCGTTCGGCACCAGGACGGTCATCTTGGAGCCATCCGCGAGCAGCACGACCATCTGCGTCGCCGTACCTAGGTATAGCGAGCTCTGAACCTGCCCTTCGACGCTCGCGCCGTCGCCCCCTGCGTCGCGCGACAGCGTGAGCTTCTCCGGCCGGACGACCGCGTGGACGCGCTCGCCCACACTCGCCCCGCCGGACTCCTGCGTGCGGATCGTCGGCCCGGCGTCGAGCTTCAGCTCAGCTCCGGCTCCGTTCGCCGACAGCACCTCGCCCGCCATCAGGTTCGAGACGCCGATGAAGCCGGCGACGAACGTGGTGGCGGGCCGCTCGTACACGCTCTCCGGATCGGACACCTGCTCGACCACGCCCCTGTTCATGACCGCGATCCGATCCGACATCGTGAGCGCCTCTTCCTGGTCGTGCGTCACGTAGATGAACGTGATGCCGACGTCGCGCTGGATGCGCTTCAGCTCGACCTGCAGCTGCTTGCGGAGCTTCAGGTCGAGCGCGCCGAGCGGCTCGTCGAGCAGCAGCACGGCCGGCCGGTTCACGAGCGCGCGCGCGAGCGCGACGCGCTGCTGCTGGCCGCCCGACAGCTGGGCGGGCTTGCGCTTGGCCTCCGCGGACAGCCCGACGCGCTCGAGCTCCTCCGCCACGCGCTTCTTGACCTCGGCCTTGTCGACCTTCTTGCGCTCGAGCCCGAACGCCACGTTCTTCTCGACCGAGCGATGCGGGAACAGCGCGTAGCTCTGGAAGACGGTGTTCGTCGGCCGCTTGAACGCGGGGCGGTTCGTCACGTCCTCGCCGTCGAGCAGCACCCTGCCCTCGGTCGGCTCCTCGAAGCCGGCCACCATGCGCAGCGTCGTCGTCTTGCCGCAGCCAGACGGCCCGAGCATGGTGAAGAACTCACCCGTCGGGATGTCCAGATCCATGCGGCGCACGGCGGTGAAATCGCCGAATCGCTTCGTCACGCCCTCGAGGCGGACACTCGGCGCCCCCCCGTTCTCCCCTCCGAGGCTCATGTTCGCCGCAAACTATGGCCGAAATGGAGCGATGACAAGAGGCGAAATGCCGAAAACACGCCCGCTTAATTGGACAAAACGGACAACTGCCTGCTCCCCGCTTTCGCCATTGGCTCCCTTGTCGGGCGACGAACACGCCAGTACCGTTGTCCGAACCGTCGAAGTGGAGGAGAGAAGAAGTCGTGGCGACCACCCCGCAGACCGTTTACGAGCCCCACACGGGCAAGCCCAGCGCTCTTCAGGAGAAGGCCCGCAAGCACCTGTGGATGCACTTCACGCGCATGGGCGGTTACGACGACACCCACGAGATCCCCATCATCACGCGCGGTGAGGGCTCGTACGTCTATGACGAGTACGACAACCGTTATCTCGACGGGCTGTCGGCGCTCTTCTGCGTAAACGCGGGCCACGGCCGCACCGAGATCGCGGAGGCGGCGGGCGAGCAGGCGGCCAAGCTCGGCTTCTACACGAACTGGAGCTACGCCCACCCGAAGGCGATCGAGCTGGCCGAGCGCATCGCCGGCCTCGCGCCCGGTGACCTCAACCGCGTCTTCTTCACGAGCGGCGGCTCCGAGGCAGTCGAGTCGGCCTGGAAGCTCTCCCGCCAGTACCACAAGCTCACGGGCAACCCGACGAAGACGAAGATCATCTCGCGCGAGACCGCCTATCACGGCACCACCTTCGGAGCGCTCTCGATCACGGGCATCACCCCGCTGCGCACGCCGTTCGAGCCGCTCGTGCCGGGCGCCCACCACGTGCCGAACACGAACTCGTACCGCTGGCCCGAGGACCGCGACCCGCTCTGGGCCGCGAACCAGATCGAGCACATGATCGAGTTCCAGGGCCCGGACACCGTCGCGGCGGTGATCCTCGAGCCCGTGCAGAACTCAGGCGGCTGCTTCGTGCCGCAGGACGGCTACTGGCAGCGCGTGCGCGAGATCTGCGACGCGCACAACGTGCTGCTGATCGCCGACGAGGTGATCTGCTCCTGGGGCCGCCTCGGCCACTACTTCGGCGTCGACCGCTTCGGCGTCGTGCCGGACATGATCACCACCGCAAAGGGCCTGACCTCGTCGTACGTGCCGATGGGCGCGGCGATCGTGTCCGACCGCGTGGCCGAGCCGTTCATGGGCGACTCGAAGAACTTCACGCACGGCATCACCTTCGGCGGGCACCCCGTGGCCGCCGCGGCGGCGCTCGCGAACCTCGACGTCTTCGAGCGCGAGGACCTCTGCGGCCACGTGCGCGAGAAGGAGTCGGAGTTCCGCGGGATGCTCGACAAGCTCAAGGAGGACCTGCCGATCATCGGCGACGTCCGCGGCGCGGGCTACTTCCACGCCCTCGAGCTCGTCAAGGACAAGGACACGAAGGAGAGCTTCTCCGACGCCGAGGGCGAGGAGCTGCTGCGCGGCTTCATGTCCGGCGAGATCTACAAGAACGGGCTGATCTGCCGCGCGGACGACCGCGGCGACCCCGTCATCCAGCTCTCGCCCCCGCTGATCGCGGACACGGAGGAGTTCGAGCTGATCGACCGGGTGCTGCGCCAGGTCCTCACCGAGGCCTGGGAGCGGATCGTACGGCACTGAGCCGAGCGCACGGGCCGGCAGCGGTCTGAGTCATGCTCACCGTCCGAGAGCTCGTCTCCGAGATGGGGCTCGAGCTCGTCACAGGTGATGAGGGCTCGGATGCGCCGGTCCGCTGGGTTCACATCTCGGAGCTTCCCGACCCGACGCCCTGGCTGTCGGGCGGCGAGCTCCTGCTCACCACCGGGATCCAGCTCGACACGGAGGCCCGCCAGCGCGAGTTCGTCCGGCTGCTGGCGGGCCGGCATCTGGCCGGGCTCGGCTTCGGCACCGGCTTCGACCACGACGAGCTGCCGGCGGCGCTGGCGGCCGAGGCGAGGACGCTCGGCTTCCCTGTCTTCGAGGTGCCCTACGAGCTGCCGTTCATCGCGCTGACGGAGAAGGCGTTCACGCGCCTCGTGAACGAGCAGTACGAGGTGCTGCAGCGCGGCATCGCGATCCACAAGCGGCTCGAGCGGCTCGTCCTCGAGGAGAGCGGGCTCGACGAGGTCGTGCGCGCGCTCGCGGCGGCGATCGGAGGCGCGGTGAGCGTCCTCTCCGCGCGCGGCGAGACGATCGCCGCGAAGGTGTTCCGGCGCGAGCTGACGGACGCCGCGCTCGACGACGTCCGCGAGGAGGTGCGCCGCCGCTCCGCCGAGCTCGGCGCCGCCCGCGGGCCCGAGAGCGCCGAGTTCGCGCCGGACCATCCCGACATCGCGGGCCGCGCACTGGTGCTGCCGGTGTCGCTGCGCGGACGCGGGGCGCCGCAGGCGTGGCTCGTGGCGGCGCGCGACGCCGGGGGCCTCGGCGACTTCGAGCGCCTGATCCTTCAGCAGGCCGTGACGGTCGTCGCGCTCGAGCTGATGCGCCAGCGGGCGATGCGGGACACCGAGCGGAGGCTGGCGGGCGACGTGCTCGCCGAGGCGCTCACGGGCCGCCTCTCCGAGGACGAGCTCGCGATGCGGCTGCGCCCGTTCGGCGTCGGGGCACGGGCCGCCGTGCTCGTGTTCGGCGGCCCCGACGGCACCTCGCCGGCATCCGCGGAGGGCGACCTCGACCGCTTTCTCGCCGACAGCGGGACCGGCGCGCTCGTGGCCGCGCGCGAGCGGCTGCTGTGCGCCGTCGTCGACGCGCGCGAGGGCACCGACACGGTCGCGCTCGCGACCCGCGCGCGCGACGCGCTGCTGCCCGAGCACGGCGAGCTGCGCGCCGCCGCGTCGCGGCCGGCGCCCGTGGGCTCGCTGCGCCGCACCTTCCACGAGGCGCGCTGCGCGCTCGAGGCGGCGGAGCTCGCGAACGGCTCGGCGCCCGCGGTGGCTTCGTATCGCGACCTCGGCGCGTTCCAGCTCCTGCTCTCGCTTCAGGACGACGACGCGCTGCGCCTCTACTGCGACAGCGTGCTCGGGCCGCTCGAGGACGCGAGCGGCGAATACGGCGACGAGCTGATCCGCTCGCTCGAGGCGTTCATCGAGCAGAACGGGCAGTGGGAGCGGGCGGCACGCGAGCTCTACTGCCATCGGCATACGCTTCGCTACAGGATCAGAAGAGTCGAACAGCTGACGGGCAGAGACCTGTCGAGCGCTCGCGACCGGATCGAGTTCTGGCTCGCTCTCCGGGCGCGGGAGCTGGTTGCCTGACGGGACGGACCCGAGGGAGGAATGCGCGAATGAAGGTCGGAGTTCCGACTGAGATCAAGACCGATGAGTACCGCGTGTCGCTCACGCCGGCCGGCACGCGTGAGCTGACGGAGCGCGGGCACGAGGTCTACATACAGGCGGGCGCCGGCGAGGGCTCGACGATCCCGGACGCGGAGTACGAGGAGCAGGGAGCGAAGGTCCTGCCCGACGCTCAGGCCGTCTTCGACGAGGCCGAGATGATCCTCGGGGTGAAGGAGCCGCAGCCGGACGAGGTCGCGATGCTGCGCCCGGACCACGTGCTGTTCACCTACCTGCACCTCGCCCCCGACCCGGAGCTGACGCACGGGCTCGTCGACTCCGGCGCGACCTGCATCGCCTACGAGACGGTGGTCGACGACGAGGGGCGGCTGCCCCTGCTCGCCCCGATGTCGGAGGTGGCCGGGAAGATCGCGACGCAGGCGGGAGCCTTCTACCTCGAGCGCCCGTTCGGCGGGCGCGGCGTGCTGCTCGGCGGCGTGCCCGGAGTGGCCGCCGCGACCGTGATGGTGATCGGCGGCGGCGTGGTCGGCCAGAACGCCGCGTTCATCGCGATCGGCATGGAGGCGGAGGTCTACGTCTTCGACCGCAACATCGACCGGCTGCGCGAGCTCGACGTGGCGTTCGGCGGGCGCGCCTCGACGGTCTACTCGTCGACGCTCGCCGTCGAGCACATGCTGCCTCGCGCGGACCTCGTGATCGGCGCGGTGCTGATCCACGGCGCGAAGGCGCCCTACGTGATCAAGCGCGACCAGCTCAAGCTGATGAAGGAGCGCGCCGTGCTCGTCGACGTCTCGATCGACCAGGGCGGCTGCTTCGAGACCTCGAAGGCCACCACCCACTCGGACCCCGTCTACGAGGTCGACGGCGTGACCCACTACTGCGTCGCCAACATGCCGGGCGCCGTGCCCGTGACGTCGACGTTCGCGCTCACGAACGCGACGCTGCCATACGTGCTCGCGCTCGCCGACCTCGGCATCGAGGGCGCGATCGAGAAGTTCCCGGGGCTGAAGCCGGGCGTGAACGTCGCGCGCGGCAAGGTCACGCACGCGGCCGTCTGCGAGGGCACCGGCACCGAGTACACGCCCGTCGAGGACGTGCTGAGCGTCGCGGCATAGAGAGGAGACGAGATGTCGATCGCCACGAAGATCAAGCTGCAGAACTTCATCGACGGGCAGCTCGTCGACGCCGCGGAGGGAGCGACCGAGGAGGTCACGAACCCGGCCAACGGCGAGGTGATCGCCGAGCAGCCGCTGTCGACCGAGGAGGACGTGAACCGGGCGGTCGCGGCGGCCAAGCGGGCGTTCCCCGGCTGGGCCGCGACCACGCCGAGTGAACGCGCGGCCGCCCTCTTCAAGCTCGCGGACGCCCTCGAGGAGCGGGCCGAGGAGCTCACGGACCTCGAGGCGGCCGACGCCGGCAAGCCGCGCAACGCCTTCCTCGAGGACGAGATGCCGTTCCTCTGCGACAACCTGCGCTTCTTCGGCGGCGCCGGGCGCGTGCTCGAGGGCAAGGCGGCCATGGAGTTCGTGGCGGGCCGCACCTCGATCATCCGGCGCGAGCCGATCGGCGTGGTGGGCCAGATCACGCCCTGGAACTACCCGCTGATGATGGCGATCTGGAAGATCGGCCCGGCGCTCGCGACCGGCAACACGATCGTCCTGAAGCCGGCCGAGTCGACTCCGATCACGACCGTCAAGCTCGCCGAGATCGCCGGCGAGATCCTGCCGCCCGGCGTCCTCAACGTGATCACGGGCCACGGCAGGCCCGCGGGCTCGTCGCTCGTGACGCACCCCGACGTCGAGATGGTGTCGCTGACGGGCTCGCCCGCCACCGGCAAGTGGATCGCAGCGGCGGCCTCGGAGACGCTCAAGAAGGTGCACCTCGAGCTGGGCGGCAAGGCACCCGTCGTCGTGTTCGACGACGTGGACATGGAGACCGCGATGGAGACGATCACCGCCACCGCGCTCTACAACACGGGCCAGGACTGCACGGCGGCCACCCGCATCCTCGCGTCGAAGAAGGTCTACGACGACGTGGTGAGCGCGCTTGCCGAGGAGGCGAAGACCTACAGGGTCGGGGACACCTTCGATCCCGAGACGACGCTCGGCCCGCTCAACTCGCTGGTCCAGCGCGAGCGCGTCGAGGGCTTCCTCGAACGCCGCCCGTCCCACGCCGAGATCGTGACCGGGGGCAACGAGCCCGACCTGCCCGGCGCGTTCCTCGAGCCGACCGTGATAGCCGGCCTCGAGCAGGGCGACGAGATGATCCAGAACGAGATCTTCGGCCCCGTCATGACCGTGCAGCCGTTCGACGACGAGGCGAAGGCGATCGAGTGGGCCAACGGCACGCGCTATGGGCTGGCGTCATCGGTGTGGACGCGCGACGTGGCGCGGGCGCACCGGGTGGCGAACGCCCTGCGCTTCGGATGCGTCTGGGTCAACGACCACATCACGATGGCCATGGAGATGCCGCACGGCGGCTACAAGCAGTCCGGCTACGGCAAGGACATGTCCATGTACGCCCTCGAGGACTACACCGAGGTCAAGCACGTGATGGTGAACCTCGAGACCGAGTGACGCCGTGAGGCCGGCCTGACGTGGCCGCCTACCGCTTCCTCACCACCTGGCTGCTCGAGGCTCCGCGCGAGGAGGTCTGGGACGTGCTCGAGGACGCGCTGCGCTGGCCCGAGTGGTGGCGCGGCGTGGTCGGCGTCGAGCAGCTCGGCGGCAGTCCCCGCCGGGCAGGTGGGCAGCCGCTACGCGATCGAGTGGCGCAGCCGCATCCCCTACCCGGTGAGGTTCGAGTTCGAGGTGGACACGGTCGAGCGGCCCGCGCTGATGGACGGCCGCGCCCGCGGCGAGCTCGAGGGCCGCGGCTGCTGGCGCCTGTTCCAGGAGGGCGAGGTCACGGCGGTCACCTACGACTGGGAGGTGGGCACGACGAAGCGCTGGATGAACCTCGTGGCCCCCGTCGCGCGCCCCGTGTTCCAGTACAACCACGACGCCGTCATGCGCCAGGGCGGCGAGGGACTCGCGCGCCGCCTCGGCGCGCGCCTGATCACAGCGTCCTGATCGCCTCGAGCTCCAGCTGGAGGTCCCGGAGCAGGCTGTGCTCGGGGATCAGCTCGCGGAGCATCTCGAGGCTCTCCTCGTAGTGCTCGAGCCTGAGCTCGCCTCCCGGCGGCAGGGGCCCGCGCGATGCCTGCAGGCGCAGCTCGCGGGCCTTCGAGACCTTGTCCGCGGCGAAGATCGCTCCCGCCTCCTCGCCGGCCTGAGCCACCTGCAGCCGCAGCGCCGCCTTGCGCTCCGCCGGATCCTCGATCGACGGGTCGTCCGTCAGCGAGGCCACGAGGCCCGCCACATCCCGGCCGAAGCGCTGCTCGATCTCATCCGGCCTGGCGTCCGTGTCCTCGAGCACGTCGTGGAGGACGCCCGCGGCCACGACCTCGTCGCGGTATCCGCACGCCTCGAGCATCTCGGCCACCTCGAGCGGATGCGTCACGAACGGCGCGCCGTCGGACTCGCGCCGCTGGCCGTCATGGCGCTCGCGCGCGAAATCGAGGGCGGCGCGGGTGCGCGGCCTGCGTGATCCGATCCTGTCCATTGTGAGCGTGGAGTCCATCGGAGCGTCTCACTTCTACCCGATCACGGCGGATCCGCGCCGTGCGGACGTGTTACCGGCGTGCGGCCATGCGGTTACGCGCGCGTGAAACATCGGGGCCATCCGCTAAATCGGGGCCATGACCTCGCTCGCGACCGCGATCCTGGCGCCCGCTCTGGCGGCCACCGGGCTCTTCGGTGGGGCGTCCGACCGCGGTGCCGAGCCCCCGCATCCGGCCCGGCCGCACGTGGTGCTGCTCGTGCTCGACGAGCTGCCGGGCGACTCGATGCTCGACCGCCCGGGCCACATCGACGCTGGACGCTTTCCCGGCTTCGCGCGGCTCGCGGCGTCCTCGACGTGGTTCCGCAACGCCTTCTCGAGCTACGACTCGACCACCCGGGCCGTGCCGCTCATCCTCGACGGCCGCCGCCCCGTCCCGGGTTCGGACGCGGACCGGCGCTGGCATCCGCGCTCGCTCTTCACGGCGCTCGGCCGAGGTGGCTGGCGCATCATGGCGCGCGAGGACGCCGGCGCGCTGTGTCCGCCGCGCCTCTGTCCGGGGGCGCCCGTGCGCCGCCCGGCGATTCTGCCGCGCCTGAACCGCGGCCGTGTGCAGCGCTTCGGCGCCTGGGTGCACTCGATAAGGCCGAGCCGGAGACCGACGTTCTGGATGCACCACGCCCTCCTGCCGCACGGCCCCTACCAGTACCTGCCCTCGGGCGCGCGCACCCGCGCGGGCGCACGCGACCCGTTCGTGGGGATGAACGGCGAGCCGTCGTTCCACGATCCCTGGCTGACCCGGCACAACGAGCAGCGCTACCTGCTCCAGCTCGGTTTCGTCGACCGCCTGATCGGGCGGCTGATCGACCGGTTGCAGACCACCGGCCTGTGGGAGCGCTCGCTCGTCGTAGTAACAGCGGACCACGGCTACGCGTGGCAGAGCGGCGTGACGACGCGCAGGTCGGTCAATCACCGCAACGTGCACGAGCTGACCCCTGTGCCCCTGTTCGTCAAGCGCCCGGCACAGCGCCGGCCGCGGGTCAGCCGCGCCTACGGCCAGACGCTCGACGTCGCGCCCACGGTCGCCAGGCTGCTAGGCGTGCCGCTCGGCTACCGCGCCGACGGCCGCTCGCTGTTCTCGCCCGCGGTGAGGCGGCGCCGGGGGGTCGCGGTGGTCCGGCGCGACTTCAGCGGCTTCGTCCGCATCTCGGGCCCGCGCTACGAGGCACGCCGGCGCGCGGTGGTCAAGCGCCGGGCACGCCAGCTCGGCTCGGGCGATTGGCACAACCTCTACGGCGGCTTCGGTCCGCACCGGGAGCTCGTCGGCAGGGTGGTGGGGGATCTCGCCCGCGCCGCCGGGCGCGGGCCGCGGATCGCGCTGATCGGCGCAAGCCGGTTCCGCCATGTCCGCCTGCGCGGCGTCGTGCCGGCGCAGGTCGCCGGGACGGTCCTGGACACGGAGCGAGGACTCGTGGTCGCCGTCGCGGTGAACGGGCGGGTCGAGGGCGTGGGGCGCAGCTTCCGTCTGTTCGGCAACTCGCGCGAGCGCTTTGCGGTCAACGTGCCCGAGGCGGCGCTGCGCGACGGGCGCAACGCGATCGACCTGTACGAGGTCACGCGCGCGGGCTCGCTGCGGCCGATGCCGCCGCGCTGACGGGGCCAGCTCCTACATTTCCTGGCATGAGGCCGGGGCCCATCCTCATGCTCGATCCTGGCGCCGATGCTTCTGCTCGCGTCGTGCTCGGACGAGTCCGGCCAAGGGGCAGAGCGCCCGCCGGTCGTGGTGCTGATCCTCGACGAGTTCCCGGCCGACGACCTCCTGCGCCCGGACGGGACGATCGACGCCGAGCGCTTTCCCAACTTCGCCCGCCTCGCATCGATCTCGACCTTCTTCCCGAACGCCCACACGGTCTACGACCACACCTTCAAGGCGGTGCCGGCGATCCTCGACGCGCGGCTGCCCGTCGAGCGGGGCGGGGCGAACGCGGCCAGCCACAACCCGAGCATGTTCCAGCTGATGGACGAGCTCGGATACGAGGTGAACGCGGTCGAGTCCGCCACCTCGGTCTGCCCGTCGGACATCTGCGAAGGGGGTGGCGGGCGCCGGCCGGGGGTCCTGGCGCAGCTGGCGAGCGGAGGGCGGGCGCCCAGGCTGCGCCGGTGGATCCGGGGAATCGAGCGCCAGGAGGACCCGGTCCTGTACCTGCATCACACGCTCCTCCCGCACGAACCGTGGATGTACCTGCCCTCCGGCAGGGCGAGCCGGCCCGGCGGGCAGGATCCCATCCGCCGGATCAACAAGCCGTGGAGCTACGCCGACGTGCGCCTGTCGCAGCACAACCACGCCCGCCACCTGCTCCAGGCCGGGTTCGTCGACCACGCTCTCGGCGAGCTGCTCGACCGTCTCGAGAAGCAGCACATGCTCCGGCGCGCCCTGGTCGCCGTGGTGGCCGACCACGGCGTGAGCTTCGAGATCGGCGGCGATGTCGACAGCCGGCGCTGGACGGACGCGCGGAACGTCGACGAGGTGGCGCCCGTCCCGTTCTTCTTCAAGGCGCCGGGGCAGATGGAGGCCCGGGTTGACCACGCGCTCGTTCGCAACATCGACCTTCTCCCGACGATGGCTCAGGTCCTCGGCGCCAAGCTGTCCTGGCGGCATGCCGGGCGCTCGGCGTTCTCGCGCGAGGCGCGGGCGCGCCGGCAGGTCGCGGTGATCGAGCGCGACTTCTCAGGGGTCGTTCGCATCGACGCCGGCGCGTGGCAGCGACGCCGCGCCGCCAACCGCGAGCGCTGGGCGCGCCTCTTCGGCACCGGCCGCGACAGCCTGCGCCGCTTCGGCGACCCGTGGGCCGGGGTCCTCCGCATCGGTCCGCACCCCGAGCTGATCGGGCGCCGCGCCCCGGCGGCGGCGCACCCGCTGGTCCGCGTGGTCAGGCCCGGGGCTCAGATGGTCCCGGCGCGCGTGGCCGGGCACCTGCTCGGCGCACCCGAGCGCCGGAGGGGCATCCGCGATCTCGCGGTGGCCGTCAACGGCCGCGTCCGAGCGGTCGGCAGAAGCTTCCGCCTCGGCAGGCGGCCGTTCGAGTTCTTCTCGTTCGTGGTGCCGGAGCGCTCGCTGCGGGCGGGGCGCAACGAGCTCGCGCTCTACGAGGTGCTCCCGGGGGGGCGCCTCGTCGCCGTTCAGGGAGCCGCGCGATAGATCGAGTTCGGCTCGGCGCTCTGGTCTCGTGTGAGGCGCGGCGGGTCGCGCGTGGTGTCGACGAAGGCGCAGAAGTGCCGGTCGCGGTCGTCGAGCGCGATGCAGGTTCGGAAGTAGCCCTCGTCGAGGCGAACCGTGTCGGCGGTCTCGAGGTTGCGGATCAGCTCCTCGTGCCCCGACGACAGGACGAAGGCGCGGAAGGCCTCCGCGTTGCGCTCGGTCGCCTCGGTCTCTGACACCACGAGCGGGCGCGCCGCCAGCCCGGCGGCCAGCACACCGATCACGCTGGCGATCAGGAGCCCGGTCCCCACGCGGTCGGTGAGCACCTCGCGCTGCGCCTTCGGTGGCGCGCCGGGATCGGCCGCGGCCCTGCGGGCCCAGGTGCGGCGAGCAAGCCAGGGGGCCACGAGGCCGACCAGCACGAGGTTGCCGAACGTGGCGAGCAGGATCGCCGGGATGAGGTCGATCCCGGTGCTCACCGGAGGCAGCAGGTGCAGGATCAGCCCGTCGACGATCGTCACCACGACGAACGCGGGCCACATCGCGGCGCCCCGCAGGCGCCAGCGGATCCGTGCCGGCCAAAAGCGCTCCTCGCGATCCACGCCCCGCAGGGTAGCCTTGCGGGGGTGCCCGATCTCGCGGTCGCACAGCTCGGATCGATCCCGTACGAGGAAGCGTTCGCGCTCCAGCGGAGGCTTCACGAGGCCCGAGTGGCGGACGAGCTCGGTGACCTGCTCCTCGTGCTCGAGCACCCGCCCGTCTACACCCGCGGGCGGCGCACCGAGGCCGCCGATCTACCCCTCGGTGAGGACTGGTACCGCGAGCGCGGCATCGACGTCTGCGACACCGACCGCGGCGGCCGCGTGACCTATCACGGGCCGGGGCAGCTCGTGGCCTACCCGATCATGCGCGTCGAGCGCGTGGCGGACTTCGTGCACACGATGGAGCGGGCGATCGTCAGCGCCCTCGCCGACGAGGGCATCGCCGCCGAGCCGCGCGCCACGCCGTTCACGGGCGTGTGGGCGGGCGACGCGAAGATCGCCTCGATCGGGGTGCGGGTGCGCGAGGGCGTATCGATGCACGGGCTCGCCGTGAACGTCGACAACGACCTCGCGCCGTTCGAATGGATCGTGCCCTGCGGCATCGACGGGGTGCGCGTGACCTCGGTCGCGCGCGAGACGGGGCGCACGCGCTCGCTCCCGTGCTTCCGCAAGCGGCTGGCGTTCCGGTTCGCGGAGGGCTTCGGCATGCGCCAGCGGCTCGTGTCCGCTCGGCGCCTCCACGAGCGCGAGGCGGTTCCGGCGTGAGCACGCGCTCGCGCTCGAACCCCGGCGGGGCGCGCGTGCTCGACATGGGCGAGGTGCGCCCGTTCCGCGACCGCAAGCCGGCCTGGTTCAAGCGGCCCGCCCCGGGCGGCCCGCAGTACCGCGAGCTGCGCACGATGATCGAGGGGCAGGGCCTCCACACGGTCTGCCAGGAGGCCGCCTGCCCGAACATCGGCGAGTGCTGGGAGCGCGGGACCGCGACCTTCATGATCCTCGGCGACACCTGCACCCGCCGCTGCGGCTTCTGCAACGTCAAGACCGGCAAGCCCACCCATCACGACCCGCTCGAGCCGCTGCGCGTCGCGCAATCCGTGCGGAAGATGGGCCTGCGGCACGCGGTCATCACGAGCGTGGACCGCGACGACCTCCCGGACCTCGGGGCGTCGGCCTTCGTGGGCGTGATCCGCTCGATCAGGCGCATGTCGCCCGCCACGAAGGTCGAGGTGCTGACGCCCGACTTCCGCGGCGAGGAGATGCCCCTGGCGCGCGTGATCGCGGAGCGACCCGACGTCTTCAACCACAACGTCGAGACCGTCCCGCGCCTCTACCCCCTCGCGCGGCGTGGCTCGCGCTTCCTGCGCTCGTGCCGCGTCCTGCGCAACGCGAAGGAGATGGGCGGGGACGAGATCGTGACCAAGTCGGGGCTGATGACCGGGCTCGGCGAGTCGAAGGACGAGCTGCTCGAGACGTTCGCGATCCTGCGCGAGCACGGCGTCCAGGTCCTCACGGTGGGCCAGTACCTCCGCCCGACCCGCGACCACCTGCCGGTCGTCCGCTACTGGCATCCGGAGGAGTTCGAGGAACTCGAGCGCGAGGCGTACGCGATGGGCTTCGAGTCGGTCGCCGCCGGGCCGCTCGTGCGCTCGAGCTACCACGCCGAGCAGACCCTGGCGGACGCGCGCAGCGCGTGAGCCGCACCGCGCTCGCCGCGCTCATCGCCGCGGTGTGTGCGGCGGGCGTGGCGCTGGCGGCGGCAGCGCCCCCGAAGAGGCGGCGACCGGCCGCTGGACGGCGCTCAAGCCCTCGAAGCTGGCCCGCACGGAGGTGGCAGCCGCCCGCATCGGGCGCCACATCTACGTGGTCGGCGGCTTCGACGAGCGGAGCGGGCAGACGACCGCGGCCGTCGAGCGCTACGACATCCGCCGCGACCGCTGGTCGCGCGTGCGCGCGATGCCGGTCGCGCTCAATCATCCCGCGGCGGCCACGCACCGCGGACGGCTCTACGTCCACGGCGGCTACACGGCGCTCGCCGGACTCGCCGAGCCGAGCGCCGCACTGCTCCGCTACGACCCGGGGCGGCGGCGCTGGCGGCGCCTGCCGAGCTCGCCGACCCCGCGCGCGGCGCACGCGTTCGCCGCGCTCGGCGGGCGCCTCTACGCGGCCGGCGGGGCGAACGACAGCGGCTCGCTGCGCTCGCTCGAGATCTACGACATCGCGCGGCGGCGCTGGCGCGCGGGGCCGGACTTCCCGTTCGGCCCTGCCCGCAATCACACGACCGGCGTGACGAGCGGCGGGCATTTCTACGTGATCGCGGGCCGCGACGCCGGCAACTTCACGGCCGTCGAGCGCTATGACCCGCGCCGGCGCCGTTGGGAGGACGTGGCGGACGTGGCGACGGCGCGCGGTGGCATCGCCGCGGTGCGGATCACGGGCGGGCGGATCGTCCTGTTCGGGGGCGAGGACCTCGGCCCCGGCGGAAGCACGATCGCTCCGGTCGAGATCTACTCGCCGCGGGCGGACCGCTGGCGCTCGCTGCCGGCGATGCGCACGCCGCGCCACGGCCTCGGCGGCGCGGCGCTCGGCAGGCGCGTGTTCGCCATCCAGGGCGGCGTGACGCCGGGCCTCTCGTTCTCGCGCGCGATCGAGATGCTCGACGTCCGTTAGCTAGCGTCGGGCTTCCGTTGTTCCCGCTGAAGGACGACATTGCCTCGCGCCGCTTCCCGGTGCTGACGGTCTCGATCATCGCGATCTGCACGCTCGTCTGGTTCCTGTTCGAGCAGAGCCTGTGGGAGCTGAGCTCGACCGGTCAGGAGCGCGTGACCGAGTTCGGCGCGATTCCGGCGGAGATCAGCGACCCCGGCAAGCAGACCGCCCCCGGCGACGCGCCCTGGTGGGTCACGATCTTCACCTCGATGTTCATGCACGGGAGCTTTCTGCACCTGGCGGGGAACATGCTGTTCCTGTGGATCTTCGGCAACAACATCGAGGACTCGATGACACGGCCGCGCTTTCTCGCCTTCTACCTGCTCGGCGGGGTGGCGGCGCTCGCCGGTCAGGTCGCGATGGATCCGTCGTCGACCTCGCCGACCGTGGGGGCGAGCGGCGCCATCGCCGCCGTGCTCGGCGGATACGCGCTCCTGTATCCGCGCGCGCGGGTGATCACGCTCGTCTTCATCATCTTCTTCATCACGCTGATCGAGCTGCCGGCGCTGCTCGTGCTGGGCGGCTGGTTCCTCCTGCAGCTCGCCTACGGGGCGAATGACATCGCGCAGCCCGTGGGCGGCGGCGGGGTGGCCTACTTCGCGCACATCGGCGGCTTCGTGTTCGGCCTCGTGCTGATCAAGCTGTTCGCCAACCGGGTCCACGAGGACTACGAGTCCGCGCACCGTATCCCCGTGTATTAGTGGGCCGCCCGTTCGTACTGACCGCCAGCCTCGCAATCATCCTGCTGCTGGCGTTCCTGACGATCTCGGTTGCGGTGAGAGAGGGAATAGACGTTCTGGTGGTGGTGTCCCTGATCGTGTTGGCGCTGCTCGGCTTCGGCGTGCTGGGCGCGCTCACCACTCCTCCGGAGGACTGACGCGGTGGCCGGCCGCCTGATCGCCCTCCTCCTGCTGGCGCTGGCGCCCGCGGTGGTGGCGGCAGGCGCCTGGATCGCGTTCGTCGAGGAGGACGACGGCGGGCCGTTCGCCCTCGTGGCCGCCGCCGATCCGGCACGGCCCGCGCACGCCGCCCCGCCGGAGCCTGAGGACGAGCCCTCCGCGCCGCCCGAGGCCACGGGGCTCGACATCTCGCTCGCCGGCGTGGACGCCTTCCACGTCCACCTGCGCAAGCCGCCGAGCGCCGGGCTCGTGTTCGACGTGGGGAGCGGCGAGGTGCTCTGGCGCCGGCATCCGCTGCGGGTCCGCTCGATCGCGAGCCTGACGAAGATCATGACCGCGCTGCTCGCGGTCGACGAGGGCCGTCCGCGCGAGCCGGTGCGGATCACCCAGGCGGCGCTCGACTACGAGGGATCGGCGATCGGGATGCTGCGCAAGGGCACGCGGGTCCGCTTCGAGACGCTCCTGAACGGGCTGCTGATCGTGTCGGGAAACGACGCCGCGATCGCGCTCGCCACGCACCTCGCCGGGAGCGAGGCGGCGTTCGTCGACGAGATGAACGAGCGCGCGGAGCAGCTCGGGCTGCGCTGCACCCGATTCGTCTCGTCGCATGGCCTCGAGCCCGGCAACCGCTCGTGCGCGCGCGATCTCGCCGTGCTGACCCGGCTCGCGATGCGCCGCGCCCGCATCCGGCGGATCGCGGCGACGGAGTACGCGGAGCTCCCGTTCCCGACGAAGGGCGGCAAGCTCTACCTGAGCGGCCACAACTACCTGCAGCGGCTCGACTACCCGGGCGCGATCGGCCTCAAGACGGGCTACACGGACGAGGCGGGCCGCTGCTACGTGGGCGTCGTCCGGCGCGGCGGCCGCACGCTCGCGGTGATCCTGCTGAACTCGCGCGACCCGGCGAAGCACGCGCCGAAGCTGCTGAACGCGGCGTTCGCTGCGCGCTGATCCGCGAACCCGGCGGCGAGGCCGCGCAGCCACTCGGCTCGCTCGGCACTGAGCAGGTCCGTGGCCTCCGCCGCGGCCAGCGCTCCCTCGAACTCGTGCACCAAGGAAGAGCTGCCGTAGTCCACGAACCCCTCCTCGATGCCCCCCGGGTCGCCGTCGTCCTCGATGACGGCGTCGGTCGCGACCGAGGAGCTGATCTCGATACCGCCATCGTCGATCTCGCAGCCACTCACGTGGCGTTCGGCGAGACGCACGAGCAGCAGCACCTCGGCTCGCAGGGACGAATCGGGCATGCGATGGAGCCAGCCGGATTCGAACCGGCGACCTCGTCGGTGCAAGCACGCGCTCTCCCAACTGAGCTATGGCCCCAGTGCGACAGATCCTAGGGCAGCTGTCCTGACTTTCCCGGACACCGTCCGGGTAGGGCAGGACGGTTGGGCCGAGGATTGAGTTGCGGCGAGGGTCGCCCGCCCCGGCGACCCTCGCCTGTGCAACTCAGCGGCGTCCCGTGCCGCTTTCTCGACGGAACCCTCCATGCCGTCGTATTGCGTTTCTCGGCGGGTTGGGGGTGAAATGTGAAATTTTGCGCCCAGGCTCGACACAAATTCCGGCCTGGGCACCGGTGGGATCCGGCGCTGGGCGCCGGGAAGCCCGGACTACTCGAAGTCGAAGTCGCGCGGCGGCTTCTGCTCGAACCAGAGCCGATCGTGCTCGGGAGTCTCCTGGAGGAAGTCGGGCGTGTCCTCGAGCACGTCGCCGTCGTCGTCGGAGACGTCCTCGTCGTCCTCGCTCTCCTCCGCGAACAGGGAGTCCGCGTCGTGCGCGTCCTCGTCGTCCTCGTCCTCCTGCTCGGCCTCCTGCGCGAACGGGTCGTACTCCTGGGTCGCGCCGTGATCGTGCCGCTCGGATGAGAGCGCGTCGAGGCCTTCGCTCGGCGTATCGCCCGAGGCCTCGGGCGCGGCCTCTGCGACCGGCTCGGGCGCCGCTGGAACCTCCGGCTCGTCCGCCACGGCGGGCGGCTGCTCGGCCTCGACCGGCGGCGCGGCGCCTCCTCGGCCTCCTCGCCCGCGGGCGGCTCCCACGCGGGCGCCTCCGGCTCCGCCGGCGGGATGAACTCGGTCGGCGCGTCGCTCGGTGCGGCCTCCGCGGTCGCGTTCTCGCCGTCGAAAAGCGCCGCGTCGTCGGCGTCCGCCGCGGGTCCGTCTCCCGCGGGCGCGGGCGCCTCGCCGTCGGCGCCGTCGGCGTCCGTCGCCTGAGGCTCCACCTCGCGGCGGGCCGGGCCGAGCGCCTCGTCCTCCTGGCGCTGGAGCTCCTCCTCGGGTGCTCCGTGCTTGCGCTTCAGATCGAGATGCTCGCGGATGGCATCGTCGAGAATGCCCATCGGGCGGAACCTTACCGAGGCAGCGGGGACGTGTTCAGACGGCCGATCCGGACGCCTGTGCGGGCTGCGCGACCTCCACCCGGTTCTTTCCGGCGCGCTTGGCGCGGTAGAGGGCGGCGTCGGCGGCGGCGACGAGCCCGTCGCGGTCGGATGCGCTCGCCGGCAACGACGCCACGCCGAGGCTGGCTGTCACCCGCAGCCCGCCGGGCCCGGTCACGCGCGGGACCTCGAGCCGCTCGATCGCCTCACGCATGCGCTCGGCGAGCAGCGCGGCGCCCGCGGCATCCGTCTGGGGGAGCACCACCGCGAGCTCCTCGCCGCCGTAGCGGGCCACCGTGTCGATGTCGCGCGACGCCTCGCGGAGCACCGCCGCCACCTGCGCCAGCACCTCGTCCCCCTGCTGGTGGCCGTGCGTGTCGTTCACGTTCTTGAAATCGTCGAGATCGGCGATCACGAGCCCCACCGGGTCGCCGAAGCGCCGGTTGCGCTCGAGCTCCGCGTCGAGCGTGCTGAAGAAGGCGCGCGTGTTCGCCAGGCCCGTCAGCGAGTCCGTGACCGCCTGGCGCTCGACGGTCTCGTGGAGGGTCGCGTTCTCGATGGACACGACGGCCTGGCCGGCGAGGTACTCGAGCAGCTCCTGCTCGGATTGGCTGAACGGCCGCCCCCGCCGCGCGATCGAGAGCGCGCCGAGGAACTCCGGGCCCGCCGAGATCGCGCGCATGGCGACCGTCAGCGCGTGGCTGCCGGACGCCTCGCTGGCCACGGCGCGATGCCGGCGCGCCGCGCGCGGCTCGGCCCCCGCCTCGAGCGCCTCGATCAGCTCGGGCCCGATCTCAGGGCTGATCGCGAACGCGGCCCGCTCGGCGGCCTCGATGGCCTCCTCGAGGTCGGGGCTCGACGTGCCGGCCTGGCAGGGGGTGAAGATCTGCGGGTCGAGCGGCCGCGCCCGGCAGGCGTCCGCCTCGCAGGCATCCACCGCCTGGCGCACCGCAAGGTCCACCACACCCTGCCGGTCGAGCGCGGTCGCGAGCGCCTCGCCGACGCGGCGGATCGTGTCCTCGAGCTCGCCGCGCTTGCGCTCGACCTCCTGGATGTTGGTCTCGAGCTGGACGGACATGCTGTTGAACTCGCGGCCGAGCTGGGCGAACTCGTCGTTCCCGTGCACGCGCACGGGCTCGCGGAAGTCGCCGCGCGCGAGCCGGCGGGCGGCGTCGAGAAAGGCGCCGATCTGCCCGGTCAGCGAGCGGCTCACGAGCGTCGCCGCGACGAGCGCCGCCACGAGGAAGACGAGCAGCAGGACGGCGATCAGGAAGCGGTTGCGGTTGACCGTGTCCTCGAGCTGCGCCGCGGGCTCGAACACCGCGATCTCGAGCGTCGGGCCGACCGCCGGGTCGATCTGCTCGACGCGGCCGCGGTAGGAGCGGCCCTCCTCCTCGAAGCTGACCGGCTCGCCGACCGCGCCGAGCGACGAGCGCGATACCGCGGCGACGCCGTCGGGCAGCGTGTGGGCGAGGTTGTCGCCGTCGCGGAACAGGCTCACGTCCTCGCCCGACAGCGCGCGCACGCGCTCGGCCAGCTCACCCGCCTCCGTCACGGAGACCGTCAGCAAGCCGAGCTCGCGACCGGCCTCGTCGTCGACGGCCGTCGCGCGGGCGGCAACCGCGGTGTCCGAGCCGGCCCGCCCGAGGACCTCGCCCTCAGGCGAGCGCAGCTCGACCGCGACCACATCCCCGTTCACGAGGGCGTCGAGCCCACCGCCGGCGGCGCCCGTGAGCACCGCGCGAACCGCCGGGTCGGTCGCGACCCGCTGCGCCGCCAGCCCGGCCTGCTGCGTCTCCTCGTCGTGCACCTCGAACGCGACCTCGACCCCGGTCGAGACCGCGGCGTCCACCTTGCCCGTCTCGCTGCGCTCGCTGAGCGTGAACAGAACGAGCGCCAGCGCGATCATCGGCAGGATCACGATCAACGCGAAGAACAGCCTGAGGCGTCCGCGAAAGCTCACTCGAAGGCCACCAGGACCATCAGGCTACCGGCGCGGGGCGCCGCTACCATGGGTCGACCGCGGGGCTATAGCTCAGTTGGGAGAGCGCCTGGATCGCACCCAGGAGGTCGCCGGTTCGAGTCCGGCTAGCTCCATTCGCGGAACCCCTGCAAGGCCACGGGTGTCTCCACACTCGCAGGCTAGATCCAGGCGCCAAAGCAGCTGTGCGTCGTTCGCCGGCGCGCGACCGACCGCAGTCCCGCGTCGCGTGGAGAGCACGAGGTCTTCCGCGCCGAGCGTGTCTGGCCTTAGCGGCAGGCCACGTTGACGCACTGGCGCGGGTCGCCGTTCCCGCTGGCTCGGTTGCCGCCGCCATCGATCACGCCCTTGACCGCCTTGATCCCGAGACCGCCGTTGCGCGCGGCATGGTTCTCGGTAATCGTGCTTGTCCGGCTACCGATGGCGAGGCCGGCGCGCCCGGCGCCGACGACAAGATTGCCCTTGATCAGGGTGCGTTTGGGCACGGGGTCGACCGAGATCCCGGCCACGCGGACATTCCGCACAACGTTGCTGCGGACCACGTTGCCCACCGCGCTTCCGCCGCGATTGACGATCGTGATCAGGATGCCGCCGCCCCCTCGAACCACGCGGTTGCGAACGATCTCGTTGCGATCGCCCTCGATGATCATCCCGCCTTCGGGATGGCGGCGCGCCCTGTTGTGCCGGATCAGATTGTGGTCGGAGGCGGCCATGAACAATCCCAGGTCGCCATTTCCCGACATCGTGTTTCCCGTGATCCGGTTGTTGTCGGACTCGATCAACGCGATCCCGGGACGGGAGTTGCCGACGCCGTTTCGCGAGGCCGAGCTTCCATGTACGCGGGTCCGCTCAGACCGGAAGAGGAAGATGCCTTCAAAGGCGTTGCCGACCGCGGCGACGTCGCGCAGGCGGTTGCGTTTCGCCCGCACGACCCCCACGCCCGGGCCGAAGTCCCTGACGGTGCCGCCCTGGATCGTGACGTCGTCGTGGCCCTCATTCAGAACCCCGATGTCGCAGGGCTGGTCCACAGGACACGGCTCGAACGGCTCGTCATCGCCAGCGATCGTGTGCCCGTTCAGATCGAGCGTGATGTCGTCGGCGCCGATCAGGATGCCGTTGCTCGGGCAGTCGACGAGGTCGCTGTCGAGCGTCGTGTCCGCGGTGATGGTGTCGCCGCAGCGCACGTGGCTCGCGGATGCCTGGCCGGCGCTGAACGCGAGCGAACATGGCAGGGCGAGCCCCAGGATGGCCAGGCAAGTGGGCAGCGGCTTGGGGTGTGAAGTGAGCATGTGGGCGACGCTAGGTCGGCGCCGCTTTGGGGGCCACGGGGTGCTCCCGCGATCGCGCCAGGGTTTACCCTCCGCGTCGCTCGCGGATCGCAGGGTTTGCTCCGTAGCGGACCCTCAATGCCGGCGGTACGGTCGCTCACATGACTCGTGCCGCCCTCCTCATAGCTGCCGTCGCCGTCGCCCTGGTTACGAACGCGTGCGACTCATCGGAGTCGGACCGCGCCGGCGGCGAGAACCCTGCCGAGCCTCCGGCTGGGCGTGCGACCACGCTCACGCTGGCCAACGTCAACAGTGAGCCCGAGGTTCTCCAGGTCTTTGCCGAGAGGGTCGAGGACCTCTCGGGCGGGACCCTGCGGATCCGCTTCGAGAACAGCTGGGGGCAGGGACGGCGCGGCAACGCCGAGGTCAACGTGATCCATGACGTTAAAGCCGGCAAGGCCGATCTGGGTTGGGCGGGCAGCAGGGCCTTCGACCTGGTCGGCGATCGGGCATTCGGGCCGCTTCACGCGCCGATGATGATCGACTCCTACGCGCTGGAGCTGAAGGTCCTCCAGGACGAGGGAGTCGTCCGCCCGATGCTCGAGAGCCTCGACCAGCTCGGCCTGGAGGACGTGGGCGTGCTGCCCGGACCGCTGCGGCGGCCGCTCGGCGTTCGGCGTCTCGCTGCACCGCCGGACTGGTCAGGCATGCGCATCGGGCATGCGGGCGGCGAGCAGATCGCACGCTCGCTGCGGGCACTGGGTGCGCGACCGCGGATCATCGTCTCGAGTGGAGAGTTCGCCGGGTTTGATGGCGTCGAGTCGCACGTCACCTCGATCGCGGGCAACGAGTACCACCACGAAGCGCCTTACCTCACGGGCAACGTCGTCCTGTGGCCGCGCCCGCTCGTGCTGTTCGCCGGCCACGGCGTGACGCGTGCCCAGCTCCCTGTGCTGCAGCGAGGCAGCCCGCGCCGCGGCGCCCGGCGTCGTCGACGAGCTGCGCGAGTCGGACGAAGAGCGGCTCGGCGTCATCTGTCGCCAGAACCTGAAGCTGTCGCTCGCCTCGGGGAGCGCGCTCGCCCGCCTCCGGCAGGCGTTCCGGCCCGTCTATCTCGGACTCGAGAGCGACGCCGCAACACGGACGACGCTCGCGCGGATCGAGCAGATCGCGTCCTCGCTCGGCGAACCGGTGGAGACCGTGAGCTGCGACGATCAGGCCCCGCCGAGCGCCGCCGCGATCCCGGACGGCACGTACGAGGTCACGGTCACGCCGCGGGACTCGCTCCGCGCCGGCATCGCGCCCGACGACCCGATCGTCCGCGCCGGGGTCGCTCACTTCACGCTCGAAGCTGCAAAAAGGCAACTTCACTGTCCAGAACACCAAGGACCCGGACCCCGGCAAGGGCACGTACTCGGTCTACCGCGACCGGATCGAGTTGACCGATCATCGACGGCACGGTGCTCACCGCGCGCTGGTCGTTCGAGGACGGCAGGCTGCGGTTCGAGGACGTCAGCGACCCGCCGGGCAGCGCGCGAGGGACCCGATACGCCCGCGCCATGTGGTCAAGCCACCCCTGGACGAAGGTCCGCTAGGACGCGCGCAGGAAGGCCAGCACGGCCAGCACGCGCCGGTTCTGGTCGTGCGACTCGCGCAGGTCGAGCTTCATGAAGATCTGCGAGACATGCGCCTCGATCGTCTTGCGGGAGAGGAACATCTCCGCGGCGATGGCGCTGTTGGAGTGGCCCTCCGCCACGAGCGCGAGCACCTGGCGCTCGCGCTCGGTCAGCTCGTCGAGCGGGCCGCGCCGGCGTTTGCGGGCCACCAGCTGCGAGACGATCGTCGGATCGATCACGCATTCGCCCTCGTCGATGCGCCGCAGCGCGTCGGCGAGCACGGCGACGTCCGAGACGCGCTCCTTCAGCAGGTAGCCGGCGCGCTCGGGGGCCTCCTCGAGCAGCCGCATCGCATAGCGCGACTCGAGGTGATGGGAGAGCACGAGCACGCCGATGTCGGGGTGGCGGCGGCGGATCTCCTGGGCCGCGACCAGCCCGTCGTCGCCCTCGTGGGGCGGCATGCGGATGTCGACGAGGGCGACGTCGGGCCGGCGGGCCTCGACCATCCGAAGCAGCGCGCCCGCGTCGCCGCATCGCCCCGCGATCTCGAAGCCGGCGTCCTCGAGCAGGCGGGCGAGCCCCTCGCGCAGCAGTACCTCGTCGTCGGCGATCAGGACCCGCACGGCAGCTCCGCGCGCAGATGGCGGACATCGGCGATGAGCGTCGCCACCCAGCGCCCCGACTCGATCCTCGATCGCGATCGGTTCCCCGGTCAGCTCGGCCTCTGTGCGGACCTCGACCACGAGCCGATCGCCCTCGCGGCGAGCATCGATCGCGACGTCGCCGTTCGGCCCGCGCCGCAGCGCCTCGGACGACGACGAAGTACGCCGCGGACTCGACCGGCGCCGCGAAGCGGCCATCAGGGAGCGCGCACGTGATCAGCCGGGGTGTTCGCTCGGCGAGCACCTCGAGCGCCGCACCGAGACCCTCGTTGGTAAGCACCATCGGGAAGAGGCCGTGTGCCAGCTCGCGGAGCTCGGCCAGGACGACTCCGAGCTCGCTCTCTGCGGCGGCGAGCTCGCGCTCGAGCGCCGGGTCGCCGCTGCCGAGTTGCCGGCGCGCGAGCCTGACCGCGATGCTCAGGGTCAGCAGGCGCTGCTGCGCCCCGTCGTGGAGGTCGCGCTCGAGTTGCCGGCGCTGCGCGTCGGCGGTCGCGACGAGCCGCGCGCGCGAGAGACGCAGCCGTTCGAGCTGGGCGCGCCGCGAAGCGTGCAGGCGCTCGTGCTCGATCGCGAGTCGAGCGGCCGAGGCGATCTCTTGCGCGAAGCCCGGGTCGTCGAGCAGGCCGCGGCGGTGGACGAGGGCGGAGACCTCGCGACCTCCGGCCACCACGCTGGTGGCGACGCGGTCGGCATCACTTGGCAGGGCCGCCGCGCGACCGTCCGAGTCGATCCAGCCCGGCTCGCCGTCGAGGCTGTGGAGCAGCCTCAGCGAGGGGTCGCCGAGAGCGTCCGCAAGCTGGCCCTCGAGGCCGCCCGGCGGCGGTGAGGCGCCGAGGTCGACCACGAGCCGAGCCAGCGCGGAGCGCGCGCGGCGGGCCCTAACGCGCTCCCAGACGACCCCGGCGGCCAAGATCGCGAGTGCGGCCATCTCGCCGACCCACAGCGCGCGGTCCGTGGGATCGTTGGACAATAAAGCCGCGCTCGCGGCCATGGAAGGCGGCCGCCCCGAAGAGCGCCAGCGCGGCGGCCGCAGGCACGAGCACGGGCGCGGCAACGCGCCTGCCCGCCGGGGACAACCGTGCCAGCCACCCGCAGGCGAGCACCGCGAAGCCAGCCGTCCAGACAACGCTGAGCACCAGGCCGAGCTGCCCGAGCTCATGCCAGGTGTCGGCATCGCTCGTCATGAGGAAGTGATTGGCCGGACAGTCCAGGCATCCCTGCGCGAGTGGGTCGAAGACCGCAGCGGCGGCCAACCCGAGCATCCCAAGGCTCGTCGCATAGGCGGTGATCAAGAGCGCCACTGCCGGTCGCCCGAGCGGACGCTCTTCCGGCCCGTGCAACGCGGCCTGGGCAAGCAGCGGCGGCCAGACGCGCGTACAGCACGAGCCCTGCCGTGAAGGCGGGACCGGCGCCGGGACTGTTCCATTCGAAAAGGAGCCAGGCGATGCCGGCGGCCGCGAGCGGGCCCGTGAAGCGGGGTCTCGGCCTCCACACCTGCGCCGCGAGCGCCGCCGCGACCAGCAGAGCGCCGGCAGCAAGCTCGCCTGCGAGCGCCGCGGCGGAGTCACCTGCACGCGCAATGTCGGGACGGTTGTCGACGATGGCGACGGTCGCCGTCGCCACCGCGACGAACAGGGCCACGGGAACGAGCTGACGCACCGCCGACGGCACGGCCCAGCGCGGCGCCGATCCGGCGCGAGCGGCCACGGTCATGGCCCCTGAGCCGCGATCGGGAGCACCGCCTCCAGCCGCGTGCCGGCACCCGCACGGCTGTCCACGCGCAGTGTGCCGCCGAGCGCCTCGACGCGGTCAGTCAGCCCGCGCAACCCCGAGCCGTGCGCCAGGTCGGCGCCACCCGCGCCGTCGTCGGCCACGCGCACCACAAGCCCCAACGAGGTCGCTCGCACCGCGATCTCCGCGCTCGCGGCGCCCGCGTACTTGGCGACGTTCGCGAGGCCCTCGGAGCAGAGGAAGAACGCGGCCGCCTCTTGCGCCGGCGGAAAACGGCCGGCGGGGACCTCGAGCCTGACCGGAACGGCGGCCTGCGCGACCAGCTCGTCGAGGGCCTTGCCGAGGCCTCCTTCGGTGAGCGAGCGAGGGTGAACGCCGCGCGCGAATCGGAGCAGCTCAGCTCGGGCGGCGTCGAGTTCGCCCGCAAGCTGGCGCAGCGTCTCACCGGCCTCCCCGTCACGCTCCCCGGCGAGCCGAGACATGCGGTCGCGTAGACCGGCGAGGCGATGCTCGGCACCCGCGTGCAGCCTGTCACCGAGACGCCGGCTCTCGCCGTCACGCGCCTCGACCAAGCGGCGTCGCGAGGCGGCGACCTCGCCGATGCGTGCGGCGATCTCGGCCTGCAGACGGACGTTGACGACAGCGAGGCGCGCGGCGGCCGCCACCGAATCGAGCAGCTCGCGGTCTGCCAGCGCGGCCGGGTCGTGTACAAGGGCCGCCACCGCCTCGCCCTCGTCGTTGACAAACGTGACGGCCCGACCGTCCCCGTCGGGCAACTGCACGACCCGGCCCGCCTCGTCGACCCAATCGTCGACACCTGCCACCCGGTAGGCGACCTCGACATCAGGATCGCCCAGGCTGCGCGCGAGTGCCGCCCTCAACGCGTCCGGCTCGAAGCGGTCGCCGAGGTCGACCACCAATCCAGTGATGGCCGCACGGGTCCAATGGCCCCACAGCAGGTCAGCCGACAGGCCGACAGCTGTGACCGCCACCGCGGCGTAGTAGATCCAAGCCGCGGCCGCATCCAGATCGGCGCCGGCCAGGCGCGCGGATGCCGCGAGAGCAAGCGTTCCGCCAATCATCACGGCGCCGGCCAGCGCTGCCGCGCGGGCGCGACGCTCCACACCGCCTGATGTTCGATGCCGCCACGCCGCGACCGTCACGACCGCCGCCATGAGCACGATCGTGGGCCACTCCAAGCGCGCCAGCTCCGGAATCAGCCCATCGATATACGCCGCGCCGATCACCACCGCGGCCGCGCGCGAGTCGACGCGCCCGCTCGGGTAGCTGAGCAACAGATGCACGAGCGGCCCGCGATGCGCATACAGGAGAACGTCGGTCAGGTCGCCGGCAAACCAGGCCACGCCCGCCAGCACCAACAACCGGCCAGATCGGCTCTCAGGACGGCGCGCCCACGCCGCAGCTCCCCCGGCCAGCAGCGCCAACCCGGCCAGAAGGTCGCCGGCAGCGTCCGGCATTCCAGGGCCAGCCAGCAGCTCGGCGCTCACGGCCGCCAGGAGCGCCGCGACCGTCAAGAGCGCCCAGCCCGGTGGCGTCAGAAGACGAGCCCGGCGAGGCATTCCCCCGAGAGCTCCCCCTTTGCGATGAAGCCGCGCACCGGGCTCGTCGCGAGCTGACGGCGATAGGAGTGGCGTCCGCGGCTCGAAATCAGCACCACGGCAGGGGGGTCGCGCTCCGCAGCGAGGCGCTCCGCAACCTCGAAGCCATCGATCCCAGGGAGCTGGACGTCGAGCAACACGACCTCCGGCCGCAGCCGGCGGACCGCCTCGAGCGCCGCCGCACCATCCGCTGCCTCGCCCACAACCTCAAAACCGTCCGCCTCGAGCAGCGCGCGCGCCCCCGCCCGAAAGCCATCGTGATCATCCACGATCAGGACAGTCCGAGACACCGCCCTATCGTCCCACGGCAGACCCGGGCCGGCATCCGGGACAACCCTTCACTTGTGCCTAGCTTGCCGTCTCTACGGAGCACGACCTTGCGTGCAGTCGCTAAGCGCCGAGCGCAAGCTGTCGCGATGCGGCCGGGCCGGTTGGCTGGCGAGTAAGCTTGAAGAAGAGGCCCGGCGCTCGACGGGAAGAGCCCACTGCCGATCACTCGCGCGTAGCCGTGGATCGCTCCGTTCGTGCTGCTGCACGCGCCACGCGTGAAGGCCGTGGAATCGAGTCCGTCGAGTTGGTTCGCATTGTCCGCACTGGCCGCGTTGCCGGCCGTGTCGGCGGTGCTGGCCTCGAGACCCTGGTTGTTGATGTCGGCGTTCGTAAGCGAGTCGTCCTTGACGTCCTTGCCCGCGACGGTGCCGTCGCGGACGTCCTTCGAGCGGACCGAGTTGTCGGCGATCGCGCGCGAGCCGACCGCGCCGCGCTTGAGATTCCCCGCGCCGATCTTGATTGCCGCATAGGAGCTGCCGCCCAGTGCCACAAACAGCGCAATGAGCGCGACGATCATGGCAGGCGATGGGCGTCGTCGAAGAAGCCGTCCGATCTGCACGTTTGTCCCCTTCTGCCGGGTTGCGGGCACAGCGGCGCCCTCGGTCTCACAACCCTCTCCGACGCACGCGGCGCGCAGAAACCCTCGCCCCGATCCCAGACGGACCGGTCGTCACAGCAAGCGATCGACCCACGCGCGCACGTCGCTGTGGGTGACATTCCCGCCACAGACGACGAACCCGAGTGACACGTCATCGTCCGCGCGTTCGATCACCTGTCGCGCTGCGGGAACGAGGCAGCCCGTCGCCGGTTCGACCCACAGCTTCGCCTCCTCCGCGAACCCAACAACCCCGCGCATCGCGTCAGCATCCGAGACCACGAAGACCTCCTCGACGAGCTCTCTGACGTGCTCGAGCGTGAGCCGGGAGACGTGCGGCGCGCTGAGCGTGCTCGCGATGGAACTCGGCGCGATCGCCACCGGTTCGCCGGCCGCGAGCGCGCGCGCCATCGCGTCGGCGCCCTCGGTCTCCACGCCCCAGACCCGGACGTCGGGCAGCGACGCCTTGAGTGCGACGGCGACGCCTGCGATCAGCGCGCCGCCGCCGATGCTCACGAGCACGTCGGTGAGATGCGACCCGTCGTCGGCAAGCTCGAGGCCAACCGTCCCCTGGCCGGCGACCACCACCGGATCGTCGAACGGGTGGACGAGGGTCATCCCCTCGTCCACGAGCTCTTGGAGCAACACGAACGCGCTGCTCATGTCCTCGGTCAGCCGCAGATCGGCGCCGGCCGCGCGGATGCGCTCGATCGATCGCGGCGGCGCCGAGCGTGCCATGACCACCGTCGCCCGGACATCCATCGCGCCAGCCACGTCTGCGACCGCGATGCCGTGGTTGCCGCCGCTCACCGCAACGACGCCCGCATCGCGCTCAGCCGCGCGGAGGGAGAGGAGCTTGTTCGCCACGCCGCGCGGCTTGAAGGAGCCCGACCGCTGGAGCAGCTCGAGCTTGAGCGTCGTCGGGACGCCGAGCAATCCCGTCATGCCGGCGCTGGCGACCGTCGGCGTCCGTTCCACGTGATCCGCGATTGCATCGGCCGCCGCGCGGATCTCCTCGACGGACACCAGGTCGCCCATGGGCCGCACGCTATACGCGCCGTCGCGTCTCGCGGCATCACCATCACGCAGCCCGAGCGCACGCAGAGGACGCACGTGAAGAACGGGATCCTTGGTGACTTCCGCATCGACCGGCATGGGGACATCACACCGGCTCGGATCGCGATCTACCGGGTGCCCGCCACGACGCCTCCGGACGCCCCGGTCGCCGAGACCTTCGGCACCGTCCTCGACCGCGTCATCTCAGTGCCCGCGAGCCTGTCGGGTTGAGGCCGAAGAGCGGGAGGGACTTCCCCGGCCGCGAGCCGCAGACCACATGGAGCGCGAGCAGCGCTCCCGCCACGAGCAGCACGTCGCCGACGCTGAAGACGTTCGCCCCAGGCCAGCCGGCGGGAATCGCGAACACGTCGCCGAGGAACGCGAGGTGCGCGCCCTCGACCAGGTCCGAGTTCGCGAACGAGCCGCCGCCGGCGGGCTCGAGCCCGGCCGTGGCGAGCGCGCTCCTCGACGCCGGCATCACGCCGCCGTTCACCGCGATCGCCGCGAAGTTGAGGGCGCCGCCCAGGGCGATCAGCCAGGCGAACGGCAGGTCGAGGTTGCGGAAGAGGCAGGCGCCCACGAGCGCGTAGGTCACGAGGTGAGCGGCGCGGTGCAGGGTCTCGTCGCCCTCGGGGAGCACCGTGACCAGCAGCACCTGCACGCCGAACGCCAGTCCGGCCAGCCAGATCGAGCGCAGCTTCAGGTCACCCAGCGCGCTCAGCCGCCCGCCGGCGAGCGGGACGGAGACGAGGGCGACGACGAACAGGAGCGCGAGGGTCACTCCCTTTCCCCATCGTCACGCGGGCCCGGCGCCTTGAGCGGGACTGGACACACGTCCCTCGATCAAACGTCCAGAGGTTCCGGGTGGGCTGCAAGACGGCTTGCAAGCGGTCGATGGAGGCCCTGTCCAACCCCTCTACCTCAGGAGAGCCAGATGCCCTCGAAGATCCGCCGTACCTCCACCGCCGCCAAGGTTAAGGCGTATCGTGCCGCCCTAACTGCTGCAAGTCTGCTTGTCCTGCTTGAGGCGCTCGGCGCCCCCCGTAAGCTGTAAGCAGCACGCCTCGCTCGCTTCCCTCTTTCTCCCTTTTCCTACGGCTCGTAAGCGCCGCGGGCGTGGCCATGCTGGTCGGCCTGCTCGCGGCCGGAGCCGGGGACTTCGGCGAGTTCGATCTCGCATTCTGGACGCTCGCCGCCTTCGTCCTGCTGGGCGAGCTGTTCCCGATCCAGGTCCACGGCCAGGTCGGCGAGGAGACGTTCTCCACGCCGTTCGGCTTCGCCATGCTGCTGCTGTACGGCGTGCCCGAGGTCGCCGTGGTGCAGGTGCTGGCCACGCTGATCGCCGACGTGATCCGCCGCCGGCCTCTGGACCGGATCGTCTTCAACCTGGCGCAGCTCACGCTCTCCTGGGGGGCCGCGGGAGCGGCGCTCGCCCTGGCCGGCGGCACGTCGCTGGCCGACGGTGGCTCGCTCCAGGCCTCTGACCTCCCGGCGATCGCCGCAGCGGCGGCGGTCTTCTTCGCGGTCAACTCGACGCTCACGAGGACGGCCGAGGCGCTGCTGCAGCAGACGCCGATCGGCGCGCACCTCAGGGCAGATCTGGGCTTCCGCACCTGGTCGGCCGCCACGCTGTTCGCGCTCGGTCCGCCCGTGGCGGTCATCGCTCAGGATTGGCTCTACCTCGTTCCGGCCCTGGCGCTTCCGATGGCCGCGGTGCACCGGGCCTCGCGGCAGGCCTCGGAGATGGAGCGCCTCGCGCTCTACGACCCGCTCACCAGCCTGCCGAACAGCGCGCTGCTCGCCGACCGCGCTCGCCGCGCGATCCGGGCGGCGCCGTCCGGCGAGGTGGTCGCGCTGCTCAGCCTCGACGTCGACCGCTTCCGCGACGTGAACGACACGTTTGGCCGCGACCAGGGTGACGCCCTCCTGGTCGAGGTGGCGGCGCGCCTCGCGCGCTCGGTGCGCGGGAGCGACACGGTGGCGCGGACCGAGGGCAACAAGTTCGGGGTGCTCATCCCCGGGATCTCGCTCTCCTCGCACGCCGATCGCGCGGCGCGCAACATCCTGGTCGCGCTCAGCCGCCCGCTCGAGCTTGCGGGCGCGACCCTGAGCATCGACGCGAGCGTGGGTATCGCGTGCTTCCCCGACCACGGCCGCGACCCGGACCTGCTGCTACAGCGCGCCGACGCCGCGATGTACCGAGCCAAGCGCGGCCAATCGCGCCTCGAGGTCTACTCCGCAGAGCTCGACGAGGAGGCGCCCCGCCGCCTCGTGCTGTTCACCGCGCTGAAGGGCGCGATCGAGCGGCGCGAGATCGAGCTGCACTACCAGCCGAAGATCGACCTCGTCAATTCCCGCCTGCTCGGGGTCGAGGCCCTCGCGCGCTGGACCGATCCGCGCCTTGGGTCCATCGCGCCTGGCACCTTCGTGCCGCTCGCAGAGCGCACCGGGCTGGCCGACCCGCTCACGGAGCTCGTCCTGGAGACGGCGGCCGCGGACGCGCAGCGCTGGCGCGACCAGGGCTACACCTTCCCCGTGGCCGTGAACGTGCCGACCACCGTTCTGCTCGACCCGGGCTTCCCGGAACGGCTCGACGGCCGGCTCAGCCGTGCCGGCCTCGAGCGCGGCGCGGTCGAGGTGGAGATCACCGAGAGCAGCTTCATGGACGACCACGCGGCGGCACGTATGGCGCTCGAGCGTCTGCGCGAGATCGGCGTGCGCACCTTCATCGATGACTTCGGGACGGGCTACTCCTCGCTCGCCTACCTGCGCGAGCTGCCCGTGCACGCGCTCAAGATCGACCGCTCGTTCGTCGTCTCGCTCGGCGTCGAACCGGGCGCCGAGGCGATCGTTCGCTCGCTCGTCGAGCTCGCGCGCAACCTCCACCTCGAGACGGTTGCCGAGGGCGTGGAGGACGTGCGCCTGTGCGAGCGCCTCGCGCGCCTCGGCTGCGACGCGGCGCAGGGATTCGGACTCGCCCGGCCCATGCCGGCTTCCGACCTGCTCGATTGGCTGGCCGGCGCGGGATCGGTCTATGGGCCACTGCGCCATCCGGCTGACCGCGAATCGCCTTAGCCCGATCACTCCCAGCCGGCTCGGATCAGACGTGACCGAGGCTCCGCGTGGGGGTGGACGCTCAGCCGTCGCGGCGGATGCAGCGGAATCCGATGTGGCACGTCGAGGTATCGATCGCCTCTCCCTGCCGAGCTGCCGGCCGGTAGCGCATGCAATAGCTCGGAGCACAGAGGTGGGAGCCGCCCTTGATCACCCGCCGCGGTATCTCAGCGCCAGGGTTGCCCACGTCGAAGCTGAACTCCGGCGAGTCGATTCGTGGATTACGCGGCACACAGCACGCCCGCGCGTCCGGTGATGAGCTGGCCCCGGCGCCGCGCGGAGAGTAGAAGTCGACCGTCCACTCCCAGACGTTGCCCGTCATGTCGTAGAGCCCGTATCCGTTCGGCGGAAACGATCCCACCGTGGAGGTTCCGCGCCATCCGTTCGCGCCCTCGTTGCGCCACGGGAAGTCGCCCTGCCAGAAGTTCGCGAGGGGTTTTCCGTTCGGCAGCATCTCGTCACCCCACGCGAAGGCCGCCCCGTCGAGCCCGCCGCGTGCCGCGTACTCCCACTCCGCCTCGCTCGGCAGGTCCTTGGCCGCCCATGCGGCGAACGCCTGGGCGTCCTCGAAGGCCACATGCGTGACCGGATGACGACCACGTCCAGCGAGGTCGCTTCCAGGACCGTCGGGGCTGCGCCAGCTCGCGCCGGGCGCATACCTCCACCACGCGTGTGGATCGTGCAGCGGCACCGGGCCGGTCGTCGCTCGGAAAACAAGCGACCCGGGGACGAGCAGCGCCGGATCCGCCTGCGGATAGTCGGCCGGATCGAGCGGCCTCTCGGCCACCGTCACGTATCCCGTGTCGTCGACAAAGCGTCGAAAATCGGACACGGTCACCGGGTGGCGATCGATCAGGAAGGGGTCGACCTGGACCTCGCGGACCGGCGCCTCCTCCGGATAGAAGCCGACCGAGCCCATTCGGAAGGCTCCCCCGGGCACTCGGACCATCGCCTGGTCCGGTGCTCGGCGGCTCGCGGTCCGCTGGCTCATTGCCGCGCCATCGCCACCGCGAGTCGCTCCTCCGGCGTGATCAGGTGGTCGACGTCCTCTGCCGCGCTGTCGATGTCGATCTGCACCCAGTTGACGGCGCCGGAGAAGCCGCTGGTCTCACGCGTGTAGTCGTCGCTGACAGGTGACGCCGTATCGGAGCCGATGTCGCAGGTCTCGTCCGCGGAGAACACCATCGGGATGGTGGCCTCGACCCTGCCCTCGCCGACCTGGGAGCCGTCGATGTACAGCGCGACGGTCCCGCCCTTGGCCAGCCCGCCGCCGTCATAGGCGAACTCCATTCGCACCTGGTGCGTTCCGGCGGGGATTGCCGCGTTCGCCTCTACCTTGAAGCGCTGCAGACCGAGAACGTTGTAGCAGTAGACGGGCTTCCCGGCCTTGGCGTAGAGGCTCCACCCGGCAAACGCTCCCCCCTGGGCGATCATCACCCCTTCCGCGCCGCGATCGGGCACCTCGACCTCAGCCGTGACGGCGTGGGACCTGTTCTTGAGATTGATCACCGAGTTCTCGGACAGCCGGCCCATGCCGCCGAACAACAGTTGCGAGTTGCCCTTCACGAGTTGCGGCCGGCCAGCGAGATCCGGGTTGAATCGCTCGATCCGCCGGTCGTCCAGCGGCAGCACGTTGTACTTGGCCGCTTCCCGCAGGAAGAGCTCCTGCATCTCGGCGAGCTTGTCCGGCATCTCGGCGGCGAGGTCGTGGACCTGGCTCCAGTCGGTGTTCGTGTCGTAGAGCTCCCAGACGTCGTCCGCGATCGCGGGAAGCTCCGCCATCACCCAGGGGGTCGAGTGGCGGGTGATCGCCGTCCAACCGTGGTGGTAGATGCCGCGGTTGCAGAACATCTCGAAGTACTGCGTGTGGCGACGCTCGTCGGCATCCGGGTCGTCGAACGCGTAGGCCATGCTCACGCCTTCCATGGGCTTCTGCTCGACTCCATGGACGGCTGCCGGTTCGGGCACCCGGGCCGCCTCCAGAACGGTCGGGGCGACGTCGATCACGTGGTGGAACTGATTGCGCACGTCGCCCCGGGCGGCGAAACCGCGCGGCCAATGCACGATCGTGCCGTTGCGCGTGCCGCCCCAGTGTGAGGCGACCTGCTTCGTCCATTGATAGGGCGTGTCCATCGCGTGCGCCCAGCCGACGGCGTAGTGGTTGTAAGCGTCCGGGCCGCCGAACTTGTCGATCTGCGAGGCCATGAACTCGGGGGTCTCGAGGTCCGCGGCACCGTTGAAGATGAATGTCTCGTTGAAGGTTCCGTTGACGGTCCCCTCGGCGCTCGCGCCGTTGTCGCCGAGGATGTAGTAGACGAGCGTGTCCTCGAGGACGCCGAGGTCCTCGAGTGAGTCGACGAGCCGCCCCACGTGATGGTCGGTGTGCTCCAGGAATGCGGCGTAGATCTCCATCTGGCGCGCGAGCACCGGCTTCAGCTCGTCGGGCATGTCGTCCCAGGCGGGGATCTCCTCGTGTCGGCGCGTGAGCTCCGCCTCAGGCGGCACGACGCCGAGCTCCTTCTGGCGCTCGAGGATCTCCTCGCGCAGGACGTCCCAGCCGTCGTCGAACCGGCCCCTGTAGCGATCGATCCAGTCCTTCGGTACGTGGTGGGGCGCGTGCGTCGCCCCCGGCGCGAAGTAGCAGAAGAACGGCTTGTCCGGCATCAGCGCCCTCTGCCGGCGGACCCAGCCAATCGCCCGGTCCGTCATGTCGTCGGTGAAGTGATAGCCCTCCTCGGGCGTCGTCTCCGGCTCGACCGGAGTCGTTCCCTCGTACAGCGACGGGTAGTACTGATTCGTCTCCCCGCCGATGAATCCGTAGAAGTACTCAAAGCCCCCGCCGCCGGTGGGCCAGGCATCGAAGGGGCCCATCGGGCTCGTCTGCCAGACCGGCACCTCGTGGCACTTGCCGAACTGCGCCGTCGAGTAACCGTTCAGCTTGAGGATCTCGGCCAGCGGCGCGCAGGTGTTTGGGCGCAACGAGTTGTAGCCCGGCGCTGACGTGGCCAGCTCGGTGATAACTCCCATGCCGACCGTGTGATGGTTTCGCCCCGACAGCAGCGCCGCGCGCGTCGGCGCGCACAACGCAGTCGTGTGGAACCGGCCGAACTTGAGCCCGTTCGCGGCCAGGCGCTCCGCCGTCGGCGTCGCACACGGTCCGCCGAATGCACTCGACGCTGCGAAACCGACATCGTCGAGCAGGATGATCAGCACGTTCGGCGCCTCGGCCGGCGGCCGCAGCGGCTCGATCGGCGGAAACTTCACCGCCGGATCGTTCGCGTCCTCCCAGATCGGTCCGTCGTACGGGCGATCGGGGATCGGCAGCACCTCACGCTCGACGTTCGCCGGCTCGGCCATGCAACGTTCCTCTCGACGGGGAATCTCATCCTAAGTGCCGCAGCGAGCAGGTGGACGCGACGGCCTGTAGACGATCGCGGCGGGGACGGGTAAGGCATCCATCGTGAGCAAGCAGACCGCATCGTTCGAGATCGAGCGCTTCGGGTGGACCCCGGGCGGCGACCGGCTCGAGCTCGTCGGCCGCTGGTTCGGCGTCCGTGGCCGGCGCTTTCTCCGGCCGGTGCTCGACGTGGAGGTCGACGGCGGCCGGCGTCGCCTGCTCGCCCTGCTCGAGCACAAGCCGTGGCCGGCGAAGGAGGGCCACGAGTGGACCGCCGCGTTCCCGTGGGAGGGCGAGCCGGCCGGGTTCACCACGGCGGAGCTCAGCGTCGGGCCGGACGTCGCGGTCGAGCTGCCGGCAGCGGCTCCGCCAGCGCGCGGATCCGGCGCGGCCAGGCGGCGCGCCGAGGGACGGGGTCCGAACGCAGGCCGGCGTGAGCGCGAGGTGCTGGAGGCGGAGCTGGCCACCGCCCGTGCCGAGATCGAGCGACTGCGCCACGAGCTCGACCGCGTTCGCGCAACGCATCGGGACGAGATCGGGGAGCTGTCGGCCACGCTCGACGCCGAGCGCGGACGGATCCGCGAGCTCGGCGCCTCGCTGCGCTCTGAGCGGGCGCAGGCCGCGAGAAGCGAGGCCGCCTCCACGCGCGAGCTCGACGAGCTGCGTCAGGAGCGCGAGGCAGCGGTCGCCGAGCGTGACCGGGCCGTCGCCGAGCGGGACTCCGCGCTGTCGGAGCGCGCCGAGGCGGCGCAGGCGCGGGACCAGGGCGAGCGGGCGCTCACGGCGCTCGAGCGTGAGCGGGCTGCCGCGCACGGCGCGCGCGAGCGAGCGCAACGGGAACGCAACTCCTGGATGTCGCGCGCGGAGGCCGCCATGGTCGAGCGCGACGCGGCGCTGCAGCGCGCGCTCCGCGCCGAGCGGGAGGCCAGGGCAGCACGCAAGCCGTCGGTCCGCGCGTGAGCGCAGAGCACGCAGTGGTGATCGCCGGGGGCGGTCCGACGGGGATGATGCTCGCGGCCGAGCTCGCCCTCGCGAAGGTCGACGTCGTGGTCGTCGAGCGCCGCCCGGACCACACCCTCGCCGGGTCACGCGCCGGTGGATTCCACTCGCGCACGATCGAGGTGCTCGATCAACGCGGGGTCGCCGACCGTTTCCTCGCGGAGGGGAAGGTGGCCCAGGTGGCGACGTTCGGCACAGCCGTGCTCGACATGAGCGACTTCCCGACGCGCCATCCGTACTCGCTCGGAATCTTCCAGAACCAGATCGAGCGGATCATGGCCGCCTGGATCGCCGAGCTGCCGGTGCGGATCCTCCACGGGCGTGAGGTGACGGCCTTCGAGCAGGACGACGAAGGGGTCGACATCCGCCTGTCGGACGGGGAGTCCCTGCGGGCGCGCTATCTCGTCGGTTGCGATGGAGGACGCAGCCTCATCCGCCGGGCGGCCGGCATCGAGTTCCCGGGGTGGGATCCCACCCGGAGCAGCCTGATCGCCGAGGTCGAGGTCACCGAGGAGCCGCCGCCGGGCATTCGTCACGACGCTGCGGGCGCCCACGGCCTCGGCCGGATGGAGGACGGGAAGACGTTCCGGGTCGTCTCGAGCGAGCGGGAGCTCGGGCGGGACGGCGAGCCGTCGCTGCGCGACCTCAGCGAGGCGCTCGTGAGCGTGTACGGCACCGACTTCGGCATCCACAACCCCACCTGGATCTCCCGCTTCACCGACATGACTCGGCAGGCGGCGGAGTACCGCGCCGGACGGGTGCTGCTCGCAGGCGACGCGGCACACGTGCACTACCCGGTCGGTGGACAGGGCCTCAGCCTCGGCGTGCAGGACGCGGTCAATCTCGGATGGAAGCTCGCCCAGGTGGTCGGCGGGACCTCGCCGGAGGGCCTCCTCGACACATACGGGGGCGAGCGCCATCCGGTCACGGCCCGCGCCCTGAGGTACACGATCGCCCTGGCCGTGCTCCAACGCCGCGACGAGCGCATGGAGGCCCTGGTCGAGGTCGTCTCGGAGCTTGCGGCCATGGACGAGCCTCGCCGGCGGCTCGCCGGGATCGCCTCCGGGCTCGACATCCACCTCGACCTCGGCGAGGGGCATCCGCTGCTTGGACGCCGCATGCCCGACCTCGACCTCGTGACCGCCGACGGCCCGGTCCGGTTCTTCGAGCTGCTGCACGCCGCCAGGCCGGTGTTGCTCAACCTCGGCGCGCCCGGCGCATTCGACATCACCCCGTGGGCCGACCGGGTCGGGCTGGTCGACGCGAGCTACGGAGGCGAGTGGGAGCTTCCGGTTCTCGGCGCGGTGAGCGCTCCGAGCGCCGTGCTCGTCCGCCCGGATGGCCACACGGCCTGGGTGGGGGACGGAACGGATGAAGGCCTCACGGACGCGCTGACCTCTGGTTCGGGCCGCCGGACTCGGCGTAAGGCTCCTCAAGCTGCGGCGACGACGCCGAGGCGGTCAGCGCGTCCTCGAGCCCGCAGGCGCCTGACGAGCTTCAGGAGCCCCACCGGGATCCCGACGACGACGCCTAGCGACCAGCCCGAGCGCCAGAACGGGAACGAGCAGCGGGAGCGCCAGCGCGACGGCGATCAGCAGGCACACCAGCAGGCCGGGGACCAGCGCGCAGAGCTGGACCAGCAGGATCCCCGCTCCGCCGGCGAGGGAGGCCACCTCGATGAAGGCGCCGTTGCCGGCCGCGGACTCCGCCCGTGTGGGGCGCCTGGTCGCGGACTCGGATCGCGCCGGCGTCGTTGCGCTGCGCCGGGCCGGGAGCTCGAGCAGCCGCTGCGGTTCGAATTGGGTTGCGGTGTTGGGAGCCATGTCTCTATGACCCCCGCGGCGGCCGGAATGTGACCGCGCCGGCCCTCAGCGGTCGATGACGCCCAGGTCGAGGCGGGCGAGCCGCTCGGCGTCCGCCAGGAAGTCCATCTCGACGATCCTCCCGTCCCGCACGATGACCGAGGCGACCGAGAAGGGGCGGCCGTCGCGTGTCGTGACCATTCCGACGGCGCCGTTGACGAGCGCCGGATAGGTCACGAGCCCGAGCCCCGCGAAGGTCCGAGCCCGGCTCGCCACCGCCTCCGCGCCGCGCACCTCGCGCTTCACGCCGCCGCCGAAGTCGGCGCGCAGCACCACGTCCGGATCGAGCACCGACAGGAGCGTCTCGAAGTCGCCCTCGCGCGCGGCGCCCAGAAACGCGTCGACGACCTCGCGCTGACGGTCGATGTCGGGATCCGGCACCGTCCGCTCGCCCTGCACCCGCCGCCGGGCGCGGCTCGCGAGCTGGCGCGCGGCGTCCGGTGAGCGGTCGACGATCGGCGCGATCTCGTCGAAGGGCACGGCGAACATGTCGTGCAGCACGAACGCGAGCCGCTCGGCGGGCGAGAGCGTCTCGAGCACGACGAGCAGCGCGAGCCCGACCGAATCGGCCAGGAGCGCCTCGTGCTCGGGATCCGTGCCGTCCGCGGGATCGACGATCGGATCCGGGACGCGGATGTGCATCGGCTCCTCCTGCCGGCGCCCGCGCGAGCGCAGCATGTTCAGCGACACCCGCCCCACGACGGTGGTCAGCCAGGCGCGGAGGTTCTCGATCTCGCTCGCGTCCGAGCGGCTGAGCCGCAGCCACGCCTCCTGCACGGCGTCATCGGCCTCGCTCAGCGATCCGAGCATGCGGTAGGCGACCGCGCGGAGCTGCGCGCGGTGATCCTCGAAGCGCTCGGCAAGCCAGTCCTGCTCGTCCATGGGTCGCATCCCTTCGTCACGTGGGGTGTACCCGGTTGACCCCCGCGATCGACGAGATGTGACCCGCGCCTACGCGGTCAGACCCGAGATCCCGTCGCCGATCAGCTTCGCGGCGATCAGGAGGCAGATCACCGCGATGATCGCGGCGCTGTTGTGCGCCATCCAGTCCTCGAGTGCGCCGAGGATCCGCTCAGAGCGGTCGCGCATGAGGAAGTAGATCGCCACGGGGATGCCCGGGCCGAGCGTCGCGACCAGGATGAAGATGGCCATCGCGATCGCCTGGTCGGCTCCGTCGATCCCGGTTTGGCCGATCGCCGCGCCGGCGGCCACCACCAGCACGAGGTTCTTCGGGTTCAGCGCGGACAGGCCGATCCCCATCGCGACCGAGCGGCCCGGGGTGAAATGGTCGACCGCCTGCATCCACTTCGGGAGGTCGGCATGCTCGTCTCCACGCGGCCGGCCGCGCCACTGGCGGAAGGCGAAGTGGATCAGCAGCGCGCCGAGGAGCGATCTTGAGCCAGCTCACCCAATCGGCGGGGCCAGAGTCATCGTTCGCGTTCGCTCCACCCGAGATCAGCAGCACGACGGTGCCGACGATCGCCAGCCCGATGATCCAGCCGAGCAGGAACGCGGGCGCGTTGGCCGAGGCGCGCGGCGTCCCCAGCATCACCACGACGCCGATGATGGGCACGGGGCTGAGCGCGACGCCCACCGCGAGCGGCAACACATCCCCGATGGCTTCACCCACGCTGCGCAGCCTAAGCCGCGGACCGGCGTCTCCGTCAAGCCTCAGGCGTGATCCTGGCGCGCGTGAGCTATTCTCACCAGCCATATGCCTTTGACTGGTGAGACGGATGCAGCGAGGGTCGAGCTGCAGCCGGGCGGGCGAACGCCCGCGCCCGGCGAGCTCGCGCTCGTGCAGAGCTTCCTCAACTCGCGCTGGGACCTCAGCGGAGACCGAACGGACATCTTCGCCAGCGCCGAGGCGCTGGCGAGCTGGCTCTCCACCCGCCGGCTGCTCGCCGGCGACCGGCTCCTGACGGACGACGACCTCGCGCGCGCCATCGCCGTGCGCGAGGGCCTGCGCGCCATGGCCTTTCAGAACAACGGCCATCCCGTCGACGAGACCGCGATCGATGCGATGCGGCGAGCCTCTGAGAGGGCGAGTCTCCGGATCCGGCTCGAGCCGGGCGGCGCGCGGTTCCTCGCGGACACCGACGCGGGGCTCGACGGCGCGATCGGCGCCCTCTTCGGGATGGTCTCGCGGGCGATGGCGGACGGCTCGTGGGAGCGCCTCAAGGCGTGTCCGGGGCGCCATTGCGGGTGGGTCCACTACGACCGGTCCCGCAACGGGAGCGCGCGCTGGTGCTCGCCGCAGGTGTGCGGCGGCCGGGAGAAGGCGCGCGCGTACTACCGCCGGAGAACCGGCGCCGAGCCGGGCTGACCCATGGCCCGCGTCGTCCTCCTCGTGATCGCCATCGGCCTGGCAGTCGCCGGGTGCGGCGGCTCCGGCGGCCCGGAGCCCGCCTGGAACGCCGCTCGTCCGGTGGTCCCGGCACCGCCACCCGATGCCGGGATCCCCGAGGGGCACGCCCTGGCGGACGCGCGACGGCACCGCTGCCGCTCCGAGCATCCCCCGCGCTTCTGGGGCGAGTGTGCACGGATCGCGCGCTAGCGCCCTCGCCGCGCTCGGCCTCGCCGCGATCGCTCCGCTCTTCCTCGCACCGGGCGGGGACCTCCTGCACAACATGGTCCTCGCCGCCGCGTACGTCGTGATGGCCCTCGGCCTCAACGTGATCGTCGGCTTCGCCGGCCTGCTCGATCTCGGCTACGTCGCCTTCTTCGCGATCGGGGGCTACACGGCCGCCTACCTCGCGTCGGGCTACTGGGCCGGCGCCGACGTCTCGATCCTCGCCGGCGACTCGGTGGCGGGAACGCCCGGCATCCACCTGAACTTCCTGCTCGTTCTCGCCCTCGCGGCCGCCGCCACCGCCGCCGCGGGCGCCCTGATAGGCGTGCCGACGCTGCGCCTCCGCGGCGACTACATCGCGGTCGTGACCCTCGCGTTCGGCGAGATCATCGGGCAGATCGTCGCGAACGGGCGCAGCATCGAGCTGTTCGGCGGAACGCTGACCTCGGGCCTCAGCGGCATCGGACCGGTCGATCGCGTCGAGCTTCCGCTCTTCGGCCGCTTCGAGACCTTCGACCTGCGCGGCTGGTACTGGTTCGCGCTGGCGCTCGTCGCCGTGGCGCTGCTCGCGAACGTCCGCCTGCGCGACTCGCGCATCGGGCGAGCCTGGAAGGCGATGCGCGACGACGAATCGGCCGCCGCGTGCGCGGGCGTGCCGCTCGCCCGCACGAAGCTGATGGCCTACGCCACGGGCGCCGCGTTCGGCGGCATGTCGGGCGCGTTCCTGGCCTCCTACCTCGGGGTCGTCAATCCCGGCCAGTTCGAGTTCTCGTTCTCGATCTTCATCATCGCGATGGTCGTGATCGGCGGACTCGGGTCGATCTGGGGTGTGGTGCTCGGCGCCGTCGCCCTGTCGGCTCTGAACAACTACCTGCTGCCGGAGGTCCTGTTCGACCTGCCGCGAAAGGCCGGCCTCGACTTCGACCTGTCCGAGATCAGCGCGGGCATCTACGGGGCGCTGCTCGTGGTGACGATGCTCCTGCGGCCGCAGGGGCTCGTGCCATCCACGCCTCGGGACCTGGGCGTGCACCGGTCCGCACCGTCGGCGACACTCCCCGCGAGCGACAGAGGGAGAAGCGCGTGTGCCGATGGATGGCCTTTTCCGGCCAGCCGGTTCTGATCGAGGAGCTGCTCTTCAAGACCCAGCACGGGATCGTCGACCAGAGCCTGCACTCTCGGATGGGGGCCGAGCCGACCAACGGCGACGGCTTCGGGCTCGGCTGGTACGGGATGGGCGACGGGCCGGCGCTCTACCGCAGCGTCTCGCCGGCGTGGGGGGACCCCAACCTGCGCGAGCTCGCGGCGCACGTCGAGTCGCCGCTGTTCCTCGCGCAGTCCGGGCGGCGATCGGGTCGCCCGTCCAGGAGACGAACTGCCATCCGTTCCGCCACGGCGATTGGCTGTTCGTCCACAACGGCTTCCTGGCCGACTTCCACCTGCTGCGGCGCGAGCTCATGCTCGCCATCGACCCCGATCGCTTCGCCGACGTGCAGGGCTCGACGGACACCGAGGTGGTCTTCCACCTCGCGCTGACGCTCGGCCTCGAGCAGGATCCGATCCGGGCGCTCGAGGCCACCGTCGGCCTGATCGAGGCCACCGGAAGCCGCCTCGGCGTCGCCGGGGGCGTCCAGGCGAGCTTCGGCGTCTCGGACGGCACGGGCCTGTGGGCCGTCCGCTACTCGACGGACGGCTCGGCGCGCTCCCTGTTCGCCTCCGCGGACGCCGACGCCGTGCGCGCGCTCTACCCGGACAACCCTCGCTTCCAGCTCCTCACCCACCGCGACCGGCTGATCGTCTCCGAGCCGTTCTCCGACCTTCCCGGCGTCTGGCAGGAGATCCCCGAGGCCACGGCGGTCACGGTGGACGCCGACGGCGAGCTTCGGGAGCAGCCGTTCCGCCCGGCCTCGCCGGCCTGAGCGTCAGCGCTCGCTCACCCGGTGGAAGATGATCTCGTCCACCGGCTCGCCGGCCTGCGTGGTGAGCGTCTCGCGGATGATTCCCCTGTCGAGCACCGAGTAGCGCGCCCTCAGCCTGACCTCGGAGCCGCCGTTCGTGCACTCGATCAGGAAGTCGTCGCTCACGAGGCGCGAGCCGGCGAGCCTCAGCTCGGCGCTGACGATCGCGCGGTCCGATCCGTCGCAGAGCGTGAACACCGTGTCGCGCCCGATCAGCGCGAAGGTCCCGTTCGGGTTGCGGGTGAGGCCGCGGCGCGAGTCGCCGCCGTCCAGGGGGTCGATCCCCATCCAGTAGCCGACGAACTGCCGGGCCTTGCCCTCCCGTTTCCCGCCGGGCGCGCTCGCGGCCTGCGCCACGAGGGACACCGCCCCGACGGCCACGAGCAGCACGACTGCGGATACGGCGATCACGGCACGACGCTGCATGGGTTACCTCCCGCTGGTTGGACGCGTTATCTTCGCGGCCCATGGTCCTTATGAGCAGGATCATCCGCAACGCCGCGATCACGGGCCGCAACGAGGACCTCAGCTCCTGGTTCGCCGGACGCCAGGGCGGCCGCTGGGCGCAGCAGCAGGTCCAGGCGGTCATCCCGACGGCTCGGCAGCCCGGCCCAGCCTCGCCGCCGGCCACGGCGGATCCCCGCGCGACGCTGCGCGAGCTGTCGGACCTACACGCGCGCGGCGTGCTGACGGACGCGGAGTTCGAGCAGATGCGCGGCCGCCTCGGCGTGTAGCGCCGTCAGGTCCGCACCCCGGTCGCGGACTGGACGGGCGATGACCCCTCAGGGATCACATCGACCTGTCGGCCGACTGCCGCGTGACCTTCCACCGAACGCTGCGCGTGCCCGACGACGGGGGCGACTATCCGCTGCCCCCGGGACTCGGCGCCATGAGCGTGTACCCGGTCGGCGGAGGACGAGTTCGTGATCCCGGTGCACCGAGCCGAGGCGCTCTGGCTCGGCTTCGGCGCGCCGTTCTGGAAGCCGCACGTGCTCAAGGTGGGGACCGGGAAGGGTGGACGCCGTCTCCGGTGAGCCGTTCACGCCCGAGCGCGCTCTCGCGCCTTCCGCAGGACTACGTCGTCATTCCCGATCAGCCCTGGCTCGACGGGATCAACGCCGGCGAGGGCTACGTCCGGCAGTTCGTGGCGGTGCCGCTGGGTCACCGCCTGACGGTCGAGTCGCAGCTCGAACCGGGCGAGGAGGAGGGCGGCCTGACGCATCGCGCTGTTCGCTCCGCGGCCCGGGAGGTTCCCGGACGAGCCACCGCTCGCGGACCCGCGCGGCCCGCTCTGCATGGACATGTGCGCCGCGTCGATGGGCGTGGGAGCGGGCGGGCGCATCCGGCAGGAGGTCTACGCGGACGGCTACGGCATCGACACGTGGGAGGCCGCGCCCTCACGCACGGTGCGCGTCGACCTGGTCGATGCGCTCGCGTTCGGGGCGCTGACCGGGATCGAGACCCCGCGGCCGGCCGACGCGCGAGCCTGGACCGCGCTCGGGCGCCCCTGGTTCGACCTGCTCTCGCCGACGCAGGCCGACATCGCGGCGGCGGAGCGGCTCGCGCGCGTGCGCTCGCTCGCCGACCTCACGGGGCTCGAGGACGATCCGCTGCCGATCCCGGAGTCCCAGGTCATCCGGATGCTGCGGCTGCGCGAGCTCGTGGCCTGAGCTGCGGCCGGCCGCTCACGAAGGGCTCACGGCCGCCTCACGGAGGCCTGACGGGCGCGCCGTACCTTCGCGTCGTCCTCACCCCGCACAGAAGGAGCACCAATGCGCATCTCGAACCGCCGCCGTCTCTCGATCGCCGCGCTCGTGACCGTGGCAGCCGTCAGCTCGGCCGCGCCGGCGCAGGCGGACGCCGCGGATGTCTGCGACGTCCGTCTCGACCGCCTCGAGGCCCAGTTCTACGACATGGCCGACCGGCGCGGATACGAGCAGGCCTCCGATTGGTGGCAGGCTCGCTGGAGCGCCTACCACCAGAGCTGCGTCCTGAACTAGGCCGACCCTGGGGCAGGCGGTACAGGGGAACGCCCCGTAGCGGGAGGCGGGCGCGGCGTGAGAGGCTCCGGGTCTCACGACCAGGAGGTGCTCATGCACGCCCGCCTCACCGTCTACGAGAACGTCGACCTCGAGCTGAACGACCGGATCGCCGAGTTCATGAAGGGGCTCGACCGCGACCCGTTCGCCGACCTGCCGGGCTACAGGGGCTCGATGACGCTCCTCGACCGCGGCGCCGCGCGCCTGATCGGCATCGGCCTCTACGACGACGAGGGGTCCGCCCGCGCAGTCGACGCCGTGATGGAGAACCCGCCCGAGGAGATGATCGCCGCGCTGCCCGACGACCTCAAGGGGGTCGCGGACATGCGTCCCGACACGGTCGCCGTTCTACGAGGTCATCGGCCAGACCTGACGTTCCCGCGCGTCCGGGTAGTCCCCGTGAGGATGGTCACAGTCCCGATGAGTCCGCGCCCCGCGCGGCGTCCTCACTGTGTCAACTACCTGGAGGTGTGAGATGGGCGAGATCCATGTGCACGAGTTCATGAGCGCGGACGGCGTGATCGACGCGCCGACGTGGACGTTCGAGTACGGGTTCGACCCGAAGATGGGCGAGGCGATCGGCGCGGTCTGCGAGCGGGCGAGCGGCATCCTGCTCGGCCGCAACACCTACGAGATGTTCGAGCCGGCCTGGTCGACGCGCACCGCGGAGGACGACCCCGGCGCGCCGTTCTTCAACGAGACGCGCAAGCACGTGGTGTCGGGGACGCTCGAGAACCCGACCTGGAACAACTCCGAGGTGATCGGCGCCTACGACCCGGACCGGATCCGCCGCCTCAAGGAGGAGTCCGAGGGCGACCTGTACGTGAGCGGAAGCATCACGCTCGTCCGCGCGATGCTGGCCGACGGCCTGATCGACGAGCTGCACCTGTTCGTCTACCCGCTGACCCTCGCGTCCGGGCCGCGCCTGTTCACCGAGGACGCCGAGGCGGGCAAGCTGAGCCTCGCCCGCACCGACCGCTACGACAACGGCGTCGTCTATCTCGCCTACCGGCCGCAGACGGCGTGACCCGACTCAGGACGGAGCCAGCGGGTCCGAGCTCGCGCTCGACCTCGTCCACGAGCTCGAGGTGCAGGTCGAGCAGTCGCCGCAGGAAGCCGGTGACGAGCAGCAGGTTGCGGCTGCGATGGGGGAACTCGCGCGCTGAGCGCTCGCTCTCCTCGAGGCGCTCGCCGAGCTCGGCGACGTCCGCGCGCAGCGTGGCCATGCTCGCCGCCGTGACCTCGTCGCCGACCAGGTCCGCCATCAGCAGGCGCAACAGGGCGTCGCTCTTGAAGGGCGTCACCCGCACCGGTGTTCGCGCGTATTCGGCGAGGGCGTCGAGGCCGCTGTCGGTCAGGGTGTAGACCGTCCGCTCCCTGGTGCGGCCCGGCTCCTTGCGCGCGGCGAGATAGCCGAGGCGCGCCAGGCGCTTCGGCTCCGTGTAGTACTGGCTCTCACCGGCCCAGGCGAGGACGCGGCCCCGGCGCGCCATGCGCAGCAGGTCATGGGCGCCGGCGCCCTCGCGGCCGACGAGGCCGAGGATCTCGTAGGAGAAGAGGGAAAGCTCTTCACTTGACAAGGCTACGCTCCATAGCTTAGATAACTATGGAACGTAGTCTAGGAGAGGGACAGGACATGATCCCCACGATGGATGCACCGAGCAGCGCCGAGCGCTGGGGCCCGCTCTGGGGCGCACGCGCCCGCGACTGGGCGGAGAGCGAGGAGCAGCAGGTCCCGACCTACGAGGAGGCGCTCCGGCGCCTCCCGCCCCTTGCCGCCGGCGACCGGGTGCTCGACATCGGCTGCGGCGCCGGGGTGTTCCTCGGTCTCGCGGCGGAGCGGGGCGCGCGAACGGCGGGCATCGACGCCTCCCACAACCTGATCGAGCTCGCGCGCGAACGCGTGCCCGGTGCCGACCTGAGGGTGGGCGCGATGGAGCGCCTGCCCTGGCCGGACGGCAGCTTCGACCTGGTCGCGGGATTCAACGCCTTCTTCTTTGCGGACGACATCGTCCTCGCGCTGCGCGAGGCAGGGCGGGTCGCGAGGCCGGGAGCGAGCGTCGTCATCCAGGTGTGGGGCTCCCCGGAGCGCTCCGACCTCGAGGCGGTCAAGCGCCTCCTGCGGCCCCACATGCCGTCCCCGCCTCCCTCACCCGGCGGTCCGCGTCCCGCGCTACACGAGCCCGGCGTCCTCGAAGAGCTGGCGAGTGCTGCCGGCCTCGAGCCGCGGCTCGCGTTCGACCACGCCTGGAGCTTCGAGTATCCGGATGCGGAGGCACTCGGCCGTCTGCTCGTCGCAGCGGCGGGCGTCGGGGAGACGGCGGGTCCGGAGCGCGAGGCGGAGCTGAAGAGGGAGATTGCCGACGCGGTCGCCGACACGCGCGCGCCCGCCGGCGGCTACCGGCTGCGCAACGAGTTCCACTACCTGATCGCCCGCGCGCCCGATTAGGTGTCCTCCCGCGCGACGGTCGTTCGTCTCTTACGCGACCATCCGCCAAAGGAGGAATCCGTGAAGTACGTCATGTTGATCCACCAGGGCACCTCACCGACCCCGCGCAGCCCCGAGGAGTGGGCGAAGCTCTCCGAGGAGGAGCAGCAGGCCGTCTACCGCGACTACCAGGCCATCAACAGCACCGAGGGCGTCACCCCCGGTCTCGCGCTCGACGAGCCCGAGACCTCGACCACCGTGCGCGTCGAGGACGGCCGGACGCTCACGACCGATGGGCCGTTCGTGACCGTGAAGGAGGCCCTCGGCGGCTACTTCATCCTCGAGGCCGACGACCTCGACGCCGCGATCGAGCTCGCCGCCCGCGTCCCGGCGGCGCGGCTCGGCGGCGCGGTGGAGGTCCGGCCAGTCGTCGAGTGGTGACGCTCGAGGACGCCTTCCGCGACGAGTGGGGGCGCGTCCTCGCCGGCCTGATCGGCTTCCTCGGCGACTTCGAGCTCGCCGAGGAGGCCGCGCAGGAGGCCTTCGCGATCGCCGCCGCGCGCTGGCCGCGCGACGGGACGCCCGACAATCCGCGCGCCTGGCTCCTGACCACGGCGCGCAACCGCGCGGTGGACCGGCTCAGGCGCGAGCGCACCCTCGCCGCGAAGACGCGGATGCTCGAGCCTCCGCCGGCGAGCGAGGAGATCCCGATGGAAGACGAGCAGATCCCGGACGAGCGGCTCGAGCTGCTCTTCACCTGCTGCCACCCGGCGCTCGCCCTCGACGCCCAGGTCGCCCTGACCCTGCGCGCGGTCGGCGGGCTGACCTCCGACGAGATCGCGCGGGCCTTCCTCGTCCCCGAGCCCACGATGGCGAAGCGCCTCGTGCGGGCGAAGCGCAAGATCCGCGCCGCGGGGATCCCGTTCCGCGTTCCTCCGCCGCACCTGCTGCCGGACCGGCTCGCCGCGGTGCTCGCCGTGGTCTACCTGATCTTCAACGAGGGCTACGGAGGCCGTGAGGAGCTCGCCGACGAATCGATCCGGCTCGGCCGCGCCCTCGCCGAGCTGATGCCGGACGAGGCGGAGGCGCACGGCCTGCTCGCGCTGATGCTCCTGAACGACTCGCGGCGCGGCGCGCGCTTCGACTCCGCGGGCGAGCTCGTCCTGCTGGGCGATCAGGACCGCTCGCTCTGGGACCGCGACGAGCTCGCGGCCGGCCGCAGCACGCTCGAGCGGGCACTCGCCCTCGGCGGCCGCGGGCCGTACGTGCTGCAGGCCGCGCTGGCCGCGCTGCACGCCGAGGAGACGCCGGACTGGGACGAGATCGCCGCGCTCTACGGCGAGCTCGCGAGCGCGACCGGCTCGCCCGTCGTTGAGCTGAACCGGGCCGCCGCGCTGGCCGAGGCCGGCGACGTGGCGGGCGGGCTCGCCCTCGCCGACGAGCTCGACCTCGACCTCTATCACCACCTGCATGCCACGCGCGGCGAGCTGCTGCGGCGGCTCGGCCGCACCGAGGAGGCCCGCGGCGCCTACGAGCGCGCGCTCGCCCTCGAGCCCGCGGACGCCGAGCGCCGCTTCATCGAACGGCGGCTGGCCGAGCTCTGAGCGCGGCCCCCGTGGCCGCGCGTCAGCACCCCGGCGCCCTCGAGCACCCGAGCGATCGACCGCGCCGGCGAGGCGAGCGGAGCGTCCCATCTGGCGAGCGGCACCCCGTCGGGCCGCACGAGCAGCGCGCCGGCAGGGCCGAGCCCGAGCCGCGCCGCCGTGGGCGCGTCGAGCCCTGCGGCCGAGATCGGCGCGCGCGGGCCCGCGCCCGCGAGCGCCCCGCGCCATCCGGCGCCCGCATGCGCCTCGGGGCCGTGCAGGAGCGTGAGGCCCGGCCCGACGAGATCGAGCGTCGACACCTCTCGTCCGGCGTCGAGCCAGGCGTGCGGAATGCGCTCGCCGAGGTCCACGGGCAGCGCGTCCTCGAGGCCGCGCAGGCTGCCGCTCGGATCCTTGCCGCGCTCGATGTTGTGGAGCGCGACCGGCCGGCGCTCGGCCTCGTAGCCCTCGAACAGCCCGGGCTCGGCCCAGCCGCGCAGGACCCAGGCGAGTCGCCATGACAGGTCGTACGCGCCGTGGATCGCCATGTTCATCCCGGTGCCGCCGCGCGGGCTGACGCGGTGGGCGGCGTCGCCCACGAGGAAGGCGCGGCCGCGCCGGAAGCGCTCGGCGATCTGCGCGCCGTACGTGACGCGGTTGACGCGCTCGATCCTCGGTTCGAGCCCCGGCACTCCCGCCGCGCGTGCGAGCAGCGACCGCATCGCCGCGGGACTGAGGTCCGCGAGGCTCGGGTGCGCCGGATCGAGCGGGCGCCCGAAGACCCAGCGGTCGCCGCGTCCCATCGGCAGGAAGAAGCCCTCGGCCCCGGGGCGGAGGATCGTGTAGAGGCCGTAGCGGCGATCCCCGACCACGGGCGCGAGCGGCGCGCGAAACAGGACGCCATCCGCCTCGGCGACGTTCGGGCTGCCCTCGAAGGCGATGCCGAGTCGCTCGCGCACGGTGCTGCGCGGACCGTCGGCGCCGATCAGGAAGCGCGCCTCGATCTCGGACTCGGCAGCGGTCGCCGGCTCGCGAAGCCGTGCGCGGACGCCGTCGGGACCCTGCTCGAATCCGGTCAGCTCGACACCGCCCCGCAGCTCGGCGGCAGGGAGGCGCTGCCAGCTCGGCGCGCAGCACCGGCTCGAGCTGGTCCTGCGGTGTCCACGACGGGGCCGTGGGGCTGAGGGTGGCCGCCTCCTCACGGGTCGGATAGCCCACATCGCGTTCGACGCCGTCCGGTGAGGCGAGCGTGTGCGACTCCCAGAGCTTGATCACGAGATCGAGCCCGCGGGCGCGGACCTCGCGCTCGAGACCCCAGGCGCGGAGGATCTCCATCGTCCGCGTGCTCACGCCGGTCGCTCGCGGCAGGGTCGACGCGTGCGGGCGCCTCTCCACCACGAGCGTGCTGACACCGGCCCGGGCAAGCCCGATGGCGGCCACGAGGCCCGCGGGACCCGCTCCGACGACGATCACTTCGTACTGCGTTCTCAATTTCATCGGACACACTGTAGTTCATCGGACACGCTGTCGCAACAAATGTGAGAACATTCACAGAGTGAGCCCGCGTCGCTACGTCCAGCGCGCCCGCGCCGAGGCCGCCGCCGAGACCCGCGAGCGCATCCTGCAGGCCGTGTACGCCGCGATCCGGGCGGCGCCGGCGCAGGCGGTCAACGTCGAGCGCGTGGCGGCGGAGGCGGGCGTCTCGCGCTCGACCGTCTACGTGATCTTCGAGTCGCGCGCCGGCCTGTTCGACGCCTTCGGCGAGTGGCTGTTCGCCCGAGCGGGGCTCGAGCGGCTGGTCGAGGCGTTCGCCCACCCCGACCCGCGCCAGCGCCTGCGCGACTCGACGCACGCCTCCGTCGGGGTGTACGCGGCTGAGCGCGACGGCCTGCGCGCGCTGTTCTCGATGGGACTGCTCGATCCCGACGCGGTGGGCGGCGCGCCGGAGCGCTTCGAGCGCCGGCGCATGGCGGGGATGAGGAGGATGGCGCGCGACCTGCGGCTCGACGGCGCTCTGCGGAAGGGCGTGGGCGAGCGCCAGGCGTTCGAGGTGCTCTGGCTGACGGCGAGCTTCGACGCCTTCGACATCCTCTACACGGGCGCGGGCCTGTCCGCGCGGCGCACGGCAGAGGTCCTGCTCGAGACGTCCGAGCGGGCGCTCATCGCCCGGCCCGGTTGAGCTCAGCGCGCGAGCGCCGCGGCCGCGGCTCCGAGCTCGTCGATCACCCGTCCGAGCTCGGCGATCCAGGCGCGCGCGCCGAGCAGCCGGACGGTCGCGTCCAGGCGGGCCTCGCCGGCGCCCCTGGCGGAGGCGGCGCACTCGAGCGCGCCGCGCCCGAGCTCCTCGGTGCTCGGCAGCTCGGGAGGCGGCGGCGGAGGGGAGCGCGACTCGATCGCTCGCGCCACGGCGTGCAGGCCCTCGCCGACCCTCTGCGCGGTGCGCTCGAGCGCTTCCGCGAAGACGGGGCAGACACGCTCGGCCCGCCCGCCGATCTCGACGCTCACGCCCGCCTCGTACCAGAGCCTGTGTGTCCGCTCGAGCAGGCCGGCCCAGCGCTCGAGCGCCGTGGCGGGGTCAGCCACCTCGCCGACGTAGGACACCAGCACCGCCTCCGCGCGCCGCGCCGCGCGGACGGCCTGGCGCCGCAGCTCGAGCAGGTCACCGGGGGCATCCGCCCCGAGCAGCCGCGCCGCCGCGGCGCTCGTGAAGTCCGCACCGGCGTCGATGGCCCGCGCCACGCTCTCACGCAGCTGGGCGCCGGGGCCGCGCGGCCACGCCGCGACTCCGATCGCGAGCCCGACCGCCGCGCCGATCAGCACGTCCTCGAGCCGGATCAGCCCGATGTTCCACTCCGGCGGCGACACGAGGTTGAAGATCGCGACGATCATCAGGGTGAAGCCCGTCTGGCCCAGCACGAACGAGACCGACGCCCCGTACGAGGCGAGGAACGCGAACAGCGGGACGAGGACGATGTAGACGTCCGCCTCCGCCTCGAGCGCGAACACCAGCGCCGTCGCGAGCACGGCGCCGGCCGCCGTCCCCAGCACCGCCTTGAGCGCGTTCGCGCCCGTGCCGCGAGCGGTCGCCCTCGTGACGGTGAGGGTGGCGAAGACGACCCAGAAGCCGTGCTGCAGGTCGAATTCCCCCGCGATCAGGCGCGCCGCGGCAAGACCGAGCGACAGCCGCAGGGCGTTGTGGAGCAGGACCGAGTCGGCAGCTGAAGCGAATCCGAAGCTGGTCGGCGAGCCGGTCGCGGGTCGTGCGCGGCCGCGGCTCCCCGGGCGCGGCGAGCGCATCGCCGAGTCCCGCCGCGACGCGGGTTTCCGTCACGACCGCGGTGGTGATGCGCCCGAGCCGCCGCAGCCGGAACACCTCGTCGAGCCGGGCGCCCGCGGCGGCGTCGAGACGGCCGTGCTCGAGGTCGTCCCGCAGCGCAGCGGCCGACGCCTCGACGTACTCGGCGCGCGCGCTCTCGAGCGCCGCGAGGTCCGCCTCCGCCACGTCGGAGCGCGTGCGCAGCTGCGCCGCGGCGCCGGCGAGGGCGGTGCCGATCGCCGCGAGAAGCCGGCGCGTGGCGGGCGCGTGGTCACCCCGCTCATCGACGCCGGCGAGCAGCTCCTCGACGCGCTCGAGGCCCGGCCTCAGGATGCGCTCCGCGGTGCTCACCGCCGAGGCGCCGAGCGGCCGCTCCACCCGCGCGAGCTCGAACGGGCTTGCCTCATCGATGGCCGCCTCCGCGCGCTCCGAGTCGCGCGTGACCGCCCGCGCCTCCGCGAGCCCGGCGGCCGTGGCTGCGAGCGGGTCGAGCGCGCGAGCGAGCCGTTCGCGATAGTCGAGGTCGGTGCGGTCGGGCCACAGCAGCCGCGCCGCGGCGAGCACGGCGAGCCCGCCGATCGCGAGGCCGAGCAGGCGGTCGGGAAGCCAGGAGTCGGGCGCCGGGATGCCGGCGGCGACGACCAGTACGAGCAGGATCGGCCTCGCCAATCCGAGCGCGTTCGGGCCCGCCACGCCGGCCTGCGAGAGGAGCAGCGCCCCGATGAACAGGACGACCGCGGCCGCCACGGTGTCCTCCGACGCGAGCGTTCCCGCGCAGACGGCGACCGCGCACAGCGCGATCGCCAGGGCGTACGACAGCAGCCTGCGGCCGAGCGGGCCTCCGACCTCGCCGAGGCCGAGGAGCGCCACGGGCGTCAGCGACGCGAACACGGCGGTCTGCGGGTCGTCGACCACGTAGCGGCCGATCGCGAATCCGGCCCACGCCGCGAGCGCCACCCGCAGTCCTCTTTGGACGGCGCTCGACAAACCGGCCCCTAGATGACGACCTCGCCGGTGATGCAGGTGACCGAGGCGCCGCCGGTCCAGATCGTGCCGTCGGCATCGCGCGTGACCTCCACGCGGCCGGCGCGTCCGAGCGCCGTCCCCTGGCGCGCGGCGTAGGGGGCGCTCGCCCTCCCGGAGCGGATCAACCAGCCCGCGAGCGACGCGTTCAGGCTGCCCGTCACGGGGTCCTCGCTCGTCGAGCCGTCCTTCGGGAAGAACGCACGCACCTCCCACGCGACGGGCGCTCCCGGCGGGTGCGGCCCCACCAGGCCGATGTCGAGCTCGACGGGGCCGGGACGCACGGCGAGCACGGCCTCGGCGTCGGCGAGCAGCACGGCCACCCAGCCCGGCCCGTTGTCGGCCCACTGCGAGTCGACGATCGCCCCCGCGTCGATGCGGAGCTGCTCCGCCACGCGCGCGAGTGTCTCGGCGTCGACCGGCCCCGACCGGATCAGCGGTGGCTCGGCGAAGGCGAGGCTGTCCCCGTCGCGCCGCAGCGGGATCAGCCCCGCGCTGCACTCCTGGACGACCGTGCCGGCGTCGCGCGGCGCCCCGCCCGCCTCGAGCCATGCGTGACACGAGCCGAGGGTGGGGTGCCCCGCGAAGGGAAGCTCGCGCACGGGCGTGAAGATGCGCAGTCCGTAGTCGGCGGACGGGTCCGAGGGCGGTGTGAGGAAGGTCGTCTCGGACAGGTTCGTCCAATGCGCGAAGCGCTGCATCGCCGCGTCGTCGAGGCCCTCGGCGTCGAGGACGACCGCGACGGGGTTGCCCAGGTACGGCGTCGACGTGAAGACGTCCACCTGGCGGAACGGGCGCGGCCTCACGACACGACCGCCCCGTGGCCCTTGGCGTCCGGCGCCGCGAAGACGGCGAGCCGCTCGCCCTCCTCGAGCGCCGCCCTGCGATCGGCGGCCCTCAGGCGCACCAGCGGCTCAATGGCCACGCTCGCCTGCGAGCGCTTCGACTCGAGCCGCCAGAACCCGGCCACACGCCCGTCCACGAGCAGCGTGGCGCGCACGCGCAGGTTCTTCGTCGTGAGCGCCTTTCGATGCTCGTCCGAGATCACGCGCCGGCGGTCGGCGTGCGCGAGCAGCAGGCTGTCGAACTCCGGCAGCAGCCGCACGGGGGCGGGCGCGTCCTCCGGCGGGCGCGGCGCATCGCGCAGGTCGAACAGCTCGGTGCGGCCGCCCTCCTCCCTGAACACGCGCAGCTCGGGCCGGAGCTTCTCGAATACGGGGCCGAGCTCGCCGCCGCCGAGCCAGGTCTGCGCGTCGCGCACGCTCGCCGGCCCGAATGCCCCCAGGTAGCGCCGCACGAGCTCGGCGCTGTCCGGGCGTTTCCGCAGCCTCCTGCCCGTGAAGCGCTCGGCATCGGTGAAGGGCGCCCTGGGCGTGAATCCGTGGCGCCCGCCGTCCGGGACGCGCACGAGCGGCAGGCTCGTGCGAACGACCGCCGCGATGGCGCGGGTGTCGGCCTCCGGGTGGAGCTTCGCGAGCCGCTCGCGCAGCTCCTTGGCCGACAGCGCGTCCGCCTCGCCGAACAGGGCGCGCCCGTCCTCCACGAGCGCCTCCACGTCGACGCCCTCGAGCCTGCTCGCGAGGTAGCGCGCCATGTCGCCCTGGAGCGCGGCGGCGATCGCCGACCAGAGCCGGGCGTAGTCCGCCGCGCTCAGCAGGTGGAGCGTGCCGCGCATCGAGGTGGCGCGCACGACCCGGCGCCTCTCGAGCGCCTCGCTCGAGCTCGCCCGCCTCGAAGTCACGGAGCCGCGACCAGAGGCCCATGAGGGGCGGCGCCGGCTCCTGCGCCTGCAGGCCGGCGAGCCGCCCGACGGCGTCGACGACGGGCGATCGCGCGCGCTCGAGCAGGAGCTGCCGCGCGAGCGTGGCGCGCCCGAGCGCGCGTCTCGAGATCTCTCGCGCCGCCGGCATGCGCGGGCAGCCTACGCCTCCGGCGAGCGGCGAAAGCAGAACGGCGCCCCTGGGGGCGCCGTTCCACTGGGGAGGGAGAGGGAGATTGGAGCCCTCTCGTGGGAGCCGTGGCTCCCTACGCGCGAGCGTGGGTTGGGCGGCCGCGCAGCAGCGACCGGAGGCGGCCGCGAACGGCGACTCCCTCCGAGCGCGCTCGCTCGATCTGGTCCCGGCGCAGCTCGAGCAGCGCGACGAGCTCGGCGGTCGGCTCGAACGGGTCCGCGATCGGGCGGCCCGAGCCGAGCGGCAGGGCGGCCAGGATGCGGGCGTCGCTCTCGGCGATCAGCGCCGGGCCGGTCGGCGGGCGCGCGCTGTCGAGAGCGGCGAGGCGTGCGAGCGCGGCGCTGTCGCCTGGAGCTGAGCGGCGGACGTTTACGTTGAACACTGTGGGACCCCCTTGGCTGGACATGTATGACGAAGTGGTGTTAGTGTATGACGTACAGGAGGCCTCTGCAATGTCATACAAACTCGATTTGTCGGGCCTGGACCGCGACGCCGACACCTCATTGACCCAGCAGATCGCGGACCGCATCGTGGCCGCGATCGAATCGGGCGAGCTCGAGCCGGGCGAGAAGCTCCCGCCGACGCGCGAGCTGGCGGCCGACGTGGGCGTCAACCACCTCACCGCCGCGCGCGTCTACCGCAAGCTCGCGGAGCAGGGCTACGTGACCGCGAGCGTCGGCCGCGGCACCTTCGTGCGCGCCCTCGCGCCCGCGGGCAGCGAGGAGCTCGGCGACGACTGGCAGCTCTACGCGCTTCCGGAGCCGGAATGGTCCTACCCCAACCAGATCCTGTCGGAGGCGATGGCGAGCGGCAACGACCCGGACGTGATCTCGCTCGCGGTCGGCTGGCCCTCGCCCGACATCTACCCCACCGACGAGCTCGCGGAGATCACCGCCGGCGTCTTCCGCGAGGTCGGCGGCGAGGCGCTCAGCTACCTCCCGGCCGAGGGCCTGTGGGACCTGCGCGAGCAGCTCGCCGCGCGCGGGCGGGTGCACGGGTTCGCGCAGGACCCGGACGAGATCGTGGTCGTGTCGGGCGCGAAGCAGGGTCTCAGCCTGGTCGCGCGCGCCGTGCTCGGCGAGGGCGACGTGGCCGTGATCGAGTCGCCGACGTTCGTGGGGATGCTCGAGTCGCTGCGGATGTCGGACGCCCGTGTGCTCGGCATCCCGGCGGACGGGGACGGCTTCGACGTCGACATGCTCGAGCGGCTGCTGAGCCGCCACGAGATCAAGCTCGTCGCGCTGCAGACCGCCTGCCAGAACCCGACCGGCCGCCACCTGACGGAGGAGCGCCGCCGGCGCCTCGCCGAGCTCGCGATCGAGCGCAACTTCTTCATCCTCGAGGACCGCGTCTACGCCGACGCCGCCTTCGAGGGCGAGCCTGTCAGGTCGATCCGCGAGCTCGCGCCCGCCCACGTGATCTACGTCAACTCGCTGTCGAAGGTGGTCGGCGGCGGCCTGCGGCTCGGCTGGGTCGCGGCGCGGGGCCCGGTGCGCGACCGGATCGCCCGCCTCAAGCTCGCGAACGACTTCCACACCGCGACGCTGATCCAGTACATCGCCGCGCGCTGGCTCGCCACCGGGCGCTACGACGAGTTCGTGCGCGAGACGCTGCCCTTCTATCGCGAGCGGCGCGACGCGCTCATGAAGGCGCTCGAGCGGCACCTCCCCGGCGAGTACCTCGCGGACGTTCCGCAGGGCGGGCACCACGTCTGGGTCACGCTGCAGGCGCCCCCTGGACGAGCGAGCGCTCTACGCGGAGTGCGGCCGGCAGGGCGTGGCGGTCACGCCCGGCGGCGCCGTCACGGCGGAGCGCCGCGCCCAGACGTCGATGCGGCTGTCGTTCTCGCTCGTCGACGCGGAGGAGCTCGACGAGGGGGTGCGCAGGCTGGCGCGCGCGATCCGCGAGGTGCGCCGGCGCAGCCGCCACGCCGTGGCGGCCCCTATGTCGTGACGCGCTCCCAGAACGTCGCGAGCTCGCGCAGCTCGTCACGGCTGAAGTGCCGGAGGAACAGCTCGCGCACGCCCTCGAGATGGGTCCTCCGGGCGGCCGCGAAGGTCTGGCGGCCGGCGGGCGTGATCTGGGCGAACCAGCCGCGCTGGTCCTGGTCGCAGCGCACGCGCTCGATCAGCCCGTCCCGCGCCAGCCGGTCGATCAGCCGGGTGAGGCCGCTGCGACTGAGCAGGACGCTGTCGGCCAGCTCGGACATCCGCAGCCGGCCCTCCGGGGCCCCGGCGAGGTAGAGCAGGACCTCGTAGGAGGACAGCGGCAGGCCGTGCTCGCTCGTCAGCTCGGCGTCGAGGGCCCGGGTGATCGAGGAGTGCGCGCGCAGCAGGCCGCGCCACGCACCCAGCTCATCGGTGTCGAGCAGGACCGTCTCCGTGTCGCGCGTGGCACTCATCGCTACCGGCTATTGTAGTTGTAGATGCAACATCTTGTCCGACCATCCGCAGGCGAGCCCACCGGGGCCCTGGTGCTCTTCCACGGCCGCGGCGCCGACGAGCACGACCTGTTCCCGCTGCTCGACATGCTCGATCCGGAGCGGCGGCTGCTCGGCGCGACCGTGCGCGGCCCGCTCTCGCTCCCGCCGGGTGGCGCGCACTGGTACATCGTCCAGCGGGTCGGCTTTCCGGACCCGCCGACCTTCGGCTCCACCTACGAGCTGGTGAGCGGCTGGCTCGATCCGTTCCTCGCCGAACACGGCGTGCCGGTCGAGAGCACCGTCCTCGGCGGCTTCTCCCAGGGCGCCGTGATGTCCTACGCGCTCGGGCTCGGCCGCGGCAGGCCGCGCCCGGCGGCGATCATGGGGCTCTCGGGCTTCATCCCGACCGTGCCGGGCTGGGAGCTCGATCCCGCCAACGCCGCCGGCCTGCCGGTGGCGATCGGGCACGGCAGCCACGACCCCGTGATCCGCGTCGAGTTCGGCCGCGAGGCGCGCGACCGGCTGATCGAGGAGGGCGCGGAGGTCACCTGGAACGAGTCGCCGATGGCCCATTCGATCGACCCGCGCTTCCTGCGCGAGCTGCCCGACTGGCTGCTCGCGGCGACGGCCGGCGGATCAGCGCGGGCGTAGGCCCAGCACCGCGCGCTCGATCGCGACGGCCACGAGGGCGTCGAGCTCGGCCGGCGCGAGCATTCCGCTGCCCGACATCGACGCGATCCCGTGGATGGTTGCCCAGGCGGCGATCCCGACCGCCTCGGGGTCGCCCGGCACGACGTCGCCGGCCGCCTGGGCGTCCGTGATCAGGCCGAGCGGGATCGCGAACGTGCGCGTGGCCGCCTCGCGCAGGCGGTCGCTCGCCGCGGGATCGTGCTTCGTCGCGTACATGAGCTCGAGCAGGGCGGGACGCTCGACCGCGAACCCGACGTAGGCGCGCGCCAGCGCCGTCAGACGCTCCTCGAAGGGGCGCCCGGCAGCTTCGGAGACGGCGCCCGCCAGGGTCGCCTCGAGGCGCTCGAAGCCCGACTCCGCGAGCGCGCCGAGCAGCGCCTGCTTGTCGGCGAAGTGCCGCCGGGGAGCCGCGTGGCTGACCCCGATCTCGCGAGCGAGCTCGCGCAGCGACAGCTCTCCGGCGCCGCGCTCCTCGAGTGCGCGCTCGGCGTGTTCGAGCAGGGTCGCGGCGAGGTTGCCGTGGTGATAGGGACGAGCGGCCACCGTCATCGCTTCCAGCGTACCGCTTCGTGTAGACAGCGACATCATTGTTTCCATTGACAGCTTTGTTGTCACTGTCTACTATGCGTGCCATGACGAAGAGCTCCTGGACCCCGGCCGACATCCCCGACCTCTCCGGCAGCACCGCGATCGTGACCGGCGCGAACAGCGGCATCGGCCTTGCCGCGGCGCGTCACCTCGCGGCCCACGGCGCGCGCGTGGTGCTTGCCGTGCGCGACCCGGGCCGCGGCGAGGACGCCGCGGCGACGATCGACGGCGAGCGCGAGGTGCGCACGCTCGACCTCGCCGACCTCGATTCGGTGCGCGCCTTCGCCGCCGGCTGGGAGGGCCCGGTCGACCTGCTCGTCAACAACGCGGGGATCATGGCCACGCCGTTCGGCCGCACGAGGGACGGCTTCGAGCTCCAGATCGGGACGAACCACCTCGGGCACTTCGCCCTCACCAACCTCATGCTCGACCGGGTGAGCGGCCGCGTGGTCACGGTTTCGTCGAACGCCCACCGCATGGGCCGCGTCGACCTCGACGACCTCAACTGGGAGTCGCGCCGCTATGGGCGCTGGCCCGCCTACGGGCAGACGAAGCTCGCCAACCTGCTGTTCACGCTCGAGCTCCAGCGCCGGCTCGACGAGGTGGGCTCGCCGGTGCGCGCGACCGCGGCGCACCCCGGCTGGAGCGCCACCGGGCTGCAGAGCCACACCGGCAGCCGCTTCCACCACGCCGCGATGGCGATCGGCAACCGCGTGATCGCGCAGTCGGACGAGCGCGGCGCGTGGCCGACGCTGTTCGCCGCTGTCGAGGACATCCCGGGCGGCTCGTACGCCGGCCCGGACGGGATCGGCGAGCACCGGGGCAAGCCGAGGCTCGTGGGGCGCAGCGCGGCGGCCCGCGACGCCGACAGGGCGCGCGGGCTCTGGGAGCTCTCCGAGCGCCTCACCGGCACCTCGTTCCCGCTCGCCCGCGCCGGCGACGGAGCGGCGGCCGCTCCGGCCTGAGCCTCAGGCCACGGGACCGCCCGCGCGCAGCGCGTCGAGCTCCGCGGGGGTGTCCACGTCCTCCCCGCCGCCCAGGTCGTCGCACGGGACCTCCCGCACGTTCGCGCTCAGGAGCAGGTTGCGGGCGCCGTGGTCGCCGCTGACGTCGCGCATGCGCTCGAACAGCTCGCGCTCCAGCAGCACGGGGTGCCCGGGATCGCCGCGGTAGGTCGCCCGGACGGCGGCGGCACCGTCGCCGCGTGCGCTCACCACGCGCCGGATCGCGTCGGGCGAGAGGCGCGGCTGGTCGCCGAGGATCACGACGACCGCGTCGCAGTCCGCCAGCTCGGCGAGGCCGCACGCGAGCGACGCGGATTGGCCCTCGTCCCAGCGCGAGCAGATGCGTGGCTCGGCGCCGTGCAGGTCGACCCCGTCGATGACCTCCTCCGCCGCCGCGCCGAGCACGACGACGACCCGGCGGACGGGCGAAGCGATCATCGCGCGGACCGCGTGCTCGAGCAGCGGCATGCCGTGGAGCCTCGCGAGCTGCTTCTGGCCACCGAAGCGCGTGCCGGCTCCCGCCGCGAGCACGATCCCTCCGATCAGCGGCCCCGGACGGGCCGAGCGCAGGCCTCCCGCGGCCATCATGCGCCAACCCCCACTTCCACAATCGTCGCGACCGCCGCCCGGTCCCCCGTCCCTGCCCAGGCGCGCGGATCGTCAAGCGTTTCCTTCACGGGCCTCCCTTCCTCAACCGCCAGCATTCCCTGCCTGCGCTCTTTCAATGCCGCCCTCCAGCAAGACGGCCAACTCCTCCAAGCATCGCAGCGAGTTGCCGGGGAGGAAATGGTCGACGTGCGGAAGGTCTGTTCGCATCCCAAGATCGGGCCACGGGTTGAGCCAGATCACGCTGTGCGCATCGCGAGCGGAGCCGCGCCGGCTCGTGCTCGCCGCGGTCCGAGGCCGTCCCAGAGCAGCACGACGGTCGCTCCGCGCGGGAAGCGGCGACCGTCCGCGGCGAGCGCGTCTTCGATCGCGAGCGTCTCGACCCGGCGGCGCGGCGCGATGCACGCGCGCATGAACTCGAGCAGCATGCGGGCGTAGGGCTCCACCCCGCCGGAGCCGTCGTGGACGACCAGAAGCGGACGCGGCCGCTCGCGCTCGCAGGCTCCGCGCCGCGGGGGAAGGCTCGTCCGCCGCGCGTCCGGCCCCGCCGGCCGGGGCATCAGCTCGCTCGCAGCGCGCCGCTCGGCCTCCGTGAGGCTCGCGAAGTCCCTCTCCATGAGCTGCTCGACGTCGGGCGCGGCGGCGGATGCGAACCACTCATGGAAGGCGGCGTCGAAGAGCGGGAGGTCGCCGCGGCGGGTGCACAGCGAGGCGCGCAGGGCGGAGTAGGCGCCCGCCCCGTCCGTGGGGTCGACCGCGGACAGCGCCCGGTGCGCGGCGAGCAGGTCGCCCGCTCGGACGCGGGCGCCGCCTGCCCGCATCGAGGCCACGAGCAGCGCAAGCCGGCCGGACCGCCGCGCGCGGCTCATCCTGAGCGTCATGCAACACCCCTCCCTGGGTCGAAGCTGCTCCTCCGCGAGCCATCCTAACTATCCTCGGGGGGCGTGGCAGGCGTCGTGAAGGACTTCTCTTTCGAGGGCCACCGGCTCGTCTTCGACGAGTACGGCAAGGGCACCAAGGTGGTCGTGCTCCTGCCCGGCCTGCTGTTTTCGCGCGCGATGCACGCCCCGCTCGCGGAGGCGCTGGCGGAGCGGGGATACCGCGTGCTGTGCCTCGATCCCCTCGGCCACGGGGACTCCGACCGCCCGCCCGAGATGTGGCACTACTCCATGGCCGCGTTCGGGCGCCAGACGATCGGGCTGCTCGACCACCTGGGCGTGAAGCAGGCGGTCCTCGGAGGGGCGTCGCTCGGCGCGAACGCCTCGCTCGAGGCGGCCGCGGCGGCGCCGGGGCGCGTGCGGGGCCTGATCATCGAGATGCCGGTGCTCGACAACGCGCTGCTCGGCTGCGCGATCGCCTTCACACCGCTCCTGGTCGGGCTCACCTTCGGTGCGCCGGTCGCCCGCGGGATCGGCGCGGTCACTCGCCGTGTCCCGCGCGGCTCGACCCTCCTCGTCGACATGCTGCTCGACTGGGCGAGCCAGGACCCGAAGCCGTCGGCGTCCGTGCTCCAGGGGCTCTTCTTCGGCCGCGTGGCGCCGCCGCGCGAGGAGCGCAGCCGGATGCGGCAAAAGGCGCTCGTGATCGGCCATGGCCGTGACCCGATTCACCCCTTCTCCGACTCGGACATGCTCATGCGCGAGCTGCCGAACGCGCGCCTGATCGAGGCCTCCTCGATCCTCGAGCTGCGGCTCACGCCGGAGCGCCTGACCGGTGAGATCGTGGCGTTCGTCGAAGACTGCTTCCGTCCGGCCCGGGCCAGGCGAGCCGCCTAGCTAGCCTTCCGCGCCGATGTCGCATCGCCGTGAGCAGAAGGAGGCTCTGCGCCGGGAGCGCGAGGAGCGTGAGCGGCAGGCCCGCGAGGCGGGCCAGCGCAAGAAGCTCGTCGGATACGGCGTGGCCGGCGTGCTCGTGATCGCGGCGGTCGTCCTGGTGGCGATCGCGATGGCCGGCGGGAGTGACGGCGGCGGCGACGGTCCGGAGGCCTCGAGCGACGTCTTCCCGGATGGCGGCAGCGTGCCCGAGCAGACCGTGTTCGAGGTCGCGCCCGCTGCGCGCGCGGCCGGCTGCGAGCTTCGGAGCCACAAGGGAAGCGGCACCCAGGATCACACCACCTCGCTCGACGAGCGCGTGCAGTACGACACCAACCCGCCGACCACCGGGCGCCACTATCAGATCCCCGCGGAGGACGGCGCGTATGGAGAGGCTCCGCCCGACGAGGCGGTGGTGCACGCGCTCGAGCACGGACGCGTGGTGGTCTGGTTCAAGCCGAACCTGCCCAAGGACGATCGCGCGGACCTGAAGGCGTGGTTCGACAAGGAGGAGGGCTTCCAGACCCTGCTCGTGCCGCGCCGCGACATGGACGCGCAGATCGCGATGAGCGCGTGGAACGGCGACCCTGCGCCGAACGGGACGGGCCGGATCATGCTCTGCACCGAGGTCAACGAGAAGACCTGGGACGCCCTCCAGGCCTTCGCCGACGAGCACCGTTCGCGCGGGCCCGAGCCCGTCCCCTAGAGCCGGCACCGCGGCTGCACGCGATCTTTCGCCGCCGCAACAGGGGCCGTGCGACCGTGTTGGGGTAGTGGTGAAGCTGCTCGCTCCTGCAGCCGCGCTCGTGTGCGCGCTCGTCCTGACCCCCACCGCCTCGGCGGCGGTCGACTTCGAGCGGCGGGCCCCGGCGGCCCACGGGACGCTCGACGCGGGGCGCAGCTTCAATCTCGTGGGCGCGCGCTGGCGAGGGCGCGCGCTGGCGGACGTCGAGTTCCGCGTCCGCCGGCCTGACGGCTGGAGCCGCTGGGCGCACGCCGGGTCGCACGCTCCCGGGCGCTCCGAGGGCCTCTGGGTGGGTCGCGCGCGGACCGTCGGGTGGCGGCTCGACCGGCCCGTGCCGGGGCTGCGGCTGCACTTCGTCTCGGTCGGGCGCGAGCGCACGAGGGCGCGCGCGCGGGCGGCGCAGACCGGTGGCCTGCCGTTCTCGTACGTGCCGCGCGAGGAATGGGAGGACGGGAAGTGCCCGCCCGCGAACAGCGCCGGACTACGGCGAGGTCAAGGCCGTGCACGTGCATCACACGGTGTCGCTCAACGACTACACGGCCGCGGAGGCGCCGGCGGTCGTCCTGGCCATCTGCCGCTACCACCGCAACTCGAACGGCTGGAACGACGTCGGCTACAACATGCTCGTCGACAGGTTCGGCGTGCTCTACGAGGGCCGCGCCGGCGGGCTCGACAAGGCGGTGGTCGGCGCGCAGGCGCAGGGCTTCAACGCGCAGACGAGCGGCATCGCGAGCATCGGCGACAACCGGACGGTCGAGCTCGGCCCCGAGGCGCTCTCCGCGCTCGCCACGTGGATCCGCTGGAAGCTGACCGTGCACGGCCAGCCGCTGTCGGGCAAGGTGACGCTGACGAGCGCGGGCGGGAGCCTGACGAAGTACCCCACCGGCGCGCGCGTGTCGGTCCAGCGCGTGATCGGCCACCGCGACACCGGCCTGACCGAGTGCCCCGGCGGAGCGCTGTACGCGCAGCTGCCCGAGCTGCGGGCGCTCGTCGAGTCGGGCTCGGCTCCGCCGGTCGACACGTTCGCCACCCGCCTGTCCGCGGCACTCGACGTCGACTCCGCGCTGTTCGGCCAGCCCGTGGTGGTCGGCGGGACGCTGCTGTCGGGAGCGGGCGCGGTGCTGGCGGGCGAGTCGCTCGAGATCCAGGTGTCGACCGAGAACGCGTGGCGCACCGTGGGCCACGCGACCACCGGCCCCGACGGCGTCTTCTCGGACGAGCTGCAGCCGCGCAAGCGCATGTACCTGCGCGTCCGCTTCCCCGGCCGCTCGGGCCTGCGCAGGTCGACCTCCGACCGGCTGCTGCTGCGGCTGCACCCGACGATCGAGTTCGACGAGCCGCCCACGCGCGCCCGCCGTGGGCGCGCCGTGTCACTCGCGGGCAGCGTCGCGCCGCGCAAGCGTGCGCTCCGGCTCGTGGTCCAGCGGCGGGAGCGCGGCCGCTGGCGGAAGGCCGGCGCCCGGACGGTGCGCGTGCGGCGCGGCAGCTTCGTGACCTCCTTCACCCCGGACCGGCGCGGCACCTGGCGCTTCTACGCGGTCGCGCCGCCCGATCTCGACACGGACCGCGGGGCGTCCGAGCGCCACGTGCTGCGCGGTGCGCTAGCGCGCTTACCAGCCCTGGCGCAGGTCGTCGCTGTAGAGGCCGTGCCCCGTGGCGAGCATGCGCGCCGTGCGCGCCAGGATCCGGATGTCGAGCCGCAGCGAGCGGTGCTCGACGTACCAGACGTCGAGCTCGATCCGCTCCGGCCACGGCAGCGAGGTGCGGCCGTTGATCTGGGCCCAGCCCGTGATGCCGGGCTTCACGTCGAGCCGGCGGCGCTGGCGCTCGGTGTAACGGTCGACCTGCTCCTGGACCGTCGGGCGCGGGCCCACGATCGCGAGCTCTCCGCGCAGCACGTTGACCAGGTTCGGCAGCTCGTCGAGCGAGAAGCGCCGCAGCAGGCGGCCGCTGCGCGTGATGCGCGGGTCGCCCTCGAGCACGTAGATGCCGGCGCCCATCGCTCCGCCCCGGGCACCATCGTCCGCAGCTTCCAGAGCTCGAACGGCTGCCCGCCCCTCCCCACGCGGCGCTGCCGGTAGAAGACCGGGCCGCGGCTCTCGAGCTTGATCGCGAGCGCGGCGAGGCCGAGCAGCGGCGCGGCGAGCACGAGCAGCGCGGAGGCGATCAGGATGTCCAGGATGCGTGGCATGACTAGCGTTCGCGCGGCGGATGCGGATCCTCTACCTGCATCAGTTCTTCATCACCCGTGAGGGCGTGGGCGGCACGCGCTCTTACGAGTTCGCGCGCCGGTTCGCGGCGCGCGGACACGACGTGCGGATCGTAACCGCCGGTGGCGGCCGCCGCCGGGTCGAGGGAGTCGACGTCGTCGGCGTGCGGGCCGGCTACTCCGACTACGTGAGCGCGACCGCCGTCTCGTATCCCCGGCGCATGCTCGCCTTCGCCCGCTTCGCGCTCGCCGCGTGCGCCGCCGCGCTGCGGGGCCCGAGGCCGGACGTGATCTACGCCACCTCGCCGCCGCTGACCATGGCGCTGCCCGCCCTCGTGGCCGCCGCGCGTTGGCGCGCTCCGCTCGTGTTCGAGGTGCGCGACCTCTGGCCCGAGGCGCCGATCCAGATGGGCGCCCTCTCGAACCCCCTCGCGCGCCGGGTCGCGCGCGCGGTCGAGCGCTTCGTCTACGCGCGCAGCGCGCGCGTGATCGCGCTCTCGCCCGGCATCCGCGACGGGATCGAGGCCGCCGGCGTCCCGGGCGAGCGGATCGCCCTGGTGCCGAACGCCGCGGACCTCGACCTGTTCGAGCCGCGCCCGTGGCCGCGCGACGAGCCGTTCACGGTCTCGTACTTCGGGACGATGGGCGAGGCGAACGACCTGTCGGCCGCCCTTGGCGCGGCGCGCCTCCTGCCGGACGTGCGCTTCGTGCTGATGGGCGACGGCAAGCGCCGCGCCGAGCTCGCGAGCGGCGCCCCGGACAACGTCGAGCTTCCCGGCGCCGCGGCGTCGAAGCGCGAGGTGGCCGAGCTCGCCGGGCGCTCCGGGGTCTGCCTCACGCTCTTCAAGGACGTGCCCGTGCTCGCCACCAACTCGCCCAACAAGCTCTTCGACACGTTCGCCGCGGGGCGGCCCGCGATCGTGAACATGGACGGCTGGATGCGCCGGCTCGTGGAGGACAACGAGGCCGGGCTGTACGCGCCCGCGGGCGACGCCGAGGCGCTGGCGAAGGCGATCGGGCGGCTCCGCGACGACCCCGCCCTCGCCGAGCGCATGGGCCTGAACGCACGCGCCCTGGCGGAGCGCGACTTCGGCCGCGACGAGCTCGCGGCGCGCGCCCTCGGCGTGCTCGAGGAGGCCGCTGCGCGGTGAGCGTGGAGCTGTCCTACTGCGTCGTCAACACGGAGGGCCGCGACGATCTGCTGGCCTGCCTCGACGCGATCGAGCGCACCCACCCGGAGGGCGTCGAGTACGAGCTGCTCGTGCTCGACAACGCATCGGGCGACGGCTCCGCCGAGGTCGTGCGCGAGCGCCATCCCGAGGCGCGGCTGTTCGCGCTCACGCAACGCACCGGCAAGGCGGAGAACGACTCCACGCTGCTGCGCGAGGCGCGCGGGCGCCTGTGCCTGCTCCTGAACGAGGACTCGGAGCTGCGCGAGGGCGCCACCCGCGCGCTGCTCGACGCTCTCGAGGCTGACCCGCGCGCGGCCGCCGCGGGCGCGCAGCTGCTCACGAGCGAGGGCGAGCCGACCGCCTGCGCCTGGCGGCTCCCCGACATCCCCTGGGCGCTGGCCGCGGCCGTGTTCATGCACCGGCGCGTGGCGGTGCAGAGCACGGGCGAGCACGTGCGCGAGGTGGGCTGGGTGCAATCGAGCGCGATGCTGGTGCGCCGCGAGGCGGCCGAGGAGGTGGGCTGGCTCGACCCCGCCTTCTTCGTCTACTCCGACGAGACCGACTTCTGCAAGCGGCTGCGCGACGCCGGCTGGCGCATCCTGTTCGTCCCCCAGGCGGCGGCCGTCCATCACGACCAGCTCTCGACGGACGCCGGGGCGATGCGCCGCCGCATCGTCGAGTTCCACCGCAACCGCGACCTCTACTTCAGGAAGCACGGCCTGACCGCCACGCGCCTCGTGTGGCGGCTCTGCTGGACCTGGTCCTATCTCGCGCGCGCGGCGGCGGCGCTGCTGATCCCGGGCCGCGACCCGCGCCGCTACCTGCTGCACGCGCGTCAGGAGCTCTCCCCGAGCCGGGGTGAGGGCATCCGCGAGGCCGCCGCGGCCTACAACGCGCGCCGCGCCGCTTAGTGTCCGGAGTCGGAATTCGGCTTCGAGCGGCGTCGGCATCGTCCCAGCGGCCGTAGACGCGTTCAGACGCCGGGAAGCCGCGCCCGAAATAACGACTCAGGACACTAGGCTTCGCGCACCTCATGGAGCACCCGGACCTCGCCCAACTGGCAGCGGTCGGCGGCGCGCTCGGGTCGGTGCTCGCCCTGCTCGCCCGCGGCCGCGTGGCGCTGCTCGCCGGTCTCGTCCTGCTCGCGCTCGCCGAGGCGGGGCTGGCGGCGTCGCTCGGCAGCGGCCCGCTCGACCGCCTGACGGGCGCCAGCGGGGCCGCCGCGGCAGGGCTGGCGATCGTCACCGTGGGCGCCGCCGCCGCGCTGCTGGCGCGCCGGCCCGTGATCGTCCCGGTGGCCGTGCTCGTGGCGGCGCCATTCAGGCCGCCGATCTCGATCGACGGCGGCGGCTTCCCGATCTCGATCGCCGACGACGGCCGCCTCGGACGGCTGCTGCCGCTCTATTTCGTGCTTGCCGCGGCCGGCGTGGCCCTCGGCTGGCGCGCCCTGCGCGGGCGCGAGATCCGCCCCCTGCCGATGAGCGTCGGCGCTCCCGCCGCGGCATTCCTCGCCTACGCCTCCCTGTCGCTGCTCTGGGCAGGCGACCTCGAGGCCGGCACGAACCTGCTCGTCTTCTTCACCCTGCCGTTCACCCTGCTGCTCGCGACGGTCGGCCGCGCCGACTTCCCGGACTCCGTGCCGCGCGCCCTGGCGGTGGCGGCACTCGCCCTCTGCGCGGCCTTCGCGGGCGTCGGCCTCTGGCAGGCGGCCACGCGCGAGCTCTTCTTCTACGCGCAGAACCTCGCCGTCTCGAACGCCAACACGGACTTCTTCCGCGTGACGTCGCTGTTCGGCGACCCCAGCCTGTACGGCCGCCACCTCGTGCTCGGGATCGGGGTGGCGCTAGCGCTGCTCGCGGCCCGCCGCTGGCGAGCCTGGCCGCTGATCGCGCTGCTCGCGCTCATGTGGGCGGGGCTGTTCTTCTCCTACTCGCAGTCGAGCTTCGTCGCCCTGCTGGTCGTGACGCTCGCCCTCGCGCTGCTGACCGGCGACCGGCGTGTGCGCATGGCGGTCGGGGCGCTCACCCTCGCCGCGGTGCTCGCCGGCGGCGTGTACGCGACCCTCGAGCTCTCGGACGGCCTGTCCCTGAACCGGATCACGAGCGACCGCACCGACCGCGTCGAGGACACCCTGCGCGTGGTCGAGGACGAGCCGATCATCGGTGTCGGCATCGGAGGCCAGCCGCGCGCGAGCCGCGAGCTGGCGGGCAGCGACCAGCCGACCCCGAACTTCGTCTCGCACACCACCCCGCTGACGGTCTTCGCCGAGCTCGGCGTGATCGGCCTCGCCCTCTACGTCTGGCTGCTGACCGGCGGAGTGCGCATGATCCTGGCGGTGCGAAGACGCGACGAGGCGCTCGGGCTGGCCCTGCTGGCCGCCTTCATCGGCCTGTTCGTGCACGCGCTCTTCTACAGCGGCTTCCTCGAGGACCCGATCACGTGGTTCGTGCTCGCCGTCGGCGCCGGCTACCTCGCCTGGCACGCTCGCACCGACCCGCAGCCCTCCGCGGAAGAGCGCGCTCGCGAGCGAATGCAGGCCGCCGGCGCGGGCCCATGAGCGCGCGCGAGGCCTGGGCGCTCGTCGGCGTCCTGTTCGTGCTGGTGGCGATCGGGCTGCCCGAGCTCGGCTCGGACCCGTGGCCGTTCCGCCCCGGCGAGGTCGACCCGCAGGGCCCGCTCTCGCCGCTCGTCCGCGCCGCGGGCGAGGAGTGGGATGTCGGCATCGCCCGCGCCGCGGCCTTCCTCGCGGGCCTCCTGTGCGGCGCCGCCGCGCTCTGGCTGCTCGCCACGGGCGGCCGGCGACGCGTGCCGCTGTGGGCGGGCGTCGCGCTCGTGCTCTCCGTCGGCGTGCTGCTGATGGCGCCCTCGACCCTGCTCCAGCTCGGCCTGCGCCAATCGACCGAGCCCTGGTTCTTCACGAACGACTCGACCTACCAGATCGAGCTGGGCGGCGAGCTCCTGCTCGACGGCGAGGACCCCTACGGCCACGACTGGTCCCGGTCGGGCCTGGAGCGCTTCTACACCCGCGACGGCAGCGTCTCCGAGCGGGTGCTCGAGCGCGAGGTGGCGCTGGAGCACTTCGCCTACTTCCCGGGTGCGCTGGTCTCGGCCGCCGTGTGGAGCGTGCTTCCCGAGCCGCTCGACGACTACCGGCTACTCGTGCTGCTCTGCACGCTCGCCCTGCTGCCGGCCGCCCTTCTGTTCCGCGGCCCGCCGGGGGTGAGGCTCGCCCTCGGCGCGCTCCTCGTCTGCAACCCGATCGCCGTGCGCTCGGCCTGGTTCGGGCAGAACGACGCGCCCAGCCTGCTGCTGCTCGTGCTCGCCTTCGCGCTCGTCTCGCGGCGCCGCTACGGCTGGGCCGCGGCGTCGCTCGCGGGAGCCGTGCTGCTGAAGCAGTTCGCGCTCGTGGCCCTCCCCTTCCTCGTCCTGATGATGTTGCGCGAGCGGGCCGGCCTGAGGCGGCCCGCGCTCGTCTTCGGAGGAGTGATCGGCGTATTCGTGCTCCCCTTCCTGATCGCCGACCCCGCGGCCTTCTGGGACGACACCGTCCGCTACGGCGCGGGCACGTACAAGATCGTCGGCTACGGCCTGTCCGCGATCATGATCCGGCTCGGGATCCTCGAGGACAGGGACGGCTCCTACCCGTTCGCCCTCGTCGCGCTGCTCACCTGGGTGCCGCTGACGATCTGGCTCCTGCTGCTCCAGCGCCGCTCCGAGGAGCTCTGGGTCGGCGCCGCGGCGTTCGCCATCTCGATCCTCTGGCTGATGTTCATCGGCCGGACGTTCAACAACTACTACCTCGTCTGGCCCATGACCGGCGCGGTGATCGCGGCACTGTTAGCGTCGGCTCCGCATGGAGCTCGCGCGCCACCCCGGTGAGAGCGAGCGCTGCGTCGTGGTGCTTCCCGGCGTGCGCTACTTCAGCCAGGCGCCGCTGCTCTGGTTCGCCCGCGAGGCGGCCCAGGCGGCCGGGTTCACGGTCCTCGAGCTGAGCGAGCGCGCGCCCGCGGACCGCGAGCCGTTCGAGTGGATCGTCGAGCGCGCCGAGCAGGCGCTCGCGGAGGCCGGCGAGGACCCGATCGTGATCGGCAAGTCGCTCGGGAGCGCCGCCGCGCCGCTGGCCGCCGAGCGCGGTCTCGAGGCGATCTGGCTCACGCCGCTCCTGATCCGGTCAGACGTGGTGGCCGCGCTGAACGCGACCTCGCGCCGGACCCTGATCGTCGGCAGCCCCGCGGACCCCTCGTGGGGCGAGGGCGAGCTGCCGTCGGCCGACGCCCTCGAGGTGATGGAGCTCGCCGGCCTCGACCACTCGCTGCAGGTCGAGGGCGACCCCCTCAGTTCTCTGCAGATCCTCCGTCAGGTGACCGATCGGATGCAGGCTTTTCTCCATTCTTCTGCCCGTCCTGCTTCTTCTTCTTGAAGAGGTCGGAGCCGCGCGGCGCGAGCGCGAACTGGTGCGCGCGCCCCGTGATGTAGATGCGCTCGTCGTCCGCGACCACGGGGTTCGCGTACTTGCCCGCCGCAAAGCGCCAGACCTGCTTGCCGTTGCGGAGCCGGAGCGCGTACGTCGCGTCCGGTCCACGCGCGACCGCCCGCGAGGCCTCTGAGCCGCAGCTCGAGCAGACCGCGTAGTACACGAGCCCGTCCATGATCGTCGGCGCCGCGTGCACCGCGCCGTGCGCGTCCCTTTCCCAGACCGTGTCGCCCGTGGCCGCGTCGAGCGCATAGAACTTGCCGTCGTAGGTGCCCACGTAGACCCTGCGCCTGTAGACCGCGGCGGCGCCGTAGATGTAGGTGCCGAGCGGGCGCGCCCAGAGCAGCTTGCCGCTCTTCGCCCCGTAGACGTACATGGTCCCGTCCGTGTTGCCGATGTAGACGCGGCCGTAGGCGAGCGTCGGGGTGGCGTACCAGAACTCCCGCGTGCCGAAGCTCGAGTTCGACTGTGCGCTCCAGATCAGCTTGCCCGTTCCCGCGTTCAGCGCGTAGAGCGTGCCGCTGTCCGAGCCGATGAAGATGCGGCCCTTCCAGTACGCGGCCGAGGTGTTGACCTGGTTGTCCGCCTCGAAGCGCCACTTGCGCCGCCCGGTCTTCGCGTTCAGCGCGATCACGTCGTTGTTCCAGGTGCCGACGTAGAGGGTGTCCCCGCGGAGCAGCGGCGAGGACTCGACGGGAGCCGTCTTGTGGCGCCACAGCTCGCGCCCGGTGTCGGCGTCCCACGCGATCACGAAGCCGTCGGCGCCCGCCTGGTCCTGCAGGCACTCGACCTTGTGCATGTACGACTGGTAGATCACGCCGTCGCCGATCGTGGGCGACGAGGCGGCGCAGCGGCCCATCTTCTTGCGCCAGTCGACGCTGCCGTCCTTCGCGTCGAGCGCGAAGAACAGCCCCTTCTGCTGGGCGAGATACACCCGTCCGTAGCCGATCGTGGGCGGGAACTCGAGCGAGTCATGGGCGTCGATCGTCCAGATCCGCCTGTAGGGCGGGCGCAGCTTGTAGGGCGAGATGTGCCCGCGCGCGATGTCGTAGCCGTAGGTCGGCCAGGGCCGCACGTTCTCCTCCTTCGGCGGCGGCGGAGGCGGCTCCGGCTCCTCGGTCGTCACGAACTCCTCCGTGGCGGAGCCACGCTTCTCGAGCGGCTGGTTCTCGTTGTAGGCGTACACGCCGATCGCGATCGCAAGGACGACCACGACCAGCGCGCCGCCGATCAGCAGACGGCGTCGTCGGGACATCGGTGACGCAGGCTAGCCATCACGGTCCGTCGCGCAGGATGCGCCAGATGCGCTTCGTCACTTGCGGGACCTCGATCGAGAGCGCCTCCTCTCTCAGCTCCGCGGCCCACTGAGGGGTGCCGAGGCGGATCACGAGCCCGCCGCCGAGCCCGTAGCCGACGAGCGCGGGCTCGCCCGGGTCCCTCCCGGCGGTGGTGAGCGGGCGGGCGCTGCGCGTGAGGCCGCGCGAGACCTCGAAGACGCTGAAGTCGCCGACGAAGCCGGACAGCCCGCGGAACAGGCCGAGCCCGTCCTCGAACACGTTGAGCGGAGCGGGCGAGGTGCGCGTGAGCGTCGTGCGCTCGCCGAACGCGTTCTCCCGCCGCGGCGGCGACGGGCTGCGCGCCTCGAGGCCGTCCTCGAGGACCACCGTGCGCTTGAACGAGTCCGCCCCGAACGCGGCGATGCGGCCGTTGTCCGCCACGTGGTCGCGCAGGCGGGCCATCAGCTCGGCGGGCAGCCAGAGCTCGCTGCCGGCGAAGGCGACCCCGGGCGCGTCCGCGAGGATGGGCGGCCGGCCGCGCGCGAGCGAGATGTCCGTGGTGGCGTTGTAGTCGATCCCCTCGCGCTCGAGCCAGTCGAGCAGCGGCGCCACCTCGGAGTCGAAGCGCGGCGGCAGCCCGCCGCCGCGGAACGGCCGGTCGAGCCGGACGGAGCGATCCTCCACGAGGGTGTCGGCGAAGCCGTCGCCGTCGTCGTCGACGCGGTTGAGGCCCTGCCATGTCAGCGCCGGCAGCACGAGCAGCGGCGTGTCGCGCGCGGGTTCGGGGTCGCCCACGGTCAGCGGCCAGATCGCGCGATCGTCACCCGCCCGCACGCGCACGAGGTGGAGCCCCGGCCGCGCGTTCTCCGGCACGGTGACCCTGAAGCTGCCGCCCAGCCGCTCACCCTGGCGCAGCGCCGAGGGCTCGCCCCAGCGCGACAGGACGAAGTCGAAGCTGCGGTCGATCGGCCCGACGGTGAGCGTCGCCGTCTCCCCCGGCGCGACGACGTCGAGCGGGCCTCCGAGCGTGAACGTGCGGGCCGAGACGCCGGTGTCGGGCCGCGCGCTGCCGCGCGACGGGACCTCGGCGGGCGCGACGGCGAGGTTGCCCGCCCGGTCGCGCACGGAGACCGTGAACGCGTAGTCGCCGTCGGGTGCGGGCTCGGAGCGCTCCTCGCCGACGCTCACCTGCCCGTCCCAGACCCCCTCGCGCGTCTGCTGCCGGCCCTCCTCGGGGATGCCCCGGAAGCGGCGCACGACGTAGGGCTCAGCGCCGTCGTCCGTGCGGAAGACCCGGAACTCCGGCGCGCGGTTCGCCGGCCCCTCGTAGCGGATCCTCACCCGCGGCCGCTGACCCGGGGCGCGGGGCGCGATGATCGACGGCTCGGCGGAGACGAGCTCGACCTCCGGCGGCTCGCGGTCGACGTCCAGCTCCTTGAACGAGTTGATCACCCGGCTCTCGTCGCGGCGCACGAGCCGCAGGCGGTAGATGCCGTCCGGCACCTCGTTGCCGTCGTCGTCGCGGCCGTCCCATCTGTACCGGTAGCGGATGTCGCCCGGCAGCTCGCGCTCGTCCACCAGGCGGCGCACCTCGTTGCCCTCCGAATCGACGACGGAGAACGTCACCTGCGCCCGCTCCGTGAGGTTGAAGCCGACCTCGGTCTCGTCGCGCACGCCGTCGCCGTTCGGCGAGAAGTGCGTGGGCATGGCGGCGAAGCGCGTGATCAGCGGGAACTCGCCCTTGAGCTGCTGTGTGACGAAGAAGGCGGCGATGGTCGCCACCGCCAGCAGCGCGAACACCACCCGCACCAGAGGTCGGGACATGCGGTGCGGGAGACTAGTCGGCGGTGAGGGTGCAGCTCGTAGATCCGTCGGCGGACGTGATGCCGTACGACCACGCGCTCGCGAGCGCGCTCGCGCGCCGAGGAGCGGACGTCGAGCTGGTGACCTCGCGCTTCGTTCACGGCTCCGCGCCGGAGCCGGACGGCTTCCGCCTGAGCGAGGCCTTCTACCGCGCCGGGACGAGCCTCGGCGCGCGCCGGCCACGGCTGCGGCGGGCCCTCAAGGGCGCCGAGCACGTGCCGGGCATGCTGCGCGAGCGGCGCCACGCGCGCGACGCGGACGTGACGCACTGGCAGTGGCTCTGGCTCGAGGCGCTCAGCACGCGCCTGCTGCCGCGCGACCGCCCCCAGGTCCTGACGCTGCACAACGTCATCCGGCGGGCGCGCTCGGCCGAACGCCTCCGCGACGCCTTCGACGCCGTCGTCGTCCACACCCGCCACGGAGCGGAGCTGCTCGACGGCGACAACGTCCACGTGATCCCGCACGGCGCGTTCGCGCACCTCACGCGCCTGCCCGACGAGCAGCCCCTGCCGCCGGAGCTCGCCGAGGTGGAGGGGCCGGTCGTGCTCTTCTTCGGGCTCATCCGCGACTACAAGGGCGTCGAGGTCCTGCTCGAGGCGTTCGCCGACGTGCCCGGCGCCGAGCTCTGGGTCGTGGGGCGCCCGCTCGGCATGCACATGGGGCCCCTGCACGAGCTCGCTCCGCCGGGACGCGTCCGCTTCGTGACGCGCTACGTGAGCGACGACGAGCTCCCGGCCTTCTTCCGCCGCGCGGACGTCGTGGCGCTGCCCCACCTGAGCGTCGACATGTCCGGCGTCCTGTTCGCGGGCCTGGCGTTCGGCAAGGCGATGGTCCTGAGCGACGTGGGCGGCTTCAGGGAGATCGTGGAGGACCACGGCGCCGGCCGGCTCGTGCCGCCCGGCGACCCGGCCGCCCTGGCGGCGGCGATCCGCGACGTGCTCGCCGACGACACGCAGCGGCTCCTGCTCGAGCAGCGAGCCCTGCTCGCCGCCGACGGGCCGTTCTCCTGGGACCGGATCGCGGAGCAGACGCTCGCGCTGTACGAGGAGGTCGGCGCATGAGGGCGGTGTTCATGGCGAAGAACAAGCGCTCCGCCGCGCGAGCGCTCGACTGGCTCGCCACGCGCTGCGACGTCGCGGCCGTGGTGGCCGCCGAGCCCGACGCGCTCACGCGCGACGCTCAGCGCGTGGACCTCGTGGCGCAGCGCCACGGGCTGCCCATCGTGAGCGAGGCGGAGCTCTACGCCGACCCGCCCGAGGAGGTGGACCTCGTGATCTCGTTCCTGTTCTGGAAACTGATCCGCGAGCCGCTGATCTCCCTCGGTGGGATCGGCTGCCTCAACCTCCACCCGGCCCCGCTGCCCGACTTCCGCGGCGTCGGCGGCCTCAACCTCGCCGTGCTCGACGGGCTCCGCGAGTGGGGCGTGTCGTGCCACTGGGTCGACGAGCGCTTCGACACCGGCGACCTGGTCGAGGTCGAGCGCTTCCCGATCGATCCCGACACGGCCACCGCGTTCTCGCTCGATCTCGAGAGCCAGGACCATCTGCTCGCTCTGTTCCAGCGCGTGCTCGGGCGCGCGCTCGACGGCGACGAGCTGCCGCGGGAGCCGCAGGGTGAGGGCCGCTACGTGACGCGCGAGGAGCTCGAGGCGCTGCGCGTGGTGCGTCCGGGGGACGACCTCGACCGCAAGCTCCGGGCGTTCTGGTACCCGCCCTGGCCGGGCGCGCTCGTCCAGGTCGAGGGGCGCATGCTCACGCTCGTCGACGAGCGCCTGCTCGCGGAGACGGCGGCCGCCTACAGGGACGCCGGCCTGCTCCCTTAATCTCAGGGCCATGGCCTGCCCGGCTTGCGGCGGCGACAACCCCTCCGAGGCGCGCTTCTGTATGCACTGCGGGAGCGCGCTGATCCCTGCGGCGCGCCGCGACGAACAGCCCCCGGAGGAGCGGCGCCAGGTGACCGTGCTGTTCGCCGACCTGTCGGGCTACACCGCGTTCGCCGAGCGCCTCGATCCCGAGAGCGTGAAGGCGCTCATCGACCGCGTGCTGATGCGGCTCGGCGCCGAGGTCGAGCGCCACGGCGGCACCGTCGACAAGTTCATCGGCGACAACGTGATGGCCCTCTTCGGCGCGCCCGTGACCCACGAGGACGACGCCGAGCGCGCCGTGCGCGCGGGCCTCGGGATGCAGGACGCCATGATCGAGGTGAACGAGGAGCTGCCGGACGACGTGCGCTTCGAGCTGCGCGTCGGCGTCAACACCGGCGAGGTGCTGGCTGGCGCGGTCGGCGAGTCCTACACGGTCACGGGCGACACCGTGAACGTCGCCTCCCGGCTTCAGAGCGCGGCGCGCCCCGGCAGCGTGACCGTCGGCGAGCGCACGATGCGCGCGACACGCGCGGCGGTCGTCTACAAGACGCTCGAGCCGCTCGAGCTGAAGGGCAAGGCCGCGCCCGTGCCGGCCTGGGAGGTCACGGCCCTCGCCACGGAGAAGCCGCTCGGCCGCGGGGCGCCGTCGCGGGGATCGCCGCTCGTCGGCCGGAGCGCCGAGCTCCGCGCCCTCGAGACGCTCTTCGAGCGGGCGGCCCAGGAGGGCAGGCCGCAGCTCGTGACCGTGCTCGGCGAGGCGGGTATAGGCAAGTCGCGCCTCCTGCGCGAGCTCGAGACCGTGCTCGGTTGCCGTACCGACCCGCCCTCGATCCGCACCGGGCGCTGCCTCGCCTACGGCAGCGGCATCGTCTACTGGGCGCTCGCCGAGATCCTGCGCGCCGAGTGCGGCATCGTGGACTCCGACTCCGCCGAGACGGCCTGGGCGAAGCTGTCGGCGCACGTGCGCGACCTGTCGGGCCTGCCGGCGGCCGAGTCCGACCGCCAGGCGGCCCTGATCGGCAGGCCGCTCGGCGTGGACAGCCCTCCCGAGCTCGTGCCCGAGGAGAGCGACCCCGAGCGCCTGCGCGAGGCGTTCTTCGCGGCGCTCCGCGCGGGTGTGCAGTCGATCGCCGCCCGGCGAGCGCTCGTGATGGCCTTCGAGGACATCCACTGGGCGGACGACGGCATGCTCGACGCCGTCGAGCACCTCGCCCGCTGGGTCGAGGGACCGCTCGTGATCGTCTGCCTCGCCCGCGACGAGCTGCTCGACCGCTGCCCCGACTTCGGCGCCGAGCTGCCGAACGCGACCCGCCTGACCCTCGAGCCGCTCGGCTCGGACGCATCGCGCGAGCTCGCGCGCGTGCTGATGCCGGACTCGGCGGACCTCGCCGGTGCCGTGGCCGAGCGATCCGGCGGCAACCCGCTGTTCGCGGAGGAGATGGCGCACCGCATCGCGGAGGAGGGCGACAACGGCGGCGGCGCCGATCTCCCCGACACGGTTCAGGCGGTGCTGGCCGCGCGGCTCGACTCGCTCGACCCGTTCGAACGCCGCCTCGTTCAGCAGGCATCGGTTCTCGGCCGCACCTTCTGGGAGGGCTCCCTGCGCCCGTTCGCGGCGGCCGAGGGCGGCGATCTCGACCACGCGCTCACGGCGCTCGTCGAGAAGGACATCCTCGCCCCGGCCGGATCCGCCGCCTTCGACGGAGAGCGCGAGCTCGGCTTCCGTCACGTCCTGATCCGCGACGTGGCCTACGGGATGCTCCCCAAGGCGGTGCGCTCGCGCAAGCACTACGAGGTCGGCGCGCTGCTCGAGGAGCGCGCGGGCGACCGCACCGACGAGGTGGTGGCGGTGCTCGCCGAGCATTACGGCAGGGCGGCTGCCCTCGGGCGCGAGAGCGGCGTACCGAACCAGGAGCTCGACGAGATGCGCGAGCGCGCGGTGCGCTTCCTGGAGGAGGCCGGCGACGCCGCGGCGATGCTCTACTCGAACCGCGAGGCGGCTTCCCACTATCGCCACGCCCGCGCTGCTGATCGACGGGTCCGGGCACGCCTCGGCCCGGCTCGGCGAGAAGCTCGGCGACGTCTCGCTGCGCCTCGGCCGAGTCGACGAGGCGACCGAGGCATGGGGCGAGTGCCTCGAGTGGCACCGCGGCCAGGAGTCGCTCGAGCGGGTGGCGGACCTGCACCGCAAGATCGGCGCGGGGCTCTCCCACAAGGGCGAGCGCAAGGCGGCGATCGAGCACTACCAGAAGGGCATCAACCTGCTGAAGGACGGGCCGCCGACGCTCGAGCTCGTGCGCCTCTACGAGGAGGCCGCGTGGCTCTACCTCCACACGGGCGACAACATGCTCGCGATCTACGCGTCCGAGAAGGCGCTGCGCCTGGCCGAGCGGCTCGGCGAGACGCGCGCCGCGAGCCGCGCGCACGGGATCTTCGGCCGGGTGTTCGGCCGCATCGGCGACACCGAGAAGGCGCGCGAGAACCTCGAGCGCGCCGTCGAGCTCGCGCGCGGATCGGACCAGGTCGAGACGATCCTGGCGCTGTCCGCGCTCGGCCGCCAGCTCGAGATCTCGGAGGCGGACGTCCACGGTGCCCGGCGCGCCTACGAGGAGGCCCTCGAGCTGGCGGAGCAGGTGGGCATGCTGCCGGCGCAGGTCGAGCTGCACGCCTGGCTCGCCCAGATCGCCGTCTACGGCGCCGACTGGGAGCGCGTCGAGATCTGCACCGAGGCGAGCTCGCGGCTCGCCGAGCGCGAGGGGCTGGCGGGCAAGCTCTGCCTCCCGCGGGCGCTGCGCGCGCTGCTCGCCTGGCGCGAAGGGAGGCTCGAGGAGGCCACGCGGCTTTACCGCGAGGCGCAGGAGCTGGCCGAGCAGGTGGGCTGGTCGGAGCTCTCGTTCGGGGCGCTGTTCGGCCTCGCGACCGCGCTGCGCGACGCGGGCGACCTCGACGCCGCCGTCGACGCGCTCGACCGCGCCCTCGACGTCTCGGAGCGCGCCGGCCTGGTGGCGCAGTCAATCCAGGCCACCGCCGCCCGCGCCGTCGTGCTCGCGCTCGCGGGGCGCGCGAAGGCGGCCGAGGAGGCCGCCGCGCTGGCGTCCCAGATGGCCGAGCGCCTGCACTACCCGCTCGGGGCGGCGGCGGCGCTCGAGGCGCGCGGAATCACCCGCGACGACCCCGCCGAGGGAGCCCGACTGCTGCTCGAGGCGGAGTCGGCCTGGACGGGCCTGGAACGGCCGCTCGAGGCGGTGCGCTCGCGCGCGCTCGCCGGTCGCGTGCTCGTGGGGGTCGACGCCGAGGCCGGTCGCCGGTTGCTGGAGGAGGCGGCGGTCGAGAGCGAGCGGCTCGGCGTGGCGCACCTCGCGGAGCGGGCACGCGCCGCCGCCGGCGGCTAGGGCGCCCGGTCCTGCCCCACGACGACGACCACGCCGGCGTCGCCGGCCAGCGCCTGCGTGTCCGGGTCGATCTTCTGGCGCTGGGTGATCCCGAGCTTGCGGCCCACGGCGAGCGCCTCGCGCTCGTTGCCCTGGGCATAGAGGATCACGGACTCCGCGCGCTGCTCGCCCTCCGTCTCGTCATTCGCAACGGTGCCGAGGCCGAAGCCCGCCTCGGACACGTCCGTGCCGACACCCGCGGCGAGGCCCGGGCACCATCGTCCCGTTCAGGACGGCGACCGTCACGGTCGACGGGTCGATCGGCGTGCGCTTGCGCTTCGTGCCGCCGTCATCACCGCTGTCGCCGCCGTCGTCACCGCCGTCGTCCTCACCGCCCGTCTGGGCGGAGCTTCCGCTCCCCTGCTGGCTCGAGTTCGCGCTGCCGCCGTCGTCGCCCGAGGTCTGGCTGAGCGCGAACGCCACGCCGACACCGAGCACGAGCACGCCGGCGATCGCGAGCAGGAGGTTGCGGGTGCCGCCGAAGAGGCGCTGGTGCCAGGGCTCGCGGCGCGGCGGGATGACCTCCGTCTGCTGCGGCGCGGGCCGCGGACGCACTCCGGGGCGCGGCGCCGCGGGCGGTACCGGCGGCACGGCGGGAGCGCGATTGCCGGCGGCGGTGGCCGGCTGCGGCACGCCGGGGCGAGCGGCCGCCTGGGCGCCGGGAGCCGACGGCCCTTCCGCCGCGTCGGGCTTGTCTGCCGTCGCCGGCTTGTCTGCCGTCGCCGGCTTGTCGGCCGTCGCGGGCTCGTCGGCGGTCGCGGGCTCGTCGGCGGTCGCGGGCTCGTCGGCGGTCGCGGGCTTGTCGGCGGTCGCCGGGCCGTTTGCGCTGGCGGGCTCGTTCGCGCCGGCGGGCCTCTCGGCCGCCACCGGGTCCTTCGGGGCGTCCGGCGTGGCCACCCCCGCGCCCTGCTGAGCGGAGCCAGACGTGGCGCGCGCCTCGCTCGCACCCGCCCCGGCCGCCGCGGCGACGGCGGCAGCAGCCGCGCCCGCCGCCGGCACCGGGGCGGGCGTTCCCGGGGACGGGGTCGCGGGCTTCGCGGTCGCGGGCTTCGCGGTTGCGGGTGTCGTGCCTGCCGGCGCGGCGGGGGCGCCGGTCGCGGGCTTCGCCGGCGCCGGGGTGGCGGGCTTCGCGCCCGCAGGGGTCGCCGCGCGGGGAACGGCCGGCGGGCCGGGCTGTGCCTGTGCCTGCGGCTGAGCGACCACGCGGCCCGGGACCGGCGTCTGCGCTCCGGGCACCTCGTCCGCGCGTTCGGGCGCGCGACCGGCCCATTCGCGCAGCCGCCTGACGTCTCGCGCCTGCGAGAAGTAGAGCGCCGACAGCACCGCGAGCCCTATGACGGAGGCCAGTCCCGCGTAGGCGCCGATGTCTTGGACGATCTCCGGCAAGTGTCCGAACTGTAGACCGGCTTGCGGAGCTAACCGGGTGACACCGTCAGGGCGCGCTCGGCGGACAGCTCGGCGACCGTGGCCGCCAGCGTCGCCGCGTCCCCGGCGTAGACGAGTTCCTCGATGCGCAGGAAGGCGCCCTCGACCCAGTCGGGGTCGAGGGGCTTCTGCACGGCGCAGACGATCTTCTCCGCGGGAGTCGGCTGCGGGCGCTCCCCGGGATTGAACAGCTCCTCATGGATCTTCTCGCCGGGGCGCCGGCCGATGATCTCGATCCCGATGTCGACCTCCGGTTCAAGACCCGCGATGCGGATCATGTTGCGAGCGAGGTCGACGATCTTGACCGGCTCGCCCATCTCCAGCACGAACACCTCGCCGCCCGTCGACAGCTCTCCGGAGCGGATGATGAGCTGGACGGCCTCCGGGATCGTCATGAAGTAGCGGGTCATCTTCTCGTCGGTGACCGTGACCGGCCCGCCCTGCGTGATCTGGCGCCGGAAGATCGGCACGACCGAGCCGGAGGAGCCCAGGACGTTGCCGAAGCGCACGGACGAGAAGCGCGTGCCCTTCCAGCGGTTCTGCGCCGCCTCGACGGCCCATTCGGCGAGCGCCTTCGACGCGCCCATCACGGTCGCCGGGCTGACCGCCTTGTCCGTCGAGACGAGCACGAAGCGCTCGGCGCCCGCCTCGCCGGCGGCTGCCGCGACGATGCGCGTGGCCACGGCGTTGTTGCGCACGGCCTCCACCGGGTTCTCCTCCATCAGCGGCACGTGCTTGTACGCGGCCGCGTGGAAGACGATCGACGGCTCGAGCTCGGCGAAGATCTCGCGCATGCGCGTGGCGTCCTTGCAGTCCGCGAGCACGGACGCCGCGCGGCGGAAGTGGCGTTCCTCCTCGAGCTCGCGGCGGATCTCGAAGAGGGCGTTCTCCGAGTGCTCGACCAGCACGAGCAGCTTCGGGCCGACGCGGGCGATCTGGCGGCAGAGCTCGGCGCCGATCGAGCCTCCGGCGCCGGTCACGAGCACCGTGCGGCCGCGCAGGTAGGCGCCGACGCGGTCGATCTCGACCCGCACGGGCTCGCGGCCGAGCACGTCCTCCACCCGCACCTCGCGCACCTGGCGCATGAGGTTGGCCCCGCTCGACAGCAGCTCGAAGGTCGTCGGCAGGGTGCGGACGGGTATGCCGCGCTCGCGGCAGGCCGTCACGACCTTCGCGCGCACGGTTCCCGGCGCGGAGGGGATCGCGATGATCACCTCCGACGGGCGGACGCCGTCGAGGATGCGCGGCAGCTCGGCCGTCGTGCCGAGCACCTTGTGGCCGGCCACGCGCATGCCCTGCTTGCGCGGGTCGTCGTCGACGAAGCCGGCCGGCGCGCTGCGCAGCCCCGGGTTGCGGCGCAGCTCGAAGGCCACCTGCTGTCCACCGTTCCCCGCGCCGACGATCAGCACCTCGTGCGCCGCGCGCTCGATCAGCGAGCCGCGCGTGGGGCGCTCGACCACGGCGCGCACCGCGAACCGCGCGCCCGCCGTGAAGGTGAGCGCGAGCAGGAAGTCGAGCGCGACCACCGAGCGCGGCGGGTCGTGACGGCCGACGGAGAACAGGAACAGCACGACGATCAGGCCGACCGTGCCGACGACCGTGGCCTTGAGGATCGTCTCGAAGTCGCGCTGGTCGACGAAGCGCCAGAGCTTCGAGTAGAGGCCGAACAGCGCGAAGATGACCAGCTTCATCGCGACGATCAGGACGATCGTGTCGAACAGCAGGTGGTCGTAGCGCGGGGGCGGCTCGCCGTCGAAGCGCAGGACGTAGGCGAGGTAGTAGGCGAGCGCGAACAGGCCGGCGTCGACGGCTACCTGGCCGACCCGGCGGGCGTTCACTGACGTTTGAAGGTTCCTCACGGTTCTGACGCTTCCAGCAGCATCTTGACGAGTTCCCGCGGATCGCGGCGGACACGCAAACCGGCGTGCGGCGCGCGTTTCTCCACCACGATCTCCGCCGGGTCGCCGAGCTTGCGCAGGCGGCCCGAGCGCATCAGAGCCTCGTCGACGGCTCCGAGGCGCCCCTCGAAGGTCGTCAGGACGGGCGCTCCGAGGGCCACGGCCTCACGGTTCATGGTACCGCCGGCCGAGATCACGAGGTCCGAAAAGGCGATCAGGCTCTGGGCGTCGATCGCGTGGGAGGGCACGATGAACGCGTCGCGCTCGAGCAGCTCGGCCCGCTGCTCGGGGGTGCGCGGCAGCACCACGGTCTGCGCGCCGCTCGCCGCGAGGCGCTCGAGGGCTCCGGCGTAGAGCGGGTTCTCGAAGCGGTGGTAGAGCGACACGGCGGGCGGCGTGCGAACGACCACCACGGGCCGCTCGCGATCGAGCCCGAGCTCGACGAGCACGCCCTCGTCCGGCTCGAAGTCGGCGAGGTAGTACTCCTCCTTCAGGCCGGGGTAGCGGCGCAGCTTGCGGGGGGTCGCGCCGTAGCGGACGAGCCGTCCCGGAGGGATCGCGTCCGGCACGAGCACGATCCGGCACAGGCGGCAGTTGACCTGGTGCTGCGCGCTCGCCCACTCGTAGTCGAACGCCGTGGCGCACGGGACGCCGAGCAGGCGAGCGGCGACGCTGATGTCGTTCGACCCGTGGCCGATCGCCACGTCGAAACGGCGGCCGCGCGCCCAGCGCACGAGCGCGCCGCTGCGCGACAGGAGCCCGAGGCCCTTCGAGGACAGCCGTCCGCCGCGGTGACGCCCGACCGCGGTGTGCGAGATCCGGAAGCGCTCGCAGAGGGCGAGGGTCTGGGCGAAGTCGCGCGCGGTGACCTCCACCTCGTGCCCATCTGCCCGCATCGCCTCGATCAGAGGCCTCATCACGAGCACGTGCGGACTGTTCGTGAGATCGATCCAGATGCGCACGAGCGGATCGCTACCCTACTTCGCTCCCATGCCCGTGACCGCCTCGATCACGGACCCGATCGTCGAGGTGGCCGTTGACGTGGTGGATGCGATGGGTCTGCCCGGAGTGTTCGTGCTGATGCTCCTGGAATCGGCCTGCATCCCCGTGCCCAGCGAGGCCACCATGCTGTTCGCCGGCTTCAACGTGTCGCGCGGCGAGTACAGCCTGCTCGCCGCGACGCTCGTCGGGTCCTTCGCCAACCTCGTCGGCTCCTGGATCGCCTACGGGATCGGCTACGTGGGCCGCGTGGACATCCTCGAGAAGCACGGCAAGAAGCTGCACATCAAGAGGTCGCACCTCGAGTGGGCGGACCGCTGGTTCGAGAAGCACGGCGACGCCACGGTCTTCTTCACGCGCATGCTCCCGATCATCCGCACCTTCATCTCGCTGCCGGCGGGCGTGGCCCGCATGCCGTTCTGGCGCTTCACCGTCCTGTCATTCCTCGGCTGCGTCCCGTGGGTGCTGATGCTCACCTTCATCGGCAAGGAGGCGGGCGACAACTGGGAGAGCTGGAAGGACAACCTCCACTACGTCGACTACGCGGTCGCGGCGGCGATCCTGCTCGGGCTGATCTGGCTGCTCGTCAGGCGCCGCGGGGGCGGCGGCGGCCAGCCGGAGGCGGACCCCGGCCCGGACGAGAGCCGCTCGCCGGCTCAGGGCGGCTCGCCCGAGCCCGAGAGCGTCTGAGCGGCTCGCCCTCGGTCCGCCGGCGCTGGCGAGATCCCCGCTTCGGCCATAGAGTGGGTACCCAAGGCAGGGGACAGCCGAAGGCCCCCGGACCCGCCTGGCTTTCCCCTTCGTGATGACCCAGCCCACGATCTCCCCTGCTCTCGAAGCGCACGCGAGCGACGACCCGCTCGCCAAGCTCGTGGGGCATCTGCGAGTGCTCGTCGAACCCGATGCGGTCGCCCTCATCGGCCGCAGGACCCCGGGGTCGGAGATGGAGACGCTCGCGGGCTGGTATGCCGCCGCGGACCTGCGCGAGGCCCTCGCGCTGCGCAGGCCGTTCGGTCGCGGCCGGCCGGGGCTGGCCGAGCTCGCGCTCGGCGCCGAGGAGTCCCTGCTCGTGTCCTCCCTGGCCGACACCGCGGCCGCCGCGGGCCTCGAGGGCCGCGAGGCGGCATCGCTGATCGCCTGCCCGCTGCGCGCCGCCACGGGGGAGGCGCTCGGCGCGCTCGTGGTGGTGCGCGAGCGCGCGGGGCGGCCCCTCTCGGAGCCCGACCTGCGCGTCGCGGAGGTCGTCGCGGCGCTCGCGGCGAGCGCGATCGAGCGCTCCGAAGGCGCCGCCGCGGACGAGCGCGACAGGCGCTTCGAGCTCGCGCTCGGTCGCGCGGCAGAGGCGATCTCGAGCTCGCTCGAACTGGACGCGGTCTACCGGCGGGTCGTCGAACAGGCGGCCGCGGTCACGGGCGCGCAGCGCGCCCTGCTGACGCGCTTCAACGCCCGCTCGGGTGAGCTGCTCGCCGTCGCGCGGGTCGACTTCTCGGACGAGCTCGGCGAGCTGACCATCGACAGCGGCAGCTTCGGCAACGTCGCCCGCACGCGCGCACCGGTGCTGCGCCGGCGCGGCGAGGCCGACGGCTTCGACCTCGGGCTGATGGAGCGCGAGGACATCGGCGCGCTCCTGCACGCCCCGATCGTGATCGGCCCTCGCCTCTACGGCGTGCTCACCGTCGCGCACCGCGACGCCGAGGGCCTCGGTCCCGACGAGCTCGAGCTGCTCGAGCGCCTCGCTCGCTCCTCCGCGGCGGCGGTCGCGAACGCGATCGACTTCGAGCGCGAGCGCCGCATCGCCCGCGCCCTCACGCTCGGCTTCCTGCCCGCGTCGCTGCCCGACCTGCCGGGCTACGAGACGGGCCTCGCCTACGCGCCCGCCGAGAACGAGCCCACGGGCGGCGACGTCTACGGCGCCTGGCCCGTGGCCGGCGGCAGCCGGCTCGCGCTCCTCATCGGCGACGTGGCCGGCAAGGGCGTCGAGACCGCCGCGCTCAGCTCGATGGTGCGCTTCTTCATCGAGGCGCGGAGCTGGGACACGCCCTGCCCCGCGCAGGTGCTCGGGCAGACGAACGAGATGCTGCTCGGCCGCCTGCCGCGCGACTCGTTCGTCACCGCCTTCCTCGCGATCATCTCGGAGGACGAGCTCTGCTTCGCGAACGCCGGGCACCTGCAGCCGCTCGTGGCCGGGCCCGAGGGCGTGCGCCAGATCGGCGCGGAGCCGGGGCTGCCGCTCGGCGTGGCCGAGGGGCACGAGTACCGCTACGGCACCCAGCCGCTCGCCCGCGGCGAGCTGGTCTTCGCCTACACGGACGGTCTGATCGAGGCGCGCCGGTCCGGCGAGATGTTCGGCGCAGAGCGGCTCACCGCGCTCGTCGGCTCGCTCGCCGGCAGCCTGGCCCCGGCCGAGCTCGTCCGCACGGTGCACGAGGAGGTCTCCGCCTGGGCGGACCGCCTCGCCGACGACGCCGTCGCGCTCGCCCTGCGCCGCACGCCGTGAACCGCCGGCCCGCCGCGTCGTGCGCTTGAATCCGTCCCCGTGAGCGAAGGGGCCTACGCCCGCGCCGGGGTCGACCAGGCGCTCTCCGGCGGCGCGGTGGCGGCGCTCGTCCAGGTGCTCGCCGGGATCGAGACGGGCCGTCCCTCGCGCAGCGCGCTCGGCTCGGGTCACTACGCGGGGGTGCTGCGGCTCGACGACAAGCGCGGCCTCGCGCTCTCGTGCGACAGCGTCGGATCGAAGGTGATCGTCTGCGAGCAGCTCGAGCGCTACGACACGATCGGCATCGACCTGTTCGGGATGAACGCCAACGACGTCGTCTGCGTGGGCGCCGACCCGATCGCGCTGCTCGACTACATCGCCGTCGAGCGCGCGGATCCCGAGGTGCTCGAGCAGATCGGGATCGGGCTGCGCGCCGGCGCCGAGCAGGCCGGGGTCGAGATCCCGGGCGGCGAGCTGGCCGTGCTGCCCGAGGTGGTGCGCGGCCATCCCTCCCCGAACGGCTTCGACCTCGTCGGCTTCTGCGTCGGGCTCGTCGACCTCGACGCGATCGTGACAGGGGCGGCGATCGAGCCCGGCGACGCCCTGATCGGGATCCCGTCGAGCGGCATCCACTCGAACGGCCTCAGCCTCGCGCGCCGCGTGCTCGACGACCTCGGCGAGGACGTCGGCGGCGGCAGGACGGTCGGCGACCTGCTGCTCGAGCCCACGGTGATCTACGTGCGGGCGGTCCGCGAGCTGCTCGCCTCGGACGTCGAGGTGCGCGGCCTCGCCCACATCACGGGCGAGGGCTTCCTCAACCTGCTGCGGCTCGAGGCGGAGGTGGGCTACAGGATCGAGGCCCCGCTGCCGGTCCCGCGCGTGTTCGAGCTGATCGCGGCTCGCGGCCCGGTCGAGCCCGCCGAGATGCACGAGGTGTTCAACATGGGCTGCGGCTTCTGCGTCGTGGTGCCGCCGGACGACGCCGAGGCCGCCGTCGAGCTGCTCGCGAGCCGTCATCCGGGCACCGCGGTGATCGGCCGGGCGAGCACGGCGGCGGGGGTGGTCGAGGTGGTGCGGGCGGGTCTCGTGGGGCGCCGCACGACCGGCTTCGCCCCCGCTTAGGCGAGTTCCGCCGCCCGCCGGGGCGAGGCGTGCCAAAGTGAGACCCGAGAACGCATGACCATGATCGGCACGCTGATCTCAGACCGCTACCGGCTCGAGGAGAAGATCGGGTCGGGAGGCATGTCGACGGTGTACCGGGCCTTCGACCCGATGCTCGAGCGCTGGGTTGCGATCAAGCTCATGCACCGCGACATCTCGAGCGACCCCGATCAGCTCGAGCGCTTCCGCCGCGAGGCGCGCGCCGTCGCGCAGCTCAACCACCCGCACGTGGTCACCGTCATCGACGCCGGCGAGGACGAGGGCGCTCCGTACATCGTCTTCGAGTTCGTCGAGGGCGAGACCCTCAAGGAGCGCATCAAGCGACTCGGGCGGCTGCCGGTGGCGGAGGCCGTGGCGTACGCGATCGAGATCGGCCGGGCGCTCGAGTGCGCGCACCAGAACCGGCTCGTCCACCGCGACGTCAAGCCGCAGAACGTGCTGATCGACCCCGACGGCCGGGCGAAGGTCACGGACTTCGGCATCGCGCGCTCGCTCGAGGCCCACGGCCTGACGGCCACGGGGAGGGTGCTCGGGACGACCGACTACGTGTCCCCCGAGCAGGCGCTCGGCCACGACGTGACCGAGCAGTCCGACATCTACTCGCTCGGCGTCGCTCTGTTCGAGATGCTCACGGGCGAGCCGCCCTTCAGGGCCGAGACCCAGGTGGGCGTCGCGATGAAGCACGTGAAGGACCCTCTGCCGGACGTGCAGCGGCTGCGTCCCGAGATCTCGGCGGCTCTCGCCGCCGTGGTCGAGCGCTCGACGGCGAAGGACACGACGCAGCGCTATCCCAGCATCGCGGCGATGGTGCACGACCTCGAGGAGGTGCTCGGGATCGAGGCCGCCCGCGCCGGCGAGGCCACGGGCGAGGCGACCACCGTGCTGCGCACCCTCTCCGACGACACGGCCGACTTCGCGCCCGTGCGCCTGCGCCATCCGAAGCGGATGCTCGCCCTGACGCTGCTGGTCGTCGCGGGAATCGCCGTGGCGGTCGTCTACCTCGTCTCCCGCACGGAGGAGGGCCCTCCCGCGGCGCCGCTCGTCGCGGACCCCCCGCCCGGCCTCGAGCGGGTGAAGCTCGCGCGCGACGCGGCGCACGACTACGACCCCGAGGGCGGCGACGGCGAGTCGCCCGAGGCGGCCCCGCTCGTGGTGGACGGGCATCCGCAGACCCGCTGGGACACGGAGACCTACGAGGCGGGGCTCGAGGGCGCCGGCAAGTCGGGCGTCGGCATCTACGTCGATGCCGGCAAGCCCGTCCCAGGACGCGAACTGGACCTCGTGACGTCGACGCCCGGCTTCGAGGCAACCGTCTACGCCTCGAACGGGGTGCCGGAGAGCATCGACGGCTGGCGCAAGGTCAGCACGACGGCCGACGTCGAGGAGAAGCAGGCGTTCCAGCTCGACCTCGGGCAGAGCCAGGAGTTTCAGAACTACCTCGTCTGGATCACACGGCTGCCCCCGGACGGCGAGGCCGAGATCCAGACGATCGCGCTCTCGAGAGAGAAGGGCTAGCCCCGGTCAGAACCGGTAGCGGCGCGCTTCCTCCTGCCGCTCCAGCGCCAGCGCGAGCAGCCGCTCGAGCAGCTCCACGTACGGCAGGCCGCTCGCCTCCCAGAGCTTCGCGTAGACGCTCGTCGAGGTGAAGCCGGGAATCGTGTTGAGCTCGTTGACGAGCACGCTGTCGCCCTCGACGAAGAAGTCGACGCGCGCCATGCCCGAGCAGTCGACGAGCCGGAACACCTCGACGGCGAGGCGGCGCACCTCCTCGAGCACGCTCTCCGGCACGCGCGCGGGGATCACGAGCTCCATGCCTCCCGGCTCGTACTTCGCCTCGTAGTCGTACCAATCGGCATTGATGACGATCTCGCCCGGCGTGGAGGCCTCGGGCTCGCGATGCCCCAGCACGGAGCACTCCACCTCGAGGCCGTCGGAGAAGCGCTCGACGAGCGCGACCGGGTCGTGCTCGAACGCGTGGGCGAGCGCGCCGTCGAGATCCGCCTCTGACCAGGCCTTCGAGATCCCGACCGACGACCCGAGCCGGGCGGGCTTCACGAACGCCGGAGGCGACAGCGACACCGGGTCGCCCTCGCGGACGGCCACGTAGTCGACCTGCGGGATCCCGTGCGCCGCCATCAGGTCCTTGAAGACCGCCTTGTCCATGGCGACGGCGGAGCCGAGCACCCCGGCGCCGACGTAGGGGACGTCGAGCAGCTCGAGCAGCCCCTGCACCGTGCCGTCCTCGCCGAAGGGGCCGTGCAGCACCGGGAAGGCCGCGTCAGCGCCGAGCAGCCCCGCCCCCGGGTCGAGGCGGACGGCCTCCTCCCCATGGGTCCAGCGTCCCTCGCGCGAGATCCTGATGTCGAGCACGTCGTGCCCGCCCTCGGCGAGGCCGGCGCGCACCGCCTCGCCGGACGAGAGGGAGACGTCGTGCTCGCTCGAGCGCCCGCCCGAGAGGACGGCGACCCTCACGGGGTCTCCGGCTCCGTCGGCTCGAGAACGTCCTCCTCCTCGAGCACGCCGATGATGATGATCACCTCGGAGCCCTCGTCGACCTCGGTGCCGGCGCCGGGCCGCTGGTCGATGACCACGCCGTCCTGCGCCGGGTCCGTGACCGTCTGCTCGCGCTCGACTGGCACGAGCCCGACGTTGCCGAGCTGCGAAGCCGCGTCGCCCGGCGACAGGCCGACCACGTCCGGGACGCTCGCCTGGGGCGTGCCGGTCGAGACAGTGATCGTGACCGTGGTGCCGCGCCGGAGCTGCGAGCCGCCGGCCGGGTCCTGCGCGATGACCTCGCCGGCCGGCTCCTCCGACTCCTGTTCCTGGATCGCCACGCCGAGGCCCTCGTTGCGAAGCCGCGCATCCGCCGAGCCGCGGGACAGCCCGATCACGTCGGGCACGGTGACGAGCTCGGGACCGTCGCTGACGATCAGGCGGATCCGCGTTCCGCGCTCGCGCTCCTCTCCCTCCCGCGGCACCGTGCGGATCGCGAGCCCCTTGCGCAGGGTCTCCGAGAACTCGGAGTCGAGCGTGACCTTCAGGCCGGCGTCCTCGATCGCGCGGATCGCCTGCGCGCGCGGCAGGCCCTCGACCGCAGGGATCGACACGGTCCCCGGACCGTTCGAGACCTCGAGCGTGACGACCGAGCCCTCCTCGGCCTGCTCGCCGGCATTCGGGTCCTGGTCGATCACCTGGTCGACGGGCTGCGCGCTCCGCACGCGGCTCTCCTCGACCTCGAACCCCTCCTTCTCGAGGACCGCCCGTGCCTGGATCAGCTCCATGCCGGTCACGCGCGGGACGTCGCGCTTCTCCGTGGTCAGCGCGCCGCTCGCGAACAGCCAGATCAGGAAGCCGAGCAGGAGCAGCGCCAGCAGGCCGATCGTGAACAGCGGCCAGCGGCGGTCGCGCTCCTCCTCGCGCGGCGGCACGGGGGGAGGCGCCACGACCGGGTCCTCGGGCACGGGCAGCGGGACGGCCGCGAGCTGCGTGGCCGTCGTCTGCCCGCCGTTCGCGCCGGCCTCGATCTGCGCGCGGGCGGCCTCGAGGCCGGCGATGAAGTCCTCTGCGCTCTGCCAGCGGTGCTCCGGGTGCTTCGCGAGCGCGGCCATCACGACCGCCTCGAGCGCCGGGTTGACGTCGGGCCGAAGCTGCGAGATCGGCACAGGCTGCTCCGAGAGGTGCTTCAGCGCGATCGCCACGGCGCTGTCGCCCTCGAACGGCAGGCGGCCCGCGAGCATCTCGTAGAGCATCACGCCGATCGAGTAGAGGTCGGAGGCGGCGGTCACGGCGTGCCCCTGCGCCTGCTCGGGCGACAGGTAGTGCGCCGTGCCCATGATCGAGCCGGTCTCCGTCATCTCCGATGCTCCGGCCCGGGCGATGCCGAAGTCCGTCACCTTGGCGGCTCCGGACTCGTCGACGATCACGTTGTGCGGCTTGAAGTCCCGGTGGATCACGCCGTGGCGATGCGCGAAGCCGGCGGCCGCGAGGATCTGCGAGCCGAGGTCGATCACGCGCTCCTGCGGCATCGGCGCCTCCGCCTGGACGATGTCCTTGAGCGTGCGCCCGGACAGCAGCTCCATCGCGATGTAGTAGGTGCCCTCGTGCTCGCCTCGGTCGAAGACGCCCACCACGTTCGGATGGTTGAGCCCGGCGGCGGCCTTCGCCTCGCGGCGGAAGCGCTCGACGAACTCCTGGTCCTGCGCGAAGCGGCGGTGCAGCACCTTGAGCGCGACGTCGCGCCCGAGGTGCGTGTCCTCGGCGCAGTACACGTCGGCCATGCCGCCCGAGCCGATGCGGCGCTGGATCCGGTAGCGGCCGTCGACGATCGCGCCGGTTGCGACCTCCATCAGAGCCCGCCCCCCAGCATCGCCTCGAGCACGGACTTCGCGATCGGCGCGGCCACGGTGCCGCCGGCGGATCCGGCCGGCTGGCGCTCGAGCGTCACCGCGATCGCCATCTGCGGGTCGTCGACGGGGGCGAACGCGATGAACCACGGCTGCGTGAACTCGCGGTTCGCGCCCACCTCGGCGGTGCCGGTCTTGCCCGCCACGGTGATCCCCGCGAGGGCGCCGGCGGTGCCCGTGCCCTCCTCGACGACTCGGCTCATCATCACCGTGAGCTCCTTCGCCGTCTCGGGCTCCATCACCTTCGACTGCAGGTCCGGCTCGATGCGCTCCGCAACGCGGCCGTCAGGCCGCACGATCCGGTCGGTGAGCCGCGGCTTCATCAGCCGGCCCCCGTTTGCCACGGTCGCCGCGACGAGCGCCATCTGGAGCGGCGTGGACTCGACGGCACCCTCGAGGCCGCCCTGCCCGATCGCCACGCGGCCCACGTCGAAGCCGTCCTCCACGTACTCCGTGCCCTCGCGCCGGATCCCGCTCGGGATCATCTGGAAGTCGGGGTAGTCGAGCTGCGGGTCCTCGAAGAACCCGTAGCGCTTCATGTACTCGACGAGCGTCGCGGCCCCGACCCGCTCGCCGACCTGCGCGAACACCGTGTTCACCGAGTTCGTCAGCGCGTCGGTGAAGGAGATCGGCCCGAAGCTCGCGCCGCCGGCGTTCTCGAGCGGCGTTCCCGAGACCTCCCTCGGGGAGCTGCCGTCGATCACCGTCTCCGGGTCGATCTCGCCGCTGTCGAGGGCCGCCGTGGCCGTCACGACCTTGAACGTCGAGCCGGGCGGATAGAGCTCCTGCGTCGTCCGGTTGAGCAGCGGCTTGTTCGGATCCGCGTCGAGCCGCCCGATGGTGGACGGGATCAGGTTCGGGTCGTACTCGGGGATCGACACCATCACGCGCACCTTGCCGGTCTTCGGCTCGATCGCCACGACCGCGCCCTTGCGGCCCGCCAGGCCGGCCACCGCCGCCTGGGTGCCCGCGACGTCGAGGTTCGTGACCACGTCGAGGCCCTCGCGGTCGCGGCCCTCGAGGCCGGAGAAGATCGACTCGAACTCGTCCTCCTCGCCCGCCAGGTCATCGTTGCGCGACAGCTCGAGGCTGCGCCGCCCGTTCGTGATGTACGAGAAGCCGACCGGCTGCGAGAACGTCCCGCCGGTCGGGTACGTGCGCGTGTAGACCTTGTTCTCGCCGCGGCCGCTCGCCACGCTCCGCGCCAGCACGGTGCGGCCGTCCCTCGCGAGGATCAGCCCGCGTGGAACCTTCTGCTCCGCGATCAGCCCGCGGCGGTTGTCCGGGTTGTCCGCGAGCCCCTCGGCATCGAGCACGCTCCAGTAGGACGTGAAGCCGACGAGCACGGCGAACAGCACGATGAACAGGCCGAAGACCTGGACGATCTGGCGGTTCATACGAGCCCGCCTCTCCGGATCCGCTCGGCACGCGCCCCGTGCGAAACGATCAGGAGCAGCGCCAGCAGCACCAGGTTTGCGAGCAGCGAGCTGCCCCCGTACGAGACGAGCGGGAGGGTGACGCCGGTGAGCGGGATCACGCGGGTCACGCCGCCGACGATCACGAACACCTGCAGCGCGAGCACGCTCGTCAGGCCGACGGCGAGGAGCTTCGAGAAGCCGTCCGTGGCCAGCATCGCGATCTTGAAGCCGCGGAACGCGAGCAGCAGGTACGCGCCGATCAGGCCCGCGGCTCCGAACAGCCCTGCCTCGTTGACGAGCACGGAGTAGATCAGGTCGGTGTGCGGCGCCGGTATCAGCGTCGTGCCGCCAGGAGCCTCGAGCAGCGAGCGCCCGAAGCCCTCGCCGAACAACCCTCCGTCCGCCTGCGCGAACAGCGATTGGGCGATCTGGTAGCCCTGGCAGTTGACGAACTCGGACATCTCACCGGTCGACGGGCACAGCACCCGCTCATGGGAGAACGGATCGAGCCAGATGTCGATGCGGTCACGGACGTGCGAGACGTTCTGCGCGAAGAAGAAGGCGCCGCCGAAGAACAGCGTCGAGCCGATCCCCACCAGCGACAGGCGGCCCGTGGCCACGTACAGGAGCGCCAGGAAGCCGCCGAAGAACATCAGCGAGCTGCCGAGGTCGCGGATGAAGATCAGCATCAGCATCGCGAGGCCCCAGACGAGGAGCAGCGGGCCGAAGTGCTTCGGCGAGGGCCGCTCGCGCAGCACCGCCACGAGCGAGGCGGTGAACACCACGAGCAGAACGGAGCCGGCCGGGCCGAGGTCGAGCACGAGGATCGCGAGCAGGGCGAGCACCGCCGGCACGGCGTAGAGCAGGAGCTGGCGCCCGAACGGCAGCGGCCGCAGGCGTGGCCGCACGAGGATGTCGCCGGTCTCGCGCAGGTAGCTCGCGAGGAAGACGATGATCCCGAGCTTCGCGAACTCCGCGGGCTGGAACTTGATCGGCCCGAGCTCGATCGCGAGGAAGGCCCCGTTCACCTGCGCGCCGATCACCGGGAAGCGCGGCAGGACGAGCAGCAGGATGCTCGCCGCCGCGATCAGGTAGCGGTAGCGCTCCAGCACGTGGTGATCGCGGACCAGCAGGATCGTGCCGCAGAAGAAGGCGAGCCCGACCACGAACCACTGCGCCTGCTCGCGCGCCAGCTCGGGGTCGATCCGGTAGATCAGGACGAGCCCCATGCCGGCGAGCAGCGCCGCGAGCGGGAACAGGTACGGGTCGGCCTCCGGCAGTCGCGACCTGATGAACACGTGCGCGAGCACGCACAGGCCGAGGAACACGAGCCCATACGTGAGCGTGGCCTCCTGGATGTCGGCCGAGCGCGTGGCGAGCACGGCGGCGAAGCCCGCCGCCACGAGCAGGGACACGGGCAGCAGCCCGAACAGCTCGCGCGTGCGTGCCGTCATGACCCGGCCGCGCTCGCCGGCTCGAGCTGTCCGCGCTCGAGCTGCCGCACGAGGTCGACTGCGTCTTCGCGGCTCCGCCACTCGTGGTCGAGAACGCGCTGGCGGCGGCCGTCCGGGATCGCCGCGGCCGGCATTCCGCTCGCGTACTCCTCCTCGTAGAGATCGACCCCGAAGGGGAGCTCGTACGGGATGCCGCGGTAGACCGTCACGAGCCCGCCGTCGTTCGTGCCCACGAAGTAGACCTGGCGGCTGAGCGCGTAGAGCCCGGCCACAGCCGCGGCGATCACCAGCACGCCCGCGAGCACCTTCGCCACGAGCCCCAGGCGTGAGCGCCGGCGCTTGGCCGGGGGAGCCGGCGCCGGCGGGATCGGCTCGCGGCGCCGCGGGGCGGGTGCCTCCGTCTCGGCGGCAGCGGCCACGTCCGCGGCCGACAGGGTGCCGGCGATCGTGGCGTCCTCGGGCGGCCCGTCGCTCTCCACGGCCGCGTCGCCGGTCTCGCCGAGCCGGAACAGGATCACCGTGATGTTGTCCTTGCCGCCGCTCTGGTTCGCGGCTCGCACGAGCGCCTCCGCCGCGTCGTCGAGCGCCTCGGAGGTGCGCAGGATCGACCCCACCTCGTCGTTCGAGATCATCGAGGTGAGCCCGTCCGAGCAGATCAGGAAGACGTCGCCGTCGCGGCCGCCGAGCGTGTAGGTGTCGACCTCTACGTCCGGCTCGGGGCCGAGCGCGCGGGTGATGATCGAGCGCTGCGGGTGATGCTCCGCGGCCTCCGGGGTGATCTGCCCGCTGCGCTCGAGCTCCGCCACGAGCGAGTGGTCGCTCGTGATCTGCTCGAGGGCGCCGTCGCGCAGGCGGTAGGCGCGGCTGTCGCCCACGTGCGCCAGGCTCACCTCGCCGCCGTGCACCTTCGCGGCCGTGAGGGTCGTGCCCATCCCGCGGCGCGACTCGTCGGTCACCGCCAGGTCGTAGATGCGCCGGTTGGCCTCGCGAACGAGCCGCGTGAGCTGAGCCTCGGGCGCCTCGTCCTGCTCCCCGGCCGCCTCGAAGGCCTCGACGGCGATCGCCGAGGCGACCTCGCCGGCCTTGGCCCCGCCCATCCCGTCGGCCACCACGAAGAACGGGGGCCGCAGCACGAGCGAGTCCTCGTTGGCGTGGCGCTGGCGGCCGACGTCGGTGCGGCCCGCCTGCTCGACTATCCCGAGGGCCACGCCGCTACTCCCCGTAGCGGTATTCGCTGTCGCCGATACGGATCACGTCGGCCATCTTGAGGCGCTCCGTAGTCGCCACCTTGCGGCCGTTCAGGTAGGTCCCGTTCGTGGAGCCCATGTCCTCGAGGTACATGAACTCGCCGCGCGGAAAGATGCGCGCGTGGGCGGATGAGGCGAAGGGATCGTCCACGCGGATCTCCGCGCTGTCGGCGCGGCCGAGCGTCGCTCCCTCGCTCAGGTCGAAGGTCGTGCCCGGGTCGTGTCCCATCGCCGCGATCACCTCGAGCCGCGGTTCCACGCCGGCGCGCAGGTCCGGCACTGCCGACTCGCGCCGCCGCGGGCCCGGCGCTTCGGCCGGCTCGGCCGCCGCGGTGGAGGCCTCGTAGCGGGTCAGGTCGCGGATCGCGCTGCGGGCGACCCAGAGCAGGAACAGGTACAGCACCAGGAGGAAGCCGAACTTGAGCGCGACGGCGAGCGGCTCGTCCATCGTGCCGCCCCTACTCGAGCTCGAAGGTGAGGTCGGTGACGCCGATGGTGATGCGGTCGCCGTCGCGCAGCGCCACCTGCTCCACGCGGCGGCCGTTCACCTTCACGCCGTTGGTCGAGCCGAGGTCGACGGCATGCCATCCGTTCTCCTCGCGGCGGAGCTCGGCGTGGCGGCGAGAGACGTTCGGATCGGCCAGCACGACGTCGCAGTCGCGGCTGCGGCCGATCACCGCGCGATCGCCGCTCAGCACGTTGCGCCTGCCCTCGCCGACGAGCAGCGCCTTGCGCCGGTCGAGGGGAGCCTCGAGCTTGCGCGCCGCGCGGTCGGGCGAGTAGACCATCGTGTGGCCGAAGTCGCCCGATGACGGGCCGGCGACCGGCTCGGGCCCCTCGGCGGGCGCCTCCTCCTCCGGAGGGGCGAGCAGCTGCGCCTGGATGCCGAACTCGCCGAGCTCGAGCCGCTCGTCCGTGTGGAACTCGATCTGCGGCCGCACCGTCAGCGCGAACGACTCCTGGCGCGCGTGCTCGAGCAGGTAGTCCGACAGCTCCTTGCGGAGCGCCGGCTCGTAGCTCGAGAACTGCTCGCGGTCCTGCGGCGACAGGAAGATCCGGTAGTGATTCGGGACGTAGACGCGCGAGACGGAGACCATCTGGTTGTCCTCCATCTCCTTGGCGAGCTTGTGTGCGAGCTCGACCGGCTGCACGCTCGTCTTGAAGGCACGGCCGAAGGCCCCCTCGACGAGCCCGCCGAGCTTCGCCTCAAGGTTGCGCAGCACGCTCATGACAGCCGCAGGGTAGTCCTACAGCGCCGCCCCGGATCCTCTTGCGGCGGCGGATCGGGTCGGCGCCCGCCAGCCCTCGGCGGGAGCCACGACCTGGGACACGGACAGGGCCACCACGGCCGCGCCAAGCGCCCCCGCGACTGCCCCGCGGGCGCCGTCGAGCGGCAGCTCGGTGGCGAGAGCGTCGCCGAGCGCGGCCTGGACGACGACCAGCGCGAGCGCCCAGAGGCCCGCGCCCAGGAAGTCGACCGCGAGCCAGCGGCCGCGGATCACGAGCGGAAGGGCCACGGCGAACACGGCCCAGACGAGGACCGGGATGAGCGCCGGCGAGGTCGCGATCGGCTCGAGGACGTCGGAGGCGGCGGCAGAGATCGAGCCCTGCCAATCGGCGCGGACGGCCTCGCCCGGGAAGCCGAACAGGAGGTCGCGGCCGGTGATCGGCTCGGCGAGCACGAGCCACCAGCAGCCCGCGGCTGCGAGCCCGGCGCGGCGCCAGGGGGTGGGAGCGAGGGCGGCGACGCCTATGAATGCGGGCGCGAGCGCGACGGTGCCGAGCAGCGGCGCGAGCACGGGCAGGGTCCAGAGCGTCCCGGCGCGCGGCAACAGGAAGGGCATCGGGGCCGCGGCGGCCGCCACGATCAGCGCCGTGCCCTGCCGGTCGACGTCGGGCGAGACGAGCCAGAAGCAGAGCGCGCCGACGGAGAGGATCCAGCCGAGGCGCGGCAGGAGGGTCACGGCGAGCGCGACCGCGCCCGCGGCGGCGGCCGGCGAGAAGGTCGGCTCGGGCGCGAGCGACTCGAGCACGTAGAGCGCCACGAGGCCGGCGAGCAGGCCGGCCCCCGCGCGCTGCGCGAGCCGGATGGCGAACGGGGACGGGCGCGCGGGATCGGCGCGGCCGAGCAGGCCTGTGGTGGCTGGGGGTGGGCCGTCGAAGTAGCCCCGCCGCGGGTTCTCGGGCGCGGCGTGCTCCACAGGCGCATGATCGGGAACGGGCGGGCGGTCGTCGACCGCGGTCGCGCCGCGCATGCGCGCCCACAGGCCGCGGTTGCGCTCGGTGGTCGGCAGCCCCACGCGACGCAGGGTCTCGGGCTCGACGAGGCCGCCCTCGTCGGTCAGCTCGCCCTCCGCGGCGCGCAGCTCCGCCCGCAGCTCGGCCGGCGTGGGCCGCAGGGCGGGATCCGCCTCGAGCGCGTCGTCGATCACGTCGCAGAGCTCGACGGGGAGGTCCCTGCGCAGGTCTCGGAGCGAGGGCAGCGGGCGGCCGAGGCGCCGCGCGGTGGCGGCTGGGCCGTTCGCGCGCACCGGATTGCGGCCCGTCCAGCACTCGAACAGCGTGAGCGCGAGGGCGTAGACGTCGACCGCGGGGGTCACGCGCGCGCCCTCGGCCTGCTCGGGCGCCATGTAGGCGAGCGTTCCCACCACGTCGCCCGTGCGCGTCAGGACGTCGCCGCTCACGAGGTGCGCGACGCCGAAGTCGGTCAGCTTCGCGAAGCCAACTCCGGCGGCGGGCTCCGCCACGACCATCACGTTCTGGGGCTTCAGGTCGCGGTGGATGACGCCCCGCGTGTGCGCGTGGCCGAGCGCCTCCGACAGATCCGCGCCGATTCGGGCCACGTCGCGGTCGGAGATGGCTCCGGCGCGCAGCAGATCGGCAAGCGTTCGGCCCCGAACCAGCTCCGAGACCAGGTAGACGTCGTGCTCGTCCTGCGCCAGCTCGTAGATGCCGACGATGGCGGGGTGGTTGAGCCGGGCGGACGCGAGCGCCTCGCGCTCGACCCGCTCGCCGGCACCGCGCTCGCGCGGGATCACCTTGACGGCGACCTCCCGCTCGAGCCGCTCGTCCCAGGCGTGCCAGACCACTCCGAAGCCGCCGGCGCCGAGGCGCTGCTCGAGCCGGTAGCGCGACAGGACGATGCGGGGACCGGGGCCGCTCGGAAGGTGTTCGGTAGGGTCGGTCGAACCCAGCGGCAGGGTGCCGGGCTCTTCCGTGAGGCCTGAATCGGAGCGGTTCATCCCAGGTTCTGTGTTCGGTCCGCGAGGAGCGCGTCCTGCCCCCCGTTCATACTCCCAACCAGCGCCAATGGCGCGTGGTAGCGCATAGGAGCGATTCTGCTGTCCTTCCTCGACGAACCGGACGAGCCCGTACGCACCCGCACGCGGCGTCGGTCGCCGGGCGGCCGGTCCACCGACCGCCAGACGCTGATGGCCCGCAGGACGATAGCTATTGGCGCCGCCCTGCTCGTGCTGATCCTGCTCGTCCTGGCGTTCCGCGGCTGCCTTGCGGCGCGCAACGATCGGGCGATCAAGGATTACGTCGGAGACACGAACGAGCTGATCGGCGCGTCGAAGGGAGAGTCGGACCAGCTGTTCGACCTGCTGAGCGGCTCGGGCGAGCCGGTCGACGCCCAGAACCTCGTCAACGCGCTGCGCAGCGAGTCGGCGTCGCTCGTCGATCGCGCGCGCGGCCTCGACGCTCCTGACGACGTCGCCCAGGCGCAGGATTACTTCGTCGAGGCCATGCAGCTCCGCAGCGACGGGATCACCGAGATCGCGCGGGCATTGCCGGGAGCCCTTGCGGACCAGGAACGCCGCGAGAGCACCGACCGCATCGCGCAGATGATGCGCGTCTTCGACGCGAGCGACGTGCTGATGACGGTCCGCTTCGAGCCCTCGCTGCAGGACGCGCTCGAGGAGCAGGGGCTCGCCGACGAGGTCGTCCTGCCCCGCCCCGGCCGGCTCCAGTTCCTGCCCGACGTCGAGTGGCTCGACCCGGCCTTCGTCGCCGACCAGATCGAGGGCCTTCGCACCGGCACGGGTGGCGAGGACACGGGCGACGGCACCGCGGCGCCGGGCCTCCACGGCAACGGCATCGGCACCGTCACGCTCGGCGGCGTGGCGCTCGTGCCCGGGGCGACCGCGACGGTGCCGCTCACCAGCGACCTCGCCTTCGACGTCCAGGTCACGAACCAGGGCGAGAACACCGAGACCGACGTGACGGTGAGAGTCACCGTCGGCGAGGGCGACGACGCGACCGAGATCGAGGAGCAGATCCCCGAGATCGGCGTGGGCACGACGCAGAACGTGACGATCCCGCTCGGCTCCGAGCCGCCCGTCGGCGAGAACGTGCCGATCAACGTCGAGGTCGTGCCCGTGGACGGCGAGGAGAAGACCGACAACAACGCGGCCGACTTCACGGTGATCTTCACCTCGTGAGGCCGCCCGCGGCGTCGGTAGCCTGAACCGGCGTGGACGAGCTGAACTCCACGCAGGGCATCGTGGCGCTCGCGGCCGCGGGGCTCGCGCTCGCGGCGCTCGTGTTCGCGAGCGTGCTCGCCGTCAAGCTGCGCCGCCTGCGGGCCGCCCAGCGGACGGTGCTCGGCGCCGGCCGAGACCGACCTCGTCGGGCACGCGGCGTCGCTCCAGGAGGCCTTCGTCCAGCTGCGCGACTGGGTCGAGGAGACAGCCGCCGGCCTCGAGGCGCGCGTGACGGGCGCCGAGCGGCGCATGGACGGCTGCGTGGCCCACACCGCACTGATCCGCTACGACGCGATGAACGAGCTCTCGGGCCAGCAGTCGAGCACCCTCGCGCTGCTCGACTCGCGGCGCACCGGGGTCGTGATCTCGTCGATCCTGCACCGCGACCAGGCTCGGTTCTACGTGAAGCAGGTGCACGAGGGCACGCCCGAGTACGAGCTCTCGCCGGAGGAGCAGCAGGCCGTCGACAGCGCGATGGCGCAGGTGGGCGGCGCCGCCGGATGAGGGTCGGATACCTCGGTCCCGCCGGGACCTGGTCCGAGGCCGCGCTGCGCGCCTCCGCTCCCTCGGGGACCGATGAGGTGGCCTACCCGACGATCTACGACGCCGTGATGGCCGTCGAGGAGGGCGCCGTCGAGCGAGCGGTCGTGCCGATCGAGAACGCGCTCGAGGGCAGCGTGGCGGTGACCCTCGACACGCTCGCCCTCGAGGCCGTCGGCGTGCGGGTGGTCGGCGAGGTGCTGCAGCCCGTCCGGCATTGCCTGGTCGCCGAGCGGGAGCTCGACCTGGGCGACGTCACCCGTGTCGTCTCTCACCCCCAGGCGATCGCGCAGTGCGCGCGCTTCCTGCGTGAGCGGCTGCCACAGGCCGAGCACGTGAGCGCGCCGTCGACGGCCGACGCCGTGCTGTCCGTCCGCGACGGCGACCGGCGGGCCGTGGCGATCGCCTCGCCGCTCGCCGCCGAGCTCTACGGCGTGCGGGTGCTGGCCGAGGACGTGGGCGACCATCCCGACAACGTCACCCGCTTCGTCTGGCTCGCGCGAGCGGAGGAGGCGGTCGCGCCCGCCGGCGAGGCCAAGACGACGATCGTGTTCTGGGGCGGTGGCGACGATCAGTCGCCCGGCTGGCTCGTCGACGTGCTGGGCGAGCTGTCGGCACGGGCGGTCAATCTCACCCGCATCGAGTCGCGGCCGCGGAGGATCAGGCTCGGCCACTACATGTTCTTCGCGGACCTCGAGGGCGCGGCCGAGCGGCCGCCCGTGAGCGACGCGCTGGCGGCTCTCGCCGGGCACGTCGAGGAGGTCCGAGTCCTGGGCTCGTACGGTGCCGCCCGCGCCTGAGGCCCGGCTACACTTTCGCGCACCGTGGCAGCGCGTTCGGAACTCACGCTCGTCACCGGGGCAGGTGACGCGGAACCAGGCCCTCCCGCCGCGCTGCCCGGGGCCGGCCGGCCCGCGCAGCGCAGCACCACGACGGGCGGCCGGGTCCTCGTGCTCAACGCGTCCTATGAGCCGATCAACGTCTGCACGATCCGCCGCGCCGCCGTCCTGATCCTCAAGAACAGGGCCGAGGTGCTCGAGAAGGGCGAGTGGGCGCTGCACGCCGAGAGCTTCACGCTCGATCGCCCGGTCGTGATCAGGCTGCTCACCTACGTGCGCATCCCGCGCGACGCGCATCGCCGCAAGATCACGCGCCGGGCCGTCTTCGCTCGCGACGCCTGGACCTGCCAGTACTGCGGCCACGAGCGCGGCCACCTGACCGTCGACCACGTGATCCCGCGCTCGAAGGGCGGGGCCTCGACCTGGGACAACATCGTCACCTGCTGCGCGCCCTGCAACCGCCGCAAGGGCGACCGGCTCCCGAAGCAGGCGAACATGGTCCCGGCGCGCACGCCCAAGGCGCCGAACCCGACCGTCTTCATCCACGTCGCCGCGCCCACGATCCCAGCCGCGTGGGAGCAATACCTGGTGGCTGCGTGAACGAGCCCCCGCGCGGCGACCCCCCGCGCGGCGAGCGGCTGCTCGCCGAGGACGAGCTCCCGGCCTCAGTCGGCCAGCTCAAGAGCCTCCGGCGCTGGTTGATCGTGACGGCCGTCTGGGCGGTGGCCGCCACGGCGCTCGCGGTGTTCGCGCTCGTCGAGGCGAACAAGCAGGAGGAGGCCAACCAGGAGCGTGCGGCCGGCGAGCTCGGCCGCGTGCAGAGCCAGCTGAACGACCGCATCGCCGACCTCGAGAAGCAGGTCGAGGAGCTCCCGACCTCCGAGGACGTCCAGGACCTCGACTCGCGGCTCGGCCGCGTCGAGGACGACGCCGGAGCCACCGCCGACTCGCTCGAGAAGCTCAGTGGCCGCGTCGACGGGATCGAGCGCGACCTGAACGATCTCGAGGAGGCGGTCGCCTCGGGCACCGAGACCGAGACCACCGAGACCACGCCCTAGCCCCGACGCGACCTCCGGGTCTGCTTCAATTGGCTCACCAGGGAAAGGAGGTGGTCCACAGTTGACTGACAGAATTCTTGGGACCCTGGAGGTGTCCGGCCGTTAGCCGGTTGCTGGGCCCCGTCTGACGGAGTCCAACCGTGACATCGTCGGCGAGTCCGGCCGGGAATGGTCCCTCCGGCCGTCGTTGGATCAGCCGATCATCGTCCAGCAGACCAGTAGGGGAGGGGCGTCCTTCGGGGCGCCCCTCTTCCTTTCCGGAGGCCTACTCGGAATCGGTCTCGGGAGCGTCGTCCGGCTCGAGGGCGTCCGTCTCGGGCGCCGTCCGCCTCGGGTGCTCCGTCCGCCACGGGAGCGTCACCGTCCGCGGGCGGCAGGTCCTCCTGGACCGGCGCGGCCGTCTCCTCGGCGGAGGTCTCCATGACGAGCGCCACCGCGCTCACCATGTCGTCCTCGCGCAGGTTCATCACGCGCACGCCCTGAGCGGGCCGGCCCTGCTTCGAGATGCCCTTGACCGGCGTCCTCTGGACCATGCCGTTCTGCGAGATGAACACGAGGTCGTAGTGGTCCTTGACGATCAGGGCGCCGACGACGCCGCCCTTCTTCTCCGTCAGGCCGATCGTCTTGACCCCCATCGTGCCGCGGCCCTTGACCGGGTACTCCTCGATCGCGGTGCGCTTGCCGTAGCCGTTGTCGGTCACCACGAGCAGCTCCGTGTCGGGCCGGATCACGTCCATGGCGAGCACGTGGTTGTCGCCGCGCGAGACGTTCATGCCGCGCACGCCGGCGGTATCGCGGCCCATGGCGCGCACGTCGTCCTCCGAGAAGCGGGCGGCCTGGCCCGAGTGCGAGACCATGATGATGTCGTCGTCGCCGCTCGTGCGGCGGACGGCCACGAGCTCGTCGTCGTCGCGGATGTTGATCGCGATGATCCCGTCCGCCTTGATCGGCGTGTTGTACGCCGCGAACTCCGTCTTCTTGACCTGGCCCTTCCTCGTCGCGAAGACGAGGTACCTGCCCTCGCTGAAGTCGCGCGTGGCCTGGACGGCCTGGACGCGCTCCCCCTCGCGCAGCGGCAGCAGGTTCACGAGAGCGCGCCCCTTCGCGGTGCGCTGCATCTCGGGCAGGTCGTAGACCTTCTGCCGGTACACCTTGCCGCGGTTCGTGAAGAACAGGAGGTAGTCGTGCGTCGAGCACACGAAGAGGTGCTCGATCCAGTCCTCGTCCTTCATGTCCATGCCCATCACGCCGATCCCGCCGCGGCGCTGCTGGCGGTAGGTGGCGAGCGGGAGCGTCTTGATGTAGCCCGACCGCGTGATCGAGATGACCATCTGCTGGTCGGCGATCAGGTCCTCGATGTCGATCTCGTCCTCGGAGTGCGTGATCTGCGTCCGGCGCTCGTCGCCGTAGCGGTCGCGGATCTCGAGCAGCTCCTCCCGGATCAGGCCCATGACCTTGGCCTCGTCGCCGAGGATGTCGCGCAGCCACTTGATGCGCTCGACCACGTCGGCGTGCTCGGTCTTGATCTCGTCGGTCTGCAGGGCGGTGAGTCGCTGCAGGCGCAGGTCGAGGATCGCCTGGGCCTGAATGCGGCTGAGCTCGTAGCGCTCGATCAGCCCGTCGCGGGCCACGTCCGGGTCGCGCGAGCCACGGATCAGCTCGATGACCTCGTCGATGTTCTCGATCGCCACGAGCAGGCCCTCGAGGATGTGGAGGCGGGCCTCCTTCTCGCGCAGCTCGTACTTCGTGCGGCGGACGATGATGTCCGTCTGGTGATCGACGTAGTTCTTGACGATCGGCAGCAGGCCGAGCGTGCGCGGAACGCCGTCGACCAGCGCCACCATGTTCACGCCGAAGGTCGTCTGCAGCTGCGTGTGCTTGTAGAGCTTGTTCAGGACGACCTTCGGGATCGCGTCGCGCTTCAGCTCGATGACGAGCCGGATGCCGGACTTGTCCGACTCGTCGCGCAGGTCCGAGATCTCCTTGAGCCGCCCGTTGTGGACCTGCTCGACGATCTTCTGCATCAGCCCGCTGCCGTCGCCGCGCCCGTCGCCCTTGTAGACCTGGAAGGGCATCTCGGTCACGATGATGCGCTCCTTGCCGCGCTCCATCGGCTCGATGTGGGCGCGTCCGCGGACCACCACGCGACCGCGCCCGGTCTCGTAGGCGTCGCGGATCCCGCCGTGCCCGACGATGATGCCGCCGGTGGGGAAGTCCGGGCCCTTGATGTGCTTCGTCAGGCCGCCGACGTCGATCGAAGGGTCGTCGATGAAGGCGACGACCGCGTCGATCGCCTCGCGCAGGTTGTGCGGCGGGATGTTCGTGGCCATCCCGACCGCGATCCCGGATGAGCCGTTGACGAGCAGGTTCGGGAAGCGCGCCGGCAGGACCAGCGGCTCCTGGCGCGACTCGTCGTAGTTCGGGCCGAACTCGACGGTGTCCGCATCGATGTCGCGCAGCATCTCGGTGGCGAGGCGCGACAGGCGGGCCTCGGTGTACCGCATCGCCGCCGGCGAGTCGTTGTCGATCGAGCCGAAGTTGCCCTGCGGGTCGATGAGCGGGTAGCGCATCGCGAAGTCCTGGCCGAGGCGGACCAGGGCGTCGTAGATCGCCGAATCGCCGTGCGGGTGGTAGTTCCCCATCACGCCGCCGACGACGTTCGCGCACTTGCGGTGCGGCCTCCCGGGCTGCAGCCCGGTGTCGTACATCGAGTAGAGGATGCGCCGGTGCACCGGCTTCAGGCCGTCGCGCACGTCCGGCAGCGCGCGGCCCACGATCACGCTCATGGCGTAGTCGAGGTAGGAGGAGCGCATCTCCTCCTCGAGCCCGCGCGGCTCGATGTTTCCGCCTGTCAGCTGATCGATGCTCATCTCTAGACGTCCAGGTTGGTGACTTCGCGTGCGTGGTCCTCGATGAACTCGCGTCTCGGCTCGACGCTGTCGCCCATCAGCATCGAGAAGATCTGATCGGCCACGGCGCCGTCATCGATGCTGACCTGCTGCAGCGTGCGGCTCTCGGGGTCCATCGTCGTCTCGAAGAGCTGGTCGGCGTTCATCTCGCCGAGGCCCTTGAAGCGCTGGAGGGGAACGCCGTCGCGGCAGATCTCGAGCACCCGCGCGCGCAGCTCCTCGAAGGACAGGGCGGCCTTCTCCTTCTTGCCGAGCACGACGTGGAAGGGCGGCGCGCCCGCGACCGCCTGGAGCTCCTGGTGGATCTTGATGAAGCCGCCGTACTCGGGTGTGTCGAAGAGAGCCCGCGCCAGCCTGTAGGTCTTGGCGGTGCCGGTCTTGTGCTCGACGACCATCGCGACGATCTCCGTGGCGTTCTCCTCGACGAGCGAGGTCGCGTAGGCCTCGCCCTCCGGGTCCTCGCCCTTCAGCAGAGCGACCACCGCCTCCGGCATCGGTCGCGCCCTCGTCGAGCAGCGACGACTCCTCGAGGAAGCTGATCGGGTCGTGCCCCCACTCGGCCCTGAGCGCGGCCCCCCAGCCCTCGTACTGCTTCAGCAGGCGGCCGTACTTCTGCCAGCGCGCATGCGTGAGGCTGAAGGGCTTGCCCTCGCGGTCCGTGACCTCGAGCTTCTCGAGCTTGTCGCGCAGCAGGACCTCCTCGAGCTCTGACTCCTTCTCGATGTAGACGTCCTGCTTTCCGGACTTGATCTTGTAGAGCGGCGGCTTGGCGATGTAGACGTAGCCCTCCTCGATCAGCTCCTTCATCTCGCGATAGAGGAAGGTGAGGACCAGCGTCCGGATGTGCGCGCCGTCGACGTCGGCGTCCGTCATCACGATCACCTTGTGATAGCGGGCGTTCGTGATGTCGAACTCCTCGCGGATCCCGGTGCCGATCGCGGTGATCAGGGCCTGGATCTCCTTGTTCGAGAGCACCTTGTCGATGCGGTTCTTCTCGACGTTGATGATCTTCCCGCGCAGCGGCAGGATCGCCTGCGTGTTGCGGTCACGGCCCTGCTTCGCGGAGCCGCCGGCCGAGTCGCCCTCGACGATGAAGATCTCCGCGAGCGCGGGGTCGCGCACCGAGCAGTCGGCGAGCTTTCCGGGGAGGGTCGAGTTCTCGAGCGCCGACTTGCGCCGGGTGAGGTCGCGTGCCTTGCGGGCGGCCTCACGGGCGCGCGCCGCCTGCACGGCCTTCTTGATCATCTGGCCGGCCTCGCGCGGGTTCTCCTCGAGGAACTCGGCGAGCCCCTTGTTGAGCGCCGCCTGGACGAAGCCCTCCACGGGCGGGTTGCCGAGCTTCGTCTTCGTCTGCCCCTCGAACTGCGGGTCGGCGATCTTCACCGAGATGATCGCCGTGAGGCCCTCGCGGATGTCCTCGCCCTGGAGGTTGGGGTCCTTCTCCTTGAGCTCGCCCTTCTGGCGCGCGTAGTTGTTGATCGTGCGCGTGAGCGCGGAGCGGAAGCCGGACAGGTGCGTCCCGCCCTCGTGGGTGTTGATGTTGTTCGCGAACGAGAGCAGCGCCTCCTGGTAGGAGTCGTTCCACTGCATCGCGACCTCGACCTCGCCGATCTCACTCGAGTCCTCGACGTAGACGATCTTGTCGTGCACCGCCGACCGGGTGCCCTGCGAGTGCAGGTAGCGCACGAAGTCGACGATGCCGCCGTCGTACTGGAACGTGGTCTCGAAGCGCTCGCCCCGCTCGTCGCGGAAGTCGATCTTGAGGCCCTTCGTGAGGAAGGCCATCTCGCGGAAGCGCTGCTCGAGCACCGACCGGTCGTAGTCGATCGTCTCGAACACCTCGAGGTCGGGCAGGAAGGTGATGCTCGTGCCGCGCCGCTCGGTCGTCGCGCCCTTGTCGAGAGAGGTCACCGGCGCGCCGCGCTCATAGGACTGCTTGTGCTCGTGGCCGTCGCGCCACACGGTGAGGTGGAGCCACTCCGAGAGCGCGTTCACGACCGAGACGCCGACGCCGTGGAGGCCGCCCGAGACCTTGTAGCCGCCGCCGTCGCCGAACTTCCCGCCCGCGTGGAGGACGGTCAGAACCACCTCGGCGGCCGGGCGGCCCTCCTTCTCGTGCATGCCGACCGGGATGCCGCGCCCGTCGTCGGTGACCGTGACGCTGTTGTCGGGGTGGATGACGATCTCCACCTCGGTCGCCTCGCCGGCCAGGGCCTCGTCGACGGAGTTGTCGACGACCTCGTAGATCAGGTGGTGGAGGCCGCGCAGGCCGGTCGACCCGACGTACATGCCGGGGCGCTTGCGCACCGCCTCGAGGCCCTCGAGGACCGTGATGTCCTGGGCGTCGTAGCTCGAGCCGCCGTTGTTCCCCTGCTCGCCGTTCGCCAAGCTGTTCCTTCCATCGTGCGGCCCGCCTGGGACCGCAGAACTCCAAGAAGAACCCCGGCGACGTGCCGCCTCGCGTCACGGGCCGGGGCGCTACATAAGACCGCTCTTGATGTTAGCAGCCTACCCCCCGCTCCGGACGCCTCTGCGGGTTACAAAATGCCCGCAAATCGCACAAAAACAGTGCGTCCTCAGGTACGGTTCGGCGGCGAACCGACGACAAAGCGGAGCCGGGTCACCGTGCCGGCGCCCGCGGCGGCCAGACCGGCGTTCAGGCGGGTGAGCAGATCGGGTGCCAGGAGCTCGAGCTCCTGGGCCCAGACGGCCGACTCGCAGGACACGGTGAGCACCCCCTCGCGCTCCGACGAGGGGCCCGCGAACGGCGCGAGCGCGGGGCCCGCGGCCTCCTGCCAGAGGGCCTGCGCGCGGGCCAGCAGCGTGGCCGGCTCGGCGCCGGCGAGCACGCCCTCGAGGGCGAGGGAGAGCGGCCGCGGAGCCAGGCGCCTCATGCCGCCGCCCGCGTCGCGGCGGGCGTGGCCGCGACCATGCCGGCCTCCACCCGGATCAGCCCGGCACGGCGCCCGCTGCCCGGCACGTGCTCTGCCTCCGTCGTCGTGATCACGGCCTGGCCTCCGTCCGAGAGGAGGCCCGCCAGCAGCTCGCGCCGCTCGGCGTCGAGCTCCGACATGACGTCGTCGAGCAGCATCAGCGGCGCGCGGCCGCGGCGCTCGCCCAGCAGCTCCCGCTCCGCGAACAGCAGGGCGAGCAGCGCCGCCCGTTGCTGTCCCTGCGAGCCATAGGAGCGCAGGGCGGCGCCGCCGAGCAGCAGCGCGACCTCGTCGCGGTGCGGCCCATGAGCGGTGAATCCGCGCTCGAGGTCGGCCTGGCGGCGCTCCCGCAGCTCCGCCGCCAGCGCCTCGGCGTCCGCCGCGGGCGAACGCGGGCGGTAGCGGATCTCGGCGGTGCCCGGGAGGCCGAGGCGGCCGGCCAGGTCAGCGAAGGGTGCGCGCAGGGCGCCGATCAGCTCCGCGCGGTTCTCCATCAGCGCGATCCCCTGGCGGGCGAGCTCCCGGTCCCAGGCATCGAGGGCGTCGGGCCCCGCGGCGCCTGCCCTGATCCGGCCGACCAGCGCGTTGCGCTGCGCGAGTGCGCGCGAATAGGCGCCCCGCGCATCCGCGCGCGAGGGCCAGAGCGCGGCCACGACCTGGTCGATGTGCGCACGGCGGCCGGACGGGGCTCCCTTCACGAGCTCGAGCCGGTCCGGCAGGAAGACGCTGACGAGCGGGCGCACCTCGACCGTCGACAGGCTGTCGACATTGCTGCCGTCGACGCGCAGGCGCTTCGCCTCGCCGGGCTCGAAGCCGACCTCGATCCGGTGCGGCTCGCCGTCCTCGCCCTCGAGGTCGAGCACCACGCGGGCCAGCGCGGAGCCGCGGCGCACCAGCTCGCGCTCGTTCGAGGTCCGCGGCGATCCGCCGGTGCAGCCGAAGTAGAGCGCCTCCAGAAGGTTCGTCTTGCCGGCGCCGTTCGGGCCGGTCACCACGGTCAGGCCGCCGTCGAACTCGACCTCCGCGCGCTCGAGGTTGCGGAAGTCGCGCAGCTCGATGCGGCGGACCAGGGCGGCCACCCGCCTACACGTTCAGGCGAATCGGCATCACGAGGTAGCGGAAGCCCTCCTCGTCGCCCGACTCGATCAGGCCGGGCCGCAGTGGGCTGATCAGCTTCAGCACGAGCTCCTCCGATTCGGCGATCTCGAGCCCGTCGCGGAAGAACTCCGGGTTGAAGCCGATCTCGAGCTCCTCGCCCGCGAACGGGATCGGGAGCGACTCGCTCGCCTCGCCGACGTCGGGCGTCTGGGCCGAGACGTCGAGCACGCCCTCCGAGAAGCGCAGCCGCAGCGGAGCGTTCTTCTGCGCGAGCAGCCCGACGCGGCGCACGACCTCGGCGAGCTCCTCGCGGTTCACGCGCAGCTCGTGCTCGTAGGACTCGGGCAGAAGCTGCTGGTAGTTCGGGAAGCGGCCCTCGACGAGGCGCGACGACAGCACGACCTCGCCCACGGTGAAGACCACCTGGTTCTCGAGTGCGGCGACGGCGATGCTCTCGGCGCCGCTGGCGGTCGCGATCCGGCCGAGCTCCTGCAGCGTGCGGGCCGGCACGTTCGCCTCGAGGTCGCCGCTGAGGGGCGCGCCGAGCGACGTCTCCTTGACGCTGAGGCGATACGAGTCGGTCGCGACCATGCGCAGGTCGCTGCCGCTGGCGGTCACGAGGACGCCGGTCAGGTGCGGGCGCGTCTCGTCACGCGAGGCGGCGCGGGCGACGCGGGCGATCGTGTCGACGAACGCCTCGGAAGGGACGCTCAGCCCGCCCTCGGCCGGGGCCTCGGGCAGCTTCGGGAAGTCCTCCGTCGGCAGCGTGCGCAGGTGGAAGCTCGACGGTCCGCTGACCACCTCCACGTCGCCGTGCGAGCTGCGGTACTCGAGCGTGACGTCGTCCTTCGGGAGCGAGCGCACCACGTCGAGCAGCAGCCGGCCGGGCACCACGGCCTGACCGTCGGCGGTCTCGCGCGCCTCGAGCGAGACACGCACGCCGAGCTCCATGTCCGTGGCCTGGAGCTCCGCGGAGTCGCCCTCGACGCGGATCAGGACTCCGGAGAGGGTCGGGGTGACGCTGCGGGTGGAGGCGCCGCGCACGGCCACGCCGAGCCGGGCGAGGAGCGTTTCACGGGAAACGGTGAGCTTCAACTGGAGCTGCCTATCTGAATAGAGGTAATTGGGCCTGTCCGGATGTTCACATGGGCCCCGAGCCCGCTCGTGGAGCAAAATGGGGCTGTGGCCGAACTGTTCATTCTTCCACCCCCGCCGGTCATCAAACGCGCCGCCCGAGACGGCTGCGCAGTTTGTCGACCGACTCGCGCACAGCCGGATCGCTGTGCAGCGACGCGCTGACGCGGTTGACCGCGTGCAGCACCGTCGTGTGGCTGCGGTCGCCCATCCCGCGCCCGATCTCGGGCAGGCTGTGGTCCGTCAGCTCGCGCGCGAGGTACATGGCGACCTGGCGCGCCATCGCGACAGGCGGCCGGCGATCGCGCGCGAGGAGGTCCTTACGTTCGACCCCGAACTCGGTCGCCGCGGCGTCGAGGATCTCGCCGATCCCGCACGTCTCGGTGCCCGTGTCCGAGCCGAGCCGGCGCAGGACGTGGCGCACGAGCCCGGGCGTCGGCTCCTCGCCCTTCAGCGACGCGTAGGCGACCACGCGGATCAGGGCGCCCTCGAGCGAGCGCACGCTCGTGGTCAGACGCCCGGCGATCTCGTCGAGCACCGCGGGCGGGACGTCCACCCCGTCGAGAGCGGCGCGCTTCGACGAGGATCGCCCGGCGGACGTCGGGCGCCGGGGGCCTCGAGCTCGACCACGAGCCCGGACCGGAAGCGCTCCGTCAGCCGTGCCTCGAGGCCGGGGATCTCCTCGGGCGGCCTGTCCGAGGTCATCACGAGCTGCCGGCCGGTCTCGAGCAGGGAGTTGAACGTATGGAAGAACTCCTCGCGCGTCTTTGCCCTGCCGGCGAGGAACTGGACGTCGTCGATCAGGAGCACGTCGGCGGCGCGGAAGCCCTCCTTGAAGCGCGAGGTCCGCCGCGACCGCACGGCCTCCACGAACTCGCTCGTGAACTCCTCGATCGTCGCGTAGCGGACGGTGAGCCCGCCGGCGAAGCGCTCGACGTAGTTGCCGATGGCGTGCAGGAGGTGCGTCTTGCCGATTCCGGGCGACCCGTGCAGGAAGAGCGGGTTGTAGGAGTGGCCGGGCAGCTCGGCCGCGGCCAGCGCTGCCGCGTGGGCGAAGTGGTTGCTGCCGCCGATCACGAACCCCTCGAAGGTGTACCTGGGGTTGAGCCCGCCCGTGCGCGGGGGGGCCGGCGCCGGCCGGTTCCTCAGCCGGCTCCTCGTCCGGCGCCCGCCAGCCGGCGCCCACGACCTCGACCGTGGCCTGAGGGTCGAAGGCCGAGCGCGCGGCGCGGCGCAGGAGCGGCAGGTAGCGCTCTCCGACGGACGTGCGGATGTGCTCGGGCGCGCGCACGTAGAGGGTGCGGCCGCGGACGGCTGCCAGGCCGAGCGGCTCGATCCAGATGTGGAACTTGAAGTCCGGCGTGGTGCGCCGCAGCTCCTCGCGGATGTCGTCCCAGATGAGATCCGGTTGTGCGGGCAAGGGCAGTCGCGACCCTCCTCGGGGTCCTGGCGATGGGTGCGCTGAAAGGGGAAGGAACTGGCGGGACGGAGGCCCCACTGCCCTCGGCGCGCCGAATATACACCCGGTGCTCAGAGCCCCGCGCCGGCCGCCCGGAGGGGACACGCAAAACGCGAAAAAAGCGTGAAGGCATGGCCTCCCGGCGACCGGGAGCGCGTCCTGTACCCTCACCCTTCCCGATGAAGCGCACGTATCAGCCCAAGAAGCGCAAGCGCGCCCGCACCCACGGGTTCCGCGCGCGCATGTCCACTCGCGCCGGGCGGAAGCTTCTGAAGCGCCGCCGGGACAAGGGCCGCAAGCGGCTCACCCCGTAGCCCCGATGGCCGACCGAGCGCGCCGAAAGCGCCGCCGGCTCTCACGCAGCGGCGAGTTCGAGCGCGTCTATCGTGAGGGCCGCTCGCACGCGAGCCGGCACCTCGTGGTCTACGCGTTCCCGCGCTCGGAGGACGACGGCGACCCGCGGCTCGGCATCTCGGTCGGGCCGAAAGCTCGGTGGCGCGGTCGAGCGGACGCGCATGAAGCGCCTGCTGCGCGAGGCCTTCTGGGCGATCTCGGACGCGCTCCCCGACGGCTACGACTTCGTGATCGTCGCTCGCCCGGCCGCGGGCGAGCTGGCGGAGTCCGGCGGCGAGCCGGCGATCGAGGCGGCGCTCCGCTCCGTGCTCGAGGAGGCCGGCCTGGCCGCCGGGAGCGAGCCGCGATGAGGGCCGTGGGCTCGTTCGTGACCGCGCCGATCCGGCTCTACCAGCGCGCGATCTCGCCCGGCCTGCCGGCGCGCTGCAAGTACTATCCGACCTGCTCGCACTACGCCGTGGACGCGGTTCGCAGCTACGGTGTCCTGCGCGGAGTCGTCCTCGCCGCCTGGCGGTTGCTGCGCTGCAACCCCTGGAGTCACGGCGGCGTCGACTTCGTGGCGGACCAGAGGCTCTTCCGCCCGCGGCCGCCGCGCTAGCCCATGTTCATAGCCAACGTCCTCCAGCCCCTCATCGACGCCTGCCAGTGGATCCTGGAGTTCTGGCACGACCTCATCGGGGACTTCGAGGGGTCCTGGGGCTGGTCGATCATCCTGCTGACCTTCACGGTCCGGATCGCGATCCTGCCGCTCACGTTCAAGGGCGTGAAGTCGATGCAGCGGCTGCAGACGCTGCAGCCCGAGATCAAGAAGATCCAGGCGCGCTACAAGGATGACAAGCAGCGCATGAACCAGGAGGTCATGGCCTTCTACCAGCGCGAGAAGGTCAACCCGCTCGGATCGTGCATGCCGCTGCTGCTGCAGATCCCGTTCTTCATCTCGCTCTTCTACCTGCTGCGCTCGGACGAGTTCAAGGCGGACATCGAGGGGAACGAGAGCTTCTTCTTCATCACGGACCTCGCCGACAAGGCGACGGGAAGCGTCCTCGTCGTCCTGATCGTGCTCTACGTGGGAACGCAGCTCGCGGCGAGCGCCGTGACGGCATTCAGCGCCGATCCGATGCAGCGCCGCATCATGCTCGCGCTGCCCTTCGTCTTCGTCGTCTTCATCATCAACTTCGAGGCCGGCCTGATCCTCTACTGGATCACGACGAACGTGTGGACGATCGGCCAGCAGCTGCTGGTGAAGAAGCTCTACCCGAAGCCGGTGCTCGACGCGGAGGCCGCGCAGGACAAGGCGGGATCGGCTCCTGCCCGCGGCAAGCCGCCGCCGACCGTGATGGCCGCGACCGGCGACGGCGGCGGCGGCAATGGCGACAAGAGCGGCGGGAAGCCCGCGGCGAGCGGTGCGAACAGCGCTCCCGCGAAGGCCCCGCCGGCCTCGCCCCGCAAGCGCAAGAAGCGCTCGGGGCGGCGGCGCTAGGCGGCGGCGATGGCGGACGACGCGCCGACACCCGAGGAGCTCGAGGCAGAGGCCGAGGGCGAGACGCTCGGCGAGGCCAAGTGGGCGGCGATGAAGGCGCTCGAGCCGCGCTATCCGGGCATCAGCGCGGAGACCGTGGCCTTCGAGGTGCTCGCGGAGCCTGAGGACGGGCGCCCCGCGCGCGTGCGGGCGCAGGTGGACCACGACGCCTGGCGGGCCGAGGCTGAGCGGCTCCCGGTCGAGCCGGCGGAGCGGGTCCGCGCCATCGTGGCGCGCGTGGTGCATGCGCTCGGGCTGCGCGCGACGGTCGACATCGACGAGACCGAGGACGAGATCCGCGCGACCGTCAACGGAGACGACCTCGGGCTCCTGATCGGCAAGCACGGGACGACGATCGACGCGCTCCAGCACCTCACGTTCCGCGCCGCCTTCCTGGGCTCGGCCGACCGGAAGCAGGTCGTGGTCGACGCCGCCGGCTACCGCGAGCGGCGCGAGACCGCCCTGCACCGCATGGCCGACCGGGCGGCATCGGAGGCGCTCGGGTATGGGCGCCCGGTCGAGCTCGAGCCGATGCGCGCCACCGAGCGCAAGATCGTGCACACGTACCTGAGCGAGCGCTCGGACGTCGAGACCCACAGCGAGGGGGACGAGCCGGACCGGCGGCTCGTCGTCACGCCCTCGCGCGGCATCCCGGGTTGATCCCCGGGCTCGACGCCCTCGCAGAGCGTCACGGCCTGCCCGAGGCGGCGGTGGGCCAGCTCGAACGGTTGCTGTCCGCGCTCGCCGCCGAGCCCGATCCGCACACCTCGATCTCGGACCCTCAGGCCGCGGTCGAGGCTCACGTGGCGGACTCGCTTTGTGCGATGGAGCTCGAGGAAGTCCGCAACGTGCGGGCGCTGTGCGACGTGGGTGCGGGCGCCGGCTTCCCCGGCCTCGTCCTCGCCGTCGCGAACCCTCAGGCTCGAGTCGACCTACTGGAGTCCGCGGGCCGCAAGTCGGCGCTGATCGCGCGGCTCGCGCAGGAGGCGGCGATCGACAACGCCCGGGCCGTCACCGCGCGCGCCGAGGAGTGGGCGGCGCGGCCCGCGGCGCTCGGGGGAGGGGCGGAGGCCTACGACGTCGTCACGGTGCGCGCCGTGGCCGAGCTGGCGGTGCTGGTCGAGTACGCCGCGCCGCTGCTGCGCGAGGGCGGCGTGCTCGTGGCGTGGAAGGGGGCGCGCTCCGAGGAGGAGGAGCAGGCCGGCGCGCGCGCCGCGGAGCGCCTCGGGATGGGCGCCGGCGAGGTGCGGCGGGTCGTCCCATTCGAGGGCGCGCGCAACCGCCATCTGCACGTGTTCCGCAAGGAGGCGCCGACCCCCGGCGGGTTCCCGCGCCGGCCCGGCATGGCCCGCAAGCGCCCGCTCGGCTGAGCGCGAGGAGGGTTCGCCCGCGAACCGTCGAAGACCGAGGGGTTCCGACCGGACCGCGCCGTACGGTGCGGAAACGCCATGGGCAGCGTCCTCGCGATCGCAAACCAGAAGGGCGGGGTGGGCAAGACCACCACCGCCGTCAACCTCGCCGCCAGCGTGGCGGACGCCGGTTACCCGACCCTGCTCGTCGACCTCGACCCGCAGTGCAACGCGACGGTCGCCCTCGGCCTGCCGAAGGACGGATCGCCGAACGTCTACGGCTGCCTGGCGGGCGACCTCACGCTGAGCGCCGCGGCCGTCCCGAGCGGCGTCGAGCGTCTCGACGTGGTTCCGTCAACGCCCGAACTTGCCGGCGCGAACGTCGAGCTGCCCCGCATCGCGGGCTCGGAGACGCGCCTGCGCGAGCGGGTCGGCGACGTCCGCGAGCGCTACCTGTTCACGCTCCTCGACTGCCCGCCGTCACTCGGGCCGATCACCGTCAACGCGCTCGTCGCGGCCGACAAGGTGATCGTCCCCGTGCAGACGGAGTACTTCGCGCTCGAGGGGCTGGCGCAGATGCTCGACACGCTCGGGCTGATCCAGCGGGAGCTCAACCCGAGGTTGACGGTCGCCGGGATGATCCTGACGATGCACGACGGCCGCACGCGCCTCGCGCGCGACGTCGAGCGCGAGGTGCGCGAGCACTTCCCGGAGCTCGTCTTCGACACGGTCGTGCCGCGCAACGTCCGGCTCGGCGAGGCGCCGAGCTTCGGCGTCCCGGTGCTCCAGCACGCGCCGCAGAGCGCGGGCAGCGCGGCCTACCTGCGCCTGGCGAAGGAGGTGGCCGCCCGTGGCTGAGCTCGCGCGCATGGTGAGCGGCTGCCCGGCGCAGGCGCCGGCCGAGGGCCTGATCGGAAGCGGAGGCCGGCGTGGCTGAGCGCGGCATGGGCCGGGGCCTGTCCGCGATCCTGCCGCAGGCGGCGGTGGGCGAGGAGGGCCTGCGGGAGATCCCGGTCGAGCTCGTGCGGCCCAACCCGCGCCAGCCGCGCAAGGACTTCGACGAGGGCGCGCTCGCGGAGCTCGCCGACTCGATCCGCGCCCGCGGCGTGCTGCAGCCGATCGTCGTCAGCGCGGTCGCGGGCGGAACCTACGAGCTGGTGGCGGGCGAGCGCAGGCTGCGCGCCGCCAGGCTCGCCGAGCTCGAGACGGTCCCCGCGGTCGTGCGCGAGGCGGACGACTGGGAGCGGCTCGACCTGGCGCTCGCGGAGAACATGGCGCGGGTCGACCTGAACGCTGTCGAGGAGGCGCGTGCCTGCGCGATGCTCGTCGACGACCTCGGGCTGACGAAGGAGGAGGTCGGCCGGCGGGTGGGCCGCAGCAGGGTCGCGATCTCGAACCTGATCCGCCTGCTCGACCTGCCGGAGGATGCGCTCGAGCTGATCGAGGGCGGCGCGCTCAGCGAGGGCCACGGGCGCGCGCTCCTGATGTGCAAGGACCACGCGAAGCGCCGCAGCCTCGCCCTCGACGCGCGCGACAACGGCTGGTCCGTTCGCGAGACGGAGCGGCGCGCGCGCGAGGCCGAGCAGGGGGACCCGGCGCCGAGCCGTCCACGCGCGGTCATCCATCCCGATCTCGAGGAGGCGCTCGCGGCGGCGGAGGACGCGCTGTCGGCGGCGCTCGGCCGCGAGGTGAGGGTGCGGGCGAGGGGCGAGGGATGCCGGGTGGAGCTCGACTTCGACAGTCCCGCCGAGGCCGTCCGGTTCGCCGAGAGCAGGCTCGGCGGCGGCCTTCGCCGCGCCGCCTGAGGCCGTTCCCGCGCCGCTACAATGGCGCGTCCCGGGCGATTAGCTCAGCCGGTTAGAGCGCGTCTCTGATAAGGACGAGGTCCCTGGTTCGAGTCCAGGATCGCCCATTGTTCCCGCTCGCCCATCGGGTGCCCCTCCGGACGGACGATGGCGCCGCGCTCGTGTTCCACCTCGGAGGCCGGCGGGTCAGGATCGAGGGTGATCCGGACGCCGCGTTGCGGATCCTCGGGTTCTGCGACGGCAGCCGTTCGCCGGACGAGATCGCCGAGTGCGCGGACGTTCCGCCGGCTGACGTTGCGGCTCTGCTCGACGCGCTCGCGCGGGCGGGAGCCGTGGTCGACGCTCGCGAGTCCTGGCGCGTGTTTCACGATTGGACCTCGACCCACTCGGCGATGATCCACCCGCTCGGTCCCGCGGACCTCGAGGCGGCGCGACCCGACGGAGGCGAGCCGGAAGCCGGAGCTGGCGCTCGACCCGGCCCGCGACGCGGACGGCCGAGCTCGCGGCCGGGAGGAGATCCTCGTCTCCGGATGGGACGGCGCGGCTCCCCGACTTCCAGGAGCTGTCGGCCATTCTCGCGGCAGCCTACGGCCGGAACGACGAGGGTCGCCGGATGGTCCCGTCGGGTGGCGCTCTCGAGCCGCTCGTCCTGCACGTCGTGAGCCAGGGCGCGCCCTCGCCGCTCACGGCGGGCGCCTGGCGCCTCGCGCGATCGGGAGGGGGGCTCCACCGCGCTTCGCCGGCGGGCGAGGTCGCGCCGCTGAACGCGCTGTTCATCTCCGACCCCGTTGCCGATGGCCTGCTCGCCGCCGGGGGGCCCGTCGTGTTCATCTCCGCGGAGCTCGCGCGGACGGCGCGCAAGTACCAGGGCCGGGCGTACCGGCTCGCTCTGCTCGAGGCCGGCGCGGCCATGCAGAACGCCTATCTCGCCGCCGCTGAGCTGGATGTGCCGATCCGGGCGGTCTCCGGGTTCCACGAGCGCCGCGCCGCGGCCACGCTCGGGCTCGACGACGGCACGCTCTCCCTGATCGCGCTGGTTCTCGGCTCGTGACCGTCGCGAGCGGCCGGGGCCTCGCCTTCGAGCCTCGCTGGCTCGGAGCGGTCGTCCATGACGGCCTTGTCTTCGTGCGCCACATGCGCGAGGTGAGCGTCGAGCTCCCACGCCCGGCCGCCGGGGGGCGGCTGCTCGACGCGCTCGTGTCCGGGGTGGCGGATGACGGATCGGCGGCGAGCGCCGCCGGCCTCGCCGCGCCGGAGCTCGAGGAGCTGTGCGCGACGCTCGCGGGTGCCGGAGCCCTGGCGCCGGAACCGGCGGACGCGCCGCCTCTGCCGCCCGGCCGTCCCCTCGCCGAGGCGGTGCTCGTGGCGCGGGCCGGCGGCGCGCCGGACGGGCTGATCTGGACAGGCGACGAGCTGCTCCACATCCCGAGCGAGGCGGACCCGCGCGATGCTCGCCGCGCCGTGCGGTTCCTGATCGCGGGCGCCACGCCACACGGCCGGGTGCGGGCCTATGGCCAGCTCGCGAGCATGGGCGGCAGCTCCGTCGCGGGGGATCGTCCGGACGCCGGTTTCGTGGAGGCCGCGCTCGCGGCGCTCGGCGACCTCGACCCGTCGGCGTTCCACGTGATCGGATCCAAGCGGGACGGAGCGATCGAGGTCGCGTCCTGTGACGCCGCCCCGGGTGCGCGCGAGCCGCACCGGCTCGGACCCGTGCTCTCCGTGGGCCGTCTCACGCGCCGCGGCCCACGGGCCCCGCGCGGGCACCTGTACGGCGCCCGGTACGCGCACCCCAATCTCCTGCATCCGGGGTCCGGGCACGGCTTTGCCACCGGCGTTCACAGGACGGACGAGCAGAACGCGAAACTCGTCGCGCGCGCCGAGGCCGTCGAGCGCTTCGCCGCCGGCGACATCTCGCCCTCGCGCCTCGTGCGCTCCCGAGCCGGCGACCTGCCGAACGCGGTCCTGCCGGCGGAGCTGCACGCGTACAACGAGCGGCAGCTCGCAGGGCCGCGAGCGGCGGAGGCGTACCGCCCGGACACCCGCTACCTCTGGATCCGCGCCGAGACCGCGACCGGCGAGGAGCGCATGGTCCCCGCCGCCTCGGTGATGCTGCCCTTCACCGATCCCGACGCCCCGCCCCTTCCTCGCGTGACGAGCTCGGGCATGGCCGTGCACCCCGACCGCGATGAGGCGCGCCGCCGGGCTCTCGCCGAGCTCGTCGAGCGCGACGCCTTCATGTGGACCTGGTTGCGGCGCGAGTCGCCGCCGCTCATCTCGACCGGGGAGCTCGATGGGCAGCTCGCGGAGCACGTCGAGGAACTCGACGGCGCCGGCCTTGGCGTCACTCTGCTCGACCTGACGCTCGACACCTGGCCCGTGGTCCTCTGCCTCCTCGACGGCGGCCCCGAGCTGGCGGTCGGCGCCTCGTGTGCCGCGACGGGCCGCGCCGCCGCGAGCCGCGCGCTCGTCGAGGCGTCGACCGTTCTCTGGCGGGACCCCGAGCAGGCCGGCGACCCGCCCCAGCCGGAGCAGGTCCTGACGGCGCTCGATCACCTCGAGTTTCAGCGCTCGCCGCTCGCGGGACCCGACCGAGCGTTTCTGACCGCGTCGAGGGTCCGCGTGCCCGTCGACGCGCTGGGCGACTCCGACGAGCCGCTCGAGCGCGCGCTGGCCCGGATCTCGGAGCCGCTCTTCGTCGATCTCACGAGCCGGGAGACCTCGCCATTTCACGCGGTGCGAGCGCTCGTGCCCGGGCTTGTGCCCATGACCTTCGGATACGACAGGGAGCCCTTCGGCATGCCCCGGCTGGCCAGGCCCATCCGGTCACCGGGCCGAGACCTCGACCTGGCTACCGCTGGGCCTATACTGCCGCATCCCTTTCCGTAGACGAGGAGGCCGTTCGATGGCTCGTTTCAAGGTGTCGGTGACCGATCAGCCGGAGGGACTCGGGAACCCGGTGGCGCTGAATTGCCCGCCCGACGGAACCCAGTCCGCGCGGGCGCAGGAGCCGACCGCTCTCAAGAGCACGCCTCCGTCCGAGCCGGCCGCGCTGAAGTCCCAGAGCTGTAACGAAGGGAATGTGCTGGCGCCCACCGCGGCCGGGTCGGCGGTGTCACCGCTCGCGGATTAGCGCCCCCGCGCGGCCAGAGGTTCCGCCGGGCCCCTACCTGGTCGCGGGGCTCGCCCGCGCCGGCGCCGCCGCGGCTCACCTGTTGGCCGCGCGCCACGGACCCGGGGCCGTCAGCGCGTGGGAGAGCGCGCCGCGCGAGTCGTTGCGCCCCACGCTCGAGCGCCTGGAGGCGGCCGGGGTCCGCGTGGCCACGGGGCCCGGCGCATACAGGTCCCTGCCCGAGCCGCGAACGGTCGTGAAGAGCCCGGGGATCCGCCCCGACGCCCCGTTCCTGCGCGAGCTCACGGCCCGCGGCGCGACGGTCATCGACGAGGCGGAGCTGGCCTGGCGCTGCGACCGCCGGCCGTGGATCGGCGTGACCGGCACGAACGGCAAGGGCACGGTGGCGGGGTTGCTCGTCGACATCCTGCGCGCCGCCGGGGCCAGCCCGCTGCTCGCCGGGAACACGTACTTCGGCCCGCCCCTGTCCGCCGCCGTCGGCGAGCAGGCGGACATGGTGGTGGCCGAGCTGTCGAGCTTTCAGCTCGCCTTCTGCCCGTCGATGCTGCCGGAGGCCGCGGTGCTCACCAACGTCGGGTTCGAACACTGGGAGCACCACGGCGGCCGGGCCGCCTACGAGGAGGCGAAGCGCGCTCTTTTCGTCCGCGGGGAGCGCCACGTCCCGGTCGCGGCGATCGGCGTCGACGATCCCGTGGGCGCGAGCCTCGTCGCCGAGTTGCGCGAGCTCGGCGCGCGGGTGGCGGGCTTCGGCCGGGCTCCCGGCGCGGACGTGCGCCTGACCGGCTGCGAGTGGGACCTGAGCAAGACCCGGCTCGAGTTCGAGACGCCGGCCGGCACGCAGCGGCTCGAGCTGCGGATGCCCGGCGAGCACAACGCCCTGAACGCCCTCGCCGCGTTCACGCTGGCGGACCTCCTCGCGATCCCGCCGGCCGAGACGCGGCGCGCGATCGAGATGGCGGCCGCGCCGCCCGGCCGCTTCGAGCGGGTCATCGAGGGCCCGCCCTTCGACGTGATCGTCGACTACGCCCACAACGCCGCCGGGGCGGAGCGGGCGCTCGAGACGGCGCGCGGTGCGGCAGGCCGGGGACGCGGCAGGGTGATCGTGCTCGGCTCGATCGTCCCGACCTACGGCGCGGAGGAGCAGCACGCGCTCGGCATCGCGCTCGGCGCGGCCGACGAGCTCGTGCTGGCGGCCACGCGCTGGACGCCGGAGCAACCCCTCGAGGTGCCGACGAAGCTCGTCGAGGGGGCCCGCGACGCGGGCGCCGATCCACGGCTCGTCCCTGACCGCGAGGACGCCGTGGCGGCGGCGATCGGGATGGCCCGGCCCGGTGACCTGGTCCTGCTCACCGGGCGCGGCGATCGCAACCTCCGGCTGCTCGGCCGCGGCGACCGGCCGCTCGAGCGCAGGGACGCCGAGCTGGCGAGCGCGGTCGGTCCGGCATGAGGATCGTCCTCGGCACCGAGGAGCTGGCCGCCCTCGGCGGCACCCAGACGTATCTCGTGACGGTGGCGGAGCAGCTCGCGCGGCTGGGTCACGAGGTCCTGCTGGCCGCCCAGGTCCGCGGCGAGGCCGCTCAGATCGCCGAGCGCCGCGGCGTCCGGGTGCTCGCACCCGGGGACCTGCCGGAGCCGCTGTGACGCCGTCCTTGCCCAGGACGCTCCCTCCGCCTACGAGCTGGCGGGGCGCTACCCGGCGGCCCGCCGCGTCTACGTGGCGCACTCCACCGAGGTGAGCCTGCAGCTCGTCCCGCAGGTGGCCGACGTGGCCGCGGCGGTGGTGGTCATGAACGACCGGGTCGGCGCGCACGTCCGCTCGCTCGCCGTCCGGCCGCCGCAGCGCCGCCTGCGCCAGCCCATCGACCTGCAGCGCTTCGGCAGGGTCGGCGACCGCAGGAACGAGCGGGTCCGGGAGGTCGTCGTCTTCGGCAACGACCAGGGCGGGGAGGCGCTGCGCCGGATCAGGCGCGCCGTGGAGCGCCACGGAGCGCGGTTCCGCCTGATCGGCCGCCACGGCGAGGTCACCGCGACGCCCGACCTGGAGCTGGCGCGGGCGGATGTGGTGTGCGCAATAGGGCGCTGTGCGCTCGAGGGCATGGCGGCCCGGCGAGCCGTCTACGTGACGGGGCCGGCCGGCACCGACGGCTGGCTGACCCCCGAGAGCTACGAGGCGATCGAGGCGGACGGCATCACGGGCAGGGCGACGGGCCGGCGCCTCGACGAGGAGGAGCTGCTCGCGTCGCTCGAGAGCTGGTCGCCGGCGCTCGGCGACGCCGGGCGCGAGCTCGCCTATCGCCACCATGACGCCGCCGCGCACGCGCGCGAGCTCATGGCGCTCTGGGAGGAGCTCGACCCCGCCTCACCCCCCTCCGGCACGCCCCTCGAGGAGCTCGCGCGGCTCAGCCGGGCGCAGGCGCGCGCGGAGAGCCGCATCTTCGAGCTGACCGGGGAGGTGGGGCGCACGATGCGGGAGCGCGACGCCGCCCACGAGGAGCTCGTGAGCCTTCGAGCCGAGCTTCAGGCGCTCGTGGCCACCCGCCGCTGGAAGCTCGCGGGGCTCATCGCGCGCCCGCTCGACCTCGCCCGCAGCGCCCGTGACAGGCGGCGCGGCGGCTCTTCCGATCAGGTCTAGACTGTCGAGCAGCCATGCAGGAAATGGTCATCTACGGCGTCAGCTTCGACATGGTCGGCAAGCAGCCGATCGTGCTTCTGAAGACCCGCGACGGCAACAAGTTCCTCCCCATCTGGATCGGGCATCCGGAGGCGGCCGCGATCCTGATGAAGCTGCAGGGCGCGAACACGCCCCGCCCGATGACCCACGACCTGATCTCCGAGATGCTCTCGGAGCTCGAGATCGCCTGCACCCGGGTGGCGGTCACCGAGCTGCGCGAGAACACCTTCTACGCCGAGGTCACCCTCCGCCTGAACGGGCGCGAGCTCGCGATCGACTCGCGCCCCTCCGACGCCCTCGCCCTCGCGGTTCGCACCGGCGCGCCGATCTTCGCCGCCGAGGACGTGATCTCCGAGTCCGCGATCGAGTTCGAGCACGAGGTCGAGGACCAGGAGGAGGTCGTCGAGAAGTTCAAGGACTTCCTCGACAACGTCACGCCCGAGGACTTCGCGAGCGAGGATCAGTAGTGGACGAGGCGGCCGGCTCGGCCGGCCGCGGAGTCATGGAGTAGTGGCACGGCCGGCTGCCGGCCGCGGGGTTCCGCTAGGCCGGCCGCGGCGCCGGCTGCGCGCTGAGCTCGAGGATTCGTCCGATGAGCTCGTCGAAGCCGATGCCCGCGGCCTCGGCCGCCTGTGGCAGCAGGCTCGTCTCGGTGAGGCCCGGGATCACGTTCGTCTCGAGGACCGACAGCTCGCCCGCGCCGTCGAGCATCAGGTCGACCCGGGCGAACGCGGAGCAGCCGAGCAGCCCGTACACGTCGAGCGCCAGCGCCTGCGCCCGCTCGGTCAGCTCGGGCGTCAGCTCCGCGGGGCAGACGAAGTCGGTGCGGCCGATCTCGTAGCGGGCCTCGAAGTCGTAGAACGGCTCGTCGCGCGGCAGGGCCTCCACCACCGGGAGCGGCTCGCCGTCGAGGATCGAGACGGCCAGGTCGCGGCCCTGCACGTGCCGCTCGAGCAGGACGCGCGAGTCGTAGGAGAACGCGGCGACGAGGGCCGCCGGGACATCCGCGGCCTCGCGCGCGAACCGGATCCCGAGCGCCGAACCCTGTGACGAGGGCTTCACGACGATCGGGAAGCCGAGCCGCTCCTCGATCGCGCCGAGCGCCGCGGCGGCGCCGAGCTCGCGGAAGGCGGTCTCGCTGAACGCGAAGAACTCGGGAGTCGGCAGCCCGGCGTCGGTCATGAGGTGCTTCGCGAGGACCTTGTCCATCGCGCGCATGCAGGCGAGAACGCCGGAGCCGGTGTAGGGGATGTCGAGGATCTCGAGCAGCTCCTGAACCGTCCCGTCCTCGCCGTCGCGCCCGTGCATCGCGATGAACGCCACGTCCGGGCCCACCTCGCGCAGACGGTCGATCAGGTCGAGGCCGACGTCGATCGCGGCGACGTCGTGGCCGAGGCGGGCGAGCGCGTCCTCGACGCGCGCCCCCGAGCGGAGCGACACCTGGCGCTCGAGCGAGCGCCCGCCCTTGAGCACCGCCACGCGGCTCACCTGCCGCCCGCCCTGCGCTCGCGCTCCGCCGGCGTCGGCATGCGAACCACCTCCGCGCCCTCGGCGGGGGTCTCGGCGCGCAGCTCGCCCGTGAGCGTCCCGTACAGGGCCATCTGCTCGGACACCACCTCGCCGATGCGGCGGATGCCCTCCCGGATCGCGTCGGAGTCGGAGCCGGAGAAGTTCAGCCGCATGGACGAGCGCCCGCGGCCGTCGAGGAAGGCCGCCTCGCCGGGCACGAACGCCACGTTCTCGCGCAGCGCGCGGGCGAGCAGGTCGGTGGTGTCGATGAAGTCCGGCAGCGTGGCCCACACGAACAGCCCGCCGCCGGGGTGCGTCCACTCGGCCTGCGGCGGGAAGTGGTCGGCGAGAGCGTCGAGCATCGTGTCGCGCCGGGCGCGGTAGAGGTCCGTCAGCGAGGCCACGTAGTCGCGCCAGCGGCCGCGCTCGAAGTAGGCCTGGACCATGAGCTGGGAGAGCGTCGAGGTGCACAGGTCCGCGGCCTGCTTGCCGAGGTTGATCTTCTCGAGCACCGGGGGAGGCGCCACGACCCAGCCGAGGCGGATGCCCGGCGAGAGGATCTTCGAGAAGGTCCCGAGGTACATGACGAACACTCCCTCGTCGAGCGCGCGCAGCGGCGGCAGCGCCTCGCCCTCGTAGCGGAGCAGCCCGTACGGGTTGTCCTCGAGCACGAGCAGCTCGCGCTCGTGGGCGATCTCGACGAGCCGCCTGCGGCGGGCGAGCGACATGGTCTCGCCCGCGGGGTTCTGGAAGGTCGGGACGGTGTAGATGAACTTGGGCCGCCGGCCCTCGCGCTCGAGGCGCGCGAGCGTCTCCTCGAGCAGGTCGACGCGCATCCCCGCGCCGTCCATCTCGATCTGAACGACGTCCGCCTGGTAGGAGCAGAACACCGGTACGGCGCCGGGGTAGGTGGGACCCTCCGCGATCACCACGTCGCCGGGGTCGATGAGCGTCTTCGCCACGAGGTCGATCACCTGCTGGCCGCCGGTGGTCACGATCACGTCCTCGGGGTCCACGTGCATGCCCTCGGCCGCCATCACCTCGGCGATGCACGCCTTCGTCTCCGGGAGGCCCTCGGTCGGGCCGTACTGGAGGGCCTTTGCGCAGGACTCGGCGGCGATGCGCTGCGCCACGGCCGCGAACGTGTCCGGCGGGAACGTGCCGGTGTCCGGCAGGCCGCCCGCGAGCGAGATCACCTCGGGCCGGGTGGTGACCGCCATCAGGTCGCGCATGGCGGACGACTTCATGACCCGCGTGCGCGCGGCGAACAGGCCCGCGTAGCGCTCCAGATCCCGGGAGGTGCTCACGACGGTGGCGCGGCGGTTATCGTCACCGCCCTGCAGCGTATCCGGAGCCGGCGGCGTCCGGCGGAGGATCGATCTTTCAACGTGAGTCTGGTCATGGACATGGGAACCGGCGCCGGCCTTGCCGGCGCCACCGGGGTGCGGCCCTACCTGCCGCCGCTCTTGGCGGGGGCGCTCGCGAACGCCGACACGGGGATCGACTTCGACGGCACCGATTTCAGCTTCCTCGAGTCGACCGGATTCCTCGCGGCCGTGCTGGCGCTCGCCGTGGTGGCCTATCTGCTCGAGCGCCGCGAGGCGCCGAACGCGGACGGCCGCAGCCCGGTTCAGCTCCTCGCGGGCGTGCTCGGGCTCGTGTTCGGCGCGCTGCTGTTCGCGGGCGCGCTCGCGGACGGGGGCGAGGCGAGCTGGCTCGGCATCGTGCTCGGCCCGATCTGCGCGGCACTCGGCTGGCTCGCGGTCGGCGGCCTCGTGGAGCGCGCCCGGCGCCGGCTCGACTCCGGCGCCGCCGCGCTGATCACGCTGTACGCGGACGGGGCGGCGCTCGTGCTCGCGGCGATCGCGATCTTCGTGCCACCGCTCTCCTTCCTCGCCCTGATCGGGTTCGTGGTCCTGCTCGCCGGCGGCCGCCGCCGCGAGGGCGAGAAGTACGCCGGGCTCCGCATCCTGCGGTAGATGGCCCTCGCCGCTCAGCCGAGGAAGCTGGTGCTCGCGGTGATCGACTCGCTGAAGCCCGACATGCTCGACAGGGCGATCGACGAGGGACGCGCTCCGGCGCTCGCCGCCCTGCGCGAGCGCGGCGTGTACGTGCGCGACTGCGTGTCCACGTTCCCCTCGGTCACGCCCGTGGCCTCTGCGGCGATCGCGACGGGGCGGGGTCCCGGCGAGCACCACATCCCGTCCATGAACTGGTACCACCGCGGCGAGGAGCGCTACGTCGAGTACGGCTCCTCGTTCCAGGCCACGCGCGCGTTCGGCGTGGTGCGCTCGCTCTACGACACGGTCTACAACATGAACATGGCGCACCTCACGCGTGCGCACAGGACGGTCTACGAGCACCTCGACGACGCCGGCCTCCGCACCGCCTGCACCACCTACCTGATCTACCGCGGCCGCACGCGCCACGAGCCCTCGGGCACGAGCGTCTACCGGCGCATCGCGGAGGCCGTGCAGTTCCGCCACCCCGTCTACGGCGCGCGCGAGCTCTTCTACGCCGACCTGTTCGACTCGCGCGAGACCGGCTGCACCTCGACGCTCGGGATGCCGGGCCAGCGCGACCGTCACACCGGCTGCGTCGGCGCGTACCTCGTCGAGCACGACCTGTTCGACTTCCTGCTCTTCTCGCTGCCGGACAACGACACGCACTCGCACAGGGCGGGACCCGACGGGCAGGTCACCTCGATAGCCGACGCCGACCGCGCGCTCGAGCGGATCATGCACGTGGCCGGCGGGATGGACGCCTTCCTCGAGGATCACGCCGTGATCGTGATGTCGGACCACTCGCAGACCGTCGTGGAGCACGGGGTCAACCTCGCGGCGCCGTTCGAGGGCGAGCTGCGCGTGCTCCAGCCCGCCGATCCCGCACCGACCGAGGCCGAGCTCGCGGTATGTCCCTCGGCGCGCTCCGGGGCGGTCTACGTGCTGGACACGGGGGAGCGCGAGCGGCTGAGGCCGCGGGTGGTGGACCTGCTCGGCGAGCTGGAGGGCGTGGACCTCGTGATCTGGCGCGACTCGGACCGCGCCGTCGTTCGCACAGCGCGCGGCGAGCTCTGGTTCCGGCCAGGCGGCGAGCTGCGCGACCGGCGTGGCGAGACATGGGAGCTGGGCGGAGACGAGGCGGCGCTCGAGCTCGAGACCGGAGGGGGACTGGTCGGGAGCGACACCTACCCCGACGCGCTCGGCCGGGTCTGGTCGGCGCTCGCGTGTCCGCACGCCGGCGACGTGCTCGTGTCGGCCGAGCTCGGCTACGAGTTCGTCGACTGGGGAGGGGCGGAGCACGTGGGCGGCGGCAGTCACGGCTCGCTCCATCGCGACGACTCCGAGGGTGTGCTGCTGATGGCGGGAGTCCGGGTCCCCGAACGCGAGTCGTGGGCGCTCGAGGACGTGACACCGCTTGTGCTCGAGCACTTCCAGGTACCCTCGGCAGGGTGATCCCGGAGCGGTCCGAAGCGGTGGCCGAGCCGCGCCATGGCCTCCACCTGCGCGTCCGCGCCGGACTGCGCAGGCCGCACAACTGGCTGCAGCTCATCAAGTTCTGCGCCGTCGGCGCCTCCGGCTACGTGGTCAATCTCTGCGTGTTCGCCCTCTGCGTGAGCGTGCTCGACCTGCACCACCTGGTGGCCGCGACGGCCGCGTTCGCCGTCGCGGTCCTGAACAACTTCTGGTGGAACCGCCACTGGACGTTCCGCGCGCGCGACGGCCACGCCGGCTTCCAGGCGGCGCGCTTCTTCACCGTCAGCGTCGCCGCGTTCCTGTTCGCCGCGGCGATCCTCGAGGTGCTCGTCTCCGTCGCCGGCGTCCCGGACGTGGCGGCCCAGGCGATCTCGATCGTCGCCGCCACCCCGCTCAACTTCATCGGGAACAAGATGTGGAGCTTCCGCATCGAGCTGTCGCACGACTGACGCTCGCGCTGCTCGCGGCCGCGCTGCTCATGGCGCCGGCCGCGTTCGCGGCGGACCCGGAGCTGCCGCCCTCGCAGACGGAGCCCCCGGAGGGCTTCGAGCTGAGCGGGATCGAGGTCAAGCGGATCGCGGCGCGCTCGGAGCTGGTGCGCGAGGCGCGCTCGGACGGCCGGCTCGACCCGACCGCCTACACGAAGGGCGCCGGCCGCTGGCAGGTGAGCTTCTTCCGCGACGGCGACGAGGTCGTCCAGGTCCAGGTCGACGACTCGAGCCGCCGCATCGTCGAGGAATGGTCGGGCGACCAGGTCGCGTGGTCGATGGCGCGCGGGTATCCGGGCGCCTTCGGGCGCAAGCTGAACGCGCCCTACGTCTGGCTGCCGCTCTGCGTCCTGTTCCTGCTGCCGTTCATCGACTTCCGGCGCCCGCTGCGGCTCCTCCACCTCGATCTGCTCGTGCTGCTCGGGTTCGGCGTCTCGCACGCCTTCTTCAACGCCGCTGAGATCGGGCTGTCGGCGCCGCTCGTCTACCCGGTGCTGCTCTACCTGCTCGCGCGGATGCTCATTGCGGGCTTCCGCCCGCGGAGCGCCCCGGGGCGGCTCGTGCCGCACGCGTCGCTCCTCCTGCTCTGCGTCGGGCTCGTGTTCCTCGTGGCCTTCCGGATCGGGCTCAACATCGCCGACTCGAACGTGGTCGACGTGGGCTACGCGGGGGTGGTCGGCGCGGACCGGATCGTCGACGGCGACGAGCTCTACGGCAAGGGCTTCTCCGAGGACGTCGAGCGCGGCGACACGTACGGGCCGGTGAACTACCTGCTCTACGTGCCCTGGGAGCAGGCCTTTCGCTGGAGCGGGTCATGGGACGGGCTGCCGGCGGCCCACGGCGCCGCCATCAGCTTCGACCTGCTCGTGATCGGTGGCCTGTTCCTGCTCGGAAGGCGACTGCGGCCCGGGCGCGAGGGGACGCTCCTCGGTGTCGCGCTGGCATACGCCTGGACGGCATTCCCGTACTCCTCGTTCGTGCTCGAGTCGAACGCGAACGACGCCCTCGTCGCGCTCGCGTGCGTGGCCGCGCTGCTCGCGTTCACCCTGCGGCGCGGCCCCGCCTCCGGCGTGTGGTCGGGTGTCGCCGTGGGCCTCGGGACCACGGCGAAGTTCGTCACGGTCGCGCTGGCGCCGCTGTTCGCGCGGCGCGCGCCGCTCCTCTACGGCGCGGCGCTCCTGCTCACGGTGGCGGCCACGCTGCTGCCCTTCCTCCCGGACGGCGGCCTGCGCGAGCTCTACGACCGGACGGTCGGATATCAGGCGGCGCGGCCCTCGCCGTTCAGCATCTGGGGCCAGGCGCCGTCACTCGACTGGCTGCAGACGGTGGTCAAGGTGGCGGCCGCCGGGCTGGCGCTCCTGGTGGCGTTCGTGCCCCGCCGGCCCTCGGCGCGCCAGGTGGCCGCGCTCGGAGCGGCCGTGCTGATCGCCGTGCAGCTCACGGCCGGCTACTGGTTCTATCTCTACGTCGTCTGGTTCACCCCGTTCGTGCTGGTGGCCCTCTTCTGCGAGCACGGAGCTCCGGCGCGGCGCCGCGAGCCAGTCGAGGAGCGCGAGCTGGTGGCGGCGTGAGGCGGGACACCGCCCTCGCGCTCTGTCTGCTCGCCGCCGGGTTCGCGCTGTCGCTCTGGGTCATGCCGTGGTCGGACGAGCGCGTGAACGACCTGTTCGTCTACCGCGGCTTCGTCGAGCCGCTCCTGGACGGCGGGCTGCCGTACCGCGACGTCTTCTTCGAGTACCCGCCGCTCGCGGCGCCGGCGATCGCGCTGCCCGGGCTGCTGGCGGGCACGGCCGAGGAGCCGTTCCGGCTCGCGTTCGCGGGCTGGACCCTCGCGCTCGCCGCCGCCGTGGTGCTGCTGTGCGGCGCGCTCGCCGCCGCTACCGGAGGCAACCGCCGGAGCGCGCTCCTCGCCGCGGCGGCGATGCCGCTCCTCTGCGGCGCGCTGCTGCGAACCCACTTCGACCTGTTCCCCGTCGTCCTCACGCTGGGCGGCCTGCTCCTGCTCGTGCGCGAGCGGCCGCGCGCGGGCCTGGCGCTGCTCGGCGCCGGGGCGATGACCAAGCTGTTTCCGCTCGCGGTCGTCCCGGTCGCGCTCGGGTGGCTCCTTGCCCGCGGCCTGCGGCGCGAGGCGTGGGAGGGCGCCGCGGCATGCGCGGCGGTGATCGTGGTGGCGGGGCTCGGCGCGCTCGCGCTGTCGCCGGACGGCGCCACGGGGGCGGTCGAATACCACCTCGAGCGGCCCGTCCAGGTCGAGAGCCTGCCGGCCCTGGCGCTCGTGGGCCTCGACGGGGTCGGGCTGGGCGAGGCGGAGAGCGTCAGCAGCCATCGCTCGGACGGCATCGAGCACCCGGCGGCGGGCGCGCTGTCGGCGCTGATGCTCGTGCTGCTCGCCGGCTTCCTCGCGCTTGTCACGTCGTGGGTGAAGGCCGACCCGTCGGCGCGGGCGCTCGTGCTCGCGGGCCTGGCGGCGGTGGCCGCCTTCGCGGTGCTCGGCAGGGTCCTGTCTCCCCAGTTCGTGATCTGGGTGCTGCCGCTCGGCGCGCTCGCGCTCGCGTGGCGCCTGCGCGGGCTGGCGCTTGCGGTCGCCGCGGCCGCGCTGCTCACCTTCCTCGAGTTCCCCTCGCGCTACTTCGACGTGGTCGATCGGGAGCCGCTCGCGCTCGCGATCGTGGCGGCGCGCGACCTGGCGCTTCTCGCCGTGCTCGTCCTCTGCGCGCGCGAGCTACGGCCGCAGCGGCATGAGCAGCTGGTCGATGCTCGTGGCCCGGCCCTCGCCGTCCGCCTCGACTAGCACCGCGTTCAGCCAGGGATCCTCGTCGGCGGTCTCGAGCCGGACCTGCGTCATGCGCGTGAAGCGCTCGAGCGCCTGCTCGGTCCGGACGCCGATCACTCCGTCACGCGGCCCCGTCATCCCGACGTCCGTGATGTACGCGGTGCCGCCGGGCAGCACGCGGGCGTCGGCTGTCGGGACGTGCGTATGGGTGCCGAGGCACGCGGTGACGCGGCCGTCCACGTGCCAGCCCATCGCCACCTTCTCGCTCGTCGCCTCGGCGTGCATGTCGAGCAGCAACGCGTCGCAGCGGTCGCCCAGCTCGGCGATCACGGCGTCGGCCTCGGCGAACGCGGAGCGAGCGGCGCTGAGGAAGACCTGCCCGGAGAGGTTCGTCACGCCGAGCCGCCCGCCGCCGTTGCTCACGACCGTGTGCCCGCGCCCCGGACTTCCCTTCGGGTAGTTGGCGGGCCGCACGATCCGCTCCTCGCGGTCGAGGAAGCCGTAGACCTCGCGGTGGCGGTAGGCGTGGTTGCCGAGGGTGATCGCGTCGGCGCCCATGTCGAGCAGCTCGCGGGCCGTCTTCTCGGTGATCCCCACGCCTCCGGCCGCGTTCTCGCCGTTGACGACGACGAAGTCGGGCTCGTGCTCGTCGCGCAGGCCGGGGAGCAGCGCGGCGAGGGTGCGCCGGCCGATCCCCGCCACGACGTCGCCGACGAACAGGAGCTTCACTACGGGCGATTCTGCCAACCTGCGCGCCCGTGGCCACCCTGACAGCGACCGACCTCGTCAAGCGCTACGGCGAACGCGTGGCCCTGCGCGGCGTGTCGCTGTCCGCCGACGCGGGCCAGCTCGTGGCGATCATCGGCCCGAACGGAGCCGGCAAGACCACCCTGCTGTCGATCCTGGCGGGCATCCAGACCCCGGACGAGGGCAGCGTCGAGAGCTCGTCGCGAGTCGGCTGGGTGCCGCAGCAGCCGGCCCTGTACGGCAAGCTCACGGTGGCGGAGAACCTCGAGCTGTTCGCCCGGCTCGAGCGCTCTCCGGACCCGCGGGCGTCGGTCGAGCGCATGCTCGAGCTGACCGCGCTGGCCGACCGCGCCCGCGACCAGACCGCCACGCTCTCGGGCGGCAACCGCCAGCGGGTGAACATCGCCATCGGCCTGCTGTCGCAGCCGGAGGTCCTCCTGCTCGACGAGCCGAGCTCGGCGCTCGACCCGCGCCAGCGCGAGCGGCTCTGGGAGTTCATCCTGCGCCTCGCCGAGGAGGGCACGACCGTGGTGTACGCCACGCACCACATCCAGGAGGCGGACCGCTACGCGGGCAGCCTGATCGTGCTGGCCGACGGCGAGCGGGTCTTCGAGGGCTCGCCGCGCCAGCTCGAGGAGGCCACGGGCACGACGGGCCTCGACTTCGAGCGCGCGTTCGTGGAGTTCCTGCACCAGAGGGGCCACTGACCGTGCGCTGGCTCCTCGTCAAGGACCTGCGCATCCTGCGGCGCTCGCCGCTGCTCGTCTCGCTGCTCGTGATCTACCCGATCGCGATCGCGGTCCTGATCGGCGTGGCCCTCTCGCGCGGGCCGGACAAGCCGGAGGTCGCCTTCTACAACGGCCTGGCCGGCAAGCCCGCGACCGTCGAGCTCGGCGGCGAGGAGATCGACCTCGCCCAGGAGGGCCAGCGCCTCTTCGAGGCCATCGACCCGGTGCGCGTCGACAGCCGGGCCGAGGCGATCCAGAAGGTGAAGGACGGCGAGGTGCTCGGGGCGCTGATCATCCCCGACGACCTCGCGTCGAACCTGCAGTCGACGCTCGAGCAGGGAACCGTCGAGGTCTTCTACAACGCCGAGGACCCGGCCAAGCGCGAGTTCGTCGAGTCGACGATCCGCTCCCAGGTCCAGCAGGCGAACGCCGCGCTCACGAAGCGCGTGGCGGAGGAGTCCCTGCAGCTGCTCGACCTGATCTCGGAGGGCGGCGAGTACTCGTTCCTCGGCCAGGACTTCGACGTGCTCGGGCTCGAGCGCTCGCAGCAGATCCTCGAAACCGCGCGCGAGGAGTTCCCCGAGGGCTCACCGGAGCGGGCCGAGCTCGACCGGGTGATCGCGTTCGCCGGTCTCGCCCGCGAGAACCTCGCGTTCTCGGACGAGGTCCTGGGCGTGGTCGGCGAGCCGATCCGGGTGGAGGCCACCGCGCTCGACGGCGGCACGACGTCGCTCAACTCGTTCGCCGTGGCGCTCGCCGTGGCGGTCTCGCTCATGTTCATCACGCTCCTGCTGGCCGCGGGGACGCTCGCGCTCGAGCGCGAGGAGAACGCGTACGCGCGGCTGGTGCGCGGGCTCGTCTCGCGCACCGCGCTGCTCGTCGAGAAGGCCGGGCTCGCCACGATCTGCGGCGCGGCCGTCGCGCTGCTCATGCTCGCCGGGCTCAGCCTGTTCGTGACGGTCGACTGGAGCCGCTTCCCGCTCTGGCTCGCCGCCCTGCTGCTGGCGGCACTCGCGTTCGCGGCGCTCGGCCTCGCGATCGGCGCGCTCACGCGCGAGGTGCGCGCGGCGTCGCTGCTCGCGTTCATGATCTGCCTGCCGCTCGCCTTTCTCGCCCTCGTGCCGAGCGGGGCCGTGGCGCCCGCTCTCTACGACGTGATCCGCGTCGTCTCGGCGCTGTTCCCCTTCAAGGCGGCGCTCGACGCGCTCGACGCGGCGCTGAACGACGCCGGTGGCCTCGGCACGGCGCTCGCCCATCTCGCCGCTCTGACGCTCGGGTTCGGCGCGCTCGCGCGCCTGGCGCTGGCGCGGTTCTAGACTGGACGCGGTGTCCTTCCCGGCCACACGACTGCGGCGGCTGCGCAAGACCGGCGTGCTGCGGGAGCTGGTGCGCGAGACCCGGCTCGACGTCTCGGACCTGGTCCTGCCGCTGTTCGTGCAGCTCGGTGAGGGCCGGGACCCGGTCGAGGCCATGCCCGGCGTCCACCGGCTCTCCATCTCCCACGCCGTCGAGGAGGCGGGCGAGGCGCATGCCCTGGGCATCCCCGCGGTCCTGCTGTTCGGCGTGCCCGCCGAGAAGGACGAGCAGGGCTCCGGGGCCTACGACGACGAGGGCGTCGTGCAGCTCGCGGTCCGCGCCATCAAGGACGCGCATCCCGAGCTCGTCGTGATCACGGACGTCTGCCTCTGCTCCTACACCTCGCACGGTCACTGCGGCGTCGTCACCGGCGATGGCGCGATCGACAACGACGCCACGCTCGAGCTGCTGGCGCGCACGGCCGTGTCGCACGCCGACGCCGGCGCCGACGCCGTGGCCCCGAGCGACATGATGGACGGCCGCGTGGGCGCGCTGCGCGCGCGCCTCGACGCCGAGGACCACGGCGACCTCCCGCTGATCGCCTACTCGGCGAAGTTCGCCTCCGCCTTCTACGGCCCCTTCCGCGAGGCGGCCGACTCGACGCCCGCGTTCGGCGACAGGCGCAGCTACCAGATGGACCCCGGCCAACTCCGACGAGGCGGTGCGCGAGGCGCTGCTCGACGTCGAGGAGGGGGCCGACGTGGTGATGGTCAAGCCGGCCCTGCCGTACCTCGACGTGATCCGCCGGGTCAAGGACGCCACGCGCCTGCCCGTGGCGGCCTACAACGTGAGCGGCGAGTACGCGATGGTCAAGGACGCCGCGGCGGCCGGCCATATCGACGAGCGCGCCGTCGTGCTCGAGGCGCTGACGGGCATCCGCCGCGCGGGCGCCGACGTGATCATCACCTACCACGCAAAGGACGTGGCCCGGTGGCTCGCCCAGTAGCGAAGGTCCGCAGCCGCAAGGATGGCTCGGCGGTCCCGCTCGACGAGCTCGACAAGCGCCTGCTCAACCTCCTGCAGGGCAGCTTCCCGCTCGAGCCGCGGCCCTACGCGCACGTCGCGCGCCTGGCCGAGATCCCGGAGGAGGAGCTGATGCGGCGCACGCAGCGGCTCCTCGACGAGCGCATCATCCGCGAGATCACGCCGATCTTCGACACCCGGGTGCTCGGCTACAGCTCGATGCTGGTCGCCGCCCGCGTCGATCCGGAGAACCCGTGGCGGGCGGCGAAGATCATCAACTCGCACCCGGGCGTCTCGCACAACTACCTGCGCGACCACGACTTCAACCTCTGGTTCACGATCGCGACGGAGCCGGAGTCGCGGCTCGGGCTCGAGGGGACGCTCGAGCTGCTCGAGCGGCTCACGGGCGCCGAGTCCGTGCGCCAGCTCCCGACGCTGCGGCTGTTCAAGATCCGGATGGATCTCGAGATGGAGAAGGGCACGGACACCCTCGCGGCGGCCGCCGAGTCCGTGGACTACAGGGAGCCGGAGGCGATCCCGCTGGCGGACCGCGACGTGGATGTGATCCGCGCGACCCAGGGCCCGATGGAGGTCACCCCGGAGCCGTACGCGGCGCCCGCGGCGAAGCTCGGGATGTCGCAGGAGGAGCTGCTCGAGCACCTCGAGTCGCTGCGCGAGCGGCGCGCGCTGCGGCGAGTGGCGGCGATCCTGTTCCACCGGCGGGCGGGCTTCTCGGCCAACGGCATGGGCGTCTGGCGCGTGCCCGACGAGCGCATACTCGAGCTCGGCCCGCGGATGGCCTCGTTCCGCGGCATCTCGCACTGCTACCAGCGGCCGACGTACGCGGACTGGCCCTACTCGGTCTTCACGATGGCGCACGGGCGCTCGAAGGAGGAGTGCGACGCGATCCTCGACTCGATCGCGGAGGACACCGGGATCGAGGACCGCAGCACGCTCTACTCCTCGACGGAGTTCAAGAAGATCCGCCTGCGCTATTTCACGGGCGAGCACCAAGAGTGGGAAGCGGCCCACTCGTAGCGAGCCGCTCCGCGGACGCCTATGCCCGCGCCGTCGGGCTGATCCCGGGCGGCGTCAACTCGCCCGTCCGCGCGATGCGCTCGATCGGGCGGGATCCGATCTTCGTCGCGCGCGGCGAGGGCGCCCGGATCGTCGACGTCGACGGCAACGAGTACGTCGACTGGGTCCTGTCCTGGGGGCCGCTCGTGGCGGGCCATGCGCATCCCGACGTGGTCGAGGCGGTGCGCGAGGCGGCCGGCCGCGGGACCAGCTTCGGCGCGCCGACGGAGGCCGAGGTCGAGCTCGCGGCGGAGGTGGTCGCCCGCGTGCCCTCCGCCGAGATGATGCGCATGACCTCGTCCGGCACCGAGGCCTCGATGAGCGCCCTGCGGCTCGCCCGCGCGGCCACGGGCCGCGACCGGGTCGTCAAGTTCGCGGGCGCCTACCACGGCCACGTGGACGGGCTGCTCGCCGACGCCGGCTCGGGCCTCGCCACGCAGGGCATCCCGGCGAGCCCGGGCGTCACCGCCGCCCAGGCGGCCGACACCGTCGTGGTTCCCTGGAACGACCGCGCCGCTGTGGACGAGGCGCTCTCGCGCGGCGACGTGGCGGCGCTCGTCTGCGAGCCCTACCCCGGCAACATGGGCGTTGTCGCGCCGGAGCCCGGCTTCCTCGCGCACCTGCGCGAGGCGACCCGCGCCTCGGGCGCCCTGCTCGTCTTCGACGAGGTGATCTCGGGCTTCCGCGTGGCACGCGGCGGCGCCCAGGAGCGCGAGGGCGTCATGCCGGACCTGACCGTGCTCGGCAAGATCATCGGCGGCGGCCTCCCGGCGGCCGCATACGCCGGCCCGGCCTCGCTCATGGAGCGGATCGCGCCGGCCGGAGACGTCTACCAGGCGGGCACGCTGTCCGGGAACCCGCTCGCGACCGCCGCCGGCCTCGCGACCCTCGGCCTGCTCGACGCGGCCGCCTACGAGCGCCTCGACGCGACCACGCGGGCCCTCGCCGAGGGCCTCGAGCGGCTGGCCGAGGGCCGGCCCGTGAGCGTCGCCTCGACCACGGGGCTCGTGACCCTGTTCTTCCGAGACGAGCCGCCGCGCGACTACGCCGGCGCCAAGGCGTGCGACGCCGAGCGCTACGGCCGCTTCTGCCGGGCCATGCTCGAGCTCGGGATCTATCTGCCGCCGTCCCAGTTCGAGGCCTGGTTCCCGTCGCTCGCCCACACGCCCGACGAGGTCGAGCGCACGCTCGCGGCCGCCGAGGACGCGCTCGCGGAGGTGCTCCGGTGACGCTCATCGACGCGGTCGTCGCGGCCGCGGACCCCGGGCTCCGCGAGCACGCCGTGACGGATCCGGGCCCGGGCCGCTTCGAGGGCCTCGACACCACGCCCGAGCGCCGCTTCGTGCTCGAGGCGGTCTACGAGGGCTACCTGCTCCACTACGGCGAGCCGCGCGCCTTCGCGGGCATGGACGACGACCTGCGACTGCTGGGCGGCGACGCGATGTACGCGCTCGGGCTCCAGCGCCTCGCCGACGAGGGGGACCTCGAGGCGGTCCGCGAGCTGTCCGACCTGATCTCACGGACCGCGCAGGCGCACGCGGAGGGGCGGCCCGGGGACGCGGCGGCGCTCTGGGAGCGGAGTTCGGAGCGGCTCAGGCGATAGGCTGGCGCGGGCGGTCTGGCCCGCGAGGTAGTGCGCTCCGTAACCATGTTGGCACTACCCTTCGCCTCGCGGAACAATCCGTTCTGACTCACCGTGGCAAACGACCCTCCCAAGTACGACAAGACGTCCCGCTACACCGAGATGCGCGGCGTTGCCGGCGCGTTCGAGGGCGAGTCGATGACGCGCCGCGGTCTCATCACCGGGACGGCGCTCGCCGCCGGAGGGATCGCGACGATGGCGTTCGCCCTGCCGGGCCTCGGCTTCGCGCTCGGGCCGGTGTTCGAGGACACGACGCCGACCACCTGGCAGGACGTGGGCCCGGAGCCGGACTTCAACGACGAGACCTACGTCCCGCGCGTGATCAACATCGTTCCGGAGATCGGCGAGGCGGGGAAGACGACGATCTACGTCCGCAAGTTCAACCCCGAGCGCGACAAGGTGATCGAGGGCCAGGACCCCCAGCCCTACGTGGCGATCTCCACCCGCTGCGCGCACCTCGGCTGCCCGGTCCGCTACATCCAGGCCTCGCAGAAGTTCGTCTGTCCCTGCCACGGCGGCGTCTACGGCTTCGAGGGCCAGGTCGAGGGCGGCCCGCCGGTGCGTCCGCTCGACCGCTTCTACACGCGCGTCTCCGAGGTGGGCAGCCGCGTCGAGATCGGCGACCGCTTCTCGCTCAACTCGGACCTCGAGCGCTTCGCGCCGCGTGACCCGTCGAACCACCTCGACGGGCTCTGGCAGTACCTCTACCCGTCGAGGCCGACCACGTGAAGACGCCTCCGCTGCCACGCGCACTGCGCCCGAAGCCGGCCCGGCCCGGGTCGAACGGCCGCAACGGGTCCGAGAACGGCGGCTCGGTCGTCACGCCGCCCAAGCCGGGGCTCAAGGAGCAGGCGGGCGAGGCGGGCGCCGGGGCGATCGGCTGGGTCGAGGAGCGCACCGGCCTCACGCCCTTCCTGCGCGGCTTCCTGTTCCGCAAGGTGCCCAAGGGCACCAACTGGTTCTACACGCTCGGCTCGGCCACGATGTTCGCCTTCCTCTCGCAGGCGGTCACGGGCGTCTTCCTGGCGATGTACTACGAGCCGGATCCCACGCGCGCCTACGAGTCCGCGTCGCGCATCACGAACGAGGTCTTCCTCGGCGAGTTCGTGCGCGGCATGCACAAGTGGGGCTCGTCGGTGATGATCATCCTGATCTTCCTGCACATGGGCAGGACCTTCTTCTTCGGCGCGTACAAGTACCCGCGCGAGCTGAACTGGGTGATCGGCGTCGTGCTGCTCGTGCTGACGCTGATGATGGGCCTCACGGGCTACCTGCTGCCGTTCGACCAGCGCTCCTTCTGGGCCACGGTCGTGGCCGTGAACATCAACGCGTCGGGCCCGATCGTCGGCCCCTATCTCGCCGACTTCCTGAGAGCCGGGGCCGAATTCGGCCCAACAACGATCACGCGCTTCTACGCGTTACACATGCTCGCTGTGCCGGGGCTCATCGGCGCGCTGATCGGCGCGCACCTGTACCTCGTGGCGAAGCTCGGCACGACGGCGCCGCCCTGGCTCAAGGCCGAGAAGAAGGATCTCCTGCGAGAGGAGATCTGAGCCGGCGATGAACGCACGCGAGCGCGAGCAGTACCTGCGGGAGTACTCGATCCAGAAGGGCCAGGGGAAGCCGTTCTTCCCCTACGCCGTCGCGAAGGACAGCCTGATGGCCTGCGTCGTGCTGGCGGTCATCATCACGATGTCCATCCTTCTCGGCGCCGAGCTGGGTCCGAAGGCGGACCCGACCACCACGACCTACACGCCTCGGCCCGAGTGGTACTTCTTCTTCCTGTTCGAGCTGCTGCGCGTGGTCAAGCCGCCCGAGCTCGTCTTCATCGCGACGGTCGGCATCCCCACGCTCTGTCTCGTGCTCCTGCTGCTGCTGCCGTTCTACGACCGCAGCCCGGAGCGCAACCCGCTGCGGCGGCCGATCGCCACCGTGGCCGGCATCGCCACGATCGCCGCGATGGCCTACCTGACGGTCCTCGGCGCCGTCGCCGGCTCGCCCACCGAGATCGAGCTCGCAACCGCGCCGCAGTACGAGGAGGGCAAGGAGATCACAGCCTCGTCCGGCTGTCTCGGCTGCCACAAGATCGGCGAGAACGGCAACACGCTCGGCCCGAACCTGACGGAGATCGGAGCGCGGCTCGGCCCCGACGCGATCGCGCGCACGCTCGTCAACCCGACGTCGCCGATGCCGTCGTACGAGTCGCTGCGCGAGAACAACCCCGAGCAGTTCCAGGCGCTCGTCGACTACGTCGCGTCGCTCAAGGGCGAGGAGTAGTGGAGGCCCCCGCCGCGGGGACCCTGCCCGACACACAGGTGCGGGCGATGTTCGACCGCATCGCGCGGGTGTACGACCGCATGAACTCGGTCATGACGGCCGGCATGCACCATCGCTGGCGCGAGCGGGCCGTTGACCTGGCCAGGGTGGGACCTGGATCGAGCGCGCTGGACGTGGCGACCGGCACCGGCGACCTGGCGATCGAGCTCGCGCGCCGCGGCGCGGCCGTCACGGGCATGGACTTCTCGCCCGGGATGCTCGAGCTCGCGCGCGAGAAGGCCCCGGCGATCGCCTTCGAGGAGGGCGACGCACAGGCGCTCGGCTACGAGGACGCCTCGTTCGACGCCGTCACCGTCGGCTTCGGGGCGCGCAACTTCGGCGATCTCGACCGCGGGCTCGCCGAGATGGCGCGGGTGACGCGCCCGGGCGGCCGCGTGGTGGTGCTCGAGATCACGTCCCCGCAGCGACCGCCGCTGTCGTGGTTCTTCCGGGCCTGGTTCGACCGCGCGGTCCCCGCCCTCGGCCGGATCGCGGGCGATCCCGACGCCTACAGCTATCTGCCGTCGAGCGTGCGGCGCTTTCCCGGACCCGAGGAGCTGGCGGGCCGCATGTCGGCCAGCGGCCTCGAGGACGTCCGCTGGCTCCTGACCGCCGGCGGGATCATCGCGCTGCACTCGGGCACGCGGAGCGCATGAACACGGCGCAGGCGCAGCTCGGCGCCGTGCTCGCCGCGGGCGGGCCCTCGCTCGCCGGGCTGCTCGAGCGCACGGAGGAGCGGCTGTCCGAGCTCGCGCGCGGCCACGGCGAGGAGCTCGCGGGCCACGCGGACGGCACGCTGGCCGCGGGCGGGAAGCGCCTGCGGCCGATCCTCGTGTTCCTGTCTGCCGACGGGGACGAGCAGGGTCTCGTGGCCGCAGGCGCAGCGGTCGAGCTGCTCCACATGGCGACCCTGGTGCACGACGACGTGCTCGACGGCGCCGCGCTGCGCCGCGGCCGCCCGACCGTGTTCGCGGCAGCGGGCCGCCAGGCCGCCACCGCCACGGGGGACCTGCTCTTCTCGCGGGCGTTCGCGGAGCTCGCCTCGACGGGCAGCAGGGACGCCGTGCGCGCGCTCTCGAGCGCCTCGTCCGCGCTGGCGCGCGGCGAGCTGATGCAGCGCGCCGACGCGTGGGACGTGTCCGTGAGGGAGGAGCGCTACCTCGAGCGCTGCCGGCTGAAGACGGGCAGCCTGTTCGACGCCTCCTGCCGGCTCGGGGCGATCCTGGGCGGACAGCCCGAGCTGGCCGCGCCGCTCGGGCGCTTCGGCGAGCGGGTCGGGCTCGCCTTCCAGCTACTCGACGACGTGCTCGACGTCTCCGGCCCGCCGGAGCGGACGGGCAAGCCGCGCGGTGCCGACCTGCTCGACGGCACGGTGACGCTGCCGCTGATCCTGGCGCGTGCCCGGGACCCGGAGCTCGGGGCGCTCGACCTGCGCGCCGCTGCTCGCTCCCCGGAGGCGGCGGCGGAGATCTGCGACCGCATCAGCGCCACGGGCGCCCTCGACGAGGCTCGCTCGCGCGCGCTCGGTCACGTGGCGTCCGCGAAGGAGTGCCTGGCGTCGCTGGAACTGCCGGATGATCGCCGCGCCGCCCTCGACCTCGTCGCGGACGGGGTCGTCGAGCGCTACGCGTAGGAGCCTTAGCGAGCGGCCGCGTCGGCGCCGGGGGGTGCGGGGGGCGTGAGCCCCCCGATGGGATCAGAAGTCTTCCGGGAGGATGGCGTCGCTGTCGAGCGCGCCGATGAAGCGGTCGATCTCGTCCGCCATGTTCGCGCGCAGGAGACGCTTGTAGTCGCGAGCCAGGGCGTCGGCGCCGCGGTCGAGCTCCTCGTCGAACTCCTCGACGTTGTCCTGCGAGAAGACACCCTCGCGGTAGACGTCGCAGTTCGGGCAGTGCAGCAGGACGGTCCAGTTCTCCGGGCCGGCCTCCTCCCACTGAACGGGGTAGACGAGCTCGGAGGTGCAGTCCATGCAGAGGTGCAGGTCCTGCGTCGGCTCGGCCGGGGGCTGCTCCGGAAGCCGCTTGGCCTCAGGCTGCTCGGCCTCGTTCTCCCTGAAGTAGACGACCTCGATGGTCTTGCCCGAGGGGAGAACGACTCGCTTCACGTGGTGTGCTTGTTCGCCGTGGCTTTCCATCTCTCGCATCCCTTGCTCCCGGTATCGGCACCCTGCGAGCGAACTTGAAGGAAATTTTCGAGTTCGCTCGTCAGTCCAACCGGGAAGGCCGGCGCTACTTACGCGCCCCGGCCCGGACCGCCCTCGTAGCGAGACTCCGTGGCGTCGACCTGGCCGTGGTAGTGGCTGCCGAGCTCGGGGTGTCCGTAGGGCCGCTCGGCGGCGCGGTCGAGCGTCATGAATGAGAGCTGCGCGATCGGCTTCCCGGGCCAGAGCACGATGGGGACGCGGGTGAGGTTGGTGATCTCGAGCGTGAGATTGCCGGCGAAGCCCGGGTCGACGAAGCCGGCCGTCGCGTGAACGATCAGCCCGAGCCGGCCGAGTGAGCTCTTGCCCTCGATCCTGGCGACCAGGTCGTCCGGCATCTCGACCCGCTCGACCGTCGTGCCGAGCACGAATTCGCCAGGGTGGATGACGAACGACTGGCCCTCGTCGATGCGCACGTGCTCCGTCACCCCCTGCGGCGGCTCGGCGAGATCGATCGCCGGGAGGCGATGGTTGTGGAAGACGCGAAACGACGGGCCGAGCTTGAGATCCACGCTCGCCGGCTGCACCATCGCGGGGTCCCAGGGCTCGATCACCACGCGCCCCTCGTCCACGAGACGGCGGATCGTTCCGTCCGAGAGGACCGAGCCAGACATGCCGGTCATCCTGTCAGGCCCGCCCGATGGCGCGATATCTGCTCTACCATGGGTTGGACCATGCCTACACCGGGCCCACTCGAGATCATCATCATCCTTGTCATCGTGCTCGTCATCTTCGGGCCCAAGCGCCTGCCTGACCTCGGCAAGTCGCTCGGACGCGGCATGCGCGAGTTCAAGGACTCGGTGACCGGCAAGGACAAGGAGCAGGAGGCGCTCGAGGCGCGTCAGCAGACGACCGGTGACCCGGTCGACCCGCCCGCTGCCAGCACCGTCACCACCACCGCTCGCGAGCAGCAGAGCTAGACCCGGGGCCCGCGGGGGTCGTGGCCCGAGTCCGACCTGTAAAGCACGACGATCGCCTGTCGATCGTCGAGCACCTCGATGAGCTCCGCACCCGACTCATCATCTCGGCGATCGCCTTCGGCATCGCCTGGGCCCTGACGGCCTGGCAGAACCATCTCGTACTCGAGATCGTCAACGCGCCGCTCCCCGACGGGATCGAGCCGATCACGCTCGGGCCGGCGGAGGCGTTCTACACGACGCTGACCAACTCGGCGTACGCGGCGCTCCTGATCTCGATGCCCGTGATCCTGTACCAGATGTACGCCTTCGTCCTGCCGGCCTTCAGCCCGACCGAGGCGCGGGTGGCCAGGCCGATGCTGTGGCTGGTCCCGATCCTGTTCATCTCCGGCGTGGTCTTCTGCTACTTCGTCGTTCTCACCCCCGCGCTCGACTTCCTGCTCAACTTCAACGCCGACGAGTTCAACACGCAGGTGAGGGCGCGTGACTACTACTCGTTCGTCACGTTGCTCATGATCGCCATGGGGATCGGCTTCCAGATCCCGGTCGGCGTGGTCGCCGCGTGCCGCCTCGGGATAACGACGCCCGAGAAGCTGCGCGCGGGGCGGCGCTACGCGATCGTCGCGATCGCGGTTCTGGCGGCCCTGCTGCCCACCCTCGACCCGCTCACCCTGATTCTCGAGATGATCCCGATGATCCTGCTCTACGAGGGCTCGATCGTGCTCGCATCGGCACTCGGCAGCCCGGCCGCCGAGGCCTCCGACCGCATCGCGTCGGCCGAGGGCTCGTAGCCTCGGCTAGCCTTCGCGATCCATGCTGTTCGACCTGAGAGGTCGGCGCCGCCGCGCCGTTCAGGTGACCTACCTGTTTCTCGCCGTCCTGATGGGCGGCGGCCTCGTGCTGTTCGGAATCGGCGGGGACGTCTCCGGAGGGCTCGTCGACGCGTTCAAGGGCGGCGGGGGCGACGACAGCGCGGACCAGGCGGTCCAGGACCGGATCGACTCGCTCGAGGAGCGACTGGCTCAGAACCCGCAGAACGCGGCGGTCCTCGCCGCGCTGACGCGCGAGAACTACCAGCTCGCCACGACCCAGATCCCCTCGGGCACGAGCGCGTTCCCCGAGGAGGCCAAGGACGATCTCCGGCAGGCCGCGAACTACTACACGCGCTACACGGAGGTCGTCGAGGAGCCGGACACCTCGCTCGCCTCGCTGGCGGTTCAGCTCTATGGTCCGGAGGCACTCAACCAGCCGGGCGACGCCACACAGGCCGCCCTGATCCTGGCGCGTCAGGCGAACAACACGGAGTCGTATCTCAACGTTGTTTTGCTCGCCACGCAGGCCGGGGATAAACGTACGGCCGACCTCGCAGCGCAAAAGGCGATAGACCTCGCCCCCAAGGACCAGCGCAAACAGATCGAACAACAGATCGAGGCGTTCAAGAAGTCGCAGGAGCAGCAAGCACCGCAGGGCTAGGGCTCCGGCGGAACACCACTCGAGGAGAGACGTGAACTTCCACATCGAAGACGAGGCAGTCGACGATTCCACCCATGTGATCGAGCTCGGAGGCGAGGTCGACCTCTACACCGCGCCCGAGTTCAAGGAGCGCATGGTCGAGCTGATCGAGAGCGGCAAGAAGCAGATCGTGGTGGACCTGTCGAAGGCCACCTTCATCGACTCGACGACCCTCGGGGTGCTCGTCGGCGGCGTGAAGCGGCTGCGCCCCGCGGGCGGCTCGCTCGCGCTCGTCTGCACCGACGACAACATCACCAAGATCTTCGAGATCACAGGCCTCGACCGCGTCTTCCCGATCCACGGGTCGCGCGAGGAGGCGCTCGACGCCGTGAAGTCAGGCGCCACCGACTAGCGCGGTCTGCAGCCGTCGGTTCTCTAGAATCGACGCTCGTCTCGCCGGGCCGTTAGCTCAATTGGCAGAGCAGGAGACTCTTAATCTCAAGGTTGAAGGTTCGATTCCTTCACGGCCCATCCCTAGGACCTGAGGTCAACGACGGGGTCAACCCTCGCGGTTCAGCGGGCTGTTGGATGCGGGCCTGAACGGAGCTCGCAGCGGATGTCCAGCGAGGTGCGGGTGCTGCAGTTCAGGGCCGACCGAACGTAAGAAGTGTTCAGTCGCCCATGGCGGGACGGGTCATTCGGGTGTAGCGTGGCTTGGAGTGCCAAGCCTATGCGCCGGCTGACGCCCGGAGCGAGGCCCCCACATATTCTGAGAGGCGGGCGACTGGGTTCGGTTGATCGTCTTCGTTGACGATCGACGCTAGGAGTTGCCCATGTCCGGACGCCTTCGCCACATCTTCCGGCTCAGGAAGGCAACCCTGAGCGGTTCCGCGAAGGCCGCGCTCCTCGCAGTCGCCCCGCTACTGCTGACAACACCAGCTGCGGCGGCGCCCGTGCACGACGTGCCCAAGCCGCCGGGTCACGTTGATCTGACGCCTCGTGGTTACAAGCCGAAGCCGATGCCGGTTTTCAGCCCGCGCAAGAGCGCTCGAGCCTCCGCCAGGAAGGACGTGCTCTCCGACGGAGATCCGACCTATATCCCGTCGACGGCTCCGACCGGTGCCGTCACTCCACCTCTTGACGAAATGAAGCGCGCCCATGTCAGCTCGTTCCAAGAGCAGCGCTACCAATACAGCACCACGCTGCATCCGGCACGTCCGGTTGCGAAGTACTTCTTCGTCGACGCGGCTGGAAAATCGAGCTGGTGCACGGCCACGGTCGTCAACGCGCAGAACATGAGCATGGCGGTAACAGCGGCCCACTGCGTCTACGACGCTGGGGCGGGCGGCTGGAATCGATCAGGGTTCATCTGCCCCGGCTATGACGCGGGCACTTGCAAGCTCGGTGCGTGGCCCGTCCGGCTCCATGTGACGCACACGCAGTGGATCAACGGCAGCAAGGCCTACGATTACGACTCCGCGTTCATCCTGCTCGGCACGGACCGTTTCAGCCAGGTCGAAAGGCGGGTCAGGCAGAAGCGCAATTGCAGCGAGAGGCGCACCAGGAGGGCGAGGAAGCGATGCAGGCGCAAGGAGCGGCGCAATCCCCGCTACAGCACCGTCACCGAGAGAGTCGCGGAGAGCGCAGCGACCGTCCAGAGCGTCTCCGGTAGTCAGGGCATCGCCTGGGACGCGGCCGTCCCGAGTGAAGTCTGGGCATTCGGCTATCCGGCGACCGACCCGCGCTGGCCCGACGTCGCCTATGACGACCGCTACCTGACATGGTGTCCGCGGCGACAGGCCGTGTGGGTCGAAGCCCATCTGAGTCTGCTCATCGCCTGCGGCATGACCGGTGGCTCCAGCGGCGGTCCCTGGCTCATCAGCCCCAACAGCGCCTGGGGGGCTTACGTCAACTCGGTCAACAGCCACAAGGCCTTCGTAGAGAACGGCACGCTTTACGGGTATGGGCCGTATTTCGCAGGCTCGGCTGAGGGGAGTCTCTACCAGACGTACCAGGTGCGGTGACGTGGCGGAACCATGCGTAGTCGCGCGAGCTCTGGGGGACGGCCGGTGAAGATGGTTCGGGCGCTCGCCGCAGGACTGGCGGCGGCGCTTCTCGGTGCGGCCAGCGCCGCGGCTCACGGCACCGACTTCCCTTACCACGAGCGCGGCGCGCTGATCTGCGACGCCGGAGGCATCATGAGGGTATATCCGCCGCGCGTGATGTCGCCGACGCAGCCGACGGACTTCCGAAACCCCGAGCAGGTCTACTGGTCCCCCGACCTCTACCGCAAGCAGGGCCGATCGTGGCGACGAGTCCTCTCCGGCCCGATCTTCTACGCCTTCACCAGTAGCTACGGGTACTTCCAGACGGCGCTCCAGGCCGCCTGGCATCGAGACGGACAATCCGGGCTCGCAGATCCTCTTTCATCGCTTCACCGGCCTGGGCCGGGGGGTCTACCGGGTGAAACACCACCTCTGGTGGGACTGGGGCGCCGACCGCTGGCATCGGCAGCGCCAAGGCCGCTGCCTGTTCTACTGAGCGCGCGCTCGCGCGCCGGCGACAGAAACCCGGCGCCCTGCGTGAGTTTTCCGCGGCCCGGGTATGCAGTCCGTCGGTAAGGGGCTCGCACGCCGGCTCGCGCGTGCACGGCCCACGGTCCCGCGCACGATGCGCTGACCCAAGGGAGAAATCGCTATGAGCAGACGCATGTCTGCCGCGGTCACGGTTGTGGCCGCTATCGGGGCGCTCGTCGCGCCCGGAGGCGCCGCAGCGGCGCCCGTCGTCGACACATCCGACCTTCGTGACGCCGTGACGCTCGAGGGCGTCGTGGAGCACATGCAGGAGTTCCAGGACATCGCCGACGCGAACGGCGGCAACCGCGAGGCCAGCAGCCCTGGCTACGACGCGTCCGTCGCCTACGTCGTCGAGCAGCTCGAGGCCGCCGGCTACGAGGTCACCGAGCAGGAGTTCGACTACGACTACTTCGAGGAGGTCGAGGCCGCCACGCTGACGCGGACGAGCGGCGAGGGCGCACCCGAGGCCTACGAGGACGGGGTCGACATCTCGACCATGGACTTCTCGGGCAGCGGCACCTTCTCGGGCGTCGTCCAGGCCGTCGACGTCGTCGTGCCGATGACCCCCGGTTCGCCGGACGGCACCTCGAACTCCGGTTGTGAGGCCGAGGACTTCGCGGGCTTCACGGGCGACATCGCCCTCATCCAGCGCGGCACGTGCGACTTCTCCGTGAAGATCGCGAACGCGGTGGCAGCGGGCGCCGAGGCCGTGATCATCTTCAACGAGGGCAACAGCGAGGACCGCAGCGGCGTCGATTTCGGCCAGGCGTCCTTCGCCCAGGACGTTCCCGTGGTCGAGATGAGCTACGAGGCGGGCGCGGCGCTCGTCGAGCTGATCGAGTCGAGCAGCGAGCCGATCACCCTCGAGGGCAGCACGAACACGATCAACGAGCAGCGCTCGTCGTCGAACGTGATCGCCGACTGGCCGGGCGGCCGCGAGGACCGCACGGTCGTCTCGGGCGCGCACCTCGACTCCGTCGCCGAGGGCCCGGGCATCAACGACAACGGCTCCGGCTCGGCGGGCCTGCTGGAGACGGCCCTCGAGGTCGCGGAGCTCGGCGTCGAGCCCCGGAACCACCTGCGCTTCATCTGGTTCGGTGCGGAGGAGGCCGGCCTCGTCGGCTCGCAGTTCTACGTCGACAGCCTCACGAAGCGCGACCTGAAGGACATCGCGGTCATGCTCAACTTCGACATGATCGGCTCGCCCAACCCGGGCTGGTTCGTCTATGACGGCGATGCCTCCGACACCGCGTCGACCGGCTCCGCCGGCTCCGGCGTGGTCGAGGACGTCTTCGTGGACTTCTTCGACTCGATCGGCCGCATCAGCGAGCCGACCGCCTTCGACGGGCGCTCCGACTACGACGCGTTCGTGGCCGCGGGCATCCCGGCGGGTGGCCTGTTCACCGGCGCGGAGGACCACAAGACCGTGGAGCAGGCGGCGCCCGACTACTGGGGCGGCGAGGCCGGCGTGGCCTACGACCCGTGCTACCACGCGGCGTGCGACACGATCGAGAACTACGACCCGACCGCGCTCGACGAGATGTCGGACGCGCTCGCGCACGGCCTCTGGACGTTCGCGATGACGACGTCGGCGATCGAGGGCACCTCGAAGGGCAACGCAACGGGCCAGTACGACCCGTCGTTCAAGGGCAGCAGCGCGATTCGCTGACCTCGAGCGAGACCAGGCATCACGCGCGGGGGCGGCCGGGAGGCCGCCCCCGTTCGCTTTCTGCGGCCGTCAGCCGAAGGTGAACGCGTAGGCGCTGACGCCGGGGGCCACGCGCAGCGTCAGCTCGAACTCGCCCGCCTCGGGCAGGGAGACGAGGCGATAGAGGCGCTCCTCCCGGACGGTCACCGCGCCGTCGTGGACGTCGGCGCCGGCCGCCTGCGCTGGGACCGGCTCGCCGTCGAGGAGGACCTCCACCCGCCGCGGGCGCCCGTCCCGCGACGACATCACGAGGTAGACGTCGCGCGCGACGGGCCGGGCGCGGATCTCGGAGCCCCCGGCTGCCGTGGCGCGCTCCTCGCCGACCTCCCATGAGCCGTCGAGGGCGAAGCCGCTCGGCGGGAGGGCCTCGTCCGGCGCCTCGTAGGCGCGCAGGCCGGGCTCCGGCCGGTCCGCGAATCCCTCCGCCCGGGCGGCACCGAGATAGGTCTCGGGTGTCCCGACGCCGATGTCGGCGCTCTCCGTGCGCGGCGGCTCGCGGACCTCGCCCGGCGCCCTGCCCGCCTCCTCGAGCAGCGCGCGGATCGCATCCTCGGTCTCGGCGTAGCCGCCCTCACCGAAGTGGGTGTAGCGCACCTGGCCGTCCGCGTCGATCAGGTACTTCGCCGGCCAGTACTGGTTGCCCCAGGCGCTCCAGGTCTCATAGCCGTTGTCCTGGGCGACCGGATAGCGGATGTCGTTGTCGCGGACCGCCGCCTCCACGTTCTCGCGCTCGCGCTCGAACGCGAACTCGGGTGTGTGGACGCCGACGATCACGAGCCCGTCGCGGGCGTAGCGCTCGTGCCACGCGCGCAGCGCGGGGAAGGTGCGGATGCAGTTGATGCACGTGTACGTCCAGAAGTCGACGAGCACGACCTTGCCGCGCAGGTCCTTCAGGGAGAGGGCGCGCCCGCCGGGAGTGTTGATCCAGGAGTCGTTGCCGGCGAAGTCCGGCGCGCGGCCGAGCCGCGGCAGGCCGGAATCGCCCGCCCTGGCGGAGTCGAAGCGCGAGCGCCCGCGCAGATCGGCGAGCCGGTCCTCGACGGCGCCGGAACGCTCGAGGGCGCTCGTGGGGTTCGAGATGAGCGTCGGAGCGTCGTTCGCCAGCACCGTCTGGAAGCGCACGTCCAGGTCGGCCGCCATCGCGACGGCCGTCACGAGCAGCAGGGCGCCGAGCGTGCGCTGGACCGTGGGCCCGTGCCCCGCGCGCCTGATGCGCTCGACGAGCGCGCGGCCGCCGAAGGCGATCAGGAGCAGGACGAGCGCCGAGCCCGCGCCGTACCCGAGCGCGAGGATGACCACGTCCGCCGAGGCGCCCTGGGTCGCCGACACGGAGATCACGGCGGCCAGGATCGGCCCGGCGCAGGGCGCGTACAGGAACCCGAGGGCACCGCCCACCAGCAGCCCCGACCAGAAGCCCTGGCCCCGCGAGCGCGGGCCGAGCCGCACGAGCGGGGCGAGCGCCCTGTCGACCAGCAGGCCGAGCCGCGGGACGAGCAGCGCGAGGCCGAACAGCGCGAGCACCACGACGGCCAGGGTGCGCACGAAGCCGTCCGCGAGCCCCACGCCGTCGATGACGGAGGCCAGCGCGACTATCGCGAGGGTGTGGGTGACCGTCAGGCCGAGGATGACTCCGACCGGCCGCCGCCGTCCCCCGGCTGCCGATGACGCGAGCAGGGCCGGCAGCACCGGCAGCACGCAGGGTGTCAGCGCGGTCCCGGCTCCCGCGAGGAACGCGAACAAGACCAACAGGGCCATCGGCCCTAGTCTGGCGGGCGCCCATTTCGTTTCGGCGAACTGCGAACATCAGGCCATGTCCCAAGCACCCATTGCCACGGCCGAGCTGGCCTCGCTCGACGGCCGTGTGATGCCTGCCTCGGAGGCGACCATCCCGGCGACCGACGAGGGTCTCCTGCGCGGCGACGGCGTATTCGAGGTCATCCGCGTCTATGACGGGCGGCCCTTTGCGCTCGTGGACCACCTCGACCGCATGGAGGTCTCGGCCGCGAACCTGCGCCTGCCCGAGACGTTCAGGTCAGAGCTCGAGGCGGAGATCGCCGAACTGCTCGCCGAACGCGGCGGTCCCGAGTTCGACGGCCTGCTGCGGCTCGTATTGACGCGCGGCGGACACAGGCTGCTGCTCACGGAGCCGCTGCCGGTCCCGGCGGCGTCGATCCGGCTCGGGGTGATCGAGTACGCGCCCACGCGCGTCCTGAACGGCGTCAAGTCCCTCTCCTACGGCGGCAACATGCTCTGCACGCGCCTCGCGAAGGAGCGCGGCTTCGACGAGGCGCTGCTCGTCACGCCGCATGGCCGCGTGCTCGAGGCGCCCACCTCGTCCCTGTTCTGGGTCGACGCCGACGGCGTCATCCGCACCCCGCCGCTCTCGGAGCACATCCTCGCCTCGATCACCCGCGCCCGGGTGATGGACGTGGTCGAGGTCGAGGAGCGGGTCTGCACGCTGGACGACCTGCGTGCCGCCGGCGAGGCCTTCCTCGCGTCGACGACCCGCGAGGTTCAGCCGATCGCGGCGATCGAGGACATCGAGTTCCCGGAGGGCGAGCGGACGCGCGAGGCACAGGCGGCGCTGCGCGCGAGGATCGAGGCCGAGCTGGCGGCCTAGCCGCCGTCCGGCCTCGGTGGGCGCGGCTGCGGCTCGATTCGGTGTGAGACGTACCAGGCCACGTGTCTCGCCACGTCGGCGGCGAGCACAAGGGCGCCGGTGGCGCCTCCCACGAGCATCCGGGTCATCTGGCGGCCCATACTAGGCGCGGGTCCAGAGGCATTCCATGCGAATCGCGACGGTCATTGGGAACAGACCACAATTCGTGAAGGCGGCGGCCGTCTCGCGCCTCCTGCGGGAGCGCTGCGAGGAGCTGATCGTGCACACCGGTCAGCACTACGACGACGAGCTCTCGCGGATCTTCTTCGAGGAGCTCGGGGTACCGGCGCCTGACCGCGAGCTCGCCGCCGGCGGGGGCTCCAACACACAGCAGACTGCACGGATCCTTGCCGCGCTTGAGCCGGTCCTCGCCGAGGTCGAGCCGGATCTCGTGCTCGTCTACGGCGACACCAACTCCACCCTCGCCGGGGCAATCGCCGGACGCCAGGGCGGGATGCCGGTGGCACACGTGGAGGCGGGCATGCGCTCGCATGACCGCGAGATGCCCGAGGAGCTCAACCGCGTCCTCTGCGACCACGCGAGCGACCTGCTGCTCGCCTCCACGGAGGCCGCGATGCACAACCTCGAGCGCGAGGGCCTCGCCGACCGCGCGCACCTGGTCGGGGACGTGATGGCCGACGTGTCGCTCGCCTTCCGCGAGATCGCGGCAGAGCGGTCCACCGTCCTGGCCGATCTCGGGCTCGAGCCGGGCGGCTACCTGGTCGTGACGGCCCACCGCGCCGGCAACGTGGACGATCCAGAGCGGCTCACGCGGCTCGTGGAGCTGCTCGCGGCGCTCCCGGGCCCCGTCGTGTTCCCGGTTCACCCCCGCACCCGCTCGCGCCTCGAGGCGGCGGGCCTGATCGAGCGGCTCGCGGACGTGACGCTCGTGGCCCCGCTCGGCTACCTCGACTTCCTGGAGCTCGCCCGCCACTCGCGCGCCGTCCTCACGGACTCGGGGGGAGTGCAGAAGGAGGCGTACCTGCTCGGGGTCCCGTGCGTGACGCTGCGCGAGACGACCGAGTGGGTCGAGACCGTGGACAGCGGGTGGAACGTGCTCGTGGGCCTCGATCGCGACGCCGCGCTCGCCGCGCTGGAGCGCCGGCTGCCCGCGGAGCGGCCCGAGCTCTACGGCGGCGGCCGCGCCGCTCGTCGCGTATACGAGGCAATCGCCGCCTACACTGGCCGCCTATGAAGATCGGGGTAGTCGGACTGGGGTACGTTGGGCTGCCGCTCGTCGTCGCGTTCTGCGAGGCCGGCCATGAGGTGACCGGGGTGGACACCGAGGCGCGCGTCGTCGAAGCGCTCGGAGCGGGCCGCTCGCACATCGAGGACGTTCCGGACGAGGTGCTCCAGCGCATCTCCGGGTCCTTCCACGCGACCACCCGCTACGCCGGGCTCGCCAAGGTCGACGCGATCGTGGTCGCCGTCCCGACTCCCCTGACGCCCAACCGCGAGCCGGAGCTCGGCCCGCTCGTGGGCTCCGCCACGGCGCTGGCGGACGTGATCCAGGATGGGCAGCTCGTCGTGCTCGAGTCGACGACCTTCCCCGGGACCCTGCGGGAGCGCTTCGTGCCGCTCCTCGAGGAGTCGGGTCTCGCGGCGGGGCGGGACTTCCACGCCGCCTTCTCGCCCGAGCGCATCGATCCCGGCCGCACCGACTTCACCATGCGCAACACGCCCAAGGTGGTCGGCGGGCTGACGCCCGAGTGCCTGCGGCGAGCGGTCGAGCTCTACTCCAGCGTCTGCGACGAGGTCGTGCGAGGTCTCGACCCCCGAGGCGGCGGAGCTCACCAAGCTGCTCGAGAACGTCTTCCGCTCGGTCAACATCGCCCTCGTCAACGAGCTCGCGATCCTCTGCCACCGCATGGGCATCGACATCTGGGAGGTCGTCGAGGCGGCCGCCACGAAGCCATACGGCTTCATGTCGTTCAAGCCGGGGCCCGGCATGGGCGGGCACTGCCTGCCTGTCGATCCCTTCTATCTCGCCTGGCGAGCGCGGGAATTCGACATGCAGACCGAGTTCATCGAGCTTGCGGGCGAGGTCAACCAGCACATGCCCTACTTCTGCGTCGAGCGGGTCGCGCGCGCCCTCAACGACCATGCGAAGCCGGTGCGCGGATCGCGCATCCAGATCCACGGCATCTCGTACAAGCCGGGTGTCGGCGACCTGCGCGAGTCGCCCGCGCTCCAGATCATGCGCCTGCTGCGCGACAGCGGCGCCGAGCTCTCCTACTACGACGAGTTCATCCCGGAGCTGCCGGACTTCGAGCTCGAGTCCGAGTGGATCGACGACGCCGACTGCACGGTGATCGTCACGGCCCATCCCGGTCTCGACCTCGAGCGGATCGTGCGCGAGTCGCAGCTCGTGGTCGACTTCCGCGGCGTCACGCGCGGCATCGAGGCGCCCAACCTCGTACGGCTCTGAGCGCGTGGCGCTCGAGCTGCGGACCTCGGAGCGCGCGCCAGGACTCCTGATCGGCGAGGGCGTCGAGCTGCCGGCGGACGTCGAGCTGGGCGGGCACGTGATCGTCCACGCCGGCAGCGTCGTCGGTGCCGGGGCGCGGCTCCAGGACGGCTGCGTGGTGGGCAAGCCGGTCGCGCTCGGCTCGCGCTCGAGCGCCGCGGGAGGCCCGGCGCCCGGGGCGACCGTGGTGGGCGCGGAGACGACGGTTGGAGCGGGCGCGGTCCTGGTGGCCGGGGCGAGGGTCGGCGAGCGCTGCGTCATCGCCGACCAGGCGCACGTGCGCGAGCGCGCCCATATCGGCGACGAGTCCGTGGTGGGGCGCGGGGCCTCGGTCGAGAACGACGTCCGAATCGGCGCGCGCGTCCGCATGCAGACCGGCTCGTACGTCACGGCCTGGTCCGAGGTCGAGGACGACGTCTTCATCGCCCCCGGCGTGATGCTGACGAACGACCCCACGGCGGGCCGCCGCACGCCTGAGATCGAGCTCCGCGGGGCGACGCTTCGGCGTGGCTGCAGGATCGGGGCGCGAGCCGTCCTGCTGCCGGCGATCGAGATCGGCGAGGACGCGTTTGTCGCCGCCGGCGCCGTCGTCACGCGCGACGTGCCCGCGGGCGTGCTCGTGATGGGTGTCCCGGCGCGCGAGGCCGGGCCGGTCCCGTGAGACGCCGCGGACGCGCCCTGTCGCCCGGCCGGGGCACGCTCGTGCTCGGGGCGCTCGCCACCGGGACGTTCGTGGCGGTGGTGGTCGGGGAGTTCGGCCGGGTCTGGCGCCGCGGCCACGCGCCGCTCCCGCAGGACACGGACCATCCGCTGCTTGCTGCCGAGGAGGCGGCGCTCGAGACCGCCGTGGTGGCGCGCACGGGCTACCGCGAGGTCTCGAAGCGCGAGAACGCCCTGTTCAACCTGCTCAGCTCGTTCGTCGCGAGCTTCCTCGCGGCGCGCGGGATCACGCTGCTGCTGCGCAGCCGCTCGACGGTCGGGCCGTTCCGCAACCTGCGGGTGGGGCGCCGGCACATCCACCACTTCGTGCCGGGGATCGTGATCGCGTTCGGCTCCGGCGCCGCGGCCATCGTCACGCACGACGAGCGCATCGAGCCCTGGCTCGCGGTGCCGTTCGGCGCCGGGATGGGGCTGACGCTCGACGAGTCGGCCCTGCTGCTCGAGCTCGACGACGTCTACTGGAGCCGCGAGGGGCTCCTGAGCGTGCAGATCACGCTCGCCGTGGTGGCGATGCTCGGCTCGCTGGCGCTGGGCCTGCGCTTCCTGCGCCGAGGCGAGCAGCTCGTGCTCGAGGCGCCGCCCGGCTCACCCGCCTGATTTGATTCGCACATGGAGAGCGGACCCCCAAGCCCGGACGACCCAGACGGCCCTCAGGCACCGCCGCCGGGGGGGCCCCAGGCCCCACCGCCCGGGCCAGGGCCCCAGGCGCCGTCTCCGGCTCCCCAGGCCCCACCCGCACCCGAGGCGCCCGGGGTCGGCTACGGCGGCCCGGTGCCCCCTGGGGGCTGGCAGCAGCCGATCCAGCAGCAGGCGACCGGGTGGACCGGTGGCGCCGAGCTGTCCGGCTGGTGGCGGCGGGTGGGTGCACAGCTGCTCGACGCGCTCATCCTCACGATCCCGTCGATCCTGCTGGTGATCCTCGTGGTGGCGGTCTTCGCGGGCAACGACGTCGCCGGCTGGGTCACGGCGGTCGTGTCCTTCCTGGCCTACATCGTGATCGCCCTCTTCTACGCGCCGGCCCTGATGGCGCGCCAGGGCGAGCACAACGGCCAGACCTGGGGCAAGCAGGCGCTCGGGATCACAGTCGTGAGGGACACGGGACAGCCCGTGGAACTCGGGCTTCGCCTTCCTGCGCCAGTTCGTGGTGATCAACCTGCTGTTCGGCGTGGTCGGCAGCTTCTTCTTCTACATCCCGACCGTCGTCAACTACCTGTGGCCGCTCTGGGATGACCAGAACCGCTGCCTGCACGACATGATCGTCAAGACGCACGTGGTGCGCCGCTGACTCAGGCGGCGGCGGGGCGCAGGCGCTCGGCGGCGCCGGTCCAGATCATCTCGTCGCGCCCCGGTCCCACTCCTGTCATCACGACCGGGATGCCGAGGAAGTCCGAGATGTAGTCGAGGTAGGCGCGCGCGTTGGCCGGCAGGTCCTCGAGCGAGCGGGCCCCGCTGAGGTCCTCGTGCCAGCCGGGGAGCTGGACGTAGTCGCCGTGCGCGCGGTGCAGGATCGACTGGTGGTAGGGGTACTCGTCGAAGCGGGCGCCCTCGGGGCCGAGGTAGCGGACGGCCACCTGGAGCTGGTCGATCCCGGTGAGCACGTCGAGCTTCGTGACCACGAGGCCGGTGAGGCCGTTCACGCGGGTCGCGTAGCGCAGCGCGACGAGGTCGAGCCAGCCCGTGCGCCGCGGCCGCCCGGTGGTGGTGCCGAACTCCCGGCCCGCCTCGCGGATCGACTCGCCGAGTGAATCCTCGAGCTCGGTCGGGAACGGGCCGGCGCCCACGCGCGTCGTGTACGCCTTCGCGATCCCCCAGACCTCGTCGATCGAGCGCGGGCCCCACGCCGGCGCCGGCGCAGGCCGAGCCCGCGACGACGTTCGACGAGGTGACGAACGGATACGTCCCGTGGTCGATGTCGAGCAGCGTGCCCTGCGCGCCCTCGAACAGGACGAGGCCGCCTTCGTCCTCGACGCGCCACGCGATCGGCGCGGTGTCGGCGATGTGCGTTTCGAGCCGGTGGCCGAGGATGCGGTACTCCTCGGTCATCGTGTGCAGGTCGAGCTCGGGCTCCTTGGCGTAAGGGCGCAGCATCGACCGCTTGGGCTCCAGCGCCGCGTAGATCTTCTTGCGCAGGATCTTCTCGTCGAGCAGGTCCTGCATGCGGATCCCGAGCCGGGACGCCTTGTCCGCGTAGCAGGGGCCGATGCCGCGCCGCGTGGTCCCGATCTGCAGCTTGCCGAGCTTCGCCTCGCCCTCCTGATCGAGCAGCTTGTGGTACGGCATGATCAGGTGCGCGTTGGCGGAGATGCGCAGCCCGCTCGTGTCGATCCGCCGCCGCCGCAGCTCGTCGATCTCGGCGGTCAGCACCTTGGGATCGACGACCACCCCGTTGCCGATCGCGCACAGCTTGCCGGGGTAGAGGATCCCGGACGGGATCAGGTGGAACTTGAACGTCTCGCCGTCGCGGACGATCGTGTGGCCGGCGTTGTTTCCGCCCTGAAAGCGGATCACGAGGTCCGCCTGCTCGGCGAGCAGGTCGACGACCTTCCCCTTCCCCTCGTCGCCCCACTGGGCGCCGACGATCACCAGTCCCGGCATTGCGCGGTCGAGTGTACGCCCGCGTCCGCTAGGCGCCCTGCGCGGCCATGCGGAGATCCGGGCCCATGATCGGGATGGGGTCGTCGCAGATCTCGACCAGGCGCGAGACCGTGCGCGCCCCGACCTGCTTGCGCATGCGCGCGATCGGGTCGAAGTCCGCCTCCATCTCGCGTCCGGCGAGGTCGCCGGCCACCCGCTCGAGCCGCTCGAGCAGGCGGCGCAGCTCGTCGAGGTCGCGTTCGTCCACGCGACCGCCGCCCACCACGTCGCGCAGCTCGCGCGCGCTCGCCTTCAGCGACCGGCCGGGTGCCTCGGGATCGGGGTCCGGGATGTTGGTGGTCACGACGATCGAGCGCCGGTCCTGCCAGCGCTCGTTGACGATCGAGTAGAGCTGTTCGAGCACCCACTCGGTCTGCTTCTCCGCGCCCAGGTCGTCGAGCACGAGCACGTCGACGGAACAGAGCTTTTGGAAGAAGGCGAGGTAGTTGTCGCTCGCGTCGCGGTCGAACGTGCGCTTGATCTCGGCGAGCAGGCGCGGGACGGGGTAGACCGCATAGGTGCGCCCGGCATCCTTGGCCGCCTTCGCCACGAGGATCGCGAGCGAGGTCTTGCCCGTCCCCACCGGGCCGTCGAACCAGAGGCCGCGTCCGGCGTCGAGGTTCGCGGCGATGTCGCGCATGAACGCGCGCACCGGGCGCAGCACGATCGGGTCGAGCGACACGATCGGCTCGCGCTCGAAGGACACCTCGAGGAAGCGCCGGCCGATGCCCGTCCCGATCCCGCCGCTGACGGCGCGCCGCACGCGGGCCTCACGGCAGCGGCAGGGGCGCGCCTCGTTCGTCTCCTCGTCGACGACCCACGTGGAGCCGTCGCACTCCCCGAACGGGCAGGTGGAGTCGTCCTCTGCGACCCGGCGCAGCGTCAGGATTCCTCACCCTCGCTGCGCACCGAGGCGCCGGGCTCGCGGTAGATGCTGCTGAAGCGCGGATAGCGGGGCTGGAAGCTCAGGGTGATCTCGCCGATCGGGCCGTTGCGGTGCTTCGCGAAGATCACGTCCGCCTCGCCCATGCGCTCGGACTCGCGGTCGTAGTACTCCTCGCGGTAGACGAACATGACGACGTCGGCGTCCTGCTCGACCTGCCCGCTCTCGCGCAGGTCGGAGAGCATCGGAATGGGCGGATTGCGCGACTCGACGGCGCGCGAGAGCTGCGAGACCGCGATCACGGGGATCTCGAGCTCGCGAGCCAGGATCTTGAGCCCGCGGCTGATCTGGCCGACCTGCTCGACACGGCTGTCGGCGCGCCCGTCCGGGCGGATGAGCTGGAGGTAGTCGACGATCAGCAGGCCGAGCCCGTCGTTGCGCGCGTGCAGCCTGCGCGCCTTGGCGCGCATCTCGAGCACGCCGATGTCGCTCGAGTCGTCGATGAAGATCGGCGAGCGCGCGAGCGTCTCGACAGCGCGCAGGACCTTCGGCCAGCGATCCGCCTTGACGCGCCCCTTGCGCAGCTCGTCGCTCGACACCTTGGCCTGCGAGGCGATGAAGCGGTGCGCGAGCTCCGTCTCGGACATCTCGAGAGAGAACAGCGCGACCGACCTGCCGTGCTTGATGGCGGCGTTCTCGGCGATGTTGGTGGCGAGGGTCGACTTGCCCATCGATGGCCTCGCCGCCACGATGATCAGGTTGCCCGGCTGGAAGCCGCCGGTCAGGTCGTCGATGTCCTGGAACCCGGAGGGCGTTCCGGTCAGGCCGATGTCCTTGCGCGAGAGCTCCTCGAGCTTGTCGATCTCCTCGTGGAGAACGGCCTCGATGGTGCGCATCTCGGCCATGCCGCCGTCGTGGCCGATCTTGAAGAGCACGGACTCCGCGCGTTCGATCAGCTCGCGCGCCTCGCCGCGGTGGCCGAGGACGTCGTCCTGAATGTTGCGGGTGGCCGCGAGGATGCTGCGCAGCAGCGAGTGCTCCTTGACGATGCGCGCGTAGTCGAGCACCGCGCCCACGGCCGGGACGACCGTCGGAAGCGATGCCACGAACGTCTCCCCGCCGGCCTTCTCGAGCTCGTTCGAGCGCCGGAGCTCCTCCGACACCGTGAGGGCGTCGACGGCCTCGGGCGCGGCCTTCTCCTTCAGGCGGATCATCGCCCCGAAGATGAGCTGGTGGCGCGGCCTGTAGAAGTCGTGCGGTCGCAGCCCCACCTCGAGCAGCACGCCGTCGAGCGCCTGCTCGGTCAGCAGGATCGCCCCGAGCACGGACGCCTCGGCCTCCTCGTTGTGAGGCGGAACGCCGCCCGCGGCCTCGGGCGGTACGGCGACGGCCACCGGGGCGGCTAGGCCTGCGGAGTCACGATGGTCTTGATCTCCGCCGTGACGCCGTCCGCGACCTCGACGGTGACCATGTGAGTGCCCGTCGTCCTGATGGGCTCCTCGAGCGCCACGCGGCGCTTGTCCAGGCGGACGCTCCGGGCCTGCCGGACCGCGTCGACGATCTCCTGCGAGGTGACCGAGCCGAACAGCCGGCCGTCGTCACCCGCCTGATGGGAGATGGTCAAGACGGTCTTGCGCAGCAGCGCCGCGGTCTCCTCGGCCTTTGCCGCAGCCTCGGTCGCGGCGCGCTCCGCCGCATCGCGGCGTCGCTGCGACTCCGCGATCGCCGCCGGCGTGGCCGGCTGGGCGATCTTGCGCGGCGCCAGGTAGTTGCGCAGGTAGCCGGGCGAGACGTCGATCACGTCGCCGCGCTCGCCGAGCTGGTCCACGTCCCTGAGAAGAATCGCCTGAGCCATGGTCTTCCGTCCTTACCGGGATCGGCGAGCTGGGCTCACCGGTCCGAGACGTAGGGGAGGAGGCCCAGCTCGCGCGCCCGCTTGACCGCGGTCGCGAGCTGGGACTGGTGGCGGCGGCACGCGCCGGTCACGCGCGACGAGCGGATCTTGCCCTTGTCGCTGATCACGCGTCGCAGACCGGCGAGGTCCTTGTAGTCGACGATGTCGACCTTGTCCTTGCAGAACGGGCAGGACTTGCGGCGCCCGCCTCCCGGCGCGCCCTTGCCGCGACCACGACGCCTGTCGCGCGTCGCGGTGCTCGTCCCTCCACGCTGCTTCGCCACTTGACCTTCTCCTGCGCCTTACGCCTCTCGGGGTCTCAGAACGGAATGTCGTCGTCCGATCCCCCGGCACCGCTTGCGGGTGCCTGCGCGAAGTCCTGGGTATCCGCCGGGACGTCGCTCTGCGGCGTGAAACGGCCGCCGTTCTCGCTGCCCTCACGGGAGCCGAGGAACTGGACAGAGTCGGCAATGATATCTACCGACTGCCGCTTCTGGCCGTCCTGCGTCTGGTACTCGCGCCACTCGAGCCGGCCGTCGATCGCGACGGGACGGCCCTTCGAGAGGTAGTTCGCGCAGTTTTCGCCCTGCGCGCCCCAGACGGTGACGTCGAAGTAGTTGGGCTTCTCGCCCCACTCGCCCGTCTGCGGATCCTTCTTGCGCGTGTTGACGGCGACGCGGAGGCTGCACACCGCCATGCCGCTGTTCGTGTGGCGCAGCTCGGGATCCCGGGTCAGGTTTCCCGTGATGCACACCCTGTTCAGATTGACTCCTGCCATGACCTGCTCCTTTCTACTGACACCTTTGCTTGAACTCCGTCGCCCGACAAGGGGCGAAGCTGACCGACAGGCCGTCGTCCGTGGAATTTGGGCGAGTTCCGTGGCCCGCGACCTGCGTGAGGGTCATGCGCTTCCGCCGCATCGAGACCGGTGAGGCGGCGAGGAGGTGCCGGGCGGCGTCCCTCGCCTTCTCACGGCGAGCCACGTTCCTGACCGTCTTCACGCAGACGCTTGCGCGCTCGGCGATCTCGGCCACGGGCTTCACCCCGCGCGTGGAGCTCGAGTATCAGGGCGTCCCGACTGTTGGCCGCAGTGGCTTGCGTTGCCATCCCGCTGTCAAGGCGAGGGCCGAGAAAACTCGCCCCCGCGGTTCGTTGACCGAACCACTCATCGTCCCAGGGCGGGCGGATAGACCGCCGGGAGAATGGCCTACTCGGCCGCGTCGTCTTCCGACGGCGGCGCGTCGGCCGCGGCACGGGCCGCGACGCGCGTGTCGGTCGCCTCGCGCTCGTCGCGGCGGCGCGGGGCGGCCTGCTCGGGCGCGGGCGGCACGGGCTGGCCCGGCTTCGCCTTGATGATGCGGAAGCGCAGCACGCCGTCGAGGATCCGCAGGCGCCTGTTCAGCTGCTCGAGCAGGGCGTTGTCGCCCTCGAACTGGTAGAGCCGGTAGTCGGCCTCGGGCCGGTGGTCGATCTCGTACGCCATGCGGCGCTGGCCCCAGTCGTAGGAGCCGACGAGCGTGCCGCCGGAGCCGATCAGCGATTCCGCCTCGTTCACGGCGGCGGTGCGCCGCTCCTCCGGGGCGTTCGGATCGACGAGCAGCATGAGGTCGTAGAGGCCTGCCATTGCGACGCCGCAGGTTAGCAGCGGGTTTCCGGCGATCCGGGGGCGAACCCGGGGCGCGGCGGCCTTCCAGGAGCAGTGGAGGAGCGGTGGCGGGCAGGCGGCGCCGCGGCGCTGCTGCGCCGCGTGCGGTGGGGCAACCTGGGACGGCTGGCCTGCCTGGCCGCCGCCGTCTGTCTCCTGCTGCCGCGCGGCGACGGTGTCGCGCTCGAGGGAATCGGGTGGTCCGCGCCGCCGGTGCAGGTGCGAGCGGAGCCGGAGGCGACGGTCGACGGGGTGACGACGGAGAGGGAGCGGACTCGCGTCAGGAGGCGGAAGCGCGGGCCGCAGGGGCGGGAGCGGGCGCCCGCTCGAAGGGCAGCGAGAGAGAGAAGCGCGACGAGGGCCACGAGGCGCGCGCCACCGCGGCCAGAATCGCCCGCAACGCCGCCGGTCTACACCGCGCCCGCGCCCGTCCCGCCGCCCCGGAGCGCCGAGTTCACCCCCGATCCGGGCTGGTGACCCGCCTGAAATCTGCCTCTCGCGGGGCTCTCGCCCACCCCGCAGCACCGCGCTCAGCCGCCGACCGGGGCCCGGCCGTGCCGCTTGGCCTCGATGTCGGCGATCTGGTCGTCGACCCAGTGGCCGGGGTCTCTCCGCGTGACGATCCGCTTGAGGCCCTGCGCTCGCCACGAGCGCTCCTCCGCCGACATCGTCAGCGCGCGGTGGATCGCGTCCGCCTGCTCCTGGACGTCGAAGGGGTTCACGGACAGCGCGAAGTCCGCGAGCTCCTCGTGGGCACCGGTGTTCTCCGAGAGCAGCGAGACGCCGTTGCGCTCGTTGACGAGCGGCCCCTCCTTGGCGATCAGGTTCATCCCGTCGAACATCGCGTTGACCATCAGGAGGTCGTAGTGCTTGTAGGCCGCGATCGCCTCCTCGAGGTTCTCGCGCAGGCGCAGCTCGATCGGCATCCAGTCCGTGGTGCCGTGGCGGTGGTTGACGACCGCCACCAGCGCCTCGATGCGCTCGAGGTACTCCGCGTACTCGGGCACGTCCTGGCGCGAGGGGATCAGGTGGGCGATGAACGTCACCTGCTCGGCGAACTCGGGGTGCTGCTCGAGGAACAGGTCGAACGCCGTGAAGCCGCGCAGCACGTTCTTCGACAGGTCGGCCCGGTCCACGCGCAGGATCAGGTGCTCGCGGCGCCGGCGCAGGATCTCCCGCTCGAACTCGTGCACCGCCGGCCGCTGGGCCGTCTTGTGGAAGGTCTCGGCCGAGATCGGCAGCGGGTACGAGCGCACCCAGACGTCGCGGCCCTCGAAGTGCACGACGCCGGCCTCCTCGTCGACCTCGAGGTCGAACAGCTCGCGGCAGCAGACGAGGAAGTTGCGCCGGTAGGAGCGCGTGTGGAAGGCGATGATGTCGTTCGAGAGGATGCCCTCGTAGAGGTCCTCGCGCATGTCCGACGGCAGCACGCGCCACGAGTCGGGCTGGGTCCACGGGATGTGGACGAAGTGATGCAGGAACAGGTCGGGGCGCTCGCGGCGGATGTACTTCGGCGCCGTGTACAGGTGGTAGTCGTGGAGCATCACGACGGCGTCGTCCTTGCCCTCGACCTCGTCGAGGACGGCGCGGGCGAGGTCCTGGTTCACCACGCAGTAGCCGCTCTCGTAGGACTCGACCTCGTGGCGGCGGATGTCGGGCGCGTTCGAGAGGTCCCAGAGGTAGTGCTGGATGAACCACAGCATCGGGTTCGCGACCACGTTGTAGAAGCGGTCGTAGGCGTCCGCGTCGCTCGTGACGAGCCGGATCCGGTAGGTGTCGCCGTCGAGCTCCACCTCGAAGGACTCGCCGCCGTGCTGCTCCGAGACGATGGCGTCGTCGTCGCTCATCGCGGAGGCGATCCAGACGGCGTCGCGGTGGTGGACGAGCCCCTGCAGCGCCGTCACGAGCCCGCCGCCGCCGCGCTTCGCCTCCCCGTTCTCGAACGTCGCGGGGCCGCGGTTCGACACGAGCAGGATCGGCACCCCCTGGGTCATCGCGTGTCCCTGAACAGCTTCAGCCAGTCGCGCAGCAGCCGGGGCGTGAGGAAGTGCTTGCGCACGTGCTCCTTGCCGCGCCTGCCGAGCTGCTTGCCGAGGTCGGGCTCGCGCAGGATCCGCAGCGAGCGGTCGGCGCACTCCTCGGGCGAGGAGACGAGAAAGCCCGTCTGCCCGTCCTCGACCTGAAGCGGTATGCCGCCCACGTCCCCGCCGATGAACGGGCGGCCCTTCCAGAGCGCCTCCGAGACCGTCAGGCCGAAGCCCTCCCTGGTCGACTTCTGGATCACGACGTCGGCCTGCGACTGGAAGGCGTTCACCTCGATCGCCCCGACGTTGTTGAAGTTGTTGAGGATGTGCACGTCAGGGTCGCCGTCCGCGTGGGCCATCGTCGAGTTGAAGAACTCCCAGCCCTCGGGGTCGTCCGTGGCCATCGAGCCGATCAGCGCGAGCTGGGTCTCGGGCATGTCCTCCTTGACGAGACGGTACGCGTCGATCACCCCGATCGGGTCCTTCCAGGGGTCAAAGCGCGACACCTGGCACATCAGCGGGCGGTCCACGTCGATTCCGAACTGGTCGCACACGAAGGCGGCGTCCTCGGGCGACAGGGCCATGTTCTTCGGCGACAGCGGGTCGATAGCCGGGCGGGCAGATGCGAACGCCGTCGCGTCGCGCCGTCGATCGCCGCAGGCACGTACTGCTCGAGGTGCCAGACCGAGGCGTCGTAATCCTTGACGAGCGGAACGATCCGCTCGATCGCGTCCGGGTTGGGCGTGGAGAGGTCGATGTGGCAGCGCCAGACCCACGTCTTCGCCTTGCCCGGGACGAGCCGCTTGACGCCGGCGGGCTGCGGATCGTGCACGATGATCACGTCCCAGCCGTCCGTGATCTCCGCGGCGTTCATCTCGTTGTAGCGGTCGTAGACCTCCCACTCCTCCTCGGAGAGCGAGTCGGGATTGCCCTGCAGCGCGTTGTGGAGGCGCTTCGTCGCGTTGTAGAACTCCTCGCGGCCGAGCATCACCTGCCACTCGGCCTGGATGCCCGCGTCGTTCATCAGCGGGATCAGCGTGTAGAGGATCTCGGAGACGCCGCCGCCGAACGCGGTTGCCGACAGATGCAGCACCCGAAGGCCCTCAAGGCCCTCGGCCAGCTCGCGGATCTCCTCGACGAGCGGGCGGCCGACGAGATGGGTGTAGTCGGCAAGGCCTTTTTGGCCTACGGAGACGGGCTGGAGCACGCGGCCAGACTATCCGCCGGAGGGCGCCAGGTACTTGGAGAGGCGGGTGCGCCCGGAGCCGAACTCGGCGTCGTCCACGGTCGCCTCGATGATCGCCCTGCTCAGCTCCTGCTCGCCGCTCGACGAGGTCCCCACCGGGCCCTCGAGGCTCATCTCGAGCCTGTCGTCCTCGAGGCGGAACGAGAAGCTCAGGCGCGTCTCGTCGTCGATCGGGCGGGTCTCGTCGACGAAGTCGTTCGCCGCCTCGGTGATCGCGAGCTTGAGGTCCGCCACCTCCTCCGGCGAGAGCGAGGTCAGCCGGCACACCGCCGAGAGGGCAAGGCGCGCCAGCACGAGGTAATCGGGACGCGCCGGGATCGTCAGAGAGACGTCGCGGCTGTCGGTTGCGTGCGCCGCATCCACGAATCGCACCCTACCCGGAATGTTGCGAAAGCGACCCTGGAAACCGGGTTGCCTACGGCGTCGCGCCGGCGGGTCGCTCGCCCAGCTCGACCTCGACCTCGCGGCTGTCGCCGTCGCGGACCACGGTCAGCGTGACCGCGTCGCCTGCGCCCATCTCGCTGATCACGTCGGATAGGTCGCGCTCGCGCGTCAGCGGCGTGCCGTTCACCTCGACGATCACGTCGCCGCCTGTCGCGATGTCGGTCTGGCCCTGGAAGTCGATCGTCTCGTTGCCGGCCTCGAGGCCCTCGTCCTCCGCCGGGCTGCCCGGCTCGACCTCCTGGACGAGCGCGCCGGCCTCCGCGTCGATGCCGAGCCGCTCGGCGAGCTGCGGCCAGAGGATCATCGTCGACACTCCGAGGTAGCCGTAGTCGACCTTGCCGTCGCGGCGGAGCTCGCGCAGCGAGCGGCGCACGAAGTCGACCGGGATCGCGAAGCCGACGCCCTCGCCGCCGCCCGACTCGGACTTGATCTGGGCGTTCACGCCGATCACGCGACCCGCGGCGTCGAGCAGCGGGCCTCCGGAGTTGCCGGGGTTGATGGCGGCGTCCGTCTGGATCGCGTCGCCGATGCCGAAGCGGGTCAGCGAGGCGATGTTGCGGTCGATCGCGGACACGACGCCGATCGACAGCGACTGCCGCTCGCCGAACGGGCTGCCGATCGCCGCGACCGGCTCGCCCACGTCGATGGAGTTCGTCCGCCCGAGGCTCAGCGGCGTCAGCGACAGTCCGTCGGGATCGATCTTCAGGAGCGCCACGTCCGCGTTCAGGTCGACGCCCACGATCTCGGCGGGCACGCGGTTGCCGTCCGCGAACTCGATGAAGACGCGGTCGGCGCGCTCGGAGTTGTCCGTCTCCGACGTGACCACGTGGGCGTTCGTGGCGATGTAGCCGCTGCCCGTCGAGCACGAAGCCGGAGCCCTGGCCGCCGCCCCCGCCACCCGGCTCGAGCACGTTCGGGGTCCCGCCGAAGATCGACAGGATCGTGACCACGCCGGGCGCGAGGCGGTCGTAGATCTGGGCCGGGTTGAAGCCGCCCTCCTCGCCGAGCCCCTCGACCACCTCGACGCGGGTGGTGGTGACCTCGCGGGTGTCGGGCGCGGCGGCGGCCTCGCCGCCGGCCTCGCCGCCGGCGTCGTCGTCGTCGGCGCAGGCCACCGCTCCCCCCGCGAGTGCGAGGGCGGCCAGCAGGGCGCCGATGCGCCTCACGAGTCGGAGCCGTTCGCCGACGGCAGGCGGAGCGTGAAGGCGGTCGCCCCAGGCTCCGAGGCGAGCACGAGGCGTCCGTCCATGCGCTCGGCCAGCTCGCGGGCGATCGCGAGGCCGAGGCCCGCTCCGCGCGCGGCATCGCCGGTGTAGAAGCGCTCGAAAGCCTTCTCCTGGGAGTCGGCCGGGAGTCCCGGGCCGGTGTCGGCCACCGTGAGCTCGGTGGCGCCGTTGTCGCGGTGCGCGCTCACGGTCACGTCCGTGCCCTCCGGGGTGTGCCGAAGGGCGTTGTCGAGCAGGATACGCACGATCTGGGCCACCCGCTCACGGTCGCAGCTCGCCTCGGGCCCCTCGGGCGGCAGTTGGACCGCCAGGTCCGTGTCGTGCTCGGCGAGCGCCGGCGTGAACTCGCCCACGATGGAGCGGGTGAGCTCGGCGAGGTCCACGGGCTCCGTCTGCAGCTCGACCGAGCCGGAGTCGAGCCGCGAGAGGTCGAGCAGGTCGACGGACAGCTTCTGAAGGCGCGCGACCTGCTCGGCCATCGTGTCGAGGAACTCGCGGCGGGTGTCCTCGTCGAGGTCCTCGTCCTGCAGCAGCTCCACGAACCCGCCGAGCGAGAAGATCGGCGTGCGCAGCTCGTGCGAGGCGGTGGCGATGAACTCCTTGCGCGCGCTGTCCACGCGCTGCAGGCGCGCCTGCATCTCGTTGAAGGTGCGGGTGAGCTGGCCGAGCTCGTCCTCGGAGTCGACGGGCACCGGCTCGTCGAAGCGCCCGTGGGCGACGTCGGCGGCGGCTCGCTCGACGCGGCGCACGCGGCGCGAGAGCCGGCGCGCGACCCAGTAGCCCCCGAACAGCGCGATCAGGAGAGCGGCGCCGGTTGCCCACAGCACGCGCTCGCGCAGGAACGAGACCGTCTGCTCGACCTCGCGGAAGTCGCGGGTGTAGAGCGCCACGCGCTCAGCGCGCCGCTTGCGCTCGGACGAGATGTCGGGGTCGAAGAGCGGCTGCGCCACCATGCCGATGTCGTCGCCCTCGAAGCTGCCGCGGGCGATCTGGGTCTTGCCGGTGCGGACGGCCTTGCGCGCGAGGGCGTCGTCGCGCGGGAAGCTGAACTGCTCGCCCGAGTCCTCCACCGAGGGGAAGCGGATCTCGCGGCCGTCGAGCTGCTCGCCCTCCACGTCCTCCTTGACGTCGAACAGGGTCACCCGCGAGTCCGTGGTGTCGGCCACCGAGCGCACGGTGCGGTCGATCTCCTCGTCGACTCGGCTCGACGCTCGAGAGGAACTCGAGCGCCCGGCGCCGCGCTCTCCGCGACGACCTTGAGGTCGCGCAGGCGGCGCTCCTCGAGGTTCGACTCGGGCTGCGTCACGACCCAGAAGTAGATGACGCCGAACGCGGCGGCCGTGATCACGAAGAAGAGGAGCGCGACCTTGTTGCCGAGCGACCTCATCCCGATCAGCCGTCCCGGAACCGGTAACCCACGCCACGCACGGTCAGGATCAGCTCGGGCGTCTTCGGCTCGGACTCGAGCTTCTCGCGCAGGTGGCGGATGTGGACGTCGATCGTGCGCGGGTCGCGGTAGGCGGCGTCGCCCCAGACGCGCTCGAGCAGCATCGTGCGGCTGAACACGCGGCCGGGCGCGCGGGCCAGGGCGGCGAGGATCTCGAACTCGACGTAGGTCAGCCGGACGCTCTCGTCGCGCACGACGACCAGGCGCTTCTCGAAGTCGATGCGCAGCTCGCCGGCCTCGATCGGCTCCTCGTACTGCTCCTCGGGCGCCGCGAGCGCCGCGCGCCGCAGCACGGCCTTGACGCGCGAGCGGAACTCCCTGACCGAGAACGGCTTCGTGATGTAGTCGTCGGCGCCCAGCTCGAGGCCGAGGACCTTGTCGATCTCCTCGGTCTTGGCGGTGAGCATGATGATCGGCACGGTCGAGCGCGAGCGGATCTCGCGGCAGACGTCGAAGCCGTCCTTCTTCGGCAGCATCACGTCGAGCACCACGAGGTCGAAGGTGTCCTCGTCGAGCCGCTCGAGCGCCTCCTCGCCGTCCAGCGCCGGCACCACGTCGTAGCCCTCCTTGCGAAGGGGATAGGTCAGGAGCTTCTGGACCGCGTCTTCGTCGTCGACGAGGAGGATCCTGGGCGCTGAGGCCGTCACCTTCGGAATTGTAGGTTGGAGAGCGAATGATCGAGCCGCGCGTCTACAGGGCCGCCTTCATCCCGGCTCTGCTCGCGGTCGTGCTCGCGATGTTCTCCTTCCAGTCGCGACCGCGCCCGCTCGAGCAGGGCCTGGCCGCCGACGTCCTCTTCGACGGCGAGCAGGCGGCCGCGCTCGCGCTCCAGATCGCCGAGGACGAGCCGGACCGCCGCCCCGGCCGGCGCGGCAACCTGGACACCGCCGAGTTCGTGGCGGGGCGCTTGAACGACAGCGGGTTCGAGGTCTGCCCCGAGTGCCGCTGGCGCTTCGTCCACGCCGGGCGCGAGCTCGAGAACGTGGTCGGCCGGCGCGCCGGCGGCACGCGCCGGCAGATCGTGATCGTCGCGGCCCGTGACGCGGCAACCGTTCCGGACGCGCCCGGCAGCGCCGCCGACACCGCGGCGCTGCTCGAGCTGGCGCGGGTCTTCCGCGGCAGGCCGACCCGCCGCTCGCTCGTGCTGGCGTCGGTCGACGGCTCGACGCTCGGCGAGATCGGCACGACCGAGCTGATCGAGTCCGGGGTGATCGAGTCCCCCCGCTTCGTCGACGCGGTCGTGGTGCTGTCGGACCTCGGGTCCGACGCGGAGGAGCCGTCCGTGCAGGCGTGGTCCAACCGGCCCGACCGCGTCGGGATCGGGCTCGCGCGCACGATGGGCGAGTCGGTCCGGCTCGAGCTCGGCCAGGCAGCCGGGGGCGCCGGCTGGTTCACCCAGATCGCGCGGCTCTCGTTCCCGATCGGGATCGGGCCTCAGGGGGTGCTGCTCGCCGAGGGCTACGACGCCCTGCGCGTATCGGGCAGCGGGGAGCTGCCTCCGGCGGGCAATGGTCCTCCGGAGGCGCTGTCGGAGGACCGTCTCGGCGGGCTCGGCCGGGCCGCGCTGCGCACGGTCACCGCGCTCGACGGCAGCCGCCGGCCGCCGGCGCACGGCCCGGACTCGTACCTGTTGTTCTCCGGTCAGGTGCTGCCCGCCTGGGTCATCTCGCTGCTCGCGGGCACGCTCCTCCTGCCGGCGCTCGTGGCGTCGGTCGACGCGTTCGCCCGCGCGCGCCGGCGCGGGGTCGACGTCCTGCCGTGGTTGCGCTGGCTGGCGGCGTGGGTGGCGCCGTTCGCGGCGGGGCTCGCGACCGCCGAGGTGCTCGCGCTCGCCGGCGCCACGCCCGCGCCGCCGCCGGCACCGGTCGCGCCCACCGTGCTGCCGCTCGACGGCCCCGCCCTGGCCGTGCTCGGCGGGGTGCTCGGCGCGATGCTGATCGCCTGGTGGCTCGCGCGCTGGCTGGCGGCCCGGCCGGCGCCCCAGCTCGCCCTGAAGGCGGCCCCCGAGCGCGGCGCCGGGGTCGTGCTCGCGCTCGGGCTCAGCGTGGGCGCGCTGCTCGCCTGGGCGGTCAACCCCTACGCCGGGCTGCTCGCGGTGCCCGCGGCGCACCTCTGGATGCTCGCCGTGCTGCCGGAGGAGCCGCCGTCACGCCGCCTGCGCCTCAGCCTGATCGCGCTCGGCCTGCTGCCGGCGCTGCTCCTGACGATCGTCTACCTGTTCGCCCTCGAGCTCGACCCGCATCGAGGGCGTCTGGTACGTGTTCCTGCTCGTGACCGGCCACAGCGTGGGATTCGGCGCCGCCCTGATCGGCTGCCTGCTGCTCGGCTGCGCCTGCGGCGCGGTCGAGATCACCTGGCGCACGCACGGCACGCGCAAGGAGGACGACGAGGGCGAGGAGGGGCCCTCCCTGTTCGGCCCTGGATCGTACGCCGGCCCCGGATCCCTGGGCGGGACGAAGTCCGCCCTGCGCCGATGAATCCGTCCAAGGGCGATCCGCACGGCCGATGGACCTGGCCACCCCTGCCGATAGAGGAAGGCGTGGGGGGAAGAGGGAGAGTCGATCCTGCGCTGCGCCGTCGCGTGCAGCGCGGTGAATACCTGGTCGACACGCATGCGGTCGCCGAGGCGATGGTGCGCTCAGGCGTGTTCGAAACCCCGCAGATCCCCGACTGGACTGCCGGCACGGGTGACGACGAGGCCTGAGCCCTCGTCCACGGACCCGATCCAGGTGAGCTCGGCGGCCGCCTCGGCCGCGGCGCGCCGGTCGGGCGGGACCGTCACGAGCAGCTCGTAGTCGTCGCCGCCGGTGGCGGCGTCCTCGGCATGAACGCCCTCGGCGCACGGCACGCGCTCGAGCACGACCTCGATCCTCGCCCCGCTGCGCTCCGCGAGGTGGCGGGCGTCGGTGGCGAGGCCGTCGCTCACGTCGATCATGGCGGTGGCGCCCGCCGCCGCCAGCGCGCGGCCGTCGGACAGCCGCGGCGTCGGCCGAAGATGGCGCTCCACCAGCGGGCCGCGGGCGGCGGCGTCGGTCTCGAGCAGCCTCCGGCCCGCCTCCGATCCGCCCAGCTCGCCGGTCACGCCGAGCAGATCCCCGGGGCGTGCGCCGTCGCGTCCGACGAGCTCGTCCTCCGTGTCCGCCCAGCCGGTCACGGCGACCGTGGCGACGAGCGCGGGGCCGCTGACCACGTCGCCGCCCGCCACCGTCACGCCGGTCTCGGCGGCGAGCTCCTCGAGGCCGGCGACGAGCTCGAGCGCGGCGTCACCCGATCCCCGCGGGAGCACGAGCGACACGTAGGCCTCGCCCGCCTCGGCGCCCATCGCGGCGAGGTCGGAGAGCGCCGTGGCGAGCGCCTTCCAGCCGATGTCGCGCGGCGAGTGCGTCGCGGAGCGGAAGTGGGTGCCCTCGACCACCGTGTCGATCGAGGTCACGGCGAGCGGGCGGGCGCGCACCACCGCGGCGTCGTCACCGGCGAAGCGCAGCACGCGTCCGCCGCTGCGATCGCTCGAGCGCCGCCTCGATCGCTGCGATCAGGGCGAGCTCGCCCGCCACCGCGGGCCTACCCGGGTTCGGCCTGCGGGCCGTTCCCGTTCGGGTTGTCCGGGTTCCCGGGCGGCCCCTGCTCGGGGGCGGGGACCTCCGGTTGCTCCTGTGGAGGCGCCTCGTACAGGTCCGGGTCGTACTCGCCGCCGCCGGTGTCCGTCGACGTGTCCGGCGAGCTGTAGTAGTTCGGGTCGCTGTAGCCGTAGTCGCCCGTTCCGGCCGCGCCCGTGGTGGCGTACTTGCCGAAGAAGGGCGAGGACTCGAAGGGCGTCTCCGGCTCCGGGAAGTCGCTGCAGTCGTCGCCGTGCGCGTTGAGCATGTACGTGTACCAGACCGGTGCCGCATAGGTGCCGCCCTGCGCGCCCGGCATCGCGATGCGCTCGTTCGGGTAGCCGACCCAGACCGCGGTCGAGAGCTTCGGCGTGTAGCCCACGAACCAGGCGTCGGCCGCCTCGTCCGTGGTGCCGGTCTTGCCGGCGGCCGGACAGCCGTAGTAGGCCGCCGTGCCGGTTCCCGACTGCATGTTCATCTCGAGGATGCGCGTGACCTCCGCCGCCTGGCCGTCCGTCAGCACGCGCTTGCCCTTCCGCTTTCCGAGCTTCTCGCTCGTGCCGTCGCGGAAGATGACGCGCTGGATGCCGGTCGGCCGGTGGCGCACGCCGCCGTTGGCAAGGGTGGAGTAGGCGCCGGCCATCTCGAGGGTCGTGACGCCCGTGGTGAGGCCGCCGAGGCCCTCGGCCGGGAAGCAGTCGAGCTTCGTCATGATCCCGAGCATCTTGGCCGTCTTGCAGACCTCCTTCGGCCCCACGTCGAGGATCAGCTGGGCGTACACGGAGTTGTCCGAGGCGAGCGTCGCGCTGGTCAGGCTCATCGAGCCGGAGTAGGTGTCGCCGAAGGTCTTCACGTCCCAGCTGGCCGTAGACCGGGTCGTCGATCGAGAGCGGCTTCGAGACATAGCTCGTCGAGTCGGGGTCGACGCCCTTGCGGATCGCCGTCGTCAGGACCATGGTCTTGAACGCCGAGCCCGGCTGGCGGTGCCCGTCGGCCGCGATGTTGAAGTTGCGCTCGTCGTAGGAGCCGCTCGCCGCCATGGCGCGGATCTTCCCGGTGCCGACCTCGACCGTCGCGATCGCGGAGCCCGGACCGGCCGGATCGCCCCAGTGAGCGGCGATGGCTTCGCGCGCGTAGTCCTGCATCTGGGGGTCGATCGTCGTGTAGATCTTCAGGCCGCCCTGGCGCACCACGCCGACGCCGTAGCGCTTCATGAGCTCGTCCTGGACGTAGTCGAAGAAGTACGGCTCGCGGCGCTTGATGTAGCGCGTGCCGTGCTTCAGCCGAATGGGCTCGTCAAGCGCCTCGGCCAGCTCGGTCAGGGTGATGTAGCCGTTGTCGGCCATCGCCCGCAGGACCTCGTTGCGCCGCGACAGCGCCGCGCCCCGGTTGCGGAACGGGTTGTACTCCGAGGGGGCCTGAGGCAGTCCCGCGAGCAGCGCCGACTCGCCCAGCGTGAGCTCGTAGACGTTCTTGTCGAAGAACGTGACGGCCGCCGCCTGGACGCCGATGGCCGTCCGCCCGCCGACGGTTCCGTACGGCACCGAGTTCAGGTACTCGTGCAGGATCCAGCTCTTCGAATGCTTCTCCTCGAGCTCCGACGCCAGCTTCGCCTCGCGGATCTTGCGGGCGAAGTCGCGCTTCGGGTCCTCGATGTAGAGAGCGCGCACGAGCTGCTGCGTGATCGTCGAGCCTCCCTGCACCGTCTTGCCCGACTCGAGGTTCTTGATGCCGGCGCGGATGATCGCGTTGAAGTCGACGCCCTCGTGCTCGTAGAAGCGCTCGTCCTCGATCGCCACCGTCGCCTGGCGGAGCGTCGGCGGCATGTCCTTGAAGGGCACGACGCGGCGCAGCGTGTCCGACTGGACGAAGCCGAGCCGCGAGCCGTCGGATGCGAACACCACGGACACCTCGCCCTTGTCGTCGGGCTTCAGCTCCGAGAGGTCCGGGGCGGAGGCGGCGATGGCGATCACGTATCCGGCGAGCGAGAGCACGCCGATCAGCGCGACCATCGCGATCACGCCGATCCCGAGCAGGATCTTGCCCTTGGCGCCCGAGCGCCCGCGGCGGCGCCGCGACTTGCGTTGACGGTGGGTCATGGGGGGGTAGCGGAGGATAGACCGTGCTCGCGGAGGTCCCTGAGCCATGTTCGGCGCAGCTCGGCGGCCACCTTTCCGCGCTCCGCGGGCGTCGCGGCCCAGAGCGTCGCGCTGAGGCGGGTGCCCTCCTTGTCGACCTCCGCCACGGTCGCGCTCACCCCGCGTTCCTCGTCCGTGACGAGCTCGAGCGCCCGGTCGAGATCCGCGCCCGGTGGGAGCCAGACCGAGACCTCGACCTGCACGCGCGGGTCGCCGATCGTGTGGTTCTCGATCGAGCTCTGCGCGAGCCGCTCGTTGGGGACGATCAGGCGGTGCCCGTCGTCGAGGCGGATGTAGGTGTACGAGAGGCGCACGTCCTCGACCTCGCCGGTCTTTTCCTCGAACGTGACGAGGTCGCCGATCCGGATCGGCTGGGTGATCGCGAGCAGGACCCCGGCGATGCCGTTCGCGAGGGTGGCCCGCGCGGCGAAGCCCACCACGAGCCCGATCACCGCGGAGGAGGCGAGCACTCCCGTCGCAACGCGCCTCACCGGGTCGAGCGAGAACGCCGCGATCGCGATCCCGATGATGATGATGAGGGCGAAGATGAGACGGCGGACGAGGCGCAGGCGGGTGTTGGCGACCGGCGACAGCTCGCCGCCCGCGACGCGCTCCGAGAGCGCCTGGCCGCGCCGCGCCAGCAGGCGGTCCACGATCTCGGCGATCACGATGGTGATGACCACGATCACGAGCGCGATCAACCACTCCTGGTTGCGCTCGAGCCAGCTCTCGCTCGCGGCCGTGTAGAAATGGGCTCCCGGCATGGCGTTTGAGGCTATCCCCGCGCGCGCCGGCGCCCTGGCCCGCGCGCGCGACTCCGAGGCGCTGCGCGCTGCCTGGCGGGTGGCGTGGACGACCCGCGGGGCGGTCCTCCTCGTGGCTGTCTTCGCCGCCCTCTCGTTCGGTCCTGCGACCGGCGGGCTCGCCGCGGAGAACGCGGCGAAGTTCGGCGCCCCGGCGCTGACCGGCGCGTTCGCGGACGTCCTGCTCGAGCCGCTCGCGCGCTGGGACGCGGTCTGGTTCCTGCGGATCGCCGACGGCGGCTACGGCGACGACCCCTCGCGCGCCGCCTTCTTCCCGCTCTATCCGCTCCTGATAACCCTGCTCGGCGCGCTCGGCGGCGGTTCGGCGGGCGCGCTCCTGGTGGCGGCGTACGCGATCTCGCTGTCGGCCTTCGTCGGCGCCCTCGCCCTGCTCCACAAGCTCGTGACGCTCGAGCTCGGCCGTCCGCTGGCGCGCCCCGTGCTGCTGCTCCTGGCGGTCTTCCCGGCGGCGCTCTACTTCGGCGCGCCCTACTCGGAGAGCCTGTTCCTGCTGCTCGCCGTCGGGACGTTCTGGTTCGCGCGCACAGACCGATTCGCGCTCGCGGGCGCCTGCGCGATGGGTGCCTCCGCCACCAGGAGCGCGGGCCTGCTGCTGCTCGTGCCGCTCCTCATGATCTGGTGGGACTCGCGCGCGCGGCGCGGCCGTGATCTCGCATGGATCTGCCTTGCGCCGCTCGGCGTGGCCGCGTACGCGGCCTGGCTCGGCCTGGTCGAGGGGGACGCGCTGCGCTTCCTCGACGTCCAGGAGGCGTGGTCGCGGGAGCTCGCATTCCCGCTCACGGGCGCGTGGGACGGCCTGTCGGCCGCCTGGGACGGCGTGCGCCAGCTCGCGTCGGGCTCGCGGACGCCCGTGTACTTCGAGATCGCCGTCGGCGACCCGTTCAGGATCGCCGCGCTCAACATCATGCTCTTCGCCACGCTGGTGTTCGCGCTCGTGGCGCTCGTCGGGATCTGGCGGCGCCTGCCGCGCGAGTACGGCGCCTGGGTCGGAGTCTCGCTGCTGCTTCCGCTGTCGTTTCCGGTGGTGCCTCAGCCGCTGATGTCGCTGCCGCGCTTCGTGGCGGTGCTGTTCCCGGTCTTCATGTGGCTGGCGCTCGTGAGCGAGGAACGCCGCGTCACCGACCGCGTCGCGCTCGCGTTCGCGGTCGGCCTCGGCCTGTTCACGGCCCAGTTCGCGACCTGGCACTGGATCGCCTGATGGCCGTGCTGCTCGACGCGCTCGGAACGCTGGTGCGGCTCGAGCCGCCCGCCCCGCGGCTGGTCGCGCTGCTGGACGACGAGGGCTTCCGGGTCGACGAGGAGCGGGCGGCAGCCGCGTTCCGGGCCGAGATCGCGTACTACCTCGACCACCATCTCGACGGCGCGACCCCCGAGGGCCTCGACGACCTGCGCGACCGCTGCGCCCGCGTGCTGTCCGAGGCGCTCGCGCTCGACGGCCTGACGCATGCCGCGGCGCGGCGCGCCATGCTCGCCTCGCTCTCCTTCAGCCCCTACCCGGACGCCGTGCCGGCGCTCCGGGAGCTGCGCGGCCGGGGCGAGCGGCTCGTGATCTGCTCCAACTGGGACCGCTCGCTGCCCGACTGGCTCGCGGGCAGCGGGCTGCTCGAGCTCGTCGACGGGGTCGTCACCTCGGCCGACGCCGGGTCGGCCAAGCCCGACCCCGGGATCTTCGCCCGCGCCCTCGAGCTGGCGGGGGCGTCCGCCGGCAGCTCCGTGCACGTGGGCGACTCGCCCGACAAGGACGTGGAGGGCGCCCGCCGGGCGGGCATCCGGCCCGTGCTGGTCGCGCGTGACGGCGCGCCGCGGGCGGCCGGGGTCGAGTCGATCGCGACCCTCGCCGAGCTGCCCGCCCTAGTCTGAGGCCCCCGTGGAAGGCACGATCGTCCGACCTCCCCCCGACCTGCCCGAGCTGCCGGAGGGCGCCGCGCCGCGCTGGCCCGCCTGGTACGCCGGCGTGGGCTTCCTCGTCGCGCTGATCGGCACGCTGATCGCCGTGGGCATCGTCGCGGCCGCCACCGGCGCGGGCGGCGAGGGCGAGAGCGACCCGGCCTTCACGATCATCGCCACGCTCATGCAGAGCCTGATCTTCGTGGGCACGGCGGTGCTGTTCGCCTCCTTCACGCGCAAGCCGCGCGCGTGGCACTTCGGCCTGCGGCGGGCGCCGTTCTGGCGGACGATCGGCTGGGCCGCGCTCGGGATGTTCTCCTTCTACCTGCTCGCGGCGGCCTACACGGCGCTCGTGTCGCCGGACGCCGAGCAGACGGTGGCGGAGGACCTCGGCGCCGACGAGGGCACGTTCGGGCTGGTCGCGGCCGGCTTCATGGTCATCTGCGTCGCGCCGTTCGCCGAGGAGTTCTTCTTCAGGGGCTTCTTCTACAAGGCGCTGCGGAGCCGCTTCTCCATCCTGATCGCGGCGCTGATCGACGGCGCGCTGTTCGGGATCATCCACTACGACTTCTCGGGCTCCGAGGCGCTGCTGATCCTGCCCCCGCTGGGCGCGCTCGGCTTCATGTTCTGCCTCGTCTACGAGAAGACCGGCTCGCTCTGGCCCGTGATCGGGCTGCACGCGTTCAACAACGCGATCGCCTACGGGGTCGCCGTGGAGGACGCCTCCGTGTCGCTCATCCTCGGCCCGCTGATGCTGGTCGCCTGCATGCTGCTTCCGCGTTTGAGCTCCCCCACGGCGCCGCGCGCCGTGGCATAGTGATCCGCCTATGAACCTCCGCTCGGCCGCGCCGCTCCTGGCACTCGCACTCGCTCTCGTCCCCGCCGCCGCACAGGCGCAGACCACCACCACGCCGGAAAAGCCGGTGAAGAAGCCGCGGGCCGGCGACGCCAGCATCGCGGTGTCGGGTGGGCTCGCCACGACCAAGATGCGCTACGCCGCGCGCTTCCAGGAGCTCGTGGTGAACGGGCGCGTGAAGCCCTACGTGGCGGGCGAGGCCGTGACGCTGCACGTGGTGCGCAAGGGCAAGGAGCGCAAGCAGGTCCGGCGCGAGGTCGGCCGCCGCGGGAGCTACTCGATCCCGGTTCAGCTGGCGAACAACGGGCGCTACCGGCTGTTCGTGACGCACGAGCGCACCGAGACCCAGGCCGCCTTCCGCACGCGTGCCAAGAGGGTCACGGTCGTCGACTGGCAGGCGGGCCAGGGCGCGAGCGGGCTCAAGGTGCTGCTGCTCCAGCGCGGCCTCGAGCAGATCGGCTTCGCCACGCCCAAGACGGGCTCCTACGACTGGCTCACCGCGAACGCCGTGAACGCGTTCCGCAAGACGAACGGCATGGGGAGGGTCGGCTACGCGAGCAAGTCGGTCTACGCGAAGGTCTTCCGGGGTGAGGGCGCGTACAAGCTGCGCTTCCCGAAGGCCGGCAAGCACGTGGAGTTCGACTGGACGCGCCAGGTGCTCGTGCTCGCCGACAAGGGCCGGCCCTACCGCGTCTACCACACCTCCTCGGGCGCGCCCGTGACGCCGACGGTGTTCGGCAGCTACCGCTTCTACCTGCAGACGCCGGGCACGAACTCGAACGGGATGGTGCACTCGTCGTACTTCATCCGCGGCTACGCCATCCACGGCTACGCGTCGGTGCCGAACTACCCGGCGAGCCACGGCTGCCTGAGGGTGCCGATCCCGAACGCGGCGTCGATCTTCGGCTGGATCGACGTCGGGGATCCCATCTTCCTGTACCGCTAGACGCGAAGACCCCGCCCTCTCGGACGGGGCCTTCGCGGGTCCCCTCGCGGTGCCGCCCACCCACCGGGCGGGCGGCCGCTCGGCGGTCTTAGAGAGCCGGGGCCGCCGCGCCGCCGCTCGCCGCGGCCGGGTCGGCGGGGGTCGCCGGCGTGGCGGGCGCCGCAGCCTCTCCGGTCGTGGTGGCGCCGGCCGCCGGGTCGGCGGGCACGGCGGGCGTGGCCGGGGTGGCCGGGACGGGAGCCGCCTCCACCGGAGCCGGAGCCACGGGCGCCGCCTCGACGGGGGCGGGGCCGACCGGGGCGGGCGCGGCACCGGGGCGCGGTGCGTCTCGACGGGCGCGGGGGCCGGAGCCGGCGCCGGCGTGGGCGCCGGGGCGACTGTGGTCTCGACCGGCACGGGCGCCGGAGCCGGCGTGGGCGCCGGGGCGACTGTGGTCTCGACCGGGGCGGGCGCCGCAGGCGCCGCGGGCGCCGTGGTGACCGCCGGGTCGACCGGAGCCGCCGGGGCGGGCGCCGTGGTCAGCGCGGGGTCGACCGGAGCCGCCGGCGCGGGCGCGGCGGTCGCCGAGACGGTGTCCGTGGCGCTCAGCGAGTCCGCGGTCAGGGTGTCGGTGACCGCGGCCGTCGCTCCTCCGCCGATCTGCTTGGTGACGGTGGCGTTGCGGGTGTTCTCGCGCTGGAGCCACGGGGGCAGCGGATCGCCGCCGCCCACGCCGCTCGCCGTCGAGCGGGAGCCCGAGCCGAGGGCGCGGGAGCTCAGCATCGTGGTCGGGTCGACCGCCTGCCCGTTCACCCGCGTCTCGAAGTGCAGGTGCGGACCGGTGCAGCTGCCGGTGCAGCCCACGTAGCCGATCACCTGGCCCTGCTGCACGCGCTGGCCCTGGGTGACCGCGAAGCGCGACATGTGGGCGTAGCAGGTGGACAGCCGGCTCGAGTGCGTGACGCAGACGATGTTCCCGTAGCCGCTCTGCTGGCCGGCGAAGCTGACGCTGCCGCAGGCGGCAGCCCGGATCGCCGTCCCGGTGGGCGCCGCGATGTCGACGCCGTCGTGGTTGCGGCCCCAGCGCGGCCCGAAGGGCGAGGTCTGCGTGCCGTTGACAGGGCTCTGGAGCGTGGAGCTGCACGCGCCGGTCACGGGTGACGGGGCCGGGGTGGTGGTCTGCGGAGCGGACTCCGGTGCGGACTCGGTCTGGCCTCCGTCGACGGGCTGCTGCGCCGGAGCCTCGACGGCCGGCGTGTTGCCGAGGCCGTTCCCCTGGCCCGCGCCGAGGTTCGGCACGCCCACGCCCTGGGAGTTCGAGGCCTGCTGCTCGAGCTCCTGGCCCGCCTCGAGCAGTCGCCGCTCGATGAGCTGCTTCACCTGCGGCGGGACGTTCTGGCCCCCGGTCGCGCTCGCCGACGCCTCGTTCTCGAACAGGGTGCCCCACGTGGCGGGGCCGACGATCCCGTCGACCTCGAGGCCGGCGCGCGACTGGTACGCGCGGACGGCGGCGTCGGTCTGGGGGCCGAAGATCCCGTCGGCGGTGACGTTCAGGGCGCGCTGGACGTGCGCCACGAGCTCGCCGCTCGAGCCGAGCTGGAGCGGAAGCCCGCCCTCGCGGACCTGGATGGCGCGGTTGGCGGGTGACTCGGCGGCCACGGTCGCCTGGACCCCGCTCGACATCTGCGCGGCCGCGACCGATGCGCCCGGTCCGGCGAGCATGGCCGAGGCGAGAGCCGCGGACACCCCGCGGCGGCGTGCATGCTCGCGGCGAGCCTTGGGCAGTAGTGCCCTGCGTGTCCGTGAGCGCTCGCGGGAGCGCTCCCAAAGCTCAGGCTGGGCCAGGTCCCTGTGGGCGTGCATCCGTCATGTCCCCTTCCGGTAGGGCCTACGGGGTTAGCTGACGGGCTCGCGCTGGAAGATGCGCTACGTGGCACTCGAGGCCACGACTCGCCCCCGGTGACTGACGCCACCACTTGGTTCCCCCGTTCGCGACACCCAGGGCGGGCGGCGCGACTCGGCGCTTGACTTCAAAACACGCAACATCCCGTAATGGGGAAAGTTGCGCGCGAGCAGACTAGCGCATGTCTTCGGCGCGGGCGGCGGGAATCCTGCGCGCGGCCGCGTCAGGCGGTGCGCCAGTCGCCGCTCGTCTCGCGGCGCTTCGGCAGCCAGTTGGCGATCAGGCCGAGCAGGAGCCCGTAGGTCAGGAGGCCGAGCAGCATCGGCACCGTGTGGATGACCCAGGGGTTCGTCGAGTTGTCGACGACGCCGGCGAACGGGGCCAGCAGGACGTCGTTCGCGTCGTCCACCAGCTCCCGGAAGTCGCCGTTGCGCGCCTCGCGCAGGCTCTCCTGGCGCGGGGAGGGCGCGATCGGAGGCGCGTCTTCCGTCATGTGGATCTCGGAGTCGAGCGCGTTCTGCTGGTTCTGCGACCCACGGTTCATCTCGTCGGTCGCGAAGAACGCGAAACCGAGCAGAATCAGCCCGGAGGCGATTACGGCAACGAGGCGGATGGCCGAGCCCATCGCCATGATCATCGGCTCCGGAGCGAAAAACATGACCTCTGACCCCGATTCCTCCGCTCATGACCCCCGCGAGCGCCTCGTGGCGGAGCTGCGCGAGCACGCCCTCGTGATCGGCGAGGTCACGCTCACGAGCGGCGCCGTGGCCCACTACTACGTCGACGCCAAGCGGGCGATCCTGCTCCCCGCGGGCTTCCGCGCGCTCGGCGAGCTCGTGGCGCAGGAGGCCGCGCGGGCGGGCGCCACGGCGGTCGGGGGCATGACGATGGGCGCGGACCCGGTCGCGTGCGCCGCGCTCGCCGCGGGGGCGGACGTCAAGGCGTTCTTCGTCCGCAAGGAGCGCAAGGAGCACGGCCTCCAGCGCTGGGTCGAGGGCCCGCTGCTCGAGCCCGGCGAGAGCTGCCTGATCGTGGAGGACGTGGTGACCACCGGTGGCTCGACGGTCAAGGCCATCGAGCGCGTGCGCGAGGAGGGCTTCCGGATCGCGGGCGTGGTGAGCGTGCTCGACCGGCTCGCGGGCGGCGCGGCGGCGATCGAGGCGGCTGCGGAGGCTCCCTACGTCCCGCTCACGACGATCGACGACGTGTATCCGGATCGTCCCGACCGTTGAGCCAGCCGTCGATCAGGCGGCGCGCGATCGAGTAGGGCGGCGAGAGCTTGATGGGCCCGCGGCCCTCCGCGGCGGCGGCGACCTCGTCGCGCGTCGAACCAGCGGACCTGCTCGAGCTCGTCGCCGTCGGGGCGCGGCTCGCCGCGCTCTGCGAGCGCATGGAAGCCGAGCATGAGCGAGCTTGGGAACGGCCACGGCTGCGACGCCACGTAGCTGACCGCGCCGACCTCGATCCCGGATTCCTCGTGGATCTCGCGCCGGACCGCGTCCTCGAGGGTCTCGCCCGGCTCGACGAAGCCGGCGAGGACCGAGAAGCGCCCCTCCGGCCAGCGCGGCGAGCGGCCGAGCAGGATCCGGTCCTCGGCGTCGAGGACGCGCACGATCACAACGGGGTCGGTGCGCGGGAAGTGATGGGCGTCGCACGCGCCGCAATGGCGCTCGTGCCCCGCGTCGACCACCTCGGTCGCCTCACCGCAGTTCGCGCAGAAGCCGTGCCTGCGGTGCCAGGCGAGCAGCGACGCCGCATAGGCGGCGAGGGCCGCCTCCCCGGCCGGCAGCTCGACGGCGGCCTCACGCAGCCCCGCGGGGTGCCCCTGCTCCGGCTCGCGCCCGCGGACGTCGAGCGCGAACAGGGGAGTCTCGCCCGCGAGGCCGAGCAGCACCGCCGCCTCGCCCGCTCCGCCGAGCAGCAGCCGGCCGTCGTCGATCCAGACGCCGCGCTCCGACATGAGCACCGCCCGAGCCGACGGGTCCGCCCGGCGCGCGGCGAGCCAGGCGGGATCCCCGCGCCGGTCGGGCGCGCGGTCGAGCTCGGCTCCGGCAAAGACGATCACGTGCGAGGCGCCCCGGGCTGGATTCGAACCAGCGACCTACCGCTTAGGAGGCGGTCGCTCTATCCCCTGAGCTACCGGGGCCAGGGACCGCAAGCGTAGTCCGCGACTCGTCGCGGCGGGGGAGGTGCAGCTCGGCGCTCTCGACGAGGGTGTCGACGAGCTCCTCGATGTCCGCCGTGCGCTCGATCGCCCGCAGGTCGTCGCCGCGGCCGCGCGTGACGGCCACCCGCGAAGCGAAGAGCTGGCAGCAGTCCTCGTCCGGCAGGATCGAGATGTCGTAGGTGCCGAGCCGCTGCGCGATCTGGACGATCTCCTGCTTGTCGCGGTCGATCAGGGGCCGCAGGAGCGGCAGCTCGGCCGCGTCCTCGACCACGGCCAGGTTCGCGAGCGTCTGGGAGGCGACCTGGCCGAGCGAGTCCCCGCTCACGAGCGCCTCGCAGCCCTCGCGCGCGGCGAGCTCGGACGCCACCTTCATCATCAGCCGGCGCTGCGAGAGCACCTGGAGCGGGCCCGCGCCCGCAGTCGCGAGCCGGCGCTGGGCCGCCCCGAACGACACCACCCAGAGCCGCGAGCCGCCCTGGAAGCGGTCGAGCTGCCCGACGAGCGCGTACGCCTTGTAGACCGACTCCGGCCCGGTGAACGGACGGCCGCTGAAGTGGACGAAGTCGCAGCGCAGGCCGCGCTTCATCATCCGGTAGGCGGCCACCGGCGAATCGAGGCCGCCCGACAGCAGCACGAGCGCGCGCCCGCTCGAGCCCACCGGCAGTCCGCCCGCGCCGCGGAGCTTCTCGCCCGAGACGAGCAGCTCGCGCCGGTCGACCTCCACGTGCACCTCGAGGTCGGGCGAGCGCAGGTCCACGTCCAGCTCGAGCCGGCGCCGCACGGCGTCGCCGATCACGGTCGCGAGCTCGATCGAGCGCACCGGGAAGGTCTTGTCGCGCCGCCGCGCGCGCACCGCGAAGGTGCGCCCGGGCATGCCCTCGAGCAGGGCCACCGCGGCGTCGGCAGCGGTGGAGACGTCGCGCTCGCAGCGCAGCGCCGGCTGCACCACGCTCACGCCCGGGAGGTCGAGGCAGCGTGCCACGAGCTCATCGCGCGGCTCGCCGCCGCTCACGATGAGGACGCCGCCGCGGTGGCGAACCTCGAGGGGGCCCAGATCGCGGCAGGAGCGGCGCAGGTTGCGCTCGAGCACGGACACGAACTGCGGCCGGTTGCGGCCCTTGAGGGCCATCTCGCCGAACTTGAGCAGCACGCAGGGCTGTCCGCGCAGGTCCTCCATGCCTGCGAAGAACCTGGCGGTGTTACTCGTCCTCGTACAGGGACTCGCGCGCCAGTTCCTGGCCGCGCGAGCTGAACAGCGCCACCTCGATGTAGTCGCCCGTGTACGCGTCGAGCGAAACGAGCGTGAAGCGGTCGTCGACCAGCGTGCACTGGTCGGTGGTCGACGGGCCGAGCTCCGTGGTGACGGCGGCGCCGCCGCTCACGAGCGCCTCGCCCCAGACGAGCGTGATCACCCCGCGCTTGCCCTCGGACCCGCGCCAGTGGCCGATCTCCTGGTCCGAGAGGTCGAGCGTCCAGTCGGGGTTGTGCGCCGCCGTCTCGTCCGTGAAGTCCGCGACCGCCTTGAAGTCGACCGCCTGGGCGCCCTCGTGCTCGCGGGTGTAGGACACGAAGCCGAACACCTCGCCCTCTCCGGCCGGCGCGCTCGCGGGCACGTAGGTGCGGCCCGCCCAGGTGCGGTCGGGGAACCAGGAGATCGCGCCGACCTCGCCCTCGAACTCGTCGCGCGGCAGCGCGTTCGTGAAGTGCTCGGCGAGCGCGTCGGCCCAGCGCCCGTAGGGGAGCGGCTCCTGGGGCGGCTCCGCCGCGAACAGCGGGACCTGACGGGGTACGGGCGGCATGGCGGGCGAGGAACCTACACGCTCGCGTCGCGCAGCCGCGCCGCGGCGTCCTCCGGCGCGAGCACGTTCAGGTGCACCCCGGCCCCGAGCTCGAGGCCCGCGAGCATCGCGAGGCGCGGCAACAGCTCGAGGTGCCAGCAGAAGCTGCGCGCGTCGCGCGGAGCGCTCCGAAGCCACATGTTGAGCGGCGGCAGGCTCCCCCCGAGCGCGGCGCGCAGCCTGTTCAGCACGGCGTGCAGCAGCCGGCCTCCGAGCGCGCCGTCGTCCGAGAAGCGGGCGGCCGGCCGCCGGGGAGCGAGCTGGATGTGGAACGGCCCCTGCGCGGCGAACGGGCAGATCGCGACCGCCTCGTCGTCGATCGCGACGATCCGCTCGCGCCGCCTCACCTCCTCCTGGACGAGGTCCTCGAGCAGGTTGCGGCCCTGCGTGCGGTCGCTGTAGGCGCTGAAGCGCTCGCGCTCGCGCGCGACGGCCGCCGGCACGAAGGGGAGCGCGTAGAGCTGGGAATGCGTATGGGGCAGTGAGGCGCCCGCCTCCCTGCCCTCGTTGACGATCACGTGCACGTACGCCGCATCCGCATGCGCGCGCATGCGCTCGCGCCACACGGACATGGCCGTCTCGACCTGCTCGGGCGTCAGGTCGGCGAGCGAGGTCACGGGATCCGGCGCGTTCACGATCACCTCGTGCGCGCCATGCGCGGGTCGGGCCGCGAACAGGTCCGGCTCGCCGCGCCCGCTCGCGAGCGGATCGTCGCCGGCGTCCGGCTCGCCGGGCGAGAGCGCCGGATACAGGTTCGGGACGACCCGCACCCGCCACGGGTCCCCGAGCCTGAAGACCTCCGGCGGCGTGCGGTCCTCGTGTCCCGCCGCGAACGGGTCGCTCTCCGGGTCGATCGGCGGACGCGGCGGCAGATCGAGGAACGCGCCCGGGCGCGCGCCGCGCTCCCCCGCGACGATGACCTTGAGCCCGGTGAGCGGGTCGATGCGCAGGTCGGGGCTCAGAGCCGCTTCTCCATGGCCACGTGCTCGATGCCCTCCTCGACGAACGTCGCTCCGCGCCGGACGTAGCCGTCGCGCTCGTACAGCTCGAGCGCGTAGGTCTGCGCGTGCAGCGCGATCGCGCCCGCGCCCGCCGAGCGCGCGATGCGGTCTGCCTCACGCAGGATCTCCGCGGCCACGCCGCCGCCGCGCCGGTCCGGCTCGACGGCGAGCCTGCCGAGCCGCGCCACGTCCCCGCGGAAGAGCAGGCGGCAGGTTCCGATCACGCGGTCGTCCTCCACGGCGACGATGTGGACGGACTCGGGATCGCGGCCATCCCGGTCGGCCTCGACCGAGACTCCCTGCTCGCCGCAGAAGACCCGCTCGCGCAGGTCGAGCGCGGCGGTCAGCTCGGCATGGGTGCGGGCTTCGCGAACCTCCACGGGCGGAGGTCAGCGAGCGTACCGGTCGATGTCCTCGGCGAGCGCCTGCTCGTTCGCGTAGCCGCCCTGGTGCACGAACGCGAGCTCGCCCTTCGAGTCGTAGAACGCGGTCGCCGGGAACGCCTGGACGGCGTCGAACGACGCCGCCACCTCGAGGTTCGGGTCCTCGAAGTGCGGGAACGGGACCGGGTACTCGCGCAGGAACTCCTCGGCCGCGTCCTGGCTGTCGTTCGAGTTGACGCCGAGGAACACGACGTCGCCGCGGCGCTTGCGCTCCTGCGACTTGAAGAACGGGAACTCGTAGCGGCACGGCCCGCACCAGGAGGCCCACTTGTTCACCACCACCGGTGTGCCCTTCTCCGACGCGATGCGCGCCTCGAAGGCGTCGCGGCCTCCCTCGAGGAACTTCGGAGGCGGTCCGGAAGCGGCCGCCTCGGGCGCGGAGTCGTCCGAGGAGTCGCATCCCGCCAGCGCGACGAGGAGCAGGAGGACGAGCAGCAGCATGCGGCGCATCTCCTCCAAGCATGGCATTTCGGTCTTCGTGTGCTGTAATGGGGAGGCCGCCGTCCCTCCCGGGACCGGCTCTCGGACGGGCCCCGCTTCGCCTCGACGGCTCTGCTCGGCTCGTCCCCCCTTTCAAGAAGTGCCCAACCGTGGCTGAAAGAAGCACCGTGGCCGATGCCTCGCCGGTTCCCGGCGAAGACCTGAAGCGCGCCGAGGAATTCGCGCGAGAGCCCTTCGTGCTCGAGGGCGAGGAGCCCGATCAGGCGCTCGCGAAGGGCACCGAGCGCCGCCAGGCGCTGGACGACGCGCTCTCCGAGATGGACGCCGGCCGCGAGGAGCCCTCGATCGAATGGCGGCGCAGCTACTCGCTGATGCTCGGCCTCGAGCGCCTGCTGTCAGAGGACGAGCCGCATCTCGTGGACGGCACGACGCTCTCCGCCCACCAGGTCGACGCCCTGTCCGGCACGCTGATCGCGATCACGTCGGAGCTGCAGATCGCGCGCAACGGCCGCGGACCGGCGGCGAGCTCGGAGGAGCTGCACTCCGGGGAGGTCGAGCTCGAGGGCGACGAGCTCCCCGACGAGGAGCCGCTCGACTGGGATCCCGACGAGGAGGCGGAGGAGGAGGAGGCCGCCCCGGAGGTCGAGGCCGAGGACCCCGGCGCCGCGCGACGCTTCTGGTTCGAGCACGCGACCGGCGCCGGCAAGACGGTGGCCGCCCTCGGCTTCGTCGAGGCGTCGCGCACCGGCGGCATCCTGATCCTCACCCACCGCCGCAACCTCGTCGACCAGTTCCTCGGCGAGCTGCGGGACCGCGGATACAAGAAGCGCATCTCGGGGCCGCTCCTCAAGAACGGAGGCGGCGAGCCCGCCGCCGGCGGTCCGGTGACGGTCGAGACCTACCAGTGGTTCGTCCGCAACGCGGGCAAGGTCTCGGACGCCTACACGATCGTGATCTGCGACGAGGCGCATACCGCCCTCGGCGAGAAGACGAGCGCGTCGATCCGCCAGTGGGTCGGGCCGGTGTTCGTCGGCATGACGGCCACGGGCGCGCTGATCGCGCGGCACGTGACCGACCTGTTCCCGACGCAGACCTCGCGCTTCGACCTCGCCCAGGCCGCGCGCCGCGGCGTGATCGCGCCGCTGCGTTGCGTGCGCATCCCGCCGGGCGTCGGCGTGCGCTCGATCTCGAAGGTGCCGCTACGGCGCGGCGAGGTCGACCAGGACTTCGACCAGGAGGAGCTGGCCGCGCTCCTCGACCAGACGCCGTTCAACCTGGCGATCGCCGACCTCTACAAGACCCGCTTCCGCGACCTCCCGGGCGTCGTCTACTCGGCGGGCGTGCGCCACGCGCACAACGTCGCCGAGGCGTTCCGCGACGCCGGGGTCAAGGCGAAGGCGGTCTCGGGCGAGACGCCGAAGCGCGAGCTGACGCGCATCCTCGCGGCGTACGAGCGCGGCGAGATCGACGTGCTCGTCAACGCCCAGCTGCTCGCCGAGGGCTGGAACTCACCGCGCGCGACGGTCTGCATGCACCTCGCGCCGACGGCTTCGAAGCGCATCTATCAGCAGCGCGTCGGCCGCGTCACACGGCGCACGCAGGGCAAGGAGGCGGGCATCATCGTGGACTTCGTCCACCCCGCCACGCCGAACGACGACCCCGTGGTGACGCTGCACTCGCTGCTCGACCGCGACGTCTATCGCGGCGGCGCGATCGTCGTCGGCCCGGTCCGGCGCGGCCGCGGCCGGCGGCTGCGCGTCGAGCGCCGCGTCGTGCCCGTCACCGCGGACGAGGAGCGGCGCGCGCAGGTATTCGAGCGCGAGCTCTGGCGAATGGCGGTCGAGCACCTCAACTGGGGCCAGCAGCAGGCGTGGGCGATGCTCGCGGGCGCGCGCGTGGCGCAGAACAACTGGCGGCGCGCCAAGGCGATGCTGCATTTCGACTCCACCGGAGAGCTGCGCCGCCTTTACCTCGTCACCTGCCTGCGCCGCAACCGCAACACGCAGCTGCGGCTGCGGGCGCTCGGCGAGGTCGGAACGCTGCGCGACCCCGAGGCGTTCGACGACGCGGTCGAGATCGTGGGCGGCTGGGCGCGCGACGAGCGCCGCGAGGGCGTCAAGGTGCTGCTCCAGGCGCTCACCGAGCGCCAGATCGGCCGTCGCGACCAGGCCGCGCGCTGGCTCTGGCACCTCGCCGAGTACTCGCGCGAGGTCCACGAGGAGTACGCGGTCCAGCGCTGGCCCGAGACCAAGCGCCTGCTCGGCCTGCTCGTCAACTCGGCGGGCGCGGCCCACGCCCGCAACGCGCGCCGGCTCGTACAGGCCTCGCGCAAGCACGACCGCAGGCTGTCGGCCGCGCTGCTCGCCGCCGCGCTCGCGCACACACCGGAGGCCCAGCAGGTGCTCGACGGCGCCCGAATGCGGATGGCGCGCAAGCCGAGCGCCCTGGCGCGCGAGCTCCTGAAGAACTTCCCGAAGGGCAAGCGCCGCCGCGGCGGCCGCAGGCGCAAGAAGAAGGACGTCGAGGAGCCCGTGCTGACCGAGGCCGAGACGCCGCCGACGATCGAGGACGGCGAGCCGGACGACGGCGGCGACGAGCACGAGCGCGACGCCGCCTGAGCCCGGCGCCGCGACCGCGCTCTAGCGCAACAGGTGCACCTCGCCGGCCGCCAGGGTCGTGCGGCCCTCCTCCGTCTCGACGATCAGGGAGCCGCCGCGGTCGATGCCGGCGGCCGTCCCCTGCCCGCCGTCCCAGCGGACCCGCTCGCCGCGCAGGGCGTCGCGTTCCGCCCACGCCGCCAGCAGCTCGTCCTCGGGCGTCGCGAGCCGTCGCTCGAGGGTGAGCAGCAGCTCCGCCAGAAGCGGCTCCCGCTCCAGGTCGAAGCCCGACAGGCGCAGCGACGTCGCGATCTCGGCGAGCTCGCTGGGAAAGGCCTCCGTCGAGACGTTGAGACCGATGCCGAGCACCGCCCAGCCCTCCTGGACGCGCCCCTCGACGAGGATGCCGGCGAGCTTGCGCCGCTCGAGCCAGACGTCGTTCGGCCACTTGATGCGAGCGTCGGCGTCCTCGGGCAGCGCCTCGCAGACCGCCACGGCCGCCGCGAGCGGCAGCAGCGGGTCGAGCTCGCGCAGCACGAGCGACATCAGCAGCGCGCTGCCCGGCGGCGCCGTCCACGCCCGTCCCTGCCGGCCGCGGCCGGCGCTCTGCTCGTCGGCCGTGACCAGGGTCCCGTGCGGCGCGCCGGCCAGGGCGAGCTCCTTGGCGCGCTCGTTCGTCGAGTCGGTCGCGCGGTGGTGGACGCGCGGGACGCCCAGCATCAGCGCGGGCGCAGCCAGACCTCGGTGTCCGGAGCGAGCCCGAGCGTGCCGGCGGCGTCGCCGCGGTTGATCGCGACGGCGAGGGTCCGGTAGGCGTCCTCGTAGACGATCAGCTCACCCGGCGTGACGTCGGCGAACGTCTGGGTGTGCTTGGCGAGGTAGCGCTCGCCGCCCGCCTCGATCTCGATCGTGCCGCCGAGCCTGATGCCGGTGCCCGCCAGCTCGTCGTGCCCGATGTCGAGGGCCACGTTGCCGAAGCGGTCCACGTCGATCACGTGCGTCACGAGCGCCTCGCCCTCGACGCGCGGCTCGGGCAGGTCGACCACCACGAGCTCGGCGGGGTCGAGGGGCTCGCCCGCCTCCGCCAGCTCGGCGCCCGCGGCCACGTGCGCGGCCACCGGGCAGAAGATGTCGCGCCCGTGGAACGTGGCCGACACCGGCTCGAGCCGGTGCGGCGAGCGCGTGATGTCCACGGCCAGCTCGATGCCCCCGCACGACGCCCACGCGAGGCTCAGCACGCCGTTGTCGGGGCCGATGAGCACGCGGCCGTCCCCGGTCCGCAGCGCCACCGCGCGGCGCTCGGTGCCGACCTGTGGGTCGACCACCGCCACGTGCACGCCCACGGGCATGAAGGGGAGGGTGTTGCGCAGGACGAGCGCGCCCTGGCGCACGGCGTAGTGCCTGATGCCATGCGTTACGTCGATGATGCGGAGCCCGGGCTCGATGTCGAGCATGACCCCGTGGCAGACGCCGACGAAGTCGTCGTCGCGCCCGTAGTCGGTGAGCAGGGTGACGATCACGGCTGCGATTCTGCCGCGTCCGCCAGCAGCGCCTCAACCAGGCCGTCGATGTCGTGCCGCTCCGCCTCCACGTCGACCCGCAGCCCCTGCTCGCGCGCGGTCTCGCTCGTGACCGGTCCGATCGACACCACGCGCGCGCCGTCCGGCACCCGTCCGCCCGCCTCGAGGAAGAAGCGCACGGTCGAGCTGGAGGTGAAGGTCACGTGCGTGGCACGCTCGAGGGCGGCCAGCTCGGCCTCCGACAGGGACTCCGCGACGGTGTCGTAGAGCGCGAGCTCGTCGAGCTCGGCGCCGCGCTCGCGCAGCGCGTTCGGGATCACGTCGCGCGCCTCCGCGGCGCGGGCGAGCAGCGCGCGGCGGCCGTCGAGCTGGAGCGGTTCGAGGGCCTCGACGAGGCCCTCCGCCACGAAGCGCTCGGGCACCACGTCCGCCTGAACGCCCCAGCGCTCGAGCTCCGCGGCGGTGCCCGGGCCGATCGCGGCGACGGCGGCGCCGGCCAGCGCCCGGGCGTCCTGGCCGGTGGTCCGCAGCGCCTCGAACAGCAGGCGCACGCCGTTCGGGCTCGTGACGCACACGAGCGCGTAGTCGCGCATGCGCGAGACCATTTCGAGGAGCTCGCCCTCGACGGCCCGCGGCTCGATCCGGATGGCGGGGGTCTCGACCACCTCCGCGCCGAGCGCGCGCAGACGCTCGGCGAGGCCGCTCGCCTGGGCCCGCGCGCGCGTGACCGCCACCACGCGGCCGTGGAGTGGCCGGCGCTCGAGCCACGCGATCGTCTCGCGCAGGCTCACGGCAGGGCCCACGAGCGTGATCGAGGGCGGCCGCACGCCCGCGTCCGCGACCCGCGCCGCGAGCTCGCTGAGCGGGGCCGCGACGGTCCGCTGGCCCGCGAGCGTCCCGCGCTCGACGACCGCGGCCGGCTCGCCGGGGTCGCGCCCAGCCGCCTGGAGCCGCTCCGCGATCAGCGGCAGGTTCTTCACGCCCATGTAGAAGACGAGCGTCCCGGGGAAGCGCGCGAGCGCGTCCCAGTCGAGCGCGGTCTCCGGCTTCGTGGGGTCCTCGTGACCCGTCACGAAGGCGACCGCCGACGCTGCGTCGCGGTGCGTCACCGGGATGCCCGCGTAGGCGGGCGCCGCCACGCCCGCCGTCACGCCGGGCACGACCTCGAAGCGCACGCCCGCCGCGGCGAGCGCCTCCGCCTCCTCGGCCCCGCGCCCGAACACGAACGGGTCGCCGCCCTTCAGCCGCACGACGTTGCGCCCCGCGCGGCCGAGCTCGACGAGCAGGGCGTCGATGTCCTCCTGCGCCATCGCGGCCGCGCCGGGCTCCTTGCCGACGTAGACGAGCTGCGCGTCCGCACGCGCGCCGTCGAGGGCGCCGGGCGGGATCAGGCGGTCGTAGAGGATCGCGTCCGCGGCCGCGATCAGCTCGAGCGAGCGCCGCGTCATCAGGCCCGGATCGCCGGGGCCGGCGCCCACGAGGTAGACGATGCCGCTCACGCGGCCAACGCTATCCGCACGCCGCGAGCAGCTCGCTCGCCCCGGCCGCGCGCATGCGGCCGGCCACGGCCGCGCCGAGGGATCCGGGATCCGCGGGATCGCCCGAGAGCTCGTCGCGGATCCAGTGCGAGCCGTCGGGGAGCCCCACGAATGCACGCAGCCGCAGCGCGTCGTCCTCGAGCTCCGCGAGCGCCCCGACCGGCGTGTGGCAGGTGGCCTCGAGGGCGCTCACGAGCGCGCGCTCGGCCGTCAGGCGCACGAGCGCCGAGCGCTCCGTCAGCGCCTCCGCCGCCTCGGCCACGCGCTCGTCGCCGGCCCGCGCCTCGAGCGCCAGGCAGCCCTGGCCCGCCGCGGGCACGAGCTCGGGCAGCGGCGCGCCGCGCTCGGGCAGCCCGAGCCGGACGAGGCCGGCGCGGGCGAGCACGATCGCGTCGAAGTCGCCCTCGTCGAGCCTGCCGAGACGGGTGTCGACGTTGCCGCGCAGCTCCCGCACCTCGAGGTCCGGGCGCAGCGCCAGCAGCGCCGCGCGCCTGCGCAGGCTCGCCGTCCCGACCGTCGCGCCCTCGGGCAGCTCGTCGAGCGAGCTCGCGCCGCAGAGGGCGTCGAGCGGATCCTCGCGCTCCGGCACCCCCACGATCGCGAGCCCGTCCGGCAGCTCGCCCGGCACGTCCTTCGCCGAGTGCACGGCGAGGTCGATCTCCTCGCGCAGCAGCGCGTCCTCGATCTCCTTGACGAAGCGCGACTTGTCGCCCTCCGCGCGCCGGCGATCGCCGCTCGTGGTGATCGGAACCAGCTCGACGTCACCGGCGAGCCGCTCCGCGACCCAGCCCGACTGAGCGAGCGCCAGGCGGCTGCCGCGCGTGCCGATCCGGATCACGCGCGCCGGCGGCGGCGCCCCTCGAGGGGCGTGACCGAGGCGGGGGCCTCGTCGCGCGGCGCGAGCGCCGCCTCGAGGCCGAACAGCTCGTGGAGCGTGTTCACGTAGCGGTAGGAGGAGCGCTCCCCCGCCGCGTCCTTCAGCCGCAGCGTCGGCTCGTGCAGAAGGCGGTTGACGACGGCGCGCGCCATCAGCTCGAGGCGCTCGCGGTCGGCCTGGCTGACGGCCTCCCACGACGACTCGTTCTCGCGCAGCACCGCGTCGACGATCTCCTCGCCGCGCCGGCGCAGCGCCGAGATCGTGGGGACCACGTCGAGCGAGGACAGCCACTCCTCGAAGCGCGCCACCTCCTCGCGGACGAGCGCGCGCGCCGGCTCGGCCTCCGCCTCGCGCACGGACAGCCCCGCGGCGACGGCGCGCTGGAGGTCGTCCATGTCGTAGAGGGCGATGCCCGGGCAGTCGCGCACGTCGGGATCGATGTCGCGCGGGACGGCGAGGTCGAGCAGCACGAGCGGGCGGCCCATGCGCGACAGGGCCACGAACTCGAGCTCGTCGCGGCCCACGATCTGGTGCGGCGCGCCGGTCGAGCTGACCACGATGTCGGCCTCCTCGAGCTCGCGCGGGAGGTCGTCGAAGGAGACGGCGCGGCCGCCGAAGCGCTTGGCGAGGCCGATCGCGCGATCGAGCCGGCGATTGGCCACGAACAGCGTCTCGACCCCGCGCTCGGCAAGGGCGCGGGTGGTGAGCTCGGCGTTCTCGCCGGCCCCGATCACGAGCACGCGCCGGCCCGCGAGGTCGCCGAGGAACTCGGTCACGAGCCCGACCGCCACCGAGGACACGGACACGTTCGAGCGGGCGATGTCCGTCTCCGTGCGCACGCGCTTGCCGGCCGCGAGCGCGTCGCGGAACAGGCGGTTCGAGATCGGCCCGGTCACGCCCTCCACGAGGGCCGCCTCGTAGGAGCGCTTGACCTGTCCCTGGATCTCGGCCTCGCCCACGATCATCGAGTCGAGCCCGGCCGTGACCTCGAACAGGTGCTCGACGGCGTCCCTGCCGCGCATCGAGTAGATCGCCCCGAGCAGCTCCGTGGGCCGCAGGCCGGCCTGGCGCGAGAGGATCGCGAGCGCGGCGTTCTCGGCATCGACCGCGTCCGCCGTCACGAGGTAGAGCTCCGTCCGGTTGCAGGTCGAGAGCGCCACCGCCTCGTGGACGGACTCGTGCTCGACGAGCTCGGCCAGCACGCGCGAGGCGCGGCCGACGGGCAGCGCCAGCTTCTCGCGCAGCGGCAGCGGCGCGGTCTTGTGGCTGATGCCGAGGGCGAAGGGCTCGGCGCTCACTGGTCCTCCTCCGCCAGCTCCGCGATCTCGCGCCCGATGCGCGCGATCTTCGCGGCGATGATCGCCACGTAGACGAGGATCAGCCCGAGGAACACCACGTAGGCGCCCGCGACGTACTTGCCGGCCTCGTCAAGCGGCAGCGCGGGCACGGTTCCTCAGCTTCTTCAACTGCATGGATGCCTGCTTGGCGGTCAGCTCGAGCTTCCAGAGGGTCACGAACAGAAGGGCCATCCCGGCGATCGACACGATGAACGTGAACCGCATGTCACCGGGCAGGCTACCGCCGGTCTGCGAGAGCACGCGAGGATGGGTGAAGCTCTCCGCGAGCCGCACGGCGATGAAGTTGAGCGGCACGAACGCTCCGGCCGTGATCGCGAAGACGGACGAGTAGCGCGCCTGGCGGTCCGGGTCCTCGATCGAGAAGCGCAGCGGGTAGTAGACGCAGTAGAGGAGGAAGACGATCAGGAACGAGACCAGCACGGGCTCGTCCCAGACCCACCAGTGGCCCCAGGCCGCCTTCGCCCAGATCGCGCCGGTCACGAGCACGCCGAGCCCGAGGATGATCGAGACGTGGATCGCCACGTACGAGCGCATGTCCCAGGAGCGGTCGCCCGAGCGCAGGTGCTTGATCGCCATGATCCCGCCCGCCACGAAGCCGCCGAGGGCCACGATCGCCATCGGCACGTGCACGTAGAAGATCTTCTGGACGAAGCCCTGGTCCGCGTCGAGCGGCGCGTAGAAGAAGACGAGCGCCATGGCCGCCGTCAGCGTGACGGCGGTGGCCCAGGCGAGCGGCACGAGTCCCTTCGAATACATCAGTCCTCGAGCAGGAAATCGAAGACGGCGACGGATAGCAGCACGAACACCACATCGTAAAGGCCGAGCAGTCCGAGCCAGCGGCCGAGGTCCTCGGGCCCGCCGTCCGGACGCAGGAGCGGCTCCGTGGCCTGGGCGCACGAGATCAGCAGCGGGACCACGAGCGGGAGCAGCAGGAGCGGCACGATCAGCTCGCGCGCCCGCGTCTCGCTGGCGAGCGCCGCCACGAGGGCTCCGACCGCCGCGAGGCCGAGGTTGGCGAGCAGGAGGATGGCGAGCAGCTCGGGCAGGGCCTGGCCGAGGCCGGGGCCGAGCAGCAGCAGGGTGAACGCGGGCACCGCCACGAGCTCGACGGCGCACAGGAACAGGAACAGCGCGGACGCCTTCGCGACGAACAGCGCGGTGCGGTCGACCGGCGACAGCAGCAGGCCGTCGATCCCGCCCTGCTCTCGCTCCGCCGCGAACAGGCGCGACACCCCGATCACCGCGGCGAGCAGCAGGGTCACCCAGAGCACGCCCGATGCGAGCTCGCCGTCGAGCCGGTCGCGGTCGAGGCCGAAGTGGAACAGCACGTAGACCGTGAGCGTGAACAGCGTCATCGCCGGCACGGATTCCTTCGTCCGCCACTCGATCAGCAGGTCCTTGCGGAGGATCGCCCGCGCGGCCGCGATCACCGGTAGAGCTCCTCGTCCTCGCCGGCCGGGCGGCCGTCCTTGAGGCGCAGCACCCGGTCCGCCTCGGACAGCGCCCAGTCGACGTCGTGGCTGACGATCACCCGCGTGCGCCCCGACCCCTTCCCGATCAGGGGCTCGAGCCGTTCGGCGGCCGCGGGGTCGAGGTTGGCGCGCGGCTCGTCGAGCAGGAGCAGGGCGGGGTCGTGCAGCACCGCGCGGGCGACCGCGAAGCGCTGGACCATCCCCTTCGACAGCTCGCGCACGGGCTCGTCCGCGCGCCCCTCCATGCCCACGGCGCCGAGCAGCTCGCCCACCCGTTCTGGCGGGGCTCCGTGGAGGCGCGCGTGGTAGTCGAGGTTCTCGCGCCCGGACAGCTCGCGGTAGAGGAGCGGCTCGTGGCCGAGGTAGCCGACCCTCGCCGGCAGCCGCCAGCGCTCGCGCGGGAGCTCGGCGCCCAGCACGCGCGCCGAGCCCTCGTGCGGTCGCAGCAGGCCGGCGAGCAGCCGCAGCAGGGTCGTCTTGCCGGCGCCGTTCGCGCCGAGCACGGCGAGCGTCCCGCCCTCCTCGAGCCGCAGGCTCACGCCGGCGAGCGCGACCCGCTCGCCGAACCGCCGCCCGATTCCGTCGAGCTCGATCGCCGCCATCGCCCGTTCTAGTCGTCGCGCAGGCCGCGCACGAGCTGCTCGCCCGCGTGGCTCAGCGTCGGCTCGACGACCGGCCAGGACTGCTCGATCGCCTTCGGGTTGCCCGGGAAGTTCACGATCAGCGTCCCGCCGCGCACCCCCGCCACGCCGCGCGTGAGGATGCCGAGCGGGGTGTGGGAGCGCGAGTCCGCGCGGATCGCCTCCGCGAAGCCCGGCGCCTCGCGCTCGACCACGTCGCGGGTCGCCTCGGGCGTCACGTCATCGGGTGTCAGGCCCGTGCCCCCGGTGGTGAAGACGAAGCGCGTGCCCTCCTCGTCCGCGAGCCGCGCGAGCGCCGCCCCGATCGCCTCCCGGTCGTCCGCCACGAGCTCGGTCACGGTCTCGAGCCCCGCGGCGCGGCAGAGCCGCTCGAGCGCCGGTCCGGAGACGTCCTCGCCCTCGCCGCGCGCGAGCGAGCTCGACACGGTGAGGATCGCCGCCCTCACGCCGCCACGGCGCGGCGCGCTTCTTCCACGGTCAGGAACTCCTCCATCCGAACGATGCGCCCGTCACGGGTGAACCAGAGATGAACCTCCTCGCGCTCCGTATCCACGCCGCTCGCTGCGCCGCGGGCGCGGTGGTGGACGCGGAAGATCGCGGCGTCGGGCCCGACCTCGATCACCTCGCGCACCGTCGTGTGAATCAGGTCCCATGTCTCGAAGAGGTCCGCCGCATACGCGAGCCCGCTCCGGCCGTCGCGCTCCGCCGGCTCCGGCATGTCGGGCGCGTTGCGCCAGCGGTGGTCGGGATGCTCCGCCGCGAGACGTTGCAGCGTCGCCAGGTCCTTGCGGTTCATCGCGTCGTAGAGCTCGTGGATGGTCGCGAGGTTCTCAGGGGTCATGTCCCGGGGCGGGTCCAGTCGTGGCGCCCGCCGGACTTCGACAGCAACACGACCTCCGCGATCTCGACGCCGCGCTCGATGCCCTTGACCATGTCGTAGACCGTGAGCGCCGCGACGGACGCGGCCGTCAGGGCCTCCATCTCGACACCGGTCTGCCCGCTCGTGCGCGCCTCGGTCTCGATCTCCACGCGGTCCTCGCCGACCTCGATCCGGACGTCGACGAACGACAGCGGGAGCGGGTGGCAGAGCGGGATCAGCTCGGCGGTCCGCTTGGCCGCCTGGATGCCCGCGATCCGCGCGGTCGACGCGACGTCCCCCTTCGGCGCGTCGCCCCGGGCCACGGCGGCCGCGGTCTCGGGCGACATCCGGACCACGGCACGCGCGATCGCCCGGCGCTCGGTCACGTCCTTGGCCCCCACATCGACCATCCGGGCGCGCCCGGCCTCGTCGAGATGTGTGAGCTCGTCAGGCAGGGGAGTGGGTGCGCTGGGCGGCGGCGATCAGGTCGCGCACCGCCCCTTCGTCGCCGGTCCGGAGCAGTTCGACCGGATCGGGCTCGCCGTTCACGATCGACTCGAAGAACTCCTTGCGGTCCTGGTAGGTCGGCAGCGTGCCCTTCGCCCAGCCGCGGACCTCGTTCAGGAGCACTGCCAGGCGCGCGTAGGGCTCGCCGTATTCGTCCGCGATCTGCGCCTTGATGCGCTTCGCGAGCGCCGGCGAGGCACCCGCGGTCGAGATCGCGATCGCCAGCGGACCGGTGCGGACGATCGCGGGCAGGATGAAGTTGCAGAGCGGCGGCACGTCGACCACGTTGACGAGCATCGCCCGGCGCTCCGCGTCGTCGTAGACCGCGATGTTCACGTCGGTGTCGTCCGTGGCCGCGATCGCCATGAACACGCCCTCGAGGTCCGGGGCGCCCGCGTAGGGACGCCGCTCCCAGCGGATCGAGCCCTCGTCCGCCAGCTCCCGCAGCGGCTCGATGGCCTCGGGGGCGATCAGCGTCACCTCGCCGTCGCAGGCGAGCAGGCCCTCGACCTTCTCGAGCCCGATCTCGCCGCCGCCGACGACCACGCAGCGGCGTCCCGACAGGCGCAGGCAGGCGATGTAGAAGGGGGTGTCGAGCATCCCCTGGACGCAGCTCTGGTCGCAGATGCCCCTGCGGAGCTGGCAGACGCACTCCTTGCCGGCGTAGGCCTGAGCGGGCATGCGTTCGAGGATAGTCCCGGGGTGAGGCTTATCGCTTGAAGAGATCGCGCACGCTCTTCCTCCCCACGCGCGCCAGCGGCAGCGCCCCCTCGCGGAGCGCTCCGGGCTTGTCCGAGTCGCGGCCGTAGAGGAGCTTCGCCGAGGCGCGCATGGCGCGCCCGAGCGAGGCGTCGTAGGGGTGCCACCAGAAGTCGCGCGTGCGCGAGGGCTCCCAGGTCACGAGCTTGATGTTCGTGCACTCCCAGAGGCCGAACTTGGAGTGCGAGCGGCCGATGCCCGACTGCTTCACCCCTCCCCACGAGCAGGAGCAGGCGCCGTGGCTGAACATGTGGTCGTTGACCCAGACCATCCCGGCGCCGATCCGGCCGGCGATGCGCTCGCCCTTCGCGCGGTTCATCGTCCACACGGACGCCCCGAGGCCGAACTCCGAGTCGTTCGCGAGCGCGATCGCCTCGTCCTCGTCCTCGACGGTCACGATCGGCACGACCGGGCCGAAGACCTCCTCGCGCATGATGCGCATGTCGTGCGTGACGCCGGTCAGCACGGCCGGCCGGTAGAAGGGCGGCTCGGCGCCGCCGCAGTGGAGGGTCGCGCCCGCGGCGACGGCGTCGTCCACGAGCTCGCGCACCGAGTCGAGCTGCTCGGGCGAGACCATCGGGCCGATCTCGGTGTCCCAGCCGAGCGGGTCGCCCACGCGCAGCTCCCGCGCGCCCTCGACCACCCCCTCGACGAAGCGGTCGGCAACCTCCCGCACCACGTAGACGCGCTCGATGCCGCTGCAGGTCTGGCCGGCGTTGGCGAAGCCGCCCCAGAGGCAGCCGGAGATCGCGTTCGGCAGGTTGGCGTCGGCGCACACGATCATCGGGTCCTTGCCGCCGAGCTCGAGCACCGAGCCCTTCATCCGCCGCGCGCACTCCTCGCCGACCTCGCGGCCGACCTCGACCGACCCGGTGAAGAAGATCTTCGCCGCACTCGACTCCACGAGCGCGCGGCCGACCCTTCCGCCGCCGTGGACCACGCGCACGAGACCCTCGGGGACGCCGGCGCGCTCGAACACCTCCTGGATGCGCTGGCCGATCAGCGGCGTGAGCGAGGCGGGCTTCAGGACCACGCCGTTGCCGGCCATCAGCGCGATCGCCACCTCGCCGAACGGGATCGACCAGGGGTAGTTCCAGGGCGCGATCACGCCCACCACGCCGAGCGGCTCGAAGGTGAAGCGCGCGCGCTTCTGCTTCAGGAAGATCGGGAGCGGCACGCGCTCGTCGGCGAGGATGCCCGGCCCGGCGTCCGCCAGCCAGCGCAGCGAGTCGATCGTCGGCAGGAGCTCCATCGTGTACGCCTCGCTCCGCGCCTTGCCCTGCTCGCGGGCCAGGAGCTCCGCGAGCTCGTCGAGCCCGTCGATGATCGCCTGGCCCGCGCGGCGCATGTAGCGCGCGCGGTCGGCGAGCGGCAGGCTCGCCCAGAACGGCTGCACGCCGGCAACGTCGTCGACGACGGACTGAACGTCCTCCGGCGCGAGCGTCGGCACGGCGCCGATGCGCGAGCCGTCGAGCGGGCTGTACGAGTCGAGCTGGGTGCTGCCGGTCTCTGCGGTCGTCACGCGCCCATTATCGGCCGCGGGCCTTGCGGATCCGCTCGAGCCGCTCCGCCATCTCCCGCTCCTCGCCGTGGCCCGTGAGCTCGAGGAAGCGCTCGCCGATCGCCTCGTCGGGCATCAGCTCCTGATCCGAGACGCCCTCGTCGCGGGCGTGGGGGTAGTCGTAGCCGACACCCCGCCCGAGCTTCTTCGCGCCCGCGTAGGCCGCGCTCTGAAGGTGAGCGGGCGGCTTCGGCACCCCGTTCTCGCGCACCCAGTCGCGCGCGCGTCCGATCGCCTCGTACGAGGCGTTCGACTTCGGGGCGAGCGCGAGGTAGACGGCCGCCTGGGCCAGGTTGAGCGCCGCCTCCGGCAGGCCCACGTGCTCGACCGCCTGCGCGGCCGCCACGGCCACCTGCAGCGCGCGGGGGTCCGCGTTGCCCACGTCCTCGCTCGCGAGGATCACCATGCGCCGGGCGATGAAGCGGGGGTCCTCGCCGCCCTCGAGCATCCCGGCGAGGTAGAGCAGGGACGCGTCGGGGTCCGAGCCGCGCGTGGCCTTGATCCACGCGGAGATCAGGTCGTAGTGCTTGTCGCCGCCCTTGTCGTAGAGGATCGCGCGGCGCTGGAGCGCGTCCTCGGCGGCGGCGAGCGTGACCTTGCCGCCCGGGCCGACCGTCTCCGCCGCCAGCTCGAGCGCCGACAGGGCCGTGCGGGCGTCGCCCCCGGCGCGCGCCGCGAGGAACTCGAGAGCGTCGTCCGCCACCTGCGGGGCGTCGGTGATGCCGCGCTCGTCGCCGAGCGAGCGACGCAGCAGGTCGAGCACGTGCTCGTCGCTCAGGGCGTGCAGCTCGTAGATGCGGCAGCGCGACAGCAGCGCCGAGTTGACCTCGAAGAACGGGTTCTCGGTCGTCGCGCCCACGAGCACCACGAGGCCCTCCTCGACGGCCGGCAGCAGCGTGTCCTGCTGCGCCTTGTTGAAGCGGTGGATCTCGTCGAGGAAGAAGATCGTGCGCTCGCCGCTCGCCCGGCGGCGCTGCTCGGCGCGCTCGAGCACCGCGCGCACCTCGGCTCGTCCTGCCTTGACGGCCGACTCCTCCTCGAACGCCGCCCGCGCATTCGTGGCGAGCATGCGCGCCAGCGTGGTCTTGCCGCTGCCCGGCGGCCCGTACAGGATCATCGAGTGCGGGCGACCCTCCTCGATCGCGGTGCGCATGGCGGAGCCGCGCTCGAGCAGATGCTCCTGGCCCGCGAACTCGCCGAGCGACGCCGGGCGCATCCGTGCGGCGAGCGGCATCGAAGCGGGATCGAGCCCCTCGGACGTGCGCGCGGGCGGGCGCGTCCTCGACCTCGAACAGCCGCTCTTCCATGCTCAGAGTCTGGCAGCGAGAAAGGCGCGCGCGGCGGCCGCGCAGCGCTCCGGCTCGTCCTCCCAGAGGAAGTGCCCGGTGCCGGCCAGCACCACGAGCTCCGTATCGGGCAGCTCCCGCTCGAAGCGGTAGGCCGTGGCGACCCGGCAGAACGGGTCCTCCTCGCCGAAGACGAGCAGCGTGGGCACGCCGAGCTCCGCCAGCCTGCCCTCGTACGGCGCGATCTTCTCGAAGTCCATCGAGCGATAGAACTCGAGCTGGCCCTGGCGGCGCGTCTCGTCCGCGAACGCCTTCCAGTACTCGTCGAGCGCGTCGTTCCCGATGCCCGGGCTCAGCCCGCTCAGCATCTGGCCGAAGCCCTCCCTGTGGATCGACGCCACGAGTTCCTCGCCCTGGCCGGGCGTGCGCATCGCGTCCGCCATGCCGTGCCACTTGCCGTCCGGGAAGAACCCTGACGCGCTGATCACGAGCGCCTCGACCGCCTCCGGGTGCTCGCAGGCCCAGCGCAGGCCGATCAGCCCGCCCCAGTCGTGCAGCACCGGCACGACCCGCTCGAGCCCGAGCTCCTCCCGGAGGCGCTCGAGCGACTCCGCATGGCGCTCCCAGGTGGCGGGCGGATCGGGCTCCGAGTCGCCCATGCCGGCGAGGTCCGGAGCGATCGAGCGCCAGCCCGCCTCCGCGAGCTCGGGCATCAGCGCGCGCCACATGAACGAGGACTCCGGGTAGCCGTGCACGAGCAGCGCGACCGGCCCGTCGGGCGGCCCGGCCTCGCGGTAGGCGAGCCCGCCCGCCACTGGCAGCTTCTCCATGACCGCTTCTTATACTCGCCCGGTGCCCGACCGCGCCGGCCTCGAGCTCCGCACGACCGAGCTGCTCCGGCGCCTGATCCGCTTCGACACCGTCAACCCGCCGGGCAACGAGGCTGCCGTGCAGCGCCACATCGCCGGGCTCCTCGAGGACGCGGGCGTCGAGGCGCGGCTGCTCGAGGCCGTGCCGGGGCGCCCGAACCTGGTCGCGCGCATCCCCGCCGAGTCGGACGGGCCGACCCTGTGCCTGCTCGGCCACGTCGACACCGTGCTCGCGGAGCCGGAGGACTGGAGCGTCGACCCCTGGTCGGGCGAGCTCCGCGACGGCTGCGTCTGGGGCCGCGGAGCGAAGGACATGAAGAGCCAGGTCGCGGCGGAGCTCGGCGCGTTGCTCACGCTGCTCGACGAGGGCTGGCGCCCCGAGGCCGGCGAGCTCAAGCTCGTCTTCACGGCCGACGAGGAGACCGGCGCGCTGCACGGCGCCCAGTGGCTCTGCGCGGAGCACCCGGAGCTCGTGCGCGCGGACCTGGTGGTCAACGAGGGCGCCGGCGAGCTGATCCGCCACGGCGACCGGCGCGTGTACGGCGTCGCCGTGGGGGAGAAGGGCGTGTTCCGCTTCACGATCGGCACCGACGGCCGCAGCGGCCACGCGTCCGTGCCGCGCATGGGCGACAACGCGCTGACCAAGCTCGCGCCCGTGCTGGCCGCCCTCACGGACGGGCGTCCCGCGCACCTGCCCTCCCCCGAGGGGGACGCCCTGCTCACGGCGCTCGGTCTCGACCCGTCGGACTCGGCCGCGGCGATCCGCGAGCTCGAGCGCGAGAGCCCCGAGGTGGCGGCGCTGGTCGAGCCGATGCTCGGCGTCACGCTCACCCCGACGATGATCGGCGCGTCCGAGAAGATCAACGTGATCCCCTCGCACGCGCACCTGTCCGTCGACTGCCGAGTGCCGCCCGAGCTCGGCGAGGCCGCCGCGCGGGCCGCGATCCGGGCGGCGATCGGCGCCACGGGCTATTCGGTCGAGTTCCACTCGCCCGTCGTCGGCAACCGCTCGCCGGCGGACACCCCGCTGATGGACGCGATCCGGCGCTGGGTCGAGCGCGAGGACCCCGGAGCCGCCGTGGCGCCCGTGGTGTGGACGGCCTTCTCCGACTCGCACTGGTGGCGCAGGGCGTTCCCGGATTGCGTCGCGTACGGCTTCTTCCCGCAGAACGCGATGGACGTGGTCGAGGCGTTCCCGCTCATGCACGGCATCGACGAGCGCATGCCCGTGGCGGACCTCGGGCTCGCGGCCTCCTTCTACGCTGATCTCATGCAGGAGACGCTCAGGTGACCGCGCCCGTGCCGAAGGACAAGCTGCGTCTCGGCGGTATGGCGCTGCGCAACGGCCTGCTCGTCCACGGGCCGACGCACTGGGCCGCCGCGGTGCGCGCGCGCGACGGCAGCATTCAGGCGGCCTCGGGACGCAAGCCCGACCTGGGCGGAAAGGCGGCCGAGGGGGTGCCGGGCGTGCGCGGCGTGCTGAAGCTCGCCGAGGCGATGGCGGTGATCCCGCTCGTGAAGCGGGCGCTGCCCGAGGCGCGCCTGCCGATGCAGGACGCGAAGACGCTCGGCGCGATGGGCGCGGCGGCGGTCGGCGGCAGCGCCATCCGGCGGCTCGGGGCTGCGGGCATCGGCCGCGAGACGGCGATCGCGCTCGTGAGCATGGCGCCCGCCGTGCTGTCGCTGCGGAGCGGCGACCTCGCGGCCTATCACGGCGTCGAGCACAAGTCGATCGCGGCTTACGAGGAGGACGGGGAGGCGGCCGAGGCCCACAAGGAGCACGACCGCTGCGGCTCGCACCTCGTGGCGCCCATGCTCGCCGCCGCTGCACTCGGCAACGTGGCGGTGCGCCGCTCCGGCATGCGCGGCCCCGCGGCCGAGGCGGTGGTCGGGATCGGGAGCGCGGCGATCGCCGTCGAGATCTTCGCCTGGGGCGAGCGCCATCCCGACGCGCGGCTCACGCGCATGCTGCGCCGGCCGGGCCACGAGATCCAGCGAGCGGTCGGCACACGCGAGCCCACGCCGGAGCAGCTCGAGGTGGGCGAGGCGGCGATGGCGGAGATCCTTCGCGCGGAGGGCGCGGGGCCCTGACAAACCGCTGACCGCCCTTACAATCGGCGGATGGCCAAGCGCCCCGCTGCGGGGCTCATGCGATCGGCACGGACCGCCGATGGGAGAAGAGGATGAGGTCCCTCCGCCTGAGCGTAAGCCTGCTCGCGTTCGCGCTCGCCGGCTCGCTGCTTCCCGGAGTGGCGTCGGCGGCGGGCGGCGCCGCGCAGTGCACCACGCCCGTGACCGTCGAGAGGGCGCAGCAGCTCCAGGGGCTCACGCTCGAGCCCGGCGGCTACATGGTCACGCTCCTCGACAGCGCGCAGCAGAGCTGCGACGAGGCGATCGAGGACTTCCGCTCGATCCTGCGCGCGCCTGGCGGCGAGCTCCCCGAGGGCTGGAAGGTCGACGTCCCGAGCCGGACGTTCCAGCGCGAGGACGGCACCGGGGACTTCCAGATCACGGCCGAGATCACGGAGCCCGACACCGGCGGCGGCGGGATGAGCTGGGACGGGATCCAGGACTGGATGATCGTCTGGCTGCCGATCATCTTCATGGGCCTGATCGCGGTCGCGGTGCTCTGGATGATCCGCTACATGCCGCGCACGAAGCCGCAGGAGATCACTCCGAGCTCGCAGAGCTCCGTGCGCTGGCAGGACGTGGCGGGCGCCGACGAGGCGAAGGACGAGCTGCGCGAGGTCGTCGAGTTCCTGCGCGACCCGAAGCGCTTCCGCCAGCTCGGCGCGAGGGTGCCGAAGGGCATCCTGCTCCATGGGCCTCCCGGAACGGGCAAGACCCTGCTCGCCAAGGCGGCCGCCAACGAAGCGGAGGCCAAGTTCTTCGCGCAGTCGGCCTCGTCGTTCGTCGAGATGTTCGCCGGGCTCGGCGCGGCCCGCATCCGCAGGCTGTTCCGCCAGGCGCGCAAGAACGCGCCGGCGATCGTCTTCATCGACGAGCTCGACGCCGTGGGCGCCACGCGCGGCAAGGACATCTCGGGCGAGAAGGACCAGACGCTGAACCAGCTCCTGGTCGAGCTCGACGGCTTCGGCACGGCCGACAACGTGGTGGTCATCGCCGCCTCGAACCTGCTCGAGAAGCTCGACCCGGCGCTGCTGCGCCCGGGCCGCTTCGACCGCCAGATCCTCGTCTCGGCGCCCGACCTGAAGGGGCGGCGCGCGATTCTCGACGTGCACACGCGCAACAAGCCGCTCGAGCACGACGTGGACCTCGACATCATCGCCCGCCAGACGAGCAACCTGACGGGCGCGGACCTCGCGAACCTCTGCAACGAGGCGGCGATCTTCGCCGGCCGCGACCATCGCCAGACGATCAAGACGCTCGACTTCCAGGCAGCGCTCGAGCGGGTGATCGCGGGCATGCAGTCGCGGCGCGTGATCACCGAGCACGAGAAGCGCGTGGTCGCCTATCACGAGGCGGGGCACGCACTCTGCTCGGAGCTGCTCCCCTCGGTCGAGAAGGTGCACCGCATCTCGATCATCCCGCGCGGCCGGGCGCTCGGCTACACGCTCAACCTCCCCGAGGAGGACCGCTACCTCAAGACAAAGGACGAGCTCCTCGACTACATGGTCGTGCTGCTCGGCGGTCGCGTGACGGAGCAGGTCGTGTTCGGCTCCGTGACCACCGGCGCGTCCGACGACCTGCGCAAGGTCCACGAGATCAGCCGCGGGATGATCACGGTGTACGGCATGGGCACCGAGCTCAAGTCGAAGCAGCTGCCCTCGGACGACTACTCGATGTCCGACCACACGCGCCGGATGGTGGACGAGGAGATGCAGTACCTCACCGACCTGGCGCATCGCCGCGCGCTTCAGCTCGTGGAGGAGAACCGCACTCTGCTCGAGGCCTTCGCGTTCACGCTGCTCGAGAACGAGGTGCTCGAGCGCAGCGACATCGAGCGCATCGTGTCGGCCTACCACGCCGAGAACGGCCACAGCTCCGACGGCGTCCGGATCCGCGACCTGATCGACGAGCCGGGCGCGGTCGAGCTGGCCGCGAGCGAGCGGCTCGACGAGCACACGGGCGCCGACTCCTAGTATCACCCCCGTGTTCGGGCGGATCGACCACATCGGCGTGGCCGTGGATGACCTCGAGGCCGGCATCGCGCTCTATCGCGAGGGGTTCGGCATGGAGCTCCAGCACCGCGAGACCGTCGAGGAGCAGGGCGTCGAGGCCGTGCTGCTCGGGGTCGGCGTCAGCCACGTCGAGCTCCTGCGGCCGCTCTCTCCCGACACCGCCGTGGCTCGCTTCCTCGAGCGGAGCGGGCCCGGCCTCCACCACGTTGCCTACGGGACGGACGACATCGGGCGCGCGCTCGAGTCGGTGCGCGCCGCCGGGTTGCGGCTGATCGACGAGCAGCCGCGCAGGGGCATCCGAGGCAGCCGCGTGGCATTCCTGCACCCGAAGTCGACCGGCGGTGTGCTCACCGAGCTGGTCGAGGCCGCGGAGGCCCACTGAACATGGCGGACAACGCCCGACGTATCGATATCGGCTTCCAGGGTGGGCAGGTGCTGCCCTGCCGCGTGAACCAGGAGGACTTCGACTCCCTGCGCAAGGCGCTCTCCGAGGGCTCGGACGAGCGCTGGCACACGCTCTCGACGCTCGACTCCGAGGTGTCGCTCGACCTCTCGCAGGTCGTGTACGTGCGCATGGACTCCGACGACCAGAAGGTCGGCTTCTAGCCCTGAGCCTCGCGGGCGACCTGCGCGCGCTCGACCTGCGGGCACTGCGCGCGCTCCGTACCCACGGGCACTCGCCGGCCGCCGAGGCGGCGGTGAAGGCGCTCGCGCGGGCGGGCGAGAGCGGGCTCGTCTGGCACGGGCTCGCCCTGGGTGGCTTCGCGCTGCAGCCGCGTTCGCGGCGGGATCACGTCCGGGCCTCGGTGGCGGTCCTCGGGACACTCGTCGCAAATACAGCGGTGAAGCAGTGGGTGCGGCGAGCGCGGCCGGCTCTCGAGGACCTGCCGGCCCTGGCGCCGGTGATCTCCGGGCGCTCGTTTCCCTCCGCGCACGCGTCGACCTCGTTCGCGGGGGCGCGCCTGCTGTCCGGGCGGTTGCCGGGTCCCCCTCTCTACGGTCTTGCGGTGGCCATGGCCCTCTCCCGCCCCTATCTCGGCGTCCACTACCCGTCCGACGTGGTTGCCGGCGCGCTGCTCGGCGACGTGATCGGGAGGCTGGCCGCACGATGAAGATCGGCATCGTCGGGATGCCGAACGCCGGCAAGTCCTCGCTCTTCAACGCACTCACGCGAGCCGGCGCCCAGGCGGCCAACTACCCGTTCACCACGCTCGAGCCGAACGTGGCGGTGGTCGGCGTGCCGGACGAGCGGCTCGACCGCGTGGCGGAGACGATCGGGGCCCGCCCGGTGGTGCACGAGACGATCGAGTTCCACGACATCGCGGGACTCGTGCGCGGCGCGCACCAGGGCGAGGGACTCGGCAACCAGTTCCTCGCGAACATCCGCGAGACGGACGCGATCCTGCACGTCGTGCGCGTTCACGAGGACGCGCAGGTGGTGCATCCAGAGGGTCGCGTCGATCCGCTCGCCGACGCGGAGACGATCGAGACAGAGCTGCTGTTCGCGGATCTCGAGCAGGCTGAGCGCCGGCTCGAGCGGGTCTCGAAGCAGGCGCGCTCGCTCGACAAGGTGGCGGTCGCGGAGGAGCGCTGGCTGCGCGAGGTGATCGACGCGCTCAGAGCCGGCCAGGCCGTGCGGACCGTGCCCGAGCCCGACGACGCGCCGGGCGCGCTGACGCGCCTGTCGTCGCTCACGGCCAAGCCGATGCTGTTCGTGGCGAACGTGGCGGAGGGGGATCCGCTCGACCCGCCCGAGGCGCTCGCCGAGCACGCCCGCGCGCGCGGCGCGCGCGCCGCGGCGGTCAGCGCGCGGCTCGACTCCGAGCTGTCGGAACTCGACGACGACGAGGCGGTCTCGATGCGCGAGGAGCTCGGGGTCGAGGAGTCCGGGCTCGAGACCGTGGTGCGCGAGGCATTCGCGCTGCTCGATCTGATCGTGTTCTTCACGGCCGGCCAGGACAAGGAGGCGCGCGCCTGGGCGATACCGCGCGGGACGCCGGCCCGCCGCGCCGCGGGCGAGATCCACACGGACATCGAGAAGGGCTTCGTGGCCGCGGAGATCACGCCGTGGGAGGCGCTCGTGGAGGCGGGCGGCTACGCGCAGGCGCGCGAGCGCGCCCTCCAGCGCGTCGAGGGCCGCGACTACCTCATGCAGGACGGCGACGTGGCGACCTTCCGCTTCACGCCGGCGTGAGCAGCTTCCGCAGCTCGCCGAGCATGTAGGCGGGCTCCTCGAAGACGTCGTGCCAACTGAAGCGGCGGAATTCGTCGCCGCGCAGTCGCGCCTCGCGCTCGCGCCGCCGGTCCTGCTCCCAGGCGCGGCGGGAGGAGTGGAAGCGATAGCCGTCGAGCTCGACCGTGAGGCGGTGGGCGGGCCAGCGGCAGTCCACGCGGCGGCCGCCGGCGGGACGGTTGGTTTCGGGGAGCGGGAGGTCGGCGTCGCGGAGGCGCGCTCATGGAACTTCGACTCGACGCGGCTGAGGGTGATCCGGGTCTCGCCGCTGAGGATCCGCATCAGGTTGGCTCTTCCCTTCGCGTTTGGGCAGTGAAGGAGGACGCGGGCGACGTCTCTCGGGGTCGTGCCGTAGCGGACGCCCGCCTCGTGGCAGGCCTGGCCGAGTGGTTCGTCCTCGAGCGTTGCCGCCAGCTCCACCAGCGTGGCGGCGGGGGTGAGGGCGGGGACGCCGCGGCAGGTCGAGGCCTGGGTGCGGGCGAGCTCTGGCCTGCGGCGGATGATGATTCCGGGGATCCGGCGCCGCGTGTTGGTGACCACTTCCGGCGTTCTCGCCTCTCCGCGGACGAGCCCACGGAGATGTCCGCATGCGAGGCCTGCCAGCAGGGCCCCTTCGCCGCAGGCAAGGACAGCAGCGAGGTAGTGCGCTTCGAGGTTCGGGGCCGCGTGGCCCACCCGGTAGACGCCGGGAAAGACAGCGATGAGGGCGCCACGCGCGAGCCGCGCTTCGATCTGACCTCTCGACAGCCCGGCCGCGAGCAACTGCCCGCGCGTGACCAGTCCATGCGCACTCGCCGCCATGCGGGCGATGACTCGATCAGCAAGTCCGAGTTTTCCGTCCATAACGAGGAAAAGACGCACCTGCTCCGGATTCGCCCCCCGGGGCGGGGTGTCGCGGAAGGCTAAGCCGCTCGCAGGCCGCGGCCCTTCGCCGCGGCCAGGGCCGCCTCGGCGGCTGCCAGCAGCCCCGGGGCGTCCGCCGAGCCCGCCTCCGCGACGCCGTGGGAGACGTGCACGTGGCCGGCCGGCAGCTCGCAGGTGCCGACGTCGTCTGAGGCCCGGGCGGCGACCATCGCGGCCGCGTCCCTGGGCGTGTTGGGAAGCAGCAGCGCGAACTTGCCGCCGTCCACCCGGAACGCAAGGTCGCTCGCGCGCACGCCACCGAGCACCGCGCCGATGCGCCGCAGGACCTCGTCCCCGGCGTCGCGGCCGTGCGCCGCGTTGATGCGCTCGAGGCCGTCCACGTCGAGCAGCGCCAGCGAGAGGCGCAGGCCGTAGCGCGACGCCCGCGCGACCTCGCCGCGCAGCGCGCGGTCGAACCCCGAGCCGGCCTGCAGGCCGGTGAGCGGGTCGACCGCCGGCTCGTTCAGGGCGGCGCCGAGATGCGCGCTCACCACACCGGCCAGCAGGGACAGCGTCTCGAGGTCCCCGTCGTCGAAGGCGTCCTCGGCGTGCGAGTGCACCCGCAGGAAGCCCACCTGCTCGCCGCTGTGCTCGAGCGGCGCCGCCAGGTTCGACGCGAGGTCGACCGATCCGGTCTCCTCGCCGTCGATCTCGATGCTCGACCCCTCAGCGCCGGTCAGGTCCGTGGCGCGCCTCGCCACGAGGTGCATGATCTCCTCGAGTTCGAGCCGCGCAGCGGCGATCTCCGTCGAGACGGCGATGATCGCGCGCAGGCGGTCGGCGTCGGCGGCGCCAGGACTCATGGTTCTCTTGTCGGCAAACGGCCCGGCGGGCTTAGCCCGGCGCGGCGGTCAGAGCCACTGCGTGTAGGTGTGCTTGACCACCTTGCCGCCCTTGCGGCAGGTTACGCGGGAGCTGTATTGCGTCGGAATCTTGTTGAAGCGCCGCTCGCTGCAGGACCAGCCGTTGACGCGCGGGCAGCGGCCGCGCTTGCCGGGCCGGCACTCGTGAAAGGCCCTGACCACCTTCCTGGCCGTGCGGCAGGAGACGCCGCGGGCACTGATCGAGGTCACGTAGGTCGTGCCATAGCCGCGTCCGGTGCCTTCCGAGCAGGTCTTCGAGGCCCCCGCGGTCGGAGCTGCGTCAGCGGCGGCAGGTGCGAACAGGGCGAGGGAGGCAGCGGCGAGCGCCAGCGCGGTGCGAATCATCGCGGTCAGGGTAGCTGCTGCGGAAAGTCCTGACGCAGGGCCGCGAGCACCTCGTCGGCGGCGATCTCGGCGCCGCGCGAGTTGAGGTGGACACCGTCCGGCTCGCGCACGATCTGGCGCCGGCCGCCGACCTCCATCGCGTCGCGGTAGCGCCCGCCCGGGGTGAAGACCTCATCCATGTCGAGCACGCGCACCTGGGACCGGTACGGCTGCGCCGCGACCTCGATCGCGGCGTTCACGGAGCGCGCGATCTCCTGCCGGTCGCCGTCGCGTGGCGCCGGCAGCGTCAGCCAGTAGACCCGCGCGCGACCGCCGCGCCGGTAGGTGTTCATCATGCGGCGCACGCGGTAGGCGTACTCCGCCGCCCACGCCGGGCCGCAGCAGCGAATCTTCTCGCCGTCCGGGCCGGGCAGGTCGAAGCCCTCGTTCGCGCCGATGAACACCACGACAGCGTCGGGCTCCTGCTGTTCGACCTGGTCGGTCGACAGGCGCCCCCAGTCCACGAGGACGTCGTTGGATATGCCCGTCCCCACGTGCGGGTCGCGCTCGACCTCGACCTCGCCTCCGGCGTCCGCCATCCGCCGCGCGAGCTCGGTGTCGAGCGGCATGGCGAGCGAGTCGCCCGTGACGAGCAGCTTCTCGAGCGGCTCCGCCCGTGCCGGCCGTTCGCCGAGCTCGGCGGGATCGAACGAGGTCGGCGGCACCGGGGGCACCGCGCGGCCCGCCGCCCCGCCGGTGCCCGCCTGGTCGAAGCCGCCCTGGTCGCCCACGCCCTCGTCCTCGAGGAAGGCGAGCGCGTCGTCCGTCCAGTCGTCGAACGGCAGCCGGTCGGCGATCCAGCCCGTGGGCGCCCCGATCGCGAGCGTCAGCTCGCGCCCGACGCCCGGATCCATCTCCTCGCCCGCGTCGCGGATCGAGGCTCCCTCGAACAGCGCCAGCAGCACGGCGGCGATCAGCACGACGATCACGGCGTGCCGCGCGGTCAGGCGACGCCCCTTCGGCGCCGGCGGGACCGGCGGCTCGGGCGACGAGGGGTAATAGGGCTCCGTCATCAGAACTGGAAGTAGATGAAGGGCGGGACGCCCTGGCTCGGGACCGTAGCGCCCACCAGCGCCACCACCAGGAAGAGCGCGACGCCGAGCGCGGGGGCCGGCAGGCCCGCCAGACGCTCGCGCAGGCGGTCGACCGGATCGGGCGGAAGCAGCTGGAACCCGACCACCGCGACCACCGCCGCGACCGTCACGGGAGCCCACAGCGTGGCGGGGCCCGGCACGAACAGCTGGCCGATGAAGGTGGCCGCCAGCTCGAGGCTCTCGGCGCGGAACAGGATCCAGCCGAAGACGACGACGTTGAAGACGATCAGCCACGCGAGCCAGGCCGGCGGCCGGCGCACGCCGCGGTCGCGCAGCGCGTGCTCGACCACCAGCGCCGTGCCGTGCAGGGTGCCCCACAGGACGAATCCCCAGGCGGCTCCGTGCCAGAGGCCGCCGAGCACCATCGTGATCATCAGGTTGCGGTAGGTCTGCAGCTTCCCGTGGCGGTTGCCCCCGAGCGGGATGTAGAGGAAGTCGCGCAGGAAGCGGGACAGCGTCATGTGCCAGCGCCGCCAGAAGTCACGGAAGCTCAGCGCGCGATAGGGGCAGTTGAAGTTCTGCGGGAAGATGAAGCCCATCAGCAGCGCCACGCCGATCGCGATGTCCGTGTAGCCCGAGAAGTCGCAGTAGATCTGGGCCGCGTACGCGTAGGCGGCGAGCGCCACGTCGGGCGCCGCGTAGGCCTCCGGCACGCCGAAGACCGGGTCGACCACCTCGCGCGCGAGGTAGTCGGCGATCGCCACCTTCTTGATCAGCCCGAGCGTGATGAGCACCACGCCGGCGCCGACCGCCACGTCGCGCGGGTTGCGCGGGCTCGCGAGCTGGGGGATGAACTCGCGCGCCCGCACGATCGGGCCGGCCACCACGTGCGGGAAGAACGACAGGTAGAGCGCGAAGTCCTGCGTCGAGGCGGGCTTCAGCAGGCCGCGCTTGACGTCGACGACGTACGAGATCGCCTGGAACGTGATGAACGACAGCCCGATGGGTAGTGCCAGCGTCAGCAGCGGAAGCGGCATCCCGAGGCCCAGCGAGTCGAGGAACGAGCCGATCTCCCCTGCGAAGAACCCGTAGTACTTGAACAGCCCCAGGACTGCGAGATCGACTGCAACCGTCGCGCCCACGATCCACCTTCGCCTACCCTCGTCGGACTCGCGGTCGACGAGCACCGCTCCGAGCTGGTTCGCCAGGGTCACCGCGGCCAGGAGCAGCGCGTAGCGAGGTGACGCCGCCGCGTAGAAGACGTAGCTGGCGACGAGGATGAAGGGCTTCCATAGCCTCGGGTGAGGCATCAGCGCCCACGAGAGCGCCAGCACCAGCGGGAAGAAGAATGCGAATTCGAACGAGGGGAAGACCACGGCGGCGAGCGGCGATCTTAGGTGCGCTCGTGGCGGCGCTCGTGTTTCCGGGTGCCGCGCACGCCGCCTGCGGCGGGGTGAATCACTTCTGGCCCACGGACACGCGCGGCTCCGGGCGCCCGCCCCTCGCGATCGGCGACTCGGTCATGCTCGGCGCGGTCGGGCCGCTGCGGAGCTCGGGCTTCGAGGTCGACGTGCGCGGCTGCCGGCAGATGAGCGAGGGCCTCGGCATCCTGCGCGCGCGCAAGCGCGCCGACACGTTGCCCGACAAGGTGGTGATCGCCCTCGGCACGAATTGGACCGTGACCCTGCCCCAGATCCGGAGCGCGCTCGTGATCCTGGGCAAGGACCGGGTGCTCGGGCTCGTCACCCCGCGCGAGGTGGGCGGCGTCGCGAGCTCGGACCAGCAGGCGATGCGGCAGGCCGGCAAGCGCTGGCCGCGGCGCGCCAAGGTGCTCGACTGGGTGCGCTACAGCGCCGGGCACTACAACTGGTTCTGGGACGGCCTTCACCTGCAGCCGACCGGCGCCCGCGCGCTCGCGAAGCTGATGCGGCAGGCGCACGAGTGGCCGCTGCCGCGCGTCGAGGCCGAGCTCACTCCTGAGGATGTGAACGTGCGGCCCGCGTGGCGGAAGCACGCCCCGCTCCGATGATGCGCTCGTCTCGGAGCGCCCCGATGATCACGTTCGCGGCGTGCGACGCGCCCGCGACGTTCAGGTGCACGCCGTCGCCCTGCCGCACCCGCACCACCCGGCGGCCGATCCGCATCGACTCCCGGTAGCCGTCCGGCGTGAAGACCTCGAAGAGGTCGATCAGCCGCACGTCCCGCGGCGAGCGGCCCGCCGCGGCCCGGATGCCCTTGTTCACGGCGGGGAACGTCTCCGTGAAGATGCCCCCGCGCGGTGCCGGCAGCGTCAGCCAGAGCACGCGCGCGCGACCGCCGCGGCCGTAGGCGTGCATCATTCGGCGCGCGCGCCGGGCGTACTCGGCGATCCAGGCCGGGTTGTCGCAGCACGGGGCCCCCGCCATCGGGAAGCCGTCGTTGGCGCCGAGGAACATCACGACGACGTCGGGCTTGCGCGCGGCCTGGCGCCGCGCCTGCTTCTGCCAGTTGAGGAGGGTGGAGTCCGAGATGCCCGTTGCGATGTGGGCGTCGCTCCTGACGCGCGCGCCGACGCGAGCGAGGCGGGCCTTCAGGAAGCCGTCGATGATCTGGATCATCGAGTCGCCGGTGGCGAGCACGTCGAGCCTGCCGTCAGGCGCGGACACCCTCACGCAACGCGCGGAGTCGAGCCCGGGGCCGCTCAGCGAGATCCGCCAGGCCCCGGCGCGCAGCGGGCGGAAGCTGCCGCGGGCACCCCGTGCCCGTACGCGCTGGCGGCGGCAGCGGGCGGGCCCGCCGGGAGGCTCGACGCACAGCCGCGGGGCGAGGTCGCCGAGCCGCCAGCGGTCGACGATCCGGAAGCGCACGCCGCGCAGCGCCCGCGTGCGGCGCGGCGCCAGCGATCGCGAGCCGGTGGGCGCACGACGGGGTGCGCACGCGGGTGGTCACGGTCGCGCCGTCCGCGCTCGTGGCTGTGAAGTTGCGGCGGCGCCGGTCGCAGCGCCAGGTGGCCACGCGCTCGAGTTCGGTCACCGCTCCGCTGGGGGTGGTCTCGGCGACGGTGTCGCGGCCCTCCGCGATCGTCACCGCCACGCCCGGCTCCGAGGTCAGCCGCAGGCTGATGTAGCCGCGCTCGCGAGCGTCCGCGACGAGCGAGATCGCCAGCGGGCTGCTGCGCGTGCGCGGCGTCGGTCCCGGAATCGTCAGAACAGCCGATGGCGGTCGCCGCGAGCGCCCCGGTCAGGAGCAGGGCGGCGAGCGCCCTCACCGCAAGCGGACGTTCGGCCCGGCAACCGTGCCGGAGCGGACGCGATAGACCCCGGGTCGGTCGACCGTGACCCTGTAGCGGCCGGAGCGCGTGGTCCTCACCGTGTCGATCGTACGCCAGTCCCGGGCGCCGGTTCGCCTCTCGACAGCGAGCTTGCGGCGCTTCGGGCGCGGCACGAAATCGCCCGCCAGGGCACGGCAGCTCGGCCACCCGGCCCCAGGACGCGGGACGGGCGGAGCGCTGCCCGATTCGGAAGCTGCGAACCCGCACATGCTTGAACCAGGTGTCGCGGAGACCGAGGGCGGCTCTCACGTCCGGACCCGTGACCACCCGCGACCCGGCCGTGCCGATCACCCGCGCGCGCACGACTCGCGGGGAGACGCCCGTCTTCAGCACCTTCAACCTCACGAACCGACCCGGCGCCCCGAGTCCGGCGTCGAGCCGGGCGCGCGGTAGTCGAGAACTGCCAGCGGTGGTACGGCGAGCGCCAGTCGTACGGGTCGTCCACCCCCACCAGCCAGGGCTTGGAAAGGGCTCCGATGAAGGAGAACTCGACGTTCTCGGTGTGACCACCGGAGGTGGAGAAGTAGTAGGTCACCGCCGGCACGCCGCTGTGGGTGAGGATCTGTCCGGCCGTGCGGTCGACCGCCGCGTTGGACGGCACGCTCTCGCGGCTGACGCCCCCGTAGACCTGCGACGACGTGGTGGGGGTAGAGGTCGTAGGTTCTGATCCGTCTGCCGGGTGGCGAGCGCGTAGGTGCGCGCGGCCACCGCCTGCACCTTGAGCGCCTCGAGCGGCCACGAGCTCGGCATCTCGCCCGCGACGACGCCCTTCACGTAGGGATCGATGTCGATGAGGTTGACCGCGGTGACCCCGGCGCCCTCGGGCTGCACCTCGATGGCGCCGCGGTAGCGCCCGTCCGAGATGGAGTTGATCGCGGGGCCGAGCAGCCGGACCGGCCGCTCGCCGCCGGCATCGGCCATCGAGCCGCCCGCGGCTCGAGGCGACGCGCCGTCCGCGCACGGTGCGCAGCGAGATGCCCGAGCCGGACTGCTTCGCGATGTAGGTGGTCCGCGGGTTGAGGTCGACGCCGGCCGCGCGAGTGGCGCCGCGGAAGCGAATGTACGGGTCGTTCGGCTGCAGCAGGACGCGCACCCGCCCGAGCCGGCCGGTCGCCTCCTGCATGCTGTGTGCCCTTGTAGTAGTGCGCGAGGATGCGCTTGTAGCCGACGCCCTCGAGCGCGTACCCGTAAGCGCCGTACTGGCTCATTCCGATCCCGTGGCCGAAGCCGGCGCCCTTGATCACGTGCCGCACCGCGGCATCCGCGCTCACGGGGAGCGCCAGCAGGACGAGGGCGGCTGTGAGGAGGAGAGAACGGCGCATACAGAGGGCTACAACGCTCTTATCGGCGGAAGGTAGCGGCGCTTCAACAGACGGCGTACAGGCGCCATTCGCCCGGAACCCCGCGCAGCTCGTGCTCGCCGCGATCCTCGAACCCGATTCCAGATCCGACCACGAGGTCCTTCACGGTTCCCGAAACGAGCACCTCCGAGGGCGACGCGCGGTCGAGCACGCGCGCCGCGATATGGACCGCGAGACCGCCGAGATCGTCGTCCATCACCTCGAGCTCGCCGGTGTGGAGGCCCGCCCGCACCTCGAGGCCGAGCGAGCCCATCGCCTCCGACACCGAGGCGGCGCAGCGGATGGCGCGCGCAGGGCCGTCGAAGGTGGCGAGGAAGCCGTCGCCGGTGCGCTTGACCTCGCGCCCGCGGTGGCGCTCGAGCGCCTGCCGGAACAGCGCGTCGTGGCGCTCGAGCAGGAAGCGCCAGCCGCGATCGCCCATCTCGGCGGCGCGCCGCGTCGAGTCGCAGATGTCCGTGAACAGGACGGTCGCGAGCATCCGGTCCGGCTCCTGCTCGAGCCGCGCGCCCGTGAAGTGCTCCTCGATCTCGCCGAGCAGGGCGTCGCTGTCGCCGAGCGAGAACATGTTGTCCGTCCCCTCGAGCTCGACGTAGCGCGCCCCCGGGATGTGCTCGGCGATGTAGCGCGAGTGCTCGATCTTGATGAAGGCGTCGCCCTTGCGGTGCATGACGAGGGTGGGGACGCGGATCGAGGGCAGCACGTCGCGCACGTCGAACTCGCCGATCAGAGCCATGATCCGCCTGATCGTCGCCGGCGACGCGGCCAGCCGCTCGAGGCGCCCGCCCCACTCGATGAAGGTCGGGTCGCTCGCCTCGCTCGGCGCCACGCCCGCCACCACGAGGCCCTCGCCCCAATGCTGGACCTGCTGGTCCATGGCGTGGTCGCGCAGCTCCGCCGGCCAGGCGAACTCGTATCCCGGCGCCCAGGTCGCGCGGGCGAAGGTGGCGTAGAGGACGAGCGCGCTCACGCGGTCCGGGTGCGTGGCCGCGAACGTGGCGGCCATCGGTCCGCCCTCGAGCGTGCCGACGAGCGCCACCCGCTCCGAGCCCGCCGCGTCCATGACCGCGATCAGGTCGTCCATCTGGTCCTCGAGCGTCGGCGCGCCCCAGAACGGATCGGACAGCCCCGAGCCGCGCCGGTCGAAGGTGATCAGGCGCGCGAACCGGTTCAGCTTCTGCGCGAAGCGCTCGAGCGAGCGCTCGGACCAGAGGTACTCGACCTGCGAGATCCAGGGCGGGATCCACATCACGTCGATCGGCTGGTCCTCGCCCATGACCACGTAGGCGATGTGGATGTCGCCGCTCCGCGCGTAGCGAGCCACCGGAGGCACGCTCTTGAACTTACCGACGCCGGGTAGCCTCATTCCTCGTGGCAACGCGCCGAGCAAGCGACGTCTTCGTGGAGTGCCTGGAGGCCGAGGGCGTCCGGCACGTCTTCGGCATCCCCGGTGAGGAGACGCTCGACCTGAACGAGTCGCTGTCGCGCTCGTCGATCGAGTTCATCCCGGTGCGCCACGAGCAGGGCGGCGCCTACATGGCGGACGTCTACGGCCGGCTCACGGGACACGCGGGCGTCTGCCTCGGCACGCTCGGCCCCGGGGCGCTGAACCTCGTCACGGCGGTCGCCGACGCGTACCTCGACCGCGCGCCGCTCGTCGCGCTCACCGGCCAGGGCGACCTCGAGCGCATGCACAAGGAATCGCACCAGTACATCGACCTCCTGCGCGTGATGAGGCCGATCACGAAGTGGAACGCGCGCCTGTCGGACCCGGCGATCATCCCCGAGGTGGTGCGCAAGGCATTCAAGGTCGCCGAGGGCGAGAAGCCCGGCGCGACCCACATCGAGCTGCCCGAGGACGTGATGGCGGCGGACATCGACGCGGCACCGCTGCCGCGCCGGAGCCAGGCGCGGCCCGAGCCCGCCGCGCGCGAGCTGCTGAAGGCGGCCGACCTGATCCGCGGCGCCGTGCGCCCCGTGGCGCTCGCGGGCAACGGCCTGGTGCGCGGCGGCGCCGCACCGGCGCTGCGGGAGTTCGTGCGCGCCACCGGTATCCCGGTGGCGGAGACGTTCATGGGCAAGGGCCTGCTGCCGGCCGACTCGGACCAGGCGCTCGGCACGGTCGGGCTCCAGTCCGGCGACTACACGCTGGCCGGCTTCGAGGACGCCGACGTGGTGCTCGCGATCGGCTACGACCTCGTCGAGCACTCGCCCGAGCACTGGAACCCGAACCGCGACAAGACGATCATCTGCATCGACTCGACCTCGGCGGAGACGGACGCCTGGTTCATTCCCGAGGTCGAGCTCGTGGGCGACCTCTACACCATCCTCACGCGGCTCGGGGAGGAATGCAGGCACGTGCCACACCTGGGCGGCTCGAAGCGCCTGCGCGAGCTCGTGCTGAGCCGCTTCGACCAGGCGAAGGACGACGACGCGTTCCCGGTCCAGCCGCCGCGCGCGCTCTGGGAGATCCGCCAGGCGCTCGGGCGCGAGGACATCCTGATCTCGGACGTCGGCCTGCACAAGCTCTGGATCGCCCGCATGTTCCCCGCCTACGAGCCCAACACCGTGCTGATCGCGAACGGGCTGGCGGGCATGGGCTTCGCGGTGCCGGCGGCGGTGGCGGCGAAGCTCGTCCACCCGGATCGCAAGGTCGTGACCGTCAACGGCGACGGAGGCTTCCTCATGAACGCGCAGGAGCTCGAGACCGCCGTGCGCGCGAAGACGCCCTTCGTCAACGTGATCTGGGAGAACAGCCAGTACGGATCGATCGTCTGGAAGCAGGACAAGAAGTTCGGCACGCACTTCGGGACCGACTTCACGAACCCCGACTTCGTCAAGCTGGGCGAGAGCTTCGGCATACCGGCATGGCGCTGCGGCTCGGCGGACGAGTTCGGCGAGCGGCTGCGCGGAGCGCTCGCGCTCGACGTGCCGTCGCTGATCGTGCTGCCGATCGACTACTCCCTCGACGTCGCAATCTCGGAAGAGCTAGGAACGGAGACCGTTGCAACATGAGCATCGCCACAGAAGAGAAGACCGCAGTCGAAGGCGTCGAGAAGCGGCTCTACATCGGCGGTGAGTGGCGCGACGCCACGGGCGGCGCGACGCTCGAGGTGATCGACCCCTCCACCGAGGAGCCGATCTGCGAGGTCGCTGACGCCACGCCCGAGGACGCGATGGCCGCGCTCGACGCGGCCGCGGGAGCTCAGAAGGAGTGGGCGGCCACGCCCGCGAACGACCGCGCCGGCATCCTCTGGAAGGCGTTCGAGCTGATGACCGAGCGGACCGAGGAGCTCGCCACGGTCATGACGCTCGAGATGGGCAAGCCGATCGCCGAGTCGCGCGGCGAGATCGCCTACGCGGCCGACTTCTTCCGCTGGTACTCGGGCGAGGCGCTGCGCATCGACGGCAACTTCAAGCAGTTCGCGAACGGCACGAGCCGCGTGCTCGTGATGCGCCAGCCCGTCGGACCGGCGCTGATGATCACGCCCTGGAACTTCCCGATGGCGATGGGCACCCGCAAGGTCGGGCCGGCGATCGCCGCAGGCTGCACCACGGTCGTGAAGCCGGCGCAGCAGACGCCTCTGTCGATCCTCGCCATGGCGCAGATCCTCGAGGAGGCGGGCCTGCCGGGCGGCGTCCTCAACATCGTCACGACGAAGTCGTCCGGAGCGACGACCGGCCCGCTGATCCAGGACCCGCGGCTGCGCAAGCTGTCGTTCACCGGCTCGACCGAGGTCGGCCGCAAGCTGATCGAGGCCTCCGCGCAGAACGTGCTCAAGACGTCGATGGAGCTCGGCGGCAACGCGCCGTTCCTGATCTTCGACGACGCCGACCTCGACGAGGCGGTCGAGGGCGCGCTGCTCGCCAAGATGCGCAACATCGGCGAGGCCTGCACGTCGGCGAACCGCTTCCACGTGGCCGAGCCGATCCGCGAGGAGTTCGAGCGCCGCCTCGGCGAGCGCATGGGCGCGCTCAAGATCGGCCGCGGGATCGAGGAGGACGTCAAGGTCGGCCCGCTGATCGACCAGCCCTCGCGCGAGAAGGTCGCCGAGCTCGTCCAGGACGCGCTCGACCGCGGCGCCACGTGCGTCGTCGGCGGCGAGATCCCCGACGGCCGCGGCTACTTCTACCCGCCGACGGTGCTCGGCGACGTCGGTCCCGACGCCCGCGTGCTGCACGAGGAGATCTTCGGCCCGGTCGCGCCGGTCACGGCGTTCGAGTCCGAGGAGGACGCGATCGCCCGAGCAAACGACACGGAGTACGGACTCGTGGCCTACGTGTTCACGCGCGACATCAAGCGCGCGATCCGCGTCTGCGAGGCGCTCGACACGGGCATGGTCGGCCTGAACCAGGGCATGGTCTCGAACGCCGGGGCGCCGTTCGGCGGCGTCAAGCAGTCCGGCATCGGCCGCGAGGGCGGCACCGAGGGGCTCGAGGAGTTCCTCGAGACGAAGTACGTGGCCGTGAACATGTAGGCCCAGCCCGCCGCTGCAACATCTCTCGCGCCCTCTTGCCCCATCCGGGCGCTTTCGACATCCTTTGGGTCATGCGCCGAGTCCGGCTCACCGCCGGCGCGGCTCTGTTGGTGTTCGTTCTGGCGGGGTGCATCGCGTCCCCTGCTGTGGCAGGAAGCCCGGGGACGGCAGCGCTGCAGGTCGCGCTCAAGTCGAGGGGCCTTTATGGCGCCGCGGTCGACGGAGTCCGCGGCCCGCTGACCCGCCGTGCGGTCATGCGCTTCCAGCGCCGCCACGGGCTCACGGTTGACGGCATCGCCGGCCCCCAGACCCGCGCGGCGCTCGGCCGCCGCGGGCGCCCGCGGCTCGGGCGGCGGGCGATGCGCAGCGGCGCGTCCGGCTGGGACGTGGCGGGTCTGCAGTACCTGCTCGCCCGGCGCGGCTATCCGCCCGGGGCGATCGACGGCGTCTTCGGCGCCGTCACGGCGGCGGCGGTCAGCAATTTCCAGCGCGCCCTCGGGCTCGGGGTCGACGGCATCGCGGGTCCCGCGACCCTCGGCGCCCTGCGCGGGCGCTCACGGAGCCTCCCGACCCCCCAGGGCCCGGTCCGCTTCTTCCGGCCGGTGGCGGCGCCGATCGGCGACGGCTTCGGCGCGCCGCGCGACGGCGGCAGCCGCCGCCACGCGGGCATCGACTTCTCGGCGTGGCGCGGCACGCGCGTCGGGCGCGTCAGGCGTGGGCGTCACCGAGTTCGTGGGGCTCAACCAGGGCGGCTACGGCAACCTCGTCGTGGTCCGCCACAGGCTCGGCTACACGACCTGGTACGCCCACCTCGACTCGATCACGACCTGGGTCGGCGAGCGCGTGAGCGGCGGCACGCGCCTCGGCTACGTGGGCGCGACCGGCAACGCCACCGGGCCACACCTGCACTGGGAGGTCCGCCTCTGGGGCAACCCCATCGACCCCGCGCCCTACCTGCTCGCCACGACGGCCGGCACGCGCCAGCGCGTGCGCCGCTGCCGCGGCGGGAAGGGCCTGCTCGTGAGCTACCGGCGCGCGCGGATCGACGCCTGCCGCTAGCCCGAGCCGCGCGCCATCGCGCGCAGGTCGAGCGCCCGGTCGAGGGTCTCCTCGTCCACGCCCTTCTCGAGCGCGACCTCGCGGATCGTCCGCTCCGAGGCCACCGCCTCCTTGACGATCTCGGTCGCCTTGTCGTAGCCGATGTGCGGGTTGAGGGCGGTCGCGATCGCAGGGGTCGACTCCGCGTGGCGGCGCAGCGCCTCCTCGTTCGCCTCGATCCCGTCGACGCACTTCTCGGCGAGCATGTGCGAGGCCGCGGTGAGGATGCGGATCGACTCGAACACGTTGCGCGCCATCATCGGCACGCGCACGTTCAGCTCGAAGTTGCCCTGGGTTCCCGCCACGCTCACGGCCGTGTCGTTGCCGATCACCTGCGCGGCCACCTGGAGGACGACCTCGGGAATGACCGGGTTGACCTTGCCGGGCATGATCGAGGAGCCCTTCTGCAGCTCGGGCAGGCGCAGCTCGACGAGGCCGGTGCGCGGCCCGGAGCCCATCAGCACGAGGTCGTTCGCGATCTTCGTGAGCGAGACCGCCACGCCCTTCAGCGCCGCGTGCAGCTCAACGAGGCCGTCGCGGTTGGCCTGCGCCTCGAAGCGGTCGTGCGGCGCCACGCCGAGGGTGAGCCGCTCGCGCACGCGCTCCGCGAACTCGGGGTGGGTGTTGAGCCCGGTGCCCGTGGCGGTGCCGCCGAGCGGGATCTGGGAGGCGCGCCCGAGCGCGTCGCGCACGCGGTCGCGGCCGAGAGCGATCTGGGACGCGTAGCCGCCGAACTCCTGGCCGAGCGTCACCGGGACCGCGTCCATCATGTGCGTGCGGCCGGCCTTGACGATGTCGGCGAACTGCTCCGCCTTGCGCGCGAACGAGCCGGACAGGCGCTCGAGCGCGGGCAGCAGGTCGCGCTGGACGGAGTCGACGGCCGCCAGGTGCACGGCCGACGGGAAGACGTCGTTCGAGGACTGGCCCATGTTGACGTGGTCGTTCGCGTGGGCGTCGTCGCCGGCGAGGTGGGCGATCACCTCGTTCGCGTTCATGTTCGTCGACGTTCCCGAGCCGGTCTGGAAGACGTCGATCGGGAACTGGTCGTCGTGCTTGCCCTCGGCCACCTCGTCGCCCGCGCGCGCGATGCGCTCGGCGATCTCGGGGTCGAGGAGCCCGAGCTCGGCGTTCACGCGTGCGGCCTCGGCCTTGATGCGCCCGAGCCAGCGCACGACGGGCGTCGGCACGCGCTCGCCCGATACAGGGAAGTTGTCGATCGCCTTGGCGGTCTCGGGACCCCAGAGCTCCTGCTGAACGGCCATCAATCCCTTTCGTAGCTTGAGGCGAAGGCTACTCGCGGAGCATCCGCACAAGGTTCGGTCCCGAACCTGTGCATTGGCAGCGCAGCGGCTGGGCGCGAATGTGGGTTCCATGTTGTGATCGCTCGGCGTGACCGCTCTGGTCCATATCGACCGGTCATGGACTCCTGCCGGACCGGGGAGGCCACGTCCCATTCGCTTCTGCACCCGCTGCGGCCAGCCCGACGAGGAGCCGCCCGGGCGCCCTGAGCTGCGCAAGCGCGTCTGCGGGCGCTGCGGCATGGGAATGGTGCTGAGCTGCTCGCGCGACGCGCTCCCGGGCGCCGCCGCGGCCTTCGTGGTCGTGGACTTCGAGCTCAGGGTGAGCGCGGTGAGCGAGGCGGGCGAGAAGTTCTTCGGCGGCGAGGACGGGGTCGTCGGCACGCCGATGCTCGAGCTCGTGACGAGCCCGCTCGGGGACGACCAGCTCATCCGCAACACCGGCCTCGCCACGCAGCGCCCCGCCGATCCCGTCGTGATGCCGCTGCGCCTGCGCTCCGGCGAGGCGAGCACGATGGCCGCCCGGATCTCAACCTGCGGACCCCCGCGCGCGGCCCTGGTGACGGTCGAGCCCAGTGAGTTCGGCCGGCGCTGAGCACCCGCGCAGAAACGTGCAAGAACGACTGCACGTCTTGCGCAACATCCGTCGAGCAGGGACAAAGTTCCATCAACGTGGTCGAACTCGGACCGAGAACTTGTGCAAGTGCACTCCACGTCTCCCGAAGGGGGTGGCGAAGTGCGAAGTAATGGCGCGACGCTGCTGCGATTCACTCGGGACGGAGGAGACGTGAGCGGGATCAGAACGAATGCCGCCGCTGAGCTTCTGGGCGTGAGCCCGAACACGCTGCGGAGCTGGGAGCGGCGCTTCGGCTATCCGAAGCCCCGCCGCACGCAGGGTGGCCACCGCCAGTACGACCTCACCGAGCTCGAGGCGCTGCGACGCGCGCTGCTCGAGACGCACAACATCTCGTCCGCGATCGAGCTCGCCCGCCAGCGCGGCGAGGGCCCGTCGACTCCGAGCCGCCTGCTCGACGCGTTCGACCACTTCGAGGAGCCGCTGGCCGACCGCGTGATGGAGGAGAGCCTCGCCGTGCGCTCGATCGAGCGCACCGTCGAGGAGGTGCTCCTGCCGTCGCTCGAGATGGCCGGCGAGCGCGACGGCCGCGACGCCGAGCGCGAGCTCGCCTTCCGCTGGGCCACCGGCTGGCTGCACGCCGTGCGCCGCGCGGCGCCGGCCGCGAACCGGCCCCAGGGCGTCCTTCTGTTCGACTCGAGCCCGCGACTCGACCTCGAGTCGCTCCACGTCCAGGCGCTCGAGCTCGGCCTGCGCCGCGCCGGCTTCCGGACGCTGCTGCTGGCGTTCGACCTCGCGCCGGAGCGGGTCGTCCGCGCGATCCGCGCCCTCGACCCCACCGCGTTCGTCTTCTGCGGCGGCGAGGCCACGCTCGAGGTCGTGGGCCGGCTCGTCTACACCGTCCGGCAGGTCGGCTCGGCCGCCCCGGTGTTCGAGTACCGCGAGGCCATGCCCGTGACGGGCGACCACGGCATCCCGTCGCTCGGCTCCACGCCGATCGAGGCCGTCGACCGCCTCAAGGGCTATGTCGACAGCGGCCGCATCGAGCAGGTCGTGGTCGTGCCCGAGCCGGCCGAGGAGCCGGCGGCCCGCATCAAGCTCGCAGCGCGCAGCAGCGCCTAGGCCGCGAGCTTCCGGCAGATCTCGGCGAGCGAGCGCTTCTCTTCCTCGTCGAGCGCCCCGAACGCGGTGGACACCCGGTCCGAGTGCGCCGGGAACAGCCGCTCGACGAGCGCGCGGCCCTCGGGCGTGAGGTCGATCACGACGATGCGGCGGTCCTCGCGCGAGCGGTGCCGCTCCACCATGCCGCGCGTCTCGAGCGTGGCGGTGACCTCGGTGGCGTTCGCCTTGCTCCAGCCGAGCCTGCGCCTGAGCGTCTTCAGCTCGAGCGACCCGCCGGCGGTGGTGAGCACCACGAGCACGGAGAACCCGGCCGCCGTGACGCCCTCGCGCCCGAGCTCGACGGCGAGCCGCTTGCGCACCGCGGCCTCGGCGCGCAGCAGCGCCTGGAGGGCGCGATGGGCGAGTGGGTCGCCGAGCTCGAGGACCGACATCCGGGCCGGATCGTAGGCGCCAACCCGGACGCTCCTAGAATCGGCTGACCGTGACTCGCCACCGGCCCGTCGACAGCGCCCAGTCGTTCCCCGAGCTCGAGGAGCAGGTGCTCGAGCGCTGGCGCGAGCGGGACGTGTTCCACGAGTCGATGCGCCGCCGCGAGGGCTCGCCGCCCTTCGTCTTCTACGAGGGCCCGCCCACGGCGAACGGACGGCCCGGCTCGCACCACGTCCTCGCGCGCATCTACAAGGACGTCTTCCCGCGCTTCAAGACGATGCGCGGCTTCCACGTGCACCGCAAGGGCGGCTGGGACTGCCACGGCCTGCCCGTCGAGCTCGAGATCGAGAGGGAGCTCGGCTTCAAGACGAAGGACGACATCGAGCGCTACGGGGTGGCCGAGTTCAACGCGAAATGCCGCGAGTCGGTGCTGCGCTACATCGACGAGTGGAACGAGCTGACCGAGCGCATCGGCCACTGGATCGACACGGACGACGCCTACTACACGCTCGACAACACCTATGTCGAGTCGGTCTGGTGGTCGCTCAAGGAGGTCTGGAAGCAGGGCCTCCTCACCGAGGGCCACAAGGTCGTGCCGTACTGCCCGCGCTGCGGCACGGCGCTCTCCTCGCACGAGGTCGCGATGGGCTACGAGGACGTGGTCGACCCGTCGGTCTACGTGCGCTTTCCGCTCCTCGAGGAGCCGGACGTCTCGCTGCTCGCCTGGACGACGATGCCCTGGACGCTGCTGCCGCACGCGGCGATCGCGGTCGACCCCGACGTCACCTACGCGCGCGTCCGGTACGACGGGGAGCTCCTGATCCTCGCTGAGAGCCTCGTCGAGCGCGTGCTCGGCGAGGACGCGGAGATCGTCGAGCGCTTCCCGGGCTCGGACCTGCTCGGCCTCCGCTACGAGCCGCCCTTTCCCTACATCACGGACTACGGCCCCAAGGGGCACACGGTGCTGCCGGGCGACTTCGTCTCCGTCGAGGACGGCACGGGCGTCGTCCACACGGGGGCCGCGTTCGGCGAGGACGACTTCAGGCTGGCTGAGGAGAACGGCCTCACGATCCACAACCCGGTGCTTCCGAACGGCCACTTCGACGACCGCGCGGGGCCCTTCTCGGGGATGTACGTGCGCGACGCCGACCCGGGGATCGTCGAGGCGCTCAAGGAGGCGGGCCGGGTGCTGCGCGCCGGTGAGGCCGAGCACGCCTACCCCCACTGCTGGCGCTGCGCCACGCCGCTCCTCTACTACGCGAAGACGGGCTGGTACGTGCGCACCACGGAGCGCCGCGAGGAGCTGCTCGCAGCCAACGAGACGATCGACTGGCACCCGCCGCACATCAAGCACGGGCGCTTCGGCAAGTGGCTCGAGAACAACGTCGACTGGGCGCTCTCGCGCGAGCGCTACTGGGGGACCCCGCTGCCGATCTGGCGCTGCGGCGAGGGGCACGTGGTCTGCATCGGCTCGCTCGCCGAGATCGAGGAGCGCGGCGGCACGCCGCCCGAGGACGTGCACCGCCCCTTCGTCGACGAGGTGGTCCTGCGCTGCGAGGAGTGCGGCGGCGAGATGCGCCGCGTGCCCGACCTGATCGACGTCTGGTGGGACTCCGGCTGCATGCCGTTCGCGCAGTGGCACGCCCCCTTCGAGAACGAGGAGCTGTTCCGCGACCGCTTCCCGGCGAACTACGTCTGCGAGGGGCTCGACCAGACGCGCGGCTGGTTCTACTCGCTGCTCGGCGTGTCGGTGCTCCTGTTCGGCCGCTCGTCGTACGAAACCTGTCTCTGCCTCGGGCTGATCCTCGATCCAGAGGGCCAGAAGATGTCGAAGTCGCGCGGCAACGTGGTGGTGCCCTGGGACGTGCTCGCGACGCACGGCGCGGACGCGTTCCGCTGGTACTACTTCACCTCGAAGCAGCCCTGGGACGGCTACCGCTTCTCGCTCGAAACGGTCGGCGAGTCCGTGCGGCTGTTCCTCAAGCCGCTCTGGAACACGTACGCGTTCTACGTCCTCTACGCGAACGTCAACGACCCGCTCACGGACGGCGTCGAGACCGATCTCGACCGCTGGATCCGCTCGCGGCTCGCCGCGACGGTCGAGCGCGCGACGGAGCGCATGGAGGACTACGACACGACCTTCGCCGGCCGGGCGATCGCCGAGTTCGTCGACGACCTGTCGAACTGGTACGTGCGCCTACAGCGCCGCCGCTTCTGGGACGGCGACCGCGTGGCGTTCGAGACGCTGCACGAGTGCCTCGTCACGACCGTCAAGCTGCTCGCGCCGCTGACGCCGTTCATCGCGGACGAGATCTACGAGAACCTCGACGGCAGCGAGCCCTCGGTGCATCTCTGCGACTGGCCGGAGCCCGGCCCGCGCGACGAGGAGCTCGAGTGGTCGATGCAGGTCGTTCGCGACGCCGTCGAGCTCGGCCGGGCCGCGCGCGCACACGCGAAGCTGAAGGTACGGCAGCCCCTGCGCGAAGCCGTGGTGGTGGCGGCGGACCGGGAGCGCGCGGCCATCGAGCGCCTCGAGGTCCTGCTCACCGACGAGCTCAACGTCAAGTCGATCCGCTACGTGTCCGAGGCGGACGAGCTCGGCCGCTTCGAGCTCAAGCCGAACTACCGCTCGCTCGGCCCGCGCTTCGGCAAGCAGATGCCCCAGGTGGCCGCGGCGGTGGCGGCCCTCGACCCGGCGCGGCTGCGCGAGGGCGGGCGCGTGGGCATCAACATCGAGGGCGCCGAGCACGAGCTCGAGGCGGATGACGTGCTGATGACGCTGCAGCCGCTCGACGGCTACCAGGTCGAGCGCTCCGGCACGCATGCGGTCGCGCTCAACCTCGAGCTCGACGACGAGCTGCGCCGCGAGGCGCTGGCCCGCGAGGTCGTCCACGCCGTGCAGGCGGCGCGCAAGGAGGCGGGGCTGAACGTGGAGGACCGGATCTCGCTCGCGCTCGGCGGTGACGGCGAGCTGGTCGAGGCGGCGCGGGCGCACGAGGACTACGTCGCGCGCGAGACGCTCGCCACGTCACTCGCGTTCGACGGGGCCGACGGCTCCGTCACGGAGATCGAGGGCCGGCCGCTCTCCATCTCGGTAGCGCGAAGCGGATAGGCTGCGCGGCGTGGGCTGGCCGCCGCCCCTCTTCGAGGACCGCTCGACGGCCGAGCAGATCATCGGCGCGATCGTCATCGCCATGATCTTCGGGCTGATCACCGGCCTGGCGCTCGGCTGGAACGGTGTCGCATTCTGGATCCTGGCCGGGCCGATCGCCATCGCGGGCGGCTTCGTCGGCGGGATGGAGCACCTGACCCCCGGCGACGGCTTCGTCCGCGGCGCGATCGGCGGCCTCGTGTTCGGCTCCTTCACGCTGCTCGGCCTCGAGATCCTCGACACCGAGCCGAAGGCCTATCTCGCCGAGCCTCAGGTCGGGTTCGCGATCGCGACCACGGTCATCGGAGCCGTGCTCGGCGCGCTCGGCGCCGCGTACCGGGCGAGCATCGAGCGCCGCGGCGCCGAGCCCGCCGCCTAGGCGGCCAGCGCCGGCTCGATCTCCTGGACGATCCGGCTCTTCGGCATCGCGCCGATGATCTGGTGGACCGGCTGGCCGTTCTTGAAGAGCAGGAAGGTCGGCAGCGACATCACGCCGTACTGCGCGGCGGTCTGCGGGTTCTCGTCCGTGTTGAGCTTGACGATCGTCAGGTCGTCGCGCTCGCCCGCCAACTCCTCGAGGTGGGGCTGCACGATCCGGCAGGGACCGCACCAGGGCGCCCAGAAGTCGACGAGGACCGGCTTGTCGGCCTCGAGCACCTCGGCCTGGAAGTTGTTGTCGGTCACGTCGTTGACTGCGCCTGCCACGGCTGCTCCTTCTCTCGGTCTCTGAGTCGCTTCAAAAAGTATAGTGACGTGCACGGCGCAGGCGTAACGCCGGAACCTTCCAGACGGCCTCGAGTGCGATGCGGGTGGTCATCTTGGACCTGCCTACCCGTCGCTCGCGGAACAGTATCGGCACCTCGGTGACCGTGAACCCGGCGCGCACCGCCTGATAGGTGAGCTCGATCTGGAAGCCGTAGCCCTCGGCGCGCACGTGTTCGAGGTCGATTCCCTCGAGCACCCGGCGGTTGAAGCACTTGAAGCCGCCCGTGAGATCCCGCACCGGCACGCCGAGAAGGATGCGCGCGTAGGCCGAGCCGCCGCGCGACAGCGCTCGCCGCAGGAGGCCCCAGTTCGTCACACCCCCGCCCGGCACGTAGCGCGAGCCGAGCACGAGGTCGGCGGCGTCCGCGGCCGCGATCAGGCGCGGCAGGTCGGCCGGATCGTGGGAGAAGTCCGAGTCCATCTCGAGCACGAGGTCCGCCCCGCCGTCGAGGGCGACCGCGAAGCCGGCCAGATAGGCGCGGCCGAGACCCTCCTTGCGGGAGCGGTGCAGCACCTGGACCGGCTCGAGCTCCTCGGCGAGCCGGTCCGCGATCGCGCCCGTGCCGTCCGGCGAGCCGTCGTCCACGATCAGGACGGTGTGCGGCAGCCCGGTGGAGGCCAGCTGCGGCAGCACGGCCCGGACGAGCGCCTCGATGTTCTCGGCCTCGTTGTAGGTCGGCAGGATCAGCCAGGCGCCGGGCAAGGGCGCGTACCCTAGCCCGACGATGCGGAACGCGGAGATCGCGGAGGCGTTCGAGGAGCTCGCCAGCCTCTATGAGCTGGACGGCGCCGTGGTGTACCGCGTCAACGCCTACCGCAACGCCGCAAAGGCGATCCGCGAGGCGGGCGTGTCCGTGGCCGACAAGACCCGCGCCGGCACGGTGACCGAGCTCGCGGGAGTCGGCAAGACGATCGAGGAGAAGATCGAGGCGCTGCTCGAGACGGGCTCGATCCCGTCCGCCGACAAGCTGAAGGCGCGCATCCCCGAGGGCCTGATCGCGGTGACCCGCATCCCCGGGCTCGGGCCAAAGCGCGCGCGGCTCCTGCACGAGCAGCTCGGCGTCTGCTCGCTCGACGACCTGAGGCGAGCCGCCGAGGACGGCAGCCTCAAGGACGTCCGCGGCTTCGGCAAGAAGGCGGAGGAGAACGTGCTCGCCGCCCTGGCCGCAGGCGCCGACGGCACGCCGCAAGGCGAGGGTCCTGCTCTCGAAGGCGCTCACCGTCGGCGAGGAGCTCGTGGCGGCTCTCAGGGACCACCCGGCCGCGATTCGCGTCGAGCTCGCGGGCAGCGCGCGACGGCGCGCCGAGACGGTCAAGGATCTCGACATCGTCTGCGCCGCGAGCGACCCGCTCGCCCTGGTCGAGGCGTTCTCGGGCCTCGGCGCCGTCGACGCCGTGTCCGGAGGCGGCGAGGCCGGCGCGCGCGGGATCACCCATGCGGGCCTCGGGATCGACCTGCGGATCGTTCCGGAGGAGGCCTTCGGCAACCTGCTCCAGCACTTCACGGGCTCCGGCCGCCACAACGAGGCCATGCGCACCGAGGCCGTCCGCCGCGGCCTGCACGTGAGCGAGTACGGCATCAAGGACGACGAGAGCGGCGAGACGCTGTCATTCACGACCGAGGAGCAGGTCTACGAGCGGCTGGGAATGGAATTCATCCCGCCGGAGCTGCGCGAGGACCGGGGCGAGCTCGCCGCCGCCCGCAACGGCAGCCTGCCCGACCTCCTCGAGCTCGGCGACATCCGCGGCGACCTCCACATGCACACCACGCTGTCGGACGGCCGCAACAGCCTCGAGGAGATGATGGAGTCGGCCAAGGAGCGCGGCTACGAGTACATCGCGGTCACCGAGCACTCGGCCTCGCACGGGTTCGGCAACGACGTCTCGCCGAGCGCCCTGCGCAAGCGGATCAAGGAGATTCGCGCGCTCGACGATCCCGAGCTGACGGTGCTCGCCGGCACGGAGACGAACGTGCTGCCGGACGGCCGGCTCGACTACGACGACGACCTGCTGGCCGAGCTCGACTGGGTCATCGCGAGCCTCCACACCTCGTTCAGGCTCTCGGAGGAGGAGCAGACGGAGCGCGTCTGCCGGGCGATGGAGCATCCGCTGGTCGACGCGATCGGGCATCCGACCGGGCGCCTGATCGAGCGCCGCGAGGCATACGCGCTCGACGTGGACCGCGTGATCGCGAAGGCCGTCGAGACAGGCACGTTCCTCGAGATCAACGCGAACCCCGACCGGCGCGATCTCAACGAGGTCTACGCCCGCGCGGCGGCAGAGGCCGGGGCGATGCTCGTGATCGACTCGGACGCTCACGGCGCCGAGACGCTCGCGAACATCCGCTACGGGGTCGCGACGGCGCGGCGGGCCTGGCTCAGCGCCGACCAGATCGCGAACACGCGCCCGCTGGGCGACCTGCTCGCCCTGCGCAAGCGCTCGGGCTAGACGGCCGGCGCGGGCTCGACGCGGCGCAGGCCGGGCAGGCGCAGGAGCTGCGGCCGCCCGAAGGGCGAGCCGCGGTCGAACCAGAACTCGACGCCGTCGCGGTTCTCGATCGCGGCGACGGCGGCTGACTGCCGGCGCCAGACGAGCGCCACGAGCAGGCAGTAGCCGGTGGCGATGGCGGGCACCTGGGGGAAGAAGAAGCCGATCGCGCCGGAGGCCACGGTCAGGACGATCAGGCTCCAGAGCCGGTTGAAGAGGATCGTGCCCGGCTCGAGCTCGGGCAGAGCGTTGGCGCTGCGGGCGTCGCCGAGCAGGTTGCGGATTCCGGGGGTCGGCTCGAGCCGGCGGCCGATCCAGAGCCCCGCGAGGGCCGCGAGGCACCACCAGATCCCGGCGACGTAGACGAGCGTGCTCGAGTCCTCGTCGCTCGCTCCGGCGACCGTGACGATCGCGAGGACGGTGCCGGCGGCGCCGAACAGGAGCACCGCCACGCGCAGGAAGTCCCGGAACCTCACGTCTCCGCGAGCCGCGCGAGCACGCGGCCGAAGCCCTCGACCCCGTCGACCACGAGGTCGGCGCGTTCGACGATCGCCGCGGGCCCCTCGTCCGAGCTGACGCCGACCCTGACCGCGCGTTCGAGCACACCCTCGCTCACGAGCGCCTCGAGCGCGTCGAAGGCGTCGAGGTCGGTGGCGTCGTCGCCCGCATAGAGCGCGAAGCGCGCCTCGGCGCCGGTCACGAGCGTCCGCACGGCCTGGCCCTTGTCGATCGGGACCGGCGGGCGCACCTCGAGGACCTTGCGGCCCCAGTGGGTGGCGAAGCCCTCGGCCTCGGCCTCCTGGGCGAGGCCCTCGAGCCAGGTCCGCGCCGCGTCCTCGTCCGGGGCGCCGCGCCAGTGGAAGGCGGCGATCGGTCCCTTGTCCTCGAGCCGCACCCGCAGCCGCCGCACCTCCATCGAGTCGTGTGCGGTGGCGAAGCGCCGCACGCGGCCCTCCCAGCTCGCGAAGGCGGGGATCATCGTCGGCCGGGTGGCGCCCGGCTCGAGCAGCTCGGCCCCGTGCGAGCCCGCGTAGGCGATCCCGCCGACCCCCACGAGCCGGCGGACGTCGCTCACCGCCCGGCCCGAGATGCAGGCCACGCAGGCGTAGCGGCGGGCGAGCCGGCCGAGCAGGACGGAGGTCTCCTCGCGCACGTGCGCGTCCTCGGCCCTCCTGACGATCGGCGCGAGGACGCCGTCGACGTCGCAGAGGACCGCGGACCGGGCGGGATCATGGGTCAGCGGCGACAGGGCGTCCACGCGCCCTAGTATGCCCGCCGATGTCGTCCACACGGTGGCTGCGCCTGGCCGTGATCGCCACCCTTGCGGGCGCGTTCTCGGGCCTCTTCGGCGTGGGGGGCGGGACGATCATCGTTCCCCTGCTCGTGCTCTGGCTCGGCTACGAGGCCAAGGAGGCCACGGGCACCTCGCTCGCCGCCATCGTGGTGATCGGGGTGCTCGCGGCCGCCGGCCACGCCCTATACGGAAACGTCGACCTGGAGAAGGGCCTGCTGATCGCCGCTCCCGCGCTGGCGGGTGTCGTGGCGGGAACGGCGCTCCAGCAGCGCATCTCGGAGCGCGCGGTGGCGGGAGCCTTCGTGGTCCTGCTGGTGGCCTCGGCCGCGGTCCTGATCTTCTGATGGACGCCCCCGAGCTGATCGGCCTGCTCGTGCTCGGCTTCTGCGCCGGCGTGGCGGGCGGCCTGCTCGGGGTCGGCGGCGGCGTCCTGTTCGTTCCGGCGCTCGTGATCTTCGCCGACCAGACCCAGATCGACGCCGAGGCGACCTCGCTCGTAGCGATCGTCGTCGTGTCGGTCGTCGGCACCTGGCGCCAGCGCGGCTACGGGAACGTCCGGATGCGCGACGGCATCGTGATCGGCCTGCTCTCCCCGATCGGGGTGCTGATCGGCGTGGTGGTGGCGAACGCCGTGTCGGAGCGGGCGCTCGAGCTCTCGTTCGCCGTCGTTCAGCTCGGCTTTGCCTGGCAACTCGCAGGGAAGGCAGGCTTGCGCTAGGTTGCGAGCCGGTGGAGATCCTCGAGGTCCAGAGCGACGACCAGGGGGGCCGGGTCACGGTCGCCCTGCGCGGTGAGCTCGACCTCTCCACGGTCGGCAAGGTGCAGGACGAGCTGCGGCGTGTCGAGGCCGCGGAGCCGAGCGTCGTCGTGCTCGACCTGTCCAAGCTGACCTTCCTCGACTCGACCGGGCTGCGCTGCGTGGTGACGGCCGACGAGCGTCTGCGCGAACAGGGCCGGCGGCTCGTGATCGTGCGCGGCCCGGACGCCGTCCAGCGTGTCTTCTCCATCACCCGTCTCGAGGAGCGGCTCGAGATGGTCGACGACGCCGGTGGTGTCACCTAGGCGGTCCCGGGTAGCGGCACTCCAAGGGTCGCCGGAGCCGCGCGGCGGATCTGTGGGGACGTCGTGCGGGGCCGGCCGGCCCCACAAAACCGGAGATCAGGGGACGGGGACGTCCGGGGTGCGCGCGAGCGTTGCCGCCAGGACGATGAACTGGATTCCCTTCGCGAAGCTCGAGGGCCGGCCGTCGCCGTCCGGCGAATACGCCTCCCGCCTATCGAGCAGGTCGAGGATCGCGTCGCAGAGCGGGGCCTGAGGCGCGCCCTCCCCCACATCGCACGCGAGCCGCGCGAGCGCGAGCGTCTCGGTTGGCTCGATCCCGTTGAACATCTGGCCGAGCGCGTTCATCAGGAACGAGTGCACCCGCTCGACCAGAGCGTCGTGCGGCAGGCGGTCGTCGCCGAGCGCCGGGCCCATGTCGAGCGGCTCCTCGCCGTTCACGAGCCGGGCGGCCTGCGCCCCCATCACCGAGCGGATCTGCTCCGCCGAGTAGCCGACCTGCAGCGTGTGGCGCAGCGCGGTGACGGAGCCCCAGGCGGGCGTGCCGTAGGGGGCGTCGCTCGCCATCAGCACCTGTCCCGGCGGGACGAGCGTGAACAGGGCTCCGAGGTCCGCGGGGGACCACCAGGACGTATCGAAGAACAGGTTGGGATGGCTCGGGGCCTCGCGCCAGATCCAGGCCAGGTCAGAGATGCCCGCGTGCGCGAGGATCAGGCGCAGGCCGGGGTGCCGGCCCGTGACCTCGAGGGCGTCGCGCCCGAGCGCGGGTATGCCGCGGCCCGCGTGGCAGAGGATCGGAAGGCGCCGCTCGTCGGCCAGCGCGAAGACCGGCTCGAGGCCGGCGTGGTCGAGCGCGAAGGCCTCGGCGCGGGGGTGGAGCTTGATCCCGCGCGCCCCGCGCTCGAGCGCGCGTTCGGCCTCGCTCAGCGGGTCCTCGGCGTGCGGATCGAGCCGGCAGAGGGCGAACAGCCGCCCGCCCGACTCGGCGGCGGCGTCGATCACCATGTCGTTCGCCTGCGGGTATCCGTCCGGCTCGTGCATCGGAAACACGATCGCCCGTGCGTCCAGCAGCTCGAGGCGCTCGAGCAGCTCCTCCACGGAGCAGCGGTAGCCGTCGGGGTCGTTGTGGCCGATGTGGGTGTGCGCGTCGACGGGCTCGACGCCGCCCACCTGGGCGCTGAGCGCCTCGTACCAGGGGAGAATCGGGGAGTCGGCCACCATCGGGCCGACGAATCTACCTGCCCTGGGCCTCGAGCAGGAAGTGGCTCGGCTCGCCGTTCTCGCGGACGAGCGAGATGCGCCCCACGACCGGCACCAGCAGGCCCTGGGCGTGCACGTAGCCGGTCTTGACCTCGACCGACTCGTACTCCCCGGCGAGCATCTCCTTCATCTGGGTGCGGTGCTTCTCCAGGTTCGCCCTGTCCATCACCGGCGGCCAGACCGCCACGGAGAACTCGGCCTCGGTGTAACCCACGAGGTCGCAGAAGGCGGGGTTCAGCTCGCGGAACTTGCCGCTCGTCTCGATGACGGCGAGCGGCTGCGGCATGTCGTCGAAGCCGTCGCGCGGGTCGCGCTTCGGGCCCTCGTCGCGCTTTGCGAACAGCGGGCGATGCGGCTCGCTCGCCGCGCCATTCGAGGCGGGCGCCACGAGCGCCGCCGGCGCCGCCACGTCAGCGGGATCTGCCGGGGAGAAGCGAACGAGCGGGCGATCGGCCTCGGAGGAGCGGTAGCCGTGGCTGACCGCGTCGGCCTCCTCGGCTGCCTGGCGCGCGCTGCCGGCTGCCTCCTGCGCGCCCGCGGCCGCCTCCCGTGCCCGCTCGGCCTCACGCGCGGCCTGCTCCGCGGCCTCGGCGAGCCTGCGGGCGACGTCCTCGGCGGCGGCGGCCTGCTCGCCGGCGCGGGCGGCGTGACGGTCTGCCTTGAGCGCGGCCTCGTCGGCACGCGAGGCGCCGGCCTCCGCCTTCGAGGCGGCGTCCCCGGCGCGGCCCGCATCACGATCCGCGAGGCCGGCGGAGTCACTCGCGCGCTCGGCGTGGCGGTCCGCGCTGGCCGCGGCCTGCTCCGCGCGGCTCGCGCCCTGCTCGACCACGCCCGCGGCGTGCTCGATCTCGGCCGCATGAGCCTCGACCTTGGCCTGTGCGTCGCCCGCGAGGCTCGCGGCTCCGTGCGCCTCGTGCGCGGCCGCCTGGGCGCGCTCGGCGGCGCCGATCGCCTCCTCGGCGCGCAGCGAGTGCGCCTCGAGCGCGGCGGCCGCCTCCTGGACCCGCTCGCCCTCGGAGCGCGCGGCGCCGGCGGCCTCCACCGCGCGGCTCGCGTGAGCCTCCGCGGCGGACACGACGCCCTGTGCCCGGCTCGCATGCGCCTCCGCGGCCGAGACCGCCTCCCCTGCGCGGTTCGCGTGCGCCTCGACCGCCGCGACGACCTGGCGCGCGCGGGTCGACTGCTCCTCCACTGCGCTCAGGGCCGTCCTCAGCGCGCTCGGAGCGCGCCTTGGCGGCGTCGGCCAGCTCGCGCGCGGCCACGGCCTGCGCTTCGACGCCGGCGAGCGCCTCCTCGGCGCGCTCCGCGCGCTGCTCTACCCCTGCGATGCTGTCTGCCGCCCGTCCGGCCTGCGCCTCGGCCGCGGCGGCGGCCTCCTCGGCGCGCGCGGCCCGCGCCTCCGCGGCGCCGGACGCGTCGTTCGCGCGCGACGAATGGGTGCGGGCGGCGTCGGCCGCCTGCTCGGCGCGGGTGGTGAGCCTCTGCACGGCCTTGACGGCCTCGCCGGCCGCCTCCGTTGCCGCAGCCACGGGCACGAGGCCCGCCGAGTCCGGGGCCTGTGGCGGTGCCACCCGTAGCTCGGCCAGCTCGTGGCGCAGCTCCGTGACGAGCTCCCTCGCCTCGCCGGTCCGCTCGTGCTCGTCCCCGACGGAGCGCTCGAGCGCCTCGAGCTTGGCGTGCGTGTCGGTGAGCGCTCCGGCGAGGGTGCGCTGCTCCTCGATGCGCTCGCGCGCGAGCGCCTCCAGCTTGGCGCGCGTCTCCTCGAGGTCCTCCCGCAGCCGCTCGTGCTGCTCCACCGCGGCGCGGGCATCGGCCAGCTCCGCGCGCAGTGCCTCGTCGCGCTCGGCGTCCTCCCTGCGGGCGTGCTCGCGCTCAGCGGCGCTCTCGGCCGCCACGCGTCCGAGCTCCTCGACCCTCGCCGCGACGGCGTCGAGGGCGCCGTCGAGCGCCTCGTCGCGCTGGCCCGTCTCGCCCAGCGAGCGCTCGACCTCCGCGACCCGCTCGCGCGTCTCGGCGAGCGTGGCCGACAGTTCCTCGTCGTGCGAGCGCTCGGCGGCCTCGGCCAGCGCCAGTTCGAGCGCCTCGACCTTTCCGCGGGTCTCGCGCAGCTCGGCCTCGAGCTTGCGCCGCTCCTCGCCCTCGCCGCGCCGGCGCTCGAGCTCAGCCTCGAGCGCCTCGACCTTCATGCGGGTGGAGTCGAGCTCGGCGACGTTCGCGCGCGTCTGCTCGAGCTGCGCGCGCAGCCGCTCCTGCGCCTCGGGTGTCCCGGCCAGCTCGCGCTGAAGCGTCTCGACGAGCGAGCGTGTCTCCTCGAGCGACGCCTGCAGGCGCTCACGCTCGTCGCGTGCCCGCTCGTCTCCGGCGCTGCGGGCTTCGCGCAGCTCGGCGTGCAGCCGCTCGAGCTCTGCGCGCATCTCGCCGAGCGCCCCGCGCGTGTCCGCGAGCTCGCCGCGGGCCGTCTCGAGCTCGGAGCCGAGCCGTCCGCCCAGCTCCTCGAGCTCGCTGATGCGCCCGGCGGCGGCCTCGTTCTCGCCGCGCGCCGCCTCCATGGTCTCGAGGGCCCCCTCGAGCTCGGCCGTCTGGCTTTCGAGGGTGCGCTCGATCTGGTCCGCGCGGCCGTCGACGACCTCCTCGTAGCCCCCCGCGGCAGTCGGCGCGCCGGCCGGCTCGTCGGGATCCTCGCGCACCACCGGCGCCGGCTCGACGAGCGGCCTGAAGGCGACGATCGTTCCGGCGGCGAGGTCCTCGTCCTCGAGGCGCGCCTCCCCGCGCATGGCGGCGTGGATCCAATCGGTGACCGTTCGGTGGCTCGCCTGCAACTGCTGCAGCGCGTTGCCGCGCGGCGCGGCGATCTCGAGCGCCTCGAGGAAGCCGTTGAACTCGAGGCTCTGGCTCATGCCGACCGGCACGAGCGTCAGCGTGAGCTCGAATTCGCGTGCCGTTCTTGCGGCGGGCGGTGGTCTGGACGACGCCGCCGAACTCGGGCAGCTCTGAGCCGAGGCCGAGCGTGTCCTGGAGGCGGCGGCCAAGCATGCGGGCGCCCGGCCAGCCAAACAGCTCCTCGGCCGGCCGCGACCAGCGCGTGACGCCACCGTCGCGGTCGGTGAGCACGAAGCGCGCATCCACGAGCTGGCGCAGCAGCTCTTCGACGATCTCGGCATTCGGGACCGCCGGGGGCGCGGACTGGTCTGAAGCGTTCTGGGACACCCACGTATCACGGTCGGCGCGGGAGGCCCGCACCACGACCGGACTCGACCGCTTATGGCCTAAACGTCCAGGAAGAGTCCAGACCGTGCTCCAGGGCGCCCTTGACCCCTGCGTCGAGCGCGTTCAGGCGGTACAGCGCCAACGCCTCCGGAGAGCCGAAGCGCCGCCCCGGCAGGCCGTCCGCGCCGTGATGGCCGAGGATGCAGTGCGAGAGGGCGTGGAGCTTGCTCGCCGGGAGGCCGAGCGCACGCCCGCGCTCCGCCACGACCTGCTGGCCGAGCGCCACGTGGCCGACGAGCGCGCCCGCCTCGCTCAGGCTGATCTCGGCGCCCAGCTCGAACTCGTCGAGCTTGCCGATGTCGTGCACGATCGCAGCGGCCAGCAGCAGGTCGCTGTTCAGGCGCGGGTGCAGGATGCTCGTCTCCGTGGCGAGCGTCGCGACGGCGACGGTGTGCTCGATCAGCCCGCCGAGGTAGGCGTGGTGGCCCGAGCGCGTGCACGGGGCGCGCCGGAAGCGCTCGCGGAACAGCTCGTCGCCCACGAAGGAGTCGACCAGCCGGCGCAGCTCGGGGTCGTGCACCTCGCGCGCCAGGTGCTCGAGGAATCCGTCGAGCTCCTCCAGGTCGCGGTAGGCCACGGGCAGGAAGCCGGCGGGATCCGCCCCGGCGTCTTCGGCGCGGCGGATCGAGCGCAGCTCCACCTGCAGCTCGTCGCGGAAGCGCTCCACGCGTCCCCGCACCTCGACCAGGTCGCCGCGCTCGAACTGGCCGGCGAGGAAGTCGGCATCGCGAAACGCCCGCGCGGGAATCGCTCCGCTGCGGTCGCGCAGCTCCACCGCGAGATACGCGCTCCCGTTGCGCGCCGTGAGGCGGTCCTTGCGCGTGCATGCGAACACGCCCTCGATCTCGCCGCCCGCTCGCAGCTCCGCGACGGTCATCCCGCGCAACTGTGATGCCGCCCCCGGACGTCGGCTACCGTGGAGGCATGAGCGACCTGATCTGGAACGAGCGGCCCGGGCTCCGCTCACCGGTCCTCGTCTGCGCGTTCAAGGGCTGGAACGACGCGGGCGAGTCGGCCTCCGCCGCACTCAGCTTCATCCGCGAGTCGTTCGAGACTCGCGACGTCGCGAGCATCGATCCCGAGGAGTACTACGACTTCACCGCGGTGCGCCCGACGGTCCGGTTGAGCGAGGGCCGCACGCGCGAGATCGACTGGCCCTCGAACACCGTCACGGTCGCGGAGATCCCCGGGGCGGAGGGCGACCTCGCGATGCTCGACGGAGTCGAGCCCTCGACGCGCTGGCGGCGCTTCACCGACAACGTGATCGGCCTGGCGCGCGACCTCGACGCCCGCATGGTGATCACGCTGGGTGCCCTGCTCGCCGACGTGCCGCACACCCGTCCGGTCGCGCTGACCGGGATCGGCTCGGACGCCTCGCTCGTGGAGCGGCTCGGCTTCGAGCCGCCGAACTACGAGGGGCCCACCGGGATCGTCGGGATCCTGCAGCACGCCTGCTCCACCGCCGGCGTGCCCGCGGTCAGCCTCTGGGCGTCCGTGCCCCACTACGTCGCGGCCTCGCCGAATCCCAAGGTCGCGCTGGCGCTCGTGCGGGGCTTCGAGGGCGTGGCGGGCGTCGCCGTGGACGCGCGCGAGCTCGAGTCGGCCGCGGAGGACTACGAGCGCCAGGTCAGCGCCGCGGTGGCGAGCGACCCCGAGGTCAAGGCGTTCGTCGAGCGGCTCGAGTCGGCGCTGGACGACCTGAACGCGGAGAACCCACCCGACGAGGGCAGCCTGCCCTCCGCGGACACGATCGCGCGCGACTTCCAGAACTTCCTCCGCCAGCGCGGGCCGGGCTCGCCGGGCGCCTAGCTCACTTCTCGGCGGCCGGGCAGATGATCCGGTAGTCGCAGAAGCTGCAGATCTCGGGCGACGGGGTCGGCTCGAAGTCCTGCTTGAGGATGCCGGCGGCGATCTCGGTCACGGTGGCGCGCACCCGCTCGAGCTCCTCGTCCGAGTGCTCGACCGGCACGCGGTCCCCCGTCAGCACGTACAGGTAGCTCTGAGCGGACGTCTCGAGCTGCCACGACTCGCGCGCGCCCATCTGGTAGACGGACAGCTGGATGTCCTCGCGCAGCTCCGCCTCGGTCTTCGCCTTGCCCGTCTTGTAGTCGATCAGCTCGTAGCTCCCGTCCGGGTGGCGGTCGACGCGGTCCACGCGGCCGCGCAGCAGGTGCGGCCCGATGCGGAAGGCGAAGGAGCGCTCGAACCACACCGGGCGCGACTCGGAGTCCCGGTCCTCGGCCCAGTAGCGCTCGAGAGCGGCCACCGCGCGCTCGCGGAACTGCTGCTCGTCGTCCGAGTCGCCGAAGCCCGCGCGCCGCCAGGACGCCTCGAACAGCTCCATCAGCTCGTGGAGGGGGCCGCCATTCTGAGAGTGGAAGCGCTCGAGCACCTGGTGGACGACGATCCCGAAGCGCTGGTGGATCGTCGGCTCCTGCGGGATCCGGAAGACGCGCGCGAACTTGTACTTGAGCGGGCAGATCCGGTAGGTGTCGATGTCGCTCGCGGACAGCATCAGGCCGCGGCCGCGACGCGGGATGAAGGGGTCGAGCGAGGGCTCGGACCCGTTGCCGTCAACGGCCGGGCGGCTGTCGGGCTCGCGCTCGGAGTCGCGCAGCCAGCCGTCGAGCGCGGACGCCTCGAGGATCTCCCGCTGCTCGGGCGTCGCGCACTGGGCGAGGATCTCGTTGACGGCGGGCAGCGAGGCGTCGAGCGTCTGGCCCTCCTTGGCGCGCTCGATCAGCGCCGCGACCTTGATCAGCTCGAGGTAGCGCGACACCGCCTGGTCGACGTCGAGGTAGGTGTCGAGGCGCATCTCCCCGAGCCGCCCGCCCACGCGCGCGACCGTGTCGAGCAGCTCGTCGCGCATGACGCGGAAGGTCGAGTGGAGGCCCTCGGCGGGCCCGAACAGCTCCTCCTCGAAGCTCTCCTCCTCGATGCCGGTGGCCGCCATGGCCTCGGCGTAGAAGGGCGAGGCCCGCGGCGTCGCGCCGGGCTGGCCGGACTCCGCCCAGGCGAGGACGAGCCCCTTGCGCGCGCGTGTCATCGCGGTGTGCAGGAGCGCTCGCCGCTCGCGGTCCCAGCTCTCGCGCGGGTCCGTGTCGAGGGGGCGCTCCTTGAGCAGCTCGGCGGGCACGGCCTCGGCGGCCTCGCGCCAGGGGCCGGGCATGCGCGCGGCCGAGAGCCCCGGGATGAAGACGTGCTCGAACTCGAGGCCGCGCACCGCCTCCATCGACATGATCCGCACCGCGGGCGCCGTCGGGGCGGCCACCGCCTCCTCCTCGCGCAGCCCCGACTCGGCGACCGCGGCGAGGTAGCGGGTGAAGTCGCGGGCCGTGGCCTGCGGCTCGCGCGACATGTAGGTGGCCGCGATCTCGGACAGCTTGGCGATGTTGCGCAGGCGCTCGACGGTGTCGGCGTGCGTCGCGAACACCTGTTGGCGGCGCAGCCCGATGCGCTCGATCAGGCGCAGCACGAACGCGTCCGGCCGCCGGTCCTCGAAGGCCCCCTGCGCGGACCGATAGAGGCGCAGGAACGAGCGCGCGCGGTCGCGGCCCTCCTCGGACAGCTGCGGGCCCTCGAGCGCCGCCGCCACCGCGCTCGGCATGTCGAGCTTGCGCCGCCGCGCGAGCTGGGTGAGGCGCGCCACGTCCACCGAGCGCAGCTCGATCGGGGGCCGTGACAGCGCGCGGACCACGGCGCCGGAGTCAGCCGGGTCGGCGAGCGCGCGCAGCCAGGCGAGCACGTCGCGGACCTCGGCGCGCTGGAAGTACGCGGCGGCGCCGCAGGTGCGCGCGGGGATCGCCCGCTCCTCGAGCGCCGACGCGAACGCGGCGCCCTCCTCCTTGACGGAGCGGACGATGATGCAGACCTCCTCGAGGGCGCTGCCCGCGGCGAGCAGGCGCTCAGCCTCCGCGGCCACCGCCTGCGCCTGCGCGCGCTCCGAGCTGCAGCGCCAGAAGCGCACGCGCCCTCCGCTCGCCGCGGTCATGCGCTCCGCCTCCGGGCCGAGCACCGCGAGGGCGGCGTCCACGATGCGCCGGCCCGAGCGCTGGTTGCGCTCGAGGCGGACGAACAGAGCGTCGGGAAGGCGGCGCTCGAGCAACGCGGCGTCGGCGGACGCCGCGGCGAGCCCGTCGCAGCTCTCGGTGAGCAGCGCCAGCAGCATCCCCTCCGCGCGCGTGGCGCGCTCGAGGTCGTCCACGAGCACGTGCCCGAAGCGGCCGCACACCCGCTCGCGCACGTGCGGGCGCTCGTGCAGGAGGCGGAAGGCGCGGATCACGAGATCGCCCTGGTCGAGCACCCCGCGCTCCGCGAGCATGCGGTCGTGGTCGGCGTACAGGCGCGCGAACTCGAGCTCGCGGGCGGCATGCGCGCGCGGGCCGTCGCCCGTGGCCTCGGCCGACAGCCGCTCCGCGTGGGCGAGCAGCTCGTCCGGCGTCACGAGCTCCTCCTTCAGCCGGTCGATCCGCGAGACGAAGCTCGCCAGCAGCGGGGCGGGGTTGCCGCGGATCTCGTGGCGGCGCAGCGAGAGGTCGCCGAGCCGCTCGAGCAGGAGGGCGAGGCGGTCGGCCGGAGTCACCGGCGACAGGAACGGGTCCACGCACGCCTCGAGCGCCTCCTCGCGCAGCAGGTGCAGCGAGAACGAGCGGAAGGTCTCCACGTGCAGCGCCTCGTAGGGAGACTCGAGCTCGCGCTCGAGCCGCTCGCGCACGCTCGCCGCGGCGGTCGGCGACGCTGACAGGAACAGGATCGAGTCCGCCCGCTCGCCATCGGAGACGAGCCGGACGAAGCGAGTCGCGAGCGTGTGCGTCTTTCCCGTTCCCGGCCCGCCCGCCAGCGCGAGCGGCCCGTCGGCATGGGCGACGGCCTGCTCCTGGGAGCGGCTGAGACCGTCGAGCACACCGGGCATCCGGCCTAGGATACGCCGCGCGATGAGCGCAGCCGACCGCCTACCCGACGCCGACTGGCTCGGCTTCTGCCGCCGCGCCGGAGCGGCGGCCCGGGCGGAGGTGGCCTCCTACGCGACCCGCGCCGAGCGCTCGGTCGAGACGGGCCAGGGCGAGGGCGGCGACATGACCTACGTGATCGATCGCGCCGCGGAGGACGCGATCTTCGCCGAGCTCGACGCGCTCGGCCTGCCGCTCACCGCGGTGTCAGAGGAGCGCGGCGAGCTGGCCCTGAACGGCGGTGGCCCCACGCGCGTCGTGATCGACCCGGTCGACGGCTCGCTGAACGCGAAGCGCGGCCTGCCGTTCGCCTGCGTCTCGATCGCGATCGCGTCGGGCGAGCGCATGGCCGACGTCGAGATCGGCTGGATCGCCGAGCTCGCCCCCGCCGGCCCCGAGGGAGGGGAGCCCGGCGACGCGCGCGACTGGTGGGCCGTGCGCGGCGAGGGGGCCTGTCTGGCGGGTGATCCGCTGGCCCGGCTCGAGCCGGGCCCGCTCGAGATCCTCGGCCTCGAGACGGCCCGCCCCACGCTGCTGGCCCAGCAGACGGACGCGATCGCCGGGCTCGAGGCGCGGCGCGTGCGCGCGCTCGGCTCCGTCGCCATGACGCTCTGCCACGTGGCGGCCGGGCACCTCGACGCGATGATCTCGCTGCGCCCGATCCGCTCCGTCGACGCCGCGGCGGCCCAGCTCATCGTCACCGAGTGCGGCGGGAGCGTCGCGTTCCCGGGCGGCGACCGCCTCGATCTCGACATGCGCTCGCGCGTGGCTGCGGCGCGCAGCGCCGAGCTCGTCGAGCGCCTGAGCGCGATCTTCTAGCCCGGCGCGGGAATCGGGTTCGCGCGGAACGCGCGAGCGGCCGCCACGAGGTTCGCGGCCGCGGTGCGGCCCGTTTGGTGGGACCAGTCCTGGCCGTCGGCCGAGTCTCGAGGTATGAGTCGCCGGGGCCGGGGCCCCGGTTCCAGTAGGTCCACGCCTGGCCGGGAATCGTGAAGCCGATGTCGATGAGCGCGCCGGCGACCTCCGAGATCACGTGGTGCGCGCCGTCCTCGTTGCCGGTCACGACCACGCCAGCCACGCGGTTGTACGCCACGGGGCGCCCGTGGCGATCCTGCTCGGAGAGCATCGCGTCCATGCGCTCGAGCGCGCGCTGCGCGACGCTCGACGGGCGGCCGAGCCAGGTCGGCGTCGCCAGCAGCAGGATCTCGGCATTGAGGATGCGCTCGCGCACGGCGGGCCAGGCGTCGCCCTCGCCTTCATTGGACGAGACTCCCGGGCGGACGTCGTGATCCACGAGACGGAGCATCTCCGTACCCACGTCGTGCTGCTCGAGCGCTTCCATGACAACCCGCGCGAGCGCTTCGGTGTTGGAGGGCTCGGGGGTGGGTTTCAACGTGCAGTTGAGGACGGTCGCTCTCATCCCCACGCACTACCCGGGAACGGACCCCGCGATTGCGACCAGCCATCGGCGGGCAACAGGCGTCGATGGCTCGCCTGAAGAGAGTCGACTGCTCGGGCCCCGGGATCCGCCGCCGCCGGCGCGGCAAGGGCTTCGAGTACCTCGACGACGCCGGCAAGAGGATCACGGAGCCGTCGCTGATCGAGCGCATCCGCGAGCTCGCCATCCCCCCGGCCTGGGAGGACGTCTGGATCTGCCCCTACCCGCTGGGCCACATCCAGGCGACCGGCATGGACGCCGCCGGCCGCAAGCAGTACCGCTACCACGACCTCTGGCGCCAGCGGCGCGATCGCGAGAAGTTCGACGAGATGTGCGACTTCGCCCGCGCGCTGCCCGCCATGCGCAAGCGGGTGCGGCGCGACCTGGCCGTGGACGGCATGCCGCGCGAGAGGGCTCTCGCCTGCGCGCTGCGCCTGCTCGACCTGGGCTTCTTCCGGATCGGGTCCGAGGACTACGCCGAGGAGAACGACACCTACGGCCTCGCCACGATGCGGAAGCGGCACGTGACGATCGACGGCGACGCGATCACCTTCGACTACGAGGCCAAGGGCGGCCAGCGGCGCGTGCAGGAGATCGGCGACCCGATGGTCGCGGACGTGGTGCGCGCCCTCAAGCGGCGCCGGGGCGGGGGCGAGGAGCTGCTCGCGTACAAGGACGGCGCGCGCTGGGTCGACGTGAAGTCGGCGGACATCAACGCGTACCTGAAGCAGGTCACGGGCGGCGGCTTCTCGGCGAAGGACTTCAGGACCTGGAGCGGAACCGTGCTGGCGGCGGTGGCGCTGGCGGTCTCGGCGATGGCCGCGACGTCGAAGACGGCTCGCCAGCGCGCCAAGACGCGCGCCGTCAAGGAGGTGGCCCATTACCTCGGGAACACTCCCGCCGTCTGCCGGGCGTCCTACATCGACCCGCGGGTGTTCGACCGCTTCGACGGCGGCGTCACGATCAGCGGCGCGCTGCCCGAGCTGACCGACGAGCAGACCGCCTGGCCCGAGGTCCAGCTCGCGGTCGAGGGGGCGGTGCTCGACCTGCTCGGCGACGATCGCTCGTCCGAGGCCCTCGAGCGGGTCACGGAGCTGCGCGAGGACCTGGAGGACGTGGCGGCGTAGCTAGCCGCGAGCGCCGAAGTCCGTCGCGTAGGTGGCGCCGGCGAGTCCCGGCGACGGTGTGCCGGCCACGATTCCGACGCCGATGTCGCGGTAGGCGGGGTTGAGGATGTTGGCGCGGTGTCCCGGGCTGTTCATCCACGCCTGCGCGATCGAACGCGGCGTGGCACGCGCGCCGGAGCCCCAGGCGATGTTCTCGGCCACGGTCCAGCGCCGCGCGCCGCGCAGGTAGCCGGAGCCCCGGATGCGGTCGACGAAGCTCGCGCCGCTCAGCGAGTCGTGGCTGAAGTAGTCCTTGCGCGCCATGTCGGCCGCGTGGCGGCGCGAGGCGTCGGAGAGGCGGCGGTCGAGCCGCAGCGGCCGCAGGCCATAGCGGGCGCGCTCGGCGTTCAGGACGCAGAGCGTCGCGCGCTCGATGGCGCGGCCGTTCACCTTCGTCGGCACGGCGCTGGCCACCTCGCAGGCGCGCACCGGCGCCGCGGCCGCCGGAGCGGCCGCGCTCAGCCCGAGGGCGAGGGCCAGCAGGGCAACGGGGAGCCTGCACGCACGCATTCACCCATCACATCGGCCGATATGGCGCTCTCCATTAGCCCTCTGGCGGTGCCGCGGGACGATCGCTGACGGGCGTGATCTCGCAGGTCGTGACGCGCGCGCCCGGCGCGAGAAACGCCTGGAGATGGGCGACGTCGTCGGCCTCGACGACCAGGTACGTCGTGTGCTGCGGGAAGGCGAGCCAGTAGCCGTGGATCTTCACGTCCTCTGAGTCGCCGTCGAAGAGCGATGTGGAACCGCCCTTGCCGTACGGACAGTCCCCGGGAGCATGCGACTGCTTGATGTGGAAGAGCATGCGCGCATCTTCCCTGACGCTTGCGCGCCTCGCACCGGGTAGGGGGTCTTCATGCGAAAGGCGGCGATCCTCGACGTCGACGGAACCCTCGTCGACACGAACTACCAGCACGCGCTCGCGTGGTACCGCGCCTTCAGGCAGCACGGAGAGCTGCTGCCCGTGTGGCGCATTCACCGCAGCATCGGGATGGGCGGCGACCAGCTGGTCGCCGCGCTCTGCGGCGACGAGGTCGAACGCGAGAAGGGCGAGGACATCCGCGCCGCCGAGAAGGCGCTCTACATGAGCCTCATCGAGGAGGTCGAGCCCCTTCACGGCGCGCGCGCCCTGATCGAGGACCTGAGCGGGCGCGGCCACGCCGTGGTGCTCGCCAGCTCGGCGAAGGCCGACGAGGTCGACCACTATCTCGACCTCCTCGACGCGCGCGAGCTCGTGGACGCCTGGACCACCTCGGCCGACGTGGAGGTCACGAAGCCCGCGCCCGACCTCGTCACGAGCGCCATCGAGAGGGCCGGCGGGTGCGACTCCGCCGTGATGGTCGGCGACTCGACCTACGACTGCGAGGCGGCGGGGCGCGCGGGGGTCGAGACGATCGCCGTCCTGACGGGCGGCTTCTCGGAGCAGGAGCTCAGGGACGCCGGCGCCTCCGAGGTGCACCGCTCGATCGACGAGCTGCGGGGCGCGCTCGATCGGACGCTGCTCGCCTGACAACCTTTGCGGGCGATGGCGGAGAAGCTCGACGCCTACAAGCGCAAGCGCGACTTCGGCAAGACCGCGGAGCCGGCCGGCGGCGACGACGGCTCGGGGGCGGGCACGGCGCGCTTCGTGGTCCAGGAGCACAGCGCGCGGCGCCTTCACTGGGATCTCCGGCTCGAGCACGACGGCGCGCTCGCGTCCTGGGCCCTGCCGCGCGGCGTGCCGGCGCATCCCGACGAGAACCGGCTCGCGGTCCGGACGGAGGACCACCCGCTCGAGTATCTGGAGTGGGAGGGCGAGATCCCGAAGGGCGAGTACGGCGCGGGCACGATGCGCGTCTGGGACAGCGGCAGCTTCGAGGCCGAGAAGTTCCGCGACGACGAGGTGATCGCCACGTTCCACGGGGAACGCGTGCGTGGCCGCTACGCGCTGATCCGGACGCGCGAGCAGAACTGGCTCCTGCACCGCATGGACCCGCCCGAGGACCCGAGCTACGAGCCGTTCCCGGAGCGCATCGCGCCGATGTTGGCGAAGAGCGGGACGCTTCCGCGCAAGGAGGAGCTCTACGGCTTCGAGGTCAAGTGGGACGGGATCCGCACGATCCTGTTCTGCGACCACGGTCACCTCGAGCTGCAGGGCCGCAACTTCACGGACTTCACGCCGCGCTATCCCGAGGTGCGGGCACTCGGCCGCGAGCTCGGGGCGCGCCGGATCGTGCTCGACGGCGAGATCGTCGCGTTCGACGCCGAGGGCCGGCCGAGCTTCGAGCGCCTGCAGTCGCGAATGCACCTGGCGTCCGACTCGGCGGTCAGGCGGCGGATGAAGGACACGCCCGTGACCTACGTGATCTTCGACCTCCTCTACCTCGACGGGCACTCGACGATGTCGCTCGCCTACGAGGACCGGCGCACGCTGCTGGAGCAGCTCGAGCTCGAGGGCCCCGTCCTGGCGCGCGCCGGCGTACCACCGCGGCGAGGGCCGGGCGCTCCAGGCCGCGACGCGCGAGCACGGAATCGAGGGGATCGTGGCCAAGCGGCTCGACTGCCCCTACGAGGCGGGGCGGCGCGGCTCGGGCTGGACCAAGATCCCGAACGTCCGCCAGCAGGACGTGGTGATCGGCGGCTGGACGCCGGGCGAGGGCGGCCGCAGCGGGCGCCTCGGGGCGCTCGCGGTGGGGGTGATGGAGGACGGGAAGCTCGTCTACGCGGGCAAGGTCGGCACCGGCTTCACGGAGGAGACGCTCGGGCTCGTCCAGCGCGAGCTCGACCGCCTCGAGCGCGAGGGCTCGCCCTTCGAGGGACGCCAGCCGCCGCGGGGCACCCGGTTCGTCGAGCCGGAGCTCGTGGCGCTCGTGGAGTTCCGCGAATGGACCCGCACCGGGACCCTGCGCGCGCCCTCCTTCAAGGGCCTCAGGCCCGACGTGGCGCCGCAAGAAACCATCCGGGAAGGAGGGTAAGCCTCGGCCGGCGGGGTATCTTCGTCTCCATGGCACGCGCTATTTGGAGCGGGGCGATCAGCTTCGGCCTCGTGAACATCCCGGTGAAGCTCTACAGCGCGGTCTCGCGCAAGACCGTTCGCTTCCACCAGATCGACTCGGAGACGGGCGCCCGCATCCGCCAGCAGCGCGTGAACCAGGACGGCGAGGAGGTCCCCTACGAGCAGATCGTCAAGGGCTACGAGGTCGGCCCCGACCGCTACGTGACGATCACTCCCGACGAGCTCGCCTCGCTCGAGCCCGAGAAGACCCGCACCATCGACATCGAGCAGTTCGTCGACCTCGACCAGATCGACCCGATGTACTACGACCATCCGTACTACCTCGCGCCCGACAAGGGAGCGGCGAAGGCCTACCGCCTGCTCGTTGACGCGATGGACGAGGCGAACAAGGTCGCGGTGGCGCGGGTCGTGATCCGCTCGAAGGAGAGCCTCGTGGCGCTGCGCCCGCGCGACGGCGTGCTGGCGATGGAGACGATGCTGTTCGCGGACGAGGTGATCTCGCCCGACTCGCTCGAGGAGCTCGGCGCGGCATCCGACGGCGGCAAGACGACGAAGCGCGAGCTCGACATGGCGAAGCAGCTGATCGAGTCCCTCTCGTCGGACTTCGAGCCGACGCAGTTCCAGGACCAGTACCGCGAGCGCGTGCTCGAGATGATCGAGCGCAAGGCCGCGGGCGAGACGATCAAGATCGAGGTCCCGGCCGAGGAGCCGCAGAAGGTGCCGGACCTGATGGCCGCGCTCGAGGCGTCGATCGCGGCGTCGAAGGGGCCGACGAAGGAGAAGTCGCGCTCGTCGAACGGCGGCTCGAAGTCGAGCTCCGGCTCCGGCTCGCGCTCGCGCAAGAAGACCGCGACCAAGAAGTAGCGCGTGGCCTCGGCGCGGGTCGAGGTCGACGTCGAGGGCCGGCTGCTCTCGCTCTCGAACCTGACGAAGGTGCTCTACCCCGCCGTCGGGTTCACGAAGGGCGAGGTGATCGACTACTACACCCGCGTCTCGCCGGTGCTGCTCGCGCACCTGCGCGACCGCCCGCTGACCCTGAAGCGCTACCCGAACGGCGTGGACGAGCAGTACTTCTACGAGAAGAACTGCCCGTCGCATGCGCCCGAGTGGGTTCGCCGCGAGACGGTCAACGGCATCCCGTACTGCATCTGCGACGACCTCCCGACTCTCGTCTGGCTCGCGAACCTCGCCGATCTCGAGCTGCATCCGTCGCTGTCGCTGTGGGAGCCGAGCGACCGGCCGACCGTGATGGCGTTCGACCTCGACCCCGGTGACGGAGCGGGCCTCGCGGAGTGCTGCGAGGTGGCGGTCATCCTGCGCGATGCGCTCGCTCAGCTCGGGCTCGACTCCTACCCGAAGACCTCCGGCTCGAAGGGGATCCAGGTCTACGTGCCGCTGAACAGCGAGGGCGTCGACTACCGCGAGGGCACGAAGCGGCTGTCGCAGGCGCTCGCGCGCCACCTCGAGGCGCAGCACCCGAAGCTGATCGTGTCCTCGCAGAAGAAGGAGCTGCGGCGCGGGCGGGTGCTGATCGACTGGAGCCAGAACGACGAGCACAAGACGACCGTGTGCGTCTACTCGCTGCGCGCAAAGGAGCGGCCGACCGTCTCGACGCCGCTCATGTGGGAGGAGCTCGAGGAGGGCGACCCGGAGCGCCTCGTGTTCGAGGCGGGTGAGGTTCTCGAGCGGGTGGCCGAGCACGGCGACCTCTATGCGGCCGCCGTCGAGCAGGAACAACGCCTGCCCGAGCTCTGACGGGAGCTACCGTTCAGGCGAATGGTCGACTGGTCGATTGCCCGCTCGCTCGCAAGGCTCGCCGCCGGGCGCGGTGAGCACGGGGCGGCGTCGGGCTCGCGGCTCGACCTGGCCGGCTTTTGCGCGGAGATGGAGCCGCACGTGACCGACTACACCGGCCTCGTGCTCGCGACGCCCGCTCCGCCCGCCGAGGTGGTCTCAAGGCCGGACTGGGCCGAGACCGCGGTCGGCTCCGTGTCGGCGATGCTCGAACCCGTGGTGGGGCGGCTCGACGAGCGGCTCGCCTTCGCGGGCCCGCTCGCCGGCGCGCTGCGCGCCGGGGCCTCGGCGACGGTGGCGGCCGAGGCGGGCCTCGTGATGGGCTACATCGCCACGCGCGTGCTCGGCCAGTACGACGTCTCCCTGCTCGGCGGCGACGCACCGCCCAGGCTGCTGTTCATCGGCCCCAACCTCGACAAGGCGGTGGCCGAGCTCGAGGTCGACCCCGACGCGTTCGGCCGCTGGGTCTGCGCGCACGAGCTCACGCACGTGCACCAGTTCCAGGGGGTGCCGTGGCTGCGCGAGCACATGTCGGGGCTCCTGCGCGAGTACCTCGACTCCGTGGAGGTGAGGATCGAGCGCGGCGCGGCGGGCGGCCTGCCGTCCCTGCCCGATCCCTCCAAGCTGATCGAGACGTTCCGCGAGGGCGGCCTTGCCGCTCTCGTCCAGTCGCCGGCGCAGCGTGCGCTGATGGAGCGGGTGCAGGCGGCGATGGCCGTGATCGAGGGCTACTCGGAGCACGTGATGGACGCGATCGCCGAGCGGGCGATTCCCGGCCACGAGGACCTGCGCGCGGCGATGACCCGCCGCCGCAGCAGCCGCTCGGCTCCCGAGCGCGTGCTCGAGCGGCTGCTCGGCTTCGACGTCAAGCTGCGCCAGTACGAGCTCGGGAAGCGCTTCAGCGACGCCGTCGTCGAGGCAGAGGGCATGGATGGCCTCAACCGCGTCTGGGAGAGCCCCGAGGCGCTGCCGACGATCGCCGAGCTCGAGGACCCGGCGGCCTGGCTGGTGCGCACGGGCCCGCCGGGTTTGGCTGCCGCCTGAGCGCCGCGCCGGGCTGCCTACAGCAGCAGTGGGGAGATCGGCCCCCCGTGGCCCTTTCTCGTTGTCTTTCGACCCGGTTCTGTAACCACCGACGCGCAGAGGTTTACGTACGTGTGTTCGGTGGTATACTGATATCGAACTTAGAACTAATAAGATTCATTCCAGAGGGACGGGCAGGAACCCGCACCCGGAGAAGGAGCACCAGATGGCTACCCAGACCGAGACTCAGCGCAAGGCCACCGCCCAGAAGGCCGCTGCCACCCGTCGTCGCAACGCCGCCAAGCGCAGCCAGTCGGCGCGGAAGGCCGCGGAGACCCGCGCGAAGGCCGAGCTCAACACGCTTCAGGCCGTCCAGGCGCAGGCCGAGCGCGCCGTCCTGATCCCCGTCGGCGCCGCCCTGACCGCGCGTGACGTGGTCGTCGAGGTCACCAAGCCCTACGTGGCGGGCCGCGAGAGCGCCGAGAAGGAGATCGAGCGCGTCGCCGGCCGTGTGCAGACGAACCTGCGCAAGTTCGAGCGCCGCGGCAACACCGCGCGCAACCGGACGGTGCGTGGCGCGAAGAAGACCCGCACGCGCGTCGAGCGCGAGCTGCGTCAGCGCCGCAACGGCGTCGTCAAGGCGGTCAAGCAGAACCGCCGCGAGGCCGAGAAGCAGGTGCGCAGCGCGAGCCGTGACGTCCAGTCCGGGGCCGAGACGCTCGTCGCCCGCGTGGCGGCCCTCGCCTAGGGCTCAGATTTCACCCGGCCGCCGCGGAGAGAGGGCGGGCCCGGGAAGGACTGCTCGCCTCATATCTCGCGAGTAGTGATGTATCTCTCCTCCCTCGGCAAACGGCGCCCCAGTGGCGCCGTTTGTCTTTGTGGGACGCCTGCGACAATGGATCGCGATGCCCACACGTGAACAGATCGAGGACGCCCTGCGCAGCGTCATCGACCCCGAGCTCCGCAAGGACATCGTCTCCCTCGGCATGGTGCGCTCGATCGAGCAGCCCGGGCCCGGTCACGTCGATGTCGTCGTCTCCCTCACAACGGCCGGCTGCCCGATCCGCAACCACTTCGAGCAGGCGGTCGCCCAGCAGGTCGGCGCGCTCGAGGGCGTCGAGCACGTGCGCGTGAGCTTCGACGTGCTGTCGGACCAGGAGAAGCAGGCGCTCTCCCAGAGGCTCGGCCGTGGCGGCGGGCTCCCCGCGGGAGCGCTCGCGCGGGTCAAGAACGTGATCTGCGTGGGCTCCGGCAAGGGCGGCGTCGGCAAGTCCACCCTGACCGCGAACCTCGCGGCGGCCCTTCAGGCCGACGGGCATCAGGCGGCGGCGCTCGACGCCGACGTGTGGGGCTACTCGATCCCGCGCATGCTCGGCGTGCACGGGCGCCCGCAGGTGTCGGCCGAGCGCAAGATCCTCCCGCTCGAGGGCCCGGCCGGCGTGCGGGCGATCTCGATCGAGCACTTCCTGAACGAGCGCGACCAGGCGATCACGTGGCGCGGGCCGATGCTGCACAAGGCGATCCGGCAGTTCCTCGAGGACGTCGACTGGGGCGAGCTCGACTACCTGCTGATCGACCTTCCGCCCGGCACCGGCGACGTCTCGATGACGCTGGCCCAGCTTCTCCCGCAGGCGAAGTTCGTGGTCGTCACGACCCCGCAGCCGGCGGCGCAGAAGGTTGCCGCGCGCGCCGCCGACACCGCACGCCGCTTCGACCTCGAGCTGCTCGGCGTGATCGAGAACATGTCCGGCTTCACTGCGCCGGACGGGCAGCGCTTCACGATCTTCGGCGAGGGCGGCGGCCAGCGGCTCGCCGACGAGCTCGACGTGCCCCTGCTCGCCAAGGTGCCGCTCCAGGAGGAGCTGCGCGTGGCCGCGGACGAGGGCCGCCCGCTCGCTCTCGACGACCCGAGCGCTCCCGCGGCGCAGGCGATCTACCACGCCGCGCGCGGGATCATCGCCGCGACCCCGCAGGAGCTCGCCGTGTTCCAGGAGCCCTCCGGCCCCTCGCTGCCGGAGGTCACGGGCACCGCCCTGCCGATGGCGTAGGACGTGGGCGACGACGCCGTCACCGTGGTGCGGCGCGCGTTCGAGCGGTTCGCGGACGAGGGCGTCGAGGCGCTGCTTCCGCTCGTCCACGAGGACGTGGTGGCCACGGTCTCGTCCGAGTTCTCACCCGAGCCGGACAGCTACGTGGGCCACGAGGGCATGCGCCGCTACTTCGAGGGCTGGTACGAGGTGATGGATCGGTTCGACCTCGCGATCGCAGACGCCGAGCAGGTTGGAGAGGACCAGGTGGTCGGCACGATCGACGTGGTTGCGCGCGGTCGTGCCACCGGGCTCGAATCCGGTCTGGCGCTCGAGGCGCTCTTCCACGTACGCGAGGGCAGGATCGACCGCCTCAGCTTCTACGCGACGCGCGACGCCGCACTGGCGGAGGCCACGAGCGGTGGCTGACGCGCTCGTCCGCCGCGCGGGGCTCGAGGACGCCGAGGCGATCGGCCTGCTGCTGCACGACTTCAACGTCGAGTTCGAGGACGTCACGCCCGGGCCCGAGCGGCTGGCCGAGCGCATGCGCGAGCTGCTCGAGACGGGCGACACCGCCGTCGTGATCGGCGGCCACGGCCCGGACGGTCTGGCCGTGCTGCGCTTCAGCCCGGCGATCTGGACGGACGGGCTCGAGTGCTACCTCGCCGAGCTCTACGTCGCGCCCTCGCGCCGCGGCCGCGGCCTCGGGCGCGCGCTGATGGACGCCGCTCTCAACCTCGCGCGCGAGCGCGGGGCGGACTACATCTACCTCGCGACGAGCGAGGACGACGAGGTCGCGCGCGCCCTCTACGAGCGGATGGGCTTCACGAACCGCGAGGGGAAGCCCGACGGGCCCGTCATGTACATCTATGAGCGCGAGCTCTAGGCCTGCTGCTTGAAGTAGTCAGAGTTGATCTGAATGAAGTTCTGCCACTCGTCGGGGAGCTGATCCTCGGCGAAGCAGGCGTCCACGGGGCAGGCCTCGACGCAGGCGTCGCAGTCGATGCACTCCTCCGGATCGATGTAGAGCTGCTTGACCTGGTCGTAGTCGGGCTCGTCGGGGGTGGGGTGGATGCAGTCGACCGGGCAGACCTCGACGCAGGAGTTGTCCTTGGTGTCGATGCAGGGTTCGGCGATCACGTAGGCCATGGGTCGAAGGATTGTACCCGGCGCCTCCCGGCGCGAAGCCGCTGATCTAGCCTCCCGGGCGCATGCACGAGCGCCACGGGCCCGACCCGTTTCTCGACACCTTCACCGGCCTCGTCGCGGCCCGGGCCGTCACGACGGCGACCATGCTCGGCGTGTTCGACTCCCTGCACCACCAGCCCGCGAGCGCCGATGAGCTCGCGGAGCGCCTCGGCCTCGACCCGCTCGGCGCCGACACGCTGCTCACCACGCTCGCGACGCTCGGCTACGTCGAGCCAGACCCGGCCGGCCGCTTCGCGAACGCCGAGGTGAGCGAGCGCGAGCTGGTCAGGGGCTCGCCGGACTCGATCGCGACGTTCGTGGGCGCCCAGGCGGACCTGCACTGGCAGGTGCTCGACCTGCTCCCCGAAGCGGTCCGGACGGGGCGGCCCTACGCGATGCACGAGGAACGGCGGGACGACTCGGAGCGCTGGGAGGCCTACATCCGCGGCCTGTTCGAGATCTCGCGGCCGGAGCACGAGGCGAACGCGGCGCTGGTCCGAGGTGGACGCCCCGCGGTCTCTCGTGGACGTGGCGGGAGGTCACGGCGGCTTCTCCATGGCGATGTGCCGCCGCCACCCGGACCTGCGCGCCACCGTCGTCGACCTCCCGCCGAGCGTGCGCGTGGGCCGCCGGATCGTGGAGGAGCAGGGCTTCGCCGACCGGGTCGAGTTTCGCGAGGGCGACGTCTTCGAGGTCGGGCTCGGCGAGGATCTCGACGTGGTCTCGATCTTCAACCTGATCCACCACCTGCCCGAGGAGCGCGACCGCGAGCTGTGCCGGCTGGCCTTCGCGGCCCTGCGCCCGGGCGGAGTCCTCGTGATCGGCGACTCGGCGCGCCCCGAGCCGGACGAGCCCGTCTCGGAGCACGGAGCGATCTCGAGCCTGCTCTTCTACGCGTGGAGCCACTCGCGCAACTTCCGGCCGTCCGAGATCCGCGCCTGGATGGGCGAGGCCGGCTTCGCGGACGTCGAGAGCCACCGCAACGAGCGCTCCCCCTGGAGAGTCGTGGTGACGGGACGGCGGCCGGCGGCGCCATGATCCTGCTCACCGGCGCGACCGGCACCATCGGCTCCGCCCTGCTGCGGCGGCTCACGGCCGAGCCGCGGCCGGTGCGCTGTCTCGTGCGCGACCCCCGGCGCCTCGGCGACCAGCGGGTTCGTGTCCAGATCGCGCTCGGTGACCTCGCCGACCCGGCCTCGTTCCGCAACGCGCTGCGCGGGGTCGACACCGTCGTGCACCTCGCGGCCGCGATCCGCGACCAGCCGCGAGCGTCGATCGAGGAGCTCAACGCGATGGCCACGCTGCGCCTGGTGCGGGCGGCCGAGCGCGCGGGCGCGAGCCGCTTCCTGTTCTTCTCCGCCATGGGCGCGACGCACCACTCGCGCACGCGCTTCTTCCGGGCAAAGGCGCTCGCGCAGGACGCGGTCGCCGCCTCGGGGATGCAGACGACCGTCTTCCGCCCGTCGATCGTCTACACGCCGGGCGACCCATGGCTGACGCTGCTCGAGCGCTTCTCGTGGCTGCCGGCGATGCCGATCTCGGGCTCCGGGCGGGCGCTCTACCAGCCGATCTGGGCGGAGGACGTGGCCGACTGCGTGATGGCGGCGCTCGCGAACGGCGGGCCGCCGAGCGCCGCGCTCGCCGGGCCCGAGGAGCTCAGCTACGACGACATCGTGCGCGTGGTCCTGCGCTCGCGCGGCCGCCGCCGGCGGCTGCTGCATTTCCCGCTGCCCGTGGTGCGGGCCTCCCTGAGGGTGCTGCGCGTGCTGTCCGGCCCGAACGTGTTCGCCACCTGGGACGAGGCCGAGCTGATGGAGGAGTCGATGCTCACGCCGCGCGGCACGGGCGACGCCCGCGCGCTCGGCATCTCGCCGCTGGCGATGAGCCGCGTGCTCGGCCCGGCCCGCGCCTAGAAAGGACGAGGGCCCCGCCGAAGCGGGGCCCTCATCGGAACTGCGGAGATCGGGAAGGGACCTACATCATCCCGTCCATGCCGCCCATGCCGGCCGGCATCGCCGCGCCGTCCTTCTCCGGCATCTCGGCCACGATCGCCTCCGTGGTGAGGATGTTCTTGGCGATCGACGCCGCGTTCTGCAGCGCGGAGCGCGTGACCATCGCGGGGTCGATGACGCCGGCCTTGACCAGGTCGACGATCTCGCCGTCATCGGCGTTGAGACCGTCGTTCTTGCCCTTGGCGTTGCGGACGTCGTTGACCACGACCGAGCCCTCGAGCCCGGCGTTGTTCGCGATCTGGCGCAGCGGCTCCTCGAGCGAGCGGTGCACGATGCGCGCCCCGGTCGCCTCGTCGCCCTCGAACGCGTCCAGCTTGATCGCGTCCTGAGCGCGCAGGAGAGCCACGCCGCCGCCCGGCACGATGCCCTCCTCGAGGGCGGCGCGGGTGGCCTGCAGCGCGTCCTCGACGCGGTGCTTCTTCTCCTTCATCTCGGTCTCGGTGGCCGCTCCGACCTTGACCACCGCTACGCCGCCGGCCAGCTTCGCGAGGCGCTCCTGGAGCTTCTCGCGATCGAAGTCCGAGTCGGTGCTCTCGATCTCGGTCTTGATCTGGTTGATGCGGCCCTTGATGGCCTCGGACTCACCGGAGCCGTCCACGATCGTGGTCGTGTCCTTCGCGACCACCACGCGACGGGCGCGGCCGAGCTGCGAGAGCTGGGTGTTCTCGAGCTTGAGGCCCATCTCCTCGGTGATGACCTCGCCACCGGTGAGGATCGCGATGTCCTCGAGCATGCGCTTGCGGCGGTCGCCGAAGCCCGGCGCCTTGACCGCGACGCCCGTGAAGGTGCCGCGCAGCTTGTTGACGACGAAGGTGGCGAGCGACTCGCCCTCCACGTCCTCGGCGATCACGAGGATCGGCTTGCCGGACTGGATGACCTGCTCGAGCACCGGCAGGATGTCCCGGACCGAACCGATCTTCTGGTTCGCGATGAGGATGTACGGATCCTCGAGCGTCGCCTCCATGCGGTCCTGGTCCGTGACCATGTAGGGCGAGATGTAGCCCTTGTCGAACTGCATGCCCTCGGTGAACTCGAGGTCCATGCCGAACGTCTGGCCCTCCTCGACGTTCACGACGCCGTCCTTGCCGACCTTGTCGATGGCGTCGGCGATCACGTCGCCGATCTCGTCGTCGGCGGCGGAGATGGCCGCCACGCGGGCGATCTGATCCTTGCCGGAGATCTCGGTCGAGATGTCCTTGATGTGGTCGACGACCTGGTCGACCGACTTCTCGATGCCGCGCTTGAGAGCAAGCGGGTTCGCGCCGGCGGCCACGTTCTTGAGGCCGTCGCGCACGATCCGCTGTGCGAGCACGGTGGCCGTGGTGGTGCCGTCGCCGGCCACGTCGTTCGTGGAGGTGGCAACCTCGCGCACCAGCTGGGCGCCCTGGTTGGCGAACGGATCCTCGATCTCGATTTCACGAGCGATCGAGACGCCGTCGTTGGTGATGGTGGGAGCGCCGAACTTCTTGTCGATCACGACGTAGCGGCCCTTGGGGCCGAGCGTGACCTTGACGGCGTCCGCGACGGCGTTGACGCCGTCCTCGAGAGCGCGACGTGCGTCGACGTCGTACTTCAGTTCCTTGTGAGCCATGTGCTTGGTTCCTCCTGCCTAACCGGCGACCTTGGCGAGGACGTCCGACTCGCGCAGGACGAGCAGATCGTCGCCCTCTACCTGGACCTCCGTGCCGCCGTACTTCGAATAAAGGACCTCGTCGCCTTCGCTGACGTCGAGGGGACTGCGGGAGCCGTCATCGTTGACCTTCCCATCGCCGACCGCGAGGACCTTGCCGCGCTGCGGCTTCTCCTTCGCGGTGTCGGGGAGCACGATGCCGCTCGCCGTGGTCTCTTCCTCCTCGATCGCCTTCACAATCAGGCGATCTCCGAGAGGCTTGAGATTCATGCGCCTACCTCCGTTGGACTGACCAGTTCATTGGCACTCTCAAGGGCAGAGTGCCGGGCTTGGCACTCTAGCACGGCGAGTGCCAAATCAACGAGGGGTCGGCCTTTCCCGTGCGCGAAGGCCGCGGATCGTCCCAGCTTCGCGAGTTGACCGCCCTATGGAGGGTCAACTCGCGATCGTAGATGAGGATGCCGCGGCCGGAGCGTTCGGTCCGGGGCGTGTGACCGGTGATGGCGGGACGTCGCCGGACAGCCCGGCGGCCTGACAGGTGCCACGGGGGCTCCGGGGGCGCGAGCCCCCGGTCTGCATCAGGGCGCGCTGCGCGCCCCGGCGGTGCGGTCCGGAGCGTGTGACCGGCGATGGCGGGACGTCGCGGACACGCCGGCGGCCTGACAGGTGCCAGGGGGCTCCGGGGGCGCGAGCCCCCGGCTGCATCAATTTTGCGAGGGGGCGTCCGGCCGCATCCGCTCGCGGATGTCCGACGGGCGGTCCGCGATCTGCGAGAAGCGCACGACCGTGACCATGTCCTCCATCTCGACCTTGCGGCCGTAGATCTGCTCGAGGAAGTGGACCATCTCGTCGATGCGGCGGAACTCGGGGTTGTCGTGCTCGATGTCGCGCCGCGAGAGCTCCTGCACCTGCTTGACCTCGACCGAGTCGATGACGGCTTCGAAGATCTTCTCGCGCGGCGAGTGCTGGAAGCCGACCGTGACGAGCACGACCTCGCCCTTGCGGTACTTCTTGCCCTTGTCGCCGAGCCGGATCGTGGCCGTCTTGCGCCCGCGCTTGAGCTGGTCGATGAACACGGGCGAGTAGAAGTTGAGGACGAACACGACGCGCCAGCCTATCGGCCTTCGGCGAGCTTGGACAGGGCGGTGCGGGCCATCTCGCGCTCCCCTCCGTAGGCCAGCCTCCTGGGCGCTTCGTCGAGCGGGATCCAGAGAGCCTCCTCGACCTCGTGATCGTGGTCCGCGATCCGTCCCGAGAGGTACCTGAGCAGGTAGAAGCTCACCACCTTGAAGACGCGCTCGCCGCCGCGGGCATACCAGTAGCGCACGTCGCCGAGCTTCTCCTCGATCTCGCCCGTGAGGCCCGGTCTCCTCGCGCACCTCGCGCAGCGCTGCCTCCTTCATCGACTCGCCCTCCTCGGGGTGGCCCTTCGGCAGCGCGAGGATCTCGTCGCGCACCCGTACGACCGCCAGGTGCGGGCGTCCGCGCATGTTGCGGATCACGAGCCCGCCCGACGAGAACTCGCGGATCATCCCGCGGGCTCGTCCTCCACGAGCGGCACGAAGCGGACCGCCGCCACGGCCTCGGCGCGACCGCCGCGGAAGCGGATCAGTTCCTCGTGGCCCTCGCGCTCGACCGGGCAGACGAGGATGCCGTCGGACGCGAGCTGCTCGAACAGCGCCGCCGGCGGCTCGCCGCTCGCCGCCGCCGTGACCGAGATCCCGTCGAAGGGCGCGCGCTCGGGTGCTCCGCGCGCGCCGTCGCCCACGCGCACCTCGACGTTGTCGTAGCCGAGCTCGGCGAGAAGCAGCCGCGCCTGGTCGGCCAGTTCCGGGACGCGCTCGATCGTCACCACGTGCCCACACAGTCGCGACAGGACCGCGGCGCCGTAGCCCGAGCCGGTGCCCACCTCGAGCACGAGCTCGGGTCCGTCGAGCTCGAGCAGCTGGCTCATGCAGGCCACGATCCACGGCTGCGAGATGGTCTGGCCCGAGCCGATCCTGAGCGCGCGGTCGCGGTAGGCCAGGCGGCGGTCCTCCTCCGACACGAACAGGTGGCGCGGCACCTCGCCCATCGCCCGCAGCACCCGCTCGTCCTCGATCCCGCGCCGCCGCAGCTGGCGCTCGACCATCCTCCGGCGGTCGCGGTCAGTGGATGTAGTTCCGGAGTCGTCCCGGGTCATGGACGGTCACCTTGCCGCGCCCGAGCGTCACCACGCCGGCCCGCTCGAGCGTGGCGAGGAAGCGGCTTGCGCTCTCGCGCGAGGTGCCGGCGAGGTTCGCGATCTCGGCCTGCGTCGAGCGGATCAGCACGTCCTCCTCGGGCGCGCCGTCCGCCTGGCGCGAGATCGTCTGCGCGAGCAGCGCGCTCGCCACCCGCCCCGCGACCGTCTGGAAGGACTGTTGGAGGAGCCGCTCGTTCGTCTTCGACACCCGCTCAGCGAGGTTGGCGAGGAACTTCAGCGGCAACGCGGGGTTGCGCTTCATCAGCCCGGCCATGTCCGTGGCGAGGAAGGCGACCGCCGTGGTCGGCTCGATCGCCTCGGCGGTGGCCGAGCGCGTCTCGCCCCGGAACATCGCGAGCTCGCCGAACAGCGCGCCGGCGCGCAGCTCCGCCAGCGCGACCATGCGCCCGTCCTGGTGCTCGCGCGTGAGCACCACCGCGCCGGTCCTGATCAGGTAGCACGTGTCGCCCTGGTCGCCCTCGCGGAAGATCACCTGCCCCCGCTCCCAGCGCCGCGGCACCGCCACCTGGGCGACCGAATCGAGCTCCCTCTGATCGAGGTCGCCGAACACCTCCGTGGCCGCCAGCAGCCGTGCGGTCTCCTCCCCGGTCGGCATAGGCGGATAATGACGGATAGGTATGTCCGTAGCCCGAGAGGCAGTCACCCACGCCGACGTCGAGGACGCCGCGGCCTTCATCGCCGGGCGCGTGCGCGAGACCCCGCTGCTGCCCGCGGGCGAGCTCGGCAGGCGTGTCGGCGCGCGAGTTCTGCTGAAGGCCGAGAACCTCCAGCTGACCGGATCGTTCAAGGCGCGGGGCGCCACGAACATGATCGGCCGCCTGTCGCCCGAGCACCTCGCCGCCGGGGTCGTGGCCGCCAGCGCGGGCAACCACGCGCAGGCGGTGGCGTTCGCCGCGCGCGAGGCGGGCGCGCGGGCGGTCGTCGTGATGCCCGAGCAGGCGCCGCTCGCGAAGGTCGCGGCGGTGCGCCAGTACGGGGGCGAGGTGCGCTTCGTCGAGGGCGGCTACGACGAGGCGAGCGCGGAGGTCGAGCGCATCTCGGAGGGCGAGGGCATGACGGTGGTGCACGCCTTCGACCAGGCGCCGGTCGTGGCGGGGCAGGGGACCATCGGAATGGAGATCGCCCGTGCCGCGCCGGACGTGCGCCTTGTCGTGGTGCCTCTGGGCGGCGGCGGGCTCGCCTCCGGCGTCGCGCTCGCGATCTCGACGCTGCTGCCCGACTGCCGCATCGTCGGCGTCCAGGCCGAGGCCTGCGCGCCGTACATCGACTCGCTCGCCGCCCGCCGGCCCGTGTTCGCCCGCTCCGCCAACACGATCTGCGACGGCATCGCCGTCAAGCGGCCCGGCGACTTCACGCTGCCGCTCGTCGATCGCTACGTGGACGAGGTGGTGACCGTCTCGGACGACCAGGTCGCCCAGGCGATGGTGCTGCTGCTCGAGCGCTCGAAGCTCGTGGTCGAGGGCGCCGGGCGCGGTGGCGGTCGCGGCGCTCATGCACGGCAAGGTCGCGGCTCCGGACGAGGGCGAGGTCTGCGCGATCCTCTCGGGCGGCAACGTCGACGCCTCGCTCCTGTCCGAGTGCATCCGGCTCGGCGAGACGGCCGCCGGGCGGCGCATGGTGCTCTCGACGGTCGTGCCCGACCGGCCGGGCGCGCTTGCCAGCCTGCTCCGGATCGTGGCGGACTGCGGCTGCAACGTCGTCGACGTCGAGCATCTGCGCGACGGCATCGACCTGCACGTGCGCGAGACCGCGATCAAGCTCGTGCTCCAGACGAGCGGCCCGGAGAACAACCGCGAGCTGCTCGACCGCGCTCGTGGCGAGGGCTTCTCGGTGCGGGTCGAGACGGAGCGGCCGTCCTAGTCCGCCGCGCGGTCCACCGGGTCCGCGACTGGCGGCTCGAGCGCGAGCAGGCGCGCGGCGAGCTCGGGCCGGCCCACCGCGCCTGGTCCGGCAACTCGGCCGGCGACAACGAGGAGCGCTGGCAGGAGTGGGACTGGAGCTCGCTCGGGGAGGAGTGGACCGCCTCGCCGGAGTGGAAGCAGGGGCTCGTCGACGACGTGCTGCTGCGGGTGATCCCGGAGGGCGGGACGGTGCTCGAGATCGGGCCGGGGGGAGGCCGCTGGAGCGTGGTGCTCGCTCCGCGCTGCGAGCGGCTCGTGCTCGTCGACGTCGCGCCGCGGGTGCTCGAGCTGTGCCGCGAGCGGCTCGGCGACCCGGACCACGTGAGCTACGCGCGCTCCTCGGGCTCGGACCTTCCCGGGGTCGAGGACGGGAGCGTCGACGCCGTCTGGTCCTTCGACGTGTTCGTGCACGTCGCCCCGCTCGACCAGGCGGGCTACCTCGCCGAGATCGCCCGCGTCCTGCGCCCGGGCGGGGTGGCCGCCGTCCACCATGCCGACGGGCGCAATCGCGGGCGCCTGCCGTCGCGCGCCGGCTGGCGCGCTCCGATGAGCGCCGGGTTGTTCGCGGCGCTGGCCCGTGAGCGCGGCCTCGAGCCGCGCGAGACGATCCGCTCGTGGTCCGGCGGGAGCCACGACCTGAGCGCGTTCGGGGACGCGATCACGGTGCTCGAGCGTCCGCCCGGGCCGTAGGGTTCCCTCCATGCGGATCGCCCCCGAGGTCGCGGAGGCGCTCGCGTCCGGGCGTCCGGTCGTGGCGCTCGAGAGCACGCTGATCAGCCACGGCCTGCCGCGGCCCCGCAACCTCGACGTGGCGCGCGAGGTCGAGGAGACGGTGCGGGCCGCGGGCGCGCTCCCCGCGACGATCGCCGTGGTGGCGGGCGAGCCGCGCGTCGGCCTCGACGAGGAGGCGCTCGCGGTGGTTGCGGGCGAGCACGGCGAGGTGGTCAAGTGCGGGGTTCGCGACCTGGCCCCGATCGTCGCGCGCGGGGCACATGGCGCCACCACCGTCGCCGCGACGGCGCAGCTCGCCCGCCTCGCGGGGATCACGCTGTTCGCCACCGGCGGCCTCGGCGGCGTCCACCGCGACGCCCGCGAGACCTGGGACGAGTCCGCCGACCTCGACACGCTCGCCCGGACCGGGATCGTCGTCGTCTGCTCGGGCGTGAAGTCGATCCTCGACACCGCCGCGACGCTCGAGCGGCTCGAGACCCTGAACGTGACGGTGCTCGGCTACGGCACGAGCCGCTTCCCGGGCTTCTACCGGGCGGACTCGGGCCACCCGGTGCACTGGCGGGTCGACACGCCGGAGGAGGTCGCCGCGGTGGTCGCCGCCCGCGAGCGAGTCGGCACCGAGGGCCGCGGTGTGGTGGTGGCGAACCCCCTGCCGGCGGAGGACGAGCTCGATCCGGAGCTGCACGACCGCGCCCTGAAGTCGGGACTCGCGGCGGCGGCGCGCGAGGGGGTGGCGGGCAAGGACGTGACGCCGTTCCTGCTCGACTGGTTCCACCGCGAGACCGGCGGGGCGAGCCTCGAGGCGAACATCCGGCTCGTGGTCAGGAACGCCGACCTCGCCGCGCGGGTGGCGGTGGCGCTCGCGGCATGAGCGGGCCCCGCGTCGTCGTGGTGGGCGACGTGATGCAGGACGTGGTCGCCCGGGTCGACGGGCCGCTCGCGATCGGCAGCGACACGCCGGCCCGGATCGAATGGACCGGGGGCGGCCAGGCGGCGAACACCGCGGCCTGGTTCGCCGCTGCGGAGCCGTCGCTCGAGGTCGTCCTCGTCGGCCGGGTGGGCGACGACCCGGCGGGCCGCGCGGCGGCCGCGGGCCTGCGCGCGCTCGGCGTCGACGCCCGCCTCGCCGTCGACGAGTCGCTCTCCACGGGGACCTGCCTCGTGCTCGTGGGGCCGGACGGCGAGCGGACGATGCTGCCGGACCCCGGGGCGAACGTGGCGCTCGCGCCCGGCGACCTCGGCTCGGACCTGCTCCGCGCCGGGCGATCACCTGCACGTGGCGGGGTACGCGCTCGTGCGCGAAGGGCCGCGCCCGGCGGCGCTTGCCGCGATTGCCGCTGCTCGGGAGGCGGGGGCCTCGGTTTCGCTTGATCCCTCATCGGCTGCGCTCGTGTCGGAGGGCTCCCTGCAGCTGGTGAGGGGGTCGGTTGACCTGTTGCTTCCGAACTCCGACGAGGCCGCCGTCCTCAGCGGGGTCTCCGAGCCAGAGGCGGCCGGCGTTGCCCTCTCTGCTGCCTTTCCCGAGGTGGTGGTCACGCTCTCGGAGGGCGGGGCGCTCTGGACGGATGGCCGCGAGGTGGTCAGGGTCGAGGCGGTGGCCGATGCGATGGTGGTCGATTCCACCGGCGCCGGCGACGCCTTCGCCGCCGGCTTCATCGCTGCCCGCCTGCGCGGCGCCGCGCCCGAGCCGGCGCTCCGCTCCGGGGCCACGCTCGCCGCCCGGGCGATCGCCGCCCCGGGGGCCCGCCCGCGGCTCTAGGCGAGGGCCTGCTCGCGGCGGCGGCGGCGCAGCGCGCGGGCCGCCAGCCAGCCGAGCAGGGCGATCAGGCCGAGCGGCACCGCGATGGCGAGCACGCGGACGATCACGCCGGCCGTGCCGATCAGAAGGTCGCCCGCGTCGTCGAGTGCGTCGTCGAACGCCGCGCCGGCGCCGCCGTCCTCGTCGCTCGAGGAGCCCTCGCCGTCGGCCACGAGCAGCACGCTGACGACCGCGTAGTCGGTCCGCAGCCGCAGGTTGCGGAGCTGCCCGCGCAGGCCGTTGATCTCCGCGGCCACGATGTCGAGGCGCAGCCGCAGGGCCTCGGCCTCCTCGTCCGTGTCCGCGTCCTCGAGCCGGCGCAGCAGGCTGCGGCGCTCGGCTCGGGCCGCCTGGAGGCGGTCGCGCGCTCCCACGAACTCGCGGGTGATGTCCTGGCCGGACTGTGTCTGCGAGAGCACGGGTGCGAGGTCCGCGAGCTCGCGCAGCGCATCCTGCAGGCGCTGCGAGGGAATGCGCAGCTCGAAGCTCCCGCTCGAGTCCTCCTCGCCGGTCGACAGGGACGAGCTCAGCACGAAGCCGCCGTGGCGGTTCGTGACCGCCGTGACCTGGTCGGCGAGCCGCGCCATCTCGTCCGCGGGGGACTCGAGCTCCATCGAGATCGAGCGCTCGATCCGCCTGTTCGGGGCGGCCGGCTCAAAGCCGCCCGCCCCGCCGCCGCCGGAGTCGAGCGCCTGGCCGGCTGCGTCCGGGGCGGCGGAGCGCTCGGCCGAGCTGGGCGCGTCCTCCATGACGGCGCTGTCGCCTGAGGAGCCCTGGTCGCCAGAGAAGCCGTCCTCGTCCGGGCTCTTCAGGAGCGCCGTCGCGACCACGAGCGCGATCAGCACGCTTGCCATCGCTCCCGGCGACGCCGAGGGGTGTCAGGTTGGGCGGCGACGGCAGCCGCCGGCGCCGCTCGCGCGGGAAGCCCGCGCGAGCCCGCTCGCCGAGCTCACGCGTGAAGTCGGGGCGCGGCTCGGGGGCGTCCGCACGCAGCGCGAGCGCCAGCTCCTGCAGCTCGCGCGCAAGCGGGTCGTCGTGGTCGGCCGCTCCTGTCGAGAGGGCGGTGTCGATGGCGTCGAGATCTCGCTCGATCACGTTCTGGTCAGTCATGGCATGCCTCGCGCAGCTTCGTGATGGTCCGGTGGAGCCGAGTGCCGGCGTTCGACTCGGACATGCCGAGCACGGCGCCGATCTCGGCGTTCGATAGGCCGCCGGCGAACTTGAGGGCGATGAGGTCGCGCTCGACCCCGTCGAGCGAGGCGAGCGCGGCGCGCACGGTCTCGCGCCGCGCCAGCAGCTCCGCCTGGTCGTCGGGGCCGGGGGCGAGGTCGGGCACGTCGCCCTCGAGGCTGGCACTGCGCCTGCGGCGGCGCAGCTCGTCGAGGGCGGCGTTGCGGGCGATCCCGAACAGCCACGCCTCCATCGATCCGCGGCCGGCTCGGTACGAGCGGCGCTTGCGGTAAGCGCGCTCGAAGGCCTGCGCCGTCACGTCCTCCGCGGCCGCGCGATCGCGCAGCAGCGAGGCAACGTAGGCGTACACCCGAGGGAAGGTGCGCTCGTAGAGATCCGCGAACCCCTCAGCGTGCGAGCCGGCCATGACTGTCATGGGTTCTACAACGGCCTCGTTCACACATGCACTACGAACGAGCGTCGAAGTCATCACATCGGGCTAAAGAACCGAGGCCAACACCCCGATAACGGAGAACGTAGTGCGACGCTTCGCCGCCCCGATCCTGTTCGCTCTCGCCGCCTCCCTCGCAGTGGCGCCGGGCGCCCATGCAAAGCTGAACCTGCCGAAGAGCGCGGACGCGCCGCCGGTCCTCCCGCCGGGCGTGGTGCCCGCGGACGAGGCGCCGGTGGGCAGCCTGACCGCGCAGCCTAGGACGCTCCTGAGCGCCGCCGGCAAGCGCTTCGATCTTCGCTCCGGACCGCCGCCGCTGTGGGCGACGGTCAACATCTGCGACACGTCGAAGTCGCCGAACGCGCTCGGCGTGCGCACCAGCGTGCCCGGCGACGGGTCGGGACGCCGCGTGTACGCGCGCTACCGCGCGCAGTGGTGGAGCGCCCAGAAGCACGCCTGGCTCCCCGTTGCGGGCGCCGGCAAGACCGGCTGGCGCTACGTGGGATCGCTCGACTGGACGGCCCAGCAGGGTGGCTGGACCTTCCACTTCTCGCAGCCCCCCGCCGGAACGACCTACGTCCTGCGCGGCGTGGTCGAGCTGAGCTGGAAGCACGAGGTCCGCGCGAGCCGCCGTGGACACCGCCGCGCGCGCTGGTCGACGGTGCGCCGCAAGGCGATGCTGACGGAGACCGGCATGCGCGATGTGCAGGGCGGCGATCCCGTGGGTACGTCGAAGGCAATGTGCCTGATCTGGTAGATCCGGCGCCCTGACGAGCCCCCGAACGTTCCTCTAATCTCCGGCAAACCGTGTCGCGGAAGGTCACAGCCCTGGCGCTCGGCGCCGCCCTCACCGCGGCGGCCGCCCTGGCGCCGCCTGCCTCGGCGGACGAGCTCAGCTCGTCGTGGGCCAGCGTGAACATCTGCAGCTCGGCCCAGCTCGGCGCGCGGGCGCAGCTCGCCGGGCGACGGATCGAGCAGCGACATGCAGGTCCGCTTCACCGCTCAATGGCTGTCTCCGGGCGGCTGGGTGCCGCTGAACGGCTCGTCCACGTCGCCGTGGCAGTCGGCAGGCTCCGCCGAGTACACGTGGGGCCAGGCGGGCTGGACGTTCTCGATCAGCGTGCCGGCCGGCAAGAGCTACGAGCTGCGGGCCGTCGCCGAAATGCAGACGGGCTCCGGCAGCACCACGCAGGTCACGGGCTCCTGCTCGGTCAGCGGCTGACGCGCCTCAGTCGAACAGGCGCGGGTCGTTCGTGATCACGCCGTCGACGCCGAGCGCCTCGAGGGACCTGATGCGGCGAGCGTCGTCGACCGTCCAGACGTAGACCTCGCCGCCCGCCGCGTGCACCGTCTCGACGAGCCGCCGGCTCACGAGCACCCGATGGGCCATGATCGCCTCGCAGCCGCCGGCGCGTAGGCGCGCCGCCGCCTGCCGGGGCAGCCGCGCGCGCATCACCCGCGCGATCCCGTAGGCGGGCAGCGCGAGCGGCTGAGCGCAGGTAGTTGCGGCGCACGCGCGGGACGGACCAGCCGCGGCGGAGACCCGGCGCGAGCTCGCCCAGGCGGTCGAGGCTCTCGGTGTACATCGTCGAGACGAGCGACCGCTCCGCGAGCCCGCGCTCGAACAGGCCGTCCGCCACGTCGAGCTCGTAGCCCGGAAGCTTCATGTCCACGTCGAGCTGGACCCCCGCGTAGGCCTCGCCCGCGAAGTGGTCGAGGCCCTCCTCAAGGCCGAGCGGATCGCGCGACGCCGCGTCCTCGAAGTCATGCGCGAGCACGAGCCGGCCGTCCGGGGTGCGCAGGACGTCGAACTCGATCATGTCGACGCCGTGCTCGAGCGCGGCCTCGAAGCTCTCGATCGTGTTGCCGGGCGCGACGTGATCGGCGCCCTTGTGCCCAACCCTGAGAAGCCTGCCCGTGGCCATCGCGACTCAGGCTAGAGCTGGCAGGCCGGGCACCAGTAGGTGGTCCGGTTGTCGTCGCCCTGCCCACGGGCGCGCACGGGCGTCTCGCAGCGCCGGCACGGCAGCCCCGCCCGCTCGAAGACGTGCACCGGCTCCGGCCGGCGGCCGCCGCGCTCGACCGACTCCTGCATCAGCGGACGCAGGACGCGCACCACGCGGAGGGCCTCGTCGTCGCTCACGTCGTCGACCCTTCGCCAGGGGTCGAGCAGGGCGAGGAAGCAGCCCTCCGACTTCCACATGTTCCCGATGCCCGCGATGTTGCGCTGGTCGAGCAGAGCGTCGCCGATGCCGCGGGTCCCGTCGTCCTCGCGCAGGCGCCGCAGGAACGCGCGCTCGTCGAGCTCCGCGCCGAGGATGTCCGGGCCGAGCTGCGCCAGCCGGCGGTCGAAGCGGGTGCGCGAGTCCGTCATCAGCTCGAGCACCGGGCCGTCGAACTCGACGACCTCGTGCTCGGGCGTGCGAATCACGAGCCAGGCCCGCCGGGGCGAGCGGCGCCAGCGCTCACCGCGCCGGTGGACGCCCCAGGCGCCCGTCATCCGCAGGTGCGAGTGCAGCGTGAGGTCGCCCTCGAAGCGGATGAACAGGTGCTTGCCATGGGCGTCGACGGAGCGCACCGCGCGGCCGGCGAGCCGCTCGGGCCAGCGGTCGCGCGCGTGGCGCGGCTGCGGGGTCTCGATCGCTTCGATCTGCGCGCCGAGCAGGGCGCCGCCGATGCGCCGCGCCGCCGTGTGGATCGTGTCGCCCTCGGGCACGCCCACCAGGGTAGGCGCAGGACGGCTACGTCAGGCGCTTAGCGTGAGCCTTCGCGGGCTCTGTCGGAACCCGAGTTCGATCAGGAGCGAGCCGGCGAACGAGCCCACCACCGGCTCGCCGTCGAAGCGCTCGATGCCAATCCGTGGCACGCGGCCGCGGCGCACCGCGTCGGCCAGCGCCTCCAGCGCCGGCCTGAGCCAGTCCTCGCCGGGCTCGCGCAGCGGCACGAGGCCCTTCCCGCCGCGTTCGAGGTACAGCACCGGCTCGGCGTCGAGGGAGACCACGTAGGCGCCGGCCACGCGGGCTGGGCGCCGGCCGCTCTCCTCGCCGCGGCGCGGCCAGGGCAGCGTGGCACCGTGGGGATTGGCGGGGTCCGTGGCCGCGAGCACGAGGGCCGGGCCCGGCTCGTCGGAGCGCAGCGAGCGCAACCGCTCGATCGCCGCCGGCAGCGCGAACTGGGCGCCGCCGAGGCCCTCGACGAAGTAGCCGCGGCGCGCCGTCCCGAGGGTCTCGAGGTTGGCGAACTCGCCGTAGAGGCCCGCGAAGCCGCCGGGGATGCCCTCGGCGAGCACGGTTTCGCGCGTGACGATGCCGTAGCGCTCGAGCAGCACCTCGGCGATCGCCCGCATGCGCGGCCCGTGTTGAGGAGCGTCGGCGAACAGCGGCGCCGTGAGCGACCAGCGGCCCTGAACCTGCGGGGCACCGGGCCGGCGGCGCCGCGCGAAGCGCCGGCCCGCGTCGCGCTCCGAGCGGGCCAGGCTGAGCCGGGGTGCGCGCAGGGGGGCGAATGCGTCGTTCGTGACCTCGCCGGCCCAGACCAGGTCCCAGAGCGCCTCCTGCAGCTCGACGGGCTCGGCGTCCGTGACGTCCGCGAGCAGGTCCGTCCAGAAGGCGGCGCCGGCGGCGAGCCGCTCCCTGAGGCGGTCGTGCACGGGCTCCGAGGGCGGGTCGGCCTTGACGTTGGGTGGCCCGAGCCAGCGGGCGTCCTCGCGGAAGAAGAGCGCGACCCTGCCGGAGCTTCTCCCAAGGGCGCCGGCCCCGACCCAGACGAGCTCTCCGCTTGCGCAGAGCTGGTCGAGCCAGCCGGGCGAATGGGCGCCGACCCGCCGCGGCAGCACGTCGCGCTCCCACACCTCGGGCGCCAGCGCGAGGCCCTGGAGCGGCACGAGCTGCTCGCGCAGCCGGTCGACCCCCGCGCCGCCGGGGGGCGCCCCGTCCACGCCCTGCCAGGCCGGCAGGAAGCGGGCGAGCGCGCGCTGCTCCGCGGGCTCGACCTCCTTGCGAAGCGTCGCGAGCGAGGCGCGCCGCAGCCTCCGCAGGACCTCCGGATCGCACCACTCGCGGCCGCTGCCGCCGGGGCGGAGCTCGCCGCGCACCAGGTTCCCCGCGGACTCGAGCTGCGCGAGCACCGGGCCGAAGTCGATCCCGTAGCGGCCCGAGGCGTCGGCGGTCATGAACGGACCGTGGGTCCGCGCGTACCGGCGGGCGAGGCGCGCGAGCGGTTCCTCGACCTGCTCGAGGAACGCGGCCGGGAGGCCGCCGGGCGGCACCGCGCCGAGCGCGTCCCGGTACAGGCCGGCGTCCTCGGAGGCGATGTGGCGCTCCTCGCCGCCGATCCTCATCCGCACCGAGCGGCGGCTCTTCTCGAGCTCGGCCAGCATGCGCTTGGCGGAGACCGCGCCGAGGGTGCGCTCCTGCGCCTCCGCCTCGGTGAGGTCGCCGAGGGCGCGCAGCACGTCGTGGAGACCGTCGGCGTTGGCGGCGCGGGTGCGCTCGCTCGTCCGCTGCAGGTCCGCCTCCACCTCGGCGAGGGCATCCGGGCTGATCAGCTCGCGCAGCTCCTCCTGCCCGAGCAGCTCGCGCAGCAGGTCGCGATCGAGCGAGAGCGCCGCGGCGCGGCGCTCCGCGTTCGGCGTGTCGCCCTCGTACATGTAGGTCGCGACGTAGTCGAACAGGAGCGACGAGGCGAAGGGGGATGCGCGCTGCGTCTCGACCTCGACGAGCGTGAGCTCGCGTGTGTGGAGGCCGCGCAGAAGCTCCTCGAGCCCTGGCAGGTCGAGCACGTCGCGCAGGCACTCGCGGTAGGTCTCGAGCACGATCGGGAACTGGCCGTAGCGCTTGGCCACCTCGAGCAGCGACTGCGCCTTGAGCCGCTGCTGCCAGAGCGGAGTGCGCTTGCCCGGGTAGGCGCGCGGCAGCAGCAGCGCCCGCGCCGCGTTCTCGCGGAAGCGCGCGCCGAACAGCGCCGAGCCGGACAGCTCGCGCACCACGAGCTCCTCGACCACGTCCGGCTCGACGAGCACGAGCTCCGCGCCGGGCGGCTCGTCGGCGTCGGGCAGGTGGACGATGATGCCGTCGTCCGACCAGATCGCGTCGGACTCGAGGCCGTACTCGTCGCGGATGCGGGCGCTCAGCGCGAGCGCCCAGGCGGAATGGACGCGGCCGCCGAACGGCGAGAGCACGCACAGGCGCCAGTCGCCGATCTCGTCGCGGAAGCGCTCGATCACGATCGTGCGGTCGCTCGGCACCACGCGCGTGGCCTCGCGCTGCTCGCGCAGGTAGGCGGAGAGGTTGAGCGCGGCGCGCTCGTCGAGGTCGTACTCGGCGGCGAGCTCGGCCGGGTCGCGATCGACGGCGTCGCGCGAGAACTCGCCGATCGCCCTGCCGAGGTCCTTCGGCCTGCCGATCCCGTCGCCGCGCCAGAACGGCACGGCCCCGGGCGCGCCGGGGGCGGGGGTCACGATCACCCGGTCGCGGGTGATCTCCTCGATCCGCCACGTCGACGCGCCGAGCAGGAAGGTCTGGCCGGCGCGCGCCTCGTAGACCATCTCCTCGTCGAGCTCGCCCACACGGCGGCCGTCCGGCAGGTGGACGCCGTAGAGGCCGCGGTCGGGGATCGTGCCGGCGTTCGTGACGGCGAGCTGAAGCGCCCCGCGGCGCGCGCGGATCGTGTCCTCGACGCGGTCCCAGACGATGCGTGGGCGCAGCTCCGCGAACTCCTCGGAGGGGTAGCGGCCGTCGAGCATGTCGAGCACGCTGTCGAGCAGCTCGCGCGAGAGCTCCGCGAACGGGTGGGCGAGCCTGATCGTCTCGTGCAGCGCGGGCACCCTCAGCTCGTCGCCCGTCGCGACCATCGCCACCACCTGCTGCGCCAGCACGTCGAGCGGGTTGCGCGGGATGACCGTGGGCTCGATGTCGCCCTCGCGCATGCGCTTCGCGACGACCGCGCATTCGAGCAGGTCGGCGCGGAACTTGGGGAAGATGCGGCCGCGCGACACCTCGCCGACGCCGTGCCCGGCGCGGCCGATGCGCTGCAGCCCCGCGGTCACCGACTTCGGCGACTCGACCTGGATGACGAGATCGACCGCGCCCATGTCGATGCCGAGCTCGAGCGAGCTCGTGGCCACGAGGCAGGGGAGCTCGCCCGACTTGAGCAGGTCCTCGACGATCAGGCGCTCCTCGCGCGCAAGCGAGCCGTGGTGCGCGCGGGCGATCGCGGCCGGCTCGCCGTCCTCGCCGGCGAGCTCGTTCAGCCGGACGGCGAGGCGCTCCGCCGCGCGGCGGGCGTTCACGAAGATGATCGTCGAGCGGTGCTGCCTGACGAGCTCGAGCAGCTCGGGGTACATGGCCGGCCAGATCGAGCGCTGAGTGGCCGCGGGTGGCTCCGCGGAACCGAGGCCCGGCCCGACGAGGTCGCCGCCGCCGGGCGCCGTCCCATTCCGTCCACAGCGGGGTCGGAGACGTCGGGGAAGCTCGGCTCCGCCATGCTCTCGACCGGCACCTGGATCTGAAGGTCGAGCGGCTTGCGCACTCCCACATCCACGATCCGGCATTCGCGTCCCGTGCCCGCGAGGAAGCGGCCGACCTCCTCGAGCGGCCGCTGCGTGGCCGACAGCCCGATGCGCTGGAGCGGCGCCTCGGCCTGCTCCTCGAGCCGCTCGAGCGTCAGCGCGAGGTGGGCGCCGCGCTTCGTCCGCGCGACGGCGTGGATCTCGTCGACGATCACCCACTGCACGTCCGTGAGGAACTCGCGCGCCCGCGACGTGAGCATGAGATAGAGCGACTCGGGCGTCGTGATCAGCACGTCCGGCGGAGTGCGCAGCATCGCCTGGCGCTCTCTCTGCGGGGTGTCGCCGGTGCGGATCGCGACGCTGATGTCACCGCCGATCCCCTTCAGCGGGGCCTGCAGGTTCTTCTCGACGTCGTAGGAGAGGGCCTTCAGCGGCGAGACGTAGACGAGCCGCGTCTTTCGCTCCGCACTGGGCTCCGCCACGAGGCGGTCGAGACCCCAGAGGAAGGCGGCGAGCGTCTTGCCCGAGCCGGTGGGCGCCGACACGAGCACGTTCTCGCCGGCGGCGATGGCTGGCCACGCCTGCTCCTGCGCGGCGGTGGGCCGCTCGAAGCTGCGCGTGAACCAGTCACGCACCCCTGCCGTGAACGAGCTGAGCGGATCCGATGCCACGCGACCATCGAGCGTACCGACCCGCGCAGGTTAGGCTGAGACACATGGACGCGCTGCGTAACAGAGCCGTCGCCCTCCTGGCCGCCGTGGCGCTTGCGCTGACGGTTGCCGCGTGCGGCGGCGACGACGACGTCGACGACCTCCGCGATCAGGTGGAGGAGTCCGGCGAGAAGATCAAGACCGAGGCGGAGGAGCTCAAGAAGGACGTCGAGGACGGCGCCTCGGCCGACGAGATCGAGGACAAGGCGGACGAGCTCACGGACGACATCCAGGACGAGGCGGAGGACGTCCAGAAGGAGGCCGAGGACCTCCAGGACAACCTGCCCTAGCGCGCTACAGCGCCCGCGGGGTGTTGCCGCTGTAGTCCGCCACCACGCGGTGCATGTACACGCCCGCCGCCAGCCCGGCGGCGGCGAGGATCGCAAGCGCGCCCGACTCGGGGCCGAGCAGGAGCGCGCAGACCGGCACCGCCGGGAGTGCCAGCAGCAGCGTGCGCCAGCGGCCGGCCGCGAGGCCGGCGAGCGAAGCGGTCAGAAGCACTACCAACGAGATGACTGTCATGGCTCACATTCCCCTCGGATGGCGGGCGACGTAACCTCGCGCCGAGCGCATCTGCTCGCTCCAGCGGGTGCCGGTGACCTTGCGCGCCGAGGTGTCGAAGCGCAGGCCGGCGACGATCAGGTAGGCGTGGCCCGGGTTGGTCCGGACGGTGACGAGGTCGCCCCGGCCGCGGCGGCCCCAGCTCATGAAGCCGGTCGAGTCGAGCGCGGTGTCGAGCAGGTCGGCCGCGTGCAGCACGTAGGAGACGGAGCCAGAGCAGTCGTAGCCCGAGTCGCGCCAGATGCCGTGACCGCCCCCGTACTTGTAGGGCTTGCGCGCGATGCGGTTGCCGGCGGCGATGATCGCCTGGACCTCCTCCGGCGCGCCGGCCGGCGCGACCGCCAGGCCGTCGGAGTTGACGTAGGCCTTCTCGACGGGGACCTCGATGCTCGACCCGGCGGTGGCGCCGCCAAAGTCGGTCGTCGGCGATCGCGTCACCCGCGGGTATCAGGAAAGCGGCCGCAGCGGCGACCACCGGCAGCGTTTTTCGCATGCGTAGGTGCTCCTTCTCTTCTGGGCGCCTACGGGGTTAGCTGTCGGGCTCGCGCCAGAAGAGTGGCGCTACACGGCGGATCGCTGCGATTCGCCCCGGATACCTGGTTCCCCCGCTCCCCGGCCGCGTGGCGGCGCGGGGACTCGGCTATGGCTCCTTGCGATCGGGCACCCTAGCACCCGCCCCCGCTACGTTCTCCGGAATAGTTCCGGCAAACGTAGATCGTGCGAAATGCACAAGGTGGCTCGCGGCCGTCGTTGCCCTCTTTGCCGTCGTTCTGGCGAGTTGCGGGGACGATGATTCCCAATCCCGGGCCGAGCCGCCCCGCAAGGCCGCCACCGTGGTCGCCTCGCTCGGCGACTCCATAACCGCCGGAACCCCGCTCTGGGACCCGAATCCAGCGGTGCGGGACCAGTTGCCGCAGATCGACCGGCGCAGCGAGTACGGCTACTGGGCCGAGCGCGAGCGTCCCGGGACCGAGTACCGCAACTGCGGCGTGCCGGGCGAGCGCACGGACGAGATCGCGCTGCGCCTCGGCGACTGCGCCCGCGGCGCGGACGCGCTGATCGTCCAGGGCGGAGTCAACGACCTCTCACAGGGCATCGAGCCCGCCGCGGTCGCACGGAACCTGCGGGCCATGGTGAGGCGGGGGCGTGAGCTCGGGCTCGACGTGGCGATCGTCGAGGTGCTGCCCTGGAACGGGGGCTACCCGGACTACGCCGACGAGGTCCGCGAGCTGAACCGGCGCATCGCGGGGATCGCGCGCGAGGAGGGCGCCGAGCTGATCCCCTGGTACCGGGTGCTCGAGGATCCGCGCGAAGCCGGGGCGGATGCGGCTCGACCTCACGGTCGACCTGGCGCACCCCACCGTGAAGGGCTACCGGCTGCTCGGAGAGGCCGTCGACTTCCCGTAGGCGAGCGCGCGGGCGCGCTCGAACACGGCGTCCATCATCGGCTCGGTGAGCCTGCCCGTGAACGTGTTCTGCTGTGAGGGGTGGTACGAGCCGAGCAGCACGGGCAGGCCGGGCGCCTCGTGCTCGGCAGCGTGCGCGAAGCGGGGCCGCGGCCGCAGGCCGAGCAGGTCGCAGGCGGCGTTCCAGGCGAACAGCCCGAGAGCCGACGACCACCCGCGGCGCGATCAGCCCGAGCTCCTCGCGGGCGTAGGGGAGGCAGCTCTCGCGCTCGGCCGGCAGCGGCTTGTTGGCGGGAGGGGCGCAGCGGACGGCGGCGGCCACAAACGCGCCGCTCAGCTCGAGGCCGTCGCCGGGCGCGACCGACTCGGGCTGGTTCGCGAAGCCCGTGCGGTGGAGGGAGGCGAACAGCCAGTCGCCCGAGCGGTCCCCGGTGAAGACGCGCCCGGTGCGGTTGCCGCCGTGCGCCGCGGGGGCGAGGCCGAAGACGTAGACCCGCGCCGCGGGGTCGCCGAAGCCCGGCACCGGCCGGCCCCAGTACTCCTCCTCGGCGTAGGCGGCGCGCTTCTCGCGCGCGACCCGCTCGCGCCACTCGACGAGGCGCGGGCAGGCGCGGCACGAGACGATCCTCGCTTGCAGCTCCTGGAGCGCGTCAGTCGCCACCGGGGGGCCGGGGGCGGGACGCCCCCGGATGCTTTTCACGGCTTCAAGCGCCGCCCGCTCCGGAACAGGTACTGCGCCCACAGGAAGGCCGGGAGGGCGAGCGCCGCGATCACGGCGAGCGAGAGTCCGATGCCCACGTCGCTCTCGCCGAGGAATCCGAAGCGCACCGCGTTGACGAGGTAGAAGACCGGGTTGAAGTGCGACAGCTCCTCCCACGGCGAGGGGAGCACGTCGACGGAGTAGAACACGCCCCCGACGAAGACGAGCGGGAGGATCACGATGTTGTTGATGAACGTCGTGAAGTCCCAGCTCTCCGCGTAGATGCCGACCACCAGGCCGAGCGAGGCGAACAGCAGCAGGCCGAGGGCAACCGCCGTGATCAGCGCGAACGGCTGGGCGACGGGGAGGTCCACGAGCAGCGCCGCGAGCACGAGCAGCGACAGGCCGATCGCGAGGGCGCGGAAGACGCCGCCGATCACGAAGCCCACGCACATCTGCCAGCTCGGCATGGGCGCCGACAGCACGTCGTTGATGTAGCGGTCGAAGCGCGCCTGGAACACCGAGGACGCGTTGTTCGCGTACGCGGCCTGCGCCATCGCCATCGTCAAGAGGCCCGGGACGATGAAGACCTCGTAGTCGATCCCGCCCACGTGGTCGATGCGGCCGCCGAGCGAGAGCCCGAACACGAGGATGAACAGGATCGAGGCGATCACCGGGGCGAGCACCGTCTGGGTCCAGAGCTTCGAGACGCGCAGCGTCTCGCGCCGGGCGAGCCACGCGAGGCCGCTCACGCGAGCTCCTCGCCCAGGTCCGACATCGCCTTGACGTAGACGTCCTCGATGCGGTCGACCTCGAAGTGGTCGCGCAGGCCGTCGGCGCTGTCGCGCGCGATCAGCCGCCCGTCGCGGATCAGCGCGATCTCGTCGCAGAGCTGCTCCGCCTCCTCCAGGTAGTGCGTGGTGAGGAGGATCGTGGTGCCCTCGGCGTGCAGGCCGCGGATGTAGTCCCAGAGCTCGTGGCGCAGCTCGTAGTCGACGCCCGCCGTCGGCTCGTCGAGAATCACGAGGCGCGGCCGGTGCATGAGCGCCCGAGCCAGCAGCAGGCGCCGCCGCTGCCCGCCCGACAGCTTGGGCGCGCGCACGTCCGTCTTGGAGCCGAGGCCGAACGCCGCGATCATCTCGTCCGCGCGCTGCTGCGACTCGTCGCGCGACATGCCGAAGTATCCGCCGTGGTAGACGAGCGTCTCCCTGACGGTCAGGAAGCGGTCGAGGTTGATGTCCTGCTCCGCCAGGCCGACCACGCGCCGCGCCTCCATCGAATCGTGCGGCTCGCCGAACACCTCGATCTCGCCGGCCGTGACGCGCAGCAGGTTGCAGACGGCGCTGATCAGCGTCGTCTTGCCGGCCCCGTTCGGCCCGAGCAGGCCGAAGAAGGCGCCCGACGGAATCTCGAGGTCGAAGTCGCGGAGGGCGAGGAAGCCGTCGTCGTAGCGCTTCGTCAGCCCCCGCAGGGAGAGGGCGGGAGGGTCCTGCCTGAACACCTGGTCGAGACTAGAGGTGCTAGCCGAGCCGGCTGCCGTACTGCTTCTCGTAGTACTCGCGGTACTCGCCCGAGCGGATCGGGCCCCACCAGGCCTCGTTGTCGCGGTACCAGTCGACCGTGCGCTCGAGCCCGTCGGCGAAGCGCACCTGCGCCTCCCAGCCGAGCTCCTCGCGCAGCTTGTCCGAGGAGAGCGAGTAGCGCCGGTCGTGGCCGGGCCGGTCCTTGACGTAGGTGATGAGCGACTCGTCCGCGCCCGCAAGCTCGAGGATGCGCTTGACGACGTCGATGTTCTCGCACTCGTCCGGGCCGCCGACGTTGTACGCCTGCCCGCTCCGCCCGCGCTCGAGCACGGTCTGGATGCCGCGGCAGAAGTCCTCGACGAACAGCCAGTTGCGCACCTGGCGGCCGTCTCCGTAGACCGGGAGCGGGTCGCCGTGCAGCGCGTTCAGGATGCAGAGCGGGATCAGCTTCTCCGGGTACTGCCTCGGGCCGTAGTTGTTCGAGCCCCGGCAGATCACCGCCTCGATCCCGTGGGTGTGCGCGTGTGCCGAGACGAGCAGGTCGCCGCCCGCCTTCGTCGCCGAGTAGGGCGAGGAGGGATCGAGTGGCGAGGTCTCCGTGAACGAGCCCTCCGGGATCGATCCGTAGACCTCGTCCGTCGAGACCTGCAGGTAGCGCGGGACCCCGCGCTCGCGGGCGGCGTCGAGCAGGACGCTCGTGCCGATCACGTGCGTGCGGGCGAAGGCGTCCTGGTCGGCGATCGAGCGGTCGACGTGCGACTCCGCCGCGAAGTTGACGATCGCGTCGCGTCCCTCGGCGAGCTCCATCACGAGCTCGCGATCCTCGATGCCGCCCTCCACGAGCTCGACGCCGTCCGGCAGGTTCTCTCGCCGCCCGGCGTAGGTGAGCTTGTCGAGCACCGTCACGTCGTGCTCGCCCATCACGAGCCGGACGTAGGTCGAGCCGATGAAGCCGGCGGCGCCGGTCACGAGCAGCTTCACGCGCGCACCCCCAGGTAGGCGTCGAGGCCCTCCTCCCAGGCGGGCAGCCGCGGCGCGCCGCGCTCGCTCGCGAGCACGGAGAACGCCGGCCTGCGGGCCGGGCGAGGGAACTCCGCGGTCGTGCAGGGCTCGAGGCGGATGTCGGCCCCGGAGCGCTCGAAGATCGCGCTCGCGAAGCCGAACCACGAGCAGGAGCCGCCGCCGCCACGTGCAGCACGCCGCGCAGATCGCCCCTCGCCAGCTCCGCGAGCGCGCCCGCGAGGTGGCCCGTGAAGGTGGGGCAGCCGATCTGGTCGTCCACCACGCGCAGCTCGTCGCGCTCGTCGCCGAGCCGCAGCATCGTCTCCACGAAGTTTGGTCCGCCGGCGCCGAACAGCCAGGAGCTGCGCACGATCAGGTGGTCGGGATTCGCCGCGGCGATGGCGAGCTCGCCGGCCAGCTTCGTGCGCCCGTACTCCTGGATGGGAGCGGTCGGCGCCGACTCCACGTACGGCTCGCGGCCGCTGCCGTCGAAGACGTAGTCGGTCGAGACGTGCACCACCCTGCCGGCCGCGGCCGCGACGTTGCGCGCGCCCGCCTCGTTGACCGCCGCGGCGGCCGCGGGCTCCGCCTCCGCCCCGTCCACGTCCGTCCAGGCCGCGCAGTTGATCACCGTGTCGTCCGGCCCGATCGCGGCGCGCACCGCCTGGGCGTCGGTGACATCGAGGTCGGCGCGGCTCAGGGCCACGGCATCGGGCAGCTCGCGCGCCACGTCCTGCCCGAGCATCCCGCCGGCGCCCGTGATGACCACGCGGCTCACAGGATCTGCACGTCCGCGGAGTCGCCGACCACGAAGCGGTAGGCCTTCGGCAGCGCGGGGCCGCGGCCGATCTTGACGTCGCGGCCGATCAGGCTCGCCTCGACGCGGTGCTCGAGGTCGCGGACCGAGGATCCGGACAGGACGATCGAGTGCTCGAGCTCCGCGCGCTCGATCACGACGCCGTCGCCGAGCGCCGTGTAGGGCCCGATGTAGGCGTCGATCACCTGCGTGCCGCGGCCGATCACGGCCGGGCCGCGCACCGTCGCCCGCTGGAGCCGGGCGCCCTCCTCGATCACCACGCGGCCCTCGACGCGGCTGTCGATCAGCTCTCCGTCCATGCGCTCCTCGAGGTCGTCGAGGATCAGCCGGTTCGCCTCGAGCATGTCCTGCACCTGGCCCGTGTCCTTCCACCAGCCGTGCACGATGTGCGGGTCCACGCGCATGCCGCCGTTCACGAGCGCCTGGATCGCGTCCGTGATCTCGAGCTCGCCGCGGCCGGAGGGCTCGATCGAGCGCGCGGCGTCGAAGATCGCGGGCGTGAACATGTAGACGCCCACGAGCGCGAGGTCCGTCTTCGGCTCGGGCGGCTTCTCGACGAGCTGGGCCACGCGGCCGTCACCGTCGAGCTCGGCGACCCCGTAGTTCTCGGGATCGGGGACGGGCGTGAGGAGGATCAGGGCGTCGGGCGACTCTGACTCGAACGTCTCGACGAGCCGCACGATGCCGTCGCGCAGCAGGTTGTCGCCGAGGTACATCACGAAGGGCGCGTCGCCGAGGAACGGCTCCGCGGTCAGGACGGCGTGCGCGAGGCCGAGCGGCGCGTCCTGCTCGATGTACTCGATCCGGACGCCGAAGCGGGAGCCGTCGCCCGCCGCCTCGCGGATCTCGCCGCCCGTCTCGGGGGCGATGATGATCCCGACCTCCTCGATGCCGGCGGCCGCCATCGCCTCGATCCCGTAGAAGAGGACGGGCTTGTTCGCCACCGGGACGAGCTGCTTGGCGCTCGTGTGCGTGAGCGGGCGCAGGCGCGTGCCCTTCCCGCCGGAAAGAATCAGACCCTTCATCAGTAGACCCCGCCGAGCTTACGATGATCCCACGTAACTTCGCGAACGGGGACGAACGTCAGGCCGACCCGCTTCTGGGCCTGCTGCGCCACCATCGCGCGGATCTCGGGGCCGAGCTCGCCCGCGTAACGTCCGAACAGCGCGAGCCCGAATCCCTCGACCAGCTCAGGGTCGCGCTCCACCAGCACCTCGCACTCGAACGTCACGCCGCGCAGCTCCTGGTACTGGACCCCGGCCTCGATCCCGATCGTGGCGCGCGGGTCGCGATCGAGGTTGCGCGTCTTCTGCGACTTCGCGTAGGTCCAGCCGCGCAGCTCGCGGCCCTCGCGCACGTACCAGAGCGGCATCAGGTGCGGGAGGCCGCGCGGCCCGTTCGTCGCGCACTGCATCACCATCTGCTCGTCGAGGAACGCGTCGAGCTCCTCGCTCGTCATGCGGATCTGGTCGCGGCGGCCGGCCATGGGGCCGGGAGGGTACTCAGGACACCTAGCGCCGGACGGCGCCCGCGACGGCTTCGGCGGCCTCGAGGACAGCCTGGCGGGCGTCCTCCGGCGCGACGACCACGGCGTCGCCCGCCTCCTTCAGGATCTCCCGGGCGAGCCATTCGTGCGAGGCATAGCTGCGCTCGACGACCACCGCGCCGTCCGCCAGCTCCTCGAGCACGCGCCGGTCCTCGCGCGCCCAGCGGGCCCGCTCGGGCGAGATCCAGATGCGCGCGACGCTCGACGACGGCACCTCGCCCGTCGAGGGCCAGCCGTGCACGTCGGGCTCGACGCCCGGGCGCCGCTCGAACTCCTCGTCGAGCACCGTGGCCTCGCGGATCCGGTCGAGCCGGTACGAGCGCGTGGCGTCGCGCTCGAGGTCCCACGAGTGGACGTACCAGCCCTCCTGGCCGTTCAGCAGCTTGTACGGCTCGATCGTGCGCTCGGTGAACTCGTCCTCGTTCTCCTTGTAGTAGGAGATCTTGAGCAGCCGGTTGCGGGCGATCGCGCTCGACACGACGCGGGCGATCTCGGAGTCGTCGCCCTTCGCGGTCGTGATCTGGAGGCCCTCCTCGGCGGGGTCCTGGCCGAGGGCGTCGACGATCTTTTGCCGGGCGCTGCCGAGCGAGCCCTCGGGCAGGTGCTCGCCGATCAGGTCGATGGCGGCCACGAGCGCCTTGGCCTCGAGCGGCAGGAGCCGCGCGGGCCGTGCGAAGTTGTCGCCGTAGGGCTCGGGGTCGACCTCGATCTGGTCGCCCTGGACCTCGGCGTAGAGCACGTACGAGCCGCCGCCGAAGTTCACGACGTTCAGCACGTCGATGTCCTGGCGCAGCTCCGTGTCGGTCACCTGCAGGTCCTCACAGAGCGGGGCCACGTCGAGCTTGCGGCCCTCGCGCGCCGCGTGGATGAGGATGCCGGCGAGAGTGACGAGGCGGGCGAAGCGCTCCGGGCGGATCGGCGACTCCTTGCCGTCGTCGTCGTCCTCCTCCTCGGCCGGCGCGCGCTTGCCGCGCTTCGGCTTCGCGAGATCGAAGCCGCCGGAGTGCCGCTCGATCACGAGCTCGAGGCGCTCGCGCGCCTCGGCGGCGAGCTCCTCGGGCGCCTCGATCTCGGCCTGGTCGCCGAGCCCGAGCACCCACGACAGCATCTGGCGCGAGTCGGCGTAGTCCGTCTCGAAGATGCTGCCCTCGTCGGAGCGGGTGAGCTCGCCCGCGTGGCCGAAGTGCCGCTCCGCGAGCCAGTCGACCCGGTTCGACAGCCGGATGCGGGCGCGGCCGGCCGTGTCGCCGAGCTGCCAGTCGGTCCTGGTCGCGTACACGCGCGGGTCGAAGTCCTCGCGCCTGTTGAAGTCGTGCTCGGCCTTCGACGAGTAGCCGACCTTGCCGCGGATGCGCGACACCCGGAACACGCGCACGTCGTCGCGCTCGTGGGACCAGCCGATCAGGTAGAACTGCCCGCCGCGGTAGAGCAGGTGGTAGGGGTCGACCTTGCGCTTGCCCTCGGCGTCGCGGCCGATCGTGTAGTAGTCGAACAGGATCGTCTTGCGCCGGAAGATCGCCGTCTCGATCTTGGACAGCCGCTGCGAGAGCTCGCGGCCGCCGGCGCCCGCCGTGACGGCGAGCGCGACGCTGCGCTGCTCCGGCGCGTCGAGCGGGCTCGGCATTCCGCGCGAGAGCTGCTGCAGGGCGAGCTTGAGCGGCTCGGCGTAGGCGAACTCGCCGTCGAGCAGCGTCAGGGAGGTGCCGAGCGCCGCCAGCTCCTTGTCCGTGAACTCGATCGCCGTGAGGTAGAAGTTCTCCGGCGGCAGCGAGTAGTTCTCGGCCTCGTAGAAGCCCTCGGCCGGCTTGTCGACCTTGAGGTGGATGCCGAGCGAGTCGAGCTCCGCGCGGTCGGCGTAGAAGCGGCGCGCGAACGCCTCGTCGTTCATCTGCGAATAGCCCTCGACGTCCTGCTTGATCTCGAGAGCCGTCACCGGACGCCGCTCCGCCATCAGGAACGAGATCAGGCTGAGCTGCCGTATGAGCTTCTCGGTGTCCTTGGCCATGGCCCCGCACAAACATAAGCGGGAAACCCGGAGAAGGCCGCCCCCGGCCCTGTTATCGAGCCGCTATTTGCGGTAGACCATCGCCCCATGGCCTTCGACAAGCTCAAGAACTTCATGAACGTCGACATCAAGGACGGCGTTCGAGGCCAGGCCCACGTGCAGTCCGTGAGCCAGCCGACCGAGTCGGGCACCTCCGGGAACTGCCGCATGTGGCTCGACGTCTACGTGGAGGGCTGGGAGCCATACCGGCTGAAGCATCACTGCATGGTCAAGATGACCAAGTGGCCCTCGCCCGGCGAGACCCTGCCGGTGATGGTCGACAGGGAGAACAAGGAGCGCATCGACATCCTCTGGGACGAGGTCAAGACCGTCGACGAGCTCATGAGCGAGGGCACGCCTGGCCAGGTGAACGGTCAACATGGGCGAGCCGCAGGTGATCGACCTCTCCGGCGCCGGTGCCGCCGGCGGGATGCCAGGGATCCCTCCGGGCAGCATCCCGCCCGGGATGGAGGAGCAGGTGCGCCAGGCGATGGAGATGGCCCAGCAGATGATGGGCCAGATGGCGCAGATGCAGGGAAACCCGGTGCCGCCGGGCGTGCCGCCCACGCCGGGCGCCGTGCCGCCCCCGCCGCAGCCGCCTGCACCCCCGGGAGCGGACCCGCAGGTCGAGCAGCTCGCCGAGTCGACGGGCAACATGGTCCTCGACCGCATCGCCCAGCTCGAGCGGCTGGCGAAGCTGCGCGACGAGGGGGTCCTGACGGACAGCGAGTTCGAGGCCGAGAAGGCGAAGGTGCTCGGCGCGTAGCCGCTAGGCGGCCTGCTCCGCGGCGTCCGGCCCCGCCTCGCGGCGGCCGAAGTACGCGGAGGCGGCGAGGCCCCGGTCCCAGTCGGACCAGGCGGCACCGTCGGCAAGCGACTTCTCGAGGCGGTCGAAGCTGCCGAGGTTGCCGCCGAGGTTGTCCAGGAAGTGGACGAGCGTCGCCTCGCGCGTGCACGGCACCACGGGACTTCCGTGCTCGAGCTTGCCGTGGTGGGACAGGATGATGTGCAGGATGCCCTCGGCGTCCGCCTCCGGGAACCCCTCGATCTCCTCGATCTCCCTGCGCACCCGGTAGTAGCCGAGCGGGATCTCTCCGAGCAGCTTGCCGACGTCGGTCAGCTCGATCGCCCCGCCCACGGAGGCGTAGGCGTCGATCTTGCCGATGTCGTGCAGCAGCGCGCCGGTCACCGCGAGGTCGCGGTCGATGCCGGGGAAGGTGGCGGCGAGGGCGCTCACGCCCTGCGCGACGGACAGCGAGTGCTCGAGCAGCCCGTGGCGGTAGGCCTGGTGGTAGTACTTCGCCGCCGGCGCCTCGCGGTAGACCCTGCCGGTCTCGCAGCGCGAGCCGATCAGCCGCGCGAGCAGCTCGCGCAGATGCGGGCGCTGGATCGTCCCGACGAGGTGCTCGAGGTCCCCGGCCATCTGCTCGTAGGGGATGGGCGGGCACTCGTTCAGATCGCTCGGCTCGTACTCGCCCTCGTCGGCGGCGCGCAGCGCCCGCACCGTCAGCGTCGCTCCATAGCGCTCGTCGACGGTGAAGCGGCCGGTCACGCGCACGACCGAGCCGTTCGGGCAGAGCGGCGCGAGCTCTGCGACGCCGTCCCAGACGACCGCCTCGACGCTGCCGCTGAGGTCTCCGAGCTGCAGCTTCAGGAAGAGCTCCCCGTTGCGCTTCTGGCGCTGCGAGTGGCTGCGCACCATGAATACGGAGTCCACCTCCTGGCCGTTCGCCAGGTCCCGGACGAACAGCTTCGTGGGGATCAGGGAGGGCTGCTCCATGGGGTCTCGCAAGGTAGAACGGGTCTCGGACGGGATAGCCTGCACAGGGATGAAGTCGCCCCCCGGCGGGAGTTCCTGACATGGCGGTCCTGGTCGCGGGCGGCACGGGGGCGCTCGGCTCAGCCGTCGTTCGGGAGCTGATCGAGTCGGGTTATGAGTGCGCGGTCACCTGGATAGTCGAGCGCGAGCGCGAGAGGGCGGAGTCGGATTTCGGGAACAGCGCCGCGCTGATCGAGGCCGACCTGCTCGACACCGCGGGCGCCGCGGCGGCGGTCGAGGCGGTCGAGGACCTCGAGGCTGTCGTGAACCTCGTCGGTGGCTACGCGAGCACCGGCCTGGTGCACGAGTCGGACCCGGACGAGTTCTTCCGCCTCGTCCAGCTCAACCTCGCCCCCGCCTACAACCTCGCGCGCGCGGCGATGCCGCGGCTCGTCGAGCGCGGCGGCGGATCGTTCGTGGGGGTTTCGGCGCGGCCGGCGCTGCGGCCGTTCGCGGGCGCGGCCGGGTACATCACCGGCAAGGCCGCGGTGCTCGCCTTCATCCAGGCCCTCGACGCCGAGTACGCGCGCGACGGCGTGCGCTCGAACGCGATCCTGCCGAGCGTGATCGACACGCCGGCGAACCGCGAGTCGCAGCCGGACGCCGACCATTCGAAGTGGGTCGCGCCGGCGGAGATCGCGAAGGTCGTGCGCTTCCTCGTCTCGGACGACTCGGCGCCGACGAGCGGCGCGGCCGTGCCCGTCTACGGCCGAGCCTGATCGCCGCCGTAGTAGCGCAGCGCCAGCTTGCCGATGTGCTTGGTCGCAGCCGAGTTCTGCAGCGCGCCGAGGGGCGCGCCGATCAGCGGGATGTAGCGGCCGGCGTAGCGCCGCGCGAGTCGCTTGGCGAGGTACTTGGCGAGCCGCATGTGGAGGCGCTCGGTGGTGCGGTGCGACAGCGCCCGCTCGACCATCGCGATCGCCATCCGCTTGCCCACGCCGTCGAGCGCGGCGCGCGCCTCGGCCGGCGAGTCGTAGAGGCCCTGGATCGCGAGCAGCTCCGCCGGCCGCATCGGGTGGCGGGGGTCATAGCCGTGGGCGGCGGCGATGTAGAAGATCATGCGGCTCTGGATCCAGAGCAGGGCCACGATGTCGGGCGCGACGGTGAACACGCCGCCCAGGCCGAGCGCGCCGCCCTCGATCCGCGCCAGCCGAACGTGCTTCCGGTAGGCGATCTTCGCGAGCCGCTCGGGCGTGTGGCCCGGCCCGGCGATGCGCACCCACTCCTCGGCCTGCGGCCCGAAGCGCTCGAGCGCGAACAGCGCGATGTACTCGGGAGCGCGATCGGGCTCCTCGAGTATCCGGTCCCAGAGGCGGTCCGGCGGGCGGCCGATGTGCTGGATGTGCTCGTCGCCGACCTCTGTAGCGTTTGCGCTCACCGATCCAAAGGTAGGAGAGAGCCATGGCTACCGAGACGACAGCTCGCTACGGAATCCTCAGCGACGAGATGCAGGCAGAGCGCGACGAGCTGATCGGGATGCTCCACAAGGCGTACTGGATGGAGATGGAGACGGTCATGAGCTACGTGGCCAACTCGATCAATCCCGACGGCGTCCGCGCGCAGGAGATCATCGAATCCCTGGACGAGGACATTCAGGAGGAGCTCGGCCACGCGCGCCAGTTCGGGGCGCGGATCAAGGAGCTCTACGGGGTCGTCCCGGGCTCGCTCGACTTCCAGGCCGAGCAGAGCTATCTGCAGCCGCCGCAGGAGCAGACCGACATCGTGCACGTGATCAAGGGCGTGATCGAGGCCGAGTCCGGCGCGATCGAGCACTACAACCGCATCATCGAGTTCTGCGAGGGCAAGGACCCGGTGACGCAGGACATGGTGATCGCGATCCTCCGCGACGAGGAGGGCCATCGCCGCCTGTTCGAGGGCTTCCTGCGCGAGTACAAGGCGGAGGGCCTGGCCTAGAAACCCCGGAGGATGGCGTGGCGGCTGGCGCGAAGCCAGCACGACGTGCTCGCGCACGATCAGCTTCGCGCGCTCGGTTACTCGGCGGAGGCGATCCGGCACGGGTGGCGAGCGGCCGCCTGCACCGGAGGTACCGCGGGGTCTACGCGGTCGGCCGGCCCGGTCTCACTCGCACGGCGCTTGATGGCAGCGGTGCTCGCGTCGGGACCGGGCGCCTCGCTCAGCCACCAATCGGCCGCCGAGCTGCACGGCATCCGGCCCCGGTGGGCCGGGCCGGTGCACGTCACGGTGCCGGTGGGTGGACGGCACGCGCCGGGCGGGATCGTGCTGCACCGGCGCGCGCTCCGCGAGAGGATCTGAGCGAGTGCGACGGCATCCCGGTCACGGCCGGTGCTCACCCTCGTCGACCTCGCGACCATGCTGGACCGCGCTGCCCTCACCGCTGCTGTAAACGAAGCGGACCGGCTCGGCCTTCTCGACCCCGAGGCGCTCCGAGAGGCACTCGAGGAACACCGCGGCCGCCGGGGTGTCCGCAGGCTGCGCGAACTGCTCGACCGCGAGACCTTCGTACTGACGGACAGCGAGCTGGAGCGAATGCTCGTGCCAATCGCACTGCGGGCGGGGCTCGGGAAGCCGGAGAGCCAGGTCTGGTTGAACGGGTTCCGGGTCGACTTCGTCTGGCCGGAGCTGCGCCTTGTGGTCGAGACGGACGGCCTGACCTATCACCGGACGCCCGCCCAGCAGGCCCGTGATCGCGTTCGCGACCAGGCGCATGTGGCGTCCGGTTGGACGGTCCTGCGCTTCACCCACGCCCAGGTGAGGTTCGACCCGGGCCATGTCGAAGCCACGCTGCGGGCGATACTCCATCGCCGTGAAGGAGCTGCTGGCCCGTGAGGAGGCGCTCTTCCTCGAGCGCACGCCCGCGTCGCGGGCGCTGTTCGAGCGCGCGAGCGGCGTGCTCGCGGGCGGGGTCGCGAGCTCGTTCCAGGCGCTCGATCCCCACCCGCTCTACTTCACGCGCGGGGAGGGCAGCCGCGTCTGGGACGTCGACGGCAACGAGTACCTCGACTTCCACAACGGCTTCAGCGCCATGGTGCAGGGCCACGCGCACCCGGCCATCACGGAGGCCGTGGCGCGCCGCGCGCGCGACGGCACGCACTTCGGCGCCACCACGGAGGACGCCGTCACGGTCGCCGAGGAGCTGCGGAACCGCTTCGGGCTCGATCGCTGGCGCTTCACGAACAGCGGCACGGAATCGACGATGGAGGCGATCCGGATCGCCCGCGCCGCCACCGGCCGCGACGCGATCGTGGTGGCGGAGGGCGTCTACCACGGCCACCACGACGGAGTGCTGCCGCCGGGACCGGGGATCCCGAGCGCAGACGAGCGACCTCACCATCCGTGTCCCCTTCAATGCTGTCGTTGAACTACAGGCAGCAATGAGGGAAACGCGACCGGCGGCCGTCCTGCTCGAGCCGCTCCGCACCAACGCGGGCTTGGTCCCGCCGGAACCGGGCTATCTCGAAGCCGTGCGCGGCGCTGTGCACGGAGCGGGGCGTGATCCTCATCTTCGACGAGGTGAAGACCGGCCTCACCATCGCCGCGGGAGGCGCCACCGAGCGCTTCGGCGTGCAGCCGGACATGGTCGCGCTCGCCAAGGCGCTCGGGGCGGGGCTGCCGAGCGGCGCCGTGGGCATGACGGCCGAGCTGGGGGAGCGCGTGGCGAGCGGCGCCCCTCCGCTGATGGGCACCTTCAACGGCAACCCGCTCGGCATGGCCGCCGCCCGGGCGAGCCTCGAGCACGTGCTCACCGCGGCCGCCTACGGGCGCCTCGAGGAGCTCGGCGAGCGCATGCGAGCGGGCGTGGGCGAGGGCGCCGTGGCGGTCGGCTCGAAGGGCTGCGTCCAGCGCGGCGCGCCGGACGCCGAGCGCTCGCGCCTGATCTGGCTCTGGCTCGCCAACCGCGGCATCCTCACGACCGCCCGCCGCGAGCAGGAGTGGAACGTGACGGTGGCCCACGACGAGGCCGCCGCGGACGCCTACATCGAGACGTTCGCCGAGCTCAGCCGACGATGGTCCGGCTCTGCTCCCGCATGAACTGCGGCAGGTACCAGGTCCCGAGCCCGCCCTTGCCCGTCGTGCCGCTCGACTTCCAGCCGCAGAAGGTCTGCGTGCCCGGCCACGCGCCCGTGGTGGCGCCGGCGCGCCTGTTCACGTAGACGACCCCGGCCTCGATCTCGGCGAGGAAGCGCTCCTTGTCGGCGTCCTCGCCGGTGAAGATCCCGGCGGTCAGCCCGTACACCGGTGCGTTGGCCTCCGCGAGCGCCTCGTCGAGAGAGCTCACGCGCGTGACGGCCACGAACGGGAGGAAGAGCTCGTCGCGCTCGAGCGAGTGCCCGCGCGGCAGGTCCGCGACGACCGTCGGCTCGACGTAGTGCCCCGGCAGCTCCGGCCGCCCGCCGCCTCCCGCCACGCGGCCCTCGCGCGCGGCGGCCGCCACGGCCGCCTCGTAGCGCGCCACGCCGGCCTCGTTGATCACCGGCCCCACGAACATGTCGCGCTCGATCGGGTCGCCAACGGCGAGGCCGGCGGCGAACGCGGCCAGGCGCTCGACGAACTCGTCGTGCACGGGGTCGGCCACGATCGCGCGGGAGCACGCGCTGCACTTCTGGCCGGACAGCCCGTAGGCGGAGCGGCCGACCCCCTCGGCGGCGGCCTCCACGTCGGCGCTCGCCATCACGATCGCCGGGTTCTTGCCGCCCATCTCCGTGAGCGCCGGCCGGGCGAACGGCCCGTCGTGCATGCGGCGCACGATCGCGCGGCCGACCTCCGCCGACCCGGTGAAGGCGACCCCGTCGACGTCCGCGTCCACGAGCGCGCGACCCGTCTCGGGCCCGCCCTGCACGAGGTTGAAGACGCCCTCCGGGAGACCCGCCGCCCGGGCGATCTCTCCGAGGATCCCGCCGCTCCAGGGCGCCTCCTCGCTCGGCTTGTAGACGACGGTGTTGCCGGCGATCAGCGCCGCGCTCGCCATCCCGATCGAGAGCGCGACGGGGAAGTTGAACGGCGAGATCACCGCGAAGACGCCGAACGGGCGGAGCACGTCGAGGTTGCGCTCGCCCTCCACGTAGCTCGACAGCGGCTTCGTGTAGCCGTCGTTCTCCTCCATGTGGTCGGCGTAGGCGGTGATCAGGTCGATCGCCTCCTGCACCTCGAGGATCGCCTCGGTGCGCGACTTGCCCGTCTCGGCGCTGACCACGCCCGACAGCTCCATGTGACGCTCCGAGATGCCGTCCGCAACCCGCCGCAGCAGCGCGCAGCGCTCGGCGTAGGGCGTGGCCGCCCAACCCGGCGCCGCGGCGCGCGCGGCGGCCACCGCCCGCGCGACCTGCTCCGCCGGCGCCGCATGCGCGCGGCTGACCACGTTGTCCGTGTGCGCCGGGTCGCGGCGCTCGAAGAGCTCGCCCTCGCGGACCTCCGCGCCGGCGATCAGGTGCGGCAGCGGCTCCGCCGCGCCCGCCCGCGCGGCCTCGAGGGCGGCCTCGAACGCGGCGTCGGTCTCGGCCCCGAGATCTCCGCTCGTGTACGTCAGTCGCGTGCTCATGAGGCGACAGCGTGGCAGGCCGGAAGTGAGCGCGGATCCTCGCCTCGTGCAGCGTTCGAGGATGCCGAGCCGCTCGGCCTCGCCGGACTCGACGAGCGGGCAGCGCGGGTGGAAGCGGCAGCCGTCGGGGATGCGGGTCGGGTCGGGCGCCTCGCCCTGCGAGGATCACCTGCTCCATCTGGTGCTGCTCGGGCACGACCGAGAGCAGCGCGCGCGTGTAGGGGTGCTTCGGCGCGAGCAGGATCTCCTCGGTGGGGCCCTCCTCGACGATCCGCCCGAGGTACATCACCGCCACCCGGTCGGCGATGTTCCACGCGAGCCCGAGGTCGTGGGTCACGACAAGGATGCCCACGCCCGCCTGCCGCACGATCCGGAGCATCAGCGCCAGGATCTCGCCGCGTACCGACGCGTCCAGGGCCGACACCGGCTCGTCGGCGACGAGCAGGTCGGGGTCGAGCACCATCGCGCCGGCGATGATCACGCGCTGGCGCTGGCCACCCGAGATCTCGTACGGGTAGCGCGTGAAGAAGCTCTCGGGCGGCCGCAGCCCGGCGTTCGAGAGAGCCTCGGCCACGATCTGCTCCTCGTCGCCCGCGATCCCCTGGATCCGGACGCCCTCGGCCACCGCCTCGTAGATCGTCTGGCGCGCGTTGAGCGCGCCGGTCGGGTCCTGGAAGATCATCTGCGCGTGGCGGCGGTGCTCGCGCAGCGCCGCGCGCTCGTAGCGGAGCGGCTCGCCGCGGAAGCGCACCTCGCCGGACGCGGGCTCGCGCAGGCCCATGATCGCGCGGGCGAGCGTGGTCTTGCCGCAGCCGGACTCGCCCACGAGCGCGAGGATCTCGCCGGCCTCCATCGACAGGTCGACCCCGTCGACGGCGCGCGCCTCGCCGCCCTTGTGGGGATAGGTCATGTGCAGGTCGCGCACCTCGAGCAGCGCGCCGTTCGAGCTCAACGCGGGCGCTCCCTTCACGTGCACGCAGGCGGCCCGGCGCGCCTCGCCGGCGTCCCAGAGCTCGACCGGCGTCGACGCGCAGACGTCGGTCCTCTCGGGACAGCGCGGGTGGAACGGGCAGCCCGTCGGCAGCGCGCGCGGGTCCGGCGGGTCGCCCGCGACGCCGGAGGGATTCATCCTGAACTCGTGATCGCCGATCACGGGGAACGCCGCGGCGAGCGCGCGCGTGTATGGATGCGCGGCCTTCGCGAACACCTCGTGGCTCGGACCCTCCTCCACGATCCGGCCGGCGTACATCACGGCGATGCGCGAGCACACGTCCGCGAGCGTCGAGAGGTCGTGGGTGATGAAGATGATCGCGAGCCCGAAGCGCTCCTGCAGGTCCTCGAGCAGCCGCAGCACCTGCGCCTGCACCATCACGTCGAGCGCCGTGGTGGGCTCGTCGGCGATCAGGAGGCGCGGCTCGCAGGCCAGCGCCAGGCCGATCAGCACGCGCTGGCGCTGGCCGCCCGAGAGCTGGTGCGGGTAGTCGCGCGCGCGCCGCGCGGGCAGGCCCACGAGCTCGAGCAGCTCGCCCACCCGGGTGCCCACCTTGACCCCGCCGGACGAGTGCAGCCGGATCGCCTCCGCGATCTGGTCGCCCACGCGCTGCACGGGGTTGAGCGAGTGGAGCGCGCCCTGGAAGACGATCGCCAGGTCCGTCCAGCGAACGGCGCGCAGCCGGCCGGGCCGCATCGCGAGCACGTCCTCGCCGTCGAGCAGCACCTCGCCCGTGACCTCCGTGCCCTTCGGCAGCAGCCGCAGCAGCGCAGCGGCGAGCGAGGACTTGCCGCAGCCCGACTCGCCCGCCAGCCCGAGCGTCTCGCCCACGCCTAGCTCGAGGTTCACGCCGCGCACCGCCGGCACGCCGCCGCCGTCCCGGGACGGGTAGGTCACGTGCAGGTCGCGCACGCCGAGCAGCGGGGCGTCGCGTCATCCGCGCCGGTCCTTCAGCCGCGGGTCGAGGATCTCCTCGAGCGCTGTCCCGATCAGCGTGAACGACAGCGCCACCACCAGGATGCCGAGGCCGGGCGGCACGAAGTACCACCACGCCTCGATCGTGATCGCGCCGGATTCGAACGCGTTGTCGAGCATCTTGCCCCAGGACGCGTTGGCCGGGTCGCCGAGGCCGAGGAACGAGAGCGTGGCCTCGTAGAGGATCACGACCGGCACCGTGAGCGTGGTGTTCGCCAGGATCAGCGGCGCCACGTTCGGCAGGATGTGGCGGCCCATCAGGTGCCGGTTCGTCGCGCCGAGCGCGCGCGAGCGGTCCACGTACTCGCGTTCTCGCAGGGTCAGCACCTGGGCGCGTATGAGCCGCGCCGTCGAGGGCCACGACGTGATCCCGATCACGAGGATGATGTTCTCGATCGACGGTCCGAGGATCGCGGCGAGCACGATCGCGAGCGGCAGGAACGGGATCACGAGGAACCACTCGGTGGTCCGCATCAGGAAGCCGCCGAACAGGCCCGCCGAAGAACCCGGCCACGATCCCGACGATCGAGCCGATCCCGACCGCGAGGATCGTCGCGGCGAGGCCCACCAGCAGGCTGATGCGCGCGCCGTAGACGAACTGGGTCCACACCGGGCGGCCGAGATTGTCCGTGCCCATCGGCCCGAACTCGGACGGGTTCGCCCAGACGGGGTTGTCGACCGCGTTCGTGGCGCTCAGGTTCGCCTCGTCCGCGATCAGCGGCGCCGCGAGCGCCATCAGCACGATCAGCGACAGCACCACGAGCCCGACCATGCCGGGCGTGTGGTGGCGGAACTCGTGCCAGGTCGCGGCGAGCGCGCGGCGGCGCCGCAGCCAGGTGATGCGCCGGGGGGAGAGGACCGTGGCGGAGCTCATGCCTCCCGCACCCGTGGGTCGAGCCAGCCGTAGAGCAGGTCGGCGATCAGGTTGAAGACGATCATCGATGCGCTGAAGACGAGGAAGATCCCCTGCAGCATCGGCAGGTCGGGCCCCTTCAGGGCCTCATAGGTGGCGAGCCCGAGCCCGGGCCAGGAGAAGATCGCCTCGACTGCGATCGCGCCCGCGAGCACGTAGCCGAGGTTGATCGCCATCAGGGCGACCACGGGCAGGAGCGCGTTCGGCACCGCGTGCCGGTTGCGAACGAGCACGTCGCGCAGCCCCTTCGCGCGCGCGAGCACGAGGTAGTCCTCGCGCATCGTGTCGAGCAGCGAGGAGCGCATCACGATCGCGTACTCGCCCAGGTAGGCGATCGTCAGCGTCAGGGCGGGCAGGATCATGTGCTGCGCCTGGTCGAACAGCTTGGGGATCCCGGTCGCGGTCGACGCGGGGTCGACGATTCCGCCCGTGGGCAGCCAGCCGAGCTTCACCGAGAACAGGGTGAGCAGCAGCATCCCGAGCCAGAAGTCGGGGATCGGAGTACGTCGTCATCGCGAAGCCCGTGGTCGCGTAGTCGGTCCTCGTCCGTCTTCGCCATGCGGCGGCGATCCCGAGCAGGACGCCGATCACGGCCGACAACACGGCCGAGACCCCGACGAGCGCGATCGTTGGGACCGCGTCTCGCTTGATCTCCTCCCAAACGGGTTGGTTCGTGGTGTACGAGCGGCCGAGGTTGAGCTGGGCGGTCTGCTTCAGGTACTCGACGAACTGGCCGCTCGTCGACTTGTCGAGACCGAACTGCTTGGTCAGCTCCGCCTTCTGCGACTCGCTGAGGTTGCGACCCCGGTACAGGTTCGCAACGGGGTCGCTCTCGACGACGCGGAACAGAAAGAAGTTGAAGCAGACGACGAAGAAGAGCGTCGCCAGCGACCCCAGGACCTTTCCGGTTACGTACCTTGCGCTCACTCCCGCTCGTCGGCGGTCCTGCGGCGCGCTCAGGAAGAAGATGCCGAGGCCGAGCGCGAGCACGACGGCGATCACGATCGCGATGATCGCACCGCTGCCGCCCCCGTCGTCATCGCCGCCCCCGTCGCTTGCGCTCACGGGCTCCAGCTGCGCGTAGCTCGGCGAGGTGTTCGAGTAGAAGACCGGGCCCGGTCTTCGCCGGCTGCTGGACGAAGCCCGTGAAGCGGTCCTTCACGTAGGCCTGCAGGTCGGGATACGTGTAGAGCACGTGGTAGACGCCCCACTGCTGCAACCGGCTGAGCATCTCGTGCACGATCTCGACGCGCTTCTCGGGGTCGAGCTCGACCTTCTGCTGCTGGTAGAGCTTGTCGTACTCGGGGTCGCAGTAGTTCGCGTCGTTGTAGTAGTTCGTCGGGTTCTCCGGGTCGCTCGACACCTGGTCGCAGGTGAAGTACGACAGCATCGGGTCCGGGTCCACGAACGGCACCCAGCCCCAGGCGTACATGTCGTAGTCGCCCTTGCCGATGATCGTCGTGAGCTGGCTGTCGTCGGCCACCTTGCGGGTGGTCGCGATGCCGATCTCCTTCAGCCAGCCGGTCACGAACTCGGCGATCGGCTGGGACGGTGACGCTGTCCGAGCGGACGTAGTAGGTGAAGTTGAGCGGCTCGCCGCCGCCCGGCATCTCGCGCACGCCGTCGCCGTCCGTGTCCTCGTAGCCGGCGTCGTCGAGGATCTGGTTGGCCTTGTCGAGGTCGAAGTCGAAGACGTCCTCCTCCGGGATCTCGGGCGTCCACTTCGGATCAGGCGAGGCGCTCAGGGTCTCGGTCCGCGTGGCGTGGCCGCCCTCGGCGCGGTCGACGAGGGTGTCCTTGTCGATCGCGTGCCCGATCGCCTTGCGCACCTCGGGGTCGAGCAGCGCGGGGTGCGGCTTCTTGAGGCCGTCCCCGCCGTTGATCGCGACCTCGGTCATGGCGCCCTGATAGCCCTCGACCGTGACGATGTTGTCGTCCTTCTGGAGCTGGTCGTAGCCGGCCGGCGGCAGGGTCTCGGCGGCGTCGAGCTCGCCGGTCTTGAGCGCGGCGACCATCGCGTCGGGGTTGTTGAACTTGCGCAGGACGACCTTGTCGACCTTGGGCTTGCCGCTCGTAGTAGTTCGGGTTCGCCCTGAAGCGCGCGAACTGGCCCTTCTCGAACTGCTCGAGCACGAACGGCCCCGAGCCCACGCCGTCGGTCGCGTCGTACTTCGCGCGCTCGTCCGCCGACATCTCGCCCCAGATGTGCTTCGGGAGGATGTAGACGTCCATGATCGGCAGCTTCGGATCCGGCACCTTCGACTTGATGACGACCGTCGTTCTCGTCCGGCGCCGCTCGCCGTCAGGTTCGTCGTGGTCGCCGAGTGGTTGAGCCACTCCTCGTCGCGGGAGGTGTTGATCGTCCAGACGATGTCCTCGGACGTCAGCGGCTTGCCGTCGGACCACTTCAGGTTCGGGCGCAGCTTGTAGGTCCAGGTCAGCCCGTCCTCGGAGCCCTCCCAGGACTCGGCGAGGCCGGGAATCACGGAGAAGTCGGCCGCCGCCTTGTTCGTCAGGGTCGCGTACTGGAGGTTCCAGGCCTCGTAGGCGGCGACCGTCACGCCGATCAGCGGGCTCATGCTGTCGATGCCCTGCGGGTCGCCGATGTCGAAGACCGTCTGGCTCGGCCTCCGCCTCGCCGCCGCCCTCCTCGTCCTGCCCCTGTGCGGTAACCGCCGTCAGTGCGGCGAGAAGCAACGCAATGGCCAGCGTTGCGGTTAGAAGCCTGCGATCCATCCTCACGCGAGTCCCCCCGTAGTGCTTACGTCCGTCCACCACTTGAACGAATTGGCGCACTCTTACAGGAGCTCACATGAGATTCCAGTTAAGAAAGCGGTCGAGGCGCCTGTAGAAGTCGAGCATCGGGCCCGCGCGAAGCAGGCCGTGTCCCTCGGTCGGATAGGTCACGTACTCGAACGTCTTGCCGAGCTCGCGCAGCCTCGTCACGAGCTGCGCCGACTGCTTCGGGCTCACCCGGACGTCCTTCTCGCCCGCGACGATCAGCAGCGGCGCCTCGATGTTCTCGAGCCGGTGATAGGGGGAGCCGGCCACGTACTCCTCGCGCGCCTGCGAGGGCGGTCCCATCATGCGCTCGAGGTCCTGGACCCCATAGCGGTCGCCCTGCGCCCACGAGGTCGTGATGTCGCAGTCGCCGTACTTGCAGGCGGCGCAGCGGAAGCGGTGTTCGGGATCGTCCGTGACCGAGAGCAGCGCCATGTACGAGCCGTAGCTCGCGCCGAACACGCCGAGCCGGTCGCCGTCCACCCAGTCGAGCCCGCGAAGGAAGTCCGCGGCCGCGAGGCAGTCCTTCGTGTCATCCACGCCCCACACGCCGTGGTTGGCACGCTCGAACTCGCGCCCGTAGCCGGTCGAGCCGCGGAAGTTCACGTACAGCCACGCGTAGCCGCGGTCGACGAAGTACTGCGCGTGGCCGTCCCACTCGTCCGCGCAGGCGTCGGTCGGCCCGCCGTGCGGGTAGACCACGGCCGGCACGGGCGCGTCCGGGCTCGCGCCCTTGGGTCGCAGCAGGAAGCCCGGAATCTCGAGGCCGTCGAAGGACGGAAACGTCACGTCCTCGAGCGCCGCGTAGGGGGCCTTGCGCACCGCGCGCGGCGCGGGCGCGTGCAGCACGCGTGAGCCCCCACCCGGCTCGACCACCCTGATCTCCGGCGCGGTGGCGTGGTCCTCGTACGCGGCCACCACCTCGCCGTCGGGCCCGAAGCGCGGGCTGCTCCACCAGCCGCCGTCGGCGAGCACGCGTCGCCTCGCCGCTCGCGGCGTCCACCGTCACGAGCTGGGTGCGGTTGCGGTCAACGCGCACGGCGAGCAGGCGGCCGCCGTCCGGATGCCACTCGAGGCCGAAGTGGGTGTTGCCGGTGCTCGTGAGCTGGCGCTCGTTCTGGCCGTCGGCGCCCACGAGGTGGATCTCGTAGAAGCCCGGGCGCTCCGAGCGGAACGCGATCGTCCCGCCGTCCGGCGACCACACGGCCTCCTCGTCGTGCATGCGCGGCGTCCCCGTGAGCGCGCGCACGGCGCCGCCGTCGAGGCGCGCCACGCGGATCTCCGAGCGGTTCAGGTCGCCGCGCGGATAGAAGGTGTAGGCCACCTCCGTCCCGTCGGGCGAGACGGCGGGGTCGCCCTCGTCGCCATGGCGCTCGAGGTCCCCGTGGTCGACCGCGAGCCGGCGCGGCCACGCGTCGCCGACGCCGACGACCGCGAGCCGGGTGCTGTCGTCCTCCTCGCGCTCGACCGAGATCACGAGGCGCTCGTCGTCGATCCACACGGGACCCGACCCCTCGGCGAGCTTGCGCGGCGGGCCGCCTGCGCTCGGCACGAGCCAGACGTGGTCGCCCTCCCCGTAGGCGATCGTGGTCCCGTCCGGCGAGAGCCGCGCCACCGTGTCGTCCCAGTAGGACGCGGGAGGGCGCAGCGCGGTGAAGCGCTCGACGGGGCCTCCCGCCACATGGACGCCGAGCACGTCCGAGGTCTCGGACGCCGCCTCGACGAAGATCGCCAGCCTGCGGTCGCGGCTGAGCACGATCGAATGCGGCCGCGGCGTGGCGGCCACCGCCTCGAAGCGCCAGTGCGGCGGCGGCTTCAGGTCCTTGCGCGGCTGGGCGAGCACGCCCTCGTGCTCGTCCTTGCCGATCCAGATCGTCTCCGTCACGTCAGCCAACGAGGCCCTCCTCGAGTCCCTCGAGCGCCTCGCGCACGAGCGGTCCAATCGTGTCCAGGTCGTAGCCGCCCTCCTGCACCACGACGGTGGGGAGGCGCAGCCCGCCGAGCAGGCGGCCGGCGGCACGGTAGCCGGTCGCGCTGACCTCGAGCGGGCTCTCGGGGTCGCCCGCCGCGGCGTCCACGCCGAGCGCGACCACCAGGGCGGCGGCGCCGGCGGCGCGCGCCCAACCGGTGAGCTCCTCCACGGCGGCGAGCCAGACGTCGTCGCCGCTGCCGGATGCGAGCGGCAGGTTGCGGTTCGACTCGCCGTCGCCTCCCGTCTCGTCGGCGAAGCCGAGGAAGTGCGGGAACCCTCCCGCCCCCGGGTCGACGTGGACGGAGCCCGTGAGCACGTCGGCGTCGTCCCAGAAGATCGCCTGGGTGCCGTTGCCGTGATGCGCGTCGATGTCGAGCAGCGCCACGCGCCCGCCCGACGTGGCCGCGCAGGTGCACGGCCGCTGCCGCGGAGTTGTTCAGGTAACAGGAGCCGGCGAACGCCCGGCGCGTGGCGTGGTGCCCGGGCGGACGCGTGAGGGCGTACGCGGCGGGCTCGCCCTCGGCCACGAGATCCGCGGCGGTCGCGGCCGTGTCGATCGCGGCGCGCGCCGCCTCGTACGTTCCGGGCCCGATCAGCGTCATCGTGTCGTAGGCGAACAGCCCTGCGCGGGCGCTCGGCGAGTCGGGCCGGTCGGGCTCGAAGCCGGAGAAGAGGTCGGGGTGCGGGAAGAGGTACGGCACCACCCTGTTCTGCCCCGGGTCGCTCGTCAGCTCCGCCTCGTCCCAGTCGTCCCAGGCGCTCGCGAGGTAGTCGAGCAGGGCTCCGTCGTGAACCGCGAGGGCCACGCCATCCGGCTGCTCGCGCGCCTCGACGAAGCGTGCGCCCGCGCGCTCGAGCTCGGCCCGGATCGCATCCGCCCGTGCCGGCAGCTCCGTGCCGGGGATGCGCACGCCCACCCACACCTCGCCGTCCGGCTCGTGCAGCCGGTGTCGATCGCTCCACACGACTGGCAGCGCGAGTCCCATCGAGCGGGCGAGCCTACCCGGCGCGCGCTGCATTAGGTTGCGCGCGTGACCGAGATCCAGGTGGGGGCGCTGCGGCCGGGCGAGACGGACACGATCGAGGACGTGGCGGGCGTGCGCGTGGGCCACGTGACCGTCGTTCGCGACGAGCCCGAGCCCCCGGATGGACGCGGCGTCGCCCGCACCGGCGTGACGGCGATAGCGCCCGGCGACCCGGCCACGCTCTGGCGCGAGCCGGTGCCCGCGGGCGTGGCGGTGCTGAACGGCGCGGGCGAGCTCACCGGCGCGCTCCAGATCCGCGAGTGGGGCCTGTTCGAGACGCCCGTCTACCTCACGTCGACGATGGCGGTGGGCCGGACCTACGACGGCGCGGTCGCCGCGGCCTGCGCGGCCGAGCCGAAGATCGGCCTCGAGAACGTGGTGATCCCGGTGGTCGGGGAGTGCGACGACGCCTGGCTGAACGACCCGCGCACCGTGCAGGTCGAGGCCGCCGACTCGGGCCGCGCCCTCGACGCCGCGCTCGCCTCGCCCGGCTTCGAGCAGGGCGCGGTCGGCGCCGGCACGGGCATGTGCTGCTTCGATTTCAAGGGCGGCATCGGCAGCGGCAGCCGCCTCGCGGGCGAGCACGTGGTGGGCGTGCTCGTGCTCGCCAACTTCGGCTCGCGCGAGGACCTCGTGATCGACGGCGTGCCGGCGGGGCGGCTCCTGGGCGGCGAGCTGCCGCCGCCGCGCGATCCGGCGGGAAGCTGCATCGCGATCGTCGCCACGGACGCGCCGCTCGGACCGCATCAGCTCGAGCGGCTGGCGCGCCGCGCCGGGCTCGGCCTCGCGCGCACCGGCTCCGTGGCGCATCACGGCAGCGGCGAGATCTTCCTCGCCTTCTCGACGGGCGCGCGCGTCCCGCGCGGCACGCCGCGCGCGCCGGCCCTGCCCGACTCGGAGCTCAACCCGCTCTTCTCGGCCGCCGTCGAGGCGACCGAGCAGGCCGTGATCAACGCGATCTGGTACGCCGAGCGCACCGTCGGGCGGGAGGGCATCGTGGCCGAGGCCCTCCCGCGCGACCAGGTGCTCGCGCTGCTTACTTCGGCGCGGGAACGATCCTGATGTACGGCCGCGGCGCGTCCCAGCCGTCCGGGTAGATCTCGCGGGCCTCGTCGTCGGAGACGGAGCCGGCGATGATCACGTTCTCGCCCTGCTGCCACTGCGCGGGCGTCGCCACGCGGTGGTTGGCCGTGAGCTGGACCGAGTCGAGGACGCGCAGAACCTCGTCGAAGTTCCGCCCGGTGGTCATGGGGTAGACGAGCACCAGCTTGATCTTCTTGTCGGGGCCGATCACGAACACGTTGCGGACGGTCTGGTTGTCCGCAGGCGTGCGGGTGGTCGGATCGCCCTCGATCTCCGCCGGCAGCATCCCGTAGAGCTTCGAGACGTTGAAGTCGGAGTCGGCGATGATCGGGTAGTTGGGCGCCGTGCCCTGGGTCTCGGCGATGTCCTGAACCCACTTGTCGTGGTTCTCCATCGGGTCGACCGACAGGCCGATCACCTTGACGCCGCGCTTGTCGAACTCGGGCTTGATCGAGGCCATGTAGCCGAGCTCGGTCGTGCAGACGGGGGTGAAGTCCCTGGGGTGCGAGAAGAGCACCACCCAGGAGTCCCCGATCCAGTCGTGGAAGCTGATCCGGCCCTCGGTCGTCTCCGCCTCGAAGTCCGGGGCTGTGTCACCAATCGTGAGAGGCATTGGGGGAATCTCCTATACGGATTAGAGGGAATCTCCAGGGTAGCCGCTCGGGGGATAGGCGGGCAGCGCTCGGATCGCCGGTATCGAGATCAGCACGCAGATCGAGGCGACCATGAGCCCGAAGGCCAGCCAGAGCGATTCCTGGATGCCGATCCCGACCGCGATCGGGCCCCAGAGAGCGAGGCCGACCGGCGTGAACGCCATCGACCCGAACCAGTCGTACGAGCTCACCCGCGACAGCGACTCGGGCGGGATGTGGCGCTGCAGCGTGGAGTCCCAGACCGACATCCCGAGCGTCATCCCGGCGCCCGAGAGGAAGGCGCCGAGCGCGAGCACGGGAACGTTGGTCGAGGCTGCGAGAAACGCGAGCGGGAGCACGAACAGGCCCTCGGTCAGCGCGCAGAACAGGAGCGGCCGCGACGGCTCCGCCCGCACGGCAAGGATGGAGCCGGCAAGCGCCCCGGCGCCGAACGCGGCCATGACCGCACCCCAGGCGGCGGCGCCGCCCAGGTCCCGGTCGGCCACCACCGGCCCGAGCGCCAGGTAGGCGCCCCAGAACATGTTCGCGATCGCGAAGTAGGCGACGAACGCCCACACCCAGGTCCGCGACCGGAACGCCTGCCAGCCCTCGACCAGGTCGGCGACGAAGCCGGTCTCCTCGTGGCGCTCGCGGACCGGCGGGACGCGCATCATCGCGAGCCAGACGGCGCTGGCGGCGAAGGTGAGCGCGTCGAGCGCGAACGCGTAGCCCGGACCCGCGACGGCCACGATCACGCCGCCGATCGCCGGGCCGAGCATCTCTCCCGTCGACATCGCGGTCGAGCGCAGCGCGTTCGCCTGTTGCAGCTCGTCGGGTGGGACGACCTCGGGCAGCAGGCCGGTGGCCGCGGGGCCGAAGAAGCCGCCCGCGATCCCGGCCACGCCCGCGAGCGCCGCGAGCATCCAGATCTCCGCGAAGCCGGCGATCAGCGCGACCGCGAGAAAGCCCTGCGACCCGATCCGAACGACGTCGGCGATCACCATGACCGAGCGCCGCGAGACGCGATCCCCCACGACGCCCGCCCGCGAGCACGGTGCCGACGAAGCCGACCGTGTGCGCCGCCAGCACGAGCCCGACCTGCGGCACGGAGCCGCCGAGCTCGAGCACCGCGAACGCGAGCACGATCTCGACCATCCGGTCCCCGACCATCGAAACGCTCTGGCCGAGGAACAGCAGCCGGAAGTCGCGCCGCCGCAGGACGCGAACGCTGTCGGGGAGGCGAGGCAAAGCGAGCGAGGCTAACCCCAGTACCGTCCGAGCATGGGCGGATGGCGCACGTCCATGCGCCGGGGTGCATCGACATGCGACGGGAGCGCGCTTCGGCGAGTGCGGCGGACGCCACCGTGGCATGCACGGGGAGCTCGATCGGGTATGGACGCGCTTCGACTTCCGCGCCGGGACGCATCGAGTCGACTCCGCGAGAAGCTCTCGCTGAGCTGATGTCTCGGTACCTCGACAAGCGCCGCATCAGCACGACGCTCGCGACCCGCGTGGTGAACCCGCTGGTGCGCTGGGCTCAGCGGCACGGCCTGGCGCCGGGCAGCTACGCGCTGCTCGAGACGACCGGCCGCAAGAGCGGCCAGGCGCGCCAGACGCCGGTCGGCCACGTGGTCCGCGACGGCGCGGTCTGGATCGTCGCCGAGCACGGCCGCCGGGCTGCCTACGTCCGCAACATCGGCGCCGACCCACGCGTCCGCATCAAGCTCCGCGACGGCTGGCGCAGCGGCACGGCGCACGTCCTCGACGACGACGATCCGCATGAGCGCCTGCGCTGGATGGGACTGCGGCTCAACGCGTTCGTCGTGCGTCTGATGGGCAGCGAGCTCGTCACCGTCCGCATCGATCTCGATCCGCGGGCTTGATGGCCGGAACGGACTCGATCGTCAGCCGAGGCTCGCCGCCTCGGCGTTAGCCGACGGCGCGATCTCCGGTAGGCGCAACATCCGGCGTGAGATGAACAGGCCGAGGAGTCCGGCGAGGATCGGGATCAGCAGCGCGATCTGAAGCGCGAGGTTCGTCGCATCGGTGTTGATGTCGAGGACCTCCTGCTGAACATCCGGGGGCTCCTCGACGAGGAGCGCTTCGAGCTGAGTGTTGCTCACGACCTGGGCGTCGTCTTCCAGCGTTTGCGCGATCTGCTGCTGCTGATCCGAGGGGATCACCGGGCTCGCGTTCGTCATGTTCGTGAACGCGAGGGAGAGCGCCGCCAAGAGGACCCCGCCCGCAACCGCCAGGCCGAACGAGAGGCCGAACGAGCCGGAGGCCGAGTTCACGCCGGCCGCCTCGCTGATCCGTTCCTCGTCGATCGGGGCCAACGTGAAGTTGTTGAGCTGGGACACGAGCAGGCCGAGCCCGGCACCGGCAATCACAAGCGGGACGGCGAGGTACCAACCGGACTCGCCTCAGGGACGAGCGGGACGAGCAACACCATGCCAAGGGTGCTCAGCGCGAACCCGGTCCGGATGATCCTGGCCGGACGCCTCTCGCCGGCCTTGCGGCCCGCGAGAATCGCCATCGCGAACATCGTCACCGACAGCGGAGCGAGCGACAGTCCCGTCTCGAGCGCGTCGTATTCGAGCTTGATCTGCAAGAAGATCGGCAACGCGATCATCGCTCCGCCGAGCGTGATGTTCTGCAGCATCTGCGCGGATATGCCGACGCGGAAGTGCGGAAGCGCGAACAGGTCCGGGTCGAGCACCGTCACACGCCCCTCGCCGTGACGCCGCACGAGCCAGCGGGCGAGCGCCCAGAGCGCGAGCGCGCCGAGCGCGATCAGCAACACGACGTAGTCGCCGCCCTCCTGCCACACGAGGATGCCGAGCACCACTCCGCCCATCCCGAGAACCGAGAGGACAGCGCCCACCACGTCGACGTGTCGGTCTCCCGTGTAGGCAACGTCCTTCAGGAGCCCGAGCTGCAGCAGCACCACCACGATCACGACCACCTCGAGCATGAAGCCGACACGCCAGGACAGGTAGGTGGTCACGAAACCGCCGAGCAGCGGCCCGACGGCGGCGGCGATCGCGGCCGCCGCCCCGATCAGCGCGTACGTCTTCTTCTGCGCCGCGCCCTCGAAGTTGCCGTGGATCAGCGACTGCATCGCCGGCAACAGGAGCGATGCGCCGAGACCGCCGACGATTGCCCAGAGGATGATGACCGGCGTCAGGCTCTGAGTAACCGTCATCGCGAGTGCGCCGATCGCGTACGCCAGCAGCCCCATCACGTACGCCCGCTTGCGCCCGATCAGATCGCCGATCTTGCTGCTGATCAGGATGAACGCGGCCGAGACCAGGGCCTCGAGCGCGATCGCGCTCTGGAGGGCGCTGACCGTCGTGTCGAGATCCTTGACGACCGCCGAGATCGACACGTTCATCAGCGACGTGTCGACGACGAGCACGAACATCGCCGCCGCCAACAGGATCGACAGCCGCAGATTCCCGGCACCCTGCTCGGGGGCGGCATCGGTCGCGTCGGAGCTCATGCGCCGAGCCTATTGGCGCCGGGGGCCAGGTTCCCGTGATGATCGGCCCAGGTCGAACCGGGTTCTTGAAGCCTGGCGTGGACGAGTGACGGCCAAGCTCGCGGCGAGCGGCCCGAGCAGAATCCGCGTCAAGGCCGGCCCGGTCTGAACCTTCAAGGCGTTCGGCCGTGCGCGGACCCTGACGTGTTTCGACGGGTTCTCGATCGCGCTGGGCGTTCCGGCACTGCTCCTCCAGGCGTTCAGCTTCGCCGAGATGGCAAGCCTCTTCCCGGTTCGTTCCGCCGATGACGGTTTGGGCAACTGGTTCGCATGGTCGGCGGAGCTGGCGCTCGGCGTCCTCAAGGTCGCGGGCCCGCAACGGCCCTTCACCTCATCCCAATCCGCGAGCGCCGCGGAACTCATCGGTCCGGCGGCGCTCCGGACCACCCGAGCTGGCGGCGCCGCGCCGCCGGGAGGCCGCTGACGACGAGGTCGTACGAGTCCTCGATCATGTCCCTGACCATCTGCTCAGGCAGGGATCCGTCGAGGATCACGGTGTTCCAGTGGCGCTTGTTGAGGTGGTAACCCGGGATAACCGCCCGATGCGCCTCTCGCAGCGCCTCCGCCAGCGGCGGCTCGCATTTGAGGCTGACGCGCAGCGATTCCGCGTCCAACTGTGAAAGCGCGAACATCTTCCCGGCGACCTTGAACACCGAGGTCTCGGGCCCGAACGGGAACGTTTCCTCTGCGCCTGTGAAAGAGAGCAGGACAGCGCGCAGCTCCGCCGACGTCATGCGCAAGTATGGGCTCATGACGGTCACCGAAGCAACGCGACTCGCCGTCCTCATCGATTCGGATAACGCGACAGCCAGCGTCACGACCGAGCTGCTCGAGGAGATCGCCAAGTACGGGACGCCGACGGTCAAGCGTGCATATGGCGACTGGACCACCCAGCATCTCGTCGGCTGGAAGGAGGAGCTGTCGCGTCACGCCATTCAGCCGGTGCAGCAGTTCGCGTACACGCGCGGCAAGAACTCCACCGACTCGGCGCTGATCATCGATGCGATGGATCTGCTCTACGCCGGCAATGTGGAGGGCTTCGTGATCGTCTCGAGCGACAGCGACTTCACGCGACTCGCGACACGACTCCGGGAATCCGGATTGACCGTCTACGGCCTCGGGCGCCGGAGCACGCCGGAGGCCTTCGTCGCGGCGTGCGACCGATTCATCTACCTCGACCTGCTCACCGGAGAGCGGCAGGAGCCGCAGGCGCCGGCATCACCGGACGGGGAGCCCACGTCACCTCTGCCCGACCTCAAGCGCCTCCTCGTGACCGCAATCTCCGGCACCTCCAAGGAAGACGGTTGGTCGCACCTCGGCGCGGTGGGGTCGTACCTGAGCAAGAGCCATGCGGCGTTCGATCCGCGCGACTATGGCCACACGAAGCTGGGTGAGCTGGTTCGCGGGGAGTCGTATATCGAGGTGAAGGACGTTGAGGGCCCGACGGGGCTGAGCCAGCCCTGGGTGCGGCTCAAGCCGACATGACCGTCCGATGCTTGCCGGACGCATGCGGGCCCACGACCTGCCCCGAACAGAGCTGATCGTGTTCCCGCATCCCTGGGATACCTGGCCGGGCAAACCTGACGCCCAGAGGCCCGGTCCTTGAAGTGACGGTGCCCGAAGCCGCGAGGCCGAAACGAGGCGGGTTGCCTAGTCCTCGGATCGCTCGAGGTAGAACACCTCGGACGACACGTCGGTTTCCGGGTCGATGCCCGACACGAACGCCCTCACGTTGCGGCCGGTGATCCGCTCCACGGACTCGCGAAAGTCGTCCTCACAGACATGCTGGAAGAACATCCGCGTCTCGCGCAGGCGCTCGTGTTCTCCGACCTCCACCATCTTGCGCTCAGCAGGCGTCAGCGTGTCCTCCAACGTGCACAGCAGCGCGTCGCGTCCCGCCCAATCAGCTCGCACCCGCGTCGGACCGCGCCCGAAGATCTCCTTGTAGATCCGCACCATCTCGTTACAGAGTTCGTGCGTCACCCGGGTCTCTGGCCTTGCTGAGTGGTACCCGTCGCCCTGAGCGATGACCTGATCGTCCATTTCGGTCTTCCTGTGGTCCTCTGCTAGCGAGGCCGCGCGTGAGGAAGAGGAACCTAGAACCGAACGAGCGACAACTGCGGGCCCACAACGGTACTTGCCCGCAGCCGATTCGTCCACGCCGCACTCTGTGTCTGATGCGAGACCCGGAATCGAACCGGGGACACCACGTTTTCAGTCGCGGCCGGGTTGCGGCTGTTTGCGGCCATTCAGTGCTGAAGCGGGTTCGGCCCGCGGCGGGCGGCCACCGCTTCCGACCCGTCTCCGGGGGTGCTGTTGCCCACCCGTTGCCCCGCGTAGGCCGAGCACGGTCGACGGTGCTACGGAATCGCACCTTTAGAGCCATGGCTCGAAAGGTGCGAGAACTACTCGGCGCGCGAACCCGACGGGCGCGCCCCTGGATCTTCGGGATGGCCGACGGCGGAATCGTCGACCGACCCCCGCGCATCGGTCGGCTCAAGCAGATCCTCGATCACCTAGGTCCTCCCGCGCGCGTATGACGAGCACCGGATGTCACTCCCCCGCCCGGCCGTCATGAGGGCCGCGATCAGCGTTTCCGTAGTTCTCCACGAGTCGCTGCGGCGCGTGCCGGATGCCGGAGAGGGAGGCGGGGGCGACGATGCGAGGCATGGTCACTCGTTTGCGCTCACTGATCCAGAGCCGCCCGACGGTCGCGTTCTTCTGCCTGGCGTTCGCGTCGTCATGGACCCTGATGACGCCGGCGATGGTCGCCGGCCTCGACTCGCTCGCAGCGATCCCGTTCTTCCTCGGCGTGTGGGCCCCCGCGGCCTCCGCGGCCATCGTCGTGCGGACGACCGGCGGCTCGGTAAAGGTGTGGCTGCGCGACATCATGCGCTGGCGAGTGCCCGCCAGGTATTACCTGTTCGCACTCGGCTTCCCCGTCGCGCTCGCCGCGCTGGCAAGCGCCGAGTTCGCGCTCGCTGGAGAATCGCTCGACTTCGGGCTTGTTGGCGAGCGCGCCGTGGCCATCCTGCCCCTGCTGCTCTTCTGCTTCCTGGTGAATGGCGGGCCGGAGGAGCCGGCCTGGCGCGGCTTCGCGCTGCCGAGGCTGCAAGAGCGCTACTCACCGGTGAGAGCGACGGCCCTGCTCGGCCTGGTGTGGGGCCTCTGGCACCTGCCGCTGCTGCTGGTCGAGGACAACGTCAACCACGACCTGACCGCGCTCGCATTCGTGGCGATGCTCGGCTGGACGCTGGCTGGCTTCACTGCCTACGCGTTCACGTACACGTACCTCTGGAACCGCACGCGCAGCGCACTCCTTTGCATGCTTCTGCATGCCTCCTACAACACGGCGATCGGCGTCGTTATCTTGCGGCCGGCGGACGAACTCGTCGGCGACGCGTATGTGACGATCAGCTTGGCTCTTACCGGCACGCTCTGGCTCGTGGCGGCCGGCCTGATCATCGCCACCCGGGGCCGGCTCGGGCTGCCCGATCGCTCGACTCGCCGCACCACCCAAATGCGTGCTCCGACTTACGCACCGGCGCCCAGGCGGACGGAGACGGTGACGTGAACGCACGCCCCGGGGCTGCCGCGGTGGTGGGCGTCAACCTCGCAAAGTACGCGCTGGGTACCCATTGGATACCGGCGGCGCATAGCAGCCGTCGGTCGGCGGTTGCGTCCGCCCCTCAGGAAGGCGAGCACCCCCCTCGCTAGCAGGGGGTTCTCCGATGGCGAGACCCGGAATCGAACCGGGGACACCACGATTTTCAGTCGTGTGCTCTACCAGCTGAGCTATCTCGCCGAGGCTCGACGATGGTAGCGGCAGCCGTCTGTCCGGCGGCCGATCCGCGAGGTCATGCAGTTTGCGCCGGTAGGCGGCGGTTTCTGCATGACCACTCGCCCGAGAGGCGAAATCCGGGCCCTAGATGGCTCGCGCGCGCCCGCGCGGGCGGAAGGCCGACTCGAGCTGCTCGCGCTCGAAGTCGCCGAGCACGACGTCCTCGGTCGCGAAGCGGTAGAGCGCGACCTTGAAGACCACCATCAGCGCGGTCTGTACGAGCGCGCCGACCATGAAGATCGCCACGCCCGCGACGATCAGGATCACCGCCACGACCTCCGCCGAGGAGGCGAGCGCCATTCCCGCCGCGAACAGCGCGATGCCGGGCAGGAAGGCGACGAGGAAGACGAGGCCGCCGATGGCGAAGGTGCCCGCCACGCCCTCGCCCCAGCGCTCGCGGATCACGTGCAGCGAGCGCTTCAGCGCGGCCATCGGGCCGAGCCCCTCGAGCGCGATCACGGGAACCGCGAAGAAGGTCGCGATGTTCCACGCCAGGTTTGCGAGCCCGCCGACGAGAGCTCCGATGATCGCGCCGGCGCCCTCGCGCAGGAAGGCCTGCAGCAGGCTGATCAGCGCGCCGACGACGAGCTGAACGCCCGCCCAGCCCACGATCGCGCCGAAGCGCTGGCGGGCCACGGCGAAACCCTCGCCCGGCTTCGTGTCGGCGCCCTCGAGCGCCCGGGAGGCGCAGGCCGCGAGCGCGACGTTGCAGAACGTGGCGACCGTGATCAGGACATAGGCGCCGACCACGAATACGGCGATCATCGCCGGCTCGCTGTCGGTCTCCGAGTAGAGCGCCGCGCCGCCGCCCGCGAAGATGAACGCGATCAGCAGGCCGCAGATGCCGGCCACGATCGGGAAGACGAGCAGCGAGCGGTCGCGCTTGACGATCGCCCAGCTCTCCTTCGTCAGCTGCCAGCCCCGGCCGATGCGACCCACGGATCCGGAGTCTACGGCGCGGGTGCGACGACTGGCGGGTCCCGCAGCACCTCCTCGGCGAGGGCCCGGGCGCGCCGCAGGTCGCGACCGCTCACGGTCAGCTCCGCGAGCACCGAGGCGAAGATCTCCTCGGGTCCCGTCACCTCCGCGCCGGTCTCCGCCTCAACGTCGAGCTCGAGGCCGAGCTCGCCCTCCGGGTCGACGTCGCGGAACGGGAGCGACTCGAGGCGGCCGCTGCGGGGCGCGTGAACCAGCGCGTTGACGACCGCGCAGCGCGGCTTGCGACTCGGCTTGAGCGTCTGCGGGAGGCCGAGCGAGCTGCGCAGCTGCGCCTCGATCAGGTCGACACCCCAGACCGCATTCACGATCTGATCGATCCGCGTTCCGCCCAGGCGCGCGTTTACCTCAACCACGCGCGGGCCGTGGCTCGTGGCCTTGCCCTCGACGTGCAGCACGCCGGTGTGGAAGCCGAATGCCCGCACCGTCTCGACGCTGAAGTCGACGAGCCGCCGGACGGCTCGCTTGCCGTGGTCGGGCGGGCAGTGCAGGCCCGTCTCCTGGAACGACGGCTCGTTGGTGGGCCAGTTCTGCGACACGCTCGAGAACACGGAGTCGCCGTCCTGCATGACCAGGTCGACGTCGAACTCGACGCCGTCGAGGTACTCCTCGAGCAGGAGGTCGCTGCCCGCCCTGAAGATGCCGTCCACCTCGGGCCGCACGACTCGGCGCACGAGCGTGTACAAACCGGCGAGGTCCTCGAAGCGGTCCACCTTCACGCAGCCCAGGGCGGAGGCGCCGAATTCCGGCTTGACGACCGCGGGAAAGCCGATCTCGGCGGCGGCGGCATAGAGCTCGTCGAGCGAGCGGACACGCAGCGCCCGGGGGCCTGGGATGCCGAGCCGGGCGCAGGTCTCCCGGGTGCGCACCTTGCTGCGTGCCGCGTCCACCGCCTCGATCGGGTTGCCGGGAAGCTCCAGGGCTGCCGCCACGCGCACGCTCGTCGGGACCGCGTCCTCCCAGAAGGTGAGCACCCCATCTGGGCGCAGCCCGGCTTCGTCGAGCGCCGCGAGCGCGCTCCGGGCATCGGCGTCCGGATCGCCGGTCACCGGCGCGCCCACCCATCCCGCGACGCCGCCCTCGGCGGCGAGCGACTCGGCCCAGTGCCCTGGCTCCTCGAGGATCGATGACCCGTGCCCCCAGCTCGGTGAGCCGTTCGTAGGCTCGGCGCTTACCGGCGTAGCCCGCGCCGACGACCGCGACGCATGCCCCGTCGAAGCTCATGCGATCCACCTCGGGTCGTCCACGAGCGGCCGCTCGCCCGCCGGCACCTCGACGCCCGGGGCGCTGCTCGACCGGTCGAGCACCGGACGCAGAGCGGGGTCGGCCGTGAGCGCGTCCAGCACGACGTCGCCCTCCATCCGCATCACGGTCGTGTCCATCTCCGTGGTCACGGTCGCGTTGCGCGGAGCGCTGTCGAGCAGCCCGCGCTCGCCGAAGCTGTCGCCCGGCCCGAGGTGCACGACCGCCTTCCCGTCCCGATGCACCACGACGCGGCCGTCGACCACCGCGTAGAGGGCATGGGCATCCGCTCCCTGGACCACCACGTCGATTCCCGGCGGCAGCGGGCACATCTGCGCAGCCGAGGCCAGCTGCTCGAGCACGCGCCGCGGTGACCCGCTCGTGATCGGAAGGGCCTCGAGGATGGCCACGCGCGAGGCCAACTGGTGGCCGCGCTCCGCACAGACGGCGTCGAGGCCCCGGAGCCAGAACAGGCAGCCGAGCGCGACCGCGAGGGAGGCTCCGCCGATGATCAGGAGGCTGCCGTCCAGCGAGGTCCACGAGATGAGGAGCGGCGCGACCAGCGCTCCCGCGATCATTGCCCCGACGGAGGCGGAGTCGAACACGCCGAACACCCGTCCGAGCGCCTCCGGCGGGACGACCCGCGCCAGCCCCGTCTCCGCGACGACCTCCGAGGCGACCAACGCGCCGCCGCCGATCACCGTGATCACCAGGGCGATCGTCACGAGGTCGACGCCGGCGTAGGCGAGCTCTGTGACAGCAGACGAGCGCGGCGGCCGAGACCACGACGATCGACACCCGCGTGCTCGTCGAGAGGCGCCCGTTCACGGTCGCACTCAGCAGACCGCCCGCCCCCGACGCCGCGAGCAGCCATCCGTAGCCGCTGTCACCGAGGTCCAGCACCTGCTCGGCGTACACGACCAGCTGCACGGTCTGGGCCCCGTAGATGAACTCGCCCATCGCGGCGACCAGGAACAGCGGCAGCGCGAACGGCGCGTCGCGCGCGGCCCGCAGTCCGTGGACGACGTGCGCCAAGGCGCCTCCCGCCGCTCCCGCACGTGCGGGTCGCCGTCGCAGCCGCGAGATCAGGAGCGCCGACAGCGCGAACGTCGCGCCGTTGGCCAGGAACGCGACCGAGGGCGAGGTCAACGCGAGCAGGAGCGCCCCGATCGCCGGTCCCACAACCACACCAAGGTCCTGGACGGTGTGGAGGAGCGCATTGGCCGGTCCCATGCGCGCCTCGCCCACGAGCCGGGGCAGCAGCGCGAGCGCCGCCGGCTTCTCGGCGGTGCCCGCCGCGGAGGCGAGCGCGGTCAGCGCGATCACGACCGCCACCGGCCCGTCGCTCGCCACGACTCCGGCCAGCACGAGCATCAGGAGGAGCCGGAGGAGATCCCCCGCGAGGAGAACGGTCCTGCGCGGGAAGCGGTCCGCGATGGCGCCGCCCACCGGGCCGAGCAGGACGAACGGAAGCAGCCTGAAGATGGTGGCCGCCGCGACCCAGCCGGCTGAGTCCGTGGCGCTGTAGACGTAGCCGAGGAGGGCGGCGTTGTAGAGCCAGTCGCCGAGCTGCGACGCGCCGCTGGCGCCAATCAGGAAGCGCGCGTCGCGGACCGCCAGTACGTCGCGATACGCCCGCTCGCCTCCCATGCGCAGAGGCTAACCCGACGCTGCGCGCGGGTGGGTGCCGGGCGCGTGATGCGCCCGGCACCCTCCATGCGCTCTCTCAGGCCGCGGCGCCGGCGGGGACCGGCTCGCCTCGGCGGGCAGCCTCGGCGTGCTCGCGGCTGTCGCGCGAGGAGATCAGGACGGCGGCCAGCACGGCGGCGAGCAACGCCATGCCCGCACCGACCAGGAATGCGTCCTGAAAGCCCTCGGTCAGCGCGACCGCGGGGTTGCGCTCACCGGACGCGAACACGTCGTTCGTCGTGCCCGTCGCGACGGTGGCGAGGACGGCGAGGCCGAGCGCCCCGCCCACCTGCTGTGAGGTGTTGATGAGCCCGGATGCGAGCCCGGCCTCCTCACCCGAGATGCCCGTGACCGCGGCGATCGTGACCGGCACGAAGGCCAGCCCGAGACCGACGCCCGCGAGCATCGAGGGGAACAGGATGTCGCCGACGTACGTGCCGCCGGTCGCGCTCACCTGAGCGAACCAGACGAGCGCGCCCGCGATCATCAGCAGGCCGGCGACCAGCGGCGGCTTGAAGCCGATGCGGGTCACGAGAGCCGATGCCGCGCCGGCCGACAGCACGATCAGGCCGGCGAGCGGCAGGTACGCGAGCCCGGCCTCGAGCGGCTCGTAGTCGAGCACCTGCTGCATGTACAGCGAGATGAAGAAGAACATCGAGAACAGCGACATTCCGAGCAGCAGGCCGATCACGTTCGCGCCGCGCAGCGTGCGCAGCTTGAAGATCGAGAACGGCACGAGCGGGAAGCGCGTGCGCTGCTCGATCGCCACGAACGCGGCGAGCAGGGCGATCGCGACTCCGCCCAGCACGAGCGTCTGGGTCGAGCCCCAGCCGGCGTTGTTGGCGTCCACGAGCGCGTAGACGAGCAGCGACAGGCCGGCGGTCACCGACACCGCACCCGCGATGTCGAACGACGAGCGCGAGCGGTCACGGCTCTCGAGCAGGATGCGCGGAGCGACCAGCGCGGCCGCGATCCCGATCGGGACGTTCACGAACAGCACCCACTCCCAGCCGAGGCTGTCGGTGAGGATGCCGCCGAGCAGGACGCCCGCGGCGCCTCCCGAGCCGGCCACGGCGCCCCAGACGCCGAGCGCCTTGTTGCGCTCCGCGCCCTCGGCGAACGTCGTCGTGACGATCGCGAGCGCGGCGGGGGAGATCAGCGCCGCGCCGAGGCCCTGGAAGGACCGCGCGACGATCAGCATCAGGTCGGTTTGAGCGAGCCCGCCCGCCAGTGAGGCGAGCGCGAACAGCCACATGCCCCAGATGAACATGCGGCGGCGGCCGAGCAGGTCGGCGAGACGGCCGCCGAGCAGCAGGAAGCCGCCGAATACGAGGGTGTACGAGTTCACGACCCAGGACAGGTCCTCCTGGGCGAAGTCGAGGTCGGTGCCAATCGAGGGCAGCGCGACGTTCACGATCGATGCATCGAGCACGACCACGAACTGGGCCATTGCGAGCAGTGCGAGCGCGAGGTTCTTGGCGCGTTTCGTGTCTGCGGGACTCATGAGACTGTTTTCTCCGGTACGTCGGGAGCGAAGGTGACGTTCGTCACATAACTGGAAGTGGAACTCCGGTTCCGGTACGATACGGAACCATGCTTCCGTTTGTCAACCCCTCGGGTTACGATCTGTGACCATGAGCACACTCACCCCGATGCGCGCCGACGCTCGCCGCAACCGCGAGCGGGTGCTCGTGGCGGCCAAGGAGGCATTCGCCGAGCACGGCATCGACGCGCAGATGGACGACATCGCGCGCCGGGCGGGTGTGGGCGTGGGCACCCTCTATCGCCACTTCCCGACCAAGCACGCGCTCGTGGGTGAGCTGATCAGCGAGAAGCTGGCCGGCATCGCCGAGCGCTCGCGCGCGAAGTTCGAGGATGACGAGCGGCCGTGGGAGTCGTTTGCCGACCTCCTGCGCGAGCAGGCCGAGATGATGAGCGAGGACGCCGCGTCCCAGCGAATGGTCTTCGCGCTCAGCGAGGAGGGCTTCAAGCTCGCTCAGCCCGCCGTCGAGGAGGTGAACGCCGCGACGAACGCGCTGCTCGACCGCGCCAAGGCAGCCGGCGAGATGCGCGACGACATCACCGTCGAGGACGTGCGCACGCTCATGTGCGGCCTCGGGAGCATCATCGCGGCCGATGCCATGGGAGTGATCCCGTACGACTGGCGCCGCCATCTCGAGCTTGCGCTCGGAGGCATGCGCCGCAGCTAGCATGGGCCGCCGCATGCGGCGGCTCCTGGCACTCACGCTCCTCGCCGCCGCACTCGCTCTCGGCGGCTGCGGCGGCGGCGACGACGAGGAGTCGACCCCGCTCAGCGCCGCGCTGTCGTACCTGCCCGCGCAGAGCCCCTTCGCGATCGCGATCGACTCGGACCTCGAGGGCGAGCAGTACAAGGCGGTCGATGCCATCACCGCGCGCTTCCCGCTCGACGGCACGAGCGTCGAGGAGCTGCTCGAGAGCGCGCTTGCCGGCACGCCCGAGGTCGACTTCCAGGAGGACGTCAAGCCGCTGCTCGGCAACCCCTTCGTGGTGGGCGCGAGCGACGTCACCTCGTTCATCGAGAGCGAGGAGAGCGACGACTTCGTGGCGGCGCTCCAGGTCAAGGACGACGAGGCCCTCGACCGGCTCGTGCTGCGCTCGGGAGCGGAGGCGGCGGGCGAGGTCGGGGACGCTCGCAAGTACGAGTCGGAGGGAACGAACTTCGCCGTCGACGGCGACATCGTCGTGCTCGCCGGATCGGAACGGCTGCTCGACGCCGCGCTCGAGCGTGCCGAGGGCGACGATCACCTCGACGCCCAGCAGTTCGAGGACGCGCTCGAGGGCCTCCCCGAGGACGCCGTCGCGCGCGTCTACGCGGACGTCGGCGTTCTCATCGCCTCGGATCCCGAGACCCAGGAGGCGAAGAAGGTCCCGTGGGTCGCGGCGCTGCGCACGCTCGGGATGACCGCGAGCGCGCGCGAGGACGAGGTCGAGCTCCAGCTCAACCTGCGCACCGATCCGGAGGGCCTCAGCGACTCCGATCTGCCGATCGCGGCGGGCGAGGACTCCCCGCCCGTACTCGAGCGGGACGGCGAGGTCGGCTTCGGCATCCGCGACCCCGGCCAGATCGCGCGCTTCGCGGAGGCGGCGGGCCAGGCGGTCGACCCCGCCGGCTTCGGCGACTACGCGCAGGCGAAGAAGACCCTCGACAGCCGGCTCGGCATCGACATCGACAGCGACCTGGTCGGCCAGCTCAGCGGCGACCTGTCGGCGAGCATCGCGCTCGACGGCGCGCTCTCGATCCGGTCGGAGCTCGAGGATCCGGCCGCCTTCGAGAGGACGCTCGGGAAGGTCGCGGCGGCGCTGCCGGCGTTCGCCGAGGGCGCCGGGGCCGGAGCCGTCCAGCTCGAGCGCCCCGAGGGCGACGACCCCTTCTACTCACTCGCCCAGGCGGACGGCGACGAGATCGTGTTCGGCGTCGCCGGCGGAGTGTTCGTCCTCGCGAGCGACCGCGAGCGCGCCGAGGAGCTCGTGGACGCCGAGCCCGTGCCGGTGGACGGCGCGAAGGGCGCGCTCACGCTGCGGTCGGACGCGCAGGAGCTCGTCAACGAGGTCATCGACCGCTACGGCGACGGCCTGGGGCTGAGCGGCGTCGAATCTCTCGGCGCCCGCCTGTTCACCGACCCGTTCGAGATCCTGAGCGGCTCGCTCGAGGCGAGCACGGACGGCCTGCGCGGCCGCCTCTCGATCACGTTCGAGTAGCCGTTCGCCGAGGCAGCCGGCTCGGCCGGCTGCGGAGGTTTGCCGTCAATCCGTTCGCCGAGGCAGCCGGCTCGGCCGGCTGCGGAGGTTTGCCGTCACCGTTCGCCGAGGCAGCCGGCTCGGCCGGCTGCGTCAATGAGCCAGCTCTTCAGGATCGGCAGCGGGTCGACCGGCGCGCCGCCCTTCACGTACCAGCCGCCCACCCAGATCTCGAAGTGCAGGTGGGGGCCGAATGAGCGCCCGGTGTTGCCGACCTGAGCGATCTGCTCCCCGGCGGCCACCTGCTGGCCGGGCGTGACGAGCAGCGTGCCGCGGCGCAGGTGCATGAAGACGTAGTCGCGGTCCTCGCCGTCGCCGTCGAGCACGATGTACCAGCCGGCGCCCTCGCGCTGGAAGCGCACCCATTCGACCGTGCCGGCGAAGGGCGCCACGACCGGCGTTCCCTTGGCGGCCGCGATGTCCTGGCCCTGGTGCGTGTGGCCGACGCGCCCGGCGCCGAAGCGCGAGCCCTCGCCGCCGAAGTCGAAGGTCCCGTTGACGGGGAAGAAGTGGCCGGCCTCGGAGCCGCTGCCGCCGGGCTCGGGCTTCGGAGCGGGCTCGGGATCCGGCTTCGGCCTCGGCTTCGGCACCGGGGTGCCGCCGTCGCCGCGCCGGGCGGCCCGGCGCTTGCGCCGCTTCGACGCGCGCCGCGAGCGGCGCGGCGGCTTGTCGTCCGTCGTGGCGCCCCCGCTCGGGGTGCCGGCGGGCACGTCGCCCGGATTCGCCGGAGATTCGTCCACGCCCAGGTACGCGCTCCCGGGCGCCACGGCGCCCCCGCCGTCCGCGTGTGCGGCGGCGGGCAGCGCCACGACGAGGAGGGCCACCAGGAGGAAGAGGGCTGCTGGGCGAGAGTCGCACCGTAGGCATCGCATCGGGATCTTGCCCCCGACCTTTAGATGCGGGAAGCAACTCCTCCTTCATGCAATGGATCGTTCACGGGGGGCGGCCTACGACGAGGCCATGCGCGAGAGCATCTCGACGGCGCCGCGCTTGTTCAGCGGCTCGTTGAGATTGCCGCACTTCGGCGACTGCACGCACGAGGGGCAGCCCTTCGCGCAGCGGCATTCGGAGATGAGGCGCAGAGCGTCGCCGACCAGGCGCTCGAAGCGCTCGAAGCCGGCGCGCGTGATGCCCACGCCGCCGGGGTGGCCGTCGTAGATGAAGATCGTGGCCCGCCCGGTCTGGTGGTGGAAGGCGGTCGAGAGGCCGCCGATGTCCCAGCGGTCGCACATCGCGATCAGCGGCAGCACCGCGATCTGCCCGTGCTCGGCCGCGTGCAGCGAGCCCTGCAACACGTCGAGCGGGAACTCCTCGCGCAGCAGGGCGTCGGGCAGCTCGTACCAGAGCGCCTGCGTGACGAACTGCTGCTCGGGCATGTCGAGCGCCAGCAGGTCCATCACGGAGTGATCGCCGACGTGTTTCTTCTGGTACGCCACGACCTGTTCCGTCACGGACACCACGCCGAACGAGAGCTCGACGCCGCAGGTCGAGCGGTGCTCGCGCACAGCCTCGATCCAGGTCTCCGATTCCTTCTTCGCCTGCGTGTACCAGTCGCCCTGGAAGCGCCGGACCAGCGCGCGGCGCTCGTGCAGCTCGAGATCGATCACCTCGTAGGCGACGCCCATGTGCAGATAGATCGCTCCGGGGTGCACGGCCGAGTGGGCGCGCGCGGCCTCGACGGTCCCGATCAGCTCGCCGCCCTCGGCCTCCACGATCGCGACCGAATCGGGCGACGCCGAGCGCAGCGCGATGCGAGCGGCGGGGTAGCCCTCCCCGCGCGGCAGATAGCGCCCGCCGCGCTCACGCAGGCGGCCGAGCTTGACGAGCCGCGCAGCGTGCTCCTCCCAGCGCTCGCCGAACACGTCCGAGTCCTCCGGGGTCAGCGGCAGCTCGTACGCGGCGGCCTCGAGATGGGCGAGGTGGATCTCCTCGGACTCGTGGTCGAGGATGGCCCGCTCGACGGGGCGCTCGAGGAACTCCCGCGGATGGCGGCAGAAGAACTGGTCGAGCGCGTCCTCGCCGGCCACGTACAGCGCGAGCCCCGGCCGCCGGCGCCCGGCGCGGCCCCACATCTGACGCAGGCTCGCGACGGTGCCGGGGAAGGTCACGCAGATGGCGGCGTCGAGCTCGCCCACGTCGATGCCGAGCTCGAGAGCGTCCGTGGCCACCACCGCGAGCAGCTCGCCCTCGGACAGCCGCCGCTCGATCTCGCGCCGCTGGGCGGGCGTGTAGCCGGCCCGGTACGGGGCGATCCGCTCCGAGAGGTCGGCGCGGCCGCGCTCCTCGAGCCGCGCGCTCGCGAAGCGCTGGATCAGCTCGACGCCGCGGCGCGAGCGCAGAAAGCAGATCGTGCGCACCTCGCGCTCGACGAGCTCCGCGAGCAGGTCGGCCGCCTCCGACAGCGCCGAGGCGCGCCGCCCGAGCCGCTCGTCCACGAGCGGCGGGTTCCACATCGCGATCCGGCGCTCCGCTCGCGGAGCGCCGTCGCGGTCGACGAGCTCGACGTCGAGGCCGGTGAGCGCGCCGGCGAGCTCGGCGGGGTTCGCGATCGTGGCGCTCGTGAGGACGAAGCGGGGATCCGCCCCGTAGGCGCGCGCCAGGCGCCGCAGCCGGCGCAGCACGTTGGCCACGTGGGAGCCGAACACGCCGCGGTAGACGTGCGCCTCGTCCACGACGACCCAGGCGAGGTTCGCGAGCACGTCGCCCCAGGAGCGGTGGTTCGGCAGCACTCCGACATGCAGCATGTCCGGGTTCGTGAGCAGCAGGTTCGAGCGGGAGCGGATCGCGCGGCGCTCCTCGCGGGGCGTGTCGCCGTCGTAGATCGCCTGCCGCAGCCAGCGGCCGCCGAGCCGGGCGAGCGCGCGCGCCTGGTCCTGCGCCAGCGCCTTCGTCGGGTAGAGGTAGAAGGCGCGCGCGGACGGGTCGCCGGCCAACGTGTCGAGCACCGGCAGGTTGAAGGCGAGCGACTTGCCGCTCGCGGTGCCCGTCGTGACGATCACGTGACCGCGGCGCGCGGCCTCGAGGGCGTCGGCCTGATGGGCCCAGAGCGCCTCGACCCCAGCGCCCGCAAGCCCCTCTCTCAGCGCGGGGTGCAGGTCGTCCGGCACGGGCTCCGGGAGGCCGGCCTGCTCGCGCTCGCGCGAGGTGGCCACGAGCTCCTCGTCGCGCCCGGCTTCGAGGACTGCGTCCCAGGGGAACGACTGGGTTCGGACGCTGCCCACGGACTGCCATAGTACGCGGGAGCTCTGACCCGGCCCGACAGATGAGCGCGCACCCCACAGACTGGATCAGAGGCAGGTCCTTCGACCACGGCGACTTCGGCCGCGCGCACCTCTCGGGCAGGCGCGCGACCATCTCCGTCTGCGTCCCGACGCTCGACGAGGAGGGCTCGATCGAGCGCACGCTCGCGCCGCTGGCCGGGTTGCTCGAGGCCGGGCTCGTCGATCAGGTCGCCGTCGTGGACAGCGGCTCCACGGACCGGACCGCCGAGCGCGCCCGCGCCGCCGGCGCCGAGTTCCACGACGCCCGCGAGCTGATGCCCGAGCACGGCCCCCTGCTCGGCAAGGGCGACGCGCTCTGGCGCGCACAGGCCGTGCTTCGAGGGGACATCGTCTGCTTCGTCGATGCCGACTCCGAGGACTTCGGCGAGCGCTTCGTCACCGGCCTCTGCGGACCGCTCGTGTCGATCCCGGAGGTGGCGTTCGTGAAGGCGCGCTACCGGCGGCCCTTCAAGGTCGGCGACACGCGGATGCCGCAGGGCGGGGGCCGCGTGACCGAGCTGATGGCCCGCCCGCTCCTGAACGCCTTCTATCCGGAGCTGGCCGTCTTCGGCCAGCCGCTCGCGGGCGAGGTCGCCGCGCGCCGCTCCCTGCTCGCGGGGCTGCCCTTCGACACCGGCTACGCGGTCGAGATGGGCATGCTGATCGACGTCTGGATGGGGGTCGGGCTCGCCGGTATGGCCGAGGTGGACCTCGGCACGCGCCAGAACCGCCACCGCGAGCTGGCCGAGCTGACGCCGATGTCCGCCACCGTCCTGCAGGCGGTCATCGCCCGCCTGCGGCGCGAGGGCCGTCTGACGGGCACGACCTCGGCGCGGCTGCTCTCGCTCGCGGACGGCGAGGAGGGGGACGTGCGGGTCGTCCGGCGGCCGCCGTTCGGCTCCCTCGCTCCGGCACTCCGGCGCGAAGCGTGAGCATTCGCTGCGTCTACACGGACCTCGACGGCACGCTGCTCGGGCGCGGGGGCTCGCTGTTCCGTGACGCCGAGGGCGGTTTCACGCTGCTTCCCGCGCGGGCCCTCGAGGCGTGCCACCGCGCGGGCGCGGAGGTGGTCATCAAGTCGGGCCGGCGGCGCGCCCAGGTGGCCGAGGACGCGCGCCTGATCGGCCAGAGCTCCTACATCTTCGAGCTGGGCGGGGGGATGGTGATCGACGGCGAGCTGACGCTTCTGACCGGCGACTGGCAGCCGAGCGAGGACCGCAGCGTCCACGACCTGATCGAGGCGTCGGGCGCTCCGGCCCTGCTGCTCGAGCGCTTTGCGGGGCGGCTCGAGAGCTTCGTTCCGTGGGCGCTCGAGCGCGAGGTCACGCACCTGTTCCGCGGCACGGGGGTCGACGCCGCCGACGCGAACGAGCTGCTGGCGGGCGCGGGTCACGCCGACCTGCGGCTGGTGGACAACGGCGCGCTCGAGGAGGGCGGCCACGGCTTCCACCTCCTGCCCGCCGTCAGCTCGAAGCCGGCGGCCGTAGCGGCGCACATGCGCGCCCGCGGGTACGCGCCCGAGGAGTGCATCGCCGTCGGCGACTCGCGCGAGGACCTCGACGTGGCGGAGGTCGTGGGTCGCTTCTTCCTCGTGGCGAACGCCGCCGCGATCGACGCCGGTGGGGCGCAGATCGAGCGCACCGAGGGCGCGATGGGCGAGGGCTTCTACGAGGCCGTCGTGCGCTCGCTCGCCGAGGCGCGCTGACTGGCGAAAACTCGTAACGGACGTTACAATCCCAAGCGATCACTGGGCCCGCCCGTCGCGTAACGCGGGGTGCGGGTGACCAGCACCGCGGCGGCCGAGGGGTCGCCGCACGGGTGAGGCAGCACGGGCGCCCCCACGGGGCGCCCGTGGCTATTCGGGCCGCTCCTCCCGCACGAGCGCGGCGCCCGCGGCGCGCAGCTCGTCCTCGTCGGTCGCCTCCGTGATCGAGGCGAGGTCGAGGATGCGCTCGGCGAACGGATCGAGGTCGTCGCGGCCGACGATCGCGTGGCACGTCACGCCGCCCTGCCGGCAGCGGGTCGCGATCTCACCGACGATCTTGCCGTGGAGCGTCTGCGAGTCGATGCGGCCCTCGCCCGTGACCACGAACGCCGCGGCGCGCATGTGCGCATCGAAGCCGATCGCCTCGAGCACGCGCGGCGCGCCGGGCGCGAGCCGCGCGCCGTGCTCGGCCCAGAGGGCGCCCGAGAGACCGCCCGCCGCGCCGGTCATCGGCTCGCCGCGCGGATCGCGGCGAAAGCCCGCGGCGAGCTCGTGCAGGCGGCGCTCGAGCCGGGCGACCATCGCGGGGTCGGCGCCCTTCTGCGGCCCGAACACCGCGGGCGCCCGCTCGAACGGGACGGTCACGTCGCAGAGCAGCTCGAGCTCCGGCCGCGCGCCGGCCTCCTCGAGGGCCGCGAGCGCGCCGGCGCCGCCGTCCGTGGTGGCCGAGCCGCCGACGGTGACCATCACCGCTCCCGACCCCGCCGCGGCGGCCGCCGCGATCAGCTCTCCCGTGCCGCGGGTCGAGGCGCCCCACGGGTCGCGCTCCTCCTCGGCCACGAGCGCGAGCCCGCTCGCCTGCGCCGTCTCGACGACACCGGTCCCGTCCGGCAGCAGGCCGAAGCGCGCCTCGACCGGCCGCCCCAGCGGATCGGTCACCGTGAGCGTGAGGAGCTCGCCGCCGATCGCGCCGACGAGCACCTCGAGCGTCCCCTCGCCGCCGTCCGCGACCGGCAGCTCGACCGCCTCGCGCCCCGCGGAGCGCAGGCCCGCGGCGATCGCGGCGGCCACCTGCGGCGCGGAGAAGCTGCCCTTGAACGAGTCCGGCGCGACCAGCGCCGGCAGCCCGCCCGGCGTCACGTCTCGAGGGCCGCCCTGAAGGCGCGTTCGGCCTCGTCGCCGTGCACCGCGAACACGACCCGCTCCGGCAGCTCGCCGGCGTGCTCGCGCGCGGCCGCGACCATGATCCGAGCCGCGTCGTCGAGCGGGAACCCGCCCACGCCGGTGCCGAAGGCCACGAGCGCCAGCGAGCGGCAGCCGAGCTCGTCGGCCCTCGCGAGCGTCGAGCGCGTGGCTCGCTCGATGATCTCCGCCGAGGTCGGCCCGCCGAGCTCCATCGTCGCGGCGTGGATCACCCAGCGCGCGGGCATGTCCCCTGCGCTCGTCTCGACCGCCTCGCCGAGGCCGATCGGCGCGCGCTCGTCCGACTCTCGCTGCACGACGGGGCCGCCCGCCCGCGAGATCGCGCCGGCCACGCCGCCGCCGTGCATCAGCCGGGTGTTCGCGGCGTTGGCGATCGCGTCGACCTCCAGCTTCGTCACGTCCGCCTGCCGTACCTCGAGCTCGGCCATGGTCAGCGGCGCACCCTGACGAGGTGCCGTTCGGCGGGGGAGCGGTTGCCGGCGAGGTCCGTAGCGCGGAGCGTGATGCCGACCGACGCCCGGCGCCCTCGCCGCAGGGCGCGGCGGAGCGCCACGCGGCCGCGGCGCGTGAGCACCACCTTGAGCCGCAGCCGTCCCGTGCTCTGCGAGGCGCGGGTGGCGCTCGTCATCCGGTAGCGCCGCTTCTTGATCCGCAGGCGGCCGCGGGCGCGCACCGTGCAGGCCTCGCTGCAGCGCGCGAACGCCACGGCCCCGCGCAGGCGCAGCACCCGCTGACTGCGCGGCGCGCGCGAGCGCAGGACCGGGGGTGTCGCATCCGGCGGCGTGACCGGGGGCGGGGCCACCGGGCCGCTGCCGTCCACGTCGATGCGGAGGATCTTGCCGAGCAGCGAGCCGAGCGACTGCGCGTCGCCCTCGGGATCGCCCTGGGTGCCGCCGTCGCCGACCGACAGGTAGAGCATGCGGTCGGGGCCAAAGAGCATCTGGCCGCCGTTGTGGTTCGACCCCTGGCGGTGAGTGATCGTCAGGATGGGCCGGCGCGTCGAGACGAGCGAGCGGTCCGGCGAGAGCGCGGTGCGGCGGTACTCGTCCACCTGGAGGTCGCCCGCGTTGTCGTTGTAGAAGGCGTACACGCGGCCGCTCGTCGCGTAGTCGCGGCGCGACCGCAACGGACAGCAGGCCCTCCTCGGAGCCGACGTCCCGGACGAGCGCGGTCAGGTCGAGGAAGACGCTCCCGTCGCGGTTCATGATGCGGCCGGTCTTCTCGAAGACGAACAGGCGGTTCGGGTCGCCGGGCGGCGCCGCGACTCCGAGCGGCTGCTCGAAGTCGCCGACCGGCTGGAGGGCAAGGTCGCTGCCGTCCTGAACGATGCGGCGCACCGGGCCTTCGAGCGAGGTCACGTACAGATGGCCGGCGCCGTCCTCGCCGAAGCCGGACACCGAGCTCAGGTCGAGCGCGGGATCGATCTCGGGCGCCGCCGCCACCGACGCCGCGCAGGCGCACGCCGCTGTCGAAGCGCGCGTAGATGTAGCGCCCGCGCGAAGTCGGGCAGCGCGGGGTCGCGGATCGCGTAGCCGCCGATCACGACGTCGCTGCTCGAGTCGTACTCGAACGTCGGCGCGAGGTCGCCGGGCGGATCGCAGCCGCCGGCCGCGGGGCCGATGTCGGTGCCGGAGAAGCAGTTCCAGCCGAGGTTCGCGCCGGACTGGGCGGCGCGCGGGATGCGCGTGACCTCCTCCTTCGTGCCGCCGACGTCGCCCACGTACATGTCCCCCGTCAGCGCGTCGAACGACCAGCGGTAGGGGTTGCGCATGCCGAGCACGTAGATCTCGGGTCGCGCGCCGGGGGTGCCGGCGAACGGGTTGTCGGGCGGGATCGTGTAGGCCTGCGCGCCGGCGGACGCCGGCATGCAGAGCGCGGCGCCCAGCAGGACGAGCGCTAGTCGCGCAGCTGGTCGATGGTGCACTCGCTCGGATCCTTGTCGTCGCGCCAGCGGAGCAGCTTCGCGCCGTGGCGGATCCGGTTACCCGTGATGTGGTCGAACGCCACCTCGACGACGAGCTCGGGGCGCAGCCCCTCCCAGACGAGCTCCTCCTCAGACTTCCAGCGGCTCGGCTCGCCGTGGCCGCGCTCGCCGGTGCGGTACGGCTCGAGCAGCTCGAGGTACTCGCGCTTCTGCTTCGCGCGGAAGCTCGACGTGTGCCCGACGATGCAGAGCTTCCCCTGCTCGTCGTACATGCCGAGGATCAGCGAGCCGACCGTGCCCTCCTCCTTGCCGAAGCGGAAGGCGGCGACCACGGCCTCGGCGGTGCGCACGCGCTTGATCTTGACCATGCCCGTGCGCTCGCCGGGCCGGTAGGCGGCGTCGCCCTCCTTCGCGATCACGCCCTCGCCCGTGCCGGCGAGCCACTCGCCCGCGGCGCCGGGGTCGGCGGTGGAGGGGGTGAGATCGACCGGGTCGCTGACGACCTCGGCCAGGCGCTCGCGGCGCTCGTCGTAGGGCAGCTCGAGCAGGGTCTTCCGCTTCTCGGCGAGCAGGTCGAACGCCACGAGCTGGGCGGGCCACTCGTTGCGCAGCTTCTCGACCCTCGACGCCGCGGGGTGGATGCGCTGCGAGAGCAGGTCGAACTCCTGGATGCCGTCCACGATCACGACGACCTCGCAGTCGAGCACGAGCTGCCTGCCCGGCAGCGCGAGCGCCTGCTCGACGATCTCGGGGAAGTAGCGGTTCATCGGCTTCCCGTTGCGGCTCTGGAGCTGCACCTCGTCGCCGTCGCGGAAGACGATCATCCGGAAGCCGTCCCACTTCGGCTCGTAGCGCCAGTTGTCGCCCTCGGGCAGCTCCTTTGCCGACTTCGCGAGCTGCGGGAGAACCGGTGGGTCGAGCGGAAGTGCCAAGGCGGTTCGGCACGTTAGCGTGCGCGGGGTGCTGATCGACGAGGCGCGCGCGCTGTGGGAGCCGGAGGGCGTCTACCTGAACACGGCCAGCTTCGGCCTGCCTCCGCGCCCTGCCTGGGAGGCATTGCAGGCGGCGCTCGCGGACTGGCGGGGCGGGCGCACGAGCTGGGAGGGCTGGGACCGGATGGCCGACGAGGCCCGCGGCGGCTTCGCGCGCATTCTCGGCGTGCCGAGCGAGCACGTGGCCACCGGGCCGACCGCCTCGAACCTCGTCGGGCTCGTGGCGGCGTCGCTTCCAGCGGGGTCGCGCGTGGTGTCAACGACGCGCGAGTTCACCTCCGCCCTGTGGCCGTTCCTCGCCCAGGCGGAGCGCGGGGTCGAGGTCGCGTGCGTCGAGCAGGAGCGGCTCCCCGAGGCGATCGCCACGGGGGTGGACGCCGTGGCCTTCAGCGCCGTCGCGTCGTCGGACGGCCACGTGGCGGACCTCGACGCGATCGCCGCGGCGGCCCGCGCGGCCGGCGCCCTCACCGTCGTCGACGCGACGCAGGCGTGCGGCTGGCTGCCGCTCGACGGGTCGATGTTCGACGCCGTCATCTGCCACGCGTACAAGTGGCTCGTCTCCCCGCGCGGGACGGCGTTCATGTACGTGCGGCCCGAGCTGGCCGAGCGGCTCGTCCCGAGCGCGGCCGGCTGGCACGCGGCGGAGGACCCGTACGGCGCCTTCTACGGACCGCCGCTCAGGCTGGCCCCGGATGCGAGCCGCTTCGACGTGAGCCCGGCATGGTTCTCGTGGGTCGGCACGGCGCCCGCGCTCGAGCTGCTGCTCGAGATCGGGATCGAGCGGATCCACGAGCACGACGTCCGGCTCGCGAACCGCTTCCGCGAGGGCATCGGGCTCGAGCCGTCGAACTCGGCGATCGTCTCGGCGGAGCTGCCCGGGGTCGAGGAGCGCCTCGCGGGCACAGAGGTGATGGCGGCGGCGCGGGCGGGCGGCCTGCGCACCTCGTGGCACCTCTACAACACGGACGAGGACGTCGACCGCGTGCTCGAGCTGCTCGGTCGCTAGCGCCGGCGCGGCGCGGCCGCCGGGCCGAGGATGCGGCGCAGGAGCACGTCCGCCGCGCGCGGCGAGATGCCGTTGACCACGCGCAGGAGCTGCACGAGCGGAGGGTGGAAGAGCTCGCGCCGGTCGTTCTCGACCGCCGTCACGATCCGCTCGGCGAGCGGTCCCGGCGGCGAGCGGCGGTCGCGGTGGTACCAGGCCGGCATGCGGTCCCACTCGTGGTCGTGCAGCGAGGTCTCGATCTCACCCGGGTAGACGGTCGTGACGGACACGCCGGTCCCGGCGAGCTCGAGCCGCAGCGCCTCGGCGAAGCCGCGCTGCGCCGCCTTCGTCCCGTTGTAGACGGCCGCCCACGGGAAGCCGCGCACGCCGCCGCCCGAGGAGACGATCACCACGTGGCCGGCGCGGCGGCTGAGCATCGAGGGCAGGGCGGCCCGCACCGTGTAGAGGGTCCCGAGCCAGTTCACGTCGTTCATCTCGCGGATCTGCTCGGCCGTCTGCTCGGCGAACGGCGCATAGTGGGTGAGGCCCGCGTTCGCCACGAGCACGTCGACCGGCCCGAAGTGCTCGACCGCGGCCGCGATCCCCTCCGCGTCCGACACGTCCGCGGAGATCGCGACGTGGCCCGAACCGGGCAGGTTCGCGGCGAGCTCCTCGACGCCCTCGTGCCCGCGCGCGACCAGGCCGAGGGTGCAGCCGCGCGCCGCGAAGGCCCTCGCGGTAGCCGCGCCGATGCCACGCGACGCTCCGGTGACGAGCACGCGCGTGCCGGGCCCGATGTGCATCGGGGGAAGCATCTCACGCCGGGTAGGATGCGATGCATGTCGCACGAGCAGGTGACCGTCGCCGAGGAGGAGTACCTCCAGATCATCTACTGGCTGCAGGAGGCGGGCCTGCCGATCACGGGCGCGAACATCGCCCGCGCCATGCAGGTCTCCGCGCCGACGGTCCACGAGATGATCGGCCGCCTCGAGGCCGACGGCTACGTCACGCGCGCGGCGGACAAGTCGCTCTCCTTCACCGACACGGGCCGTGAGCACGCGACCCAGATCGTGCGACGGCACCGGCTGATCGAGCGCTTCCTGACCGACGTCTTCGACATTCCCTGGGACCAGGTCCACGAGGAGGCCGAGCGGCTCGAGCACTGGATGTCGCCCGTCGTCGAGGAGCGCATGCTGCGCGCGATCGGCGACGCCAAGACCTGCCCGCACGGGCACCCGATCTTCGAGGGGGAGCGCGAGACCGGGGTGCCGCTCGCGGACGTCGAGGAGGGTGCCGCGGTGCGGGTGCTGCGCTTCGAGAACGAGGCCGAGGACCTGCTCCACTACCTGAAGGACTCGGGCCTCCAGCCGGGCCTCGAGGGAACGGCTGGCGCAGGCCGGAGACGACGAGATCGTGGTCGAGGTCCCGAGCGGCCGGCTCGCCGTCACGCGCAGCGTGGCCGAGACCGTGTCGGTGGTGGCCGACCCGTCGCCGCCGCCGCGGGTGGCGCTGCCTGACCAGCTCGTGCTCGGCAAGGAGCGCTACGGGCGCTAGCCCGCGGGCATCAGGCCAGCACGGCCCGCGCCCTCAGGTCGTACCAGAGCAGCGTCGCGTAGATCGCGATGAGCGGCGCCGTCACGATCTCGGCGACGATCGTGCCGGCGAGCGACCAGACGGCGTCGCCGGTCGAGTCGGCGATCGCGGCGAACGGCATGGACAGGACGAGGCCCGGGATCGCCACGGCGAGGTTGACCAGCACCACGAGCCCGAACGTGCGCCACCAGAAGCCCTGCGTGACCTCCCACGACAGCCGCAGCGCGCCCATCCAGCGCTCCCCGCCGATCACCACGGCCTGCGGGACGAAGAAGAGCCTGATGGCGAGGAAGACGCCCGGGATCACCAGCAGCAGGAAGCCGGCGGCGATCGCGACCGCGGCGGTGAAGACGGCGAAGAAGAGCGGCGTGAACGCCTCGAAGCCGGCCACGAACGCCCGCCCCGCGCCGATCTTCTCGCCCGCCGAGATCGAGCGCAGTGCGTGGATGCAGATCGCGGTGATGATCGGCGAGACGACGAGGAAGCCGACCACCGTCGGCACCGCGGCCTCGGCGATCGCCGGCGAGTCGTCGTAGGGCCCGGTCAGCATCTCGAGGCCGATCCCCTCGACGATCACGTGCACCGGGACGACCACCGCCGCGGACAGCAGCAGGAACACCCCGGCGTGCCGCATGAACACGCTCAGCGTGTCGCGGAAGAGCGCGGTGACGTCGCGGGGCTGCGTCAGCCGCAGCTCGGTCACGCGGCCGCCCCGGCCAGCTCTCGGTAGGCATCGGCCACGCGCGCGATGCCCTCCTCGATCTGGTCGGGTGGCACGGCGGAGTAGGCGAGCCGCAGCGAGCTCTCGCCCCCCTCGATGAGGAAGTCCGTTCCCTTCACGAACATGACGCCGCGCTCCCTCGCGCCCTCGAACAGCGCGTTCCCGTCGGTGCCGTCGGGCAGGTCGACCCAGAGGAAGTAGCCGCCCTCGGGGACCACGAAGCGAGCGTCGGGCAGGTGGCGCTCGAGCGCGGAGCAGGTGGCGTCGCGGCGCTCGCGCAGGGCCGCGCGGACGGTCTCGATCGAGCGCCCGATCGCGCCCGAGTGGCAGAACTCGGCCACGATCCCCTGGGCCACCATGTTCGGCGAGATGTAGGTCTCGGTGGCCTCCTTGCGGATGCCGGCGATGTCCTCCTTCGGCCCGACGAGGTAGCCGACCCGGATACCGGGGCAGATCGTCTTCGAGAACGACGACGCGTAGATCACGTTGCCCTCGCCGCCGTCCAGCTCGAGCATCGTGGGATGGCCCTCCCCGCCGAACCGGAGGTCCACGTACGGGTCGTCCTCGAAGATCGTGAACGAGTGCTCGCGCGCGAGCTCGAGCAGGCGCCGGCGCTTCTCGAGCGAGAGCGTGCAGCCGGCCGGGTTCTGGAAGTTGGGGATGATGTGGGCGAGCACCGGCCGCGCGCCGGCCTCGAGCGCGGTGGCAAGCGCCTCGACGTCGATCCCGTCCGGCTCGAGCGGGATGGCGAGGATGTCGGCGCCGAGCTTGCGCAGCGACAGCAGCGTCCGGTCATAGGTGGGCGCCTCGACGACGACCACGTCGCCCGGCTTCACGAACAGGTTGAAGAGGAAGGCGTCCGCCTGCATCGAGCCGTTCGTGGCGACGAGCCGGTCGGGCTCGACCCCGTGTCGCTTGGCGAGCCATTCGAGCAGTCGCGGGTAGCCCGGCGACAGCCCGTACGCGCACATTCCGGCGGCGTCGCGCTCGAAAGCGCGGTCGGCGGCGGCACGCAGGTCGTCAACGGCCACGATGTCGATCGAGGGCGCCCCGCGCGCGAGCGAGATGTTCGTGAGCTCGGCCACCGGATCAGCCACGATACACGTAGGGTCAGCACGCAGATGAAGCGCAGCCAGCTCCTGATCGTCGTGTTCGCGGTGCTCGCGGTGGGCGCCGTCGCGCTCGTGGCGCGCGGGGGTGGCGACGACGACGGCGGCGGGTCGAGCGGCGGCGACGGCGGAGGCGAGACCGCGCCGCAGGGGGCCGTGCGGATCCCGTTCGCGTACTCGCCCGAGAAGGAGCGCCTGCTCGCGCCCGCTGATCAAGCGCTTCAACTCCGAGCGCGTCGAGGTGGCGGGCGGCAAGGCGGCCTTCGTCGAGGGCGAGGTCGTGGCGAGCGGGGAGGCCGAGTCGAAGATCGCGGAGGGCGAGCTCGAGCCCGTGATCTGGTCGCCGGCGTCCTCGCTGTGGGGACGGCTCCTCAACTTCGAGGCGGACCGGGCGCTCGCGCCCGACGACAGCCCGTCGATCGTCCGCACGCCGCTCGTGATCGCGATGTGGGAGCCCTTCGCGGAGGCGCTCGGCTGGCCGCAGAAGGAGATCGGCTTCGAGCAGATCATCGAGCTCGCGCGCTCGAACCAGGGCTTCGCGCGCTACGGCCATCCGGAGTTCGGCCGCTTCAAGCTCGTGCACACGAACCCGGACTTCTCGACCTCCGGGCTCGAGGCGGTGGTGGCCGAGTACTACGCCGCGACCGGAAAGAAGGAGGGCCTCACGGTCGCGGACGTCGAGCGCTCCGATGCACGCAAGATCGTGCGCGACATCGAGCAGTCGATCGTGCACTACGGCGACACCACGCTCTTCATCGCCGACCAGATGCGCCGGGAGGGCCCCGGCTACGCGTCGGCCGTGGCGATGGAGGAGGTGACGCTGCTCGACTTCAACAAGAACCGCGGCTCGCAGCCCAAGCTCGTGGCGCTCTATCCGCCCGAGGGAACGTTCTACTCGGACAACCCCTTCATCGTGCTCGACGGCGACTGGGTCACGCCGGCGCAGCGCGAGGGCGCCGAGGCCTTCGGCGAGTTCCTCGCCGACGAGATCACGCCGGAGCTCGCCGCGCGCTCCGGCTTCCGCCCGGCGGACCTCGAGGAGGAGCCGGTGGCCCCGATCTCGAAGGAGAACGGCGTCGACCCCGCGCAGCCCGAGCGGGTGCTCGGCCTTCCCGAGCCGCGCACGCTCGACCGCATCCGGCGGGCCTGGCGCGAGGACCGCAAGCCCGCCAACGTCCTGCTCGTGGTTGACAGGTCCGGCTCGATGGCCGACGAGAACCGGCTCGTGAGCGCCAAGCAGGGTCTCGAGGCCTTCTTCGAGGAGGTCGGGCAGCAGGACTCCGTCGGGCTCACGACCTTCAACGACCGCATCCAGCCGCTGCTCCCGATCGCGCCGTTCAGCGAGGCCGAGGGCCAGCTGCGCTCGACGGTGGAGAACCTCTTCGCCGACGGCGGCACCGCGGTCTACGACGCCACGATCCAGGGCTTCAACTCGGTGCGCGCGACCGCGGGGCCCGAAACGATCAACGCCGTGGTCGTGCTCACGGACGGCGAGGACACGGACTCCGCGGCAAGCGCCCAGCAGGCGGTCGACGCCGTGCGCTCCCAGGGCGACTCGGACAACCAGGTCCGCGTGTTCACGATCGCCTACAGCGCGGGCGCCGCGGGAGCGGCCGAGGCGCTCGAGGCGATCTCGAAGGCGTCGGGCGGCCAGGCCTACGAGGGCGACACCGAGGACATCGAGGCCGTCTACAGGAGCATCTCGAGCTTCTTCTGATGTCGAGGCAGATGCAGCCCTACAGCCGTGGCGAGTACAACCGGGCGCTGATCCTGAACGCGCTCACGCAGCCGTTCAACGTGATCCTGTTCGCGGCGATCGCGATCGTCGGGATCGTGGTCGGCGTCGTGCTGCCGGTGCTCGCGGTCGGCCTCGTGGTCTACGGGATCGCGTGCGCTCGCACCTACTTCGACGAGGACGAGGCGCAGAAGGTGCTCGACGCGCGAGCGCGCCGGCCGGCGCAAGAAGGTCGAGGCGGGACGGCTCGACACCCGCGGCGCTGTCCGACCCGATCGCCGGGCTCGTCAACGAGGGACGCCGCCGCGAGGCCCGCATCCGCGAGGCGATCGAGCGGGCCGAACTGCCCTTCGAGGAGGTCTCCGCGGAGGTCGACCGCTTCATCCGCGCGATGGACGACGGCGCTCGCCGGGCCCAGCTTCTCTACGAGGCGCTCGCGGAGACGCCCCCCTCATGGGTCGAGCAGCGGCTCGCCCAGGTGCGCCGCGATCCGTCGAAGGCGGAGCTCACCTCCGCGCTCGAGACCCAGCTCGCGGTGCTGCGCAAGATGGAGGGCCAGCTGCAGCGCTTCTACGACGAGATGGAGCGCGTGCTCGTGGAGCTCGACACGGTGCGCGGGAACCTCGTGAGCGTGTCGGCGTCGACGGAGGCGGCGAACCAGGAGCGCCTCGCGAGCGAGGTGCGAGCGCTGAGCGAGGAGGTCGGAGCCGTGGCGGCGGGGATGAGCGAGGCGTACGAGACGCCGGGGTAGGCGGCTAGGCCCGCGCCCCGAGGATCTCGATGGCGAGCTCGGCGACCTGCGTCGGGTTGCGGCCGACCTTCACGCCCTTCGCCTCGAGTGCCTCGGCCTTCGCGGCGGCGGTGCCCTTCGAGCCGGACACGATCGCGCCGGCGTGGCCCATCGTCTTGCCGGGCGGTGCCGTGAAGCCCGCGATGTACGCGAGCACCGGCTTCGACACGTGCTCCGCGATGTAGTCCGCGGCCTCCTCCTCGGCCGAGCCGCCGATCTCGCCGCACATGACGATCAGCTCCGTCTCACCGTCCTGCTCGAACAGCTCGATGATGTCGACGAAGCTCGAGCCGGGGACCGGGTCGCCGCCGATGCCGACGATCGTCGAGTTGCCGAAGCCCTGCTGGGCGAGCTCGTTCCCGATCTGGTAGGTCAGCGTGCCCGAGCGCGACACGAGCCCGACGTTGCCCTCCTTGAAGAACTGCGCAGGGATGATGCCCACGTTGGCCTTGCCGGGCGACAGGATGCCGGGGCAGTTGGGGCCCACGAGCCGCGCGGCTGCCGCGCTGCAGGTGGTTGTAGACCTTGAGCTCGTCGTGTGCCGGGATGCCCTCGGTGATCGCGATGATCAGCTCGATGCCGGCGTCCTCCGCCTCGAGGATCGAGTCGGCCGCGAAGCGGGGCGGGACGAAGATCATCGCGGTGTTGGCGTCCGTCTCCGCGACGGCGTCGTGGAAGGTGTTGAAGACCGGGACGCCGTCCACGTCCTGGCCGCCCTTGCCGGGCGTGACGCCGGAGACCACCTGGGTGCCGTAGTCGCGGTTGCGGAGCGCGTGGAAGGTGCCCTCGCGTCCGGTGATGCCCGAGACGCAGAGGCGCGTGCCTGGGTCGACGAGGATCGCCATCAGCCCGCGAGCTCCACGACCTTCTGCGCGGCGCCGAGCATCGTGGACTCCGTGTGCACGTTCGGCAGGTCGGCCTCGGCGAGCAGCGCCCGGCCCTCCTTGTCGTTCGTGCCGTCGAGCCTGACCACGAACGGGACGTCCGGCTTGATCTGCTCGAACGCCTCGATCAGCCCGCGCGCCACCTCGTCGCAGCGGGTGATGCCGCCGAAGATGTTGAACAGCACCGCGCTCACCTTGTCGTCGGACAGGATCACCTCGACCGCGCTCGTGATCGCCTCGGCCTTGGAGCCGCCGCCGGCGTCGAGGAAGTTCGCGGGCCGGCCTCCCGCCTGGGCGACCACGTCGAGGGTCGACATGACGAGCCCGGCGCCGTTGCCGAGGATGCCCACGTTGCCGTCGAGCTTCACGTAGGTGAGCCCGCGCTCCTTCGCCATCCGCTCCTGCGGGTCCTCGGCCGAGAGATCGCGCAGCTCGGCGACGTCGGGGTGGCGGAACAGGGCGTTGGCGTCGATCGTGACCTTCGCGTCGAGGACGACGACCTCGCGCTTCTTCGTGATGAGCAGCGGGTTGACCTCGACGAGCGTCGCGTCCTCGCGCACGAACACCTCGTAGAGCTGCGAGAGCACGGCGCCGACCGGCCGGATCACGTCGTCCGCGATGCCCGCCTCGAAGGCGAGCCTGCGCCCGTGGAAGTCCTGGAAGCCGATCAGCGGGTCCACGTGCAGCATGCGCATGGCCTCGGGGTCCTTCTCGGCGACCTCCTCCACGTCCATGCCGCCCATCCGCGACAGCATCGCCATCGGCTTCTTGGCCGAGCGGTCGAACACGACCGCCGCGTAGTACTCCTCGTCGATCTCGCTCGCCTGCTCGACGTACACCTCGTGGACGGTGAAGCCGCGGATGTCCATTCCGAGGATCGCCTGGGCATGGGCCTCGGCCTCCGCGCGGTCGTTCGCGAGCTTGATCCCGCCGGCCTTGCCGCGACCGCCGATCTGGACCTGAGCCTTGACCACCACGGGATAGCCGAGCGCCTCGGCGGCCTCCACCGCCTCGCTCACCGATGCGGCCGCCTGACCGTCCGGCACGGGCAGCCCGTGCTTACGGAACAGCAGTTTTCCCTGGTATTCGAGGAGGTCCATGGGGGGTAGATAGAGTGCGCGACCGCGCTCGGGAGGCGCAGCACCCTATCGAAAGACCCCATGGCTCTACCGAAAGACGTCAAGTTCGTCACGTTCGACTGTTACGGCACCCTGATCGACTGGGAGAGCGGGGTCTACGACGCGTTCCAGAAGGAGGCCGATCGCGACGGATTCACCATCGACCGCGATGCCCTGATCCCTCGATTCATCGAGGTTCAGCGCGAGATCCAGCGTGGCTCGTACGAGCTCTACGCCGAGGTGCTGCGCCGCACGGCCGTGCGCGTCGCGAGTGAGCTCGGCTGGGAGCTCGAGCCCTCGCGCTCCAACTTCCTGCCGAACAGCGTGCCCGCCTGGACGGCCTTCCGCGAGACGAACGCCCAGCTCGAGCGCTTCGCCAAGAAGTACGAGGTCGGCGTGCTGTCGAACATCGACGACAAGCTGCTCGGCGCAACCCGCCGCCACCTGCGCATCGACTTCGACCTCGTCGTCACCGCGCAGCAGGTCCGCTCCTACAAGCCGGACCCCGCGCACTTCAAGGAGTGCGCGCGCCGCATCGAAGGAACGAAGAAGCGGTGGGTCCATATCGCCTCGGGCTATCCCACGGACGTGGAGCCCTGCCTGAAGTCGAAGATCCCGGTGATCTGGGTCAACCGAAGCGGCGAGGAGATCGAGGCCGGGAGCAAGAAGCCCGACGCCGAGGTCAAGACCTTCCGCGACGCCGGCAAGCTGCTCGACGCGGCCTAGGGGCGGGTCGGGTGCGCGCGGTCTCGCTGAACGAGGACGCGCTGCTCGTCACGAGCGCGTTCTGGCAGACGAACGCCGTGGCCGTGCGCGCCGGCGGCGAGACGCTGCTGATCGACTCGCCCTACCTCCCGAACGAGCTCGAGGCGCTGCCCGGCGTCCTCGCGGGAGCGGGCTTCGAGGCCGACGGCCTGCTCGCCACGCACGGGGACTTCGACCACCTGCTCGGCCGCTACGCGTACCCGGGCATGTCGCTCGGGATCGGCGAGTCGACCGCGCTGCGCTTCCGCGAGCAACCGGGCGAGGCGCAGCGCGACCTGCGCGCCTTCGACGCCGAGTTCTACGTCGAGCGGCCCGGCCCGCTGGCGCTCGGCTCGTTCCAGTCGCTCCCGGTGCCGGGGCGGCTCGACCTCGGCACGGGGGAGGGCGCGGCCGAGATCGAGCTGCATCCGGCCGAGGGCCACACCTCCGACGGCACCGCGTTCTTCCTGCGCTCGCTCGGGGTGATCGTGCTCGGCGACTACGTCTCGGCGGTCGAGATCCCCTGGATCTCGAGGGACGGCTCGCTCGAGGACTACCTGGCGACGCTGGCGCGCCTCGAGCCGCTCATCTCGGAGGCGCAGGTGGTTGTGCCTGGGCACGGGCCCTCGCACGTGAGGGACGAGGCGCTGCGGCTGCTTGGCCGAGGACGTCGCGTATCTCGAGGAGCTGAAAAGCGGCAATGAGGGTGTGGGTCTACCGGCGGGGCGGGACTCCCGCGCGCAGAAGAAGATCCACGCCGAGAACGTCGAGCGCGCGCAGGGGGTTCGGCGAGTTAGGTCCGCATAGCGACACCCAACTCGCCAAGCACCTACCCTTTACCGCTGTCGTTCCCGCTCCACGACCAGCTTCCGCTCCGGGGCGACCACCGCCTCCGGCGCCTCCTCCCACCCCGCCACCCGCGAGGTCACGAGCTCCGGCCGCAGCCGGCCCTCCGCGACGAGCTCCAGGATCGCCGGGATCGCCGGGCGCGCCATCACGCGGCCGACGTGGAAGTTCACGCCGCTCGTGTACATCTCGAGCAGCGGCATCGGCGTCTCCGGCTCGAACAGGATCCCCGTGCTCGTGCACTCGCCGCCCGGCTCCGTCGAGCGCAGCGCGAGCGCGAGGCTCTCGCGGGTGGCGCCGCTGTCGACCGTGATCGGGAACGGGCCGAGCCGGTGCGGCAGCTCGCCCTCGTGCACGTCGGCGCCGAGCGTCTCCGCGATCCGCAGGCGCTCCGGGTCGTGGTCCACGTACGTGACGCCCTCGGCGCCGAGGGCGAGCGCGCAGTCGACGGCGTAGAGGCCGATGCTCGCTCCTCCGACCACGAGCACGTGCGCGCCGTGGCGGTGCTCGAGCGGGTGCGCGACCGTGCGCCAGCCGTCGGGGATGTTGTCGCTCGCGCTGGCAACGGTGGCGGGCGCGATGCCCTCCGCCACGGGCACGAGCATGTGGTCGGCGAACGGCACCCGCACGAGGTCCGAGAGCGCGCCGCCCCAGTGCCCGCCGAACTGGCCGAACCCGAACATCGAGCGCTCAGGCACCGTGGTGCAGTCGCCCGTCTGCCCGCGCAGGCAGCGCGCGCACTGGCCGCAGGAGACCTGGAAGGGGACGACGCAGAGGGTGCCCACGGCCGTCTCCACCATGTCACCCGCGCTCACCACCTCCGCCACGAACTCGTGCCCGAGCGCGATCGGCCCCGGGAAGGGCGCCTCGCCCCGCACCATCGGCCCGTCGAGGTCGCAGAGCGCCACCGCCAGCGGGCGCACGATCGCGTCGGTCGCCTCCTGGATGTGAGGGTCGGCGACCTCGAGCCACTCGACCCGGCGCTCCTCCGTCAACGTGAGCTGGCGCATGGTGCGGACGCTACCCGGACAGGCCGCCGTTGGGCGATACTCGCCACGGATGCCATCCGAGGCCGACGAGGTGCGGGCGTTCGCGGAGGCCGCCTACGGAGCACTCAACGACGGTGATCTGGACGCCTTCCTCGCTTTCGTGGACGAACAGGTCGAGTTCACCTCGATGGTCGCTGAGGCCGAGGGCTCGACGTTCCGCGGTCACGCGGGTGTGCGCACCTGGTGGGAGACGGTCTACGGCGAGTTCGACGAACCGCGCTGGGAGGTCCTGGCGGTCCTCGGCACTCTCGAGCGGGGTGTCGCGCAATTCCGCCTGACCGGGGCACTTGCGGGTGTACCGGTCGACCACATCATGTGGCAGGCGGTGCGTGTCCGCGACGGCAGGCTCGTCTGGTGGGGCTTCGCCAGGACGGAGGCGGAGGCGCTCCGCTCGCTGACCGGGTAGCCGTCAGCTGCCCGCCGTGCGCAGCGCGCCGCCCGGCCCGCGGCCGGCGAGCGCGAAGCGCGGCTCCGGCTCGGCCTCGTCGCGCAGCACGGCCGCCACGTGCTCGGCCACCGCCGGGCCGTGCTTGAAGCCGTGCCCCGACCCTCCGCCGAGCAGCCAGACGCGCTCGTGCTCGGGATGGCGGCCGAACAGGAAGCCGCCGTCCGGCGAGAGCGAGTAGTGGCACACGGGCGAGGAGCGCACGCGTGCTCCCGCGAGCGCCGGAAAGCGCTCGGCGATGTAGCGCCGCGAGCGCTCGACGCTCGCGGGATCCGCCTGTTCGGGCCGCGCGTCGGGATCGAGGGCGCCGCCCTCGGCGTCGCACGACGCCTTCAGCCCGTACGGCTCGATCAGGCCGTGGCCGTAGAACGACGTGTCGAAGTCGACCCAGCCGGGCACGCCGGGCGAGGTCCACTCCTCGGGAGCGTCGAAGAGCACCACGTCCTGGCGGGTCACGCGCACGTCGAGGAGCTCCGGGAAGAGCGGGGCCATCCATGCGCCGCAGGCCCAGATCACGTGATCCGCCTCGAGCGTCTCGCCCGCGAGCTCGACCCGCTCGCCGGCCGGCGCGGCCTGGCCGCGCAGCACGCGCATCCCGGCCTCGCGTCCGCGGGCCGTCAGCGCGCGCACGCCGTCGCCCGCGCGCAGGAGCCCCGCCTCGGTCTCGTGAACCGCGAACACCAGATCGTCCGTGTGGAGCGAGGGGAACAGGCGCGCGGCCTCCTCCGGATCGAGCCGCTCGACAGGAACGCCGGCAGCGCGCATCACGCCCTCGCTCTCCGACTCCCAGCCGCCCTCGCGCCGCGCGAACCAGACGAGCCCGGCCTCGATCAGCACCCCCGAGCCGAGCTCGCGCCAGAGCTCGCGGGCCCGCCAGGCGAGCCGCGTGTAGAGCTCGTCTCCTCCGTGCGAGAAGCGCAGCAGACGCGTCTCGCCGCCGGACTCCGAGCGGGGGTCGCCCGGCTCGAACACGTCGACGAGGGTGACGTCCCAGTCCGAGCGGGCCAGCAGCTCGGCGAGCGAGGCGCCGAAGGTCCCCGCCCCGACGACGAGGGCGGAGGGCACTACTTGATGACGGCGATGCTGTCGCCCGTGGCGACGGAGCCGCCCTCGGAGACGGACAGCTCCTCGACGGTTCCGGACGACGGCGCCGTGATCTCGTTCTCCATCTTCATCGCCTCGATCACGCACACGAGTGCGCCCTCCTCGACCGTCGCGCCCTTCTCGACCGCCACCTTCAGCACCGTGCCCTGGATCGGCGAGATCAGCTCACCCGGGGCGCCCGCGTTGCCGCCGCTCTTTCGATCACGGCGCGGCGCCTGCTTGGGTGTGCCCGCGGGCCCCGCGCCGTTCGGGATCCCGAGCGCCTCGCCGATCACCTTGACGTCGAAGCGCCGGCCTGAGACCTCGACCGCGTAGTCGCGCTCGACCTTCGCCTCGCCGTCCTCCGACGGCGCGGCCGCGGACGGGAAGGCCAGCTCCTTGAGCCAGTCCTTGTCCTCCACGAGGTCGCGGCAGGTCTCGCCGCGCTTCCACTGCTCCGTCGCGAGCAGCGCGGTGTGGAACGGGATCAGCGTCTTGAGCTCGCCGATCTCGAACTCGCCGAGCGCGCGCAGCATGCGCCGCGTCGAGGCCTCGCGGTCGACGTCCCAGACGATCAGCTTCGCGATCATGGGGTCGTAGAGAGGGAGGACCTCGTAGCCCTCCTCTGCACCCGAGTCGACGCGCACGAACGGGCCCGAGGGCTCGCGGTACGAGCCCACCCGGCCGGGCGCCGGCGCGAACTTCTTCGAGGCGTCCTCGGCGTTGATGCGGCACTCGATCGCGTGGCCGCGCATGACCACGTCCTCCTGGGCGTAGCCGAGCGGCTCGCCCGCGGCGATCTTGATCTGCTCGCGCACGATGTCGATGCCGGTGACCATCTCGGTCACGCAGTGCTCGACCTGCACGCGCGTGTTCATCTCGAGGAAGAAGTACTCGCCGTCCTGCAACAGGCCCTCGATCGTTCCGGCGCTGCGGTAGCCGACCGCGCGCGCGGCGTCCGTGCCGATCTTCCCGATGCGCTCGCGCAGCTCGGGGTCGACGGCCGGCGCCGGCGACTCCTCGATCAGCTTCTGGTGGCGGCGCTGCACCGAGCAGTCACGCTCGAACAGGTGGATGACGTTGTCGTGCGAGTCGGCGAGCACCTGCACCTCGACGTGCCGCGGGTCGGGCAGGTAGCGCTCGACGTAGACGGTCGCGTCCGAGAAGAACTTCTCGCCCTCGCGCGCCGCGCCCTCGAACGCCTTCTCGAGCTCGTCCTCGCTCTCCGCCACCCGGAAGCCCTTGCCGCCGCCGCCCCCGGCCGCCTTGATCGCGACCGGATAGCCGACCGACTCGTCGATGATCCGGCGCGCGTCCTCGACGGTCTCGACGGGATCGGTGGTGCCGGGAACGATCGGCACGCCCGCCTCCTGCATGATCTCGCGGGCGCGCGTCTTCGAGCCCATCGAGTCGATCGCCGACGCCGGCGGCCCGATGAAGACGACGCCGGCCTCCTCGCACGCGCGAGCGAAGGCCGCGTTCTCCGCGAGGAAGCCGTAGCCCGGGTGAATCGCCTGCGCGCCGGACTGCGCGGCCACCTCCATGATCTTGTCGACGACGAGGTAGCTCTCGTTCGCCGGGCCGGGGCCGAGCAGGTACGCCTCGTCGGCTCGACGCGCGTGCGGTGCGTCCCGGTCCGGCTCGGAGTAGACCGCCACCGTGCCGATGCCCAGCTCCTCGAGCGTGCGCATGACGCGGATCGCGATCTCGCCCCGGTTGGCGACGAGTACCTTGTCGAACATGAGGGGCCGGGAGGTTATCGACGCCCCGGTGAAGGGGCGGGCTCCGACAGGCCCCTGAAGAACGTGGCGAGCATCGCCGGGAACAGCTCGGCGTCCACCGCCTCCGGCTCGAGCAGCCGTTCGAGGGCGAGGCCGTTCGCCATCGCGAAGGTCATCAGCGCCACGCGCTCGGGCGGGATGACCGGCTCCATGCCGAGCTCGCGCGCTCGGCGCTCGAGCAGCGTCGCGATCCGCTCGCGCAGGGCCCGGTAGCGCTCCACGAGCGCCGCGCGGAACTCCTCGTTGCGCGACGCGTAGAGAGCGAACTCGAAGAAGAGGCGCTCCCACTCCGGCTCCGCCTCGATCGCGGCGATGAAGTCGCGGCCCGCCTGGCGGGCCTGCTCCTCGATGGTCCCGCCCGCGGCGAGCACGCTGTCGAGCTCGGAGATGCGCTGGTCGAAGCGCTCGTCGAGCATCGCGAGGAAGAGCGCCTCCTTCGACTCGAAGTTGGCGTACACGGCGCCCTTCGTGAAGCCGGCGTCCTCGGCGACGAGCGCCAGCGACGCGCCCTCGACCCCGCGCTCGGCGGCGAGCTTCGCCGCGGAGCGCATCAGCCGCGCACGCGTGTGCGCCTGGCGTTCCTTACGCGTGAGCTGCGTGCTCGACATCGCGCGCGGCATCCTCGCGGACGCCGCCGACGACGATCTCGCCGTCGCGCTCAGGGCTCAGGATGATCGCGCGCCGCACGAGGCGCTCCGGGCGCGGGTCGGCCGCGCCCAGGTCGAGCCGGCGCGCGAGCGCCTGCAGCACGATCCGCATCTCGAGCTGCGCGAAGCTCGCGCCGAGGCAGCGTCGCACGCCGCCGCCGAACGGGATCCAGCTGTAGGTGCCGCCCTGCCCCTCGAGGAAGCGCTCGGGCCGGAAGCTGAAGGGGTCGGGGTAGAGGTCCGCCCGCCGGTGCATGAGATAGATGCAGGGAGCGACGTTGACGCCCGCGGGCAGCATGCGCCCGCCGATCTCCATCGGCTCCGTCAGGCGCCGCAGGACGATCGACAGCGGCGGCCGCAGGCGCAGCGTCTCCTTGACGACGGCGTCCGCGTAGTCGTCGTCGCCGTCGCGCAGCCGCTCGAGGATGTGGGGGTGCCGCACGAGCCGCTCGAGCGCCCAGGCGATCGCCGTCGCGGTGGTCTCGTGCCCGGCCACGAGCAGCGTGATCAGCTCGTCGCGGAGCTCCTTGTCGGCCATCGGCGATGCCGTCCTCGTGATGCGCCTGCAGCAGCAGCGACATCACGTCGTCGCGCTCCTCGAGCCCGCCGGCCGCCCGGCGCTCGCGGATCGCCTCGTAGATATGGGCGTCCGTCGGGTCGAGCACCTTGCGCCAGACGTTCAGCCGGATCGCCCGGTGCGGCCCGAGCGACAGGCCGATCGCCATGTTCAGCGGGCTGCTGCCGAACCGGAGCAGCTCGGACAGTGCCGCGGACAGCTCCGTCTTCTGGCGGCCCTCGTCGAGCCCGAAGACCGTGCGCATGATGATCTCGAGCGTCAGCGCCTGCATGCGCGGCCGCGTGGCGAGCGGCTCCCCGACCGGCCATGTGGCGATCTCGCGCTCGGCGACGTCGTTCATCGTGTCGGCGTAGCCCTTGAGGCGCTCGCCGTGGAAGGGCGGCAGCAGCAGCTTGCGCTGACGCATGTGCGGGCCCTCGTCGAGGAGCAGCACCGAGTTCGGGCCGAGCACCGGGCAGCAGCACGACGTTCGCCTCACCGGCGTGCAGGAGGCGCGGGTCGCCCGTGAACACCTGCTTGACCGCGTCCGGGTCGGTGATGAAGACCCAGGTCCCCTCGTTCGCGATCTTGAGCGTGAAGGAGGAGCCGTAGCGGCGCGCGCAGTCCTCGAGGTAGGCGGAGGGCCGAACGGTCCAGCGCAGCGACTGCAGGGGGCGGGGCGTGCGCGGTCCGGGCGGCAGCGAGTTGTTCACATACCGAAGGGTATCTGAACTTCGCGGATCAGGCCAGCTCGCGGCCGCCGAGCCGAGCGTGCGCGCCCACGTCCGCCGCGAACTCCGCGAAGTCGCGGGCATAGAGCTGCTGCGGGCCGTCGCAGAGCGCGAGCTCCGGATCCTCGGCGACCTCGACGATGATCCCGTCCGCCCCGACGGCTGCCGCCGCTCGCGACAGGGGCCCGACGAGGCGCCGGTCCCCCGACGCGTGCGACGGGTCGACGATCACCGGCAGGTGCGTGTGCAGCTTCAGCCATGGCACGGCGCCGAGGTCGAGCGTGAAGCGCATCGCGGTGTCGAACGTGCGGATGCCGCGCTCGCAGAGGATCACGTCCTCGTTGCCCTCCTTGAGCACGTAGTCGGCGGCCATCAGGAGCTCGTCGAGAGTGGACGACAGGCCGCGTTTCAGGAGCACGGGCTTGCCCATCTTGCCGACCACCTCGAGCAGCCCGTAGTTCTGCATGTTGCGCGCGCCGACCTGGATCACGTCGACGGCGGCGGCGAAGTCGTCCGCCAGCTCGACGGCGGTCATCTCGCTCACCACGGGCAGGCCGGTGGCCTCGCGGGCCTCGCGCAGGATGCCGAGCGCGTCGCGGCCGAGGCCCTGGAACGAGAACGGCGACGTGCGCGGCTTGAACGCCCCGCCGCGCAGCATCGAGGCCCCGGCGTCCGCCACGGCCCGCGCCACACCGAGCGTCTGCTCGGCCGTCTCGACGGTGCAGGGGCCCGCGATCAGGCAGAACGTCTCGCCGCCGCCGACCCGGCGGCCGTCAACCTCGACGACGGTCGGCTCGTGATGCGAGAGCTCGGACGATGCGAGCTTGTAGGGCCGCGAGATCGGGATCACCTGGTCGACGCCCGGGAAGCCCTCGAGCCCGAGCTCGCGCACTCCCTCGGGATCGCCGATCGCGCCGATCGCGGTCGTGAGCTCGCCGGGCATCACCTTCGCGTGCACGCCCACGGCCTCGAGCCGGCTCACCACCGCCTCGATCTGGGCGGGGGTGGCCTCGGGTGTCATCACGACCATCATGGGCTCGCCGCCGTGGGTTCGGGCTCGCCGGGCGCGGAGTCGCGCGCGGCGCGCGCCTCGGCCTCCTCGCGCTCGCGCCGGGCGCGGACCATCGTCACGAGCATCAGCACGATCACACCCAGCGGGAACGGGATCAGCACCCACGTCGGGATGCCGAGGCCCGCCTTGATCAGCAGCGCGATCCCGGCCCCGATCAGCACGACCGCGAGGGTGGTCCTGAGCACCGCAGGCTCGACCCGGACCGACCAGTGGCTGCCGAGCCAGACGCCCGGCACCGAGCCGAGCAGGATCGTGCCGACGAGGGCGAAGTCGACGTTGCCCGCGCTCACGTGCGCAAGCCCGGCGGCCCAGAGCAGGATCGCCGCGTGGAAGACGTCCGTGCCGACCACGCGCCGCGGCGTCAGCCGGAACAGCATGATCAGGCCGACGGCGATCAGCGCGCCGCTGCCCGCCGAGGTGATGCCGAGCACGAAGCCCACGCAGACACCGAGCACCACCGCGGCGACCTTGTGGCGCGTCTCCATCTCGATCGTGTCGCGCTCGCGCGCGTGCATCGACTTCAGGAAGGCGCGGATCAGCGTCGCGATGCCCGTGAGCAGCAGCGCCCCGGCCAGCAGCGCCGAGCAGCAGGTCGTCGAACTCGCGCCCGGCGGCGTCCTCGATGATGCCGAGCACCCAGACGCCGCTGACCGCGGCCGGCACCGAGCCGAGCGCCATCCAGCTCGACAACTGCAGGTCGACGGTCCGCTGGCGCCAGTGCTTGTAGCCGCCGACGGTCTTCGTCACGGCCGCGTACGCGAGATCCGTGCCGATCGCCGTGATCGGCGTGACACCGAAGACGAGGATCAGCATGGGGGTCATGAGCGAGCCCCCGCCGATGCCCGTCATTCCCACGAGGATGCCGACCCCGAGGCCGAAGCCAATGAGGGCGAAGTCCATCGGGAAGGCAGACTAGAGCCGAGAGCGCTAGAGGACCATCCCTGCACCGACGGTGTCGTTCGTCGACTCGTCGATGAGGATGAAGCTCCCGGTGGCGCGGTTGCGCCTGTACTCGTCGAGAAACAGCGGCGAGGAGAGCCGCAGGCGCAGGCGGCCGATCTCGTTGAGCGCCAGCCCGGTGGCCGACTCGTCGCGGTGCAGCGAGTTCACGTCGATGCGGTAGAGCAGCTCGTCGGCCTTCGCGAGGGCGGTGCGCGTGGTGTGCTTGATCCGGTAGCGCCCGGAGGTCTGCAGCGGCCGCTCGGACATCCAGCAGACCATCGCGTCGAGCTGGCGGGTCTCGGTGGGGCGGTTGTGCGGGCGGCAGATCATGTCGCCGCGCGAGACGTCGACGTCGTCCTCGAGGCGGAGGGTGACGGACAGCGGCGGGAAGGCCTCCTCGCGCTCGCCGTCCATCGTGTCGATCCCGGCGATGCGGGTCTCGAGCCCCGAGGGCAGGACGACCACGTCGTCGCCGACGCCGAAGACGCCCGAGGCGACCTCGCCCGCGTAGCCGCGGTAGTCGTGGTGCTCGTCCGTCATCGGGCGGATCACCCACTGCACCGGGAAGCGCGCGTCGAGCAGGTTGCGGTCCGAGGCCACGTGCACGTGCTCGAGGTGGTAGAGCAGCGACGGCCCCTCGTACCAGTCCATGTTCTCGGAGCGGTCGACGACGTTGTCGCCGTGCAGCGCCGAGATCGGGATGAACGTGACGTCCTGGACGTCGAGCTTGGCGGCCCAGCCGGCGAACTCCGAGCAGATCCGCTCGAAGACCTCCTGGTCCCAGTTCACCAGGTCCATCTTGTTGACGCAGACGACGAGGTGCGGGATGCGCAGGAGCGACGCGAGGAACGCGTGGCGGCGCGACTGCTCGAGGACGCCCTTGCGCGCGTCCACGAGGATCAGCGCGAGGTCGGCGGTCGAGGCGCCCGTGACCATGTTGCGCGTGTACTGCTCGTGGCCGGGCGTGTCAGCGATGATGAACTTGCGCCGCGGCGTGTGGAAGTAGCGGTACGCGACGTCGATCGTGATGCCCTGCTCGCGCTCGGCGCGCAGGCCGTCGGTCAACAGCGCGAGGTTGATGTAGCCGTCGCCGCGCTGCTCGGAGGAGCGCTCGACGTGCTCGAGCTGGTCCTCGAAGATCGACTTCGTGTCGTAGAGGAGGCGGCCGATCAGGGTCGACTTGCCGTCGTCGACCGACCCCGCCGTGGCGAAGCGGACGAGCTCGGACTGGCGCGCCGAGACGACGCTGCCGTTGGTGGCGACACCCGGCTCCATGGGAGCTAGAAGTAGCCCTCCTTCTTGCGGTCCTCCATGGCCGCCTCGGAGACCCGGTCGTCCGCGCGCGTCTCGCCGCGTTCCGTTATGCGGGTCGCCGCGATCTCGGAGACCACCGCCTCGAGCGTCTCAGCCGTCGAGCGGACCGCGCCCGTGCAGCTCATGTCGCCGACGGTGCGGAAGCGCACCGACTCCTCGAAGGGCTTCTCGTCCGGCAGCAGCTCGACCCACTCCGAGGTCGCGTAGAGCATGCCGTCGCGCTTGAACACCTCGCGGTTGTGGGCGAAGTAGATCGACGGCAGCGCGATCCGCTCCTCGGCGATGTACTGCCAGACGTCGAGCTCCGTCCAGTTCGAGAGCGGGAACACGCGCACGTGCTCGCCGGGCTTGACGAAGCCGTTGTAGAGGTTCCAGAGCTCGGGGCGCTGCGCCTTCGGGTTCCACTGGCCGAAGTCGTCGCGGAACGACAGGATGCGCTCCTTCGCGCGGGCGCGCTCCTCGTCGCGGCGCGCGCCGCCGAACGCGGCCTTGAAGCCGTGCTCCTCGAGCGCGTCGAGCAGGGTGACCGACTGCAGCCGGTTGCGCGACGCCCGCGGGCCCTTCTCCTCGACCACGCGGCCGCGGTCGATCGAGTCCTGCACCGAGGCGACGATCAGCCGGGCGCCGATCTCCTCGATCAGCCGCGTCGCGATAGGCGAGGACCTCCGGGAAGTTGTGGCCCGTATCCACGTGCATGACGGGAAACGGGAGCGCCGCGGGCCAGAACGCCTTGCGCGCGAGGTGGAGCAGCACGGCGGAGTCCTTCCCGCCGGAGAACAGGATCACGCCGCGCTCGAGTTCCGCCGCCACCTCGCGAATCACGTGGATGGCCTCGGCCTCGATGGCCCTCAGATGTGGGATCTCGTAGCTCATCGGCTCGACGTCCGAGGGCAGGATACGGGGGATCTCGACGGTGCTCATGCGGTTTGGCTCAACCGGCAAGCGTCACACGTGTAGGCCGCACTCGGTCTTTTCCTGACCGGACCAGCGGCCCTCACGGCCACTGCCGGGGAGGGTGCAGGGGGCGCAGCCTATGGACTCGAACCCCCGATCGTGCAGGGGATGGTAGGGCAGGTCCCGCTCGTTGATGTAGCGCCAGACATCCTTGTCCGTCCATTCCGCGAGGGGATTGAACTTCCATACCCCCCTTGCATCATCCCATTCAACGCTCTCCGCGTCCGCTCTGGTGGGCGATTGCTCGCGGCGAATCCCGGTGATCCAGGCGTCCGATCCGGCGAGCGCGGCCTCGAGCGCGTCGACCTTGCGGGGGCCGCAGCAGTTCGAAGCGCTCCATGGAGTGCCGTTCGGCGGCGTTGCGTCCAGCACCTCGACCTTCAGGCCGTAGCGATCCTCGACCTTGCGCCAGACCTCGTAGGTCTCCGGGAACAGCACGCCGGTGTCGATCGTGAACACGCGGGCGGACGGCTCGATCGCCATCAGCATGTCGATCAGGACCGTCTCCTCCTTCTGGAAGGAGCAGGCCATGACGAGCTTCGGGTGGTGGCGCTCGATCGCGAGCCGGAGCGTGTCCTCGGCGTCTAGACCGCGCATTCGCCCTCACCCCGGATGACCTGGAAGGGCTCCTTGCGCTGCCAGTCGACGAAGTGAGTCATGTTCTCGAGGCTGAACTCGATCGGCAGGGCCAGCTCGCGGACCTCGTCCTCGAAGCGGGTCGTGCCGGCGCGCTCGGCGAAGTCGTTGAACTCCTCGCCCTCCTCGCGCTCCGCCTCGTACATGCGGATCCAGCGCTCGACCGCCTCGGGCACGCGCTTCGCGGCGAGCCGCACCTTGAGGCGGGTGCCGTAGAGGACCTCGCCGCCCTCGTAGCGGCCGCCGATGTGGGCGACGTAGGCCGGGATCGTGTGCTCGCCGACCTTGATCGAGGCCCCGTAGAACCCGATGTTCGCGATGTGGTGCTGGCTGCAGCCGTTCGGGCAGCCGGACATCTTGATGTGGATCCGCTTCGTGAGCGGGTCCGTGATGCCCATCTCCTCGATGCGCTCCATGACCGCGCGGTTGAGGCCCATCGAGCTCGTGATGCCGAGCTTGCACGAGTCCGTGCCGGGGCAGCTGACCACGTCGACGACCTCGTCGGCGCCCGCCTGGCCGAGGCCGAGGGCGTCGAGCTCGCGCCAGACCTCATAGACCGACTCGTCGCGGACCCAGCGCAGCAGCAGGTTCTGGTGCACGGTCGTGCGCGCCCAGCCGCCGCAGTAGTCGCGCATGATCTGGGCGAGCCCGCGGAACTGCTCCGGGGTGAGGTCGCCGCGCACGATCCGGACCTGGACGCTCGAGAAGCCCTCCTGGCGCTGCGGCTGCACGTTCGAGGCGCGGAAGCGCTCGAAGGGGGAGCCGTCGCCGTTCGGCTGGGCGTAGGCGGCGGGCGGCGCGGCCACGCTCCCCTCCTCGTCGTGCACGGTGAGGAGCGGCTGCGGGTCGAAGTCGCGCTCGGCGACCCAGTCGCCCTGAGCTCCTCCTCGACCTGCTCGCGGAACGCGTCGATCCCGATCTTGTCGATCAGCACCTTGATGCGCGCACGCGCGCGGTTGACGCGCAGCCACTCCTGGCGGTCGAAGATGCGGAAGACGGCCTCGGAGACCTTGAGGAAGTCGCCGTTGTCGAGCTCGACGAAGTCGTAGAGCGTGGGGGCGACGCGCGGCATGATCGACGTGCCGCCGCCGACGCGGATCTCCACGCCGCGGACGCCGTCGCGCACGCGCGGGATGAACGCGATGTCGTGGATCCCGGTGATCGCGCGGTCCTCGTCCGTCGCCGTGAAGGCGGTCTTGACCTTGCGCGGCATGAGCTGCGTCGTGGGATGGCGGACGAAGTAGCGGACGTACGCGCCGGCGTACGGAGTGATGTCGAACAGCTCGCCCTCCGTGATCCCCGCCCACGGGTCGCCCGTGACGTTGCGGACCGTGTTGCCGCAGCCCTCGCGCGAGGACAGGCCGGAGTCCGAGACCTTCCGGATCAGCTCGGCCATCTGGCGCAGCGGGATGTGGTGGATCTGGATGTTCTGACGGGTGGTGACGTGGCCCTTGTTCAGGGGCGCGTACTCCTCGACCACGTCGGCGAACGTCTCCATCTGCTCCGGCGTGACGCCGCCCATCGGCAGCTTGATGCGACACATCTGGACGTCGGCCTGGCGCTGGCCGTAGACGCCCTGCTTCAGGCGGAAGCCGATGAACTGGTCCTCGGGCGTCTGGCCGTCGAGGAACTTCTCGGCCTCGTTGTCGAAGTCGTCGAACTCGCGCTCGAGGACCGGGATGATGTGGCCGGGGACGTTTTCGTAGACCTCGGGGTTCTCGAGCGACCCTTGCCTGCTGTGCGCGAGCAGCCGGCTTGCGGCTGCGAAGCGTTGCTTCTCTTCGCCTCGACCGAAAGCGGTTCCATCGGGTCAAAGTAGCAAAAGCCGACCGGGTTTTCGGAATTGCTGGACGAGTATCCCCTGTGGGATAGGTTGAGCTCATGGATGCCACCGCGCAGGCCGAGCTCGTCGCGTCGGGTGAGATCTCGCCCAGGGAGCTGGCCGAAGAGGCCATCGGGCGGATCGAGGAGCTGAATCCCGAGATCAACGCCGTCATCCACCCGCTGTTCGAGAAGGCGCTCGAGACAGACCCGGCGGACGGGCCGTTCCGCGGCGTGCCGATCGTGATCAAGGACCTGATCTGCACCACCGCCGGCGACCCGTACCACGAGGGCACGACCTTCCTGCGCGACCTCGACTGGCGCGCGGACGAGGACTCCTGGCTCGCCGGGCGCCTGCGCGCGGCGGGCTTCGTCTTCGTCGGCAAGACGAACGTCCCGGAGTTCGGGATCCTGCCCACCACGGAGCCGCGCTCGCACGGGCCATCGCGCAACCCGTGGAGCACGGAGCACTCGACCGGCGGGTCGAGCGGCGGCTCCGCGGCGGCGGTGGCCGCGGGGATGGTCGCGATCGGGCACGGCGGCGACGGCGGCGGCTCGATCCGCATCCCCGCCTCGTGCTGCGGCCTCGTCGGCCTGAAGCCCTCACGAGCGCGGGTGTCGATGGCGCCGCTCGGCGACTTCGTCTCCGGCCTCGGGGTGGAGCTCGTGGTGTCGCGCTCGGTGCGCGACGCCGCGGCGGTGCTCGAGTGGGTCGCGGACCCGCCGCCGGGCGAGCCCTACTTCGCGCCCGCCCGGCAGCGCCCCTACGGCGAGGAGGTCGGCGCCGACCCGGGCCGCCTGCGCATCGGCCTGATGACGAGCGCGCCGGCCGCGCTCGCCGAGGTGCACCCCGACTGCGCGGCCGCGGCGCGCGCGGCGGCGCACGCGCTCGAGGCGCACGGCCATCACGTCGAGGAGGCGTATCCGCCGGGGCTCGACGACCCCGCGTACGAGCCGATGTTCATGGTGCGCTGGGCCTCCGGCGTGGCCACGCTTGTCGACTACTGGGGCCTGCGCCTCGGCCGGCCGCTCACGCCCGACGACGTCGAGCCGGTGACCTGGGCGCTCGCGGAGACGGGCCGCGGGCATTCCGCCTCCGAGTACCTCACTTCGGTCGGCTACGCCCAGCTCGTGAACCGCCACGTCATCGGCTGGTGGCAGGACTACGACCTGCTCCTGACGCCGACGATGGCGCAGCCGCCGGCGCCGATCGGCGCGATCGGGGACGGCTCGACCGACGACGATCCGATGGAGCCGATGCGGCGCGCGATCGCGTACGGCGTGTTCACGGCGGGCTTCAATTCGACCGGCCAGCCGGCGATCTCGCTGCCGCTCGGCCAGGGCGACGAGGGCCTTCCGATCGGCGTGCAGCTCGTGAGCGACCTGGGCCGTGAGGACCTGCTGATCCGGGTGGCGTCGCAGCTCGAGCAGAGCGACCCCTGGGCCGAGCGGCGTCCGCCCGTGTTCGCCGCGGCCTGAGCGCGCCCTACGCGCCGATCGCCTTCTGGAACGCCGCGTCGAGCTCGCGCTCCTCGCGGGCGCTCAGCGTGCGGAACACGCGGCCGCGCCGGAGGGTCGCCTCGCTCGGGAACACGAGCTCGTTCTCGAGCAGCTCCGGGTGCGTCTCCGCCGCCAGCTCGCGCACCCCCTCGACCGGCGAGACGTAGAACACCGTGAGCGTGACCCGCAGCGCGATCTCCGGCCGGTAGTAGAAGTCGATCAGGCGCCGGGCGGCGTTCGGATTCGGCGCGCCCGCCGGGATCTGCAGGTTGTCCGTCCAGAGCAGGTAGCCCTCGACGGGCTGGACGAAGCGGATGCGCGGCTCGTCCAACCCGAGCCGGTACGCATCGCCGGACCAGCCGACCGCGATGTCCACGTCCCCGCGGAGCAGGTCGTTGCGGTAGTCGAAGCCCGTGAAGCGGCGGATCTGCCCGTCGCTCGCGGCGCGGGCGATCCGCTCGACCGCGGCGAGCGCCTCGTCAAGTGTCGCCGTCTCGGGGTCCTTGCCGTCCGCGAGCAGGACGAGGCCGACGCTGTCGCGCATCTCGCTCTGCATGGCCACGCGTCCGCGGAAGCGCGGGTCGAACAGCGCCTCGACGCTGTCGATGGGGCCGCCGGTGGCGCGGATGTCGTAGAGCAGGCCGGTCTGGCCCACCTGCCACGGCACGGAGTAGCGGCGGTCAGGATCGAAGTCCGGCTCGCGCAGCCGCTCGATCAGGTTGCGGCGCACGTGGCGCAGCTCGAGGCCGTCGAAGCGCTCGACCCAGCCGAGCCGCACGAGCCGCGCGGACAGCCAGTCGACGGTCATGATCAGGTCGCGCCCGCCCGAGCCTCCGCGCGCGAGCTGCGGGGACAGCTTCGCGTAGTAGGCCGCGTAGTCGGTGATCTCCGGCGAGTACTCGACGTGGACCCCGGTCTGGCTCTCGAAGCGCTCGAGAGTGGGGAAGCGCTGGCCGCTCTGATCGATGTACTCGGGCCAGCTCGAGAACAGAAGCTCGTCCTCGCTCCCGCCGCCGCAAGCCGCGAGGAACGCCGGCAGCGCGACGAGCCCGGCGGTGCCCTGAACGAGCCCGCGCCGAGTTATCCCGTTGGCCGCCACCCTGCCAAGTTATCCTCGCCATGGATTCGTGGCGTCCACCGCTGAGCGCATCGTCGGGCGCGACCAGGAGCTCGCGCGGATCGTGCGCGCCCTCGACGGGCTCGCAGAGGCGGGTCCGCGCCTGATCGAGATCTCCGGCGAGCCCGGGATCGGCAAGACGCGTCTCGTTCAGGAGCTGTGCCAGGAGGCCGAGTCGCGCGGCTATCTCGTGCTGCGCGGGAACGCGGCCGAGTTCGAGCGCGGCGTGCCCTTCGCGCCCGTGGTCGACGCCATGGACCCGTACCTCGCCACGGTCGAGCCCGAGCTGCTGGGCGAGGACGCCGAGCTGCGCCGCGAGCTCGGGGCGATCTTCCCGTCGCTGCGCGATCCGGACGGCGAGGAGGCCGTGGCCGGAGTCGGCGACGAGCGCCACCGTGCCTGGCGGGCCGTCCGCGACCTGCTCGCGCGGCTCGCCGCGGAGCGCCCGCTCGTGATCGCGCTCGACGACCTCCAGTGGGCCGACGACGCGACCGTCGAGGTGATCGCCTCCCTTCTCGCGAAGCCGCCCGAGACCCGCGTGCTGCTCGCGCTCGCGCAGCGCGCCGGCCGCGCGCATCCGAAGCTCGAGGGCGCGCTCGGCAGCGTCGAGCGCCGCCGCGGGGCGTACCGCTTCCGGCTCGGCCCGCTCGATGCGGCCGAGGCGAACGAGCTGCTCGAGGGCAGGGTGGACGAGCCGCTGCGGCACTCGCTCTTCGAGGCGGGCGGGGGCAACCCGTTCTTCATGCAGCAGCTCGCGCGCGTGACCGCGGAGAGCGGGCCCGACTCGCTGACGGCGGGTGCGCTCGACGAGCTCGACCTGCCGCCGGCGGTGGCCGCGGCGCTGGCCGAGGAGATCGCGTCGCTCCCCGAGGGCACGCGCCGCCTCGTCGAGGCTGCCTCGGTCGCGGGCGAGCGCTTCGAGCCGGACCTGATGGCGGACATCGCCCAGGCGACCGAGGACGAGGCGCTCGCCGCCGTCGATGAGCTGCTCGAGCGCGACATCGTGAAGCCCACGGACGTCCCGCGGCGCTTCGCCTTTCGCCACCCGCTCGTCTGGCGGGCGGTCTACGAGGGCGCTCCGGGCGGTTGGCGGCTCGCCGCTCACCGGCGCGCCGCGGACGCGCTGCGCGGACGGCGCGCGCCCGCGGCCGAGCGCGCTCACCATGTGGAGCACGCGGCCCGGCGTGGCGACGAGGACGCCGTGCAGGTGCTCGCGGAGGCCGGCCGCGCCACCGCCGCGCAGACGCCCGCGACCGCGGCGCGCTGGCTGCGGGCCGCGCTTCGCCTCCTCCCGGACGGGCCGGGTCACGCCGAGCACCGCGCCGCGCTGCTGGTCGAGCTCGCGGCCACGCTGCGCGGCGCCGGCGAGCTCGAGAGCTGCCGCGGGGCGCTGATGGAGGCGCTCGCCCACCTGCCCGCCGGCGCGGTGGCCGAGCGCGTGCGGATCGAGGCAGACTGCGCCTCGGTCGAGGGCTGGCTCGGACGTCCCGCGGACGCGCACCGGCGGCTCACGAGGGCGCGCGAGGACCTCGACGCGGAGGGGACGCCGGAGGCGGTGCTGCTCGACACCCGCCTCTCGCTCGACGCGCTCTACGCACTCGACTTCGACTGTCACGAGAGCTGCGGCATGCGAGCGCTCGAGGCGGCGCGCGCCCTCGGGGACCCCGCTCTGATCTCGGAGGCAGCGGCCGCGCAGAGCGTGGGAGAGGCGGTCGGGGCGCGGGTGGCCGCCGCCCGTGAGCACCGCGAGGAGTCCGTGGCGGCGCTCGAGCGCCTCGGCGACGAGGAGCTGGCGGGGCGGCTCGAGATCTTCTACTACCTCGCCTGGGCGGAGAACTACATCCAGGAGCCGGAGCTCGCGCTGGCCACGGCCGAGCGCGGCCTCGCGGCCTCGCGCGCCGCCGGGCAGGGACACCTGCTCGTGCCGCTCCAGCTCGCCCGGGTCTTCCCCCTGCAGATGCTCGGCCGGCTCGCTGAGGCGATCGAGCAGGGCAGAGGAGGCCCTCGAGGCCGCCCGGACCTCTCCCAATCCGCAGTATCTGTTCTGGGCGCTGTGGGAGTGCGCCTATGCGCACTTCCTCGCCGGCGGTCTCGAGCGTGCCCTGGTCCTCTTCGACGAATGCATCCCGGCGTCCGAGGGGCTGGCGCGCAACTTCCTCTCCTGGCCGCAGCCGGGCGCCACGTACGGTGGTGCGCTGATCGAGTCCGGGGAGCACGAGCGCGGGCTCGCGACGGTCCTCGAGGGCATCGGCGGACCGGACGCCCCGATGCAGGCGGCCTTCGAAAGGCCGATCACCTGGCTCGCGCTCGTCGAGCATTCTCGTCGAGCAGGGCCAGCTCGAGGAGGCCGAGCGCTACGTCGAGCGCAGCGAGGCGCTGGCGGCCGAGCTGAACCTCGAGCTGTCCACGCGCGCTGGCCGCGCAGGCGCGTGCGACGCTGCTGCTCGCGCGCGGGACCCCGGAGGAGGCGCTCGCCGTGGCCGACGGAGGGCAGGGCGCTCGCCCTCGATCGAGGCCTGCGCCTCGACGGCGCCAACCTGCGCAAGCTGGAGGGCGAGATCCTGCTCGCGCTCGACCGCCGCGACGAGGCGGTGGCCGTCCTGCGCGACGCGGAGCGCATGCTCGACGAGCTTCCCTCCGTACGGGCGCGCGACGCGGTCCGCCGCGAGCTGCGCAGCCTGGGCGTTCGCACCGAGCCGCGGCGCGGCGGCGCGGCCGCCGGCGGTGACGAGGGGCTGGCGTCGCTGTCCGCCCGCGAGCGCGAGATCGCGGAGCTCGTGACCGACCGCAAGACGAACCGCGAGATCGCCGAGGAGCTGTTCCTGTCCCAGAAGACGATCGAGACGCACCTGCGCAACGTCTTCTTCAAGCTCGGCGTGAGCTCGCGCGTGGAGGTGGCGCGCGTGGTCGAGCGCGAGCGCTCCGCTACGAGCTGACGGCGCGCCGGTACTTCAGCACGGACAGGCTGCCGAAGAAGGCGATCAGGCCGACGCTCCAGACCACGGCGGCCCAGACGTCGTTCCCGGCCGGGCCGTCCACCCAGAGCGCGCGCAGCGCGTCGACCAGCGTCGTGAACGGGTTGACCTCCGCGAACTCCTGGACGCCCGCCGGCATCGACTCCGGCGGCACGAACGCGGACGACGCGAACGTCAGCGGGAAGATCACGATGAAGCCGAGCGCCTGCGCGCCCTCCGCGGTCGTGGTCGACAGGGTGACGAACGCGAACACCCACGAGAAGGCGTAGCCGAACAGCAGGCAGAGCCCGAACCCGGCGACGACCTCGATCGGGCTCGACGAGAACGAGAAGCCGACGATCAGGCCGACCGCGATCATGATGATGAGCGAGATCGTGTTCGTGGCCACGTCGGCGAGCGTGCGTCCGCCGAGCACGGCGCTGCGCGCCATCGGCAGCGAGCGGAAGCGGTCGATCAGGCCCTTGCGCAGGTCGTCCGAGAGCCCGATCGCGGTCACGAAGCCGCCGAAGGACATCGTCTGCATGACGATGCCCGGCATCAGGAAGTCGACGTAGTCCCCGTAGGGCGTGCTGATCGCGCCACCGAAGACGTAGACGAACAGCAGCACGAAGATGACCGGCTGGATCGTGAACGAGACCCACAGGTCGGGCTGGCGCGGGATCCGCTTGAGGTTGCGGATCGCGATGACGGTGGTGTCGGCGATCGCGTAGCCCATCAGGCGGCGCGCTCCTCGATCGCCTGACCGTCGGCGGCGTCCTCCTCCTCGCCCTCATGCGGCTCGGCCGCATGCCCGGTGAGCGTGATGAAGACGTCGTCGAGCGTGGGCTTGTGCACGGCGATGTCCTCCACGCCGATGCCCGCGCCGTCGAGCCGCCGCACGGCCTCGACGATGCCGCCGCGGTCGCGCCTGAGCGGCACGGACAGCACGCCCTTCTCGCACTTCGGCCGCTCGTCGGCGATCGGCACGAGCGCGTCGATCGCCGTCTGCGTGCTGCAGCCGTCCTCGAGCGTCACGTCGAGCCGCTCGCCGCCCACGCGCTCCTTGAGCTCGTCGGAGGTGCCCTCGGCGATCACCTGACCGTGGTCGATCACCGCGATCGCGTCCGCGAGGCGGTCCGCCTCGTCGAGGTACTGCGTCGTCAGCAGCACGGTGGTTCCCGCCGCGACGCGCGCCTCGATCACCTCCCAGAGCTGGAGCCGGCTGCGCGGGTCGAGCCCGGTCGTGGGCTCGTCGAGGAAGATCACGGGCGGCCGCGCCACGAGCGCGGCGGCGAGGTCGAGGCGGCGGCGCATGCCGCCGGAGTAGGTCTTGGCGAGGCGGTCGGCGGCGTCCGTGAGCGAGAAGCGCTCGAGCAGCTCGCCGGCCCGCGCGCGCGCCGGGCCGCGGCCCATGTGGTAGAGCCGGCCGACCATCTCGAGGTTCTCGCTGCCGGTCAGGTTCTCGTCGACGGCGGCGTACTGGCCCGCCAGCCCGATCTGCGAGCGCAGCCTGTCGGCGTCGGCGACCACGTCGAGCCCCGCCACGCGGGCGCTGCCGGAGTCGGGCGGCAGCAGGGTGGTCAGGATGCGCACGGCGGTCGTCTTGCCGGCCCCGTTCGGGCCGAGCAGGCCCAGCACCGTGCCCTGTTGAACCGTCAGGTCGACGCCGTCGAGCGCCTGAACGTCCTTGAAGGCCTTGCGGAGATCGCGTACCTCAATTGCTGCGTCTGACATCGGCGGGGCACTCTACGCGAACCCTTCCGGTCGCCTCGAGCAGGGCGGCGCGCCCCCATGGATTCGCCGTTGCGACCGCCGCGGAGGGCGCCGGGGCCGTGTCGCGAAGGAACTGCTCGATGGCCGCGGCGATCGCCGCGGCCTCCTCCGGCGAGGCCGAGCCGGCGACCTCGATGCGCGGGCGCCCTGGATGCTGCCTGCCGTTCCGTGGCATCGGACGGGTAGCGTAACCGCGCGGTGACGGAGATCCCCGTCTTCTCCCAGGAGGCCGTGCTGGCCGCCATCTCGCCGAGCGAGGCGATCGACCGGGTGCGCCACGGCTTCACGGAGTACGCCGCGGGCGAATGGCAGATGCCGCCGAAGGTCTACCTCGACGCCTATCCGAACGGGGACTTTCGCGCGATGCCCGCGAAGGGGGCGGGGCTCGCGATCCTGAAATGGGTCACGTCGTTTCCGCACAACCCGCAGGCGGGGCTGCCGGTGGTGATGGGCATGATCTGCGTGTCGTCGGCTCAGACGGGCGAGCCGCTGGGGCTCGTCGACGTGCGCTCGATCACGGCGCTGCGGACCGGCGCGGTGGCGGCGGTCGCGGCGCAGGAGCTCGCCCGCGAGGACGCGCGCAGCGTCGGGATCATCGGCTGCGGCCTGCACGGGACCTGGGCGGCACGCTGCCTGGCGGCGGCCGAGTACGGCCCGGGCATCTGCTTCGACCCGGACCCGGAGGCCGCGGGCGCGCTCGCCGGCGAGCTCGGCTGGGAGGCGGGCAGCCGCGAGGACGCGCTCGCCTGCGATGTCGTGACGTGCGTCACCCCCGGCGACGAGCCCGTCGTGTTCGAGGCCGATCTGCGGCCGGGCCTCCACCTCAACATGCTCGGCGCGGACGGGCCGGGCAAGGCGGAGGCGGAGCCGGCGGCGGTCGCGCGCTGCGAGCTGTTCTGCGACGAGTGGACCCAGGCGAGCCACGGCGGGGAGCTCACCGGCGCGGTCGAGGCCGGGCTCGTGAGCCGCGACGCGGTCACTGACCTGGGACAGGTCCTGGCGGGGGTGTCAGAGGGGCGCTCGGGTCCAGAGGCGGTCACGCTGTTCGACTCCACGGGACTCGCCATCCAGGACCTGGCGCTCTGCCTCGCGCTGCTCGGCGCGCACAGGTCCGACCGCGTGCCTGCCGCTACCGTGATCCTCTGATGCGCTCGCTACTGGCCCTCCTCACCGCCCTGTCCATCGCCGTCGTGATCGCCGCGTGCGGCGGGGAAGACGCCGGCACCTCGAACGCGGCCGAGCTCGTTCCGGCCGGGTCGACGATCTACGCGGAGTTCACGCTGAAGCCGGACGGCGACCAGCAGGCCGCGATCGAAGCGATCGTGTCGAAGTTCCCGGGCGGCGAGGGCGCGACAGGCCGGATCAGGGAGCTGATCGAGCAGGGCCTGCGCGAGTCGGACGCCCCGATCACCTTCAAGGACGACATCGAGCCGTGGCTCGGCGAAACGGGGGCGTTCTTCCTCGGCGCGATCCCCACGGGCAGCGCCGACCCTGACGGCGCGCTGCTGCTCGCGTCCGAGGACGACGAGGCGGCCTCCGACGCTCTCGACAAGGCCTTCGAGAAGGACTCGAAGAAGGAGGACTACAACGACGTCGAGCTGCTCGTCGACACCGGCAACGACAGCGCCGCGGCCGTGACGGACGGCTGGGTCCTGATCGGCACGGTCAGGGGCGTCAAGCGCGCGATCGACGCCACGGGCGACGGCCAGCCGCTCGAGGAGAGCGAGCGCTACGCGAACGCCGTGGACGGTGCGGCGGAGGAACGGCTCGGGCTCGTCTACGTCGACACGAAGCGGATCTTCGAATCGGTTCAGGGCGCGAGCACCGCGATCCCCCCGACCTTCCGGAGCATCTTCGACGAGCCCTCCGTCACGACGGTCGACGTCGCCGAGGACGGCGTCGAATTCGAGACGAGCATCCCGGACTCGCTCGCCCAGGCGTTCCCGCTGTTCGGCAAGGGCAGCGACCTCGTCAACGAGCTGCCGGCCGACTCCTGGCTCGCGATGGCGCAGCCGGACTTCGGCAAGCTGGCCGACACCTACATCGAGGCGTTCGGCGCTGCGGCCGGCGGCCGCGAGGTGATCGAGCAGCAGTTCGAGGCGGCCTCGGGCCTCGAGCTCGGGCCCGACGTGCTCGACTGGATGGGCGACTTCGGCGTGTTCGTGCGCGGCAGCGACGTGCCGAACCTGAACGGCGCGCTCGTGGTGGAGACGACCGATCCGGACGCGACCGAGCGCTTCATCGACCGAATCCGCGCGCTCGGCTCGGCGCAGTCCGACCCCGGCACGCGCATCGTGCCGCTCGCGGCAGCCGTCGACGGCGAGGGATTCACGGTCAGCTCGCAGGACGTGCCGCAGCAGATCCACGTGTTCCTGAGCGGCGACCGCTTCGTGGTGGCGTACGGGGACGCGGCGGCGAAGGACGCGGTCGACCCGGCGCAGACGCTCGGCGACTCGCCGGAGTTCCAGGCGGCGACGGAGTCGCTCGAGGGCTATGACATCTCGTTCTACGTCGGTCTCGCCCCGATCTTCGGGCTCGTCGACTCGACGCCGGCCGCGGACGACCAGGGCTATCAGGCGGCGAAGCCGTACCTCGCGCCGCTGCAGGCGCTCGTCGCGGGCACCTCGGGCGACGGCGAGGACCGGCGCACGGCGTTCAAGATCGTCGTCGACTGACTTTCGTGAGACGTGCGCGGGTGTGGAGCAGCGCCGCGGTCGTGATCGCGCTGTCCACTCCAGGCGCGGTCAGCGCAGCCGTTCCTGAGGGGCCGGAGATCCCCACGGCGCCCGACACGTCGATCTTCCGCGGTCCGCCGCCCAACTCGAACGACACCACGCCGACGTTCGAGTTCCTCGCGCCCGGAACGGCGGCGGCCGACGTGAGCTTCGAGTGCAGCGTCGACGGCGGGCCGTTCGCGGCGTGCACCTCGCCGCACGTGCTCGCCGCCCTGCCCGAGGGCGGGCACTCGCTGTCGGTGCGCGCGGTCCTGGGGGCCGCGCTTCGCGATCCGACGCCCGCGGCGCGCCTGTTCACGATCGACACGACGCCGCCGAGGCTGCGTCGCCTGCGGGTCGCGGCGCGTCCGCGCGCGGCACGAGCTTCCGCTTCCGGCTCTCGGAACGGGGCACCGTGACGCTGCGCGTCGAGCGCAGGCGCGGGAAGCGCTATCGCCGCGTCGTCACGCTCACCCGCCGAAACCTGCGCCAGGGCGCGAACCGCGTCAGGTTCAGCGGGCGCGTGGGCAGGCGGATCCGGCTGAAGCCGGGCGCCCACCGCGTCGTGGTGCGCGCGACCGACACCGCGGGCAACCGCTCGCGGCCGCTCCGCGCGAGCTTCACGGTGGTGCGGCCGGCCCGCTAGAGCGGGATGTTGCCGTGCTTGCGCTTCGGCGTCTCGACGCGCTTCGTCTGCAGCGTCTCGAGCGCGCGGATCAGCTTGGGACGCGTCTCGTGCGGGATGATCACGTCGTCGATGTAGCCGCGCTCGGCCGCCGAGTACGGGTTCGCGAAGCGGGCCTTGTAGTCGCCGATCAGCTTCTCGCGGCGCATGTCCGGCGTGGGTGAGCTGGCGATGTCGCGCCTGTGGATGATGTTGACGGCGCCCTCCGGGCCCATCACGGCGACCTCGGCCGTCGGCCAGGCGAAGTTGAAGTCGGCCAGCATGTGCTTCGAGTTCATGACGTCGTAGGCGCCGCCATAGGCCTTGCGCGTGATCACGGTCAGCTTCGGCACCGTGGCCTCCGTGAAGGCGTACAGCAGCTTCGCGCCGTGGCGGATGATCCCGCTCCACTCCTGGCTCGTCCCCGGCAGGAAGCCGGGCACGTCGCAGAGGACGACGAGCGGGATGTTGAAGGCGTCGCAGAAGCGCACGAAGCGCGCGGCCTTCTCCGACGCCTCGATGTCGAGCACGCCCGCGAGCTGGCTCGGCTGGTTGCCGACGACGCCGATCGGCCGGCCGCCGAGGCGTGAGAAGCCGACGATGATGTTGCGCGCGAAGTGCTCGTGCACCTCGAAGAACTCGCCGTTGTCGACGATCGCGTTCACCACGTCGCGCATGTCGTACGGCTTGTTCGGGCTGTCGGGGACGATGCTGTCGAGCGCCTCGTCCATGCGGTCGGGGTCGTCACCCGTCTCCATCCGCGGCGGCAGCTCGAGGTTGTTCTGCGGCAGGAACGACATCAGGTAGCGGGCGTCCTCGAGGCAGGTCTCCTCGTCGTCGGAGGCGAAGTGCGCGACGCCCGACTTCGTGTTGTGGGTCATCGCGCCGCCGAGCTCCTCGAACTCGACCTCCTCGCCCGTGACCGTCTTGATCACGTCGGGGCCCGTGATGAACATGTGCGAGGTCTCCTTGACCATGAAGATGAAGTCCGTCATGGCCGGGGAGTAGACGGCGCCGCCGGCGCAGGGGCCCATCACCAGCGAGATCTGCGGGATCACCCCGGAGCACTGCACGTTGCGTACGAAGACGTCGCCGTAGGCGCCGAGCGAGACGACGCCCTCCTGGATGCGCGCGCCGCCGGAGTCGTTGATGCCGATGACCGGGCAGCCGATCTTGGCCGCCAGGTCCATGACCTTGCACATCTTCTCGCCCATGACCTCGCCGAGCGAGCCGCCGAAGACCGTGAAGTCCTGCGAGAAGACGGCCACCGGGCGGCCGTCGATCGTGCCGTGGCCGGTGACCACGGCGTCGCCGACGGGCCGGTTGTCGAGCATGCCGAAGTCCGAGGTGCGGTGGCGCACGAAGGTGTCGAGCTCCTCGAACGAGCCGGGGTCGAGCAGCTTGTCGATCCGCTCGCGCGCGGTCAGCTTGCCCTTCGCGTGCTGCTTCTCCTCGGCCTGCGGGTTCGTGTGGACGGCCTGCTCGCGCAGCTCCTGGAGCTGGGCGAGCCTCTCCTCGTAGGTCTCGGGCGACTTCTGGCGCATGGGGGCGCCGATCCTACTGGGGGTAATAGGGCAGCTTGCCCCCGGCCGCCTCGAGGACGCGCTCGTGCAGCTCGCGCACGACGTCCGGGTGATCGTCCGCGACGTTCTTCAGCTCGCCCGGGTCCTCGTCGCGGTCGAAGAGCTGCGGGTTCTGCAGGTGGTTCTCGGCCATGAACGTCCACTTGTTCGTTCGCACGTAGTGGCTGTTCGTGTAGCCGCCGTACACCCAGGGCCGCGGCGGCGGCGACTCCTGGTCGAGCAGCGGGCTCAGGTCGTGTCCCTCCATGACGTCCGGCGCGGGCACGCCCGTCATCGAGAGGATGGTCGGGCCGATGTCGTGCGGCGAGGCGCGGTAGGGCGTCTCGTCACCCGCCCGGCGGCGGGCGGGGTCGACGAGGATGAGCGGCACGTGCACGAGCTCGGGGTGGAGCGCGACCGAGATCTTGCCGGTCCAGCCCCGCTCCCCGAAGAAGAGGCCGTGGTCGGCCGCCAGGATGATCACGGTGTCCTCGAGGCGGCCGAGATCGCTGAGCCGCTCGAGCAGCACGCCGAGCCAGCGGTCGGTCATCGTGACCTCGGCGGCGTACAGGGCCCGCATCCGCTTGAGCACGGCGGGCGCCTCCTCGCGGGTCAGCCAGTTGCTCGTGCGCGAGTAGCGGATCGTTCCGGGCTCCGGGCCGTCCCAGTCCGGGTCGCCGTACATCTCGAGGTAGCGGGGCGGCGGGGTCCACGGCTCGTGCGGCTCGAAGGTGTCGACGACGAGCGCGAACGGCTTGCGGCTCTTCGCGGCCCGCTCGAGCACCTCGGCCCCGGAGGTGAAGACCTTGGCGGCGAATGACTTGGTCTCGTCGTTCGCGTAGTGGCTGTTCGCGATGTAGCGGCGCACCCGGTCGACGTGCTTGGAGCGGCGCAGCGACGGGTGCAGCCAGTGCCGCAGCTCCTCCTTCGAGACGCCCTGGTCCGTGCCGCCGATCTGGCCGCCGCGGCGCTCGAAGAGGTCGAAGCTCGCCCGCAGCGGCGCGTACGGCGACGCGAAGCTGAGGAAGGGGTTGTCCGTCACGTAGCCGGTCCAGTAGCCGGCGCGCTTCATGACGGCGGGCCAGGTCAGCTGCGGCTCCTTGATCGGGAACCAGCCGGGGACCTCGAGCAGGCCGGGGTAGTCGTGCCAGTTGCGGAACGGGAACTGCCGCTGCCCGGTCAGGAAGGAGTTGCGGGCGGGCACGGTGGGCATCGCCTCCGGCACCACGCGCGTGAAGGAGAGCCCCGCGGCCGCCAGCAGGTCGATGTTCGGGGTGTTCGCGCCCTTCCCGTAGGCGTGGTCGGCCCGCAGGGAGTCGATGAACACCACGAGCACGTTCGGTCGCTCGACGGCCTTCGCGCTGTCGCTGCCGGCCCTGCTGAGCACCGCGGCGCCCCCGAGCGCGGCGGCGGCGCCGGCGGCTACGAACTGTCGGCGAGTCGGCGAGGGCATTCAGGCGAGACGGTATCTACGTTGTTCTCCCCGGGAGGGGAGGACGCAGATCCGGACCCGCTCAGCCGCGCGAGAAGGGCCTGTGGTGTGCGGCGCCGAGCGTGTCGAGAGCTTCGTCGAGCACCGCGCGCGCCTCGTCCTCGGCGCGCGAGGCGTCGGAGACCGGCTCGGGCTCGGGCTCTGGCTCGGGTTCGGGCTCGGGCTCCGGTTCGGGTTCCGGCTCCGGTGGAGCGACGGGCTCGGGCTCGACCTCTCGGCGTCCGAAGCAGGCGCGCCCAGAAGCCGCAGGCGGGGTGGGTCCTCCGCAACGGGCTCCGGCTCGGGCTCCGGCTCCGGTTCCGGTTCGGGCTCCGGCTCCGGTTCGGGCTCGGGCTCGGGCTCCGGCTCGGGCTCGGGCTCCACGCCCTGCAGCTCCGCCCGCAGCGTGACCTTCGTTCCCCACCCGGAGGGCTCGATCGACACGGTGCCGCTCGCGCGCTCGCCCTCCCAGGCGACCGTGTGCTCGGGCTCGAGCCGGGTGATCCTGATCTCGCCGAACGCGCCGAGGTGGCGTGCGAGGCGCTCGACTTCGCTCAGCTCCTCCCAGAGCTCCGGCGGCGACTTCACGAGTGTGCGCTTGGCTTCGAGATCCGGCATCGCGCTCACCTTCGACCCCCACGCCGGGGTCTCCTGCCGCCTCCATAACTCGGAAGGCCCCTTGCAGGGCGCCGCCGCTCAGACGACCGCGAGCACCCGCGCGGGAGCCCCGGAGCCCTCCACGAGCTTGAGGGCGCCGGCGAACAGCAGCGCGCCGCGCCGGGGCAGCTCATGCAGGTTCACGAGGCCCTCGAGGTGCCAGAGCCCGGCGGGCAGGGTGAGGTGGTGCACCGGCACCTCGGCGGCGTGGCCGGGGTCGATGCCGAGCGTGTCCGTCCCGAGCCCGACCGCCTCGCGCTCGATGAGCGCCTGCGCCGCGTCGACGCCGAAGCCCGGGAAGTGCAGGTCGTCGCCCTCTCCGAGGTAGCGGCCCGCGTCGCCGCGGAAGGCGTCCCAGCCCGTGCACAGCAGCACCGCGGAGCCGGGCTCGATCGGGCCGTCCGCATCCTCGGCAGCCTCCACGTCGGCGCGCGAGAGGGTGAGGTCGGCGTCGGCGGCGGCGCGCTCGCGGACGTCGATCACCGCGCACGGGACCACGAGCTTCTCGGCGGGCACGGCGTCCGCTCGAATGCCGCCGGGCGCGAAATGCGCGGGAGCGTCCAGGTGCGTGCCCGCGTGCTCGGGCGTCCGCCAGTTCTGCGCGTAGAAGCCGTGGGTCTCGTGGGTGCAGGGCGTCTCGACGCTGATCGGCGTCGATCCCGGCCAGAGCACCGTGTCCTCACCCAGTGGCTGGGTCAGGTCGAGGACCCTCATGCCTCGCTGTACTCGCCGAACTCCTCGCGCATCACGCCGCAGACCTCGCCGAGCGAACAGCGGTCGCGCAGCGCGGCGCGCATCGGCTCGAGCAGGTTGCCCGGGCCGCCGCAGGCCTTGCGCAGCTCCGCGAGGCGCGCCTCGACCGCCTTCGCGTCGCGATTCGACTTGAACTCGGCGAGCCGCTCGACCTGCAGCCGCTCGGCCTCCGGGTCCACGCGCAGGATCTCGACCTCGTCGACCTCGTCCGTGACGTACTCGTTCACGCCGACCACGATGTCCTGCTTCTGGCGGTAGCGCTCCTCGTAGCCCCAGGCCGACTCCTCGACCTCGGCGCGGATGAACGGGATGCACTCGACCGAGCCGCCCATCTCGTCGACGCGGTCGATCAGCGCCTGGGCCGCCTCCTCGATCTGGTCGGTGAGCGACTCGACGAAGTAGGAGCCGGCGAACGGGTCGGCCGTGTCGGCCGCGCCCGACTCGCACGCGAGGATCTGCTGCGTTCGCAGCGCGATGCGCGCGGCGGTCTCGCTCGGCAGCGCGAGCGCCTCGTCGAAGCCGTTCGTGTGCAGCGACTGGGTGCCGCCGCTGACCGCGGCGAACCCCTGCAGCGCGACGCGCACGATGTTGTTGTGCGGCTGCTGGGCCGCGAGCGTGACGCCGCCGGTCTGGGTGTGGAAGCGGATCTTCAGCGAGCGCTCGTCGCGCGCCCCGAAGCGCTCGCGCATGATGCGCGCCCACATGCGCCGCGCGGCGCGGAACTTCGCGACCTCCTGGAACACGTTGTTGTGGCAGTTGAAGAAGAACGCGAGGCGCGGCCCGAACTCGTCGACCTCGAGCCCGGCGTCGATCGCCGCCTGCACGTATGCGATCGCGTTCGCGAGCGTGAAGCCGACCTCCTGGACGGCCGAGCAGCCCTTCTCGCGCATGTGGTAGCCGGAGATCGAGATCGTGTTCCACTTCGGGATGCGCTCGCGGCAGTAGGCGAACAGGTCGGTGGTGAGGCGCATCGCCGGCCCAGGCGGGTAGATGAAGTTCCCGCGGGCGATGTACTCCTTGAGGATGTCGTTCTGGGTCGTGCCGCGCAGCTTGTCGGCGGCCACGCCCTGCTCCTCGCCGACCAGCTCGTAGAGGAGCAGCAGCGCGCCGGCGGGCGCGTTGATCGTCATCGACGTCGAGACCTGGTCGAGCGGGATGCCGTCGAAGACCCGGCGCATGTCGTCGATCGTGTCGATGGCCACCCCGGTGCGGCCGACCTCGCCGAGGCAGAGCGGATCGTCGGAGTCGCGGCCGAGCTGGGTGGGGAGGTCGAACGCCATCGACAGGCCGGTGGAGCCGTGGTCGATCAGGTACTGGAAGCGCTCGTTCGTCTCCTTCGCGCTCGCGTAGCCCGCGTACTGGCGCATCGTCCAGCGGCGGCCGCGGTACATGTCCGGATGGATGCCGCGGGTGTACGGGTACTCGCCGGCGCGCCCGAGCCGCTCCTCGAGGCCCGGGCCGACGTCGCCGGGTTCGTACTCGCCCGCGATCTCGATACCGGAGTCGGTGAAGCGGCGCGGGTCGTCGGGGCCGACGATCGGCGCGATCGAGGGCTGGTGCTCGGGCGTCGTTGCCATGGGCAGGCGAAGGATACGGTTCGCCTCGTGAGCGAGACGCGGAAGGACGGCATCCGCATCATCCTCGGCCTGCTCGCGGCCATGTGGCTGATCGAGATCGCGGACGTCGCGCTGAACGTGGACCTCGACCAGTACGGGATCGAGCCACGCGAGGCGGAGGGGCTCGTGGGCATCGTGGCCGCGCCATTCCTGCACGGCAGCTTCGGGCACCTGATCGCCAACACGCTGCCGTTTCTCGTGCTCGGGATCCTGATCGCGTTCCAGGGAGCGGTGCGGGTGATCTGGGTGACGCTGATCGTCGCCGCGGTCGCGGGAATCGGCACGTGGCTGACCGGTCCGGACAACTCGATCCACATCGGCGCGAGCGGGATCGTGTTCGGCTACGCGACCTACCTGCTCACTCGCGGCATCTTCAACGGCGACATCTGGGAGATCCTGATCGGCGTCGGCGTGGCGGCGATCTGGGGCACCGCGCTGCTCGGCGGCCTCGTGCCGCAGGAGGGCGTGTCGTGGCAGGGCCACTTCTTCGGTGCCGTGGGCGGCGTCGTGGCGGCGCGCGTGCTGCGCCGCGAGCGGCCCGCTCCGGCCGCGGCGTAGCATCGGACCCGTCATGGAGGTGACGGTCCGCCTGTTCGCGATGCTGCGCGAGCGCGCCGGGGCGCCCGAGGTGAGCCTCGAGCTGCCCGACGGCGCGCGCGTGCGCGACGCGCTCGACTCGCTCCCCGCCGGCCTCGCCGAGGGCATCCCGCTCGTGATGGCGGTCAACCGCGAGTACGCGGACGAGGAGCGCGTGCTCGACCCGGGCGACGAGCTGGCGCTGATCCCTCCGGTCAGCGGCGGCGCGGTCGAGGCACCGTGGGCGCGCGTGCGCGGCGAGCCGCTGTCGCTCGACTCGCTCGCCGAGCGCGTGCGCGATCCCCGCGCCGGTGCGGTCGTGACCTTCGCGGGAGTGACGCGCGAGGTCGAGCGGCTCGAATACGAGGCCTACTCCGAGATGGCGGAGGAGCGCATGGCGGAGATCGTGGCGGCCGCCGTCGAACGCCACGGGCTGTGTGCGGCGGCGGTCGAGCACCGCGTCGGCCACGTGCCGCTGTCCGAGCCGAGCGTGATCGTCGCGGCCTCGGCCCCGCATCGCGGCGAGGCGTTCGCGGGCGCCCGCGAGATCATCGACCGCGTGAAGGCCGAGGCGCCGATCTGGAAGAAGGAGATCGAGGGCCCGGAGGGCCGCTGGGTGGAGGGAACCCGGCCGCGCTGAGCGCCCCGGCGAGCGAGCCGAGCAGCAGGTCGCGCAGCTCATCCCGCTCGAGGTCGCGGTGCTCGAGCCAGTCGAGGATCGCGCCGTCCGTGAACCAGAGCCACGCGCGCACCACGGCGCGCACCCTCGGATCCTCGCCCGCCCCGAGGCCCTCGCGAATGCGCGCCGAGGTCGAATCGCGCACCTGCGCGACCAGGGCGCCGACCTCCGGCAGCGCGCCCGCGCTCTCGAGCAGCTTGCGGTAGGCGAGCTCGTTCTCGCCGACCCACTCGAGGAACGCGCCGAGGCTCTTCGCGACGGCCTCGAGCGGCGGGAGGTCCGGATCCGGCTCGGTGCGGCGCCGGAGCTCCTCCGCCGCCTGCTCGAGCGTCGCCACGAAGAAGTCGTGCTTGCTCGGGAAGTAGTGGTAGAGGAGCGCCTTCGAGATCCCGGCCTCCCTGGCGATGCGCGCCATCGACAGCTCGGCGACCGAGTGCCGGGCGAACAGCTCCGCCCCCGTCTGGAGCAGCCGGCGCCGGCGCTCGTCGACCTCGAGGCGGGTATAGGCCGGCTCGGCCACGCTCGCGATCCTAATTGACCGTCGGTCGACAAGGGCGGCGGGGCGCCGCCCGGGAGCGCGCAGGATCGCGTGCAGCGGAAGGGGAGTCGGCGCCCGCGGGCGAACCCGTGCGCGATGCGCTCCATCCGCCCATTCGCACTCATCGTCCTGACGCTCCTCGCGATCGCGCCGGCTGCGCTCGCTCAACAGGACGCGCCCAACCCATTCGCGAAGCCCAAGTCCGAGCCGGTCGGCGACGCGATCGGCGACGGTGCGGTGGCCGCAGCCAAGGAGTACAAGGCCCAGCTCGACGCCGGCTCGAGGCCGCCGGTGCGCGCCCAGGCCGCCCAGGAGCCCGACCCACCGAGCGGCGAGCCGCAGCCCGGCGGGCCGGACGAGCCGAGCGACGAGCCCGATGAGCCGATCGAGCCCGGCGGCACGGGAACGGTCGGCACGACCGGGGCGCTGCCGCGCACCGGGCTCGACGCCTTCCCGATCGCGTTCGCCGGGATCATCCTGCTGCTGCTCGGCTGGCGCCTGCATCTCTTCGCCCGCGTGCGCGAGGTGATCCGCCGCCTGCGTACGCCGAAGGAGGCGCTGCGCGAGGAGCTCGAGACGCTGCTCGAGGCGGGCGCCGAGCGCGAGCGCGTGTACGCGGCGAGCTCCGAGCCGCCGGTAGAGCCCGCCACCGCCGTGGGGCGGCGGGCGACCAGCGAGGACTGAGCCGGGCCATACCCCGGACCGTTGCGGCGGTCCGGGGCCGAGGTGCCATCCTGCGCGCCTATGCCGACCCGGCGTGCCTTCATCGGCGGCGGTGCCTCCGCCCTTGCGCTCGGCGCGTTCGCGTGCCGTGACGGCGAGCCCGCGCCGCGCGAGACCCGCGCGCGACGCAGGGACGACCGGCCGAACATCGTCCTGATCGTGATCGACACCCTGCGGGTCGACCACGCGTTCGGCGACCGGGCTCGCACCCCGAACATCGACGCGCTGGCGCGCTCCGGGCTCAGCTTCACGAGCGTCCACCCCGAGGCGATGCCGACCGTGCCCGCGCGCAACTCGATCCTGAGCGGCCGGCGAGTGTTCCCGTTCCGCGACTGGCACCGGCACGAGGGGCTGCCGAACTTCCCCGGCTGGGAGCCGGTCGAGCACGTGCGAGCGTCGTTCACGAGCGCGCTGCGGCGCGCCGGCTACTGGACGGCGTACGTTACGGACAACCCGTTCCTCGGGTTCGTCGGCGCGTACGAGCCGCTGCGCGGGAGCTTCGACAGCTTCGTCCGGCGTGGCGGGCAGGTGGGCGGCCGAGAGACGGGCGTGTCGCAGCGGGAGATTCGGCACTGGATACCGCGCTTCCTCGCGGAGATCCCCGAGCTGCGGGACCGGGCGATCGCCTACCTCGCGAATGGCGGCTATGAGCACGACGAGACGAGGTCCTTCTCCGCGCGCGTATTCCGCTCTGCGGGCGAGGAGCTCGAGGCTGCGGCCAGGCAGCGACCGTTCGCGCTCGTCGTCGACACGTTCGAGCCGCACGAGCCGTGGACGCCGCCGCGCCGCTACGTCGACATGTACGGCGATCCCGACTACCGCGGCGTCGAGCCGATCCGCCAGCTCAACCTCCCGGTCGAGCGCTACCTGACGGACGAAGAGCGCGAGCCGATGCTCGAGCGGATGCGGGCGCTGTACGCGGCAGAGGTCACCCTCACGGACCGTTGGCTCGGCGTGTTCATGAACGAGCTCCACGATCGCCGGCTCGACGAGGAGACGATCGTGGTGCTCGTCTCGGACCACGGCTTCTTCCTCGGCGAGCACGGGCTCACCGGGAAGCTCCACGAGAACCTCCACCCGGAGCTCACGCACGTGCCGCTGATCGTCGCGGACCCGGAGGGCCGCCGGGCGGGCGAGACGACCTCGTACCGCGCGTCCACTCACGACGTCGGGCCGACGCTGCTCGCCCTGGCCGGGGTCGACTCCCCGGAGGCGATGGAGGGCGTGGACCTCGGGCCGCTCCTCGACGGCCGCGCGCCGAGCGTCGCGCGCAAGCACTCGATCGGCGGCTACTCGGACAGCTTCTACGTCCGCAACGACGACTGGTCCATGCACGGCCTGAACAGGCCGGGCGGCTACCGGCTCTACGACGCGCGCCGCGACCCCGACGAGCTCGACGACGTCGCCGCAGACCACCCCGAGCTTGTACGCGACCTCTACCGCGAGGTGGTGCGGACGGTGGGGGGGCGGCTGCCGTTTTACGGGGCGGCGGGCTAATCCAACCCGCTGATTGGGACTCTCCTCAAGGCGCGAACTCGCCGGCGCCCCCGGGCGCCGGGGCGGGCGCTGCGGCCGGCGCCGGGGCGGCCGCCGGTGCCGAGGCCGTGGTAGCGGGTGCGGCTCCTCCGGGAGCGAACTCGTTCGCCGGGTCGGGCGGCGGAGGCGCCGGCTCCGGCTCGGGAGCGGGCGCCGTCGGGGCGGGCTCCGGCTCCGACTCGGGCGTGATAGGCGTGGGCTCGGCCTCCGGCGCAGGCGAGGTCTCGACCGCGCTCTCCTCCTTGACGGGCTCCGCGCGGACGAGCGGTTGCGCCGCGGCGGCGGACGCGGCAGGAGCGCGGTGCCCCGCAAACGGGTCGAGCTCCATCGCGGCGCCACCGCCTGCGAGCGCCGCCGCGGATGCCGCGACCGCCACGAGCTTCTGCCCCGTCGCGAGCTCGGCGACCGCGTGGGCGCGCTCACCGAGCAGTCCCTGTGCGCTGCCGAGGGCGGACTCGACCGCGTTGCGCAGCCCGCCGCCGTCGCCGGCCGTGACCAGCGCAGCGGGCGGCACGAGCGCCGCCACGCGCGCCGGAGCGGCCCGGAACTCGCGCAGCCGCGCCCGGCAGGCGAGACAGGTGCGCATGTGCGGCCGCAACAGGGCGAGGTCCTCGGCGCCCGCCTCGCCGTCCGCGAGCCGCGACAGCAGCGGCTCGAGGCGGGCGCACTCGGCGCCGCCCTGGATCGTGGCGAAGCGCCGCAGGAACGCGCGCCGGCCTTCCGTGATCAGCCGGTTCACCTTCGTGTACGACCAGCCCGTGAGCTCCCCGATCTCCCGGTACGAGTAGCCCTCGGCCCGCAGCACGAGCGCGCGGACCTCGTTCGGCTTCAGCTCGGTCAGGGCCTCCGCCCCCTGGCTCAGCTGCTCGAAGCGCGCCGCCTGCTCGTGCGTGAAGCCGCCGACGTGGGGCGCTCCGCGAGCCGGCCGTCATCCGTGACCGGCGAATGCCGCTCGCGCTGACGGCGAAGGCTGAACGCCTCGTGCTTGACCACCGTCTTGAGCCACGGGATCAGGTCCTCCTCGTGGCTCGTCGGTGCCTTCGTCAGCAGGATCTCGAGCCCGCGCTGATAGGCGTCCTCGGCGTCCTCGGCCGTGGCCGCATAGCGGCGGGCCGTGGCGAGGATCTGTGCGCCATGCCGCGCGACGAGCGCGAGCGCGGCCTCGTCCAGCTCGCCGCGCTCCGGTCTCCGGGGTCGTCGCTTCAGCATCGCCACTCCGTGGAGCACGGATGTTGCAACCGTTCGCCCCCCGTACCGCGACGCCGAATCCGGCGAACGCGCAAAGAGCGGGGTTTTTGCACTCAGCGGGTACACGAGAGTGCGTGGGGGCGCCTGCTTGCAAGCGAGATGTGAAGGATCTGCCGGCCGTTCCCGCTACATTGGCGCCGCTCGGCTGTTTCACTTCGTGCCGATGGGAACGAGCTTTGCCTGACGGACTGGTCAAAGAGCTGCGGGAGGTCGAGCCGGTCGCCCTGCCGGCTCGCGACGTCCGCGCCGGCGAGAAATCGCTGCTGAGCGGCGTCCTCCGCTACGACACGCTGCGCGCGATCACGCGCATCGTCACGCTTGCCGCTCTCGACCTGTTCGGCCTCTTCCTCGCCATCTACACGGCGCTCGTGGTCAAGTCCGCGCTCGTCAGCCCGAGCCAGGTCGACCAGATGTGGGGGCAGGCGAAGGAGTACTTCCCGCTCGGCGCGCTCGTGATGCTGTTGCTGTTCGCGCGCTCCGGCCTCTACCGCGAGCGCGCCCAGCGGCCCGGCCTCACGCGGGTGATCGCCTCGCTCTTCCAGGTCACGCTGATCGTGCTGCTCTACGCGATCGTCGAGGGTGAGGACTTCCAGTCGTACTACATCTTCTACGCCTCGCTGTTCTTCGCGCTGATCTACGTCTCGGGGCTGCGCTGGCTGTTCGAGAGCGCGAGCGGCGCCGTTCTGCGCGCGGCCGGCTATCGCCGGCGCGCCGTGCTGGTGGGATCCGGCTCGAACATCCAGGCGGTCTCGCACGCGCTGCGCGACAGCCGCGAGATCGAGCCCTACGGCTTCGTCGCGCGCAGCCCGGTCGCCCTGCTCGACGGCCTGCGCGACTTCCGCTCGCTCGAGCAGCTCGAGCGCCACTTCGACGCGATCGACGAGGTGCTGATCGCCGACGCCGACTTCCCGCAGGACCAGGCTGTCGAGCTCGTCGACCGCTGTCACCGGCACGGCGTGCGCGTCCGCGTGGCGCCGTCGACGATGGAGATCCTGATGGACCGGGTCGAGTTCGTGCCCGGCCGCGCCCTGCCGCTGTTCGAGCTGAAGCCGCCCGTGTTCGAGGGCGCGGACTTCGTGGTCAAGCGGACCTTCGACCTCGTCGGGTCGCTGCTGCTGCTGCTCGTGCTGTCGCCGCTGCTGCTGGCCGCCGCCCTCGCGATCCGCCTCACCTCGCGCGGGCCGGTTCTCTACCGCTCGATGCGCCCCGGCACCGGCGGGCGTCCCTTCGCCTGCCTCAAGTTCCGCACGATGGTCAGCGGAGCCGAGAGCCTCCAGGACGAGCTCGAGGAGCACAACGAGCTCGGTGGCGCGCTCTTCAAGATCCGCGAGGACCCGCGCATCACGCACGTGGGCCGCTTCCTGCGGCGCTGGTCGCTCGACGAGCTGCCCCAGCTCCTCAACGTGCTGCGCGGCGAGATGTCGCTGGTCGGCCCTCGCCCGCTGCCGCAGCGTGACTACGACCGCCTCGAGGACTGGCATCGCAAGCGCTACCTCGTGCTCCCGGGCATGACCGGGCTGTGGCAGGTCTCGGGCCGCTCGGAGCTCGACTTCGACGAGCTCGTGCGGCTCGACTTCCTCTACCTCGAGCGCTGGTCGGTGTTCCTCGACCTGACGATCCTGCTGAAGACGATCCCCGCGGTCATCCGGGCGCGGGGGGCGTGGTGAGCGAGCCCTACCGCGAGGACAACCTCCTCGATCGCCTGACGGATCCGGGCACCCTCGAGGTCCACTACGAGCAGGAGATGCGCCGCGAGCGCGAGATCCTCGCGCGACGGCTGGGGCTGGACGGCGGCGACGTGCTGTCGGTCGGCTGCGGCTGGCACCCCGGCCGCCACCTGTTCCCGAAGCCCGCCTGGCACATGACGGGCGTCGACCTCGACGGCAACATGATCGGTGGGCTGCTCGCGAGCGGCGAGATCGACGAGGGCCGCGTGGCCGTGGCGGGCCGGCTGCCGTTCCCGGACTCGTCCTTCGACGTCGTGCTGTACCGGCTCGTGCTTCATCACATCGCCTACCAGGGGCCGCTCGCGCCGGTGTTCTCGGAGGCCGCACGGCTGCTGCGCCCGGGAGGGGCGCTCGTGGCGGTCGAGCCCGGCTCGTGGCACCCGGTCGGCGCCGGCCTCGCGATCGCGAACGCGGCCGGCGCGGGCACGGTCGTGCACGGCACGCCCGATGACGTTCCGCTCTCGCCGCGCCTGCTCGTGTCGTGCGCCCGCGCGGCCGGGCTCCGGCCCGAGCTGCACGCCCTCACCTATGGCTGGCGGCGGCTGCCCGCGCCGCTGCAGCGCGCGCTCCACCGGCTCGACGGCGGCGGCTCGCGCCCGCGCGCCGCGCCGCTTGGGCACACGCTGCTCCTGATCGCACGGCCATGACGAGCCGCTACGACGACGAGCTCTGGGAGCTCGTCCCCGACGACCCGGGGCCGCCGCCGCGCGCGCTCGCCGAGTTCGTGGGCGCGCTGGCGCCGGTGGAGCGCGCGCTCGACCTCGGCTGCGGCGACGGGCGGCTCTCGGAGCTCCTCCAGGCCGAGGAGCTGACGATCGCCGACGTGTCCGCCGTCGCGCTGGCGCGCGCCGCCCGCCGCCTGCCCGCGGCGCGCGCGGTCGAGCTCGAGCCGGACGCTCCTCTGCCGCTCGAGGACGGCGCGTTCGACCTCGTCCTGTGCGCGGAGACGATCGAGCACGTGCGCGACGTGCAGCTCTTCCTCTCGGAGGCGCGCCGCGTGCTGCGCCCGGGCGGGACGCTCGCCCTCACCACGCCGGCGGCGCGCACGCCCATGCGGCCCCCGGAGCCCCTGTCGCCCCACCTGCGCTTCTTCACCCGCCGCTCGCTCGCCCGCGTGCTCGACGAGCTCGGCTTCGAGGTCCGCTCGCTGCGCCGGGCCGGCGGCTCGCTGCTCGCGCTGGCGGGGCGCTAGTGCCCTAGGGCGCCGGGGCGGTCGCGCCGCCGCCGTCCCCGCGCTCGGGGCTGTCGCCGGTCGAGGGCTCGGCGGGAGCCGCCGGAGCCGGGGCGGGAGCGTCGGGGGCGGGGGTGGCTTCGCCGGGCGCGGGCGTGGCCGCGCCGTTCGCCTCGTCCTTCGCGCGCTGGCGGGCCTTCGCGTCGAGGAAGAGCTGGCGGGAGCTCAGGGAGTGCGGGTCGAGATAGAGGGCGCCGCGGATCGTGTCGAGCGCGTCGAGCGGGCGATCGAGCGTGTGCAGCTGGAACGAGGCGAGCCGGTACCAGGTCTGAGGATCGCCGGGGAACGCGAGCACCGCCTGCTCGAGCGTCGAGAGCGCCTCACCGTCCCGTCCCTGAGCGGTCAGGAGCGACGCCTCGACGAACAGCGGCTCGGGGGTGAGCGGATTCGACTGCGCGGCGTCGCGCGTGCTCGCGAACGCCGCCGAGTAGCGCCCCTGATCGGCCAGGTCGAGCGCCTCGTCCGTGGCGCGGTGCGACGCGTAGGGCTGCCAGATCATCCAGCAGCCGATCGCCGCCGCGATGCCGAGCGCCCAGAGCGCCAGCCGGCGCGTGCGCTCGCCGAGCTCGCCGAAGCGCAGGCCGCGCTCGGGCTCCGCCAGCAGGGCTCCCTCGGGGCCGCGGCCGGCCACGAACCCGCCCGCGGCGAGCGCGAGCACCGCCGGGCCGGGGATGAACCACGTCCAGTCGATCGTCGACTGCAGGCCGAAGGCCACCGCGCCGAGGCCGACGGCGAGCAGCGCCGTCCGGTCGGGGTGCCAGTCGCGCCGCGGCGGCAGGTCGCCGTTGCGGCTGGGCGGGCGCAGGCGCCGCGGGATCAGGGACGTGGTGCGCAGGCTCGCCGCGAGCCACGCGAAGAACAGGAAGCCCGTCACGAGCAGGCCGAGCACGCCGAGGTCGGCGGCCGTCTGCGCCAGGTGGCCGTGCGCGTGCCGGGTGACCGAGGAGTCGGTCCGGTGGCGCAGCCGCGCGACGGCGAACGAGCCCGCGCCGACGCCCGCGAGCGGCCTGTCGTCGAACACCCTGTCCGCCTCGCGCCAGTACTTCCCGCGCGTCGAGGACGACGCGAAGACGCGGTCGCCCCCCTCCTCGGGCGCGATCTCCGTCTCGCTCGTGAGCTGGCTGACGCGGTCGTCGATCGTCCCGGTCAGGCCGCGGTCCGAGAACGCCACCGAGGTGAACGCCACCAGGGGCACGAGGCAGGCGCCTGCCACGGCGACGATGCCGAGCCGCCGCCGCGTCCTCATCGAGATCACTCCGCGCGCCTCCGCCAGGCAGACCCCGTAACCGGCGGCGTACGACACGAGCAGCATCAGCAGCACGAGCAACCCGAAGTCGCCGGCCAGGGCCTCCTTCGCCTCGAGCGGCTGCAGGCTCTTCGAGAACACGTCCTTCGAGAGCGCCCAGGCGCCGACGCCGACCGCGAGCACGGACGGAATCAGGATCACCGGCAGGGTGCGCAGGCGCAGCGGCACGAGCGCCAGCCAGATCAGCGCCGCCACGGCGGCCGCCACCAGGGCGCCGCGCGACTGGGTGAGCAGGATCGCGAGCACGCAGGCGGCCACGGCCGGGTAGGCGAGAGCCCTGAGGTACATCGACCCGCTGCGCCGCGAGCCGAGCCAGAGCGCCGCGGGTATCGCGATCGCCGCCACGCTGCCGACGGCGTTCCAGTACTGGAAAGGCGCCCCGATGCGGTTCGAGAGCTCGTTCTCCGCGATCGTCCCCGGCCAGATGCGTGACGCGAGCGAGTACAGGACCGGCAGGAGGGAGCCCACGAGGATCGCGCCGAGCAGCCCGGGGGCGCCGCGCGGGGCGAGCCGCGCGCCCGCGATCGCGGCGGCGAAGACGACGAACCAGGTGAACGTGCGGCCCGCCTCGATGTAGCTCAGCTCGGGCACGACGGACCACGTGATCGAGAGCGCGGTGAGCACCACGAGCAGCGCGAAGGCGAACAGCGCGGCGCCGCCATAGAGCGGGCCGGGGCGGCCGCGCAGCAGCGCCGCGGCGATCACGCCGGTGCCGCCGAGCACGAGCAGGATCTCGACCCAGGTGGTGCGGCCGAGCTGCGTGCCGCCCGCCGCGCCGAAGGCGACGGCGGCGAACGCCGCGCCGAAGACGAGCGCGATGGTCCTAGACGTGCTTCCCACGGAGAGCGTCGATCTGGTTCAGGAGCGGCACCCGCGACAGGTCGGGACGGCGGTCGCGGAGCGCCAGGAAGGCGACGCCGCCGGTGAGCAGGAGCAGCGCGAGCAGCGCGGCGATCAGCGGGCCCGGGAGCCCGTTCTCCGCCGTCGCGAGGTCGAACAGGCCGTTGGCGCCCGGCTCGACCGTCTGGCCGCCGATCACGACCGACGGCGGCTCGGCTCCCTCATCCGTCAGCGAGTCGAGCTCGGCCGCGTCCTGGGCGGCGTCCACCGGGTCCACCGGCGTGTCCGGCACCGAACCGGTGCCGCTGCCCGTGCCGGTGCCGTCGCCGCCCGAGTTGTCAGGGCCCGGGCCGGCCGCGATCGCCGAGGTGATCACGTCGCGGCAGTCGCTGTACTCGTCGAGGTCGGCCGGAATCGTGTCGCGCGCCCGGCGCAGGTCGGCGTTCGAATACTGCCGGTCGAGCTTTCCGTTGTCGGAGCAGTCGTTGTGGATCGCGGCCGGGCTGGCCGCCTGCGCCTCGAGGGGCGCGCTGAGCGCGATCGCGCACATCACAACGAGTGCCGGCAAGCGTCGTCCGGCCCTGGTCACGGGGCACATCCTTCCATCTACTGGCTCCGGAACCCGCCCGTAGGTCAAAGTTGCGGCGTGCCGCAGCGCGTCGCGATCGTGGTTCCCACCCCTGTTCCCTACCGAGAACCGCTGTTTCGCATGCTTGCGGAGCGGGCGCACGTGGATCCGCACGTGATCTACCTGGCGCCGAGCGGCGCGGGCTGGGACCAGCGCTCGGACTGGGCTCCCGCCCGGGCCGGCTACTCGAGCGAGGTGCTCGAGTCGCGGCAGTGGGCGCGCGCCGGCCGCAGCGCGATCGCGGTTCCGCGCGGGCTCGGAGAGGCGCTCTCGAGCGCGCGGCCGGACTGCGTGGTCTCGTGGGAGTTCGGCCCGGCCACCTGGCGCGCGCTCGCCTGGGCGCGCGGCCGGGTGCCGCTGATCGTGTTCAGCGAGCTGACGCCGTGGAGCGACCCCGAGCTCACGGCCGCACAGCGCCACGTCCACGGCCTGCTGGCGCCTCGGCTGGCGGGCTTCATCGTCGCGAGCTCGCAGGGCGCCGAGCGGCTGCGGCGGCTCGGCGTCTCCGCGGATCGCATCGAGGTGGCGCTCCAGAGCGCCGACCTCGCGGCGGTGGCCCCGGCTCCCTCCCGTCGCGACGGCCCGGTGCGCGTGCTCTCGGTCGGCAGGCTCGTGCCCGACAAGAACCTCGGCCTGCTGGTCGACGCCTTCGCCGACGCCGGATTCGCAGAGGGCGAGGCCGAGCTCGTGATCGCCGGGACCGGGCCGCTCGAGGCGGAGCTCGGAGAGCGGATCGCAAGCAGCGGCGCACCCGCCCGGCTGGCGGGGGCGTTCGCGCCCGCAGACCTGCCGACCCTGTACGCGGACGCCCACGCGTTCGCGCTCGTCTCCTCCTACGAGCCCTTCGGAGTCACGCTGCGCGAGGCCGCCGCGGCAGGCCTGCCGCTGCTCGCGAGCGAGCGGGCCGGAGCGGTGGGGGACGTGGCCGTGCTCGGCGAGAACGCGCTCGTGGTGGATCCCGCGAGCCGCGAGCAGGTGGCGTCCGCGCTCCGCCGCCTCGTGCGGGACCCGGAGCTGCGCGCCCGGCTGGCGGAGGGCAGCCTCGCGGTCAGCCGCCGCCATCCGCTCGAGGCGGACGCGGAGGCATGGGAACGGGCAGCAGGTTCGGCAGCACCTCGCGCTCGATCGTCTCCTGGACCGCCTCGGGCCTGAGCGGCTCGAGCAGCTCACGCGCCCCCGCCCGGTACGCGGCCGCGCGCGCGGCCGGCATCTCGAAGGCCGCCGCGATGGCACGGGCGAGCTCCTCGGGTGAGATGCGCTCGGCCACGAGCTCGGGCGCCAGCTCGCGCGCCGGGCGCAGGGCCTCGAACGGCCCGCCCGAGGCGACCGTGGCGAGCAGCGCGCCGTCGGCCAGGGCCTCGAGCGGTGCCTGGCCGAAGTCCTCCCAGCGCGCGCCGGCGGCGTACACGAGGGCAGCGCGCATGCGCGCGCGGAAGTCCGCCGCGGGGACCGTCCCCCTCAGCTCGAGCGAGTCGGGCTCGCGCACACCGTGGCGGGCGAGGTGCGCCCGCGCCCGGGCGGGCTCGAGGCCGTAGACCTCGAGGCGCGCATCCGGAACCGCTGCGAGGCCCCACGCGGCCACGAGCACGTCCAGGCCCTTCGCCTTCGGGTCCGGCACGTACGCGATCGCGACCCGCTCGCGCTCGGCGGCGGGCTCGCCCGAGGGCGTCACCGGTGGCGACACCACCACGGCGGGTGCGTGCCCCTCGGGCAGCTCGGCGATCGCGGCGCCGCTCAGCGGCAGCACCAGCCGGGCCCGCGCGAGCGAGCGCGCCTCGAGCCCGTGCAGCAGGGCGTTGCGGGCGCCCGGGCGGTTCATGCGAGCCGGGGCGTCGAGCCGGATCGCGTACGGGCGGCCGAGCTCGGGCGCGAGCATCCCCGCGGTGGTGCTCGACACGATGACCGCGAGCGGGTCGATTCGCGCCACGGCCGCGCGGATCGCCCGGCGCGCCGCATTCATCTCCACGAGGTCGTTGACCGGGTAGCCCCGGCGCAGGCGCCCGGCGAGGCCGAAGCCCATCGTCACACCCCGCGCGCTCACCCCCGCCTGCCTGAGCTGGCCGAGCAGGATCTCGTCGCTCACGCGCCAGCCGAGGGTGGTGCCGAGCGAGACGAGCAGGATGTCCGTGCGGCCGACGCTCATCCCCCCACCCCGAAGCGGTCGAGCGCCTCCAGGTAGCCGCTCACCATCGCCTCGCCGTCGAAGTGCTCGCGCTGGCGGGCGCGGCCCGCCTCGCCGAGCGCTCGGGCACGGCTCGGATCGCCCGCGAGCGCCACGAGCGCCTCGGCCACCGCCGCGCGGTCTCCCGCCCGCACGAGCACGCCCGTCTCCCCGTCGAGCACGGCGTCGGCCGTTCCCCCGACGTCCGTGGCGACCACCGGGCGGGCGAGCGCCATCGCCTCGAGCACGCTCATCGGCAGCGCCTCGGCCTCGCTCGTCAGGCACACGGCGCCGGCAGCCGCCATCAGCTCGAGCGCGTCGCGACGCACCCCGAGCAGCTCCACGCCGCTGCCCGCCGCCAGGCGCGACAGGCGCTCGTGCTCGCGTCCCTCGCCGGCCACGTAGCCGCGCAGCGTGCCGTTCGCGAGCCGGGCCGCCCGTACCGCCTCGATGAAGACGTCCACGTGCTTCTCCGGGACGGAGACCTGCGACGCAGAGCACGGCGAAGCCGTCGCCGTCGAGCTCGGGCGAGGGCTCGACCTCCTCGACGGCGGCGGCGAAGACGCCGTTCGGAACCACGGCGATGCGCTCGGCGGGATGGCCGAGCGCGACGAGCGGCGGCCACCTGGCGCCGGGCCACCGCGATCACCGCGTCGATCCCGCGCGCGGCCCCGCGGGCGAGCGCGCGCTGGTGCGGGCGCGGCGGCACGAAGCTGCCGTCCGGGCGCAGGGGCGTGTGCTCGTTCAGCACGTGCCGGGCGCCCGCTCGCCGGGCGATTGCGGAGCCCACGATCTGGGCGCTGATGCCGCGGCTGATCACGGCGTCGGGCGCCGGCGAGGCGAACGCGAGCGCCCGCCGCCAGCCGCGCGGGTCGAGGCGGCCGCGCATGTGCAGGCAGACGGACGGCACGCCGCGCGCCTTCGTCTCCGCGAAGAAAGGCCCCTCGCCCGCGAGGCAGAGCAGCCCGGTCTCGACGCCGCGCTCCTGCAACGCCGGAATCAGGGTCGCCCAGTGCCGCTCCGCCCCGCCGGTGCGCATGTCGGGGCAGACGAACAGGAGGCGCATCAGGGCGCCCGCCGGTGGGTTGCGAGCACGTCGCCCGCCTGCCCGCTCGGGAGGTAGGGACGGTCGCGTAGGAAGCTCGCTGCCTCGCTCTCCGCCTCCGCGCGCGGGTAGGCGGCGGCCACGGTGCGCGCATCGTGCCGGACGGGCAGCGCGTCCACCACGCCGAGCCGCCAGCCGCGCTCGCCGGCGAGCGCGGCCCAGTGCAGGTCGAGCCCCCAGCCGAAGCGCAGCTCCGGGAACGGCAGCAGCTCCTCGGCCGCGGCCCTGCCGAAGCCGGTCACGGGGCCGATCTCGACGAAGCGCGTCTCGCGCACGAGCGACGCCGGCCGGCGCCGCGTGACCTTCCAGGCCGAGTGGCTCATGAGCGTCTGCGCGGGCTGCGCGAGGTCGAGCCGGAACGCCTCGCAGATGCCCACGAAGCGATCGAGGAAGCCGCGCGGCAGCCGCACGTCGTCGTCGACCACGAGCGTCCAGTCGGCCCCGCCGGCGCCGCTCGCCTCGAGCAGCCGGTTCAGGTTCTCGAACTTCCCGCCGTCGAGGTCCGTGAGGATCGTGTCCCCGGCGAGCCGCGCCTCGGCCGAGGGCGCGACGGCCCCGAGCGCGAGGGCCACGTCGTGGTGCGCCGACCAGAGCGCGGGCAGGGCGCGCGGCAGCAGCGAGCCGGGCCGGTAGACCGACAGGACGAGCACGGTTCGTCGCGGCGCCGCGGCGGCGAGCCTCGCCGCGCGCCGGCGCGTCCCCGCCGCGAGGTCCGCCCCCGCGAACGCGAGCTCGCCGGCGCGCCGCTTGAGGCGGCGCCAGGGATCGGTGACGTCGCCGGCGTCGCCCGAGAGGAAGTCGGGTGTCTCGCTCACCGCGGCCGCAGCGTCTCCATCACGCGGCCCGCGGAATGGGCGCCCATGATCACGCCCTGCGGGCAGGCCCGCCGCAGCGTGTGCCATCCGCAGCCGCCGAGCACGCGCAGCTCGCGGCCGAGGCCGGGCGCGATGCCGCGCGAGCGGTCGGTGGCGCGCGCGGCGCGGCCACGGAAGTACGCGGCGCGGGCGAGCGGCCGCAGGGCCGCATCCGCTGCGCTGCGCCGGTGGTCGAGCCCGGCCGCGGCGATGTACTCGATGCGCCCGCCCGCCGCGCGCAGGCGCAGGAGCCACTCCTGCTCGTCGCCGTGCGGCCGCTCGAAGGACTCGTCGAAGGGACCGATCCGCTCGACCGCCGAGCGCCGCACCGCGAAGTTCGCGCCCCAGACCATCTCCGCCTCGCGGTCGGAGGGACCGAGGTCGAGCGTGGTGATCGGCGGCGCCTCGCGCCCGCAGGCGCGCGGCCCGCCGCCCTCGAGGCGCGCCCGGATCGGGCCGCCGAAGGCCTCGGCGTCGCCGTGCCTGCTCGCGCCGGCCGCCAGCGCGTCGAGCCAGCCGGGCGGCGCCCAAACGTCGTCGTCGACGAACGCGATCAGCGGCGCGCCCGACTCGCGCACGCCGGTGTTGCGCGCGGCGTTGAGGAAGCGGCGGCCCGGGTGCCCTACGCAGCGCACGCCGAGGCGCTCCGCCACCGCGCGCGTCGAGTCCGTGGACGCATCGTCGACGACGAGCAGCTCGTGCGGAACCTCGGTCCTCTGCGCGAGCAGCGATTCGAGTGCGACCTCCAGGTACCCGGCGCGGTCGCGCGTGGGTACCACGACCGTGACCGCCGGCCCATCCATGGCCGGATAGCGTAGCCCCGGCTGATGCGCGTCCTCGTCGTGCACAACCGCTACCGCATCGAAGGCGGTGAGGAGCGAGCGGTCGAGCTGCACGTGGCGGCGCTGCGGCGTGCCGGGGTGGCCCACGCGCTGCTCGAGCGCAGCTCGGGCGAGCTCTCGCGGCCTGAGGCCGCCCGCGCGCTGCTGCGCGGCGGCCGCGACGAGCGTGACGTGGCGGCGGCGGCCCGCGAGCTCGGGGCCGACGTGGTGCACGTGCACAACATGCTCCCGCTGTTCGGACCGCGCTCGCTCGCGGCGGCGCGCGAAACGGGCGCGAGGGTGGTGCTGCAGCTCCACAACCTGCGCCTGTTCTGCGCGATCGGGGTCGCGGCACGCGACGGCGGCCCCTGCTTTCGCTGCCACCACCGCAACACCCTGCCGGGACTCGTGCTCAACTGCCGCGGCTCCGTGCCCGAGGCCGCCGTCTACGCGGCGGCGCTGCGCCGCGGCCAGCCGCGCGTGCTGCGCAGCGCCGGCCGCTTTCTCGTGCCGAGCCGCTGGGCGGCCGGCCAGGTCGCGCTGCTCGGCCTGCCGGCGGCGCGGGTCACGACGATCCCCCACTACCTGCCGGAGGAGGCCTTCACGGACCACTCGCGCGCCGACGAGGGCTCCTACGCCCTGCTCGCCGCGCGCCTGTCGCCGGAGAAGGGAGCGGACGTGGCCATCGCTGCCGCCGCGCGCTCGCGGGTGCCGCTCAGGATCGCCGGCGAGGGGCCGGCCGAGGACGCCCTGCGCGCGCAGGCTCGCGAGCTCGGCGCACCGGTCGAGTTCCTCGGCAGGCTCGGCCGCGAGGCGATGGCCGAGCAGCTCGCCGGAGCCGCGATGCTGCTCGTGCCCTCCCGCTATCACGAGTTCGCGGGCTACTCGGCGCTCGAGGCGATGGCGGCGGGCGTGCCGGTGGTGGTGAGCTCGCTCGGCGCCCCGGCCGAGCTTGCCGGCGCTGCCCGCAGCGTCCCGCCGAACGACCCGGAGGCGCTCGCCGAGCGCATGTCCGAGCTCTGGACCGACTCGGACCTGCGCGGCCGCGAGGGCGATGCGCTGCTCGCGCGCGCCGTCGACCGCTTCGGCGAGGAGCGCCACGTGGCCCGGCTCACGCGCATGTACGAGCGGCTCTGCCGCTAAGCCAGCCGGCGGCGCCACTCGTCGAGCGCGTCCGCGACCGTGCGGCCTAGCGGGATCCGCGGCTCCCACCCGGTTGCGGCGGAAAAACGTGCGGCCGATCCACGCACCTCGAGCACGTCATGCCCCCGCACGCGCACGGGCTCGACTCGCTCGCGCACCGGGATCCGGGCCGCCGCGCCGACGAGCTCGATCAGCTCGCGCACGGCGTGCGAGCGGCCGCTGCAGACGTTCCATGCCCCCGCCGGCAGCCCGCGCGCGGCGAGCAGCGCTTCGGCGACGTCGCGCACGTCCGTGAAGTCGCGCGCGGAGTCGAGGTTCCCGACCTGGAGCACGCACTCCTCGGCACCCGCGCGCTCCGCCTCCGCGACCTGGCGAGTGAACGACCCCACCACGTAGCTCGCCGACTGGCCCGGGCCGGCTTGGTTGAACGCGCGCACCCGGACCACGCGCATGCCGTGCGCGTCCGCGTACTGGCCGCCGAGCAGGTCACAGGCAGCCTTTGAGACGGCGTACGGAGTCTGCGGGCGGAGCGGCGCGTCCTCGCTCAGCGGCAGTTCCGCCGGACGGCCATACACCTCCCCGGAACTGACCAGCACGACCGTCGCGTCCGCCGCCTCGAGACGGACCGCCTCGAGCAGATTGGCCGTCATCGCTAGGTTGGCGACGAGCGTCTCTGCCGGCTCCTCCCAGGAACGGCTCACCGACGCCTGCGCGGCGAGGTGGTAGACGACGCTCGGCTCGCGTTCCGCGACGCGTGCCCGAACGGCCTCGGCATCGAGCATGTCGAGCGCCGAGCGCGCTGGCGCGTCCACGCTCGTCAGGCGCTCGACGAGATGCCGGCCCACGAAGCCCCCGCCACCGGTGACGAGGGCCGCGTCGCTCACCCTCGCTGGGCGACCAGCTGCTGGCCTCGCAGCCACTCGACGGTCGCGCGGATCCCGTCGTGCAGGTCGATCCGCGCCTCCCAGCCGAGCAGCTCCCTTGCCTTGGCGACCGAGGGCCAGCGGCGCTGCACGTCGACCTCGAAGCTGGGCAGGTGCTCCAGCGCGAAGTCCTCCGGCTCCTGGCCGCAGGCCTCCCAGATGATGCGCGCTATCTCCCCCAGGGTCCGCTCGTCCGACGCGGACACGTTGAAGTCCTCGTTCAGGCCGGCGTCGTGCGCCATCGCCGTGACGATGCCGTCCGCGATGTCGTCGACGTGCGTGAGGGTGCGGGTCTGCTCGCCGGAGCCGAAGATCTCGAGGGGCCGCTGGCCCGCCAAGACCTTCTTGATCAGATCAGGCACGGCGTGGGCGATGCCCGGCTCGGGGTCCGGGAGCTCGCCCGGGCCATAGGCGTTGAAGGGGCGGCAGATCGTGTAGGGCAGGCCATGCTCGTCGTGCAGGGCGCGGCAGTAGACCTCGCCCGCAAGCTTCGAGAAGCCGTAGGCGGAGTACGGCGCGGGGCATTCGCGGACGTGCCCCTCTGTCGTCGGGAACTCGGTCGCGTTCTCGAACACCATCGACGAAGACACGTAGACGAGCCGCTCCACCCTGCGCTCAAGCGCGGCGCGGAAGACGGCGTTGTAGAGCGCGTTGTTCACCTCGAGCAGCGTGTGCGGAAGCTTGTGGAAGTTGCCGATGCCGCCGACGATCGCTGCAAGGTGGATCACGTGCGAGCAGCCCTCGGCGGCCGCGTGGGCCTGCGCGGCGTCGCGCAGGTCTCCAGTGTGGACCTCGCAGGTCTCGCGGATCCAGGCGGGCGCAGCGCGCTGATCCGAGACCCGGATCTCCCACTCCGCGTCGCGCGAGAGGCGTCGCACGACCGCGCTCCCGATCGTGCCCGCCCCGCCCGTGACGAGCACCCTGCTCACTCGATCACCGCCAGCTCCCGCACGAGCGCGAAGACCTGGCCCGCGCCCGTAACGTTCCAAGGATCCACGAGCAGCACCTCGCCCGGGAGCCGCTCGAGCAGATCGTCGAACTCGGAGTGATTGGTCGCGATCACGACGGCGTCGGCATCCTCGATCGCGCCGTCGAACGGCTCCGACCCCTCGGGGACGTGCGGATCGTGTCGCGCGACGTGAGCCAACTCGCGCTCAAGGAGCCGGATCAGCTTGAAGGAGAGCGAGTCGCGCAGGTCGTCCGAATCGCGCTTGAAGCTGAGGCCGAGCACAGCCACCTTGCGGTCGCGCAGCGAGCCGCCGAGCCGTGCTCGCAGGCCCTTGATCAGGAAGAGCGGCACGGTCTCGTGCACGCGCGACACGGCGAGCAGCATGCCGGGTGCGCTCGAGCGCTCCTCGGAGAAGGCGAAGTCCTTGCGCAGGCAGGCGCCCGCCGTGAGCCCGGGGCCTCTCATACCCCCACGCGGGTAGTCGTGGTTAACCATCTCGATCACGTCGAAGACGTTCGCCCCGTACTGCTCGCACTCCATCATCAGCAGGTTCGGCAGCGCGAACTGCGTGTAGCGCAGGATGTTGGTCCAGATCTTGGCCAGCTCAGCCTCGACCGGGGAGGTGCGGAGGATCTCCGTGCCGAAAACCTCGAAGAGCGCCTCGGCGCGATCCCCCGAGCCGTCGCCAACACCTCCGACGATGCACGGCAGGCTCGCGATCTCCTCGAGGAAGCGCCCCTCGGCGATCCGCTCCGGGACGTGCGAGACGAAGATGTGCTCGCCGGCCTTGAAGCCGCGCCGCTGCTCGATGTAGCCGGCGACCCACTCGGTCGTCCCGGGAGCCACGGTCGAGCGCAGGATCACCGAATGCCCTTCGCGCAGCACGGGCAGGAGGTCGTCGATCACCTCGCGGATCTGGGAGACGTCGATCTCGACGTGGACGTAGGCGGGCGTACCCAGCGTCAGCACGATGTGGTCGGCCCTCGCCGCGTCCTGCACGAGCCGGGTGGTTTCGAGCCGTCCGCTCGCGCGCACCTCGCTCGAGCAGCGCCTGCGTGCCCGTTTCGGCGAACGGCATCTGTCCGGCGTCGAGTTGCTCGAGCACGGTCGCCTGCCGCTCGACCCCGATCACGTGAAGACCACGGGAGGCGAACGAGAGAGCCAGCGGCAGGCCGACCCTGCCGAGTCCGATCACGGCGACGGATTCGGGCATCGCGGTGAGTCTAGGACGCCGAGCGCTCAGCCAGGTACTGCCTGGCAAAAGCCGCCACGAAGCGGGGGTTGAAGTACAGGTAGCGCGGCAGCAGGCGGCGAGGCTCCTGCGCGATCCGGTAGATCCACTCGAGCCCGTGGCGCTGCATCCAGCGCGGTGCCTGCGAGATCCGGCCCGCGTGGAAGTCGAAAGCGGCCCCGACTCCGCACATCACCGGGACCTCGAGGCGATCGCGCATGCGGTGCATCCACTTCTCCTGCTTCGGGACGCCGATGCCCACCCAGAGCACGTCGGGCCTGGCGGCGTTGATCTGGTCGACGAGCGCGGACTCCTCCTCTTCCGTGAGGGGCCGATAGGGCGGCGAGTAACCGCCGACGATCTGGATCCCCGGATGCCGGCGGCGCAGGCTGAGCGCCAGCTGGACGAGCGAGCCCTGGTCGCGGCCGCCATAGAGCCAGACGCGATGACCGCGCTCGACGCACCGCTCCGAGTAGCGCGACATGAGCTCCGGGCCGTAGACGCGATCCTCGAGCCGCTCGCCGAGGAGGTTCGTGGCCCAGACGATGGGCATGCCGTCGGGCACGACGATCGTCGAGCCCCGCAGCGCCGCAAGCATGCTCCCGATCCTTCTGCGCGACCATCAGCGCGTGGACCGGCGCTGCGCACACATAGCCGCGCTCACGCGAGTCGACGAGCGCGTCCATGACGCCGATCGCGCCGTCGTAGTCGGTGACCGCGATCGGCACGCCGAGCACCGCCCGCTTGGCGGGGAGAGACATGGCGGGCAGAGGCTCGGGGAACGCCGCGGCCGGGCTCAGCTGAGGGTCGTTGCCGCGCATCGACGGTCTAGGAGCCTACTCGTGACGGCGGGGATGTCACGTACATTCAAACTCGTGCGTGGCGCCGGAGTTGTGGTTCCCGGGGAGGGCGCGCCGGAGCCGGGCGAGGCACGGCTGCTGGCGTCCGGCGTCCTCCTCCAGCAGGCCGCTCAGGCGAGCGGCCTCGTTGCCCTACTCGTGATCTTCACCGTGCTGGCGCGCGACCTCACACCGGCGCAACTCGGCGCCTATGGACTGATCGCGTCGCTCTCCGGCTACCTGCTCGTCCTGCGCAACAGCCTGGCGAGCTCGGCCGTGCGAGCGATGGCGGGCGCGCTCGATCACGAGGAGCGAGGCCGACTCTTCTCGGCAGCCGCCGCGCTATACGCGGTGGTCGGCGCGGCGACGGGCCTGCTGATCGCCGCAGCCGCCCTTGCCATCGGCACGCTGATCCTCGACGGAGAGCTGGGGCGCACGGCGCGCGACGGAGGCCTCGGTCTCGCCGCGGTCACCGGCTTCGGCATCGCGTCGACCGTATACCTCGACGCCCTGCGTGCGGAGCGCAGGTTCGTGCGCAGCGCGCTCACGGAGATCGCGGGCGTATCGCTCTACCTGGCGCTGATGCTCGCGCTCATCCTCGGCGGGGCCGACCTGGTGTGGGTAATCGCCTTCAGCGGCGGGATGCCGCTGTTCAGCGGTGCGCTCTCGAGCGTCGTGGCGCCGCGCTCGGGGGTGCCCGTCGGCCTGAGCGCGGCGGGTGTGACGAAGGAGCGGCTGATGACGATCGTGCCGACCGCCGGCTGGCTGCTGGTGGTCGAGCTCTCGAACCTCGCGATGTACGCGTTCAGCAGGGTGATCGTCGGAGCGTCACGCGGCCCTGCGGCGGTCGGCCTGATGGAGGGGCCGGTGCGCGCGCACAACCTGCTCTACGCGCTCGGCGGCGCGCTCGCCGTGCCCGTCGTGCCGACCGCCTCGCGCTATGCCGCGGCCCGCGACGAACGCCGGATGCGAGAGCTCGCGGTGCGGGGAACGCGCTACACACTCGCCGGCGTCGTGCCGCTCTGCGTTGTTCTGATGACGCTCGCCGAGCCGATCCTCGAGGTCTGGCTCGGCGATCGCTATGGCGCCGGCTCGACGGCTCTCGCGATCTTCGTGTCGTACTGGCTCCTCTACGGAGGGCTGATCGTCACGCCGGGATTCCTCGTCGGCGCCGGCAGGGCGCGTGCCGTCGCGCTCCTGACGCTCGCCGCCGCCGCTCTCAACCTCGTGCTGTCCCTCGCTCTCACGCCCGAGCTCGGCATCGAGGGACCCGCGCTCGGCACCGCCATTCCCTTCCTGCTGATCTTCGTGCCGATGCTCCGTGTCGGCCTCGCCGCATCGGGAGCTTCCCTAAGCGCCCTGGCACGGCGAGCCTGGTTGCCGGCCTACTCGCTCGGCCTCGTCATGGCGGGCGCGCTGGTGGTGGTCAGGGAGGCGACCGAGCCAAGCGGGCTCGTCGCGGTCCTCGCGCTGGCCGTGGCCGCCCCGCTCGCCTACTGGGCGGTGTTCGCCGCGTTCGTTCTCACACGGGAGGAACGCGCGCTTTCCCGCACTCTGTTCAGACGCTGATCTCGCTCAGAGGCGGCGCCGTCACGTCGCGCGGCGACACCGTCAGCCCGATGTCCGTCGGCCAGTCGATGCCCACCGCAGGATCGTCGTACCGGAACCCCGTCTCCTGCTCCGGGTCGTAGTAGCGAGAGCACTTGTAGACCACGTCCGCGCTCTCGGACAGGACACAGAAGCCATGCGCGAATCCGGCGGGGACATAGAGCTGCCGATGCGCTCGATCGTCGAGAGTGAACGCCTCCCACCGGCCGTGCTGCCCCGAGTCGAGGCGAACGTCGACAAGCACGTCGAGGATCTCGCCGCGGGCGCAGCGAACGAGTTTTGCCATGCCCGCCTGCATGTGCATGCCGCGCAGCACTCCGCGCCGCGAGCGCGAGTGGTTGTCCTGCACCCAGACGACATCCACGCCATGGTCCGCGAGGACGCTCGCGCGGAACGTCTCGACGAAGAATCCACGCTCGTCGCCGTGCACGGCTGGCTCGAGAAGGATGGGGCCGTCGAGCTCCGTCTCCACGAGTCTCACCGGCCCTCGGCCTCCCCGACTCTGTCTGCGATGAGCTCGGCGAGCGCCAGTGACGAGGTCGCGGCGGGCGAGGGGGCGTTCCGCACGTGCAGCGCGCGTGCTGTCCGTGACACGACGAAGTCGTCGACGAGCCTGCCGTCCCGAGCGACCGCCTGTGCACGCACGCCCGCGAAGCCGCGCTCGAAGGCGGAGGGCGTCAGCTCGGGGACGTAATCGGAGGCGGCCCTCGCGAAGGCCCGACGGTCGAGCGCGTGCCGCAGCTCGCGAGCGCCGGTGCGCCAGAAGCGACGCGCCAGCCGCCACGTGCCGGGGAAGGCCACATCGCGCGCGTCGCGCGGCCACAGCAGCGCGCTCGGTCCAAGTGATACGCGGCCGTCGACGTGCCTCGTGAGGTGGGCGCCCAGGAAGGGCAGGGAGGGATCCGGAACCGGGTAGATCATGCTGCGCACCAGGCCCTCCCTCTCGGTCTTGAGATGCAGATAGGCCCCGCGGAAGGGAACGATACGCGGCTCGGGCGGCGCACCCGCCAGGACCGCGAGACGGTCCGCGGAGGTCCCGGCGCAGAAGACCGCGAAGCGCGCGGCGGTCGACCCGCGGGCGTGGTGCACCAGGAGCCGTCCGGATCTACCCGAGCGCGACCCACGCTCCTCGACCTGCGTGACGCGGCAGCCGTGCGATATCCGAACCCCTTCCTCGGCGAGCCCCGCGGCCAGCGAGCGAGCGACCTCGCCGAAATCGACGACGCCGGTCGCGGGCGAATGCAGCGCGGCGAGGCCGCGAGCATGCGGCTCGATCTCCAGGATTCCGGCGGCGTCGATGCGGCGCAGGCCCGGCACCCCGTTGCTCCGTCCGCGGCGCTCGAGCTCGTCGAGGCGCGCCAGCTCGCGCTCCGAGCGGGCCACGATCAGCTTGCCCGAGCGCTTGTAGCCGATGGCGTGCCGGTCGCAGTAGTCGTACAGCGCCCGTGCTCCGGCGACGCACAGGCGTGCCTTAAGCGATCCGGGGGTGTAGTAGATGCCGGCGTGGATGACCCCGCTGTTCGCGCCGGTCTGGCCCGAGCCGAGCCGGTCTGCCGCATCCAGGACGGCCAGGGAGTGCTCCGGGCGCCGGACATGCAGCTCGCGCGCGGTGGCCAGCCCCACGATGCCGGCGCCCACCACGGCGACGTCGACCTCGGACGGCGCCTCCTGCGGGGAGCTCATCCCGCCTGTTTGCGAGGGACTCCGCTTGCGAGCAGCTCGAGGTCCGAGTCGACCATCAGGCGGACCATCTCGTCGAAGCTCGTTCGCGGTTCCCACCCGAGCTGCTCGCGCGCCTTCGTCGCGTCGCCGATCAGGTGCTCGACCTCGGCCGGGCGCAGAAGCGCTCGTCGCTGCGCACGTGCCGATCGGGATCCAGGCCGACGTGCTCGAACGCCACCTCGACGAGCCTGCGCACGCTGTGCGCCTCCCCCGTCGCGATCACGTAGTCGCCAGGCTCGTCCGCTTGGAGCATCAGCCACATGGCCTCGACGTAGTCCTTCGCATAACCCCAGTCGCGCTCCGCATCGAGATTGCCGAGCGCGAGTTCGCGCTGCAGGCCGAGCTTGATCGCCGCCGCCCCGTGGGTCACCTTGCGCGTCACGAACTCGAGCCCCCGGCGCTCGGACTCGTGGTTGAACAGGATTCCCGAACAGGCGAACAGGTCGTAGGACTCGCGGTAGTTGACGGTGATGAAGTGGCCGTACGCCTTTGCGACGCCGTACGGCGAACGGGGGTAGAGGGGGTGGCCTCGCGCTGGGGCACCTCGAGCACCTTGCCGAACATCTCGGAGGAGGAGGCCTGGTAGAAGCGAGCGTCGGGCTGCACGTCGCGCATCGCCTCGAGCATCCGAGTGACCCCGGTGGCGGTGAACTCGGCGGTGAGCACAGGCTGCGACCATGACGCCGCGACGAAGGACATCGCCGCGAGGTTGTAGATCTCATCTGGCTGCGATGCGCGCAGCACGTCCACCAGCGAGCGCTGATCGAGCAGGTCGCCGGTGTGGAGCATGATGTCGTCACGGAACGCCGGCGAGGCGCTGGAAGGTCTCGAGGAGGAGCGGCGCACCATGCCGTGAACCTCGTAGCCCTTCTCGAGCAGGAGCTCCGCGAGATAGGAGCCATCTTGGCCCGTGATGCCGGTGATCAGCGCACGCCGACCCTTCGTCGCGTCGGCTCACCTCTCGCCGGCGCCGCTTCGGGTGAACGGGCCGAGCTCGTGCTCGGCTTCCGGCTCACCCTCGGCCTCGGCGGCGAGCTTGCCCTCGAGGGCGCCGCTGGCGCTCCTCGAGCAGGGCCAGGCGCTGGGCCAGCACCTTGGTCTGGTCGGTGAGCCGCGAGACGGCGAGCGAGAAGTGCAGCAGCAGGACCAGGACGAAGCCGAACGCGATCAGGAACAGCGCGTTCGGCGGGTAGGCGATGCCGACGAGGGCGGCGACCCTGTCGAGCGCGCCCCGCCAGATCGACAGGCCGAGCAGCACGAGGGCGCTGAACAGCCACAGCAGCGCGTAGCGCTCGAGCAAGCCGCCTGCGGCGCACGAGCTCGAGCACGAGCAGCAGCAGGACGCCGCTGGCCAGGATCGCGACGAGCTGGATCCGCAGGTCCATCAGATCCCGTGCGCCGCCGTCACCGGCGCTTCGTCGCCGGGCTCGGGCACGGGCCGCGCGCGCGCGAGGCCGATGAAGATCGCCAGCAGCACCTTGACCATGTAGTAGACGGACTTGCCCGAGCGGATCGAGGACACGCCGCCGCCGCGCTCGCGCATCTGCACGGGCACCTCGCGCATGCGCAGCCGGTGGTGGTGCACCATCAGCACCGCCTCGACCTCCGGGTAGTCGTGCGGGTAGTCGCGGGCGAACAGCGCGATCCCGCGGCGGTTGTAGAGGCGGAAGCCCGAGGTCGGGTCGCTCACGCGCTGGCCCACGATCCGCGAGAGCAGGAAGGCGAAGATGTGGATCCCGGTCCGGCGGCTGATCGGGGCCGGGTAGCCGTGATCCGTCGTCAGGAAGCGCGAGCCGCACACCATGTCGAGCGGCGGGTCCTCGCCCATCGCGCGACGAGCTTGCGGGATCTCGTCGGCGCAGTGCTGGCCGTCGCCGTCGACCTGGACCATGTAGTCGTAGCCGTTCTCCAGCGCGTAGATGAAGCCCGCACTGGACCGCGCCGCCGATGCCGAGGTTGAACGGGTGCCGCAGCACCCGCGCCCGCGTCCGCGCGCGAGCTCGCCGGTCGCGTCGGTGGAGCCGTCGTCGACCACGAGCACGTCGAAGTCAGGCGCGTGCTCGCGTAGCGGCGCGACCACGGCGCGATCGGTCTCGCCCTCGTTGTAGGCGGGGACGACCGCGAGGTAGCTGGATGCCGGATGCACGTGGCTAAGAAGGCGCGCCACCGCGTGAAGTTGCGGCCACGCGCTCGTATAGTGCCTTGTGGCGGCGCGGCTGCGCGCTCCATGTGAAGGATCTCGCCCGCTCGAGGCCGGCATCCGCGGAGCGCGGGCGGCGACATTCGTCGCCCACGACCCGGCGGAGAGCCTCGGCGATCGAGTCGATCGAGCCGGGCTCGAGCGGGCGCGCGGCCTCGCCGCACACCTCCGCGAGCGAAGCTCGCAGGGACGAGCCGCGACGGGGCAGCCGCACGCCATCGCCTCGAGCGGGGGACCGCCGAAGCCCTCGTAGAGGCTCGGGAAGACGAGTGCCCGAGCCCGGCGGTAGAGCGCCGGCACCGCCTCGTCCTCCACGTAGCCGAGGTGCCGGATCCGACCCCGGCGCGCCCCGCGCGCACGAGCGCGGGCAGGCGGCCGTACGTGCGGCCCGGCAGCACCAGCTCCAGGTCCGGGTCCTCGAGCGCCGCGAACGCGTCCAGCAGCCGCTCGTGGTTCTTGTGCGGCCAGAGGTTGGCCGGGTAGAGGACAAAGGGCCGCTCGAGCCCGAGCGTCTCGCCAGCTCGTCGTCGCGCTCGCCGGGCTCGGGCCGGAAGCGCACGTGGTCGATTCCGTCGGCACCGTCTCGACCCGTTCCGTCGGATGGCGAGGGGCTCGCGACGATCCTGCGAGCAGTGCTCGCTAACCGTGATCACGCGGGCGGCACGGCTGGCTGCGGCGTCATAGGTGAGCCGGCGAAGCGCGCGCTCGGGGCGAGAGAAGAAGCGTGGCAGGTCGTGGTGCTGCACGTCGAAGAGCGTCACGACCCGGGGCGCCTGTACGCGAGGGATAGGGACCGTGACCGGGAAGTGGAGGAGATCGAGGCCGTCCGGGAGGTCGCGCGCGGCGCGGCGGGCGCCACGTGAGCGGCGATCGCCGCGGCGCGGGCGGCGCCTTGCGGCCCGGGCGGTACCCCGCCGGTCGAGAGCGACGACCGGGTCCTCCGCCCCAGCTCGAGTAGCGCGCGAGGGCGAGCTGGTTCAGCGAGACGTGACCTCGTCCGGGCCATTGCCGGCGCGAACTCGCCCAGGAGGCCGCGCACATAGGTCTCCGAGCCGCCCATCCGTCCCGGAACAGCGTCAGTAGCGCGAAGCCGACGTGCACGGGCGCTGATCTACGCGATGCATCCTGAGACTCGCGCCTGTGGAGCTGCCGTCGATCTCGATCGTGACCCCCTGCCTGAACGCCGTGGACACGATCGCCGAGACACTCGCAAGCGTGCGGGAGCAGCGCTACCCGCACCTCGAGCACATCGTCGTGGACGGCGGCTCGACCGACGGGACGCTCGAGCTGCTCGAGCGGGCCGACGGGATCAGCTACAGCTCGGAACCCGACGAGGGCCGGCCCGACGCCGCCAACAAGGGCGTGAGCAGGGCGAGCGGCGAGCTGATCGGGTTCCTGAACGCCGACGACTGCTACGAGCCCGGCGCGCTGCGTGCGGTGGGCGAGGCTTCGCCCGCGACCCGCAGGCGATGTGGGCCACCGGCTACTGCCGCATCATCGACGGCAGCGGCAGGAGATCCGGCGCCGGTTACCGCCTACAAGAACCTGCTGCTGCGGCGCTTCTCGTTCCCGCTCTACCTGACCCAGAACTTCGTCTCCGACCCCGCCACCTTCGTGCGGCGAGCGGCGCTCGACGAGGTCGGCCTGCTCGACAACCGCTACCGCATCTCGCACGACTACGACCTGTGGCTGCGCGTGGCGCGACGCTGGGAGCCGGTCGTGCTCGGGCGCTACCTGTCCTCGTTCCGAATGGTCGAGGGCACCCTCAGCATGGCCGGCTTCGAGCGCCAGTTCCGCGAGCACGAGGAGGTGGCCCGCCTGCATGGACGGCCACCGCCGGCCCTGGCGAATGCGGCGACCAGCCGGTTGATCGTGCTCGTGTACAGCGCCCTTCGGGCGCGCCGGCGGCGCGGCTGCCCGGCCCGAGCGACGTGACCCGTTCGACCTGCTCTGCCATCAGCTCGGCGAGGCCGGATAGGCGTACGCGTGCCGCGCCTCCTCGGAGGGTGCCGGCACCCGGCCGGCGGCGAACCGTTCGAGCGCCGCGCGCGCGTCGGTCGCGTCGCCAGGCGGGGACCGCCATGCCGGCGCGCGCCTCGCGCACGACCCGCGCTGCCTCGGTGCCCTCCGCGAGCGCGAGGATCGGGCGGCCAACGCCGAGGTACTCGAACAGCTTGCCGGTGACCTCGTGGCGGCGGGTGCCCGCGGTTATCAGTAGAAGGCCGTCAGCAGCCCGCTCGAGCGAGGCGCCTGATCGCGCGGCAGGTGGCCGCACACGACGATGCGGGCCGGGGGACGTGGGTGGACAGCAGCCTGCGCTCGCGTTGGTGAACGAACCCGCGAAGACCAGCTCGAGCCGCGCCGCGGACTCCGGGCCTCGTGCGCCAGCGCGGCGAGCGCCGTCACCAGCGGCCCTGGATCGCGATACACCACCTCAGCCGCCCGGCGCATTACCAGGGAGACGCGCCCAGGACGGACGACGTCCGGCGGGGGGGCCGAGGAGGCATCGAGCGCCTCGGGATCCCAGCCGTTGGGCACGAGGTGGGCGTCGGCGCCGAGCGTCGCGGAAGTAGTCGACGAGCGGCTGGGACACGGCCGTGACGGCGTCAGCCGAGCGCATCAGCCGCCGCTCGAGCGCACGGTCGGCGCGCTCCTGAATCCGAGTGGGCCACGCGTGGCGGTACAACTCGAAGTTCCAGCCGTCCCGCACATCGGCGATCCAGGCGCATCCGATACGCTGAAGCGCGCGCCCGATCACGTGCCCCGACTCGGGGGGCAAGCTTGTGACCACGCAGTCGAACCGCTGCTCGCGCTGGAGGCGCACGGCACGGGCCAAGGCGAAAGGCGTCGATGCCAGTGCGAGCGCCTCGGGGACGATGACGTAGGAAAGCAGATGCGGCCGGTTCGAGTAGGTGTCCGCCTCGAGGATGGCACCGCTGCGCATGGTGCCGCGCAGGCGGGCCCGGAGCAGCTGCAGGTCGTAGGGGAGCGCGACCCCGAAGTACCCGTCGTCGGCGAGCTGCTCGAACGCGGTCGTGTCAGGACCGTCACAGCGTGCCCGAGGCGGCGCAGGTGCTCGGCCATCGCGAGCGGGCGGTGGAACACGGCGCCGGCGCTCGGCGGGTAGTAGTGGCAGACGAGCAGGATGCGGCGCGGCATCACGGAGGCTGCGCGCGCTAGCCCTCGACCATCCGGGCGAGGCCGTCCGCCACGCCGGTCAGCGGCCCGAGGCCTGCGGCCTCGAGCCTGTCGATCGAGCCGATCACGTCGAGGCCGGGCGGCCCCTCCGCGAAGCGGGGCTCGACCCCCACGAGCCGGCCGGCGTGGCCGGCGATCTCGCGCAGGCTCACGATCTCCGGGCCCCCGACGTTCAAGGTCATGGACTCCGTGGAGTCGAGCACTCCGGCGACCGCGAGCGCGGCGTCGTCGACGTAGACCGGGTTGACCCGGATCCCGTCCTCGCCCGCGAGCGAGACCTCCTGCCCGGATCGCACGCGCTCCACGATCCCGGGCATGAACATCCGCTCCTGGCCGGGGCCGTAGATGAAGAAGAACCGCAGCACGTGAGTCGCCAGCTCGCCGCGAAACGCCTCGCAGGCCAGCTCGCCGCTCCGCTTGGAGGCGGCGTAGAAGTTGGACGGCTCGGCTGCCACTTCATCCTCGCGCGCCGGCTCCGGTCCGGGGGTGTAGACCGCACCGCTCGAGGCGTACACGAAGCTGGTCGCGCCGGCGCGCCGGGCCCAGTCGAGGAGCCGGACGGTGGCGGCGAAATTGACGTCGAAGACATCCATGACGTTACCTCGGGAAACTCGCGATGAGGGACGACTGGGCGAGATGCACCACGACGTCGATTACCTGCACCAAAGGCGGAACCCGTCGCCCAGCGGGAGACGCAAGGAACTGCCCAGCGGCGATCCCTCCACCGACTGGGGCGCCTGGAGCTCGCCGCCACCCGGGCGCTGGACGGCGAAGACCGCTGTGATCACCGGTTTCGCCGACCTCGCGCACGAGCGCCCGGCCGGTGAGCCCGGCCGCGCCGGTGACGAGCACCCTCATGCCGCGCGCTCGCCCGCGACCGAGGCGTAGCGCTACTCGGCGCCCGACCGTCGTCCACGAAAAGGCGAGTGCCGCCACTCGAGGCAGAGCAGCGACCAGATCAGCAGTGTGTTGGTCCGCCTTCGCCGCGGGGAGTGGGGGCTCGATCACCTGCTCGACGCGCGCCGGGCAGAGGAGGTAGCACCCGAGGGCGGGAGGCTGTCGAGCGGCGCCTCGCGCAGGTCGGTCTGATTGTTGGCCGCGATGCCGGGTCCGGTCCGGAGGGCTGAAGCCCTGCTTGCGCTGGAAACGAGCAGCGAGCGAATTGCGAACGCCCGCGCGCCGCCTCGCGCAGGAGCTTCTTGCCCTCGCTCGACCCGTTCCTCGGGCCCGCCGGGATCTGAAAGGCGAGATCCAAAACTCGTTGTCGAGGAACGGCACCCGGGCCTGGAAGCCGTGGGCCGTGGAGAGGAGGTCCTCGACGACGAGCAGGCCGTGGAGGAGGGGGCGCTGCTCGAAGTGGAGGGGAGGAGAGCTTCGATCAGCTCGAGATCGGGCAGGTGGTCGATCACGTCGCGGGAAGCGATCGCGCGGAGCGGGGGCCTTGGCGATCTCCTCCAGGGCGGGCGTCGCTTGAAGAAGCCCGCCTTGTCGTCGTCCCGCACAAGCCGGCTCCGAGTAGTCGTAGTCCGCGTCGACGAAGGCCGTCCCGGACCGACACACCCGCGAGGCGCCGCGTAGCGCCATGGATGACCGGCGAAGAGCTGGTCACCGCCCGTGCCCGCGAGCACCACCTTGGTGAAGGCGCAACGCGAGGCGCGCGACATTGAGGACCCGATCGCTCGTTCGCCGCCGAAGATCTCCATTACAGCCAGTTGCGGCGTCGACCCGAGCCAGGTCGCTCGCCGCCGTCGAGCACCGCCCGTCGTGCTCGTCCCAGCCTGCAAGGCGGCGAACCCGGGTCTTCCGGCCAGTTCGTCGGCGGCCACCTCAAGCGGAGACGCGTCCCGGGTACGTCGAAGCCCACGGTGAAGGTGTGGATGTGCGGTATGTGGCAGCCCGCGAGGGTCACGAGCGATGCCGAATCCGTGGCCCCGGAGAGGTAGGCGCCCACCGGCACATCCCGCAACCAACTGGCGCTCGACGGCGCGCGTGGGTCAGCGCGCAACTCGTCCGCGAGCGCGACCTCGTCGACCTCGTCGGTCGGGCGAGGCGCCGGATCGGACCAGACCGAAGGCGCGCCCCGATCCCGGTCGCGCGAGATCCGGAGGCACGTCCCCGGTGGGAGCAATCGACGCCGTCGAAGAGCGCGTCCCGCTCCACCAGAAGACGTTCTGGAAGGTGAAGTGCTCGGCCAGAGCGCGGGAGAGCGAGAGCGAGGCCGACGCGCCCCGGTCTTGCGAGCACAGCCTTGACCTCGGAGCCGAGAGGGAGCGAGCGGCGCCCGCCATAGAGTGAGTCGGGGGGCTTGGCGCCGGAACGGGTCGCGCGCGAGCACCAGCTCTCCGCGCGAGGCGTCCCAGAGGCCCGAACGCGGAGGTCCCGTTACCCGAGGCGCTGGAGCAGCGCCTCACCCCACTCCTCCCAGCCATCGGCGATCACCTCGCCGTCGCTGTAGGAGCTGAAGACGTGGCCGCGCACCACGGGCAGCCAGGCGCGGATTTCGCGAAAGTTGTACATTTCGCCGTTGTAGGTGAGCCAGATGCTCTGGTTCTCGTTCGCCATCGGCCCGCGGGCCGCGCGGCTGAGGTCGATCATCGAGAGGCGCCGATGGGCGAGCCCGGCCGGTCCGTCGGCGATCAGGCCCGTCGTCATCCGGGCCACGATGGCGATGGCGGCCGCCGCGCGCGGCCAAGCCCTGCCTGTCTACCGGCGCGCCGTCGAGCCGCCGGGCTCCGACGATTCCGCACACCGTCTGTCCCGCCCGCTCGCGACGACCGCGCCCTCGCGCAGTTCGTCAAGAACGATCGCCAGCCCGTCCTGAAGCGAGACCGTGGGGCGGTGACCAACCAGCTCTCGCGCCGTGGTGACGTCGCCCACGCGCGGGGGCGAGGACGTGACCTCGCCGGTGTATGCGGCTCGATCCCCGAGCCGAGCAGGTAGTTCATGGTCGCGACGAGAGCGTTCAGCGACGCCGCCTCGCCGCTACCAACATTCAGGGAGTAGCCCGACCGATCCAACTCGACGGCAAGCGTGTTCGCCTGCGCGCAGTCGTCGATGTGCACGAAGTCGAATGCCTGGTTGCCGTCGCCCGTGAGCGTCGGCCGGTTTCCGCCCGCGAGCAACGCCCGCGCCACGGCGGGCACCACGCCCGCCCGCTACGCGACCGTAGACGTTCATGTAGCGAAGGATCATGAACCCGTATCCGTACGTCCCGGCGAGCCCATGCAGCAGCATCTCGCCGGCGGCCTTGGGAAGCAGGATCAAACGCGACGGGCCGCGGCGGATGGTCGTCCGGTATCGGCACCACGGAGGTCGGGCCGTCGCCGACGAGGCCGACGCAGAAGACCACGCGCTGGACACCGGGACTTCGCCGGCGGCGCGGAAGACGTTGAAGCAGCCGGTCACGTTGACGTCGTAGGCCACCTGCACCTCGGCGTTCGCCGCCGTGAGCGGCAGCACGGCGAGGTGAACGACGGCGTCGACTCCCTCGCATGCCCTCGCGACGGTCTCGGCATCGCCGATGTCGCCGGCGACCAGCTCGCAGTCGAGTCCCGCGACGCGCTCGAGCTCCTTGTCGAGCACTCGCACCTCGGCCCCCGATCCAGCAGCGCGCGGACCGTCGGCAGGCCGACGAAGCCGCTGCCACCGGTCACGAGCACGCGCTTTCCTTCTAGCTCTGGCATTGCTGTGCCACCTCCGGGTCGCCGGGCTGGGACGCCGCGGGCCCCGTGGACGTACTGCGGCAACCGGGCTTGCGGCGAGCGGGTCACTATAGCCTCCGACTCCGCGTTGCCCTCCCCGGAGCCGTCAGCCAACCCAGCCCCGACTCCCCCGGCGGTGAAACCCCCCAGGGGCCGCGCAGTTCGTGCCATAGGGCGCTTCGTCGTCGGCGCCGTACTCGCCGTCGTGGGGATGGTCCTGATCGGCTTCGGCGCCGTCAGGACGCTGACGGGCGGATCGCGTGACCGCGGCGCCAAGCCGCGCCTCGTTTGGGGAACCCGGCCGATCATCTCGCTCGTGAACCTCTCTCGCGCCATGCGCGCGGCGGGCTACGACAGCGGACCGTCACGATCGACTCGTCTCGACTCTACGCACGCGAGCTGTTCGACCACACCCCACCAGCGCGACGGGAACGCGCTGACGATCTTCGTAGGGAACCACCTGCGGGCGTACCGGTTCCTGATGCGAGCTCTGTCCCGGTACGACGTCTTCCACTACTTCTTCGACGGCGGAGTCCTGACCTGACTCCCCTGGCTCGCTTCGAGCTGCCCCTGCTCCGGGCTCTCGGGAAGAAGATCGTGCTGATGCCGTACGGCAGCGACGCGTTCGTGTACGACCAGATCGACGATCCGCTCTGGCGCCAGGCGCTGATGATCGAGTACGGGGCGCTGGAGACCAGGCGGATCGGATCCAGCGCCGGATCCGCCGCTCCACGCGCTCGGCCGACGTGGTGGTCGGGTCGCTCGTCCACATCGCCTCGCTGCCCCGCTGGGATGTTCTGCCGCTCACCGCGTATCCGATCGACGTCGAGGCGGTGGACCCGCACCCGCCGTCCGTCGACGGAACCGTCGTGATCGCTCACTCCGCCAATCATCGCGGCGCGAAGGGCACCGAGTTCCTGATCGCGGCCGTCGAGATTCTGCGCGCTGAGGGCTGCGACGTCGAGCTCGACCTCATCGAGCGGGTCCCGAACACGGAAGCCCTCGAGCGCATGGCCCGCGCCGACATCTACGTCGACCAGCTGCTGTTTGGCTACGCGATGGCCGCTCTCGAGGCGATGGCGCTCGGCAAGGTCGTCATCAGCGGCATCGAGGACACGCCGCACTACAGGGTGTTCCGCCGCTACTCGTACCTCGACGAGTGTCCGATCGTCCCCGCCTCACCCGAGACGATCGCGACGTGCTTCGCGAGCTGATCCGGGAGCGGGACCGCTGGCCGGCAACCGGCGCGAGGTCGCGAGCCTACGCCGAGCGCCGGCACTCCTACCGGGCTGCCCAAGAGCTGTACGGTGCGATCTACCGGAGGATCTGGTCAGGGGAGGACGTCGATCTGATCAACCTCTACGACCCCCTGAGGGCGCGAGGCGGGGAGGCGACTAACGTCTCGCCCCGATGAGCCGGAGACCCGCACCGCCACGACCTTCCGGGACAAGTGGTCGCGCAACCCGGATCTGGCGTTCAGGCAGACGCTCGACGAGCGCTCCGAGATCTTTCGATGGATCCTTGAACGCAACGGATTCACGGACGCCTCCGAGCTCACGGAGTTCCTCTCCGGCCAGCGGCGCATCCTCGACGCGGGCTGCGGGAACGGTCGCGTGACCGCGCTGCTTCGGCGCTACGCCCCGCCCGACACGGAGATCATGGGCGTGGACCTCACGGCCGCCGACGTAGCCGCGCGCAACCTGGAGGGTGCCCCAGGCGTGACGGTTCGCGAGGCGGATCTGCTCGGCGACCTGTCCGGATTGGGGAGCTTCGACTTCATCTACTGCCAGGAGGTGCTGCACCACACCTCCGACCCCGAGGCGGGTGTGCGCAACCTCGCCGGCCTGCTGTCGCCGGGTGGGGCGGATCGCGATCTACGTGTACCGCCAGAAGGCGCCGGTTCGTGAGTTCGCCGACGACTACGTTCGGACGAAGATCAGCGAGCTGTCATACGACGACGCGATGGAGCAGTGCAGGGAGATCGCCGCCTTGGGCCGCGCCCTCGCCGGGCTCGAGACAAGCGTGACGGTGCCGACGATCGACGTGCTCGGCATCGAGGGCGGGGAGTACGACGTGCAGCGGCTGGTCTACCACTTCTTCATGAAGTGCTTCTGGAACGACGACCTCGACGACGAGGCGAACGCCGCGATCGACTTCGACTGGTATCACCCACAGCTATGCGCGGCACACGCTGCCCGAGTGTCGCGAATGGCTCAGGCGGGCAACCTCGAGATCACCCGCGAGCACGTCGACCACTACGGCATCACAATCTGGGGCGCCCGGACCCGGTAGCGCCCCGGGCGTCACCCTGGATGCGCCGGCGCGCAGGAACACGTGCGGCACGGACTGGCTGCCGTCGTGGATCAGCAGCTGCTCGGTGATCGTCAACCCGGCGGCCGCCACGTCCCCACGCAGCTGCGACAGCTCGAGGCGGTGCAGGTGAAAGCGATCGCGCCAGTCGAACCGAAGCGAGATCACCAGCTCGACCAGGACGCGCGCGAATGCCAGGGGCGACCGGGGATGCCAAGGAGCCCGGCGCTCGACGCGCCTCAGGGCCCGCATCACCCCGCTGTGGAGACCCGGATCGAACACCGAGATCCACACGGCGAGCTCGCCGGTCAGCTTCAGCACGCGGGCTGCCTCGCGCATCGCCGCGCGAATGTCGACGATGTGATCGAGCGAGGTCGCGAACAGCACGACGTCGAATGCGTCCCCACGAAACGGAAGCCTCTCGGCCATCCCCTGCACGAACTCGTACTCGCGCTCGCCCGATCGGAACATCGGGTCGAGACCGACGAGAGCGCTGACGCGGTCGCCCCTCCACTCCGCTCGGTAGTCGAGTTGCTCTCGTACCGTTCTTTCGGCACCCGACGTCCAGGGCCGTCGCTCCGGCCTGGCCTGAGCTCCAGGAACTCGCCGAACAACCGACCGATCGTCCACACCGTCGTATCCGTCCGCCGGCCGGTAGAATGAATCTCGCTCTCGTACTCGGGAACCGCGGCGCTCTGCTTGGACTTCCACTCGTCCAGTCGCGTCTCTCCCGGCAGCGCGGGAGGAACAGGCGCCGGAACCCCGTCGCGAACGTCGAAGCGATGACCGTTCAGGCACTCGAGGCCGTGGCCCGCCGAGCGAAGTGCCGCTCGGCACTGCGGGCACGCCAGCAGAGCGAGCAGTCCATCCTCGACGGCGCCTGCTCGTTGCCGCGCGGGAAACACGCTGCGGAGCCGGGCAGAGGGGCGAGCCCGGCGAGCACCTCGCGGGCGACGGCACGGGGATGGTGCTCGCGCTCGACGAACGCCCGGCAGGCGCGCCCGATGTCCCCGAGCCGCTCCGGGTTGGAGGATCAGCTCGCGAAGCACGTCGGCCGAGCGACGCCGGCGTCGCTCGCACAATCGGAAGCCGATCACCGAACGGGTTGTCGTTCGCATCGATGTAACAGCCCGCCGGCTGCCAAGAGCGCCATCACTTCCACAGCGAGACCGCCGTACCACCCAATCCGGAGCTGGTCGACCACGATGTCGGCCGCGTGCGAGGCGCTCCAGCACCTGGCCCCAGGGTCAGGTTCTCGTGAAGATCAAGCAGAACAAATGACCTTGCGAGCGCAGCAGGTCGACCGCGCCGATCACGTGCTCCGTTCCCCTTCAGGACGCGGTTCGTCGGCGCATGGGCGATCGCGATCTCATCACCGGGCGCCCTCGCAGAGCAGGCTGGAGTTCAGCGGATCCGCGCTCGCGTCGGGCAGGAAGGCGCACCCGAAGGGGCCTGCCGAGATCCGGGTTGAGGTTGGAGAACGCGCGGTCCGCGTAGCGCAGGAAGCGCGCAGCCGCCGCCTGTCGATACGGAGCCGCGCCGATGCACTCCGGCTTCCGGCACCAGCGGTGAGGAAACGTGCGCGCATCGCATCCCTGGTCGGTCACGAGCAGGTCTGCCGAGGCGCCGGAGCAGCGGGGGCTCGTCGACGGCCCGCCGAGCTGCCTGACCTGCAGCAGCGTGTGGCCGAATTTGAAGTGGAAGATGTCGTAGCGCGGCAGGGCATGGGCCAGGAAGCGCGCTGGTCTCGCCATCCGGAGGTGGACCGGTACCGGGAGTGCCGCGTGCAGGTCGATGTCGTTGTCGTAGCCCCAGCGTTGGGGGCCGAAGACCACGACATCGCTCTCCAGCCCGAGTTCGCGCTCCGCGCGGGCGGCCTAGGCCTGGCCCCCGACATCAAAAGGCGCGTGAAGATTCCGGGGCAGACTCACCGGCCGGCGGCGGGGGACTCGGGACCGGCGCGCAGATCACCGCCGCGCGCCGCTCCAGGATTGCCGTGAGCTCTCCGAGGTGGATCACGCGCAGGAGCACGAGCACGGCGGGGAACGACGCCAGCGTCAGGATCTTCACGATGCTGTGCTCGAGGACGGTCGACAGAAGGCCGACCGGCATCATGGCCGCCGCGGCGCCGATGGCCACGACCAGCTTCCTGGCGACGTAGGCGGTGGGATAGACGCGCTGACCATTGAGGTAGTAGGCCACGGCAAGCGTGGCGTACCCGCCGAGTGTGGCAAGCGCCACCCCCAGCCCATCGAGCGGAGGGATCAGGACCAGCGCGAACACGAAGTTGACAGCAACGGCGATCAGCGAGTCCGTCGCGATCAAATGGGTCTTCCGCGCGAGCACGAAGGCGGCGGCGGCGACGCTCGCGACACCGAAGATGGTGACGCTCAGGCAGAGAATCCCGACGACGTCGTACACGTCGCCGAAGTCAGGCGCGATCACGCTCAGCACCTCGCGCGCGAACAGGATGAGCTCCAGCGACATGAACGCCAGGACGATGGCCACGTAGGTCAGCACGCGCACCCGAGGCGCTGCTCGGCCTCCGGATCCTCTGACCACAGCGAGAGCAGAAACGGTGAGTAGGCCGCCAATGCCGTGACGGCGAGCATCACGACGGTCGCGAAACGCGAAGCGATCGCGTAGGTCCCCACGTCCCCGAGGTCCGCCAAGCGGCTGAGCATGACGCGATCGAGGAAGACGATGCCCCACATGGCCGCGGCCGCGGGGATCAGCGGAAGCCCGAAGGCGAGCATCGCGCCACTCCTGGACCGAGAATCGCGCAACGGAGTCGCGGCCCACCACGACGAGCCCGTAGAGGACGCCGAGCAGGTTGCCCGCGATCAGGCCGATGACGACTCCGTTCAAGCCGGCGGAGGTCCACAGGACGAGTCCCGCGCCGAGTCCTCCGGCGAGGATGGCACTGAGCGTCGCCGATGTCGCAAAGTGCCAGGGACGGAAGTGGAGCCGCATCACCTGACGCAGCATCGTCGCCGCCACGGTCAGTGGGATCGAGAGCGCGGCCAGCGCGATCAGCGTGGTGTAGCCCTGACCGTCGAAGAGCCAATCCGCGAGCGGCACACGCGCCAGCGCGATTGCCGCGGAGATGCCCAGCGCCATCACGAGCGCTGCGAGGATCGCCGTGGCAACGACCCGGCGCCGGCGTGCCTGCTCGTCGTCTGAGTAGTCGAAGTAGCTCCGCTGCAACGCGGAGGCGAGCCCGAGGTCCGCGACGAGGAGCAGCGCCGCGAGGCCGACGGTCACGATCTCGAGGACGCCGTACTCGGCGGGCGTGAACGTTCGGGCGAAGACCGGCAGCGTTATCAGGCCGACGGCCTGCAGCGCGGTTCCGCTGATGCCGTAGATCAGCGTCTGCTTGCCGAGCGTGCTCAGGAGCGGCCTCACGGTCCGCAACAGGTAGTTGGGCGCCCGGTGCGCTCGCCCTACCTGCTAAGGGTTTGGCGTGCCCACAATCCCGCTCTTCGCAGCTTCTCTGGAGCCCCACCGCGAGCGAATCGCCAGCGCCTGGTGGAGGTCGCCGCCTCGGCCGCTACATCCTCGGTCCCGAGCTCGAGGCCTTCGAGGACGAGTTCGCGGCCACCTCGGCGTGCGCCACGCGATCGGCGTCGGCAACGGCACCGATGCCCTGACGATCGCGCTGCGGGCGCTCGGCGTCGGGGCCGGGCGACGAGGTGATTTGCCCCTCGCTCACGTTCTACGCCACCGCCGAGGCGCGTGAACGCGGGCGCGCGGCCGGTGTTCTGCGACGTGGACCCCGAGACGTGCTGCATGACGGCCGAGACCGTGCGGCCGCATCTGTCTGCGCGCGACGAAGGCGATCGTGCCGGTGCACCTGTTCGGCAACGTTGCGCCCGGTCCGAGCTGAGCGAGCTCGGCCTGCCGGTGCTCGAGGACGCGGCCCAGGCGGCGGGCGCCACGCTCGACGGCGTGAAGGCCGGCGCGCTGGGCGACGCCGCGACATTCAGCTTCTTCCCGTCGAAGAACCTGCCCTGCCTCGGCGACGGCGGAGCGATCACGACCGACTCCGACGAGGTGGCCGAGCGCGCGCGGATGCTGCGGTTCCACGGCTCTCGCGACAAGCGGACGCACACCGAGGTGGGCTACAACTCGCGCCTCGACTCGCTCCAGGCGGCGGTCCTGCGGCGTGCTCCTGCCCGAGCTCGACGGCTGGAACGCGCGCCGGCGCGCGGCGGCCGGCGCGTACGAGCGAGGCCGGGATCGCCGAGCTCGTGACGCCGCCGCGCGCCGACGCGCGGGGGCCGAGCACGTCTACCACCTCTATGTCGTGCGCTCCGACCATCCCGACGAGCTGACGGCCGCGCTCGCCGAGCGCGGCGTGCGGCGCGCGGCTACTACCGGACGCCCGCCCACCGCCAGCCGGCGATGGGCGCGTTCGCGGCGGACGAGCTTCCGGTGACGGACGAGCTCGCGCGCACGATCGTCGCGCTGCCGATGGGCCCGGAGCTCGACGGGCGAGCAGGTCGCGCCGTGGTGTGGCTGCGCGGCGCGAGGCCGTCGCGGCGTGAGCGCCCCGGTGAGGATCGGCGTGGTCGGTCTCGGCTACTGGGGCCCGAACCTCGCCCGCAACTTCGCCGCTCTGCCCGGACGCCGAGCTCGCGCTGGATCTGCGACGGCGCTGCCGAGCAGCTCGAGCGGCTCAGCGCGTCGTTCCCCGGCGCCGCGCCGAGCGCGTCGCTCGACGAGCTGCTCGCCGACCCGAAGCTCGACGCGGTGGTGATCGCGACGCCGGTGCCCACGCACGCCGAGCTGGCGCGCCGCGTGCTCGAGGCGGGCAAGCACGTGCTTCGTGGAGAAGCCGCTGGCCCAGTCGGTGGCCGACGCCGAGGCGGTGGTGGCCGCGGCGCGCGGCGCAGCGGCCGCACGCTGATGGTCGGCCACCTGCTCGAGTACCACCCCGGCCTCGAGCGGCTGAAGGAGCTGGTGGACGCCGGCGAGCTCGGCGAGGTCCACTACATCTACGGCAACCGGCTTAACCTCGGCAAGCTGCGCGCCGACGAGAACGCGCTCTGGTCGCTCGGCGCGCACGACGTGTCGGTGGTGCTGCGGCTGGCGGGCGAGGAGCCGGTGCGAGTGCCACGCCTTCGGCGAGTCGTACATGCGCGAGGGCGTCGAGGACGTGGTGTTCTGCTACCTGCGCTTCCCGCTCGGGGCTCGCCGCCCACCTGCATCTGTCCTGGCTCGACCCGCACAAGGAGCGGCGCTTCACGGTCGTCGGCTCGAAGCGGATGGCGACCTTCGACGACATGGCGATCGAGCAGAAGCTCACGGTCTACGACAAGGGCTTGGACCAGCACTATCGAGGGCTATGGCGAGTACATCGCCCGCTCGGGCGACGTCTGGTCGCCCGAGCGTGCCCAACGAGGAGCCGCTGCGGCTCGAGTGCCGCCACTTCATCGAGCGCGTGCGCGACGGGGCGCCGCCGCGCTCGGACGGCGAGAGCGGGCTGCGGGTCGTGCGGGTGCTCGAGGGGCTGCAGGCGTCGCTCGACGGCTCGCGGTCGCCGGGCGAGGTCACCTCGGAGTAGTTGGTGCGCAAGTTGCTCCGCCGAATCCCCGCAAGCCTTGCGCTGCTGATGTGCGGCGTGGCCGTCCTGGGGGCGACCTGGGCGCTCCTGCTGCCGCTCGCGCAGGCGCCGGACGAGGACGCCCACTACGGGTACGCGCAGGTGATGGCCGAGGATCTGCGGATTCCCGACGAGGAGCTCGGGCCGTTGTGGTCGCCGGAGCACGACGTGAGCGCGCGGTTCTCGCGCTCGATCCAGGTGGCGCAGATCCCTGAGTCGAAGCCGGAGTGGTCGGAGCTCTCCGAGCGGGCCTGGCTCCGCGCGCTCGCCGGTATCCCGCCGTCCACCCGCGATGACGGCGGGCACCGGAGCCCGAACTCGGCGAGCTCAATCCGGCTCGCACGAATCCGCCGCTCTACTACCTGCTCGAGGCGCCCGCCTACCACCTCGCGCCGGGTAATGGACTCGCCGAGCGCTGGTACTCGCTGCGCCTGTTCTCCGTCCTGTTCCTGCTCGTCACGGTAGTCGCGACCTGGCTCCTCATCGGCGAGCTCAGCGCCAGTCAACGCCTGCTGCAGCTGACAGGCGCCGCCCTCGCCGGTATTCAGCCCATGACGGTCTTCGTCTCATCGTCGATCAACCCCGATGCGGCGCTGATCGCCACGTGGGCGCTTGTCTTCTGGCTCTGGGCGCGGATCCTCCTGCGGGGGTCGGCGCCGGCACCGCCGCGGCGCTCGGAGCCGTCACGGCCGCAGCGATGCTCACTAAGGCGACCAGCTATGCGCTGCTGCCCGGGACGCTGGCTGTGCATGGCACGGCGCTGTGGCGGCTGCGCGCCGCCGGCGGGTCGATCGCCGCCCCGGCCGTGGGGAGGGGCGGCGTGCTCGCGCTGCCGGTGGGAGCGTGGCTCGCGTCGACGCGGGCCTGGCGGGACGGTCCGCTGTCAACGCGGTGCCCGGCGAGGTCGCGGGCGCCGCGCAGTTCACGGACGCCGGGCTGCTCAGCTACATGTGGCAGTTCTATCTCCCGAAGTTGCCCTTTCAGGGCGGCATCCCGCAGATCGAGCGGCTGCCGGTGTTCGACATCTGGGTCGAGACAGGCTGGGCGGCGTTCGGCTGGCTCGAGGTGCGCTTCCCCGAGCCGCTCTACGTGCTGCTCGCGCTCGTCACGCTCGGCCTGGTCGCCGGGGGAGCCGCGGCGGTCGTCCGGCTGCGTCGCCGCGGCGCGGTCCTCGGGCTCGCCGCGTTCTTCGCTCTCACCGGATTCGTGCTGCTCGCCGGTCTGCACTGGGTCGAGTACAGGACAATCGTGAACCAGGGCGACAGCTTCAACCAGGGCCGCTACCTGCTGCCGCTGGGCCCCCTGTTCTCGGTCAGCGGCCGCGGGCACGCTCAGCCTGCTGAGGCCGGAGCGCCGGGCGGCTGCCGCGGGGGTGCTGGTGGGCGGCCTGTTCGTGTTGCAGGTCGTCTCGCTCTCGATCGTGGTGGCACGGTTCTATGCGTAGCGCCTGGGCGGCGCCATCGCCTTCCTGCGTGACCACGCGGGCTCGTCGCCCTCGCCGTAATCGCGGCGGTCGGGGCGACGGACGAGCGCGCGCTCGCCTTCACGCTCGGCGTCCTCCCGGGCGGGCCCGCGGCGGAGCTGCGGCCAGCGGACGAGGCCTGCCAGGCGCCGATCCCGGTGCCCGAGCCGTTCGACGCCGTCGAGCTGCAGCTGGGCACATACGGGCGTCTCGGGTGCCGCTCGAGCTGCGCGTGGTGCGCGTGCCGCGTGGTACGGAGCTGGCGCAGGGCGAGCTTGCGGGGGGCTACCGGGACGTGTCGCGGCAGGTGGTGTCGGTTGGCAGGGTCGATGCCGACCAGCGCGTGAGCGTGTGCGTGCGGAACGCGGGCGAGCGCAGGGTGGCGATCTACGGGGCCCCTGACATCGCCGGCAAGGGCTCCGTGACGCTGAACGGCGACAGGGTCGCTGCCGACCTGGCCCTCGTGTTCCTGGTTGAGAAGCCCCGCAGCGCGCTCGCGCTGATGCCGGACATGCTCGCGCGCGCCGCGCTCTTCAAGCCGACATGGGTTGGCGCATGGACCCTCTCGCTCCTTGCCGCGCTCGTGCTGCTCGGGCTGCCGGCTCTGCTCGCGCTGGCGCTGCGCGGCCGCGGCCGCGACTGGCGGCCGAGCGGTCCTCGCGCTCCGCGAGCGCGCGCCGCAGGCCCTTCTCGACCTGGGCGGCGGCGCGCTCCCAGGTCGCGCCCTCCACGAACGCGAGCCCGGCAGCGGAGCGCTCGGACCAGCGCCGCGGGTCGGCCAGCAGGCGCTCGACCGCGTCGGCGATCGCGAGCGGATCGGGCTCCGCGAGCTCGACCGGGCCGTCGCCCGAAGACCGCCTCGGGGCTGCCGCCCGCGAGGTCGACGCAGGGCAGGCCGCAGGCCATCATCTCCTGCGGGATCAGCGAGTAGTTCGTGAGCGACAGGCAGAGCCCCACGGTGGCCTCCGAGTAGCGCCAGGCGAGCACCTCGGGGTTGACCACGCCGAGGAACTCGTAGGGGAAGCTCGTGGCGGGCGGCTCCGTGTCCCCGAAGAGGACGATGCGCGTGTCGGGCCGGCGCCGGTGCAGCTCGTCGAGAGCGAGCATCCCGAGCGGCACGGCCCGCCGCGGCGTCACGTGCCGCCCGTAGAACATCACGGTGTCGCGGCGGCGCTCGACCTCGCGCGGCCGGTACGTGCCGTGGTCGACGCCGAAGCGGAACCACGAGCCGTCGCGCCCGTAGCGCTCGCGCATCATGTCGCGCAGCCAGGTGCTCGCCGAGATCGGGTAGAGGCCGAGCTCGTAGGTGCGCTCGGCCCAGAGCTGCTCCGCCGACATCGCGAAGAACTCCGGCTCGTGGTCGTGGATCAGGTAGGCACGCGCGTGGCAGTCGGGCAGCAGCACGGTCGGGTAAGCACGTCTCCCAGCCGGTGGCCACCGCGACGTCGGCGCCGAACCACTCGTCGAAGCCCTTGTGCACCGGGGCGTCGATCGGCAGGAACTCCTCGACGATCCGGCGCCGCAGCACGGCGCCGCGCTCGTGGTGGCGGCCGGTCGGGTCGTACAGCCAGATCGAGCAGGTGTGGCCCGCTCGCTCGAGCCCGCGCACGAGCTGGAAGATCGAGCCGTGGCCGCCGCTGCCGCGCGCGAACGGCGGGATCACCACCGCCACGTGCAGGGGCGTGCGCTCCGAGGTCCCGGGCGGGGCGTCGACGAGCGGCGCCTCGCCGTCGCGGCTGAGCCGCAGCATCTCGTCCCAGACGGCGGTCCGGGCCGGGCGTGGGCGTCCCGCGGGCGACCACGTCGTCGACCGGCGGGTCGAGCGCCACGGGCGCCGCGCCGCCGCGGCCCTCGAGCGAGAGGCGCCGCCGCAGGCGCTCCGGCAGCCGGTCGGCGCGCGAGCCGAGCCCGGCGAACACCTGCCGGCTCGCGTGGTGGAGCGCCGAGCGGGCGGCCCAGCGGGCGCGCGCCGGGCCGGCCAGCCCTGCTCGCGCATCCAGCCGAGATCGCCCGCCACCTGCCGGCGCGTGGCGCTCGCGACGGTGCGCGGCGACATGCCCTCGACGTGGCCGATCGTCTCGCGCAGGCCGCGGTACTCGTCGAAGTAGCGCCGCATGAACTCGACCGGCGCGTAGTCGTGAGCGTGCAGAACGGCGGCACGCGGGTGGTAGACCTTGAGCCAGCCCGAGTCGAGCATCGCCCGCGCGAACGCCTGGTCCTCGGCGTACGCCACGTCGGGGAAGCGGATCTCCGCCCAGCAGGCGCGGGCGTAGCAGGCGTTCACGTTCGAGAGGAAGACGGGGCCGTCGACCCGCTGGACCCCGGGCTCGCCGTCCGGCGCGAAGCTCTCGAAGAACTCGGTGAGCTCGCGGGCGATCATCGGGCTCGTGTCCGGGCGCGGCAGGTGCGGCCCGTAGGCGGCGCCCACGCGCGGGACGAGCGCGAACGCCTCGCGGTAGGCGTCGAGCCAGCCCTGGACCGGCTCGGCGTCCTGGGTCAGGAAGCAGATCAGGTCGCCGGTGGTGCGCTCGGCGCCGAGGTTGCGGGTGCGGCCGTGCCCGAACTCCGAGGCCGCGATCTCGATCACCTCGGCGCCCGCGGCGCGGGCGATCTCGACGGAGCGGTCGCTCGAGCCCGAGTCGATCACGAGCAGCTCGTCGGGCCGCTCGCGCGCGAGCGCCGCGAGCAGCGCCGGCAGGAACTCCTCGCCGTCGAGCACGGGGATGACGACCGAGACCGTGGCCACGCCGCTACGCCGGCTCGAGCACGTAGAGGTCCTGGTGGTCCTCGACGCGCCCGGGGTGGTAGGCGCCCACCCGCCACGATCCGGAGGTCCGCGCGAGCAGCCATTCCGGGGTGAAGTAGGCCGTGCCCCAGTCGGGGTCCACCAGGCCGTGGTCGCTGCCGCCGCTGAACTCGTTGGCGAACCAGAAGCCGTCCCTGTAGAGCGGCGCCGCATCTGCTCGAGCTGCTCGCGCTCGCGGAGGGGCGCTCCGACGCATAGGCGAGGTGTGGGGCCCGTGCGTGGTCAGCACGAGCCGCCCGCCGGGCCGCAGCAGCCGCCGCATCTCGTCGAGCCAGCGCAGCGCCGAGGGCTCGGCGAAGTGGGACCAGATCGAGATCGCGAACACGAGGTCGAAGGAGGCGTCGCCGTAGCGCAGCGGGGGGCGCTCGGGCTCTGGAGGAAGTCGATCTCCGGCAGGTTCTCGCGGGCCCAGTCGATCGGCGCCGCAGCGGGTCACAGCCGTGCCAGGACATCTCCGGGAACGCCGCCGCCAGCACCCGCACCACGCGGCCGGACGAGCAGCCGAAGTCGAGGCCGGCCCTGCCGGGCGCGAGCTCGAAGCCCGTCTCCGCGCACGCGTCGGCGACCATGTCGGCGTACAGGAGCGATCCGCCCGCGGCCGTCGAGCTGCGCCTCATCGCGTGCACCTCCGTCGGCGGCATCGCGCTCGACAGCCGCGTGGCCTCGAGCACGGCGGGCACCTCGTGATGGACGCCGAGCGAGAGCGCGAGCGCGCGCCGCTCGGCCGGCGAGGCGGCGTCCCAGAGCCCCTGCTCGCCGGGCTGAGCTCGACTCGACCGCCTCGATCCGTCCGGCGAGAGGCGCTCGTACAGGAGGTCCGTGACGGGCGTGGGCGCGGCGGGTCGGGGGAGAGCGCGCGCGAACGGATCGGCCTCGCCGGCCGCGCGAGCCTGCGCTCCTCGTCGACCGCGCGGGGCGTCGTGCACGCGCAGCGGGATCCAGCGCGCCTCCGCCCGCACGCGCTTGGCGCCGCGGAACACCGCGCGGGCGGCGCGCAGGGCGGCGCGGGCCTCGCTCGCTCCGCGCTTGCGCATCAGCTCGTTCAGGTCGACCTGCCAGCGCTCGAGCCAGTAGGAGCGGTCCTGGGCGGCGGCGAGCGCGGCGTTCGCGCGCTTGATCTGCTCCGCGTGCGCCTGCTCGACCTCGGTCAGCTCATCCGTGCCCATCCAGTCGAGAAGGGGCGGTCGCAGAAGGGTGTGGGGCTAGTGACGGTAGGCGCGCTACGACAGCAACGAGGAGTGAGCGAGAGCGCTTGGCGGTTGCGAACAAGCCGCGGTGAGCGCGGAGCCAGCCGCCTGCGCACTGCAGGATCGCGGCGGCGAGATCGGCGGCGAGGCGGATGGCGCGACGGTCCGTTGACCATCTCCTCGACCATCTCGACCGCGCGTTGTGGGCCGCACACACGCTGGGGGTGCGTGGGCGCTCGCCTCGACCACACGAGCCCGTAGCCCTCGCGGCGGGAGGGCAGCACGAGGCAGAGGGCGCGGGCGAGCGCCGCGCGACCTCGTCGCTCGGGACGATGCCGGCACGCGCACCCGGTCGGCCAGGCCGCCGCGCGACGGCCTCAGGACCCGCGTCCGCTCGGGGCCATCGCCGAGGATGAGCCCGTGCAGCTCGGGCGCCTCGCGCATGGCAACGGCCAGCGCCGGCGCGAGATCCGCCACGCTCTTGTCCGGCACGTGGCGGCCCGCGAACACCACGAGCGGCTCGCGCTCCGTACCGTCCGCGGCGCGCGCGTCGCCGGCGTACTCGCCCTCCAGCTGGTTACCTCCCCGCGCAGGCCGCCCTCCCGCAGGCGGCCCTCGGTCAGCCGCGAAAAGCAGTGGGCGCGCTGGGGCACGCGCATGCAGAGGCGCTGCACGCGTTCCCGAGACGCCCGCCCGCCCCCGCCGAGATACTCGCGCCAGTACGCGGAGCTCCACAGTTCGTGCCAGTCGACGACGAGCGCGTAGCGACCGCGGCGCCGCGCGAGCGCCGCCGCGAGCACGGAGAAGTATGGAAACGAGGCCGTGTGGACTGCGTCGTAGCGCCGGCCCCTGCGGAGCAGGTGGAACAGGACGCCCGCACCGAACACGAGCGGGGGCGCGATCCTGCGCCGGCCCGTGGACGTGTAGAGCCGCATTCGCGGCGCGAGAGCGACCACCCGCACGCCGGCGACGCCCGGGTTCTCTCCGCGCTCCCACTGGCGCATCGTCAGGTAGGTGACCTCGTGGCCGTCCTCCACAAGACGTTCCGCAAGGTTGCGATACCAGCGCTCGGCTCCGCCGACAGTGTGCGGGAACAGGCAGTCGTAGACGAGACAGATCCGCAAGCGAAAACAGCATTTCAGACGGAAACGTCAGGTAGCATCGCCTTCTGAGCACCGTCGACCGGACAGCAGGGGTTCGCAAGGCGAGGAGCGAGCTCGCGATGGGCGCGTACGTGTCCGTCGTCATCCCGTGCCTCAACGAGGCCGCCTCGATCGCACGCTGCGTCGAAGAGGCCCACCAGGCCCTGGCCCGCGCAGGGCTCGAGGGCGAGGTGATCGTCGCGGACAACGGCTCCGAGGACGGCAGCCCCGAGCTCGCCGAGCGGGCTGGGGCGCTTGTGGTGTTCGAGCCGCGCCGGGGCTACGGCAGCGCGTATCTCGCCGGATTCGCCGCCGCACGCGGCCACTACGTGGTGATGGCGGACGCGGACCTGACCTACGACTTCGCCGACATCCCGCGCTTCGTCGAGCAGCTCGACGAGGGCGCCGACCTCGTGATGGGCAATCGCATGAGGAACATCCAGCCGGGAGCGATGCCCTGGGTCCACCGCTACGTGGGCAATCCGCTGCTTACGGGACTCCTCAACCTTTTCTTCCGCACCGGCGTGCGCGACGCCCACTGCGGGATGCGTGCGGTGCGCCGCTCGCGCTGCCGGCGCTTGAGCTGCGCACAACGGGCATGGAGTTCGCCTCCGAGATGGTGATCCGAGCAGGCAAGGAACGCCTCGTGATCGCCGAGATCCCGATCAGCTACCACCCGCGCGAGGGCGAGTCGAAGCTCTCGCGCTACCGGGATGGCTGGCGCCACCTGCGCTTCCTGCTGGTCCACAGCCCCACCTGGCTGTTCATCGTGCCCGGCGCCGTGATGGCGCTGCTCGGCGTGCTGATCGCGCTCACAGTCCTCGCGGGGTTCGAGCTGTTCGGGCGCGAGTGGTACCTGCACTCGATGGTCGCCGGAACGCTGCTGATGATCGTAGGGACGCAGGTGCTCGCGCTTGGGCTGTGCGCGCAGGCCTACGGCGCCTACTTCATGGGCGTGCAGCATCCCTGGTTCGAGCGCCAACGGGGCCGTTTCCGCCTCGAGCACGGGCTGTTGCTCGGCAGCGCGATCGCCGGCGCCGGGGCTGGTCCTGGCGGTGGTGATCGGGGTGATCTGGGCGGAGCGCGGCTTCGGCGCTCTGTCGGAGGAGCGGCTCGCGATGCTGGCGGCTGCCCTCATCATCGTAGGGATCCAGGTCTTCTTCTCCTCCTTCCTGATCAGCATCATCGGCCTGCGCCGGCGCCGCTAGACGAGCTCAGAGATTCTCCGCGATCCGGGGCGTCTCGCGGAAGAACACCCAGAAGCCGACGGCGAAGATCGCCACGACGATGCCCACGGGCACGAGCAGCATCGCCCAGCTGCCGAGCACCGTGACCGCCGTGGGGGCGTTCGGGTCGATCAGCGCGTGGTTCATCTGGATCAGGATCGTGGCGATCGGGTTGCAGGCCGCGAGCACGCGCAGGTCCTCGGGCACGAAGGTGATCACGTAGAGGACGGGCGAGCCGTAGAAGAGCATCTGCAGCGCGACCTCCCAGATCGGCTGCATGTCGCGGTAGCGCACGTAGAGCGCCGACAGCAGCGTCGCGACGCCCGACGCGAGGACCACGAGCATCGCGATCAGCAGCGGCACCTGGATCCAGTCGAGGCGCGGCTCGATGCCCGAGATCAGCACGAACACGAGCACCGCCACGAGGTTCGCCGCGAGGTTGAAGAACGCGGCGAGCGTGACCGACAGCGGGATCACGAGCCGCGGGAAGCGGATCTTGCGCAGCAGGTTCTCGCGCTCGATCAGCGAGGTCACGCCGCGGCTCGTGGCCTCGGCGAAGAAGGTGAACAGGACGATGCCGGTGAGCAGGTAGACCGCGTAGTCCTGCACGCCCGAGCCGAAGCGCACGACCTTCGTGAAGACCACGTAGATGATCCCGAACAGGAGCAGCGGGCGCATCAGCGTCCAGAAGTAGCCGAGCACGGAGCCGAAGAAGCGCAGCTTGAAGTCCGTCACCGCGAGCATCCAGGTGAGGCTCCAGAAGCGGCGTGCGTCGTCGCCGAGCGCGGAGGGCCCGCGGTAGCGGGGCGCCTGGCCGGGAGCGACCTCGACGCTCATCCGCGCTCCACCTCGACGTCGTAGGGGAGCTCGATCACGCCGCCCGTGACGTGCGGCGCCTGGACCACGAGCGCGCTCAGGTCCTCCGCCTGGCCGTGCACGCTGTGCCCGCGCAGCGTCCGCGCCGACCGCCGCGGTGAGCGTGTAGCGGCTCTGCGCGAGCCGGTTCTCGAACGAGAAGCGGACGAGCGCTCGCTCGCCCGCCGCGTAGCGGCCGCTCGGCTCGCGCTTCTCCGTCGTCAGCACGAGGATCGAGTGGCGCACCTCGTTGCGGAAGATGATGTTGAAGGTGGGGTCCTCAACCTCGCGCAGGAACTCGACCTCGAGGCAGGCCTCGATCTGGTCGCCCTGGCGCGAGGTCACGAGCTGCTCGCCGGCCGGGGACTCGCACCAGCAGCGCAGCGAAGCGCACGGTCGGCCCCGAGTCGGCCACCACCGTGCCGCTGCCGAGCTGCCCGAAGTTGATCTCGTTGTAGGTGCGCGTGATCTGCTCGGGATGCCCCTCGTCGACCACGTCGCCGCGCTCGAGCACGAGGCCGCGGTCGCAGAAGCGCTCGATGCTGCCCATGTCGTGCGTCACGTAGAGGATCGTGCGGTTCTTGCCCTTGAGATCGTCGAACGCGTCGAAGCACTTCTGCTGGAAGGAGGCATCGCCCACGGCCAGCACCTCGTCCACGAGCAGCACCTCGGCCTCGACCTGGATCGCGACCGAGAAGCCGAGCCGCACGCTCATGCCGGACGAGTAGTTCTTCAGCTTCAGGTCGACGAACTCCTCGAGCTCGGCGAACTCGATGATCTCGTCGAAGCGGGCGCGCGCCTCGCGCCGCGACAGCCCGAGCATGATCGCGTTGATGAGCACGTTGTCGCGCGCCGACAGCTCCTGGTTGAAGCCCACGCCGAGCTCGATGAACGGCGACAGGCGCCCGTTCACCACGATCTCGCCGGCATCGAGCGCGTAGATGCCGGCGAGGCACTTGAGCAGCGTCGACTTGCCGCTCCCGTTGCGGCCGACGATCCCGAAGAACTCGCCCTGCTTGACGGCGAGGTTGACGTCGCGCAGCGCCTCGAACTGGTCCGCATCGCGAGCAGCGAAGGGGTGGAGGACGCGCTCCTTGAGCGTCGAGTAGCGCTGGTGGGGAAGCACGAAACGCTTGCCCACTCCCCGGGCCACGACGCTCTCGGGCGCCGCGGCGAGCAGGCGCGAGCGCTCGTCCCCGGTCTGGTGAGCGGTGGCCGTCACGCGCGGGTCCAAGCTAGCAAGGGAGCGGGATCGCTCAGCCGCTAGAGTCGCCCGCCGGCCGCCGATGTCTCCGCCCAGCCGACTCCTCTATGTGGCTCCGTGGGTCGACCTGGGCGGCACGAGCAGGGTCGCGGTCGACTGGTTCGAGACGCTCGACCGGGAGCGCTTCAGCGCCATCGCGGTCACCACGCTGCCGTCGCGGAACCGGGCGCTGCACGAGCTCGTGCCGCACGCACGGGAGGTCTGGCCGCTCCCCGACCTGATGCCGGGCTCCGAGTACCCGCGCTTCCTGATCGACCTCGTGCGCGAGCGCGGGATCGACCTCCTCCACCTGAACAACGTGCGGCTGCCGCTGCTGCTCCTGCCGGACCTGGCGGCACTCGAGCGGCCCCCCCGGGTGGTGCTCCAGCTCCACGACCCCCTGCCGGACGGGCTGAACAGCTACGCCGCCGAGCGCTACGACAGCCTGATCGACGCCTACTCCGTGGTCAGCGGGGAGATCGCCGGCGTGCTGCGCGAGCTAGGCGTGTCGCCGTCGAAGATCCACGTGATCCACGCGGGCATCGACGTGGGAGGGCGCTACGCCGCCCGGCCCGCGCCCACGCGCACTCTCGAGGGCCGCTTCCGGGTCCTGTGGCCGGCGCGGCTCGCCGAGCAGAAGGACCCGCTGCTGATGGCGCGCGTGGCGGCCGGGCTCGCCGCGCGCGTCCCCGGGGCGGTGGTCCACGCGATGGGCTGGGGCCCGCTGCTCGGGACGGTGGAGAGGGAGCTCGCGAGCATGAACGGCGCCGTCAGGCTGCACGGCGCGGAGGAGGCCGGTGCGCTGCCCTCGCTGTACGCCGCGTGCGACGCCGTGCTGCTCACCTCGCGCTACGAGGGCATCCCGCTCACCCTCGCCGAGAGCCTCGCGCTCGGGCGGCCCGTGGTGGCCCCGGCGCTCCCCGGCATCGCGGAGATCGTCGACGACGACTGCGCGCTGCTCGTGGCGCCGGGCTCCGAGGCCGGGCCGTACGTGGACGCCCTCGCGGCGCTCGCGGACGATCCCGCGCAGGGCGAGGCGCTCGCGGCCGCCGGCAGGCGGCGCGTCGAGGAGCGCTTCGACCGCCGGGCCGCCGCGCGCGCCCACGCCGCGCTCTACGAGGAGCTGCTCGCATGAGCCGGATCGCCGTCGTGGTGCTCGCCTATGAGCAGGACAGCTTCATCGACGAGTGCCTCGACTCCGTGCTCGCACAGGAGGGCGTCGAGCTCGAGGTGCTCGTGGCGGACCACGGATCGAGCGAGAGCTCACGCGCGGCGGACGGAGCGCGCGGCGTCCGAGCGCGGCCTTCGCTTCGAGGCGCTCGAGCGGCAGCCGACCGTCGCGCGGGCGCGCACGCTCGCGGTCGCGCGCACCGAGGCGCCGCTCGTCCACACCCTCGATGCCGACAACGTGCTCGAGCCGGGCGGCCTCGCGCACCTCGCGGAGCTGCTCGCGGCGGCGCCCCCGGAGGTCGGCTTCGCGTATCCCCGCCTGCGCTACTTCTCCCGCGGGCAGGAGTGGGAGAGCCCGGTTCCGAGCTACAACCTCTACGCGCTCCTGCGCGGCAACTTCTGCGACACGGCGAGCCTCTACCGGCGCGACTGCTTCGACCGCGGGCTGCCGGACGTGCCCTTCCACGAGGACTGGGCGTTCGCGCTGGCCCTGGCCGAGCGCGGCATCCGGGGGATCGCGGCCGAGCGCCCCACCGTCAGGCTGCGCAAGCACGGCTTCACGCGCTCGCAGCGCGCGGGTGGCCTGCCGGCGCGGCTCGGCCTGATCGCCGGACAGCGCCGGCGGGCTCTTCGAGCCGGAGGAGTTCAGGCGCATCAAGGCGCGCTGGGCGCCCGCGCTCAGCATCGTCGGGGAAGCGGGGACGCTCGCCGCCCAGACATGCGCGGACGCCGAGCTCGTGGACGAGCCCTCCGCGGCGCTCGGGCGCTTCGTGTTGCTCGCCGGCGCGCACGCAGGCGAGCTGCTCGCCCACCCGTCCCTCTGCGAGGGCCTTCTGCGGCTGCTGCTCGCCGCGCCGGCCACCGAGGCGGTTCTGCTCGCAGCCGCGCCGGGGCGCTACCCGTTCGAGCCGCTCGACCGCTGCGAGCCCGGCGAGGTGGCGGCCGTGGTGCTGGGCGGCGAGGCGCGGCTCGACCCGGAGCTGCTCGGCTCGCGGAGCCTCGAGGCCTGCGCGCGGGAGCTCCTGTCGCGCTCGGCGGGAGTCGAGCTGCGCGGCTGGCCCGCGCTCGCCGCACCCGGCGACGGCCGCCTGCCCGGCGGGGCGGTCGCGTTCCCGGAAGCCGCGGGCCCGGAGCGGGCCGAGCTCGAGTTCCGGCTCGAGGCGGAGCCGCTTCTGCCCGGTGCGGTCGTGGGCGCGGCCGCGCTCGAGCCGCCGCGAGCCGGGCGCTGGGCGCCGCGCGACGCGGTGAGGCTGCTCCGCTTCCTCGAGCCGGGTCAGGAGCGCCGGCGCGTCGGCACGCCCGATCGCGCGCAGCCCGGGATCGTCGAGGGAGAGATCGCCCAGCTCTGGACCCGTCCGCTGCCGGGGACCGTGGCGCTGCGGCTGACCGCCACCGGCACGCTGGAGCGCTCGCCGAGCGCCGCGGGGGCCGTCGGCCACGCCGAGTCGCGCGACCTGTCCGGCATGGACGAGCTCGTGACCGGGCTCGACCACGCGGGGCGGCCCCTCTCCGGCCGCGCGGGCGAGGAGGCGCTCGCGGAGGTGACCGAGCGGCTCGGCTTCGCGGACCCGCCGGACCCGCACCCGGTCGCGCCGCGCCGCATGCCCGTGCTGAGCGGACGCGTGCCCCTGTGCCGCGGAGCCGGCGAGCGCGAGCACCGCTACGACGGCGGCGGCGCGCCGCTCTGCCTGCTGCCGGACTCGACGCTGCGCGGCACGCGCCCGCTCGCGGAGCGCCTGCCGCCCCGTCCCGGCCCGCTCGCGAGGCTGCGCGCGCTGCCCCGCTGGGTGCTCGCCCCGCTGCGCTGGCGCGGCTTCGGCGGGCCCCGCGGGCGAGCCGAGCTCGTGCGGTGGCGGATTCGGAACTCGTCGGCGGCGGGAGCGAGCGGCCCCGGGCCAGACCTGCGGGTGTTCGCCTCGCCGGCGAGGGGGCGGGTCGCCCTGCTCGCGGCGAGGCATCCCGCGACGGGCGACCTGCTGCTGAGCATCGACCCGCGCGAGCCCGGGCAGCTCGGCTACGGCGCGGCGCTCGAGGTCGGCTGGGTCGAGCCCCCGCCGGAGGCGCACGCGCCGCCGGAGCGCAGGCGCTGGTGCTCGCGCGAGGGCCTCGCTTGAGCGACGCCTGGCCGGGTGGCCACGGACCGCGCATCCTGCTCGCGGACGCGTGGCTGCCCAACACCGGAGACGCGGCGATCACCGCGGCGTCGCTCGGCGCGCTGCGCGCCGAGCTACCCGAGGCGCGCGTGCTCGTCTGCGCGAATCACACCGAGCTCGCCGGCCCCGGATACCCGGAGCTCCGGCTCGTCCCGAGCCTCGCCGAATTGGTAGCCGGGGGTTCGCCGCTGCCGGGAGAGGCGGACGCCGTGATCAGCCAGGGCGGCGGCTTCCTGTTCGAGCACTACAACTCCGCCCGCCGGCTCGGGGCGCACGCCGAGGTGCTGCGGCTCGGCACGCCGCTCGCCTTCTGGGCCCAGAGCATCGGGCGCTACGCCGATCCCGATTCGCGCGAGCGGTTGCGCGGAGTGCTCGAGGCGGCGGCGATCGTGGTCGCGCGCGACCCGGAGACGCTCGCCAACCTCGACGCGATGGAGATCCGTCCGCGCCGGACCGGGCTGAGCGCCGACGTCGTGCTCCTGCTCGAGCCGCTCAGGCGCGCGGAGCGCGGCGAGCACATCGGGCTGATCCTGAACGCCACGGCGCCGGTCCCCGCCGCGGGGAGCGCCGTGGCGCCGGCGGCGGACCTGTTCCGCCGCCACGTCCGTCTCGCCGAGCGGCTCGCGGGGGTGGCTCCGGTCCGGATGTTCTCGACGGTCCAGGGCTTTGGCGAGCTCACGGATGAGATCGAGGACGACTCCGTGCACGCCCGGGCGATCCGCGCGGCGCTCCCGTGGCGCCGCCGGCGCCGCATCGACGTGGTCGACGGCTTCCTGCCGCTCGGAAGCTTCATCGCCCGCCTCGACGGGCTCCGCTCGCTCGTGACGATGCGGCTGCACGCGGCCCTGATCGCGATGCTGCACGGCGTCCCCGCCGTCTACGCGAGCGAGAACTTCAAGGGCGTCTCCCTCTACGAGCGCCTCGGGCTGGGCGACCTGGTCGTGCGCGCGAGCGACCCGGAGCCGGTGCTCGCGGCGCTCGGGCGCGCCGAGCGGCTGGCGGTGGAGCTGCCGGAGCGGCTCGAGCCGCTCCGCCGCGAGGCGGCGTCGTCCGTGCCCGAGGTCCTCGCCGCGGTCGGTCTCGCCCGCTGACGAACACCCATCCGGCGGAACCGATCCGACGCGCGCGCTGTATTACGGGACGAGGTGGAGGACCGGCCACCCACTGAGGAGGGGCTCGTCGAGCGCGCCAGGCGCGGCGATGCCGATGCCTACGAGGAGATCGTGAGGATGCACGGAACGATCGCGTTCAGGACGGCGTGGCTGATCACGGGCTCCGCCGCCGACGCCGAGGAGGCCGCCCAGGACGCCTTCCTGAAGGCGCAGCGCGCGTTGCCGCGCTTCCGCGAGGGCGCGCCCTTCCGCCCCTGGCTGCTCGCGATCGTCGCGAACGAGGCGCGCAACCGGCGCAGGGCGGCGGGCCGCCGCGAGGACCTCGTGCTGCGCGTGGCCGAGGAGCGTCGCCCGGGGGACGCGGTCCCGTCGCCCGAGGCGGCGCTCCTCGACTCCGAGCGGCGCGACGAGCTGCTCGCGGCGCTCGCCCGCCTGTCCGACGCCGACCGCCGCGCGATCGCCTGCCGCCACCTGCTCGGGCTCTCAGAGCGGGAGACCGCCGCGGCGCTCGGCGTGCGGCGCGGCACGGTGAAGTCGCGGCTGTCGCGCGCGCTCGCGCGGCTGCGGGCGGAGCTGGGGGAGGTCGAGCCATGAGCGAGCTCGAGCGCAGCCTCGCCCGGCTCGGCCGCGAGCTCGACTGGCCGCCGACTCCGGAGTTCCGCGTGGCGGCGGCGGCCGCTCACCGGCGCGGGCGTTCCCGCTGCGGCGGACGCTCGCGCTGGCGCTGCTCGCGCTGCTCCTGCTCGCGGGGGCGGCCTACGCGGTGATCGAGATCTTCGAGCTTCGAGGAGCCACGGTTGAGCGACGCGAGCAGCTCCCTGCCGCGCCGCCCCCGGGGCCGCTGAGGCTGGGCGCGCAGGTCGACTCCGTGGCAGCCGCTCGTGAGCGCCTCGGCTTCGAGCCGCTCGTGCCGAGCGCGGCGGGTCCGCCGGACGCCGTCCACGTCCGCGACGACATTCCGGGCGGCGAGCTCTCGCTCGTCTACGGCGAGCAACCAGGGCTGCTCGTGACGGAGTTCCGGGGTGATCTCGTGCCGGAGTACCTCGGCAAGATCGCGGGAGCCGCCACTCGCGTCGAGCGACTTTCGGTGGACGGTGAGCGCGCGATCTGGGTCGCGGGCGCGCCGCACTTCTTCTTCTACCGCCCGCCTGGCGGCGAGTTCGCCGAGCGCCGCCTGCGGCTCGCCCGCAACGTTCTGCTGCTCGAGCGGGGCCGGCGGCTGGTGCGCCTCGAGGGCTCCTTCGGTCTCGAGCGGGCGCTCGAGCTCGCGCGCTCGCTCAGGCCTTCTGGGCCGCCCGCCTGAGCGGCACGGCGTACCAGAGCACGGCGAACATGAAGGCCACGGCGGCGGTCACGATCGCCACGGTCGTGTTCTTGTAGAGCAGGTCGGTGATCAGCAGCACGGCGCCCGTCATCGCCACGGCGAGCAGCAGCATCCCGATGATGGCGAAGCGGTTCGCCGTCATCACGATCCGCTCCTTGTCCTGCTGGCGGAACTGGATGCGGTGGTGGACGGTCGGCGCGATCAGGAACGCCGCGGCGCCGGTCGTCGCGAGCAGCAGCGTCACGAAGTAGACGCTCTGCTGGAACTGCGAGATCGTCGGAAAGCGCTGGTTGAACGGGACCACGAGCAGGAACGCGAACAGCACCTGCACGCCCGGCAGCGCGACGCGCAGCTCCTGCAGCAGCTCCTCGAGGTTGCGGTCGAGGCGCTCGGCCTCGTCCTCGTGACGGCCGGCGCCCGACTGGCTCTGGGTCCCCTCCATGCGCTCTTCGCTTACCCCGCCCGAAGCGGCCCTACGCACGAGGCAGTCCTTCCCGGATCGGGGTCGCCACGGCACACCAATCCAGGAATGCTTCGAGCGACGAGCCCGAGGCGCTGCGGCGTGCCTAGGCGCTGGCCGCGCGGCGAGCGGGTGACCGCAGCGCGGCCACGCTGCTCAGGCGCGAGCGCGGGAGCGCGTGCCGCCGCTACGGCTCGAGGAGCCGCTACGGCCGGACGCGCCGCTGCGGCTCGAGGAGCCACTGCGGCTGCGGGTCGAGCCGGCGCCGCTCGAGCGCGGGCGGCTCGTGCGCTTGCGGCCGCCGTTCGTGCGCCGCTCCGCGGCGGGGATCTCCTCGCGGGCAACGCCCTTCGTGAGCGCCACGATCTGCTTCTCGAGGAAGGTCGCCATGCGCTCCTCCTCGCGGCGGATGCCGCGGGCGAGCTTCGCCGTCTCCTTGTCGCCGACGGTCTCGGCGAGCGTCTCGATCGACGTGTAGGTCGCGATCTCCTCGTGCTCGTTCCAGAACTCCGTCTTGGCGTTCTTGAGCATCTTCTCCTGCTCGCCGGTGCCGCGGATCGCGTGGAGCGGACCCTTGGCGGCGGCGACGGCCTTCGTGGCCGCCGTCTGTGCAGCGGCGGTCACCTCGCCGACGCGTCCGGGCCCAGTACCGGGCTCCGCCTTGCCGCCGAGCTGCTTGATGCGCCGCTCGACCGCGCGCGCGTGCGCCTTCGTCTCCTTCAGGTGGTCCTGGAGGCGCTTCTTGTACGGCGGGCGCTCGCCGGCCATGGCGATATGAGCCTCGAGAGCCGTCTCGAGCTCCTTCTCCTTGCCGTACGCCTCGTTCAGGTACTGGATCAGCTTCAGATCACGTGTGTTGGTATCGGCCATAAAGACCCGGGTACCCGGCGTGCGGACGGCCAATCTCGGGAACCGGGTACAACGAGAGAACATGAGCGGCTGGGATGACGACGACGATTGGACGGGCACTCCGCCCGAGGGCCGCATCTCGCGCGATCGCGCGAACCCCGGCTTCTGGGCCGACGCCCGCACGCCGCTCTCGATCACGGGCGTGGGGGTCGGCATCGCGCTGATCATCCTGCTGATCGTGTGGCTGGCCTAGGCGCCGGAAGCTGCAGGACGAGCACCGCCGACAGCACGAGCGTCCCGCCCGCGATCTGAACCGGGCCGAGCGTCTCGCCGAACGCGATGAACGCCAGCACCACCGTCACGAGCGGCTCGACGGTGGACAGGATCGAGGCGCTCGTGGGCCCCACCCGCCGCAGTCCCGCGAAGAAGAGCGCGATCGCCGCGACGGTCGACACCGCCGCGAGGCACGCGAGCCAGCCCCAGCCGGCCGCCGTCAGCTCCCCGGGACGGAACTCGCCCGCCAGCGCCGAGCCGGCGAGCAGCGAGAACGCCGCCCCGCTGCATACCAGTGCCGCCAGCGCCTGCGGCCGCAGCCGCTCGGACACGCCCTGGCTCGCCAGGATGTAGCCGCTGTAGAGCGCGGCGGCGCCGAGCCCGAGCGCCGCTCCGAGCGGGTCGACCGCGCCCATCCCCGCGCCGCCGAGCACGAGCACGAGACCGCCCGACGCGAGCCCGAGCGCGCACGCCCGCCGCGTGCTCATGCGCTCGCGGCCGAGGGCCACCGAGGCCGCCGCCACGATCACCGGGAACGTGTAGACGAGCAGCGACAGGAGCGACGCGTCGATGCGCTCGAGCGCCGTGAAGAACAGGCCGGCCTGGAGCGCGTAGCCGATCGCGCCGAGCGCGAGCGCGAGCGCGATGTCGCGCACCGCCGGCCGCGGCCGCCCGCCGGCGCCGCCCGCCGCGAGCACGATCCCCCAGAGCAGCAGCGCCGCCAGCGCGAAGCGCACGGCGAGCAGCGTCCCGACCGTGGCGCCCTCGTCGTAGGCGAGCTTGCCGAACACGGCCATGGCGCCGAAGGCGGCGCCCGAGGCGAGACAGAGGAGGGTTCCGGTGCTTCGCATGGGACGGAAGCATCGGTGACGAACGCTTCAGTATCGACTCTGATTTACTGCACATAATTCGGTAGCATCTCTAAGTCATGCTCGAGCTCAGGCGCCTCCGCCTCCTGCACGAGCTGCACGAGCGCGGCACGATCGCCGCGGTGGCCGACGCCCTCGGCTACACCCCGTCGGCCATCTCGCAGCAGCTCGCGATGCTCGAGCGCGAGGCGGGCGTCGAGCTGCTCGTCCGCGCCGGGAGGGGTGTGCGCCTGACGGACGCCGGGCATGTGCTCGTCGAGCACGCCGGCGCGTTGCTCGAGCGCACCGCGCTGGCCGAGGCGGAGCTCGCGGCGGCCGCGGGCGAGGTGAGCGGCCGCGCGCGCATCGCGACGTTCCAATCGGTCGCGCTGCACATCGCGCTGCCCGCGATGGACGACCTTCGCAGGGACCACCCGCGCCTCCGCTGCGAGCTCGTGGAGGCCGAGCCGGAGGAGGGCCTGCCGCAGCTCGAGCTCGGGGACGTGGACGTGGTGATCGGCGACGAGTGGCGTCACCACCCCTGGTCGCTGTCGTCAGCCGTGGCTCGCGAGGAGCTCCTGAGCGACCCCGTGCTCCTCGTCCTGCCCGCGCGCCACCCGCGCGCGCGAGCGGGCGGCCCCGTGGACCTGACCGAGCTGGCGGGCGAGGCCTTCGCGAGCGGACCTCCCGGGATGGGCTGGGAGGAGGTCACCCGGCGCATCTGCCGGGAGCACGGCGGCTTCGAGCCGGACATTCGTCATCGCGCGAACGACGCCACCTTCGCCCTCGCGCTCGCCGCGCGTGGCATGGCCGTAGCGCTCCTGCCGGCTCTCGCGCTGCCCGCGCGCCACCCCGGGGTCGCGCTGCGCCCCTTGAAGGGCGCGCACGAGGACCGCGCGATCTTCGCCGCCACCCGCGCCGCCGACTCCGCGCGCCCCTCGACCGGGGCCGTGCTCGACGCGATCAGGCGGAGGGCTGCCGAGTTGCCCGAGCCGCCTTCTGACGGCCCACGGCGTCGAGGATGAGCTTGCGCAGACGCACGCCGTCGGGCGTGACCTCCACGCACTCGTCCTCGCGGATGAACTCGAGCGCCTGGTCGAGCGAGAGCCGGTGGTGGGGCACGAGCTTCACGGTCTCGTCGGAGCCCGACGCGCGCATGTTGGTGAGCTTCTTCTCGCGCACGGCGTTCACGTCGAGGTCGTCGGAGCGAGCGTTCTCGCCCACGACCATCCCCTCGTAGACCTCCTCGCCAGGGCCCACGAAGAGCTGGCCGCGCTCCTGCAGCTTCAGCAGCGCAAAGGTGGCCGTCGGCCCGCGCCGATCCGCGACGAGCGAGCCGGTCGGGCGCGTGCGGATCTCGCCCTGCCAGGGCTCGTAGCCCTCGAAGACCGAGTGCATGATCCCGGCGCCGCGCGTCTCCGTGAGGAACTCGGTGCGGACCCCGATCAGCCCGCGCGTGGGGACGAGGAACTCGAGCCGCACCCAGCCGGTGCCGTGGTTGACCATGTTCTCCATCCGGCCCTTGCGCAGCGCGAGCATCTGCGTGACCACCCCGAGGAAGTCCTCGGGAGCATCGATCGAGAGGCGCTCCATCGGCTCGTGGAGCCGCGCCGTCGATCTCGCGCGTGACCACCTGCGGCTTGCCGACCGTGAGCTCGAAGCCCTCGCGCCGCATCGCCTCGACGAGCACCGCGAGCTGGAGCTCGCCGCGCCCCTGGACCTCCCACGTGTCGGGCCGCTCCGTCTCGAGCACGCGGATCGCCACGTTGCCCACGAGCTCCGCGTCGAGCCGCTCGAGCACCTGGCGGCCGGTGAGGCGCGTGCCGGACTTGCCGGCGAGCGGCGAGTTGTTCACTCCGATCGTGACCCCGAGCGCGGGCTCCTCGACCGCGATCACGGGCAGCGCGCGCGGGTCCGCGGCGTCGGCGATCGTCTCGCCGATCGTGATGTCGGGGAAGCCCGCCAGCGCGATGATCTCGCCCGCCGACGCCTCGTCGGCCGCCACCCGCTCGAGCCCCTCGGTCACGTACAGCTCGCTCACGCGCACGTTCTCGACGCTGCCGTCGCGGCGCATCCACGCCACGGTCTGCCCGCGCGCGATCGTGCCGTGGTGGACGCGGCAGAGGGCGAGGCGGCCGACGTACGGGTCGGCGTCGAGGTTCGTCACGCGCGCCTGAAGCGGGTGCTCCGAGGTCGTGCTCAGGCGCCGGGATGCGCTCCACCAGCAGATCGAGCAGGGGCCCGAGGTCGCTGCCCTCGACTCCCTGCTCGAGCGAGGCCCAGCCCGCCTTCGCGTTCGTGTACGCGATCGGGAACTCGATCTGCTCCTCGTTCGCGTCGAGATCGATGAAGAGCGCGTAGATCTCGTCGACCACCTCGGCGATGCGCGCGTCCGGGCGGTCGACCTTGTTCACGCACAGGATCACCGGCAGGCCCGCCTCGAGCGCCTTGCGCAGCACGAAGCGCGTCTGGGGCAGCGGCCCCTCGGAGGCGTCGACGAGCAGCATCACGCCGTCGACCATCGTGAGCCCGCGCTCGACCTCGCCGCCGAAGTCCGCGTGGCCCGGCGTGTCCACGAGGTTGAGCTTCACGCCGGCGTGGCGCACCGCCGCGTTCTTGGCGAGGATCGTGATGCCGCGCTCGCGCTCCTGGTCCATCGAGTCGAGCACGCGGTCCGTGAGCTCCTCGTGCGCGGCGAACACGCCCGACTGGCGCAGCATCGCGTCCACGAGCGTCGTCTTGCCGTGGTCGACGTGCGCGATGATCGCGACGTTGCGGATGTCCTCGCGCGCGGCCACGGGCCTCAGCCGAGCAGCCTCAGCGCGACGGAGCGGTAGCACTCGACGGCGAGCGCGAGGTCGCGAACGTCGATGCGCTCGTCGTGCGAATGGACGAGCCGGTCCGTGAGCTCGGCCGACATGTGACGGTGGGGGAAGAAGCCGTAGGCCACGCAGTCGGGGAACGCGCTGCGGAACGCGACCGAGTCCGTGTAGCCGGTCGTCACGGCGGGGACGCAGCGGGCGCCCGGCTCGATCTCGCCGACCCAGTCGCGCAGCGCGTCCATGAGCGGCGACTCCGGCGGCGAGGAGTTGCCGATCACCGTCTCGCCGAACTCGAGCCTGTAGCCGTCATCGCCGAGCACCTCCCGGATCCGCCGCAGGGCGCCCGCCTCGTCCATGCCGGGCGGCGTGCGGCAGTCCACGTGCAGGCGCGCGCGGCCGGGGATCACGTTCATCGAGTCGCTGGCATCGACCATGGTGGGCGCGAGCGTCACGCGCAGCGATGCGTCCGCCGCGGCCGCGGCTGCCTCGTCGAGCGCGCGCAGGCGCTCGACCGCGCGCCCCGGGTCGCTCTCGTCCCAGAGCTCGAGACCCTCGAGAAACGCCCGCGCGCCCGGAGTCACGTCCCAGTCGGGGCGCCGCGAGCGCAGCTTCTCGAGCAGGGGCGGAAGCTTGAAGAGAGCGTTGTCGCCGGCGCCCGGGATCGACGCGTGGCCCGCCACGCCGTCGACCGTGAGCGTGAAGCGGAACACGCCCTTCTCACCCACACACACGTCGTAGATCCGCTCGCCGCCGAGCGAGAACGAAGCGCCGCCGCCCTCGTTCAGCAGGTAGTCGCAGCGCACGAGGTCGGGCCGCTCCTCGGTGACCCAGGCCGCGCCCGCGCCATCGACCTCCTCGTCGATGACCGAGATGACGACGAGGTCGCCGCGCGCGGGCCGCCAGCCCTCGCGCGCGAGCGAGCAGGCGGCCACGACCTCGGCGGCGGTGTGCGACTTCATGTCGAGCGCGCCGCGGCCCCAGACGCAGCCCTCGTCGAGGGCGCCGGACCAGGGGTCGTGGCGCCAGCCCGCGGGCTCGGCGATCACCGTGTCCACGTGCGAGAGCAGCCCGAGCACCGGCCCGGGCGCATGCCCGCGCAGCCGCGCGACCAGGTTCGGGCGCTCCGGGTCGGGCCCCGTCAGCTCGACCTCGAAGCCGGCCGCGCGCAGCGGCGCCTCGATCAGCTCCTGCGCCGGCCGCTCGTTGCCGGGCGGGTTGACCGTGTTGATCCTCACGAGGCCCTGGAGCAGGGCCACGACCTCTTGCGCTTCCTGTGCGACCGCCATGCCGCGCGCTGACTCTAGTCTCGATGCCCATGCGCCTGAGCGTGCTCGACCAGTCGCCGATCTCCGAGGGCTCGACCGGGCCGGACGCGCTGCGCAACTCGATCGACCTCGCCGGCCACGCCGAGGCGCTCGGCTACGAGCGCTACTGGGTCGCCGAGCACCACGCCACGCCGTCGCTCGCGTGCGCCGCGCCGGAGATCCTGATCGGCGCGATCGCCGCCGCCACCTCACGCATCCGCGTGGGCAGCGGCGGGGTGATGCTGCCGCACTACTCGCCCCTCAAGGTGGCCGAGGTGTTCAGCCTGCTGAGCGGCCTCCACCCGGAGCGCATCGACCTCGGCATCGGCCGCGCGCCGGGCACGGACCCCATGACGATGCTCGCGCTCCAGCGCGACCGCCGCCAGCGGATGCCGGATGACTTCATCGAGCAGCTGATCGAGCTGCTCGCCCTGCTCGAGGGCAGGCTGCCCGAGAACCATCCCTACGTGCGCCTGTCGCAGACGCTCCCGGGTCGCCCCGAGCGGCCCGAGCCGTGGCTGCTCGGCTCCTCGCCACAGAGCGCGCTCTGGGCGGCCGAGCTCGGACTGCCGTACTCGTTCGCCGACTTCATCAATCCGGACGACGGGCCGGCGATCGCGGCCGACTACCGCGGCCGCTTCGTCGACTCGGAGCGGCTCGGCGCGCCGCACGTGATGGCGTGCGTGGTCGCGATCTGCGCGGAGACGGACGAGGAGGCCGAGCGCCTGGCCTCCTCGGGTCGCATGATGTTCTCGCTGCTGCGGCAGGGCACGCTGATCCCGATCCCGCCGGTCGAGAAGGCGCTCGCCTATCTCGCCACGCGCTCACCCGGCAGCGCGCGGCGCGGGGTCGTGGGCTCGCCGGAGCGGGTGCGGGCGGGGCTCGAGGAGGCCGCGGCGCGCTACGGCGCCGACGAGCTGATGGTCCTCACCATCACCCACGAGCACTCCGCCCGCCGCCGCTCCTACGAGCTGATCGCGGAGGCGTTCGGCCTCGGCGCGGCTAGCCCTCCCGCGCCGCAACGAGCTGCAGCCCGATGAACCCGCTCACGGCTGCCGCCTGAAGCAGCGTCCAGACCGTGCCGGCCGTGTCGGGCGAGGAGACGCCCGCCGCGGCGAACACGATCGAGCCGATCACCCAGACCCCGTTCAGCGCGGCGATGTCGAACATCGCGGGCCGCGAGATCTGCGGGCGGTTCGAGACGAGCCAGAGCCCGGCGGCCCAGACGAGCAGGAACGCGCCGAGCCCGCGCAGCAGACCGGCCGAGACGCCGAACAGATCCCCGAGCGGGCCGGCGAGAGCGAGGTACGCCACGCCGTTCGCCGCGGAGACGGCGGAGTCGATCCTGAGGACGAGCCGGCGGAACGCCTGACGATCGACGACGCCGGTGGTGGTTGCGCTTGTGGTTGTCATGCCCCCAGCATTCCCGCCGGAGGTCAGCGCGTCGATTACCCCGCGGGTAAAGCACCGAGGTCCCCCCGTTGCCACTCGGTGTTGCGTCGACAGATCGCCTCCGAGCGACTACCGTTGGGTCTGTAGTTGTCGCCCGTCTGGTTTTAAGGTTCCTCTTCCCCTCGCGCGGCCTCGGTTTCAGAGGACCCACCGGAAGGCCGATATGGACCAGCAGACGATCGCTCAGGGCAACGGGCAGATCTCAGCAAGAACCAGCGTGACGCACGAACTCTGTAACGAGATGGTGCGGATCTACAAGGAGATCTTCGGCCGCGGCCCCACGCGGACGCGGGCCGATTGGGCGGGGGCCGACGCGCTGTTGTGCACGTTGGAGGACACGCTGACACCCGCCGAGCGCAAGCTGGTGGAGGTCGGGGAGCACCAGCGCCTGCGCGAGACGCGGATGTTCTTCCAGCATGCCTGCCAGGACAACTTTCGCGAGTCCGTGGAGCGAATCACCGGCCGCAAGGTGAGGGCGTTCGTGTCGGGCATCGACCCGGAGAGCGACGTGTCGTCCGAGGTGTTCTACCTCGAGCGACAAGCCGACTAGGCAGCCCGCCGAGTTTCGCCTTCGCGGCCTCGGGCACCAGCCATTCGAGGACCGGGCCAGGGCATGGGTTTGCCTGGCCGCGGTATCCCAGGGGATCCGGGAACACGACCGCTCCGCTCTGGGGCAGGTCGTGGGCCCGCCTTCCGTGCTCATGGCGGGATCGGGTCCGAACAACTCCCGCATGGGCAATGCGGCCACGTATTCGCGCACGGCGGCGTCGGTCGCGGCGTCGGCCGGGAAGAAGGTCTCGATCGTCAGCTCGCTGGCGGTGATCTCGACCGCCGTGCCGAACGTGGCGACCGTGGTGATGAACGCGAGCTCGCTCCCGTCCGGGGCCCGCACGCGGAGCGGCAGGGCGATGTCGCCGTGCAGCCCCGGCTCCGGCTCGGGGCCCGGGTAGCCGCGCAGCTCGCCGAGCAGAGTGGCGAGCGCGGGCGAGCCGGTCACGGCCACCTGGCGCTCGAGCCGCTCGAAGATGTGCGCGCGCCACTCGCCGAGGTTGACGATGCGCGGCGCCACGCCGTCCGGGTGGAGGCTCAGCCGCAGCACGTTGACCGGCGGCTCGAGCAGGTCCGGGGCGACGCCCTCGGTGAGCATGAACACGGCGCGGTTGGCCGCGAGCATCTCCCAGGCGCCGTCGACCACGAGCGCGGGATACGGCTCGTGCGCGTCGAGCAGGCGCTGGATCGTGTCGCGGATCGGCGCCATCTCGGGCTCCTCGAGGCCGTGTTCCTCGTAGACGGGAGCGTGACCGGCGGCGAGCAGGAGCTGGTTGCGCTCGCGCAGCGGGACGTCGAGCTGGTCGGCGAGGTTCAGCACCATCGACGAGCTCGGCCGCGCGCGCCCGGTCTCGACGAAGCTGAGGTGGCGCGCCGAGACGCCCGCCTCGAGAGCGAGGTCGAGCTGGCTGAGCCTGCGCCGCTCGCGCCAGCCGCGCAGCAGCGGGCCGACTCCCGCGGTCTTCGTCCCGGTCGCCATCCGGCGGTCAACGTAGCGCGCAGGGGGAAGCGCCGCCATTACCTCCGGGGTCAGGGGCGCGCCTCACAGATGGAGCCCGCCGGTCGTTGTCGAGGCGTGCCTAGTCTCGACGTCTTGACCCGCCCCGCCACCGCCGCGCCTCCCGCCGCCACGCCCGCGCAGGGCACCGGCGCCTTCGCGCCGCTCGACTGGGCGCTCGTCACCGGGGTCGCGCTCGCGTGGGGCGCATCGTTCCTGTTCATCGAGATCGGCCTCGACAGCTTCGAGCCCGGCCTCGTCGCCTTCCTGCGCGTGTTCTTCGGCGCGGTCACGCTCGCGCTGATTCCGGGCGCCCGCCGGGCCGTGCAGCGCTCCGACCTTCCGCAGATCGCCCTGCTCGGGATGATCTGGATGGCGATCCCGCTGTTTCTCTTCCCGATCGCGCAGCAGTGGATCGACTCGTCGCTCGCCGGGATGATCAACGGGGCGGCGCCGCTCTTCACGGCGGTCGTGGCGGCCATCGTGGTGCGCCACCTGCCGGGTCGCGTGCAGGCGGTCGGGCTCGCCGTCGGGTTCCTCGGGGTGGTGGCGATCGCGTGGCCCGACCTGGGCGAGGGCGAGTCCACCACCGCGGGCATCCTGCTCGTGCTGCTCGCGGCCATGCTGTACGGCTGCGCCTTCAACCTCACGGGGCCGCTGCAGCGCCGCAACGGCGCGTTGCCGGTGATCTGGCGCGCGCAGCTGTTCGCGCTGATCCCGCTCACGCCGATCGGGGCGGTGGGCGCCGCGGGCTCCGGCTTCGCCTGGGACAGCCTCGCCGCGATGGTCGTGCTCGGCGTGGTCGGCACGGGCTTCGCCTTCGTCTGGTTCGCCACGCTCGCCGGCCGCGTCGGGCCCACGCGCGGGTCGCTCACGATCTACTTCATCCCCGTGGTGGCGATCGCGCTCGGCGCGCTCCTGCTCGACGAGGAGGTCCACGTGGCGGCGCTCGCCGGCACGGCGCTCGTGCTCGTCGGCGCGTATCTCACGAGCCGCCGGGAGGCGCCGAAACTTCGCAACTAGCGGCGGGTTCGTGTGGGCATGAGGCTCGCAGCCGTGCTCCTGGTCCTCGCGGCAGTCGTGGCTCCGGCCGCGGAGGCTCGCGTCATCCGCACCGTCGCACCCGCGGACGAGCTGGTGCAGGGTCCGGTGCTCGCCGGCGCCCGCGTGGCGTGGGAGGAGCGGCGCTGCGGATCACCCGAGGGCTGCGACTTCTCGAACTCGCGCGTGCGCTTTCGCGCCGCCGGTCCGGGCGGGGTGAGGACGCTCCATACCGGCAGGACGAAGTCGCTGCCCGGCGGCTCGAACTCGTTCCAGTCGAGCCTCTCGTTCGACCTCTCGACGCGGGCGTTCGCGCTCGAGCGCTCGGTCCTCAAGACGCTGAGTGAGCAGGAGTCGAGCGAGCAGCGGCTGTCCGTTGGCGGTCCCGGCGGCGGCGACCTCGAGCGCGTGCTCAACTGCGGCCGCGAGTTCGGCTCGTCGAGCTTCTACGACCTCGACCGCGAGTGGCTCGCCTACGACCCGAACCCGTGCGACGACCTCGCCCGGGTCGCGGTTCGCAACGTCACGACGGGAGACACGCGCACGATCGACCTCGGCGCCGGGACCCTCTCCGCCATCGCGGTCGCCGGCAACCTCGTGGCGCACGCGCGCGGAACCACCGTCGCCATCCATGACCACACGACGGGCGCCCAGGTCTTCACGCGCCGCGCTCCCCGCCGGGACGCTGCACGCGATCGACCTGGCGAGCGACGGCAGCCTCGCCGTGAGCGTCGGATCGGAGCTGTTCGGGGGCCGCACGTGCTGGCGCAGCGAGCTGTGGCTGCGCACGCCCGGAGGCGCGGCGCTCGAGAAGCAGGCGGCCAAGCCGTGCTGGGACGCGCGCTTCACCTCGAACGGCATCGCGTACCTGACCGGCAAGCGCAAGCCGCTGACGCTCGAGCACACGGACTCGGACGGCGACGTCAGAACGATCGTCCGCTTCGGCCGCCGCCTCGCCTGGGAGCACTTCGACGCCCAGGGCTCGCGCGCCGCCTACGGCGTGACGTGCCGAGGCCGTACGCTCCTGCGCGTGGTGACGCTCGACCGGACGCACTCCGCCTGCTGAGCCCGATGGCGCTCGAGATGCGCACGACCTGCGAGCGCTGCGGCAGCGCGCTCGTCCCGGACGGGCCCGCCGCGATCTGCAGCTTCGAGTGCACCTTCTGCGAGGACTGCGCGAAGGCCATGGAGAACGTCTGCCCGAACTGCTCGGGCGAGCTCGTGCCGCGGCCGCGCCGCGCCGG